>NZ_CP012395.1:0-4352446 GCF_001484725.1 Clostridium autoethanogenum DSM 10061
TAGACTATGTGATATTATGGAAACATAGTAAATATTAATATTTTATGTCGCTTATGGCGGCAAGATGGGGGTAAAAAATGATTATTAGTGCAAGAAATCAAATAACAGGGAAAACTGAATCTGTTAAGGAAGGTGCAGTAAATGCAATTGTTACTTTAAAGGCCGATGACGGAAATACAATTACTTCTACTATTTCAATGGCTGCAGTTAAAGATCTTGGACTTGCACCTGGAGTCAAAGCAAAAGCTGTTATTAAAGCCACGTCTGTTATGATGGCTGTATAAATTATATAAAATTTTTGCAAGCTACATAAGGTTGTTCCAAAAGTAAGTAAAAGTCCTTGAGAATTTCAAAGATACAAATGTGTGTTAGAAATTCTAAAGGACATGATATTTTATCCGATAACTACTCATTCTAATACTCCCACTTCTGCAAGTGGGAGTAAAGAGTGACTATGTCCCTGGATAACGATTTCTAAGCATCAGGTGGAGTTAAAACTCCATCTGATGCCAAGAACTCTGTTTATAGTTCATGGCATATCTTTATAAAATCTTTCATAGCACTCGTCAATAACTTATTCTTGTGATATACAATAGATAGTTTCCTATTAAAATCCATATCTTTTATTTTCAGTTCTCCTAGAGAACCTGAGGCAATATGATCTTTGATTAGTTGAAAAGGCAGTACAGCAAATCCAATATTATTTTCGGCTACATTAATTAAGGCTGTGGTGCTTGTATTTTCCCAAGAGGGATTGAAAAATAATCCAATTTCATTCATTCTTAATTCAAACCATATAGTGCATTTGTTTTTCTATTGAAATTTTAGCTGGTTCTATTGGTACGCCATTTCTTATACTGTCTCCCATAGGGCATGTTTTTTCAACAAATTCAACTAGTTCTTTTACTTTATTTTCTGGAGAATCAGTTCTTATGTTAACGTTAAATCTTATGTCCTGATATCCAGGTCTTGAGGTAGAAGAATCTGGAGAGGTATTTGAATCCATATCACCTTCAAGTTCTATTGATAAGTATTTTATATTTACTCCATATTTATCTGCACAGGATGCTATAGACATTGCCTGACATCCTCCTAAAGTACATAATAAAAGTTGGGCAGGGTTCATACCTTTATTGGTGCCGCCGGATTGTTTAGTTTTATCTAGCAATACTTTAAATCCACCAGAATGTGCTTCTACTGCTATTCCATCTTTTTTTTCAACTACAGCTTTTACGGTTGTAAGTGGCATTAAAATCACTCCCTTCAAATATAGTATTTCAAAATAAAATTAAATTATTATGGTGATTCTAATTTGAAGAAGTATTATACTAAAAAGTATAATTTACATAGAGGAAGTGGTATATTTGAAAATTGTAATATTAGATGGATATGTACTAAACCCAGGTGATTTAAGTTGGTCATCTCTAGAGAAGCTTGGAGATTTAACTGTCTATGACAAAACTATATTTGATAATAGCAATGATGATCTTATAATTGAAAGAATTAGGGATGCAGAAGTAGTATTTACAAATAAAACTCCAATATCTGAAAATGTATTTAAAAGTTGTCCTAAATTAAAATATCTTGGAGTATTTGCAACAGGATATAATGTTGTAGATATAAAGGCATCAAAAAAATTTGGCGTTGTGGTGACAAATATTCCAAGTTACAGCACAGATGCTGTAGCACAAATGGCAGTATCACTTTTGCTTGAACTCACAAATCATGTATCAATTCACAATAAGGCTGTAAAGGAGGGACAGTGGAATGAAATTGGAGAATGGTGTTTCTGGAAAAAACCGCTTATGGAATTAGGCAGTAAGACAGCAGGAATAATAGGATATGGAAAAATAGGGCAAGCAACTAGCAAGATAGTTCAGGCTATGGGAATGAAAGTGCTTGCATATAATAGACATAAAAATAAGGTATTGGAGAGTGAAAATGTAAAGTATGCAGAGCTAAATGATGTATTTGAAAAATCAGATGTAATTTTCCTCCACTGTCCATTAACTGAAGAAACTAAGGGTATAATTAATAGTAAATCTATAGAACATATGAAAGATGGAGTGATAATAGTAAATAATGCTAGAGGTCCTTTAATTGTAGAAGAGGACTTAGCTCATGCATTAAATATTGGAAAAGTATATGGTGCTGCATTGGATGTAACTTCTAGAGAGCCTATAGAAAAAGAAAGTCCTCTTTTAAAAGCAGAAAATTGTATAATTACTCCACATATTTCCTGGGCAGCAAAGGAAACGAGAGAAAGACTCCTAAATATTGCTGTGGAAAACTTAAAAAATTTTTTAGAAGGAAATCCTATAAATGTAATCATACTTTAGGTGGATTGCATTTATAACAATATTATTTAAGGGGAAATTGATAGTGTCTAAAGTTGTAGAAAGATTTGTAAAGTATGTAAAGTATGATACTAGATCCGATGAAAATTCCACAACAGTTCCCACTACGCGGGGGCAGTTAGAGTTAGCTAAGGAATTATCAAAGGAATTAAAGAATATTGGCATGGAAGATATCTGCTTGGATGAGCATGGATACATAACGGCAACACTTCCCGCAAACATTACTAAAGATGTACCAGTAGTAGGGTTTATTGCCCATATAGATACTCATCCTCAAGTTTCAGGTGCTAATGTAAAACCTAGGTTTATAGAAGCCTATAATGGTGAAGATATAATTTTAAATGAGGAAAAAAATATAGTACTTTCTCCCAAATATTTTCCAGAGCTAAAAAATTATATAGGACAAACCTTAATTACATCAGATGGAACTACTCTTCTTGGAGCAGATGATAAAGCGGGTATAGCAGAAATTATTACTGTTGTAGAGTTTTTAATACAAAATCCTAAGATTAAGCATGGGCCTATAAGAATAGCATTTACTACAGATGAAGAGGTAGGAAAAATAGGAGAATATTTTAATGTAGAAAAATTCAAGGCTGATTTAGCCTATACGATAGATGGAGAATCTATTGGAAGTTTAAAATATGAAAACTTTAACGCAGCAAGTGCTAAAATAACTATAAATGGCAAAAATACCTATACCGGTGAAGCTAAAGGGAGAATGGTAAATTCATTGAGAATTGCAACAGAGCTTATGAATATGTTTCCGGAAAAAGAGACCCCTGAAAATACAGAGGGAGTTGAAGGTTTTTATCATCCTTCATTTATTAATGGCAAGGTAGAAAAGACAGAAATCCATTATTTAATAAGAGATTTTGATAATAAAAATTTTGAAAAAAGAAAAAATTTTATTTCTAATGTAGTACAAACTATAAATAAAAAATATGGTAAAGACACAGTGATGCTTGAAATAACTGAGCAGTATAGAAATATGAAAGAAAAAATTGAACCGGAAAAATATATTGTGGATATAGCTATTCAAGCTATGAAAGAAGTAAATGTATTTCCAGATGTAACACCACTAAGGGGAGGAACAGATGGAGCTAAGTTATCTTATATGGGACTTCCCACACCAGATATATTTAATGGTGTTCATAATATCCACAGCAAATATGAATATATCTCAACTTATTCTATGGAAAAATCTGTAGAAGTGATATTGAAAATAATTCAATTATTTACAGAAACATAAAAAGTGTTTGGGAGCAGAGAAAAATGTTATTAAATTATAAGTACAATAATACTAAATTTTTAATTCCAAAAAAGAAATGTAAGATTATAGACAGAGAAAAGGTTTTAAGTAGGCTAGATGAAGTTTTGGAAACTAAGCTTACAATTATATCTGCAGCAGCAGGTAGTGGAAAAACTACTTCCGTTATTTCATGGATATACTCAAGAAAACTAAATCATAATACAGTATGGATTTCTTTAGATGAAAGGGACGACAATTTAGATATTTTTTGGAGATCAATTATTACAGCTATTGAAAAGTTTAAAAATAATGATATGGATTGCAAACAAGCAGATCTTATCCAAGACCAAGACATATCAAGTGAATCGGCAGTAAATATGGCATTAGCTAGTATTTCATCTGTAAATAGGGATTTAATACTTGTAATAGATGATTTACATTTTGTAAAGAATGAGGATATACTTGTGGAAATAAAACATTTTATTGACGGTATTTCTGATAATATTCATATTATAATAACAAGTAGGACAAAGCTGAGCATAAATATTTCTAAGTTAAGGTTGGATGGAGAAGTAACGGAGATAGGTAAAGAAGATCTTAGTTTTTCATTAGAAGAGACAGATGAGTTTATAAAAACCAATATGGAAATTACAATGCCAAAGGAAAGTGTACAAATATTAAATAAGTATACAGAGGGCTGGATAGCAGGAATTCAAATGACGGTATTATCTATAAAAGAAAGAAAAAATGTAACGGAAATGAATGAAAAATTTATTGAAAGTAATAAGTATATTCAGGATTATTTCTGTGAAGAAATTTTTAATAGGCAATCAGAAGAAATTAAAGAGTTTTTATTAAAAACGTGTATTTTAGATGAATTAAATATTGAGTTATGCAATGCTGTTAGCTGCATGGAAAATAGTCAGCAAATTTTAGAAAAAATATATGATAAAAATTTGTTTATTAATAAATTGGATTATGATGGAAAATTATTTAAATATGATATACTTTTTAAGAAATTTTTAATGAGTAAAGCAAATGTTATAAATAAGGAAGAAATGCGTGAAGCTAGCAATAAGGCCGCTAAATGGTATGAAAATAATGGACGTATAAATAATGCTGTTAATCAGTATATAAGCATAGAAAACTATGAGCAAGCAATAGAAGTAATTGAAGATAAATGTATTAAGGAGACTTTTACCAATGAATATTTTTATGTAGAAAATTGGTTAAAAAACATACCACAAGATGTTATTGTAAAAAATGCTAGGTTTTGTATCATATATATGTATACGTATATATATGATGACATCAATTATAAGAAATATTTAGAGTTTGCGGAAAAAGCACTGCAGAGTTGTACTGATGAAGATTACAAGAAAGAATGCTTAGGTATATTGTATATTATTAGAGGAGATAAAAGTTATATCGAATTAGATTATAAAAAAAGTATTTCATATTATGAAAATGCTTTGAATTATTTAGGAAAAGACATGTTTTGGCATACAATAATAAATCTAAAATCAGGTATAGTATATTTTTATATACAGGATTTTGTTTTAGAAGAAAAGTTTTTTCATGAATCAATAATTTTAAGTCAATCCTATAAGGATAATACTTTGTATTTAATGACTAATAGAATAATTATTTTTGCAAAGTTACTTAAAGGAGAATTAAATGAATGCGAAAATATATGTAATACATGCTTAAATAGCACTATAAGTAATGATTTAGAAAAATCTTCACTGATGTCAATTTTTTATGTAGCACTAGCACTAGTGTATTATGAAAAAAATTATATTATAAAAGCAGAGGAGTACGTATTTAAGGGATTAGAGCTTGTTGAAGAATGGGATTTTTATACGGCATTTATAGGGTATTATGTATATTCTGGAGTAGCCCTCAAAAATAATAAGAAGAATCAAAAGAGTGAATTAAATAAGATTTATGAAAAAGTACAAGAATTATCTAAAAAATATAAGAACAATAAGTTAGCAGATAAATACTATTTTTATAAATTAAAAGATCATTTCAAAGTGCTGGAAATGGAGAGGTTTATAGAGTATGGCAGAATTAAATGTGTAGAAAAGTATATTGCAAAAAGGGATTTTAAAATTGCAGAAGAACTTGTTGTGTTTTCTAAAATACTCATGTGTAAAGGGAAAAATGAAGATGCATTAATGTTATTAAATAAGATTTTAGCTTCTGATAAAGAAAAAGATAACAAGAATTTAATTATAAGAGCCTATATTTTTAGATCAGAAATTCTTTCACAAAAGGATCAATACGAAAATGCCACAAAGGATTTAAGACAAGCTTTAATAATTGGATATAAGAGTGGTTTTGTCAGGTTATTTTTAATAAAGCAGACAAAGGCAAGAAAAATCTTGATAAAAACTATTAAGTCTATGAAATTTAACAAGGATTATTATGAAATGGGGGATTATTTAAATAAAATACTAAGTTTGTATTCAACTAAGGAAGATAGCCAAATAATAAGTAAAAGAGAAAGAGAAGTGTTAATGCTAATAGAAAAAGGAGCCAAAAATTCAGAAATAGCAAAGAGATTATTTATTACAGAAAGTACTGCTAAAAGTCATATATTAAACATATTTAGCAAACTGAGTGTGCGAAATAGAATTGAAGCTGTAGCGAAGGCAAAAGAGATAGGGATTATTTAAGAGAAGGTTATGTGAAAAGTTTTATATAAGAAACTTTTCACATAACTTTTTTAAATATACAATCATCCTAAAGTATGATTAGCTAAATGATAAATTTCATCCTACCTAGTAATACTTTAGGATGATTATCATACTTTGAAAAAGTGATACAGTATATATGTATATATAGTTTTAACAAATTGGAGATATTATAAGGAGGCTGAACATGTCTAAGGTCGTAGAAAAATTTACTAAATATATAAAATTTGATACTAGATCAAATGAAGAAATGAATACGGTTCCTACTACGCAAGGACAGATGGTGCTGGCAAAAGAATTGTCAAAAGAGCTAAAGAAAATAGGAATGAGAGAGGTTTCAGTAGATGAAAATGGATATGTAATGGCATCGTTACCATCTAATGTTGATAAAGAAGTTCCTACCATAGGATTTATTGCACATATGGACACAAGTCCAGAAGTTTCAGGAATGAACGTAAATCCTAAATTTATTGAAAACTATGATGGTAAGGATATAGTTTTAAATGGAGAAAAAAATATTGTTCTTTCTCCAAAGGATTTTCCAGAATTAAAAGACTATGTTGGAAAAACACTTATTACTACAGATGGGACTACTCTTTTAGGCGCTGATGACAAAGCAGGAATTGCTGAGATTATCACTGCTTTAGAAACTCTAATAGAAAATCCAGAAATTAAGCATGGAAACGTTAAAGTTGCATTTACACCAGATGAAGAAATTGGAAGAGGACCAGATCATTTTGATGTTGAAAAATTCAATGCAAATGCAGCTTATACGGTAGATGGAGGAGATCTTGGAGAATTGGAATACGAAAATTTCAATGCTGCAAGTGCAGAAGTAATTATTAGTGGAATAAATGTTCATCCAGGAAGCGCAAAAGGAATAATGATAAATTCAATGCTTATTGCTGGAGAATTTATGAGTATGCTTCCACAGAATGAAACTCCATCAACTACAGAAGGTTATGAAGGCTTTTATCATATAGTTGCACTTAATGGTGGAGTAGAGCAAACAAAGCTTGAATATATAATAAGAGACTTTGATGAGAAAAATTTTGAAAAAAGAAAACAATTTATAACTGGTGCTGCAGAAAGTTTAAACAAGAAATATGGCAAAAGTATAGTTAAAATTGAAATAAAAGACCAGTATAAAAATATGAAGGAAAAAATTGAGCCTGTAAAACATATAGTTGATATCGCTTTTGAAGCGATGAAATCGGTGGATGTAGTTCCAAAAGTTCAACCTATAAGAGGTGGTACAGATGGAGCTAGCTTATCTTTTAAGGGACTTCCTACACCAAATATATTTACTGGAGGACATAATTTCCATGGTAAGTTTGAGTACATACCCGTGTATTCTATGGAAAAAGCTGTAGAAGTAATACTTAAAATAGTCCAGTTATACGGGAAAATGTAATCAATAAATTAATAAAGGAGGAGAGAAAGATGGAATCAACTGAGCAAAAACAAAAAAAGATGACGTTAATAGCACTAGTATTAATGATTTTTACATCAGTATTTGGATTCACTAATATACCCAGAGCATTTTATTTGATGGGTTATGGTGCAATTCCTTGGTATATTTTATCTGCAATAACTTTTTTTATTCCTTATGCATTTATGATGGCAGAATATGGAGCAGCATTTAAAAATGAAAGAGGTGGAATCTACTCGTGGATGGAAAAGTCTGTTGGAGCTAAATATGCTTTTATAGGAACATTCATGTGGTATGCTTCTTATGTAATTTGGATGGTTAATATATCTTCAACAATATGGGTACCGTTTTCAAATGCTATATTTGGAAGTGACAAAACGGCAACCTGGTCACTATTAGGATTAAATTCCACTCAAGTCTTAGGAATATTAGGGATATGCTGGATTTTAGTTGTAACATTAACAGCATCTAAGGGATTGGAAAAAATAACAAAAGTAACATCAGTAGGTGGTACAGCAGTAGCATTACTTAATATTGTATTATTAATTGGAGCAGTAGCTGTTTTAATAGGAAATGGCGGCCATTTAGCTCAGCCAATTGTATCATCAGCTGCTTTTACACAATCACCAAATCCTGACTATCAAAGTGGCATTAGTGTATTGGCATTTTTAGTATTTGCATTATTTGCTTATGGCGGAATAGAAGCAGTGGGAGGATTGGTAGACCAAACTGAAAAAGCAGAAGTAACATTTCCAAAAGGTGTTACTGTAGCAGCAATAATTATTGCAATAGGATATGCTGTAGGTATATTTTTGTGCGGCATATTTACTAATTGGAAAGAAGTGTTAGCAGTAAAAGGTGTGCACATGGGCAATGTTGCTTATGTGGTAATGCAAAACTTAGGATATCAAATAGGACAAAGCTTTGGATGCAGTCAAGCAACTTCATTGACAATAGGAGCTTGGACAGCTAGGTATGCAGGGTTATCTATGTTTTTAGCACTATCGGGAGCATTTTTTACATTGTGTTATGCGCCATTGAAACAATTAGTGGAAGGTACACCAAAGGAATTATGGCCAGGAAAAATGGCTGAAATTAAAGATGGAATGCCTAAGAATGCTATGTGGGTTCAATGTATATTTGTAGTGGCATTTATAGCACTAGTATCTTTTGGAGGAGATGCAGCGTCTAAATTTTTTAATATATTAATAAAGATGACTAACGTAGCAATGACTGTACCATATATGTTTTTATCAGCTGCATTTATTGCTTTTAAAAAGAAAACAGAAATCAAAAAACCTTTTGAAGTTTTCAAAAGTTATAAGTGGACATGTATTGCTACAGTAGTAGTTACTTTTACCATAGGTTTTGCTAATTTCTTTACAATAATAGAACCAGCAGTACATGGAAATTTAAAAGATACAATATGGATGATTATAGGTCCAGTATTCTTTACTATAATTGCTTTATTGATATATGGATCATATGAAAAGAAAAGTAAAAAAGAATTGCAATAATATCTTAATTTTCAAAATTTCATAGAAATAAATAGTTAACCAGGGTGCATGGCCCTGGTTTTTACGATATGAGCATATTTATTGGACTTGTTGGACTTAAAAGATTTTTTATTTTACTATAAGGCAATTCAATTTCAAAAATTCCATAGTAGTAAGGTGTGTATTCGTAAACTTGGTAATAAAGTACTAGTGAATTAGGAGTAAGGTAATACTTTTGATCTGGAGTTATACCTTTGTACTCATTTATCAGTGTAATGTTATTGGCCTTAATATACTGATTAGCAAGTTCATTTAAAAAACCTACATAATAGATTTTAGGGTTAAATAAATCGGTGAAGTTGTATATTTGTCCTGTATTAACGTTTAATGTTATGGAAGAATAAGCTGTAAATCCATGAGCAGCTTTATTTACATAAGTATACATATTAAATAGTATACTTAAAAGACCGTTTTTATTTAACATTACGTCATAAGTACCTAAAATTTCATTAAAATCTATTTTTTCTGGGAATAGGACTTGAGATGTAAAAAGTTTACTTACTTCATTTATAATAGAAGTATTTATCTTATTTATTATTTGGTCCTTATTTGGATTTGGTATGAATGGATAGCTTATGCTAAATTTTTCAGGTGATATCTTTCCTGTATTTAAGATAACTCCATTACTTGCTTCATTTCTAAAAAAGTATTTAGCAAATGGACAGATATTTTTTGAAATATTATGATTATGTGGCATTTGTATCCTCTCAATAATAGTTTTTTATAGTATAATTTATTTATTAAGTAGTAAAAATGTTCTTCTAGTTTTTTATTAAAAAATAAGCAATAATGAAGTACCCAAATTTGTACGATAAGTTTATAATAGGATAATTCCAATAAACCCTAATATATATGTTAAGTATGTTTTAAGGAAGTGATAATTTGGATGCATTTATAGCTAGACAACCAATATTTAATAAAAAAGAGAAAGTTGTAGCTTATGAATTGCTTTATAGGGATAGTTTTGAAAATTACTATAAGGGCAATGATGAAGATAAAGCTACGTGTAATGTTATAGCAAACGTTTTTTCTCTCGTTGGAGTAGATAAAATTACATGGGGTAAAAAGGCGTTTATCAATTTTCCTAAAAAGCTCATAACAGATGATGTTATTCCGATGTTACCTAAGAATGTAGTAATTGAAATACTTGAAACCGTTGAACCAACTCCAAGAGTAGTAAATGCGTGCAGATACTTGAAAGGGTGTGGTTATACACTTGCACTTGATGATTTTATATTTGATAAAAAGTACATAGAATTATTAGATTTGGCAGATATAGTTAAAGTGGATTTTAAGATGGCGAGATATGAAAAGAAGTTCATATTAAATAATACTAAAAACAATAATATTAAATTTTTAGCGGAAAAAGTTGAAACGCAAGAAGACTATAATAAAGCAAAAAATTTAGGATATGATCTTTTTCAGGGATATTTTTTTAGTAAGCCAACTATAGTATCAGCTAAAGATATTCCAAAGGAAAAATTAATATATGTAGAAATACTTTCTGAATTAAGCAAAAAAAATGTAGATATTGTAAAATTGAAATCACTTATAATAAAAGATTTGTCTATAATATATAAATTTTTAAAGCTCATAAATTCATCTATGTATGGGCTTAAAAGTAAAATTCTTTCACCGCATCAAGCAATAACCTATCTTGGAGAAATAGAATCTTGCAAATGGCTTTATGTTATAGTTTTAGGAAGTATGGGATCTTATAGGTCAAGTGAAATTGTAAGGGCATCTATTGTAAGAGCTAAATTTTGTGAAAGAATTGGATCAAAGTTATACCCTGATGATTTGGAAAAGCAGTATAACTTTTTTATAGTAGGTATGCTTTCTATGCTCGATGTAATACTTGAAAGGAATATGGAGAGTCTATTGAGCGAACTGTTTTTAGAGAAGGATGTAAGGGAAGCCTTAATTGGAAAAGGTAATAAATATAGGGAAGTCCTTGATTTAATAATTTCCTATGAAAGGGCTAGATGGGATGAATGTACAGAATTTTCAAAGAAGTTAAATATAAATATAAGTGCAGTTGTGAAAGAATACATTTTTGCATTGAATTGGGCTAATATAATATGACATAATCGAGAGCTAAGTAGACAAACTTTCATACATTAAACAAACTGAAAGTTAAAAAAATATTGGAGGAGATATATTTCACATATTTTTAATGGAAAAGTCTAAGGAGAGTGGTAAATAAAAAGTTTTAGTGGAAAACTAAACTTCCACCTCCTTAAAATTTAAATTATGTTGACAATGTAAACTTAGTAATGTATTATATATTCATAAGTTGACGCTGTAAACATGATAAGGAGGTAATTTAAACTTATGAAAATATTGGTTATAAATGATAGGCAAAATGAAAACAAGCTTGGAAGGGAAATAATAGAAAAAACTATAAAAACATTTCAAACTAAAAAAATTGAGTTTAAAAGTTACAATTTAGCTTTGGACGATTTACATTATTGTATTGGATGCTTTAGCTGTTGGCTCAAGACTCCTGGTATGTGTGTATTTGATGACCTGGGAAGAAAAATATGTGAGGATTTTATAAAAAGTGATGTTGTATTGTATGTAGGCCCAATAAAATATGGATGTTACAGTCCTGTTATAAAAAGATCACTGGATAGGCAAATACCTAATATACTTCCGTTTTTTGAAGAAGTGAATGGAGAAATGCATCATTCACCACGTTATGACAAGTATCCAGAACTAGTTGCTTTAGGATATAGTGAAGATGTTTCTAGTGAAGAAGAAGAAACTTTTAGTTCTCTTGTTACAGCTAATGGAATAAATCTTCAAAAAAATGGAGCAAAAGCTTATGTGTGCAAAAACGATGCTGATATAGATGAATATATAAGTGATTTTGAAGTCTATTTAAAAGAAAGAGAGGTTAGGTAAAGTGAAAAAGGCATGTTTTGTAAATGGAAGCCCTAGAGAAAGTGGAAGCACTTCAGCTTATTTCATAGGAGAAATGCAGAAATTAATTAAAGATAATGATATAGAAACTCAATGTGTTTATGCAATTAAAGATTTAAAATCAGGTAAGATAGATCAAAGTTTTGAGAAAATTGTAAACTCAGATAGCGTAATATTTGTTTTCCCACTTTATGTTGATAGCATACCATCTAATTTTCTTGATTTTTTATGGAAACTTGAAAATTATATAAAAGAAAATAAGATTGATAAAAATAAACTTCCAGATTTATATGGTGTTATTAATTGTGGATTTGTAGAAGGCATTCAAAATAAAAATGCTGTAAATATAATTTATAACTTTTCGAAAAAGACAGGCTTTGACTTCAAGTTTGCAATAGGTATAGGCGGAGGAGAATTCATTAAGGGTACAAAAGATATAATACCAATTGAGAGTGAAATAAAAAGGAACATCTATCTAGCACTTTGTAAATTTAAAGATAGTATAGAAAGCGGCAGAGAGGACGATGAAAAAGGAGTATTTGTAAGCCCTAAGGTGCCTAGATCACAATTCATACTTAACGGGAATAACGGATGGGTAAAAATGGTGAAAGAAAATAATATGACAAAAGAGGACCTTTTAAAAAAGGTATATTAAAAAAATGAGATATCTCATTTTTTTTTTATAAAAGTTGTATATTAGACAGGTTCTATTATAATGTAATATGTGTACTCAAATTTAGCTATATGCTTTAGAAAGGTGAAAATTGCAAAATGGAGAGTTTAATATACAGTTTAAATGCGACAGTACCTGTGTTTTTAGTTATTGTGGTAGGATATGTGTTAAAACAAATAGGAATGTTGAATGATAATTTCATAGAGGTAGCTAATAAATTTAACTTTAAAGTTACTTTACCGATATTATTATTAACTGATATTGGATCAACTAATATAATTAAAAATTTTGATGGGAAGTACATATTGTTTTGTGCAGTAGTTACATCCATTTGTTTCTGGTCAATTTGGTTTTTTACTAAAAAATTTATGAAGGATTCTTCTATGACAGGAGCTTTTGTACAAGCATCTTTTCGTGGAAGTGCAGCTATACTGGGAATTGCCTTTGTTCAAAATATTTATGGAAATGCGGGGATGGCTCCTATGATGATTATAGGAGCTGTTCCACTTTACAATATATATTCTGTTATTGTACTTACTTTTGAAAGTGAAGATAGCAGAGGAGGAAATGATAGTATAAAAAAAGCATGCATCAATATTATAAAAAACCCCATTATCATTGGAATTTTGCTAGGAATGATAGTGTCACTATTAAATATTCATTTCCCTAAAATAATAGACAAAACACTCAAAAATTTTGCAGTTATGGCATCTCCTTTGGCACTTGTAACTATTGGGGCTGGCTTTGAAGGAACAAAAGCCCTTGCAAAGATAAAACCAACTTTGGCAGCTTCTTTTATAAAACTGGTAGCTCAAGCTGCTGTATTTTTGCCACTAGCAGTATATTTTGGATTTAGAGATCAAGAACTTGTTGCTCTAATTATCATGCTTGGTTCTCCAACTACAGTGAGCTGTTATATAATGGCAAAGAACATGAACAATGATGGTGTTTTGACTTCAAGTGTTGTTGTAGCCACTACTTTATTATCAGCTTTTACTCTAACTTTCTGGATTTTCGTATTAAAGAGCTTTAAATTTATCATATAATTTGTTTTTAAATGAATTGGTGGAGTATATAACCTCCACCAAATTGATAATCTAATCTTCAAATTTAAATAATTCTTCCACAGAAGTATTGAATACTTTTGCGATATCCATTGCTAGTTTTAGTGATGGATTGTATCTACCATTTTCAAGGTGAACAATGGTTTCTCTTCTTACCCCTATTAATTCTGCTAATTCACTTTGTTTCATATTCATTTTTTCTCTATATTCTTTTACTTTTGTTTTTAGAGTTGGCATATTATATACCTCGCATATCAATTACACAGAAAATAATTGCCCGCAGGATAGTTAATGCTACTATACCTATAGCAATCAAGTAGCCTGTCATTACACCACTTGGGGTTATAAATGCGGATGGAAGTAAAATGCCGGCCATAAATAAATAAGAAAGTTTTAGACAAATAGAATCTGTTTTATTAAGGGTTTCTTTTGCAAATTCATCAAAAATCTCTGAGTTTCCTTTTAGTAGTGCTAAAAATACAAGCGTAAGTCCCAGCAATAAATATTCTATTAATATATGAATGGGTTTGAAAGTGAGGCTTACACTCATCCAATAATATATGAGAAATAATAAAGCCGGGATTATTTTAGCACTAATCCAAATTCTTAAACTAATCTTTTTATCTTTCATAATATAATCTCCTTCATGTGATATATTTGTAACTTATGTTATAAATATATCACATGAAATTTTTAAAATCAAGTAAAAAGTGAATTATTTATAAACAGAGTTCTTGGCATCAGATGGAGTTTTGACTCTACCTGTGGTTAGAAATCGTTATCCGGGGACGTAGCTGCTCTTTACTTCCACTTGGAGAAGTGGAAGTATTAGAGCAGGTAGTCATCGGATAACTTTATTAAATATTAAAAAGCCAATGCTTAATTAAGCATTGGCTTTGAATTTTATATTTATATCCAAAATATCGGTGCTTTAATTTTGACACCTATCTCTCGATAGGTGGGTGTTCTCACAGATGTATCTATCGCTTTTAATGCCTTAAAAGGACTCATAAAAAAGTACATATCCTCATCTAAATTTGAACTCCCGATGTTTAAATGTAGGTTCAAAATAAAAGCTTAACGTGTATTTCAGAAGTTGTACACTATAAAATTCATAATAAAAAGAAAAATCATCAACTAAGAATGTAGTCGTTTTCCTTTTGTGAGATTATAATAACATATTTAAGTTGTCATTGCAAGTAGATAATATATGGTAAATTAATGAAGTAATAGAGGATATATCTTATAATATTTTTATTTCTAACAATTATTAGTTAGCTAACTAAATTGTTATTGACAATATGAAAAAGCAATGATATATTAAAAATAAGTTAGTTAGGTAACTAAACATATTGGAGGAATTTTAAATGGCAAATGAAGAATCAATGAAATTATTTATAGAATTACACCGTTTAGGAAGACAAATGCACCGTTTTTCACATAAAATTTCTCATGGAGGAAATCACTTTATGGGAGGACAATCGAGAATGCTTACTATCGTTGCAGAAAATGAGGGTATTACTCAACGACAGCTTGCTGAAATCATGGATGTGAGACCTGCATCAATGACTGTGATGATAGGAAAGATGGAACTATTTGGACTTGTTGAACGTAAGCAAGACGATAAAGATCAGAGAGTTATGCATATTTATATTACAGATAGTGGAAGAAAAGTTGAGGAGGAATCAAGAATTTCTACTCAAAAGTTAGTTGGGTCCCTATTTCAAAGTCTTTCTGATGAAGAAGTAAAACAAATGCTTATGATTACTGAAAAATTATCTAAATCACTTAATGAAGGTGACTCAGGTGATTTACAATGTGGACTTCATGATCATCATAGACATCATGGATTTCATAAACATCATCATGAGTCAGATGACAACCTTAAGCACTTGTTTAGGAATCTTTAAGGAAAGTTTTAGATATGATACCACAGGAAATTCAAGAAAAAATAAGGTCTGTAATTCAGGAAAAGGGATGTAAATTAACAAGTCAAAGGAGTGCAGTATTAAAGGCTTTTTTTGAAAAAAACTATGAACATATGACTGTTGAAGAGGTTCATTATTTTTCAAAAAGTTATTGTAGTAAGATTGGAATTGCCACTGTATATAGGTGCATACTTTCTTTTGAAAAAATTGGTGTGCTGAGGAAAATTGAAACTAATGAGAAGTATGGAAGATATGAATTGGTAATTCCAGATGAAAAATTTGAGCATCCACATTTAGTTTGTGTAAAATGTGGAAAAATAATTGGAGCCTTTGATAGTGAAATTTTAAAGGAATTGGACAAACAGAAAAAGTTTATTGAGAATATATATGACTTTAAAATCAACAGCCAGAGTAATATTTATTATGGAATTTGTGAAGCATGTAAAGATGCATAATAGTTTAGTTTACAAGAGATAGTTAGTATAGTAATATAATATTATTCAAAGAGGGGGGCTAAGTATATGAAATATTATGTTGCTGATGCTTTTACGGATGAAGTGTTTAAGGGAAATCCGGCAGGAGTATGTGTATTAGATGAGTGGCTGCAGGATGATGTAATGCAAAAAATTGCAGCAGAGAACAATTTGTCAGAAACAGCTTTTGTAGTTAAAGGTAAAAATAAAAATGAATATGATCTAAGGTGGTTTACGCCAAAGGCAGAAATAGATTTATGCGGACACGCTACACTGGGGACTTCCTATGTTATTTCCAATTATGTAGATGTTGGAACAGATAAAATGATATTTCATACTGCAAGTGGAATACTTGAAGTCAATCGTAAAAGTGATTTATATGAAATGAATTTTCCTACAAGAGAACCTAAAAAAACTCAAATACCAGAAACAATTTTGGATATCATTGGGGTGAAACCTATAGAAACATACTTATCAAGGGATTTAGTTATAGTAGTTGAAACAGAAGAGCAGGTTAAAAATTTAGCTCCTGATTTTTCTAAAATGTTAAAATTAGAAGTTGGCTCAGGAGTTATCGTAACTGCAAAGGGCAGTGATGTGGATTTTGTATCCCGTTGTTTTTATCCGAAGCTTGGTGTAAATGAAGATCCTGTAACTGGTTCTGCACACAGTAATTTAATACCCTTTTGGTCAAAAAGATTGAATAAAGATAAGATGATAGCAAAACAGCTGTCAAAACGCGGTGGAACATTATATTGTGAACTTTGTGGTGATAGGGTTAAAATAAGTGGAAGAGCTTCACTATATATGGTGGGAAATATTAATATATAGTTATGAGGAGTTAAATGATGGAAAATGGAAAAATAAAACTTATAGTTGCAATGCTCATATTCGGCAGCGTTGGGCTGTTTGTCAAAAATATAGACTTGTCTTCTAGCATGATTGCATTGGTAAGGGGAATAATAGGAAGTATCTTTTTATTTACAGCAAGTTACATAACAAGACAAAATACATCATGGAAAGCCATTAAATCTAATTTAATTCCATTAATAATATCTGGAGCTGCTATAGGTGTCAATTGGATTTTTTTATTTCAAGCATACAAGTATACCACTGTATCAAAAGCTACTTTGTGTTATTATTTTGCACCTGTAATTGTCATGTTTTTGTCTCCATTTATATTGAAGGAAAAATTGAATACAGTTAAGATTATGTGCATCATAGTCGCTATGGCGGGAATGTTTTTAATAGTAGGAGCTGGAAGTAGTGCGGCAGAAAACAATCAATTGCTAGGTATTATATATGGTCTCGCAGCAGCAGCTCTCTATGCCAGTGTGATTATAATAAATAAGTTTATAAAAAATTTATCAGGTATGGAAAGCGGTATGATACAACTTACTGCAGCGGCAGTAGTTCTATTGCCTTATGTATTTGTTACGGAAAAAGTGTCACTTTCACAGTTAGGTTTTAAGTCCATTGTACTTCTTTTAGCTGTGGGAATAATACATACGGGAATAGCTTATCTTCTGTATTTTTCTGCAATACTAAAACTTAAAGGGCAGACAATAGCAATATTCAGCTATATTGATCCCATATCGGCAATAGTTATGTCCAGTATATTTTTAGGAGAAAGAATGACGTTCATACAGGTACTAGGTGGTATTCTCATATTGGGGACAACTTTTATCAATGAGTTATGGGGAAAAAAATCAGATGCAAAGGAATATATGTTGGATTAGAAGGATAGTTTTATGATATTAAGTGTAAGCAGAAGAACAGACATACCAGCTTTTTATAGTGATTGGTTTTTCAATAGAATAAAGGAAGGATTTGTGTTAGTCAAGAATCCGTTTAATTCAAAGCAAGTGAGTAAAGTGATTTTAAATCCTAAAGTAATAGATTGTATAGTATTTTGGACTAAAAATCCTAAAAAAATGATGAATAGATTGGACGAAATTAAAGAATACAACTATTATTTTCAATTCACTTTAAATTCGTATGATAAGACATTGGAGACAAACGTTCCGGAGAAAAAGTATTTGATAAATACATTTATAGAATTATCAAAACGAATTGGTAAGGATAGAGTTATATGGAGGTATGATCCCATAATATTAACTGATAAGTTTACAAAAGATTACCATTATAAGTGGTTTGAGTATCTTTCAAAAAGATTATGCCCATATACAAATAAGTGTATTATCAGCTTTTTAGATTTATACAGGAAAACTGAGCGCAATTTAAAAGAAATAAACATTTTACCAATAGATAAGGATGATATGTTTGAGTTAGCAGAGAAGTTTTCAAAGATAGCTTCTAAGTATAATGTGACTATTGAAACTTGTTCTGAAGAAATAGATTTATCAAAGTTCAATATTAATCACGGTAAATGTATAGATGACAGGTTGATTTCTAAGATATCTGGGGAAAAGCTGTCTATAGATAAAGATCCAAATCAAAGAAAGGTTTGTGGATGTGTAAAGAGCATTGATATAGGAGCGTATAATACATGTAACCATGTTTGTTTATACTGCTATGCTAATTTTAATAGGGATGCTGCTGAAAAGAATTTATTGAAGCATAATAAAAAATCTCCTTTGCTGATAGGTGAGTTGTGTGGAGATGAAAAGGTTATAGACAGAAAGATGAAATCATATAGAGATGGTCAGCTATCTTTTTATAGAAAATAGGATTATGATATAATTGCATTGAGGTGAGTTGATACAATATTAAGTGTAATATTATAAAAAGAGGGAGCTATAAGCTCCCTTAATTTAATTATTCAGAAATATATTCCAAGTATCAGGTTCTATAAAATCCCATCTGTAACTAAAACAATATTTATATTCTAGCTTCTTTTTTATAGAGACTCTTATTTCAATATCTGGAGAATAGTGAATATAAATCTAAATAATCGTCTACTTTATGGTATAATTTCACTGTATAAGGACGATAATTTGAGCGGAGGAATAAAAAGTGAATGAAAAAATACTTTTAGTAGATGATGAAAAGAGCATTTTAGATGTGCTGACCTATGCATTAAAAAGAGAAGGATATTTAGTAGAAAGAGCTTATGATGGAGAGGAAGCACTTCATAAAGTAGATATTTTTAATCCGCATATAGTAATTTTAGATTTAATGCTCCCTGTAATGAACGGATACGATATTTGTAAAAAGTTAGAAAACAAAAATATTGGGATTATCATGCTTACAGCAAAAGAAGATATTGTGGACAAGATACTTGGACTTGAATTTGGAGCAGATGATTATATGACGAAACCATTTGACATAAGAGAACTTCTTGCAAGAATCAAGTCACTTGTAAGGAGACTTAATAAAACTATTGATGAAAAAAAGGATATCGGTGTCATAACTATAAATGATCTTAATATTAATAAAAAAAAGAGAACTGTAAGTATAAAGAATGTTTTGGTAGAGCTTACACCTATGGAATTTGACCTGCTGTATTTACTCCTTTCAAATCCAGGCATAGTATATTCCAGAGAACAGCTTTTAAATATAATATGGAATATGGATTATGTTGGAGGAACGCGAACTGTAGATACACACATTCAAAGGGTAAGGAAAAAGTTAGGTGATAGCTATCAGGATTTAATACAAACCGTTTATGGTATTGGATATAAAGGGGTTGACGAATTATTTGAAGATGGGAATTAAATTCAAGCTCATATCTTTTACAGCTTCACTTTTATTGATTGTAATATCATTTTTGAGTTTCTTAGTACTTAATGGAATAAAAAGTTATCAAAATAAAGAAACACAGGCTATTTTATTTAAGCAAAAGGATATATTTGAAGAATATTTTAGTGAACGCATGAGTTTGAATAAAAATACTGATTATGATGACAGCTTAGCTAGAGGTAGTATTTTTAATAAAGCATGGTTGAGAACTATACCTGCAAATATATATAATACGAAAGGCGAACTGCTTTCGGGGTTTAAGACAGATGCAAAGTTAAATGAAAATGATGAGAAAAAGATTATGATAGACTATGCAATCAAAGGTAAAGTATCTTATAGAGAAATTAATGATGTGATATATTTTTATTCACCCATTAAATATAAGGGCAGTACAGCAGCAATTTTAGAATTGGAATATTCAATTAGAGAAAATAAATTATTTTATAGTGATATAGAAAAATTGTTTTATGGTATAGGTTTTTTAGCTTTAGTTCTTGGTATATTTGTAGGAATCTTTTATTTTTCCAGATTAACTAGAGACATATATGAAATGAAAGATTCAGTAGAAAGCATTCAAAAGAGTGAATTTAGTAAAGTACATAAAGTAAATCGAAATGATGAATTAGGAGAATTGAGCAGTGGTCTTATATTTATGAGTAATACTATAAAACAAAATATTGAGGAACTTCAAGTTGAAAGAGATTCTTTAAGTAGGGCTGTGGATAAATTAAAAAAAATGGACAAGCAACAGAAAGAATTTATAGGAAATGTAACTCATGAATTCAAGACTCCAATTACCAGTATAAAAGCCTATGCAGATGTAATTGGAATGTACACGGATGATTTAAAATTAATTGAAGAAGGTACTCTAAGTATATCAAAAGAATGTGATAGGCTTTCGAGTATGGTAGATAATATATTGAGCTTATCTGCCCTTGAAAAATATGATTTTGAAATAGAAAAAAATGAAGTTAATTTAAAAAAAGTATTGAATGAAATATGTAAAACAATGATGGCAAAAGTCAAGAAAAATAGTTTGATTTTAAAATATGATGCAGAGGATATTGTTGTTACTTTGGATGAAGATAGTTTAAAGCATATTCTAATTAATTTAATTGATAATGCCATAAAATACAATAGGCCAGGTGGCAGTATATATATTGAGTGTTATAAAAATGATAAAGACAAAATAACTATAAGTGTTAAAGATACTGGTATAGGTATGAGTGAAGAAGTACTTCCCCAAATTTTTGAACCATTTTATAGGGCCGATAAACACAGGAGTCGTGAAACAGGAGGAGCTGGACTTGGACTAGCTTTAGTTAAAAAATTAGTTGAAAAACAAGAGGGAAACATAAAGGTAAATTCCAAATTAAATGAAGGTACTACTTTTTATGTTGAATTTTCCACATAAAGTTTACAAGATTGTGACATCTATTTATAACTTTGTGAACAAGTTTTGATAATCTGTTTATAAAGAAAAAGGAGGAAAGTTCAATGTTGAGTAAAAAAGTTTTATCTTTGATTTTGGCTGTAGGAGTTATTGGAGGTGTAAGTGCATTTCAATTAACTCATCATGCAATTGCTAAATCTACACAGGGCATAAAAGTAACAGCATATAAACCTTCTGCTAAAGTTAATGAAAACGGATATCAAATTGATAAATATGAAAATATTGAGAGCACTGCATGGATTAACGAAAATGAAGTGTTGACTTTAACTAGAAAAAGTGAATTTAAAAATGCCGATTCTACTAGAATGATAAGATATTGCAGCATTTATAATTTGAATACAAAAAGTTCTAAAGATTTTAAGAATGCAAATATAGATGAATTTTTAGGAATATCCCCAGATAATAAATTCGTTCTTTATGCAGAAGCAAGGAATATTCCAGTTGAAACCCAGGAATGGAAAAATGCGCTTGCTTCAGGAGACTTACTCCACAAAAATGTAAAGTTATTAAATTTGTCTACAGGTCAGATTACGGATGTAAATACGGAAAAGTTAAACAGTGATGCCCAGTTTATATGGGTAAGTAAGGATAAAATTTTGGCAAATTATTTTAATCATTGGGCAGTAATTGATACAACTGGGAAAGTATATGCTGATGGAAATTACAATGGTGGAGAACATGATGATGCATGGATATCCGGTGTAGATGATATTAAGGATTTAGGAAGTAGTGTAGAAGGCAAATTTTATTATACTCAATACGAGGAGAATGGCAAAAAAGGACTAGAAGGAATAAAATTATGTTCCATGGATGTGAAGACTAAAGAGATAAAAGATATTTATGATACTAAATATTCTTTACATGCAGATAAAAAGGGAAAGACCATTATAATGGACAACTACAATAACAATGGTGATGCAGTTGATGGAGTTTATGTAAACAGAACTTTTGGAGCACTTGTTATGAATGAATCTGGTAAGGTACTTCAAGATATTAAACTTCCTAAAGGTAGAATAAGCTCTGGAGTACCTACTTCTGAATATATACTATCACCTGATGGAAGTAAAGCTGCTTATGTAGAGAGAAATAATGAAATTAGTCATCAGGTAGGTTCGGATAATAAGGATCCTGATATAGCTATTAAGGTCATAGATACTAAGACAGGTGATACAAAGGAGATAGTAAAGGCATCGAGCTTAAAGGATAAAAATGAAGGGAACAATTATACTACAATTAAGATTAAAGATAAGGATGGTAATGTTAAAGAAAAGAAGATTAAGAGAGAACCTGGAATCTCAAATATTTCCTGGGATAGTACAAGTACCGCACTGTCATTTACTTATGGAAGTTCTTCAGATCCGTTTAATAAAGACAACATAAATACTTATATAGTTACTTTTGATAAATAACCTCTTTATAAATTAACTTTTGCACATATAAAATTTTCACTTAATATAAGTAAATTGCGAAGCAATTTTTTAAATAACAAAGTTCAAAGTTCAAATATCAAATAAGGATAATTTTCTTCCTAACGTCAGGAAATATTAAAATTATAGATTTCCTGAGGTACGATGGAAATCATCTTTATCTGTTCTTTGTTATTTGAACTTTGTTATTTTTAAAAGCTTTGCTTCGCAAAGTTTTTAAACTGCGAAAATTGGGCTATAATCGTGGATCTATACAATTAGTTTAAAATTATCTTTAGTAACTCCACATATTGGACAAGTCCAATCATCTGGTATGTTTTCAAATGGGGTACCAGCTGGAATTCCTGAGCCAGGATCTCCAACAGCTGGATCATAAATGTATCCACATACTGTACATTCATATTTTCCTATATTTTTTGAAGTTTGATTTTTATTTTGTGGGATGTTTGCTTCAACCTTAGGTGAGATTCCTCGTTTCATATCCTGGTAATATTTATAGGTAATTTGTTCTACATCGTTGATCAGTTCTGCATTTAGTACTTTACAGATAAATATTGTATGAGTAAAAACATCAATTTCTTTTTCAACTTTTAATTCAAAATAGGATGATGTGTTGTCTAATATTATAGGGACACCACTTTCTATTGTTTTAAATGATACTCCTTCAAATTTATCAATGTCCCTTCCTGATTTAAATCCAAATTTGCCTATGAATTCAATAGGAGTTTCTATGGATAGGGCAGATACACCTATCAATTTACTGCTTTGTATATAATCATGGGTAAGATTTTTTTTGTTAATGCTCACTGCGAGAATAGCAGGATTTGATGTTATTTGAAAAACTGTATTTGCAATTTGAGCATTTTTCTTTCCTTCTGAAATAGAACTTACAAGGTATAGTCCATAACTTAATTTGTAAAAAGCTTTATTATCAATCATAAATTTATATACCTACATGTAAGATCATGTAAGTAATCCCCCTCCTTTATATATTAAAAATTATTGGTTGGCATTTGCATTTACAGGCGGTACAAAAGTTCTTGATTGAAGTTCTGTATCTAGCATATAAAGTGCTGCAGAATTATCACTTATTTTATCCAACTTTTTAACTATCTTACTAAAAGTATCTTCTTCTTCAATTTGTTCATCTATAAACCACTTGAGTAAGCTTGCTGTGGCATGTTCTTTTTCTTCAGTAGCAAGATCCATCAAATTGTAAATTCTTGCAGTAACTTTTTTTTCATGTGTTAGTGCTTTGTTGAAAACATCATTTATTGAATCATAATTGTTATCAGGTGAATCTATAGATCCAATGAGTATTCTAGCATTTGTCCTTTTTAGAAAATCATAAAATTTTGATATATGGTAGTTTTCTTCTTCAATTTGCACTTTAAAGAAATTTGAAAATCCATCTAGATCCAATGAATCACAGTATGCCTTCATAGAAAAGTAAATATTTGCTGAGTACATTTCATAGTTTATCTGATCGTTTATAGCTTTTATAAGTTTATCACTTAACATAGTATAAGCTTCCTTTCTTTCGTAGTTTAGATTAAGTTACATTTTAGTATAAATTATATAAAATAAAATTATACATTTTACAATTTCCCTTGAGATCTCAAAAGTTAATATTGCGGGAACATTAGATATTAAATCATAATTGTTATTATTTAATATCTAATGTTAGAATATCACATTTAATATAAATTTTCAATACTTATATTGCAGATAATATTTTTTATATGTATTAACATTTAAAATATTATGTAAATTAAAATTAATGTAAACAATAAATTTTTGACAATTATACATAATAAATTCTTTTACTGCCATACTAAATTTGTAATTAGTCTAAGAATTTTTTAGCAAAACTTTAGTACAATATTAAAAGGTTAAATAGACTAATAGTAATTTATTATAAAATCAACTACATATGGAGATTTTATTAGTGAGTTATTATGATAAATTTAAGAATAATAAAATTTGGGAGGTACACGTTATATGAATGGTACAGTAAAATGGTTTAATGGAGAAAAGGGATTTGGATTCATTACAGGAGAAGATGGAAAAGATGTTTTTGCACATTTTTCTCAAATAAATTCAAATGGTTATAAGTCACTCGATGAAGGTCAGAAAGTTTCTTATGATGTAGTTGAAGGACCAAAAGGACTTCAAGCAGAGAATATTACTACTATTTAGTTAATGAAATTTACCCCTTAAATAATCATTTTATTTGAGGGGCTTTTAGTTATCTAAAAATTTGTGATGCCTAATTTTATTATTGATTTCTTTTAGAAAATTCATTAATTAAGCTTCTTGCAATAGTGAATTTTTTAGGTATGTTAGGAAAATTATCTTTTGTAAACCAATCAGCTTGTTTTATTTCACTTCCATCAACTTTTATCTGGTCAGATTCATATTCTGCAAAAAATCCTATCATTAAGGAATTTGGAAATGGCCATGGGGAGCTTCTGTAATACTCAATATTTTTCACTTTTATACCAACCTCTTCAAAAACCTCTCTTTTTACAGCACTATTTAAGTCTTCTCCAGCCTCTACAAAGCCGGCAATTAATCCGTACATATTGTCTTTAAATCCATTGTTATGTGCAAGAAGTATCTTATCACCCTTAGTAACTGCAACTATTATTGCCGGACAAATTACAGGATACATTATGTGATTACAGTTTGGACAAATTTTAGCCATTTCATCTTTTTTATTTTCTGTTTTAGAGCCACATTTGCCACAGAATCTATGAGTCTTATCCCAATTCAGTATTTGGCTAGCCCGTCCTGATATTAAAAAAGATTGTTCATCAAGTAGAGAACCAAGGTCGTACAAGTCCATTAAGTTGAAATTAATTGGTAAATTCAATTCAGAAGTTGATTCAATGGCAAAGCAAGATTTTTTTTCAATGCTGCCTAAAAAGAATTCAGTTTGATACTCAATATTTAGCAATTTAATATCGTCAAAGGTAGGAATGACAAAAGTATTTCCTTCTTTTTTTACTAAGAGATTTTGGTTATGAAACACACAGCATAAGTCGCTAGCTTTACCTTTTTTTAAGGTATCAGATGATATTTTAAAATTATTATTCATGTGCGGCAAATCCTTTCATACTATTTATATAATAAACAATTATTTTTTATTATAACACTTGATTCGACATATATGGAGATTATTTGTTCATTTTAACAAATTTTTAAGTTGCTATAAGAAATATGCTTCTAGTAAGCTAAAATTTTTATATATTGATTACATAATACAAGATAAAAAGTGCAATAATAACTTAGATGGAATAAATAAGGAGGTGATTTAGTATGCAGCACCAAACTTTAGCACCACATGAATCAATGGAAATACATGAGATGCTAAATTTTAAAACAGTATCTATAGTAAAGTCCAAGATGATGCAAGGCTTAGTTTTTGATCAAGATCTCAAGAAACTTATGGAAAAGGATGTGCAGCAATCAATGGGTGCTATAAATGATTTACAAGGACTACTGCAAAAGGTTTCTAATATAAAAGAGGAGAAGGTGAAATTATATGAATAATGACTATTTAGAAATAAGAAATGCTGAGGGTATGCCTAAAATTGTTGATTCAACTGCAGCACTGGATTTTTTACTATCTGCCAAAACTGGAATTAGAAATTGTGCCATTGCGCTAACCGAAACTGCTACTCCAGAAGTTAGAACAGTTTTACATAATCAATTGAAAAATGCAATTAATATGCATGATGAGATATCAAATCTTATGGTAAACAAAGGATGGTTTCATCCCTGTGATTTAGATAAACAATTTCAAACAGATATAGAGTCATCTAACACAGCAGTACAAATTTCTAAAATGGAGCTTTTCCATGGGAACACGAGTAGACTGGGAACATTTGCAACACCAGAAAAATAGTTAGGAGGCAGCAGGTATAATGAAAGCTGTAACGTTTCAAGGTATAAAAAATGTAAAGGTTAAAGATGTTAAGGAACCTGAGGTTCACAAAAATGATGATATAATAGTAAAACTTACAACTACAGCTATATGTGGATCGGATTTACACTTAATTCATGATATGATTCCTAATTTGCCCCAGGATTACATAATAGGGCACGAACCTATGGGAATTGTGGAAGAGGTAGGACCCGATGTTACAAAAGTGAAAAAAGGAGATAGGGTTATTGTACCATTTAATGTAAGCTGTGGTGAATGTTATTATTGTAAACATGGTCTTACAAGCCAGTGCAATAATTCAAATCCCCATGGAGAAACAGGAGCTTATTTTGGATATACTGAAACCTTTGGAGGATACCCCGGAGGTCAGGCTGAATACATGAGAGTTCCTTATGGAAATTTTACGCCTTTTCGTATTCCAGAAGACTGCGAAGTAGAGGACGATAAGCTAGTTCTTCTTGCTGATGTTGTACCTACAGCTTATTGGAGTGTGGAGAATTCTGGAGTTAAGGCTGGAGATACAGTAATAGTGTTAGGTTGTGGACCAGTTGGACTTATGGTACAAAAATTTGCATGGCTTAACAATGCTGAGAGAGTAATTGCAGTTGATAATATACAGTATAGATTAGAACATGCAAGACTTCACAATAATGTTGAAGTAGTAAATTTTGAGGAACATGAAAATACTGGAGAATATCTAAGGGAAATTACCCATGGGGGAGCAGATATTGTTATAGATTGTGCAGGAATGGATGGAAAGATGACACCTATGGAGTATTTGGAAACTGGTTTAAAATTGCAAGGAGGAGCTATGGGTGCTTTGGTAATAGCAACACAATCAGTTAGAAAAGGGGGAGTTATTCAACTCACGGGTGTTTATGGTGGAAGGTACAATGCATTTCCACTTGGAGATATATTTAGCCGTAATATAAATATAAGAACAGGTCAAGCTCCCGTCATTCCATATATGTCAAAGCTCTACAGCATGCTTGCAGAAGGAAAGGTTGATCCAAGTGATATTATTACACATAAATTGCCTTTAGATCAGGCAGAACATGGATATGAAGTTTTTGATACTAAAACAGAAGGTTGCATTAAAGTTGTTCTTAAACCATGATGGAGGTGATACAAATGTCAAAGCAAAGTGCTATAGCACCACATGAAAGTATTGAAGTGCATGAGCTTTTAACCTTTAAAAATATTTGCCTTACAAAATCAACTACTGCAGCTAAACTAGTATCAGATAGTGAGCTTAAGACAATTTTACAAAATGATGTATCTACAACAAAACGACAAATTCAGGAGTTAAAAGAAATTATGGAACGATCATGTAATGTAAAATAGATCATAGAGGGAAGGTAAATTTATGAATTCAATAATAGAAAGCCTTACTGGAATGGATAAGATGAGTGATCAGGTCATTGCCACAGACTTTTTAATAGCAGCTAAAAGTGGAATAAGAAACTATTCCATTGCCATAACTGAAACTATATCAGAGGATGTGAAAGAGGTACTTAAAAAACAATTAGAAGATTCTATCCAAACTTATGAAACAATTACTGATTATATGATGAAAAATGGATATTATCATCCATATAATATGGATGAACAGTTTAAAGTGGATATGAAAACGACGAATACAGCGTTAAATTTAACAGAAGGTATGTAACAGGAGAAGGTTGTCTTAAAGTAAAATTTGAGATAACCTTCTTTATTTCAAAAATTTTAAGCATAATCCTTGCTAAAAATAATTACACTAATTGATATAGAAAGAATTGATTGGTAGTGGTTATAAGATCGATGAAACATTAAAATCAGAAATGGAGTAAATATTTTCTAGAATTTTATAAACTTTTCATAATAAGTTATACTATAATAATGGTAATTGGAAATATTAAAAAGGGAGTGATTTTTTATGCAAGGTAAGATTTTAGTTGTGTATTACTCACTTGAGGGAAACACAAGACTTATAGCTGAAACTATTTCAAAAGAGATATCCAGTGACATTTTAGAAATAAAGCCTAAAAAAAGTATAGATCCACACAGCAAAATGAGGTACTTTATAGGTGGAAAGCAGGCCATAACTAAGGAAAAACCAGAAATTTTACCTTATGATATAAATCCTGAGGATTATGATGTTTTATTTATTGGAACTCCAGTTTGGGCATGGACTTTTTCACCTGCCATAAGGAGCTTTTTCGCCAATACAGATTTAAAAGGTAAGAAGATAGCTTTATTTAGCTGCAATGGTGGGGGCAATGGAAAAACTTTTAAAAATATGAAAGAGCAGCTTGAGGGCAACGAATTCCTAGGAGAAATTGAATTTAAAGATCCTCTTAAAAATGACACGAAAGAAAATATAGAAAGAGCTAAAAAGTGGTGTAACAGTATTTGCAAATAGTAATTTAGTATATTTAACATAAATAACTTGATTTATATAATAAACTGTGTTATTCTTAACAAGAACTTAAATTAATAGTTAATAATCAAACACAAATATATTTCAATTAGTACTTAACGATATAGTATGTTGATATGGGAATTTTATTAGTGAGTTATTGCGATGAATTTAAGAATAATAAAATTTCGGAGGTACACATCATATGAATGGTACAGTAAAATGGTTTAATGGAGAAAAAGGATTTGGATTTATTACAGGAGAAGATGGAAAAGATATTTTTGCACATTTTTCTCAAATAAATTCAGATGGATATAAAACACTTGAAGAAGGTCAAAAAGTTTCTTATGACGAAGGTCAAGGACAAAAAGGACCTCAAGCAGAAAATATTACTGTTCTCTAGTTAATGAATTTTACCCCTTAAATAGTTATTCTATTTGAGGGGTTTTTAGTTTCCGAAAATTTATTTATTTCTTGAGCACTTCTCCTAATCTTTTAATTCCTTCTATAATCCTATCATCTGGCATATTTGAATAATTTAATCTAAAGGAATTTTTGAAATTAGCATTTGGGAAAAAAGATTCTCCAGCTACAAATGCCACATTGTTTTTTATTGCTTTAGTAAAAATATCTGAAGCATCCATATTTGAAGGAAGTTGAATCCATATGAAAAGTCCGCCATCAGGAAGAGTATGTTTTATATCTTTAGGAAAATACTTTTCTATACACTGTATCATAAGTTCTCTCCTGTGTCTGTATACTTCTTTGATTTTTTGTATATGTTCTTCTATATCATACATTTCCATATATTTTGCAGTAATCATTTGTGCGAATATATCAGTATGCAAATCTGCACTTTGCTTAAAAGGAATATATTTTTGAATAATACTCTTATCTGCACATATCCAGCCAAGCCTTAAGCCAGGGGCAAATATCTTTGAAAAAGTACTTAAGTAAATTACTCTTCCTTCAGTATCAAAATGCTTTACTGGTGGAAGATCTTCTCCAGCAAATCTTATTGCACCATAGGGGTTGTCTTCTATTATTACTATATCAAATTTATTTGCTATTTCTACCAGCTTTTTTCTCCTTTCAAGACTCATAGTTCTTCCAGTTGGATTTTGAAAATCTGGTATGGTGTAGATAAATTTTGCATTAGGATTATCCTTAAGGGCTTTTTCAAGATCTTCCATAATCATTCCTTCTTCGTCCATAGGAATTTCTTTAAAGTTTGGAAGATAGGTTTTAAAAGCACTGATAGCTGCAAGGTAAGTTGGACTTTCACAAATTATAGTGTCACCTTCATCTATAAAGACCTTTCCTGAAAGGTCTAAAGCCTGCTGGGAACCTGTAGTAACTATTATGTTATCCAAAGATGTTTTTATACTTAGTTTCTCCATTCTCTTACAGATAGCTTCTCTTAAGGGGATATATCCTTCAGTGGTACTGTATTGAAGAGATGCTTCTCCGCATTCAGTTAAAACTTCTGTACATACGTTTTTTAATTCATTAACAGGAAAAAGTTCTGGGGCTGGCAGACCTCCTGCAAAAGATATTATTTCAGGCCTTTCTGTAACTTTTAAAATTTCACGTATTTCCGAAGGCCTAACAAAATTATTTCTTTTTGAAAATTTAGTATAATTCATAAGTAACACTCCTTATATAATAGGTTTTCCAAAATAATTATCCTGGTTAACTGTTGAAGAATTTGTATTTTGAAGCAGTTCTGCTATAGCTTTCATAAGCTTATTTAATCCAATACTTATATTTTTTGCATTTTCGAAAGTGTAATTTAACCTCATATAGCTTTTACCATCGCTTCCTTCAGGGTAAAATACATTCCCTGGAGCATAGGAAACACCTTCCTTAGAACATTTTAATAATAATTGTGTTTGTGAAATATTTTCAGGAAGCTTGCACCAAATGTAATAACCACCTTTAGGAAGATTAAAACTAATACCAAGAGATTTATTTTTTTCAAGTATTTTGAGCATTAAATCCCTTTTGTTCATATATTCTTTGCATATTAGCTTTATGTGATTTTCATACAGTCCTTCTCGTAAAAACTTATCTAATATATATTGCGAAGCTGTGTTAACGTGAAGATCTGTCATTTGCTTTAATAAAGCAAATTTTTTTATTACTTGTGCAGGTGCAGCAGTCCATCCAACACGCATACCTGAAAACATAGTTTTAGAAAATGTACTTAAATATATGACATAGCCGTATGTATCCAGAGCTTTTAAAGATGGCAAGTATATATTCTCATAGTTTATTTCACTGTAAGGGTCATCTTCAATAATTGGAAGCTGATATTTATATGCCAAATTTAGTAGCTTGTATCTTTTTTCTAAACTCATAACTATTGAAGTTGGATTTTGAAAAGTAGGTACTGTGTATAAAAATTTAGGCTTATATTTATTTAGTAAAATTTCAAGCACATCTAAGTTTATACCATCATTTTCCATAGGAACTCCTATAACTTTTGCCCCTGACAACTTAAATAGTTCAATTGCGCTCATAAATGTAGGTTCTTCTACTATAACCACATCTCCTTTACTTAGAAAGGCTCTTCCAATAAAATCTATTCCCTGCATGGAGCCTGAAAGTATCATTATTTCTTTAGGAGAAACAGATATGTTTCTTGATTTTAGTAATCTACTTAAGCTTTCTCTAAGGGGGTAGTATCCATAAGAAGAAATATAAGCCAGCATATCATTTCCACAATTTTTCCATAAGTCTTTTTGCAATTTTACTATATCCTTAAGAGGATGCAAAATTGGATCTGCAATACCAGCTGAAAAAGATATATTTTTTTCTCCTCCTACTGAATTTATTATGTCAACAATGTCATGATTATTAGCGGAACTTACATTTGAATCGAAAAATTGATACCATGAAAGTGGTACAGTATGATTTCTAATACTTAACTGCTTATTTTTTGTGTTATTTGCTACTATAGTTCCTTTTCCTTTGTGGGACTCTAATAAGCCTAAAGATTTTAATTCTTCATAAGCACTAATTACTGTACTTCTGCTGACGTTAAGTTCTTCTGCAAGTTTGCGCTCAGATGGAAGTAAGAAATTTGATGGAAGCATACCAGAGTAAATAATATTTCTTATTTCATTTTTAATTTGTACGTAAATTGGTATGGAGCTTTTTTTGTCTATAGAAATGCGCATTTCTATCACTCTTTCTAAAAATTTAAAAATATTATATATATAATACCATTAAATTTTTATATTTAAACTACCAATTTCTATATTTAAAACCAATCCAATCTCATTATTGATAGTTTAAAGGAATAAAAGCATGAATGTATTCACTACTTGCACCAAGAATTGCTACTAATCCGAAATAAACTAAAGTAAATACAATTCTTGTTGAGGTTTTCATTTCATAATATTCTTTTTTAGGATTTTTATAATACTTGTACAATTCTACAATTCCTAAAATTAAAAATATGATTAGCACAGGGTTGAAAAATTTTATACAAGCCAAAGCAAAAACAGGGATACCGATAAACCATAGCTTAGGTGTTATAGCTGTAGCGATTCTACCACCATCTAGGGGATGAATAGGTACTAGATTAAATAAATTCATAAAAAATCCTGTATATGCTAGTGCTAAGAAAACATTATTGTGAGTTAAAAGATAAATAGGTATACAAAGTAGGGCGGCAATGCTGCCTCCAACTGGTCCTGCTGCAGCCATAAAAGCTTCATCTTTTGCAGTTTTAGGCATTTCCTTCATTGATATGAGTGCACCAACAAAAGGTATAAATATTGGAGTTGAAATAGGAAGATGAATTTTTTTAGCAGCTGCATAGTGTCCCATCTCATGTGCAAACAATAAAAGTATAAAGCCTACTCCAAAAACAACACCGTATATGCTGGCGTATATAAAAATAGCTAATGTCATAGAACCTAGTGTATAAAATACCTTGCTTAATTTAAGTAGCACAAATAAGAATTTGAATTTCGCAAGAAATATCAATGCACCTTTAAATTTTAAAAGAAAAGCTCCTACTATTCCTAAAATGCCAATTTTACTTTTTTTTGACTTCATCTTTTTTAGTATAGGAGGCCTTACGTTTGAGTTTTCTGTAAATTCCTCATTAGCATCTGTTGTATAAGGCACATTATCTCCCTTGATTTCAGTATATAGATTATTTACAGATTGATTTTCGTTTTTTGATTTAGTCATACCAAACATTTAAATCACCTCTTTATATATCTCGTGTAGTATATACTATATTCCATTATATAAATGATAACAAAATAAAAAATATTAGTAAAATGGAAAGTTATTATAGAATAGAATATTAACTATCAATATAATTCATTTTTCCAGTATTTGATAATAGAAATTAGATAAATATTTTGCTATAATATATTATAGGTGGTGAGATATATATGGATAAAGAAATTCTGGAAATTTTAAAGGCTATGCAGCAGGATATGAAATCAATGAAACAAGACATAAATTCGGTGGAACAAGATATAAGTTCGATGAAGCAAGATATAGCATCGATAAAATCTACACAAAAAGAACATACCCAGCTATTAAGTGCTTTAGAACATAAGACAAATGTAATTTCAGCAGAACAGGAAAATTTGAAGCATGAAGTTGCTGAAATTAAAGGAGAAGTTAAAGGCATAAGAAAAAGCTTAAGTAATGTAGAACTCATCACAGCTAGCAATTGGTCTGATATTGTTAAATTAAAAGCAATTAAACAAGTATGAATTTATAGGCACTTAATTTAGTGCCTTTTTAGAATGTTAGGTAAAATGTCTAATTTGGTAGTGATATCGTAAAAGTAATTGTGTCTTTATCATAATTTGCCAGTATGATTCCATTATGCTTTTCAATTATACTTTTTGTTATAGAAAGACCCAATCCTGAACCTTCATCAGGATTTGTACGGGATTTATCTGCTCTATAAAACTTTTCAAATAGCATACTTACATTTTCTATATTTAAATTTTTACATTTATTGCTTATACTGATTAAAACATTTTTATCACATTGGACTAAAGATACATTCACATCTGAAGGTTTTATACTGTATTTTAGAGCATTGTACATCAGATTATTTAAAGCCCTCACAAATAAATTGATGTCAATTGTGACCATTATGTTTTCAGCACATATGTTATCTACAATATTTAACTTTGAATTTTCAAAAGTAATTGAAAATTCGTCAATTAACTGGTAAATGAGTTCATTTAAGCATACTGTAGACAGGTGCAATTTTAAGTCTCCACCATTTAGCTTTGTGAACATAAATAAGTTATCCGTAAGTTTCTTCATGGTTTCAGCTTTCTTTAATGATATATTTATAAATCTTTGCATCTCTTCTTTAGATTCATACTCACTATTATCTATAATTTGTAAAAATCCAATTATGCTTGTAAGTGGGCTTCTTATGTCATGGGCTACATTTGTTATAAGTGCATTTTTAGAAACTTCAATTTTTTTCTCGTTTTCGATTTTTTCATTTATTTTATCTGCCATAAAGTTTATATTTTTAGATATCTCAGATAGTTCATCATGACCTTTTTGACGTATTTTAAAATTTAAGTTTTCATTTGCAATAGTTTTTATACCGCAGCACATTTCATTTATGTATTTCATCCTATGATGGGTTATTATGAAAAATATCAACATACATATGGAAAGCAAAATTAAAATGTTTTTGTCTCCCACTAGTGTTCCTATTGAATCATGAGGTGTATTTATAGGAGAGGCAGTAATCCAAAGTATGGAAATATCATTACCTGTTTTTATAGGTGTTTTGTATATATAATCATGATACATGGTTATATTCATCGTATGATTAAAGTATTTTAAAAAGTCAGAGTATGTTTTTTCCAAGCTTGTATTTCCAGCAAGTTTAGATGAATTATATAAAATTTTATTTTGGGGATCAGTTACAATAAAACCTAGTTTATATTTTGAATATTTAACTTCATATTTTGACAATACAGATTTATATTTGGAGTTATTATTGAAATTTACACCACTTGTATTTAAACTTACATCACTGGAAATACGCGACAATCTGCCAAGGCTATAGTTGTAATTTTGAAACTTATAAGGATACTTTTGAGATACAAAACTTATGTAGGTTGAATACACAGCCGTAAATATACAAAAACTTGCAATTAGTGAAAATATAAATGATATAAAGAATTTAGTTTGAATACCTGCTATTTTAACTTTCAATTTTATACCCAACTCCCCATACAGTTTTTATGTAATCTTTTTTAAGTTTTTGTCTTAATCTCCTTATGTGTACTGTAACTGTCCTGTCAAATTCCATGTAAGGTTCCTCCCACACGTTTTCATATATTTGCTTTATGCTCAGTACATTGTCCTTGTTCTTTGCAAGGAAAGCCAAAATTTTGAATTCATGAGGAGTCAAATTTATCTCACTGTTATCTATTTTTACAGTATGTTTATCCATATTTATAAGCATGTCCTGAATTTTAATCAAGCTTGAATTGTCATGAAAGTTTGAATTAAATTCTTTATATCTTCTTAGGTGAGATCTTATCTTTGCAATTAAGAGCATTGAATTAAAGGGTTTTGCGATGTAATCATCAGCTCCAATAGTAAGTCCCATTATTTTATCTGCATCGTCAACTTTAGCAGATAGTATTATAATAGGTAAATTTAAGCTTTCCCGTATTTTCATACATGCCATCATACCATCCATCCTTGGCATCATAACATCTAAAAGTATCAAATCTATTTTATTGCTTTTTAAAATCTCCAGAGCTTCAATTCCATCTTTTGCGCACAGGGAATCTATGTTTTGATTTTTTAACATTATAGTTAAAAGTTCTCTTATATTTTCATCGTCGTCTATAATTAAAACTACATTTTTATCCATGTAAAAATTCACCTTCCTATTGTCCTATATTTATTATATACATTTTTTTATTGCTTTGGCCAACTGTAATAAAATCTTAATAAACTGTATCAATTTTGTAATACAAAATATACCAGGTTTGTAATATGAGCACACTATAATGAAGTCATCATATAAAAAAGGATGTGAATTTCTTGGAAGTATTGAAATTGCAAAATCTATCAAAGACTATAGGAAAGAGAGAAATTGTGAAGAATTTAAATTTGAGTGTAAAGGAAGGTGAAATCTTTGGATTTTTAGGACCCAATGGTGCAGGAAAGACCACAACTATAAAGATGATCGTTGGATTTTTAAAACCCACTGGCGGTAAAATTTACATAAATGGAAAAAATATTAAAAATAGTAGGATAAGCTCTATAAGTAATATGGCAGCTATGGTTGAAGCACCGGATATGTATCCATATTTAACTGGAGTTCAGAATTTAAGGCAGCTGGCAAGGCTTGATGGAGATATTAGTCAAAGTCAAATAGATGAAGCTGTAAAATTAGCTGGATTAAGTGACAGGATAAATGATAAATTTAAAAAGTATTCCCTTGGAATGAAACAGAGGCTTGGCATTGCACAGGTTCTCATGGGAAACAAAAAGATATGGATATTGGATGAACCTACTAATGGACTAGATCCAAGCGGAATGATTCATTTTAGAAATTTGTTTAAAAAATATTCTAGAGAAAAGAAAGTTACCATATTTATATCGTCTCATATACTTGGAGAAATGGAATCCATGTGTGATAGAGTTGCATTTTTAAATGAAGGTGAAATTAAAGGAATAGAGGATGTAAATAACATGAAGGGAAATCTTGAAAAAAGATATTTGGAAATTGTAGGAGGAGAAGAAGATGATTTTTCCAATAATTAAAAACGAGATCATTAAGATATTTTATAGAAAGAAATTTTTAATATGTTCTATTATATTGCTACTTGTAGCTGCATTTTCAGTATTAGCTGTGAATAGCGAAAATGGAGAGAGGGGACTGCGAAAAGACAAAAGTATAGAACAATACTATAAAGATCAAAAAAAATTAGTAAAGGATAAAGCAAAAATTGCTGAAATCCAAACACATATCGATAACGTTGATAAAATGGTAAAGGATTATGAATTTCAAAAAACACATCCACTAGCATGGAAAGATACTTTAAAAAAGGATGTAAAGCTTATGGAAAGTGTTAATGACAGTAAATTGGATGATGCTAAAAAAGAACAAAGAAAAAGTGAAATTACTTATAAGAAGTATTTATTAGAGAATAACATAAAGCCAGTTAGCAGTATTAAAGCTACAGGATATGTATTGTTTAATGATTACAGCCTTATTTTGGATTATGGCATGATAGTGATATTTTTAGTAGCAGTGTTTATGACAGTAGACAGTGTTTCAAGTGAATATGCACCTCCTACATTAAAGCTTTTGCTTTTAAGACCTGTTACAAAGACAAAACTTCTACTTGGCAAATTTTTAGCTTGTGCCATTTCAAGCTCTGCACTTGTAGTGATTTTCAATTTGATATTTTTTTTGTTTGGAGAAATTGTATATGGTTTTGACAGCTTCAAATATCCAGTTTCTATAGGACCTGAATTTAAACACAGCAGCATACAAAATATGGACTTGCATAAATTTATATCTGTCATTCCAGGAACGTCAAGTATTATGCCTCTTTATAAATTTTTAATTGAATTTATGATCTTACAAATAATTTTTATAATTGCAGCTACAAGTTTTTGCATTTTAATATCTACTTTAATTAAAAGCAATGCAGCAGCAACATCTACAGCCATACTATTTGGAGTAGCTTACATGATACTTTCAAAAATTCCTGCATTATCTGATAAGTCAGATATTATGCCAGCATTTTTTATAGCCCTTGGAAGCTCTGTAAGTATAATAACAAGGCGAATTGTACAAGATACAGGGGCATACTATATAAATACGTTATCTGCAAGCTTAATAATGATTGCATGGTCTATATTATTTTTAGGATTAAGTACAATTATAGTAGAAAAAAGAGAAGAGTATATCTAGGCATTTTCAAAGAAATAACAAGTCAGTATGCTAGTCTATTTTTTCAAATGCCTTAAAGAATATATTTATAATAATTTGCAGAAACTACAAGAGCATAGAAAAAAATTACAAAGGCTATTTGAAAGGGGAATTTTAATATGCCTGTTATTAATATGCTCTCTTCTGCAGAACAAGTAAAAGGTCAGGGAGTACTTTCTGCTTACGTTGAACAAGTTAATTTAGTTAGAGACGGACTTCAAGATAATTATGAAATAAAAGTAAATGCTTTTAAATTGTGTGATATTATGCATTACCATACCATTGATTTTAAGTTCTTTTTAAGTATACCTTTTGCGAAATTATTGGGCACAAGTGTTGCTTATGTTCACTTTGTCCCAGAGACTATAGATAATAGTTTAAAACTACCTTATATTATAAAAAAAATGTTTTACAAGTACATAATTTTGTTCTACAAAAGTGTAGATTATTTGATAGTTGTGAATCCATATTTTATTGATACCTTAAAAAAATACAATATAGAAGAGGAAAAAGTAGTATACATTCCCAATTTCGTATCTGAAAACAACTTTTTTGAATATGAAAAGGAAAAAGCAAAAAAAATAAAGCAGGAGTTACGTATTCCACTTAAAAAATTTGTTGTTCTGGGAGTAGGTCAGGTGCAGAACAGAAAGGGTATACTAGATTTTATTGAAGTTGCCAAAAAACTTCCACAAATTCAATTTATATGGGCAGGTGGTTTTTCCTTTGGTGTGATAACAGATGGGTATAAGGAATTAAAAAAGGTTGTAGAAAATCCACCTGAAAATGTAAGATTTTTAGGTATCATTGATAGAAAAAATATGAATGATATTTATAATATTGCAGATATAATGTTTTTGCCTTCCTATAATGAGTTATTTCCAATGTCTGTTTTGGAAGCCATGGCACTTAAAATTCCCGTATTATTGAGGGATCTAGATATATACCATAACATTTTATTTGATGACTATTTAAAAGGAAAAAATATAGATGAATTTGTAAAATGTATAGAAAGATTACAGGATAAAGGTGAAAGTTATAAAACTTGGTGTGAAAGGTCATGGAAATGTCACAAGTTTTATTCCAAGGAATACATCTTAAACACGTGGAAGCAATTTTATGACAAGATATATTATGAGAAAAATAAAAGAAGAAAGCTTAAGGGAAACTTAAATGAAAAATAAAATGTTTAATATAATTGTTGTATTTATTTCTGCCTGTATTTTTTTCTTATTTTTCATTTTTACAAAAGGCATCCATTCTATGATTCAAGAGTTAAAATCACTGGATATCCACTGGATATCTTTAGCTGTAATAGCTGTTATTTTATTTTGGACATTTGAAACAATGATTTTATATACTGTAATGAAAAAACTCTATTTTGGGGAGCATTTGCTTTCCAAATCAATAAAATTTCAAATGGTTGGTCAATTTTTTGGAGCAATTACACCTTTAGGAGCAGGAAGTCACCCTTCTCAATTATATGCAATGACAGAAGCAGGAATGCCTGCAGGACTTTCTGGGTCTATATTGATAATAAAGTTTATGATACATGAAATAGTAAGCATATTTTATCTAATAGCAGCACTGCTTTTTAGGTTTAACTATTTTAATTCAAAAATTAAATATTTTATTTACTTTGCAATTCTTGGTATTGTGATTAACGCAGGAGTGATGTTACTAGCAATATCAATTGTAATAAATAAAAAAATGACTAAGGCTATAATAAACTTTATTGTGAAATTGCTTGGAAAGGTTCATATTATGAAAGATGTGGAATCAAAACAAGGGAAAATTCAAGATGAAATAGAAAGTTTTCATAAAAATGCACTTTTAGTAAGAAAACACATAGGTATGTGTTTTCATGCTTTAATCTATTCACTTTTTCAGTGGGCTTTTTATTTTAGCATTCCTTATTGTATTTACAGAAGTTTTGGGTTTAATTCTACAGACTTAGGGACAATTATGGCTGCCCAGGTGTTTTTAACAGTATTTATGACTGCAATTCCTCTTCCAGGAGCAGAAGGAGGAGCAGAAGGGGGATTTTACGTAATTTTTAATTTGTTTTTTAAAGCTAAAACCGTCATAGCCCTTTTTGTATGGAGGATAATTACTTATTACCTGTCTATTATAGTGTCAAGCATATTTATTTTAGCATTTCCAAATGTACGTTTAAAAAAATGATATTATTGAACAGTAATGTTTTGACATTTTGTATTTAAAATTTTACTATAAGTTTCAATTACTCTATGGGTGAAAATGCAGCTGGAATATTTCTTTGAAGTATGAACTGCCTCTTCACTCAATTTATTTTTTAAATTTTCATTTTTTAAGATTTTATCTATGTAATAGCTAAATTCCCAGGACTCCTTATAAGAAAATCCATTTTTGCCCTGAACAATGATTCCGTCTATACACGGATCATATTTGCAAACTACAGGACACCCGCTGCTTAAGGCTTCTATATAGGTTAGTCCTTGGGTTTCACTGGTAGAAGCAGTGACAAATATATCTGCTATTTTATAATATTTGTAAATTTCTTTTGGATCTATCATTCCTGTAAAAGCAACAGTATCTCCAAGACCTTCAGTACGTACCTGCTCTTTTAAATTTTGTAAATAAGGGCCATCTCCTACAATTAAAAGTTTAACATCCCCAACCTTATTAACTACAGTATTAAAGAGTTCTATGAGTTCACTTATATTTTTTTCTTTTCCTATCCTTCCAATATAAGCTATAACTTTATCTGTATTTTTAATTTTAAGTGTTGAAAGAATTTCTTTCTTTTCGTTTAAAAGCAAAGGTCTACAAAATTTATTTAAATCAATTCCCGTTGGTATCACATTAATAGGTTTATTTACTCCATAATGAAGCAGCATCTTCTTTGTTTTTTCTGTTGGAACAACTACGCCGTCAAGGCTATTTAAAAGTAGACGGGTTATTTTCCCAACAGCACTTTTTTTTATAAGTTTTCCACCAAATAAATAGTCTAAATATTCTTCATACATTGTATGATAGGTGTGAATTTGAGGCGCATTTATTTTGCTGGCGATGTACTTGGCTGTAAATAAGGTAGAAAATTCTGTTTGGGAATGGATCATATCAGGTTTCCAATCTATAAGCCTATTTATGATTCTATTACGAAAGGGAAATTTAATTCTGGCATTAGGGTAAATTCCAACGCCAATGGACTTTAAGTAACATATATCTCCTATGATTTTCTCATTTCCTGTAGGAGATAGGGTTAGAATTTTAACATCGTAATTATTATTCTTTAATTCTTTATACAAATTGTATATTGAAGTGACAACACCATTTATCATAGGAAAATATGTGTCGGTAGTAATTAAGATTTTCATTTTGTATTTCTCCTAATCTAATTAGAATTTTCTATTCCTAATTAGTGTTTCCAATAATACATAAAAAAATAATGAAACGTAATATAATTTTAAATTTATCATAGAATTAACTATAATGATATTTTTTAGGAGAGAAGTATGCCAGGCGATATATCAAAACATACAAAATATATTGTTAATTTACCTTATCCTAAGCCAAGAGTGGAAAAAACAAGTATAGGATATGCGAATGTTCTTCTTAAAGATTATGCAGGAGAAGTAAGTGAATTTACTGCAGTCTCCCTCTATGTGTATCAACATATGGTAAGTGAAGGAATATTTGAAGATTATGCCAAGATTATAGGGGGTATATCTATGGCTGAAATGAAACATCTAGAGCTTATAGGAAAAACAGTTAAACTTCTTGGTATAAAGCCAGTTTATATTGATTCTGCATGTCCACCTGGACAGTTATGGACACCTGCTTACGTTAACTTTATGACCTTCATTAAAGATATGCTTTTAGAAGATATTAAATCGGAAAAAAAGGCTATTAAAAATTACAAGTATCATATATCAATAATTAAAGATAGATATATACAGGAACTTATTAAAAGAATAATTATGGATGAAGAGTTACATCTAAAGTTGTTTACAGAATTATATGAGAAGTATAGCTCTTAAAATAAACAGAGTTCTTGGTATCAGATGGAGAATGTCATCCGTATAAAGCAAACTCCATCTGAACCTAAGAATCACTTGATATTTGTGGATAATGGGTATTTACGTACTATAAATATTTCTACTCTTCTATTTTGAGCTCTACCTTCTTTAGTAAGATTAGTAGATTTTGGCTGATATTCAGAATAAGCTTGTATTGAAACTTTTGTTATATTAATTCCACCATTTTTTACCATAAAATTCATTACGTTTATGGCCCTCATAGCACTTAAATCCCAATTAGAGCGAAATTTTGAATTATGTATGGGCACATTATCTGTGTGTCCTGCAATTCTAATATTATTATCTAAATTTCTAATCATTTCTGAAATAGATATGAGAAGTGGATGTATATGAGTCAGAACTTCTGCATCTCCAGAATTAAATAAAATTGCTTCCTGTATTGAAATACCCAGGCCGTCTTTGCTAATTTCAACTTTAACTTTATCATCATATCCATCTTGTTTAATTTTTGCATCTAGAGTTTTCTTAATTTCATTCATGGTATCTTGTTCAGTTTTGCCCGCACTTTCATCGGGTTTATCAGTGGATTCTCCTGTCTCAATAAATTGATTGGTACTGCTGCCACCATTATTTTGTATGCTTTTTTCTCCCGAAAAAATGACATTGAATTGCTGGCTTATTTTGGCAAGTTTTTCTTGATCAACTTTACTTATGGCAAACATAACTATGAAAAGAGCCAATAGGAGAGTAAGCATATCTGCATATGGAATGAGCCACGTTTCATCTACATGTTCTTCATGGTGTTGTCTCTTTTTACCCATAATCAATCTCCTTTACTTTCACTGCCTTTTTCCATATTTTTTCTTAGCTTAGGAGGCAACATACTCACTAATTTTTGTTCAATACTCTTTGGGTTATTTCCAGATTGTATGGCTAGAACACCGCTCATTATTATGTGCATAGTGCGTATTTCTTCTTGCGATTTTCTTTTCAGTCTGGAAGCAAAGGGATGACAAATTACATATCCCAAAAAAATTCCATATAGAGTCGCAACAAAGGCTGCTGCTATCATATGTCCTAATTTTTCAGTATCATCAAGATTACCAAGAGCGCCAATCAATCCAATAACAGCTCCTAGAACTCCAAGTGTTGGAGCTGAACCACCGGCAGTTGTCATTGTTGAAGCGCCTGCACGGTGTCTTTCTTCTCTATTTTCAATTTCAAGCTCTAAAACTTCAATTATATATTGAGGTTCTACTCCATCTACAACCATTTCAAGACCTTTTTTCATAAATTCATTATCCAAAGATTGTAAAGTATTTTCAAGAGATAACAATCCATTTTTCCTAGTTTGGTGAGACATGTCCACAAGTTGATTTATAATTGCAACGGGATCATCAGTTTTTCTATTTTTAAAAAGAACTTTTAATATTTTAGGAATATTAAGAAACTCTTCCTTTGGAAAAGAGTTCATTACTGCTGCTGTAGTGCCCACCAAAATTATAATTGCTGCAGCAGGATTTAATAGTACCGCTACATTTGCGCCTTTTACAATCATTCCTACAACAACAGCAAGGATGCCTATTATAATACCTATAACTAGAAAAATATCCATTTTTATGCCCTCCATGAAATATTGAATATTTAATCAATTGGTGATTTTTCGACATTTTATAGCGATAGCATATCACACTTTTTATATTATGAACAAGTGTTTTTAGAATATTCCAACAATTATTTAAAAGGAATATATGGTAGTAATTTTTTAAAATGTATAAAAATAACCAAAAACAAAAAATAACATGTCAAAAATATTTTTAAGGTATTTTTGACGTGTTATATAATCTTATAGTAAATTAGTGTTGTGATTTTTCCTTTTTTTCACCATTCCCATTGTTTGACTTTACTTCATCCTTTTTATCTTCTTTATTACTGTTAGTTACTTCTGTTTTAGGCTCGTTTTTTATAGTTGGTGCTGTTGAAGTTTGTTTTTTTGTATTTTCACTATTTACAGAAGTAGATTTTGCTGGAGTTGAAGCTGAGTCAGTGGAAGTTGAGCTAGTTTCTGCAGTGTTTGTAGTAGTATTTGTTGTAGTAGTGGTAGTTGGTGACGGTGAAGTTTGTTCTTTACTTTTTTGTGCAGTTTTATTATTTTTTGAATCCTTCTTTGTCTGGCCTTTATTTTCTTTTGTTGCTTTACCCACGTTTATTTTAGAAGTTTCTTTTTTAGCTTCAACAGCTTTTGCAAGATTTTGTTTTTCTGTATCTAATGCTAGTTTTTTCTGCTGCAGCAAATCTTCTGCAGCTTTAATTGCAGCTTCATCTCCTGATTGTTTTGCTGTCTCAAGAGCTGCTTTGGCTTCATTATATTGTTTTTTAGCATCATTGTAAACTTGACGTTCTTTTTTTACAGCTATTAAGGCATTTCTTTTTGCTGTTTGCATTTCTATAACTTTTGCCACTGTAGCTTTTGCTTTATCTGGAAGTTTATCTTGAAGTTTGGATAATACAGCTAAAGAGTTTTTCTGCTTATCAATAATTTTGCTTTCTATGTTTTCAACGTCTTTAAGTTTATCTTCATCTCCTGAAGTTTGAGTTTTGTCTACTGCATCTTCAATTTTAGTTTGAGCTTCATTCATGGTATTTTCGTAGTCAGTAAGGGCTGTATTTGCAAGATCTTGTTTATCTTCACTTGTCATTACTTCACTTTCACCTAATCTTTCTTCGGCTATTTCAGATAAGGTATTAGCTTTATCTTCTTCTGAAGAAGATAATGTAACCTTTAAGTTGTCTACAGCTTTATCTGCTGAATATAAAATACTGTCTGGTGTTATACCTGCTTGACCTGTTAAAGTTGCTGCATCATAAGCAAATACGCTGCTCCCTAAACTCATTGTTACCACTATACTTGTTACTAAAATCATTACTTTTTTCATTTTAATAGTCCTCCCTAAATATATAAATTTGAACCACATTTTTTTATTAATCTCGTTTAACTATTCACTAAAATATACGGATGTTAAATATGTTTTAGGGGGGCTTCAATTAAAAATTAAAAGATAATAGTTATAGATGATTTACTACGGTAATCTACATGTGATGCATAAATATATTACAAATCCTAAAATAAATAATTTAAATTCCATAACTTTCAAATCTATATAATTGATGCTATAATAAGCAATATATGCTTAAAAATTATGATCATAAAAGAAAGGAAGTGTGAAAACCTGATAATATTTGACGAATAGAAAAAGCATTATAATTTTTAGATTAATATATTATACTATTTGTTATGTTTTTTAAAGTCAGGAAATAAATAATAATGAAACATTGGAAAGTAAATCTTTATACTGTTTGGTTTTCCCAGATATTGTCCATAATGAGTTTTAATTTTGGTATGCCTTTTTTGCCATTTTATATACAGCAGCTTGGCATTACAGCTCCAAATGACATTAAGTTTTATTCTGGTATTTTAAATGCAGCACCAGCTGTTACAATGGCAATTATGTGCCCTATTTGGGGGATTATTTCAGACAAATATGGTAGAAAGCTTATGCTTATAAGGGCTATGCTTTTTGCATCGTTTATAATTGGGGCAACAGGTATGGTTGCTAATGTAAATCAACTTATAATCTTAAGACTTTTACAAGGTGTGTTTACGGGAACTGTTACTGCAGCTCAAATTTTAGTAGCAGCTAATACACCTAAAAATAGAATTTCTTATGCATTAGGGTTTTTATCTTCATCAACATTTATTGGACAATCTATTGGACCAGTAATTGGAGGTATAGTGGCAGAGTTTGTTGGATATCGTGTAAGTTTTATAATAGGTGGTATTCTTATGTTTTTTGATTTCCTATTAGTTTTATTTGTTGTAAAGGAAGAAAAGCAGGTAGTAAAGGAAAGCATTAATTCTACTGAAAAAAAAGAAAAGACATCTATACTTTCTATTTTTACTGTTACAGCTGTCTCAATGCTATTAGTTATTTTATTTATAAGAATAGGACGTACTGTGTTTAACCCATATATTCCAATATATGTACAAGAAGTTACAGCTACAACAAAAGGAGCATCAGGCATTACAGGTATAATAAATGGGATTTTGGCTTTAATGACAGCTATGTCTGGATTGATTTTAAGTAAACTAGGTGACAAGTATGACAAAATGAAATTATTAATGATATACCTAACATTAGGTATGGTATTTGCAATACCACTTGTTTATATAAATAAATTATGGTTATTTACAGTTGTTTTAGGTATTGTATTTTTTATTACAGGTGGAGTGGAACCTATGATAATGTCAATTACTACAGAAGATACTCCTGTGGACAAAAGAGGTTTATTGTTTGGTATCCAGGGAACTGTAGGAAATGCTGGATTTGCAGTAGCACCTTTATTAGGAGGGGTGATTTCAATAAAATATTCAACTAATGCAATCCTCATATTCATACCTATATTTCTACTTATTTCAGCTTTAGTTGTTTTAAGTATAATAGTTCACAATGCAAGACATAATTTCCATTCGAGTTTGAATTTAAAAAATATGTTTAAGTCTTAATATACTATATAACAATTTTGTATTTCTACATAAAAATCTAATATTAGCGAAGAATTAACTAAGTATAAAAGGGGGAATTATTCTTGGCTGGTAAGATAAAAGAAATTATTGATAATGTGATTAAACACCGTTCTAAAGGGAATCCTGCTATTGCAGAAATGACTAAAACTAAATTTATTTTAAAGGGAATCAATCCAAATAAATTTGATAGCAATTCCTATGATGATCCAATTATCATAGAAAAACTTATTAAAATTGTTGAACAAATGGATGTAAAAAACTCAGTATATAAGGGGATAAATATAAAATCAGTTTTTTCAACTAAATCCTTAGAAAAGGAAGTAGTAGAAGATATTAAAAATAAACTAGCTCCTTGTAATGCCAAACTTATAATATTTTTTGCTTCTTCTAAATTTGATCAATATAAGTTAAGTAATTTAATGAAGGAAGCATTTAAAGATTGTCTAGTAGCGGGATGTTCTACTTCAGGTGAAATAGTTAGTGGAAAGTTATTAAAGAATTCTGTAGTGGCAATGGCTTTTAATTCAAATATTGTTTCCGATGCCAAAGTTGAAGTAATTGAAAATATGAAACAAGGATTAGATGTGGAGAGGGCTTTTACATCTTTAGAAAAATATTTTAATGAAAGTGCATATACAATGAATACAAAAAAGTTTGTTGGTATAGTTTTAATAGATGGTGTGAGTAAGAAAGAAGAAAATATTATGGATTTGATAGGCAATAGAACCAATGTATTTTTTATTGGTGGATCTGCTGGAGATGATTATAATTTTAGAAAAACCTATATACTAGCAAATGGAAAGGCATATACAGATTCAGCAGTGATTATAATGCTTAAGATAAGTGATAATGCTGAGTTTAGCATTATTAAAACGGAAAGCTTTAAGTGTTTAGATACGGTATTAACGGCAAATAAAGTGGATGAAAGCAACAGGGAAGTCATTGAATTTAACAATAAACCAGCTATTGTGGCTTATTCAAATGCTGTAGGGGCACATTCAATTGAAGATGCACAAAATTATTTTACGATAAATCCTGTTGGATTAGTAATAGGGAAAAATGATGTGTTTGTTAGAAGTCCTCAGCAAGTAAAAGGTACAAGTATGTTGTTTTATTGCAATATATTGGAAGATACAGAAGTTAGACTACTTCAGTCTACAAATATTATTGAAGATACAAAGAAAGCTATTGAAAGTAAAATTAGTGAATTTGGAAAAATTGATGGAATTATAAATTTTAACTGTGTTCAGAGAACCCGTGAACTGGAGAAAAAAGGTCTTGAAGAACAATATGGAGATATATTTAAAGGTATTCCTACAATTGGATTTTCTTGTTATGGTGAAGAATTTATAGGGCACATGAATCAAACAGCTACTATGCTGGTTTTTAAGTCAAAAACAAATATATAGAAGAATTATTATTTATATAATTAGAAGAATATACAGATTAAATTTTATGAAATGGGGCAGCAAATCATGGATATGGATAATATGCAAATTCTTTTAAATAATTCTAATGTACTTATTATTGATGATTCCTATTACAATGTTAAAATACTTACAGCAATGTTTGAACAGAAAGAATACTGTGTTAGGAATGCTTATAGTTATGAATTAGGACTTAAATCTGTAAGAGAAAATATACCGGACATAATTTTACTTAAAGTTAATATAGGCAATATATATGGATATGAAATATGTGGAAGGTTAAAGGCTAGTTATAAACTTCAGAAAATTCCTGTTATTTTTATCATTGATGAAAATGAAACTATTAATAAAGACAAGATATTTGCTGCTGGAGCTTCTGATTATATAACTGTACCATTTAATTATAAAGAGGTTACTACACGAGTTGATAATCAGCTAAAGATTATAACATTACGCTGGAAGAAGAAATTACTGAACGCACAAAAACTGAAGAAGCTTTAAGAGAAAGTGAGAGAAAATTTCGTTATTCCATAGAAGAAGCTCCAGTTCCTGTAATGTTGTATACACAAGATGGTGAAGTATTAAAGATCAATAGAACGTGGAGTTACATTACAGGATATACTATTGACGATATTCCTACAACATCTAAATTAGCAGAAATATCAGATGTATTTAAAGAAGATATATACAAGCTATCAAACTTTAGTGAAAAGCAAAACAGCGGCGAATATTCTGTAAAGACAAAACATGGTAATATACGGATATGGGATTTTTACTTAGCATGTATTGGAAAGTTGACTGATAAACGAAATATGTTAATAGCAGTAGCTGTAGATGTAACCGAAAAAAGGTGTATGGAACAATTACAAAAAAACATAGAAAAAGAGAGAATTAGACTAAGTGAGATCAAAAAGTATGACAGAATGAAAACGGACTTTTTTGCCAATATTTCTCATGAACTCAGGACTCCTATTAATCTTATTTTTTCAGCCATACAGGTGTACAAACTTAAGTTAAAGGAATGTATCTGTGAGAATTCATGTTCAGATAGATACAAATATATAAAAATAATGGAACAAAATTGCTATCGCCTTTTAAGGTTGGTAAACAATTTAATTGACATAACGAAGATAGATTCGGGGTACTTTAATATAGATGAAGTTAATTATAATATAGTAAGTCTTGTAGAAGATACGACTCTTTCTATAGCTGATTATATAAAAAGTAAAGGATTATCTATAGTATTTGATACGGATGTGGAAGAAAAAATTATAGCCTGTGATCCGGAAGAAATAGAGAGAATTTTGTTGAATTTGTTATCAAATGCTATAAAATTTACTCCACGTGGTGGGAATATTATGGTTAATGTAGAAGATGGCAATAAAAGTATTTCTATAAAGGTAAAAGATACAGGCAAGGGTATTCCCAAAGAAAAGTTAAATTCTATATTTGAACGCTTTGTACAAGTTGATAAATCTCTTGCAAGAGAGAATGAAGGAAGTGGAATAGGACTTTCACTAGTAAAAGCTTTAGTAGAATTACACGGTGGAACTATATCAGTAAAAAGTAAGGAAGGTTATGGCAGCGAATTTATCATTCATATTCCATGTAAATTAGTAGATGGTAAAACTTCTAGCAAGAACGAATATGGTTTGAGGAAAAATTATATTGAAAAAATCAATTTAGAGTTTTCTGATATATATAATTAATTTGAAAGGTTGTTTTTAGGGAAATTTATAAAAACATATTGACAAAGAAGAAATAATTGCTAAAATAAAATTAGCACTCAGTTATTATGAGTGCTAATAAAAATAATTTAAAGAGGCGTTTTTATGTTCCGATTAATACTTATTTATTCGAAACAGAAGGAAGTAGTAAGGACGGCTTGATTACTGTTAAATAGCCGCGCTAACTTACATTTATAAGCGAGGCTTTCTTAAATTGATTTTATCCGATGACTACCTACTCTTTACTTCCACTTCTACAAGTGGGAGTAAAGAGTAGCTACGTCCCTGGATAACGATTTTTAAGCATCAGATGGAGTTAAAACTCCATCTGATGCTAAGAACTCTGTTTATTAAATATAACAAACGTTTTTATTTAGATGAAAGGAAATGATAAAATGGCTACAAAACAATTTAAGGCTGAATCCAAAAGATTACTTAATTTAATGATTAATTCTATTTACACAAATAAGGAAATATTTTTGAGGGAACTTATATCAAATGCCAGTGATGCAATTGATAAAAGTTATTATCGTTCACTAGTTGATGAAAATGTTAGCTTTAATAAAGAAGACTTTTATATTAGAATTGCAGCAGATAAAGAAAACAAAACCCTTACTATTACTGATACTGGTATAGGTATGACAAAAGATGAACTTGAAAATAATCTAGGTACTATTGCAAAAAGTGGTTCCTTTACATTTAAAAATGAAAATGAAGCAAAAGAAGGAGTAGATATCATAGGTCAATTTGGAGTTGGCTTTTACTCTGCTTTTATGGTGTCAGATTTAGTTACTGTAAAAAGCCGTGCCTTGAATTCAGATGAAGCATACAAATGGGAATCAAAGGGCGTAGAAGGGTATACAATTGAGCCTTGTGAAAAAAATGAAGTTGGAACTGAAATTACATTGAAAATTAAAGAAAGTACTGATGACGAAAAGTACGACGAATTTTTAGATGAATATAAAATAAGATCATTAATTAAAAAATACTCTGATTTTATAAAGTATCCAATTAAAATGATGGTAAAGAAAAGCAAACTAAAAGAAGGCAGTAAGGATGAACATGAAGACTATTTTGAAGATGAAACTTTAAATAGTATGGTTCCAATTTGGAGAAAAAATAAAAATGAATTGAAGCCTGAAGATTATAATCAGTTCTACATGGATAAACATTTTGGATATGAAAAACCTCTTAAGGTAATCCATTCGAGTGTTGAAGGTGTTGTAAGTTATAATACCTTACTTTTTATTCCAGCTAGAGCACCTTTTGATTTCTATACTAAGGAATTCGAAAAGGGATTGGAACTTTATTCAAATGGCGTTCTCATAATGGAGAAATGTGGAGATCTTTTACCAGATTACTTTAGCTTTGTACAGGGATTAGTTGATTCAGCAGATCTTTCACTTAATATTTCAAGAGAACTTTTGCAGCATGATAGACAGCTTAAATTTATTGCAAAAAAGATAAAGGAAAAAATTAAAAGTGAACTTTTATTAATGCAGAAAAATGATAGAGAAAAGTATGATGAGTTTTATAAAAACTTTGGAAAACAGCTTAAATATGGTGTTTATGCTGATTTTGGAAGTAATAAAGAGGTACTTCAAGATTTACTCATGTTCTATTCTTCTACAGAGAAAAAGCTTGTAAGCCTTGATGAATATGTTTCTCGTATGAAGGAAGACCAGAAGTTTATATACTATGCAACTGGTGAAAACATAGATAAAATTGAAAAATTACCACAAACTGAAGTCGTTAAGGATAAAGGATATGAAATATTGTACTTTACAGATGAAGTTGACGAATTTGCAATTAAGATGCTTATGAAATACAAGGAAAAGGAATTTAAATCTGTTTCAAGCAAAGATTTAGGATTTGAATCTGATGACAAGGAAAGTGAAAAGGAAACAAAGGAAAATAAAGAACTGTTTGATTTCATGAAAGAAACATTAAATGGAAAAGTTAAAGAAGTTAGGGCATCAAACAGATTAAAGACCCATCCTGTTTGTCTTGCAAATGGTGGTGAATTGTCAATTGATATGGAAAAAGTGCTTAATACAATGCCAAACAATCAAAATGTAAAAGCAGATAAAATTTTAGAGATAAATACAAATCATAAAATGTTTAAATCAATAAAAGATGCATTTGAAAATGATAAAGATAAACTTAAAATGCTTTCAAATGTATTATATAATCAGGCACTTATGATTGAAGGACTGCCTGTAGATGATCCTGTGGAATTTGCAAATGATGTTTGCAGTTTGATTAAATAAAGTATAAAATTCCTAATCAAAAAATAAACTTATCCTCCGGATATTTTTTACAATCACAAGTCACGTTAAATATATTGATAAGTCTAAGTAAAAAATTAAAAAAGTCTAAGATCTTTTGAAAACTCGTACCTCAAACAATTCAAAAGATCTAAGCCTTTTTATAAATTTTCCACTAAGACTTATGTACAAAATATTTAAATGTGCTTGTTTATTGTAAAAATATATCTACGTATAAGTTTATTTCTAATTAATAGTTAAGAATGAAGAATTAATAGTTAATGTGGATTTTTTTCCGTTACACTATAAAAAATCTTTGATTAAGCTTTTTACCATTTGTTTCGTTAAAGCGAGGCATTGCTAACTTATGTAAATTTAAAGATTTTTTGCGATAGCTAAAAATGATCCTTCACTATTAATTTTCCATTATTAATTCTTAACTTGCGAAGCTTTGCTTTGCAAGTTTTTTATATTAAGTCAAAATTTTATATGTGTGAAAGTTGAGTTAATTGTATTTTAACCGCAGGAACTAGGGATTTTCTCCTTGTTAAGTCTTTTGTTGTTATATATAGATAAAAGCACAACTATAATTAAAAGTGAAATACTCCATAAGGCTGCTTTAAATAACAATAGTGTAAATGATACAATGAGTATTGAAATTGCAATTTTGAGTTTAATGTTGTGAAGTAATTTAAATCCTGCAGCTAAACCAACTATTGCATTGGATAGAAAAAATACGTTAGCACAGGTTATAATCTTGTCCAGACTTAAAAAATTTGCAACTGTTAGAGATAAAACTACAAGATGTATACATACAAGTGTTATTATGGCATTGATGGGACTTCCGTTTTTGTTTACATATGAGAGATAAAAGGGCAGTTTATTGTTTGCAGCACGCTTTGCACTCATTCTTGAAACTCCTCCAACTATCATAAGATAAGTACACATACACAGTCCTGATGCAGCAAGAGCAATTATAGGCAGAGAAAATGAACCAAATAGTGGGGTCATGATTGTCAGTATATCATGACTGCTTGAAGATACATTTTGTACGGAAAGTGCAACAGTAATATATAAGCTTATAATAACTATAAGGCTTACTGTCATTGCTTTTATAAGTGTAATTTTTGGATTTTCTATGTCTTCTATATAGTTCCCTATGATTTCCCATCCTATGATTGCCCAAAATAAAAGTAAAAGGGTATATCCAAACTTAGAAAAAGAAAATGATGTTTCAGGTGCATGTACATTTGAAGCAAAAATCAAGGTATATATGCTTCCACAAAATAATAGTGCAGCTGTGAGTCCTGTTAAAATTAAAGTGAATTTTGCCAGAGTTTTTACACCGCATATAAGAATTAGGGCACATATAATTTCCATTCCAAATGCAATCATTTCAACTTTAATATTTGAGAATATGTTAAAGCTTTTTAAAAAGTTTGCAGCTGTAATTAAAACTGCTGTGGGGCCAAAACAAACTGCAGATGTAAGAAAGTTTGAAGTCAGTTCTCGAAAAAAATTCCCAAATACATTTCCAATAGCGATTGCAACGCCTTCATTTCCAGGACTTTTCAAGCTTAGAAATACAAAAACATAGGCAAATATAATGCCAAGCAGCATTATTATAATCCAGGCTGGTATTGCCCATTTTCCAATTAGCTTGTAGGCAAGAGGTGGTAACAGAACTATTCCTGATCCTAGCACCGGGCCTACTATAAGACCACAAAGTGTTATTGTTCCAATGTTTTTATTTTTGCTCATAAGTTTTCTCCTAATAGTATAATATTATTTTAAATAATAGATTCAAAGACGCGCCATAATTGAACAATTAAAACCAGTATACTTTTGCAAAAGCTTACCTTAAAAAATTCATTGAATTTCCAATAGATTCATAGTAGCATAAGATTAACTATTAATAAAATTGAATTATTTGAAAGTACAGTTCAGTTTTATTGAAGTAAGTGGAGGTATGATATGGAATTTAGAAATCTAAGAACATTTTCTGAAATTGCACATTTAAAAAGTTATACTAAGGCAGCAGAGGAATTGGGATATGCCCAGTCTACTATTACGACCCAAATTCAACTTTTAGAGGAACAACTTGGTGTAAAACTTTTTGAAAGGGTTGGAAGAAAAATACACCTTACTTCAAAGGGTGAAGTGCTTCTTAAATATGCAGAAAATATAATAAACCTTACAGAGGAAGCTAAAGAGGCAGTAAGTGAAATAGATGTTCCCTGTGGAATTCTAAAAATAGGAATTGTTGAATCCCTATGCACTATGAGACTCCCAGAACTGCTTAAAAAATATCATATGAAATATCCTGAAGTGGAAGTGATAATTAAAGTAGGTGTTTGTTCAGATTTGCGAAGTATGCTTAAAAACAATATAGTTGATTTGGCATTTATTTTGGATAAACCAATTGTTGACCCAGATTTGATATCCTGTGTATCTTATAATGAACCAATGATATTTTTAACGTCTCCAGTAAATAGGCTTGCTGGTAAAAGACAAGTTACAATGGAAGACATTAAAGATGAGCCTTTAATTGTAACGGAAAAAGGGTGCAGCTATAGAAATATTTTTGAGAAAATGTTTCAAAAATCAGGTTTAAAACCTAATATAGCCTTGGAAGTTGGAAGTATTGAGGCAATTAAGAGCTTTACCATAAGCAATCTTGGAATAACCCTGCTTCCTGTTATGACTGTAGAAAAGGAGCTTGAAAATGGTGAACTTATTGGGTTTGATTTGGATGGTTGTAAATTTAATATGATGACACAAATACTATATCACAAGAATAAATGGGTAACAGCTGCAATGAGGGCATTTATATCAGAAGCTAGAGGTTAATTTGTGTTATAATAGTGCTAAATCCAATGGTAAATTGTTCATAGATTTTACAACTTGGAGACAAGTGAAGGATGGTTTTTACATATCTCTAATATATACTTTATATTGTAGTAAAGATGTTTTGGCATGCTAAACAGCTAAATACAATTTTGGAGGTATTTATTATGAATAGAAAAAAAATATTAGTTTGGGCTTTAACATTATTAGTAGTAGGAGGTGCTTCAGGAATTACCTATGCAAGTGAAAAAATGGATACTACTAAAAATGTAGTTGCAGCAGCAGAAAATAAGAGTAATAGTAATGCTTTAAAGCAGGGAACTATGAATGATGAAGAGGCAATTAAAATAGCTGCAGAAGCAATGAAAAATTACATGGGAAAAGATGCAAACTATTTTTCACAAATTAAAGTAGACAGATCAGCTGATATTGCAAAAGAAACACAACAATTAAATAAGAAAGACGAAAAAGAAGGTTCAGAGGGTGAAAAAAAATTTGAAGAAATAAGGGAAAAATACTCAAAAGAACATCCAGAAGATGCAAAAGTAGAGGCAGAAAATATGGCTAAAGCAAAAGATCAGAGAATGATATATATTCTTTTCACTCCTAAAAATTATGATGAAAATAAGATGTGTAACTATTCTGTTTCTATAGATGAAAAAACAGGTGAAATAGTAGGTGTAAGAGCTGAAAATGACTCGGACAGGGATTTTAAGCCTGCAATTGTTGATAATAGAATTAAACATACAACTTTAAACTTCTGTAAAAAAATAGGAAAGAAAATTAAAGGTAATACTATAAAAGTTGATAAAAATATTAACTTTGGCAGGCTATTAGTAAGATGTGAGCTAGATGACGGAAGAGATGCCGAATTTGAAATAAATCTTAAGGATTATTCTGTAGTAGATTATACTCTACAGAGTATTAAGCTTTTGCCTTCTATGAAAAAGGACCTTAATAACCAAATTAGACAAATTAAAATTAATTAGTAAATAAAATTCTTAACAGCACATGAAAATTGCTGGTTATTATTGAGCCAAGAAATGTAACTTTGTATAAATCTAAAATGGAAATAGTCAGATAGATTTTATTCAATCTGATTATTTTCATTTAGGTAAAATATTAAATTACTATGAAACTAAAAAGTAATTGGGTATATTGAAAAATCTAAATGATCAGGAGGACAATCATGTAATGATAAAAATATTAGTTGTTGAGGATGAGCTTCCAATATCGAACTTAATAAAGCTGAATTTGAATATGTCAAATTATGAGTGTAAAACAGCTTTTAATGGAGAAGATGCTTTAGAGGAAATTGAAAATGATAGCTTTGACTTAATACTTTTAGATGTTATGCTTCCAAAAATTGATGGCTTTACATTATTAGAAAAGATAAAGCCTCTAGGAATTCCAGTTATATTTTTAACTGCTAAAACCTCTGTCACAGATAAGGTATATGGTCTTAGAGCTGGGGCTGATGATTATATAACAAAACCTTTTGAAGGTATTGAATTATTAGCTAGAATTGATAATGTGCTTAGACATTATAATAAAAACAACAATGTAATAAATTTTGAAGATGTAGAAATAAATTTAAAAGAAATGACAGCTAGAAAAGCAGGTGAAGCTGTAGAGCTTACTTTAAAGGAATTTGAATTATTAGTGTTTTTAGTACAAAATAAAAATGTTGTATTAACCAGAGAAAAATTAATAGAAAGGGTTTGGGGATATGATTATGTTGGAGAAACTAGAACTATAGACAACCATATACAAAAGTTGCGAAAAAAACTTCAGTGGAAGGATAAAATTAAAACTGTATTTAAATTAGGATACAGGCTGGAGGGTTAAATGAAATTCTGGGAAAAGATATTTTTATGCACACTGGTTATATTTGAAATATTTTTTGTTCCTTCATCAATATATTTAATTAACAGTAATTTTAAACTAAATCTTAATACAGAAATTGATTCTGGAATAAATGAGCAGCAAAGATTTTGCTCTTTTGTAGAATCAAATTTATTTTTATTTAAAATTCAAAAAGAGTCTAATTCTTACAAGACTGAACTTGATAAACAAAGTATAGATTCAATGATTAGTACATATTTAAATAATTTTGGAAAACAGGATATATATATTGAGGTAATAGATAATAACAATAAAGTTATTTTTACTAATTTAAGCATGAATATATCAGATAAAAGAGAGGAACTTAATGTTCAGCTTAATAAAGTGAAGTATATAATACGTGATATTGATGAAAAAAACTATTTATTTATAACTAAAAAAATAAATTTAGACAATAATTACTATAAAATTTCTTATGTTAAAGATGTTTCAAGTATTTATGAAAATAAGAAATATTTGTTGAATCTTCTTTTAAAATTAAATATATTTGTTTGTATAATTTTAATTATAGTAACCATAGCATTAAGTAAGTTTATAGTAAATCCTATAAATAAATTAATTAAAACCACTCAAAAAATAGCTGCTGGAAACTTTAGTGAAAGAGTAAAGGTAATATCAGATGATGAGATTGGATTATTATCAAAAAATTTTAATGATATGGCAGATGTTGTGGAGTATAAAATAAATGAACTAGAGATGGTTTCAGAGGATAAGCAGAGATTTATTGATAATCTTGCTCATGAGCTTAGAACGCCATTAACTTCTATAATAGGTTATGCTGATTTTCTTAGAACTACTAAGTATGATGAGGAAACCTTTATAAATTCCTTAAGTTATATATACAGCGAAGGCAAGAGATTAGAAAAATTAGCCTTCAAATTAATGGATTTAATTATTTTAAGAAAAAAAGATTTTAAAATGAAAAGTGAAAATGTTCTTAAGCTTCTAGTTGAAATTAAAGATTCCATGCAGCCAAAATTGGAGAAGAAAAATATTCATTTAGAAATTTTAGCTGAAGATTTAAATTTATCGATGGATAAAGAGTTAATGACGGTGATGATAACTAATTTTGTTGATAATGCCGTTAAAGCATCTCAAATTGGTGATAAAATATACTTAAAGGCATATAAATATGATGCTTCTAATATAATATTGGAAGTTAAGGACAGCGGAATTGGTATTCCAGAAGAGGACATATCAAAGGTAATGAAACCATTTTTTATGGTGGACAAATCCAGGGCAAGGGCTAGTAATGGTGTAGGGCTTGGACTCTCTTTGTGTGTGGAAATTGCTAAAATTCATAATGCTAGGATTGATATAGAAAGTAAGGTTGGAGAGGGTACCGCAATAAAGGTAATTTTTTATAAGAATTTTTGATACTTATAAAACCATGTTTAAGAAAGAGAGGTTTAACTAATGACAAAGATACATATTGATCCAACTATTTATACTACAAAACCATCAGGTTCTCGATTATCCAAGGAGATGGCAGTTTATGATTTACTGGAGAAGCTAGATATTCCTTATAGTCGTATAGATCATGATGTAACAGCAAGCATTGAGGACTGTTATGATGTAGAAAGGCTTTTGGGCATTACTATTTGCAAAAATTTATTTTTATGTAATAGCCAAAAAACTCAATTTTATTTGCTTATGATGCCTGGTGATAAAAAGTTCAAGACAAAAGAATTGTCTAATCAGATTCAATCTTCCCGTTTGTCATTTGCACCAGCGGAGTATATGGAAAAGTATCTTGATATCACGCCAGGATCTGTGAGTGTTATGGGACTTATGAATGATGCAGAACATAACGTAAAACTTTTGATAGATGAGGATGTAATAAGAGAAGAATATGTGGGATGTCATCCTTGTATTAATACTTCAAGTCTTAAGATTGAGACCAAATATATTATAGATAAGTTTCTTCCATATACAGGACATGTTCCAACATATGTGAAATTAATAGGAGAATAGTTTTACATAGGAGGAATAGATTTGTTCTTTAATGATATTTCAGTAAAGAAGCATTTAAAAATAAAAGAAACACCTAATTACATATACATAGAACCTCATCCTCTACTTAGAAAATATATTGCACACTATACTATATTATTTCCCAATCCAAAAGAAATGGGAAGGTGCAGCGATAATATTGGTGATTTAACTTTAATACCTGACTGCAGTGGTTGTATTATATATACTTATGAAAATAGTGATTTTTTATTAAGCCTTTGGGGAGCAACAACGAAGACGGTTATAGTAAAAAATGATGTGAACTTAAAAAAAATAAGATTTTTCATTGAGTTTGTACCTGGAGGACTGCATGCTATTACTGGGATAAAACAATCAGAATTATGTGATATTCAAACACAAGTAGATGAAGTTGACAAGTGTTTGTATGATTCATTAAATCATGCTGCCGAGATTGCAAATAATGCAGATGATATGGTTTCAATGGTGAATAGGATTTTTTTGGAAGCGGTAGAGAAAAATAATAAGCAGCATGCAGTTATGAGATCTAGCTTAGAGAAAATTAAAGTTGCAAATGGAGTGCTAACAGTAAAAGAATTATCATCAAGTGAATATGTAAGCCAGCGTCATTTAAATAGATTGTTTAATGAGTATATTGGGATAAATCCAAAAATGCTTTTAAGAATTTCTAGGATAAATTATTCAATAAATATGTTAAAAAAAGCTGAGAATAAAAGTTACATAAATGCATCTCAAATTTTTGGCTATTTTGATCAATCACATTTTATACATGATTTTAAGCAAATATGTGGAGTTTCTCCTAAAGAATTTTTCAAAAACATGTCTGATTTTTACAATGAACTTTTTAAATATTGATATATAATAAACAATGTTAGAAAAGTATATAAATAGGAGATGTTAGAAATGAAATTTGTATGTCCACTTATAGCTGTTAGTGATATTGAGATTTCAAGAAAATTTTATGAAAAAGTACTTAATCAGAAGGTAACCATGGACTTTGGAGCAAATGTTACTTTTGAAAATAGTTTTGCAATACAAAAAGGTTTTGCAGAGCTTATTGATATAAATAAAAACAAAGTTGCCAGTAAGTCAAATAATTTTGAACTCTATTTTGAAGAAGAGGACTTAAATGAATTTGTGGAAAGGTTAAAGAATTTCGATAATATAGAGTATATTCATGATGTTAAAGAATATCCGTGGGGGCAGAGAGTCATCAGGTTTTATGATCCCGATAAACATATTATTGAAGTTGGAGAAAGCATGGTAAGTGTTATAAAGCGATTTTTAAATGAAGGTTTGACACCTGAAGAAACAGCTAAGCGTACCCAGTTTCCTATTGATTATATAAGGCAATTAGAAGAATGTAAATAATTTAATTTTCACACATACAAAGATATGACTTAGTGTAAAAAGATTACGAAGCAATATTTTTGAGAGGACAGTGAAGGATTATTTTTCTCCGCTATGCTAAGAAAAATATTCAATTTAAAAGAAACTCACGTTTTTTGTTTCTAAGAAGTACTTTCTGAGCAAGCAATTATCTGAAAATCACAGATTTTAGGACCTGCTTAAGCCATGTTTTGCATTAGCAAAACATGGCTTAAAAATAAATTAGTTTTCTGATGTAAGGAGGAAAACTCACCTTCATTGTTCTCTGTCAAATGTCATCTATAAAAGTTAATCAAATAATTTATGGTAGTGAAAATATCATTATATGATAATTTTATCTGTTAAATTTTGTTTTTATGCTTGTCCAATAGTCTGCGTTTTCAAGCCCCAATCTCCAAATAGCAATGCCATTTAAATTATAGGAATTAACTAAATCTAATTTATATCCTAAACTCTGGCCATTTTCAAACCAATCTGAGTGAGCTATACCAGAAGTATCTGTGTAATTAAAATATGGTGATTTTGATATATCATCCCACAGTACAGCCGCATTGTTTGTAGCTGCAATATTGTACATGCCATTTATTCCGTAAGCTTTTGTACCATTTGATGACCAATCGTATCCATAAGCTGCAACACCTAACATAATTTTTTCTCTTGGAATTACGGTAATTGCATATTTAACTACATTTTCAACCCAAGATATAGAGGCAATTGGACCTGCTGTTCCACCAGGATAGTGTTCATCATAGGTCATTATAGCTATTTGATCAGAATACTTTGCCAGTGCAGCATAATCGTATGCTCCGCTCCAAGTATTTGTTGTACTATCACTTGTTTTAGCTGGTACTGAAAGGGTTACTGAAAAACCTTGTGGAGTTAACAAGTTGTAAAGTTCTTGTACAAAAGTTGTGTAGTAGTTTCTATCATAATAGAAAACTCCTTCAAGATCTACATTTACGCCTTTGTAGCCATTTACTTTTATTGCATTTAAAAGATTGCTTTCTAAATTTTGTCTGTTTGTTTGATTTTCTAGTACTGATTTTGAAATATTGCCATCAAAATTATTTTGAAGCATTGCATAGGTTTTAATTCCATTGCTGTTTGCATAGCTAATTTGGTTAGTTGGAACTAATCCTGAAATATTGCCAAGACTATCTGTAGTATAGGTTTGTGTAGCTATTTCATCAATAGTTGAAGTATTAGCTGCTATTGAATTGTAAGAGGATGGATCTCCCGAATAATAATAGGTTGTAAAACCTAAAACTTGCTTTTTAGTTGTAGTTGGTATTATAGGAATTTGCAGTGTATTAGCAGTTACATGAATTGAACTTGCTGAAGTACCATAGCGATTATAAGCTGTGACATAAAACCAATAATTAGTATTAGAAGTTAGTCCGGACTTTATTAATTTTGTACTAGTAACAGTGGCAATTTTGGTATAGTTAGCATCATTTGGTGAAGCCATATAAACATAATATCCGGATGCACCATATACTGAAGACCAACTCAATGTAAGAGAGCTTGTACTAATATTAGAAATAGTTAATCCTGTTGGAGCTGGTGGTGGAGAACCATTGTTTTTTGCTGCAGCAAATTGTATGTTGGAAATTAAGAAAATAATTGCTGTAATAAATATCAAAAAGCTTTTTTTAACTGTCATTTGTACCCCTCCTTAAATTTGTTATTGAATTAGGTTGGCAAATCTAATATTTCTCTCCTTTGATGATCTAATTATAAAGCCTTTTTTTGTATATAAATAGATTTCTATAGTCACATTGATGTAGGGACTAAAGTCATAAAATCTTATAATATTTTAAAGATATTTTCAGAAAATCAAGGAGGAGAAGGAGTTTTTAACAAAGTGTCGGATACTATTATAGGTAATATTTATGATTTAATCGCGTACAGTGTAACTCATTCTCAAAAATTATTAATGAATTTTACTTAGTAGGAAAAGCGACTATCATCAAATCTGTGATCTGGTGATAGTCGCTTTCTCTTTGGAGTTTGGTTTCTTACGCTAAGTTTAGATAAAAAGAGGTTATTTACCTATCATAATATTAAGAATTTCTACGTCAGTTGATTTCATGCCTTGATGTCCCACACGACCGATATTCTGAATTGTTTTTTCATAATCCTTTTCCACAAGTCCTTCACCAAATGGAAATACTAAACCATGTTTTGCCATTTCATATCCCATTAAACCAGCATCTACTGAACTAGAAATTTTTGCTGCACAGGAAGCTTTGGCTCCATCGCATACAATACCACCAACAGTGCCAATAGAATTGATTATGGTTTTTCCAATTGTATCATAATCACCACCATTTAAATAAGCAATACCGCAAGCTGCAGCTGTCCCTGCTGACACAGCTCCACAGTAAGCAGATAAATTTCCTATATAACGTTTTTGATGTAGGGATATAAGGTTAGTTAAAACAAGAGCTCTGTAAAGGATATCTTCATCCACACCCATTTCTTTAGCATAAACTAAAACTGGCATAGTACAGGTGATTCCTTGGTTACCACTTCCCGAGTTAATGACTACGGGAAGGGCACATCCATTCATTCTTGCATCAGAACCTGCTGCGGCAGCTGCTTTTGCCTTGGTACGTATATCATTACTACCAAATTTTATAAGAGTTTGTCCAACTTGAGCACCCCAATTATGAGTCAAGCCTTCTTTTGATATGGCAGAATTATATTTAATTTGTCTACTAATAATATCTCGTACATCATTCAAGTTTACTTCATTGGCAAACTGAAGTATGTCTTTGATGTTGAGCTTTGATTTATCTCCAGATTGTTTAGTTACTATGTCAGGTTGTTCAAATATTACTTCACCATTTTTTTGGATCTTGGCAATGTGGTTATGTTTTGTTCTGACTTCTACAGCTGACATATTATGTCCAGCCGTTAATTCTGCACGGATAAAAAGATTTTCTTCTCCTTCTTCTAGTTTACAGATGCAGATTCCCTTTTTGCGTAATGCCTTAGCTTTATCGATGTCTTCTTGCTTCACTTCACTGATAACTTGGAGTTCCAAATTTGCTTTTCCTGCTACGACACCTAAAATAGCTGCAGCTTCCACACCCTTTTCTCCACCGGAATTAGGTACAATAACTCCCTTTACATTTTTAATAATATTGCCACTACAGCAAATAACTATTTTTTCTGGCATTTGTCCAAGAACTTCTCTTGCTTTTGCAGCTGTAAATGCAATAGCAATTGGTTCTGTACATCCTATAGCTGGAATTAACTCTTCTTTTAATATTTTAACGTAATTGTCATATTGGATTTTATCCATCAAAAAGCCCCCTTTGTTACTAGATAATATGACTATAAGAATATGTAATATATTTATAACAGCAGTAAACAATATTTCTATGTTATGCAAATTTATACTTTAGTATTTCTACTAATCATATCACGATAAGTTTCAATAATCAATATTATATGCTATATGTATATAATATGTTTGATTACATCAAATATATTATGAAAAATTTAAAATTTAATGGAAAATATAATGATATATATTATATTGTGATATGATTACAAACAATAATTTATATGTTGTTCAAAAATCAGATTCTTTTATATTGACTTATTTTTTTTAAAAATGTATAATGACTTGACAATAATATTGGAATAAAAGGGGTAGTTTTATGGGTGAAAAAAATGATAATACATTAAAAAATCAAATTTATAATGCTTTGTTTTCTGATATTATTAATGGTATATATTCTTCAGATACCATCCTAACTGAAAAGTTTTTAATGGAGAAATACGGCGTTAGTCGTGCACCAATACGTGAAGCACTTACACAGCTTATTGGAACTCATATACTATCAAGTATCCCAAGACAGGGATATAAAATTATTCAGCCAAGTAAACAGCAATTATTGGAAATCGTAAAATTCCGTTCTGTTTTAGAAAGCTCCTTTTTGGAAAATTATTATATGTATATAGATGAAGCTTTTATCGAGGAGCTTAAAAACATTTGTATGAGCCATGCTAATTGTCCTGACGATGATTTTATGGTTCGCTGGAATTATAATTGTGAGTTTCACCTTAAACTATTTTCTATTTATGGAAATCAGTATGCGTATAAGCTTTTGGAAGATGCTATGAATATACAGACTATTTTTTTTATACAGAGAAAACATTATAGCAGAACGAGTTTGCATAGGGTTTTAATTGATTATTTGGAAAGAAACGAAATTGAAATGGCTGTAAACATTTTAAAAGCGGATATCGAGAATCTTATGATTTCAGACATTGCTGCTATTTAAACTAATAACAATAAGAAATGATATTACACATTGATAAAAGGTCAGGAATTTTTGAAAGGTTATGATTAAAATCTCAAAAATTCTTGACTCTATTATTTTTTGAGACTAAATTTTTCAGAACTTTAGCGTTAAATATGAATTCACTAGTACAAAATAGAAATTTTGTGCACTAGTATATTTATTAAAAAAATTCCTCAAAATAAATATACTATTATAAAAAATGGTGGTGCATCAAATGAGTAAAAGATTAAAAACATCTTTAATTGTTATAGGAGTATTGTTAATTATATTTTTGCCTTTAATAGGCAGTTATAACTCCATTGTAGGATTAGAGCAAAAAGTTAATGCAGCACAGGCTAATATTGATACTCAACTGCAGAGAAGGTCAGATTTAATACCAAACCTAGTTCAAACGGTAAAAGGTTATGCAGCTCAAGAAAAAACAATATTTACAGATGTGGCAAACGCAAGAGCTAAGCTTGCTGGAGCCCAAACAATTACTGGTAGAGCAAATGCAGATGCAGCACTTTCATCAGCACTTTCAAGACTTTTAGTAATTGTTGAAAGATATCCGGATTTAAAATCTAATCAAAATTTTAGAGATTTATCTGTTGCTTTAGAAGGTACAGAAAATAGAATAGGAATAGCAAGACAAGATTATAATACTGCTGTGAATAACTATAATACATCTATAAGGAGATTTCCAAATTCAGTAATTTCAGGTATACTTGGTTTTTCTCAAAAAACATATTATAAGGCTAGCCAGGGAGCACAGGAAGTTCCAAAGGTGGATTTTACAAGATAGTTTATGTTACAGCTTAGAATCATATAGATAATTCATTGATAGAACTAAGTTGTAAAAAAGCTATTTTATACAATCTTAAAATGGGAAATTTAAATGAATAGTAAATTTAAGATGGTCAAATCATCTTTAGGTGTATTACTTTCTGTGTTAATTTTTATTTTGACTTTGCCTTATTTTGTGAAAGGTGCTTCAAATATACCTGTACCAACTAAATTAAAGTATATAAATGATTATGTAGGAATTGTTGATGAAGGTTCTAAAAACTATATCGTATCACTTGGAAGTGAATTAGAAAATAAAACTGGTTCACAAGCAGCAGTGGTTATAATTAGTTCACTTGAAGGAAAAGATATAGAATCTTATTCCAATGAACTTTTCAGAAGCTGGGGAATTGGACAAAAAGGTAAGGATAATGGGCTTTTAATATTATTATCAATAAATGATAAAAAGTGGAGAGTGGAAGTAGGGAGAGAGTTGGAAGGCGTAATTACGGATATATATTCTTCTAGAGTTATGAATAGTGAAGCAATTCCACTCTTTAAAGAAAAAAGATATGGTGAAGGTTTAAAAAATGCTTATTCAGTTTTTGCAAGAGATATAGCTAAAGAATATAATGTTAGTTTGCAAGGAAGTAATGAAACTGCACAGAAGAAAAAATCAGTTTCTGTAAATCCTGTAGTAATATACTATATTCTGGGCGCTTTCCTATTGGATATTTTACTTAATAAAGCAAGGATAACTAAGTTTTTATTTTATTTGTTGTTTTGGAATTCTTTTTGGGGAGGCCCAAGAGGAGGCGGCGGAGGCTTTGGTGGAAGTAACCAGGGCGGATTTGGAGGAGGCAGCTCTAGTGGAGGTGGTTCTTCAGGAAGTTGGTAAAATTAATGAATTTTACTTTATGCAATGTTTTTAAAATAAAGCACCATCTAGTTAAAGCCAATATTTTCATAAAATATGAGCTTTGATTGGATGGATTTTTTTTATCGTCTTCTCAACCTTACAATATAGTAACTGTAAATTCTTATACAAATATTGTTTGTAAAAAAGATTAACTTATATCCATTAAAAACTCATCAATTTAGAGCAACATTTGTTAGAGGAATTATTAAGCAAAAAGTACCTATAGCACATATCATGAAACAATTTTCTCATGTATCTATTGAGATGACTTCGTACTACCTTACTTTAAAGGAAGAAGAAGTTAAAGAAATATATTCAGATATGATACTTGGTAAAGATTCTAAAATTGCTGGACTTAGAGCAAAAGAAATAAAGGCTAAACTTAATGAACAGTTTCGTGGTAAAACAGAACAAGAAATTGATAATATAGTATCTAATTTATCTAAATCTATGAGTTTTAATCCATTACCGACAGGTGTATGCCTATATGATTTTAGAAGAGGTAACTGTTCCGATGGCGATGGCTGTTTCTTTTATAACTGTCCTAACTATATTACAGAGGTTAAGTTTTATCCTATCTTAAAACAAGAATTAGAACTTATGGAAAAAGAAATGATAAGATATAAGGAGTTGGGACAACAACGCTCTTGGGAAAGGCAGTATGTAAAATATAAGTATTTAAAACCATTAGTAGATTAACTTTAAAACAGTAGCCGAGGAAGCAGGAGTATCAAAAGGCTACTCTATACAACAATGATATTCTAAAAGAACGTATATTAAGCCTAAGAGCCATTGAGAAAGGTGTTCCTGATGATAGTATAGTTGCTGCACCTAAAGATAAAGGCTAAAGACGATAAAATAAAGCAACTATATAAAGAAATTAAAAAGCTAAAAGAAGATAAGCAAAATTTAATTATTCAATTGGTAGATATGGAAGAACTTAAAGATAAAAATAAAAGATTAAGAGAGCAATTAGAAAAATTAAAAAGTATTAAGTAAGTCGTAACATGATATTATTACGAATTAGTTAGGAAAAATTGATCTTTGAAAATTGAATAGTACGGCGTATCATATAATTAATGTAAGTTAATACAGAATGGTAAAATAATGCGTAGTTGAGGTTCCATAGCTATATGCCTTCTATTTTAATGTAAACAGCTTAGACTATTCTCTAAATGACTATCGGTTAATTTTGGAAAAAGGACTCAGTAAACAATTTTTACGTTTTTCGTCATCTACTTTACTTATTTGTTTATTAATGATTTCGACAGCATTGGGAGAAGTATAAATTTCAAGTTTTGAATCAATGAGCTTGAGATTTTCATTAAGAGCATTTATTTGGTTTATAATTTCCTTTCGGTGTTCCACGAATAATTTTATCCTCGAATCTATAGTAACGGCACCTTCCATACAAAAATCAATATATTTTTTTATATCTTTAATTTTCATTCCAGTATTTTTTAGACAACAAATAGTCTTAATCTGATTTATATCTGATTCGGTAAACACTCTGATTCCCGACTTATTTCTTGAGACAAATGGTAGAAGTCCTTCTTTATCATAAAAACGAAGTGTAAATATGGAAAGACCCGTTATTTTTGCTACATCTTTGATAGAATAAATCAATTTTAAATCTCCTTTAAATAATACGTTAAAAATAGCTTGACCTAGAGATAACTCTAGGTGTTAACATAAGTATAAATTATAAAAAATTAATTTTCAAGGATTTAATAAATATTTAATGGAGGCATAAGATATGCAAAAAAATGTTTTAGTAACAGGAGGCACAGGATTTCTTGGTGTGCAAATAATTCTTCAATTATTAGAAAAAGGTTACAGTGTAATAACCACACTTCGCTCCATTAGCAGTAAAAACAAAGTAATTGATACACTAAAAGCTAACGGTATTAAAACCTTTGACAACCTTACATTTGTTGAAGCAGATTTGTTAAAAGATGATAACTGGGATAAAGCCATGGAAGGTTGTGACTACGTATTAAGCGTCGCATCACCTATCTTTTCTGATATATCCCAAAAAGATGAAACTGAAATGATGCGCCCTGCCGTGGAGGGCATAATTCGTGTGCTAAAAGCCGCTCGAAATGCAAATGTAAAACGTGTTGTAATGACTTCTAATTTTGGTGCGGTTGGATTTAGCAATAAAAATCTGAATACTACTACAACAGAAGAAGATTGGACTGACCAAAATGAAAAAGGTTTATCGGCTTATGAAAAATCAAAATTATTAGCAGAACGTGCCGCTTGGGATTTTATTAAGAAAGACGCTGGCAATTTAGAGTTTGCTACCATCAACCCTGTTGCTATTTTGGGACCTTCTTTGAGTGCTCACATTTCAGGTAGTTTTGGGCTTCTAGAACATTTATTAGACGGGTCCATGAAAGCTATTCCAAATATTCCTTTAAATATTGTTGATGTTCGGGACGTGGCTGATTTACACATTCGTGCCATGACAAATTCTAACGCAAATGGACAACGTTTTATAGCATCGGCAGACGGTCAAATATCTTTGCCTGAAATTGCAGCATTGTTGAAAAATAAATATCCCAAAATTACAGAAAAGGTTCCCGTCGAGACATTACCTGATTCAGTTATATATTCAAACGCTTCTTCTAACAAACAAGCGGAAGCAACAGCGTTACTAATGAGGATGAACCGCAATGTGAGTAATACAAAGGCTAAGAAAATTTTAGGTTGGAAGCCGATTGCAAATAACGAAGAAGCTATTATTACCTCGATAAATAGCATGATTAAATTCGAAATTATAAAATGAGATTAAGGATATTGGTTTCTTATAATAATTTAGGGATTAAAATAAAGAACAAGTTAGTTCGCAACATTCTTATTTAGCGTAACAACTGAAAAAACGAACAATTTATCTAAACACTGTATTATTCAAAGTTGAATTCTACAGTGTTTTTATGTTCGTAAATCAAAAATATGACGAATTATCAACAGAGTTATTAACATGTTATACACAAAAAATAGTATAAAAAGAATGGAGGTGAACTTTAGTGAGGGCTTGGTACTTATTATACACTCTCTCACTAAAGATAAAACATGAGTTTAAGAGAATATTTAAAAGATAGGAGAAACTTAATTGCTTTTTTTACCATACTCATGGTATTTATAGGCGGAATGACTTTATTTGATAGTTCTATAAGAATGTTAAAATCTAATGCAGAGTATTTAATTACAGTTTCTTTTTTACTTTTCATAATATATCTTGCAATTGATTATAGTTTAATTAGATTTAATATGAATAAAATTAGAAATATACCTAAGGAAGGATTAGAGTGGATTCATAGTTTACCCTGCCCAAGGAATTATGAACAAAAGTTTTATCTTGATGTAATTAATAATCTGTATGAAAGTGCTAATATACAAATAGAAAGACTTGTTAATAATAACAATGAAAGTGTTGAATTTTTAACTACCTGGGTTCATGAAATAAAAACGCCTATTGCTGCATCTAAACTAATTATTGAAAATAACTTAAGCAGTGAGAATGAAAAGGCATTGTATGGAATAGAGATGGAGATAGAAAATCTAGATGTAGAGGTTGATACTGATTATAAATGGCTTGAATTTATAATAAAACAAATTTTAGATAATGCCATAAAATATACTCCTAAAGATGGAATTATAAATATATATACAAAAGTACAAGAAAAGGAAAAAGTTTTATATATAAAAGATAATGGAATAGGTATAAAGAAAGAAGACATTGGAAGAGTATTTGAAAAAAGTTTTACAGGTTATAATGGAAGGGTAAAGCGGCATTCAACTGGGATGGGACTTTACATAAGTCAAAAACTTGCAGGAAAGTTAGGGCATTATATAGCTATAGAATCTGAATATGAAAGAGGCGCTGAAGTTTCAATCCATTTTCCCAAATTAAATAAATATATTTCGTAAAAAGAAAATTACAGGTTTTGTCTGTAATTTTTTTTATAGAAAAATGTAGTTATTTTACACTAACGGATGTTAAGATAATTTTTCAGACTTTTGAATTGATTACCATTACTTACAAGGAAATTTGACATTAATCTTTATGGCACAGGTTGATATAATTTAATTTAATTGCTTTTTTTGATATAATACTTATATAAAATTTTTTAGATGATGAAGGTGATGTTCTAGTGCCAAAAAATATATTTTCTGGTTTAGAAGATTTAGGGTTTGATGATATAGATGAAATAGATTTGTACCATAGCAAAAAAGAAGAAATAGAAAAAGAGGAATTACTTCAATTAACGGATGAAGAAAAACAAAAAAAATTATTATATGATTGTGAAATTACATGTCCGGTTTGTGATAATGATTTTAAAGCTAGAGCAGTTAAAACTTCAGCTGCAAGAATTTTAAAAAGAGATTCTGATTCATTTATTATATTTGATGTTATAAATCCTTATTTTTATGATGTATGGGTTTGCGATAAATGTGGATATGCCGCAATGAAAAGGGACTTTAATAAAATTAGAGATTCTGAAATTGATCTAGTAAAAGAAAAAATCAGACCAAAGTGGCAGCCTAGATCTTACCCGGAGGTATATGATGTGAATGTAGCTATAGAAAGGTTTAAACTTTCTTTATTAAATTATTATGTGATAGATGCAAAAGCTAGTAAGAAGGCAATGAATTGCTTAAAACTAGCCTGGATGTATCGAATATTGAAGGACTCTGAAAATGAAGCTGTATTTTTAAGACAGGCTTTAGAAGGGTTTAACTATGCTTATTTTAATGAAGCGTTTCCCTTATATAACATGGATAAGTTCACTTCTATGTACATTATAGGTGAATTGAATAGAAGATTGGGAAATAATGATGAAAGTTTAAAATGGTTTAGCCAGATAATAACAACACATGGAGTTCCTTCAAAGCTTAAGGATCGAAGTAGGGAGCAAAGAGATTTAATAAAAGAAGCTGAACAATTGGAAAAAGGTGTTGATGAATTAAATAACGATGAGATTATTTCAAAAGAAAATCAAAAACCTAAAAAAGGATTTTTTTCAAGATTTTTCAGTTAAACGGATGGTAATAAACCATCCGTTTTACTCACAAATTTGTAAATTGGTCCACCTATTAGATATATAAACAGAGTTCTTGGTATCAGATGGAGTTTTGACTCCACCTGATGATTATTAACAGGATTCTTAGTGCTTCAGCACTTAGAAGGCGTTATCCTTTAGGAGAAATCGTTATCTAGGGACGTAGCTGCTCTTTACTCCCCTTGAAGAAGGGGGGATTAGAGCAGGTAGTCATCGGATAAATATTAACATAAAGTGAAAAATAACTAAAATACTTTTATGATTTCATAAACTGTAGTATTATGTGAATGAATTGAACTTAAAGTGAGTTTTTGAAAGGGGAAATATTTATAATGGAATCCAAAGAAATTATTGAACTACCTTTGGACGTATCAGTGGATATTGATGAGGGAATAGAAAAATTTCAATCTTTTATGATGAGTTATAGTTCTGCTATAAAAGAAGTTAGAACTAAACTTGAAATATTAGATAAAGAATTTAAAGTAAAGAGGAAAAGAAATCCCATAGAATATATTAAATCTAGAGTTAAGGAACCTAGAAGTATAATAGGAAAACTTAAGCGAAAGGGTTTAGAACTAACGCTTGAATCGGCAAAGAAAAATTTGAATGATATAGCAGGTATAAGGGTTATTTGTTCATTTGTAAGCGATATATATGAAATCGCAGATATGCTCAAAAGACAGGATGATATAACTTTGATTAAAGAAAAAGATTATATTAAAAATCCAAAACCAAATGGATATAGGAGTTTTCATATGGTTCTGGAAATTCCTATATTTTTTTCAAACCATGTAGAACCAGTGAGAATAGAAGTACAAATAAGGACTATTGCTATGGATTTTTGGGCAAGCTTGGAACATAAATTATATTATAAAACAGCAGGGAAGGCTCCAGTACATATAAAGAGCGATTTAAAGGAATGCGCAGATGTTATATCAAAAACAGATATTAAGATGCAGAATATACAACAGGAATTGGAGAGATTAAATTAATTTTAAATAGAATCTTGACATAAGGTGGGGCTTTAAACTCCATCTTATGTTGATTAACACTATATTATTTAGTGCTTAAATGTGAATTTTATAAAGGTGAATTCCTACCCATTTTAAATATATTGTTGAAAAATTATTAAATTGTAGTACAATGTAAGTAACAATAGCTATTAATTAATATACAATTTAAGCAAAATTACTTTACTAGGAATGGGAGGAATTAATTTGTACTTTAAGAGTATTAAGACAAAAATGGCTATATCCTTTGGAATATTGATTCTAATTATGTGCATAGGACTTGGTACAGTATCTTTTATAGAATCTTATGATACGTTAGCTTCAAATGCTACTGAATCCTTGCTTCAAATGGCTCAGCAATCTGCAAAATTTGTTCAAACTAAAATTGAAGGACAATTAGATGTAATGGAAGGGCTGGCAGGAAACTATTATATAAAAAGTGATGTATTATCTACAGATCAAAAATTAAATATTTTAAAAGATGAGGTACAAAGAAGTGGACATATAAGTATGGGTATAGGAGATGTTAATGGTAATGTTACATTTACAGATGGAGTAAAAGCAAATTTATACGATAGAGAGAATTATAAAGAAGCACTTCAAGGAAAAAGTTCAGTTTCAGATCCAATTTTAGGAAAAGCGGATAATAGGCTTGTTATGTCTTATGCTGTTCCTATTAAAGATGGTAGTAAAGTTAAGGGAGTTTTAATTGCCACACGTGATGGAAGTGAATTGAGTAAATTAACTAATAATATCAAGTATGGTAAAACTGGAACAACTTTTATGATAAGTAAAACTGGACATACAGTAGCAAATAAAGATATATCCCTTGTACGTAAAATGGAAAATGTAATTGAAAAAAGTAAAAAGGATCCAAGTTTGCAGGAACTAATGAAATTTGAAACCTATATGATGGAGGGAAAGAGTGGCGCAGATGGGTATACTTACAGGGATGGAACAAAAAAATATATAGGATACGCACCTGTAAAAGGTACCAACTGGTCCTTGGGAATATCTGTACCCAAATCTGAAGTTATGGAAAGCCTCACAAAAAATGAAATCTTTCAGGCAATTACAACTATTATTTTTGTATTAATAGGTGTATTAATAGCATTTTTCATTACTTCACTTATATCAAAACCTATAAATGTAATTACAAAGCATTTAAAAATAGTGGCGTCTGGTGATTTTACAATGCCGATACCTGAAAAGTTGTTAAAAATGAAAGATGAATCAGGTGTGCTTGCGGTTGCAGTAAAGAATATGCAGGAAAGTCAGGGAAATATAATTAGGAATATAATAGAAGAATCTTCTAATGTAACTGAAAATATGAAACAAATTAATGTGGAAATGGAGAATCTTAATAAAAGCATAGAGGAGATATCTGCAACTACAGAACAGCTGTCAGATACTACTGAGGAAACTGCAGCATCTACTGAGGAAATAAGTGCAATATCAAGGGAAATTGAAAAGGATGCAGAATCTATATCGAAAAAGGCACAATATGGTTCAGAAAATGTTTCAAATGCAAGCAGTGCATCACAGAAAATGAAACAAAAAGCAATGAAATCCAGGGAGAGTATAATGAGCATATACAAAAATACAAAAGAAAGTTTGGAAGATGCCATTAAGAAATCAGAAGATGTTTCTAAGATTAATGAATTGTCCTCAGCAATTCTTGATATTATGGAAGATACTAATCTATTAGCGCTAAATGCGTCTATTGAAGCTGCTAGAGCAGGAGAAGCAGGTAGGGGTTTTGCAGTTGTAGCAAATGAAATAAGAACTCTTTCTGATGATTCTAAAGATACTGTTAATAGAATACAGCAGGTTACAAAAACTATTTTAGAAGTGGTAGATAATTTATCATCTAGTGCTTATGAAATATTGGAATTTATAGATAAAAAGATTTTGCCTGATTACAATGAAATTGTAGAATCTCATGAAGAAACCAGTAAGAATTTCTTAGACGTAAATAATATAGTAACAGAGTTTAGCACTACTTCTCATGAACTTCTTGTATCAGTTCAAAATGTATCAAAACTAATGCAAGAGATATCCGATAGTGGAAATGAACAGGCAAGTGGGGCTCAAAATATTGCAGGGGAAACCTCTTACATAACTAAAATGGCAGGACACGTTGTAGAATTAACTGAAAAAGCAAAAGAAAAATCTGACTCATTAGTGGGCATAGTTTCAAGATTTAAAGTATAGAGGTGCTAATATGGAAAGATTAAATAAACTTTTGGGAGGATTATTTGGAGTAGCCTGTGGAGATGCATTAGGGGCAACTTTGGAATTTTTATCTCAAGAAGAAGCACGCAAAACGTATGGGTATCTAAAAGACATTATAGGCAGAGGCCATTGGAAGTTGAAGCCTGGTCAGGTTACAGACGATACCATGATGACTTTATGTGTAGCAGGAGGAATACTTGAAAATCCTGAATGTCCTATTGAATCTATAGGTAATAGGTTTGTAAAATGGTACAATAGTGATCCTAAGGATATAGGGATGACTTGTGAGCTAGCTATAAAAAAGTACATTAAAACTAGCAATTGGAAAGAGGCCTCATTTTATGTACATCATATATCCAAAGGCAGGACGGCTGGAAATGGGACCATTATGAGATGTATACCAGTTGCATTATATTACAGAGATTACAGCAAAATGATAGATATAAGCAGGCTGCAATCTAAAATGACACATTATGATGAAAAAGCAGCAGATGCCTGTGTATTATATAATACCGTTATTTATAAATATTTAAATGAAGAAACTAAGGAAGGCACTATTACAGAGGCAATTGGCAGCAGTGAAGACTATAAATATGTAATGAATATGAAAAAAGAAGAACTTATACCTTCAGGATATGTAGTTGACACTTTAAGGTGTGCACTCTGGTGTTTTATGAACAATTCAAATTTAGAAGATACAATATGTGAGGCTGCAAATTTATGTGGAGATGCTGATACTGTGGCTGCAGTTGCAGGGGGAATTGCAGGTACCTATTATGGATATGACAGTATTCCTGAAAGATGGAAAAATAAGATAGAGGTAAAGGATAAATTAATGAGTATTGGAGAAAAAATAAATAGCACCTATAATTAATATATAAATATTTTCTCCTCAATTGAAAATACTAGTTTATATAAACAGAGTTCTTGGTTTCAGGTGGAGTTTTTTCTCCATCTGAAACTTAGAAATCGTTATCCAGGGGCGTAGCAGCCGTTATCCCCCACTTTATAAGAAAAGCAGATATCCCAAATTTTTGATTTGGTGATAGTCGCTTTCACAGAGTGCGATGGGGGTATTATGGCTGGTAGCCATCGGATAAATAATAAATAGTAAATCGAAGGAGGAGTAAATATGAATTTTCCAACATCTTTTCCAAAGCAGCATCAGAATCATCATCCGGGATTTCAGTATGAAATGAATCCTATGCCTATATGTGATGATGCTGTGTATAATAGAAAAGGAGAACTTTTAAAAGGAAAAACTGCCATAATTACAGGTGGTGACAGCGGTATAGGTAGAGCTGTTTCTATAGCTTATGCGAACCAAGGTGCAGATGTAGTAATTGTATACTTAAATGAACAAAAAGATGCTGAGGAAGCTAAAAGACTTGTGGAAACCAAGGGAACAAAGTGCACACTTATAGCAGGTGATATTAGTGATGTAAATTTTTGCAATAGCGTTGTAGAAAAAACCATAAGTGAATATGGGAAAATAGATATACTAGTTAATAATGCTGCTGTCCAATATGAATGTACTGATATAAAGCAGTTATCAGATGAACAATTTGACAGAACTTTTAAAACCAATGCATATGGGACTTTCTATATGACAAGGGCAGCAATGAATTATTTAAAATCAGGAGCATGTATAATAAATACAGCTTCTATAGTGGCTTTTAAAGGAAGTGCCACACTTATAGATTATTCTATGACAAAAGGTGCAATAGTAGCTTTTACTAGATCATTATCTACTGCACTTGCAAAAGGGAAGACTGGAATAAGGGTAAATGCAGTTGCGCCAGGGCCAATCTGGACACCGCTTATACCATCTTGTTTTGATGAAACAAAAACTTCCCAGTTTGGTGAGGATATGCCAATGGCAAGAGCAGGTCAGCCTGTGGAATGTGCAGGAGCTTATGTATTTTTAGCTTCTCAAAATGCATCTTATATTACAGGTCAGACGATTCATGTAAATGGAGGAGAAGTAGTGAATGGTTGAATTAACCTGCTAAACTTTACCGATTCCCATCAAATATTGATTATTCCCACTAAACTTTGGCGAAATTGCTATTTGGGTAGGAATTCCACCAATCCAAAACTCAAACAAAAACCAGGTAAACCCCCAGAGCTGAGAACAAAATCTCAGCTCTATTTAAATGAGAAGAATTAGATTTAAGAACCTTAGAAGAACTTATTTAGGTGCGTAGCTACTATTATGAACAGCATAAGGACTCTAAATCGCTGAAGACTAAGAATTCTAATATCTTCCACTTTGATAGAAAAGCAGATATCCCAAATCTTTGATTTGGTGATAGTCGCTTTCGCTGTGTGCAAGCAGATATCCCAAATCTTTGATTTGGTGATAGTCGCTTTCGCTGTGTGCAAGCAGATATCCCAAATCTTTGATTTGGTGATAGTCACTTAGTAGTTAGCCATCAGATAAATTGAGCAATTTCATCTATGCTTTTACGTACCTTACTGCGGAGAGTTGTATCTGCAGAATATCCTACACTTATGACAAGCCTAATTCTTTTAGAATTTGGTATGTGTAGTAAATCCTTAAGCTTCTTTTCATTAAACCAGCCCATTATGCAGGTAGACAGTCCTTGCTGCGTAGCTGCAAGGCATATATGGGCAGTTGCAATTCCTATATCTATGGGGGCATAATCTTGATCTTTAATTTTACCACCAATTCTAGCTTTAATATCTGTTTTTTCTTGAAGTACAATAATAAATGAAGGACAATTATTTGTAAATTTATTCATTCCTAGATCTTGAAGACATTTAGAAATCTTAGGTGACAGGTCTTTATTATTTACGATAATAAATCTCCAGGGTTGACCATTGCAAGCTGAGGGTGCAATTCTAGCTGCTTCTATACAGGCAACTAACTTTTCTTTTTCTACTTCTTTTTCTTTATAGTTTCTGCAGCTTTCACGTTGCTTGATTAAATCAAAATAATCAGTCATAAATACATCCCTTTCATAATTTGTTCATTTAAGTCCTTTATAATAATATAGTTTACGTTTGTCAAGATATATTTACATTATAAAATAGCCTCCTATGATATTTTGATTTTATCATAGAAAGCTATATTTTACAGACTTTTTATTATAGTCTCCTTTATCTTAAACATTGTTTACAGCTTTAGTAAATTTAAAATTATAGTATCATTTAATTATATTAGCTATCTCTTTTATTACTTTTTCAAAATTATCATTAAAATTATTTTCTATAATTATGTCAGCTTGATTTATAACCTCACTTGCTGACTTTCTCATTTGACTGTCTTTGGTATTTTTCATCATAACGAAAACACCTGGCTTAACAACTTTTCGTAAGCTATTTGATTCACATACTATAAGAGCATTTTCAGGTATTTGGCTAATAAACGTATTAAATCCTTCGGAAATATTATTTTTTAATGTTTTTAACCAGTAAACTTTTTCTGCTCCCGCAGCTAATAATAGGGAAGTATCTTTATTATTACCTGCATTTAATTCCTCTGTTATCTCAAAATTTCCTTTTAAATTTGAACATACCCCACAGCCTTCTCCTCCGTGTATGCATTTTCCGTTTTTATCTTGAATAGTTGTTACTTTTAGTGCTATCACTGGTTTAGTTAATTTATATTTATTTATTATTGAAATAGCAAGAGTAGTTTTTCCACTGTTTCTAGCAGTTGAACCGATTAAAATCATATTGGGTATAGTATACTTATTAGTCACTATTTTTGATCACCTCTTTATCAATTAATATTTTAGGCATTTTAAAAGAAGTAACTAGTCAGTATGCTAGCTTATTTTCTTTCAAATACTTTAAAAGCATCCAAGCTGACAACCTATGATCTTTATAGAATTTTCATTACATAACTTTCCTATATCCGAAATATTTATTTTTAATTTTTCTGATATTTTATAAGCATCAGAACATGCTAGACATTTCTTATCCTTATGTATTTTGCAGTAGCTCTCTATAATTTCCAATGTAATATTTTTGCCCATTTTATTCATCCTTTCTCAATGCGCTTATTCGTTTGATTACTACCTACTTAAATATTAATAGTATAATCTCAATGCTATTCTTTATACAATAACGTACCTAGATTTGATTTACCCAAATCTAGGTACGTTTTTCCAAAACTGATTTAATTTTTATATGCTTTTATTTTCTAATAACTCTAAAGCATTGGATTGACGTTTATTTTTGATACTATTATTTATAACTTCTGGACTAACTATGACGAAAGCATCAGCTGGACAAACTTCTACACAAGCTGGACCTTCAGGCCTGCCTGCACACAAATCACATTTATGTGCTGCCATAACTTCCTTATTTTCACTTTCTTCTTTAGTAATTACATTTAAGATTTGTGTTTGCTTATGGCTATTTTTGTATTGTGGGGCCATATCCATGGCGCCAAATGGGCAAGCAAGCATACATATTTTACACCCAATACATAATTCTGTTTTTACAACAACTTTATTTTCTTGATGAACAATTGCACCTACCGGGCAAACATTTGCACAAGGTGAATCATCACACTGCCTACATTGTATCGGCACGGTAACTTTTTCTGCCCGTATTAGATTGATACGAGGTGAAAAAGGAACACCTGCAGATCCTGCAGTAATTACACTAACATCTAAATGTGCAGCTGCACAGGCAATTTCACAAGACTTACATCCAATGCACTTATTGGGATTTGCAACAACAAAGGTATTCAATATAATTACCTCCTTAAGTGTCTTTACGCATACTCTTTTTACGGAAAATCTTGCGCTTTTGACATCCAAAATCTGAAAAATCTAATTTTTTTATCTTTACCGAGCAAACTTTAAATTCAGGTGTTCCAGTAACAGGATCAGGGGCACTATTAGTCAAAATATTAGCTGGACTCTCAGTAAAATGGAAAGTAATAAATGTTAATCCCTCCGGTACCCTAGTTGTTACTTGTGCTTTTGTAATTAATGAGCCACGTCGTGTTGATGCACTAATTTCATCACCATCTTCAATATTAAGATTTTTTGCATCTGTAGGGTTAATTTCCAAAAATCCTTCTGGATCCGCACCATTTAGTCCCCAACAACGTCTCGTCATAGTCCCTGTATGGTAGTGAGTAACGATACGTCCAGTAGTCAGCATTAATGGATATTCTTTATCAGGAAGCTCAGCAGGTTCCCTATACTCAATTGGGGAAAACTTACCCAAACCACGGGAAAACTTACCAACATGCAAAATAGGTGTCCCAAGATGATTCTCATTTGGACATGGCCATGGAATGCCACCGTCCTCCAACCGTTTATAACTAATACCAGCATAACTTGGTGTTAAAGATCTCATTTCATCAAATATATCTTCAGGAGAACTATAATCTGCTGGATAATCCATTGCATTCATGATATCCCTGAGTATTTGCCAATCTGGAAGACTATTACCTATTGGCTCTACAGCCTTACGAATACGCTGCACTGTACGATCAGTACTACTAAAAGTTCCATCTTTTTCAGCATAGGATACGCCCGGAAGAACAACATCAGCAACTTCAGCTGTTTCAGTTAAGAAAATATCTTGAACAACCAAAAAATCCAAATGTTTCAAGCAGTGTTCCACATGATTTATATCAGGGTCACTTCGCATTGGATTTTCACCAAATACATACAGCATTTTGACCTCATCTTTTTCAATTGCATTCAAGATAGACGGAATATTAAGTCCAACTTTATCGCTTAACTGAGCATTCCATGCTTTTTCAAATTTAGCTTTCACATCAGGATTAGTTACTGATTGGTAACCAGTGTAGACATTAGGCAAAGCTCCCATATCACATGCTCCTTGCACGTTATTCTGACCACGCAGAGGGTTAACTCCTCCTTTAGGCTTGCCAATATTACCAGTAAGCATCATAATATTTGCTGTAGATAGTACATTATCAACACCAGTAGTATGCTGCGTAATACCCATAGTATAATACAAAGCAGCAGCATCAGCCTTAGCAATAATTCTTGCAGCTTCTATTATCTTGTCTGCTGGAACCTTAGTTATACTTGATGTATACTTTGGCGTGAATTTCATTACAACTTCTTTGAAATCCTCAAAATTCTCAGTTCTTTCAGCAATAAATGCTTTATCAGCTAGTCCTTCTGTCAATATGACATATGACATTCCATTTAGAAGTGCTACATCTGTACCTGGTTTATGCCGCAGCCAAACATCAGCATGTAGTGCCACATCTGTTTTGCGGGGATCAGCCACTACGAGTTTAGTACCGCGTTCTTTAGCTTTTAGCATTTTAATACCAATTATAGGATGACATTCTGTGGTATTTGTACCAATTGCAAAAATAGCATCTTCAGGTCCCATTTCATCAAGTTCATGTATTGAGTTTGTCATTGCTCCACTGCCAAATGCTGTGCCTAGACCAGACACTGTAGGAGCATGTCACAAACGGGCACAATGATCGACGTTATTAGTACCAATCACTGCGCGCATTAATTTTTGCATAAGATAGTTTTCTTCATTAGTACATCGTGCTGAACTAAAAGCTGCAACACTGTCAGAACCATATTCTTTTACAGTTTTTTTGATTTTAGAAACAATAAAGCCAATTGCTTCCTCCCATGTAACCTCAACCAGCTTTCCTGCTTTTCTTATCAAAGGACTAGTTAAACGATCTTTATGATGTACAAAGTCAAAACCAAAACGGCCTTTTGAGCAGAGCTTCCCTTGGTTTACTGAATTTGCATTATCATCTGGGGTTACACTAACAATTTTTCCATCTCTTACATTTAAGAAAAATGTGCATCCTGTTCCACAATAAGGACAAGTAGTTAGTATACTTTTCATATTCTTACACTCCTTTCTTTAAGGTTAGGTATCTTAGTATTTTTAATTCCACTTTTACACAGTTTAACATTATGTCCAAAACTTAGTATACTTCTTTTTAATTAAATTATAAATTTTTTAATTTATTCCTAAACTTACCATATAATAATATAATTTAAACAATTGAAAAAACTTTTAATGGTTAATATAGTAAATTTATTTCGAAATTTAGTAGAAATTATCTGTGTGAATATTATATCACAAAATAATCTAAGTGAAAATGGTTTCATAAAGCTTGCATTTTTATAATATTCGAACACTTTTCAAAGATATAAAGTAATATTGATCTTTATTTGAGCATTTTATTAGTATAAAATAATATATTGATCTTTATTTGGGCATTTTGTTAATATAGAATAATATAATGAAATAACAATGCTAGTATTGCTACATTTACTATCAGTACTTAATAATCAGTATATCATATATGTTCTGATTATTAAGTATTTTTTATAAATATGTTTGGCACAATTTATGCTTTACTTTAAATATATATAATTGGGTAAATAGGATATACCTACAGAAGAAACATTAAATAAATTCTGTTTTTAAGGAGGTGTGAATTTGAAAATAGAAGTTAGATTATTTGCTTATTTTAGAAAAGATAGAGATAAAAAATTGTTTTTAGAATTTGACGAGCCTGTAACACCTGCGGATATATTTAAAAAGATAAATATTAAGGAAGAAGAAGTAGCTATTTTACTTATAAATGGTAGAGACGGTAAAGCAAATACAGAACTTAATGACAATGATGTCTTATCATTGTTTCCACCAGTAGGAGGCGGTTAAATTTGGAACGTTATGTTAGAAATATGAAAACCTTATCAAAAGAAGAAAATGATACTTTAAAGAACTTCAAAGTTTGTGTTGTAGGCTGTGGAGGAATTGGTGGTTATGTTATTGAGATGCTTGGAAGAATAGGAATAGGAAGTATTACTGCAGTAGATGGAGACGTATTTGAAGAATCTAATTTAAATAGGCAAATACTTTCAAGTACAGATACTATAGGTTTTAGTAAAGCACTGGAAGCAAAGCTTAGAATGGAAAAAGTAAATCCATTAATAGAGGTAAAAGCACTAGAAAAAATGCTTACAGAAGATAATACTTGCAATATTTTAAATAATAATGATGTGGTAGTAGATGCTCTTGACAGCATACCAGCGAGATTATTACTTCAACGTAGCTGCAAAAAACTTAATATACCAATGGTTCATGGAGCTATAGCAGGATGGTATGCTCAAATTACTACTATATTTCCAGGAGATGATACCTTAAACAAGATTTATAATGTAAATAAACAAACATCTAAAGGAATTGAAAAGGAAATGGGTAATCCATCATTTACGCCAGCTTTAGCAGCCTCAATTGAAGTAAGTGAAGTAATAAAAATTCTTTTAGGGAGAGGAGAACTTTTAAGAAAAAAAATGGTCTTTATAGATCTTCTCTCAACTGAGTATGATATAATTCCGCTGTGATAAACAGGATTTTTGGTGATTCAGCACTTAGAAGGCGTTATACTTTAGAAAAAATATATAAGCAAGTATAATATTACAGGACTTCAAGTTTTTGATCCTAATGCTAAGCCTATGGAGATAAAACCAATGAGTATGTCATGAAAATGATGTGCTTTCCGTGTTTGAGAAGAAGGTCATTGCAAATATCAATAGAGTAAGGTATGTGCTTTTGGCATATGCCTATTTTTTATATATCTGTATTGGCAAAAACTTGACAAAATTAATGACACCTAGGTAAAAGGAAGGATGTCCAGTTATTGCAGGAAGGAGAGAACTGATATGAGATTAGAGATTAAAAACGCTATTTGCGGTTATGGTAGAAGCATTGTAGTAAAAAATATATCTATGAATGTAAGTTCGGGAGAAATATTATGCTTGTTAGGACCTAATGGTGTAGGAAAAACAACTTTCTTTAAGACTATATTAGGATTCTTAAAGTTAAAGGGTGGGGAAATACTTTTGGATGGAGAGAATATACATAATTGGTCTAGAAAGAAATTAGCTAAAACTATTGGCTATGTACCTCAGGCACATACACCTCCCTTTCCATTTAAAGTTTTTGATGTGGTATTGATGGGGAGGACTGCTCACCTTTCGACGTTTTCTTCTCCTACGAAAGAAGATATTGGCATTGCAGAAGAGGCTATAAATACTTTGAAAATATCCTATTTAAAAGACAAGATATATACGGAAATAAGTGGTGGGGAAAGGCAAATGGTTTTAATTGCTAGGGCTCTTGCTCAGCAGCCCAAAATGTTAATAATGGATGAACCAACTTCCAATTTGGATTTTGGAAATCAGATTAGAGTACTAGAACAGATAAATAAGCTTTCTGAAAGAGGATTAGCAGTCGTTATGACTTCACATTTTCCAAATCATGCTTTTCTATGTTCCACAAAAGTGGCACTTATGGAAAAAAACAATGTATTTACAGTAGGCAGTGTTAATGAGGTTGTAACAGAGGATATGCTTAAAAAAGCATATGGCATTGATGTAAAAATTGTAACTACAGTTGATTCAAATGGACAGCAAATCAAAGCCTGCGTACCTATGATTAACTGAAATATTTTACATTAAAGAGATGTTTTTACAAATAGGATAGGAGTAGGAGGCTGTTTCATGCAAGCATCAAAAGAAAAAAGTGTAAAAAAAAACAATATAATATCTATAAAAATTATACTTATCATGCTGGTCCTTTTTATATTTTTGATTTCATTTACTATGGGAAGGTATTCAGTATCGCTTAAAGATCTTTTTTATATATTTTATGCAAAGATATTTGGATTACCTCAAACCTGGTCTGAAAATGTTGATACTGTATTATTTAAAATAAGATTACCAAGGATTATAGCTGCGTTATTAATTGGTTCTTCACTTTCAGTAGCTGGGACTACATATCAATGCCTATTTAAAAATCCTATGGTTTCTCCTGATATATTAGGTGCTTCAGCAGGTGCTGGTTTTGGTGCTGCCATGGGACTTTTAGTATCTTTTAATATGGCAGGAGTACAATTTCTTGCTTTTGCCTTTGGTATGGGAGCAGTTCTTATTACTTATGCTGTTAGTAAGGTTATTGGACGTAGTAATAATACAACTTTAATATTGGTACTTACGGGTATAGTGGTATCATCCCTTTTTCAATCCCTTATTTCTTTAACAAAATATGTAGCTGATCCAGACAGTAAACTTCCAGCAATAACGTTCTGGCTTATGGGTGGACTTTCTACCATAACCTTTAAAGAAATTCATATTCTTTTAATTGCATTTATTATAGGAGTTGTTCCAATTTTATTATTGAGATGGAAGTTAAATGTTATTTCTTTTGGTGAGGAAGAAGCAAAATCACTAGGAATAAATACAGATAGAATGAGAATTATTTTAATATTTTGTTCCACTTTATTAACTGCTGCCTCTGTTTCTATGGCTGGAATAATTGGATGGGTAGGTTTGGTTATTCCTCATGTGACTAGGATGATTGTAGGTCCTAATTATAAAGATCTTTTACCAGGTTCTATATTAATTGGAGGCGCTTATCTTCTTTTAATTGATAACATTTCTCGTACCATATTTTCTATGGAAATACCACTAGGTATTTTAACGTCATTAATAGGCGCACCATTCTTTATAAGTATTTTATTTAAAGGAAGGAGGCAGTAATATGAAACTAAAAATTATTGTAGTTCTAATAAGCTAGTATACTTAATAGAAATATTTTAAATAAACTGGTAAAACAAAAATAATACATAATTTAGTACAATTTTTATCATGAAAGGATGTATAAAAATGAAAAAAATAACAATAATTATTCTGTGTATTTTCTTAATGATATTTTTTACTGCTTGCAATTCAAGTCAATCGACTCAATCATCAAACAAATCTTCTTCGACACAAGAAACTAGCTCAAAAACAAAAACTATTACAGATACTTCTGGTGCAAAAGTTCAAGTTCCTACAAAAATAAACAAGATTGCTGATTCTTGGAAGGCACATAATGAAGTTTTATCAGTATTAGGCGCTGGTGATAAAATTGTGGAAACAGTGCTTAGTGAAAAATCTATGCCTTGGTTATATAAAGTTAATCCAGCTATGAAAAAAGCAGTTACTACTTTTGGTGCAAATTTTAATACAGAGGATTTAATGAAAAATAAACCTGACATAGTATTTGTATCTTCTGGTGATGCAAATGCTAATAAAATTTCTAGTTTAGGAATTCCAGTAGTTCAATTAAATTTTACTACTTTTGACACAATGAAAAAATGTGTATCTTTAACTGGTGAAATTTTAGGTGGAGATGCTGCAAAGCGTGCAGATAAATATAACAAATATTTAGATGATAAGGTTAAGATGGTTAAAGATGTTACTTCAAAAATACCAGATAGTGAAAGACCTAAAGTTCTTCATGTAGAGTCGCTGTCTCCAATTGGTGTAGATGGAAGCAAAACTATTATTAATGAATGGATTGAAGCAGCTGGAGGAGTAAACGCTGCAAAGGATGTTACTGGAAATATGAAGAAAGTATCCTTAGAACAAATAATTCAGTGGAATCCTGATATTATTATATTTGGGGCTAATGGTGCTAGTGGAAAAGTTAACTCTATAGATAAATTAATTAATGATCCAAATTGGCAGAAGATATCAGCAGTTAAAAATGGGAAAGTATATCAAAATCCTACTGGTGCATTTTTATGGGATCGTTACAGTTGTGAAGAAGCGCTTCAAGTTCAATGGGCTGCTAAAACAATTCATCCAGATAAATTTAAAGATTTAGATATAGCTGCTGAAACAAAAAATTTCTATAAAACATTTTTAAACTATAATCTTACTAATGAAGAGGTAGATAAAATATTGAAAGCACAATCTCCTGCAAAATAGTAATGAATAATTTATAACTTAAATTTTTAATAGTATGATAAAATTTTTACTTGGACATGTTTTGAAATTAAAATGTGTCCAAGTAAAAATTTAAAAGTATAAGGAAGAAGGGTTAACTTATTATGAAAAGTATGAAAAAAATATTAGTCTTATTTATGATATTAGTTATATTTACTTTTTTTAATGAGTGCGGTGTTAAATCAAATTCGGAAAAACAACCAACATCAACCTCTAAATCCCAATCTACCACAAGAACGATTATAGATATGGATGGAAACACCATAAATATACCTGAAAAAGTCTCTAAAGCTGGATGCACTATTGGTGCTATTAATCAAATGGTTTTAATGCTTGGTGATCCATATTGGAACGTTTTAAAAAAATAGAAATAGTATTGTACGTTATTTGATCACTTTTTTAAAAATAAAATGATAATATTGTATTTTTTTTGAGCATTTTGGCAATACAAAGAACTGTATTGTTTATTATTTAAGCATTTTATTATAAAACAAAAAAACGTTATTAAATTATTTGCTATGAATTCACTTGATAATCAATGCATTGCATGTGATGTTGATTATTGAGTGTTTTTTTTGTAACCATATTTGGCACAATTTATGCTCTATAATATTTCTGAAATAAATACATTTATATGAGGAGGAATTTCAATGTATGGTTATGATGGTAAAGTATTAAGAATTAATTTAAAAGAAAGAACTTGCAAATCAGAAAATTTAGATTTAGATAAAGCTAAAAAGTTTATAGGTTGTAGGGGACTAGGTGTTAAAACTTTATTTGATGAAATAGATCCTAAAATAGATGCATTATCACCAGAAAATAAATTTATAATTGTAACAGGTCCTTTAACTGGAGCTCCGGTTCCAACTAGTGGAAGGTTTATGGTAGTTACTAAAGCACCGCTTACAGGAACTATAGGAATTTCAAATTCGGGTGGAAAATGGGGAGTAGACTTAAAAAAAGCTGGTTGGGATATGATAATAGTAGAGGATAAGGCTGATTCACCAGTTTACATTGAAATAGTAGATGATAAGGTAGAAATTAAAGACGCGTCACAGCTTTGGGGAAAAGTTACATCAGAAACTACAAAAGAGTTAGAAAAGATAACTGAGAATAAATCAAAGGTATTATGTATAGGACCTGCTGGTGAACGATTGTCTCTTATGGCAGCAGTTATGAATGATGTAGATAGAACTGCAGCAAGAGGCGGCGTTGGTGCAGTTATGGGATCTAAAAACTTAAAAGCTATTACAGTTAAAGGAACTGGAAAAATAGCTTTAGCTGATAAAGAAAAAGTAAAAAAAGTGTCCGTAGAAAAAATTACAACATTAAAAAATGATCCAGTAGCTGGTCAGGGAATGCCAACTTATGGTACAGCTATACTGGTTAATATAATAAATGAAAATGGAGTTCATCCTGTAAAGAATTTTCAAGAGTCTTATACGAATCAAGCAGATAAAATAAGTGGAGAGACTCTTACTGCTAACCAACTAGTAAGGAAAAATCCTTGTTACAGCTGTCCTATAGGTTGTGGAAGATGGGTTAGACTAAAAGATGGCACAGAGTGCGGAGGACCAGAATATGAAACACTGTGGTGTTTTGGATCTGACTGTGGTTCATATGATTTAGATGCTATAAATGAAGCTAATATGTTATGTAATGAATATGGTATTGATACTATTACTTGTGGTGCAACAATTGCTGCAGCTATGGAACTTTATCAAAGAGGATATATAAAAGACGAAGAAATAGCTGGAGATAACCTATCTCTCAAGTGGGGTGATACGGAATCTATGATTGGCTGGATAAAGAGAATGGTATATAGTGAAGGCTTTGGAGCAAAGATGACAAATGGTTCATATAGGCTTTGTGAAGGTTATGGAGCACCGGAGTATTCTATGACAGTTAAAAAGCAGGAAATTCCAGCATATGATCCAAGGGGAATACAGGGACACGGTATTACCTATGCAGTTAATAATAGAGGAGGCTGTCATATTAAGGGATACATGATTAACCCTGAAATATTAGGTTATCCTGAAAAACTTGATAGATTTGCATTAGATGGTAAAGCAGCTTATGCCAAATTATTTCATGATTTAACTGCTGTAATTGATTCTTTAGGATTGTGCATATTCACTACATTTGGGCTTGGAATACAGGATTATGTAGATATGTATAATGCAGTAGTAGGAGAATCTACTTATGATGCAGATTCACTATTAGAGGCAGGAGATAGAATCTGGACTCTTGAGAAATTATTTAATCTTGCAGCTGGAATAGACAGCAGCCAGGATACTCTACCAAAGAGATTGTTAGAAGAACCTATTCCAGATGGCCCATCAAAGGGAGAAGTTCATAGGCTAGATGTTCTTCTGCCAGAATATTACTCAGTACGAGGATGGAGTAAAGAGGGTATACCTACAGAAGAAACATTAAAGAAATTAGGATTAGATGAATATATAGGTAAGTTCTAGTTTGATTCGGTAAACTAGAAAGCAGACTTTATGTGTTAAAGAAGATAGCTTCTCTCTATATATGAAGTCTGTTTTTAATAGAAAGATATGAATTTGAGAATAGAAGTTAGATTAGTTGCTTATATATTTGCAAAAGTGTTAAGTTCTGCTTGGATAAGTTCGGGAGATGAAATTTAGTTGTTATGATAAACTTCAATAGTAATAAGCAAAGCTTTGAAGCATTTATTGAATCTATACCTGAAGGCATTATGATTTGTAACATTTATGGAGAAATTAAATTTGTAAATAGTGCCTTACTACAAATTACAGGATATAGTCAAGAGTGTATAATGAATATGAATATTCAAGATATGGTATATAGCTGGAATAATATAACGAGTAATATACATAATATAAGCATTCAGCAGAATGTAGAAACTAGCATAAAGTCTGTTAAGAATATGCTTAAATTAAAATTAAATATATATCCATTATACACAAAAAAAATGGATGACAGGATAATCATAGTTGTTTTTAAAGAAATAAAAAAGAAAAGAAAATTAGAAGAAAGGCGATTAGAAGGAAAGGCCATATATACTTTTAATAAAATAATAGGAAAAAATAAGAATTTTTTAAACATAATAGAGTATTCAAAAAAGATATCTAATAGTAAGTCTACTATATTAATAACAGGAGAAAGTGGCACAGGAAAGGAAATTTTTGCTCAGGCTATACACAATTACAGTGATAGAAAAGAAAATGTTTTTATGGCTGTTAACTGTGGTGCAATTCCGGAAAAACTTATAGAGTCGGAGCTTTTTGGGTATGAGGAAGGTGCTTTTACAGGGGCTAAAAAAGGAGGAAATTTAGGGAAGTTTGAAATGGCAAATGGTGGAACTGTATTTTTAGATGAAATAGGGGAAATGCCTGTTGAGATGCAGGTAAAGTTATTAAGAGTTATAGAAGAGGGGTTAATTGTAAGAGTTGGAGGGTACAGGCAAATACCCGTAAATGTTAGAATAATTGCAGCTACAAATAAAAATTTAAAAGAGGAAGTTGAAAATAGAAATTTTAGAAGAGATTTATTTTATAGATTAAATGTCCTTCCTATTCCACTTCCACCTTTAAGGGATAGAAAAGACGATATTTGTTTATTAGTTGATTACTATATGAATAGAATAAGTAAGAAATTAAATAAAAGAAAAATAAAAATTACTAGTGATCAAATGGATAAGTTAGTACAGTATGAATGGCCTGGAAATATAAGAGAACTAGAAAATGTTATTGAATTTTTTATAAATATTGAGCATATAGATGAAAATATTATTCAATCAGAAGGCTTATTTAAAGAACATAATGTGGAAAATAGTCGTATATATTATGATGGAGATTTTATGTTTAATATGAACCTTGAAAATTTAGAAAAAACACATATAGAAAATGTAATAAGGAAGTTTAAAGGAAATTTTACTTTAGCTGCTAAGGCTATGGGTATAGGAAGGAACACTCTTTATAGAAAAATCAAGAAATATAATATTTACTGATCTATATAGAAGTACCATTCCAAATAGATATTATCATATTTGCATAAACTCTTGAAGATATAGCAATAAGTATTACAGTAGGTAGTCATCAGATAAAAGTTAAAAGGCAACCTTTCAATGGAAAAAATAAACTTAAAACTGTTGTTGTGATTGGAGGAATTATAATGAATGTAGCTATTTGCAAATCTGGCAACGTAGTTATATCCAAGCCCAATATTAAACTTTCACATAGAAGATGTAAAAAGTTTAATATTGATTCACATCAGATATTTAGTAAAAAAATAATAGACGATATTGAGTTACAGAAAAGATTTGCAGCTAACAGAAATTTAATATTAACTGCAGCACCTTATATGGAGCAGCTAATTAATTTTGTAAAGGGATTTAATTTTTTTGTATTACTTACCGATGGAGAGGGATGTATATTAAATGCATTAGGTGATGAAAAAATACTTGAAGAAGCTTTTTCTTTGAAAATGGTACCGGGAGCTTTTATGAATGAAGAAAACATTGGAACAAATGCTATGAGCGTAGTTATAAAAAGTAAGCTGCCAGTTCAAATTTCTGGAGATGATCATTTTATTAATGCATATCATAGGTGGACGTGTTCTGCGGCACCTATAAAAGATAATAAAGGAAGGCTTATAGGTGTATTGAATCTTACTGGATATATTGAATTTGTGCACTCTCATACACTTGGCATGGTTATAGCAGCATCAAATGCTATAGAAGAAATGATTAAAGTAGAAGAGTACAATAAGATTCAAAATATGAATTACAAGCATATAAAAAATATATTTAATTCCAGTCCTGTTGCTATAATAACCTCGGATATAAATGGTAAGATAAAAATCTGCAATAAAAAGGCACAAGATATGTTTGGCATAAGGGGTAATAAGTTAGAGACAAACAATATGGAAGATATTATAGAAAATTGGAATAATATAAAAGCACCTATATATTTAGGAGAAAGTACTTCAAAAGAGACAATTATGGTTTCACTAAGAAATAAGATTCAATATCAAGTAACTACTAGTTCAATATACAATTGTGGTGATGATAATAATATTGAGATAGTTTATGTTTTTGAAAAATTTAAAAAGGTAAATAAAAAGAATAATGGTAATGCTTACTATACCTTTGATAAAATAATGGGTCAGGATGAAAACTTTACAAAAGTAATAAATTATGCAAAAAAGATTTCAAATAGTAAATCAACTATACTTATAATGGGTGAAAGTGGTACGGGAAAAGAAGTGTTTGCACAATCCATTCATAATTACAGCAGCAGGGTAGATGGACCATTTGTAGCTTTAAATTGTGGTGCCATCCCTAAACAACTTATAGAGTCAGAGCTTTTTGGATATGAAGAAGGAGCTTTTACAGGTGCCAAAAAGGGTGGTAATCTTGGAAAATTTGAATTGGCAGATGGCGGAACTATAATGCTTGATGAAATTGGAGAAATGCCTCTTGATATGCAGACAAAGCTTCTAAGAGTTGTACAGGAAGGTGTAATAACGAGAATTGGAAGTTCAAAATCTATACCTGTAGATGTAAGAATTATAGCTGTTACAAACAGAGATTTAAAAAAAGAAGTGGAAGCTGGAAGATTTAGAAAGGATCTATATTATAGGCTAAATGTGCTGCCTTTATTCTTACCTCCACTTAGAGAAAGAAAAAAGGATATACCTCTTCTTATTCAATATTTTGTCAAGAATATAGCACAAAAGTTAAATAAAAAAGAGCCAGCTATATTAAAAGAATACTTGAAGAAAATGATTAACTACAATTGGCCTGGGAACATAAGGGAATTAGAAAATTTGGTTGAGCTAATTACAAATACAGGGTCTATACCTGCAGATTATTTTACAGAAGAGAATTATAATAATGAGGTACTTGTAGATATTAGTGATGATTGTTTAAAGTTAGATTATGTGGAAAAAGAACATGTAATTAAAGTATTGAAGAAATTTGAAGGAAATATAACACATTCAGCAGCAGCATTGGGTATAAGAAGAAATACTTTGTACAGCAAAATAAAAAAATATGAAATAGAAATATAAATTTTTTATACAAAGAAGAAAGATAGGAACTTTTAAGAAAAAATATCTTTTATTTTGTAGTATATAAAAAATATCCTATAAAGTTTTTTATATACTTTATAAGATATTTTTTAAACATTTCTTCCAAAATTTAATCAAGGAATAGTAAATGTTTATTCATATAATATTATGTGGACAATTACAGTATTTATGTATGAAAGTTCAAGAGTGATGCTGTGAAAATGAAATACTTAAAGGTTATACATATAGATAGTAAATCTACTACAATATTTTAACATTTTACCTATTTTTGAACAATTGTTGACAGTAACAGTAAAAAAGTTATAATATTGTAATCAAGATATTATACATGAAATAATAGTTATAAAGTTCTAAGTAATAATTAAAAAATAAGTTAACAGATTTAAGACGAATAGATTCATAAAAGGTTACACATTCTACTAAAAAGAAAGAATTTAATTTTGTTCTTTTTTATGCAAATTTTAAATAGGGGGTCTTTTTTATGAAGAAAAAACTTGCACTATTATTAAGTTTAATTTTTGTTTTTTTAGTGGGATGTACTACTAAACAACAAGAAGCTGCTAAACCAAAGGAAGCTAGAAGTATGGTACTAGCTACTACTACCAGTACCCAGGATACGGGACTTTTAGATTATCTAGTTCCATTGTTTAAAAAAGACACTGGAATAGATGTAAAGGTAGTAGCAAAAGGAACAGGAGAAGCTTTAAAGCTTGCACAAAATGGTGACGCTGATTGTCTTTTAGTACACGACAAGGCAAAGGAAGAGGCATTTATAAAGAATGGTTATGGTCTTAAAAGAAATGATGTAATGTATAATGATTTTATTATTGTAGGACCAACTGAAGATCCTGCTAAGATTAAAGAAAAGGCTTACAATAATCCAATTGATGCTTTGAAGATAATTAAGGATAGTAATGCTAAATTTATTTCAAGAGGAGATGAATCAGGTACTCATAGTAAGGAAAAAAGCTTATGGAAGTCTGCAGGAATTACACCTAGTGGAAGTTGGTATGTATCTGCAGGTAAAGGAATGGGTGCAGTATTACAAATGGCAGATGAAATGAAAGCCTATACGTTAACTGATAGGGGAACATATTTATCTATGAAAAACAAGTTAAAGCTTCAAATTGTTACAGAGAAAAGTCCTCAGTTATATAATCAATATGGAGTAATAAAATTAAATCCTGCCAAGAACCCTAAGCTTAAGGAAAAAGAAGCAGATGAATTTTACAATTGGATTTTGTCTGATAAAATTCAAAAAACTATAGGTGAATATGGAAAAGACAAATATGGTCAGGCACTTTTTATTCCAAATGCTAAAAAATAATTTATAATGGGAGACAATTTTAAAATGCTAATACTTATAAAAGACATACTTCCTGTTATAAGTATGTCCCTAGTAGTATCCATGTCATCTACAGTTATGGCAGCAGTATCAGGAATAACTATAGGAATTTTAGCAGGACTAAAAGATTTTAAATTGAAAAAGGTTATGGTAAGGTTATTAGAAACCCTTATGAGTACTCCGCCAGTACTCATGGGGCTTTTAGTGTATTTATTACTTTCAAGAAAAGGTGTTTTAGGCAGTCTGGAGCTTTTATTTACTCCAACAGCTATGATTATAGCACAGACACTATTGGTATTTCCTATAATAACTGGCCTTACAATTAGTTCAACACAAAAGCAAGGTAGGGAGATTAAAAAAAATTGTGAAGTGCTTGGTGCTTCAAGATTTAAAACTTTATTAACCATAATTGTCGAAATGAAGGAACAGCTGCTTACTATAGCTGCTACTGGCTTTGGAAGAGCTATTTCAGAAGTTGGAGCAGTAATGATGGTAGGAGGAAATATTAAAGATCATACAAGAGTAATGACCACATATATAGCATTAGAAACAGGAAAAGGAAATTTTGAAGGAGCTATCATCATAGGAGTAATACTACTTTCTATTTCTCTAATTATAAATGTCATTTTACACAAATTTCGAGGAAGTGAAATTGATGAATATTGAGGTCTTAAATATTATAAAACAATATGGAAATAGGGTAGTGCTAAATATAGATAAATTTAATTTTAAACAAGCAGGAATATATATAATTTTAGGCTTAAATGGAAGTGGGAAAAGCACATTTCTTGAGTGTATAGCAGGAGTAAATAGAGTTAATTCAGGAAGCATAAAATACGACGATGAAGATTTTGAAGATACAAAAGATAAAATTTCGATGTTACTTCAGAAACCATATATTTTCAATACTTCTGTTAAGGAAAATATAATAAAAGGACTTCTATTTAAAGAGAAAAGGTGGGAAGAGCTTTTACAAAAGTATGGTTTCTATATTAAAGATTTTGATATGGAAAAATTAATGGATAAGAATGCAAAAACTTTATCTGGTGGAGAAAAAGCGAAAACAGCTCTTTTAAGAGTAGCTATGCTGGAGACAAAGATAACTTTATTAGATGAACCAACTGCTAGCATGGACTTAGAAAGCACATTAGTTGCTGAAAAATTAATAAAAAATATGTGTTTTAATGATAGAACTGTAATAATGATTACTCATGATTTATATCAGGCAAAGAGAATAGCTGATTATGTTCTTTATATGGATAAAGGTAAAATTATCGAATATGGGGATAAGGTTCAGTTTTTTACAAATCCTTCAAATGAAAAACTTAAAATGTGGTTAAATGCAGATTGCATAAAATAGGATTAAATACTAAAATCATCACTTCGATGGTGAAAGATAGGAGGCAATAAAGTATGGACTTTTATAAGGTGTCATCAGTTGAGGAGGTAAAAGACACAATTAACTCTAATTTTTCTATAAGTTTAGGGAAAGAATTAATAGATTTAAAAGAATGTAATGACAGAATATTATATGAGGATATTGTTTCACCGTTAAATGTTCCAGGTTTTAAAAGATCTATTGTGGATGGATATGCAGTAAAGTGTAAGGAAGTACAGGGAGCTAGTGAAAGTATGCCATCTATGCTTGATTTAAAGGGAGAAGTTATAATGGGCAAGATGCCTTCTAAATCGTTGGAATTTCCAGGAGAATGTATGTACATACCAACTGGAGGAATGCTTCCTGAGGGTGCAGATAGTGTGGTAATGATCGAGTATACTGATAAAATGGATGATACTACTATACTTGTGAATAAGCCAGTCCCATTTGGTGAAAATGTGCTTAATGAAGATGAAGATGTGGAATTAGGGGAAACTGTGCTTAAAGCAGGAACAGTACTTAAACCCTATAGTATAAGCATGTTGTCCAGTTTGGGAATTATTAAGGTACCAGTAATTTGCACACCCAAGGTGGGGATAATTTCTACTGGGGATGAAATTATATCACCAGAAGAATATCCAAAGCCTGGTCAAATCAGAGACATAAATTCATATCTTTTGTATTCTTCTGTCATTGAAGATGGTGGAGAAGCAATATTCTATGGAGTCATAAGAGATGATTATGAAAAATTATTTGAAACTGCAAAAAAAGCTAATGAAGAATGTGATATAGTTCTCATATCTGGTGGAAGTTCAGTAGGAAAGAAGGATCAAACTGCGAAAATTATTGATGAACTTGGTAAGCCAGGTATACTTCTTCATGGAATATCAATAAAACCAGGTAAACCAACTATACTAGGAAAAGTTAAAAATAAACCTATATTTGGGTTGCCAGGACATCCTCTTTCCTGTGCAGTAGTTTATAGAATAATAGTTAGATATTTTTTACAGAGGATGATGAAATTTGAAGAAGTTGAATATCCTATTCCTTGTAAGTTTAGTACTAACTATCATAAGGCCAAAGGAAGGGAAGAATATCTTCCAGTTACAATTGAAAATATAGAAGGAGAATATATAGCTGTACCTGTTTTAACCAAGTCTGCTGCAATCAGTGGATTTACCAAGGCTTGGGGTTATGTAAAGATAGATAAAAATGTAGAGGGAATTTTTAAAGATCAACAGGTATATGTTTATAAATTTCAGAGGTGATATTATGGCACAGAAAGTATATTTATCAAATTATGAATTTAAAGAAGCATTAAATAAATATTTAAGTGAAATAAGTTCTGTATTTCTTAATAAAGAAGTAATAAACACAGAAGAAGGTTTAGGCAGAGTTATTGCACAGGCGGTTTATTCAAAAATTTCTTCCCCTTTTTATAATTGTTCTGCCATGGATGGTATTGCTCTTCATAGTTCTAAAACTATAGGAGCATCTGAAAAGCATCCTATTGAGCTGGAGGAAGAGAAGGATTATATAGTAGTAGACACAGGAGATCCAGTTCCAAAGGAATATGACTGCGTAATAATGGTAGAGGATATAGTTAACATAGATGAAAATAAAATTCAAATATATAAAAGTGCAGCCCCTTGGCAGAATATACGTCCTTTAGGTGAAGATATAGTGGAAAATCAACTTATTGTTCCATCAGGTCATGTTATAAGACCTGTAGATATAGGAGCAATGCTGGCAGGAGGAGTAAATACAATTGAAGTTTACAAAAAACCTTTAGTAGGCATTATACCAACAGGTACTGAGCTAGTGGAACCAGGTAGTGACCTTAAAGTTGGAGATATAATTGATTTTAATTCAAGGGTTTTTAGTGCACAAGTAATTGAATATGGAGGAACACCAAAAAGGTATGGCATAGTAAAAGATAATTATGAAATTTTAAAGGAAACTTTAAAAAGAGCTGTTTCGGAGTGTGATATAGTTATAATCAATGCTGGTTCTTCTGCAGGAAGAGAAGATTTTACCAGTGATTTAATTGCTGATTTAGGAAAAGTTTATGTACATGGTATTGCTATAAAACCAGGAAAACCTACTATTATGGGACAGATTAATAATAAACCTGTTCTTGGTATACCTGGATATCCTGTTTCTGCTCATATCATAATGGAAAAAGTTCTTAAGAAAATAGTAGAAAATTATCAAGGACTGAAAACAAAAGAACCTCAAAAGGTAGATGCAATTTTATCCAGAAGAATTATGTCATCCTTAAAGCATTTAGAATTTGTGAGAATGAAGCTTGGATATGTGGAAAATAAGATTATTGCAACACCACTATCAAGAGGAGCAGGTGCCACTATGTCACTTGTTAGAGCCGATGGAACATTAGAGGTTCCTCAAAATGTAGAAGGTATTGAAGCAGGAACAAAAGTTGAAATAAGTCTTATGAGGGATATGGAGGAAATTAAAAACACTATTGTGTGTATAGGCAGCCATGATCCTATTTTGGATATATTGTCAGATATGCTTCATTTAAGCAGTAAACATTACTATTTATCTTCAGCTCATACAGGAAGTATGGGTGGAATAATGTCTCTTAAGAATGAAGAAACACATATTGCTCCTATTCATTTATTGGATATGGAAACTGGAGAATATAATATTTCTTATATCAATAAGTATTTAAAAAATAAAAATATAGCATTGATAAAAGTAGTAAAAAGAATTCAAGGACTTATGGTTCAAAAGGGTAATCCTCTGTCACTTACAAATATTTCAGATATATCAGAAAAAAATGTGCGTTTTGTAAATAGACAAAGAGGAGCAGGTACAAGATTACTTTTAGATTACTATTTAAAAAAGCTTCACATTTCACCAGAACAAATTAATGGTTATGAAAGAGAAGAGTTTACACACCTTTCAGTGGCAGCAGCAGTAGCTAATGGAGATGTTGATTGTGGCCTTGGAGTATATTCCGCAGCAGATATGATGGGCCTTGATTTCATTCCAGTTTGCAATGAGGAATACGATTTTGCAGTGCCCGTACAGTATTTGGAGCTTGATATAATTAAAGAGCTGCTTAAGGTTATGAAAAGCAGTGAATTTTTAAAGAAGCTTGATGAACTTGGAGGCTATGATTACTCGGATATATGTAATATAATATATATTTAAGAGATCATTCTGAGAAAAATGTTGATATCAAGTGATTATTAGACTCATATGTGAAAGAAGACAAATATTTGTATTCTGTTACATATGAGTCTTAAAAGATAAGTTGCATGAAGGGAGATACTTGGATGCCTAGTATTTTATTGATAAATATAGGTGAGGAGAAAGGAGTTGTTAAGAAGGATATTGAAAAGGGATATTTTGAAATAAATCATGGTCTTGTAGGAGATATTCATGCAGGAAAATTAGATAGACAGGTGAGTTTACTGGGACAGGAAAGCATTGATAAGATAAAAAAATCAGGAATAGATGGCTTTTGTACAGTTAAATTTACTGAAAATCTTACTACCTTTGGTTTAGATCTATATAAGTTGTCTGTTGGTACAAAAATGAAAATAGGTGAAGCTGTTTTAGAAATTACTGAAGTTGGAAAACAGTGTCATAAAGGCTGTGAAAGAAGAAAATTAGCAGATGACTGTGTTATGACTAGAGAATGCGTATTTGCTAAAGTGTTAAGTTCTGGATGGATTAAAAGAGGAGATAAAATTGAAATAATATGAAAAGTGATAATGAAAAAGTATATAGAAAATCAGTAAAAAAGATATCTCAAAGTTGTGCTATATATACTTTTGATAAGATAATAGGAAAAAGTAAAAATTTTGTAAGCGTAATAGAATATGCAAAAAAAATATCTGATAGTACATCTACTGTATTGATAACTGGTGAGAGTGGTACAGGTAAAGAAATCTTTGCACAAGCTATACATAATTTAAGTAGTAGAAGAGGTAAAATCTTTATTGCAGTAAATTGTGGCGCTATACCATCAAATCTTATTGAGTCAGAGTTGCTTGGCTATGAAGAAGGGGCTTTTACAGGAGCTAAAAAGGGTGGTAATGCTGGTAAATTTGAATTAGCTCATGGTGGAACTATTTTTTTAGATGAAATAGGTGAAATGTCATTAGAGACACAAGTAAGACTTTTAAGGGTTATAGAAGAAGGTGTTGTAAGCAGAGTTGGAGGTTCTAAGCAGATTCCTGTAGATGTTAGAATTATAGCAGCTACAAATAAAGACTTACAAGAGGAAGTAAAAAAGGGAAGCTTTAGAAAGGATTTATTTTATAGACTTAATGTACTTCCTCTATGGCTTCCACCTTTAAGAGATAGAAAAGAAGATATCCCTATTTTGATAGATTACTATATGACTAAAGTAAGTAAGAAGCTAAACAAGAATAAGTTTAAAATTGATAGTACTGTAATGAATAAATTTATGGAATATGATTGGCCTGGGAATATAAGAGAATTAGAAAACGTTGTTGAACTTATAGTAAATACAGAAAAGATTCCAGATTATATACTTAAACTACATAAAACTTTTGTAGTTGGAAACAATAAAGTTGCTGAAGGTTCTATGAATTTTGAAAGTATGAAGCTTGAAGATGTAGAAAAAAATCATATTATAAAGGTTCTTAAAAGCTTCAGAGGAAATATAAGTTTAGCAGCTAAGGCAATGGGGATTGGAAGAAACACCTTATATAGGAAGATGGAAAAGTATCACATAGAATGTTCCGAAACAGAACAATGATCTGAAATGGAACAAAATTGCACCAAGATGGAACAGTTTGCTTGGCGCAATACCCTCAAAACACAATATTTTATTATTGGCATGGTTTATGCTATATATATAATTGTTTGAATAATCAATTTTTTTAGGAGGGTTTTTATGTACGGATATAAGGGTAAGGTATTAAGAATTAATCTAAGTAGTAAAACTTATATAGTGGAAGAATTGAAAATTGACAAAGCTAAAAAATTTATAGGTGCAAGAGGGTTAGGCGTAAAAACCTTATTTGACGAAGTAGATCCAAAGGTAGATCCATTATCACCTGATAACAAATTTATTATAGCAGCGGGACCACTTACAGGTGCACCTGTTCCAACAAGCGGAAGATTCATGGTAGTTACTAAATCACCTTTAACAGGAACTATTGCTATTGCAAATTCAGGTGGAAAATGGGGAGCAGAATTCAAAGCAGCTGGATACGATATGATAATCGTTGAAGGTAAATCTGATAAAGAAGTTTATGTAAATATAGTAGATGATAAAGTAGAATTTAGGGATGCTTCTCATGTTTGGGGAAAACTAACAGAAGAAACTACAAAAATGCTTCAACAGGAAACAGATTCGAGAGCTAAGGTTTTATGCATAGGACCAGCTGGGGAAAAGTTATCACTTATGGCAGCAGTTATGAATGATGTTGATAGAACAGCAGGACGTGGTGGTGTTGGAGCTGTTATGGGTTCAAAGAACTTAAAAGCTATTGTAGTTAAAGGAAGCGGAAAAGTAAAATTATTTGATGAACAAAAAGTGAAGGAAGTAGCACTTGAGAAAACAAATATTTTAAGAAAAGATCCAGTAGCTGGTGGAGGACTTCCAACATACGGAACAGCTGTACTTGTTAATATTATAAATGAAAATGGTGTACATCCAGTAAAGAATTTTCAAAAATCTTATACAGATCAAGCAGATAAGATCAGTGGAGAAACTTTAACTAAAGATTGCTTAGTTAGAAAAAATCCTTGCTATAGGTGTCCAATTGCCTGTGGAAGATGGGTAAAACTTGATGATGGAACTGAATGTGGAGGACCAGAATATGAAACATTATGGTCATTTGGATCTGATTGTGATGTATACGATATAAATGCTGTAAATACAGCAAATATGTTGTGTAATGAATATGGACTAGATACCATTACAGCAGGATGTACTATTGCAGCAGCTATGGAACTTTATCAAAGAGGTTATATTAAGGATGAAGAAATAGCAGCAGATGGATTGTCACTTAATTGGGGAGATGCTAAGTCCATGGTTGAATGGGTAAAGAAAATGGGACTTAGAGAAGGATTTGGAGACAAGATGGCAGATGGTTCATACAGACTTTGTGACTCATACGGTGTACCTGAGTATTCAATGACTGTAAAAAAACAGGAACTTCCAGCATATGACCCAAGAGGAATACAGGGACATGGCATTACTTATGCTGTTAACAATAGGGGAGGATGTCACATTAAGGGATATATGGTAAGTCCTGAAATACTTGGCTATCCAGAAAAACTTGATAGACTTGCAGTGGAAGGAAAAGCAGGATATGCTAGAGTATTCCATGATTTAACAGCTGTTATAGATTCACTTGGATTATGTATTTTTACAACATTTGGTCTTGGTGCACAGGATTATGTTGATATGTATAATGCAGTAGTTGGTGGAGAATTACATGATGTAAATTCTTTAATGTTAGCTGGAGATAGAATATGGACTTTAGAAAAAATATTTAACTTAAAAGCAGGCATAGATAGTTCACAGGATACTCTTCCAAAGAGATTGCTTGAAGAACAAATTCCAGAAGGACCATCAAAAGGAGAAGTTCATAAGTTAGATGTACTACTACCTGAATATTATTCAGTACGTGGATGGGATAAAAATGGTATTCCTACAGAGGAAACGTTAAAGAAATTAGGATTAGATGAATACGTAGGTAAGCTTTAGTTTGATTAATTAGAGATTAGACTTCATGTATTAAAAAAGATGCCTTGTCTCTGTATATGAAGTCTATTTTCTTAGCCTAAGGAGGTGGAAACTTGAAAATAGAAGTTAGATTATTTGCTTATTTTAGAGAAGGTAGAGATAAAAAATTGTTTTTAGAATTTGACGATCCTGTAACACCTGCAGATATATTTAAAAAGATAAATATTAAGGAAGAAGAAGTAGCTATTTTACTTATAAATGGTAGGGATGGTAAAGCAAATACAGAACTTAATGACAATGATGTCTTATCATTGTTCCCACCAGTAGGAGGCGGTTAAATTTGGAACGCTATGTTAGAAACATGAAAACCCTGTCAAAAGAAGAAAATGATAACTTAAAGAACTTTAAAGTTTGTGTTGTAGGCTGTGGAGGAATTGGTGGTTATGTTATTGAGATGCTTGGAAGAATAGGAATAGGAAGTATTACTGCAGTAGATGGAGACGTATTTGAAGAATCTAATTTGAATAGACAAATACTTTCAAGTACAGATACTATAGGTTTTAGTAAAGCACTGGAAGCAAAGCTTAGAATGGAAAAAGTAAATCCACTAATAGAGGTAAAAGCATTAGGAAAAATGCTTTTAGAAGATAATGCCTGCAGTATTTTAAGTAATCACGATGTGGTAGTAGATGCTCTTGACAGCATACCAGCGAGATTATTACTTCAACGCAGCTGCAAAAAACTTAATATACCAATGGTTCATGGAGCTATAGCAGGATGGTATGCTCAAGTTACTACTATATTTCCAGGAGATGATACCTTAAACAAGATTTATAATGTAGATAAACAAACAGCCAAAGGAATCGAAAAGGAAATGGGTAATCCATCATTTACACCAGCTTTAGCAGCCTCAATTGAAGTAAGTGAAGTAATAAAGATTCTTTTAGGAAGAGGAGAACTTTTAAGAAAAAAGATGGCTTTTATGGATCTTCTCTCTAGTGAGTATGAAATAGTTCCACTTGGGTAAAAATTTATCCATGAATCTTACTTAGTGGGAAAAGCAGATATCCCAAATCTTTGATTTGGTGATAGTCGCTTTCGCTGTGTGCAAGCAGATATCCCAAATCTTTGATTTGGTGATAGTCGCTTTCTATTTAGAGTTTTGTTTATCCCACTAAGTTTAGATGAATTTTCCTATAATAATGAAAAGTGGAATTGGAATTGTTGTTATGATTGGAGGAATTATAATGAATGCAGCTATTTGCAAATTAGGCAATGTAGTTGTATCCAAATCAGATATAGAACTTTCACATAAAAGGTGCAAAAAGTTCCTTATTGACCCACATCAGGTATTTAGTAAAAAAATAATATATGATGTTGAATTACAAAAAAGATTTGCAGCTAACAGAAATTTAATATTGACTGCAGCACCTTATATGGAACATTTGGTCAATTTTGTAAAGAAGTTTAATTTTTTTGTATTACTTACAGACGAAGAAGGATGTATATTAAATGCTTTAGGCGATGAAAAAATACTTTCAGAAGCCTTTTCTTTGAAAATGGTGCCGGGAGCTTTTATGGATGAAGAAAATATTGGGACAAATGCTATGAGCATGGTTATAAGGAGTAAGCTGCCAGTTCAAATTTCTGGAGATGATCATTTTATTAATGCATATCATAAGTGGACATGCTCTGCAGCACCTATAAAAGATAATAAAGGAAAACTTATAGGAGTTTTGAGCCTTACTGGATATATCGAGTTTGTACATTCCCATACCCTTGGTATGGTTATAGCAGCATCAAATGCTATAGAAGAAATGCTTAAAGTAAAAGAGTATAACAAGATTAAAAATATGAACTACAAATATATGGAGAACATATTTAATTCTAGTCCTATTGCTATAGTAAGTTCTGATATAAATGGAAAAATTAAAATTTGCAATAAAAAAGCTCAAGATATGTTTAGTATTACAAACAGTAAATTACAAACATATAAAATAGAAGATATCATAGAAAATTGGAATGATATAAAGACATTGATATGTTTAGGGCAAGATGATTTAAAAGAAACAAATGTAGCAGTAGTGAAAAACGGAACTCGATATCAGTTAACTACTAGCTGTATATATAACTGTGAAGACGATAATGTTGAGATAGTATATGTTTTTGATAAAATCGAAAAGGTAAAGAAAAGAAGTAATGGACAGGCTTATTATACTTTTGATAATATAATCGGCCAGGATGAAAGCTTTACAAAAGTAATAAATTATGCAAAAAAGATTTCAGATAGCAAATCAACTATACTTGTAATGGGGGAAAGTGGTACAGGAAAAGAAGTGTTTGCACAATCCATTCATAATTACAGCAGCAGAGTAGATGGACCATTTATAGCTTTAAATTGTGGTGCTATCCCTAAACAACTTATAGAGTCGGAGCTTTTTGGATATGAAGAAGGAGCTTTTACAGGGGCTAAAAAAGGTGGAAATCTTGGAAAATTTAAATTGGCAGATGGTGGAACTATAATGTTGGATGAAATTGGAGAAATGCCTCTTGATATGCAGACAAAGCTTCTAAGGGTTGTACAAGAGGGTGTAATAACAACAATTGGAAGTTCAAAGCCTATACCTGTAGATGTAAGAATTATAGCTGCCACCAATAGAGATTTGAAAAAGGAAGTAGAAGCTGGAAGATTTAGAAAGGATTTATATTACAGATTAAATGTGCTGCCTTTATTCTTACCTACACTTAAAGAAAGAAAAAAGGATATACCTCTTCTTATTCAATATTTTGTTAAGAATATTTCACAAAAATTAAATAAAAAGGAGCCAGTTATATCAAAAGAATACTTGAAGAAAATGATTAAATACAACTGGCCTGGGAACATAAGGGAATTAGAAAATTTGGTTGAACTAATTGTGAATACAGGATCTATACCTGCAGATTATTTTACGGAAGAAGATTGTGATAATGAGGTACTTGTGGATGTTAGTGATGACTGTCTAAAATTAGATTATGTGGAAAAAGAACATGTAATTAAAGTGTTGAAGAAATTTAAGGGGAATATAACCCATTCAGCAGAAGCACTTGGTATAAGAAGAAATACTTTGTACAGCAAGATTGAAAAGTATAATATAAAGGTATAAAATTTTTTATAATGCTGGTTAAAAAAATTGTTTTAGTAGCTTATATTTTGTCATATAAAAAAATACCCTATAGAGTTTTTAATATACTCTATAGGGTATTTTTTTAATATTTCTTGCTCAAATTAATCAAAGAGGAATCAATATTGATTCATATAATATTATGTACAAAATTTGATTATTTATTATAGGGGTAATACCCCCATAGTCATCAAGCTAAGAAACGAAAATAATAGTTAAATCAATTATATTAATACTATACAATGATTAAATTCAGTTATATTCATGCTAAATTCAGTTTACGTTGATATAGCTGTTCACCTATACTATAATGTTATTAAAAGGTAAGTAATAAAGGAGAGGTGTTACGTTTTGGACAACAATATATTAAACCTTGAACAGGCTATTGATTTTTTAGGAGTCAGCGAAAAAACTTTAATCAAATTATTGCGTGAAGAACATGTTCCTGCCAGAAAAATCGGGCGTGAATGGCGCTTCAACAAACAAGCATTGATAAATTGGATTGCGTCTGGAGATTCTATGGATTACATCAATCAAAATGAACGATATATTGTTTCAGAGGATATTTCGGGTGAGTCTACTGCTCTCTTTGACAAAATTGATGAAACGCTGAAAACAGTGAAGGAGCATGGTTATAAAATAAAATCAATTCTGAAACAACTTGACAAAGATATAGAAGTTCCTGATAATTCCACGCTGCGTATCAGTTATAAACAGCAGAGAGAAGTTGAAAAACTGGAATTTAAAGTGTTCTGGGATTTGCGGGAAAATTCAAGGTTTGAATCCAATAAGAAATAATCTATATATCAAAAATTATAGATGTTGATTATTTTGTATAAGCAATAGGATAAGTAGAAAGAAGGAAATTCTAATGTGGGTATTATTTGCATTTGGTTCAGCATTTTTTGCTGGAATTACAGCTATTTTAGCTAAGATCGGAATAAAAAAAACAGATTCTAATCTGGCAACTGCAATCAGGACTATTGCTATATTAATTTTTTCATGGCTCATAGTTCTTATTGTTGGTTCCAAAAATACGATTTATCAAATAAGTGGACAAAGTTTACTTTTTTTGATATTGTCAGGACTGGCAACAGGAGCTTCATGGCTTTGTTATTTTAAGGCTCTTCAGCTTGGGAATGTAAATAAAGTAACACCAATAGATAAATCAAGTACAGTATTAACTATGATTTTAGCTTTTATCTTATTAGGGGAAAAGATTACTTGGATAAAATTCATTGGTATGTGTGCTATAGGAATAGGCACATATATGATGATAACTAAGAAGGAAGTGAAAAACAAAGAAATTGTAGATAGCAGATGGTTATTTTATGCTGCGCTGTCAGCGGTGTTTGCAAGTTTGACTTCAATTCTTGGAAAAGTGGGAATCAGTGGAGTTGAATCAAATTTAGGAACTGCAATCAGAACCATTGTTGTATTAATTATGGCGTGGGCAGTAGTTTTTGTTTCGAAAAAACAAAATGAAATTAAAAATATTGATAAAAGGAGCTGCTTGTTTATTTGTCTTTCAGGAATTACAACAGGAGCTTCGTGGCTTTGCTATTACAGAGCGCTGCAAAAAGGTCTTGCAAGCGTAGTTGTACCTATAGATAAATTGAGTATTGTTATTTCAATTGTATTTTCATATTTTATTTTAAAAGAAAAACTTACGAAAAGGTCATTTTGGGGATTAATAATAATTGTAATAGGTACTTTAGTACTATTGATAAAATAGTTTACATTTGTGAAGATAGATTTACATATCCTTTTGGTACAATAATTGAGATTTGTAGTATAATTATGTATTAGAAATGCTTAGGGTATAAATTTTAATAAAAATACTTATGGAAAAAGGTGATTACATGCTTAAGATAGGTTCACATGTTTCAATGAATGGAAAAGATATGCTTTTAGGTTCTGTAAAAGAAGCTCTTTCTTATGGTGCAAATACTTTTATGTTTTATACAGGAGCACCTCAAAATACTTCTAGAAAACCTTTAGAAAAGCTTAGAATTGATGAAGCAATAGAAAAGATGAATGAAAATGGTATTGATGAAATAGTAGTTCATGCTCCTTATATAATAAATATTGGAAATAGTATAAAGCCTGCTACTTTTGAACTTGGAGTGAATTTCTTAAGACAAGAAATAGAGAGGTCTTCTGCTATAAAAAAAGTAAAACAGCTTGTGCTGCATCCTGGTGCCCATGTAGGGGCAGGTACGGAAGTTGGAATAGCACAGATTGTAAATGGATTAAATGAAGTTATAACTGGAGATCAAACTGTACAGATAGCTCTTGAAACGATGGCAGGAAAGGGATCGGAATGTGGAAGAAATTTTGAGGAAATTGCAAAAATAATAGATGGAGTAAAATACAACGAAAAAATTACAGTTTGCCTTGACACCTGCCATATTAACGATGCCGGATATAATGTAGCAGAGGATTTTGACGGGATATTGAATGAGTTTGATCATATAGTAGGTATAGATAGATTAAAAGTAATTCACTTAAATGACAGTAAAAATCCTAAAGGGAGTAGAAAAGACAGGCATGAAATGATTGGATTTGGCAGCATTGGATTTGATGCACTTTCTTATGTAGCAAATCATGAAGATTTAAAAGATGTTCCTAAAATTTTAGAAACACCTTATTTAGCAAATACTGAAGGTGAAAAAAGACCTCCCTATAAATATGAAATCGCTATGCTTAAAGCTAAAAAGTTTAATGAAAATATTAAACAAGATATATTTACAAATTGATAATATAATTCTCCCCTAAATAAATTATCACATATATGGAAAAAATATATGTATTATATGTTATAATTTATATGTTACAATAATTTTATTATTTACCATTTTATATCATTTTTGTATATAAACTAAAGTATGGAAATATAAATTTAGGGGAGATATTTTATGAATGAAAAGAAAAGATTTAGTATTACAAGATATACTATTCTTATAGCAATTATGATAATTATTTTTTCCACAATAATCATAAGGCTTTTTTTTCTTCAAGTAGTGCAAGGCGCTGAGTACAAGGAAAAGGCAAGTAATAAATCTATAAAAGAAATTTCAGACATAGCTCCAAGAGGACAAATTTTGGATTCTAAGGGCAATATTTTAGCTGCCAGTACCCAGGGATACATGTTGATATATAATCAAACTGATAATCAGGATAAAGTTTTTTTTAGTACTATGAATAAGGTATTTAAAATATTGGATGACAGTGGCGAAAGTCAGCAGGATGATTTTGAACTAAAAGTGAATCCTTATAGATTTGAATTTAGAAGTGATGATGAGGATACAAGAAAAAATCTTGAAATCAAGTTCAAAAGAGATCGGGGATTAAATGAGGAATTAGAAAAAAATATCAAGAAAAAAAGCAAGAATATACCTGATGATGAACTTAAAGTGCAGGTTAATAAAGAACTTTTGAATATGTCTCCAGAGGATACCTTCAAAAAGCTTATGAAACGATATGGTATAAGTAATACTTATCCTCTAGAACAACAGAGAAGGCTCATGATTGTGAAAGACACCTTAAAAATGAATAGCTTTTCAGGGTATAAACCTGTTATTGTGGCTAGCAATATAAAAAAAGAAACTGCCTTTAAATTTTTGCAAATATTAAATGAACTCCCAGGAATGGATGTGACCACAGAACCTATAAGATCTTATCCAAATGGAGATTTAGGATCAAACTTTTTAGGGTATATATCAAAAATATCTTCTAGTTATGAAAGATATACAGAAAAAGGATATAATGTAAATAGTGATTACGTAGGGCAAGCAGGAATTGAAGGAGCTCTTGAAGACAGACTAAAAGGATCAAAGGGTGGAAGGATAGTAAAGCTAGATAAAAATGGAAAAATAACTGAAGAACTTGGAAAAAAGGAATCGTGTCCTGGACAGACAGTACAGCTTACTATAGATACAAATGTACAAAAAGCAGCAGAAAATTCCCTTGAAAGTACTTTGGCATATCTTAGGAGTAATCCTAATGAGCAGCAAGGATCAAATACTTCAAATGCCACAAGAGGAGAAGCTGTCGCAGTAAATGTAAATACGGGAGCAATAATAGCAATGGCTCAGGTACCCAGATATGATCCAAATTTGTTTACAGTACCAGGAAAATTGTCTTCAGAAATGTATGATGAATATTTTAACCCTAATTTAGAACAGTTTGGTAGAAAATATATTGAAACACGAGGAATTACAGCTAATTATCCAGGAGAAAGTGAGGATGAAGTACTAAATGAACTTTTCCCAATTGATAAGAGCATAAAGAATAATAGCACTATAAGAAAAGATGTATATGATATATATCCAAAACCTTTTTATAATTATGCTACTCAATCTCTTATTCCTCCAGGTTCTACTTTTAAACCCATAACTGCTATTGCAGGTCTTGAAACTGGAGTCATAACTCCAGATTTTACTGTAGATGATCAAGGAAAATTTGATCAGGGAGGAAAAATAGTAGAGTTTAAGTCGGATGGCCCTCAAGGAGTTGTAAATCTTATAAGTGCCATAGAGAAATCCAGTAACCCCTATTTCATGACAGTGGCAGAAAAGCTTAGAAATGCGTTGGGAGATAATATTCTGGCAAAATATGCATGGAAGTTTGGATTGGGTATAGATCCAAACAGCAGTGTTAAAGCTGCTACGGGAATAGAAATACCAGAAAAGTTTGGGCAGGTATATAATACTGTGTCGAATAAAACTGCTTATGCTAGTACTTATCTTTGGAAAACTATGTCTGTACTTAAAAATGGGCAAGATGACTACGGACACAAAATTGTTACAATAGATTTATATGATAACGATAATGATTCAAAAGAAACAACACAAATTAAAAATTATATTAAAAATCTTATAAAAGATTGTATAAAAAATGGAACTAGTTCTTTTGACAAATCAAAATATAAGGAATTATTTTCAGAACTTACATCAAAGGATGTTAATAATAAAAGGGATATAAGTGACAGCCAAATGAATAGTTTAATCAATGAAATATATAGTATTACTATTTCAGATGCCAATGCACAACTAAAAGTACCTGCAAATATAGAAGATGCTGCTATAGGTCAAGGATTAAATCAATTTACGCCTCTTCAAATAGTGAATTATGTTGCAACTCTTGCAAATGGAGGTACTAGATATAAACTCCACTTGGTAGATCAATATCTAGATACAGATGGCAAAGTAATTGAAAAAATCAAGCCAGAGGTTATGAAAAAAACTGGTGTCAGTGCTGCAAATTTGGAATCTGTCAAAGAAGGAATGAATGCCGTTAATGAAAATGGTACAGCAGCTCATGTATTTAACGGATTCCCAAAAAGTACAGCAGGTAAAACAGGTACTGCTCAAAGTCTTGGTAATCAAGAACAAGTTGGAAGAACGGACTATGCAGAGTATATAGGATTTGCTCCTAGTGATAAACCGGAAATAGCAGTATGTGTGGTTTTATTCGATGGTGGCCACGGAGGAGTTGGTGCAGCTTCTGTAGCTAAAGATATTTATTCTTCATACTTTAATATAAATAATAAAATTAAATGAATGTCTATTGTTGCAGTACTATATTCCATTGTTTGAATAGTGTACTTAAATGCTCCTTTAGGTTTAACAAAAATTTGTGAGTATTATCCTTTAGATAAGGAAAGTATATTAGTTATTAGAAGCTATTGAATTAGAGAAAATTAACTGTAATGAGCAAGTTTTTGATGAATGGTTAAGAGGAGATGTAGTGTAAATTGAGAGATGATTATAGGAATCTATTTAAATTCATAATAAAGGCATATTATAGTGGAAATTTTGAAGAAGAAGTGATGTCATTTTTATTAGAGTCTAAAATGGATAAACAGGAATTGTGTAAGATTATATCTACGTTGTGCGGCACTAATATAGATTATAGTTCCAATTTTATAGAAAATTTGAAAAAAGCAATAAAGTCTTATAAACAAGAAGGTAAAGTAGTCAATAAAGTTAGAGACTGTTCCATGGAATGTGTGGATGAAAAAGGTGAGATACTTTGTCAAAAAACATGTCCTTTTGATGCAATTTTTATAGACAATAAGAAAAATTGTGCTTACATAGATAAAGAAAAATGTACCGATTGTGGTTTTTGTGTAGATGTTTGTCCTACTGGGGGAATAATGGATAAAGTTCAGTTCATTCCTCTTGCTGATATTTTAAAAAGCAAATCTCCAGTTGTGGCTATAGTGGCTCCTGCCATAATAGGACAGTTTGGCGAAGATGTTACTATGGATCAACTTAGGACTGCTTTTAAAAAACTGGGATTTACTGATATGATTGAAGTGGCATTTTTTGCAGATATGCTTACTTTAAAGGAGTCTATTGAATTTGACAATCATGTAAAAGATGAAAAAGATTTTATGATAACCTCCTGCTGCTGCCCTATGTGGGTAGCTATGGTAAAAAAGGTATACAGTAATTTGGTTAAACACGTATCCCCCTCTGTATCTCCAATGGTTGCAGGAGGAAGAGTACTTAAAAAGTTAAACCCTTACTGCAAGGTAGTGTTTATAGGACCATGTATTGCTAAAAAATCTGAGGCAAAGGAAGAAGACATAAAAGGAGCAATAGATTTCGTACTTACTTTTGAAGAATTAAGAGATATATTTGATGCTTTTCATATAGTTCCATCTAAACTTGAAGGAGATTTTTCCTCTAAATATGCGTCTAGGGGTGGAAGATTATATGCTCGTACAGGGGGAGTTTCTATTGCAGTAAGCGAAGCTGTGGAAAGAATTTTCCCTGAAAAGCATAAACTATTTAGTGCAATTCAGGCAAATGGCATTAGAGAATGTAGAGAAATGCTTACCAAGGTGCAAAATGGAGAAATAAAAGCTAATTTTATTGAAGGAATGGGCTGCATTGGCGGATGTGTAGGTGGTCCCAAAGCAATTGTACTTAAGGATGAAGGTAGGGATCGAGTAAATAAATTTGCACAAGATTCTGAAATAAAAGTTGCTGTAGATAGTGAATGCATGCATGGAGTATTACATGCTTTGGATATACATTCTATAGATGATTTTAAGGATGAGAAAAAAATAGAACTGTTAGAACGAGAATTTTAATTTGAAATTATAAGAAGCAAATAAGTTGATTTATTTGCTTCTTAACAAATTATCTATACTATTAAAGTTATAACCCCTTTTATTAAGTACTTCTAGCATCTGGTGCAGTGGTGAATTGCTTGAATAAGTGTAAGTTGGGTATCCATTTTTCTCTGTTAAAAGATTTATATAGTCAAACTCAATGTATGGGTGGTAGAATAAACTTGCAACCGTATTGTCATTTATTTCCCTTATTTTATTCAACATATTTCTGCAATCACTTTTACCATCTACATATCCTAAGGGAGTTGGAATGTAAACAGCTTTTCTATGACTGTTTTCAAACTTTACAATATGTTTGGATTCTGTAAAACCTCCATTTATTGAATAAGGTTCATACATATAATTGAAGGACTTTTCTATTGCTGTCATTTGTTCGGGTAGTATGGCATAATGGGGTGCTTCAAAAAAATCACAATTTATATCCAATGCCTTTGCTGTCTCTATAGCCTTACTAATTCTATCCTTAGCATATTCAGCACTTGCTGGAATATTATCTTTTTTACTTCGGTGAAATTCTATTGCGTCAATGCTTTTTGTATTTCCATATTGATGAGTGTATCCATGAAGTCCTAAAATACCATTTTTATTTATCATGTAATCCAGTGTAAATACAAAGTCAGCATTAAACATATTATTTTTTTCCAATAAATTGTTGTCTATATTCATGGAAGGATCAACATATCTTGGAACCCAGGCAACGTAAAATATTGTTCCTTTAGCATATAAATAATCAGTTACTATCCGCAATTTTTCTAAGGTTTCATGGGAGTTGTAAAGTCCTCCTGCAGAAATGTCTTCTAATCTTAGTAAAGCTGCTTTCTTCTTTACAGGGGTAGTACTTAAGGTAACTATATCCTTATTTTTGTAAAAGCAAATTTCTGAACTTTTTTCATTCCAATAAGTTTTTAAGTTAAACATATTGGTAAAATCAAATAGGGATATATATAAAATGTTTTGTTTTAAAAATACTTTGTGTCTTAACTTATGTGTTGTTCCATTTATTTTATAAGTAGCCCTTTTAGTATCAATAAGAGAACGTGTTGAGAGAAAATTTAATTCAGCTTTCCCATGTTTTATTGAAAATTTTCCATCTAAATTAGATACTATTTCATTTACAGGTATGTAATATATGTTGCTTTTTACACCTATAGGTAAGTCAATCTTAATTTTTTTGTTTTCATAAACTAAGTTTATAGGTGCTTTTTTTAAGTCGAAGCTGTCTAATGAAAAATTTTTATAGCTGGAGCTGCCTTTTACATTAAAAATACTGCTTTTAAAAATTATCGCACCCAATAATGTAAAAACAGTAAGTGCAATTATAATTGTTAATATAATAAATTTACGGCTTCTAATAATATCACTTCTTTCAAAAATAATACTTTAATACTATTTATTATATTGCTTTTATAGAAATATATGTATTAAGTTAAATTTAACTTATATGGTGCAAATTACATAAGGATTAAATACAGGTCTATTTAGGTGAGTAAAATAATTTTATGTTATAATATAGTAAAATTTAGAGCTCATAGTAAATGTAAGTAAATGGTTAAAAAACATCATAAGTAGCCAATTATTTATGATGTTTTTGATGAAAGATGTGGAGGAGAATTAATGAGAATTTTACATACTTCTGATTGGCATTTGGGAAAAAATCTAGAGGGACATAGTCGTATGGATGAACAGGAGGCTTTCCTCAAAGATTTTGTACATATAGTTTCGGAGAACAATGTGGATTTAATAATTATTGCAGGAGACATTTATGATAGTCCTAATCCACCTGCAAGAGCGGAAAAAATGTTTTATGATACGCTAAAAAAACTGTCTTCAAATGGGGAGAGAGTTACTTTGGTTATAGCAGGTAATCATGATAATCCTGACAGGTTAGTAGCAGCAGGACCTTTAGCTAGAGATCATGGAATTATAATGGTGGGTACACCAAAATCTGTAGTGCCTATAGGAAATTATGGTAGACATACAGTTGTGAGTTCAGGAGAAGGATTTATTGAAATTCATATAAATGAAGAAAAAGCTGTCATACTTACAGTTCCTTTTCCAAGTGAAAAGAGGCTAAATGAAGTTTTGTATGGAGATATGGATGAGGAAGAGGAAAGGGCTAAGTCTTATGGTGATAGAATAAAGGCATTGTTTAGTAAATTAAGTGAAAATTATAGAGAGGATACTATAAATATAGTAGTATCTCATTTATTTACTATGGGTAGTGAAGAATCAGGCTCAGAGAGAAATGCCCAGCTTGGAGGAAGCTTTATAGTAGATTCAAGCTGTTTTCCTCAAAATGCCCAGTATATTGCACTTGGTCACGTACATAAACCTCAAATAGTACCAGCTACGGAAAAGAGGGCTAGGTATTCGGGATCTCCTTTAGAATACAATAAAAAGGAAATTAATTTTAAAAAGAAATGCTTTATTATAGATGTAAAAGCAGGAGAAAAGTGTATAGTAAAGGATATAGAATTTAAAACATATAAGCCCATAGAGGTGTGGAAATGTAAAAGTATTCAGGATGCAATAGAAAAATGTGAAGAAAATAAAGATAGGAATTGTTGGGTTTATTTGGAGATAACTACGGACAGGTATATAAGAGAAGATGAAATAAAAATAATGAAAACTACTAAGAAAGATATAATTGAAATTATGCCTAAAATAGTTGAAAAAAGCAATGACAATTTTGATATAAATAGTTTTTCGCAGAAATCCTTTAAGGATATTTTTAAAGAGTTTTATTTAAAAGAGAGAAAAGTAGAACCTCAGGAAGAATTAGTTAATATGTTATTGTCTGTTATGGAAGGTGACGAAAACAATGAAGCCAATTAGACTTAAAATAAAAGGATTAAATAGTTTTATAGAATCACAATGTATAGATTTTGGAAAATTAACCCAAAGAGGTTTGTTTGGAATATTTGGACCTACTGGAAGTGGAAAATCGACCATACTTGATGGCATGACTCTGGCCTTATATGGTGAAACATCCAGAAAAAGTTCAAATTATATTAATATAAATTGTAATACTTTAAGTGTTAGTTTTGAATTCCAGATATCTGGAAGAAATATAAAAAAATATAGAGTTGAGAGAGAATTTAAAAGAGACAATAAAACAGGCAGCCCTAGAAGTAAGTTAGCTAAAATAGTGGATGTTACAGATGATGTGGAAAAGATATTAGAAGAAGGGGCTAGAAATGTAACTGAAAAATGTGAGGATATTATTGGGCTTAGGTTAGAGGATTTTACAAGGACTGTAGTTTTGCCCCAGGGGAAATTTAATGAATTTTTAAGGCTTGAGGGAAAAGACAGAAGAAATATGCTTGAAAGACTTTTTAACCTTCAAGAATATGGTTATGAGCTTTCTGAAAAATTGTCAAAGAAGATTGGCAGGGAAAAAAATAAGGCAAATTTAGTTGAAGGCGAGTTAAAGGGATATGAAAATATAAATGAGAAAGTTTTGGAAGAGAAGAAAAAGGCACTTTGCGAATTAAATAAAAATTATGATAAGTGTCAAAGTGAACTAGTTAATTCGCAAAATGAATTTAACGATGGAAAAGAACTGTGGAATCTTCAAGAAGAGTTAAAACATCAAGTTATAGAGCAGGAGAAACTTAAGAAAAGTGAAGTATACATAAATGAAATCCAGCAAAAAGTTTTATTAGGGGAAAGTGCAGCAAAAGTAAAACCTTATATTGATGAATATGAAAATACGATCTCAAAAATTAGAAGTATAGAAAAAGAACTTTTGATTTTAAATGATACTATGAAATCTATAAAAAATAATAAAGATGAAATAGAAAATAAATTAGAGAATGCCAAAAATAAAAGAAATAATGAATTGCCTGATTTAAAAATAAAGGAACAAAAGGCTATTGAGGCAATAGAAGAAAAGTCAGTTTTGAATATGTTACTTCATGATAAAGAAAAATTAGAAAAAAATATTGCGGTTTTAAAACAAGATTTGCAAACTAATGGTAGGAATATAGAAAAAAGTGAGGTAGACATTAGTAGGATAAACTGTCAGATAAAAGATAGTGAAAATAAAATGCAGGCTTTGAAAATCCCAGAAGAGTATAAGAAAAAGATTAATGAAGGCATAGTGATTCTGAACAACCTTGAAAGTATTGGTGAACAGAAAAAAAGTGCAGTTAGGGATATAGAAAGCTTGAAATCAAATATTGAAACTGAAGAAAAGAAAAGTGAAATACTAGCTAAAAAAAATAATGAAAAATCTAATTTATTAGAAGACAATAATAAGTTATTGAATAATTTAATAGAGAACTGTCCTGGTGATCAAAACTTACTTTTAGCTTTGCAGAAAAATTTAACAGATGCAAGAGACAAATGGAGTAAATATTATGAATATGAAGGTGATTTGCGTAGCAGCACTACTTTAATAGAAAAGCTTAAAATTGAGCTTCAAGACAAGAAAAGTGAAAAAGGTAATTTGGAAAATGAAATTGAAGAAATAGATAAAAAAGTAAAAAAGATTGAAACTGAAAATTTGGCACATACTTTGAGGAAATCTTTAGTAGAAGGAGAGCCTTGTCCTGTATGTGGATCAGTTCATCATGTTGTACAAAATGTTATAATTTTAGATTCAAGTAATTTGAAAGAGCTAAAACTTGATTTGGATGCAAAAATTCAAAGAAGTAATAAACTAAATAATGAAATAGTGAAAATAGATACGAATATTAAAGTACAAAAAGAAAACACAGCAGACAGACAGAAAAAGATAAAAGAATTAGGTGAGAATTTTAAAGCATTTCCTTTAAAAGATGTTGAAAGTAAGTTTAATAATTTAAAGAAAGCTGTGGATGAATTCAATAATAAAAAAATAACTCTGGAAAATAAGATTAAAATTTTAAATCAAGATAAAAATGTCATAGAAATTGAATACAGTAAATCAGTTACGAGAAAGGTAGAAAACAGTTCTCAGCTTCAAAAGTTACAGGAAAGTTTTCAGAAAATAGACCAGAAGTGTGCAAAAGTAAATAGTGAATATGAATCATTAAAACAAGAACTTGGTATCTGTAATTTTAAAGAAAAGAATGAGGAAATCCTTGAAAAGGAGAAAAGTAAAACATTACTTGAAAATATTATAAAAAATCTAAGAAAAGATTTAGAAATTGAGCAAAGAAAAAAAGAGAGTTTAAATGAAAAATTAATGACTTTACGGACACAGTTAAGCAAAAATAGTGCTACCTTTGTAGAAAAAAATAAAAGCATAGTAGAAAAAGAAAATAGTATAAAAGATAAAGCCTGTGGTAGGGAAGACTTAGAAAATTTAAAAAGAGAGATATTAGGTAACATAAAAAAAATAGAGTATGAATATGAGGAAACAGAAAAAAACAGTAAAAAAATAGAAAAGCAGTACAATGAATGCAGCAGCAGCATAATAGCAGCTCAGAAAAATTTAGTTAGCTTAAATGAGAGATGTGCAGATGACCTGGAAAATCTAAGGAAGGCCTTATCAGAAGAAAAAATTGAAAATATAGTTGAGGCTAAAAATAACTATATGTCTAAGGATAAAATTGAGGAACTTAAGATTAAAATAGAACAATATAGAAATGCAAGTGTTAAAATAATTGGTACTATAGAAAACCTTAATACAAAAATAGGTGACAGGAGTTTAAGTGAAGACAGATGGATTGAAATACAAAGTACTAGAGATAAAAATACTGAAACTTTAGAAAAGTTGAAAAAAGACAAAATAGAGCTTGAAAGGGAAGTCAAGGATATAGACGAAAAAATAGGTCAGCTTACAAAACTTTTAAATAAAAAACAGAAACTAGAATATGAGTTAAGTCTTTTAGATGATCTGGATAAACTGTTCAAAGGGAAAAAGTTTGTGGAATTTGTAGCCCAGAATCAGTTGAAATATATATCCATAGAAGCAGACAAGAGGCTAAAGGAGATTACTTGTGGAAATTATGGATTGGAAGTTGATAAGGATGGCAGATTCATCATAAGGGATTATAAAAATGGTGGAGCACAAAGAGATGCATCTACTTTATCTGGGGGAGAGACTTTTGTAACATCACTGGCACTAGCACTAGCACTATCCGCCCAAATACAATTAAAGGGAAGTGCGCCGCTAGAACTATTCTTCCTGGATGAAGGTTTTGGAACTCTTGATGATAACCTCCTGGAAGTGGTTATGGATTCACTGGAGAAAATTCATAATGATAGGCTGTCCATAGGTATAATAAGTCATCTTGAATCAATTAAAGATAGGATGCCTGTAAAGCTTATAGTTGCTCCTGCAGAGGCAGGAATGGGTGGAAGTAAAGTTAAAATAGAAATAAATTAATTATGAAATCATTGGAATTTTTTATTGACATTGATTTAAACTTATAGTAAACTCGTGTTTAAAGATAAAAGCAATGACAGGACTAGTAGATATGTTAAATATTTTAAAGAGAGTGGGGTAAGGTGAAATCTCATAAATATACATATCTAAGATCATCCTGGAGCTGTAGGCTGAATATATTGTAAGCTGATCCGGCTTGTATAGGCCGTTATATGAATCAAGTAAAAATTGGGTGGTACCGCGACAGACTTTTTCGCCCCAGCGAAAGAGAGCTGTTTTTTTTATACACCAAAAGTATAGGCTAAAGGTGTAGTAGATATTGCTTTATTTGTAACCTTTACATTGATAACGCGGTGAAGCTTTACCCGATATGAGTGTGACAGCATACCAGTTAATTTAAAAAAATTTACAGAAGGGATGGAGACTTGGTAATGAATATTGTAGTTTTAATTAAACAGGTTCCTGATATGGAAAAAGTAAAATTTGATAGAGAAAAGGGAGTAGTGGATCGTAAATCTGCAGGTGTAGAGATTAATCCATTTGATCTAAATGCACTGGAAGCAGCAGTGCAAATAAGTGAAAAAATTGATGCTAAGGTTACAGTAGTCAGCATGGGACCCCCAAGTGCAGATCAGGCATTGAGGGAATGCATTGCAAGAGGTGCTAATGAAGGAATTCTTATAAGCGATGTAAAATTTGGAGGGTCAGATACTAAGGCTACATCATCTATACTTGCAAGTGCAATAAAAAAAATAGGCAGCTGTGATTTGGTGATTGCTGGGGAAAAAACTGTGGATGGAGATACAGGTCAGGTTGGACCTGAAGTTGCAGAATTTTTGGATATACCTCATGCAAGTTATGTAAGTAAGATTACAGATGCAAGTGATGATAAAGTTGAAGTTTGTTCTGAAATATGGGAAGGAACTTATTTAAAAAGTGTAAAGTTACCAGCTTTAATTACAGTTACTAAAGATATAAATGAACCAAGGCTTCCGAGCTTTAAAAATAAAATGAAAGCTAGAAAGGCAGAAATACAGACTTTAAAATTTGAAGATTTAAAGGAATATACAGATGCTGATAAAGTTGGCTTTAAAGGATCACCTACAAAGGTTAAAAAGATAGAAGTACCAAAAATACAGAAAAGACAAGGAAAAATTTATAGAAAAGGGGATGCAGCTAAGGCAGAAGATGAACTTGTAGATATATTTAGAAAAAAGAAAATTTTGGAGGCATAATGATATGGAAAAGGAATATAATGGAGTTTTAGTATTTGCAGAACAGAAAAAAGGGGAAATCCATAAAGTAAGTTATGAACTTCTTGGAAAAGCTAGGGAACTTGCGGGTAAATTAGATATACCTGTGTACAGTGCACTTTTAGGGCCTTGTGGTATTAAAGCTGAGGAACTTATATACAGGGGTGCAGATAAGGTATTTTATGTTGAAGATGATATATTTAATGCACCGGAAGAGACAGTTTATAAAACTAATCTAGAAAGTTTGATTAAGAAAGTTAAACCTGAAATTTGTTTAATAGGCGCAACAAGTCTTGGGAGATCACTGGCACCTAGACTTGCAGCTTCTCTTGAAACAGGGCTTACGGCAGATTGTACAGGCCTTGAAATAGATGAAGATGGAAAACTTATACAAATAAGGCCTGCCTTTAGTGAGAATATATTGGCACATATAAAGTCAGACACATATCCACAGATGTCTACAGTAAGATATAAGGAATTTAATGAAAGCAAGAGAGATGAAAATAGAAAAGGTGAAATTGTAAAAGTAGATGCAGTTAAGCTTGAAAATGAACTTGTAAAAGTTATAAAAGAATTGAAATCTCAGGAAGTAAACATCTCTGATGCAAGTGTTGTAGTTGCAGCAGGCAAAGGATTAAAGAAGGCAGAAGATATGGCTATGATAAAAGAACTTGCTGACTTACTTTCTGGGGTAGTAGGAGCTAGCAGGGAGATAGTTGATGATGGCTTCATATCTAAGGACTTCCAGGTAGGATACAGTGGAAACAGGGTAAAACCTAAATTATATATAGCTTGTGGAATTTCAGGGGCTCCACAGCATTTGGCAGGAATGAAGGAATCAGACTTTATTGTTGCAATTAATACGGATCCATCAGCTCCAATATTTAATGTAGCTGACTATGGAATAGTAGATGATATGTACAAGGTAGTACCTGATTTAATTAGTAAAATAAAGCAGGGAAGTTTAGAAACTGTAAGCTGTTAAAATAAAAAAAGGGGGCATTAAAAATGAATACTGATTTAATAAAAAATTCACCAGAAAAAGTAGTTGAAAGTTTAAGAAAAGTTGTAGGAGATGATTGGGTTACTAACGATTTATCTCAAATGCAGGGTTATCTTTATGATGAGACTGAAACATTACTTCGTCCAGAAGCATGTAAAGATTGTGTGGTAGTTAAACCAGCTTCACCTGAGGAAATATCAGAAGTGTTAAAGTATGCAAATAAAGAAGTATTGCCTGTAATCGTTAGGGGCGGCGGTACAGGAGTAGTTGCTGGAGCAATACCAACACAGCCAAGCATTATTTTATCCTTGGAGAGATTAAACAAGGTTGTTGAATTTGACGAAAAGAATCTTATGATTACTTTAGAATCTGGAGCAACATTATCTCAACTACTTGAAGAACTAAATAAGAACGGTAAATTATTTTTTCCTGTACATCCGGGAGATGAAGGTGCACAAGTGGGAGGCATGGTTGCAGCAAATGCAGGTGGTACGAGGGCTGTAAAGCATGGAATTATGAGAAATCATGTTAAAGCATTGGAAGTAGTCCTTGCCACAGGAGAAATAATTACTTTAGGTGGCAAATTGCTAAAAAATAACATGGGTTATGATCTGCTTCAACTTATGATAGGAAGTGAAGGAACCCTTGGTATTATTACAAAAGTAACACTCAGGTTATATGCAAGAAGTAAATGCAATGGAACATTACTGGTTTCATTTAACAGCCAGAGAGAGGCCTGTGATGCAGTGCCTGAAATACTGCAAGAGGGAATAACACCTCTTGCCATTGAATACATGGATAGAGTAATATCTGAAAAAGCAGCAGAGCAGCTTGGAACTACCTGGCCTGCAGCTAAAGGTTCTGTAGATTTGATGTTCATATTGGATGAATGCAGTGAAGATGATTTGTATTCTAATAGTGAAAAAGTTGTAAAAATATGTGAAAAACATGGTTCTGTAGATAGCATTGTAGCGGAAACTGAAAAGGATCAGAGTCATCTTTTACAGATAAGAAGCAATGCATATGGTCCTTATAAAGATAATATAGCAGATATTATGGATGTAGCTGTACCACCATCTTCTGTACCTGATTTCTTTGATGATGTAAAAAGATTGACTAAAGAGTATGGCAATGAAATTGTATCTCTTGGCCATATAGGAGATGGAAATATTCATAACTTTATCATGGGTGACAATGGCAAACTCCCTACTAATTATGAGCAGCTTAAAGAAGAGATATACAAGACTGCAATAAAGTATGGTGGAACAATAACAGCAGAGCATGGTACAGGAAAGACTAGAAAGAAGCATATGCCCCTTCAATTTAGTCAGGTTGAAATAAATATTATGGAGAATATCAAAAGAGCTTTTGACCCAAATAGTATTTTAAGTCCTGGAAATATAGTAGATTAGAGGTTATATCAAATTCTAATCCTAATAAGAGTCTGTGTTAGCTCATTATGTGCTGTGAGTAGCACAGGCTTTTTGAATATTAAATTTCCAGTATAACGTTGAAAAAGGAGATGTGTGTAGTATGAAAAGCATAAAAAATATATCTGCCATTGGATTAGGAGCTATTGGATGTGCCTACACCAGTAAATTATATGATTTTAATCCAGAAGGAATAAAGTTTATAGCTGGAGAAGAAAGAGCTGAAAGGTACAAAAAAAGTGGATTTATAATTAACGGGAAAAAGTATAATTTTACGTATATAGATCCAAAGGAAAAATGCCAGCCAGCAGATTTGATTATTGTCTCTGTAAAGTCAAATCAATTAACTCAGGCTATTTGCGATATGAGAAACCATGTAGGAGAAAATACTATCATAATTTCTCTCATGAATGGCATTACTAGTGAGGAAATTATAGGAAAAGAATATGGAATGGATAAGATGCTGTATGCCTTATGCATTGGCATTGATGGAAATCGTAAGGAAAACAATATCAGTTTTTCTAATATTGGAAACATAACCTTTGGAGAAAAGGTAAATAAAGTTTATTCAGAAAAAGTACAAAAAGTAAAGACTCTCTTTGATAATGCAAAAATTCCTTATAAAATTCCAGAAGACATGATGCGTGCTCTGTGGTATAAATTTATGGTAAATGTAGGTATAAATCAGACTTCAGCAGTTCTTAGGGCAACTTATGGTGTATTTCAAACTAAAAATGAGGCTAAAGAACTTATGGAATCTGCAATGTGGGAAGTGGTAAAATTATCACAAAAAGTAGGGGTTAATCTAAGTAAAAATGATATAGAAGAATGGCATAAGGTGTTAAATACTTTAGGACATGACAGCAGGACTTCAATGTGCCAGGATATTGTATATGGCAGAAAAACTGAAGTTGATATATTCGCAGGTACTGTTTGTAAGTTAGGAGAGAAATATGGTGTAGACACTCCTGTTAACAGGACACTTCTAAATATAATAAAGATAATTGAATAGGTAAATTTTATACCCTTTTAAGGGTATATTTTTTTACGCTTTTTTAAAAAATGGGTAAATATTATCATTATAGCATTGTTATACCAATTAGTTTATTGTAAAATAGAATAAGATTGAGTTTAAAGTAAAATTCATTGAAGTTTAGGGGAAATTGAGGGGGTTTTAGTGTGAATAAAAGTCCTGTAACTGTTTTAAAAGAAAAATGTACAGGTTGTAATAAGTGTATAAGAACTTGTCCTATTCTTGGTGCAAATGTTACAGCAACTGAAAATGGTGTAAGTAAGGTTTACATAGATGAGGAAAGATGTATTGGATGCGGTGAATGTGTAAAGGTTTGCGAACATGGGGCTAGAGACTTTAACGATAGTACACAAGACTTTTTTAAGGATTTGAAAAAAGGCAAAAAAATAACAGTAATAGCTGCACCATCTATTATAGTTAATATTAAAAATTACAAGAAATTTTTTGGATATCTTAAATCTTTGGGAGTATCTATAATTTATGATGTTTCTTTCGGTGCAGATATTACTACCTGGGCTTATCTAAAAGCAATGAAGGAGAAAAATATTTCTTCTTTAATATCACAGCCCTGTCCTATCGTGGTTAATTATATTGAAAAATATAAGCCTGAATTAATAGAATATTTAGCGCCTATACACAGTCCTATGATGTGTACTGCTGTTTATCTGAAAAAATATAAGCATATATGTGAAGATATAGCTTTTCTGTCACCTTGTATTGGCAAGCTAATTGAAATCAATGATAAGAATACAGATGGGTATGTGAAATATAATGTAACGTACAAAAAGATTTTAGATTATTTGAGAGATAATAATGTGAATTTGAACAATTACGATGAAGTTGAATTTGATAATGTTCCTGCTTCTTTGGGGGTTGTTTATAGTTTACCAGGTGGATTAAAAGCAAATGTAAAAGCTAGAACTGAAGAACTACATGTTCTTCAGATAGAAGGACACAAAGAGGCAATTGAGTACTTGAATAAGTATTCTGATAGAGTTAAAGCTAATAAACTTATACCTAGTTTACTTGATATTTTAAATTGCAAAAATGGATGTAATATAGGTACAGCTTCCTTAGACAATTTAACGGAATATGATATTCAATATAGGTTTCATGATATAAAGGTGGAAAAGTTAAGAGAAAAAACTGGCTTGTTTAAGAAAAAAATCAAATCAATAGACGAGTACTTTGATAAAAATCTTAATTTAAACGATTTTGTAAGAAAGTATACTGCACAGAAGGTTAAAAAAATAATTGAACCTACCCAAAAAGATTATGACAACATATTTGATGAGATGATGAAAACTACAACATTGGGAAAAGAATTCAATTGTTCCGCTTGTGGATACAGCACTTGCAAAGAAATGGTAAAGATGATTTTTAACGGCATAAATTCTAAGGAAAATTGTATTTATTATGTGAAGAAAAAAATCAATATGGAATATAGCGAACTGGAAGAAAAAAATGAAGAGGTCAAAGAGTCTATAAACAAAATAACTGTACTAGCTGAGGAAAGACAACGAAAATCAGATGAAATAATTAAATTTGCAAATACTCTATTGGCAGCTATAAATGAAGTAAGTAAAGGGAATGAGGAAAGCGCATCTGCAATTCAAGATATAGTAGAAGAATTAAAGTCAATAATGGATATATCAAGTAAGTTAAAGGAAAACATTCATCAGATAAATGAAAAGTTAGACAAATTCACGGATTCATCAGATAGTATTGTGGCTATTTCAGAGCAGACTAATTTACTTTCGCTAAATGCCGCAATAGAAGCAGCACGGGCAAATGAACATGGAAAAGGTTTTGCAGTAGTAGCAGATGAAGTAAAGAAGCTAGCAGAGCAATCTAAAACTACCGCACAATCTACTAAAAACGAAGAAAATGAAATGATGCAATCTATTTTAAAGGTTATTGAAGTATCTGATTTACTTCAGAACAAAATGGATAATATAAATAACGATATATTAACTATATCGGAAACTATCCAAGAGATAAGTGCTAAGAGTCAGGAGATAGTTTCTAGCTCTGAAAAGTTAATAAACAGTGAGTCACATTAATTTAATTGAAGCCATCGTAAAAACTGAGTTATACCATATATAACTCAGTTTTTTACTGACTAAATTAGGAAGTATAAGACAAGTGAGTTGACCTTAATTGAAAAAGGATATATTATGTAATATGACGTTTATGATATTACTGAAAAATTTTATATTAATAACTATACTTACGTGTACCACAGCTGCAATTTTGGACAAAAGCTGTCATCTTTTGCATTAGCGGATGCACTTGGTAAATTTAAAGATGAAGATGGTGGGATGAACAGATGGTAGTATTAAATGCAATTGGAAGTGTGCTTAGCATAGTAATTATGATATGTACAGGATATGTGCTTACAAAATTTAAATGGCTTAATGAGAACATATCAAAAGTATTTTCAAAATTAGTGTGCAATGTAGCCCTTCCTTGCCTTATGATTTCTAATTTAATGGGCAATTTTACAAGAGATAAATTGGATCATATAGGGAAAGGACTTATTATACCAGTTTTATCTATGGCTATAGGTTATATACTAGCTATATTGATTTCTAAGATCATAAAGGTGAAAAAGGAGAGAACTGGTACATTTCGGTCTATGTTTTTTGTATCTAACTCCATATTTATTGGACTCCCTATAAATTTGGCATTGTTTGGTTCAAAAAGTGTTCCTTATGTGCTTTTATACTATATAGCAAATACTACTTTTTTTTGGACAATAGGTGCTTATGGAATAAGCTCAGATGGACAAGCTGATAAAAAAACAAGTATTTTTTCAAAGAAAACTTTAAATAGAATATTTTCTCCTCCACTTATGGGATTTATAATAGCAATGATATTTATATTTTGTGGAATAAAACTTCCTAAGTTTGTTATGGATACCTGTAAATACTTTGGAGATATGACGACTCCACTTTCTATGTTGTTTATAGGGATAACAATTTACTATGTGGATATAAAGAAAATTAAGATGAGTAAAGATATATTTTTTGTTCTAATAGGAAGGTTCATTATATCGCCAGTTTTAATAATATTTCTGGCAGGTTTCTTCCCTATACCTGAGCTCATGAAAAAAGTGTTTATAATACAAGCTGCTATGCCAGTAATGACAAATACTTCTATAGTGGCAAAGGCATATGGTGCTGACTATGAATATGCAGCAGTGGTTACATCATTGACAACGGCCTTAAGTTTACTAGTTATTCCTATATATATGGCTATAATATAGTTGAGAGTTAGTATTTACTCTCAACTTTTCACTTAACTATGATACACTTATTTCTAAAATTAATAAAATTATACACTACTAAATAATAAAGTAAACACGTAAAAACAAATTAAAATACAATTGCAGTTTTATAGTTATGGGATAATCGAATAAAAAAGATAAAATATGAAAATACATTAGTATTAAATTTTAATATTTAAATTACATACACACACTAAATTTTTCGATAAAATAAATTTAAAAACAAATAAACTTAAAATAGAGTATAAAAAAAACAGACATACACCCCAATGGGGCGAAGGTCTGTCGCTGTACCACCCAAATTATTACTCGTATATATAACGGCTGTGCCGGCATAACTTACTTTATATAAAGTTCAGTCTGCAACTTAGGAGTGATTTTCAACAACTGTAGCTTATGGGTTCCCACCAAATCCCCATTCTCTGAAAGCATATTTTTGTTTACTCTTCTCCGTCATCGTTTTTTTATTTGCACTAACTATACTATAAAAAAATATGTATGTCAACAATTTTTTTGAAATATATAATTAACTCTATAAAGAAATCCTAAATAAAAAATCAAGGTACAATTCAAATATTTTTACAATCTTCAGCTCGGTTAAATATTTTGATAAGCCTAAGCAATAAATTCTAAAAAGCTAAAAGTTTAAATTGAGTATTTGCTTTTATAAAATTATGAAAAATATTTTTTACGGTAATATAATGTAAGAAAAACATAATGCAATAAAAAAATAAAAAAAATTTTAAAAAAACTATTGACATTATTCTCATAAGGTATTATTATCGTCACATACACTAAATATTGATAAAGTAAATTTCAAAAACAAATAAATTTTTCAAAGTGATTTAAAACCAATTAGGTTTATTTTAGTTTTAATAAAATAAATGATATTTATTAGTCATATCCATGGGGGTTATTTCTAATTGATATTTTGAATTGGTACAATTGTAGAGTACAAAGACAATGATAGGGAAGAGTAAATAGGAAGTATTTTTTAGAGAGTGAGATTTTGGTGAAAACTCATAAATATGACTATTGAAGGTAGCCTTGGAGTCGTGAGCTGAAACTAAGTAGGCTTTACCGGTAAAACCGTTATTACTTTGAGTAAAAAATTGGGTGGTACCGCGCGACCAAACTTCTCGCCCCAAGCAGAGAATGTTGGTTGTTTTTTTATACAAAAAATTAGTGGTAATTGCTCAAATGCTGGTTCTTAAAATTGAAATAAATTATTTTACAATTAAATAATTTATAAAATATGGAATATATGCACTTGCAATAGTCATAAAATTCTTAATTATGCGAATTGAAAATCATTTTTCTAAGTATCAAGTAATATATTATTTAAATATTTAAAGTATTAAAAAGTTCAATATATATAAAAATAGTATAAATAAATTATTCAGGAGGAAAGTATTATGGAAAAATTAAAAGTTTATTATGATGAGGATGCAGATTTAAATCTCTTGAAAGGAAAGAAGATAGCTATACTTGGCTTTGGAAGTCAGGGACATGCACATGCTTTGAATTTAAAAGAAAGCGGACTCGATGTAATAGTCGGTTTATATAAAGGCAGTAAATCATGGAAAAAGGCTGAAGATTATGGATTTAAGGTATATGAAATAGCTGAAGCTGTTAAACAAGCAGATATTATAACAGTACTTCTACCAGATGAAAAACAAAAACAAATTTATGATGAGAGCATAAAAGATAATTTATCAGAAGGAAATGCATTGTTCTTTGCACATGGATTCAACATTCATTTTAATCAGATAGTACCACCTAAGTTTGTAGATGTTTTGATGATTGCACCTAAAGGACCAGGACATATAGTTAGAAGAGAATATACATTAGGCAATGGAGTTCCATGTCTTTATGCAGTATATCAAGATTACAGTGGAAAAGGAAAAGAAATTGCTTTAGCTTATGGAAAAGGAATTGGTGGAACTAGAGCAGGAGTTATGACTACAACATTTAAAGTTGAAACTGAAACTGATTTATTCGGTGAACAAGTAGTACTTTGTGGAGGAGTTGCAGAACTTATCAAAGCTGGTTTTGATACATTAGTTGAAGCTGGATATGCTCCTGAAAATGCATATTTTGAATGTCTACATGAGATGAAGTTAATAGTTGACTTGATATATGAAGGTGGATTAGCTAGAATGAGATATTCTGTAAGTGATACTGCTGAATATGGAGATTATAAGATAGGTAAGAGAATAATCAATGACAATACAAGAGCTGAGATGAAGAAAGTTCTTACAGAGATCCAAGATGGAACATTTGCAAGAGAATGGCTTCTTGAGAACCAAACTGGAAGACCAGGATTTACAGCAAGAAGAAGAATGGAAAAAGATGCTCCAATAGAAAAGGTTGGTAAAGAACTTAGATCAATGATGTCATGGATCAATGAAAATCCTGATAATGAGTAATTAAAAAGTAGAATGTTCCAACTAAGTAAGATTCATTGATTAAATTGGGGTAATATTTTAACAGTATATCAATAAGAAAATACTTATGAATAACGCTTATGAATAAGGGGGCTTATCATTTAGCGGATGACTTAAATTTACAGGAGAAGTAGGGGAGGTACTTTTCCCCACTAATTCCTGTAATGTAAATATCTATCTTTTTAGGGGCAAAATAATTATAGGTAGATATTACTTGTAAATAAAAAAGGGCTTATAAATATAAATTTTTTTATAAAATGTGCGAAAATTATTACGAAATTATATATAGGTATTATAAAAACTATGATGGAGAAGAGTAAATAGTGGAGTATTTTTAGAGAATTGGGATAAGGTGAAAACCCATGAATACGAAACTTTTGAAAATCACTCCTAAGTTACAAGCTGAAATTAGTAAGCTGTGTCGGTATTACCGTTATTAGAATTAGAAAAAAGTTGGGTGGTACCGCAAAGCTTCTTGCCCTAGGCAGGCGGTTATTTTTTTACAAAAAATTTCCAGATTTAAGGAGGATACTAAAAATGAAAAGTGATTCAGTAAAAAAGGGGATTAAGGCAGCTCCAGCAAGAGCACTTATGTATGGAATGGGATATACAAAAGAGGAAATTGAAAGACCTCTTATAGGAATAGTAAATTCACAAAACGAAATAGTTGCAGGTCACATGCATTTAGATGAAATAGCAAAAGCTGCAAAACTTGGAGTAGCAATGTCTGGGGGTACTCCTATAGAGTTTCCTGCTATTGCAGTTTGCGATGGAATTGCAATGGGTCATGTTGGAATGAAGTATTCTCTTGCTTCAAGAGAACTAATAGCAGATTCAATTGAAGCTATGGCAACAGCTCATGGTTTTGACGGATTGGTACTCATACCTAACTGTGACAAAATTGTACCTGGAATGCTTATGGCAGCTGCAAGACTTAATATACCAGCTGTTGTAGTAAGTGGAGGACCTATGAGGGCAGGTAAGCTAAATAACAAAGCACTTGATTTTAGCACTTGTATTGAAAAGGTGGCAGCTTGCAGCGATGGAAAAGTAACAGAGGAAGAACTTGAAGAAGAAGCTAAGAGAGCTTGTCCTGGATGTGGTTCCTGCTCAGGATTATTTACAGCAAACAGTATGAACAGTCTTACAGAAGTACTTGGAATGGGTTTACCTCTAAATGGAAGTGCCCTTGCACAAACTGGTGAGAGAAATCAGCTGGCAAAATACGCAGGAATGTATGTAATGGATTGTGTAAAGAACGATAGACGACCAAGAGATATACTAACTTTAGATGCATTTAAAAATGCTATAACAGTAGATATGGCTATGGCAGGATCTACAAATACAGTACTTCATCTTCCAGCAATTGCTCATGAGGCAGGTATAGAACTTAATTTGGATTTATTTCATGAAATAAGTAAACACACGCCTTGTCTTACAAAATTAAGTCCAAGTGGCAAGCATCATATGGAAGATCTTCATCTGGCAGGGGGAATACCAGCTCTTATGAATGAACTTTCTAAGAAAGGTCTTATAAATGAAGATGCACTTACTGTTACTGGAAAAACTGTAGGTGAAACTATAAAGGATTTTAAAGTGCTTGATTATGAAGTTATAAGAAGTGTAGACAATGCTTACAGCAGTGAAGGTGGAATAGCAATACTTAGAGGAAACCTGGCACCAGATGGAGCTGTAGTTAAAGAATCTGCAGTTTCAAAAGAAATGATGGTACATGAAGGACCAGCTAGGGTATATAATTCTGAAGAAGCAGCAGTTAAGGCTATATTTGGCAATGAAATAAATAAAGGCGATGTAATTGTAATAAGATATGAAGGACCAAAAGGCGGACCTGGAATGAGAGAAATGCTTTCACCAACTTCTGCTATAGCAGGTATGGGTTTAGATAAAGATGTAGCACTTTTAACAGATGGAAGATTCTCAGGAGCTACAAGAGGGGCATCTATAGGCCATGTGTCACCAGAAGCTATGGAAGGTGGACTAATAGGACTTGTAGAAGAAGGAGATACTATATTTGTAGATATTACAAATAAAAAATTAGAGCTAAAAGTAAGTGAGGAAGAACTTGAAAAGAGAAGAAAGAACTATGTAAAGCCTGAACCTAAGATAAAAACAGGATATTTATCAAGATATGCAAAATTGGTTACTTCTGCAAATACAGGTGCAGTTCTTAAATAATTGGAGTTTCTTAATGTACTTTTAATTTGTAAATATACTCAACTTTCAACTAAAAATATTTCATATATGTGAAAGTTGAGTAAATATATTATTTAATAAAAATTCAGAATAAACTATTGACATTTAAGTTGTTTTATAGTAACATATACTCATATTTAAATAATAAAAGCTTTGACAGGGACTATTAAATATGATGTATATTTTAAAGCGAGTGGGATCTGGTGTAAACCCATAAATATTTCATATTGAAACTCACCCTTGAGCTGTAAGCTGAAATTATAGTAAGCTGTGCCGGTGTGAATCGTTATTGAATTAAGTAATAAAATTGGGTGGTACCGCGAACAGACTTCTCGCCTCAAGAGAAAGGCTGTTTTTTTGTGCTAATTTTTAACCTAAAATTACCTATATTAATTACTTTGAATTATAAATATTTAGTGTGTATCAAGTTTAAATTTGATTTAAGTAATTTAATTTTTAGAAACTATTTATAAATGTAAATTAGAAAGTATAAAATACGTATTAATATATGAAAGCTTTGAAAGGGATAAGTAGATATTATAATATTTTAAAGAGAGTGAGAGATTTGGTGTAAACTCACAGATATATAATATTGAAACTCACCCTTGAGCTGTAAGCTGAAATTAGTAGGCTGGGCCGGCTTTGCCGTTATTAAATTGAGTAATAAAATTGGGTGGTACCGTGAACAGACTTCTCACCCCATAAGGAGTCTGTTTTTTTGTACCCAAAAATCTTATTAAATTGAATTTACAAGGAGAGATGGTTATGAAAGCTGCTGAAGCAGTTATCCAATGTTTAAAAAAAGAAAATGTAAATATGGTATTTGGGTATCCTGGTGCTGCAGTGGTTCCTATATATGAAGCTTTGAGAAAATCAGATGTGAAGCATATATTAGTAAGACAGGAACAAGCTGCAGGACACTCTGCTAGTGGATATGCTAGGTCAACTGGAGAAGTTGGAGTCTGTATAGTTACATCAGGACCTGGCGCAACTAATCTAATTACTGCCATTGCTGCTGCATATATGGATTCCATTCCTCTTGTTGTTATTACGGGTCAGGTTAAGTCTACATTAATCGGAAGGGATGTATTCCAAGAATTAGATATCACAGGTGCTACAGAATCTTTTACAAAATATAATTTTCTTGTAAGAGATGCTAAATCTATACCTAAGACTATAAAGGAAGCATTTTATATAGCTGAAACTGGTAGAAAAGGCCCTGTGCTTGTAGATATACCTATGGATATAATGGAAGAAGATATTGATTTTGAATATCCTGAAAGTGTAAATATAAGAGGATACAAACCTACTGTTAAAGGACACTCTGGGCAAATAAAGAAAATAATAGATAGAATCAAAGTTAGCAAGAGACCTCTTATTTGTGCAGGTGGCGGAGTTATACTGGCAAATGCACAAAAAGAACTGGAGCAATTTGTTAAAAAATCACATATACCTGTTGTTCATACTCTTATGGGAAAAGGATGTATAAATGAAAATAGTGATTATTATGTAGGTTTAATAGGTACTCATGGCTTTGCTTATGCCAATAAAGTTGTACAAAATGCAGATGTACTAATACTTATTGGAGCTAGAGCTTCAGATAGAACTGTCAGTGGAGTAAAAAGTTTTGCAAAGGATGCAGATATAATTCATATAGATATCGATCCTGCTGAAATAGGTAAAATTCTGAACACTTATATTCCAGTGGTTGGTGATTGTGGAAGTGTTTTATCGGATTTAAATAAAGAAATAGTAGCTCCACAGACAGAAAAATGGATGGAAGAAATTAAAAATTGGAAAAAAGATTTGTATATAGAAAGAAAGCCTACAGATAAAGTTAATCCCAAATATGTGTTAAAAACTGTTTCTGATACATTAGGAGAAGAGGTTATTTTGACAGCAGATGTAGGACAAAATCAGTTGTGGTGTGCCCGTAATTTTAGGATGACAGGGAATAGAAAGTTTTTAACTTCTGGAGGCCTCGGAACTATGGGATATTCTCTCCCAGCAGCTATTGGTGCTAAAATTGCATGTCCTGATAAGCAAGTTATAGCTTTTGCAGGTGATGGTGGATTTCAAATGAGTCTTTTTGAACTTGGAACTATTGCCGAAAATAATCTAAACATTATTATAGTTTTGTTTAACAACTCAGGACTGGGTATGGTTAGGGAGATACAAGACAATAAATATTCTGGTGAATTTGGAGTAAATTTTAGGACCAATCCAGATTTTGTAAAACTTGCAGAAGCCTATGGATTAAAAGCTAAGAGAGTAGAAAATGATTCTGAATTTAACGGAGTTTTTAGAGAAGCATTAGATTCAAGCAAGGCATTTTTAATAGAGTGCATTGTAGATCCTCATGAGAGAACTTTTTAGAAAGAGGTGATTACTATAAAAAAGTATGTGATGTCAGTATTAGTGGAAAATCATTCAGGTGTTTTAAGTAAAGTAGCCGGACTTTTTAGTAGAAGGGGATATAATATTCACAGTCTTACTGTAGGAGTTACAGGAGATCCTGAAATATCACGAATGACTATTGTATCCATTGGAGACGACTATATGTTTGAGCAGATAAGTAAGCAGCTGAATAAATTGATTGAAGTTATAAAAGTAATAGAATTAAACCCCGATGCATCTGTTTATAGGGAGTTATCTCTTATAAAAGTTTCTGCAGAATCCAATAATAAATTGCTAATTATGGAAAGTGTAAATACTTTTAGAGGTAAAATAGTAGATATGAATGAAAAAAGTATGATAATTGAAATAACCGGAAATGAAAAGAAGATATCTGCTTTTATTGAACTAATGAAGCCTTATGGAATAAAGGAAATTATACGTACTGGACTTACTGCACTTCAAAGAGGAAGTAAGCTGGAAGATTAAATGAAAACTTATAATAAGAAATATCTCTTTTGTCTTAAATATTAAAGGCAAAGGGATATTTTTTTATTTGCTAATATTACTTATAAATAGGAATATTAACAAATATAAGTTATATACTTAATATAGACAAATTATATTTTAAAAGATGGGAATACAAAATTAATATTTGAAGTAAAGAACTTATTTAAAGTTATAGATGAAATGCCATAAGGGTGGTATGAAAATTAAATTTAGAGGAGGGACACAGACATGGACAATACAATATTATTGAGTAAGATATCCCAGGGCTTAATGGAATGCTGTAAATCAAAAAATTTTTCAAGAGTAAATAAATTAACTGTGAATGTAAATGAAAACAGCAATATTAATTCTTGTAATCTTTATGAGTATCTTAAAAATTTTAATAAAGGCATAGTAGATGAATCTACAGAAATTAAAATTGAAATTGAAGATTTGCCGGATCAAGTTGTAATCATAAGCAGCATAGAAGGTGATATATCACAAGAGTGCATATAAAGTATGTATAAGGTTTCCACACGAAAAATCAAGGAAATGGGTATAGATTTGGTTTTTACACAAATCTATACCCATTCCCACTAAGCAAGATTAAATTTCTTTCTAATCATATTAACTAATACTTTTGCTGTATCATCAACTCCGCCGAACAGGCTGCTGTTAATTAAGATGTCTTTGTAAAGTACATTATCACTGTATGACTTTGCATAACTTAGGCTGTATAGCTGACGCGCTTCATCAACTTCTTTAATCAACTTATCAGCTTCATCTGGCTTTATATGAAGTATATTGATACAATTTTCCTTTCGTATCTCATAGGGAGCATAGATAAATATGCTGAAATGATTTGAATGGTTTCTTAAAATATAGTCAGAACACCTTCCTACAAATATACAGGATGATTTATCTGCCAGATCACAGATGATTTTCTTTTGGGCTTCAAATATTTCTTCTTGTGTCTTTTCTGAACTAGTTCCTAGTGGAAATTTCATTTTTTTGTATTCATTTTTATCTATTTCTTCTCCACTGTCAATAGTAGATACAGGCAAATTCATCTTTTTTGCAGCTTCTTCAACGATATCCCTGTCGTAATATTCAACGCCTAACAATTCAGCCATTTTTTTAGCAATGGGACGTCCCAGACTCCCGAATTGACGGGAAATAGTTATTACATAATTCTCTAATCCGATATTTACCTTTTCATTTTCTAAAAAAGCTGTGGTAAAGTTGCCGGAGACAAAGTTTTTATTTCGCATTATTGCAATATCAGTATTTATGGTTGTAGAAACTCCTTCTAGCTTAAAGTCTTTCAATGCTTTTATCATATTGGCAATGCAGGTATTTCTATCTTTTTCCCAAACCACAAGTTTACAGAGCATAGGATCGTAAAATGGAGAAATTTTGTATCCTTCGTGAATAGCATGCTCTATACGAACAGTTCCATCTGAGGTATCAGGAAATGATAAACTTGTAATTGTACCCGGCGAAGGTTTAAATGTTTTGGGATCTTCTGCATAAATACGGCATTCAATGCTGTGGCCTTTTAGTCTAATATCTTCCTGCTTAAATGGTAATTTTTCTCCGTTTGCAACACGAATTTGATTTTCTACTAAATCTATATTTACAACATATTCGGATACTGGATGTTCTACTTGAAGCCTTGCATTTATTTCCATAAAATAATAGTTTCCATCAGCACCTCTCAAATATTCAATGGTACCTGCTCCAGAATATTTCATCTCCTTAATAATCTTTTGTGTATATGAATAAAGTTTCTTTCTGTCTTCTTCAGTAACTACAGCTGACGGTGATTCTTCAATAATTTTCTGATATCTTCTCTGAATAGAACATTCTCTTTCTCCCAAGCAGACTACATTTCCATAGTCATCTGCTATAAACTGTACTTCTATGTGTCTTGGAGATAGAACTGCTTTTTCAATGTAAATATCTCCACTTGCAAATGCCATATTTCCTATTCTCTGCATACTTTCAAAAATAGCCTGTGTAACTTTTTCAGATTCAAAATAAGTAATTTTTTCTATTCCTTTACCTCCTCCTCCTTTGTCCAGTTTAAGTAAAATAGGTAATCCAACTTTTTCTGCAGTATCATAAATTTCTTTTACACTGGAAATCGGCTTAATTGTTCCTGGCGTAACCGGAACCCCTAATTTATTAGCAATAATACGACAATAACATTTGGATTCGATGTTTTCTAAAATTGAAGGGTCAGGTCCGATCCATTTTGCACCTGCAGCAGCAACTGCATTAGCAAATGATGCTGCCTCTGATAAAAATCCATATCCGGGATGTACGGCATCTGCCCCTGATTTCTTAATAACATCTACAAGTGCATCAATATTTAAGTAACTTTTAACAGGTGCAGAGAGACCAATATTATAGCTTTCTGCAGCTTTGTTAATGTAATCAGCATTTTTATCAGCATCTGAGTATACAACAACAGTTTCAATTTTAAGTTTATTACATGTATGAATAATTCTGTTTACAATTTCACCGCGATTTGCAATTAAAATCTTTTTTATCATGTTAGCACCCCTTTTCAATAAATTATTGTTTTATTGGTTCAGTTCTATAACAGTTTACAATTATGAAGATAAAAAATAAGGACATGGCAAAATAACTATAACAGATACATTGCCATGTCCTTGTTAGGTTAAACTATAGCATATTTTAAATTTTATGACAACAGTAAACAAACACAAATTTTCCTGATTTTTTTATGCTGTGAGTACAAAACAAATAAAAAAATTTATGATATACTATTAAAAAATCAATTTAAAATTGTAAAAGGGAGTCAAAATATGAGTTATCTTTTATCTGAATTTTATTCATCTTCAAAAGAAATATATAAGATCAGGTTAATGGCAGGGGAAAAAGGTCTCATAAATGATATAACATGGGTATACCTTGCTGAAGATATAGAAAATGCAGATTTTCTAAGAGGAAATGAATTAGTTATTACTACTGGTTTATCAGCTGGGACAAAAATAAGCTGGCTTTATGAATTAATTAGAGAATTAATTTACCGAAAATGCAGTGGTTTGTTAATAAATACTGATAAATATATTCTTGTTAAGAATATTTCCAGAGAAGTTATTGAACTGTGTAATTCAGAAAATTTTCCTCTTTTTATAATGCCTTGGGAAATACATATTTCTGATATTATGCAGGATTACTGTAATAAGATATTTATGGATAAATACCTGGAAAATACTTTATCTAAGTTGTTTTATAATATAATATTCGATTCTCAAAATGTTAAAAATTATATTCCTCTTTTAAATTCAAATGGTTATCCTACAGAATCTTCTTATTATGCAGCTAAAATAACTAATATTAGTTCACCGCTGAAATTACAAAATTGTATTAATCTCTTGTCAATAAAATATCACATATTTTTAAAAAATAACTATTATATTTTGATTCTGAAGGAATGCCCAAAAAAATTGCTAAATAATCTTATGAAAAACTATTTTGAAATAGTTGATAATGAAATAACTTCAAACTCATCAATATTAAGACCCCAAATAGGAATAGGCGAAAAAGTTTCTTCATTATCAAAACTTTATTTTAGCTACTCTACTGCTTCCTATGCTTTGAAAGTAGCTAAAGCTTCGAATAAGGACTGTGTGTATTTTGATGACCTTGGTATATTTCGAATACTGAGTTCCGTATCTAACAAAGAATTACTACAAAATATCTATTTTGAGATGCTTGATCCCATAATAGATTATGACAGGAAGAATAACACCCAACTGCTAAAAACTTTGAAAGTATATTTGGATTTTGATGGCAGCATTCAGGAAACTGCAAATTTCCTATATAACCATCGCAATACCATCAATTACCGCATGAAGAAAATACATGACCTGTTAAAAAAAGATTTAACCTCAACGGAGGATAAATTTAATTTAAGGATGGCCTTTTATATTAAAGAATATATGAGATTGTAAATGCATGATAAACAGAGTTCTTGGCATCAGATGACCTGATGCTTAGAAATCGTTATCCAGGGACGTAGATGCTCTTTACTCTCACTTGGAGAAAAGCAGATATCCCAAATCTTTGATTTGGTGATAGTCGCTTTCGCTGTGTGCGTGAGAGTATTAGAGCAGGTAGTCATCGGATAAAATATAGAACTATCTTATCAATATTAAAATATAGATGAGATAGTTCTTATTATTTTATTGCAAAAGTCATATAAGATAAATATTAGGTTAAAATGAACATTTCTAGTGAAAAATTTTTCCAAATAGTAATTTACTAGACATATAATAATTAAAAGTAACAATAATTCGCAAATATATCATTATAAAATTAATAAATCATAAATAGTTATTTGGTTTTTTTGATAATTTATCACGCCATTTATGATATTTTATTTAAAAAATATACGAGATCAAAGAAAAAGAGATATGGGAAGGCTTTATACATGCGCCTTATGTATACTCAGCACAAATTAGACAAATAAAGTTTGTGTTCATATGCTATTGTTATACAAAATGAAATATTGTAGTATTTAATTATTCAATATTGATGAAAAAAAAGTAAATATTACACTTTAAATTTTTATTTTGAAATTTATTATTTTGATTCTTGCAAAAACAGCCGTAAAAAATTGTAACAGTTTACATGATTTGAAATTGATAATTTAATAATAAAATAATTAAATACAATGCCATGTTTAAAAAATTAGTTACCGATTTAAGGAGGTCTAAAAATGTTGAAGGAACAATTACCTAAAATAATAACTGATAAAGTCCCTGGACCGAAAGCAGAAGAAGTAATACGAAGAAGAGAAGATGCAGTACCCTCTGCAATTAAATGTGTATATCCTGTTGTAATAAAAAGGGCAGAAGGTGCGGTGATTGAGGATGTTGATGAAAATTATTTTCTTGACTGGACTGGTGGTGTAGGCGTACTAAACGTTGGATTTTCCCATCCAGAAGTGGTTGAAGCTGTGAAAGAACAGTCAGAGAAGTATTTCCATGGTATGTTTAATATTGTTACACACGAAGGATATGTTAAGCTGGCAGAGAAAATGAACTCCATTGTTCCTGTAAAGGGAAATAAGAAAAAAACGTTTTTCGCAAATAGTGGAGCAGAGGCTGATGAAAATGCAGTAAAAATAGCAAAAGCTTTTACAAATAGACCCAATATAGTTGTATTTTCAGGGGCATTTCATGGACGTACAGTTATGACCATGGCAATGACATCGAAAAAATCTTATGCCTATGGAATGGGACCTTTTCCAGATGGTGTATACCGTGCAGAATTTCCGTATTTATATAGAAGTCCTGAAGGAATGCCAGAGAGTGAAACCATTAATTATTATATAGAAAGTATTAAAAAAGTATTTGATCAAGCTTCACCACCGGAGTACGTAGCAGCTATAGTAGTAGAACCACTTCAGGGTGAAGGCGGATTTATTCCAGCTCCCATTGAATGGGTTAAAGCAGTAAGAACTATTTGTGATAAATATGGTATATTGCTTGTTGCAGATGAGGTACAATGTGGGTTCTGCCGTACAGGTAAAATGTTTGCTTCTGAATATTGGAAGGAAGCAGGAGCAGCTCCAGATATAATAGCAACTGCAAAATCTATTGCAGCTGGTATGCCATTAAGCGCAATAACAGCAAGGGAAGAGATTATGGAGGCAGTAAGACCCGGAACAATTGGAGGAACCTTCTGTGGAAATGCAGTAGCATGTGCAGCAGCATTAAAAGTGATAGAAATTATGGAAAGAGATCATTTGGCTGACCGTTCTATGGAAATAGGTAAGAAAGTAATGAAACGCTATATGGAATGGAAAGAAAAATATGAGATTGTTGGAGATGTAAGAGGACTCGGCGGAATGGTTGGAATAGAATTTGTAAAAAACAAAGAAAAGAAAGATCCAAATCCTGAAATTGTATCAGCAGTTATTCAAGAAGCAGCCCAAAATGGACTTATGATTGAGAACTCGGGTGTTTATGGAAATGTTATCCGCTTTTTAGCACCACTTGTAATTACAGATAAGCAGCTTGAAGCAGGATTAGATATTTTTGAAAAAGCAATTTCTAAGTGTATGCAAAAGTAAGTTACTTTTCTATTATAAATTACACGATTTAATTAAATAATTAAATGTAAAAAGGGAGGAAAAAGTATGAGCAAGTATGATGTTATTATTGATACTCTTCCTGCTAAAGGTGACAGAATTGAAATATTATTCCGTCAGGCAGGTGATGGCTTTATTCAAGTGGAATATGGTTATGAACAGAGGGTGGAACTGCTGGATTCCTTTAGAATTCTGGCAGTAGATGCAAAGGTTAAGAAAATGAATATCAAGGGATTAATTGAGACATTACCAAGTTTAAGAGCAAATATGATACATTTTGATCCTACCATTATTTTCCCACAAGAACTTATTGACAAAATCAAAGATGCAGAAGAATCTATTGCTGGTGTTGATGATATGGTAATTGATTCAAGAATCATTACGCTGCCAATTGCTTTCGAGGACAGTCAAACTAAAAAGGCAGTTGAAATGTATTTAAAACAAATTCGTCCTGATGCACCAAACTGCAAGGATGGATATAATCTTGAATACATGGCTCTATGCAATGGATGCACTGTAGATGATATTAAACATATGTTATTAGATACTTATTGGTATAACAGCGGGTGCGGTTTCTGGCCGGGTGGAGGCTTTTTCTGGCCAATGGATCCAAGGTGCAAAATGATTGTACCAAAATACAATCCTCCGCGTATATGGACTCCAGAAGGAGCAGTTGGTATTGGTGGAGCTTGCCTATTTACTTATACTACAGCAACTGGTGGTGGATATCAATTATTTGGACGTACTATTCCTACATTCCAGTTATCAATGAAACATCCACAGTTTAAAGACGGACCATTTTTATATCGTCCATCAGGGGATCGCATAAAATTCGTAGAAGTTTCAGAAAAAGAAATATTAGATATATATGATCATGTTCATGAAAAAACAGATTATGTATATGATATCCAGGAAAGTGAGATTGTTGTTAAGGATTATCTGGAATTCCTTGCAAAACCAGAGGTTGTTGAAGGTGCCAAAGAATTTGCGAAGCGCCAGGAACAAGGATCCAAAATAGCACCTAAGCTCTAATAAATAATATAAGAAGGAGGTAAAAAATATGATTAAAGTTATAAACGGTGGAATTGAAGTTTTGGTAGAAGATTGGCCAGGAAGACTTGGATACATGGGACTTGGAATGGCTGCCGCAGGTGCAATGGACAACCTTGCATTACAGCTTGGAAACTTAATTTTAGAAAATAAAAAAGGTGACGCAGCTCTAGAAATTGCTGGTGGTTATTGCCAGCTTGAAATTGTAGAAGACGGAGTTATTGCAATAACAGGAAGTGACATGAGCCCTACAATTAATGAAAGTGTTGTACCAATGTGGAAGGCAATTGCAGTTAAAGCAGGTGATATACTTAAATTTTCACACTTTGGACAAGCTGGTTTCAGAGCTTATGTGTGTATAGCAGGAGGAATTGATGTGCCAGAATATCTTGGAAGCAAATCAACTTGTCTTTTTGGAAGCTATGGTGGTTTTGAAGGGCGCAAGCTTGCAAAAGATGATGTTATAAAGGTGAATAAAAAAGATGTTTCAGGAATTGTTGGTAAAAAATTAAATCCTAAGTATATACCTGAATACGTGAATGAATGGGAATTAAGAACTATTCCAGGACCTAATTCAGTACCTGACTACGTAACGGAAAGTGGAATGGATTATTTGTTTAGTACGCCAATGAAAATCTCACATAATGCAAACAGAGCTGCTTATCGTTTGCAGGAAGTACCAGATTATTTTTGGGCACGTGAGGATGGTGGAAAAGGCGGAAGCCATCCTTCAAATATTGTTGATCATGGTTACAATATGCGTGGTGCAGTTAATGTAACTGGAAATACCCCTTCTCTGCTTATAGCAGATGGGCCTACATTAGGTGGTTTTGTATGTGTTGCAAATGTTATTAATGTAGATCTGTGGAAAATTGGCCAGGGGATACCTGCAAGAGATAAAGTAAAACTTAAGCTGGTTACTGTAGAAGATGCAATAAAAGCACGTAAAGAAAGAGAAGCAATGTTTGAATCAGTTGATTTAGTAATTGGTTAATAAAAACAAAAATAGGAAAATGGAGGATAAGATTATGGAATATACATTAAAAGCACATATGCCTGGGCTTGTAGCTCGAGTAGTAGTAAATGTTGGTGACAAGGTTGAAGAAGGACAGGAGCTTGCAGTTATTAACTGTATGAAAACAGAAATGAGCTGCCAGACAGAAAAAGCAGGTGTAGTAAAGAAAGTTCTTGTTGCTGAATGGGATGAAATGGATATAGGATCTCCTATGATTATTTTAGAAGTTTAATGGAGGTGAATCAGTATGAAGATAGATATTAATGTTGATATGGGTGAAAGCTTCGGACGTTATGTTCTTGGAGACGATGAAGCACTTATGCCTTATGTAACATCTGCAAATATTGCAACATGCTTTCATGCCGGCGATCCACTTGTTTTGGAACGTACCATAAAATGGGCAAAAAAGTATGGAGTAGCAATAGGTGCACATATAGGTCTTCCTGATAGGCAAGGATTTGGAAGAAGACAGATGGATATTTCAGTTGAAGAACTTAGATCCGATATGTTATATCAGTTAGGAGCAATGGATGCATTTTTAAAATTGCAGGGCCTTAAAATGCAACATGTAAAGCCTCATGGAATATTATACCGAATGGTTGGTGAGCAGGAGAAATATATTGATACTTTTCTCAATACTATTGAGGAATATAATAAGGATCTTTATATTATGCTTCATACAGGATGCGAGGCTTTAAAACGTGCAGAAAAGAGAGGCTTGAAGACAGCACCAGAGGTATTGATTGACCTTGGCTATGATGAAAATGGAAACTGGATGCTTGAAAGAGTAAAGAAAGCACGTTCTCCAGAGGAAGTAGCTGATAGGGCAGTTAAGGTTGCAAAAGAAGGAAAAATTGATACAATTGATGGAAAACTAATTGATGTTAATGGATGCACAGTATGTATTCATGGTGATTCACCTAATGCTACTATGGTGGCAACTGCGGTGAGGGAATCATTAGAAAACAGTGGTGTAACAGTTACAAACCTGAATGGATACTTTGGACAAACATAGGAGGTGGAGTAGAGATGAAAAAAATTGAAGCATTAGATGTATCGGTAGCAGTTCTAGCAGCAGTATCATGTCTTTTTATGTATATAAAAGTTCCTGTTTGGGCTTTGTTTATAGGCTGGGCATGGTACTTTACTTTAGGGGCAACTCCAGACCTTATTGCAAAGGGAATACCACCGATGATTACAGGATCAGTACTTGCAATTTTAGCATTTGTCCTTATCAATATATTTACGGGATTTATGCCAGCTATGGCAGCTACCATAGTTTCAGTTTTTATTACAGTATTTTTGTTAATGATATCACTAAAAATATCTGCATTGAATATTTCTCTTATGTCTTTTAATGCTTATTCATGTATGTTCATAGGTTATGGTGCAGGAGCGTATATGACAATTAAAGGAATGCCTGCTCTGCTTAATGCAGCAATTTGGATTACAGGAGCAAATTTCATCGGATTGATTTTTGGGTGGATGAGTATTAAATTTACAACATTTAAAAAGAATTAAAGTTAAATTAAAAATGCTGTTTTTTGAAAACAGCATTTTTAATATTTAAATAATTACATCAAGTTCAACTTTTCTTCCATAGATTCAAATTCCTTATTTACAGCTTCATCAGGTTTTTTAGTCAAAAGACTTACAACTACGATGGATATGAGAGATAAGGTAAAGCCAGGAATCATCTCATATAAATGAGCAGATAACCCTGATACAATCCATATTATAACTGTTAGTCCTCCTACAACCATTCCAGACAAAGCTCCCCATTTTGTCATTCTCTTCCAGTAGAGACTTATTAAAAGAGTTGGACCAAAAGCGGAACCAAAACCTGCCCATGCCTGTCCTACTATACTTAAGATAGTTTTATTTGGAACATAAGCAAATAAAACTGCAACAGCTGCAACTACAAGTACAGATATTCTTCCTATAAATACCTGAGTGTGCTCAGGTGCTTTCTTATTTAAAAATGTAAGATAAAAATCTTTTGTAATAGAGCTGGAGCAAACTAAAAGTTGGGAAGAAATAGTACTCATAATAGCAGCAAGCACTGCAGATAGTATTATACCTGTAATAAATGGATGGAATAATATATCACCAAGACGCAAAAATACCATTTCAGGATCTTTTAGAGGTTGATTGTGCATTGTAAAATATACAAGACCTATAAGTCCACTGCTTATTGCACCTAAAAGGCCAATAGCCATCCAGCTTATACCTATTCTTCTTGCAGATTTTAATTCTTTTGCAGATTTTATTGCCATAAAACGTACAATAATATGAGGTTGTCCAAAGTAACCAAGTCCCCAAGCTAAAAATCCAATAATAGTAGAAAAACTTGTTCCTCTAAGTATGTCAAATAGTGCTGGATTGATATGTTTTACTTTACTTACAAAAGTTCCAGGATCTACCCCTATATTCATGTATGCAACTACAGGTACCATGACGAGAACTACAAACATAAGACTTCCCTGGAAAAAGTCAGTGAGACTTACTGCTAAAAAGCCACCAAAATATGTATATATTACAACTATGGACAGTGTAACTATTACTCCTGATGTATATGTAAATCCAAAAATGTCCCTAAATAATTTTCCGCCGGCTACGATACCTGAAGAAACGTATAAAGTGAAGAAAACGAGAATTATTATTCCGGATACAAGCCTCAGCATATTAGCATTATCTTTAAATCTGTTTTGTAAATAATCTGGCACAGTTAAAGAGTCATTTGAGACTTCTGTATAAATTCTAAAACGTGGTGCTAATAAGAGATAATTGAAATAAGCTCCTATAGTTAAACCAATTCCAAGCCACATACTGGAGATACCTGTAGTATATACAGCACCAGGAAGACCCATAAGCATCCAACCGCTCATATCGCTTGCACCAGCAGATAATGCTGTAACCATAGGACTTAGACTTCTACTCCCAAGCATATAGTCTGAAATGTCGTGGGTTTTCCTGTAAGAATAATAGCCTATCAAGAGCAAAATAAGTAAATACAGCCCGATAGCCATAAGTGAATAGTACTTCATATAAATTCTCCTTCTTATAATTTAAGTTTTGTTAAAACTAATTTATGAATTTTTAAATTAGTATAATGTCATATAAGTATAATATCACATTCTAAGTAAATTTAAAATTATTATATAATTTTAAATTATATGGCTAAGAATATGGAACTAACTTATACATGCTTATACATGGAAATACACATGAGAATTTTAAATATGAATTTTTAAAAGCATTTTATGCAAAAAAGGTAGCATCAGATATTAGAATAAATTAACCACACTAATTGTGAAATGTTATAATTTATATATGTAAAAATTATATTTGTGGAAAAGGGGAAATTTAAAATGAAAAGTGACATGACAAAATATGTAGAAAAAGCAAAGGAACTTGGGGCCTATAATGCTAAAATAATAAGTACAGATACTATAAAAACAGGGGCATGGACAATATTAAAGTGTAGGTATGGTTGTAAAAATTATAATACAAGTTATTGTTGTCCTCCAAAGACTCCTTCTTATAAGGAAATTCAAAATATAATCGATTGTTATAGTACTGGATTGATAGTGCAATCTAAATCAGATCTTGCAGCTACTACAAAAATTATAAATAAATTAGAAAACGAAATTTTTCTTTCAGGATATTATAAGGCATTTGGATTTGGTGCAGGGCCCTGCAGATTGTGTGAAAAATGCAATATGGAACATTGTGCACATCCACAGGAAGCTAGACCTTCTATGGAAGCTTGTGGTATAGATGTATTTGCAACTGTAAGGGAAAGTGGTTTCCCTATAGAGGTATTGAAAGGTGAAAAAAATGAAAGTAAAAATGAATTAAATTGTTATGGATTGATATTGATTGAATAAGGGGCTATTTTTAATAGTCCCTCTTATTATATATTGTATTTTTGCAATTTGCTGAAAATAGTATATAGTAAAAATATTCATAATGTATAAACAAATATGATAAATTTAAACATTATGTAAGTTGAATTGTAAAAATATATACGATATGCTATTATTAGTATAAGTTAACATAAATGGTTAACTTTTATTAAAGGAGGAGGTGTTATGAATGAAAAATTGGTTAATACAATGGCTGACTTAGATGAAGATTCAGAAATCATTGGAGGATTGGGAGAGTACTCTCAATCAAGTAGTGGCATATTTGTAATGGAAATTATTTACGATGATATAGGAAAGAATATAGTAACTACAGTAATGAAGAGCAATAGGTCTGATGTAAAGGATTTAAGTGTTGATGTGTCTACATCAAAATACTATGATTTCAGCTGCAAAAGGCAAGTAAAGTATAAATTCAACTAAGGTTTATACTTTTCTAAAATATATTATGAAAGGAGAGTATTATGGAAAGAAAATTGAAAAAATCTATTATTAATTTTTATGGGGTGCCATCTTTTGGATTTCAGTTATTTGTAAATGTGGAAATATATTATTTTGCCGCATTCTTAACTGATTACGCAAAAATATCGGCAGCTCTAGCAGGCACTGTATTGATGATTACAAGTATATTTGATCTTGTATGGGTTCCTACTGCAGGAGTTATATTGGAAAAAACCAACCTGAAGTGGGGGAAATATCGTTCATGGCTATTAGTAGGACCTCCTTTTGCAGTACTATTTTATATTTTACAATTTTCCAAGATAGGTTCTGCAGGAGTAAATGCAATTATAATTTCAATAGGATTTATAGTAAGTCATTTAATTTGGAATATTTTTTATGCAGGACATGTAGCAATGAATTCTTCTATGACAGAAGTAAGAGAAGAAAGAATTGCTATGGCATCAAACAGAGGTATGTTCAACTCATTAGGTAATATTTGCTTTTCTTTGTTAAGTATGCCTTTAATATTGATTATAGGAAAGGCTATCGGCAATCCTGCTGGTGGGTATACTTTTACCGTTGCAATTGCAGGTATTCTTATGATGGGATGCTATTATATATTATTTTTTATGACTAAAGACTATGCAAATGCTGGAGTTTCAACTCAAACAGGTAAATCAGAAGAAAAAATGTCTATAGGTGAGATGATAAAACAGATAGTAGTAAATCCACCTCTTATAGGATTGTTATTAGGTGAGCTTGGAAGATATTTAGGAAGGTTTATTATTTTTGGAATGGCATTTTACTATTTTAAATATGTTGTTAATAATTTGGCAGTAGTTACTGCATTTTTTACAGGTCTTAGTATAATATGTCTTTTAGGTGCTGTTATTACAAATCCGCTGGCTAAAAAAATTGGAGAAAGAAATACTTATATTTTATCACTTGTAATATTTATAATTGGATTACTTATTGTATGGGCTTTACCAATGAATTATATGTCATTTATGGTATTGATGTTTGTAGCATATTTAGGATATGGAATTCCTGATGCATTAGGTGTTGCTATGTATTCATCTACTGTGGAATATGGCGAATGGAAAACTGGAAAAAATGCACGAGGATTTATTATGTCATTAATAAGTTTCCCAATTAAAATTGCAATATTTTTAAGAAGTGTTATTATAACAGCTGTTCTTGTGGGGGCAGGATATGTTGCAAATATGAAGCCTACATCCCAATTAGTATCAGGTATAAAGAATGGAATGGCATTAATTCCAGCAATTATTATGATAGTAGGATTGATTTTTATTGTATTACTTTATAAAATTACACCTGATAGTCTTGAAAAGATGCAAGAAGAAATTAAAGCAAGAAAAGTAGAAAATTAAAATTTCTATATGCTTCCTTTGTGATGAATAGTTAAAATAATAAAACTGTTTATTTCAAGGAAGCATATTTTTATCTGATAACTACCTACTGTAACATTCCAACTAAGTAAGATTCATTGATAATTAACTAAAAAAGATGATTACTAAAAATACTCATAATGTATAAATAAGTATGCTATATTTAGTCATTATGCAGGGTGAATTTCCATAATATATATGCTATCCTGTTATTAAACAAGTAATTACTTATATTAAAGGGGGAAATGTTATGAGTAAAAAACTAGTTAACGCAATGGCAGATTTGGATGAAGATGTTGTTTTAGCGGAGGTAAAAGCACAAAAGGAAAATGGAACACCAGTATTAGATATAATAGCAGACTTACAGGAAGGCATGGGAATTGTAGGAAGTAGATTCGAAAAAAAGGAATATTTTTTATCTGAACTTATTATGTCAGCAGAAGTGTTTAATGAAGCATCAGAGATTATTGGAGGATTAGGAGAAGCTTCAGGATCAAATAACGGTATATTTGTAATGGGAACTATTTATGATGACATACATGATATAGGGAAGAATATAGTAACTACAGTAATGAAGAGCAATGGGTTTGATGTAAAGGATTTAGGCGTTGATGTACCTACATCAAAATACATTGAGGCTATAAAACAATATAAACCAAAGGTAATAGGAATATCCTGTCTTTTGACTACATGCTTTGATAATGTAAAACAGTGTATAAAAGAAATAGAAGATGCAGGACTTAGAAAAGATTTAAAAATTCTTGTTGGAGGGGGACCTGTAGATGAAGCTGCGGGAAAATACATGGGTGCAGATTTAGTTTGTAAAGATGCACAGCAGACTGTAGATTTCTGTAAAAAAGCCATGGGGGTGTAATAAAATGAAAACTGCAGAAGAACTGTATAGTGAACGATTAAATAGAATAAAGGTAGCCATAACATTGCAAAAAAATGATAGACCTCCTTTTTCTATGAATTCATCTGCCTTTTGTGTTAAGTATGCAGGTGGAAAGTTATCGGATATGGTTACTAATGTAGAATATGGAAACTCCTTAATTTTGAAGGCGGTAAAATCTCTTGGGGTAGTAGATTGTATACAAGGTGGAGCAGACTTTCCACCTATGATGGGCACAGTGTATCTTTCGCCAACTAAGCTTCCAGGTAGAGAACTTCCTTGTGATACTTTATGGCAAATTGATGAAAAAGGTCTTATGACAGAAGAAGATTATGACACGATTATAGATAAAGGATGGAATTATTTTTCACAAAAATTTATAAAGGAAAGGTTGGGAAACCTTTATAAAGATATTGAATATTTTATGCCGATTGCTCCTAAGCTGAATAAAAAAATTGTGGATGAGGGATATCCAATTTTAACGGAAGCTGTAGCCTTACCTCCTTTTGAAACTATAAGCGGAGCACGTTCCATCTCCAAATTTATGAGGGATCTATATAGGATGCCTGATAAAGTACAAGCTGCCCTTGATGTAATTTTAGAAGATACTTTGGAGAGTTTAAGGCAACAGATACGTGAGGTTAAGCCTCTGACAGTGTTTGTTGGAGCAGCTCGTGCAGCTGGAGATTTTTTATCATTAAAATTATTTGACAGATTTATGTGGCCATACCTTAAAAAGATAGTTGAAGTAGTAGTGGATGAAGGATCATTTGCATATCTCCATTTAGATATGTGTTGGGATCGTTTTCTAGACTACTTTTTGGAGCTTCCAAAAGCTAAGTGCATTTTTTCGCCAGATAGTACAACAGATATATTTAAGGCAAAAAAAGTTTTAGATGGTCATATGTGCATTATGGGAGATGTTTCTCCATCGCTTTTAACGTTAGGTACACCAGATGATGTACATGCTTACTGTATGCGCCTTATGAAAGAAATTGGGCCTGACGGATTTATTATGGCTGCAGGGTGTATGCTTCCTGCAAACGCTAAAGTAGAAAATGTAAAAGCTATGCTTTCTGCAACTTGTGGAAAATAATATAAAAGATAGGGACGTGTTTTATATACAAATGTTATTAAAAAAGAGTACATACTGATACGATTTGGTATAAATCCTGCCAGACTTATTCTAAATTAATAATATCAGTTAAAGTACTCAGGTAGATTATACTCAAAATAAATTAAATATGTCAATAACTAAAATTATAATAGAGGCAATTGAAATGAAAAATAATGAACAAGTAATTGTATATGAAATGTAAAAATTATGGGGGTGTAATAAAATGATATCACAAGAAATGACTGAAATACGTAATAAAAGGGTTATGGCTGCACTTAATATGGAGAAAACAGATAGAATTCCAATATTTCTATCTGGACAGATGTATTACAATTTTATAGATCCTACAATGACTATTGCTGATTATTGGAGAAGACCCGAATTAGTGGATGAAAAACTTATAGAGGCTGCAGAGCTTCCTATACTTGATGAAATGGATTCAGCTCCTACATGTACAGGAATACCTATGGAAACTTTTCTGCAAAGTTTTGCAGCTATGTGGTTTGCAAAGATGAAAGTGCCTGGACGTGAATTAGGTGATAATGTATTATGGCAGATTGATGAACAAGGACCTATGACGGAAGAAGACTATGATACAATTATAGACAAAGGCTGGGAATACATGAAGAAAGAACTCTATAATAGAATTGGATATCATCCAGAAGAACTTCCTCAAATGGATATGGAGTATGCTGGAAAACTTCAAAAAAGAATAGCATCTCTTGGAAAAACAACGGTTGGCATGTCCGGTGGATTATTACCTATACCACCATTTGAAACTTTAAGTGGTGCACGTAAATTGTCCAAGTTTTTTAGGGATTTATATCGTGTGCCTGACAAAGTTAGGGCGGCATTAGATGTTATGGAAGAGGCAGAATTAGAAAATACAGTTAAAGCTATGAAAGCTATGCCTGGTGTATATGGATTTATAGGTGGAAGTCGCTGCGGATGTGACTTTATATCCCCAAAGATTTTTGAAAAATTCTATTTCACATATCATCAAAAGCTAGTACCTGTAATGCAGCAAAATAATGTAAAAACTTGGTTCCATATGGACGGTAACTGGGAAGCATTTTTGCCTTACTTTAGGGAATTCCCTAAAGCTCAGTGTATATGGGATCCTGATCATGTAACTGACATTCGAAAAATTAAAGAAATACTTGGAGACAAGATGTGTATTACCGGCAACGTGCCTCCAGCACTTACATCAGTTGGTAAACCTGAAGACTGTTACAAATATGCTAAGGATCTTGTGGAATTATTTAAAGATCATGATGGTTTTATTATGAACTCAGCTTGCAGTGTCCCACCTAATGCAAAACAAAAAAATATAGAAGCTGTTATTTTAGCAACTCTTGGTAAGTAATTTAAATTAGAATATTTAATTTAAAAAATAGAAAGTGTTCCTGGGGGATTCTCAGGAACATTTTCTATAAGAAATAATAATTATAATTTTTGATCCAAAGGTTTTTTCATTAAGCCAAGCAAGGCTGCGGTTATAAAAGAACCTATTAATATAGCAAATACGTATAAGAGTGGATTACCACTAACTATTGGTATTACAAATATACCACCGTGAGGTGCAGGAAGTCCTATGTTGAACATCATGGATAGTCCTCCAGCAACAGCAGCTCCCACTATAGATGCAGGAATTACTCTTGCAGGATCTGAGGCTGCAAATGGTATAGCACCTTCAGTTATAAAAGTAGCTCCCATTATATAACAAGTTTTTCCTGCATCTCTTTCTTCTCTTGTAAACTTATGCTTAAAAAATGTAGTAGCAATAGCAATTCCAAGAGGAGGAACCATTCCACCTGCCATTATTGCAGCATGAGGGGTGAATTTACCTGCAGCTATCATGGCTATTCCAAAAGTATAAGCTGCCTTATTCACAGGACCTCCCATATCTACAGCCATCATTCCACCTAATATAATTCCTAAAATAACTTTATTGGCTGTTCCCATTGATCCAAGCCATTGCTCTAGAGCTGTATTTATAGCTTTTACAGGATTTACGATAAACAAAAGCATTATAGCTCCGGTAATTAATATTCCTAATAACGGATATAAAAGTACAGGCTTTATACCTTCAAGTGAAGCAGGTAGTCCAGAAAAGACTTTCTTTAGTAATATAACAACATAACCACCTAAAAATCCAGCAATTAATCCACCTAGGAATCCAGCTCCATTATTAGCTGCTATAAAACCACCAACCATAGCAGGTGCAAAACCAGGTCTATCTGCTATACTCATTCCAATAAAACCAGCAAGTACAGGTACCATAAGAGAAAATGCATAAGTACCGCCTATATCATGTAATAGCTTGGCCACAACATTAAAAGACGGATCTTTAGGATCAAAGCTTTTAATGCCAAACATAAATGATATAGCTATAAGTATACCTCCACCTACGACGAAGGGAAGCATATTTGAAACACCATTCATTAAATGTTTATAAAAACCGGTTCGCTGCTTTTTATCTGAATTAGATCCTTCAACTTTTTTATCTGAATGGTATGTAGGAGCATCATCCATCAAGGCTTTATTTATAAGTCCTTCAGGATCTTTAATAGCATCAGACACAGATACCTGGATTAATTTTTTGCCATTAAATCTTGTCATTTCAACTTGTTTATCTGCAGCTACAATTATGCCATCTGCCTTTTGTATGTCTTCATCAGTAAGCTCATTTTTTACACCAGTAGATCCATTTGTTTCTACCTTAATTTCAATTCCCATATCTTTAGCTTTGTTGTTTAACGCATCTGCTGCCATATATGTATGTGCTATACCTGTAGGACAAGCTGTAACTGCTAATACTAATTTACTAGGGGATTCACTTATATTGCTTTCTTTAGATGTAGTGCTATGATTTTTAGATTTTACATATTCAGCTTCCTGTTTATCTATGAGATTTAATACTTCATCTTTAGATTTTGCATTTATAAGTTTGTTTTTGAATTCTTTATTCATAAGCATACTGGATAATCTGGCAAGGGTATCTAAATGTTCATTATCGGCACCTTCGCTTGCTGCTATCATAAAAAATAATTGGGCATCAGTTCCATCTAAGGATTCGTAGTCTAATCCTTCTTTTTTTATTCCAAAAGCTAAGGAAGGAATTTTTACGGCTGCTGTTTTTGCATGGGGAATTGCTATACCTTCTCCTATTCCTGTAGAGAACTCAGATTCTCTTTTAAGTATTTGTTTTTTATATTCCTCTTTATTGTTTAATTTTCCAGCTGAATCAAGTATATTTATAAGTTCGTCTATTACTTCTAATTTGGTGTTTGAGTCTAATTTAAGCTTTATTGTACTTTCTTCTAAAAGTTCAGTGATTTTCATAATTTTACCTCCATTGTAAATTAATATTTCAACTTTTGCACATATAAAATTTTTTTAGTTAATAGTTAAGAATGAAGAATTAATAGTTAATGTGGATTTTTTTCCGTTACACTACAAAAAATCTTTAATTAAATTTTTGAAGGCTCGTTTTGCTAAAGCAAAACATTACTAATCACTGACTTATATAAATTTAAAGATTTTTTGCGACAGCTAAAAATCATCCTTCACTATTAATTTTTCATTATTAATTCTTAACTTGCGAGCTTTGATTCGCAAAGTTTTTAAACTGCGAAAGTTGAGTTAAACATATTACAGTTTTTTATCCGATGGATGCATCTCTGGATTACTTTATCCGATGGCTACCAGCCGTAATATCCCCATCTTCTTATAAAGTGGGGGATAATGGCTGCTACGCCCCTGGATAACGATTTCTAAGTTTCAGATGGAAAAAAACCTTCCACCTGAAACCAAGAACTCCGTTTATGTTAAAGTTTAGCTATGTGTACATCAGAAAGTAAATTCTCAACATCATCTTTTTTACATAAGTCTTTAGAAAAAGCAGTTGCACTTCCGGAAGCAGCACCATATCTGAAACTTTCAACTATGTTAAAACTTTTTGTATATTGGGCAAGAAAACCAGCTACAACGGAATCACCAGCACCTACGGAATTTTTTACTTCTCCTTTTGGTGCAGAAGCAGTGTAAATACCTTCATCGCATAAAAGTAGGGCGCCATGCTTTCCCATTGAAATTATTATGTTTTGGGCACCCATATCTTTTAATTTATTGGCATAATAAATACAATTTTTTATATCTTTAATTTCTACATCAAATATGTCTCCAAGTTCATGTATATTAGGTTTTATTAAAAATGGTTTATATTTTAATGTAGAAGTAAGGGCATCTCCGGTAGTATCTACTATAACTTTGCTGTTTTCACATTTTTCTTGAATTATAGAATATATATTGGATGGTATAGATTTTTGTACATTTCCTGCAAGTACTATAAAATCTTCTGGCTTCAAATTTTCTATTTTTTCGAATAGTTTATTTAGATTAGAGCTATCTATATGTGGTCCTGCAGCATTTATTTCAGTTTCCTTATTGGATTTAAGTTTTATATTTATTCTTGTGTCTTCATTAACTTGTATAAAATCTGTAAGAATACCTGAATTTTTAAGAGAATCCTCTATAAACTTGCCAGTAAATCCACCTATGAATCCCAATGCTTTACTTGATGATCCAAGATTGCTTAGAACTCTGGACACATTTATTCCTTTTCCACCGGCATATTTTTTTTCATTTACAACTCTATTTATGGAACCTAAAATTAAGTTATCAGTTTGTATAACATAGTCTATTGAAGGATTTAAAGTTACTGTATATATCATTAATCTGTCACAACCTTTACTTTAGTTTTTTGTATATATTTTTCATAATTTTCTATTTTACAGTTTGTAATTATGGAAGCTTGATCTAAATTTCCTACCTTTACAAAACTTACTTCTCCAAATTTACTCTCATCTGCAAGGATGTAGCTTTGACCTGAATGTTTAATGGCATTTTCTTTAAGTATAGCTTCTTCAGAGTCGGGAGTAGTAAATCCGTATTTTAGATGAATGCCGTTTATACCTAAAAAGCATTTGTCAAATCTAAATTTTTCAATACTTTTAAGTGCATCGCATCCTATAACAGCTTTTGTACTATTTTTAACTTTTCCTCCTAGTATATATCCATTTATATTGTTTTCAATAATAGCATTTATATGATTTAATCCATTAGTTACTACTATCAGAGATTTTTTATTTATATATTGAATCATTTCAAAAGTAGAAGTTCCTGCATCTAAATATATACAATCTCCTTCTTCTATATAGGATGCTGCGAATTTTGCTATTTTTCTTTTTTGATCTACATTTTGAATTTGTTTTTCATTATAAGTTGGTTCTATGAGACGGCCTTTTGGAATTGTAGCACCACCATGAATTCTCTTTAGTACATTTATATTTTCAAGATAAGTTAAATCACGTCTTATAGTAGACTCAGATGTATTTAAAAGGTTTACTAAATCGTTAACCTTTACAATTCCATTTTGCTTTAATTTCTCTAATATTATCTTATGGCGCTGTTCTGTTAGCAAAATTGCTCACCTTCTTTCCTAGATAAAATTTATTATTAATCATTAAATGTATTTTATGTAAACATTATAGTATAAAATTTTCTAAAAAACAATCATTTTAATTCAAAAACATTCAAAATAATTCATTAATGTTTCAAAATCAATCACATAGAGAAATTCTTCCCCTAAATTTAATATGGATGAATTATTTTTATTTACAAAACTAAGTATGTACACAGTGTGTATAAATTAGCAATGTCAAATTCTGCATTATGTAGGGTGAATTTCAAAAAAATATGTGCTATTCTATATTTAATGAACAATTTATTTTCAATAATTTTTATAGGATAAATTACAAGAACTACCTAATACTAAAAAGGAGAAATAATTATTATAAGTTAAATTGTAAATGTTTTAATTAAATTGTTTATTAGGAAATTATGAAAATGAGGTAAAAATAGAAGGAGGTTAAAATATGTTAATAATAGGAGAATTAATAAATACAAGCAGGAAGCTTATACGTGAAGCTGTAGAAAAAAAAGATGGAAACTACATACAGGAAATTGCAAAAAAACAAGAAGAAGCAGGGGCAACTTATATAGATGTAAACTGTGGAACATTTATGCAAACTGAAGTGGAAACCATGGAATGGCTGGTTGAAAATATTCTTCAGGCAACAGACCTTCCATTATGTATAGATAGTCCTAATCCTCTAGCTCTAGAAGCTGGATTAAAAAAAGTAAAAAATGGAAAACCAATGATCAATTCCATAACAGGAGAAGATGAAAGGTGGAATACAATACTTCCACTAGTAAAAGAGTTTAATTCTAAAATAATAGCACTTTGTATTGACAACACAGGAATGCCAAAGACACAGGAAGACAGGCTTAGGATAGCAGATTCCCTTATAACAAAACTTACTGGAGAAGGAATAGCTCTTGATGATATATATATAGATCCACTTATAAAACCAATAAGTGCAGGACAAAACAATGGAATAGAAGTACTAGCTGCAATACAAAAAATAATGGAAAGCTATCCAGGAGTACATACTACCTGTGGATTAAGTAATATATCCTATAGCTTGCCAGCAAGAAAAGTATTGAATAGATTATTTATGGTTCAAACTATGGCTCGTGGAATGGACTCATACATTATGGATCCAACAAATAAGGAAATGAGGGGTGCCTTACTTGCATCACAAACATTACTTGGACAAGATAGGTTCTCAAGAAAGTTCATTAAAGCATTCCGTGAGGGATTATATGAGTAATATAAGAACTGTTGTGGTGGCATGCAGGACTATTAAAGAGGAATTAGAAAGGGTAATTAATGAAATTCATTGTGATTATCCTATATTATGGATAGAATCGGGGCTGCACCTTAATACAGGAGAATTAAGAGAGTGTATACAAAAAAAATTAGATAGTATATCAAATGTAGATCAGGTGCTTTTAGCTTTTGGTTACTGCGGAAATGCCGTCATCGGATTAAAATCACTCGATTATAAAGTTATTTTTCCACGAGTAGATGATTGCATTACTTTATTACTTGGTTCTAGTGAAAGGCGAAAAAATATTTCAAAAGAAAAGGAAACTTATTTTCTCACTGAAGGCTGGCTGAATTCTGAAAAAAACATATGGGCTGAATATAAGGATACAGTAAAAAGATTTGGGAAAGCTAAAGCAGATAAGGTATATAAAATAATGCTAGGAAATTATGAAAGACTTGGAGTTATTGAAACAGAAACTGATGAATCAGAAGACTTTATAAAAATAACTCATCAGATTGCAGCAGATTTAAAATTAAAACAGGAAGTAATTCCTGGAACAATTAGCTATATTAAAAAGCTTTTAACTGGTCCTTGGAATAATGATGAATTTGTAGTAATTAACCCCTATGAAACGGTCTCAATGGAACATATATATGGTAGATCTGAAGTTTAAAAAAATAATTTGAACTCTAGTTCCAATGAAAAGGATGGTGTAATTAAATGAATTTAATTATTTTTGGAGGATTTCTTGGCTCTGGTAAAACAAGTTTAATATTATCACTAGCACACTTTTTAGTTGAAAAACAAAGTCCCAATAAGCAAAATCTTGTAATAATTGAAAATGAAGTTGGAGAAACGGGTATTGATGACAAAGTGCTTAAAAGTAAAGGATTAAGTGTAAAAGAATTATTTTCTGGGTGTATTTGTTGTCAGCTTTCATCTGACCTCGTAATTACTTTAAATGATCTTCGTGAAAAAGTTGATCCCGAATGGGTAATTATTGAAACTACGGGACTAGCTTATCCTAGCAAGATTTTAAGTACACTTAATAAATATGGTAAAGGAATAGAAAGCATACGGATTGTAAGTGTAGTTGATGCAGAACGATTTGAAGAACTTACTGAAATAGCACCAGTACTTATAAAATCACAGATATCAGATGGAAATACAATTCTTGTAAATAAGATAGATCTAGTTACAGATAAGCAATTAAAAAATATAGAACGGTCTGTAAAAGAAGTTAATCCAAAGGCTACTTTATATAAGGTATCTGCAAATAAAGATATAAATGATAGTATATGGAAAGAGGTGGCTAAAAGCAATGAATAATCATGAACATGACCATTCCCATTGTGAGGAACATCACCACCATCATCATTGCGATGAAACTGAAGAAGATTTATATGGAGAATTAAATGAAGTACCAGCTGTTTTTTCATATACAAAGTCTTTTGAACTTGAAAAAGAAGCTAAAGGAGATAAGTTACAAGAATCTTTTGTACATTGGATTGAAAGTTTAAGAAAGTGGGCCATAGAAAATAAACATTTTATAGGTCATATTAAAATCTTTGTAAAGGATGAAAAGGATTTTAATTTATGGGTTGCTACTACAGGAAAGAAAATTAACGTTAAAACCTTTTCTGAAAATAATGATTATGATATAAAAAATATTACAGTGAATATGACAGCCATTGTTTTTGGAACTGATGAAGAAACTTTAAAATCTGTAGTGTTAAAAAAATTAGATGAAGAGCTTTTATGTTATATGAATTAAATATATTTTAATATTTTCTAGTTTAGGAGGATCTAATATATGAAAATTAATTCTGACGATTTGGTCAAAGATGCACTTGAGTTAGATGCAAGTTACGCAGCAGTTATAGATACATCAAAAATTAAATTTCATGAAGATTACAGAAAAGCCTGTGAGAAAAATATTTGTGGCAATTATGACACCAACTGGATGGGCCCGCCAGCTATTGGTCCTATATCAGAATTAATGGAAAAAGTTAAACAGTATAGAAAAGGACTTTTAATACAGACAGTTCATAAATTGTCTAATTCTTTTGACTGGAGAGGTATGGCTGCTTCTAAAGATGTTCATGAAAAAATATTTAGAAATATTGTTAGCAGCATAAAAGACAAATATGAGTTTGAGGATATTTTACCTCTAAATGCAGGGTGTTGTACAGTGTGTAAAAGATGCACTTATCTTGATGGAAAAGAGTGCAGATATCAAGATAAAGCACTTTCATCTGTTGAGGCTTATGGAATTGATGTTATGGCACTTGAAAAAGGAGCAGGAATTCCATATTATAATGGATTAAATACACTTTCTTATGTAGGGCTTATACTTTTTAATGAATGATTTATTTGAAAGATACTATATTCAATTTAAATTAAAGGGGGAAGTATTATGAGTAAAAAATTAGTTGATGCAATGGCAGATTTGGATGAAGATGTTGTTTTAGCAGAGGTAAAAGCACAAAAGGAAAATGGAACACCAGTATTAGATATAATAGCAGACTTACAAGAAGGTATGGGAATTGTAGGAAATAGATTTGAAAAAAAGGAATATTTTTTATCTGAACTTATTATGTCTGCAGAAGTGTTTAATGAAGCATCAGAGATCATTGGAGGATTAGGAGAAGCTTCAGGACCAAATAACGGAATATTTGTAATGGGAACTATTTACGATGATATACATGATATAGGAAAAAATATTGTAACTACTGTAATGAAAAGCAATGGTTTTGACGTAAAAGACCTTGGAGTTGATGTACCTACATCAAAATATATTGAAGCTATAAAGCAATACAAGCCTAAGGTAATAGGAATATCTTGCCTTTTGACTACTTGCTTTGATAACGTAAAACAATGTATAAAGGAAATAGAAGATGCAGGACTTAGAAAAGATTTAAAGATTTTAGTTGGAGGTGGCCCTGTAGACGAGGCAGCAGGAAAATACATGGGTGCAGACTTAGTTTGCAAAGATGCACAGCAAACAGTAGATTTCTGTAAAAAAGCTATGGGGGTAAAATAATATGAAAACTACAAAAGAGTTATATGATGAACGTTTAAGTAGATTTAGAAAATCAATTGCATTGGAGAAAACTGATAGAACATCTGTTATATTGCATATGGATGCTTTTTGTGCTAAGCATATGGGAGTAAAATTATCAGATATTTGTGGTGAAGATAGTGTAAAGGTATCAAATAAGATTATATTGGATTCATTAAAAGATTTGGGAGATGTTGATGGAACTGAGGCATCATATAGTGGAGGACGTGTATTCCCATTAGTATTTATGTCAAGAGTTAAGCTCCCGGGACGAGAACTTCCTGATGATATGCTTTGGCAATTAGATGAAGCAGAAATGATGCATCCAGAGGATTATGACACAATTATAAATAAAGGTTGGAATAACTTTATGCCTGGTTATTTAAAAGATAGATTAGGCATTGACATGGATTCAATTTTAAGAGATTTAGCTTATGGACCACAAGCAGATAAGAATATTGAGGATGCGGGTTATTTGGTATACAGTCCAGCTGTAACTATAACTGTAAATGAGTATTTAAGCGGTGGACGTTCTATGGCAAAATTCATGAGGGATTTATTTAGAATGCCAGATAAGGTTGAAGCAGCTTTGGAAGTTATTCAAAAAGAGAATTTAGAGAAGTTAAGAAAACAAATTAGAGAAACTAAGCCTGAAGTTATGTTTCTTTCTCCAGCACGTGGAGCTAGTGAATTTTTCTCCCCTAAGTTGTGGGAGCGCTTTGTATGGAAATATATTAAGGAGACAGCAGATGCCATTATAGAAGAAGGCGCTGTATGTGCCATTCATTGTGATGGAAACTGGGAACGTGATCTTAGTTACTTCAAGGATTTTCCAAAGGGAAAAGTTATATTTGAAACAGATGGTATGACGGATATTTATAAGATAAAGGAGGTACTTGGAAGCACTGTATGCATTAAAGGAGATGTACCTGCAGCAAAACTTGTACTTAGCACTCCTGATGATATTTATAGTTACAGTAAAAAGCTTATTGATGATATGGGTACAGGATTTATTCTAGCTAGTGGATGCTCAATACCTCCAAATGCAAAAGTTGAAAATGTAAAAGCAATGGTTTCTGCAGCTACAGGCAGGTAAAAAAAATAATTATTATAAGTTAAATTGTAAATGTTTTAATTAAATTGTTTATTAGGAAATTATGAAAATCAGGTAAAAATAGAAGGAGGTTGAAGTATGTTAATTATAGGAGAATTAATAAATACAAGCAGAAAGCTTATACGTGAAGCTGTAGAAAAAAAAGATGGAAACTACATACAGGAAATTGCAAAAAAACAAGAAGAAGCAGGGGCAACTTATATAGATGTAAACTGTGGAACATTTATGCAAACTGAAGTGGAAACCATGGAATGGCTGGTTGAAAATATTCTTCAGGCAACAGACCTTCCATTATGTATAGATAGTCCTAATCCTCTAGCTCTAGAAGCTGGATTAAAAAAAGTAAAAAATGGAAAACCAATGATCAATTCCATAACAGGAGAAGATGAAAGGTGGAATACAATACTTCCACTAGTAAAAGAGTTTAATTCTAAAATAATAGCACTTTGTATTGACAACACAGGAATGCCAAAGACACAGGAAGACAGGCTTAGGATAGCAGATTCCCTTATAACAAAACTTACTGGAGAAGGAATAGCTCTTGATGATATATATATAGATCCACTTATAAAACCAATAAGTGCAGGACAAAACAATGGAATAGAAGTACTAGCTGCAATACAAAAAATAATGGAAAGCTATCCAGGAGTACATACTACCTGTGGATTAAGTAATATATCATATAGCTTGCCAGCAAGAAAAGTATTGAATAGATTATTTATGGTTCAAACTATGGCTCGTGGAATGGACTCATACATTATGGATCCAACAAATAAGGAAATGAGGGGTGCTTTACTTGCATCACAAACATTACTTGGACAAGATAGGTTTTCAAGAAAGTTCATTAAAGCATTCCGTGAGGGATTATATGAATAATATAAGAACTGTTGTAGTGGCATGCAGGATAGTTAATAATGATTGAATAGGGCAACTAGTGAAATCGATTTATTTTAAATAGATATGTTTTTATTTTAGGGATTAGAAAAAACTTTCAAAGCATTGTTATAGTAAATAAATTTGCAAATATTAAGTAAAATGCTTGAAAGATATTATATTCAATTTAAATTAAAGAGGGAGGATATGAAAATGAATAAAAAGTTAGTTGATGCAATGGCAGATTTGGATGAAGATGTTGTTTTAGCAGAGGTGAAAGCACAAAAGGAAAATGGAACACCAGTATTAGATATAATAGCAGATTTGCAAGAGGGAATGGGAATTGTAGGAAATAGATTTGAAAAAAAGGAATATTTTTTATCTGAACTTATAATGTCAGCAGAAGTGTTTAATGAAGCATCAGAGATCATTGGAGGATTAGGAGAAGCTTCAGGATCAAGCAACGGCATATTTGTAATGGGAACTATTTATGATGATATACATGATATAGGAAAAAATATAGTAACTACTGTAATGAAGAGTAACGGCTTTGATGTAAAGGATTTAGGAGTTGATGTACCTACATCAAAATATATTGAAGCTATAAAGCAATACAAGCCTAAGGTAATAGGAATATCTTGCCTTTTGACTACTTGCTTTGATAACGTAAAACAATGCATAAAGGAAATAGAAGATGCAGGACTTAGAAAGGATTTAAAGATTTTAGTTGGAGGTGGTCCTGTAGACGAGGCAGCAGGAAAATACATGGGTGCAGATTTAGTTTGTAAAGATGCACAGCAGACAGTAGATTTCTGTAAAAAAGCTATGGGGGTAAAGTAATATGAAGACAACACAACAATTATACAATGAACGTTTAGATAGATTTAGAAAAACATTGGCATTAGAAAAAACAGATAGAACACCTGTTATACTTATGAATGATTCTTTTGCCGCTAGACATATGGGATTGAAGTTGGCAGATATTTGTGGAAAAGATAGTGTCAAAGTATCGAATAAGGTTATAATAGATTCTCTAAAAGATTTGGGAGATGTGGATGGAGTTAATTCATCCTACTCTGTAGGACCTTTATTTCCATTAGAATTTATGTCAAGAGTTAAGCTTCCAGGACGAGAGCTTGCAGATGACATGCTTTGGCAGATTGATGAAGCAGAAATGATGAAGCCAGAGGATTATGACACCATTATAAATAAAGGCTGGAACAATTTTATGCCTGGTTACTTAAAAGATAGATTGGGAATTAATGTTGATGAAATTATGGCAGATGCAGCTTATGCTCCACAAGCCGATCAGAATGTCAAAGATGCTGGATTTGTAGTATATAGTCCTGCTGCAGTTATAACTGTAAATGAATATTTGAGTGGAGGACGTTCTATGGCAAAATTTATGAGGGATTTATTTAGAATGCCCGATAAAGTTGAGGAAACTTTGGATGTTATTCAGGCAGAAGTAGTTGAAGGCATAAGGAAGCAAATAAGAGCTACTAAACCAGATGTACTTTTCCTTTCTCCAGCACGTGGAGCTAGTGAATTCTATTCTCCTAAGTTATGGGAGCGTTTTGTATGGAAATATATTAAGGAGACAGCAGATGCTGTTATAGAAGAAGGCACAATATGTAGCATCCACATTGATGGAAACTGGGAGCGTGATCTTGACTACTTTAAAGATTTTCCAAAGGGAAAGATTGTATTTGAAACAGATGGTGTAACAGATATTTATAAAATAAAAGAAAAGCTTGGAGATCGTATGTGCATTAAAGGAGATGTACCTGCTGGGAAGCTTGTTCTTGGTACTCCTGATGAAGTGTATGATTATGCTTCTAAACTTGTTAAAGATATGGGAGATGGATTTATTTTAGCAAGTGGATGTAGTGTACCTCCAAATGCAAAAGTTGAAAATGTAAAAGCAATGATTTCTGCAGCTACAGGCAGATAGAAATAAAAAAATTCACCAGTTTAATTTAACTGGTGAATTTTTTTATTCTACTTATAATCTTGAAATTGCATTCCATGAGCAAATTCTCTGTTAAAATCTTTTTGTGCTCCTAATTCAATGTAAGTTACTTTACTAGCTATAGTATTAGAATGCTCATATTCATCATTTGACAGTAGGGCAAGTATTGAGCCTGTACCAGCAGCATTTCCTACTAATTGTATCTTATTTTCGAGCTCTGGTGGAATCAGACCTATTGTACAGGCACTATGTGGGTTCATATAGTTACCGAAAGCACCGGCTAAAATTACTTCTTTTATATCGGATGTAGTTATATTACACTTTTTTATAAGTATGTTTATACCTGCAGATATAGCTCCTTTTGCTAGTTGAAGTGAAGTTATATCATTTTGAGTAAGCATAATAGCACGTCCATGTGCTGTTTCTGATGGAGGAACTATTAAGAAGGCATTTGCACCTTCATAAGTTACTATATTATCTTTAAATGGAAGTGCATTTGGATTTATAAAGTCGACAGGTGATAAAAGCTTTCCTCTTTTATTTATTATTCCAAGTCTCACAAGTCCTGCCACAATATCAAGTAGAGCAGACCCGCAAATACCTTCAGGCTTTTCATTCCCTATAACAGTGTAGTTTAGAGCTTCCTCAAAGTTTACGTGATCTATAGCACCTTTTGCCCCTCTCATGCCGCTGCTTATTTGAGCTCCTTCAAAAGCAGGACCTGCTGCAGCAGAACAGGAGACAAGTTTCTTTGAAGATCCCAGGACTATTTCTCCATTAGTACCTATGTCGATGGCCAGTTTTACATCTTCACTTTTATCCATTTCTGAGGCTAAAATTACACCTACAGTATCTGCTCCTACAAATCCAGCGATATTTGGAAGCACAAATACCTTACCTGATGGATTAATGTGAAGGTTAAGATCTGATGATTTTACTTCCAGTGTTTCACTTATTACAGGGACATAAGGTATATATGCAATATATTTTGGAGTAAGACCTAGAAATAGATGGTGCATGCAGGTGTTTCCCACAATGGTAATTGCATATATGTTCTCCTTTAACATGTTTGCTTTATGTACACTATCTTCAATTAATTTATTTAATACGTCCAAGAGAGTAGATTGCATTAATTTAACACCATTTTCATTTTGATTGGCAAAAGTTGTACGTGAGATTACGTCTGCCCCAAACTTTATTTGAGGGTTCATTGCTGAAGAAACAGCAAGTTTCTTTCCAGTATATAGATCCATTAGATAAGCTACAATAGTAGTAGTACCAATATCAAAAGCTATACCAAGCATATTCTTTTCAGTATTTCCTATTTCTATACCAATAATCTCATTGCCGTGGATAACTGCAGTTATATGGTGGTTTGCTTCACGAAGTTTCACGGGCAGTTCCCTTAAAACAGAAATATTCATTTTAATATTTTTATAATTTGGTTTTTTTTGCATTAATTTTTCTTTTAAACGTTTTAAATCAGATTTCTGCTTGTCTAAAGAAGGCAAGTCTACTTCTACGTAAACTTTTTCAATAAGAGGTTTAATAGTAAAAGTCCTTTCTGTAGATGATTGTAGTATATTATAGACTTCATTTTTCTTTTGATTTAGTTGAACGGTTATATCACTGTATAGCTTAGTTTCACAAGCAAGGTGTATACCTTCTTTAAGTTCTTTTTCTTCTAAAAATTTAAGTTCCTTTTCTGTAGCCTTTAAGTTTTTATCTAATATTTTAATTCTACATTTACCACAAGTGCCCATTCCACCGCAGGGAAAATCAAAATCTAATCCTTCAGCTGTGATAGCTTCTTTAAGGGTAGTTCCTTCACAGACAGATATTGTGCGGTTTTCAGATTTAAAAGTAACTGTGTAATTGTTCATTTAATATCCCCCCAATAATATAAAATTTATATTGATAAATATAAACAACTTATTTAAATTCATCAATATATTCAAGTATAATAAAACTTAAATTGAGATGAAATGTAATTTTTACATCATTTAAATTAACACCCATAATTTCTTGAATTTTTTCTATACGATGGACTAAAGTACTCCTGCAAATATTTAAAGTTTTTGATGTTTTTAACTGATTCTTTTCATTTGACAAATAAAAACGAAGACACTTTAAATATTTGGTATTATGGGATTTATCATATCTCATTAAGTTAAATATTGAATCATGACAAAAATTTTTCAAATTACTTTTTGAAGAACATGTTTCCAATAAGTGAAATATTGCTAAATCTTCATAGAAAAAAAGAAACTTATTTATTTTCAGTCCCATACCAAGTGTAATAGCCTTTAAAGCTTGCTCATAGTATTTCCTGGTATTAGCTAGATCATGAAAACATCTACTTAAACCGCCATGTATATTATTTTTTTTAAAGAATTCTATGACTTTACTAAAACTGTGTTCAATATCTGATATTTTATTTTTTTGACTTATTAGTATGACAACAGAATTTTCATATATGACAGACTTACTTCCTATTAGCATATATTCAATAGCATCTCTTACCCTGTGAAGGGGGATGTTTACAAAATTATTTTGAGGTACATTTACTACAAGTATATAGAGATTAGGTTTGAAACGTAAATCTAAAAATTTTGACCTTTCTTCAATAACTCGTGTATCAGTTTCTTTTCCATTGAGTAAATCCATGATAAAATTTTCATATTTCAATCCTTTTATGTTTTGCAGTGAACTGTTTTTCTGCATTTCAGAAGCAACTACTTTACATAAAAGAAAGATAAATTCTATGTCATTTCTAGAAAATGGTTTTTGACACTCCAACGCAGTTACATATCCAACTACTTTATCATTAATTTTAATATTTGATATTATACGTGGAATTCTAAATTTATCTTTTCCTATAAAAATAGGAGAACTGCTTTTGTGTACTACATCAATAAAATTTCGAACATTTGACATAGGTACAAAGTTGTAGGAACAGTAACCTTTAGTTAAAAGTTCAATCCATACAGGATCCTCTACTTTAATATCTTTGGAAGATGCAATGAGCTTAAAGCTAAGATCTAGGATACATATAGGGTTTTTAAGAATCTCACATCCCGTATTTACTATATATTCAAGCCCCTTTCCACTTATTAAAGCATCTAATAGTTTTGTTGAAGCTATACTAAATTCTTGATACTTTATTAAGATACTTTGTATTTCATTGAAAGTTTTAAATATATCCATATTAGTATTCAACACTATTAAATTTACTATGGAATTTTTATCTGGTTTATATTGAAGATCGTCAGTTTTAATACAAAGTATATTTATAGCACCTTTTTGCGGTGGGATTTTTTTAAAATTAAAGGTTTTGCATACATATAAATGGTCTGGTTCAAATAAAGTTTGATTTTCTTCAAGGAGTTTAACATATTTAATTGTTATTCCTTCTGTTTGTGAAATATATAACCTAGGATTATAATTTTTTATTTTGCCTAGGAAAGTACGTAGATCCATCCCCATATTAAACACCTCTCAATATCATAATAAACTATTATTTGACATAATAAAAGTGCTAATTTGTTATTAGAAGAGCATATTATACATATTGTATACTTTTAAGTTAAAATTTCTTCATATTGTATGATGCTTTATGGGTGTATTTATGGTAGTTTATATACATAAGTATAAATTATGAGGGGGATATTTTTTATGAGCAAGGTACTTATAGACGCAATGGCAGAACTTGATGAAGATTTAGTCATTGAAGAAGTAAATGCTCTTATAAAAGCAAATGTACCTGTAATGGATATTGTAGGTTATTTGCAAAAGGGTATTGAAATTGTAGGAAAAAGATTTCAAGAAAAAAGATACTTTATGTCTGAACTTATTATATCAGGAGAAATATTTAAAGAAGTTTCACAAATACTTAAAGATTTAATGCCCTCTGGCACAGCTAAACATGGAGTATTTGTTATGGGAACTATTTATGGAGATATACATGATGTAGGTAAAAACATAGTATGTACTGCCATGAGCAGTAATGATTTTAAAGTAATTGATCTAGGAACGGATGTATCAACTGAAAAATTTATTAAAGCAATTAAAGAATATCATCCTAAGGTTGTAGCCATTTCATGTCTTTTAACAAATTGCTTTGAAAATTTAAAGGAATGCATACAATCTATAAGGAATACAGAGTTTGGAAAAGAAATTAAGATATTAATTGGAGGGGGAGTATTGGATAAACAGGTTTGTGAATATGTAAAGGCAGACTTTTTTCCTAGAACAATTCAGGAAACAGTACAATACTGTAAAGAAATATATGGGATGAAATCTATAAAATAGTTGAAAATTTTGTGCTATAATAAAATTTAGCAGAGAGGAAGTGAAATGCATTTAATGTTTAAACAAAATGGTACAGATTTAAACTCAAATATAGAGGAAGCTGCAAGTTATATAAGCTCTGGAATAAAGGTAAAACCAGAGATAGCACTTATACTTGGATCGGGTCTTGGGCATATCGCAGATGAAATTGAAGACAAAAAAATATATCCTTATAGTGAAATACCAAACTTTCCTATTTCTACAGTGGAAGGTCATAAAAGCTGTCTTGTTGTAGGAAAACTTCAAGGTAAGGTAGTAGCTGCAATGCAGGGCAGATTTCATTATTATGAAGGATATTCAATGAAAGAAGTGACTTTTCCTGTTAGAGTTATGAAGATGTTGGAAATTCAAAACCTAATAGTAACTAATGCTGCAGGAGGAATAAATAAAAATTATAAAAGTGGAGATCTGATGCTTATAAAGGATCACATAAATCTATCAGGACAAAATCCTTTAATAGGACAGAACTTGGAAAAATTTGGACCTAGATTTCCAGATATGTCTGATGCATATGATAGTCATCTTAGAGAAATGGTAAAAAAGGTGGCATATGAATTGCACATACCAATTCAAGAAGGAGTATATGCTTACATGAGTGGGCCAAGCTATGAAACGCCAGCTGAAATAAAGATGCTAAGTGTATTAGGAGGGGATGCAGTGGGAATGTCCACAGTTCCTGAGGTGATTGTGGCAAATCACAGTGGTATGAGAACTATTGGAATATCCTGCATAACTAATATGGCAGCAGGGATATTGAAACAAGCCCTAAATCATGAAGAAGTTATAAAAAATTCCCTCTATGCTAGTGAAAAGTTTACGAAATTGATTAAAGCAATAATAGAAAATATATAGATTAGGAAAACTAAAACACATATTTATTATTGCAATTGAAAAATATTGAGAAAATGAGATGAATAACCATATTTTGTGGTTGCACAAGACGGAATGCTTATATATAATAGTAAATGGGTAAACTTTAATTTGTGGAGGTGTATACTATTAATAAAAAAAATAACTTAAATGAAGAAATTAGGGCAGACAAGATTAGATTGGTAGGAGAAAAAGAAAGTGAAATTGTAAATACTAAAGATGCTTTAAATATGGCAAGAGAGCAGGGTATGGATTTAGTAGCAGTTTCGCCGCAGGCTAAGCCACCTGTATGTAAGATAATGAATTATAGTAAATTTCTTTATGAGCAATCTAAAAAAGCAAAACAAGCTAAAAAGAATCAAAAAATTGTAGAATTAAAGGAAGTTAGATTAAGTGCTACTATTGAGGAAAACGATATAGAAATCAAGGCAAATAATGCGAGAAAATTTTTGGCCAAAGGAAATAAAGTGAAGGTTTCTATAAGGTTTAGGGGGAGACAAAATAATTATACAAGTTTAGGTAGGAAAGTTTTTGACACATTTTTAAGTAAATTAGATGAAAGCTCAGTAGTGGAAAGAGCACCTAAATTAGAAGGAAATAATATGTTTATGATTTTAGCCCCTAAGAAATAGAGTACTTAGTAAAAATAGAACAATAGTATCAGAATTTTAGTAAAAATTCTGATACTATTTTTTATATATCATTGCTTTTGTAATTTTTTGATTTTATATATAAAACCTTGATAAACTTTTTAACATTTATATGTATAGGTTGACTAAGAGGAGTATTATTTTTTAGTTCTAGCATTTTTTTTCTTACTTCCGTAAAATCGAAAAACTCAGCAGCGTATTCTTCAAACTTTGGGTTGGAATAGTCTGTAAGCCCAAGGGAGGCTATATAATTTAGTGACTGAAGCACGGCCCTCCTAACTCTTTGTTCTGACGCTTTTATCTCTTTTTTTATATCAATTGAAGAAGAACTTTGTCCGAGTTTTTTTTCAGAGATTTTAGTGAATATTTCTTTTAAAGATGGAAAATCCTTTTCAATAGTTTTTGTGTTCTCACGGGTATATAAATATTCTACAATGGATAGTAGATCTTTACTGCCGCTTTCAGCAATTATACCTAATTGGTTTAATATAAATTCACTGTATTCTAAAATACCTTTACTTGATTTTGAGCTGTTCTTATTATCTAGTGTATCCATTTTTAAAAAGTTCAAGGTGTCTTGAATATAACTTATGGATTTTTCAATTTTTATTTGCTCAACTACTTTTTTTATAACGCCAATTACTTCAAGTCTGTTTATTGGTTTTGTAATGTAGTACTGTACACCTAAAGAATAAGCTTTTCCTATCATTTCTTTGTTTTCTACTTGGGATAGCATTATTGATTTACCTTTAAAAGAAGGGTCAAGTTCACTTATAGTTTGAAGACCGTCTTTAACTGGCATTAAAAGATCAATTATAAGTATATCTACTTTTTTAGTACATAAAAAGCTACTTGATATGGGAACGCCATTTGCTGCTTCACCAACAACTTCTCCCAAATTGTAATCTTCAATTATTTCAGATAACATTGAACGAATAGCTTCATCATCGTCTACAATAAAAAATTTCATATTTATATCATCCTTCCTTTATCAAACTTTTAATTGGAAGCTCAATAGTAAAAGTAGTTTCAGCTGAGTTAGATGCACTTTCTAGCATAACTCTTCCTTTCAAATTTGTAACTATTTGTTTTACATAAGAAAGACCTATTCCTGTTGATGGTTTTCCTAGCTTATTATATTTTGTTGTATAGCCGGGTTTAAAAATGAGATCCTTTTTCTTTTCAGGTATCCCTATGCCATTATCAGAAACCTGAAATTTAATAAAATCTTCTACTTTACCTATATAAATTTTTATAGTACCTGTATTTTCTATGGATTCTATAGAATTTGATACTAAATTATTCACAAGTGACAGTACAGTATAAATGTGAAGATCAGGTATACCACTATATGCTATATTTACTGAAAAATCAATGCTTTTCCCAAGAGTGAGAGAATATTTTTTATTTGTGTCTACTATTATATTGCAGATTTCTTCAATATTCATATAATCCTTAGAATTTTCAGATAAAATCATTTTAGAGAGTCCGGAATATATTCTTTGGTTGTCCTTTTTTATTTCATGCACTTGACCTGCAATTTTTAATAAACTTTGTGACAATTCATCTCTATTCAATTTTGAATAATTGGTTTTGAAAGATTCATATAAAGTGTAACAGTCTCTTGTAATATTTTCTGCAAAGGTTAGGGATTTTTTTAATTGTACAGATTCTGCATATAAGTTTGAAATAAGCAGCAGCATATATCTATTTTGCTCTTTTTGTTGGTTAGCGGCTGTTCTCACTTCATTTAACTTTATTATGTTGAAAAACCCGAGTACAAAAAAAGATCGTATAATTGCGACTATGGAAACCAACCCAAAGGCATAAACTGAAATAGAATTTCTAAGTACTAAAAACCTCACTACAAGTTCACAAGTTGAGGAAAGTATGTCTATACAGGCAGCTAAAGTACCCATCAAAAGAGGATTATTGTGTAAGTTATTTATTTTTGTTAAATAAAATAAACATGAAAAAACTAAATAGTAAAAAAATGCAGGAGAATTTATTAAAAAAGCTTGATGAAATTCAAATCCACTTTGAAGCACGCAATCAAGAACAACTCTAAATATAACAGTAAATATACCAGCTACGACTCCATATAGAGGTATGGGAAGCTTTTTAATCCAAAATAAGAAAAACAAAAATAGTACAGGACTGAAGCTAACACGAAAAGTACTATTCAGTGGAAAAAATTTAAATTCTCCAACTATTGGTATTGAAACTACTATTAATATTAAAATAAATAAATCTTCTTTTAAGGCAGATGCAGTATTTTTCAAGTAAACACACCTCATTTTAATTATATAAAAATAAAACCCTATATATTATAAATTAAATAAATAGGATTGACAAACTTCTACAAAAATATTATTAATTATATATTTAAATTAGTTTGAAATTTAAATTAGTATATGCAGATATATTCTTTATTTATAAAATTGATAAAATTTTTTTATATATTTCAGTATAATAATATAGTTTTTTGTATGTTGAGTTGTAATATTGAGTTGTTGAAAATATATACATACATTAATCGTTTACAAAATAACGATGTAATTATTTAAAATACGGGAAGGGGATTAGAATGGAAAAGAAGAAAAGAAAACTTAAAGGTGGACTAGCCACTCAAATTTTAATTGGTCTTATACTTGGAGTTATAGTTGGTGCTATTTTTTATGGTAATCCAAATCTACCTAAATATCTCCAACCTTTTGGAACTATCTTTTTAAGGCTGATTAAAATGATAGTTATACCTATTGTAATATCCTGTCTTATAGTAGGTGTTGCAGGAGTAGGTGATATGAAGAAGGTAGGAATGCTTGCCTTAAAGACTATAGTATATTTTGAAATAATGACTACCATCGCATTAATCGTTGGTCTTGTATTTGCAAACATATTTCATCCAGGCACAGGTGTAGATATGAGCAGCTTGACTAAGACAAACATTGCTAGTTATGTTGATACTGCAAAAAAGGCTACTAATAAGGGATTTGTAGATACTATAATAAATATTTTCCCTACGAATATAATGGATTCTTTAAGCAAAGGAGACATGCTTCCAATTATATTCTTCTCTGTTATGTTTGGACTTGGAGTTGCATCTATTGGAGAGAAAGGAAAGCCTATATTGAACTTTTTCCAGGGTGTAGAAGATACAATGTTCTGGGTAACTAACCAAATTATGAAAACTGCACCTATAGGTGTATTTGCATTAATTGGATGCACCGTATGCAATTTTGGACTTAAATCTCTCATTCCATTGGGAAAGCTAATGATATTAGTTTATGCGGGTATGATTTTCTTTATACTTGTATTTATGGGAATAGCAGCAAAATTGGTTGGAAATAGCATAATCAAAATAATAAGAATATTAAAAGATGAGCTTTTGCTTGCTTTTAGTACAGCTAGTTCAGAAACAGTACTTCCTAGGTTGATGTCAAAAATGGAGAAATACGGGTGCCCAAGTGCTACAGTATCTTTTGTAATTCCTACAGGTTATACTTTTAATCTTGATGGTTCTACACTTTATGAATCTATGGCAGCTATATTTATAGCACAGTTATATGGTATACATCTTTCCATTGGAGCTCAAATAAGTTTAGTAATAGTACTTATGATAACTTCAAAGGGAATAGCAGGTGTCCCAGGAGCTTCTTTTGTAGTATTGCTAGCTACACTTGGAACTTGTGGCATCCCAATAGAAGGTCTTGCTTTTATAGCTGGAATTGATCGTCTTTTAGATATGGGAAGAACAGTAGTAAATGTTGTTGGAAATTCTTTAGCTAGTATATTTGTTGCCAACTGGGAACATGTATATGACAAGGAAAAGGGTGAAAAGTATTACCAATCCATTATAGATCACAAAGATCATAAAGATAAATTAAAAAGTGTAGAGGCATAGTTGTTATATGTAGTCTCTGTTAAAAGTGCTTTCACGGTTTCGTGAAAGCACTTTCTGTATAATGGTGCCTGGCACCAAGTGGGATAAAAATACTCCCATTAGGTGCCAGGCACCTAAAGTTGATTCAATTCTTCATCATTTAAATGATAAGGATAAGTTGATACTACAATATTTTTATTCCTCAGTAAGTTCTCTCTAAGCAAAAATCCTGTATGATTATGAAGAAAATTTCCCCACCACTTATGTGTTATAAATTGTGGCAATATTATAGTTACTTTTTCATCCTCAGAAGCTGCATTTGATATGATCTCTATATACTTGAGCAATGGAGTTATTATTTGTCTATAAGGAGAATACTTAGTTACTAGTAATATATCTGTATTTAATTCAGACCATTTAGTTTTTAGTTTTTCTATAGAAGCTTTATCAATGGATACATTTAAAGCTATTACATCTGGTGTTATGCTCCTAGCATATTGTAAAGCGTTTAACGTTGCTTTATTTAAACTTGCGATAGGAATTATACAAATATGTGTAAATTTTTTACCTAACTCTATATTTAATATATCTTCTTTTGATGCCCTCAGCTGTTCTGCCACTTTATTATAATGTCTATTTATAGATGCCATAATAATAACTAGTATAGGAATTAAAGCAATAACTATCCATGCACCAGCTAATGCTTTTTCATATATAATTATAAGTGTTGTAATTATAGTTACTATGGCACCTATACTATTAATTAAAGCACGTTTTTTCCATCCAGGTTCAGTACTACTTTTCCAATGTAGCACCATTCCTGTTTGTGCTAAAGTAAAGGACAAGAAAACACCTACTGAATACAGAGGAATTAGGCTGTGAACATCTGCTTTAAATATAAGTACTAATACTCCTGCAATAAGGGATAATACTTCAATGCCTATGGAGAAGCTTAGTCTCTTACCTTTCATAGTGAATTGTCTTGGTGCAAATCCATCTCTAGCAACAACGTACATTAGCATGGGAAATCCTGTAAAAGCTGTGTTACATGCCATTATTAATATTATGGATGTAGTAATCTGTATAAAGTAGTACATAAAGTTTCTGCCAAATACACCAAACGCTATTTGAGATAAAACTGTAACATTTTTTGTTGGTATAGCATGATAAAATCTAGCAAGTAGTGAAGTACCACCAAAGATAAACAATATTAAACTTGATAATAATATCATAACTATTTTGGCATTTTTTTGGCTAGGTTTTTTAAAGTTAGGTACTGCATTACTTACTGCTTCTAATCCCGTTAATGCTGAACAGCCAGAAGAAAAAGCCCTAAGAATTAAAAATATACTTAATGTTCCAGTTGCCTTAATGGAAGTATTTATCATAGGTGTAGCTGCACCATATATAGAGTATTTTATAAAACCATATATAATCATAGTTATCATACCCAATATAAATAAATAAGTAGGTATACTAAATATTTTAGATGATTCACTAACACCTCTTAAATTTAAGATAGTAAGTATTATAATTAATCCCACTACTAATGAAATCTTATGAATTCCTAAAGCAGGAAAAGCTGAGATTATTGCTGTAACTCCAGCACTAGCACTTACTGCAACCGTCAATATATAATCTATTAATAATGCAGATGCAGCAACTAATCCTGGTCTTATCCCTAAATTTTCTTTGGCAACTATATAAGCACCTCCACCTTGAGGGTATGCCCTGATAATTTGAACATAGGATATGGTGAGAATAAACAATAAGCCTATAATCATTAATGAAACCCATCCAAGCCAGTTGTAGGCGGTTAAACCTAATACGCCTATTAATACGACTAAAATTTCTTCTGCCGCATATGCAACTGACGAAATAGCATCACTAGCCATAATTGCTAATCCGAATAAAATATTATATTTTTCATGTGATGTTTGTTCATTTGGCAGTGGTTTACCAATTAAAACATCTACAAATTTTTCTAACATAATACTTCCTCCAAAACATATAAAAAATACATATCTATAATATGTGTATATTAATCCAGCTTAATAACTCTAATTTAAGTTATTTTGAGTAACTTTATATAGATATATACCTTTTTATAAAAATTAGTTAATGGTATAAATATGTGATATATTATATTTTAATGGAAATATTATATGGAGAGGAGAGAAGATAACTTGAAAGGTAAATATGTAGTTGGAGTTGATTTAGGTGGTACCAAAGTTTGTGCTGCTGTTGTAAACTTCATGGGACAAGTGATATGTAAGGCTACTTTACCAACGGAAGCGGAAAAAGGGGAAAATTTCATATTAAATAGGATGATAGAGATTACTCAGAAGGTAATTGAGGAGTGTAAAGTTGATAGAAAAAAAATAGTAGGCGTGGGAATCGGATCTCCAGGTCCGCTTGATATAGACAAAGGTGAGATAATATGTACACCCAATTTGCCTTTTAGAAATTTTAATATTGTAAAGCCAATAAAGGATAATTTTAAGATTCCCGTATATTTGGATAATGATGCAAATGCAGCGGCACTAGGGGAATATATGTTTGGTGCAGGCAAGGGCAGTAAAAGCATGGTATTTATAACAGTTTCTACAGGAATAGGGGGAGGAGCTGTATTAAATGGTAGAATATATAGGGGTAATACTAAAAATGCACTGGAAGTAGGGCATATGACTTTAGAAAAAGAAGGTCCTCTATGTAATTGTGGAAATTATGGATGTGCAGAGGTACTTGCATCTGGTACTGCTATAGCACGAGAAGCAAAAAGAGCAGTAAAAACAGGAGAGAGTACTTCCCTTTCCAAATATAAGAATATAACTTCAAAAGAAGTGTTTAAAGAGGCAGAACTTGGGGATGGAGTATCTAAAAAGATATTAGACAGAGCTTTAAATTATCTTGGAATATGTGTGGCAAATGTAGTAACTTGCTTTGATCCGGAAGTAGTTGTAATAGGAGGAGGAGTCTCCAAGGGTGGAAGTATAGTTTTAAATAAAGTAAAACAGGTTGTAAAAAAAAGATGTTTTCAATCTATAAGCGAAAACACTAATATACTTTCTGCACTTTTAGGAGAAGATTCCGGAGCTATTGGAGCTGCAGCTCTTGCTATTATGGAAGGTTGCTATGAAAATTAGCTGCAGCTAGCTGCCTTGTTTTTCTCAATATATATGTTTACGTATACAATAAATAGGAACATTACGTACATTACATTAATAAACTAATTGGTAACAGACATTTAAAGTAAATTTAAGGGGGAACTTGTAAATGTTACAGAGTATTATTAATGGAATTGTTCCTATAGCTGTAACTGTCATAGTAGGGGTGTTAGTTGCTGTAATTAAAGCTATTGGAGATGCCATTGTAGTATTAGTTGAGAAAAGAAAGGAGGAGGTTATACAAAAAATACGTATTAATAGATATAATGGATGCCTGCAAGTTGCCAGAGAAGTGTGGAGAGTTGTAGATGAATATTTTAGAATAAATTCAAACATAAAGAGTACTATTTCTAACAAACAAAAAAAATTTGAAGAAGAAATATTAAAAATATTGCCTGATTTGACTGCTACTCAAATAGAACAATTAAGACAATCCGTTGCAGGGGAAATAAATAAGGACAAAGATAAAATTGTACAGAATGATAGTGAGAAAATTTAAAAAGAAAACCTCACATAATGAGTTATAAAATTTTAAGACACCTATGTGAGGCTTTTAATTAACGTAAAAATTATTATGTTTACTTAAAATTAACGTAAACTATTATTCCCAACTTTACTTTCACTATTTGAAATATAACTTTTGATTTTCCCACCAGTTTTTTTTATGGTTTCTTTCAATTTTTCATTATCTAAAGAATTAGAATTTACAATTACTTTATAAGATGTGTTTTCAAGGTCTCTAAAACTACCAAAACCACTTATCATGGGACTTGTAGATGGAAGAGTCCTTCCAGAGGAAGTATAGGAAACTCCTGAGGAATTTATTACGTTTGAAAAATTTATACCAAAATCTGAATTAGCGCTTAAAGGGTCTATATAATTGTCATTTAAATCCACAGCGGTATTACTAAATCCTTCATTTTTAAGTTCTTTTACAGCTTCGTTGGCGTTTTTAATGCCTTTATAGTAAATTTCAATTCGCATTTTGACAATCTCCCTTCCTTTAATATAACATTAATAATTATAGTTATAGTTTCCCACTTATTTTGAATAATATTCTATAATCGATTTTTAAGTATCCAATATATGAAAATTTACATATTTATATATTGAGGTGGTTTTATGATAGCAAATGCTGTATTTGAAGGTGGAGGTATGAAGGGAATAGGACTTATAGGAGCAGTATGTTGTTTTGAAAAAATGGGATATAAGTGGAATAAGTTTGCAGGAACTTCTGCTGGAGCGGTAATAGCCTCACTTTTAGCAGTAGGGTATAAGGGAGAAGAATTAAAAAATATAGCTATGAACCTAGACAAAGATGTATTCTTTAAAAAAAAATGGATAAGAGAGCTTTCCTTAATTAAAAAGTCTTTTACACTTTTTAAAGATAAGGGAATATATTCTTCAGATGCTGTAAAAGAATATATTGGAGAACTCATATCTAAAAAGGGAAAAAGAACTTTTGGAGATATAAGTGTAGATGGAAAGTCACCTCTTAAAATAGTAGCATCAGATATAACTAAAAAGAGAATGATAATATTACCAGATGACTTGAAAGAATACGGCATAGATCCTATGAAGTTTGAGATAGCAGAAGCAGTTAGAATGAGTATAAGTATCCCCCTTTATTTTAAACCGGTAAAATTTTATTATAAAGGTGAATGCAGTTATATAGTTGATGGGGGCATACTCAGTAATTTTCCAATATGGATATTTGATACAGAGGAAGTACCAGAGTTCCCTACAATAGGGTTTAAGTTAGCGGAAAAGGATATAAACTATGGAGAATCGAAAAAGATGGACTTTATTTCTTACTTATTTGATATATTTGGGACTATGATAGATAAAAATGAAGAAGTGTATGTGAAGGATAAATATGCAGTTAGAACTGTATTTATTCCAACATTGGGAGTTAGAAGTACAGAATTTAATATATCCGGTAAAATGAGAATGAAACTTTTCCAATCAGGATATAGTAGTTCAGAAAGATTTTTACATCTTTGGGATTTTAACAATTATATAAGGGATTATGTAAAATAGGACATGTGAGATTATTGAATTATAATAAAATTGTGATAATATTTATTTATAACACAATTTTAACAGTTTATGCCTAGTAAGGGGAGATATACTATGAATTTTTACGTTTATAATACAATGAGTAGAAAAAAAGAAGAATTTGTTCCTGTAAATGAAGGAAAAGTTGGAATTTATACCTGCGGTCCTACAGTTTATAATTATGCTCATATAGGAAATTTAAGAACATATATTTTTGAAGATATATTAAAGAAAGCTTTTGAATATGGTCACTACAAAGTTAAGCATGTTATGAATATAACTGATGTAGGACATTTGCAATCTGATGCAGATACAGGTGAAGACAAAATGCAAATAGGGGCTGAGCGTGAAAATAAAACTGTATGGGAAATTGCTAAATTTTATGAGAATGCTTTTTTTGAGGATTGTCATAAACTTAATATAAGAAAACCTGATATAGTTTGTAAGGCTACAGATCATATTCAAGATATGATAGACATAATTAAGACACTGGAGAAAAAGGGATATACCTATACATCAAAAGGTAATGTGTATTATGAAATTGATAAGTTTAAAGATTATAATAAACTAGCCAATTTAAGTATGGAAGAATTGGAAGCAGGAGCTAGAATAGATGTGGATGAGAATAAGAAAAATCCGCTGGATTTTGTACTTTGGTTTACAAATTCTAAATTTAAAGATCAAATAATGCAGTGGAATTCCCCTTGGGGAAAAGGCTTTCCTGGATGGCATATAGAATGTTCTGCTATGTCAATAAAATACTTAGGAGATAGAATAGATATACACTGCGGTGGAGTAGATCATATTCCAGTACATCATACAAATGAAATAGCTGAATCAGAAGCAGTACTTGGACACAAATGGGTAAATTATTGGATGCATGGAGAATTTTTGGTGTTATCTGATGGCAAAATGTCTAAATCAAAAGGTGATTTTTTAACTCTTTCTAAAATTGAAAAGGAAGGTTTCTCACCTATGGATTATAGATACTTTTGTCTTCAATCTAGGTATAGGAAACAGCTTATGTTTAGCTTTGACGCATTAAGGCAGGCACAATTAGCTTACAAAAAATTAAAGGAGAAAGTTGCAGATATAGTTTCAAATGTAAAAGAAAATGAGAGGGCAGATAAGGAACTTGTTAATAAGTATAAAAATAAGTTTCAGGAAAAGATAAGTGATGATTTGAATATACCAAATGCATTTACCGTGTTATTTGAAGTTATAAAAGATAATGAATTGACAAATAAGGAAAAAAGCTTACTTATAGAAAGTTTTGATACTGTTTTTTCACTGGATCTTTTAAAGTCCAACAATCATAATTTAGAAAAGTTGGATTCAGAAGATATCAAAAGACTCATATGTGAGAGAAATGATGCAAGAAACCACAAGGATTGGCATAAGGCAGATGTTATTAGAGATGAGCTTAAATCCATGGGAATAGATATAATAGACTCAAAAGAAGGGACTAAGCTGAAGATTAGAAACAGTTAAATTAGGGTGAAAAATTAATAGGAAAATGTGATAATAAACTTTTTCAAAAAGTATAAATATATATACAGTAGATAGAGGTATGTTTATGAAGAAGTTTATTAGTATATATAAAATTAAAAAGAAAACCATTTTGTCTGTATTGGCATTTTCCTATGTAACTGTATTACTTTTATTTGGGCTTATTTATTGGAACATTGCAAATAATTCTAGGGGAGATTTTTTTGTATTTCAAAAAGATGTAAATATGACTACAAAAATAGATGCATTTAAAAAAAATCTAAACATTAAAATTAAAAGCAGAGAATTGAAAAGCACTGTGGAAGATTTAATAAATTCTGATGAATACAAAAGACCTTTTTCAAATTTAGAAATTGTAGATGATTCAGGTTCTTCTATAAATGTATTTTCCTTTGATAAGTCTTTAGGAAAATTGTGGGCCAACTATTATAGTACATTGTTAAAAGATAAGGGCGTAACCCATATAAGCCTAGAAGATATGGGAGAAGATAGGGTTAATAGTAAGTTTAACAGTTGTAAATTAAAAATATGCTTTTATACAGTAAATGAAAATGAAACGTATAAAAGCTTTAATTGCTATAAAAAAAGTCAAGCAAATAAGTTAAAAAAAGTAGATACTAAATATATGTGGGTAAATGACTATACTATGTTTAAAAGTAAATTCTTTAAAGAAGATTACTTTTATTATCCACTAAGCTTTTATTTTCCAAAGCTTGTTGAAAATTCTATATCGTTTTTGGACAATAGTCCTCTGGTACTTAAATCAGTGGTTTGTGGAAATTTCAAATATCCAATAGAGAATTTTATATATTTCAGTGCTGTAACTATAACCACATTGGGATATGGTGATATTTTACCTAATTCTACTATAGTACGTTTTATGGTAATTATGGAAACTATACTAGGGATAATAATAGTAGGCACCTTTACTTCCTGTTTATTTTGGAACAGAAATTAAAATAAAATTTGTTGTGATATAATTTATCTAGAATTAAATCTATATGTATGAGGAGATGCGTAATATGATGAATACAGTAAAAATTATAAGGTCGGATGAATATAAGACAAGCAGATGGTCGGGAGGGACTACTACAGAGCTTTTAATATATCCTTATGAAGCAAAATATGCTGAAAGAAATTTTAAATGGAGATTAAGTTCTGCAAAGGTTATAGATGAAGAATCTGTATTCACTCATTTACCTGGAATTGCTAGAATCATAATGAGCATAGATGGGAATTTAACTCTCCATCATGAGGGACACTATGAAAAAGATTTAAAGCCTTTTGAACAGGATAATTTTATGGGTGATTGGAATACTAAAAGTTTTGGAAAGGTAACAGATTTTAACTTAATGATGGCTCCTGGATGCCAGGGAAAAATAGAGACATACACTTTTGAAGGTGAAAAAATTTATGAAGAAAAACTTAATCCAAGTGAGTATATTAATAGAGAAAAAGATATAAAACAAATTACATATATATTTTATATTTTGGGTGAAAAAGTGGAGGCTTATATTAGCGGTATGAAGGTGTATCTTAACAATAAAGATACACTAGCTGTAACCACTTTGGTTAATGGTGATCCTTTTAATATTAAATTTTGCAATAGAGGTGAAAAAGACCTTAAATGTATAAAGACAGAAATAGTATATTAATTTAAAATAATATTTTTAACTTAGCATTTATGTTTATTAATAAAAAAAGCAGAAATGCTTTTTTATGCTCATCTTTGGAAAAGTATTTTACAGAATATAGTTTGATAGTATCATTTTTTATTTCATAACTATAATATGGAAGTGCAAGTATATATAGGAAAAGACTAAATTTCAATAAGAACTAGTCTATGGATTACTTTTCTGTTAAAATACTTTTATAGTATATGGTTAGAGATATTATTATAAATAATTTCAGTTTAATTTTTAAAAATTTCCTAGTTAAAGATATCTAAATAACAAGGTAGTGAATGTAAAAAATATAATAAAAGAGGAGAACTTATGAATGTTAGGTTTAAAACAACCTTGATGATTTTTACAAGCTTTTTGCTTTTGATGATTTTGGCATTCATTATATTTAATTTTGCCATTTTTAAATATATTGACAGAATTGAAACTAAAGGTGTAGACGATAGTTTTCAAATTGTAAATTCATTGATTAGTAGGGAAAAGAAGAATATGGAGGCAACGTCTATTGATTGGTCTCACTGGGATGAGACTTATAACTTTATGTTAGGTGAAAATACCTCATATTATATAAAAAATAATTTTGGAGGTAATACATTAAAAGAGCTGAATTTAAATTTTATGGCTTTTGTGGATACAAAAGGTGGTATGGTCTATAGCATTTCAAATGGACTAAAAAATAGTATAAAATCAGAACTAGAAGACAGATTATTTAAAAGACCAGATAATTTTAAGAAAATAACTACATTTAAAAATAATGATGAAATACGTTCTGGCATTATAGATATTTCGGGAAAAGAATTCATTGTTACTATTTCACCTATAACAACAACTAATAAAAATATGAAAAGTAACGGAAATTTGATATTAGGAAAATTTATAAACGATTCATTCCTTAGTTATATGAGTTCTGTAACAAAATCTAAAGCTAAATTTGTAAGAGATATATCTTCTAGGAATATGGAAGGTACTGTTGTAAAAAAGGATAATGATTATATTACAGGATATAGAACAATACGAGATATAAATGGAAATATGTCTATAACCATGTCCATTACTATAATGAGGTATGAATATAAGTTGGGTAAGTTTTATTTTATAATTCTTATTTTAATTTTTTTATTGTTGGCGTTTATAGTATCATGTATTTTGTTAGTCATTTTTAATAAATGTATATTAAATCGTTTTAAAAGTATTAATGAATTTATAAATAAGGTATCTCAAAATAAAGATATGAGTGTTCGTTTAAATATTTCTGGAAATGATGAAATAGCAAATGTTGCTAATTCTACCAATGGAATGCTGTCTCAATTAGAATCTGCTTACAAAGATATTTTAATATTAAGTTATTTTGATAAACTTACGGGATTGAGAAATAGAACATATGTAGAACAAAAATTTGACGAACTAAACTTAAAATCAGTGGCTAATTATTGCATGATAATAGGTGATATAAATGGTATGAAACTTATAAATGATAAATTTGGGCACAGAGAAGGTGACAGATTGATATGCACTATAGCTAATGTATTAAAAAAAGTATGTTCAAAAGATGATATTGCAGCAAGGTGGAGTGGAGATGAATTTATAGTACTTATTATAGACAAAGAGTATTCTTATTCATCAAGTCTAATGCAAAATATTAAAGGCGAATGTGAAAAGGTAATGAATTTTAATTTTGAAATTAGCATAGCTTGGGGCATTGCAGAAAAAAGCCATCATCTTAAACTAGAGGAAGTTATGAATTTAGCAGAAGAAAGAATGTACAGAAGTAAACTGGTTAAGATAAAAAGTTCAAGAAACGCAATTATTGCATCTCTTGAAAAAATTTTATATGAAAAACATAGTGAAACGGAAGAGCATACTCAGAGAGTTAAAGAGCTTAGTGTTAAGTTGGGTAGGAAACTTAATTTATCTCAAGAGCAACTGGAAGAATTGGAGTTATTGAGTTTACTTCATGATATTGGGAAAATAGGAATACCTGATAATGTATTGATGAAGCCGGGTAAGTTAACTGATGAAGAGTGGGATATAATGAAAAAACATACCGAAATAGGTTATAGAATAGCTAAAGCAACACCAGGATTAAGTCATGTAGCAAATGAAATACTTTGTCATCATGAAAAATTTGATGGGACAGGCTATCCTCAAGGACTTAAAGAAGGAGAAATACCTATTTTGTCAAGAATAATAAATATAATAGATTCTTTTGACGTAATGACTCATAAAAGAATATACAAAAATGCTAATGACATGAACTATGCCATTAAAGAGTTAGAAAGATGCTCTGAAACCCAATTTGATCCTCATATGGTTAGAGAATTTATAAAACTTTTAAAGAAATAGTTATATGTAGTAAATAAAAAAGGCCTTTAAAATATTATTGTTTTTGGGCCTTTTTATATTTAAAAAATTTAAATACAAGTGTACATAAATTATATGTAATAATTCTATTTAAACAGGGTAAAACTATAATAGGAAAGTTGGTTAGCAATTTTATAAGAAATGTGAGGGAGGGCTTAATAAATTGACTGTAGGATCTCAAGTAAAACAGACATTAGCTGTTCTTAAAGGTGCTGAAAGTACTTTGAGAGTATATTCTCTTCAAGAACAGGATAAAAAAGTAAAGAATGTGTACAAAGAGGCACTGGATGCTGTAGATGGTATTACAAAGAATCTAAATGATAGATTAAAATATTTAGAATATGAAGAGCCTCAATATAAACAGAATTGATTTGGGGGAATAATATATGAAAATTTGGATTATAATTTTGTTAAAATCTACGGTACTATTTTTTGTTACCTTGTTTTTTATAACAATAATGGGAAAAAAGTATCCCAGAAGGATAACCCCTTTTAATTTTATAAATTATAGTGTAATAGCGGTTTTAATAGCATTAACGTGTATAAATGTTATATACAACTGGGTAATTGGTATTCTGGCCATAGCTGTATGGATGCTTCTTCCGCTAATTTTAGAATATGCTTCTATGAAAAGCAAATTTATATCTAATTTGCTAAAGGGTAAAGGAATTGTAGTTGTAAAAGAAGGAAAAGTAATGGAAGAAAATTTAAGTAAAATTGGATGCAGCGGCGAGGACTTATTAAGGGAACTTCGCTCAAAAAATATATTTAATTTAGCAGATGTGGAATTTGCCATGATGGAATCTACAGGAGATATAAATATACTCATGAAATCAGATAAAAGGCCACTTACTCCAAATGATCTTCAAATAGAAGTGTGTCAAGAAGGAGCACCCCAGACTGTAATATTGGACGGAAATATAATAAATGAATCCTTGAGTAATTTAGGACTAAATCAAGGATGGCTTGATGTACAGTTAGAATCTAAAGGTGTATCTTTGGATAATGTATTTATAGGTCAGGTTAATTCAAAAGGAGAACTCTACATAGATTTATTTGATGATTTAATTCAAACTCCCCAATCAAATGTTAGAAAAATTCTCTATGCCAATCTGGAAAAGGCTCAGGCAAATTTGATGTCATTTGCACTTGAAACTGAGGATAAAAAGGTAAAAGATATGTATAAAAAGGATTCTGATATTTTAAAGAATGTATTAATAAAGTTAAAACCCTATTTATTGAAATAGAAGGTGATGAAATGTCCAATAAAAAAAATAAAAAGTTGACTCCTGTACAACAAGAGTATCAAAATTTGGCTAAAACAAAAGAGACAAAAAGAAATGTTCTTAAAAATAGTCTGAAGGCATTTTTGGTTGGCGGGAGTATTTGTGCTTTTGGTCAGGTACTTCAAATTATATTTATAAAGTATTTTAAGTTTACAGAGGCCAATGCTGGTAATCCGACATCTGCAGTCATAATAATAATTGCTGTATTACTTACAGGGTTTGGAGTGTTTGATCACATTGCACAATGGGCTGGTGCAGGAACATCTATTCCTGTTACTGGTTTTGCAAATTCCATTGCATCCGCTGCTATAGAACATAGAAGCGAAGGATTCGTTCTTGGTGTAGGAGGAAATATGTTTAAAATTGCAGGTCCTGTAATAACTTTTGGAGTTTTTTCTGCTTTTGTAGTTGCTACTATAAAAGTAATTATTAAATGGTTAGGTGGGATGTAAATGATTCAAGGTCATCAATCATGGGTATTTGAATCTAAACCGACTATACTTGGATGTGGGGCAGTAGGAGGACCGTTTGAAGCAAAAGGTGCTTTGGCTAAAGATTTTGATTTGCTTCATGAAGATATATGGGTTGGACAGGATAGTTTCGAGAAATCTGAAAAAAAGTTATTGGAGGAAGCCTGTCAGATTGCTATAAAAAATGCAAAAGTGAAAAAGGAAAGTGTAAATTTTTTCGTAAGTGGAGATCTTATAAATCAGATAGTTATCAGTAGTTTTGCTGCTAGAACTTTAAGCATACCGTATTTAGGTATATTTGGAGCCTGCTCAACTTCTATGGAAGGGTTAGCTATATCGTCTTTGCTTGTAGATAATGGTGCAGCAGAATATGTTCTTTGTGGAACATCCAGCCATAATGCTGCTGCAGAAAAACAGTTTAGATACCCTACAGAGTATGGGGGGCAGAAGCCGCCTACAGCTCAATGGACGGTAACAGGAGCAGGAGCTGCAGTAGTTGGAAAAGGTACTGGACCTAAAGTTACATCAGCTACTATAGGTAAAGTAGTAGATATGGGAATTTCTGATCCATTTAATATGGGTGCTGCTATGGCACCAGCCGCAGTAGATACAATAGAAGCTCATTTTAGAGATTTAAATAGAGATCCTTCTTATTATGACATAATAGCTACAGGAGATTTGGGGAAAATAGGTCATGACATAGCAGAAGAAATTTTAAAAAAGGATGGATTTAAGTTTCAGGAAGGAGTATTTAAAGACTGCGGAAAGCTGATATATAACAAAGATCAACCTGTATTTTCAGGTGGCAGCGGATGCGCATGTTCTGCTACGGTAACTTATGGACATTTCTTTAAGGAAATGAAGAAAAAAAAGTTAAATAAAATATTGGTAGTAGCAACAGGAGCACTTATGTCACCTATGTCATATCAACAAAAAGAGAGTATACCATCTGTGGCTCATGCAGTATCTATAGAAGCATAGAAGAGAGGTGCATTCATATGGAAAAATTTGTTTGGGCATTTTTAGTAGGCGGAGGAATATGTGTAATAGGTCAGATAATGATGGACGTATTTAAACTCACACCGGCACATACAACAACTACTCTTGTAGTAGTAGGAGCTGTTCTTGGAGGATTGGGATTATATGATCCTTTAGTAAAGTTTGCTGGCGCTGGTGCTTCTATACCAATAAGTAGTTTTGGAAATTCATTAGTTAAAGGGGCTATGATGGAAGCAGATGAATATGGAATAATAGGTGTGCTAACAGGAATTTTTGAGATTACCAGTGCTGGTATTTCTGCTGCTGTTATTTTTGGATTTATAGGAGCCTTAATATTTAAACCTAAAGGATAATTTAAAGGAGGTGATAATAAATGACAGTTGGAACTCAAATGCAGCAAGCAATAGCAGGAATTCAAAGTGCAGCTGCAACTATGAAAACATTTGAACTTGAGACACAGGACAAAAGTGCTAAAAAAGATTTTCACCAAATAGCAACAAACTTGGATGAAGCTCTTCAAATACTTCAAGGAAGGCAAAACTTTATACAGCAAGAGGAACCACAATACAAACAATGTTAATAATAAAAATATAGTGCAATTAATAAAAAATTTAAAGGTCATAATTGTCAGTTAATATGATAATTATGACCTTTATTTAAACAATGATATACTGAAATGTATTATGTTAAAATAATAAATATTATGTAAATAGAAAATAAAGTAAACAAAAAAGTAATAATAAACAACAGTTGTAAATAAAGAGAAAACTAATTAAAATAAAAAGTATAAAGCATCAATAACCAAAATGGAGATTTATTATGACTTTAAATAATGAAAAGACTGTTTTAATTACAGGAGCTTCAAGTGGAATAGGACTTGAACTTGCAAAATTATTTTCTAAGGATGGATATAATTTAATACTTGTAGCTAGAAGTGAAAACAAATTAGAAGAAATAGCAAAAAATTTAATAAAAAAATATAATATTAATGTACATATAATAAAAGAAGATCTTTCAAAAAGAGAATCTGTAAAAGATCTATTTTTAAAAGTGCAGCAGCTAGGCATAAGGGTAACTACTCTTGTTAATAATGCAGGTGCAGGTTACTGTGGACTTTTTCATGAAATTGATATAGACAAAGATGAAAAAATGATAGGTTTAAACATTGAAGCTATTACTTATTTAACGAAGTTATTTTCAAAAGAAATGATAAAGTTAAAAAAAGGGAGTATATTAAATGTGGCATCTACGGGTTCTTATGAACCAGGACCTTATATTGCAGTATACTATGCGTCTAAAGCATATGTGCTATCCTTTTCTCAAGCCCTTGAAAATGAGCTAAAACCATATGGTATAAAAGTATGTACTCTGTGCCCAGGAGCTACTAAAACTGGATTTTCTAAAAATGCAGGTAAAAAAGATATAAAAACTGCTATGAGTGCTGAAAAAACTGCTGAGATAGCTTATAGAGGATTTATGAAAAATAAATCTGTTATAATACCAGGATTTTTTAATAAAATAGCTGTTTTATTTTGTAAGCTATTGCCAGGTAAGATTTCTGCGGTTGTTGTTAGAAGAATACAGGAAAATGTAACTAAAAATTTTTAAAATAAATACTTTAAAGTTAAAAAATAGGTAGTATAATAGTAATATAATGGGAATACATAATACTATGAAATGGGGGATTATTTTTATGAAAGTTATAATAGATAGGTTTGAGGGACCTTATGCCGTTTGCGAAAAGGAAGATAAAACTATGATGGATATAAAACGAATAAATTTACCCATTGAAGCAAAAGAGGGATATGTACTTGATGTACATGGAGATGAAATAACTATAGATTTAGAAGAAACCCAAAATAGGAAAAAACATATGGAATATATAACTAAAGATATGTGGAATTAATTTTCCTATACTTATTTTAGGGAACAAAACTACTTCTGCATTTATGCAGAAATAGTTTTGTTCCACTTTTCACATCTTCCACCAAAGAAGCCCATAGTTTTTTTAGTGCCTGATATTTTTACAACTTCACATCTATTAGGGCATCCTCCACATTCAAAACTTTTAGATGTAAAACTAGCATTTGCTAAATTAAATCCATTAAAGTTAGTGATCTTATTACTTTTTTGCAAAGCTTCCTTTGCTAAAATGGCTGCACCAATGGCACCCATTACTTTGAAATTTTGAGGGATTACTACTTCCTTATTCAGTATTTCTTCAAAAGCAGTCTTCATTCCTATATTTGCAGCAACTCCTCCTTGAAAAAATATTTTGGATTTTATATCTTTGCCTTTGGCCACATTGGTTAAATAATTTCTGACAAGAGCATTACAAAGACCTTTTATTATATCAGAGTTACTATAACCTAATTGCTGCTTGTGTATCATATCTGATTCAGCAAATACGGCACATCTCCCTGCTATTCTTACAGGAGAAGTAGACTTTAAAGCATATTCTCCAAATTGTTCAATAGGTATATCTAATCTTTCAGCTTGACGGTCTAAAAAGGAACCTGTTCCTGCTGCACATACTGTATTCATTGCAAAATCTAGCACAATTCCATTTTGCAAAAGTATTATTTTAGAATCCTGTCCACCTATTTCTATTATGGTTTTAACATCTTTATCTAGGTTTAAGGCAGCAACGGCATGAGAAGTTATTTCGTTTTTAATTATATCAGCGCCTATAATAGAAGCAGCAATTTGTCTTCCGCTTCCAGTGGTTCCAACTGCACTTATGTCTGTGTCTTTATATTTATTTTTCAATAATTTAAATCCTTCTTGAATTGCACTTATAGGTCTTCCTTTTGTCCTCAAATAAAGTGATTCAAGTAAGTTCATATTTTCATCAACTATTACAATATCTGTGCTAACTGAGCCTACGTCAACTCCCATATAATACATTTTTTTTTCTCCTTTCAAGTAAATCTAAAAATGCTTCTATTCTTGTTATATATCCAGCTTCACCAGTCATTTCATCTACTATTAATGTAAGTATAGGGAAATTTCTATCCTTTGATATAGTTGGAAGTATGGATTTTGATACAATTTCAGGCATACATCCCATAGGAAAAATCTGTATAGCACCATCAAACCCTCTTTTATCTGCTAAAACAGCTTCTCCTATACATTCCCTCGCATGACCTCCTATATAATAAGGTAAATATTTTTTAGAATTTTTTCTTAAATTGAGTGAATTCAACTTTAATGGAGATAAAGCCATATCTTTAATCCACCAACTTGGAGAAAGATATCTAGCTGTAGATACTCCATAATTCATAAGTTTTTCTTCTATAAAAAGATTTGAAAAAGGTTCTATTATAGTATATATTTCACCGATTATAGCAATTTTTAAAGGGTTTTTATTTTTAGAAATTGGTACTTTGCTTAACTGCTCCATATATTTTTTTATAGTAAATATCATTTCTTCTGGTGAAGCAGTTTTAAAAGCTTTTAATTTACAATCTTTTAATATATCTTTGCACTGTCCTTTTTTTATTTCATAACCTGATAATAATTTTGCCTTTTTATCTATATTGTCCATTAGATTTATTATCTTAAGTCCTTGATGTACTACTTTTAACTTTTCTATGGCATTTTTCTTGCTAACTGATCCAATAGAAAGCAGTCTTCTCATAAGTTCTTTCAATCCTATATCTTTTGGATAATCTAAAACTATAAAATTTAAGTTATAGCCTAATTTTTTCAATAAATTCATTTGAAGTTCGCAATATTCTCCAAATCTGCAGGGGCCGCAGCTTCCAACTATTAATATTGTATCTGCACCTTGTTTTATACTTTGTATATAATTTCCTATCATTATTTTAAAAGGAAGGCACATTTCTTCTGGAGAATAAAATGATCCAATTTCTAGAGCTTCCCTGTTGCTCAATGGAGGAATTATATAATCAACTCCAAGTCCATCAAATACAGCCTTTGCTGCAAAACAAGTATTGCCAAGGTGGGGGAAGGTTACTTTCATAAATTTGCACACCTCCTTTTAAGCATATCTGAAAAGGCTTCTAATCTAGTATTAAAACCTGCTTCTCCAGTTTGTTCATCTATTTTTAATATAAGCATAGGAAAATCTTTTAACCTATTTTTAATAAGTTCAATTACTACGGAATCTATTCCGCAGGCAAAAGAAGAGATGTATATTATACCATCTACTTTTTTATTTTCTGCTGCATAAGTGGAAAAACCATAAGAATTTCTAGCAAAATGCCAAAATGGTTTTTTAAACAGATGCTCTACTTCACTGTTTATTATGCTTTTATTTATACTTTCTTCTGTAACTATGCCGATACCGAGTTTGTTTAATTTTTTTACTATATTCATATTGGTAAAGGTGTCATATAAGTTGTAAGGATGACTTACTAATGCAGTTTTTATAGGAAAACCATTGGTATCTATGGATAACTTATAATTTTCTTGGGTACTTAATGCTTTTTTATAGGCATTATTTATGCTAAAAATATTTTTAGTAAATATCAAACCGGCTTTTAATAACCAGTTTCTACATTTAGTTTTAGAAAAAGCATATATAGGGTAGGTTAATAATGGAGGCATATTGGGAATATCATTTGTTATCATTTCTGGAAGACCGCAAAATTTTGGACATATAAATTCTCTTTTTTGTAGTTGCATTATTCTAGGAATAAGCATGATGTCACATTTATCCTTTATTGAAGCTGCGTGACCATGAAATACTTTTATTGGGAGACATGCTTCATCTACACAGTATTTTGTTCCAAGATTAAGTATATATTTATCTGTATCTTGGGATGTTACTATCTCAGCTCCAAGTTCTTTAAAGAATGTTTCTATAAAAATGTGATATTTACAATACAATAATCCTTTAGGAATACCTAGTTTCATATATAAGTTGCTGCTTTTAATAGGGGAGAAGTACATAGAAATTTCTAAGCAGCAATTCCTCCAATCTTTTATGATTAAATATTTACATTTGTATATTTTGCCATAATTCCTTGAATTTATTCAATCTTCATGAAATATTATTTTTTTACTTTGCAGAATAAATATTATGTAAAGTAAAAGATGAACTTATAAAAAGGCTATTTTGTGAGCTATCTGATGGCTACTATCCTCAACACTCTCATCTTCCGGCTGAGTCTAAGAATCACTTGATAAATATATGAATTGTACTGAAAAAAATGTTTTTAAAAAAGTTTTCGACTATAAAATACAAGTTAGGAGTATTTCTATTTTCTAATTTTATAAATAAGAGGGTATATAATATCTAAAAATAAATCATAATTCTGCAAATATTACTCAAAAAGATTAATGACAAGAAATAGGAAAGAATAAAGTAGAAAAATGAATCCACAAAGTTATGCCCATATTGTGGAAATATTTCAATTTGATAAAAATTGAATTTTTCATACAATGAGATACATATATTTTTAAATTAAAAATGAATTACTTTAATTTCAAATATTCTTTTTTAAAATTTGAAATACAAATTGAGAATATTATCAATTGAAATAAAAATTTAATGCATAGGATATATTTTTACAAATTAATACATAGAAAGCATGTAGCATAAAATAGCACGTAATTTAAAGAAAATCTGTGACATTAATCAGCATAAAATAGCAATACAAAAAATAATTAACAAATTATTCATATAATATAAAGGCATATAAGAAGGATTTTAGCTTAGTTTTATAGAATATTAACTTCGCTAAATAACCATTTAGCGAAGTTATACCTAATTTTAGAGAGGGGAATGGCCATATGCAGTATAATTTAAGTAATATTTATAATCCTGAACTTCCACAATGCCTGAATGACTTTTTAAATTACCTTGGAACTATTCGAGGTAAGTCAAAAAATACACAGGATGGATATCAAGTTGATTTAACCATGTTTTTTAGATTCTTAAAAATATATAGAGGAATTGTTAAGGAAAACTATGAATTTGAAAATATAGATATAAGTGATATAAATACAGATTTTATACGCAAAATAACTTTAAGCGATTTATATGCGTTTATATCCTTTGCTGAAAACTATAGAAATAATGGCAATTATGCCAGAGCTAGAAAAGTAGCTTGCTTAAAATCATTTTTTAAGTACCTTTTTAGCAAAGCTAAATTGATAGATACAAATCCAGCTTTAGAGCTGGAATCTCCTAAAATAGATAAGAGGAACCCTATTTATTTAAGTTTGAAGGAAAGCAAAATTCTTTTAAATTCTATAGATGGTAAATTTAAAGAAAGAGATTATTGTATCATAACCTTTTTCTTAAACTGTGGAATGAGACTTTCAGAGCTCTGCAGCATAAATATATCAAAGATTAAGGAAGACACGTTAACTGTAGTTGGAAAAGGAAATAAGGAAAGAACTATATATTTAAACAGAGCCTGCTTGACGGCTTTAAATAATTATCTTGAAATTAGAAATAAGGATTATGACAAAATAAAAGATAAGGATGCCCTTTTTCTAAGTAAAAATCATACCAGGATAAATAAAAGATCTGTGGAAATGATGCTTAAGAAATATTTAAAAAATGCAGGACTTGACAGCAACAAATATACGCCGCATAAATTAAGACACACGGCTGCAACTCTTATGTATAAATACGGAAATGTAGATATTAGAAGCCTTCAAAAAATATTAGGTCACGAAAATGTATCTACTACTCAAATTTATACTCATGTAGATGATGAACAATTGAGGGAAGCAGTAAATTCAAATCCTTTAAGCAATGAAGAAGAATAAAGAAGTACGTCTGTTCCCTACTCTTTCAAAGAACAGACGTACTTTTTACTTGGTTTCTTTTTTCTTTTTAATTCTTATAAGGCCAGGATAATCTTCATGAGTTATATCTTTATATTTTTCTCTATCTTCTAAAATTTCTTTTAATCCATCTATATCATCAATGAATTGAACATTGATTTTGTCATCTTTTAGATCTGATTGTGAATTTTCATCATCATTTAATTGAGAATGAGAGTCATTATTATTTTTTGTGCTGTTTTCTAAATCTTCCTCCTGATACTCTTTTACTTCCTCTTTATCATCTATAATTTGGTCAATTTTTATGGCCTTCATATCATACCCTTCCATTTCAAGACATTTGCCACAGTTGTCACATTTCTTGTTTGAATCTAAATCGCAGACTTCACATTCACCGCAATTATTGCAGGACTTTTTTTCATCAAATATGCAGTATTCTCTATTCATACATAGTACTCCTTTAAATTTTATATAAATATGTATATTAATAATAATCAGTATAGAACATAAGTTTGATATTTGTCAACTTATATGATATAATTCACATAAGTAAATTAGAGGGGTGTTTTCAATGACAGAACACAATCGAGATAGACAGTTTCAAATATATGAATTTATCAAGACTCAAATTAGGGAGAAAGGATATCCCCCTTCTGTTAGAGAGATATGTGCAGGTGTAGGTTTAAAATCTACTTCTACTGTTCATAGTCATCTAGAAAAATTAGAAAAAAAGGGCTTTATAAAAAGGGATTCTTCAAAATCTAGAACCATAGAAATTATTAATAGATCTGTTCCTAAAACTACTAAAAAAGAACTAATAGATATACCTATTGTAGGAACTATAACAGCAGGAATGCCTATTTTAGCAGTAGAAAATATAGAAGATGTATTTCCCCTTCCAATAGAATATGTAAAAAATAAAAATCAGTTATTTATACTCAAAGTACAAGGAGAAAGTATGATAGATGCGGGTATATTGGATGGAGATATGTCTATAATAGAACAGACTAATTTTGCTGAAAATGGAGATATAGTAGCAGCTTTAATTGACAACGAAGCTACTTTGAAGAGGTTTTTTAAAGAGAAGGATCATATAAGATTGCAGCCTGAAAACGAAAGTATGTCTCCTATTATAGTAGATGATTGTAAAATAATTGGTAAGCTGGTAGGAATATATAGAAGGTACTAGATATTTTTACGTAAATATACAAAGAGGTAAAGTACAGGTGTAAATATGCAGAAAGTTATTTTTCTTGTAGATATGAATGCTTTTTTCATAAGTTGTGAGGCAACACGTCATCCTGAAATTATAAATAAGCCTGCTGCAGTAGCTGGAGATCCTAAAAATCGGTCAGGTATTATTCTAACTGCAAATTATGAAGCACGAAGATTTGGAGTTAAAACAACTATGCTTTTACATCAAGCTCTAAAGCTCTGCCCAGATATGGTTGTTATTCCCCCTGATCATCAATTTTATAAGCAAAAATCCAGAGAAGTTATGAGTATACTTTCACAGTATACTCCTTCTATTGAGCAGAATAGTATTGATGAAGCCTGGCTTGATATGACGGGCTGTGAAGGAATTTTTGGAAAACCGTTTGAATCAGCTAAAAGAATTATGAATCACATTAACAGTGAGTTACATTTAAAATGTTCTATAGGTATATCTCAAAATAAGTTCTTATCAAAAATGGCTTCTGATATGAAAAAACCTTCCGGCATTACAGAACTTTGGAGGCAGGATATTAAAGTAAAGCTATGGCCACTCCCTATTGAATCTATGTATGGAGTTGGTAGGCAAACTTCACAAAAGCTTCAAAGAATGGGAATTAAAACTATTGGCGATCTTGCACTTTTTAGTAGACAACATCTTATAAAAAAGCTTGGCAAAATAGGTGCTGAGATTCATCAGCTTGCAAATGGTATAGACATCTCTCCTATAAAACAACATTTAAAAAAGGATATAAAATCAATTAGTAAGTCTACTACATTAGGCGAAGATATTTCAGACATGGAACGTGCAAAAATTATTTTGATGAAACTTTCCGATGAAGTTGGAATGATGGCACGTAAATATGGGAAAAAAGGCCATACAATACAAATTAGCATCAAATATTCTAATTTTCAAACTATTACTCGGCAAACAACAGTACCTGCAACTTATTTAGTTAAGGAAATTTATTCTACAGGAATTAAGCTTCTTGAGAAAAATTGGAATTTACAATTACCAATACGGTTATTAGGGATAAGTCTTAGTGGATTTAGTGGAGATACTAGTATACAGCAGATATCAATTTTTAATATGAAAGAAATTAAGTGTGAAGAAAGATGTATGAAAGCTGCGGATAAAGTTGACAAAATAGAAAATGCCATTGATAGTATACGAAAAAAGTACGGCTATTCAATAATTAATCGTGCAGTATTGATGAAGAAAAATAATAAAGATTAATTCTTTTTTAGGGAATATAAGTAAGGCTTTTTTACATATACTTGTATCCCCTATTTTTAGATTTCATCAGGTGGTATTGAATAATTATTCTTAATGGTAGAAAGTGTAACTATAGTTTTAGTTCTTAAAACTCCCTTAATTAGTTTTATTTCATTTAAAATCTTTTCAAGAGTTTCTGTGTCTTCAGTAACAATTTTTAATGCGTAATCGAAGTCACCAGTTAAATAGTGACATTCAATTATTTCATTTTCATTTTGAATAAATTCTACAAATTTGTCTGTAAAATTTGGATTTTTAAGACTTATAAACATTATCACTGTAATATTTTTATTCATTTTCTTATTGCTAATAATTATAGTATACTTTTCTATTACTCCTGATGCATCAAGTTTTTTCAATCTATCACTTACGGCAGGTATTGATAAATTGATTTTACTGCTTATCTCTGAAGCTGAAATTCTGGAATTTTCCTTTAGTAATTTTAATATATTAACATCTATAGCATCCATATTAAGCAAAACCTCTTTTTTAATTTATTAAATATATTATAGTATATAGTTAAAATTATTAAATATATTTCAGATAATAAAATAAAAAATAAGGCTAAAATATCATTTAACCTTATTTTTTAAAACATTTTGTATAAAATTCATTGGATTTCCTAAAAGTTTTAATTTACACTATTCTTTTTTAAAATTATTAGCTGCCTGTACCATAGCTTGTATATTTTTCAGTGGAGTTGTAGTTCCCAAACCACAAGCTGGAGACAATATATGGACACCGCTTTTTAAACAATTTTTTGACAAGCTAGTTACTTCTTCTAAAGAACTATTTTGAAGAGAAAAAGTGCTTACATTTCCCATTATGGCTTTATTTGTTACATTTTCACACATTTGCTTTATGCTAGTTACAGCATCAAAACTTATAGCATCACTATGAAGTTCATTTAATTCCTTGTAAATACTTTTTAATCTTCCACATATATGAACTATAATACCGTATTTTGAATATTTATTTAATCCATCAATTATTTTATTTATATAAAAGAGTCCATATTTTCTAAAAGTGCTAGGACCTAATATTTCACCTGTTCCGCTTGGATCTGAAATAGTAATTAAATCAGCTCCTGCATTTAACTGTGCCCTTCCAAAGTTTATAAGATTATCAGTTACAAAATCCATCATTTCATGGGATTCCTTTGGTTTTACTATGAGTTCTTTATAATATTTAACAGGTTCCATAAGAGATGATGCGGTACTAATAGGACCTGTTAAATTAGCTATAATAGGTATATTTTTATTTTTTCCTTTTAAAAGTTTAATTGTATCTAATACTACTTGAGCTCTGCCACTATGGACCTCTAATTTTTTTAATTTTCTCCATTCAGTTACTGAATTAATAGCATAAGAAGAAATTCTGGGTTCGCTTATTTTTGTTCCTAAAAATACTTTTGATCCCATACTTTCAGCTTCTATAGTCATACAAAAAGGCACTCCAAAATTTTCAAAGCCTCCATTTTCATACATACCTGCAGCCAAATCTGCCATTATTTTTGGACTTGTATGAGCTTCTGGCCATTCACAATGGGTTAAGTCCATTACTTCTTCCACTATCATATTCATCATTCCTCCAGGACATATACAAGGAGGTCTATCAACTTTTTTTCTTTTAAGAGATAATCCAAGCCTCTCTTTTTCAGATAACAAAAAACCACCAACCTTTATTTTGAATTTGTGTTATACAATAAATGATTTTACCTTTTCAACATCTATTGGGTATCCAATTTTTCTAACAGTATCCATCATTAATTGTATATTTTCTGAAGGGGTTTCTACAGGTAAACTACACCCGGACATTACCACATAACCTTTTAAACTATCATATCCATCTAATACACATTTGGCAACTGTATTTACAATTTCTTTTTTTGTGCCTCCATACATTATATTTGAAGGATCTACATTACCCATTATTTTTACTTTATCGCCTAGTTCTTCTTTACATTCTTTTAAACTTTCTACATTGTCCATACTAAAACCACTGACACCTATTTTAGAAAGTTTTCCAACGTAGGGCCATATTTTTTTAGTTTTACCACATACATGAAGTACACATGTTTTCCCTTGAGATTGTATGAATCGTACAAGCTTTTCTAAATAAGGCATGCAGAATTTTTCAAAATGTTTTGGGCTAACTACAGTGCAAGAGGATAAAGGTTCTGAAATAGTAATAGAAAGTCCTAAACTCATTACAACTTTTGCGTATTCTATACATGTCTGTAAGGAAAGTTCACAAAGCTTATGTACGGCCTCTGGATTTTTAAAAAATAGTCTTGTCATGTTTTCTATTCCTACAAGGAAAAAGGCATTTGAAAATGGTCCTACTATACCTCCAGAACAAGCAACTTCTTTCCCAACTTTATCAACTAAATACTTCATCGCCTCAATATATACGGGCAACCTGCCATCTTTATAAGGATTTGCTATTTTTATTTTATCTATATCATCAATATTTTTTATGGCCGGTTTTAAGAGATCAGCAGTATTATCTTCTGGAAATGTAAGCTCACATCCCATAGCTTCTGCCCAAGCATATAAATCTGTGAATACTCTTAATCCATCCATATGAAATTTTTTATACGCTGCTATTTGTGCCTCAGCTATAGCTTGTCCGCTAGTATTAAAATCTGAAATCTTGCAGCCATAAATTCTTGCTACGCCGTTAGCTATATTAGGATTGCAGGGTAACCTATCTGCTTCTTGCTTTTTATTTAATGCTATAGATCTTTCTATAGGTGTCATTTGATCTTCCATAATTTTGATCTCCCCTTATATAGTTTCTGATGTTTGTTTTTTAATTAAAGCTTTAGCTCGTTTAGCGGCTTTTGAAGCATCTAAGGTATAAGCATCTGCCCCTATTTTATCTGCAAAGTTTTGAGATATAGGGCCTCCGCCTACCATGACTGATATTTTGTCTCTTATGCCCTCTTTTTTCAAAAGGTTTATTACCTCAGCCATGCCATCCATAGTAGTAGTCATAAGAGTTGACAGTGCAATAATTGAGGCTCCTACTTCTTTGGCTTTATTTACAAAATCTATAGGAGGTATATCTCTTCCTAAGTCTATAACTTCAAATCCTTCTGTTTCCATCATTATTTTAACTAAGTTTTTACCTATATCGTGAGTGTCTCCTTCTACTACACCAATTACTACTTTAGCTTTATTTTCAGTTTCTTCTTTTTCCAAATGCGGTTTTAATATATCTAAACCAGAATACATAGCATCAGAGCACAAAAGTAGTTCAGGTATATAATATTCTTCTTCTTCATAGAGCTTCCCAGCTCTATTCATGCCATCAGCTAATCCTTTATCTATAGCTTCATAAGCATTGATATTATTTTCTACACACTTTTTTGATATTTCTATAGTTTCCTCCTCTTGCATGTTTACTACAGAATCAGATAGTTCTTTTAATAAATCATCCTTCATAATAAAATCATCCTTTCTTAAATTTATATTTGTATATACAATTAAAAATTCAAAGCTTTTACAAAGTGATCTTGAAAATCGTCTCTTGTTGATAACTCTACTATTTCTATATTATTTCTAATAGTGCTCATCTCATTTAGCTTGTCCTCATTTATAAGGGCTATCTTCGCTCCTTCTATAGCTGAATTACCTACAAAAGTTATTTTATTATTAAACCCTTTAGGTATAAGGCCTATTTCTTTTATACTTTCAGGATTTATATGATAGCCAAAAGCACCTGCAATCACTATTTCTTCTATAGATTCAATGCTTATGTCAATTTGCTTTAAGAGCATAGTAATACCTGATGAAATGGCAGCTTTGGCCAGTTGTATTTGTCTTATATCTTTTTGCGATATATACATATTATCAGTAATATAAAACTTTTTATCTTTTATCCTATCCTTAAGTTTATTTTGTAATTCCTTATTAAATCTTCCGGTACTTAATATTACCTTTGGTTCCTATGTCTATAATTACGGGGGGTCTCCATTTTAAATCCAGCCATTCTAATACATTCCATTAAAGTAGTTTTTCTTTTCACTTTAATTTCTACATCTCTATTTATAAATTTTACTAAGCACATTTTAACTTTTCTCCTCTAGCTAACTAAATGATATGTAACATTGCATAACCGTATAATACTAGTTCAATTATATCCCTATATGTGAAAATTTAACAATAATTATATGTAAAACAAATAATCAACTTGAATAATATAAGATTTTTTTATAGATAAAATTACCAATATAATCTATGATAATATTAAAATATGCAATTTATTAAAAATAAAAAGTAAAGAAGGTATTGATAAATGAATGATTTACCCCAAATATTTAATGATTTTAGTGATTCTAGAAAACAAGGATTTATAACTATAAAAAATCTAAAGGATGAGGGTAAAAAAGTTGTAGGAACTTTTTGTACTTTTACTCCATGGGAAATTATAAATGCTTCAGGGGCTTTGGCTGTTTCACTGTGTTCAAAAAGTGATGAAACCATAGAAGATGCGGAAAAGCATTTACCTAGAAATCTATGCCCGCTTATTAAATCAAGTTACGGTTTTGCTATAACGGACAAATGTCCTTATTTTTATTTCTCAGATTTAATTGTAGGAGAAACTACTTGTGATGGAAAGAAAAAGATGTATGAATACTTAGGTGAATTTAAGAATGTACATGTAATGCACCTGCCGCAGATGCCTGATGATGTTGATAGCTATAAATTATGGAAAGATGAATTGATAAAATTAAAGGAAAAGCTTGAAAAAGAATTCAATACAACTATAACTGATGAAAAGTTAAAAAATTCTATAAAACTTCGTAATAGAGAGAGAAAAGCTTTAAAGGAATTTTATGAATTAGGAAAAATGTGCCCTCCTCCAATAACAGGCATAGAGTTACTTAAAATTTTAAATGGGTCCTCTTTTAAATGGGACAAGGAAGCTTTAATCAATGACTTACATAATACAACAGCAAAAATTAAAGATGCTTATGATAAGGGAGAAAGTAAAGTATCACAAAATGCAAAGAGAATATTGATTACAGGCTGTCCAATGGGTGAGGCTACAGAGAAAGTTGTATATGCTATAGAAGATAATGGTGGAGTAGTAGTATGCTATGAAGATTGTACAGGCGTTAAGGAAATCTCTAAACTTGTAGATGAAACTAAAGATCCTATAGATGCAATCGCTGAAAAATATTTAAAAATAGGCTGTGCTTGTATGACTCCAAACAACAATAGAACAAATTTAATTTCAGAGCTTATAGATGACTATAAAATAGATGGAGTAGTAGATGTAATACTCCAGTCCTGTCATCCATACAGCGTAGAGTCTTACGGAATAAAGAAATTTGTAAATGAAGAGAAAAAAATACCATATATGGCTATCGAAACGGATTATTCAAAAACAGATGTAGGTCAGATTAAGACAAGAGTTGCTGCTTTTGTAGAAATGCTATAATTTATTCATCACCATAAACAGATTTCTAAGCATCAGGTTGAGTTTTGACTCCACCTGATGCTTAGAAATCGTTATCCAGGCGCGTAGCAGTGCTTATCCCCCACTTTGATAGAAGATGGGGGTGTTAGCAATGGTAGCGATCGGATAAACATATAACTATTTTAATATAAATTTAAGAAGGTGTTTAATTATATATGGAAATTAAAAAGGATTCAATGACCCCAAAAGAAAGAATGAAAGCTTTATTAAAAGGTGAACCTGTTGATAGGATACCATGTACTCCTATGATGGGCGTTACTTTAGCTTCTTTTATTGGAAAAACTACTTATGAACACTATCATAATGCAGATGTAACTGCTGAACTTGAAATAGCTCTTTTTAAAAAATTTAGACATGATAGTGTTGGTGTAGGTGTTTCTCTTAGAGAAATTGCAGAAGCTATGGGAACCAAGGTTATATATCCTGAAAATGCTATTTCATATGTAGACAAACCTGCCATAAAAGATATAAATGATGTATCCAAGCTTTCTCCTGCTGATCCATATAAGGACGGAAAACTTCCGGTAAGACTTAAAGCCGTAAAAATGGTAAATGATGCTTTAGGTAAAGAAGTAAATGTCAGTTTTTCGATTCCTGCTCCTTTTACAACAGCTTCAGATTTACTAGGAACTGAAAATTTTTTAAAAGCGGTGCTTAAATATCCTAAAAAGGTTCATGAACTTTTAGACATAGTAACAGAATCTAATTTTAAGATTATAGATATTATAGCAAATATGGGAATTAGCTTTGGTATGTGTGACCCTGTTTCTTCTTCAAGTATAATAAGCAAAAGGTTATATGAGAATTTTTCTATGCCCTATGTAAAAAAATGTGTAGATAGAATGAGACAAAAAAGTGGAATGGGAACCTCCATGCATGTGTGTGGTAAAAGTAAAGAAATATGGAATAGTTTAATACAAACAGGAATAACCACATTGAGTATTGATAATACAGAGGATCTAGAAAAGGCTAAAAAGGCTGTTGGAGATAAGGTTTGTTTGGTTGGCAATGTATCACCAGTAGATGCTGTAAGGTATGGGACTTATGATGACGTTGTACGTGAAAGCAAGCTTTGTATAAAGAAAGCTTATAACAATCCAAAAGGATTTGTACTTAGTACAGGATGTCAAATTCCTATAAATTCTCCAATTGAAAATATACAGGCACTTATGGATACTGCAAGAAGTTTTGGTTCTTATCCTATAAAACCAGATTTGCTGTAGTCTATCTTGTATATAAAAAACTCCACCATTTAAAATAATGAAAAGTTTCATAGGTGGAGTTTTTATATGGGAAACAACTAGCTTAACTTTATACTTATATTATAATCACTATATTTCATCTAAGGACTTCTGTTTTGTTTCAACTCCTAAAGTGGCAATAATAAATGCTACTATTATAAGTATAAATCCAAGTGTTATAAACACAACTTTGGTATCATAATTTTTAAGTATCCATGCTACTCCATAGGGACTGAATATAGTTGCCAGTCTTCCAATAGCATTACAAAATCCAGAGCCTCTCATTCTTATATTTGTAGGAAATAATTCCGGAACGTAGATAGCAAGTCCAAGTGTAAGTAAAATATATATTATTACAGTTAAGAAAAATCCCATTGTTAATATTATTCCCATAGCATTTTGTGAAGCGTAGGCATATCCAAGTGCACCAGCTGCAAGCATAAATACAGTAAGACACCATTTACGCCCAAATTTATCTACAATGAAGCTGCCAATTAAAGCTCCAAGTGGTGCGCCTATCATCATTATAGTTGTATATCCTAGGGATTTGGAAATATTTATTCCCTTTCTCAAGAAAAACGTAGGTGCCCAACTTACAAAGGTGTATATCAAGGTGTTTATTGCAATTAGTACTACACAGCCTACAATAGTTCTCGAGATCATATTTTTACTAAATAAATCAGTAAATTTTCCTTCATCCCTATGTTTCTCTTTTTTTATTACACTGGGCTGAGATATGGAATTTCTTGATTCCTCTTCTGCTGCACTGTAGAATATGTCTACTACATCCTGTGCATCTTTTTCCATTCCCTTTGATTCATACCATCTTGGAGATTCAGGCATACTTTTTCTAAGATACCATACAATTATGGAAAATACTCCTACAAATACAAACATCCATCTCCATCCAAATCTAGGTATTATGATATACCCTAAAAATGCAGCTGCTGGAGTAGAACAGTTTGTTATAAGAGAAAGCATGGATACCCACTTTCCTCTCGTCTTTGATGGTACAAATTCTCCAAGCAATGCATATCCTGTAACAATTTCAGCACCAAGACCAATCCCCATTATTCCTCTACAGGCTATTAAAAAAATCATATTAGGAGAAAATGCAGCCACAAGAGAGGCTCCTCCAAATATTAAAAGATTCAACTGATAGGAAAATTTACGTCCGAAACTATCCCCTAAAAATCCAGTAAGAAGTGAACCTATTAAAAGTCCTAAAAAAGTTACAGAGATAAAGGTAGCATTTAAGCCAATATTTGACCATCCACTTTTTAATAATACTCCTAAAACTCCCCCTGCCAGATATACATCAAAACCATCTAAAAATATTCCAAGGCCTATAAGCCATAATATCTTGTAATGCAATTTAGATACTGGAACATAATCCATCTTTTCAGAAATGTAACTAACTGATTCCATTAAAATACCTCCATCCAATAAGTGCAAAATTAATTTTTTTATATATAATTTCACTGGCCAGTAAAAATTATTTTCTAAAATTGAGTATAAAAAATAGACCTTCCCATGGGGCGAAAGGTCTATCGCGGTACCACCCAAATTTATCACTTAAATAGTTTAACGGCTTCATGCCGGCACAAGTCCTACTGATTTCAGATTGCAATTTAAGGGTGAGTTTCAATATAATATAAATGTGTTTTTTCACCATGCGCACTCTCTTTAAAGTATAGTTATATCTACTTGTCCCTATCATTATTTTTATAATATTAAGTTGTTAAAATAAAAAGCGGTATTGTTTCTCTTGGAGCGAGAAACAATACCGCGGTACCATCCAAATTTTTTCTTTATAAAATAACGGGTTCAACCGATGTAGCCTACTGATATTTCAGCTAATAACTCGAGGATGAGTTTTCAATATATAAATATTGTGAATTTACAGCAAACATCACTCTCTTTGAATATTATATATCTACTTGATTCCTGTCATAGTTTTTTAATTTGATTTTCTTAATTGTAGTACTAATTTAAGCTATTGTCAAATAAATTTTTTAATCTTCCTTTATCATGTTTATTAACCTATTTTAAAAAATTATATATAAGAAGTTCTATTTAAAACAAATTTTTAGTATATATCAATGTAGCATGTGAATATAAATTTTACTTCACATGTTATAAAATGTGTAAAAACGGGGGTATTAACTTATGCCAAATTATAAATTAAACATTCTCTTTAATTCAAAAGATGTTGCAACTGTTTTTGATGCAGGTCAAAATGTAGTATTATTAAAGAAAGCTTCAACTGGAAATACTGTTGCATGGATAACATTTCAACCATTTGAAAGTAATTATGTAAGCTGGAATGGTAACTATGCAATTTATGCTTCAAACTCAGAATTAAAATCGGGAGCTACGATTGATAAGTTATCTGAAGTTAGTGCAGTTTCAAAACAATTATATACGTTTAATAAGGGAACATTTGATCCTCCTGAATCAAATTCAGATATACAAGAAGGACAATATGCTGTTGAGCATAAGATGGCTGGATATGATACATTAATTTTTGGACTAACCCAAGAAGCAGAATGTAATGGGGTTTTAGTTTCTGGAAGCCCAATTAATGCTTCTATAGTACCATTGAATCAATCTGCAAAATTCACTCCATATGAAATTGTAACAGTTTACCTTGAAGCAGATATTACTAATGGTACTGTTGTTACAAATGTTATTAGCAATTCCTTAGATGTAACATTTGGTGGAGATACTACTGAAGCTACTATTCAATACGATTCTAGCATAGGAGGATTTAAACAAATTAAATAAATATCTATATATAAAACTTTGTTAATCTTGAGCAAAGTGAAAAGAATGCTTAAATTGTGATATATTATTGGTTTGTACAGTATAAGGAAAAATTGTTTGACATATCAAATTTCTGTATACCTATATATACGTGTAAGAACAAGCTACATATTTGAATTTCTATCCAATATGCGGTCTTATTTTTACACGTATCTTTATGTAATATCAGCTAATATATCTATATGTGGAATACTATCTTCTAGATTTTATCGTCACAACCTTGGTAAGGGCATTTCTGTTCTATAATAAATACTTCATTTCTTATTTTTAAAATTTTATATATTTCTTCAGCTTCTAATACTTCAAATTTCTTTAGTTTCCAATTTAATGGTTTCCCTTATTTTAATAATTTTTATAGCTATTTTATTATTGCAATAACTTATATACATAAAGGTAAGAAATATTTAATAAACTAAAATGTGGAAAAGTATTGAATTTACACATGTATATACATTATAATATAAATGTTGAAGCTATAAAATTTATATTATTAGAGGTGAGTATTTATGTAGGAAGTCATTATTGACGTAAATATTCTGCAGTATTATACAAAAAATATAAAAGGTTAGTTATTTAAAAAGATTAAAAAATAAATAGCTCTTTAAGAAAGTGATGTGAATTAAATGAGTAGTATTTCGCGAAGAATTGAAAAATTGCCAGCTACACACATGCTTTGGACAGTGTTGTTTTTGTCAGGTATTGGATGGTTGTTTGATGCCATGGATCAAGGCATGATGGCTGGTGTAATGGCTTCAATTGGAAAGTCATGGAGACTTACTCCTGCCGATTTAGGCTTACTCGGAAGTGCTTCGGCAGTGGGAATGGCTATTGGTGCCGCTGTAGCTGGAATGGTCGCTGACAAATATGGTAGAAGAACAGTCGTTACATTTACTCTTGTTCTATATGGATTAGCCAGTGCCGTATCCGGTATTTCTCCTAACTTTAGTATATTATTGTTGTTACGATTTTTAACTGGATTAGGTCTAGGTGGAGAGCTGCCGGCAGCATCTACTTTGGTTAGTGAATTTTCACCTGCTAAATCCCGCGGTCGGATGGTTGTTTTGTTAGAAAGTTTCTGGGCTTGGGGATGGATTGCTTCAGCTTTAATTGCTTACCTTTTGATACCAGTATATGGATGGCGTATTGGATTTTTCTTAGGAGGAATACCAGCACTGTATGCAGCCTATCTGAGAAGAAATATTCCAGAATCTCCTCGATACTTGGAACAAAAAGGACGTTGGAAAGAAGCAGATGGAATTGTACGTAAAATGGAACAACAGGCTGGAATAATTAATAATGAAATAGCTGTAACCGATTTGTCCAAAAATAAAAAAATGAATAGTATCACTCTTGCTGATTTATGGTCCAAAGCTTATTTTAGGCGCACCATTGTGCTGTGGGTTCTATGGTTAGGTATTAATTTTGGATATTATGGGTTTGTTTTATGGACTCCGACTCTGCTTGTTGGCAAAGGGTTCAGCTTAGTAAAGGGATTTCAATTTACATTAATTATGAGCATTGCCCAACTGCCCGGATATTACAGTGCAGCCTATCTAATAGAAAAGATTGGTCGTAAAGTAGTTCTAGTAGTCTACTTAATAGGTACCTCCTTATCAGCATATTTATTTGGTCAAGCAACATCTGCAGTTACTGTGCTTGTTTTCGGATGCCTACTTTACTTCTTCAGTCTAGGAGCTTGGGGTGCAGTGTACGCTTATACACCGGAAGTTTATCCTACACGTGTTAGAGGCAGTGGAGCCGGTTGGGCAGCTGCAATTGGCCGTATTGGTGCCATCGCTGCTCCTTACATCGTTGGATTGGTGTATGAAACTAAAGGTAAACAAGCTGGCTTCACTTATGTATTTCTTATGCTAACTATAGTGTTCGCAGTAGTTGCATTAGTAGTTGCTCTAGTTGGTATTGAAACTAAAGGTCGATCCCTTGATGAAATAAATGTGTCTTAACTCTATCTTTTATTATGAAATCTCTTTTCCTACTATTAGAGAAGCCCAAATCTATGATTTGGGCTTCTCTGCTTAACTGGTGGATAGGGATACATTTAAATATGTTTCCATATGTTGAAAGTGATTATTTACATACATCAACCCATGTTCCAGAAGTTACGTTTGATAGTTCTTCTGGAGTAATTTTTACAGCAGAGTTACGTGAGCCAGCAGCAGGATATACATATTCAAATTTTTTTAGTGATTCATCAAGATAAGTATCCATTTGAGTTTTTAATCCAAATGGACAAACTCCTCCTACTGGATGCCCGGTAAATTCAAGTACTTCATCAGCACTTAACATCTTGGCTTTTGTGTGAAAATAATCTTTAAATTTTCTATTGTCAATTTTTGCATCGCCTTCTGATAATATAAGTATATTTCTATCTTTTAATTTAAAGGCCATAGTTTTAGCTATTAAAGCAGGCTCAACTCCAAGAGCGTTAGCTGCTAATTCAACGGTAGCAGTACTTTGACCCATTTGGATTATTTCAAGAGATAAATTGTTATCTTTGAAATACTGTTTTACACTTTCTAAACTCATCAAATCACTCCCAATTATGTATATTTATAAATAGAGTTCTTGGTATCAGGTTGAGTTTTGACTCTACCTGATGCTTAGAAATCGTTATCCAGGCGCGTAGCAGTGCTTATCCCCCACTTTGATAGAAAAGCAGATATCCCAAATCTTTGATTTGGTGATAGTCGCTTTCGCTGTGTGCGATGGGGGTGTTAACAATGGTAGCGATCGGATAAAATAATTATTAAAATTAAGTATAAATAAATACCTACTCTTTTACAAGGTAAATATTGTATGAAAATATAATCTTCAATTTCTTTCAAGACAATCATTTTATCACCTAGGGATTACCCATGCCTTTAATTTTCCATCCATTTGCATATTTTTTCAACGTGACAAACGTACCATCTTTACTATTATCACTATTAAGCCAAGCAGTATCAACTTCCACTTCTGTTCTATTACCAACATTTTTTATGGCTAAGTGATTTTCAGAGTCTTTAAGAATAAAGGATATTGGCTTAATGTTTGCCATACCTTCAACCATAGAGTTCATTTTAACGAATTTTAGATTATAAAGAAGATCTTCCCGAGCCTTTCCTTGATCTATTCCAAGATTATCTGTAAGAGAATCAAGCATTACAGTTGGGGCTAAACATTCATAAGCTCTTGTCTTATCACCATCATTAATAGCTTTAAAATACGTTTTTACTACATCCACTGGATCAAGTGAAGCAATGTCTTTATTTTTCCCAAGTTCAGTAAACAAACTCTTTTTCTGAACCCAATCTTCAAAATCTAATCCTGTAATATCCTTTAAATAATGTTTCTTCACTGAAGGACCAATTTCAAATTGATTAAAAGCTAACCAAGCACCAACTACCTTTTGATTATTAACCAATAATACTAGATTAGAAGGATATTTCTTATATTTACTGAGATCTGAAGCATCCGGAAGTCCATCAACCAAAGAATATCTCCATACATCAACAGTTGTTCCTTTTAACGGTGTCAAGTCGAGGCCTACATCTTTTGAAAACTCATTTGCTAGCTGCCAAAATAGTCCTATGGGATATTGACCTGGACCCACATTCCATGTTTTAGGAACATCAACTTTAAATTTATGTGGATTTTTTTGAACTTTTAAATCATAAAATTTTAAGAATGCTTGTGGAGTAAGATCTGACTTAACAGCATTTGTACTTTTATCGGATTTACCACATCCAGATAGCAGCATCATAAAAATTATTATGAATAAAAAAATTTTTTTCATAAACAACCTCTCTATTATTTAATATTTAGTTGCAATTAAATCAGCGGACATACATTTTAAAATAAGCTGCATACTGGAATCAACATCCAACATTATGAATAATTTTATTAGCTTTTTCTATTTCTTTGGATTCGATATATATTTCATAGTGTTCATGTCCACTTTTTCTTCCATTATGTCTTATTATTTTAGTCTTTACTTTAATACCATTGCTAATAAGCTTATATTTTATCATACAATATTTTTCTACTGTTGTAGCGAAAAAGACCATTTCCCAACTATTCCTCTTAAAATATTGAAAAAGCTTTTTTAACAAAAATATCACTTCCTCTGCTATTACCTGAAGTTTATTATATCATCTATATGTTTATTATATATAACTTATATGTATTCATCAATTAGATTAGGTAGTCATAGGATAACGAGTTCTAAGCATCAGGTGGAGCCAAAACTCCATCTAATGATTAGAACTCTGTTTACATTTAAATGATAAAAACTTACTTTATCAAAGTGAGATTTTTTTGCTTCAGTCAATAGTGTTAAATTTTAATATATTTTATTTGCCAGCAGCAGCGGAAATCATTGCTTTCACATTTTCTATCTTTGCATTTGCAGGTATATCACAACCAGATGATAGAATAAATCCTGGCCCCATATCTTTTATTAGGTGAGAGCTGTAATCATATACCTCATCAGGAGTTCCAAGAGCAAATTTTGAAGCCTGAACATCTCCTTTAATACACATACGATCTCCTAGTTTTTCTTTAATTTTATAAATATCTGTAGTACCATCTGTTTCAAATACACAAGTACCTTTTGGAAACTCTTTAAAATAGTCAAGTCCACGTTTCCAATTGGAATCAGCATGAAAACTTGCAGCTGCTCCTGTCTCTATTATAGCGTCAGTTATCTTTTTAAGATTTTTCCATACAAATTTTTCCCAAAGTTTAGGATTATAGAAATCAGGACATCCTCGCCCCATAGCTATGAATACGCCTAAATATACTGTGGACATTTAGTTATTACTTCATTTAATACATCTAAATCTAAGTTTATCTTTGAAGCAAAATAATCATCTCTAAAAGTCTCAAATCCTTTATTTATTATAGTATCATAATCATCTTTTATGGTATCAGTTATTGGAGGGCATAAAAAGGCACTGAATATTATTCCTCATTAAAAAGGTTCTAATGAAATAAGATTCAGTGCTTTTTAAGATTCTTACCCGGAGATAAGAATAAGTATTAGATATGAAGAGCAGCCTGGAATGCCTGGTTAACAGCTGTGCCGATTGTACCAACTTTCTGGCAGTCACCAACTATATAAACATTGGTTTCAGGAGCACAGTGGCGAAGTTTTTCTACAGTATCTGTTCTCGAACGCATTCCCATAGCAAGCAGTACCGTATCTGCTTCATACATAGCAGTTTTTCCAGTTTCAATATTATCACAAATAACCTCAGTATCACAAATTTCTTTAAGGCGATTCAAGTATTTTACAGGAATACCTTTGTCTTTAAGTATAGTCCGAAATTCCTTAGCACTTGTGCCTGAACTTTGTATCAGCTTGGAAAAGCTCTTTTTTTGATCTTCCATTTCGATAACGATTACATCTTTTCCTTCATTATGGAATTCAATTGCAGCTTCAATACCAACGGCACCGGCACCTACAATAACAATTTTATCTCCAACAAGACTTTTGTCAGATTCAGCATCAATGGCCCAGTGTACATGCTTTTTATTAATTCCCGGAATACTCAAAGGAATGATAGGATCCGAACCAACTGCAATTATAATTGCATCGTAATTCTGAGTATCAAGCATATCCTGTGTTGCATCTGTATTAAATAAAATTTTTGCACCTGCAGCTTTGCACTGTGCAGCTGTGTGTTTAAGCCATTTCAAATAATCCTGGCAATCAATTTTAAATGGAGGAAGTGCAGCTCCTTGTACATTACCACCAATTGATCCGGATTTTTCATAAAGAGTTACATCGTGTCCGCGGTCAAGTAATGTCTGCATTGCCTGGATTCCACCAGGGCCTCCTCCTATTACAGCAACTTTCTTCTTAACAGGTGCCTTTGGAACAACACCATCTCTAAGTTCACTTGTCATTCCTGAAATAGGGTTAACAGCGCAATATATTGGTTTGGGAATAAAAAGATGTTTTGTACAAGTATCGCAGCGTAAACATGGCCGCCTGTCTTCAGGACGGTTTTCAGCATACTTTCTAGGCATATCAGGATCTGCCATAAGTGGACGACACATAGCAACGAAATCAGCCCATCCATTAGCAATGATTTTTTCAGCATCTTCAATACTTGTAATAGAACCTACTGTAGTTACAAGGAGATCAGGATAAGCTTTCTTTACATCCCGTGCAAAATGAACATTAAAGCAGCGATCCATCATATAGTTTTGGCACCAATTACGGTAATATTTCATATTGAAGTCACTGTGAAGTCCAGCAGAAACGTGAAGAATATCAATATGATCTTTTAATAATCCGATAAGTTCAAGTGTTTCTTTAAAATGCATACCTTCTTCTGCAATTTCATCAGCAGAAATACGAAATTCGATTACGAAGTCCTCACCGACTTTTCTGCGGATAGCATCACATACTTCAATAGCAAAACGTGCCCTGTTCTCAATTGAACCACCATACTCATCTGTTCTATGATTGTAAAGCGGGCTGGTAAACTGTGAAATAAGGTTACCATGTCCACCATGAACAAGACAGATATCCATTCCTGCTCTTTTCATACGCGCAGCAGCATTGGCATATTTTTCAACAGTTTGTACAATTTTTTCATGTGTCATTTCAATTGCAGGTATAGGATCTCTTCCAAGTGCTGCAGAACGCGTAGCCTCACTTGAAGAAATATTCGGTGATGAACTGTAAGGAGCGTGGCCCACAGTTTCAAAAGCCGTATTTTCACCATTATGATTAATCTCCAAAGAAGCATGACAACCATACTGTTTGCCCATATCAGCATATAATGTTAACGGGAAAATGCATCTGTCATCCTTAAGGTCAAGCTGAAAAGCTTCATCTTTAGATTCTGTAATATCAATGGAACAGTTGCCGACATACAATGTGCATACCCCACCACGTGCAAACATACGGAACCAGTCTACAAATTCCGGTGTAACTAGGCCATCAGTACTGGCAAGATTGGGAGATGGTGGTGCAAGAACAATACGATTTTTAAAATCTATTCCTCTTATTTTAATAGGTGAGAATACATGTTGAAATTTTGATCTCATTTCATTCATCCTTTCTGTTTTAAATTTTGGTATTTCATGTTTTTACATGGTATCAATATTTAACCAACTATATTTTAATAATAATCTAATTGATTTTAAGTTTAAAGACACATTATGACTAGATTTTATATGCCATAATGTACACTATGCACACTAAAAAAAGTATTTAACACATAAAATAGTGAATTTTACGTGTTAAATACTTATATCATACGCATTTCTATAATATATTTGACAGAGCTATCAATATTCCAATCTTAGCATGGTCAAAAGTAAGTCCGCCTTGCAGATAACCTATATAAGGCTCTCTTATAGGTGCATCTGCAGACAACTCTATAGAAGCTCCCTGTATGAAAGCTCCAGCAGCCATTATGACCTGATCTGAATATCCGGGCATATCCCAAGGTTCACACTGGGCAAAAGAATCTACAGGAGATCCCTTTTGAATTCCGCGACAGAAATTTATAAGCTTTTCCTTGTCGTTAAACTTAATAGACTGTATTATATCGCTTCTTTTATCCGTATATTTAGGAAGTACTTCAAATCCTGCAAGTTCCATTATTCTAGAACAGAATATAGCTCCCTTTAGTGCTTCTATGGCAACGTGAGGTGCAAAAAATAAACCTTCATATAAAAGCCTCATAACTCCAAAAGTAGAACCACATTCGCCACCTATTCCAGGTACAGTTAGTCTGTAAGATGCTTTTGCAACGCAGTCCTTCTTTCCTGCTATATATCCACCAGTTGGTGCTATTCCACCACCTATGTTTTTTATAAGTGAACCTGCTACTAAATCAGCTCCTACATCTGTAGGTTCTATGGTATCTATGAATTCACCATAACAATTGTCTACAAAGCATATTACATTAGGGTTTATACCTTTAACAAAATCTATAATTTCTTTGATTTCAGATATAAGAAGAGATTTTCTCCAGCCATAACCTGTAGATCTCTGAATATGTACTAATTTTATTGTATGATTATTTTCAAGATGTTTTTTTATGTCTTCAAAATTTATTTTGTTATCATCAGTTAAATTTACCTGTTCATAATTTACTCCATATTCTTTAAGAGAACCCGAACCCTTGTTTTCTATGCCAATTACTTCATGAAGGGTATCATAAGGATCACCGCATACTGAAAGCATAGTATCTCCAGGGCGTAAGTTTCCAAAAAGTGCACAGCCAAGAGCATGAGTTCCATTTACAAAATGAGGCCTTACAAGGGCACTTTCTGAATTGAATATTCTAGCATAGACTTTGTCCAATGAATCTCTACCTATATCTCCATATCCATATCCAGATGAATTTGTAAAATGGGATTCGCTTATTCCCTCTTCTTGCAGTGCATTTAAAACTTTTAATTGATTGAATTCCCTTATTTCATCATAGTATTGAAATTGGTCTTTCACATCATTTAAAGCTCTTTCGTATAAATCAATTACCTTATCGCTTATTTTATATTTATCTTTAAGTACTTTTTTTGTTATATTTAGCAAAAATATTACCTCCTAAATGTATGTGTACTAAATGTCATATTAACATATAAAAAAGGAATAGACAAATGTCCATTCCCCCTATAGCTCATTTCCTGAAAAGTTGTTAAATAAAATGCATTTTATAGGTGTCATAGTTGAAATCGCATGTTTATATACCATCATTTGTTTACCATCACAATCCATTATAACAGTAAAGTTGTCAAAACCCTTTACATTTCCTTTAATTTGAAATCCATTTGTTAAGTATATAGTAACTGGAATTTTATTTTTCCTTGCCCCATTTAAAAATATGTCCTGTAAGTTATTAGCTGTTTTACTCATAGTTCTCACCCTCCGTAACTTTTATTTATATTCATACAATATAATGAATTTAAATTTTCATTATATTAAAGACGTTTATTATATGTTCTACAATGTCTTCGTCACAACTAAAATTATCCTTATTTATCCAAATTGCCCTTTTATCTTTTCTAAACCAGGTTAACTGCCTTTTAGCATAATTCCGGCTTCCCTTTTTTACTAAGTAGATAGCTTCATCTAAGGTAGAATTTCCATTTAAATAATCTAAAATTTCCTTATAGCCTATACCCTTCATGGATTGCATATCAGGAGTATATCCCATGGATTTTAATCTTCTAACTTCATCTATAAGGCCATTTTCCATCATTAAATCTACCCTCTTATTTATTCTATCATATAATTTAGCCCGATCCATAGTGAGTACAAAATAATATATGTTATAAGGTATGTCATATAAATTAGTATTTGCATTGTACTCACTTATAGTTTTTCCTGTGAGTTTATACACTTCCAGGGCACGTATAACTCTTTTTAAGTCATTTGGATATAATCTTTTGTAAGAATCTATGTCTACCTCTTTCAAAAGGGAATGTACGTATTCCTTCCCTTTTTCTTCTGCTAAATTTCCCAAGTATTCTCTATAACTTTTGTCTGTTTTTGCATCTGTAAAATTGTAATTTAAAATGAGAGAATTTATATAAAGTCCAGTACCACCTACTATCATAGGAAGTTTATCTTTTTTACATATTTCATCTATTGCATTTTCAGCTAAGACTTTGTACTCAGATACGTTGAAATTCTTATCTGGTTCAATAAAATCTATTAAGTGATGGGTAATGCCCTGCATTTCATCTTCTGTAACTTTAGCAGAACCTATATCCATATACTTGTATATTTGCATGGAATCTGCAGATATTATTTCACCGTTTAATTTTTTAGCAAGTTCTATAGATATATTGGTTTTCCCAACTGCAGTTGGTCCCGAAAGTATAAATAAGTTTTTCATGTCTCTCCTCATTGTATTCTTTTGAATTTTTTCTCCAGGTCATTTAATGTAAGTTTTATTATAGTGGGCCTTCCGTGGGGACAGTTAAATGGGTCATCTATAAAGCGCAGCTCTTCAATTAAATGATTCATTTCTATTTCTGAAATGCTAGCATTTGCCTTTATGGCGGCTTTACAGGCAAGAGTTGCAAGTGAAAGGTATTTAACTTCCCAGGTATCGCCTGATCCCATGTTTTTTAAATTATCTAATATATCCATAAATAAGTTTTTCATATCGGGTTTTCCAAGTATCATAGGTACTTCTCTTATACTTATTGTATTATTTCCAAATAATTCTACATTAAAACCAGTTTTTTTAAATAAATCTCTATTTTCTATAAAACAATTATAATCTTTAATTGTAAGTTCCATTATTACAGGAGTTATTAAAACTTGAGATAATACCATTCCTTTTTGTATACTCTTTTTATATTTTTCAAAGAGAATTTTTTCATGGGCTGCATGCTGGTCTATCATATAAAGATTACTGCTATCTTCTGCTATTATATAAGTACTATGAAATTGTCCTATTATCCTAAGGGGCTGAAATTTAGCAACTCTAGGTTCTTCTTGTTTATTTTTAGATACTGCATTTTCCTTAGCAGTAAAAGATACCTTAGGTTCTTTTATAAATTCATTTTTATTTGAGTTTTCTTTACTTTTTTTAAATAAGCTAGATCCATTTTTTTCTATATAAATCCCCTCATTTGGAGATTTCAAATCTATTGGTATTTGAACTTCCTTAATTTCAGTTTCAGTTTTTTTGGGTTTTAAATCATCTTCCTTTAAATCAATGGTAAAGGAATCTTTTAAGCTTTCCCTTAAAGCTTCATGAATTGCATCAAATACAAATTTAAATACCATTCTGGAATCGCTGAATTTAACTTCCCATTTGGCTGGATGAACATTTACATCTACAAATTCGGGAAATATGTCTATGAACAATATAAAAAAAGGAAACTTATTTATGGTTAAGAATGATTTAAAAGCCTGCTCTGCAGCGGAAGTTATGGATTTATTTTTAACATACCTCTTATTTATGAATATACTTTGGTTATTTCTGCTTCCCCTGCTTATTTCGGAGTTACCTATGTATCCACAAATTGAAATAATATCGCTGTGCTTTTCCACAGGAATTATGTTTTCATATATATTTTTCCCATATACGCATCGTATAACATCCATCACTTTTCCTGTACCATAAGTTGTAAGAGCCTTTTTGCCATTTTTAAAAAATTTAAAGGATATATTCGGATTGGCAAGAGAAAGTCTTGTTACTATGTCCGATATACCTGCTGCTTCCCTACTTGGGGATTTTAAGAATTTTTTCCTGGCAGGTACATTGAAAAATAAATCCTCTACTAAAATTGTAGTCCCTTTGTTACAGCCAATTTCTTGAGTTTCCTTTAAGACTCCACCACTTATAATTATTTCATTTCCCACATCAAAGCCTTCTGCTTTACTTTTAAGTATGGTGTTTGATACGGAAGCTATACTGCATAGAGCCTCTCCACGAAATCCTAAAGTACTTATTTTATCTAAATCTTCTACAGTGCTTATTTTACTTGTGGCATGAGGCATAAAGGCTTTTTTTATATCCAAAGGGTGTATTCCACATCCATCATCTATTATTTTTATGGATTTTTCTCCACCTTCTTCTATTTCTATAGTTATGTTCTTAGCTCCAGAGTCTATGCTATTTTCAAGCAGTTCTTTTATTACAGATGAAGGGCCTTCAACTACTTCTCCAGCGGCAATTTTATTTGAAGTATTTTCATCAAGTAAATTTATTCTTTTCACCGTACATCATTCCTTATGACTAAGTTTTATCTTATGGACTTTGCTCTTCTTATTATATCATAAAGTTTATTAAATCCGTCCATAGGAGTCATGTTTAGTATATCTATATCCGTAATATCTTTTACTAAATTTGTCTTTTCTATATCTGAAAATCCTAATTGTCTGGTTGGTTCAAGCATAGGAGCTTTTTCTTTAATCATCTCCTCATTTTTAAGAGGTGCTTTTTTCTCATTTATTGAATACTCTGAATCTAATGCAATTTCAGAATCAACACATTTATTTTCTTTTAGCTTTTTACTTTCAAGGCTATTTAGTATTTCTCCTGCTCTTTTTAAAACTTCTTCTGGAAGCCCTGCAAGCTTTGCAACTTCTATGCCGTAGGATTGGTCGGCTCCTCCTCTTATAATTTTTCTCAAAAAAACTATATTATCCTCCATTTCTTTAACGGATACACAGTAATTTTTGACTCCATCTATCTTACCTTCTAATTTAGTTAGTTCATGATAATGGGTTGCAAATAAGGTTTTACATTTTAGTTTGCTGTTTTTACATATATATTCTATTACTGACCAGGCTATGCTAAGGCCGTCGTAAGTACTTGTTCCACGTCCTACTTCATCCAGTAAAATCAAACTTTTGTTAGTTGCATTTTTAAGTATGTTGGAAACCTCCCACATTTCCACCATAAAGGTACTCTTTCCTGATGCCAGGTCATCTGATGCACCTATCCTTGTAAATATCTTATCACAAACAGATATAGAAGCATTTTTTGCCGGTACAAAGCTACCAATTTGGGCCATTATAACGATCAAAGCTATCTGCCTCATGTAGGTAGATTTGCCTGCCATATTAGGCCCTGTTATTAAAAGAAGTTGATTTTTACCAGTATCTATGTTTATATCGTTTGATATAAATTCTCCAGAGTCAATCATCTTTTCTACTACAGGATGTCTACCTTCTTCTATAATTATGTTATCTGAATTTGTTATTTCAGGTTTACAATAATTATTTTCTATAGCAACTCTTGCAAGGGAGCTTAAGCAATCTACTTCTGAAATTATTTTAGCGGATTTTTGCATTCTGTCTACTTCATTTTCTATTTTATCTCTTACTTCTATAAAGACACTATATTCTAGATTTATAAGTTTTTCCTCTGCACCTAATATTTTATCTTCCATTTCTTTCAATTCAGGAGTTATGTATCTTTCTGCATTTGTAAGAGTTTGTTTTCTTATATATCTACCTTCTGGTACAAGACTTAAATTACTTTTAGTAACCTCAATATAATAACCAAATACTTTATTATAACCTATTTTAAGAGATTTTATTTTAGTAACTTCCCTTTCTGAATTCTCAAGAGAAGCTATCCACTCCTTACCGTGAGCCTTTATTTCTTTAAGTTCATCTATGTCACTGTTATATCCCTTTTTTATAAGGTTACCTTCTTTTAAAGATATTGCAGGATTATCTAATATAGATTTATCTAAAAGTGAATATATGTCCTTTAGTTCATCCAAGTTTTCGTACATATCCTTCAATAATTTTGTATGAAAATTGGATAGTATGGATTTTACTTCAGGTATTTTTTCTATAGAATTTTTTAAAAAATTTAGTTCTTTTGCGTTTACACTTTTAGAAGATATTTTTCCAACTAATCGCTCAATATCATATATGTTTTTTAAAGCCTCTTTTAGATCTTCATGATAGGATATATTATTTGAAATTTCCTCTACAGAATCCAGTCTTTCTTCTATCTTAACCTTATTTATAAGGGGCTGTTCCAGCCATCTTCTAAGCTGTCTCCCTCCCATAGATGTATTTGTTTTATCTATAACCCAGAGGAGAGATCCTTTTTTATTATTTTCTCTTAAGCTTTCTGTAATTTCTAAATTTCTTCTGGAATTCCCATCTATAGTGAGATAATCTACTATATTGTAATAGGAAAATTTATTTATATGAGATAGATCATTCTTTTGAGTTTCCCTTATATATTTTAGTAGTGAGCCGCAGCATTTTATAATTTCATTACTATAATTTTCTCCTGTAAAATTTTCAAACTGATCCTCTAATATATTTTTAGTTTCGTCTGCAAAATAGCTTTCATCTAATTTAGTGAATGAGCCATTAAAAATATCCTTCATTTTATTCAATAAATCAGCACTTATACTACCTTGAATCACTAGTTCACTTGGAGAGTATTTTGATATTTCATCTAAAATTATAGATAAATTAAAAGGAGTGTCCGTACAATTGAATTCTCCAGTGGACACATCTGCAAAACACAATGCAGAAATATTTGTCTTGGTATCTATGTACAAACACGCTATATAATTATTTTTATTTTCTTCTAAAAAAGTAGAGTCCGTATAAGTCCCAGGAGTTACAACCTTGATTATGCCCCTTTTAACTATACCTTTTGCTAGAGCTGGATCTTCTAGTTGCTCACATATAGCTATCTTATATCCCTTGTTTATAAGCCTTCCTATATATGAATTTGCGGCATGATAGGGTATTCCACACATAGGAGCCCTTTCTTTTAAGCCGCAATCTCTACCTGTAAGTACTAATTCTAGTTCCCTAGATGCTATTTTTGCATCTTCAAAAAACATTTCATAAAAATCACCTAATCTAAAAAACAGTATACAGTCTTTATAACTTTCTTTTACTTCCATATACTGCTGCATCATTGGAGTTAATGCCACTTTACTGTCCTCCTTGCTACTGTATTTCCTCACCTAAAAGTGAGAAAGAAGTTGCTTTTGTTATGTGTACTTTAACTAATTTGCCTATATCTTTTTTATTACCTTCAAAGTTTACTAGCTTACCTGATCTTGTTCTACCTGTAAGTTTTGTATTATCATTTTTACTTGTACCCTCTACTAATATTTCTTCCGTTCTTCCCTCATAGGCTTTGTTTTTTCTAGCAGAGGACTCATTTATAACTTCAACAAGTCTATTAAATCTTTCATGTTTTATATCTTCTGGAATCTGATCTTCAAAATCATAAGCAGGAGTGCCTTTCCTTTTTGAATATATAAAAGTAAATGCTGAATCATACTGTACTTCTCTTGCAAGATTTAATGTTTCTTCAAAATCCTCTTCCGTCTCACCAGGAAAACCAACTATTATATCTGTAGTAATAGCGGCATCAGGCACTTTTTCTCTTATCATTTTAACAAGATTTAGATACCCTTCCTTTGAGTAGTTTCTGTTCATTTTTTTTAAAAGAGAAGTTGAACCCGATTGTACTGGAAGATGTATTTGCTCACATACTTTATTGCACTCAGCTACGGCATCTACTACATCTTCAGTTAAATCTTTAGGATGGGATGTCATGAATCTAATTCTTTCAACACCATCTATAGAATTAATTCTTCTCAAGAGATCACTAAAACTTACTTTAGGCTCTAAAGTCTTACCATAGGAATTTACATTTTGTCCAAGGAGGGTTATTTCTTTATACCCTTTTGAAATTAGCTCTTTTATTTCTTTTTCAATATCTTCAGGTTTTCTGCTTCTCTCTCTTCCTCTTACATAGGGAACTATACAGTAGGTACAAAAATTATTACATCCGTACATTATTGTAACAAAGGCTTTTACATTACTTTCTCTATCTATTGGAAGCCCTTCTACGATTCCGGATTCTTTGTCTTGTATTTCAATTACAGATGTATTTTCCTGCTGAACTCTATTTAAGTATTCAGGAAATTTATAAGAATTATGAGTCCCAAATATTATATCTACAAAAGGAAATCTTTTGATTATGTTTTTTGCCATGTCTTTTTGCTGCATCATGCATCCACATATGGCTATTATGAGATTTGGATTTTTAATCTTTAGCTTTTTGAGCATTCCAAGATTTCCATATACTTTTAATTCTGCATTTTCTCTTACGCAGCAGGTATTGAATATTATTAAATCCGCAGAAGATCTATCTTCTGTTCTTTTATATCCTAATCTTTTTAACATGCCAGATAATTTTTCAGAATCCTCTTCATTCATCTGACAACCCCAGGTTTCTATAAAGAAATTTTTAGTTGCTTTTTCTACGTTATTTATCATGTATTATAACCTCCGATAGTCTTAGCTTTACACTGTATTATAACATAATAAGCAACTGAAAATAAACATAATTCATTTGAAGTATCTTTATTAAATTATTAATCCATTGAACTATCTCTAGGGTATTCATTTATTTAAACATTAAAAAAGAGCTTATTTAAGCTCTTTTTTAATGTTTTCAACCACATCTTTAAATGCCTGTTTTAATATATCATCCATTACTTTAAAATTAATATTAACTTCATCAGGTTGGCAGTCAATATAAGTGATTCTAATATCTTTAGAATCACCATTTATAGCGGTTCCTTTCATCAATACGTCTATCATATTTTTTTCTCTTTTAAATATTAGTTCATCGCTAAATATTTTAATTCTAGCAATAATGTCATTAGATTCATTTAATTCTATCTTAATGTCTCCATTAGAAATTTCACATATATTTTTTAAATTTTGTTGAAGAATATCAAAATATTCAATTATAAGCTTACTAGCTTGATTTATTCTATTCCTTAATTCTGTTTCATGGTCATATTTTTTATTAAGAGTGCGAACTAAATCATATAGAAAAACTTTTCCTGCTTCATTTGACATTTTAAACATCCCCTTCATTTTTCTAATTTATTTTCAACATATATCAAATGCTTTATCATATATTTTTTCCTTTTATTTATCCACTGACATGTTCTGCTTAGTATAAAATCTAAATACAGCAGTGGCATAATTTCCGATGAGGCTTTTCATATTGCTATATCCATATATATAGAAATTTTATTTAATCCTCATAATTTTTATTTTTTAATATATTATATGAATCCATTTATATTTCGCTTCCTGCTGGATTAAGAACTAAAAACTTAAAGGCACACTAAATTATCAAGAATATACTTTTACCAAATAGATTTTATATTCAGAATCATATAATAATAAAGTTTTTATTGAAAAAATCATTCAAAAACTATATTATTGTAATATATCTATTTATAAGGTGGCGATAAATAGATATTTATATGACAAAATATTTACTTAAGGGGGTTTTTTTATGAAAATAAATTTTTCAGAAAGGGCAAATGGTTTAAAAGCATCTGAAATAAGAGAGCTTTTAAAATTAACAGAGATGCCTGAAGTCATTTCTTTTGCCGGAGGATTACCAGCACCGGAATTATTCCCTGTAGACGGAATGAAGAAAGTTACTCAAGAGGTTTTGGAAAAGGATGGACAAGTTGCATTACAATATAGTACAACAGAAGGTTTTAAGCCTTTAAGAGATATAATAGCAAAGCAGAGAATGTCTCGTGAAGGTGTAGATGTAACTGGAGATGACATAATTGTAACATCTGGATCTCAAGAAGGAATTGAATTTTCAGCTAAGATATTTGTAAATGAGGGAGATACTATAATATGTGAAAGCCCAAGTTATTTAGGTGCTATTGGTGCATTTAAAGCTTATCGACCTAATTTTACTGAAATAGAGATGGATGAACATGGTATCATAATAGAAAAATTAGAAGAAGAATTAAAGAAAAATAAAAAAGTTAAAATGATTTATACAATTCCAGATTTTCAAAATCCAACAGGAATAACTATGTCAGATGATAGAAGAAAGCGTATTGCAGAACTTGCTAAAGAATATCAAGTTCCTGTAATTGAAGATAATCCATACGGAGAACTTATTTTTGAAGGCACTACACATCCATCTATAAAAAGTTTTGATAAAGATGGCTGGGTAATATACCTTGGAACATTTTCTAAAACTTTTTGCCCAGGTTTGAGACTTGGTTGGATATGTGCTGCACCTGAAATACTTGAAAAATATATTATTATAAAACAAGGTGTAGACTTGCAGTGTAGTACTTTAGATCAAAGAGCAGCTGCACTTTTTATGCAAAAGTACGATTTAAATGAACATGTGGAAGAAATTAAAAAAGTATATGGAAAACGCAGAAAGCTTATGCTGGAAAGTATGGACAAGTATTTTCCAAAAGAAGTTAAACACACAAATCCTTATGGAGGACTTTTCACTTGGGTTTATTTAAAAGAAGGTTTAGATTCTGCTGAAATATTAAAAGAAGCTCTAAAAGAAAATGTTGCTTATGTTCCTGGAGGTCCTTTCTTCCCAAATGGTGGGCATAAAAATCACTTTAGATTAAACTACTCATGTATGTCTGAAGACAAAATCGTTGAAGGAATCAAAAGATTGGGAAAAGTTCTTGCTAAATACTATTAATATATGAATAAAAACACTCCCTTTAGGTTAAACTTCTCTTAAGGGAGTGGATAATATGTATGATATAAAAGATTTTGAAAAACTGCAAGAGAGAAAAAATAAGCTAAGGGCTGATTGCATTGGGGATAGAGGTTATTTTAGAAGTACTTATTATGAAAGTATGTTTCAATTTAAGTCAATGCACATTCCTACAGAAAGCTTAATTAAATAGAAATTTTTAACTTAAATTATCTTTAGCTCGGTTAAAATTAATAGTCGGAGGATAAATTATATGAAATTATCAAACAGAATTTTAAATATGCAATTTTCACCTATTCGTAAATTGACACCTTATGCAGCTGAAGCTAAAAAGAGAGGGACAAAAGTTTATCACTTAAATATTGGACAACCCGATGTACTTACTCCTGACATATTTTTTAAGGCAATTTCAAATTTTAAGGAAAATGTACTTAAATACACTGAATCACAAGGAATGGATGCACTTCAAGAAAGTTTTATAGAATATTATAAAAAATGGGGTACAGAATTTACAAAAGATGAACTTTTGATAACTAATGGTGGAAGTGAAGCCATAATGCTTACTTTTATGACTTTATGTGATCCTGGTGATGAAATACTTTCACCTGAGCCTTTTTATACAAATTATAATGGATTCGCACAAGTAGCTTCAGCTAAAATGGTTCCTTATTTAACAAAAGCTGAAGACGGATTTCACTTGCCACCTAAAGAAGTAATAGAAAGTAAAATAACTGATAAAACACGTGCTCTTATGATTTCAAATCCAGGAAATCCAACTGGAACAGTGTATACTGCAGAAGAACTCAGGATGCTTGGAGATATAGCTAAAGAACATGATTTATTTTTAATTGCAGATGAAGTTTATAGGGAATTTGTATATGATGGATTGAAATATACTTCAGCCCTTACTTTGAAGGATATTGAAGACAGAGTAATAATTGTAGACAGTATATCAAAGCGTTACAGTGCTTGTGGTGCAAGAATTGGTCTTGTAGCTTCAAAGAATAAGAATCTTATTTATAACATAATGAAATTATGCCAGTCTAGACTTTGTGTACCTACAGTAGAACAGGTAGGTGCTGCGGCTCTAAAAGATACTCCAGAAAGTTACTTCATTGAAACTAGAAAAGAGTACCAAAAAAGAAGAGACATACTTATGGATGGTCTTAAAAAAATACCTGGAGTTGTATGTCAAAAGCCGACAGGTGCTTTCTACATAGTTGCTAAGTTACCTGTCCCAGATGCAGAAGATTTTGCTAAATACTTATTAACTGAGTTTAATAAAGATGGTAAAACTGTAATGGTAGCACCTGCAGGAGGGTTCTATGCTACTCCTGGTCTTGGAAAAGATGAAGTGAGAATATCTTATTGTTTAAATTGTGATGATTTAAAAGATGCTATGGACCTTCTCAAAGTAGCAATAGAAGAGTATCAAAAAGTTATAAAATAAATTATAAAAAAGTTTCCATAATTATTTATGGAAACTTTTTTTATCCAATGTCCAGTTATACCTCTCACTTTCAATACGAAATCCCATGTTAGTATATAATTGTAAGGCTATATAATTAGAACTTTTTACTTTTATTATTACTCTATTAAATCCACTACAGTACATTATTTTTAAAAGATAGATTAGCAGTGCCTTACCATATTTTTTCCCTCTAAATTCTTTTAATATACCAAAATTCACTATAACAGGTATATCATTTTCCATTACAATTTGCCCATAACCTATATACTCATCATTTTGCTTTAGAAAAATTGCCCCTTTTTCAAAATAGTAATCTTGAGCTTCATCAAAATATATATCCTCTAAAGTCAAAGGGACTCTAGTATCAGTTTTAAATATTTCATTTTGTATTTCACATCTTTTTTGTTCATCTTTTCCCTTTTCAAATATTTTGAATTGAAGTTTTTCGTCAAAAATTAAGGGTATATTTTCAAGTAAATTTTTATAAAGGGTTAAAGTTCCTTCTCCTTTTTTAAATCCAATACTTTTTAATAAATTGAAATTATAATTATTGTTTTGACATATATATTTTATAGTGCAAGGCTCTTTTATAGTGTTTATTAGATACTTATAAGGCAAATTATCTGGGGCAATGCAGTTACATAATACATTCATGGCGTTTATAGTACACATCTTATTATAAGAGACATCAGACCAAATATAGCCTATATAGTGTAAATCTTTTTTAATAAGTTTTACCCTTCTTCTTAAAATTAGCTGTTTAGCAAAATTATACCTATCATAGGTTTTAAAAAAATCCTCATTTACAGGATTAAATAAATATCTTTTATTGTTTAACTCCCTAAAATACTTTAGATTCTTATTTGTTAGTTTTACGCATTTATACATACTCTATTTTTCCCCATAGGATTGTTATTTAATATAAGTATAAATTTAAAATAAATCTTGGTCAAATATATAAAGAGACCATCTCAGGTGATGATCTCTTATATATTTGAAGCTTTTACTTCTACAACTTGCTCAAATATACCTCTCTTTATTTCAGTTGCTGTCATATTTCTGGCATGAAACTTTTCAGTCATATAATTACATGCATCCCAAGGATTTATTCTACTTCCACAAGTAAACACATCTACAGCAGCATAACCAAGTTCAGGCCATGTGTGAATAGTTAAGTGGGATTCAGATATTATTACTACTCCACTTATTCCTTGAGGTTTAAATTCATGAAAAGCAACTTCTCTAACTTCGGCACCTGCCTTTATTGCAGAATCAATCATAATTTTTTCTATAAAATCTTTATTATTTAATATTTTAGCATCACATCCATAAATTTCTGCTAAAATATGTCTTCCTAATTCATGCATGCTTCAACTTACCCCCTTAGAAAAAAATACAACAATTAAATTTTATCAAAAATAAGAGAAAAGTCAATATAAATATGGCTATAAAACACTAGTTCGCAATAGCTCTATTTAATTAAACATTGCTCCCATTTTCTATGTATATTGTATAAGAAATCAGAATTTACACAAAGTTTCTATTTTCTAATCCTTACTTCAGGGTAGTAAATTAAAAATACTTAGCTTAGATTTCATCTACTTCTTTTATACTTAAAGCTATTTTTTCGCTATCTTTGTTTACTTCAAGGATCTTAGCCTTTATTTCCTGACCTATTTTAAGTACATCTTCTGGTTTATCTATTCTCTTATGGCTTATTTGTGATATATGAACTAATGCATCTACACCTGGCTCTAATTCAACAAATGCACCAAAATTTGCAAACCTAACTACTTTACCAAGAACTACATTGCCAACAGGATATTTTATGTCTACGTTGATCCATGGATCTTCCATGAGCTTTTTTAAAGATAAAGATAACTTCTTTTTTTCTTTATCAATGTCTAAGATATAAACCTTAATCGTATCTCCGATTTTTAAAACATCACTTGGTTTTCCAACTCTTCCCCAGGAAAGTTCAGATACATGTAGAAGCCCGTCAACTCCTTGTACATCAACAAATGCGCCAAAATCAGTCAATCTTCTAACTTCACCATCTACTACAGTATCTTTTTCAAGCACATTCCAAGTCTGTTCTTCCATTTTTTCTCTTTCCATTCTCAAAAGGTCTCTTCTTGAAGCTACTATTCTGGTACCTTTCTTTTCTTCTTTAAATTCAATTATAGTTACATCAAGCTCTTTATCTACATATTGTGAAAGATCATCTACATGATATAATTCTACATGAGAAGCAGGTATAAATACCCTAGCACCTTTGTAATTGGCAACAAGACCTCCATTTACAGCTTCTTTTACAATAACCTTTAATACCTGACTATTTCCATTAGCTTCCTTTAATTCTTTATAAGCATTTTCTCTTTCTAATTCTATCTTAGATAATACCACATATCCATCTTCATTTTGTCTTCTTATTACTTTAACATATAATTCATCTCCACAATGAATTAATTCTTCTAAGTTGTCACTTTCATTTTTTGTTATTTCACGTTTTGGAAGTACACCTTCTGATTTATATCCTATATTTAAAAAAACCTCTTTTGGATTTACAGATATTACTGTACCCTTAATTTTTTCACCTAATATTATTTGGGTATCATTTTTGTCCATATAAGATAGTTGCTCATTTAGTTCTAAATTTTTGTCATCACTCATTTTTAAAATTGCCTCCTTTATTATCCAATCTGGTGTTGAAGCTCCTGCTGTAACACCTATAGTTTTAATTTTATTACAATTACTTATATCATCAGGTATTTCTCCTGAATTTTCAACATAAATAGTATTATTGCAGTTATCTTTACATATTTCATAAAGTTTAGTAGTATTAGAGCTGTTTTTACCACCTATTACTACCATCATATCTACTTCTTTAGAAATATCTGCTGCTGCCTTCTGACGAAATTCTGTGGCACTGCATATAGTATTAAAAGCAATAAATTCTTTACAATTTTTAGCCACTATACTAAGCACTTTTTCCCAGTTAGATTGTTTTTCTGTAGTTTGAGAAACTATACACAGTTTTGATGGTAACTTTTCTAAATTGGTGCCATCTTTAGATATTAAAGCTTTATTTTCACACCATCCATTTATTCCAATTACTTCAGGATGATTTTTATCTCCTACTATTAATATAGAATACCCTAATTTATAATATTCTTGTACTTTTCTTTGTATATTTAAAACATATGGGCAAGTTGCATTTACTATGTTTATTTTTTTATTTTTTAAAGTAAAAAATATTTTTTCGGGAACACCATGAGAACGTATTATAACCACATCATCTTCCCTTAGATTATCTATATTATCTATTTCTATAGGATATATACCTTTTTCCTTTAATTTATTTACTACATCACTATTATGAATCAAAGGACCTAAAGTATATATTTTTTTATTAAATTTTTTTTGAACCTTTAAAGATTCGTCTACAGCTCTTTTTACTCCAAAGCAAAATCCGGATTTGTCTGCTAAAATAATGTTCAATTTTATCACCTTAATTATTTTATCTATGTTCTTCAATATATTTTTTTATATAGGATGAAATTATTTGTACAACTTCAGAAAGAGAGAGAAAAGATGAATCTATCTCTACAGCATCTTCTGCCTTTACAAAAGGTGAAGAGGATCTATGTGAATCTATATGATCTCTTTTAATTATATCATTTAGTATTTCGTCATAGTTTACAGATATATTTTTTTCACTCAGTTCATTATATCTTCTTTTAGCTCTTTCCTCTGGACTAGCAGTTAAGAAAAATTTCAAAGGTGCATTTTTTAAAACAACACTTCCAATATCTCTTCCATCCATAATTACATTATATTCTCCTGCCATCTGCTGTTGCAACTTTACAAGTAATTTTCGAACATCAGAAATTGCAGCATAATTAGATACAGTATTGCTTATTGTAGGATGCTTTATACTTTCTGTTAAGTCTTCCCCATTTACAATTAACTTCTCTCCTTCAAAATGCATTTTAAGAGATTTTGTGACTTCACATACTCTATTTACATCTGTGTAACTTATATTTTGTCTTATACACATAAGAGTAACTGCTCTATACATAGCTCCCGTGTTTATGTACATAAAATTAAATTTTTGGGCTACGATATTTGCTATGGTGCTTTTACCTGCAGCTGCAGGTCCATCTATTGCTACAGATATTTTCAAAATATTATTCCGCCTTTCTTAAAATAGTCAATATAAGGATAAAAATTTATATATCTACATTCTATTATAATTCTATATAAAACTATAAAATCCTTTATTTTATGATCTTATATAAAATTAGTTATTTTCTTAAATATTCCCAATGTCATTTCCTGCTAAAAAACCGGTAGATAAAGCAATTTGCATGTTAAATCCTCCAGTATAAGCATCTACATCTATTACTTCTCCACCAAAATATAAGTTTGGAACTATTTTAGACTTCATATTAGACGGATCTATTTCTTTAACAGTTATACCGCCAGAAGTTACTATAGCTTCAGCTATAGGGCGAAGTCCTTTTATATTCATTGATAAATTTTGAAGCAAATTTACTAATGTATGTCTTTCAAGTTTTGTTATAGAATTAACTTTTTTGTTTGGATCTATATTACTCAAATTTACAATTACATCTATTAATTTTTTAGGAAGCAGGTCATCTAGGGAATTTTTAAAACTTTTATTTGAATACTTAAAAAAATCCTTTTGTATTCTTTTATCTAATTCTTCAAAGTTAAGAGCAGGTTTTAGATTTATAACTGCCTTTAAATTATGTTTGTTCTCTACAACTCTACTTCCACTTAATACTATAGGCCCAGAGATGCCAAAATGGGTAAACAACATTTCTCCAAATTCCTCATATAATGTATTTTTTTTAGGATCTATTATACTTAACTCTACATTCTTTAAAGAAAGTCCCTGAAGAGATTTGATCCAATCATCACTTATTTCTATTGGTACTAAAGCGGGATTTATAGGTGTTATAGTATGACCTAAATCTTTTGCCATTTTATAACCATCCCCGGTAGAACCGGTTTGGGGATAAGACATTCCCCCTGTACACAATATAAAATAGTCGCCTTTCATTATGGAGTTATCTTGAAGCTGAACTGATTCTATACGATTTTCTCTACAGATAAATTTGATAACCTGGGAGTTTAATTTTATAACAACCTTTTTTCTAAGCAATTCTTTTTCCATAGCACCAATTAAGTCTGAAGATTTATCAGATTCAGGGAAAACTCTATCTCCTCTTTCAACTTTTAATTTAACTTTTAAGTTATTGAAAAAATTTATAGTATCATTGTTTGTAAACGAATAAAGAGAACTGTATAAGAAATTCGGATTTCGAGGAATGTAATCAAAAAATTCACTTATATCTTTTGAATTGGTTATATTACACCTTCCTTTTCCGGATATAAACATTTTCTTACCTAACTTGTTGTTTTTTTCAACTAAAACAACATCATTATTTTTTGCTGCATTTATGGCTGCCATCATACCAGAGGGGCCACCACCAATTACTATTACTTTTGACATTAATCTACACACCTTATTTTCTTTCAAATGCCTAATCTAAAATGGACAAATTCAAAATAAATTCGTCCCTTGTAGAAAATTCATCTTTAATTTTGTTCTCTAAAAGAATATACTTGATACTCTTTCCAAATGTCTTCTAAATCTGAAAAAGTAGAAGATATTTTATCCTTTTCTTGCATACCTACAGCTACGATTAAAGCATTGATTACACTTAAAGGTGCAACTAGTGAATCCACAAAAGAAGCCATATTACTCTGGGCTATTAATGTGTAATCTGCTCTTGCTGCAAGTGGTGACAGAAGGCTATCTGTAATAGCAACTACTTTTGCATCTCTACTTTTAGCAAATGTTAGAGACTCAATAGTTCTTACTGCATATCTTGGAAATCCTATACCTATTACTAAATCATCTCCAGTTAAATTTATCATCTGTTCAAAAATATCACTTATTCCATATCCAACAACTTTTACATTATCTAATATCAAATTTAAATAAAATCCTAAAAAATCTGCAATTGCAGTGGAACTTCTAAGACCTATTATATATATTTTTTTAGCCTTAAATATGTTTGCAATTACATCGTCAAAAGTTTTATGATTTATCTTTTCTAATGTAGCTCTTATGTTTTCCATATCTGATTTTAAAACACTTTTTAATGGACTTTCTTGGCTTACAAAATCATTTGACAATTCAATTCTCTGTACTGTAGTTAATTTATTCTTTATTAGTTCTTGAAGAGATTTCTGCAATTTAGGATATCCTGAAAATCCAAGTTCATTTGCAAATCTAACTACTGTTGATTCACTTACGCCTACACTCACACCTAATTTAGCAGCTGTCATAAAAGCAGCTTTATCATAATGTTTTAATATATATTCAGCTATTAATTTTTGGCCTTTACTCAATCTAGGAAATTTAACTTGAATTGTTCTTATCAGGTCCTGGTTGTCAACATTCTCCATTTGCTTCATTCCTTTCTTTCATTGCTATAATTCTTGCAATATTTACTTCAGTTTAACATCTATTGACCAAATTTTCAATAGATTATTCATTTGTTTATCTAATTTTTCCCTTAATTTTTTGTATATTCCTTAATAATTGATACTTTTATTAGGAATAAAGCAATACACAAATTTAATTTTTTATATATTTTATCTCATCTTCATTCAAATATCTCCATTTTCCTTCTTCTAAATTTCCTACATTTATGTTACCTATAGAAATTCTAGTCAAAGATATTACAGGATGGCCAATGGCATCACACATCTTTCTTATTTGTCTATTTTTCCCTTCATGTATTTTTATCCTAACTTTGGAATTATTCTTGCTCTTATTTATGTTAAGTATATTAAAATCTGCTTTGGCTGTTATATAGCCATCTATATTTACTCCATTTTTAAATTTATCTATATCTTCCTTTGAAGGGATTCCCTTTATAACTGCAACATATACTTTATTTTTCTCCATTTTAGGATGAGCTACTTTATTGTACACTTCTCCATCGTTAGTAAGTATAATGATACCAGAAGTGTTATAATCAAGCCTACCTATTGGATATATTCTTTCTTTTACTTTGACAATATCTAAAATAGTATTTCTTCCGCGATCATCCTTAACTGTAGAAACATATCCTGTAGGTTTATTCAATAGTATATATACTTTTTTATTTTCTTTTTCAATTTTTACATCATCTACAGTAATTTTGTCTACCTTGTCATCAATTTTTGTTCCTAAGCTTTTAATAGTTTCTCCATTTACTTTAACTCTTCCCTGTAATATTATGCTTTCACATTTTCTTCTTGAAGCTATACCACAGTAAGCCATATATTTTTGTAATCTTTCCACCATAATTAACACCTACCTATAAGTTCTTCAATTCACAATTCACAGCTCACAATTAATGAAAATTTTTCTTCTAAAATAGAAAAATCAATTATATACAATATAAATAATCCTCAATGACGTTGTCATTAAGGATTATTTATACTATTCCATTTCCTGTATACTTATTTGTCTTATATGTTTCGTGTGATTCCATTCTTTATTATTCTTGTCCAATATACCCTGTATTGTTATAGGTATCCAAGTTAAGGTATATATACCATATAAGAGATACCATATAAATACTTTAAAACAACTTTTACCACATAATAAAGATACACCTATTAAAAATACTAAGAGATATAATACATTTCCAATCAACATTTCATAGAAAGTTGGAGATGTAAATACATATGAAAGCACAATTATATTTAAAGAATACAGTGCAAATACAGAAAACATTTTTTTAGAAAGTTTACTTTCTAAAAGCATTATTAAAGGAGTAAATAAAAACTGAAATATACTGAAAATTTTCCATTCAATAGATGAAAACATCGAATTTATAACAAATATATTTAAGCCATGTGGATTGTTGTTTTGCAGTACAGTTAACAGTGCTGAAACTCCTAGTAATAAAGTTACAAAAGGTTGTATTGTATATATTGCACAATCAAATGCTGTAAAGCTTCTGTTTACAATAGATTTTTTTATAAGCTTAAAGAAAAATCTAGAAGAAACATCAGTAAACCCCTGCATCCATCTTTTCCTTTGTGTCCAAGATTGTTTTAAGGTCAAAGGTTTTTCATCATAAACTATTGCATTGTGAGCCCAACCAACTTTTTCACCATTTAATACTAGTTTACATGTAAACTCCAAATCCTCAGTCAAGCAAGTAGCACCCCAGCCTAGCTTCTTCAATATATCTGTTTTCATACAAAATCCAGTTCCACCTATTTGAGTTGACAATCCAAGATTTGATCTAGAAAGTTGAAAAAGCCTGTTTGTAGACCAGAAAGAAATTGAATAAGAACCTGTTATCCATGAATCATTTGGATTTTTACTATCTATGTAACCTTGAACAACTTTATATCCTTTGCACAATTTATAATTCATTTCAGTTAAAAAATTTTTTGAAACTAAATTATCTGCATCAAAGATAGCTATAGCATCGTATTTACGATCCATTTTAAATATTTTGTTAAACATCCACTCAAGAGCATAACCTTTTCCTTTTTTATCAGGAACTTTTCTTTCGTATACATTAACGCCATACTTTTTTGATATAGATGCAGTATTGTCATCACAATTATCTGCAATAACAAAAATATCATACATATTTTTAGGATAATCAATATCTTTTAAGCTTTCTATTATTTGTGCAATTACCATTTCTTCATTATGAGCTGCCACTAAAAGTGCAAAAGTATTTTTAGGTGTGCATTTTTCAGCACCATTATCCTTTTTTTTGTATAATCCAAATAGAGAAAGTATTAGGTAGTAAGATGCAAGTATACAAACTAGTATTTGGAAAATAAATGTAGAATTAAAAATAAACCCTTTCATCATAAAATCCTTCCTTAATATATTTACTCTATTATTTATATAACGAATAAACATAATTATCGTATATCATGATACCACAAATTTTTAGTCATACTGTATTTGTTGTAATATTCTGATTAATATATATATCCATACTATAAGTTTTTTTGATAGTCAAGTGACTTTATATTACTAAAAAATATAATTTGCATATTTTCAACTATGTTATAATTATCGTGAAACATAGATATTTTAAGGGGTGATAAAATAATGGAACATATAATAAATTGTAAAGGTCTAAAATGTCCTCAACCAGTAATAAATACTAAAAAATACTTTGATTCCATAGAAGAAGGAACTGCTACTGTTGTTGTAGACAATGAAGTCTCAAAAAATAATGTATGCAAGTTTGCTAAGAACAATAGTTTTACTGCTAAAGTAGAACAAAAGGAAGATCTATTCTATATAACTATTAAAAAAGATGCTAGTAATTGTGAGCTATGTGAGTCTAATCAACAAAAACTGACTATAGTTATATCAAATAATAAACTTGGACTCGGCGATGATGAACTTGGAACCACTTTAATGAAAAGTTATCTATATGCGCTGAGTGAAAGCGAATATCTTCCAACTAACTTAATATTTTTAAATGGTGGTGTAAAACTAACAGTAGAAGGTTCCGATTGCATTGACAATTTAAAAGTGCTCGATAAAAAAGGAGTAAATATATACAGCTGCGGAACTTGCCTTGATTTTTATGGCTTAAAAGAAAAATTATCTGTAGGTGAAATAACTAATATGTATGATATAGTTGAAAAAATGAATTCTTCAGACAAAACCATAAAGCTATAATTTAAGATTTTACATTCACCTATTCATCAGATATAACGAAAAGTTACTTATTTCTTTTCATTATATCTGATTGAATTACAACACACAGCTTAAAAATTAATCAACTCATTAACTTTTAGCGCAAAAGAGTTAGGTCATATATATCTTTTCTTCTGTTTTTAATAATGGGTAAAGACTCCCTAACATCATTTATATAGTCTAAGTCTAATTCAGATATTAGTATTCCCTCTTTTTCATCTAATATATCTGTTATTGTTCCCCAAGGATTTACTACAAGGGAATGTCCATAAGCTACATAAGAATAATTTATATCTCTAGCAGGTGATATTCCTGCTATATAAATTTGATTATCCACTGCCCTGCTTCTAAACAAAAGTTCCCAATGAGCTGGACCAGTAGTCATGTTAAAGGCTGCTGGAATAAATACTATTTTAGCACCATTAAGAGCCATTAATCGTATGAGTTCAGGAAATCTTATGTCATAACAAATCGCTATACCTATCTTTCCCCATTTCGTATCTATTATTGTAATTTTATTACCTGGAGTTAAAACTTTAGATTCTTTAAAAGTTATCTTATTTTTTATATCTATATCGAATAAATGCATTTTTCTATGTTTGCCGATTAAATTTCCGTCCTTATTGAATACAAAGGAAGTATTATAGACATTCCCCTTCTGGTCAAGTTCTGGTATAGAACCTCCTATTAAAAGTATCTTTTTTTCTCTTGATACAGAGGAAAGCATTTTTAAGGTATCTCCATAACAATATTCTGCTTCTGCATATTCCCTAAAATTTTTGATGTCATAAGGACAGTTAAACATCTCAGGTAGAACTACTATATCTGCCCCTTTATCTGTAGCTTGTACTATCATGCTTTTTGCCTTTTCTATATTGCTTTTTTTAGAACAACTTAAAACTTTCATTTGGCATAAACCTATCTTTACCACAAAAACACCTCTTAAAATTAAATCGTTTTATTTAATCGTTAAAACATATTATAGCCGTAAGTTGTATACTTTATATTATAACATTAACTATAATTTATTACTCCAAACTATTTGAGTTTTCGTAAAAACTTCATAATTTAATAATATTTATTACTTTTAGAATTACTGTGAAAAATCTATTGCTTAAAAATAGGTAAAATTATATAATTTTTATGATATTAATATAGATAAGAGGGAGATTATTTAATGAAACAACATTCACTTTCAAGGACTGAATTATTAATTGGTAAAGAAGCTTTGGAAAAATTGAAGGACAGTACAGTGGTTATATTTGGATTAGGAGGCGTAGGTAGTTTTAGCCTTGAGGCTATAGCCAGAGCAGGTATAGGCCACATTGTAATTGTAGATGATGATACTGTTTGTTTAACAAATATAAATAGACAAATACAAGCTAATTTTCACACAATAGGTAAATATAAAGTAGATGTTTTAAGAGACAGGGTTTTAGATATAAACCCTAATTGTAAAATAGAAGCTTACAAAACCTTTGTAAAGGAAGACAATATAGATGAAATCATACCAGATAAAACGGATTATGTAATAGATGCAGTGGATACCGTATCTTCGAAAATATCCTTAATAATGTGGTGTAAAAAACACAATGTTGATATAATAAGCTGCATGGGTACTGGAAATAAATTAGACCCTACTAAATTTAAGATAGCTGATATATATGATACGAAAATATGCCCTTTAGCTAAAGTTATGAGGCATGAACTTAGAAAAAGAGGTATAGATAAGGTAAAAGTACTTTATTCAGAAGAAGTCCCTAGAAAACCCAAGATAGATGAGGTTGTAACTTGCAAAGAAGGATGTGTATGTGCAGGAGGATCTAGAAAATGCCTTGCCAAACGTCAGATACCGGCTAGTAATTCTTTTGTACCTCCTGTAGCAGGAATGATAATAGGCGGAGAGGTAATAAAAGATATAATAGATATCTAAACTCATATAAAGATACAGGCTTTAATTACTTATATTTTAGTCTGTGTCTTTTTAATTTGTAAAGAAATATGGCATTAATCTTGTGTATATTTACCATATATGTTGTCTAGATCGCTTTTGTAATTGAAATTGGTAAACATGCTTAGTGAATTATCATATTTTTCTTTTATAGTTTCTGGTATATATTTTATATTAGTGCCTTCTATTATTTTTCTAATAGATAATCTTCCAGAATCTATACCCCGTTTGAAATAAGGTACAAGATCTTTAGAATAAAAAGAATACAAGGGCTCTATATCTTTTCCATTGTGAGCCATTATAACATGAAATTTTTTTTCTTTTGTAAAATTCATCATGTATTTTATATATTCTAAATTTACAAAAGGCATATCACAGGCTATAAAAAATGTATATGGAGATGAAGAATAATTGAGTCCTGTAAATATTCCACCTGCGGGTCCATATTCCTTTTTTAAGTCTTCTAGTACAGTGTATTTTATATTTCCAAATTTATATTTGTTTTCAGCTACAAAAACTACTTCATCAAATATATTCTCCAACTTTTCTGCTGTTATTTCTACTAGAAATTTATCTCCTATTTTTATTTTACTTTTGTCAAATCCCATCCTGCTACTTTTTCCACCACACAAAATTACTGCTGTATATTTTTCTTTCAAGTTTTTCCCTCCTAAGTGCGTTTTCTTTTATATTTTATCATTTATTTTTTGTAATATCTAGTTTGGTTTACATTTTTTTAATTTACATAATATTTATACTGTTAACTAATTGTATTTATAAGACAAATATAAGATTTTACTAAAAAAATTCATTCATTTTTATCAAAAAAATATATACTATAAATATATATATGCTACTATATATTTAAACTACAAAATTAGCTAGAAGGAGACTTTTTAAAATGTTTGATTCTAATTACAAACCTATGGACAAAATACTATGGAAAGGTAGAGTTGATAGTGAAACTAATTTTGATGCCTTCAGATGGCATCAATGGATTAAGTGCATTGATTTAAGAAAAGATAATCTTTCTCCTTATACCGGTAAGCTGGGATTTGGTTTTATTGGATTCTGCTGCGATGAAGGTGTAAGACGCAATAATGGAAGAACAGGTGCTTCAAAAGGCCCAGAAAGTATTAGAAAAGAAATGGCAAACCTTCCTTGTTTTTTTACAAAAGACGTTAATTTATTTGACTTTGGCAATATTATTTGTGATGATAATTCTCTAGAAGAAAGTCAAGATCTACTTTCAAAAGCAGTATCTAAAATATTAAGTTTAAATCTTTTTCCTATAATTCTAGGAGGAGGTCATGAAACTACTTTTGGAAATTACAAAGGAGTATTAAATAACTTAAGTAAACATACTAAAACTCCTGACATTGGTATTATAAATTTTGATGCTCATTTTGACCTTAGACCTTATGAAAAAGGTGCCAGTTCAGGAACAATGTTCAGACAAATTCATGATCTCAATGCAGATAAGGGAATTGACTATTCCTATTTTTGCATGGGTATACAAAATCACAGTAACACTGTAGATCTTTTTAAAACAGCACATAAATTTGGAGTAAAATATGTACTAGCTAAAGATGTAACTAACGATACTGAGTGGAATACCTTAGATAAGCTGAATGACTTTATTAAAGAGCATGAGGACATTTACATAACAATATGCTCTGACGTATTTACTTCATCTTATGCACCTGGAGTAAGTGCTACCCAATCCCTGGGACTTGACCCAGAAAAAGTTTTAAAATTCTTAAAATACATATTAAAATCCAACAAAGTAGTAAGTTTTGACATATGTGAAGTTTCTCCTAGGTTTGACCAGGATAAAACTACGGCAAATTTAGCTGCTGTCATAATATTTTCAGTAGTAAATACATTATCTACAATAAATAATCTATTTGTAGGTTATTAAAAAATGTGTCCTGCTTTAAAAACAGGACACATTTTTTAAATTTTAAATTTTTTAACTATACTATTTAACTTTTCTGCTAATTGCTCTTCCCTTTCGGCTGTTGATACTATTTTCTCTATATGTGCAGAGGTTTCATCAATGTTTCCTCTTATTGTCTCTGCATTTTCAGAAGATTTAAATGCATTTTGTGCCATATTTTGTACTACATCATTCATTTGGCTTACAGTAGCATTTAATTCCTCTGACATAGACGCTACATCATAAGACATCTTATTTAAGAATTCAGCATCCTTGTAATACTTGTCTCCTGTATCTCTGAAAGCTTCTAATTGGGGATCTACATTTTCGTGTATAAAATCTAGTATATCATTTCCGTTACCCGAGCAAGACTTAAAAGCTTCATATACCTTTGAAATAGTACCCTGAATAGCTACAACAGCCTGTGAGGACTGTTCTGCAAGTCTTCTTACCTCACCTGCTACTACTTCAAATCCTTTGCCCTTTTCCCCTGCTCTAGCTGCTTCTATAGCTGCATTTAATGCCAATAATTCTGTGTTTTCTGCTATACTTGCAATGGTATCTGCCATAACTTTTATATTTTCTACTACTTTGATGTCCTCAATTACTTTTAGCATTTTTTCTCGTTTTTCTTCATACATTTTTCTTGTTTTCTCTATGGATTCACCTGTTTTATTTCGTATATCCACAGCTGTATTTTGAATTTGTTCTGCACTACTATTTCCTTCTACAGCCCTTTCAGATAATTGGTTTACATTCCCACCTATTTCTTCTATAGAGGCACTGATTTCTTCTGATACTGCGCTTGTTTCCTGTATGCTGTCTACTATATTTTTCACTGCACTATTCATAGTTTCAGACTTTAAAGATAACTGCTCTGCAAGCTTAGTTAATTCCGTACTGGATTTATTTATATCATCCGAATCACCCAGTATTTCTTTTATAAGTTGAACTAGCTCCTTATGCATTATATTAAAAGAATTTGATAGTTTTCCTATTTCATCTTTATAATTTAGCAGGTAATTATATTTATCATCATAAGTCAAATCAAACTTAGATATTTTATCTGCCATCTTTGATAGAGACAATATAGGATCCCCTATTTTTTTACCAAAATATACAGAAACCATAAAAGCCGCAATTATACATAAGGCAATAATTATTATAAAGGATTTTACTAAACTTTGAAGTGCTTTAGTAAGTTCGGATACAGGTACTGAAAATCCAACTGTCCAGCTGGTAGATGGTATTTGGGAAGTTACAAAATATTTTTCACCACCATCATAATCTTTTAACTTTACAAAATTATTACTTAAAATATTTTTAAATTGTCCATTCATGACATTATTCACATTTTCAAGTTTCTTTTCCTTAGGCTGAAAATCCTTGCTGGGGTGAATTATAAAATTATTATCATTATCTATTAGAAATCCATAGCTATTATTTATTACCTTTGCTTTTTGAATGATGTTAGTAATTGTTTCCAAATTAATATCACAGGCTAAAACACCAACTATATTCCCATTTTGAAATATAGGTCTAGCTATAGTTATAACCATTTTTTTTATATCCATATCTAAGTAAGGAGAAGAATAGATTATTCCTTTTTTTTCTACAGCTTTCTTGTACCAGTCTCTCTGTGTACAATCATATCCAGCTGGAGGAACCCATCCGCCGGCATCAATATTGCTTTTATCTGCAGCTCCTATATATATGTCTGTAGCAGATTTATTATCCTTTAATTTTTCCTGAAGATAACTGAGCTCACTACTTTTTTGTACAATACCTATATTTTCTACAGAGTCTCCAATTTCATTTACTATTTTTCCCTCGCCATCAAACCATTTATCAATTGACTCTGCATATTTGTCTGATGAAACTAAAATCTTATCTTTGGCTTGACTAGTAACAACTCGATAAGATATGTAATATGTAACTGCAGACGATATCAATAAGCTAAAAATGCATATTAATGAAGCAAGCAATACTATTTTTGATTTAATACTTTTCATAAATATTCTCCTATTTTGTTATATTTTTCTTAAATTATTATAGCTATCACAATAAAATGTACTAACTTAAAGCATATGAAAAGACACATTTTTAAAAAGTGCCTTTTCATATGCTAAATATTACTACATTACATCACAAATTATTTTAAATTAAACTTTATTTTAATTTTCCCTCTATAATTTCCATAATTTCTTTCTTTTTATCAGTGCTCTTTTTCAACAGCTTGCTGCATTCATCCGTCATTTTTTTCTTATAAACTTCATCTTTGATGCCCTGAATATTTATCTTTACATTAAGTAGTGCTCCTTCTATTGCCGTCTCCGTTAATGAAGCTGCAACACCAGCATCAGAAATTGCATTTTTATTTCCATAGTTTACTGCTATGGCTATATAGGAATATAATTTATAAGCACTCTTTGCTACTTCAAAAGGTATATTTTGTGCATTTTCATTACCTTTTTTTATAGCTTCTTTTCTAAACTTTATTTCCTCTTCTGTTTTTTTAGGCATCTTATATGCTTTCATCAAGGATAAAAAAGCATCTGTGTCTTTTTCCATAAAATTTAAGAAATCTTTTTTGCACAAGCTAACTTCCTCTAAGGAAGTATCAATATTCTTTTTTATAGAATCATCGTATTCTAAATATTCCTTTTTACCTATAGTCAAATTAAAAACCATACTTGCTAGAGCACTAGCCATACTTGCTGAAAGAGCAGCAATGCTTCCCCCACCCGGTGCTGGTGAATTAGAACCTAACTCGTTTATAAAATCTTTTAATTTTAAATCTTGCAGCATATTTTTTCCTCCTAAGCAAAAAAATTTTTTAATATACTAGCAGTCGACTTTATCTTCCATCAAACACAATGTAAAATGTGCTTAAAATAAATTCAATTCATTATTTATTATAAAAAGGCACATTTTCACTATTTATAAAATGTGCCTTTTATAAATTATTTTAATTATATATTACAATCTTTTGTTTATACATTAAAAATCTATACCCTAATTTTTATCTCCAACACAATTATGTTTTTCATCATTTAATATACTGTGTTTCATTCCATAAGCAAAGTATAATAACAAACCTACTCCAGTCCATATAGCAAATCTAATCCAAGTAACACCTGGCAAACTTATCATAAGATATAGACAACATAGTACTGTTAATATTGGTACAAACGGAACTCCCGGACATTTAAATTTTCTTTCAACATTAGGCAAAGTTTTTCTGAGAACAATTACTCCTATGGATACAAACAAGAAAGCCGATAATGTACCAATATTACATAAATCAATAATCACGTCAAGTGGGAAAAGTCCGCATATAACAGCTGTTATAACTCCTGTTATTATAGTACATATACCTGGCGTACTATGTTTCTTGTTTACACTAGAAAATGCTTTAGGCAGTAATCCATCTCTTGCCATAACCATAAATATTCTAACCTGTCCATACAATATTACAAGAATTGTAGAAATCATTCCAACAACTGCACCTACACCAACTAATGCAGAACCCCAATTGATTCCCACTCTAGCTAAAGCAGCTGGAAGTGCATTAGTTATATCTATAGCTTTAAATGGTACCATTCCTGTAAGTACACATGCAACAGCTACATATAATACAATAGTTACACCTAAACAAATAGCGAGTCCAATAGGAACATCTCTCTTAGGATTTGCTGTTTCTTCTGCAGCAGTAGATACTGAATCAAAACCTATAAAAGCAAAGAATATAATTGCAGCACCGGACATTACACCTTTCATTCCGTATGGTGCAAAAGGATGATAATTTGCAGGATTTATATGAGTTACGCCAATAAATATGAATATAAGTATTACAGCTACTTTTATAGCAACTATAATATTGTTTACTTTAGTACTTTGAGTTACACCAATATATAATACCCATGTTATAGCAGCAACAATTAAAACAGAAGGTAAGTCAACAATTCCGCCTTTAAGTGGAGAAGCGGTAATTGCTGCAGGTAAATTGATACCACAGGATTTTAAAACCCCAACAAAAGTACCAGACCATCCTGAAGCAACTGCTGCTCCAGAAACAAGATATTCAAGCATTAAATTCCATCCAATAATCCAGGCTATAATTTCACCAAAAGCAACATAGCAATAGGAATAAGTACTTCCAGCAACAGGAAACATAGTAGCAAGTTCTGAATAAGTAAGTCCGCAGAATCCACTTGTAATAGCAGCTATTATAAATGACATTATAACTGCAGGTCCTGCTATTTGAGCCCCTTGTCCTGCAGAAACAAATACGCCGCTGCCTACTACGGAACCAATTCCTAAGCATGCTAAATCCATATAATTTAGTTCCTTTTTAAGTCCACTTTTTTTTACAGAAACGCTAAAATCCTCCACGGTTTTTTTCCTAAATAAATTCACATCTAATCCCCCCATATAATTAGTTTAGTAGTTAATTTAAAACATATTTTCAATAACCAAAACGCGTACTAGAAAAGTGGTAGATGAAAATAACACTTTAATAATAACCCTGTTCATCGAATATCTTTATTCAAATTTAACGGACTAGCTATATTTTATTGGTGTTAAAAATGTTAAAATTAGATAAACGATTACATTGATAAAAATTTAATTTTCCATAGTATAACATATTACAGCATGATTTGTATAAGGTACTTGATTTATAACTGGACACAAAATGAATTTTATATTCATTTTAATGCCAGCCATAAATTATTAAATACCTAGTCTCAATCTATTTCTACTATTAATAGAATTATGATTTTCAAGTATCCTGAACTTTATTTTATATTCCTAAGTTTACTTTTTCTTCAACTGCTTTTAGAAGTTCTCCACTTGTTATAAGTTCATCACATTTTTCCAATTCTTTATACATAATTTTATCTTTTTCTATAAAGCTTACTTTATTTCTTACTACATTATATGCTTCCTGAGTACCTTTACCAAGCTTAAGTCCATCTCTAAAATCTATAGCCTGACAAGCAGCCATAAGTTCTGTTGCAACTACTCTTGTTGCATTGTTTACAATTGCTAAACTCTTTCTTGCTGCAATAGTGCCCATACTTACGTGATCTTCTTGGTTAGCTGATGAAGAAATAGAATCTACACTTGCTGGATGTGCAAGCACTTTGTTTTCTGATACCAATGCTGCTGCTGCATACTGTGTAATCATAAATCCTGAGTTAAGTCCACCGTTCTTTGCTAAGAAAGGAGGCAAATCATTTAATTGGTAATTTACCAATCTTTCCAGTCTTCTTTCTGATATGTTAGCAACCTCTGACATTGCAATTCCAAGGAAATCAAAACTTAAAGCCATAGGCTGTCCATGAAAGTTTCCTCCCGATATTACATCCGCATTGTCAAATATAATGGGATTATCTGTAACGGAATTTATCTCTATTTCTACTTTATTTTTAACATAATTTACAGCATCTTTGCTGGCACCATGAACTTGTGGTACACACCTTAAAGTATAAGCATCCTGTACTCTTAAGTCACCTTGATTAGTCATAAAAGAACTGCCTTCCGTTAGTGCGTTTATATTTTTAGCTGTTTGAATTTGACCTGCATGCGGTCTTAACATATGTGTCCTTAAGTCAAAAGCATCTCTTACTCCTCTTAAAGCTTCTATAGTAAGTGCTGCTGTAATATCACTAACTTTTAAAAGATTTATAGCTTTATACAAAGCTAATGAACCTACTGCAGTCATTACCTGAGTCCCATTTATAAGAGCTAAACCTTCTTTAGCTACAAGTTCTACTGTAGCTATTCCTGCCTTTTCCATAGCTTCTTTTCCAGGTAAAATTTCACCTTGGAACTCAGCTTCTCCTTCCCCAAGCATAGGTAATACCATATGTGCTAAAGGTGCTAAATCACCAGAGGCTCCTAAAGAACCCTTTTCCGGTATACATGGATGTACACCTTTATTTAACATATCTAAGAGAGTTTCAAAAACACTAAGTCTTATTCCTGAATATCCTTTAACTAGGTTATTTGCCCTCAATAACATTATTGTCCTTACTACTTCTTTTGGAAACTTTCGTCCAGCACCGCATGAATGGGACATTATTAAGTTTTTCTGAAGTGTTTTGCATTCTTCTCCTGATATAGTTACATCGGAAAATTTTCCAAATCCAGTAGTAATTCCATACTTTGTATCATTTCTTTCAACTATGCCATCTACTACTTTTCTTGATTTTTTAATTTTTTCCTTAGCTTCTTCTGTAGCAGAAACCTTATATCCGTTGTATGCAACATTTATAATATCCTCTATAGTAAGATTTTCTCCATTTAAATTAATAGTTTTCATATCTTATATTACCTCCTAATGTCATTATGCTAATTTGTTTTCTATAACTTTCTGTTTTTTATCTTTACTTTTTAATATACTAACTGGCCATTTTTTACTACAGCTGTACCATCTTTAACTACTGTATCTACTGCATTTACACCAAAATGATAAATTAAATAATCTAGGTTTTTTGCATTAAATATAGATATATCGGCTTTTTTACCTTTTTCAATACTTCCTATTTCTTTCTCTTTTGAAATTGCAACTGCTGCATTTATAGTCATTGCATTTATTATTTCTTCTGGCAGCATTTTAAGTCCAAAGCATGCAAAAGTCATTGTACTTTGAAGGGATTCTGTAGGAGAAGTACCAGGATTGCAGTCTGTAGCAAGTGCAACTATAACTCCCTCTTCTATCATTTTCCTTGCCCGTGCAAATTTATTTAACATCAAGTAAAAAGAAGTCGTAGGTAAAAGTACTGCAACTACTTTATTATTTGCAAGTGATTTTATACCTTCGTCAGAAGCTGACACTAAATGTTCTGCAGATACTGCTTTAATCTCACCTGCAAGTTCTGCCGCTGATATGGATTCCACTTCATCTGCATGAATTTTAGCCTTAAATCCAGCTTTCTTGCCTGCTTCTAAAATTTTTCTTGCCTCTTCTACTGAAAATACACCTTTTTCACAAAAGCAGTCAATGAATTCTGCTAAGTTTTGTTCTTTAACATATGGAATTACCTTATTTATTATAAGGTCTATGTATCCATCCCTGTTATCTTTAAATTCTTCTGGAACTGCATGAGCACCTAGATAAGTAGAAACTATACTAATTGGGTGTTCGTCATTTAAATTTTTATTTACATTCAGCATTTTTATTTCATTTTCAAAATCAAGTCCATAACCTGATTTACTCTCAACAGTAGTAGTTCCGTGTAAAAGCATTAAATCCAATCTCTTTTTAGTTTCACTTTGGATCTTCTCAAGAGAAGTATTTCTCACACTGTTTACAGTGCTTAATATTCCTCCTCCAGCTTTCAATATATCTATATATTTTACATTTTTCAGCTTCAAAGATAATTCAAATTCCCTTGACCCTGCATATACCACATGGGTATGGCTGTCTACAAGACCTGGCGTAACAGTTTTACCTTTTCCGTCTATTACAACTTCACGGTCATTTAAATACTTTTTGTATCCATCGCCGCTGCCAACATCTACTATTGTATCATTGTCTGCAACTATGTATCCATTTTTAATTATTTGTGCATCTTTTAACTTTTCTTTTGTCTTTGGATAACTGCCGGCACAAGTTACAAGACAATCTATATCTTTAATTATCATACTAATTCCCTCCCTTCAAAAATTTTATCCGATGACTACCTGCTCTAATACTCCCACGCACACAGCGAAAGCGACTATCACCAAATCAAAGATTTGGGATATCTGCTTTTCTCTTAGTTGGAGTAAATAGCAGCTACGTCCCTGGATAACGATTTCTAAGTATGAGTTGGAGTCAAAACTCCATCTCATGCCAAGAACTCTGTTTATAAAAGTACTTTTACTTTTGAAAATACTTACTTACTGCTTTCTTTACATCTTCCTCATTTGTTAAATATGGAAGAGTTACATGATCTGTTCCCTTATTATTTTTATTGAATTCTACTACTGTTTCAATAGCATGCTCATTTCTTGCCCAAGAACGTCTTGAAACACCACTCATTACATCCCAGCTTAAAGCTGATTTTATTATTTCATCTGCTTTATGACTTCCATCAAGTATAAGTCCAAAGCCTCCGTTTATGGATTTACCTATACCAACGCCGCCTCCATTGTGGAGTGCAACCAAGCTCATTCCCCTTGCTGCATTTCCTGCATAACACTGGACAGCCATATCTGCCATTACATTACTTCCGTCTTTAATATTTGATGTTTCTCTAAATGGAGAGTCTGTTCCACTTACATCATGGTGATCTCTTCCCATCATTACAGGTCCAATTTCACCATTTCTTACCATTTCATTAAACTTAAGTGCAATATTTATTCTTCCAGTTGCATCCTGGTATAGTATCCTCGCCTGAGTTCCAACTACCAACTTATTCTTTTCTGCATCCTTTATCCAGTTATAGTTATCTCTATCCTGGTATCTTCTATTTGGATCTATACATTCCATGGCAGCTTTATCTGTTTTTATTAAATCTTCACTCTTTCCACTTAAGCATACCCATCTAAATGGTCCATATCCGTAGTCAAACAGTTGAGGTCCCATTATATCCTCTACATAGGAAGGGAATATAAATCCATCCTTTTCATCTATTCCATTTTTGGATATTTCTTTAACTCCTGCATCATATACTGCTTTCATAAAGGAATTTCCATAGTCAAAGAAATATGTTCCCTTATCTACAAGAGCTTTTATTAATTCAAAATGTCTTCTCAAACTCTTATCTACTAATTTATCAAACTTTTCTCTATCTTCTGCAAGAAGTCTTGTCCTTTCTTCAAAGCTAATTCCCTGAGGACAGTATCCACCTTCATATACGGCATGACAGGAAGTCTGGTCTGACAATAACTCTACTTTTATATTATTTTTAACTACGTATTCCAGCAAATCTACTATATTTCCATGGTATGCAATGGACATAGGTTCTTTTTTCTCCATGTATTCCTTTGCAACCTTAAATATTCTATCAAGGTCAGAAGATGATTCTTTTACCCATCCTTGATTAAGCCTTGTGTCAATTCTAGACTGGTCTACTTCTGCTATTATGCCTACTCCATTTGCTATTTCTATAGCCTTTGGCTGAGCTCCACTCATTCCTCCAAGACCTGAAGTTATAAATAAATGTCCTCTCAAGTCTCCATCATTCGGAATACCAAGCTTCATTCTTCCTGCATTCAATAATGTATTAAATGTACCATGAACTATGCCCTGTGGTCCTATATACATCCATCCTCCTGCAGTCATCTGTCCATAGTTTGCAACTCCCATTTCCTCTGCTATTTCCCAATCCTTTTGATTATCGAACATTCCAACCATCATGGCATTTGTTATTATTACTCTAGGTGCTTCTGGTTTTGATTTGAACAGTCCAAGAGGATGTCCTGATTCAACTACTAAAGTTTGATCTTGAGTCATAACTTCCAAGTATTTTTTTATAAGTCTATACTGCATCCAGTTCTGACAAACGCTTCCTGTCTCTCCATAAGTAACTAATTCATATGGATATAGAGCTACTTCAAAATCTAAGTTATTTTCTATCATAACTTGGAAGGCTTTACCTTCTGTACATTTTCCCTTATACTCGTCTATAGGTTTTCCATGTATTCTTCCTTCAGGTCTGAATCTATATCCATAAATTCTTCCTCTTGTGGTAAGCTCTTCTAAAAATTCTGGTATTAATTGTTCATGGTATTTAGGTGGTATATACCTTAGAGCATTTTTTAAAGCAATTTCCGTCTGGGATTGTGTCAAATTGAATCCTCTATCCGGTGCCCTTCTTATGCCTTCTACAAATTTTGGCATTTCAGGTAATTCATCATCTAGTTTTACAGTCATAGCTTCACTAACATCAATGTTCTTAATCATATCATGTCCTCCTATGTTAAATATAATAATTTCATTATATTTAAACTATTTGTAATATAAAAAATTTAATGAAATTTATCTTTGCTTATATAATAAAACGTTTACGTCTCTAAAAAGTCAAATTTGTCTACAATATAAAAAAAATATTTTTAAATGTTTTTATATTGTAGACGTTAGATCATTTTTTAATTTCGACCTTTTCTAATCATTATAAACAAAAATTTGATTTATCAATGGAAATTTACGCTGATATTGTATTATAATATAATATAATACGTACTCTAAATGATTACACATTAATCACTAGGTTAAGGAGTTACGAAAGAAGGGATATATTGAACATTATATATGTAAAAATGTTGGGAAATTTTAATGTAACTATAGACAACGAAAAAGTTTTGTTTCCATATAACAAAGTACAAGCTCTTTTTTGTTACTTAATTATTAATAAAGAATGTACAAGAGAAAAGCTAGCTGGTCTTTTATGGCCAGAAGAAGAAGAAAACATAGCAAAAAAGAATTTAAGAAATGCTATTTATAAAATAAAAAAAGCTTTTGACCTAGAAGTATTAATATCACCAAGAAAGTCAACAGTTATGATAAATCCCAATATAGAAATAAAAACGGATGTAGATAATTTCTTGAGTAATACAGATGATTTAAATACATATAAGGGTCACTTTTTGACTGGTTTTTATGTGAAAAATGCAGAAACTTTTCAAACTTGGGTAATAGAAACTAGGGAACATTTCCAGCAAATATATATAAATAGACTAAAAGAAAATATAGCTATTGAAAAGGAAAATAAAAACTACAATAAAGTAGAAAATTACTGTAAATTGCTCATAAAAATGGATGAGTTTGATGAAGAACCATACAGAGAACTTATGAAAAGCTTAAAAAATAACAATAAATGCAATAAAGCTGTAGAAGTATATCATAAACTTTCAGAAATTTTAAACAAAGAATTAGATGTAGAGCCACAGCCAGCTACAAAAAAATTATTTAATGAAATATTAAATGAAATGAGTCTTACAAATTGCAGTTCAAAATCAAAAGAATTCTTTTTTGGAAGGTATGAAGAACTAAAATGTTTAGAAGCTGCTTACCTAAAATTTAAAAATGGAATACAAGCAAAGTCTATTCTGATACTAGGAGAAGCTGGCATTGGTAAAACAAAACTTAAAGAAAAGTTCTTAGAAGGCATTTCTCAAAATGATATATTTGTATTAGAAACCCCCTGCTATCCCCTTGAAAAAGACTATATTTTAAAACCTTGGAATAATATTACACTAAAATTGTCAAAAATAATAGAAACGAATAATATAAATATCTCCTTATCTTGCAAAAGCATAATAGCTAGTTTTTTTCCTGAGTTTAGTAAAAATTATTTAGACAATCTAAAACTAATTGAAAGTAATAATTTAAAATATGAAATAATAGGAAAGGCTCTAGGAGATATACTAGGGATAGTTAGTTCTCATAAAAAAATAATGTTAGTTTTTGAGGATATTCAATGGTTGGATTCAATGAGTCTATCTCTTTTAAATAGTATACTTCTAAGTGAATCTAAAAATATAATTTTAATTTGTACCTGTAGAAATGAATACAATGAAGAACTGGATAAATTCATAACTTCCATGAATAGATATAACAAATTAAATACACTTAAATTAGAGAGACTCAATCATATAGAAACAGAAGATTTCATAAAAAAAGCACTACCTAACTACAATTTGTCTAAAAAAATGGCAAATAAAATATACAGTGAGACAGAAGGAAATCTATTCTTTTTAACTGAATACATGAATATAATAAAATCCAATGGAAATATAAACTTAATGTCCTCTAAAATGCAAGATATATTAAGGAGCAGATATTTGGATGTCTCTGAGGAAGGAAGAAAGATTTTAAACATATGTTCTATGTTTTTTGACGAAGTACCCCTTAATATATTAGCTAGCATTATTGGCAAGGATGAACTTGAAATAATTGATGTGGTTGAAGAACTGGAAAACAAATTTATACTTAAAGAAGTACTAAATGACAATAATATAAGCTTAAAATTTACCCACCAAAAATTTAGAGAATTCATATATTCAAACCAGTCTATGGCTAGAAAAAAAATTTTACATAATAAAATAGGTGAATTTTTGGAGAAAAATCTCCTTAAAGATAAGAATGATCTAAATACCTACTATAAATTAATATATCATTTTTCAAATTCTAATAATCGTATTAAGGAACTAACATACAGGATGAAAAATCTGAATATATATCTTAGTTTCAGCCATGAACTCTTTCCTGTACTTCATTATGGTGAAAATAAGTACAACAATTTATACTTTAGTGATGAAAAAACTTTGAAAAGTTTAGAGAAAGTGGAAAAACTCTTAAATAAAGTTGAAAATCAAAGTAGATCCAAGGAAACTGTAGATTTAGAAATAACATTTCTACTTATGAAGGGAAGATACTTAATTAAAATAGGAGATTACGAAAATGGAACTTCCATAATAAAAAATATGATAGATAAAGCTCTTAATATAGATGCTCTTAGTTATGCCATTGAAGGTTATAAACAAATGATTTATTATTGTATTCAAACTTATAACGTAGAAAACATGATCATGTACATAAACCTAGCACTTTCCATTGCTAAAGAACAAAACTATGAGGATGAAAAGGCCATAATATTAAAATTAAAGGCTCTTTATAATAATATGTGTGGAAATTATAAGGAAGCAGAAAAACTGTTAAACGAAGCAATACATATATTTACTAGAGATGCAATAACATCGGACAAATATGTACTTAACATAGCTGCTTGTTACAATTATATAGGTGAAATTAGGAGACACTCCTTAGAGTTTTCTAAAGCTATTTGCTACTACGATAAGGCCATTAAAATGTGTGAAGGTAAAGGTGTTATGTCCAGCACTGCTATATTTAGTATAAATGCAGGTGAAACAGCCTTTGACATGGGAAATTATGCTGCTGCAAATGAGTACTTTAAAAGGTCTCTTAATATATATAATCATTTTGATCTAGCTTGGGGACGTTCCATAGCTGAGGCTTTTATGGCTTTACTAAAAATAAATGAAAAAGATTACACTAAGGCTTTAAGCTATCTAAAAGATGCCCATACTCATTCTCAAATGTTAAAGAGCCCTCATGAAATAGGCCTAGTTTATCGGGTAAAAGCTAAAATAAGTACACAACTTAAGGAAAATAAGAAATTAAATAGTATATTCAGAGAATATCTCCCTAAAGATGCAAAAAACTATTGTGATATGGGTATTACCTATTTAAAAAAATCTTTAGATAACTATGAAATTGATGTACTTATGAAATTAAAGGGTAAAATTTAATTTACATTATGTAAATATAACTGCAGTTGATTGTTTTCAAGTAAAACTCAACTGCAGTCTTTTAAGTTAAAGTTTATTCACTTAGTCTGGATTCAAGTACTTGATCTACACTAAAATTTTCTATTTGAAGGTAATACTCTGCACAATCTAACAAAGATTTCATAGGAACTAAGCCTATAACTTCGCTTCCTACAATAGGCACTCCATATCTTTTAGCTTCCATTCTAACCATTTCCTGTGCAGTATATATAGGAGTCTTTTCATAGTTTACTAGGTTCATAGATACCTGAACTATATTTCTTTCAGTTACCTTTACCCCTACAGCCTTAACATACCTTAATCCTCCACCTATGTATCTTATTTTTTTAGCAATAGCATTAGCTATTTCTATGTTATCTGTACCTAAGTTTACATTATATGCTATAAGTGGGAATCTAGCTCCTATAACTGTAGCTCCGCTTTTTACATTCATCTCACAAGGTCCAAAATCTGGTTTCCATTCAGGCTGTTTTATTTTTTCAAAAAATCCTTCATATTGTCCTTTTCTAATAGCAGCTAAATTTCTTCTTTCTTCAGATGTAGCTGCATCTTCGTATAAGTAAACTGGAATTTTCAATTCTTCCCCTACTCTTTTTCCAAGTTTTTTAGAAATCTCAACACATTCTTCTGTAGTTACATCTTTAATAGGTATAAATGGAACTACATCAGTAGCTCCCATTCTAGGATGGGCACCTTGATGATTTCTCATATCAATAAGCTCAGCAGCTTTTTTTATAAGTTTAAATGCTGCTTCTTCTACTTCTTCTGGTCCGCCCAAGAAAGTTACTACAGATCTATTATGGTCTTTATCTGATGAATAATCTAAAAGTTTAACACCTTCAGTTTTCCTAACTTCATCTACAATGCTTTCTATTATTTCTTTATTTCTTCCCTCACTAAAATTTGGAACACACTCTACCAACTTTGACATATCAATTGCCTCCTTAAATTTACTGTAGATTATTTTCATTTGATATTTGTAATTATAAATTAAATACATCTTTAAAACGTCTATAAATGAATAAATATTCAATATTTATATATGCTACTTTAGACGTTTATAGAATTTTTAACTGGAATTCATAATGTGCAATGGACAGTTCACAATGATTGATATGTGCAATAAAATATGCTGCTATAAAATAATTTTACAGCAGCATAAAAATATAAATTACATACTTTCTATAACTTCATAAAGTATGTTAAGTCCTTTTTCTAATTCTTCTTCTGAAATCACAAGTGGAGGAAGAAGCCTTATTACATTTGGTCCTGCAGTTAAAACAAGAAGTCCTTTTTCTAGTACCTTTTTCTGTACCTTTGAAGATTCTCCTTTAATTTCTACTCCAATCATTAGCCCTATTCCTCGTACTTCTACTACATTTTTAGAAGATTTATTTTTAAAGTATTCCTTAATAAATTGTCCTTTATCACTTACTTTATCTAAGAAACCTTCTTTACTAATTGTATTTAAAACTTCTATAGCACCTGCTGTACAAACTGGATTTCCTCCAAATGTAGATCCATGATCTCCATATTTAAAGGTATCCTTTAGTTTTTCATTGCAGAGTACAGCACCCATAGGAAGGCCTCCTCCAAGAGCTTTTGCTGTAGATATAATATCAGGATGTACATCATAATTATTAAAGCCATACATCTTTCCAGTTCTGCCTATACCACACTGTACTTCATCACATATAACTAAAATATCATTCTTTTCAGCTATTTCAAATACTTTGTTTACAAACTCTTTACTTAAAGGATTTACTCCGCCTTCACCTTGAACAGCTTCTATCATAATAGCACAACAAGTAGAATCAATAGTATCTTCTAGTGACTTAACATCAACATCAGTATACTTAAATCCTTCTGTAAAAGGATAAAAATAATTATGAAATTTTTCTTGTCCAGTTGCTTCTAGTGTAGTTATAGTTCTACCATGGAAACTCTTATTTAATGTAATTATAGTAGATCTACCTTTCCCATATTTATCAAAGCTATATTTTCTCGCAAGTTTTATAGCTCCTTCATTGGCTTCTGCTCCTGAATTACAGAAAAATACCTTGCTCATTTTTGAAAGCTCTGTAAATTTCTTGGCAAGTTCAAGTACTGGAATATTTAAAAATATATTAGAAGTATGTGGTATTTTCTCAAGCTGGTTCTCTACAGCCTTTATCCAATTTTCATTTCCATAACCTAGTGACATTACTCCAATACCTGATGTAAAATCCAAGTATTCCTTATCTGAAGTATCATATACCTTACATCCTTTTCCATGAGTAAACACTACAGGAAGATGATTATAGGTATTCATAAGATATTCCTTTGCACAATCTAAATAATTCATATTTTTTCCTCCTTAATAAATCATAGTTCCTATACCTTGCTTAGAGAATAATTCTACTAAAAGACAGTGAGGTACTCTACCATCAATAATATGTGCACTTTTAACCCCTGATTTTATAGCTTCAACACAACAGTTTATCTTAGGAAGCATTCCACCTTTTATAATATTATTATCATATAGTTTTGAAATATCTTTTAACTTAAGTTCTGAAATAAGTGTAGAAGGATCCTTTATATCTGTCATTACTCCTGGTACATCCGTAAGCAATATTAAATTCTGTGCTTTTAGTGCAGAAGCTATTCTATAGCTGCAGGTATCTGCATTTATGTTGTAGACACCTTCATTATCATTTGCAAGTGCCACACTGCTTATTACAGGAATGTAGCCGCTGTCTATAGAGTTTTTAATTACTTCAGTATTTATTTCAGTTATTTCTCCAACTCTTCCTAAATCCACTTTTTCGCAAAGTTTTTTAGCTCTTATCATAGCCCCGTCTAGCCCACAAAGACCTATAGCTTTTCCACCATAGCTTTGAATTAATTTAACAAGGTCTTTATTTATTTTACCACTTAAAACCATCTGTACTATATCCATAGTTTCATCATCTGTATATCTAAGTCCGTCTATAAATACACTCTCCTTATTTAATTTCTTTAAATAAGATGAAATAAAAGGACCTCCTCCGTGGACAACTACTAAATTTATTCCAACACATTTCATAAGTACTAAGTCATTTATAACATATTTTTTGAGTTCCTCATCTATCATTGCATTACCGCCATATTTGACAACTATTGTTTTTCCTCTATATTTCTGAATATATGGCAGTGATTCTGCTAAAATTTTAGCCACTTCATTATAATTCAACTCCCGTGCCCCCTATGCATTATAATAATTCAACTATTTAAGACATATACTCTCCATTAATTTTTACATAATCATAGGTTAGATCGCATCCCCAACAGCATACATTATAATTACCTGAATTAAAGTTTATAATTATATCTATTACATCTTCTGATAATATATCAGTTGCCTCTTTCACTGAAAATGGAACAGGTTCTCCTTTTTCAAATACTAAGACACTTCCTTTTTTACTTTTCATTGTTACCTGGATCTTGTTTATATCAAATTCAACTCCTGAATATCCTATAGCATCAAGTATTCTGCCCCAATTTGCATTGCATCCAAATAAAGCTGTTTTTACTAAATTAGAGCAAATTACAGATTTGCCAAGTATCTCACCTTTTTCTTCACTAGAAACATTTAGTGCTTTACATTCTATTAATTTAGTAGCACCTTCTCCATCTTTTGCAATCATTTTGGCTACTTCAATATTTAATTTTTTAAGTGCCTGTAAAAATAATTTGTAATCCTCATTTTCTTCATTTATAAGTGGATTTTCAGCCAATCCATTTGCCAGTATAACAACCATATCGTTGGTTGAAGTATCTCCATCTACTGAAACCCTGTTATAACTTATTCGTACACTCTCTTTCAAAGCTTTGTCTAAAAGATCTGGATCTATATTTACATCTGTAGTTATAAAAGAAAGCATAGTTCCCATATTAGGATGTATCATTCCCGATCCTTTGGCCATAACACCAATAGTTACTGTCTTTCCTCCAAGTTCTAATTTTATGGCTATAGTTTTTTGAAAAGTATCTGTAGTCATTATAGCTTTGGATGCATCTTTATATCCATCCTTATCTAATTTTTTAACCAAATCAGGTACTGCATTCTTTATAGCTTCAATATTTAATTTAACTCCTATAATGCCAGTAGATGCTACAAGTACATCTTCTTTTTCAATCTTAAGTTCTCTTGCTACATATTCACACATCTCTTCTGCATTTTTTAATCCTTCTTCACCAGTACAAGTATTGGCATTTCCACTATTTGCAATCACAGCTTGAGCTTTTTTGTTTTCCAGATGCTTTTTAGTAACTATGAGTGGAGCTCCTTTAACTATATTCTTTGTATAAACTCCTGCTGAATTACAAGGGCTAATTGATTTTATAAGAGCCAAGTCCTTTGAATTTCTTTTTTTAATACCACAGCTAATCCCTGCAGATACAAATCCTTTTGGAGAAGTAACCCCTCCTTCTATAATTTCAAAATTCATTCTAATGTCCTCCTTAAAATTTAAATATATAAAAGAAAATAACAATTCAAAGATTCAAAATAGGCTAGCATTGTGGCTAGTTATTTTTTAAATGTGCCTTTGATTAAAAAATAGCTGGAACAGCATTAAGTCCTTCCTTTTCATCAAACCCCAGTACAATATTCATATTTTGAATTCCTTGACCTGCAGAACCCTTTACCATATTGTCCAAACATGATATTATTACAAGTTTATTGTTTTCTTCATCATAGTGAAGAGAAATGTGACAATAATTTGAAAGTCTAACATTATTTATTTTTGCTACTTCTCCTAGTGGAAGTACTTTTACAAAAGGCTCTGCCTTATAAAATTTACAATAATCTTCATGTAATTTTTCCATATCTATTTTATCCTTAGGAGTTGTATATACTGTAGACAATATTCCCCTATTTATAGGAATTAAATGAGGAATAAAAGTTAATTTAACATCTTTTTTTGATACGCTGCTTAAATTTTCTTCTATTTCAGGAGTATGCCTGTGATTTGCTACTTTATAAGCACTAAAACTTTCATTGCAATTTACAAAATGGCTTCCTTCCTTTAATGATCTTCCTGAACCTGTTACCCCTGATTTACAATCTGCAATTATTCCTTTTTCCTCTATAAAGCCACCTGAAATAAGTGGAAGGAGAGCAAGTTCAACAGATGTAGCATAGCACCCTGGGTTACCTATAATTTTTGCTTCTTTTATATATTTTCTATTTAACTCAGGAAGCCCATATACGGACTTCTTGTGTAAATCCATTATTTCAAAATCTTTTTTATACCATTTTTTATATGCAGTTTCACTTTTAAATCTAAAATCCGCTCCCATATCTATACATATTTTATTTTTTTTCACTGCCTTTTCCACAATGCTTTCACTTAATCCACTTGGGAGACCTAAAAAAATAAGGTCACTTTTTTCTATAACTTCATCTTCATTTCCATATACAATTTCATTTATTCCATAAAAATTTGGATATATACTAGAAATAGTTTTTCCACTATAACTGGTAGAAGATACAGCAGATATTTTCACTTTATTATGATTTGATAAAAGTCTTAATAGCTCTGCACCTACATAGCCAGTTCCTCCAATAATTCCTACTTGTACCAATATAATTTGCCCCCTTCTAATTCCATGTAAAAAGTAATATAACTTTATAAATATGTAGTTATTATATGACTTTATAAATAAATATGCAATATTTTTTATAAAAATAAATATATTTTTTTTAGTAAGCTCCATATAAAGCAAACATTATCAATGTATTAAGTACTTTGTCCTAAATTTCATTTAATTATAAATATGCATTTTTTAAGGTTACTATACAGAAATTTATCTTATGCCAATGACTTTGTTTATCTATTTTGAAATAATCCAAGTATATCCTCTTCAGTAAAACTCTTTAAATTTTCACCTGACACCAATTTATTTTCCATTAATTTTTCTATAAGCTTTTTCTTCTCATTTTGAAGAAGTACTATCTTCTCTTCAATTGTACCTTTAGCTATAATTTTTATAACTTCCACTACATTTTTTTGCCCTATTCTATGAGTCCTGTCTGCAGCCTGTTCTTCTACCGCTGTATTCCACCAGGGATCAAAATGAATTACCACATCTGCTGAAGTTAAATTTAATCCTGTTCCTCCAGCTTTTAAGCTTATTAAAAACACTGAATTTTTACCTTTGTTAAATTTTTTTACTATGTTTATTCTTTCTTCTAATTTTATAGTACCGTCTAAATAACTAAATGGGATTTTCTCTCCAGAAATTTTTTCCCCTATATTTTTAAGCACAGATGTAAATTGAGAAAAAACAAGTATTCTATGTCCTTGTGCTATGCTTTTATGAAGAAGTTCTACTAGCGCATCCATTTTTCCATTGCCGCCGCTGTAATTATTTATTAATATACTAGGATCTAAACATAATTGCCTAAGTTTCGTTATATAAGAAAGTATCTCTATTTTACTATTCTTAAATTCATCTTCTTTTACTTTTTTTTCAATGAGGTCAACTGCATGATCTGCGTAAGTTTTATAAACCTTTTTCTGCTTATCATCTAAAGTAACCATAAGTGTCTTTTCTATTTTATCAGGTAATTCCACTATAACATCCTTTTTCTTACGTCTAAGTATAAAAGGAGCTATTAGTCTATTTAACTCTTCAATTACCTCAGGACTTTCTTTAAGCTTTTTATAGTATCTTACGCTAAATCTATTTTTATCATATAGATAACCTGGCATTATAAAATCAAATATAGACCAAAGTTCCATAAGAGAGTTTTCCATAGGGGTTCCAGATAAAGCAAACCGTGTCTTTGCTTTTATTTGTTTTGCTGCCTTTGTATTCTGAGCATTTGGATTTTTTATATATTGTGCTTCATCTAATATACAGTAATCAAATTCTCTTTCAGAGTACATTTTCAAATCCCTTTTTAAAAGGTTATATGTAGTTATAATAACATCGTAGTTTTCCATATGAAAAGCATCTGTTTCTCTTTCTTCTTTTGTCCCTACAACAGGTAATACTTTTAAAGTAGGCGCAAACTTTTCAAATTCATCTATCCAATTGTAAACCAAGGATGTGGGTACTATAATTAAAGACTTGCTTCCTTGGCTAGAAAGTATAAAAGTAATAGTTTGCAGTGTTTTTCCAAGTCCCATTTCATCTCCTAGAATTCCACCGAATCCAAAATAATCTAAATTTTTTAACCACTTATACCCTACTTTTTGATATTCCCTCAAGGAAGCATTTAATTCTTTTGGGACTTCAAATTCCAATTTGTCTACATTTTTAAATTTATTTCTTATTCTATTTAGTTCTTTTTTTCCCTTTATATATGTAATATTGTTATCTTCCAAATATCCATCAATAAAGATAGCCTTATTCGTATCTATCATTATATTATTATCCTCTATATTATTATAGGAAACTGCATCTAAAAGTTTTAAAAACCTTTTAAGTTCTAATTCTTCAAGGTCAAGATATTCTCCGCTTTTCAGCTTGTAATATTTCAAGTTATCTCTAAAGGCTTTTAATATACCTGTAGTTTCCCTTGGATCTATATTTCCTATTTTGAAATCCATTTCAAAATAATTATATTTACCTGTTTTGATATCACCATTTATACCCTTACTCTCTATGGATTTTATGCCTTTAAAATTTTCCGAATAGTAAACTTCTCCTATTTCTTGAAGTTTAAATACTTCATTTTTAAAAAAATTGAAAATATAATCGTCACCCATAAGGAAGTAAAACTTTCCATTTACCTCTTCAAATCCTAGTGACATGAGAATTCCAATAACTTGAGATTCCCTTTTAGATTCTCTATATATAATCTTTTCATCACAATCTTCAAAAATATTAAATTCAAATTGTCCATATTTAACTTTTAGAACAAGTGTAATATCCTTACTTTCCTTGTTAAAATAAAAGTTAAACTTACACTTATCAATTACTACCTTATTTCTTATAGTCTTTGACAAAGTAACTCTATCTGATAAAAAATTGAGATTAGGAATGAGTTTTTTTAATACAGTATCTTCCTGAGCTTTATCTATAGTTACTACTCTAGCTTCATTAAATACCTTCAAATAAGGATTTATTTTATAGCAGAATTCATAGTCTGGCAGATATATAGTAGAGCCATATAAGAAGACATCATTTTTAGAGCTAAGAGACTCTGGCATACCCGATAAAGATTTTAGAACATAATTGTCTTTTATAGTTTTCAAGTCAAACTCCACAGCTGGATTTTCAAATAGGATTTCTGTTTCTATAGGTCTAGAAAAAAATCCTTCATTTAAATATATTCTATGTTTTTTTATAACTTCAAAAAATTCTCTAACTAAATACTTAGGAATGATAATGTACTTTCCACTTACACATTCGTCACCTTTTTTACGAAAATATTTATAATCTTTTTCCATTTCCTTCAAAGTTTCTATAAAGGAAATGAGTCTCTTATCCTTAGTGGACAACTTTTGCTTTTTTATATCAAAGGTAAAATTTTTACTATATTTTATAGGAACATTATTATAATAGCATGTAAAAAAATGATTTATATCTTTTAAAACATAGAGGTTACTTGAACTTGTGGATTTCACTCCTATTTTAAATTCAGCTGTTATATTACCATTCCATTGGTTTTTATTTATATAAACCTCTATTTTTAATTCTTCCCTATCTTTTTCATCTCCTAAAAGCAAGGATAAAACATTACTTTTATTTTTAAATATACTATTTATATCATCATCTTTTAAAGCTTCATGCTGAACTAAATCCCCTAGAGCCTTATAAAAAGTTGCTGTGAGATGTTTACAGCAGTAGTTTGTTTTTTTAAATTCATTTTTTTCATAATCCTGGCAACTGCAATATGTAGAAAAAATGCTTTTATTACTCGTATCCATTTCAATCTTAGTATTGTATTCGTTAAAAAGATTTTCTGAAATCACATTTCCCTCTATACAAATTAATTTGTCTTCATCTATTATATCTATGGAGGACACTAGATCATTGTCTAGAACTCTGTGACCTTTTAAATAATTTTCACCTGTAGTTTGTTCATTAAATATTTGTAACAATGCATCTTCAGTTAACATAACTTCTCCCTATAAATTTAAATTTTTCAATCTTTTTATTATATCATAAATAAGTTATAACTGATTGAAAGTAAAAAAAGCACGCTAATTAAGCAATTTTAGCATACTTTTTCACACATATTTTAATTCTTATGATAGATTTTTCTCAGCATCGTAAACAAAGATGAGATGTATTCATGTATTTCAACATAAAACTCCTCAATGACCATTTTCTTGCCTTTTTAGACATGGTTAATAAAACTACAGTTAATTTTTATAAGTAATTAGATCTTATTTGTACTTTTGTTCAAGCAATTCTAATATCCGAATATACTTAGTCTGAACACCATCTCTATACATTTTTTCTTCGAATTTATCGCATTCTATATTGACTTTATTTAATGTTTCTTCACAAAGTTCTCTCTTGGCAAAAGAATAAACAACATTGTCTTCCCTATCTATATGCCTAGTCAATAAATGCGTATAAGATATAGCATTAGCAATTATGTCAAGTTTGGCCTCATTGTTACCGGCCTTAACCCTAGCAATTCCTTCCTCAAGCTCCTTAATATATAGTCTTCCAAAGTCATGTTCAACAAGCATTCCAAACTTAACTAATTTCTCAGCTGCTCCTCCAATCTCATCTATCATTCTATTGAATAAGATTTTTTCTTCCTTCTCATGATGATTTTTATCTGCATAATTTCTTACAAAGTCAATTATCTTTTCAAAATCTCCGTAATCAATTCCTTTTCCGTTCATAATACCTAAACATGCTTTTCTAATAACCACTAACATCCTTTTTATGTTTTTATGTTCCTCAATCATTAAATCAATTCCATCCATAAACTCATACCTTTCTTGTTATACTTATACTATTATAGGATTAGCCTTTTTTATATTAAGTATCCTTAGATATAAAAACAAAAAGGTGTAAGAAATGCAATTTAAACTTATACAAAAATATACTGCCAAAATTGAAAACACATTTAAAAAACTTTTTCATAAGTTTTAACGGTGTTAAAATTGGCAGCATATATCCCACTGCATATGTCAAATTCTCTTTAGAGATTCCCTCTAACTATTCACATACTTTATCTGGATTTAGTATATTTTTAGGATCAAATGCAAGTTTTATATTTCTCATAAGTTCAATATAATCTTCTCCATATTGTCTTTTTATATATTTCTTTTTAGCATATCCTATTCCATGTTCTCCTGAAACTGCACCTTCCAGTTCTTCAGATTTTTTGTACAGACAATCAAATACACCGCTTAATCTTTTATGCCACTCACCCTCTGATAAGTCATCTTTTAAAATATAAACGTGTAAATTCCCATCACCTGCGTGTCCAAAACTTCTTATTCTAATATTAAATTTGTCTTGAACGTCATTTGTGTACTTAACAAATTCCGCTACTCTATTTCTAGGTACTACAACGTCACATTCATCCATCTCCGTAGTAGTCGCCTTAACAGCTTCAAGGAAAGCACCTCTTGCAGACCAAACGGATTCCTTTCTTTCATCAGTATCTGTAATATATACGTCCAGCGCACCTTCTTTTAAGCATATATCTGCTACCTTTTCATAATCTCCTTCTATTTGCTCTTTGCTATTTCCATCAAATGTAAGGAGTAAATAGGCATCCGAAGAGTTATCCGGGAATTTCTTGCCTAAAAATTCTTCTGCTGCAAGTATTACTTCTCTTTGCATAAATTCTATAGCAGTAGGTACAGCTTTTGACTTTATTATTTTAGGTACCGTGCTTATAGCCCTATTTAAGTCAGGGAATGGTATAAGAAGGCTTATTGATTTTTTAGGAAGTGGCACTAGTTTTAGTATTATCTTTGTAATTATTCCAAGAGTACCTTCTGAACCGCATATCAAATCCTTTATGCTATAACCGGAGCTATTTTTTACAATTTTCCCACCAAACTCTAATATTTTACCATTAGGAAGAACTACTTCAAGTCCTCTTACATAATCCCTTGTAACTCCATACTTAACAGCTCTCATTCCTCCTGCATTAGTACTTACATTTCCACCGATTGTTGCAGATTTTTCACCAGGATCTGGTGGGTAAAATAAATCATGGCTTTCTACAAATTTGCCTATATCCATTAGAAGTACTCCAGGTTCTAGTGTCAATGTAAGATTATCTTCATCCAATTCAAGTATATTGTTCATCTTTGTTAAATTTATCATTATTCCACCTTCTATTGGAACAGATGAACCAACAAGACCGGTGCCTGACCCTCTTGCCACTACTGGAATGTTGTTTTTATATGCATAGGCCATTATCTTTGATACTTCTTGTGCATTCAGTACTTCTACCATTGCATCAGGATATTTACTTACACCTCCTAACTCATCATGGCTGTAATCTGCGTTTATGTCTTCCCCCACAAAAACTCTATCTTTTCCAAGTAAATCTATTAAAAAATCTATATCAGTATTGTCCAATTTTTTATACTTTTCAATACACTTTTCCATATCATTTCCTCCAAACTAAAATATGCCTTAGATTGCTTTGCACAAATTTTTACCAGACTTTATATTTTCTATAAGTTTAGGTACAATTTCATATATGTCTCCTACAATACCTATGTTTGCTACATTAAATATAGGAGCTTTCGGATCTTTGTTTATTGCAACAATTAGATCTGAATTGTTCATTCCTGCTACAAACTGTATAGCACCAGATATACCACAAGTTATTATAAGTTTTGGTTTAACTGTTCTTCCACTAAGACCAATCTGTCTCTTTGCATCTAACCATCCTGATTCTATAAGAGGTCTTGTGCAAGCAACTTGTCCTCCAACTAAATTAGCAAGTTCTTTTATAAGTTCCATATCCTTCTCGGATTTAATTCCTCTTCCTGCCGCAACTATTACATCAGCTTCAGATATTTCCTCTTCAATTTTCTTCTTGATTATTTTTAATACTTCTATATCTGATTTAAGTTTATTTTTATCCATAGATTGTACAGTTATTTTACCCGATATTTTTTCTGACCTATCAGGTGCATTCATAACCTTGTATCTAACAGTGGCAAGTTGTGGTCTGTTATTTGGGTTCAATATTTGAGCCATTATATTTCCTCCAAATGCAGGTCTTATTTGAACCAGATCTGTATTTTCCTTCATGTCAAGTACAGTACAGTCAGCTGTAAGTCCAGTTCTAAATCTAGCTGCTATTCTAGGTGCCAGTGACCTTCCAACTGTAGTTGCACCAACTAAAAATGTCGAAGGTTTTACTTTGTTTATAAAATCTTCAAGAGCTGCAGTATAAGGCTCTATTCTAAAATCTTTAAGCTCATTATAATCATATACAAATACTTCATCTACACCATAATGCAGCAATTCTTCTGCTTTGTCTTTTATATTGCATCCAACAAAAACTGCATAAACAGGATGTTTTATTTTAGCTGCAAGCTCCCTTGATTTTCCAATAAGTTCATAGGTTACAGGGTGTATATTTCCTTCTACATGATCTACATATACAGCTATTCCCTTCCACAAACTTTTATCTATTTGCTTAATTTCATCTTCTATAAATTCAACTACCCCACAAGGTCCTTTTTTCACACACATCTTGCACATTTTACAAGCAGCACTTATTTCCAATTTTCCATCCTTATTTTCCATTGCTCCAAATGGACATATTCCAATCAATTCTTCTATAATTGAAGGAGTAAGCTTATTTTCATTTATTATTAATTTACCCATATCAATTCCTCCTTGAAACTTTAATCTATCAATGAATCTTACTTAGTGGAAAAAGCAGATATCCCAAATCTTTGATTTGGTGATAGTCGCTTTCTCTTTAGAGTTTTGTTTCTCCCACTAAGTTTAGCTGAATTATCTAGGGGCGTAGATACTGTTAGCTCCCTCTTTGATAAAAGTGGGAGTGTTACAGTAGGTAGCCATCAGATAAATTTAAGTTCTTTAAGCTTTTTTGAAAGTCTATCTGCAAGTTCAATTCCATTTCCCTTCCACATTTCTTTATCATTATTCACTTCTGGTGGGAATATTCTTTCTACCTGGGTTGCAGATCCATTTAATCCATATTTATTTTCATCCTTATCTTCAAAATCCTTGTACCCAAATACTTTTACTTCTCTATCTTTGGTTTCAAGTTTCTTTTTATAAGATGGAAGTCTAGGCTGAAATATATCTTTTTCCACTGTTAAAAGACAAGGATATTTTATTTCAGCTACTTCAACTGTATTTGGCATATCCATTTTCACTACCATGGACTTTTCTTCAACCTTTTCTATACTAAGTGCATTAGCTATATGTGGTATTTGCAAGTATTCAGCCATTTCAGGTCCAACTTGTGCAGTATCTCCATCTGTAGTCTGCTTTCCACATAATATTAAATCTATATGTCCCATTTTTTTTATTCCCTGAGCAATAGTATAAGAAGTTGCAAGTACATCAGCTCCTGCAAATTTTCTGTCTGAAAGCAGCACACCTTCATCTGCACCCATCATATAAGCTTCTTTTATAACGTCAGCAGCCTGGGGAGGTCCCATACTTATAACTTTTACTGTTCCTCCTTTTTCTTCTTTGATCCTAAGTGCAGTTTCAAGTGCATACAGATCATAAGGATTCATTTTGGAATCTATACCTTCTCTTTTTAAAACACCAGTTACAGGATCAACTTCAACTTTAGAAGTTCCTGGTACCTGTTTTATACATACTAATATATCCATTTAAGTTACCTCCAAAATTTTTATATGAATTTATAAATTAACTTACAATAACTGAAACTCCATCAGGAATAACTGCTACCTTAGCATCTTTTCCCATAATGTCATATGCCCTAGTTAAAGCTTCAGAAATAGTTAAAGCGTGCTGCATATGAATATTTTTTATAATTTCAGGATCACACATATCTGTGACCATTATTACAGTATGTGTACTTAGTATTCTTGCAAGTATTTGAGATTCCCATTGGTCTGGTACTGTTTCTCCTCTAGGCACTTTAGAAACTTTCTCTAAAAACTCCTTTGGAGAATTTACATTTGCCAAATTATTATAGAATCCTTCACCGCCATGACCATCATCACATGCAGCTACCATTATTATTACACCGCCTTCTTTGCAAGTAGCTTCAGCTGCAGTCATGCCTTTAACTGACTGATATATATTTTGATCCAGTGGATATCCTCCATTTGTCGAAATGGCAATATCAGCTTGGACTTTGTCAACTTTAGATAAGTCCATCACAAATTTACATCCCTCTTCATGGGCAATCCTGCTGTCTCCTGCAAAAGCATTTATTATTTTCTTATCTTCATCTATAACTACATTTACTATAAATGCAAGCTTCGCTTTTTTTGCAGCATATAACATGTCCCTGTGTATAGGATTATTGTTAAGCTTACCTGTCCTTGCATAAGGGCTTGCTATGAATTCAGAACAATGGTTTGCCATTATGGTCTTTGCAGAAGCTATCCCAGGCAAAATGCTCTTTCTTCCTCCTGAAAATCCTGCAAAAAAGTGAGATTCTATAAAACCTTCTGCTATTAAAAGTTCAGTTTCAGCAGCAATTTTGTTTATTATGAGATCTCCACCAGAAGGAAGTGTTCCAATTTTAACAAGGCTCTCTTCGTCTCTAGAATCATGTATTATTATATTTTCATTTTCAACTATATCTTTCCCAAATTTATCTATAAGTTCTTCTTTAGTAGTAGCCCTGTGAAATCCTGTTGCTATTAAAATTTTTATATCAATATCTGGATTTACCCTTCTTATTCTTTTTAAAAGTATTGGTGTTATTATTTTACTTGGTACAGGTCTTGTATGGTCGCTGGTTATTATAACCATATCTTTTTTACCCTTTACTAAATCCTCCAATTTAGGTGAAGCAATGGGATTATCAAATGCCCTTTCAACTATTTCAGCTTCCCCAAATTGAGGTTTGTAATCTTCTGCCCTTGACCTTAAAACTCCAACTAAATTTTTATCATCAATTTGAATTTCAATTGTCTTTTTACTATAAGGTAAACATACTTTAGACATAATCAAATTCTCCTTTCGTAAGTATTCATTTAATTAAATCCAAATATAGGTCCTGCAAAGTAAGCAATAATTCCTAAAACAATTACATAAACTATGCAAAACTTTAACGTTGAATTTAGTATCTTTCCTTCTTGCCCTACAAGTCCAGTAGCCGCTGTTGCAACTGCTATACTTTGAGGTGAAATCATCTTTCCTGCTGTTGCTCCTCCAGTATTAGCCGCTGCAAGCCAGTACGGATTTAATCCAAGCGATTTAGCAACTTCAACCTGAAGTCCTCCAAAGAGTACATTAGCTGAAGTATCACTTCCAGTTACAAAAGTTCCAAGCGCACCAATTATAGGAGCAATAAGTGGATAAAATCTCCCAGTTGCAGCTACTAAAACAACCGATATAGACTTTATCATCCCGCTGTAGCCCATTATTTTTGCAAGAGCTACTATGGCAATTATAGTAATAGCTGACTTGTACATCTGTTTAAAGGTACTTCCCAGAACTCCAACTATTTCTGTAATCTTAGCACCCTGAATAAGTCCACCAATAAATGTGGCGATTATAATTAAAGTTCCTGGATTTGACAGCCAGTTAAATGTATAAGGTGCCCCTCCTTTTCCCGAATAAATAAGTACTGAAGTTTTTACGGAAGACAACGCCTTATTTATTGGTGGGAACAGTGCACTACTTAATATTACAAATAAAAATACCAGTATAAAAGGCATCCATGCAAGTATTCCTTCTTTTGTGGAAACCTTTTCTGCTTGCTTATCAGCAGTATCTTTATAAAATATTTTAGCTACGGCAATTGTAACTATCATACAGCAAACAGATCCAAGTATAGCTGGAAGCTCAGCTCCAAGATATTTTGCAGCGAGAAGCTGCGGAACTGCGAAAGAAATTCCTGATGCAAGGGAAATTCCCCAAAATCCCTTTATGGCTTTCACACTTTTTCCTGTAAGCATTACAAGCACAACTGGAACAATCACAATTAGAATTACAAGCTGCAGTCCTACTGCATAACTTAACTGAGTTACACTAATATTTGCAACTTTTGCAAGAGTTGTTACCGGAATTCCTATTGCGCCAAAAGCAGTAGGTGTTGTATTTGCAATAAGACATATAATAGCTGCAAACACAGGATCAAATCCAAGTCCAGCAAGTATACTTGCTGGTATAGCAACAGCAGTTCCAAATCCTGCTATGGCCTCCATAAATCCACCAAAAGCCCAAGCCAATATAAGAACTAATATTCTTTTATCTGTAGTAATACCTGTCATCATCTTTTTTATTACATCCATGCTTTTAGTGTAAACTGTAATATTATAGGTGAAAACAGCAGCTATAATGACAATCATAATAGGCCATATTGCAAGAGCTATACCTTCAAGTGCCGCTGTAATTGCATTAAAAATTGGCATTTTCCATACAATTATAGCTAAAATCATAGTAACAACTAATGTGAAAGGGCATGTCTTTTGTCCCGGTATTTTTAGAGCCCCAAGCGATACCATTAGCCAAACAATTGGTATGAGTGCAATAAGAAAAAGTAAATAATTGTTCATTTTAATCCCCCTTGAAAAAGCCTTATTGGTATTATGGTAATACCACTTTTGACATTATATTAGCATAATCATTTCAATTTTTCTACAATTGTTATATTGTTAACATTACTTATAATAAATTGAATTAATTAAATTATGTTGTAGTCGTAACGTTTTCATGAAAATTAGGGTACAGATAAAAATTTTTATCTGTACCCTAATTTTCATATTATAGTGTATTAGCCGTTAACTTATTAACGTTAATAAGTTAACTATTTTATTTAAGCAAAAGGCTTTTTTTACATTCATCAGATCACTACATATTATTTCTAATATACTTATCTGTAAAATCTAAATGTTTTTTCATTTCTTCTGAAGCCATTGCAGCATCATGATTTTTAATAGCTTCACATATTTTAATATGCTGTGCTGCAAGTACTGATAGATTTCCTTCATCTACCAATATCTTACTTCTAGCCTCTTTTAAAAAGGAATCCATTAAAAAAGACATTGAATTTAAAATATTTTTTATCAAAAAATTTTCAGTAACTTGGGCAATTTGATAGTGAAATTGTTTATCAAGTTCTACATTATCTTTCTCATCTTTAGAGGTCTTGAAAGCATTTGCTAATTTCTCCAGATTACTTAGCTGCTCGCCATTTATTTTTTCTGCAGCTATAGCTGCTGTCTTCACTTCTATAATCTTTCTAACTTCCATTATTTCTTCAGGTTTCCCACCTTGGAGCATAAATATTATGGACAATGGTTCAAACAAACTATCCTCAAAGCTTTGCTTTATAAAATTTCCTTCTCCCTGCCTGCTGTCTATGAGTCCTATAACTTGAAGTGCCCTTAAAGCCTCCCTTATAGAAGTCCTACTAACTTTAAAGTTATCAACTAACTCTCTTTCAGAAGGAAGTTTGTCTCCCCTTTTTAAAGTACCATCCATAATCATATTTTCAATTTGCACTATTACATGTTCATATACCTTTGTACTCTTTATAGGTGTAAACATCAAATGAGCCACCTCAATTCATTTTATCTTATATTTGCATAAGTCTTCTATATATTTTGAGCAGAGCCTACAAAAACATCATTCCACTTTGTATATATATCAAATAAGCTTACCACATCCTGCTCATTATACAATAATATTTTTTGTTTTTTCATTTCAGGCATTCTCTTTATATATTCATCATCTTTTGCTATTTTACTAAAAGTTTTAGCCAAATTTGAACCACTTATTACTTCGTTTTCCCTATTTATTCCAAATTCTTTTTCCAGTGCTTTTAGTCCTATGGATTTATGCATTTCTTTTTCATATTCTTTTTGCAAATCTATACTTATAAAATAATCTTTTATATTAAATTCTATACCATATTTCTCAAAAAGGTAGTTTATTACTGTAAAATCATTGTTGCCCGAAAAAGTCACTATATATTTTTTTCCCATTTCAATCATAGTTTCAAAGTAACTTCTTGCTAAATCAAGTATATCTCTTACATCTTTGCTGTTTTCTATCATATACTGAGTTACTTTTAGAATTTGATTTTTGTAATCATAAAAGCAGCATCCAAATACTCCTATACATATTGGTTTCTTATATATATAATGTTCTAAATCAAAAAATACAGAATCTTTAAAAACACAGTTATTGTTTTCTACTTTTAGTGAGCTTTCTGTCATAGGCATTTCAACACCAACATCATTAAGTCTTTCTATCACTTTATCACTCTTCTCCAATTCATTTTAAAACATAAACAATTTATATATCATTTATGCACTTTGTTTCTAGTTTGTATATCATATCTTTTCTTTCTACTATTACTTTTGCCTTTTCGCTTAAAACACTATTATCTTTTATTTTTTTCAAAAGTTCCCGGGTTGGATTTACACAGACAGGATTTCCAACCATATTGAGCATTGCAAAATCTCCTGAAGTATCCCCATATGCATAACTTTTTGCTAAATCTATACCATATTTTTCAACTAATAATTCTATGGCTTTTTTCTTGCTAGCACTATCCCACATAGGAACAACTTCTCCCGTATAAATATCCCTACTATCTATAATATACACAGCTCCTACATAATCGTCAAATCCATATCTAACAGCCATTTCCCTTACAAGCTCCACTGGACTTCCAGATACAGTTATAACCTTGTGTCCCTGCTCCTTATGCCATTTTATCATATCCCTAGTATAAGAATACACCCTATGGCCCTTTTGTGAGACTACATTTTTGGCTATAAATTCTATTTGAGATCTGTGAAGACCTTTTATAGCTTCAATATATATACCAGCAATCTTTAAAAGATAATTATCATAATTTCCCTCTCTTTTATCCCACTTTTCATATTCTGGTTTAACTTCCTTATACCATCTTTCTCCAGGTATTACTTCATATTTTACCAATTTTTTAAATACCTCTGTTATAAGACCCTCTCTATATAAAGTACCATCAATATCAAAAAAAGCTGCTATACTCATACTCCTTATTCTCCTTAACTATTATTTGAAAAAACATAAATATATCTTATTATTTTAACATACATACTTATAATATCAATATTCGAAAAAAAATAATCGGTTGACAGTATATTTCTAATATGATATTATAATATTAGAAATGATAATGATTTTCATTATATTTAACAAATTGGGAGGTGGCTTTATATGAGTATTTGCGATTTAAAATTAGGTGAAATTGGAATGATAAAAAGTATAAGTGGTAATGAAAAATTAGTTAAAAGACTTCTTGCTCTTGGATGCATAGAAGGGACTGAAGTATTATTAAAAAATTGTGCTCCTTTAGGGGATCCTATAGTTATAAACTTAAGGGGTTTCAATTTAGCTATACGTAAGAAAGATGCACAAAATATATCAGTAAATGTCCCTGCATAAAATTATTAATAATGAAGTTATAGACGGGAGGAGTATTATGATCGTAGCAGCTTTACTTGGCAACCCAAACGTAGGTAAAACTTCTTTATTTAATCATCTAACTGGTTCAAATCAATATGTTGGAAACTGGGCTGGAGTAACCGTTGAAAAAAAGGAAGGTTACGTAGATAATTTTATAAAAATTGTAGATTTGCCCGGAATATATGCCATGGATACATATTCTAATGAAGAAAAAGTATCCAAAGAATTTTTACTTACAGGAAATCCAAGCGTAATAATAAATATTGTAGATTCATCAAATCTAAATAGGAATCTATATCTTACAACTCAATTGAAACAATTTAATAAACCTATTATATTAGTTTTGAATATGATGGATGCAGCAGAATCTAAAGGATTAAAAATAGATTTTTCAGCACTTTCTAAAGAACTAGGAGTAACAGTGGTTCCAATTGTAGCAGCTAAAGGAAAAGGTATAGACAACCTTCTTGAAATTCTTAAAAGTGGTAACTTTTTAAAGGAAACAGATAATAGCAAATTTATCCTTGAAAATGAAAAAGCAGCCTATTCCTATATAAATAATATTTTAAACAAATGTGTTAAGGAAACAAAAAAAAATATTACTTCAACTACTGAAAAAATAGATAAGGTAGTTTTAAATAGATTTTTAGCTTATCCAATATTTTTAATATGCTTAATATTGATTTTCAAATTTACTTTTAGCTGGGTAGGTCAACCTACTGCAGATATTTTTGACAATTTTTTAGAAAGCTTCTTAAAACCGGATTTAAAGATGCTCTTAGCAGGAACAAGTAACTGGTTTAGTTCTCTTTTAGTAGATGGCATTCTATCTGGTGTAGGATCTGTAGTTGTATTTTTCCCCGTTATATTCTGTTTATTTTTAGGAGTATCTTTTCTAGAAGACAGTGGGTACATGGCAAGAGGGGCTTTTATAATGGACAAACTTATGAGAAAAATGGGATTATCTGGGAAAGCTTTTATACCACTTATAGTAGGTTTTGGTTGTTCCGTGCCTGCAATTATGACTTCTAGAACACTCGAAAGTGAAAAAGATAGAAAATTAACAGCATTACTTATACCTTTAATGTCATGTAACGCTAGGTTACCTATATATGCACTATTTGCATCAGCTTTTTTCACTAAAAATAAAACTACTGTAGTATTTTCTTTGTACATTCTTGGAATCTTTATAGCCTTTTTAATTGGCCTCATTTTTAAAAATACCTTATTTAAAAAAGACGAAGAACCTTTTATAATAGAACTTCCTGAATACAATATTCCTGAATTAAAAAGTTTGTTATTTCACACTTGGGAAAAAGCTAAGGGATTCTTAAAAAAAGCAGGTACCATAATATTTTCCATGTCGGTTTTAATCTGGTTTTTGTCTAACTTCAATTTATCTGGTATGGTATCCATGGATAAAAGTATTCTATCTTCTATCGGTAAATTAATAAGTCCTATATTTTCACCAATGGGATTTGGCACCTGGCAAAGTTCAGTATCACTTATCACAGGTATCACTGCAAAAGAAATTGTATTAAGTACTATGAGTATTGTATATGGTGGAAATTTAGTCACCTCTCTTCAAAGTCAATTTTCCCCTATTTCCGCTTATGCATTCTTAGTTTTTGTATTGCTATATACCCCTTGCATATCTGCAATAGCAACCATGAAAAAGGAATATGGAAGCAAAATCGCGGTATTTTCCGTAACATACCAACTTTTACTAGCATGGATATCTTCTTTTACTGTATTTAATATAGCTTCACTGATATTTAAGTAATGGAGGCGTTTTAATTGTTAGAAATTATAGTAACAACAATTATTGCAGTAACAGCTTTATATATACTTTATAAAAATATTAAAAATAAAGCCAAAGGTAAATGTGATTGTGGCTCATGTGCTGGTTCAAAATGTCCCTATCATACAAAAGGTTGTAATAATATAAAAAAGTTCTGATATAAATATCAGAACTTTTTTATAACATAATCCATTATATCTTCAATAGATATAATTCCCTTAACCGTATTTTCATCATCAATTACAGGAATAGATACTATGTTCTTTTCCCTCAGCCTTTTTGCAACAGCTAAAATATCTTCATCACTTTTAGCTGTAACTACATCCTTTGCCATAACCCAGTCAACAGGACATGTATCATAATGTCCTTCTTCCATTAAGAACCTATATATATCCGCTTTTACTATCATACCTGTTAGTTTACCGTTTTCATCAACTACGGGTGCTCCATTTATATTATGGTCATACATTACATCTAGAGCCTTATGGAGACTATCTTCTCTCTTCAATTTTACAATATCAGAATGCATTATCTCTCCTATCATACCATTATCCCTCCTTATTTTAATTATACAATTCTTTTTCGATATAAAGTACAAATACTTTAAAAATTTAATTTTATATTAAAAGTATTAGTAACTATTATTTATTATATTTACTAATTCATCACAATCACTTTCACCTTTTAGGAGATGGTCTATGACGTGAGAAGCAGCTCTTTTAGATACTTTTTCTAATTGAATATCTAGTCGTATATTATTCTTTTTCAAAAGTATTTTTAAATATTTTAACTGTTTCTCTGTAATACAATCTTCCCTTACAAGCAAATTATTATTTTTAATTTTGCAAGCAAATTCATGTATTTTGGGTAAATTTAAAACATCTTCATAATTATGCAGCATTATAGTTTTCTTTATATTTTCATTTTTACTTTCTAGAAATTCTTTATACAGATCTACACTAATTCCACCATCTATTTTATCTTTTCGATCTATTCCCAAGTGTTTTTCTACAGTCTTTAAGTTACATCTTTCCATTCCAAGTTGTTTATAGTAGGGTCTTATAAGCCTGTACAAATCTATGTGATGTCCAGGAGCTTCAAAACACATATTGCTTTGATGAGCCCTCTCCTTTATAAAAGGCTCATCAAATGCTATTCCATTATAGGAACACCAACTGCTATATTTTTTTACATCTAATCCAAAATTATATATAACTTCTCTTTCGTCTTCTAAAACATCCGAAAAATACTGTTTCATTTCAAAGTCATACCTGCTTAAGAATCTCCCAAAAGATATAAGTATTATGTTGTCATGTTCCCTGTCAAATCCTGTTGTTTCTATATCAAAATATGCCACATCATTCATATTACAACTTGAAAATGTATCTTCTGAAATATTTATACGCTGTTTATACTCTTTGATTTCCATAACCTAGTTACTAAGTAACTTCCCCATCTCCATTCTGCTGTAGAGTTGAATTCAAAATACAAATACTATTTTTACATCTTTTCTACTACATCTATTCCAAGTAAATTCAAGCCATTTTTTATTACCTGGCAGGAAGCCTTTACAAGCTGAATTCTAGCTGCCTTCACACCTTCATCTTCAGCATTTATAATGCTGTGTGCATTATAAAACTTATTAAAGGCTTTAGCTGCATCTATTACATATCTAGTTACTATAAATGGCTCCAACTTATTTATAGCACTTAATACTGCCTTATTAAAACCATGAAGTATTTTTATAAGTTCAAATTCCTCTTTACTACTTAATTTGCTGTAATCTACATTTTCACTTATACCAGCAGGAGCTTTCCTTAATATACTTTTTCCTCTAGCATAGCTATATTGTACATAAGGACCAGTTTCTCCTTCAAAGCTTAGCATTTCATTCCAGTCAAATACTATATCCCTTTCTCTGTTGTTTTTTAAATAAGTAAATATAACGGCACCTACACCTATCTTCTTTGCAACTTCTTCCTTATTTTCAAGTTCAGGATTTTTTTCATTTATTATTTCAAGAGTTCTCTCTATAGCTCTGTTCAACAAATCCTCTAAGAATATTACGTCTCCCTTTCTCGTAGAAAGTTTTTTATCTGCAAACCTTACAAGACCAAAACCTACATGTACACATGAATCAACCCAATCTTTTCCCATTAATTTGAGAGTTGCAAATATCTGTCTAAAGTAAAGTGATTGATCAAGTCCCACTACATATATGCATTTATCAAAATCATAGGTTTTCTTTCTATATATAGCTGCAGTCAAATCACGGGTTGCATATATAGTGGCTCCGTCCGATTTTTTTACAATGCAAGGAGGTAAATTATAATCATCAAGCATTACAACTTTTGCTCCATTGCTATCAACTAAAATACCTGTCTTGTCTATTTCATCTACTACAGCATCCATTTTATCTGAATAAAAACTTTCTCCTGCATAAGAATCAAATTCTACATTTAAAAGATCATATATCTTTTTAAATTCTCTAAGGCTTAAATCTTTAAATTTTTTCCAGAGAGCAACTTCTTCCTCGCATCCATCTTCTAATTTTTTAAAATACATTCTACCTTCTTCATCGAGTGAAGGATCTTTTTCAGCTTCTTCATGAAATTTAACATATATTCTTAAAAGCTCTTTTATTGGATCTTTATGTAGGGAATCTTCATCACACCATCTTTTATAAGCAGATATGAGCTTTCCAAATTGAGTGCCCCAATCCCCCAGATGATTTATTCTGGTGCAGTTATACCCTTGAGAACTTATTATTTTATACAATGCATTTCCAACAGATGTACTAAAAAGGTGTCCTACGTGAAATGGCTTTGCAATGTTAGGTGACGAAAACTCTACAACTACATTTTTTCCTTTACCTAGCTCAGACTTACCATAATTCTCTCCTTCTTTTAATACCTTCTCTAAGGTATCTTTTGTAAAAGCCGCTTTATCTACAAAAAAGTTTAAATAAGGTCCTAGATTTTCAATTTTTTCAAAATATTCTTTGTCTAATTTACTTTTCAATTCTTCTGCAATCATATTTGGAGCTTTTCTTAACGTCTTTGCCAATTGAAAACATGGAAAGGCATAATCCCCCATCTCAGGCTTTGGAGGTATCTCTATCAAACCTTTTATAAAATCCAATTCTAAATCTACATTTTCTTTAATTCTTTCTGCTATTATTTCTTTATAATCCATAACTTTATGTTAAATAAATTTATATTTATTTAACAATATTCAACTCCTCTCCTGTTTACATTCTATTATTTTTCATATCCAGTTGCATGATTTTTATGCCAATTCCAGGCCGTCCCAATAATGTTCTCCAGAGAATTATACTTTGGCTTCCATCCAAGTTCATCCTGGGCTTTTTTAGAAGAAGCCACAAGCACTGCTGGATCTCCTTGTCTCCTAGGTGCAATTTCAGCCTCTATTTTTTCTCCAGTTACCTTTCTTGAAACTTCAATTACTTCTTTTACAGAAAATCCTTTTCCATTACCTAAATTATAAATCTTACTTTCATTTTCTTTCATAATTTTATTTAGTGCTAAAAGATGAGCATTAGCTAAATCAGTTACATGAACGTAATCTCTAACACAGGTACCGTCTTCTGTATTGTAATCATCCCCAAATATGAATATTTTATCTCTCTTTTTTAAGGCTACTTGAAGTATTATTGGAATTAAATGAGTTTCAGGTCTGTGATCTTCTCCTATAGTCCCATTTACATGTGCTCCAGCTGCATTAAAATATCTTAGTGCAGCATACTTTATGCCATATGCCCTATCACTCCACTTCAAAATCTTCTCCACTGTAAGTTTCGATTCTCCATAGGGATTAGTAGGATATGTAACTGCATTTTCTAAAATTGGTATACTTTTTGGTTCCCCATAAGTAGCTGCAGTTGATGAAAATACAACATACTTTACATTATGCTTTCTCATTGCTTTAAGCAAATTTAAAGTTCCACCTACATTATTATCAAAGTATTTAAGAGGTTCATCTACACTTTCCCCTACAAGAGAATAAGCAGCAAAATCTATTACAGCTTCAATTTGATTTTCTTCAAATACTCTGTCAAGTATATTATCATCTCTTAAATCTCCCTCATATACCTTTCCACCTAAAATTGCAGATCTATGTCCTTTTTCAAAATTATCTAATACGATAACTTCTTTCTTATTTTCCAATAACTCTGCAATCATATGACTGCCTATGTATCCGGCCCCACCGCAAACTAAAATTGCCATTATAAAACCTCCAATATAAATTATACCTTTATCTGATGACTACCTACTGTAACACTCCCACTTCTATCAAAGTGGGAGCTAACAGTAGCTACGCCCCTAGATAATTCATCTAAACTTAGTGGGAGAAATAAACTCCCACTAAGTAAGATTCATTGATAGTTATTTAAATACTATATTTTATATTTTATATCTATTTCATCCTATTTGTCTACTATAGTTGTAATTATGCTCTATATAATGTTATAAAGAGCATAACCTAATTAAAAAACGGTATGCTCTTTATAATACATCTTCAAAAAAATAACCAATCAGTATGCTAGACTATTTTTTTTAAATACCTAATTTAATTCATTTTAATTGCCCTTCCAGGCAAAATATCTTTTTTAATTTTACCATACTCAGCTACTACATGTCCATTAACTATTACATAATGAACTCCATTTGGATAAGCATCTGGTCTTCCTTTTCCCAAAAAGTCAGATTTATCTTCAATAGTATCTATATCAAATATTACTAAATCCCCATCACATCCTGCAGACAACCTTCCCTTATTTTTGAGGCCAAGTATATTTGCCGGTATCAAAGTACATTTTTTTATAGCATCAATAAGAGAAAGATACTTTTTCTCCCTTACCATCTTTTTAAAGAAGCGTGGAAATGTACCACAATTTTGAGGATGACCTTCTCCTATGTCTCCTGTAGGAGAAGGACCTGTATCTGAAGACAGTACTACATAATCTCTTAATAGTGCTTCATAAATCTCTTCTTCTACTCCAGTGTAACAAATTATAACTGCATCCTCATCATTTTGTCTCATTTTGTCATACAATTTTTTTGTAAGACACTTGCCTTTAAGTTTTCCTGAAGCTATATATAGATCACTGAATTTCCATCCAAATTTTTTAATATGATCTTCATCAAAAACACTGGTGGTTATACCTGTTGCAAAAGAAGTATACATTCCGCTGTCTGCCCATATATTTACTCCATTTTTTCTTGCCTTATCTAAAATACCAAGTGCCTCTGTCATGACTCCTTCTCCATATTGATATACTAAATGGGATACCTGAACTAGTGCACCTGTAATTTCTGAGATCTTAACAGCTTCTTTAAGAGATTCTAAATCATCAGGAGCCTTAAGCCTTGTGTGAATAGAAATTAACTTTTTATACTGTGAAGCAAGCTTGCTTAAGGCTATAACCTCTTCAAAGGAAGACCCTGGAGCATATTCAAGCCCAAAGGATAACCCCACAGCTCCATTTGCAAATTCTTTTTCCAAAAGTTTTTTCATTTCCCCTATTTGAGTTTTTGTCGCATTTATATAGGGATTATCAATTCCAACTTTATATCTTAAACTAAAGGAATGGCCTATAAATTGAAGTTGATTTATTGGAAAGCCATTTTTATTTTGTGTTTCAAAAAACTTGTTCAAATTTGTAGGACCACCACCACAATTTCCACCTACTGTTGTAGTAATTCCTTGAACTAAAGACAATTCTCCATAGCTCATATTTCCGTCAATATGGGCATGAATATCTATAAAACCGGGGCATACTATACAACTTTTAGCATCAATTTCCTTTCTGCCTCTTATATTTTCACTAGTAATTGAAGCTATCTTACCATTTTCAACCGCTAGATTACCATGGAATATTTTTTGATTTTCTGGATCTGCTATTTGAGCATTTTTTATAACTAAATCATAGATATTCATAAACCTGCCTCCCCCATAAAGTTTCATTTAAAATCTATATTTAAGTTTTCAATGCTATTGTTGTTTGAATTCGGACCATATTAAATCATAGGTCTTTGCAGCATTGCCTACATCTCTAAATCTTTCAGCCCTATTTAATTCTGAATCTGGAATAAATACTGCCTTGTCGTTTAAATAACTACTCGACATAAATTTCTTGGCAGCTTTATTTGTATTTACATATTGATTAATTGTCGTAGCTTCATTGCTTATTTTACCATCCAGCATAAAGTTTATGAACTTTTCAGCATTTTCTTTGTGAGGTGCTTTTACTGGTATAATAAAATTATCTTCTTCTGCATTCATGCCCTCTTCTGGATATACTATTTTAAACTTAGAATTTGTTTTAACTGCAGTAGATGCTTGAGAACCATACATAAATCCTACTGTTGCATCTCCATTAATAAGACTATTATGAGGTGTATCTGCATTAAGTACTTTTACATTTGGCTTTAATTTTTTAAGTTCTTCCTTAGCCTGAGCTAATTTCTTAGAATCCGTCTCATTCATGGAATATCCTAATTTTTTAAGAGTCATGCCTATTACTATTCTAGGATCATCTACAAGTACAAGAGAATTCTTAAGTGTAGAATTCCATAAATCTTTATATCCCTTTATCGGAATTTTAACTTTTTCTGAATTATATACTATTATCTGACTTCCTAATGTATAAGGAATAGAATATTTGTTGCCTTTATCATAAAGTTGATTTAAAAATCGAGGATCTACATTTTTATAATTTGGTATCTTTGACTTGTCTATGGGCTGCATTAAAATATTTTTTTGTTTTCCCATAACTTCAATAATATAATCACTGCATATTACTACATCATATTCAGCTCCCTTTGCTGCCTGAAGTTTTGTAAGCATTTCCTCGTTAGTTGAAAAGTTACTGTAATTTACCTTTATACCTGTTTTATTCTGAAATTCCTTTATTACAGAATCGGGTACATAATTAGCCCAGGTAAACACATTTACTACTTTTTCATCATTTCCAGAAGCCTGTTTTTGACTTCCGCAACCAGACAAAGTAGCAATCGTACATGCAACTATTACTGATAAGCTCAATAGTTTTAGTAATTTCTTTTTCATTCAATATTCCCCCCTCATTATATTAAAATTAATATTCATACAAATTTAAACCTATACTTTTTTTATTCCTATTAGTTTAATAATTTGTACAGAAGCTAAAATTACAAATGTGACTAAAAGCATAAGGGTACAAAGGGCATTTATCTCTGGAGATAACCCAAATTTAAGCATAGAAAATATCTTTATTGGAAGAGTTGTGCTTTCCGCTCCCGATACAAAAAAATTTATAATTACATCATCAAAAGAAAGAACAAATGCAATCATTGCCCCTGAAAATATGCCCGGTAATATGAGTGGAAGTGTAATACTGGTAAAAACCTTAAGCCTATTTGCTCCAAGGTCCATAGCTGCATCCTCCATTGACAAATCGAATCCTGCAAGTCTTGATCTAACTACTATAAACACAAAAGGAATACTAAAGGTTGCATGTGCTAGAACTAAGGTACCTATACCAAGGGTTAGCCCAATTTGTGAAAAATACACAAGCAATGCAATTCCCATAATAATTTCAGGTATAACAATAGTTATATTTAATAATCCTTCCACTACACTTTTTCCCTTAAATTTATACTTATACAATCCTACAGCCCCTATTGTACCTATTATTGAAGAAACTATCGTACTTATAACTGCTATGGTCAAACTATTTTTAAATGCAACTATAACATTTGAATCATCAAACAACTGCTTATACCAGTTAATAGTAGTTCCATTCCATGCTGCCCCTGTTTTTGCACTGTTAAAAGAATAAACTACAACCACAGCTATAGGTAAGTATAAAAAAATGAATACAAGCACTATATACAGGACAGAAGTTCTCTTAAGAATTTTATTTATCATGCTAAAAAACCTCCAAATCCACTTTTTTACCTACTAGCTTAGTACTTACATGCAAAAGTATCAGTGTAATAATTATCATAAATACAGATAATGCTGCACCGAAAGGCCAATCACGAGATATTAAAAATTGATTTCTAATTAAATTGCCTATGAGCATTACCTTGCTTCCTCCCATAAGATCACATATATAAAATAATCCAAGGGAAGGTATAAAGACTAAAATACTTCCAGCTACAATTCCAGGCTTGGTAAGCGGTAAAGTTACTGTTAGAAATGCTCTAAGAGAAGTTGCACCTAAATCTTTAGCTGCTTCAATGTAATTTTTATTAACTTTTTCTATAGATGTATAAAGTGGTAGTACCATAAATGGAAAAAGAGTATATATCATTCCTATAAGTACAGCTCCATAAGTATACAACATTTCAATAGGTTCTTTTATAAATCCCACTTTAATAAGTAAATTATTCACAAGTCCCTCTGTACTTAAAAGTGTCATCCAAGCATAGGATCTTATAAGAGAGTTAGTCCAAAAAGGGACAATTATAAGCATTACAACAAATATACGAAACTTTTTTGGTATTTTTACTACAAGATATGCAAATGGATATCCTACAACTAAAGTAAATAAAGTAGTTATAAGTGCAATTAATAAAGAATCCATAAATACCTTAAGATACAGTGGTGATATAATTCTTTTATAGTTATCCAGAGAAAATACGAAATCAATTCCACCATTTGTCCCCCTTTGTAGAAAGCTTATAAATATAACATAGCAAATTGGCGCCCCCATTAAAACTATCATCCAAAGAGATACAGGCCCTATAAAAAAACTTTTTTCAAAATTTAATAGTCTCTTTTTTTCAATCTTCAACTTACCATCACCTTGCTTGTTTGATTAATCTCATCAGTATTCTCCTTATTATCTATTATAATAGCGTCCTTTACATTCCAATATATCCATAAAGTTTCATTAATTTCTGGTATTCTTGAATTTCTATCATAATTATTGGATACAATTTTTCTTCCATCTTCTAAAATAAAAGTGGTTCTTATATTAGAACCTAAATATACATTTTCTTGGGCTATTGCCTTAATACTAAAATTTTCAACTTGACTTAAAGAATATTTAATATTTTCAGGTCTAACTAAAACAGACACCCTCTCTCCTAAATTGAATGCTTTATTTAAAGCAGCAAGTTTAAACTCTCCAGTTTTCAATATAACCCTATCTTCAAAAATATCTTCCACAGTTGACTCAAACAAGTTGGATTCACCTATAAAACTTGCTACGAACCTGGTTTTAGGATTTTCATATATATCTCTAGCGTCACCTACCTGTTCTATAGATCCTCCATTCATTATAACTATACGGTCAGACATATTTAATGCCTCTTCCTGATCATGAGTTACATATACAAATGTTATCCCCAGTTTTTTTTGAAGCATCTTTAATTCTATCTGCATTTGTTTTCTTAATTTAAAATCTAGAGCACCTAAAGGTTCATCTAAAAGCAATATTTTAGGTTTATTAATAAGTGCCCTTGCAATTGCTACCCTTTGTTTTTGGCCCCCGCTTAACTGAAATGGCATTCTTTTTTCGTAATTACCTAACTGTACAAGCTCTAGCATATCATTAACACGTTTTTTTATTTCTAACTTTTTAACTTTTTTAATTTTTAAACCATAGGCTACATTATCAAATACATTCATATGGGGAAAAAGAGCATAATTTTGAAATACCGTATTAATATCCAACTCATAAGGTTCCCTATTTTCTATAGGCTCTCCATCTAAGAGAATACTTCCAGCAGTGAGTTTTTCAAAACCTGCAATCATTCTAAGTGTAGTTGTCTTTCCACAGCCACTTGGTCCAAGGATAGTTAAGAATTCACCTCTTCTAATATCAAGTGAAATATTTTTTACTATTCTTTGTTCATCAAAAACTTTTGCTAAATTAATAAGTCTCAGAATACTTTTCAATGTTTCCACCTCCATATTATGGTATTAAAAAGCTTCTGACTCTTTACAGAGACAGAAGCCCACTTCTGCGATCTTTATTCACTCTGCTATACTGTTTTGCCATACTGTATTGTAGAGAATAAAAAATTTGTAAATACAGGTTTTAATATCAATTCCTACTGTTTTACTCACATTTAATTATATGGTTATAATAACATATTCAAACATTTTAGTCAATTATTTTATACTATTGTATTACCAACTATTGTTATTTTAAAAAAGTCTCAATAATATTATCTTTTAAATTTTTAACCTTTAATTCTTTACCATAATTAGAACTATATAAAATAAATTTGTAATTGCAAACTCCCTTATTGTGTTGGAAATAATTATATGATAAAGTCACAGATTGTATAGTCGACATCTTTAAAAGAGATTGAGTCTTATTAAAACTATTATGGCATATACAAACCAAATTTCTATTTATCCCCAGTGCGGTATTTTTAAATTCCATATGTCCTATAATAAATAATATTATAAACATGACTATACTAAATAAAATAAAGCTTGGTTTGGTAAACGCAATTATCCAAGTGACAATTATCCAAAATATAATTTTCTTATAAAAAAATCCAAAATATACATTACTAAGAGGTTTATTAAAATTATCTTCATATAAAAATTCATTAAGTAAATCTTTTAATATTCTATCTTTCAATTGGCTATTACATATGGGATATAATATAGCTTTTTCTCCTTTTTCATCTCCGTATCCAATACTTTCTATTTCTATAGTAAAATAGCCAAAAACCTGCATTAAAACGCTCTGTTTAAGATGTATTCCTTTAATCTTTTCTCTATCGAAACTATAATTTTTCTTATTTAAGGCTCCATAATTTATGGAAATTTTATTATTATCAGCCCACATCCTAAAATTATAATATTTTATAAAATTATATATAATAGACAAACATAAACTTACAAATAATATAATACAAACTATAATTACTATTATATAAATTTTTTCATAAAAAGTTACATAATGAAACCCTCTAAAATATCTAGATGTATCAATATTAAGTTTAAGTAATTTTTTAACACGTTCTTCAAAAAATTGCTGTATAGCAAGCAATATAGCTAGTCCCTTAAACAGCGAATTAGATATAATAGAATATATAAATAATTCTTTTGAACCTAAACTATAAGATTCCTGTTCATATTTATTTTTAAGTGTATCCGTATTTTCCTTAAGCAGTATATTTCTAATCGCCTCAGCCCTACCTCTATTTAAAGTGAACTTCAATTCATTTCCATGATCCTTTGCATCTCCTGTATCAATTTTTATAGTTGCTACATTAAAAATTTGTTCAAAAAAATTTGTTGAAATGTCCACTGTATTGATTTTTTCTAAAGGAACTTCTATTTTTTTTACGCTAAAAACCCCTTCTTTGTGATAAATATACTTTTCTCTTATTATAAAAATGTTTTTTCTCCATTCTATAATCTCATATGCTAGAAGTAGTATTAATAAAATTACTGCAGTTAAAATTCCTAATCTAAATCCAATCCACTTAATTAAGAATCCTGATGCAAAAATAATTCCTATCATTTCTTTTAATATTGTGCCTAAACTATAAAATAATTTAAAGAAATGATTTCTCTCTATCCTATCCAATTTTATCACCCAATTCTATAACATTTTTAAGGTTATTTGCGACTTTTTCAGCATCTTTCACAGCTATAGCAGGGATTTTATGTGTACCCCCTGCCGTTATAATATTTACAGAAGCTATTTTACACATTCTTTCAATTGGTCCCTGTTCTATTTTTAAATTCTGAATTCTAGAAATTGGAATTATTGTTCTTTTTCTTATGATTATGCCTTCTATAAGTTCAATTTTATCTTCAAATATGCCATATTTCCACTGCTTATACTCTAAAAAAGGCCATATAAAACTATCCAAAATTGAAACAAATATTATTATTGCAGTTAAAAAATTTAAAATACATTTTAGTACTTTCATATCTTCAATTCTTGGCATTAAAAACAAATTCATACATAGCACATATAAAGCTATAAATATAACACTAATTGCTGTTCTTCCAATAATCCATGATTTTATAGCACTTTTATCAATCTTATCATAATTCATAGTTAATCTCCTTTACATATCTAATGTACTTGCTTGTACACTAATTAGTTTTGCCTATATTATATATTACATAATTAAATTTTACTATTTTAAAATTTAATAAATCCTTTATAATTATTATATATTGACGTTTATATTTGTATATCATAATATGTAAATGTAAAGATTGAAATATAGAAATATAGTGAGGTAGAACTATGGACAATAATTATAAAGAGTATGCCGATACTGCTGAGCTTCTTAAGGTACTGGCACATCCTATTAGACTATGTATAGTCAGAGGGCTATCAAATAAAGGCTGCTGTAATGTTACACACATGCAAAATTGCCTTAAAATTCCTCAGTCAACTTTATCACAACACCTACAAAAATTAAGGACAGCAAAAATTATAGAAGGAACTAGAAATGGACTTGAAGTTAATTACAATGTTTGTAATAAAACAGCTATTGATTTAATTCATGTTTTATTTAAGTAATTTCAATGATCTATAGGGTTTCAAAGTAGAAAGTTAACTTATACCAGCCATATACTAACAAATTTCATCACACCAAAAACTTTTTATAAGTCTAAAGCTCGGTATTTTGAAAATCTAAAGAAGCCTATATAAACTCGTACCTCAGACATATATAAGCTTCTAAGATTTTCTAAAATACCTCACTAAAATTTATAAAAAAAGTTTTTAAGTGTGATTTCCATTTTGTTAGTATATTTTATGTATAAGTAACTTTTAAATTGAAAACCCTATATATATGTTTTCTAACTAAAAAATAACTTATGCGCAGAGATATTTTTACAATAAATAAACATATTTAACGGTGCTTGTTTTTGTAAAAATATTTGGAGCATAAGTTTATTTTTCGTTTAGAAAACTATAATAGATTATTGTAATTTCAAAAATATTAAATTTAAAACTTATTGAAGTAAAGCTGCAATAACGCTGCATTTTAGATCTTCTGTAGTGTTAACGAAAGAAAATCATCCATAACTATTAATTCTTAATTTTTAATTGTACTTTAATAGCTATACAGGATTTTTTCTTAATTTTACTTCTTGTTTACTTGGATAAATGGTATCAGAATATATATAATCTACCCCCATTTTAGCAGCTCTTTTAAAATCTTGTCTTCTGTCAATTGTCCAACAAAATACCTTTAATCCATCTTTATGAGCCAATTGTACAATTTTCTTATTAAGAAAATCATATCTGGAGTCTAAAGCCACAGCCCCTATAGATTTTGCATACATATAACCATGGAGTCTGCTATTTGGATTTATAATTGGCATTATACGAATCTCATTATCCTTACTTTTTAAATATTCTAAAGCTTGATAATTAAATGAATGAACAATAACTTTTTTTTCGTAACCATATTCATGGATAATATCTAAAAATGTATTAATATCTCTATTTCTTCTACTTAAAAATTTAATTTCAAATATTGGCACAAGATTGTATTTAGAGCATTCCGTCAATGCTTCCTCAAATCGAGGTACTTTTAAATTAGGATATTGAGCTATATTTGCTCCCTTATCAATCTTAAGCTCATCTATTTCGTCTGACGACTTTTTTGTTATTGGTCCCCTTCCATTAGTTGTTCTATTAAGTGTAGGATCATGGAGTAAATATAAAACACCATCGGAGGAAGAGCATACATCTAATTCTACTCCCCAATATCCCATTTTACCTGCAATATCAATAGCAGGAATGGAATTTTCAGGAGCAAATTTATTTGCTCCACGATGGGCTATTACTATAGGTTCATTTTGCATTACAGCATTATTGACTTTTTTTGGTATCTTGTTCTTTCTTTTATAATTTATATTATTTAATTTGTTAATTCTTATATTAGACGAATATTTAAGAGAAAGAGAACTGGTATTGTAATAAAAAGTTACAGCCATAACTTTTAAAAGTAATACAGTAAACAATATAAGGATAACATTTGTAAATACCTTTTTATAAATACTATTACCCCCCTTATTGATAGAGCTTTAAGCTTAACTAAATATTTTAGCAGATTTAACTTTAATTTAAAAATACCATACTAGACAAGAACATGATTTTTTTCATCATTTCTCTTTTAATTCTACCATAAATTATCTATAATAGTCTAATTTATAAAAAATATATATAATAATTTTACTACATTACCTAAGCTAGTAATAAGAAGTATTTTACTCTTATCAATAACTATTGTTACGCAAATATTATTTTTTATATATAATAAGATAAACTCATTAAATTTGTGTATTAAAGATATCATCTTTATTAAAAACATAAAAAAGTTTCCAGAAAGGTAAACTTCCTAGAAACTTTTTTCCAAAACATTACTTCATATCTTCTACTTCTTTTTCAATACTATTAAAATCTACATCCTCTAATTTAATAACTTTTGTACTATGCCTTTTTTTATACCATATCCATAGACCTAAGAATAAAGGCAGTCCTATATATGAAGAAATAACTCCGCCCCAATCTATTTTAGCTTCTCCAAAATAAGTAATACCTTGGCCCAAAATAACCACAATACAAAGTACAAGTGCTATAATCGGACCCAGTGGAAATAATTTAGCCTTATATTTTAATTTACTAAAATCACGTTTTTGTAAATTATAAGCCTTTCTAAAACGGTAATGGCAAAGTGCTATTCCAACCCATGCTACAAATCCTGCTAGTCCTGAAGCTGCTACCAGCCATACATACACTGTAGTTTCTGCATAAAATCCAGTTAAAAAACAAGCAGATGCCACTATAGTAGTAAGTATAAGTGAATTTACTGGTACTCCCCTTGAATTAACTTTTGCAAAACATACAGGTGCATTTTTTTCTTTAGCCATAGAATATAACATTCTTGTTGAAGCATACATTCCAGAATTCCCTGCAGATAGAACTGAGGTTAAAACAACTGCATTCATAAGAGAAGCTGCCCCTGCTATACCTGCCTTTTGAAATACCATCGTAAAAGGACTTGTATCAACTCCTGCATTCATATAAGGTATAAGAGCTCCTACTACAAATATTGTGCCTATATAAAATAATATTATTCTCCAAAATACAGCATTAATTGCCTTTGGTATAGTTTTTTCTGGATTTTCACTTTCTCCTGCTGCTATACCTATAAGCTCTGTGCCTTGAAAAGAAAATCCTGCAATTAAGAAAACTAAAAATATAGATTTAAAACCACCTACAAAAGGTGCATCTCCTACTGTAAAGTTTTTAAATCCTACAGGTTTTCCATTAAATATTCCACAAATAGTTGCCACACCTACAATTAAAAATACTATAACTGTAAAAACCTTAATACCTGCAAACCAAAATTCTGATTCTCCATAAGCTTTTGCAGACAATAAATTAAGTCCAACTATAAGTACTAAAAAACATACACTCCATATAATAGATGGTACACCTGGAAACCAAAATTTCATTATCAAGGCCCCTGCTACCATTTCTGTTGCAACAGTTATAGCCCAATTGTACCAATAGTTCCATCCAAGTGCAAACCCAAGTGCCGGATCTACAAACTTAGTAGCATATGTACTAAAGGAACCTGAATCAGGCATGTACGTTGCCATTTCTCCTAAACTTGTCATTAAAAAATAAACCATAACTCCTATACAGCCATAAGCCACAAGTGCTCCTCCGGGACCCGCCTGTTTAATCGTAGCTCCTAGAGCTAAAAATAACCCTGTTCCTATAGCTCCGCCCAAAGCAATCATATTTAAATGCCTGGCTTTAAGACCTCTTTTAAGTTCATAGGTCCCCTCTTGTTTTTGTTCTGCAACACTCTGCATTTTTTTCCCCCCTTATCGGTTTTTAATTTCCGATAAGTGATATAACTAAGACGGACATAAGGTGATCATAAAAATAACCTTGAGAGTACACTCAAGGTTATATAAAGACATATTAATCCTATAACGAATGATAGCTCTCCACAAATTAACCTTGTGACAGTTTTACATATATTTTATGTAAACCCAATTATTTAGCATTAAAGCATCTGCTAAATAACTTCGGCAAAATTTCCTTTCAAGTTGTATCATAGTGCTTAACTCCTCAACTCTACTCTTAAATTCTGCACCTCTACCTCAGTTATTCACTTATATTAATATATTATGAACTAAAACTTCAAGTTAGTCAATAGATTTTGTACTCTAAAGTACATTTTGTAAAAATATTATTGAATATGCAAAAAATATATCAGATTAATCGTCAGGTACATTAATTCCTGCCATTTTCATAAGATACAGAGCATTTCTCGTTTTCGATGCACCCCTATGTAATTTATAATCAAACTGTATTTTATTATCTTTATAATATTCTCTAAAATGATAATTTTTTACTCTTTCATTACTTTCACTCTCTATATCACATAATTCCAAATCATGAGTTGATACCATACCACAGGTATTAGAATCCATCAATTCATTTATAAGTATCTTGGCTCCAGTGTGCCTATCTATGGAATTAGTACCTTTAAATATTTCATCTAATAAGAAAAAAATATTTTCTCCCCTATTAGCAGCTTCTACAATAGATTTTATTCTCAAAATTTCTCCATAAAAAGAAGATATATTTTTTTCTAAATTGTCACTTATTCGCATACAAGTGTAAATACTCATTATAGAACAACAAAATGATTTTGCACGAACCGGTGCCCCCGAATAAGCAAGTACTAAATTTATACCTGCTGTTCTTAAAAAAGTGCTTTTCCCAGACATATTTGATCCCGTGATAAGTGCTACTTTAGAATTTTTATTCAAATCCAGATTATTACAAACTGCCTTATCCCCTAAAAGAGGATGTGCCATAGAATCTGCTTTTAAAACCAAGGATTTATCCAAAATCTGAGGCATTGTCCAACTTGAATGGTCAAATGCTATAACTGCAAGACTACTCAACATTTCAAATTTTCCAACAGTTTCAATCCAATCATAGAGTTCCCTACCATTTTCTTCTCTCCACTTTTCAAAGGCAAACATACATTGATAATCCCAAAGGAAAAATATATTAAGTATTATATATGCAAGATTCTGGCGCTGAGATATGCTCTCTGATATCTTTTTTAGCTTATATATTTCTTCTGCTGCATTTTTTAATTTTCCATTTTGTTTTTTTAATAGCATACTTTTTAAGTCATTTAAGTAATCACACTGAAATTTTTCTTTGCATATTAAGGATATAGTTTTTTCATAAGATCTTATATTACTTTTTAAATTAAAAACTGTGTTTAAAGTGCTAAATCTGTTTTTAGCCCCTGGTAAAAGTAAAATTATTTGAACTACAAGTGCTGCATACCCTATAGAATTATTAAAAAAGTGAAATACAAAACTCATAAACAAAAGCATTATAGTTACAATAGGAATTATTTTAAATACAACTATAATGTATTTATTTCTGTATGTTGAATTCTTAGTTGAAACTATTTCTTTAAGCTTTGAAACACTCTCCTTATTATCTTCTATGGATGAACTTTGTGCCTCTAAATGCTGTCTCCACTTTAATTTACAGGACAATTCCAAAACTGCACTTTGTCTTTTTTCTATATCTTTAGAATTTCCTAAAGGTGAAGACAACACATTTTTTAAATTTTCCTTTCCAAGATAAGTATTACAGCAATTAATACATTGAAATAATGAGTTTTCACCAAATATATCAAGATCCCAGGAATAATTATGTTCTACATTCTTAAAATTTTCTCCTTTTTCGTTAAATTCTTTCCAATCACCAACTATTCTTTTTAACGAATTACAATTTATTTCTACTAGCTTTTTTGTAAAATCTGTATTTTGTTTTAACTTTTCATGGATTCTTACAGCAAGTACAAACAATATAGCTGAAACCAGGAAAATGCTTAAACTCATATAGTGATAGTTTTTAATATAGAAACCTACTATAAAGATTATTCCTAGCAAAAATATTAAAAAACGTAACCTACTTATACGTACTACAGTAGAACTTTGACTTTTCACAAGATGATCGTAATGTTTTTTTCTCCTGCAGTAGATTTTTTCACTTTCCTTCAAATATATTTCTCCTCTTTTCTTACTACGTCTATGTTTCTATTTGCTATTTTTCAGCCTACTTAATTTTAACTCATCAAAATAATCTTTTATCTTCAAATCCATACCTAATATATGACTTGATATCCAATTGTACACAAAATCTAGAATATTCAAAATTGATTTTTGTATATCTTCATCCATTTCATCTAAATCCAAGCTCTCTATTTTTTCTATAAATTTATCATGCACTCGTTTTTGTTCCGAATAGCCTGGATAGTCATACATTTTCATAATCTTTTCTTCATCCTCAAAGTGATAAACAGTATACTCTTTTAAATCATCAATTAAATTTAAAATATCACCAAAATAGTCCACGTGATTTTCATTGACAGCTAACTCATATATGGACTGTCCTATTTCAAATAACTTTTGGTGCTCATCATCTATTCTCTTAATTCCACAAGCATATTCATCTTTCCATTCAAACATAGTATACTTCCTTTCTAAATATTTTATTGTAAAATTCTTTAAATAAGTTTAATTTTTATAATTTACTGATTGTGCTGCTTCTGTACATATTATAACAAAATTTGAATTAGTAAACTACTACTAATTTAAAACGCCGCCGGAATAACACCGGCGGCGTAAAGAAAATAAAAAATTATTCACTTATTGGATCTGTAGGAAATATTTTTACATAACCCTTCCTGGAATTACGGCATCTAATATTCCAATAACTACTGCTGCCAAAATAGCTCCTACTATGGTAACTCTCATATATGGAACTAAAAATTGAGTTAAATATAATATTACAGCTGCAATTACAAAACCTTTTACTCCTTTTCCAAAAGGAGAAGCATCTACATTCATAAATCTTTCTACTAAATAATCTATTAAACTTATTACAACTGCTGCAGCTACATATGACCATAATCCTGATATTTTGAAACCAGGTGTTAAAAATGAAGTTATTGCCAATACAACTACTGTTAAAACAAATCTTAATATATAACCTCCCAATGTAGATCTTTCAGGTTGTTTATTTGTATCACCCATGGAAGTCACTCCTTTTTCAATAAAATATTTATTCACTTATATTTTTACCTAAAACATAAAAAATATTTAAAAATAAAAAATTTTTTAAATAGAAGTTATAACTATTTTATTTTTAGATAAAACTAAATTTAAAATGAATATTGACAAAATTTAAGAAAAAAGGTATAAGTAATATTGTCTGTATAGTAAATACTTATAAATTACTAAAAAGGAGTGTAACAATGAAAACATTTCAAACTCTTATTGATGAAACTTTACAAGCCAAGGATTTAGATGAGTTAGAATCCGCTGCAGATCTATTTCAATTTGGTATAGAAAAAGGATATTATAATCAAAGACAGTCAAATGAATTTAACACTACATACTGGAAAATAAAAAATAAATATTTGGCTTATGAAATTGCAAATCAGATAAAATACAGTAAACTGGACATTTTGACTATAGTTATTAATGCACCAGTGAATATAAAAGACAATAAGTCAGAACTTTTAAGCTATGTAAATGGCCGTATAAAGGCACTTAGAGGTAAAATATCTGGAATCAAATAGTGCAAAAGCCAGATGAAACTATCATCTGGCTTTTACCTATATTCAATATCTTATTTTAAGCCCTGTTCATAGGCCTGAATCATCTTTTTAACCATGTTTCCACCTACGGAACCTGCTTCTCTAGAAGTAAGGTCTCCATTATAACCTTCCTTTAAATCTACTCCTACTTCCCTAGCTGATTCCATTTTAAATTTATCTAAAGCCTCTTTAGCTTGTGGAACTAAGACTCTGTTTCCTCTACTGTTTGCCATAATTGTTCCCCTCCTCATTTTTAAATTATTTGTTTTGTATTACACTATCAGTTTGCTCCATATAAAAATTATTACTCTATAAAATTAAATGAAAATATACTATATTATAGGGTATCTAGAAACTTTTATAAGCGAAAATTTTTCTCTACTATACTGTGAAAAGCCTTAAATTTAAAGCTTATTGAAACTTTGCATGATTAAAGTAGTATAATAAATATAAGTTAATTTTAAAAGCAGGTGATTTTATTGTATAAAAAAGGAGATTTTCACTTACATACTAATGCTTCGGATGGTAACTTATTTCCGTCAAAACTAGTATGTATGGCAAAACGAGAAGGTGTTGATATTATTGCAATAACAGACCATGACACCTTATCTGGTATAGATGAAGCTTTAAAGGAAGGAGAAAAAATAGGTATCAAAGTTATTCCTGGAATAGAATTATCTACCTTGTATGAAAATAGAAGCGTTCACATACTGGGGTATTTTAAAGATATCTCTCATATATCTCCAAAATTTAAAGACTTTTTAAAAGAAATGAACTTATACAGAATAAACAGGGCAAAAAAAATAGTAAATAATTTATATAAATTTTTCAATATAAAACTTGATTTTGAAAACATATTAAAGATAGCTAATGGAGTTGTAGCAAGACCCCATATAGCAAAAGCCATAATAAATGCAGGTTATAATTACAGTTTTGATTACATATTTTCAAATTTTATAGGAGATTCCAGTCCTGCCTACGTTCCAAACAAAAAACTTTCTACAATAGAAGGAATAAAAATGCTTACGTCTTTAAATGCTATGGTTATACTTGCCCACCCTGTACTTGTAAAAGATATAAATATAGAAGATTTAATCAAGCTTCCATTTCATGGTATAGAAGCTATTTATCCTGCTAATAAAGTTTGTGATACAGAGAAATTCATAAAGTATGCTAAAAAGTATAAAAAAATCATAACTGCAGGATCTGATTTCCATTCTACAAACAAAAAAAGTTTAAAGCACGGTCATACTATAGGTGAAGTTTATTTAGATGAAAATCAAATAAATGATTTTTTAAGCAAACTTAAAAGTTTATAGTTTTAAAAATAATCTGCAGAGGCTTTAATTAAGTTAAAGTCTCCACAGATTATTTCTTATATCTCTTTTAGAAATGCAACGTATCCTTTTACAGCTTCATATATATCTGCTTTACTTGCTACTTCCCAAGGTGCATGCATATTGTGAAGTGCTATTCCACAATCTATAACTTGCATATTGTACTCCGCTAGTATATAAGCTATAGTTCCACCACCACCTTGGTCTACCTTGCCAAGTTCTGCTGTTTGCCAGGATACATCGTTTTTATCCATTATATTTCTTATTTCAGCTATATATTCTGGATTCGCATCATTACAACCTGATTTTCCTCTTGCACCAGTATATTTATTAAATACTACTCCCTTTCCAAAATATGCTGCGTTATTTTTATCCATTACAGAAGGATAATTTGGATCAAAGGCAGCGCTTACATCAGAAGACAGCATTTTCGAATTCGTTAAAGCCCTTCTAAGTTTTAAATCGCTGTATTCTTCGCATAGTGACATTACTTCAGCTACTGTATTTTCAAAAAACCTTGATTGCATTCCTGTAGCTCCTACGCTTCCTATTTCTTCTTTATCTACTAAAAGAGTAACACAGGTCTTGTTTGGATTTTCTATTTTCATCATGGCATCAAAAGAAGTATAGGCACATATTTTATCATCATGGCCATAAGCCATAACCATACTACTGTCAAGTCCAAAATCTCTGGCAGGCCCTGCTGGAACTACTTCTAATTCTGCAGATACAAAATCCTCTTCTTCTATTCCATATTTGTCGTTTAAAATTCTCAATATGTTCTTTTTTACTCTATTTTTAGCTTCTTTGTCCTCTATTGGAATACTTCCAATTAGAACATTTAAATCTTCTCCTTCTACAACCTTATTTCCTTTCTTATCCATCTGGTCTCCTGCAAGATGTACAAGTAAGTCAGATACTCCAACTACAGGATCTCCATCCTCTTCTCCTATTACTATTTCTACCTTAGTTCCATCTTTTTTTATAACTACACCATGAATGGCAAGTGGAAGGGTAACCCACTGATACTTCTTTATACCTCCATAATAATGGGTGTCAAACAATGCAAGGTCAGCATCCTCATAAAGAGGGTTTTGCTTTAAATCAAGCCGTGGGGAGTCTATATGAGCTCCAAGTATCCTCATCCCTTTTTCCATATTCTCCGTACCTATTACAAAAAGAGCTAAATTTTTATTCTTATTATTAGCATAAAACTTATCTCCTGCTTTTAAAGTGGATTTTGCATTCATTATATCCTCTATATTTTTATATCCGTTTTTTTCAGCTCTCAATATAAATTCTTTTACACATTCTCTCTCTGTCTTGCATTTAGACATAAATTTTTCATACTCATCTGAAATTTTAAAGAGTATTTTAAAATCTTTTTTTGAATATTTGTCCCATGCATATTTGTATTCCTTAGTTAAATTCTTTGACATTTTATCTCTCCTCTTCTATATTAATGTTATTGTATTAGCAAATAAATGTTACACTTCACTTTATTAACAATTATATTCTATCACAAAACACACCAATATATTAATATTTAGATTTTCTTATCTCCACCATAAAATTTCATTTATAAAAAAAGATTTAGCACTAAATAAATTTTAGTACTAAATCTTTTTTTATATATTCTAACTTATACTAGGAATTTCCCCCTATCAATCACATGGACATTATCTAAATATAAATCCGGATTTAAAATAACACCATCAATATGACAATCTGCTTTTACTGTTCCTCCAAAAGATGTATTTGTACCAAAAGCAATATGTACTGTTCCATAAATTTTTTCATCTTCTAATATAACTCCTGTAACTTTAGCCTCAGGATTTGTTCCAATTCCCAATTCACAAAGACTTGAATTTTTTTCATTATAAAGAAGTATATTTAGCTTATCTGCATCTTTGCCTTTTATTTCTTTTAATTTTCCATCTTTAATTTTCAAATAAAGAGGTTCCGAAACTTTTCCCACTCCAACCATACTGCCATCAACTATCATCTCGCCTTCTGCAGTTTCCTCTACAGGAGCTATATACGCTTCTCCTGAAGGTAGGTTACCAGACGTACTTCTTTTCCTATAAACTCCTGTGCTCGGTACACCATTCCTATTGTTCAAACTCATAGTTAACACATGACCATCTTTAATTATTTTGGCAGTTTTAGCTTTAGTTAGTAAGTCAGTTATTTTTATTGTGAGTTTTTCCACTTCACTATAATTTGCCTTTATAGGTCCCTCGGAAAACATATTTTCAGTTATCCCCGGCATGGTTGCAATTCTTGCACCATTCTTAACCGCATCGATCTTTGCATTGGTATGAGTTATAGAAGCTTTAGTTGCACATATTACAACATCAGCTGCTTTCATAGCTTGAGAAATACATTTAGGAGGTTCTTGTCCACTTACTTCTCCAGATTTCATAAGTGCAAGTACAGCTTCTCCTCCCATTTTCTGTGCTTCCTTATATAAAGCCTGTCCTATATTTAACTTGGTTTCATCCGTAACAATCAATACATTCTCATCTTTTTTTAAACCAAGGCATTTGTCTAATACTATTTTACTTCCCTTTTCTAAATCCAAAATACATCTCTCCTAACTGTCAGTCTAACATTTCTTTTATGATTCTTCCAATAAGAGTTCTTGGTAGTATAACTGGTTTGCCAGTTATATCTCTCACCATATTTTTCATTTTTAGATTGTATCCTATACAATCCATAACAATTACATCCACATTTTTTTCTTTCATATCAAGAGCTGCTTTTTTAATTTTTTCTATACTTTCATAGGGAGAAGCAGCTATTACTTCTATATCTTTCCCACTTTCAGACCATTTATCATAAGTCTGCCTTATCTGATTACAAAGGGGAGTAAATACCCCTATCTTATTGTTGCTTGCAAGATTAGGTACTACAGAATGTAAAATGGTTTGAGGATATATAAGTAATTTATTTGATTTAAATACAGGCGGAAAACATCCTGTACATATAAATACAATGATCTCTACACCTCTATTTTCTAATTTTTCAATACATTTTTGAAGTTTTAGCAATATATTCCTTTCTGCAAATTTAACAGAAGTTCCATCCTGCAGCCTTGACACTAAAATATAGTCATTATCTTCTATTTTAAATGATTCTATTTCGCCCCTTGTCAAACCATCAAGAGCTCCTGTCTCTACTATTTCTATATTATCACCAAGAACACTTTTTATTTCAGGAACTACGTCTACCCTAGGGGATTGTCCTATAGTTATAGTACCAATTTTTTTCTTCATAAATATAACACCCCTTTTACTTTCCAAGAGTTTGTATGTGTTTCATTGATCCGTATTTTTCCTTTATCAATTCAAATTCCTCTTCATCATAGAAACTGCATTCCTTTTTTCCATAAGATTTTGCAACTTCTATAGAAAACCTAGCTGCCTCTTCCATATCTTGAAAGTGACTAGCTCCTGTTGCACATCCCGGAATGGATACCTCCGTTGTTATAGCTACTCCAATTACTGGTGAATCGGTAGCTGTTGATGGCTGCAGTATACTATTTAAATGATATAATCCATTTCCATAAGGTGTAATATCCTGAGTTGACAGTGCAAATACATAAGGCAGTTTTCCTGTAGTAATCTGCATAATACTTATAATATCGCTGCTAACTTTCAGTATATATCCTTCCTTAACTGTTGGTGAAATAGCAAATCCTCTAGTATTTATTATGTTATTTCCTTTTGTAGTATCTATCGATAATATAGCATCTAATTCATCATCTACCTCAGCTTTATTTACTACAGACATTTCCACTGGAGACCCCATAAAAGGAACTGGCTTGTGAGGCTGTGTAGGAGCATTTGGACAAATATGTGTACATACTACTACATCGCCTTCCAAGTAATCTCCCTTATTTTGCATATCCAAAATTCTTGCTGCAGCAGCTAAAGCTGTTAAGGCACCATCTGCATCAGAAACCATTCCTGTAAGTTCAGGTCTTGCACCTATTCCTCCAAGTCTACCTAAAATACCTATAGTTGGTGCATACATACCTTTTGATTTACCTTTTAAACCTGGTATCCTAATTTTTATAAAATCAGTAGATCCCTCATCTCCTTGAATTTTTTTAACAGTTATATCTTTTCCACCATAGGATTCCAAATATTTTTTTACCATATTGCCATTTACATCTGCCCTATCTACAATGTCATTTACTTCTAAAATTTGTTTTAGTAACATAATTTATTCCTCCCTGAATACAAACTATATGTAATTTAAAATATCTTTATTTATAATTTTTCCTGCTTGTTCAAGTAGACTTTTATCCTTCATTCCACTTCCAAGCTTTAAATTTTTCTTACTTGTCTTCATAATTTTAACAACCTGATTTTGTTTAATTTCAGCACTAGTTACAGGCATTCCAGTTATACTATCAAAAGTCATTATAAGATCCGGAAAAGTTGCAAGTCTCTCACCATTTTTCTCAAGAGTCATGTATTCATTCCAAAATGTAATTTCATAATCTTTAACTTTAACTACCCCAACGTCAAATCCACCTGTAGTATTCAAGATAATCTCATCCACTTTTCCTTCTATAACTACTTCTCCTTTTAAAAATTCTGCAGCACTCTCTGGAGCACTTTCTACATTTTGCTTTAAACCTTTATAAAATACCCTACCAGTTTCAATAGCATGAGATACTCCGTCTAATGCTCCATTCTTTTTTACATAACCTGCTGTTACAGAATTTCTAGCTACACAAACAAGACCTCCTGCAAATACAGAAGCTTGCCTTACCATACCAGAAGCATTTCCTATAGATCCTCTGATAAATGTTTCTAAATACTTATTTATTTCAGGATTCCCCCCCACTGCAGCCTGACAGGAAACATATCCTTCCACATTATTTAAATTCATACTTCCCATAACACCTGTAGGATGAGCTCTTCCATTACAAGGTGCATCAATAAAAGGTATATCTAAAGCAACAGCTTCTGTCCACCCATTCATGGTAGAAGCGCCGCCATTTTCATTTGTTATTATTCCGCCTATTTTTATACCTGTATTTTCCTCAAATAATTTAATAGTTCTTATATGATATTCTGGCAGTACATATTGAAGACTAGCAGCAGGAGCTCCAACTGCTGAAGCTGTAATTATAATTGTATCTTCAGGAATGTCATTTATATCAATCAATTCGAGATTGCCATATTTTAAAGCTGCCTTTCCTGACTCCATTCCTAATTTTCTAGAACCTCCTCCGCCGCCTCCTAGTATGCATCCTCCAAAAACAGCATAATTTAAAATTTCTTCATCAATTTTTATCTTCCTAGCCACAATAAATACCCCCTTTTAAGCTTTATTTACCTACTTTAAAAATAGATCCAAAGAAACTAAACAGTGCATCACCTGCAATTACACCACCTGCAAAAATACTCATAGGTGTTTCTGCTTCTTTTCCTTTTATTTTTATACAAACAACTCTAATTAGGATTCCCACTAAAACAGCCCAGCAAGCATTAGGTGATGTAATGAGAAGACCTGTTGCAAATAATACACCAAGCTGACGACTTGAACCACCAATAAACTGAAGTATAATTCCTGGAATCATCCATATGAGAAGTTGTTTTGCAACTTCCGCAGAAGCACCAGCTTTAATTGTGGAAATATACACTTTATCTATTGGAGGAACAAGGCTTTGACCAAAATAGCTCCTGTAACTTATAAATACAATTATCATTGCAATTGCAAAGGCAACTATAGCTGCAATATATTGATGTTTTCTTCCTTCCAATTCAAATTTATCATCTTTATCATTTCCTCGAAGTATATAACCTGATTTAAGGTCATATCCCATATCTGCAAATGCAGGACCTGTAGCTGCACTAAATCCTGCAAGTAGTGCAAGTGCTATAGGTGGAAATCCAATAAGCATTCCAACTATTAATGTAATAAAAGCAATAGCAAAAGCAGGAAACCATCCAGAGTGCATTGCTGCAATACCTACAAGTAACTCATGAACGAAAGCTGCTACTGCTGCATATAAAACGAAGCCAATAAGCATTCCTGTAGACATTTTTGTAATAAGTCCACAGACAATGGCAATACCAGATGCAATAAACACATAAATTGCATATCCAAGAAGCAAAGTTCTTTTTACCCTACCTGTAGAACGCGTATATTTTACATCCGCACCTTTATTTTCAAGCTTGGTTTCTTTCTGTTTGATGAAAATCACCTTAAATATTTGACAAATAGCAACAAATCCTGCACCTATCATGATACCATGTGGTATATAAAGTTTATTTACATTTATTCCAAATAAACTCATTGAGTATTGATTAATTAAAAGCCCCACTCCAAACATAAATAGAGCCCATATATTACCTATAAATGCAATACCAAAAGCGGACATTGGAATATGTAAGAAAGATCCAATTACACCAACTGTAGTTCCTATACCTAAAATACCTGCCCTTTTGCCACCTTTATCCCCTGCCAAAATTGACTGAGCTGTAGCAACTCCAGGAGGCCATGCCCCAGTTCCTGGAAAAATTTCAGAATCAAATACATTATATAAGATAGTGGCATCAACGATCATAGCAAAACTAACTCCTATAAGCATTGGTAATACCAGATCACTTCTTCCAATTAAAAATGGAATTCCAATTGGTATCATCAAACTATTTGCTGCTCCAAAGGTAGCAGAAGATATAGACGTTTGAACAATATTTTGTCTATGTATAGATCTAAATTTCTGCAATATACTTAAAGGTATTCTTGATATAAGCATTGCAATGAGTGCACCTATTATAGAAGTATTGGGAGTAACTCCTAGTGTAGTTATAAGTTGCATACCTATTATGGCTCCAAGTACAGCACAAAAAATATTAACTATAAATGCAACGGGTTCAAACATAGAAGGATGACTTTTTTCATTTTCTAACTCATTCATCATAATCATATTTCTCCTTTCATTTTTAGTATTAAATAGTATAATATGAATTATAAATATTTTTCAGAAAATATGATATACTGCAATTTCATAAAATAAAAGTTGTATGTTTATGACTAATCATAAGCATACAACTTTTATTTACATATCTACTATTTTGAATGAATTAATAATTTCAAAATCAAATTAAAATGATGAATTGTTGTAATTTATCATTTTGTAAAGTTTTATTCCCATTTGCAGAGCAAAAATTCCTTCAGAATTGTGTAGAGAATATCCCGTTAAATCCTCTATTTTGCTTAACCTATATCTCAATGTTTCAGGGTGAATATGTAATTCTTTAGAAACTACTTTTTTATTCATATTAAATTTAAAATATGTATTTAATGTTTTTACAAGTTCACTTTTGTTTTCACTATCATATTTTTTAATACTTCCTAATGTCTTATTACAATATTCTGAAGTTTGCATATTTTCCTTTAATGTATATAATAATTTTATAGTATCTAAAGAATCATAATAGAGTGTCTCTTTCTCTTTATTGAATAAAGAAGTTATATAACATTCATTGTACATTTTAGGTATATCTTTTATATTATCATATATTTTGGATGCTGAAAAAGACGCACTTACACTCTTATCATATTTATTAAGAAATATACATACTTTATCTACTATATCCTTTAAGTTAACATCTCCATCCATAGGAAAAAATATAAATATCTTATTTGCATCTTCTGTAATAAAAAAACCTTGTCCATTAAAAATTCTTCCAATTAAACTACAAATTTGTTCAATAAGCTTCTGACTCTTCGTATAAATGTCTATACAAATACCAATAAAGCTTTTTTTATTATTCCATTTGTAATTGTTTCTTATATTTAAATAAAACTTGTCTGGCAAAGACTTACTGTTTAAAATTATATTAGTTATAACCTTATTTAAGTTAACTGCATTTAATGGTTCATTTTTTTCTTTTTCTAATTTTAATTCCAAAATTCTTTTACCATTTTCAATAACATCCGTATATAAACTTTTATATAGTAACTCACTTATAACATACATGTATCCAATTATGTCATCTTTACAGCTCAATTTGTACATATATATTTTATAATCACCATATTCATTGACATAAGGCTCATTTAAAAATAATTCGATGTTATGAAATAACTTATTCCCTTCAAATATTTTTTTACATACATTTTTATGGCCACTAATTATATTTTTACAAATTACATTTGAGATGGTATCCATAATTATTATACTAAAATTTGTTAATTTTGATAAAGCATTTACAGTATCAGGCACATTTTTATTTTCAAGTATGAGTCTTAAAAGTTTATCATGCATTTTTTGTGATTCATAAATATAACTATTTTTTTTATACATTAGTGCATTATAAAAACTTGTAAGTGCCTTAGTATATATAAAATTATAAGGCAGCATTATAAGAGGTACCCCATATTCATTTGCCTGATCTATCATTCTCTGTGGTATATAGTTTATATATCTTTTTTCCTTAATAGCAATTGCAGAAACATTTTGTTTAGATGCCCTGTATATAACATTTTCTAAAGCACCTTTATCATCTTTAAATGCATAACCTGTACTGAGCAGAAATTCTCCTCCTTCTAACCATTCTATTCCCTCAGGAGTTTCAAGTATAGTAATGTGTTTGCACTCATTTTGAAGTTTCATTTTCCCCGCTATAACCTTACTGCCCTTGAATATAGGTATTTTCAATACTTCCCTTACTGATAAACTAGTTCTTAAATTTACTTTATCTATATCCAACTTTGACTCATCTTTCATTAGTATTCATCTCCTATACCTTATAAATTTAGATTAGAACCACTTTTTCCTCTTAAATATACATATAAGAATGACTGCCACAAGAAACATAATTATTACTACATAATGGCATCCATTTTCTATCTCCATAAATGGTATCCCTTTTAGATTCATACCATAGATACTACTTATTAAATCTAATGGTAAAAATATACTAGCTATTACGGTAAAAACTTTCATAACTTCATTGGTTTTATTTGCAGTTTCAGATTCAAAAGCTTCCCTCACTAAAGCCAGATCTTGAACTAAACTTTCAACAGAAAACATAAGTTTTTCTATTTTTCTATTTAAATTGCTAAAGTATTCTAAGGTGTCTTTTTCTATTACCAGATTGTCATTCATAACCAAACTATCTCCTATGTATATAAGTGGATTTAAATATTTTCTTATTTTATAAACCTGTCTTCTCAAGGTTATCAAACTATCTATCTGATCATGTGTTGGATTTTTTAAAACATCTATTTCAATTTTATCTGCTTTAACCTCTAGTGCGGATATTATATCATAGTTTTTTATAACTATTCTGTCTAAAATATAGTAAAGTAATATAGATGCTCTCGAATTATCCTTTAGTAAAAAGCAATTTTTGGAGTCATCCATGTCTTGTATTAGATCATCTAATATATCAATCTTATCTTTGTATACAGTTATTATATAATTTCTACTTAAAAATACATTCAATTCTCTAGGAATTACTATTTCTTCTACATAATTGAGTACATTAAGTATTATAAAGAGATACCCATTGAAAAAGTTTATTTTTGATACTTGTGAAAAACTTTTACATTCCTCTATACTATCTCTATCTATGTCTACAAAATCCTTTAATTTTTCAATTTCATCTGCATGAAGTAATATCCAATAATGCCTGCTTATAAAATCAATTTCTTCCGTAACTTCTTGAAAACCATTATCTATATCAAGTATTTTCATAAAAACACCACCAATGTAAACATAAAAATAAGTTCATTCTTATTAGTGTGTTAATTTTAATTAGAAATAATTCATTACTTGGCAGATGTAATTTTATGACAAAAGCTATAGTATAAACAGAGTTCTTGACATCAGATTTAAACAAAATAAAAAAAGTATTGTCCATGAACCCTCTCAGCAATATAAAGGATGCAATACTTTTAATATCTATATATAAATATTTTAAATAGATAATATAATAAAATTGTAAGTATTTTAATCAGAAATGATACCATCTATAAACATATCATGTTCTTCCATGGGTACTTCATCTAGTACCTGAAACCTATATGCAAGGGCAATTTTTTTGGAATCCTCTCTAAGCTTTTTAAAAAACCTATCATAATATCCTCCTCCATATCCAACTCTCCCACCTCTTTTATCAAAGGCTACTCCTGGAATATAACACAAATCTATAGAGGATTCTTTTACTTCAAATTTTGTATCTTCTGGTTCCAATATGCCATACGCCCCACTTTTTAATTCATTAAAATCGTGTATTCTAACTGCAACCATTCCATCCTCTTTGGATATAACTTTAGGGACACAAATATTTTTTCCCTGCTCAAGTGCCTTTTTTATAATTCTATGAGTGTCCACTTCACTTCCATAACTTACAAATATAAATATACTGTTAGCCTTATTATATTCTTCACTTTTTATAACCTTTTGAAGTACGCTGTTGTCCAATTTTTCTTTTTGTAAATTAGATAATTTATTTCTCTCTTCTTTCATTTTCTTTCTTATAATACTCTTATCCATTCTTCTTCCTCGCCACCTCATTTATTCTTTCACTTATTACATCTACAGGAGTTACATTTGATATAAGACTGTATCTATAATTTGCTGCAGCGGCCTCTATTATGACTGCCAGGTTTCTTCCTGGTCTAATTGGAATTTTTAATTTTCTTACAGGTACATTTAATATATTTAAATACTCCTTGTCTATTCCAAGTCTATCATAATTTTCATCTTCTTTCCACTGCTCCAGATATATTATCATGTTAATATCCTTTGCCTTAAGTACAGAACTCAATCCATAAAGGGCAGGTATATCAATTATCCCCATTCCTCTAACTTCTATCATTCCTGAAGTAATATATGGCGATGTTCCATGAAGTACCCCATCTATTTGCTTTATATCTACTGCATCATCTGCTACTAAACGGTGTCCCCTTTTTATAAGTTCAAGTGCAGTCTCACTTTTTCCTATACCACTTTCTCCAGTTATAAGTATTCCAATACCATAAACATCTACAAGCACGCCATGTATCCTTGTTTCAGGTGCTAATTTATCATCTAAATAATTCATAACTTTATTTATAAACCTTGTAGATATACTATCAGTTCTTAGTATCCACCTTTTATTGAAGATAGCACTCTCTAAGAACTCCTTATGAGGTACTAAATTTCTAGTTATTATAGTACATGGATTGTCAAACTCAAAATATTTTCCAAGCCTTTTTTTTCTAAGTTCAGGCTGCATGGCATCTAAAAAACTCCATTCCGCCTTACCTACTATCTGGACTCTCTCATTAGCATAATAATTATAAAACCCACTAAATTGAAGTCCAGGTCTATTTATATCGCTTTCCTTTATTTCGTTTATATTTTCTCCTCTATTTATAACTTCCAAATTTAAATCATTTATAATATCTACTACTGTTACTGGCATTTTCTCACCTCTTAATTGAGTTCATCTTCATCAGATTTTGGTTGTATAGCTCCAAGTTGAGCTTTTAAATTTTTCTTTATATTGTTTATATACTTCTCTCTAAGCCTTCTCTGTTCCTCTTTTTCATCTTCTGTAAGTTGTGAAGTTTTACTCTTTTTATAAAGAAAATTTATTCTTTCAGTTAATTTGTCCATTTTATAGCTGCAGCTCCTAACTTTATGATTTATGCATTTATTCAATTTTATTTTCCACAAATTACTCCACATTGTCAACTATTTTTATAATAGTTAAGATAGTAATTTTATAAATATGATAAAAACTTTTAGACATTATTTTGATTTGTAAAATTTATCCATGCTGATTCATATCAGTATATGCAGACATTTTTTTCTTTTTTCCACATTTTCTCCACAGAATAATCCACACCTTATCTACAGAAGTTATGTTTATTTTTGTAATATACTGCAAATTGGTGACTAATAAAAGATATGGTTATTTTCTTATTATCTGGTAAAATATAAGAGTACAAAGTTTCTTGTGGAGGAATGATAATGAATGATAATTTGAGAATTTTAGATGTTGAAATAAACAATCTAAAGGAAACTTTATATCTATTAATGAAAACTAGTAGTCTTACGGATGAAATTGTTGTAAAGTGTAGTGAAAAATTGGACAGGCTAATTCTACAATACCAAAAGGAAAATAAATTTAGTTAATTTATTTTAGCTGAATTTTATTTTTTCTTTCTATTTTTTCTTTTCAAATTTATTCTTCTCAATAGACTTAAAATCATTACATTCATTTGAATTTTAAGGTATAGATATTTGAACCATATATGTAAAATTAAAATAGAATAATGCTTAAAATAAATTCTAAAAATAACATTGAACTTAAATTTGCATTTTACCAAAAGTTAAATTAGGGAGGTAACTTAAATGGACGTTAGTGTAATAGGTGTACCTATCTTTTTTGGTTCTGACAGAAAAGGTACAGAATACGGTCCTAAAAAATTAAGGCAAAAAAAATTAATATACACTTTAAATAAAAGTGGTCATACAATTTATGATACGGGAGATATCCCCGTTTTAGATATACCTGAGAGCGAAAAATACACATATAATTCTCATATGAAATATTTAAAACCTATACTAAATGCAAACAAAAATCTAGCTCATCAGGTTTACAGTTCACTATGTGCCCATAGTTTTCCTTTAACTATAGGCGGTGATCATTCTATAGGACTTGGAAGTCTTTCAGGTACAAGCAAATATAACAAAAATATTGGAGTTGTATGGTTAGATGCTCACGGCGATATAAATACAGACAAGACTTCTCCATCAGGTAATGTGCATGGAATGCCCCTTTCAGCTGCTATGGGCTTTGGATATGATAAGCTTTCTGATCTTTATTATAAAGGTCCTAAAGTAAAACCGCAAAATGTATTTATACTAGGTGCCAGGTCATTAGATAAAGGAGAACTGGATTTTTTAAAAGAACAAAATATAAACATATACTCAACTCGTGATATACATGCAATGAGCATAAAAAATGTAATGGAAGAGATTGGTTCAAGGCTAAAAAGAAACGGCGTACAATCTCTTCATTTTAGTTTCGACATAGATGTTTTAAGCCCTCAATTAGTTCCTGGAACAGGCACTCCAGTAAAAAAAGGCATAAACATTATAGAAGTTAAGTATATATTGAAATATTTAATGGAAACTGGTCTAGTAAAATCCATGGATATGGTAGAATTAAATCCTAAGTTAGATGAGAATGATAAAACTTCTGATTTATGCATAGATTTGCTTTCCTGGACTTTTCAGCATTTAAAATAAGAAAGGGACATATGCCCTTCCTTATTTTAAAGCAAATTTAAAAATTCATTTATAAACTCATTTGCTTCTTTTAGCTTTTCCTCATTAGGTACAAATTTGAATCTAAAGCCACTAGCTACCTTAAATTTCAATGACTTTAATCTCTCTGTGAGCATAGGCACACCTTCACCACTCCATCCATAAGAACCAAATGCACCAGCTGCCTTTCCTCTATTTGTTATAGCACATACAAGTGAGAGCATATCCCATGCAGGTTTCACTGCATCCTGGTTTATAGTAGGTGAGCCCACTAATATACCTGAAGCTCCTTCAATGAGAGAAATAGCCTCTTCCATAGGAATAGAAGTTATTTCATGTGCTTCTGCCTTTATTCCTCTTGAATTAATTACATTTTCTATATATTTAGCAACTTTTTCTGTATTTCCATAAGCTGATATATAAAATATTTGAACATTTTTTTCTTTAGATTCTGTAAGAGCCCACTTTCTATAGGATTCAATAGATTTCTTTATATCATCTATATGAACAGGTCCATGGCTTGGGCCTACCATATCAAAATCTAAATTCTTAATTTTATCAAGGCCCATAAGTACAAATTTTTTAAATGGTCCCATTATTACATCAAAATAATATTTCATCTCATGATCATAATCATCTGAATTATCAGTAATTGAGCTTTTAGGGCAATAGTGACATCCTAAAAAATCACAGGTAAATAATACTTTTCTATTTTGTATATAAGTAAACATCGTATCAGGCCAGTGTAAATTTGGTGACTTTATAAATTGCAAATTAGTTTTTCCAAGACTCAATTCATTTGGGGCTTCCATGCTCTTAAATTCTTTATTTGTTATATCCTTTAAATACATCAAGGCTGCTTTAGTACCTACTACAACAGCTTCAGGATATAAGTCAATGAGTTTTGCAAGTGATCCACTATGATCAAGTTCTGTATGCTGTACTATTATGTAGTCAATATTTCTTTTACCTATTATACCTTTTATATTTGATATATATTTTTCAAAAAAAACACCTTTATCCTTTACAGTATCTATTACTGCTACTTTTTCATCATCAATTAAATAAGAATTATAAGTACTTCCTTCTTTAGTATTCATTATTATGTCAAAGATTTTTAGTTCAGGATCTTTTACACCAATCCAATAAATATTTTCTTTTAATTTTACATTTTCCATAGTCATTCACCATCCTATTTTTTTAATATGAATACATTTATATTTTATCTAACTATTGATATTTTATCACATAATTTGAAAAATGTAAAACTAAATATTTGGTAATAATAATTATTTTTTAATTTTAACTTATACATAACGTTGTATTAACAAAATTCAAATTGTACCTAAACATTCTTAATGAGTTTAGACTTTTTACCTGAATAAAATATATATTCCATATGAAGTGCCCTTGTAAGAACTACATATAATATCTTTCTATCAAGTTCATTTTCACCATAATTTTCTTCGCTGCAATTATAAATTACACTGCAGTCAAACTCTAATCCCTTTGTCATATAAGATGGAATTATTATGTTTTCAAAATTTAAATTATTGTCATTTTCCCTTACCAGACTCCAACTATAAGAACTGTACTTTTTTAAATACTCTCTGATTTTCTTACACTGATCATAGGTTTTACCTATAACAGCTATGCTTTTCTTGCCTGCAGTGTACACTTCCTCTACAATCCTATCTAAAGCATCACCAAATTCTCTATTGTTTTTAAATTCTATTACTTGTGGTACTTTGCCATGTCTAAGCACTGGTACTGCAGGTTTTAGATTGTTTTTCTGAAGCTTAAGAATCTTATTTGCAAATTTTATTATTTCCATTGTAGAACGATAACTGTGTTCAAGTTGAGTATATTTTGCATTAGAATCAAATACATCTTCTATTAAATCTTTCCAATTAGTTATTCCCTTATAATAGTATATACCCTGTCCTAAATCTCCGACTATAGTCATGGAATCATTTATGCTAATTTCTTTTAAAATGGTCATCTGAAAAGCACTATAATCCTGCGCCTCATCCACTACAATGTGCTTATATTTAAACTTTTTAGAAACTCCTTCTATTTTAAATTTCAAGTAGCAAAGAGGAGCCAAATCATCACCATCTATTACTTTTTTTTCTCTATTTTCCTTTACTTCCTCTTTTATATTATTCCATATGTTCTTCGAAATATTTCCCTTTATAATTCTATCAAATACTTCTTTGTCATTTAAAAACTCTTCATAAAGATTTTCTGTATCAATTTCACTCCATCTATTAAAATAACATTCAAAAGCCTGTATTGCCCTATTTTTAGTGTCTTTCTTCTTTTTATCTCTTTCATCGTATACACTTGTGAGTGTCTTTCTCCTATCTGGACCATCCTCCATACTTTTCTTTAGTCTTGCAATCATATATTCATAATAAAAATCTATTTTGTCCATTATTTTATTTATCTTATCATCTATCTTCAGCAGAAAATACCTCTTTATCTCATGCTTCCTATTATTTATAGGCAGATGTTTCATATCACTTGAATACAATCTACATATTTCTTCTTTATTGAACAGAATATAATTATCTATCTTTATATCATCAATATTTACATCTCTTTCTTCTATATATTCTATATACCTATCAATTAAATTTTTATATAAAATGCTTCCCCTAACGCGACTGGATTCAAGTGTGTTTTCTACACCACTGTATTTTTTACTTTCTATTATGCTGGACAGCTTTTTATCTTTGGTATAAACTTTGCTTTTTAAATTCAACATCTGGCAGCACATTTTTTCAAAGGTTACCTGTTTGACTTTTTCTATGCCTAAATTTGGAAGTACATCTGAAATATAATTTAAAAACAATTTATTAGGGGCTACAACTACAATATCTTCCCCTTGAATTTTACCTTTATATCTATAAAGTAGGTAGGCAAGCCTATGAAGTGCTACTGTAGTTTTTCCAGAACCTGCAGATCCTTGAACTATAAGTGAAATATTTTTTTCAGTTCTTATTATATTGTTTTGCTCCTTTTGTATGGTAGCAACTACATCCTTAAGTTTGCTATTTGCACTTTGTTCCAAATTTATTTTTAAAAATTCATCTACTAGGACATTTTCATTTTCATCTGCAGACTGGAGTATTATTTCATTTATTCCTTCATCAAAAGCATCCTTTAATTTTCCATCTTCAATCAAGAATTTTCTCTTTAAATTAAGTTCTCCATTTATTATACCTTGAGGAGATCTATAAAAAGTTTCTCCTGAAACTCCACTATAATAAAGATCTGCTAGAGGAGCCCTCCAGTCAATTACCTTTTCATCGCCCTTTTCCATATCTCCCAGTCCAAATTTTCCTATATAGAAAGTCTCTTCTTCTCCCTTGTATTCTCTAAAATCTACTCTTCCAAAATAAGGCTTATTCTTACTTTCCATATATTTTTCAAGATTCTTATGAGTTATATTATATAGCTTTTCTTTTGTTTCTAATTCTTCATTATATTTGCCTCTAGATTGTTTTCTAAGTCCATCTATAATTATTTTTAACTTTTCATCTTCCGAATTTACGTTTTTAATCTGAATATCTATCCAATTCAAGGTTTCTTCTAAATGTTCTTTTTCATTTTCCATATTCATAACACTTATAGCCATATCTCTTCCCTCCCATATACTATAGAAGTCTATAGTTTTTACAATAAATATACAAGTACAAAAGTAAATTTTATATTTAATAACACCGTATGTCAAGATAGGAAGACCTTACTTCACGTATTATCCAAAAATTTCCTTTATTGATTGTTTAAGCAAATACCTGTATAATTTAAATATACTTACTTAGAGGAGGTAATACATTTGGCCGTAAAAGAAATATTGAAGTTTGGTGATAAATTACTTAGAAAAGTCAGCAGAAAAGTGAAAAATATAGATGAAGAAACTTTAGGTATTGTACAAGATTTGAAGGATACTTTATATGCTAGTTCTGGAGTTGGATTATCTGCTCCACAGATAGGTATTCTTAAGAGAATAATATTTATTGATTTGAGAAAAGAAAATACCAATCCTGTAATCTTAATAAACCCTAAAATATTAAAAAAAATAGGTAGAAATGAAGGTCCAGAAGGCTGCCTAAGTTATAATGGTCATGAGGGCATTGTAGTTAGACCTAAAAAAATAATTGTAGTAGGTGAAGATATAAATGGAAATGAGGTTAGATACAATGCAGAAGGACTATTTGCCAGGGCTTTTTGTCATGAGATAGATCATTTAGATGGTGTTTTATATACAGATAAGGCAAAGAAAGTATACAAAGTAGATGAGTTCTAATTGCACTAATTACATCAGCCAAAAATCTAAATTCTTTTGAAACTCGTACCATTTGCTCCTAAAAGTCCCCAAATCCCTGAAGTAAATTCGAGATTTATATTACAGGCAGCATTTAAATCTTTAAACTCCTTAGAAACATTATAAACAACTAATTTCATATATTTTTCCTCCTTAATTAAGGTAATAAAGAATCCTTATGACTATATGCTATAGCATTCTTTAACAAGTTGTTAAACACCAACGTAAATCTTCATATTAGGAGGCAGATTTATATCAAATTTTAAGTTTTTATCACGAAGCATAGAATATATTTCTTCAGTCAACTGTTCTAAGAAAAAATCTGCATCTAATAAACTTTTATTTAAAGGAATTTCCTGAAGATTAAATCGAGTAAATACATAAGTACGCAGATTTTTCTGTGTTGTTATAAAAAGCATACCATTTAATTTGAAGAATATGCAATTATTAGAAGAGCCTTAATAGAATACCGATTTTTTCAACGCTCAAATGATTGTAGTATTTACTTGATAAAAGAATAATTACACTTTTACTCGGTAAAAATAATCTATGAGGTGATAAAACATGTCTCATATAAAACAAGAAATTAATAAAAATGGAAACATGCAAAATGGAAAAGAGATAAATTTAGGAGCTTCAGATATAGTAAATGGTGCTGGACCTCAATATACTATTAAAGAAGTTGAAATGGAATCACAAATTGAAGAGGTATTAGAAGAAAGCAAAAAACACAGCTAACAACTGTGTTTTTTGCTGGTTTTTGCTTGAATAATTGCCCCCCTTTGATGTCACCTTTTCGCATATACAAATCACCTCCAAAAACACTGCAAAAAACAGAAAAAAGCTAAAATATAATAATTCCATCTAAGATTAAACCTTTATAATATATAGTGCTATCTTCCTTTGCATCTTCTCCATACTCCTTGTATCGTCTAAACTGAGCTTTAACTCTTGCCATAACTTCCAGAGGATTAAGAGTTTTAGTAATATAGTCATCTGCACCATAAGTAAGACCTATTATTTTATCTTGATCTGCTGTTTTAGCAATGAGCATTATTATAGGATATTTGTATTTTGTGCGTATATTTTTACAAATATTAAGCCCACTTGTATCTGGCAGCATTAAATCCAAAATAACTAAGTCTGGTTCTCTATTTTCAAGAATTTCAAAAGCTTCTTTACCATTTTCTGCTTTCCATGCTTCAAAAGATTCACCTTTTAAATATATCTCGAATATCTTCATCATCTTCCACAATCAAAATTTTCTCCATTTAATTCCTCCATGGCATTCTATATTTAAAGGTATTTTACAGAAACCCCTTTACTTCCAAATCTTTCTCCTATAAAAGGTAATTTGGCTTTTTGATATATAAGTACCTCATCATCTTTTATTTCCAGACCTTTTTCTATAAATACATTTATTTCTTTATAACTATAACTGTTAAATATCTTTTCATTTGCTTTAAAATCTTTTATAAATTCTACAGTTATTTCTCTTACATCCATAGAGAAACATCCTCCTGGTGCAGAAATAGTCCTTACTACAAAATCCCCTTCTTTTTCCCTTGCATAACTTAGGGCTTTATCTTCAATAGTTATATTCACAGTACCGACCCCTTTTTAAATATATTTATTCGTGAAATAAATATATCTCTTTATCATTTTCAATATCAAATATTACATACCCCTCTTTTTTCTCCAATACCGAATCATTTAAAAGTCTTTCTATATTTATAAAAAACTTTTCTATATGATATTTTTTTGATACCTCTATAAATCCATCCTCAATTTTAGCTTTTATAGTTTTTTCTTCTTCCTTATTTTTTTCTCTCATTAAAAAATCTGGGAGCCATTTTTTCTTATTAAATTTCAAGTAATCATACTTTATTATCTCTTCTAATTCAATATTTTTTTCATTTAAACACTCATTTTCAAATTCTATAAATACCTTATAGTAATCTGAGGAAGATATATTTTTATTTAAATATCCTTTATTATAAAAAAACTTTCCAAGTTCATAGTAAAAATCAAAAGCTGTTTTAAATTTAGGTACAAAATAATTTAGTATATTTTTAAATTTACCAGAATTATAGTATTTATCAAAGACCTCCTCTATTCTCTTCAATATAACAATTTCATCATAGCTTATACTATCTGTCTTTAATATCTCATAAGGAGCATAGGGTGAATACACCATTCCCCATTTTGAGACTTCTTCTATCATAGATGAGCCTTTCAATAACTTTAAAAATCCAAGTTGAAGAGCCTCTGGTTTTATAGAATATACATCATTAAAAGATTTTTTAAAGGACTCAAAATCTTCTCCAGGAAGTCCTGCTATTAAATCAAGATGCTGATTGATGTTGTGATACTTTTGAACCTTCTTCACCCTGTCATATATATAATTAAATTTAACATATCTATTTATATTATTTAACACAGTATCATTTGTAGTTTGTACCCCTACTTCAAGTTGAATTCTTCCTTTAGGGGCTGTATTAAGAAGTTTTATTTCTTCATCTTTTAAAACATCTGCAGAAATCTCAAAGTGAAATGTAACATCTGTATCTGCATTTATTACAAATTTCCAAATTTCCATAGCAAATTCATAATTACAATTAAAAGTCCTATCTACAAATTTTATTAGCTTTATGTCCTTGTCCATTAAAAATTTAAGTTCTTTTTTTACTCTCTCTATATTCAAAAACCTTACTTCAAAACTCGCAGAAGAAAGGCAGTATTTACATTTAAAGGGACATCCTCTGCTAGCTTCATAATACACAATTTTATTTTTCAAATTATCTTCTTTTGTATAGGGAAATACTATCTTGTTCATATCCATTGGTTCTCTTTGTTCATTTAGAATTACATTTTCATTTTGTTTGAAGCAAAGACCCTTTATATCTCTCAATTCTAGAAAAAACTCTTTATTATTAACTTTTCCTGAAGTATCAAAATATTTTTTCCTGAGTTTTACAAATTGATAGTAGGTTTCTTCTCCTTCACCTACTATTACATACTCCCCTGGCACACTTTTCAAAAAGCTATCACTATCATAAGACACCTCAGGTCCCCCATACAAAATTTCCACTTTAGGATTTATAAGTTTAATGAGTACCGCTAAAGATTTTATGTATTCTATATTCCATATGTAACAGGAGAAAGCCACTACATCTGGTTTCTCCCCTATAATTTCCTCTAATACTTTTTCCCTTCTATCATTTATAGTAAATTCCTTTATAGTACAATTATAATTGAGTTTTTGTGTATAAGCCTTTAAATACCTCACTGCTAAATTGCTGTGAATAAATTTTGAATTAAGTGCTGCTAATAGTACCTTCATATTATGAGTCTCCCGTCTTTTTTAGTTGTCCTAGCTTTTACAAACCAAGTTCTTCTTTTCAGCCTTTATATAATAAAGTCCGTCAGAATTTCTACATTCTAAAATTTTAAAATAATTATCTAGTAGTCGTAGGGTACTTTCCTTAGAATTATCTTTTAAAATGTTAAAATCCCTTATTTTTATTTTTCTCAGTTTTCCTTCAGGTATTAATATCTTTATATCTGCATAAAAAATCTTTCCATACCCTTTATCAATATCCCATATATGGATAGTCCCATTTTTTGCTAAATGGTTGTATATATCTTTTATAAAATTTTTCTTTTTAAATTTTACCCATAATTTATTAAAGGAAAATAATAATATACAATTATCATAATAATCTTCTTTTATATTTTTGCCTTCTTCTTTCCCACTTACATATTCCACATTTACATTATCATTAAATTCCTTATATATATTATAAATTATACCTTGATTGTCCATGCCTATATCCAAAAGATTTCCTTTGAATATTTCCTTTTCCATATTTATAAATATATCCTTACTCAATTTAATCACTATCCTTTACCAACATATATAAACAGAGTTAAATCCTTATTATATATGTTCTGTAAAAGTAGGAAAAAACCCTCCATTTTATGGAAAAATATTAAAGTTTTTTTAGTTCTCTATAGTATTTAATCATAAAGCCTGCTGTGGTTCTCTCTGCTTCCTTTATAATAGTTGCAGCTACTTTAGAATATCTTTCATCTCTAGATTGTATATTTATATTCTTCATATATATGCTATTGGCCATTATTGCATTGTTTTTTACAAAATCTTCCACTTTATCATATACTATAGCACCCTCTTCAGCTACAAAAGAATAATCTGTCATAAGCCTTCCTATTATCCACAGCTCAAATCTTCTATGGCTACTCAAAAGTTTGTTATTTACGTGATGAGGGACTGTTACATCTTGAATAAGGTGGCAGGATGCACCAAAATAAAATAGAGCTCTTTCCACTTCTTTATTCTTTAGAAATTGTATTGACTTATCATAATATTTCTCACATTCTGTAAGTGCATCCGAAAATCCATATAACCCTTTTCCTTTACTCACATGGTAGAAATGATTTGAACTTTTAAAGTCCTGATCTGCCCATGTAACTCCTGCATTTAACCTTTTAACATGTTTTCTAAAAAACTCATACTCTTCCATATAATTATCATTTTTTAATATTTCAATAGCACGTATGATTATAAACTTGTGAACAGTACAATTAGTTTTCATAATTTTTTTCTTAAGTGGGTTAACTGCGAAAAATATTTTTCTTACAGCACTTCCATAGGTTTTTTCAATTTCTTGTTTCATCTAACTACAATCTCCTCTTTAATTTAAATATACACTTAAATCAACGTCCTTGAACTTTTAAAATTAATATTATTCCAAGTACTGTTGTCATAAGTATGTATGGATAAATATTTTTATTTATTTCTGAAACTTTTTTAATCTTACCTCTTTTTATACTATATAAATAACCTTCTTTACCGTCAAGTAATAATAAAGATTTATCATATATTTTTATACTTGAAATTTTAGTTCTTTCACTAAATTTAACTTTTTCCTCCGGTAAGCCTGTTTCTCGAAAGCTATATACTATATTATCAATTTTATCATAAAAAAATATACAATTTCTATCGTTTAAGTCACCTTTTGAATCCACTGCAAGAGTTCCAATACTGCTTACTGTTTTATGCTGATATATAGGAGCTTGTGGATTTGTCGTAGGGTGATTGTCCAGTATAAATTGCAGTGGAGAATTTTTCACACTTTTAAACTTAGGTGAAGTAACTGGATCTCCCCCACTATAATCTGGCCATCCATACCAGCTTCCCTTTTTTATTTCATATATATAATCTGTATCCCCAATAACAGGTCTGCTACCTCTGTTTTCCATTCCCCCTACAGCACATATTAATTTGCTGCTGTCTGTAAAACCCATTCCTGTAACATCCCTTATTCCCCAAGCAAAAGTATCACTTGTCCCACTTTCCAAATTATATATTACAATACAAGCATTTCCTGGGAAATGTGCTGGAACTATTTGACCTTTTATACTTTTAGTATTATAACTTTGAAAAGCACCTGTCTTACTCTTTCCAAAATTTATTCCCCTAAGAGTTATATTCTCTGGGCTCATATCATGGGCATAAAGATTGCCATTTACCCACTTATTATCATCTCCTACTACACCTGAATTAGTAGCAGAACCTATGGAAATATATAAGCATGCATTGCTTACTTTTACTAAACTGTCCTTATAATCACCATAATTAGGCAATCCCTTTATTAAAATTGTATTTTTACCTTCATTCATATTATAGCAATATATACTATCTCCTGAAGAATAATATAGATTGCCTTTATAATAGTCCATGCTGTGAATATTCAAATTTGAATTCTTCAATATGTCATAACTTTTCCCGTTATCTTTTATAATCTGTATCCTATTACTATATGCTATGTAATAATTTTGTTTTTCGTCTTTTGTAAAGTCAACTGCACCTTTTAATCTGGAATACTTTAAATCATAACTTAGAGTATTGTCCTTCATTTGAACTTCAACTTTATAATGAGTTTTAGAAAAATAATTTACAATTACAAAAGTTAATACAAATACAACTGTAATTGTAAATAAAATTTTTATAATTTTTTTCATATACACTACTCTCCTCAAAATTATAGATTCTAGAATATATATATTAAAAAAGAACCCTGCATATGAATAACTAAATGCAGAGTTCTTTTAATTTTAATATATGGCTTATGAATTTTTAGCTTATTTTTTATCTGTAAGCTGTATATGTATTTTTTCTACATATGCTAGCACATTAAATACATCTCTAATTTTATTATCTTCCATACGGTTAGCATACTTTTCATAGTATTCCACTGCATGTTTTTCCCTTTTACATGCCATTTCAAGCAATTTATCATTACCTGCGTATTTAGAGTAATCTAATTTTTTGAGATTAGGTTCAGAAGTAAATCCCCCTATTTTCTTGTGAACTGAAGCATGCATATACTCTATTCTGGAAAGCGCTTTAAACATATCTTTTATTTTTGAATCCTCAGCTAATTTTGAAGCTTCTTTATAAAAATCTCCATTAAATACTTCCAGCTTAAATGCATTATTCACTATTTTTAAATGCCATTCATCCAAGTTGTGTGCTGAAGTTTTAATTTTATGTTCATCTTCAACTAAATATTTTACAGGAGCTCCACAAAAAGGGCAGAACATTATGTTTCCTGAAGTGTTTTTTCTAAGAAAAGCCTCCTTATTGAAAAAATAATTTTTATCATCTATAGCCATACCACAGATGCTACAAATTAATTTGTTCATCAAAAACAATCCTTTCTATCATAAATTTTCCGATAACTTTACAATTTAAGTTTAGTATATCACAAAATGCCTAATAGAAACTTTTATGAGTAAAAAGAATATACTTCAAATCCTTATCATAATTATTAATATTAATTCTAATTTTAATTACGGGAGTTTTTATGAAAAGAGACAGGTTTTTAAAAAATTCACTTATTTTAATTTGTTCAAATTTAATTACTTCTATATTTGCATTTATATTTCCCATAATATTATCTAGAGAACTCGGGGCTGAAGGAATAGGTCTCTATGGACTAATAATGCCTATATACGATTTGTTCATATGCCTTATATCGGGAGGTATGGTAGCAGCCATTTCCAAAATAGCTGCCGTATATTTTAGCAAAGATGATTTTAATAACTTAAATAATTCCATAGATGCATCTCTAACTTTTAATTCACTCTTTGCTTTACTTATAGTCTGTACCGTCTTTATAAATGCTCCTTACATAGGTACTAAAATAGTAGATGACACTAGATCGGTACATGCCCTGCAGGTTATGTGCCCAGCTATGTTTTTTATAGGATTATCCTCTATACTAAAAGGTTATTTTTATGGGATATCTCAGGTTAAAATACCTGCAATTATAGATATATCAGAAAAATTTCTTAGAATTGTAATAATAATTAGTATAATTACTGTATTTTCCTTGAAAGATGTTGGTTCCACCGTTACTGCAGCTTATACAACCCTTGCCATAGGAGAGTTTATAAGTTTCATCTTACTTTACATAATGTATAAAACTAGAAGGAGAAAATTTAGATCTAGTTCTTCAAATCCCGAGGAAAAACTTCAACTTTTATTCAATATACTGGTACTATCTTTTCCCCTTTGTTTAAATGGATTTTTATCTACTGCACTTGGTGCTGTCTCTACACTTATAACTCCAAGAAGGCTTGTAGCATCTGGTATAGAATACAACTTAGCCCTAGCTATGATAGGTAAATTTGACGGCATGGCTTTAAATATAATATTTTTCCCAATTACAATTATAAATTCCATATCAATGGTTCTCATTCCAGATTTATCAGAAAAGATGAGCCGTAGGAATTACTGGTCTATAGAAAAAAGGATTCATCAAATTATAAAAATATCTTTATTTTTAGGTATCTGTACCATGGTAATTTGCCTTTTCACTGGAGATTACTTAGGACAATTATTTTATAACAGAAATGACCTGGGAAATTATATAAAATTTGCTTCACTAGCTGCTCCTGTTACCTTTGTCTCCTTTTCTACTTTTGGTATTTTAAATGGCATTGGCAAACAAAATATACTATTAAAAAACTCTTTGATTTCTGCCATTTTAGAAGTCATATTAATATACATACTTGCAGGCATATCATGGATAAATATATATAGTACCGCAATAAGTTTAATAATAACTTCATCTACCACTTTAATTTTAAATATAAGAGAAATAAAAAGAAGCAGCAGAAGCTGCTGTCATATTCTATAATCAATTCACAATTTTGGTACATTTTCTGTGGTAACAGAAAATCATCCTTAATTGTGAATTGTACATCATTCATTGTAAATTGATTTAGCGTTTATTATATTTAAAACTGTTTCATTAAATTTGCCATTTCTATAGCTGACATAGCTCCATCATATCCTTTATTTCCACCTTTAGTTCCTGCTCTTTCTACAGCTTGCTCTATATTATCTGTGGTAAGAACACTAAATATTACTGGCATACCGCTTTCAAGGGAAACACTTGCTACTCCCTTTGACACTTCATTTGATACATAATCAAAATGAGGTGTTTGTCCTCTTATTACTGCTCCCAGACAAATAACTGCATCATACTTTTTAGAAAAAGCCATTTTCTTTGAAACCATTGGTATTTCAAAGGCTCCTGGAACCCAGGCTACCTCAATGTCTTCTTCTTGTGCTCCATGTCTTTTTAAACAATCTAAAGCACCCTCTAACAATTTCGTGCCTATAAATTCATTAAATCTTGCAATTACAATTCCAAATTTTAAACCTTCTGCAACTAATTTTCCTTCATACATCTTCATAAATAATCCTCTTTTCTATTTTTATTTATATAATTTTAATAAATGTCCCATCTTTTCTCGTTTAGTTTTCATATACCTCTTACTTTCCTGTGAACAATCTACTTCAATAGGTACTCTCTCTACTATTTCCAATCCATAATCTGAAAGTCCCTCAATTTTCTTTGGATTATTCGTAAGAAGTTTTATTTTTTTAATACCTATATCTTCAAGTATTTGTGCTCCTATCCCATAATCACGCATGTCTGCTGGAAATCCCAATGCTAAATTTGCCTCTACTGTGTCCATTCCATTTTCTTGAAGCTTATAAGCTTTTATCTTATTTAAAATTCCTATGCCTCTTCCTTCTTGACTCATATATAAAAGTACACCTTTGCCTTCTTTTTCTATCTGTTTAAGTGCAGATTGAAGCTGCTGTCCACAATCGCACCTAAGTGAGTGAAAAACATCTCCCGTAAGGCACTCTGAATGTACTCTTACAAGGACAGGTTCTTTTTCAAAATTATCTCCCTTTACAAGACACACATGCTCATCACCATTTAATATATTTTTATAACCTATAATTTTAAATTTTCCAAATCTAGTTGGAAGATTAGCAGAAGCCACTCTTTTAACTAATTTCTCTGTTTTTTTTCTATAGGCTATTAAGTCCACTATGGTAACAATTTTTAAATTATGTTCTTTAGCAAACTCCATCAAGTCATCTCTTCTTGCCATAGTTCCATCATCTTTTATTATTTCACATATTGCTGCTGCACCTTTAAATCCTGCAAGCTTAGCTAGATCAACTGAAGCTTCCGTATGACCAGTTCTGTCAAACACTCCATTTTCCTTAGCTATAAGCGGAAATATGTGTCCTGGTCTTCTGAAGTCATCTTTAGAATTTGAAGCAGCTATCATATTTATGGTATGTGCCCTTTCAAAAGCTGATATTCCCGTTGTAGTATCTTTATAGTCAACAGTTACAGTAAATGCTGTTTCATGATTGTCTGTATTGTGCTGAACCATAGGATTTAATCCAAGCTTTACTGCTATTCCTTCTTCAATTGGTGCACACAAGAGACCTTTTGCATATTTGATCATAAAATTAATATTTTCTCCAGTTGCCTTTTCTGCAGGTATAACTAAATCACCTTCATTTTCTCTTCCTTCATCATCTACAATTATGATCATTTTCCCTTGTTTAAGATCTTTTATTGCATCTTCTATAGTATCAAATTTAAAATTCATGATTTTTATCTCCCTTCAAAAATAAACGTTTAGGCATCTAAAAGAAAATGCCTTATTGCATCAATGAATCTTACTTAGTGGGAAAAGCAGATATTCCAAATCTTTGATTTGCTGATAGCCGCTTTCTCTTTAAAGTTTTGTTTCTCCCACTAAGTTTAGATGAATTATCTAGGGGCGTAGCTACTGTTATACACAGCATAAGAACTCTAAATCGCTGAAGCTCAAGAGTTCTAATATCTCTCACTTTGATAGAAGTGGGAGGTTACAGTAGGTAGCCATCAGATAAAGCCATATTCCTTTAGTTTTAAAGCATCTATACTGCCGCTTTTTTCTGGCTCTTTTTTTGGATTCAAAACCATTTTTTCTACATATTTTCCTATTAAATCACACTCTATATTTACTAAATCTCCTATTTTTTTATAATCTAAAATAGTTTCCATCTTAGTATGGGGTATAAGAGACACACTGAAACAATTTTTATTTAATTCTGCTACAGTAAGGCTCACACCATCTATAGTCACGGAACCTTTTCGTACTATATATCTAAGTAAATCATAAGACGCTTCTATGTCTATCCAGGTTGAGATGTCCTCTTCTCTCACATCTACAATTTTTCCAGTACCATCTATATGTCCACTTACTATATGTCCACCTAATCTGTCTCCAAGCCTTAGGGCCCTTTCCAGGTTAACTTTGCTTCCTATTTTTAAATTTTTTAAACTGCTCATTCTCAAAGTTTCAGCCATAATATCTACAGTAAAAGAATTCTTTTTTAAATCAACTACAGTAACACAAGTTCCATTTACAGCAATGCTATCTCCCAGTTTAACTCCATCTAGTAAATTTCCTACTTTTATGGACACTTTTGAAGAGTTTCTTCCCCTTGATATTTTTAATATTTCTCCTATTTCTTCTACTAGACCAGTAAACAAGTTTATCCCTTCTTTCTAATTTTCAGCATTTATTACATAGGCTTGTATCATAATGTCCTCTCCCACATTTTCTGCACATATATCTTTTAATTTTATACTGTCTGAGAGGTTTTCAATTCCATATCCTTCAACTGAAGTTTTAGCATTCTTACCTCCAAGTATTTTAGGTGCAATAAAATAAATAACTTTATTTACAATTCCAGACTTCAGTGCAGAAAAATTAAGTTCTGAGCCTCCCTCAACAAGTACACTATCTATACCCATTTCTCCAAGTTTTTTAGTTAAATATTTTAAATCTACCCTTCCTTCTTTATTTTCTGTACAGACAACTATATTTACTCCCATAGCTTTTAAAGACTCTGCCTTGACCTTATCAAACTTTTCTGTACATGCTATTATTATTTCTCTTTCACGAGAAGTTTTGAAAATTTGAGATTCAACAGGCACTCTCAGCTTTGAGTCTACAATTACAGCCTTAGGACTTTTACACTTTTCTTCAAGCCTTGTAGTTAAAAGAGGATCATCTAAAATCACAGTACCTACTCCAACCATAATTGCCATAACTCTATTTCGCATCTTGTGAACTTTTAACCTTGATTTTTCACCTGTTATCCACTTAGATTCACCACTAACTGTAGCTATTTTTCCATCTAAAGTAACTCCAGATTTTAAAATTACAAAAGGTAACTTTGACTTTATATAACTCATAAATATCTCATTTATTTTTACAGCTTCTCTTTCCATAACCCCGGTAACCACTTCTATGTTTTCATCTCTTAAAATTTTTACACCTCTCCCTGATACAAGAGGATTTGGATCTACACTTCCTATTACTACCTTTTTTATTCCAGCTTCTACTATAGCTTTTGCACAAGGTGGAGTTTTTCCATAATGTGAACAAGGTTCTAACGTTACATACAGATCTGCACCTTGTGCATTATCTCCTGCTTCTCTAAGTGCATATACTTCTGCATGAGCCCCTCCAAAGAACCTATGATAACCTTTCCCTATTATCTTTCCATTTTTAACTATCACAGCTCCCACAAGGGGATTTGGATTCACAAATCCTTTTCCCAATAAAGCTAGTTTTAAAGCTTCTTTCATATACTTTTCATCTGTATTTTCTTTTTCCATAAGATTCACTTCCATAATTAAATTATATATTTATTTACTTTTTTATAAAAATATTACATTATGTACTTATAGTAATCCTAATTTTCTTGAAATTTTGCATATAAAAATTCCCTGAAATAACCTTCAGGGAATAAAATTACAAAACATATAAAAACATAGCCTAAACTATATCTTTACTTTCTTTTATCCAGACTTTACTGTCGGTACTGGAATCAAACCAGTTCATGCTATAAAAGCTCGCGGACTATACCGCCGATCGGGAATTTCACCCTGCCCCGAAAGTTTAACTTTATTAAGTTTTATTATGTTTTCAATATATACCTATTTTTTTCTATTGTCAATGGTAATCTCCCAATTTTTTATGTTTTTTTGTATTAATATCCCTAGTCTCCTAAATCAATTCCATGATATTTCTTTTTTGCCTTCATATCTTTTAACATATTAAGTACTTCTGGATTTATATTTTCCACTTTATCATAACTAGAATTTATTCTTCTTATTTTAAATTTCTTAACTTGCTCTAGCATAATATCTGCCTGATTTGAAAGTTCTTGACTTGCCGCTGCACTCTCTTCAGATGTAGCAGAATTTTCTTGAATCACCTGAGATACTTCCATTATTCCACTGCTAATCTGTTCTGCACCAGTAGCCTGCTCTTTAGAAGCTACTGCTATGCTTTCCACAAAATCTGCTACCTTTGTAACTCCTTCTACAATCTCACCAAGAGCTTCAGCTGTTTCATTTGCAATCTTAGTACCTTTATCCACCTTTTTAATAGAATCTTCTATTAGTGCAGTAGTTTCTTTTGCAGCATCCCGTGACTTTGCAGCTAAATTTCTTACTTCCTCAGCAACTACCGCAAATCCTTTTCCATACCTACCTGCCCTCGCAGCTTCAACAGCAGCGTTTAAAGCCAGAATATTTGTCTGAAAGGCAATATCATCTATGGCCTTTATAACTTTAGATATATTCCCCGAAGCTGCATTTATATCATCCATACTTTTAAGCATTTCATCCATATGTGAATTTCCCTTAACTGCATTATCTTTCACATGTTCAGTCAATTCATTTGCCTTAACTGCATTATTTGCATTAAGCCTTATTTGTGAAGAAATCTCTTCTACAGAAGCCGTTAATTCCTCCACAGAACTTGCTTGTTCCGTAGATCCTTCTGAAAGAGCTATACCTGAATCTGATACTTGTTTAGCACCGACAGCCACCTGATTTGCCGCAGCTTGAATATTTGTTACAACTTCATTTAAATTGTCATTCATCTTTTTAGATGCCTTTGCAAGTATTCCTATTTCGTCTTTTCCACTAATATCTATATTTACATTTAGATCTCCATTTGAAACTTTATCTGTAGAAAGCATAAGCTCTCTAATTGGTCTTATTATGGATAGTGAAATAATTGTTCCTAGTAATGCAGCAGCAATCACTCCTATAACTATAAAAATTATAATTAGTTTTCCGGTTGCACTGGCTGTTTTATCATTGTTCTGTGAAAAGCTTTCTGCAAGATTTTCTTTTAAACTTATAACCGTTTTCAAATTATTTGCCACATCACTCTGTGCTGCATTAAGCTTGCTGTGAATTAGACTTACTGCACCTTTGTTATCACCTTTTTTTACCGCATCAATAATTTCATTAGCTATTTCCATATACTTTGCTTTAGAAGATTTAAGATTTCCAGTTGCCTGTTTCCCGGAATCAGTTAAAAGTGTCTTTGAAAATTCATCTAATTGACTATCAAAATCCAAGCTAGATGAATTCACCTTATTTATATATTGATTCATATCCGATTGATTATCTGCTAAAATAGCATCTCTTAAATGTGCTCTTATATCTCCATAAGATGAATTAAGTCCAGTCAACTCTCCGAGTGGCACTGTCATATTTTTATATAATTGAGTGTCTAAATCATTGATTTTATTCATATTGATTAATCCGAATATCCCAATTATACACATTACAAGTACAATTAACGCAAATCCTACAAATAGTCTTATACCTATTTTTAAATTGTTAAATAATTTCACACCCATCCACTCCTTTTATATTAAATATTACTTAAGCTATCTGTATCTCCATGGTTTAACAGTTTATCGCAATCTAAAAGCAATTTTACATTATCTTGAACTTTCCCTATGCCTTTTATAAATTTATTTCTAATTTTGCTAATTTCTGGAGGATCTACAATTTCGCAATCAGGTATATCTATTACCTCGGAGACACCATCTACAATAAGTCCTACATAAATGTCCTCAATCTGAATTACAATAATGCATGTTCTATCATTATATTCTATTGCCTCCTTTTTAAATCTTAACCTAATATCCATTACTGGTATTATTTTGCCTCTTAAATTTATAATTCCCTTTATATATTCTGGTAGTTCAGGTATTTCACTTATTGGTTGAATTCCTATTATTTCAATAACGTATTTAATTTCTATACCATAAAACTCTTTTTCAAGAGTAAAAGTAAGATATTTATTCTTTTGAGTATCTTCTTCTTCAACTAAGCTATCATCTACTACAATTTCTGACATATTTATATTCTCCTTTCACTGCGCACTTTTATTTACCAAGCATATTTACAAGTTCACCTATATCAAGTATTAAACTAATACTCCCATCTCCAAGGAGGGTACACCCTGAAAGTCCATCTATATTTTTTACTTTTTTTATATAGTTAGGCAAACACTTTACTACAACCTGCTGTTGTCCAGCTAATTCATCTGCAAATATGCACAATCCCATATTGTCTTTTTCTACCATGACAATTATTCCATCTTCTAAATTTTTAACGTCAGTTTTTATATTGTATAATTTGTGTATACGGATAAGAGGATAACATTTACCCCTCACCATTATCATTTCGCCGCTGTCCATATTAGAAATCACATTGTTTTTTTCCACACTAAAAAGCTCTTTTATAGACGTAATAGGAATAGTATAATAGGAATTTCCTACCCTTATATTCATACCATCTATAATTGCAAGGGTTCGAGGTATTTTCATCGTTATGGTAGACCCACTATTTTCCAAACTATCTATTGAAACTGATCCACATACATTTTGAATATTTTTAACTACTACATCCATACCAACCCCTCTGCCACTAAATTCTGTAACATTTTCATTAGTGGAAAACCCTGGAATAAAAATTAAATTATAGATTTCCTGGTCGCTCATTTCTTCTGGATTTTTCTTAAGTATCCCATTTGAAATAGCTTTTTCTAATATGCTCTTCCTATCTAATCCTCTGCCATCGTCTTTTACAATTACAACAACATCATTTCCTTCATTTTTTGCTTCTAAGGTAACAGTTCCATTTTCACTTTTTCCAAGACACTTTCTATCTTCTATTGATTCTATTCCGTGATCAATGGAATTTCGCACCAAATGCATAAGGGGATCTGATATGTGTTCAATTATATTTTTATCTACCTCAGTATCCTCTCCAATTAATTTTAAATGAACTTGCTTATTTAACTTTTTACTCATATCATGTACTATACGATTCATTTTGTGAAATACTATAGATATAGGTACCATCCTTACAGACATTATCACATCCTGAAGCTCACTTGTAATTTTATGAAGCTGTCTTGAAGATTTTTCAAAATTATTCAGTTTCATCCCCTTTAAATCAGAATTTTGAGTAACCATAGCTTCGGCAATAACCATTTCCTCTACTAGATACATTAGCTTATCTAGCTTGTCCACTTTTACATTTATAAAATCTTGTATAATTGATTTATCTTTCGTATTTTCATCACATACGTTTATGCCTTGATTGGATTTAGTAGACTGCTGAAGCTGTTCAGCATCTTCTAGCTGTTCAAGTTTAAAGGTTTTTAAGAAAACTGCCTGGTTTAAAATTTCACAAAGTTCATCATAAGATTTATAGGATTTTATAAATATTTTAAAACCGCTTTCATGTATTGTTTTACAAGTATCATCATTTTCCATTATATCTTTAGGTATATAGTTAATCTCTTCTGAAAACTCTCTCAAAGTTTCCACTACAGTATAAGCCCTCAAGTTTTCCATTTCACAGTCGTCTTCAAAAAATATAAGTGCCTCATATCTATTAGTCAATTTGATTTCTTCATTTCTATTTTCTGTACTAATGTTCTCCTTAGGTTTTTGATTTTGTAACTCCATAAGAAAATTTTTATTGTACTCTATTATAGAATCACAGTTGCCATCCACTTTATTCCCATTTTTTATTTTTTCAAGTTCCACTTTTATAAAATCCACACATTTTAAAATCAAGTCTGATAAACTTTCGTAATCTACATCTTTAGGTTTCTCTTCTCTGAGAAAATAAAACAAATCTTCTATAGAATGAGCCAACTTTGAAATATACTCATAGGACATCATAGCGGATGATCCTTTTATTGTATGCATAATGCGAAATATCTCATTGATAGTTTCTTCCGAATAGCAATTTCCACTTTCATTTTCCAATATCAATGTTTCAAGTTGATCAATAAGCTGGGATGTCTCAAATATATAGGATTCAAGTATGACATCATCTGAGCTTTTATCTGACACAATTTACCACCCCTAGTTTCAATATTTAAACTGATAATACTTTATTAAGTGCTTTAACCAATTGATCCTCCTTAAAAGGTTTAACAATAAATGACCTAGCACCACTAACTATTGCTCTTTTAACCATAGCTTCTTGTCCCATTGCAGTTATCATAACAACCTTAGCTTTATTATCATATTCTCTGATTTTTTTAAGTGCCTCAATTCCATCCATATCAGGCATCGTAATATCCATTGTTACAATATCAGGATTATATTGCTTATATTTAGTAATTGCCGAAACTCCATTTTTAGCTTCTCCAATAACCTCAAATCCATTTTTAGACAGCATAGTTTTTAGAGATATCCTCATAAAAGATGCATCATCAACAATAAGTACTTTTGACATAAATTTTTCCCCCTTATAATCAAATTTTAAAATCAATTTAATTATTAACTATATTTTTCTATATTATCTCCATTTGTTTATAAATTCTACATCTATGTCTATTTTCATTTATTTTTTGTTTTTTTATTATAAAAAATATAAATATATTAAAATTTGCATTATTGTCATGTAATTCACCTTATATAGCAATGCATAAAGTTACATTCTTAAATAGAAATGCATAAAAAAATTAGCAAGTTATGTAATAAACATTACTTGCTAATTTAGTAAATAATCTGGCTATTTAATTGAAAGTTCCTTAAGCCATAATAATTACTGAAGAAGCCTTAACAAGTGCTGTAACTTCAGAACCAACTTTAATTCCTAAATTTTTAATGGATTCCATTGTAATAATTGAGCATATAGTTGTTCCATTTCCTAAGTCTACTATAACCTCACCATTTACAGCTCCTTCTTTAATTTCAGAAACTTTTCCTTTTAACTGATTTCTTGCACTGATTTTCATATTAAATTACCTTCTTTTTAATATATTTTATAGTGTTTTTACCTCAATAAAATAAAAACCACAAGATAGTTGTAGTTTACCCCTATCTTGCAGTTTTTATTCAATCAAAAATAAATTGTCTTTGTCTATATATATATTCCAGGGCTGGCTAATTTTTTTCAGTGCAACCCAATTTTCCTTTGGAATTTCCCACAGTAAACTTTTAGTCTTAGTATATGTTTTCTCCTCTACACTGTCCAAATAAATTGAAACTGTAAAAGGACTTTCATTTATATGGTTTACACAGCATTTAAATATATTTTCATTTTTATTATCATCTGCTAATTCAACATAATGTGCTCTAATTCCCATGTAGGATACCTTACCTTCAATTTTATCCTTAACTTTAAGAGTACATCCCCAATCTACAGCTTCTATAGTATGTTCATCTACCACTTCAACCTTAGATATATTTTTGCACCCTGTAAGCTGTGCTGCTGAAACAGTAGGAGGATTTTTGAATATATAATCTCTATCTCCAAAAGCTTCTACTTTACCTCTATTAATTACCGCTATATTTTTGCAAATACGATATATCTCATCTCTATTATGAGACACAAATACCGTATGTCCATTATAATTGGACAATATATGTATAAGTTGTTCTTCCATTTTACTTCTCAGATGAGTATCTAATGCAGAGAAAGGTTCATCTAATAGAAGTATTTCAGGCTCTATTGCAAGGGCCCTGGCAATAGCAACCCTCTGCTGCTGCCCTCCTGAAAGCTGACTTGGAAATCTCCTCTCCAATCCTTTAAGATTCATCATATTTATCTTTTCAGAAATTATCTTATTTTTCTTATCTTTATCCATATCTTGCAATCCAAACCCTATGTTTTGTTCTACATTCATGTTTGGAAATAGGGCATAATTTTGAAATAAGAAACCCACTTTTCGTTTTCTACTTGGAATATTTATTTTTTTATCAGAATCATATAGTACTTTTTCATTTAATACTATTTTTCCCCTATCAGGCGTATCTAACCCAGCAATAAACTTAAGTGTCATACTTTTACCAGATCCCGAAGCTCCTAAAAGTCCTATTATATTTTTTTCATTATTAAACTTTACTTTTAAACTAAACCCTGGTAACTTCTTTTCAATATCTACATACAGTCCCATTTTTAATTTCTCCTAACACCGTATATATTTTTCTGTTGATAGTCATTCCAATAATTCATAAGTAAAATGACTATAGTTGAGATTGCAACTATTAACAGCACCCACATAAAAGCTTTATCCATCTCTCCATTTTCAGCTGCAAAATAAATAGCTATAGGAATAGTTTCAGTTTTGTTAGGTATATTACCTGCTATCATTAAAGTAGCTCCAAATTCTCCAAGAGCCCTTGCAAAAGAAAGAACTGTAGCTGCCCCTATTCCTGGCCAGGCAAGAGGCAGTACAACTTTCCAAAAAACTTTCCATTCAGAAACACCTAATGTTCTTGCTGCACTTACAATATTCCTATCTATCTGCTCAAAAGCTGCCTTTGTAGTTTTATACATAAGAGGAAAAGCTATAACAGCTGCCGCTATTACCGTAGCAGGCCAAGAAAAAATTATATTGATTCCAATTTTAGAAAGTAATTTACCTATAGGACTATTTATTCCAAATATAAGGAGTAGAAAGAATCCTGCCACCGTAGGTGGCAGAACAAGTGGGAGGGTAAGTATAGTATCCAAAATATTTCTTAACTTTCCATTATAATTTACCATTAAATAAGCTACTGCAATTCCTATAAAAAAAGTTATAAATGTAGCCGTAAATGTAGTTTTTAACGAAATCCATACAGGCGAAGCATCAAAATTCATAAACTTATCCTCTCCATTACAATAAATTATTTTCCAAGTTTAAATCCATACTTTTGAAATACGGCTTTAGCTTTATCACTTGATAAAAATTTAAGAAAATCTTTAGCTTGAGTAGGATTTTTACTAGCTTTAACTACAGCTGTTGGATATACTACAGCCTTGTGAGAGTTTTCAGGTGCCGTAGCTACAATATTTACTTTCTTTGATACTAATGCATCAGTTTTATAAACTATACCAGCATCTACATTTCCTGTCTCAACCCAGGTCAAAACTTCTTTTACATCCTTACCATAAATAGCTTTTGGTTGAACCTTATCCATTATCTTTAAATTTGTAAGTATTTCCTGGGAATATTGTCCTACTGGTACACTTTTAACTTCTCCAAGAGCTACTTTTTTAACCTTATCACTTGCTAAATCGTTAAAACTCTTAACATTAGAAGATGAATTTTTAGGTACTATAAGAACTACATCATTTTTTAAAAGATTAGTTATAGTATCGTTTACTAGCAAATTTTTACCTTTTAATGCATCCATCTGTTTTGTTGCTGCAGACATAAATATATCTGCTGGTGCTCCTTGTTCAATTTGCTGTTGAAGAGTCCCTGCTGCTCCAAAATTATATGTAATAGTAACATTCGGATGATCTTTTGCATATAACTGTTTGATTTCATTCATAGAATCCTTTAAACTTGCAGCAGCAGATACAGTTAAAGTCACTGCTTTTTCTTGTTTTGTAGAGGAATCTGACTTTTTTTCACTTGAACTCTGACTACCGCCGCAACCTGCTGCCATGGTTGTGACAATTAAAACCAGAATGAGTACTAAACTTTTTTTTAGTTTTTTCATTAAAACACCCCCAGCGTTTAAAACTTATATTATTTTTCAGTGAATCATAACATAACATTATATAGAGTTATACAAAGGAACATTTTATTCCATAATATAGTGTTTTATTATGATATATCTATTATATCATCTACTTAAGCAATTATTCAACCCGTTTGTAAACATTGTCATAAAAACATTATAATAATACTTAACATAAAAGCATTCAATTATAAATTGAATGCTCACTATTATAATTATATAATCAACTCTGTTATTTTCAAAAACTTTGCAAAGCTTTTGAAAATAGCAAAGTTCAAATAACAAAGAACAAATAAAGACGATTTCCGTCGTACCTGAGTAAATCTATAATTTAATATTTTCTTACGTTAGGAAAAAAATTATCCTTATTTGATATTTGAACTTTGTTCTTTAAAAAATTGTTTAGCAATTTTTTATATTAATTCAAACTTTTATATGTACCAAAGTTGGATTATATACTTATTATATATAATATTGAAATTATTCTGCTTCCCATATACCTTCAGTTAAAAATTTGTTTGCCTTATCCTGTGCCTTTTTTACAATAGCATCATTATATCCTAAAATGCCTAAAAGCTTTATTGCATTTTGAGTGGTAGCCCTTCCTTCATGGATTCTATAATCAAACTTTATTTCATTATTTTCAATACTTTCTTGAAAATGATAATTCTCAAAATACCTTTCAAGTATATGAGTAAGCTCCACATCATGGGTAGCTGCAATGCATATACAGTTATTTAAAGTTAAATATTTTAGCACTTGAGAAGAAGCTGAAATTCTCTCTACAGTATTGGTTCCTCGTAAAATTTCATCTACAAAACATATAGTAGGTATATCCTCATTTAAATTATCTATAATTCTCTTTAAAGATTTAGTTTCTACTATATAATAACTTTCATTGCTAAATATGTCGTCTTTCAAAGCCATAGATGTATATATTTTGAAATAACAGCATTTAAATTCTGAAGCAAGACAGGTATATATTGTCTCCGCTAAAATAATATTTATAGCTACTGTTTTTAAAAAAGTTGATTTACCTGATGCATTGGACCCTGTAATTAAAATGGAATCTGAAATCTCTATGGAGTTCGGCACAGATTTTTCCATAAGAGGATGTCTTATATCTTTAAACACATTCACATTTTCCTGCTTTCTTCTGCATTTAGTAAGCTCTGGAGTAACATAATTTTTTATTCTTCTCCTGTAAGCTGCAATAGACATACAGCTGTCTATCACTCCAATTACTTCAAATATTACTTTAAACTCACTGTTTCTTTCCATAAGGGCATTTGACATTTTTTCATAATTAATTAAATCCGTGAGTAAAAACATACTAGTATACTCAGCTATTATCCCTACATCTGTACCATTATTTTTTGAAGCAAAAGAAAGTCTTTTTATAGATCTTAGTTCTTTAAGAGCCTCCTTTAATTTTTTATTGTAATCTTTAAACTCCTTTACATCTTCTTTCAAAATATCTCCAGCATATTTTACTATTTTAAGTATGTACATAAAGGATTCAAATTTATGCTTTATCTTATTTTTTTCTTTGTAATATACAAATATATTGTAGGAAAAGGACAATATAATAGTAGCGAGTCCTATATATGGATTTAGAAATATTAATCCTACACCTGCAAAGGGGATCAAAGACAAAATTCTGTAGTAGAACAGTAATGATTTTCTCTTATTACCCTTATTGTAAAAGTAATCAGTTATAAAACAAGCCCTATTTTTGCCTAGTTTGGCAAGTATATATTGTATACTTTTTCTCTCTTTATCATTATTCTGAAAAAATTTTATCAATTCATCTCTATGTTTAAGTTTCTCCTCATCATATATAGGTTCTCTTAATATATTGTATAAATACTGTTCTCCAGGACTACTTTCTGTATTGTTTATTTTTTTAAAAATACTGTCCATATCAAGATCTTTCCAGGTAATTTCATCAATAAAAACTGTTCCTTTTTCCACTTCTTTTCTATTATTAAAGTATTCCGCTGTACTCTTTAGGTCATCTTCCGTATATTTTTCTTCAAACTCTGCACCCCAATCATTTTCTATTCTTCTCCTAATTTCATTATTTGACTTAATGTTTGAAAATACTGAGATTAATATGCTCACTAATATAATAGCAGCTATGTATCCGAGTACAACCCACATATTTATTCCTCCTTCTATTTTTTACTTTTGCTTAAGTTCTAAGTGTAGCTCTAATTCTATCATTGTTTAACAATAAATCTATAGCATCTAAAATATTTGTAACTGCTATATCAGATTCTAGCAAAGATTTAGTAAAGCATCCTTCTCTCCCAATAACACAAATAGATATAATACTATTTTTAAACATTTCTAGATCATTTCTTCCATTGCCAACAGATGCGGTAACATCACATCCTAGCTTTTCAACCATATACTTTTTATCTTTAGATGAATCTTCTTTATTAAATACTTTAGCCTTAACTGGAAGACCCTGGCACTGATTTTTTACAGTTCCGTAAGTATCTGCTGTAATCACATAAATATTAACGCCTTTGCCTGCCAACTCCTTTAATTTATCCCCCACAGAATCAATTAAAATCCCGTCTTGTCCAAGAGTACCATTAAAATCAAAAATAACATTTTTTATGGTAATACTCCTGCTGCCGGGTATATCAAATACTATCATTTTTAATTATCCCCTTTATAGCATTTTGCAAATTACTTAATTTTACTGTAAACTATTCAAACATAACTTGTCAATGTTAACTTTACCATCATATTCCTAAAGATAAACAGATTTCTAAGTTTCTAGTATTTATTGACAAATTCCTTTTCAGCTAGTAATATTATATATGCAAATGCAATTTGTTTGCATTTGCATATATAATATTTTAGGAGGAAGTTTATGCTTAAAAGAAATACACCCATTAAGTTTACAATACTAGCCCTTATTTTTACCTGCATTATTTTCATTTTGGGAGGTTGTGCTGCGGGAACAGCTTCAAATAATACTAAAGAATCCAAATCCAAAATAAAAGTAGTTGTATCCTTTAACGCAATGAGAGAATTTACTTCAGCTATTGGAAAGAATAAAATTGATATTATTACAATGATACCTGCTGGCACAGAGCCTCACGATTTTGAACCAACTGCAAAAGATTTCAAAAACTTAAGTGATGCCAATGTGTTTATATATAATGGATTGGGTATGGAATCCTGGAAAGACAAGGTTTTAAAATCTATAAATAATAAAGATTTAATTGCAGTAGATACTTCAAAAGGTTCAGTTCCAATTAAAAATACTGATAATGATGAAACGAAAGAGCATGGGCAATACGACCCTCATATGTGGCTAAGTCTAAAAAATGCCAAGAATCAATCTAAAAGCATAAAAGATGCCTTAATTAAAGCAGATCCATCAAACAAAAACTTTTACGAAAAAAATTACAATGATTTTTCAAAACAACTTGATGATTTGTACAGCGAATATAACAAAAAATTTCAGACAGTTTCAAATAAAAGTTTTGTAACAGGACATGCTGCTTTTGCATATCTCTGCAGAGATTTTGGTTTAAAACAAAATAGTGTAGAAGATGTATTTGCAGAAGGAGAACCCTCCCCTAAAAAATTAGAGGGACTTGTAAACTATTGTAAACAAAATAAAATAAAAACTATCTTTGTGGAAGACATGGTAAGCCCTAAAGTATCAAATACCCTTGCAAAAGAAGTTGGAGCAAAAGTAGAAAAAATATATACAATAGAGGGAAATGAAGATAATAAAAATTACATACAAAGTATGAAATATAATTTACAAATGATTTATAACAGCTTAAAATAAATTCTTCAACAATTTGTTTGACATGACATTTTCAATATAATATAATTTAATAAATTGCATAAAATAATCATGTAACTGGCGGAAATGGAGTTTACCATAGGGAGCATGATTAAAAAAGATATCGACCGCCTGGGTAAATTATATAATTTGCCCAGGTTTTTTTATGCTTAAATTTAAAATGGAGGTATTTTATAAATGGAAATGAATGAATTTGTACTTAAATATGGGTGCAACCCACACCAAAAACCTGCAAGAGTTTATATGAAAGAAGGTACTCTTCCCTTTAAGATATTAAACGGAAGACCAGGATATATCAATCTTATGGACGCCTTTAATTCCTGGCAACTTGTAAAGGAACTTAGAAATGCCACAGGACTTTGTAGTGCTGCTTCTTTTAAGCATGTAAGCCCTGCAGGTGCTGCAGTTGCAGTGCCTCTAAATGATGTATTAAAAAAGGCATATGCAGTTTCAGATATGGAACTCTCCCCTGCAGCTATTGCCTATTCAAGAGCAAGAGGAGCAGACAGGATGTCCTCCTATGGAGATTTTGCAGCTATAAGTGATGAAGTTGACTTATCTGCTGCTAAAATACTTAAAGCATCGGTTTCAGATGGAATAATTGCCCCATCCTACAGCAAGGAAGCACTAGAGCTTCTAAAGACAAAGAAAAAAGGAAACTACTGTATAATTCAAATTGATCCAAATTATGAACCAGAAGAAATGGAAAAAAGAGAGATATTTGGAGTAACTTTTGAACAAAAAAGGGATGATGCAGTTATAACGGATGATCTTTTAAAAAACATAGTAACAGATAATAAGAATATGCCAGAAAGCGCTAAAAGAGATCTTCTAATTTCAATGATCACCCTAAAATATACACAATCTAACTCAGTTTGTTTTGCAGTAGACGGTCAGGTAATTGGAGTTGGAGCAGGTCAGCAGTCAAGAGTTCACCGTACACGACTTGCTGCATCAAAAGCAGATATATGGTTTTTAAGACAACATCCGACGGTACTATCCCTTCCTTTTAAAGAAGGACTTAAAAGGCCTGAAATGGATAATGTAATAGATCAGTATCTCCGTGATGACGTAACTCCTGAAGAAACTATAGGATGGAAAGATGTATTTACTGAAATTCCTAAAAAGCTTACTTTAGATGAAAAAAAAGATTGGCTTTCAAAACTTCAAGGTGTATCTTTAGGATCTGATGCATTTTTCCCATTTAGAGATAATATAGATAGAGCTTCTAAAAGCGGTGTGAAGTATATTGTTCAGCCAGGTGGTTCTATAAGAGATGATATTGTAATAAAAACTTGTAACGACTATAATATGGTAATGTCATTTTCAAATTTAAGATTATTTCATCATTAATTTAGATTATCTAAGTGGCTAAATTTAAAGTTTGATTAATGATATATAAAAAAACTGCTGTTGCACACCATTGCAACAGCAGTATTAAAGGGATTAGATATGTTTAAGTTAACACCAATATATAAAAAGGGACTTCTTTTGGAAGTCCCTAATTAACACATTACATAGCCATATCAATTTTATAACAACATAGCCTAAAAATTACTAATGCATTAATCTTTCCCTCCGAAAGATTATTTCAAAAGTATAGGCAGGTCTCCTGACTATAGGATCATCCTCTTTAATTCCTTCCCGGAATACTCCAGTGGAAATTTAAAATCGTCACCCAATACAGTAGCGGGGGCTGTAATGGAATTTCACCATTTTCCCTTTTAATTACCTATGTAAACCACATACTTTACTATTTGATTATGTTTATATTATATACTTACGCCATTCATTTGTCAAGTAAAATGCATTAAATATTTTAATTATAAAAAAATTCTGTAATAATGATTCGTTTATACTCTACTCTTTCTCTAAAGATTTTTTATTTGACTTTGATTTGCCAAATATTTTCTCCCAATGATGTCCAACTATCAATCCTGCACAAAAATTTGCCACAGAAAAAGCTCCTACTTCTGCATCACCAGGCAATTCAATAAATGGATGGTGATCTGCTTTAATTTTGTTTGAAGCCATGGTGTTTACCTTGTCATCAGTGCCACCAGCCTCCATGTTATGACTGCTCATATACTTACCTGCTCCAAATATAAGAACCAACAAAATTAACAATACCGTTAGAATAGATTTAGTAAATCCATCTATAAATTTAATGCTTGTACCTTTCTTATTTTCTATATCTACTGCATTTGTAGTTGATTTCATCGCTATCTTGCCTCCTTATATTTCCGTCCAAGTACATCTGGCATTAAATCAGGACGCCTACTTACCATAACCTGCAGAATTACAGCTGTAAATACTGCTTCGCCTATAGCTAGAGGTATTTGAGTAGGTCCAAACCCTGCAAAAAATATCATCCACTGCTTCACTATAGGAATATGTCCATGCAAACTTATTGCAAGTTCCAAAGCTGCTACCAAATATGTAACTATATCTCCAACAAAACCTGCCACTCCAGCTGCAAGCCATATAGGGCTTTTAAAATGCCTTAAAACCTTCCAGCAAAAATATCCTGAAATTCCTCCTGCAATACCCATTGAAAAATCATTGGCACCTATAGTTGTAATACCACCATGTCCCAAAAATATGGCTTGAAAAAACAATCCAATAGCTGAGATTACAGCAGTAGCTAGTGGTCCTACTACAATAGCTGCCAGTGGTGTGCCGCAAGGATGAGAACAGGAACCGGTTACAGGTACAGGAAAGTGCATGCAAGAAATAACAAATACTGCCACTCCCATCATAGCAAGAAAAGGTTTATAATATAAATTCTCCTTTACTCTTCTTTTAATCTCTTTAACGCCCGGTACAATAAACATGGCACTTATTACATACCATGTACCCCAGGCCTGTGGTGATAAAATTCCATCTTCAATATGCATTTTATAAAGCCTCCAATTTTAATAAATTGCATCGTTTACTATATAGTAAACGATTTTAACCCTCTTAGACTAGACTAAGAGGGTTAAAATGTATAATAACAAATTAATATACTAAAATTAAGTCACCTCCCTATCACTCGTAGAGCTTAATGGTTCCTAAACAATATAGGCAGGTCTTCTGACTTAAGATCATCATCCTTATAGCCTTCCCAGTTTCCCAGTGACATATAAATAAGGACTCCTTTTTCACAGCGGCGGGACCGTGCAGACTTTTCATCTGGCTTCCCTTTTCAGCATAATAATGCACCTATATCTTTTTTATATTCTTTTATGATAATTACTGTAAAATTACACCATGTAATTATTTATGTTAATTCTCTCACAAATCCTCTTTTATGTCAAGTATGCTCTTTAATGTACCTATTATAATAAACAAGCTTCATCTTGAGTGTCAATATATTTTTCCAGCTCTCCAATAGAGTTTCCAACAAGCTCATAGACAAGATACTCAGGTTTTACAAAATCCAGCAGCTTTTTTACACAAGTATCTGTAAAAGGCTTATGACTGTCTATATTAAAAACATGCATAAATATTTCTTCACTCATTGGAGGTAATATAAACTCTTTTCCTCTTGTGTTATTTATTTTTTTCATTACATATTCACCTGATAAAGAACAATTAAGATGTATAACCTTTATCAAATTTTTTAATTCTCTTAAATTTTTTACAGTATTTATTATATATTCGATTCCCTGTTTTTCACTTTTAAGATGCAAATTTGTATTCATTAAATGTGATGTATCCAATACAAATCCTTTATTTGAATAATTAACTTTATCTAATAACCTATATGCATTTTCATAACTTAACATGGTGAATCCAGGCCACCACTCATTTTCAAATAGTAATTTTATGTTTGTATCCATGCCTTTAAAAACTTCATTTATTAGATCACTAGCAGCATCTATAATTTCTTCATCAGTATATGTAAAATCATAATTGAAAACATGCTTTTCTTGTACATGAGCTACATGAAGAACAGCATATTCTGCACCAATCTTATCAGCCATTTTGATCTCTTTTTTATAATGCTCTATCATAATTTCTCTGTTAGTACCACCATAATATTTTTCAATAACATCCAAACTTTTGAATTGTTTTAAAAGTTCCTGTGTATTATTATTCCAAAAATCTAGCCATGTAGGATAATACTTTAAATGGACACCTTTAACAAGGTTACATGGAATAATATTTTCATCTAGTCCTATGGGATGCAAAAGCTCAATACCATCCATTTTATGTTTTTTTAAAAAGTTTATGATATTATTTTTATTACAATGAAATCTTTCAACATCATAATTATATGTAGATAAATTCATTAACTTCAACAATTTTCCACACTTCCTATTTACTTTTAGTATTTTGGTTTACTACACAAATTTTTATAGAGGCATTAGTGCCCAATGTAAGTTGATTTTTTAATTTTTTAGAATTATCAAATATAATTTTTACAGGTATTTTTTCAACTTTTCTGTTATGCTTTCTGTCAGTTGAATATGCTGTGGGATTTAACGCATCTTCTGTCATTTCACTTATAGATTTTATTTTTCCTTGAAACTTTTGTGAGCCATATTCATCTATAGTTATTTGAACAGGTTGTCCAACCTTTAATCTTCTTATTTTTGTTTCATCTATCTTTGCAGTAACATAAAAGTTTTCAGGATCTGCTAAAAGTACCGCAGTTTTTCCTGGTGATAAAACTTCCCCTGCATTCACTTCCTTTTTTACAACAATACCGCTAATAGGTGATTTTATTAAAGATTGTTCTATGCTAGAATCCGGGAGATTACCCATATCCTGACGTGCCAATATTTCATCTTTGCTAACTAAATCTCCTTCATTTACATTAAATTGTAATACTTTTCCTTGAATTTGTGAACCCACTTTAATCACATCTGCCGTAACTTTTGCATCATCAGTAGCTACATAATACACGTGTTCATATACATAATAGGAAACCCAACCAATAGCTATTATTAAAACTGCTGCTAATATTCCTATAACCACTTTTTTACGATTTTTAACTATATTAATGACTGTACCAAATTTCATATTAACCCACCTTTTTCATTATTTCAATCCAACCTCTGCAAACATACCTGGTTTTAAAAGTCCATTTTTACTATTTAAAGTTACCTTCACAAGAACATCCTGGCTCTGTGAATTCACTTTTGAATTTATGACAGCTATCTTTCCTAAAAACCTATTATCTGAGATATCTGGTACTTTTATCACTACACTCTGCCCAACTTGAATTTGATTTAAAACGTTTATTGGTACATATACATTTACATAGAGATTATCTGCATTAACTATTGAAATAAGTGGTTTACCTGGAATAACCATATCTCCTACATTAATGTTTTGCGAACTTACTATACCCGAAATAGGTGCTGTAATAGAGGCATCTTTTAAAGATGCCTCTGAAGTTTTTAATTGAGCTTGGGCCTGAGCCAGCTCAGATTGATATTGAGAAATATTAGATGCAGTTGAAGTAGCTGCACTAGATAAGTTTGTCTGTACTGCATTTACTGCTGACTTAGCCTGATCAACCTTGCTCTGTAAATCTGATGTATCTAATTTGATAACAACATCTCCCAAATTTACCTTTTTACCTAATTCTGTGGACATTTCAGAAACTCTTCCGGAAATATTAGAAGTTATATCTACACTGTCATTTGTTGCAATCTTTCCACCCATTATAAAGGTAGTATCAGAATTTGATATAGCTAAGTTTGTAGATTTAGTATTATTTGTAGAACTACATCCACTAAAAAATATTCCAATAGCTAAACAAAATAAAATAGATTTTTTCAACTGCATTCTCCCATGAATCATATTATTTCCAATCATCTGAATAACCATCGTGTATGCCATCAGCTAAATATTTCCATACAACTATATCCCCAGTATGATATATCCACTGTCCACTTCCAACATTTGGTTTTACAAACTTGCTTTGGCCCTTTTTTCTAACATAATAACACCATCCAGAAAGCCTTCCTGCCTTTTTTTCTTCAAGTCCTTTTATAGCTGCAAAATATACTGTAGAAGCAGATCCTGTACATTTGTAATTTATTTTAGCATCATCCAAAATTCTTTCCGTTATATAGCCTACCGTTTCGCCATCCATATTATCTACATCTTTTCTTAAAAAAACGCTATTACCATTAACTGTATCAATAAACTGAAAAGAATTATTTTCTTCTGGATCACCCGATTTAACCACTATATTTTCACCTAAAGATTGAGAAACTGCAGGATTATTTTCTTTCTGGCTGGAATTACTCCCTGCACTACTTCCCTTAGAACTTATAGATGAGGATTTATCATTTTTTTGACTTTCAGAAGAAGGTGCTCCACTGGAGCTTTTAGATACATCTTTTGATTTTCCATTTTCTTTATCTTTAGCACCCTGTGACTGACTAAGTGCCTTTGATTTACTATTTGTATCTTGGGAACTTGCCTGTTTGTTTGTAAGGCTGTCACTATACATTCTCTGAGCTTTTATAGCAAATGTAAATAAGATGGCACAGACTACAAATGCTACTACAGCTATAATATATTTTTTCTTTTTATTCATTTTCTTGCACCCCACAATATTTTCTAATGCATTAATAGTCTATTTAAATTTATATATGCCGCTCCCTGCATTTCCCTTAAACATTTTATATGCCTCAAATGCTTGAGTTGCTTGTTCCGTTGCCATAGCATTGTATCCTGTTCCTTTTACATGGCAGAATCCTCCACCTGCTACCTCATAGCTTAAAAGGGCATCTATTGTGGTTTTCCCATTTTTAGTAAAAGCTTCACTTGTAGGATCTATTCCATTGGCACAAAGAGCTATTATGACCTGTGATATACTCTCGCTATTAGATACTCCCCAGGAAGAATAACCACCATCTGCATCTTGCATAGAAGAAAGTTTAGCAAAAGCTGTACTAACAGCATCCTTCACATCTGCCTTATCTTTATAAGGTGCTAAAGCCGTAAGTGCCATACCCGTCATATCCGGATCAGCTTTCTCACCAGCATAATCCCAGCCTTTATCATTTGTTCTATTCTTTAAAACTTCACTTATTAACTTATCCCTTGTCCATACAGAACCCTGAGGTATGTTAAAATTCCCAGAATCTAGAGCTATAAGTGCAAATACTTCTGCATTTATTCCCTGTTCTGATATATCTTTGTTATTATATATCTTTTCTATGAAATTATAACTTTTATCACTAGCCTGAAAATTTGTAGGATCCTGTCCTATGGCCATAAGTGCCAAAGTAGTTCTCTCATAATCTGTAGGTTGTGTTAGTTCTCCATTTACAGAGCTTATGCTATTTTGAAGATTACTCAGATAACTTGCAGGAACTTCTGCCCCATATCTCGATATTGCCAATGCCTGCCAATCATCTATTCCTTCTTTTTCTGCATTACTTAATATTTTGCTTACAGCTGAATTTAGTGAATTGTCTACAGAAGAAGAAACTCCACTAGATATGCCTTCAATTTCATCTAAAATTGAATCAGGTACAACTAAATTGCTGCCTAAAGCCGTAAGTACAGTATTGTCTGTCATATTAGATTTTATAAAATTTGAATTATTGGCAGAAATAGTTTTATAAACAAGTACCATAGGAGCAGATTTTTGTGCTGCAAGAGCTGAACCTGAAAGTGCATCTGCAAATTCATTTCCACTTGGCCCGTCTCCTTCTGCTATATATACATTGTTAAATTTAAGATCTGATTTAAAATTTTGAAGTATAGAAAGATTTGTTTCAAATCTAGTAGATCCTCCTAACCTTTCAGCATTTGGAAGTACATTTTTTACGTTATCTCCTATAGAAGCAGTTCCCCCTACTACATAAGTCTTTTTTACATTACTGCCTTTTATATAGTTACTTACTACATCTGGCAAGCTTCCACTTCCTGATAAAAGTATTGGCATACCTTTACTTGCAGCTATTGGCGCTATAGAAAGGCTATCTGCATAACCATTTCCTGATGCAACTACGGCACTATCTACATTACCAATATTTTGAGCTACCTTCACTGAAGTTTCATATCTATTTGTACCTCCAAGTCTTTGTATGTCACTTATCCCAAGACCTTTTAGTTGAGTTACTATATTATCAGATAATGAAGCTGTTCCTCCAATTAAAAACACCTTGCTTGCTTTAAGTCTTTCAATTTCACTTATAGTATTATCATTTAGCGCATCCTGTCTTGAAAGAATTATAGGTGCATTGAATTTTTTTGCAAGAGGAGCTGCACAAAGAGCATCTGCATAACCATATCCCTGGGCTATAACTACAGTACTGGAACCATCTTTCCACCCATTTTGACTTATTTTTAGTGAAGTTCCAATTCTATCGCTTCCATAAATTCTATCTCTAGTTATAGTTTTATCAGCAGAATTTTTACTTCCTGCATCAGCATTTACATTTGCTTCAAACCCAGATATTGTAATACCCAGTGTACATAAAAATACAATAAATTTATTAATATTCTTTTTCATATTATTTTCATTCCCTTCTCTTTTATTTTAGAAACTGCTCTTTCCCCAGTCACCTTCATAACCATCATGAATTCCATCAGCAAGATACTTCCAAACTATTACATCACCACTATGCCATGTCCACTGTCCACTGCCTATATTAGGTTTGTGAAATACATTGTCTCCATTTTTTCTGATATAATAACACCATCCTGAAAGTTTCCCAGCTTTTTTCTCTTCAAGTCCATCTATAGCTGCAAAATAAAGTGTAGAAACAGAACCTGTGCATCTATAATTTATCTTAGCATCATCCAAAATTCTTTCCGTTATATAGCCTACTGTTTCACCCTCCATACTTTTGTCCACATCTTTTGAAACAACCATTTTATTGCCGTGGACTGTATCGATAACCTGAAAAGTACACTTGCTCTCTGGATCTGTAGAAGTAACCTTTACACTTCCATTTGAGGTAGCAGTAGAAGGATTACTTGATTTTGATCCATTTTTAGATCCAGTATCTGATGGATAATCTAGGGAAGACTTACTACTTCCAGAAGAAGATGCATCAGATCCAACAGAACCAGAAGATTTACTACCGTTTTCAGAAGACTTTGAAGTAGAACTATTTTTATTTTCTGCAGCATTGCCTGCAACATTTTTATGGTTGGATTTGCTTTGAGAATTTTCAGCACTCATCTGCTTATTTGTCAGCGTATTAGCATACATTTTTTCAGCTTTTAAGCCAAAAGTAAACATAATTGCAAATATAACAAAAGCAGCAATTGCTATAACATACTTCTTTTTGTTCTTCTTAATATTCATAAATACACATTACCTCCTTTATTTATTGCTGAATATAACTTATAATGAGTTTTCGCTTATACCGTTTGAATACAGGTAAAAAGCTATCATAAAATATAATTGAAAATATAAATGAACTTCCTCCATGTAAAACATCAAAAGTAAGGCCTGATACATATCCTCCTATAAACGTCCAGAAATTTAAAGGCTTTACAAATCCAATTATATATTGAAGATCCATAATCCAATCAAACATAAAGCCAAATAAGAAGCATACTACTGAAAAATTAAAAGCTGATACTTTTTTTCCTTTTTTACCCCAAAAACCTGCTATAATTCCCACAAGTCCCCAGCAAAACATCTGCCATGGTGTCCAAGGACCCTGTCCAAAGAATATATTGGATAAAAAAGCTGTAGTACTTCCAACTAAAAATCCCTCATAAGGTCCAAACACAAATCCAGTTAAAGCAACTAAAAATGTAACAGGTTTTACATTTGGAATAGGCGCAAAAGCTATTCTGCCAACGGTGGCAAAAGCACTCAACGTAGCTATAATTGCTATTTCTTTTGTTCCTGCATTACTCTTTTCAAAATAAAAATAACTCATAAATAAAATTGCAAAAACACCAACCATACACATAACTGAAACTCCAGTTTGAAAATCACTCTTTACTGTAAGCGCCATTAATACTATAATTATGGCAGCTGTAATTGCAATTATTAATCTTTTCATACCTCACACCTTCCAAGCGCTTCTTCCAATGTAAATATACTGTCTTCCCTATCTCTAAGCAGTTTATTTATAGAAGTAGTATAAAATATTCCATCTCCTAGTACCTGTTTTTTATCCCCATCTGCTACTATGGCACCATTAAACATAATCATGTATCTCTTGCAAAAATTACTGGCAAAATCAGTATCATGGGTTATAAGTACAATAGATGTTCCTTTTTTATTTAATTTTTCCAGTAATTTGCCTAACTTATATTTAAGTCCACTTTCCAGTCCCCTGGTAGGTTCATCAAGCAAAATCATATCCGGCTGCAAGACAAGTATAGTTGCAATTGCTACCCTTTGACGCTGTCCGCCACTTAAATCTCTTGGATTTTTTTCTCTCAAGTCATATATTTCAAGTTCTTTTAAGATATTTTCTATAACCTTCTCATCATATATACCATAGTTATCCATAGTAAATTTTACTTCTTCATATACACTTTCCTTAGACAAATAATCATTAGGATTTTGAGATACATATCCTATATGCTTTGCTATTTGACGTATGTCCATCTTACTTATGTCTTTCCCATAAAGCTTTATTGTTCCTTCATAATTCTTAAGCCCCATAATACATTTTAAAAGAGTACTTTTTCCTGCACCATTAGCTCCCATTATGCTTATAAATTCACCTTTTTTTACATTAAAATTTAAATTATTCAAAACTTTTTTTGACCCATATTTACAGCCCATTTTCTTTACAGAAAGTACCTCTGCTTCATCGTTTTCCTGAAAAATGCTTTTATCCTTTTCTTTTAATTTTAAAGAACTATTTAAAATCTTAACCCTGGCATCTTTAAAGTCCTGAGGCATAGCATTAAAATCCAATTTTTTAAAAAGCTTAAGATAATCCGGCATAAACATATACTGTCTTTGATTACAGTTATCATAAAAATCCTTTTTATCTTTAAACAATTCTAAAGTTCCATCGTTCATAATCGCTATAGAGTCAACAGTATCAAACCATCTGTTTACTCTCTGCTCAATAACTATAACCGTTATTCCAAGCTCTTGATTTATCTTTTTTACTAAATTTAACATTTCCTCCGCAGATGAAGGATCAAGCTGGGAAGTAGGTTCGTCTAATATGATGCATCTTGGCATATATACAAGAGCAGAGGCTACTGCCACTTTTTGCTTTTCTCCTCCTGAGAGAGAAGTTACATCCCTTTCTGCCAAATGAAGTATGCCAGAAAACTGAAGAGCTTCATAAACTCTCCTTTTTATCACTCCTTCATCTGCTCCTATATTTTCAAGCCCAAAAGCTATTTCCCTGTGTACTTTGTTCATAACAAGCTGCTTTTCTGGATCTTGAAAAACCATAGTTATTTTTTTTGCCCTTTCCTTATGGCTCATTTTGTTTACCAATTCACCATCTATTTTTATTTCTCCACCTATAGTACCTCCATAAAAATTAGGTACTGTTCCTACTATAGCCCTTGCAAGCGTAGATTTTCCAGAGCCTGATCTGCCTGCTATGAGAAGAAAATCATTTTTCTCCAGAGATAAATTTATGTCTTTTAGCGACCTGTGCTTCTCAAGTGGGTAAGTGAAATTTAAATTGTTAATCTCTATATACGACATATTCCTTCTCCTCACTATTAAAAATTATGGTTAAAGTAATTACTACTATAGACGCAATAATTATGGCTATACCAATATTAAAAAAATTAACAGCAGTCACACCGTCATATATGTTAAACTCCACCCATTTTTTAAACTGTGCTACACCATAAAATATCATGAGAGCTACGCTTAAAACTATAACTTCCCAGTCCTTATTTTTAAATTTTTGTCTATCATAAACACTCCTGCTGCCACTTAAAAATCCCCTTACATAGGCAGATTCACCTATGCTAAAAGAACCTTCCATAGAATCCTCTAAAAGTACTGACATTACGGGAATATAGCTGTGTGCTTTTTCCTTTGCTTTTTTCTTGTTAAATATAACTCCCCTTATTTCATATATTTCTTTTAAATTCTTAAATCTGTCTTTCATAGTTGGAATAAGTTTAAAGCTTATCATAAGCATGAGAGTTGACTTTGGCATTATAGACGAAAAATAAGAAACTGATTTATCCGTATCAATCATGATCTCAAGTATTAAAAAAAGGTATATGACAGCTAAAAATTTAAAACACATAACTACTGCATAAATTACAGCTTCTAATGTAAAACGCTTGTGAAAAAGATAAAAAAGAGTAGTACTTCCTGAACTTACAAAAAGCATATTTATAACTATTATCAAAACAGCAATTGGAATAAAATAATAGAATCCAGTCTTAAACTTTTGCTTTTCCTTTGAAAATATTATCATTCCTATAATAAATATGTACACAGATCCAAGTACTACCGGATTGTCATTAGAAAATATTATAATCATCATAGACATAAATACTAGTGATGCAGTAAGAACATGATACTGTTTAAAATCTATAAAATGTCTAACCTTTTCCCTATTCCGTGATTTTGACAAATATGCTGCTTTTATTCCTTCACTCATTATATTAATTCTCACTTCCTTAAAACTAACTGGAGAATGGACTTAGTAAAAGTAAGCCATTCTCTAAGTTATTTATATGAGTTAACTAAAATTTGTATAGGGATCCTCCTTTACTCTTAAAAAGATTATATGCTGCCACAGCTTCCAATCCCTGTTCTGTAGACATACCATTCAATGAAGTATCTGTATGTCCAAAACCTTTGTTGTCACTTGTGGCAAAACTCAATAGTGAATCCATTGGATTTTTACCGTTTTTTATAAATCTACTATCTGTAGTTGGATCTATACCGTTTGCACACAGGCCTATTATAACTTGAGCTGAACTCTCACTATTTTCACTATCGCAGGATACAAATCCACCATCACCTTTTTGTATTTTGGAAAGTGTATTAACTGCCACATCAACAGCTGATTTTACATCTGAATTAGTGTTATAATATGGAGCTAGTGCAGAAATTGCCATAGCAGTCATATCAGGATCTGCTGAATCACCAGCATAACTCCAGCCGCCATCTTTGGTTTTATTATTTAATATAGCTTTAATTAAAGCATCTCTAGTCCATTTTACATTATCCGGTACCTTGAAATTTTTTGAGTCAAGGGCTATAAGTCCAAACACATAGGCATTTATCCCCTGGCTGTCCATATCACTGTTGCACATTTTTTCTATAAGGTTCTGACCTGATATATTTGTAGGGTATCCTCCAGCTGCAAGTACTGCCAGTGTAGTTCTTTCATACTCCGTAGGTCGTCCTAAATCCAGTACTCCTCCTTTTGTATTGCTTGTTATTCTGTCCTGTAATTTTGATAAATAATCTTTTGGTACCTGATTGCCTGTTTTATTTAATCCAAGGGCAATCCAATCATCACAATTATCACTTGTAATGCTTGAGCTTATTCCATTTATAAGATTATTTATAGATGATGTATAATCTTTTGTCTGGGAGTTTTTTACCGTTATAGTGCAAGCTGCTGTTTTATTTCCATCTTCCGTAACTGCTGTTATAGTTGCTGTTCCTTCTTTTACTCCTGTTACCAATCCTTTTCCATCTACCGATGCTATAGTCTTATCACTACTTGACCAATTTACATTTTTATCAGTAGCATTATCTGGTTGTACTGATGCCTTTAACTGGAGTGTATCTCCTACTGCCACAGTCCCTGTTTTATCTAAAGTTATTCCTGTTACAGAAATAGAAGATGGAATATTTCCACCTGGATTTGATGAATTAACAGTAACCTTACAGGAAGCAGATTGTGGCGTATAATTACGAACAAATCCCTTTGTATTATCTATTGAACTTGCCGTTATTGTTGCTGTACCTGAATTTACGGCTGTTACTTTACCATTGCTATCTACTGTAGCTACAGTTTTATCACTGCTTTCCCATGTTACATCTTTATCGGTAGCATTAGAAGGGCTAACTATAGCTGTAAGATTTTCAGTTTGATTTGCATTTAAAGTTAAATCAGTTTTGTTAAGGGTAATTGAATCTACATCCCTAAACTGATTCTCATCCCAAGCTCCAACAACATAAATCCAGTGTATTTTCTCATTATCATTGTTAATGTATTCTACTCCGCAGCCATGATTTGGGAAAGTGCCATCCACACTGTATTTCCATCCACTCTGATTTGTCTGTCCATTTCCTCTTGGCCTATCAAATTCCGTTTCTCCATCTATACTTGATATATATACAGCTGCACCCGTAGTACTGCCACCAGTTCCCTTATTTACAAATTTTATTTTCTTACTATCAAGAGTGCTTTTAAGCAAGTCATAAACTGACTCTCCTTTGGAAACCTCCAAATTTGTCTCATTGATTATATTCCCTTTATAACCATCAATTGCAAGTGACACATGTAATTGATCTGAAGTAGGATTTGTCGGTATAGTTGTAGTTGTAGTTGTGGTTGCTGTAGTGGGATTCCCTATACCACTGTCAGGAGTTTTGCCATTAAACAAATCTTCAATTCCATTCAAAATTGTATCAGGTACCACTAATGTTCCACCTAAAGCTGTAAGAACAGTATCTTTAGACATATTAGACTTTACAAAATTTGCAGTATCGGTAGATATTGTATTATAAACAAGTACAACAGGAGCAGATTTTTCTGCTGCAAGAGCTGAACCTGAAAGTGCGTCTGCAAATTCATTTCCATTTGTTCCATTTCCCTCAGCTATATACACATTACTAAAATCAAAATCAGATTTAAAATTTTGAAGTACAGCTAAGTTTGTTTCAAATCTATTGCTTCCTCCAATTCTCTGCACATTTGAGAGAGCATTTGCTATATTATCAGATATAGAGTTTGTTCCACCTATTACATAACTTTTGTTCACGTTTACTTTTTTTATATAATTTTTAACTACATCAGGAAGACTATCCTTTTGCGATAAAAGTATTGGCATTCCTTTTTTTGAAGCTATAGGTGCTATAGAAAGACTATCTGCATAGCCGTTTCCAGATGCAACTACAATACTATTTACACTACTTCCTAAACTTTCAGCTATTTTCACAGAAGTCTCATACCTTGTTGCACCTTCGAGCCTCTCTACATCATTTATACCAATATTTTTTAGTTCAGATTCCACATTGTCAGATAGTGAAGCTTTTCCTCCAATTACAAAGGCCTTACTTGCCTTAAGTCTTTTTAACTCACTTACAATTTCATCACTTAATCCATCTTGCTTTGAAAGTATTATAGGTGCATTATATTTTTTAGCAAGTGGTCCTGCACAAAGGGCATCTGCATATCCATAACCCTGGGCTATAACTACAGTACTTGAACCATTTTTCCAACCACTTTGGCTTATTTTCAGTGAAGTTTCAATTCTATCATTTCCACAAATCCTGTCTTTACTTATATTTACACTTTGCTGTGTAATTTTTGCATTTGCACTTGCTTCTGCATATGTACTTCCACTAAAACCACACATTCCAATACCTACTATAAACAAAAACATAATAATCTTAGTTATAATTTTTTTCATAGTATCCCCCCCTAAGGACTTATACTTTTAATTATTTAAAACTGCTTAAAGAATGGCTGAGTAAGAGAAGCCATCCTCTAAAACATATTTTAAATTTTATTTATTTTGATTGGACGGGTATATCTATAACATCTGAAAGAGGATTCATATTTTCAAGGCTGTCCCAAATAAATGCTTTCAATTTGTATGCTCCTTCTTCTGGAAGTTTCATCATAGTTGTTAAAATAGATGAATCGTCATTTTTAATTGTTTGTTTTCCACATACATAATTGATGAATTTACCACCTTCATCATATAAAGCTACTATTAATGACGCATCCTGGTCTTTACCTGAATTATTTTCAGCTTTTACAGATATCTTTGCATCATCACCTAATTTAAATGAACTATCCTTTGTCAAATTAGTTATTACCAATGGCTGAGCTACTGTAACTGCACACTGTGCCGTTATATTTTTATTATATTTACCTGAGGCCGTTATAGTTGCCGTTCCTGTCTTTACTGCCGTTACATTTCCATTGTTGTCTACCGCCGCTATTGTTGGATCACTACTTGACCAATTTACCGTTTCTGTAGCTGTTATAGGAGATACATTTGCTCGAATAGTTTGTATATCACCTACATTTAAGCTCTTTTTTGTATTGTCTAAACTAATTTTATCTATGTCTCTAAACATAGTTTTTCCAAAATCACTTGTAAAAAATAATCTTATTTTATCTCCATTTTTAACTTTACAATCTTTCATTCCTACAGTTGGTTGTATACTATTAACATCATACATCCATCCACTAATTGCCCCTCTATCACGCTCTGACTCATTACCTATCATAGAAAAGTATCCATTATCGTCAGTATATTCTATTTTTTTATCATCTAATACCTGCTTTACAACTTGTTCTACTGTTTTTCCATCTTCTGCTTCAATAGATTTAGCATCTAATATACTTCCCTTATAGCCTGTAACACTTAAATCTACCTGAACAGTTTGCTTTTTATCTGATACTGTAACTGTACACTGTACCTTTGCATCTTTATTGTCTTCAGATACTACTGTTATTGTTGCTGTTCCTGCCTTTACTGCTGTTACATTTCCATTTTCATCTACTGCTGCTATAGTTTTATCACTGCTTGACCAATCTACCTTTGTGTTAGTGGCATCTTTTGGTGTTATCGTTGGTGTAAGTTGCAATGTATCTCCTGTTGTCAAATTTGCACTTGTTTTGTCAAGACTTACTCCTGTTACCTTTACTGTCTGTGTTTGTTGTGAATTTACTGTAACTGTGCATTGAGCTGTTTTAGCCACATATTTTTTTTGATTGAAATCTGTTCTATCATTATCTACTGATGCTGCTGTTATTGTTGCTGTTCCTGCTTTTACTGCTGTTACATTTCCATTTTTATCTACTGTTGCCACTGTAGGGTCACTGCTTTCCCAGGTTACACCTTTATCTGTAGCATTATCTGGATCAATTGTAGCTGTAAGCTGCTGTGTACCATTTACATTTAAGTTCAAACTTTGTTTATCTAAGATAATTGAATCTACATCTCTAAACTGGATTTCATCCCAGGCGCCTTGTACGTATATCCAATGTACTTTATCTCCATCTTTAAGGTTAACACTTCCACAGCCTACATTAGGGAATACTCCATTTACGCTATATTTCCAGCCGCTTTGTGCTCCTCTGTCTTTTTCCGTTTCACCTGCTATGTCAGATATATATGGTGAGAAATCGCCATCAGGATTTTTATAAGTTATTCCTTTGGCTGCAAGTTCATTTTTAAACATGCTATAAACTGTTTGTCCTTCTGAAGCTTCTATATTTTCATCAGTTAACATATTTCCCTTATATCCATCAATAATCATTGATACGTGTATGGTTTTGTCAGGTACAGTTTTTGCAATAACAGTTATAGTACAAACTGCTGTTTTCTGTCCGTCTTCTGTAGTTGCTGTTATTGTTACTGTTCCTGCCTTTACTGCTGTTACCTTCCCACTTCCATCTACTGCTGCTATAGTTTTATCACTGCTTGACCAATCTACCTTTGCGTTAGTAGCATCTTTTGGTGTTATTGTTGGTGTAAGCTGTAATGAATCCCCTTCTGTAAGATTTGCACTTGTTTTATCCAAGCTTATTCCAGTTACCTTAGTATCTGAAGTATTTGCTGCAAAATTCTTATATACTGATCCTTTGCCTTCTTTAAAAAGGTTGTATGCAGCTAGTGCTCTAAATCCCTGTTCTGTTGCCATACCATTAACTGATTTATTATCTGTATATCCAAATCCACTATTGTCACTTACTGTGTAGCTCAATAACGCATCTAAAGGATTTCTACCATTCTTTGTAAATCTATTATCTGTAGTTGGATCTACGTTGTTATCACATAATCCTATTATTACCATAGCTACACTGTTTGCGTTTTCGTCGCCCCCACCATCTTTAGGGCTCCATGATGCAAACCCACCATCATTCTTCTCAATATTTGCAAGTATTTCAACTGCTCCATCCACAGCTGATTTTACATTTGCGTTAGTGCCATAATATGGAGCTAAAGCTGAAAGTGCCATTCCTGTCATATCAGGATCTGCTGAACCACCACTATAACTCCAGCCACCATCACTTGTTCTATTATCCAATATTCCCTGAATCAAACTATCTCTAGTCCATTTTGAGCCATCAGGTATATTAAATTTTCCCGCATCAAGGGCTATAAGTGCAAATACATAGGCATTTATGCCTTGCTCTTTGATGCCCTCATTGTTATATATTTTTTCTATTAAATTCATTCCAGCAAAGTTTGTTGGATCTCCACCAGCTGCAAGTATTCCCAAAGAAGTTCTCTCATAATCTGTAGGTAAAGATAATGAATCTGAACCACTTTTTATATTACTTTCAAGATTTGTTAAATAGCTTCCCGGTACTTCTTTTCCTGCCTTATTTAAATCCAAGGTCTGCCAATCACCCATATTTTGTGTAATAGATGGACTCATTGAATTTATAAGACTATTTATTTGAGATGAATATCCAGTTCCATCTGCAAATACTTGGGCTGTACCAGTTCCTAATAAGCCAATCATCATTACAAATGTCATAATAAATGACATCAGATTAACTTTAAAATTTTTCATATACTCTCTCCTTTCATACATCATAATCGCTAATAACTCTATTACTTAATTTCAAATTCATTTATATTAACTATCTCAGTACTTGAAGATTTGATAAAGCCATGATATTTTCCGGACTTAAGAGCAGTTTTGACCTGTAAGTTACCATTTTCAGATTGATTTATGTAACTCAAGTTCCCCTGGCTATCATATAAAGTTAAAGCAATTTTATCATTATCATTTTTACTAGCTGCACTTATATCTATATCATCTGAAGTATTTTCAATTATATTTAAGTTAATTCCAGCCTTATTTACATTTACGATGTTTTTTACAGTTGTTTGTGTTATTTTTTTGTTTCCATCAACAGCACAACCTTCTAGCACCTTTAGTGCAGCTACAGTAGATGTGTCATCATTTATATTTAAAGTAAAGCTTTCAGAAGCATTTATTGCTGATACATTGGCTCCTGTTAAATTTATGGCAGCTCTATTTTTTACATTAACATTTTCAAATCCACCCGTCAGTGTTATTTGTGGATTTGAAGTTGAATCCACAACAACTTGTCCAAAAGTTGATTTAGCATCATCTGGAGACACTAGCGTTGAACTACCTGCTATTTGTGTATCTACTATTTGAGTTCCACTACTTATCTCAACCCTTACGCTGTTACTGCTATTAACCAGGAGTGAATCAGACTTCACGTTGTTCAAATAAATACTGTGATCTGCCCCAGATTTTACTACTATATTACCAGCTGTAACATTCGTTATAGTGCTAACTCCACTTGCACCTGGATCTATTGTAAGTGTGCCATCAATTTTTACATTTTGAAGAGAAACTTTATCTGCTGATATATTTACATTTCCTGTTATCTCGTTCTTATTTCCAGAAGTATTTCCATCATAAGTTTGATTTGCTGAATTTAAACTTAAATCACCTGATGGCTGAACTGGAGTATATCCTCCACTAGATCCTCCTGAAGAACCCCCTGAAGTATTAGTGTTTTTTCCACTATTTGCTTGGTTGTATGCAGTTATAATATTATCTACAGCATCATCTGGAACTACTTTAGTTCCTCCTAATGCCGTAAATACTGTCTTATTAGAGATATTAGACTTTATAAAATCCTCTACATTTGAGTTTAAGCTGTTATACATAAGTACTAAAGGAGCTGATTTTTGTGCTGCAAGAGCTGACCCTGAAAGAGCATCTGCAAATTCATTTCCATTAGGTCCATCTCCTTCAGCTATATACACATTGCTAAAGTCAAGATCAGACTTGAAATTTTCAAGTACAGCTAAGTTTGTCTCAAACCTGGTACTGCCTCCAATTCTCTGTGCATTTGGAAGAGAATTTTTTATATTATCTGATATAACACTTTCTCCACCTATTACATAACTTTTGTTTGCATTTACTTTTTTTATGTATTCAGTGTCTACATCAGGAAGGCTGTCCTTTTCTGATAAAAGTATTGGCATTCCTTTTTTAGATGCTATAGGTGCTATAGAAAGACTATCCGCATAGCCACTACCAGATGCAACTACAATACTATCTACACTTCCTAAACTTTCAGCTATTTTCACAGAAGTCTCATATCTTGTTGCACCTCCAAGCCTTTCCACATCATTTATACCAATATTCTTCAGCTCAGATTCCACATTATCAGATAGTGAGGCCTTACCTCCAATTACAAAAGCTTTACTTGCCTTAAGCCTTTTTAACTCACTTACAGTTTCATCACTTAATCCATCTTGTTTGGAAAGTATTATAGGCGCATTGTATTTTTTAGCAAGTGGTCCTGCACAAAGGGCATCTGCATAGCCATAACCCTGAGCTATAACTACAGTACTTGAACCATCTTTCCAGCCATCTTGACTTATTTTTAATGAAGTTTCAATTCTGTCATTTCCATAAATCCTATTTTTGCTTACATTTGTATCTGCATTCACCTGATTTCCAAAACCAGATAATGCAATACCTATCATAAATAAAAATGTAGTACATTTACTTATAACTTTTTGCATATTATCCCTCCTTCAAATTAATATAATATTTCTATAATTGCCTATATTATGGCAATTTAGAATATTCTTTTCATAGTATCTTAATGTAATTAAAAAACGCCTCCCTTTTTAGGAGACGAAAATACAACGAAATAAATAAAAAGGACCACTGAGGGTCCTCTTATTTTAAATGTAATTGTTTACTTACGTCGTAAACGTACATTTTTACATACAACATATATCTTCCCCTCCGAAAGAATTAACAACATATCAGGCAGGCTTCCTGGCTCAGATTCATCTTACTTCCCTGTCTTCCCGAAAACATAATTCCAGTGACATAGTTAGGGTTTCATCCTCCATACAGTAACGGTGGGCTGCAGTGTTTTTTACACTTTTCCTTTTAACTGTCATATTGACAGCACCTAATACTAAATATTAAATTTTTATTACTTTTATATTAAGTGTAGTACATATTTTTTGAAAAGTCAACATTATTTTCATAAATATGAAAATAATGTTGACTCCTTATGAATAAAATTTATTTATTTGACTGAACAGGTATGTCTATAATATCTGAAAGGGGATTCATATTTTCAAGGCTGTCCCATATAAATGCCTTCAATTTATATATTCCCTCTTCTGGGAGCTTCATTATACCTGTCAAAATAGATGAATCTCCATTTTTTATTGTCTGCTTACCGCATACATAGTTGATGAATTTACCACCCTCATCATATAGTGCCACTAATAGAGATGCATCCTGGTCTTTACCGGAATTATTTTCTGCTTTTACAGATACTTTTACATCATTGCCCAATTTAAATGAACTGTCCTTTGTCAAATTAGTTATCTGTATTGGTTTTGGCATATTATTTCCCATAACAGTAACTGTACACTGTGCCTTTGCATCATTGTTGTCTTCAGACACTGCTGTTATTGCTGCTGCTCCTGACTTTACCGCTGTTACCTTTCCATTTTCATCTACTGCTGCTATAGTTTTATCACTACTTGACCAGTCTACCTTTTTATTTGTTGCATCTTGTGGCGTTACAGCTGCCGTAAGCTGAAGTGTATCTCCTTCTGCCATACTTGCACTTGTCCTGTCAAGACTTATACCTGTTACGCTTACTGGCTGTGGCGGTGTATCCTTAGTTACTGTTACAGTACAAACTCCCCCATAACTATCATCATCTGTTTTTGCATAAATATATGCCGTTCCTGGATTAACTCCTGTTATTACACCTTCACTTGAAACTTTAACCACATTTGCATCAGTGCTTCCCCATAGGACACTTTTACCCGATGGAATTTCATTTGCAATTTTTTGAACTCCACCTATTTTTATTGATATTTGACCAGGTGATAGTTTAACATTTTTACCACAAATTATCATGGTAGAATCAGGACATTTTGTATCTTTAATATTATCCTTAGTTAAACTTGTATCTGTTAAATCTAATACAGAAAGATTGGTACAACCTGAAAAACAACCACTCCCTAATTGTGTTACACTACCTGGTATTTTCATATATGCCAGTGACGTGCAGCCACTGAAAGCTAAGTTTCCTACACTTTTAACCGTATTTGAAATTTCTACAGAAGCTAAAAGTTTACTATTTGAAAAACATGAAGTAGGAATACTTGATATTCCTACAGGTAATTTTATAGAAGTCAGTTTACTAGAAGCAAATGCAAACATATTATTTTTTATGTCTTTCATACCTGTACATCCACTAAAGTCCAAACCCTTTGGTATTATCCAGTCAAATTTAAGTTTTTTAAAACTACTGTTTGTTAAATCTTTGTTATCCGACAGGTTTATAGCTGATACTCCTTTAAGATATTTCATTACATCCATATCACTATCGGTAATATCTAAATTTGAAAGGTCAATAGTTCCTTTTATAGATGCTAGATCATCCGGTGTGAAATATCCCTCATAGTCACTGTCTTTTCCTGCTGCTAGGGCAAGTTTGTTTTTCAACTTTACATTATTAATAACAATAGCTCCTTGACCATCAACAACTGTTACAGCACAAGATGCCGTTTTATTTCCATCTTCAGTATTTGCCGTTATAGCTGCTGTTCCTACTTTTATTGCCGTTACTTTTCCACTTTTATCTACCGCTGCTACTGTAGGATCACTGCTTGACCAATCCACCTTTTGGTTAGTTGCATCGTTTGGTGTTATGGTTGGCGTAAGCTGCAATGCAGCTTTTGGTATCAACTTAACACTTGTTTTGTCGAGAATTATTCCCGTCACACTTACATTTTCTTTTATTGTTATTGTGCATTGTGCTTTTGCATCCCTGTTGTCTTCAGATACGGCTGTTATTACGGCTGTTCCTTTTTTTAATGCTGTTACCTTTCCATTTTCATCCACTGATGCTACTGTAGGGTCACTGCTTGACCAATCTATTTTTGTATTAGTTGCATATTTAGGCGTTATAGCCGCTGTAAGCCGCAGTGTATCTCCTTTCATTAGATCTGCACTCGTTTTATCAAGACCTATTCCTGTTACTTTTACTGGCTGTGATTGTGACAGTTTTTTCTCTGCATCAGTCAATTTATTTATTGTTTCCTGTTTTATTGAAGCTTTTTTAACATCACTTAATTCATCATATGCAGCTCTTGCAGCATCAACTTTTTCCTTATCAGCTGAAGTAATTTTATATACATCCGGCAGTGCTGCTATGGCATTGTTTACAGGGACTGTAGAATCTTTGACATCTGTGCAGTCAAAAATCGAGACTCTGCCTTCAGCTGCACGTACAAGCGAATCTATTCCCCTACATATTTGTGCAGGTTCATAAGATGAATTATCAAAATCAGTAGTACCATTTTTAACATCAAATCTTTCAAGTACACCATCTAAAATAGTTTTACCGTCTTTTATATACATCTTGTCAAAAATATTGGCATGTGCCATTCCAAGTGTCATATACACCTGAGCATTGGTCCAGGCATTATTTAAATCAATTGAGCCATCAAGATCTACGCTGCCGCCCCAGAAAGATCCCTTATAAGTCTGGGCATTTGAAAACTGTGCAAATACATGATCCATAGCCTGCTTTACATCGTAGTACTCGTCTCCTTCTTTTGCATTTGGATTATAATAAGCTGCTATTGGTTGTAATTGCATAGTCCACATATCAGGAGTAGTATTTCCTATTACTGTTGACCCATCAGCAATGACATCATAATCTTCTTCAGTCATTTTACCAATTTCATCTATTTGCCACTGTGCATCATCTTTAAGCTCACGCCCAGGTACCCTTGAAGCTGAAAGGTAAGCTAGTCCGCTTGTTGTGGGCAAACGAACTGGAGTAATGACACAATCTATATCCCCTATGGACTTCAATGAATTCACTACTTTGTCTTCTGCTGCCTCATTGTCTGTTACAAATTCGCACAGCTTTCCACCTGCATATCTTAGTAAAAATGCTCCTGCGTGGAGCATAATAGGTGTTCTGTCCGTTTTTTGCATTGCAATGTTCTTTTTGATCCTTTCCAAATGTTCATTATATAATTCCTTATTACTTTTCATACTAATAACACCCCCACATAAATTAGTAAAAATATAGACTTAGTAACTAAAAAACTTGAAAGTTCTTCGATAAAACTCACTTCAGTTTCCTTTCACATCAATGCTACCAAAATCCGGATATTTCTACAATGTTACAATTTGAGAAAAAATAATCAAATTGTTGCAAACTTTTACAATTACAATGTTGTTAAAATCATACATATCAACTATAATTAAATTAAATTATTTACATAAGGGAGATAATTATGTCAGTTCTGATGAGTGAAATTGTTAATAACTTATTGAAATACAGCCCTGCTTTTAGAGTTAAGCACAACTCCTATGTGAGATGCTGTAAGTTTCTCAATAACAATGATTTACCATTAGACTCAAAAGATATATATTTAGCAAGTATCTCTAATCTGCCCCGAAACATTTCTTCTAACAAAATTGTTAATTTACTACTTCTTACCAATAAAGATGTACCTAACTATTTGAAGGATAATCCTATGGTAAATTACATTGCAATTAATCAAGATATAAGCAAAACAAAAATCTTTAACGAACTCCAGGACTTATTTTTCCACAATGAATATAAAACAAATTGTGCTGAAAAACTGTTTGATGCTTTAAACAAGGAAAAAGATGTCCAACAAATTTTGAATATTTGTGCAGAAATTCTTGGAAATCCAGTGCTTTTAGCAGATTCATTCTTATATTTAATTAATTATTCAGGTTTTGATGATAGTATAGATGAGCCCGTATGGAAGAATTATATTACAACTGGACATATACCATTAGAATACATAAATCAGCAAAATTTAAACTTGACAGTACAGAACAGCATAGCTCCAGACATTATGTGGAATACTAGTACTTTAAAACACAAACAAATTATTGGAAGAATACGTTTAAATAACACTTTAATTGCTTATCTGAAAATATTAGAATATAACAAAAAAATCACGAAAAGTGATATAATGATTATCCCTACAATTTGTAACACTCTAGCACTAGCAGTAGAAAAAAGCAAATACAGTTTTTTTATACCTGAATCTCCTATTGAAACATTAATGATACATTTGTTAAAAAAAGATATGATTTCAGAAATTTCTATTGAAGAAATACAAAATCAATTCATAGCTAATCAGTATACTACTTACTACATTTTGAGTTTTTATGTAAAAAATGATATTTCCGATTTAACTTTAAAATTATACCATATGAAAGGATTAATCAACAGCATTTTTCACCACTACCACACAGTTATATATAATGATCATATAGTTACACTAGTTACTAAAAAAAGTCCTAAAGAACCGATAATAGATAGTTACCTACATAATGCTTTTATAAAATTATTATCAGATAATCAAGTTGTTGCAGGTGTAAGCCGATGTTTTCACAATATAATGGAAATTTTTAAATTTCATATACAGTCAATTAAAGCTGCCAAACTAGGATACAAATTAAATAAGAAAAATAACCTATATTTTTATAATGACTATGCCGTCTATCATTTGCTTGAAGCCTGCTCTTTTAAAGAAAAACTTGAGGAATTTTGTGATCCTTCTATTTTAAAATTGATTAATGATGATAAAGAGAATGGGACATCTTATGCCCTCAGTCTTTATACTTATATTCAAAATAACTTTGATATACAAAAAACATCGTATTTTATGAATGTACACTATAATACTATAAAATACCGTCTTCAAAAGATTGAGGATGTCTTAGAAATTGATTTAAAAGACAGCAATGTCGTATTTCATATTAGCCTTTCTTTTCGTATTTTAGGATTCCTAGGGTATTTTAAATTGTAAGCCATGGTTTGGAAAATCTTGCCAAGTGAGAACCTATGAGAAAAAGTATGCAAAATAGAATAAGCTTTCTATGATTTTATCATAGAAAGCTTATTCCATATTTACATAAATCTATGGATACTCCCACATTTAAACCTAATAATCTCTTGATATTTCATATTCTGCATCTTCAAATAATTTTTTTATATTTTTTACCGATAATCCACGGCTTTTTTCAGTATTGGATATACTATCTCGGGGATTAGCACCTGCTTCAGCATACAACTGATTTACTCCACAAATTAAACTCATCTGAATGGTCTCATGTGCATTCATAGCCCTATGAGGTCGTGTAACTATTCTTGTAACTGCCGCAATTTTAGAAAGCTCAACCGATGAAATTTGACCCTTTTCATACAAAGGAGTGCCTTTAACCGGTATTCTTCTCATTGCAGCCATAACTCCTACATTATAATCTCTAGCTCTCAACATTTCATCAACTATTTCCTCATAACTGTGCTCTGGGCCAATAGGTTCTACACAATAGTATAATTCCAATCCTGCTTTTTTTATTGAATTGAGAGTTTCAATTCTAGTTTCAGGTTTAATAGTTGTATCTATTCCTTCCCTTAAACGTTTAATGTGGTATGCTCCAGTAAAGCCCACCTCTTTTAATTTAAGTGCTGTAACGTAGTCAAAGTCCCCAATATTAGCTACCAGCCTTATATTATCTGGCAAAATGCTTCTTACATTTCTTGCTATATTCAAGAAATCATTTATTGGATAGTCAGCAGTTGTCATTAGGAATAAGTCATTAATACCTTCATTAACAATAGCTTTAGTTTCAGATAGTATGGAGTTTATATCCTTTCTCCATGTACTTTCCATAGTATAATGGTTTTTACCCATGGAACAAAATTTACAGTTTACAGGACACGGTTCTGCGTTTAATCCTATTTGGGCAAATATAAAAGCCTTGTTATTAAATTCAGAACGTGTCATTTCGTTTGCAAGTGATATAATTTTATAAAAGTCACTGGAATTGTTTTTTACATTTAACAATGCTATTGCCTCTTCTTTATTAAGTAATTTTTCACTTTTAGCATCATTAAGGATTTTATCTATAGTCATATAGATACCTCCAAATCATTAAAATAAATAATACGAAATGATATATTTCTATTGGGCTGATTTGTCATTACTAATAACACTTTTTACTTCATTAAGAAATGTGTCAATTGTATTTTTATAGTCTTCTAATGTTGAAACCCAGGTACATAAGCATTGATAACCATCTTCAGTAATTTTAAAAATTTTTTTAGCTGGACCAGAATCATTTGTATCCCAACTTGATATAATGAGTCCATTACTTTCCATAGTTTTTAAATGACGATATACTCCTGTGGGGTCAGGTTTATTTCCATTGAACATGGCTGTTTGTGCAATTCTCTGGATAATCTTATAACCGTGTAATTCTTCTTTTACAAGAGCTGCAAGTATAGCAGGCTGAATCATTTTATCCAAATTGCTACCTTTACATGGACACTGCTTTAAATTGTTCATTAGATCACCTCCTGTATTAGATTACATCTAATAATAAATATAATTATACTATTTATATACTTCATATACAAATTATCTTAACAAGCTAAACTTTATATAGAGTAATTTTAAAAAAATTTGACTCTGAAGAAATAAATTAGTAAAATTATAAAATCGACATATAAAAATTTAACAGAGGTAAAAAAGCACAAGAAAGTATCGACCTCAAAAGGAGACATATGTAATGAGTGTACCATCATCAATAACTGAATTTGTGGGAACAGTAAAATATGGAGATACATTAGGTCTTGTTATAGCAAATGTGGATAGTTCTTTGCATGAGAAGATGGGATTAGATAAAAGACATCATTCAATAGGAATTATAAGCAACAGGACAGGAGCAGGTTCTCAAATCATGGCTGCTGATGAAGCAGTAAAGGCTACTAATACAGAAGTTGCGAGTGTTGAACTTCCAAGAGATACAAAAGGTGGAGCAGGACATGGTTGTTTGATCATACTTGCAGCAGAAGATGTATCTGATGTAAGAAGGGCCGTAGAAATCGCCCTTAGTAAAACAGAAAGAAATTTCGGAGATGTTTATGGATTTGATGCAGGTCATATTGAATTGCACTATACTGCAAGGGCAAGTCTTGCTTTAAACAAAGGTTTTGGCGCCCCTGTTGGAAAAGCTTTTGGAATAATTGTAGGTGCTCCAGCGGGAATTGGTGTAGTAATGGCAGATACTGCACTTAAAACTGCAAATGTTGAACTTGTTAGTTATTTAAGTCCAAGCCAAGGAACTGCTCATTCAAACGAAGTTATCATAACTGTCACAGGAGATCCAGGTGCTGTAAGACAATCGGTAATTGCTGCTAGAAAGGTAGGATTGTCTATTGCCAGATCAATGGGCCAAAACCCTGTATCTACTACGGGAAAACCTTATATCTAATATAGTTTTTATACTCATTTTTAATAAGACATACTTTTTGAGTAAAAATTCACTCAAAAGTATGTCTTATCTTACTTTAACATTGAAAGCATATAATCAGGAATATTCTTATTTTTACCACCTGGAAGTTCCATTGTTGTTACTTTAGGCTTTCTGGTTGATAATTTCATGGTTTCGTCTTCACCTTTCGAACTCATAATCCTTAAAAGCCAGTTATCATTATCTACAAATTCATAATCATCACGTATGTGTGTACCCCTACTTTCCTTTCTCATAAGGGCAGCTCTTACACCTGCTTCTGTACAAGTTAAAAGATTTCGAGCCTGTACTGATTCTATCCATTCATAGTTATAAACTCTATTTTTACTTTTAGTACTCATTGCGCTTATGTCATATTTGTGTATTTTTAAAATTTCATCTAAAGCTTTTGTAAGTCCCTCTTCATTTCTTCTAAAGTTGAATCCAACATCAGCCGTTTTTTCTATATTTCTGTGTATTTTTATAGGACTAACTCCTTCTTTTCTTTCAAGAGGTGAAAAAATATCTTTAATTATACTATCAATATTGGTATTTTTCATACTTGGCTCATTTACATTTTGTATATATTTGCAAGCGGACAATGCTGCTCTATAACCCTGTACAAGCATTTCAATAAGTCCATCTGCAACCCTCATAGCTCCAAATACACCACTTGTAGTCTCACCAGCTGCATAAAGTCCTGGTACTCCAGTGTACATATTTTCGTCTACTTCAATGCCGCCCATGCTGTATTCACTGCCAATACCTACTTCCCATGGAATGCCCTTTCTAATATTTTCAACAAAAGTATCCAAGTTGTTTCCTTGATAGAATCCTTTTCTATACCATATGTTCATTAATGGTTCAGCTTTTTTTAAAGCTTTTTCATAAATATCAAAAGGTACATTGGAATAATCAAAATATACTCCTCCATTTGGAGTTCCTTTTCCTCTTGCAATTTGATCTCCATAATAATACGTAAATATAAGCTTTCCCATTTCACTTTCCTTGGCCATTTTAAGTAAATTTTCAGGTATATTATCTAAAATTGATTCTCCCTTACCATTTTTAACAATAGGCATTAACATACTGGAGTGTAAGAAGGGATAAATTGAACCTTTATATACTGATGGTGAAAGGGCAACTGCTGGTATATATAATAAAAATTCCATATCTGCAAGCTTGGCTCCTGCACGGTATGCCATAGCCATTCCATCGCCAGTCATATCGGAAACAGTACATTTAAAGGAATAAGGCTGATATCCGCCAGTAGCTAAAATAACTGACTTTGATCTGATTTCAATAATTTTTCCTGTATATACTTCTATGCCCACTGCACCTACAGCTTTTTTATCTTCCATTAAAATATCCACTGCTATAAAATCTTCTATAACATCAATACCACCTGCTTTTGAAACTCCATATCGGCAGCCAACTCCCACAGCTTTACCCGAGCTTATATATCCTTCTTCTCCAAAAAATACAACCTTGTGTCCTGCTTTTTCAATCCACTGTTTAAGTTCCCAGCAGCACTCATCACAATCACTTACAAACTGCTCAACCATATTTTGATCACTTAAATAAAAAGACTGTTTTACAATTTGTTCAAATAATTTTCCCTTTGTATTTTTAGGATCTGCTTCCTTGAGTCCATATTTATAATATGCTGTTTCTCCATCCATAGAAAATCCTGCCCCTGCCATAATGGCATTTCCGCTTTTTCCAAGCTTCCCTTTTACTGCAAGTAGTACTTTTGCTCCTTTTCTCGCAGCTGTTACAGCTGCCATTGATCCTGCTCCAGAACCTCCAACAACTAATATGTCAGTATCAATTATCTTATCTATTTGCATTTTAACAGCCTCCTATTTTTATAACATTTTTAAATTAAACTTACAAATTTTATCACCTTTTGCAATACAATAGGGTCTTTCCAGCTTCATACCAAAAGCCTCAAATAAAATATGATCTATTTCACAATATAGATGTCCTAGATCCATACCAGCTTTCCCATATTGTGACCATACATCTCCCATAGGGCAATAAGTAATTTTTGATTGATCATTATCTGAATATTTCCAGCCATTTGAAGGCATGTCTCTAACAGCAGCATAGGTTCTGGGATTGCTTAAATCCAAACCTTTTTCTTTTGCTTCAATTTTCATCGCATCTACCCTTGCCTTACCAAACTTCTTAACTGCAGATGAAATTGCATCCTTTCCGTTTTCTTCTCCCATTCTTTCAACCATTTCCTGTGCCATAAAATAGTATAGTTCAGCCATAAGCTTTGCAAATTTAACTGCTGGTTCCTCACTACTTTTTAAATTACTCATTTTATTTACCCCCTCTTATATTTTTTATCTGATGGCTACCTACTGTAACACTCACACTTCTATCAAAGCGTGAGATAACAGTAGCTACGCCCCTAGATAATTCATCTAAACTTAGTGGCAAACTCCCACTAAGTAAGATTCATTGATATAGTAACCAAATCTTTTACTTTTTTTCTTCCTTTTAAAGGCTCAAGGACAATTTCATCGCCCTTCTCTATTACATGTGTGCATGCAAGAGAAGGAGTACCATCAACCATAAGAGTGCATCTTCCACAAATTCCATGGCCACAGGCACTGTGTTTGTAATAGCTCAAACTGCTGTCACAATGTTCCTGGATATAATCGAGAACATTCATTACAGTCCACTTTTCTTCAAAAATTACTGGAACATCAAAACAGTCATAATGTTCACCTTCTTCTACTGTTGGTTCAAATCGATATACTTTTACTTTCATTTCAATACCTCCGATTAATAAAAATTTTTAAGTATAAATATTTTGTAGTTCGTAATAATTTATCAAAAAAAATTTGTTTGAATTCAAACAAATTTATATTATAAAGACTTTGCTAATCTCCTTAAAAATTTAATAAGAAATTCTTTTTCCTGATCATTTTCTGTTGCTTCCAAATATTTTTTAGCAATTTCATAATCAAACTTCATATGTTCTTCTTGAATAACTTTGCCTTCATCAGTAATTTCAAGATTAAATGAGCGTCTATCCTCTGGACTTATAACTCTCTTTACAATTCCACGCTTTTCAAGACGATTTATAACGCTTGTAAGTGTACTATTAGGAACTTGCAATATATTAAGTAAATCCTTTATCTGTTTTCCTGGGTTTTCTGATACTACTCTTAGAACTCTAAAATCAAGCATAGACATTTTTTTTGTTTTATCTGAATAATCATTTAAAAATTTGCTGTTAATCATTTTATATACGAGTTCATGTATAGCTTTATCAACAATTTTAATATCCTCATCTTTTATCATAGTGTATTTTCTTCCTTACTTCGTAATATTTATATCATGTAATAATACTAAAACATCTTATAAAATTTGTCAAGAGAATTATATGATTTTTCAGATCAATTTGTTTAATATCTTCTACCTATCGAAAATAAAAGATTTAACAATCCCAAAATATTCTCTTACACAATAATTAGGCAGAAGCAAATAGTTTACAGGTGCAGGAACACCTTCAACTTGAAATCCATATCTTTTAGCCAAAAATTTAGCTCTAAAAACATGGAAATTACTTGTAACAACAGCTAACTGTATATTTTCCCTACCATCTATTTTCTTCAAAATCTCCCTAGTATATTTCATATTTTCCAAAGTATTTTTGGATTTTTCCTCCTTTATTATATCTTCATTCTTTACTCCATGCTCAGCAAGGTATATCCTCATAGCTTCTGCTTCCGATATATCTTCTCCAGGCCCCTGTCCCCCTGACGCAATGATTTTTATACCTGGATTTTGTTTTATATATTTAAGTGCTTCTTGAGTTCTCTGAAGCTGAACTAGAAGCATATTTCTTCCACTGATCCCCCCACCTAAAATCATAATATAATCAGGCTTCTTATTATGACTTTCATTAGCACTTACAAAAATGCATCCTTCAACAAAAATAAATGAAATAACAATTATGGATATAAAAACTTTTAAAGCTATTAAAAATCTTCTCACCACTTTATTAAAGTTATTTTCATAAAACCTTATTTTATAAATTCCTAAGATCACGCAAACAATTCCTAATATAACAAAAAATTCTGAAAAATTCACAAACCTGCTAAATGCTATGAAGCAACTAATAAAATATAGTATGTTGATTATTCCAAAGGTCACTAGGAAGTATCCTATACCCTTGTGATTTCTTAAATTTTTTATCTTAAACACCATCCTAAAACATAATATTTTATAACCCAGTTTTTTGAACCACTTATATCATTAAAATTGTAATCTATCATATACCCCTCAAATCATATTTACCACAGTTTTTATTCTTATATACTTCCATTATATACTATATTGAAGCAGTTATAATAGTAAAAATATCTAGAATATAAGTCAACTTTTCAATTAAATTTTCTATACTGATACTATGGGCATTGAAATTGTTGATAAAATGTACCTTATATTACTTCTATTAAATTATTATGTTATGCACCGTTACTTACAATAAAAAGGAAGTGATATATTATGGAAGATACCTCTATAGAAATACCTGCTTCAAAATGTTTCACCGCTACTAACTTAAACCCTAAAAATATTATACTAAACACACTTTTTACTGGACTTGAGTCTGATAAAGATTATAAAGGTTATATCTTTTTTGATATTTCTAATTGGTTAAAGGATTTTCATATTAATTCTATAATTTTGAGACTATATTTAAAAGAGTTAAAGACATGCTCTCTGAGTCCTAATCTGTATATATCAGAAGTGGACAAGAATATTTGTGAATTAAATGAATGTAGTAATCCACAAACTCAAATATCCTATACAGTAAATAAAGATTCTCATGGATCTATTGATATAAATATAATGGATCTATTTTATGATAATAATTTTGATATTACAAAAAACAAACTATTTATGTTAAGTTCCGATGAAAAAGAAAAATCACTCTTTATATTTAGCTCAAATTCCACGGAAGATGATAAATTAAGTCCTAAATTATTAATTACCTGCTGTGATAAGCAACCTAAAACAATCAAACGTTTTATGGGAGTAAAAGAGTATCACTGGACTTTTGATTTGTATAAAAGTACAGTTTCTGAAGTAGTAAATATTGAAGACATCAATGAAGGTACTTTTTTCGTTACCAATGAAAGTAATTATCCAGTTGCTGCGGCAGTACAAGTTAGTGGTAATTTAATGAACTGGATTACCGATACAAAAGTTTTAGTTAATCCCCATACTACAAATGTGCTAATTTCAAGGTACTATGGTAAATACTCCAGATTACTTTTACTTTGTAAAAATAGTGCTCATATAAAAGCATCCTTTGTATTTCAATTTTACAAATAATTTGTGTATATTTTATATGACATTTATTTACACTGAGAAATATGCTGATAAGTTTGATTTCAATTTATCAGCATATTTCCCAGTATAATTTTATTTTAAAAAATTGCGAAACAATTTAGTTGAAAGTTGACAATTGATAGTGGACAGTGAAGGTGGATTTTTTTCCGTTATACTACAAAAAATCTTTAATTAAATTTTTGAAAACTCGTTTTGCTAAAGCAAAACGTCGCTAAGTTAATCTATATAAATTTAAAGATTTTTTGCGATAGCTAAAAATCATCCTTAACTGTCAATTGTCCACTATCAACTTTCAACTAAAAAAATTGTTTCGCAATTTTTTATATTAAGTTAAAATTTCACATGTGCGAAAGTTGAGTTATTAATTTATCCGATGACTACCTGCTCTAATACTCCCACGCACTCTGTGAAAGCGACTGTCACCAAATCAAAGAATTTGGGACATCTGCTTTTCTCCAAGTTGGAGTAAAGAGCAGCTATGTCCCTGGATAACGATTTCTAATCATCAGGTGGAGTCAAAACTCCATCTGATGCCAAGAACTCTGTTTATATAACATTACTCCATATATTAGTCAGCTTTTTTCCATCATCTTCATAGTATATATATGCTGGCTGCCAGTAACTTCCTATATACTCCCGCTGACGGGTATTTACTGATACACGTATTTTATTAGGTTTATCTGTTTTTGATATCTTTATTACATTGTACCTTTCAGGAACACCAGGCCATAAGCCGCTTTTCCCAACGCTTAAGGCTCCAGCTCCAATCATAACCATGTTAGGATTTATATTTTGAGGGTTTAGATAATCCAAACTTATGCTCCTATGAACATGGCCATGCAAGTAAATTTTAAAATTTTCATTTTGAAGTGCATTTGCAAAGGGAATATCATTTCCATAGCTATTTGTAAGATCTACAGGATGATGTCCTACTGCTATTTTTATTATATTGTTCTGGGTCAGCTGTCTTGAAACCTTTATTAATCCATCCGTATCAAAATAAGTTACTTCACGATTGAACTGGTCAATTTCAGCAGCAGTATTTAACATGAAGAATGCTACTTTTTGATTATCTATAAAATCCCCCAGTATAACTTTAAGCTGTTCTTTAGGATTATCCGGAAAAGGAACTTTATATAACATCTCATACAAATATTTGCTGTAGTTTGTAAACTTTTTATACCATTCTGCATCATTTCTTTTTAAATAAAACAAATCAGTTCCAACATTAGTAACTACTTTATCGTTAGGTCCAGGAGTACCAATAGTTAAATGATAGCTGCTCATAGTAACATTCCAACTTAAATCATGGTTTCCAGGTACTATAACTATTTTTTGATAAGGTACATTAAGTTCTTTACTCAATATATCTATAAACTTGAATGATTTTTCAAAGGATGATTCTGAATCGCCACGTTCAACAAAATCTCCACTAATTACTACATAATCAATATCAGTTAGCTTTATGCTGCTTTCAGGATTATCAAAGTAAACTTTTTTTAAGTCACTTATTAGAAGATATGCTTCATTTTTTTCATCGATGTCTGTTGTATAGTGCAAATCACTTAAGTCTAGTATAATTCCTTCCTTTTTAGATACTGAACTAACTTCCCTTTGTGAGTGAGTTTTTATTTTTCCTTTTGAATCATGTTCCATATTCTCATCCCCAAATTTAACGATATTTAATTGTTTAAAATTTTTATTTTGCTATTATATAATACTCATTAATAGGGACAAGGTTCCAATGTCTAATAAAAATACTGCAAAAACCTCTTCGTGAAAACACAAAGAGGTTTCTTTTTTGTGTCTATACTTTTTTTACATAGTGCTCATTCTTCTGCACTCATCAGCACATTGACGACATGCATCTGCACACATCCTACAGTGTTCATCATTGAATTTACTGCATTCGGATGCACATTCATCACAAGTTGTTGCACACAAATTGCAAATATCATTTACATGATATCCTCTTCTAGCCATGGTAGTTGCAGCTGTTCTACAAATTTCTGCACAATCAACTAAATCAACTATACAATGTTCTCTTGCCTTTACATCTGGTTCTGACAGACACATTCTGAAACATTCCTCACATAATTGCATACATTTATTACAAGAATCAATACATGATTGATACTGAGCATTTGGAGCCATTAAAGTTGAATTCATAATCTAAACCCTCCTTAAAATTGATACCTATATTCTACAAATTTTATTTTGCTCTAAATATTTGACTTTATACATTTAATAGCATCTCTATATTTTAGAAAAGCCCTCAATAACTAATAGACCTCAACTTTCGCAAGTTAAGAATTAATAATGAAAATTTAATAGTGACGGAAAAAAATCCACATTATAAACAATTTTCATGACTAAATTTAAGAAATTGTTAACAAGTATAGAATAATTGTTACAACATATTTGAAAATATATACTTCTTTTCAAATTTAATTGAGTTAAAATTTCCCCTATGATATGGTTGAAGGGGGTTTTATAATACTAAACTAATTGCACTTTTATATGTACAAAACATCAATGAATCTTACTTAGTGGGAGTTTTGTTTCTCCCTCTAAGTTTAGATGAATTATCTAGGGGCGTAGCTACTGTTAGCTCCCACTTTGATAGAAGTGGGAGTATTACATTAGGTAACCATCAGATAAATAATATACGCAATCCACATTAATATTAAAGAATCCATATAATAACATTTGAAAAGGGGTAATTTAGTTGAAATTAAGAAATATGCAAGGAAAAATTTTAGCATGTATCTTACCATTAGTTTTACTAGGAACATCTATAGTATCCTTTATTGGATATACTAATTCTAAAAACATGATCAATGCTCAAATTGATGAAAAAATGGACTATAAGTTACATGAGTCTGTAGAAAATATGCAGAAACTTCTATTAAAGAATGGTAAAGTAGCTGAAACTTTGGCCAAAGTAGCCGAGACTTCAGGAGGCACTTTAAGCCCAGATGCCTATAAATCCTTATTGGAGAACTTTGTAAAAACTAATGAGGAAACATATGGTTCAGGAGTCTGGTATGAACCAAATAAATATAATGCGAGCCAAAAGTACTATGGACCCTATGCATATAAAAATAACGGTAATGTAGAATATACAGATGAGTATAGTAATGAAGCTTATAATTATTTCAAATATGATTGGTATAAAAACGCCAAAAATGCAAATAAGAGCTTAGTTTGGTCTTTACCATACTATGATGACACTAGTAAAGTTACCATGGTTACTGCAGCATCGCCTTTCTACGATCAAAATAAGCAGTTTATGGGTGCTACTACAGCAGATATGGATTTAACTAGTCTACAAAAGGCTATACAAGACATGAAGTTTGGTACAAGCGGTAGAGCCTTTCTTTTAAGTACCGATGGGACATATATATCAGCCCCAGATAAAAGCAAAATTATGAAAGTTAAAATTTCAAATGACAGTAATAGTAGTTTAGCAGCTATTGGAAATGAAATTGTAAAACAGAACAGTGGTAAAAACACTTTCTACCAAAATAATGATAAATATAGAGTATATTATACTACAGTCCCAGAAACAGGTTGGACAATAGCCATAACTGTTTCTCAATCGGAATTATATGCCCCACTTAAGTCTTTCCTTTTTAAAACAATACTTACGTTTTTGATAATTATTGCATTAAGCGTACTTGTAGCAATCTGGTTTAGTAGACAAATTAGGAAAAATATATCAAAAGTTAATGAATTAGTACATGCTGTTTCTAAAGGAGATTTAACAAAAACATTAGAAATAAACACAAAAGATGAGTTAAATATTATGAGTAAAAATTTGAATAGTATGACTGCAGGCTTAAAAAATATGATTTCAGGGGTTTCTGAAAGTATAGAACAGATAGTTTCTATTTCAGAGGAATTAGCTGCTAGTTCCGAGCAGACAGAAACCACTGCAAGTCAAATAGCAACATCTGTCTCTCATATAGCTGAAGGCAGCAGCAGCCAGGTAGCAGATGCAGATAAAACAGTAAATAGTATGACCAATATTTATGGAGATATAGATAAAATATCCGAAAAGGTACAAAACGTTACAAATCATTCTGTTGAGACTTATAAAAAAGCCGAAGAAGGTACAAGTGTTGTAAATAATGCTGTAGAACAGATGGAAATCATAGATAATAACACTACAGTATTATCAAAGGTTGTAAATATACTAAATAGTAAATCAGGAGAAATCGGAAATATAAGTTCTATTATTATAGATGTATCGGAACAAACTAATTTACTTGCCTTAAATGCAGCTATAGAAGCTGCCAGAGCTGGAGAACACGGAAAGGGATTTGCCGTTGTAGCAGAAGAAGTAAGAGTATTAGCAGAACAGTCATCTAATTCATCTACTCAAATTAATGTACTTATTAAAGAAATACAAAATGAAATTCAAAAAGCAGTAAATTCCATGCAAGAAAGCAGCAAATCAGTTAAAGTTGGTATTAATTTAGTTAAAAATACAGGGACTTCTTTTAGTGAAATATTAAAAGATATAAGTAGTGTTTCTGATCAAATACAATATGTAGCTAAGGGAGTAAACCAAATTACAACTTCAATACAGGATATGGTTAATTCAGTAAACAAAATATCAGACATTTCTAAGGAGTCATCAGAAAGTATACAAAGCATAGCAGCCTCCTCTGAGGAACAAATGGCTATTATGAAAGAAGTAGCAGAAGTATCAGAGAATTTGTCTAATATGGCTGTAAAATTAGGCTCAGATATAAATACATTTAAGATATAAAAATAATTGATATATATAAAAAGAGAACGTGCCTAGATTAGTATAAATTAAATCTAGGCACGTTCCTCTTTTCACTTATTAATTGTTCATCTTATTTACCATATTACTTACTTGACAGAAGCTGTAATAAAACTTATTGTATAAATACATACAAATTTAATGAAAGAAGGAACATAAATGAAAAATCCTATAGTTACAATTGAAATGGAAAACGGTAAATTAATAAAAATAGAACTTTATCCCGACACCGCCCCAAATACAGTAAATAACTTTATATCCTTAGTTAAAAAGGGTTTTTATAATGGTACAATTTTTCACAGGATTATACCTGGATTCATGATTCAAGGAGGAGATCCTGAAGGTACAGGAATGGGCGGCCCAGGTTACTCGATTAAGGGTGAATTTTCAGCAAATAATTTTCAAAATAATTTGAAACATGAAAAAGGTGTAATCTCCATGGCTAGAACTATGGCTCCTAATTCTGCAGGCTCTCAATTTTTTATAATGACAGATAATGCACCTCATCTCGATGGTCAGTATGCTGCTTTTGGAAAAGTTGTAGAAGGAATTGATGCAGTAGATGAAATCGTAGCACAAGAAAGAGATTACAACGATAAGCCTTGTGAAGACCAAAAGATGAAAAGCGTAACTGTAGATACTTTTGGCGAAGAATATGATGAACCACAAAAGACAAATGATTAAAATAAATAATTAGGTTAGGAGATAAATATATGGTTTTTTTCGGACACCTTGGCCCCACAACAGCAGTTTTCAAATTCTATGAAAAGATAAGTAAAAAGGAAACAATTGATTATAGATTTGTTCTTGTTGGGGCAATACTTCCTGACCTCATAGATAAGCCCATAGGAGCATTTCTATTTAGGAACACCTTCCATAATAGTCGTATATTTGGACATACCCTTTTATTTTCCCTTTTGCTTCTATTAATAGGTATAGGTCGTATTAAAAGAAATAAAGGAAACCGTGTTTTCACACTTGGAATTTCAACCTCAATCCATCTAATGCTCGACAGTATGCAGCTATATAAAGGAATACTTTTTTGGCCATTTTTGGGATTTAAATTTCCTGAAAGACCAGAAGGAAATTGGGCAGAAGGAACACTTCAAAGACTTATTACAGATCCTTCCTACTACCTAACTGAAATAGTAGGCTTTATAATTATTATGTATTTTTTTATAAAACTTATAAAAAATAAAAGATTAAATGAATTCATACGAAATGGTAAACTCTAATTAAACACAGTATAAAAAACATGCGATTATATTCGCATGTTTTTTATAATACTTAAAACTGCATAAATAAACTTTTAAATATCTATACAGTAAATTTATGAATCATTTCATCAAGATTTTGTGCAAGTTCCGATTGAGTTTGTGCAGATTTTGCTATATCCTGTATTGCAGTGGAAACTTCAGTTACACTACCTAATATTTCTTCAGACCCTGATGCAGATTCTTGTGTAGTTGAGGATATATTATCAATAGCTGCTGTTACTTGCTCTACAGTTTGACTCATTTTATTTGCAGCTGATGCTATATCTCTAGCCATATTATTCATAAATTCAGAATCCCTATCATATGCCATGCCTGTTTCCAGGAGCAGTTTCTGGCTTGGTTTTACATTATTATTTATGTACTCCAGTATATCTTTTGCACTGTTAGATAAATTATTAAAAGCATCTTGAACTTGTACTACCATACTCTGAATTTGTGTAACAGCCTTCGCTGATTCCTCTGACAGTCCCCTTACTTCTTCCGCCACTACTGCAAATCCTTTACCATGTTCTCCAGCACTAGCTGCTTCTATAGCTGCATTTAAAGCCAATAAATTTGTCTGTTCTGCTATATCTCCTATGGAATCAGCCATTACTTTTACCTCATCAACAACTTTTCCTGCTTCTATAGCATTTATAATGTTCTCATGCTTTTCACTATAAATTTTATCTCCATTTTCTATATCTGCTTTAGCCTTAGTTTTCACCTCAGCTGCCCGTGTTTTTATTTCTTTTACTGAAGATGACGCATTATCAGCCTTATTTGAAAGTTCAGCTGTAGTTGAATTTATTTCCTGAACAGCAGCATCTACTTCTTCCGTTACAGTACTTAAATTTTCATTACCCTTTGCTATTTGTTCAGTGGACTCATTTACAGTTTCTATACTAGCATAAACTTCTTCTGTCGTTGCAGACAGTTCTTCACTAGAAGCACTTATATCTGTAGAACTATTACTAATTTGTAAAATTAAATTTCTTATATTCTCCATTGACTTATTTAAAGCTTCAGCAAGATTGCCAATTTCGTCTTTACTCTTAACATTTATTTTTTGTGTTAAGTCCCCACTTCCAATAGCTTCTCCCAATTGCAATATCTTTTTTACTTTCTCCGACAGCAATTTAGCTATTAGTATTCCTAGTAAGACAGAAACAACCAACCCTAAAACAGTTACAATTACAATAAAAGTAAAAGCACTCGCCGTCATCTTGTCATTAACATTATCCTTCTCATCAGCCCACTTAACATTGAGATTAATCATATTATCTATTTGACTATTCAATTTTTTCCTTACAGGGGTAATTGTACGGAAAACATTAAGTGCTTCATCATAGTTATTTTCACTAACAAGCTTTATAACTTGCTCACGAATGTCTCTATATTCATTTACTGACTTTTTTAGTTCTTCAAATAGCTTTCTATCTTCATCCTTTGTAATAGAACTTTCATAATTGTTCATAATTTTAGTATTATCTTGTTTTAAATTAGCCATTTCCTTTTTTATACTATCAAGTTCATTTCTATCCCTTTTGTATACAAGAGAAAGTAGGTCTGCCCTAATTTCCGTTTGATTGTCCTTTAAAGCTCTAATAGCATTTATGCCAGCTAAATTGTCATTATGCATGTCAGCTGCATTTTTACCTATCTGTCCTATATAGATTCCTCCAATTATGCCTACTATTATTATAAATAGAGATGTTAAAATAGATAATGACATTATTTTTTGAACCATTTTTAAATTGCTAAACCACTGTTTCATTAAAATTCGTCTCCCTTCACAATTTAACGATCTAGTTTAATATTCGATATTTTTCTGCAATACTTTACAATTGAGCTCATATTTTACATTTGTATTCACATTTTATATATTATTACACTTTAATATTAAATTCACATATTAATACAATTTATTTTTAAGCATCGTTTTTTTGTTAAAATCTTGATTTTTATTTGATATTCTCTTCTTGTACATAAGGAAGGAGTACTAATTATGGAAAAAGATTATTTATTGGAAACTCAAAAATTAACGAAAGTATTTAAAAAGGATTGTGCTGTAAATAGCCTTGATATTTCAATTCCAAGAAATCATATTTATGGACTTCTTGGTGCTAATGGTGCAGGAAAATCCACTACATTAAAAATGCTAACAGGACTGTTAAAGCCAACTTCAGGTAAAATCATTTTTGATGGTCATACATGGAGCCGTAAGGATTTAAGAAATATTGGTGCCTTAATTGAACAGCCTCCTATTTATGGAAATTTAACTGCAGAGGAAAATCTAAAAGTTCACACCACCCTTTTAGGGTTACCTAACAAACGTATTAAAGAGGTATTAAAAATTGTAGACTTAACAGATACAGGTAAAAAGGAAGCTAAAAATTTCTCCATGGGAATGAAACAACGTTTAGGAATTGCCACTGCAATCTTAAATCATCCTAAATTACTCATACTAGACGAACCAACTAATGGATTGGATCCTATTGGTATTCAAGACTTACGGAAACTCATAAAGTCCTTTCCAGAGGAAGGGATGACTGTAATACTATCCAGCCACATTTTAGCAGAAGTAGAGCAGATCGTAGATTATGTTGGAATTATGAGTCACGGAATATTAGGTTACCAAGGAAAAGTTAACCCAGGTGAAGATTTAGAAGAACTATTTATGAGTGTTGCAGAAAAAACTACTAGAGGAAGAAGGATTGCCAGATGAATAAATATCTAATTGCTGAGAATTTAAAAACAAAAAGAACTATGCTTCGTAAAATACTTATTTTTATGCCTATATTATGTACTATTCTTAGCTTTACTTTTGATTTTTTAGGCTTTGGATATTTCACTGCTGACTCTGTTTTTACTTCTATAAATCATTGGTCATTATTATGGATGCCAGCTTTAATTGCTTTAACTACAAGTATGTTTCACAAACTTGAAGAAAACAGCACAGGTTATAAGACGATTTTTTCTTTTCCCATTAATTTAAAGAAAAGCTGGATATCTAAAATTACAATTTTATCATCATTTACATTGATATCCTCTATTTTTTTATGTGTAATTCTTACTATATTAAATATGATCTTTACTAGGACACAATTAAATGGTGCACCATTTTACTATTGTCTTATAGCCGCTATCATAGACTGGCTTACATCCCTCTGGCAGATTCCTCTATGCCTATGGTTAAGTAAAAAGATAAATTTCTTTGTCTTATTACTTGGAACCTGTGCAGCTAATATGGAGCTTGGTGCAGCTTATGCCCCATCCTCTTTATGGTGGCTATCTCCATGGACCTTCCCTCTTAGACTGCAGTGTCCAATATTGCATCATCATCCAAATGGACTACCCCTAGAACCAGGAAGCAGCTTATTAAATCCATCAGTTATTCCAGTTGGTATTTTAATAGGAATTTTTCTATTTTTAATTCTAATAACTTTTACCACTTATTCATTTAAAAAAAGTGAGGTACATTAATATGATTGAATTTTGGCACAGCTACAAAGCAGAATTTTTTAAAAATAGGCACAGTATTTTTCTCCGGGCACATATTGTGCTGCCTTTCCTCTTAGTTTGTCTTATGACTTTTACAAGGCTTGGTAAATCAAGTGATTTGGGGATATTTAGTAACTTTTTTAAACTGATAGGTTTTGCCTTTTCATTACTTGCTGCAGTACTTTGTGCACTAATTGCTGATCAAGAAAAACAAGCTGGGCATTGTCAAATAATGCTCAGCAAACTTTCCCATAAAACAACTTCTTTTATAAGTCAACTGTGCATGTTACTTACAATGTGCTTGGGAGCTATATTTTTTGCTATATTACTATTTTTCATATCCATGAAACTTATATTACATATAAACAGCATAAACTATCTTTTATATTTTAAAACAGGGGCTTTAATATTTTTATGTGTTATTTTCCTCTATAGTTTATACTTAATTTTAGCTTATCATTTTAATACAGCTGTTTGTAATATAACTGGATTTGCCGGGGTCATAATTTGTGCTGTAGCCTCTACAGGACAGGGAGATAGTGTTTGGATGTTCTTGCCCTGGGTGTGGCCCATACGATTTATAAACTTTATAGTTATATCTCAATACAAGCTTCAAGGGAAAATCCTCCCAAAAGAAATTTTTTTCTCATATACCCAAAATGGGCTAAATGCAGGACTAACATCTATGATAATAATGACAATTTGCTGTATTATTTTCTATATACTTTCCTTTCACTTTTGGGAAGGTAGACAAAAATAATCAATAAAAGTATCATGTAAACAGTGGGAGGGTAGAACATGGCAAAAATTTTAGCTGTAGATGATGACAAGCGAATTTTAAAATTGATAAAAAATGCTTTGGAATTAAATCATCATGAAGTAATTACACTGCAAGATCCAGAAAATATTCCTATAGAAGAATTTTGTGGATATGATTTGATTTTGCTGGATGTAATGATGCCAGAGATAGATGGCTTTGAACTTTGTCAGAAAATACGCAGTACAGTAGATTCTCCAATTATTTTTTTAACAGCAAAAACAGACGAATCATCCATCGTAAAAGGGTTAGCCTTTGGCGGGGATGATTATATATCAAAACCTTTTGGAGTAATGGAATTAAATGCTCGTGTTGAAGCATACCTTAGACGTGAAAATCGCGGCAAATCAACAAAAAAATTAGTATATGGTGATATTACAATTGATTTTGATAAGAAGGAAATACTGGTCAATAATAATGTCATTGCTTTTACTAAAAATGAATATAATATTTGCGAATTTTTAGCACTTAATCGAGGCAAAGTATTTACAAAGCAGGCAATTTTTGAGGCAATTTATGATTTGGACAGTGACACTCAATTTTCGGTAATCACTGAATATATAAGATTAATCCGCAATAAATTTAAAGGATATAACTGTTTTCCTATAGAAACAGTGTGGGGAGTTGGATACATGTGGAAGTAAAAAAAACATCCTTTCAAATCTATATTATTAAATTTATCTTAAAAGTGGGATTTTCTTTTATTATACTTTTACTTGCTTTGCTTTTTGTTTTTAGTTATATCTCTAATAATAAAATGCTGCTGCCAGCTAGCTATTCAGAACAATTAGTGGAAAAAGTTACACCAAGTATAAAAAGTGCTAAAGAAGTGACTTCTGAATTAATACCTGAAAATTTGAAATATACAATTTTAGACAAACAAACTTTAGATGTAAAAAAAAGTACCATGAATAAGTCCCAAATTAAAAAAGCAAAATTACGTATTAAAAACCACCAATTTACAGGAGCTGATTTTTTCGGAAATGCTTATGCTATAATCGAGCGCCCAAAAGAATACTGCGTAATTCATTACAAATTGATCATGCAATTTGCAAACCCAACTCTTCGAAATTTGATGCCTTATCCTGGATTAATTATTGGTTTGCTTTTTACCATTATTTTGTTAATTACACTATATTTTCTTTCCCTGCAGTTTTCAAATAAGATAAAAAGAGAATTAAACAAATTTAGCTTCATTACTCAAAAAATTGAAGATAAAGATTTAGATTTTGAGGTGCAAAATTCTTACTTTATAGAACATCAAAAAGTTATGGATTCCTTAGATAGTTTGCGCCGCAGTCTTAAAAAATCCTTAACCTGCCAATTTGAGCAAGAAAAAAACAAAGGTGAACAAATTAGCGCACTGGCTCATGACATTAAGATACCCATTACTGTCATTAAAGGAAATGCAGAATTATTAAGTCTTACACAAAAAGAGGAAAATGCATTAGATTATACAAATGAAATCATAGAAGCAGCAGGTGAAATAGAGCATTATACTGAGCTTTTAATTGAAACTTCTAAAAATGATCAGTCCATTGCCCTGCACAAAGAAAAAAGTAATGTAAATAAATTTCTACATGTAATTGAAAAAGATACACTATCCTCTATTGGAAACCGTCATATTCATTTTGTACTTGACGTCAGTATTCCAAAAGAACTAATGTGGAACATTGACTTTTCCTCAATGAAACGAGCATTTATGAACATCATTATAAATGCACTTGAGCACACTCCAGATGAAACATCCTTAAGCTTACAGGTCCATTTTAAAAACAATTTAGCTTATTTTGTATTTACTGACTCTGGAAATGGCTTTTCACCTGAAGCACTCCAAAAAGCTGCAGAACTATTTTATACTGATAATAAAAGCCGAAGTCAAACAGGTCATTATGGTATTGGATTAACTTTTGCAAATAAAGTAATTAGGGCACACAATGGCAGCCTTCATATACAAAATGATGCATATACGGGCGGTGGGCAAATTGTAATTTCATTACCTGTAGAACTGTAGATCAAAAAACATAAATGTCAAACTGCCCTCTTCCCCTTTTTGTCACTTAGCATGATGCTTGCAGTATTGTATACATAACCGGATAATACATAAAACAAATTTTCCTGCTTGTTCATCTTCCACTTTTTAATATTTAAATCTAAAATTCTCTTTAGTTCATTAAAAATTGCCCTAGTATATCCCTTCACTTTTCCTTGTTCTAGCTTTTCAAAAATTTCTTTAGCAAGCCCCATTATTTTTATTTCATTTATGCCGGTATAATTGAGTTTATTAAATATAGATTCTCTATCTTCTACATTAATTAAATTTTTTCGAGAATTTTTATGAATATCTTTCCATTGTGCATTTCTCATTTCTCCCATAAGATACCCTAATAAAAACATAGCTATTTCTTCTTGGTCGTATTTCATTTTTTCTAAATAATTTTTAATGTCGCCCTTTAGATGGAAACTTCCCCTATCCATAACTTTTCCTCCTTCATATACCCTTTTTGCTTCTCACTATGTTCCTATATCTTCAAATAATATAGGAACATAATCTATCATTTTACTTTTATTATTCTATAAATAACCATGTTTTCCTTCTTTTTGTTATATAAAATTACTATTTTGTTATTTGCATTTTCCATTTATATGGATATTTATCCTTATTTTTATTTTCATTTTTTATTAACATAAGATAGGCATCAAAAATATTTCCATCTTTGCCTTTTAAACCTTTAATTTTAACCTTGCCATTCTTAAGAAGTTCACAAACCATAGTTTTAGTAGGTTTTTTGCCCATACAGGCCAAATATTTATCATTCTTCCATATAGTAAACTTACAACCCTCTTTCCAATTGCTGCATCCAAAAGCATTTTTACCTTCTACAATATCGTGTCCGCAGCATGGACATTTTCCTAAAACTTCATTTTCAAAATTAAATACAATTTTTCCTTCTTTATCAATTACTAAGGAGGCATTAAATTTCTTTCCGCTTTTACCCTTAAATCCTTTTATGACATTAGTTTTGGAATCTTTAATAAGTTTTTTTACATGGGTTTTTAAAATCTCTTTTCCTGCTATTTTATTGCCTACAAAAAACTTACAGCCTTCTTTCCATCTATTACAACCATACCCCGATTTATTTTCAACAACTTCTCCTTCATGGCATACAGGGCACTTCCCAATGCTTTCTATTTTAATTTTACTGTCTGATTTATTGTTATATAGATACAGCTTTTCTATTTTAATTTTGTTACCATTTTGAACAATGCTATTTAATTCATCTTTTACTTTATCTATTATTTCATTTATTCCTATTTCCTCTTTATAAACCTTTTTAAGCTGCTTACCAAATTCAACTGTTTTTTCTTTATTTAAATCAATCTTTAATTTTTCAAGTGCTTCTATAAGTTTTTTACCTTTATTCTCACACTCTAAGTGACCTTTCAGCTCTTTTATATATTCATATTTTTTTGCATTTTTAATTATCCCTGCCCTTGTTGCAACAGTGCCTATTTCACAACCTTCAAGTATCAATTTATATTCTTCATCATCATTTTCACCCTCTAAATCTTCTACCTCTTGCTTTTTAAAAGGATTTTTAAGGAAATTGTTTAGTTCTGATTCTGTTACTCTACCAGGCTTTTGGGTTTCTTTCTGATCTACTGAAAATTTAGTATCTAACTCCTCTCCTTCTACAAATTGAGGCAATTCATTTTCCCTTTTAGATTTTTCATATTTTAAAAAGCCAGGACTTTTTATAACATTTCCCTTTAATTGAATAATTTCATCATCTATTTTTATTACTACACTTGTTTCTTCTATTATTGTTTCTTCATTTAAAAAATTACTTATAAATCTATTTTTTATTGCGGTATAAACCTTTTTTTCACCTTCCGATAATTTTTCCTTTCGTGGAATTTTTATGGTTGGAGTGATTGCACTATGACTTTCTACTTTTTTACTGTTAAAAATTTTCTTGTTATCTTTAAAAGATATATCTGCATTAAAATTTTCTTTTACTGCTGCAATTACACTTTTTATTCTATCTTTTTCATTTTCCGCCAGATACTCTGTATTAGTCCTTGGATATGTGGTATATCCCTCTTCATATAGTTTCTGCAAATTTTTTAAAGTATCATCCAAAGACATTTTTTCTTCTTTAAACATTTTATTTTGTAAAGTATCCAATGAAAAAAGCTTAGGCGGCTGTTTTTTAACTTTTTTCTTTTCAACTTTATCAACTATAGCCTTTTTATCTTTTAAATTATCCAATAGTTTTTCAGCTTTATCTCTTTCATTTGCTGCAAACTTTCTATCTTTTAATTTAGCTTTTACATGTAAGTTATCTTTATTTATGACAGCCCCTATCTCAAAATAGGTCTCTGGCTTAAAGTTTTCAATTTTTTTGTCTCTATCATATACATATTTCACAATAGGAATTAAGACACGCCCTACAGGTAAAAATGAACCTGATTTTATACTTAAATACCTAGTTAAATTTATTCCATAACTCCAGTCTAAATATGTTCTTGCCAGTCCTTCATCATATAGATTTTTGTATTCTATATCATCTCTTAAATCTTTTAAACTTTGTATAATTGTTTGTCTTGTTTGTTCCGGCAGCCATAATCTTTTAACAGGTTTAGTAACATGTTCTTCTTCAAAAGCTCTAAATATTATATTATTTACAATTACTTCCCCTTCTCTATCTGCATCACCACAATTCACTATCTCATGGACATCATTTCTTTTTATTAGTGATTTTATTATTTCATACTGCTTTTTTACCCCCTCATCTTTTCGTAATCTAAATTTAAATTCTTTTGGTACAAAGGGTAATTCTTTCAAAGTCCACTTTGTTTTTTCTCTTCCAAAATAATCATCTACATCGTAAAGTTGAAGTAAGTGACCATAGGCAAAAGTAACTATATAATTTTTATTTTCAAAATATCCATTATTTCTTTCCATACTACCAATACTCTTGACAATACTCATTGCCAGGCTTGGTTTTTCAGCTATAATAAGTGACTTCAATTTAGTTAATACCTCCAAAGTTTATGTCTTTGACTTTATTTGTAATAAATTTATCAAATAATAATCATCAATAATAAGTTCCCATATAAAAATATACCATTGTACTATCATAATGTAAAAACTTAAGGGCAACATTAGTATTAATTGCAGTAATATGCTATTATTAATTCACTTAACTAAATAAAAATACATATTAATAATGAAAGGTCTGAAAAAATGGATTTTAAGGAACTAGAACTTAGTGAAAATATAATAAATGAGTTAAAACACATGGGAATTACTAAACCAACACCAATTCAACAAGAGAGCATCAAATTTATTAGAGAAGGAAAAGATGTTATAGCTGAAGCACAAACGGGTACTGGAAAAACTCTTGCTTTTTTACTTCCTATTTTTGAAAATATATCACCTAATATAAATTCAACTCAAGCACTGATTGTAACTCCTACAAGAGAACTTGCTATTCAAATAACTGAAGAAGCTCTAAAACTAAAAAAAGCTAAAGATATAAATATTTTAGCTGCATATGGCGGGAAAGATATAGGTTCTCAATTAAAAAAACTAAAGAGAAACATTCATCTAATTATTGCAACTCCAGGTAGACTTTTAGATCATCTCCATAGAAAGACTATAGATCTTAGCAAATTAAAAACATTGGTATTAGATGAAGCAGATCAAATGCTTCTTATGGGATTTAAAAATGATGTAGAAGATATTATAAAAGAAGTCTCTAAAAAACGTCAAACATTATGTTTTTCTGCAACTATGAATTCTGATGTTAAAAAATTAGCTTATAGATACATGACTGACCCTTTAGTGGTTTCCATTAAAAAAGAAAAAGTTACACTTAATAATATTAAACAATATGTAATAGAAACTACTGATAGAAAAAAGCAAGATGCATTGTGTAATATTATGGAGCAAGATAATCCATTTATGGCTATTATATTTTGCAGAACTAAAAGAAGGGTAGATGACCTTGAAATTGCACTATACCAACGTGGATATAATTGTAAAAAACTTCATAGTGATATCCCTCAATCAAAGCGTGAAAGAATAATGAAATCTTTTAGGAATGCAGATATTCAGTATTTGATAGCTACAGATGTGGCCGCTAGAGGACTAGATATAAGTGGAGTTACTCATATATATAATTATGATATTCCAGAAAATGTAGAGTCATATATACATCGTATCGGTAGAACAGGAAGGGCCGGTGAAGAAGGCTGTACTTGTCTATTTGTAGATCCAAAGGATAAAAGAACTTTAGAAGAAATAGAAAGAGGTATAAAATTTAGGATACCTAGAAGAGAGTTAAATATATAAATATAACAGTAGAAGTGGCATACTAATTAATTTGGTGCATCTCCCTTTTAACACGTATACATAATATTGACATATTTAGATAGATTTCAGAAAAAACATTCTCAGAAAAAATTAAGGCTAGTCTATAAAAAACAAGATTAGCCTTTAAATAAATCCATACTTTAAATTATTATTTTTTTATTAATTTAAATGATTCTGTCTGCTCTTTAATACTTCTCTCAGCCGCAAGTCTTTCAATACTAGATGCTCCAAAGAAACCATCTATTCCTTCTGTTCTCTGAATTACATATTCAGCATCTTCTGGTTCTGCAATAGGTCCACCATGGCAAATTACCATAATATCTGGATTGACCGATCTGCCTGCTTTAATTATAGCCTCGATTTTCTCAACACAATCATCTAATGTAAGTGCTGTTTTAGCACCAATTGTACCTTTTGTAGTCAGACCCATATGTGCAACTAAAATATCAGCTCCTGCTTCTGCCATTGCTTTTGCTTGTTCTGGATCAAAGACATATGGCGTTGTAAGCATATCCAATTCATGTGCTTTTTTAATCATTTCAACTTCAAGTCCGTATCCCATGCCTGTTTCTTCTAGATTTTGTCTAAATACACCATCAATTAAACCTACTGTTGGAAAATTTTGAACTCCACTAAATCCTTGGTCTTTTAACTGTTTTAAATATATATCCATAACTCTAAAAGGATCAGTTCCACAAACACCAGCAAGCACTGGAGTATCTTTTACAACTGGAAGTACTTCTGCTCCCATTTCAACTACAATTTTATTAGCATCTCCATAGGATAATAAACCTGCAAGAGAACCCCTTCCTGCCATTCTATATCTTCCAGAGTTATATATAATAAGCATATCAGCACCACCGGCCTCACTGCTCTTAGCTGTAATACCTGTTCCTGCTCCTACTCCTACTAATATTTTTCCACTTTTAACTTGTTTCTTGAAACCTGCAATAATTTCGCTTCTTGTCTTTGTATTCATAAATAATTCCTCCTATAATTTAAATTTACTATTTTTCCATCATATCTATTAACTTTTGAGCTGCAGCTTGTGCAAACTTCACATCATTAATATCACAATCCATCTCTATTATTTCTACAGCATTTTTGTTTACGTTATTTATTAATGTATCAAATAAAACCTTATCCTCTTCTGGACCATAAAAAGGTTGACCTTCTACATCAATGCCAGATACTCCTTTTAGAGGTATAAACAAAGCTGTTTTTTCTTTAGCTAAATTTAATTTTTCAACTAATTTTTCAGCAATTGCTTTATTTTCCTCTATATTTGTTCTCATAAGTGTTACTGTAGGGTTATGTTTATACAAATTGCGTTTCTTAAATTTCTCTGGTACTGTATCATATGGGCCAAAGTTACACATATCAAGTGCACCTACAGATACAACTTGCGGTATACTCTTCCTGCTTGCTGCCTCTAAACGATCAGGTCCTGCATTTAAGACCCCTCCGATAATTTCATCTGCCCACTCAGTAGTTGTAAGATCCAATACGCCTTCAATAAAACCTCCATCAATGAGAGCTTCCATTGAACGTCCACCTATGCCTGTTGCATGAAATACAAGAACTTCATATCCTCTTTTTTCAAGGTACTCTCTTGCAGCTGTTATGCATGGTGTCGTTACACCAAACATAGTTGCAGCAACCAATGGTTTTTTATCCACAACTTTTGTATTTTCAAATTTAACCATACCTGCAATTGCAAATACAGCATTTGTAAAAATCTTTGTTGAAATCGAGTTAAGACCTGCAACATCTACTACAGAAGGCATCATGACAATATCACTAGTACCTACATAAGGCTCCGTATTTCCTGAAGCAACTGTTGAAACCATAACCTTTGGTACACCTATAGGTAATGCCCTCATAGCTGGTGTTGCTAAAGAAGTTCCTCCAGAACCCCCAAAGGAAATAATACCATCAAATTTACCCTGCTTATATAATTCAGGTACTAATTTTTCCATACCCTTTGATAATACTTCTGTTGCCCATGCCCTATCTTTTTTAGCAACTATATCTTTTAAATCTGCACCTGCTGCCTTGGCTACCTCACTATTTGACACGTCTGGTTCAAAAGTTGGCTCAAATACACCTGTATGAATAGTAAAAGTACCTAATCCCAAATTTTCAATCAATTCTTTTGCGTATGAATATTCAGAACCTTTTGTGTCAAATGTTCCTGCAATAGCAATAGTTTTCAATTACTTAGCCTCCTCTACAACTTTATCCTTTCCTAATATGTACACTATTAGGAAAATATTTTGAAGAACGTTCTCATAAAAAAAGTATGATTAACTACAAAATAATCATACTTTTTTATGTCTCTGCGTAAACGTTATTATGTACTATGTTTTTGTGCTTATGTCATATTTTTTTAATTTATATTGTTTAGGAGAACAACCTTTATATTTTTTAAACATTTTACTAAACTGTGCATAATCCTTATAACCAACCAATGCTGCCAGGTGGGATAATTGGATATTCTTTTTGATTATAATCTCCGCTGCTTTATTTATACGAAATTTAACTAGATATTCTGGGAAACTACAACCTACTTCTTTTTTAAACAAACTGCTTAAGTAACCTCTAGATACATGGGCTACTTTAGCCAAATCTAAAAATGAAATATCATTCATGTAATTTTGAACAACATATTCTTTAACAAATTCAACATAATTATAATGCTTTGTAATTCCATCTAGCATCTTAACCATTAAATCATCTTCATTAAGTTTAGCTGATGATTTGAAAGCCTTTGTTATATTTGTAATAGACTTTTCTGATGGAATTCTCTCAAATGCCGAGCCACCTACATATCCCATTAAATCTTCATTATTACTATACATATATTGAACATCAATTGGTGTTTTTACAGGTCCGCCATATATTAATTTAATTACACTTGGTTTTAACTCATTGCATTTATTAAATATCTTAGCTGCCTTAACCTTTGCAGCTTCTAGTGAAAAAACTTTTTTTGATCCTAATAATCCCCCTCCTGTTAAGCCCAAATGTACACAAATAACATCAGCTCCAGCATTAATCATTTGCTCTGCTTGTATTTCGTTAAATACAAATGCAACTGTAAACATGTTTTTCCTATGAGCTATTCTTATTGCTTCTACCTCGGTTAAATAATTACATCCATCTTCTTCAAGTGCTTCGCTGAATTGATTGTCTATCAATCCGACTGTAGGATAATTATTAATACCAGAAAAGCCCATACTTTTTATTTTATCTATGTAATTTTCCATATTTTTTGTAGGATCAGTTGCATTAAATCCAAAAATAATAGGCATATCTTTTACTAATGGTATTATTTCTTTTGAAGCAAAATCCATTACCATATCATTGCTATTACAGAATGGTAGAAATCCCGCTAATGAACTTCTCCCCATCTGCCGAAACCTACCAGAATTTAACACCAAGATAAAATCAGCTCCACCTTTTTCTACATATTTTGCCGTCATTCCCGTACCTGTTGCTACACCAATAATATGGCTTCCTTTTTCTATTTGTACACTGATATTCTTCAATAACCTTTCTCTTTTCATATTTTTTCTATACCTCTCATCTTGTTCACTATTTATCATTTTCCATAGTACCTCACATTATCTAATTTTTAAAGAAATAACTTTTCTAATTAATCCATAAAGGTTGTTAAGCAACTCATTAACCGTTGAGAACAGTAAAAACCCACTACATCTGTCGTGGGTTTCATTTACAATATTCTCTTTTAATTCACTTTATTATATCTATGTTATCAATTAAATTTGGAATATCTTTTCTATAAATTCTTCCTGAAAAAGCTTCATGTGGAAGTGATATAAATTTAGTACCAGGCTGAATAATCCTGTGATAAATAGGGTCTGCAATCACAACTGCAGTATTTTGCAAATGCAGCATTATACTATCTTCATCTTCTGCCAAAATATCTTCTGGTAATAACAAATCAGCTTCTGTTTCCAAAGGACATAATATTTTAGCTTTTATATTTTTTTCGAGTGCAAGTGCCGCAGCTAATGATTCAGAATAAATGCTTTCTCCAATAATAACTGTGTCACCACCACACATAGCTCGTTTATCATATGCAATTTGGGATTTTCCTGTACTAATTGCCCTATCCAGTGATTTCATTACTACATCTGCAAACTGATCTCCCATTGGAACGCCTACAACATATGGTGTTCCAAACTTCTTCTGTAATTCTTTTGCTGCTAAAAGTCCAGTAGAAGAAACAACTAAGTTTACTTCTGCAGCTCCAGCTTGTTTCATTTGCTCCAATGTACTTTCCATTGCCCATACAGATAAAACTTGAAAACCAGCTTCAGCTAATCGTCTTTTAATGCTATCTACACTGCTGTTTACTGAATAATCCAGGGGAGTAGCTCCAAGTACATTTACACTTTTGGTTCTTTTAGGCATACCAGTTAGGGTAAATCGTTTTACTATTTCAGCAAGAGCTTGTCCTGCTCCACATATGTAAGAGTGCATTCCATTTGTTTCGATAGCAAACGTAGGAATTTTAGTTTCATTTTCAATCACTTCTGCAATAGCTGGAAAATCTGTGCCTATCATCATTGGAATAGGTGTACCTGCAATAGCTATAAACTTAGGATGTAACTCATTTGCAGCTGCCACAATATCATGTATTAATTTTTCATCATCACCCATGATAGCTTCCATTTCAGAAAGGCCTGTAATATAGATCATGCTGTCCATATCATACCAGCGTGGTTCGTCATGAGTAGTATATGTTGAATTGCACCCTGATGCATCATGCATTACAGTCATCCCGCCTAATTCATATAGTGCGGAACAAACACCTGATACATCTGCCGTATATGTTGAAATAAATGCTGATGCCTGTTTCATAAGCAGCAATTACACCTCCATCCTTTGATTTGTATAAGCTTTCGTACATCTTTAGGACATGTAAAAGCTTCTTTCATAAGTCCAGCAAGTCTCACAATTCCATCAAAGCCATACATGCCGCCGCCTTCTACTATATTTACAAAGTATTCACTTCCTGTAAAATAAGCAGCCTTTTGTCCTATTGCAAGGCTCTTTTCACTACATTTTCTATCCAGAACACCCATCTTTGCATGTACTGTAGCATACACTTTAATCTCAGGTTTGTTTTTTACAAGCCAGTCAAAATCTGTCTTGTCCCATTTTGTAAATGAATCTACATACAGCCTATCCACATTAAATCCATTTTGTACAAGCAATCGTGCAAGTCCACAAGGTCTTGGAACAGCTGTATAATCTATGGAGATCTTTGCACCACCAATGACTTTTTTTGCTTCTTTCAAAGCATTTAAAGCTGCTGACTTTTCATCTGCATATTCTTTTTTTGGTAATCCTAAATACTCGCTCAATGTATTCAAATTTTTTGTTATTTCATCAAATCCATAACATAAAGGCAAATGCAGGTGCTTCTGTCCTAATTTGTCTTGCAAATAATCTCCACCTGGTATTGCAACAGGCAGATAGGATATGTTTGCACAGCTTTCAGCCATATTAAGATATTCATCATAGGTTTTGCAAAAAGTAATATCTTTCAGTTCATATCCATTTTCACGAATGGTCCGTATAAGTTCACTGCTTTCATCCGTAGGAATATTGTTACCAATGATATTAATGCTTTTTTTGTTAATTTCCATTGGTTGAAGGATGCTGTATAATTGACGTTTCATTTTCTCATCCGGAGTCAGGCCGCTTTTTCTCATAATTGGATCCATATAACAATCCGTGAAAGCCACATCCGGATATCTTTTTCGTAATTCTGTGTAAACTAGCTCCAAATCACATCCCATAAAATAATGTATGCAGGCAGTAAATATTAGAACTGCTGGAGGTTTTTGTGGAAGTTTACTGAGTATATCTGATACACCCTCAATGATAAGTTCCTCCATATCACCTTCAAGCACATTATTTTCCTGCACAGCTATAGTTGAGAATCTGTCCAATGTGCCCATTTCTGCTGCTGTAAGAACAACTCCTCTTAAACAGTTTGCTGCACATACATATATCTGATGCGACTTTGGAATAAGCATTCCAACATGAACTATATTCCATACTCCCCTAGCAGGAGCGTTATATTGCAGGCCAGATACAAATGGCTCAGGAAATGCAGCATCTTTTATTAAAGTACAGGTACCTGCCTCATCAACGTGTCCAGATACATTTATAAGCATGATATCTCCTTTCCACATATCCTCATAATGATCTCTGCCAGCTTTCTATACTGTTTTGCCATATCACTTTCAGGAAATGCTTCTATTACCGTCTTGTTCAAAGTTTCTGCTTCCTGAACGACCTCACTTCTGTCCAGGGTACCAACTATTTCTGAATGAATATCCTCTGCCAATTCGCTTACTTTTTCGTATTCATTCTTCACATCTTTTCTGTTAAGAATAAGACCTCCAAGGCCAGCATAACCTCTATTTTTAAAGTTTTCTATGGCCATTGCAATATTGGCAGCTGCATGAATCGCCATGTTTTCACCTGAGGTTATAATAAATACTTTGTCTGCGTAGCCCTTACGCATTGGCATAGAAAATCCTCCACATACTACATCACCCAATACATCATATATTACCACATCTGGTTTATATACCTCATACGCACCTTTTTCCTTCAATTTTTCAAGTGCTGCTATAATTCCCCTGCCTGCACATCCAAGGCCCGGATTAGGTCCACCTGCTTCTACACATATGACGCCATTGTACCCAACAGTAACCATATCTTCTAAATCAAAATTATTCTTCTTTTCCCTTACAAGTTCAAGCACCGTATTCATATTTGTTTTGTCATGAAGTGAAACTGTAGAATCAGCTTTAGGGTCGCATCCTATCTGCATAACTTTTATTCCTTTATCAGAAAGTGCAGCTGATATGTTAGAAACTGTTGTAGATTTTCCAATGCCGCCTTTTCCATACACTGCAATTTTTATCATAATGTGTTTCCTCCATACTCTAATTTACTAGTGTTTAATTAACATATTCTTGGAAGCAATTCTCCTCCTGGAGGTGGCAGCAATGTTTCAGCACCGATTTCTGTTTTTACAATAACACGTCCAGGCATATCACAAGTGACCTCACCAATAATGGCTGCATCTTTTGAATATTTACCTTTATGTAATGTATCCACAAGTTTTGGAGCAATTTCTTTTGGAGCAAAAACTACAAGTCTTCCTTCACATGCAAGATATAGTGGTTCCAACCCCAGCATGCCGCATACACCTTTTACACCATCTGCTACCGGTATACTCTTTGAATCTAATCTAATTCCAACTTTGCTCTGCTCGGCAATTTCATATAATACCGTACCGACACCTCCACGTGTAGCATCTCTGATTACATGAATATCTTTTGACGTATCAAACATAGCTTTTACTGTACCCCATAATGGTGCACAATCACTGGTTACATCTGCTTCAATTCCAAACTCATCTCGTGCCAGTAAAACAGTACATCCATGTCGCCCTATATCACCGGTTACAATAATCGCATCGCCTGGTTTTGCATTAAAACCAGAGGTATTAGCATCATCCATAATCTGTCCTATACCTGTTGTTGTTATAAATACTCCATCAACTTGCCCTTTTCCAGCAACCTTTGTATCTCCTGCGGCTATTTTAACCCCTGCTTCCTTTGCAGTCTTTTCCATGGCTGCTGCAATTTTCTCTAATTTATCCATTGGGAAGCCCTCTTCAATAACAAAAGCACAAGATAAATACAGAGGTTTCGCTCCCATACAGGATAAGTCATTTACTGTACCACAAATGCTTAATTTGCCAATATTTCCACCTGGAAATTCCGATGGAGAAACAATAAATCCATCTGTTGTAAAAGCTAGTTTTCCTCCTTTAATGTTCAATACTGCAGCATCATCTGCTGTCAGGTCAGGATTCGAAAAATGAGCTCTAAAAACCTGATCTATTAATTCTGATGTTTGTCTTCCTCCAGCTCCATGAGCTAGTGTAACTGTTTTATCCATTTATTTTTCCTCCATACTGATAATATGCTGAACATGCTCCTTCATTAGATACCATACATGCTCCAACAGGATGTAGTGGCGTACACCCTTTGCCAAATACTTTGCAATCCGATGGCTTGCATTTTCCCTGCAAAACATCACCACATCGGCAAGCCGGATTACTTCTTCCCTCTACTTTTCCTAAATGAAATTTGTCTCTGGCATCAAACTCTTTATAAGCTTCCTTCAATTTAAGTCCTGAATTTTTGATAACACCAAGACCTCTCCACTCAGAATCGCAGTCCTCCATGACTTCAGATACAATAGTCTGAGCCGCTTTACTGCCTTCATATGTTACAACTCTCGGATAACAGTTTTTAAAAAAGCTTTCTCCTTCTTGTAATTTTGTGATTACTACAGCAAGTGCTGTCATAATTTCATTTGCAGTAAAACCTGTTATTACTCCACTAACGCCTTCGTTAACTAAAGACTCACATAACTCCGTACCTGTAATAGCATGTACATGGCCAGGATATAAAAATGCATCTGCACTATTTTTTAGTGTTTTGTATACTCCCGGCATGGTTTTGTTTGCCGTAAGTAATGCAAAATTTTTAAGTTCTGCACCTTTTGCCTTTTTTACAGCCAGACAGCTGGCAGGTGTGGTTGTCTCAAATCCTACTGATAAGAATACTACCTGCTCATCAAGGTGGTCTCTAGCATACTCATAAGCATCAATAGGTGAATATACTATTTGAACTTTGGCGCCTTTTGATCTGGCTCCAGCAAGGTTCATTTCTGAACCAGGCACTCTTACTAAATCTCCAAAGGTACATATGGTAGCATTATGGTCAAGGGCCAGCATAATAGCTTCATCAATAAAGCCAACTGGTGTAACACAAACCGGACATCCTGGTCCTGATATGAGTTCAATATTTTCTGGTATTATATTTCTGATTCCAAGTCTGAATATCTCATGGGTATGCGTTCCGCAAACCTCCATAATACGGATCTTTGGTCCATCATAGGATTCAATAATCTCCTTTGCAGTTTTTTTTATGTTCTCAGCCATTATAATTCCTCCATGATTTTATCTGTTTCACTCTGATCATCGTTTGTAATTTTTGAAATGGCGATTCCTGCATGAACCATAACGTAATCGCCTGGTTCCAATTCATCGATTAATTCTGCAGATACCTTTCTTTTTGCTCCTGAAGCATCAATTAGAGCCATTCCTTCTTTAACCTTTACAACTCTTGCTGGTAAACCTACACACATAGTTATTCTCCTCCCCTTTTTTTAATTTATTTATATGTTCCATTGCTGCTACTGCCTGACCTAGTGCTATTCCACCATCATTTGGCGGCAACAAACTATGAATTAAAACTTTAAATCCAAGTTTTCTCAAACGGTCTAGGCTCATTTTTAATAATAACTGGTTTTGATATACTCCTCCGCTTAATGCTATGGTTTTGATTCCAGTGTTTCTAGAAGCTTGTATACATCCAGCTGCAATCATATCTGACAATTTTTCATGGAAGAAGTAAGCAAGCATCGCTGCATCTTTCCCAGTTAAAGTTTCCTCTATGATTTTCTTTACTAAAACATCTGTTGCGAAAATTAGCTGTCCATTTGAATTCTCATAAACAAGATTTGAAAGTTCAATACTATCCTCATCAGTAATTTTGCTGCCACTATTATGGTCCGCATGTTTTTCTTCATAAGCCTCTGCTGCAAATTCAAGGGTAGTAGAAGCTTCCCCTTCAAAAGATGATTGTTTTCTGATATTCAAGATAGCACTTACAGCATCAAACAAACGCCCTGCACTCGTAGATGTTATGCTGTTTATTTTGTTGTCAGCCATCATAAACTGAACATCGCAGTTCTTCTCATCACATAATTTAAGCTGTCTTACAACTTCAGCTGCTTTTTCTTTATCTTTGTATATACTGTAAATCATGGATACCGCAATTCTCCAGCCCTCTTTAGCTGACATGTCACCACCGATCTGAATAAAAGGTTTTATGCTGCCAAGCCTTTCAAATCCATCATAAGTAACTTCTAATAGCTCTCCACCCCAGATGGTTGCATCTGTTCCATATCCTGTTCCATCAAATGAAACGCCTATAACTGGATCAGAATAATCATTTTCAGCCATACAAGATAAAATATGTGCATAATGATGTTGAACCTGAAATACGGGAATTCCAATTTCCTGTGCAATGCACGTAGTATTATACTTTGGATGCATGTCACATGCCACAATTGTTGGCGTCGTCTCAAGCAGAGTTTCCAATCTTGTAATAGACTCTTTCAATGCTTTTACTGTTCTCAAATCTTCCATGTCACCAACATAGGGGGACTGATAAAACAAATCATTTTTGCCTATACAAAAAGTATTCTTGAGTTCACCACCAACTGCCAGTACTTCCCCTTTAAATCCGTTTGAAACCATAAACGGAAGCGGCGCATATCCTCTGGAACGCCTTATCATATAAGGTTTTTCTTCAAAGAAATCCATAACCGAGTCATCTGCACGAATACGAATCATTCTGTTATGTGATAAAATAACATCACACATTTTTGATAATTCTGTTATTGCATCATTGTCATCTCTACATATTGGTGCACCTGATGTATTACCACTTGTCATAACCAGGCAATCCGGCATAACTATATCATCATCATATGTAAATATCAAAAGTTGAACAGGAGCATAGGGAAGCATAACTCCAATCTTTGGATTATCAGGTGTCACAGCATCACACACCATTTTGCTTTGCTTTCTTTTCAGAAGTATAATTGGTTTCTGATGACCATCCAGTACTTCTTTTTGAACTTTTGTAACTTCACATTCACGTTCTACAGTTTCCATGTCCCGCATCATAACTGCAAAGGGCTTTGCAGGTCTTGTCTTTAATTTTCTAAGCCTCTCTACAGCTTCCTGATTTGTGGCATCACAGCAAAGATGGAAACCTCCAATTCCCTTTATAGCTGCAATCCCTCCATCATGGATTACTTGTCTTGTATAAGTAATTGCAGTCCTGCCCCGCTCGCCTCTTCCAATTAAGTAAACCTCCGGGCCGCATTCATTGCAGCATACCGGCTGCGCATCATATCTTCGAGTTTCTGCATGAGTATATTCATATTCACACTCCGGACACATTGGAAATTCACCCATGCTGGTACGTACACGATCATAAGGCATGGAATCTAAAATAGTAAGTCTTGGTCCGCAGCACGTACAGTTTATAAAGGGATGAAGATATCGTCTGTTATTCTTATCAAAAAGTTCTCTTTTACACTCTGGACAGATGGCAATATCAGGAGATACAAAAATCTCACCTTGTACATGTTCACTTTCAATAATTTCAAAGTCCTGAAATTTTTCTGACTCTTCCTCTTTATGCACATCAATTTTTAATATTGATGAACGCTTTGGAGGATTGTGTTCTAAATCGTACAAAAAACCCTCTAATTCACTTTCACTACCTTGAGCCCATATTTCCACATAAGGTCCTTTATTGCATACACTTCCCCGTATATGATTTTTATCTGCATGCCGGCTTACTGTAGGTCTAAATCCAACTCCCTGCACAATACCATAGACTCTAATAGATAAAGTTTTATAATCTTTCATATCATACACATCTTTCCTGAAACTGCAAAATGTGGTGTGCCCACATACCTTCCCTTGAAGTTAGGTATTGCACGTTTCAATATATTATCACCTACAATTACATCGTAATTTCCTTGTTCTATAAGTTCTACAAACTGGTCCTCTTCTGTAAGAGAAATATCTTTTGCTTCTTTAAGCTCGTCCTTTAACATAAACCATGAAGCAACTGTTATGTCTGAATTCACATTTTCATTTATTTTATCTCTGATAGAATTTGCTATAACCTGCTGATGTATTACTAAAACTTTTTTACCCTCAAAACTTTTAAACTGTCCTTTCATCTCATCCTGTAACATATCTCCTACCAGCGGATAATAAATTTCATAAGGTGTTCCAAATCTCTCTTTTAAATACTGTGCAGCCTTTAATCCAGCAGGTGATACTACTATATTTTTAAATACACTCCCTGCAGCCTCTACCTTTGACAAATCCGATTCCATACCATAGCAGTAAACATTTTTGAAACCCTCAGATTTTAGTGTCATTTCTATTTTATCTGCTGCCTTTAAATCACTTACATCAAGTGGGATTGTACCAATTACACCAATGCTTTCTTTATCTACTGTGAGGCCATCTTTTGCAAAGGTCTCAAACATTTTAAGATAAGCCTTTTCAGCCCCTATATCATATAATTCCATACCAGTAGTTTCTATGGTAATGACCGGTACATCAAGTTTTTTTTCTGACATTTTCTTTATTGCTTTGTAATCAGTAGCAATAACTGAAGGTACCGGAGTTCCGATAATTGCTGCAAATTTTGCTTCCACTTTTTTAGCAGCATCTGCAAGTTTTGCCACAAGCCTGTCATCACGCCCCAGTATAGCATCCATATCACGAAGACCAGCACTGAAAATGGCGCTTTTTTCTGCATTCCATCTAGGCTCATCGAATCCACATACGTTACCAGCACATCCCCCTGCATCACAGATAACTATAATTCCCCCAAGCTTATAAAGAACAGATGCTGCACCAGACTGATCTGGTGCAAAAGGTGGTATGTATTTTCTTAATCCTTTCATCTATGCCTCCTTACCAAAACAATCCAACGAATGTTTCAATTCCTCAAATAATTTTTTTACGCCAGCATACCCAAAGGGCTGAATGTCCTCATTCCAAGGTACATTTACACAATCAGGGTGGTAGTACTCTGCATCCTTGCCAATGGTTATATCAATCTTTTCTTCACTGCAGTCATAATAAATCATGGTAGGTTCAAGATTGGAATAAATCTTAGTCTTAGGACTCAATTTTGCAACTTTTCTGATATAAACAAAGTCTTCAGCCGTAAGACTAGCATATATTTCAGCTACTTTAAATCCATATCTTAAAAGTGCCAAGGAGAGTTCAAAAGAATTAGCATTCATTGCTTCACCTACTGCAAAGGTTATATCAGGATAAGCAGCTTTTAATTCATCTATGGCCTTTTTTGCTTCATCATAATATTTTTGATCATCAAAGCTTGTACCAAGAGCACTGGTGAAAATTTTGTATTGACTTTGTACTTTATCTATCTGATACAGTCGTACAAGCTCTGCTGATGGAATATTCAGTCGTTTCATAATATCATCTGCTGCAAATCTTGCTTCTGGATTCAATACAAGATTAAAATTTGCCTCTCCCATATGCATATATTCATCAAAATCTTTACAGCGAGAGATCTCATTTATTTTCTTCATGCCAATATGGTGCAGCAAATCATATAGTTCTGAGTTTTCCATAAGTGGAGCAAAATATCCCAGTATATTAACTGTATCCAGCTTTTTTTCCATTGGTTTAAGAAGTGAATAAATGGACTGCCTTACATGTACCATAGGAGGCTTACGACCTTCTCTTGTTAATGCATACATATAACAGGGAAGAACAGGAATATTTACCTTATCCATAGCTTTTCTGCAAACACGCTCCATGTCTGTTCCGAGGAGTGCATCAACACATGTAATACAAATCATAACCACTGACGGCATACTTGGTGTACACTTACAAATCTCTTCAACTGCCTGTGGAATATTCTTCAAATGAGCTCCAGTAACAATATCGGTTTCATCCATTACCAAGTAGAACATTCTCTCACTGTATCCACCCTGCTCACTTAATGTTGTCGTATTCCTGCCGCAGCACCCAGGAGCTACTAAAAGCATAACTGACCCTGGTATTGCTAGTCCTGCACGCTTAACTCCAAATCCTTGCGCACCAGGTGAATTAAAAGAAAGAGTTGCTGGTGAACTGTAAATCAAATGGGTATTCGAAATAAGTTCTGCAGGAATATTATCTTTACCTTCTGCGGCTAAGTTTTCTGCTGTAATATAATATGACTCTTTTTTCATTTCATTTCCTCACTTTTAATCAATAATGTGGCTAAATTGAAAAAGCACTTACTTATTGGAAGATTAGGGTCTCCTTCAATAACTGTTTTCCCCATCTCCTCAAAATGATTGATATTATTGTCTCTTGGGATATCACCTACAATAGGAAGATGTTCCTTGCTGGCAAAATCTTTTACTTTTTTTTCTTCATTTTCAATATTTCTATGATTGAATACGATACCAAACACCTTTGCATAACCCCTATCTGCAAAATTTTTAACTGCACTATTTATGTTATTTGCTGCATAGAGGGCCATTTTTTCACCAGAAGTAACAATAAGTACTTTTTCAGCATATCCTTCACGAATAGGTGCTGCAAATCCACCGCAAACTACATCTCCTAAAACATCATAAAGTACAACATCTGGCTTGTACTCTTCAAAAAGATTTAAATCCTCTAATAAATTAAATGTAGTAATAATTCCTCTGCCTGCACAACCAAGTCCTGGTGTAGGGCCGCCAGTCTCTATACACAGAACGCCGCCAAAACCTACTTTTGAAATATCTTCAATTTTTTCTGGATCTGCATCAAATTCTCTCATATAATTCATTACAGGCATTAATGTTTTTCCTCCAAGCAAATTGCTATTGGAATCTGCTTTAGGATCACATCCTATCTGAATAACTTTTTTTCCGAGCTTGGCAAAGGCTGCTGACAAATTACTGGTAATTGTAGATTTCCCAATACCGCCTTTTCCGTATACAGCTATTTTCAGCATTTTATAACCCCCTATGGTATTTCATTTTTATCTTCTTATGTAAAAAAACTCCTCCCGAGTTTGGGAAGAGCTTAAATGCGGTCATAATATATCAATTAATCTTACTTAGTGAAGTTTGTTTCTCCCACTAAGTTCAGATAAGCAACACATAATATATTAATTTTTTACTGCCCGCTCTTTATCTCAGGACACCTTCGCTTCAGAGTGACAAAAATATTAATTTTTAATTAAAATATGAAACAAACGTTTTCCAAATTTTTTATATATTCAGTTTATCACCTAAAATTGGTACTGTCAAGAAATTACACCAAATTCTTCATGACAAAGGCATGAAAAATGAATTAAATTACACTATATCTTCATAGGCTTCTTCCTTTTCTTCTCTCTTGTCAACAATACAGCTATTTAAAATCATACCAATAACAATAAGCAGTATTCCAATTAAGTCAACTCCCGTTGGTATTTTATCATGAAACACAAACACTCCCCCTAAAAGAGTAAATATAACTTCACCTGATTGGGTACATTCCACTGCCGCCAACTTACGCGTATCACTGCTAACTATATCCGTTGCTTTAAAGAACAGTATCGTAGCAATAATTCCGGAGCAAATGGCAACTACAAGAGACTGTACTGCCTGTCCCCTACTTGGTACCCCTACAGACATAAGACCACATATGGACAATATTATCCAAAAAGGCATACTGCACAAAGTCATACCAAATACTCTTTGAAATGTGGTAAATTTGTTTTCACAGACTTCTATCATCTTTCGATTGCCTAAAGGATATGAAAAAGCTGCTATAATTACAGGAATAATTCCTATCAAAGGTTTTATACTGGATATTTCCTGTATCTGCTGAAACTGCATTAAAAATATTCCAAATAAAATTAGCAGCGAAATGGATAACACTTTTTTAGGAATTTTATTTCTTACTTTAAAAACTTTATTATCCCTTTTTACAGCTTTAAAAAATAAAGGAGAAAGAAGACCCCCTGCAATTATTGTTATTTGCCATGTTCCAGCAACTAACCATGAAGGACCATATATTGAAGCAAAACTTAAAGGTGCATAAAATAATCCAAATCCTACTGTACTCCAGACAATCCACTTCATAGGTCTTTTTATTATATCACTTACCACTTCAGATAACTCATTTTTAACAATCATGATAACAAATAAAATTGGAAGGGTGAAAATGTATCTTAATGAAGAACTCCATATCCAACTTCCACCATGAAAATTCATTTGTTGATTAAGCACAAAAGTAAAGGCAAAAAAGAATGAAGCTGTTATTCCCAGTATAATTGCTTTTTTCACTACTATTACTTCCCATCTATAATTTCTATACAATATATTATACATATGTATGTTATTTTGTACAACATATTATTGATAATATTTTACTTAATTCAAAAATTATTATAGAATTGTAGATGTTGTAATGTAAAAATCGCTATATAAGGAGTTAAACTCATGAAAAATTTGAATTTAATTATAGGCACTAAGTTAAAAAATATACGCCTTAGGAGAAACTTGAGTTTAGATGATGTATCAAAGCTAACCGGGGTAAGCAAAGGAATGTTAGGCCAAATAGAAAGAGGCCTATCAAATCCAACCGTATCTACTTTGTGGAAAATCTCAACTGGATTAAAAGTATCTTTTTCATCTTTTATCAATGAAAAAGAAGACGATCTAAAAGTAATACATCAGGATGACATTGTTCCCTTATTAGAAGACAATAATAGAATGAAATTATATTCAATATTTCCATTTGATAATAATAAAGGATTTGAAATATTTACTATAGAATTAGAACCAGGATGTAGCCACGCATCTACCCCACATAATGATGATGTTGAAGAATATATTATTGTTACAGAAGGTACAATGGAGTTAATCATAAATGACAATAGTTTTACACTGCAAAAAGGAAATTCTATTAAATTTATGGGAAATAAGCCCCACTCCTATAAAAATACAACTACTAAAAAAGCAGTATTCCAAAATATAATAATGTATTATAAGTAAATACAGCCTAATTTTAAACTAAAAGCTATGAAATTTGAAGAAAATTGTACATTTTACATATTTATTTTGATCAATAAACTTCAAATTGAGCAAAATAAATTTGATGAACTTATAATTAAACGTTAATTGGAGGTAAATATTATGAGTAAAAAATCTTTATTAGTCATCGATTGTCAAAATGATTTTATAACTGGCAGCCTTGCATGTAAAAATTCAGAAAATGCTATACTGCATATTATAGATTTTATAAGTAAAAATCCTGATCTTAATGTATTCTATTCCTGTGACTCTCACGAAATGACAAATAAGTCATTTCAAAAAAATGGTGGAATGTGGCCCATTCACTGCGTAGAAGGCACTGAAGGAGCTTTACTTTCTGAAAAATTCACTCTTGGAATAAAGGATAAAAATAAATCTCCACAAAATCCTGAAATTATCTTTAGAAAAGGTATGAACGATGATGTTGAAGAGTATTCGGCCTACAATGCACTAAATATTAAAAATAAAAGACTCCACGAGGTACTTGACAAAAACATTATAATATGTGGAATTGCCAGCGAGTACTGTGTTAAAGAAACGATACTTGATCTCGTGAAAAATGGATTCAACGTGACTATTCTTGCAAATGGCCTCGGATACGTGGATGAAACTGAACATATAAATACTCTAAATGAGTTTAAAGAAAAAGGCATGAGCATTATTTTCTAATGCTCTAATTGATGCTGAAAAAATAAACCTGAAGCTATTTATCATAACTTCAGGCTATTTAAACTCATTTATTGTCTGCAACTTTTGTATAATCCGTAATGCCCAGTCTATTTCCAAAGGGATCTTCAAATTCAACGGTAATTCCCGTTTTGATTTCAAAAGGTTCCGATAGAAATTTTACTCCTTTGGCTTTTAATTTTTCATATTCTGCCTTTACATCATCCACCACAAACCATATAGTTGGTTTTGTATCCGGGAATTTTGATTTGTCTTTTAAAATTATGGCCGGTTCCTGCTGTCCAACTTTATAGGCTGTCATACCCATATTGGAGAAGTCAAATTTAGCATCTAGCCCTAGAACATTTCCATAATAATCTTTTGCCTTTTCAAGGGAGTCAACAGGAAGTAAAAAGTTATCATAATCTTTCATATATATCACCTCTTTTTTAATAAATTCTAATTGCAAATAATATATCTATAAAGAAGTAAAATGCGAAAGCATATTTAAAACACTTATAAAAATAATCCTTTTTTATTGATCTTAAAATTAATAATAAAAGAATAAATACAGCTATAAAAAAGCCATATACCTGCCATATTGGTACATTCAAAAATTTTGCAATTAAACCTTCGTCATTAATTGGGAACATATTGTAAGGATTGATAATTATAAATAATAGATATGCAATTAACCTTGTAAGGCACATAGTTATAGCAAAATACATACCTATATACACTTTTTCCCTATTTCTAAAGATATAGACAATAATGCATCCAATTACCGCCAATATTAAATTAATTGCTGGTCCTCCAAGACATCCCCATAAGTTTTCCAAACCATTTTTAGGCTCTGTATAACTAAAAACGAATTTCGCAGGTATTCCACTTAACTCAAAACCTATAAAATGTCCAAATTCATGAATTGGTGTAGCAATTAATGTGATTGCCAAGAAAACAAGCTTGCTTAACCTAGAGTCAATGTCCATATTAACTTCTTTAATACTCATATCATTTAACCCCCTACTATTTACAAATAATAAAGTTCAAATATCAAATATTGTTGATTTTCAGCTAAACTGAAAGTTTTCATCATTTGTTCTCTGTTATTTAAACTTTATGCTCTTCCTAATGCTCACTTATCTATCCGAATACACCAAGTTCTTTTTTAAGTACTGCGTCCTCAACTTTATTATAATCCACAGCAATCATCTCTTTCCATTAAAATATAAACAGAGTTCTTGGTTTCAGGTGGAGTTCTTTTCTCCATCTGAAACTTAGAAATCGTTATCCAGGGGCGTAGCAGCCGTTATCCCCCACTTTATAAGAAAAGCAGATATCCCAGGTGACAGTCGCTTTCGCTGTGTGCGATGGAGGTATTACGGCTGGTAGCCATCGGATAAAATTTAGTATTAGTTTTGCCATGAATTACAATTCTATACAAACTTATGTTCTTTTTTATTGCATAGGAGTATATATTGATTTTTCCTATAGAAACTCCATAATGATTTTTGTTTTCAAATAGTCCGTAATTAATATCTACAGCTAGATATTACTAGTAAACTTAATCTATTTATCCAAAAATGGCTATTTTGAATTTTGTATTTATATAAAATTCAATCTATAATACATCTTACAAGTTATGATGGAAAGAAGTAATTAAGTACGTTGCAAAGAGAGTCAGTGGTTGGTGTAAACTGTCTGATGTGCTTTATGAAATACATTCCTGAGCTGTAGGCTGAAATTTTTTAAAGTAAGCTGATCCGAGTAACTCTCGTTAAGAGTAAGAGATGAGCAATAGATTTATTTGTTCAAATAGGGTGGTACCACGATTATTTCGTCCCTTAATCGCAGGTGCTTTTTTTATTTTTCAAATTTATTTTGCTCAAGTAGGGTGGTACCGCGACTTTTTCGTCCCTTGTGTAGGGGCGTTTTTTTGTACAATTTTTAAGTAATTTCAATTAATATTTGCCGCAGCACTTTAGCACTAAATACTTTTACAGTGTACACTGTAATTCTGTACATTGTCGCTGTATAGAAAACACTTGCAACCTGAAGCTGGAACTTACTACTGGAACTTACTACTGAAACTTGTAAACTACACAATGTGTGCATTATTCAATATGAATTGTGCATTGTGAACTGTGAATTAAATAAATAGGGGGTTTTAAAATGAACGTATCTTTAATAATCATCATCTGCTATATATCCATGTTATTTGTAATAAGTTTTATTGCTAAAAAGAAAGCTCAAGGGGGTGGCGAAAGCTATACTTTAGCCAGTAGACAGCTTACAACTCCACTTGTAACCTGTTCACTTATAGGCCTTGCTATTGGCGGTGCTTCAACCATAGGGGTGGCTGAACAAGCTTACGATGTAGGACTTTCAGCAGGTTGGTACTGCACAGCCTGGGGAATTGCAGCTATAGTTATGGGACTTGCAGCTGCAAGTAAATATAGGGAATTCAATGTATCTACTGTTCCTGAATTGTTTTCAAAATTTTATGATGAAAAAGGTGTTGCTGTATGTGTAGCATGCCAGATAATTATTCTCATTGTAGTTGTGTCTCTTCAATACATTGCAGGTGGAGCTATTTTATCTTCACTTTTGCCTGGTATATTCACTATAAAAACAGGTATGATAGTAAGTGCTTGTGTATTTGTTGGCATAACCTTTATAGGAGGAATGTGGTCTGCCGGGTTATGTAATTCATTTAACGTTCCTTTAAAATATACAGGAATTATACTATGTACTATATTAGCTGTATCAAAAAGCGGAGGAATTCAAAATATAAAACTTCATCTTCCTCAAAGTGTACCTTATTTCAGCCCTATTAAAGGAGTTGGTACATGGGTAATTTTAGGTTGGATACTTGTTATGACTACACAAGTCTTGTCTATGCAGGGTCCTGTACAATTGGCCTTTGCCGCTAAAGATGCAAGGACTGCAAAAAAGAGCTTTATACTTGGCGGTCTTCTTATGATTCCAATAGGCTTTTTATGTGCTCTTATAGGCATGGCTGCAAGAACTACTTTTCCCCACGTAAGTGCTACTATGGCACTTCCTAAAATGATTTTGTCATTAAACCCTGTAGCAGCAGGAATAACTTTAGCGGCACTCTGGGCAGCAGATGTTTCTACAGCCTGCAATTTGCTTTTAGGTGCATCTACCCTATTTACAAATGACATATACAAAAAATATATAAATCCTAAAGTAAATGACAAAAAGCTTTTAATAATGACTAAATCCTCTGTAGTTCTTTTAGGTATATTTACTTTTATACTTGCTCTTTCCATGTCAGGTATATTAAAAACTATATCCATGGGCTTAAGTCTTTCTACTGCATTTACACTTATATTTTTATTTACCATGTTTGCTCCTAAACTTTGCAAAAAAAGTTCTGCTTTTTTCACTACCCTAGCAGGAGTAGTAGCCCTATTTTTATGGCAATTAATACCTTCCTTTAGAATATTTCCTCATGTAATATTTATGGAATGGCTTGTATGTCTTGTAACCTTTATGCTTACATCAGTACTTGATAAAAGATCAATTATGAATATAGATACCATAGATGAAATAAATGAAATGGTGTAAAAAAGTAAGGAGGTAACCCTCCTTACTTTTTTACGCTCAATCAATTATAGTGCCTGGATTTAAAATCTCATTTGGATCAAATACTTTTCGTATACCCTTCATAATTTCAAGCTCTCGTTTTGTAAACTGCAACGACATGTGTTTCTTTCTTGTTTTTCCTGTACCATGTTCTGCTGTTATTGTACCACCATATTTTAGTGCAGTTTTATACATTTCCTCTTTTAATTCCTCATAATATGAAGGCAATTTACCGTTATCACCCATAATAAAATTGTGTATATTTCCATCTGCTATATGTCCCAAAGACAAAATATGATTTCCATATTTCTCTCCAAGTGCCGTTATATCATCAAAAAAATCCGGTACAGTTGAAGGTGGAACTGCTATGTCAAGTGCATCTGCTATATTGTCCTTATAAGGACCATATGCATTGCTCCTTATTGCCAAAATATTTCTCTGTTCCTTTGTAGTTTCCGCTATTATACTGTCCACTGCATTGTGTTCTTCACATATTTCTACAATTTTTTCGCTACTGGCATAAAGTGCATCTTCTGTAGGCTCATCAATCATGAAAATTAAATCTACAGATCCTTTATTTGCAGGCCACTTAGTTCCAAGCTGCTGTGCAGCATTTTGTGCAATGATTTTATCCATATACTCCACAGCAAGTGGTGTAATTCCCTCTTGAAGTATACAAGGTACTGCATCACAAGCTTCACGCCTTGTATCAAAAGAAACCAACAGTGTTCCATTATATTTATTTTGTGCATAAAGCTTTAATGTTACTTTTGTAATTATACCTAAAGTTCCTTCACTTCCAATCAACATATGTAAGAGATCATAGCCCATATTGTTTTTTATAAGTTTTCCTCCTACATTCACTATTTCACCTGTAGGTAAAACTACTTCCAAAGCTTTAACATGATTTCTCATGATTCCGTGTTTTACAGCTTTTGTACCGCCAGCATTTGTTGCTACCATACCTCCAATTTGAGCTCCTTCATCCCCAGGATGTATAGGAAAAAATAGCTTGTCCTGCTTATTTAGTTCTTCTAGTAAATCTGCCAGGGTAGCTCCTGCTTCAATTGTAATCATCAAATTTTTTTCATCAAATTCAACAATCTTATTTAATCTTTCAAGTGACAAAATTATGCTAGATTCTGTAGGAATAACTCCTCCAACTACACCTGTACCACCGCCCCTTGCAACTACAGGTGTCAAAGTCTTATTTGAATATTTTAATATCTCCGATATCTCTTCTGCAGAACCAGGTTTAACTACTACACAGTCCTTACATGCTTCAGGACGAAGCAGAGGTTCTGTTTCATCATAAAGATATCTCTGCATCTTAGACAAGTCATATGTAATCCAATCTTCTCCCACAATACTTTTTAAACTTTCAATTATTTCACTTTTCAATATTATTTCCCCCTTTTTATTTGACAAATTCTTTCATCTTGCCTTTTAGTCAATTAATTAAATCTTATAATATTTTACATTTACAGCGCCCCAATTAAACAAAATAGATAAAAAAAATATATCAGCTTATCTTTACTGATATATTTTAACGTACAAAAAAACAGCTCTTTTCGCTGGGGCGAAAAGTCTGCCGCGGTACCACCCATTTTTTTACTTAATTAACATAACGGTTAAACAACCGATTAGACCTACTAAACATTCAGTCCACAGCTCCAGGGTGAGTTTCAACATGTATATTTATGGGTTTTCACCTTACCCCACTCTCTGTAAAAAAATATTAACATATCTAATTAATCCTATCATAGCTTTTATCTTTAAAGATGAGTTTACTATAAGTTTTGGTTACTGTCAATAGCCTAAAAATAAATTTTTTTATAATAGACAATCTCGCTTATAGTGTACTCTTAGCTATCCTCCATTTGCATACAAAATTCATATAAACTTGAGTTTTTGTATACATTAATGGTATAATAAAAAACATTAGTAAGTTTTCTTTAAACTTAATAATGTTTTAAGGGGGAAAATGCATTGAATAAAAAAGCCTTATCTGTTATTATAACGTTTGCGTTAGTAGGTTCTACTTTCAGCAATGTTTTCGCTTCTTCAGCCAGTACGTCTGAAGAATTAACACAAACTCAAAATAACAAAAAGGAACTCCAGGTAAAAGTTGATACTTTAAATAAGCAGATTGATGGAGTAATCGGAAAAATTGATAGCAATAAAAAAGATATGAATACTATTGCTAAGAACATTAAAAATACACAGATCAAATTGTCAAAAGCACAAAATGATTCAAAAGCGCAAAATGATTTATTTAAAAAAAGAGTAAAAGCTATGTACACAACCGGTACAAACGGTTATCTCCAGGTACTTTTATCTTCAAACAACTTAAGTGATTTTATATCCAGAGTTGACTCAATCTCAAGAGTAATGAAATTCGACAATCAAGTTATTACAAAACTAAAAGGAAATGAACAAGCTATACAAAGTCAGCAAAAAGCTTTAAGTGCTGAAAATGCTAAATTAGAATCTTTAAAAGTAAGTAATGAATCTACTTTGTCAAAATTAAATAATGACATACAACAACAAAAAGAACTATTAAGTCAGGCTACCGCAAAAGAGCAGCAGTTAATAGCTCTTCAGACTGCTCAGAAGGCTCCTCAAATACCTGAAATAAAAGCTTCTTCACCTACCTTATCTCGTGGTGGATCAGGTTCACTTTCATACTCACAAGCAATTACTATGGAGGCAACTGCATATTGTGGAGATGCTATCACAGCATCAGGTTCTGCAACTGTAAGAAATCCAAATGGGTACAGCACTATTGCTGTTGATCCTCGAGTTATTCCACTGGGAACAAAAGTTTATGTAGAAGGATATGGATATGCCGTAGCTTGTGACACTGGTGGAGCTATAAAGGGAAATATAATAGATTTATTTGTAAATTCGGAGGCAGAAGCAGAAAACTGGGGCAGAAGATCTGTCACTGTATATATACTTAATTAATATGTACAGGTAGTATTGTGCTGCTATTTTACCTAAAAGGTAAACACTTGGGGAGATTTTCTCTCCCCTACCTTACGAGAAATACATATTTATCATCTTAACATATAATAAATCATATGCCTGTAAAGTTCAGGTATCACCTCAAAGGAATAAGGCACATTTAATCTTTCAGTATATTTGTGCAGGTCTTTTCCCTGTCCACCAAAAATCACTACAGGAATATTTAACTTAGACAGTTCTTTTACTGGAAGTTTATATATTATGTCATATCCAACTATATTCGAAATCAATTCAGTAAGTGGTATATCTGGGTTAATTCCTGTATAACTTGCATCAGATATACCCATAAAATAATTAGTTTTTATAATGCTTTCCTGAAATTTTTCTCCTGCATACTTAATTGTACTATCTACAGCATTTATAAATTTGCCATCCTCACTATTTTCAGCTTTTAAATGTTTATGCGGATAATAAGGAGGAATAAATGAAATTATAATCATAGGTCTTTTATTCTCATATAGTTCATAAGTTGCCTTTACTATATTTATAGCTATAGTTTGATTATCCATTTTCTCATTTTTCCATTCTTTTACCTTTTCATCTATGTACTTTTCAAAATCCTTATGTATGCTTTTAACTTCACATAACATCTCTTTATAAGTAATAACACAAGCTTCTATATTATCAAATTTCAATTTTTGTGAGGATTTCTTTGCAAATTTTTCTCTCTTTTTTGAAATATCCTTCAAAACATTCTCAAAGGCATTCTGAGCCAGTTCTTTTAAATTAGATAGTATTTCATCATAAGATGCCTGAAGAGTCAATATATTATAATATGCGGTGGAATACAATGGGCTCTGTACAGAATACATCTCCTTTAAATCCATTTGCTTTAAACACATAGGCGGTGGAGTCACAGTATCATAAACGCTATCTGAGAGATCTGGATTACATTCCATTAATTTGTTTATCTCTGAAACTAGCAAATTTGGATTCAATCCTCTTAAAGATTCCCCTACATGAGTTTCTTTTCCCACACAAAAAAATAAAGGCATAATTTTACCTACACTACCTATATATAATCTCTTGCCTTCTTTTTCTCCTCTTTCAGGTATACTTGGCTCTGATATTATCATACCACAGTAATTGTACTTCCTCTCTTCCTTTAATTTAAGAAGAAATGGAGCTGCAGCAATCATTCCTTCGGAATTACTCTCTTCACCAGGAACTACTAAAAGTAATAAGTTTCCCTTAAAGTTTCTCTCTTTACTGAATTCTCTTAAAAGTTCCATATTGAGGGCCACTCCAAACTTCATGTCTGCAGTTCCCCTTCCAAATATCCAATCTCCTGATTTAAAATCCTCCATAGCATCTTCATCTAAATTCAATTCTGAGATTCTTTTAGTACATTCATCTACATCAAAAGCCATAGATTTTAAATGTCCAAATTCTTCTACTCCAACTACATCCAAATGACCTGAAAGTATAAACGAATTTGGTGAATTTTCATTTCCATTTACTACTGCCCATACAAAGCTTCTTCCTAAAGGATCATCTTCAATTTGCTCTATTCCTAGATTTTCAGGATTGTCCTTAAAATAAGGTATTTCCAAAATTTTTTCATATATTTTTTCTGCTGCCGCACACTCTTCTTTTGTACCAGATATGCTTGGCACAGATATTAGTTCCCTCATTGTATCGTATACATTTTTCTTAAAGCTCATTTTTGGCCTCCTCAATATAACTGAAAACTTTCAATTACATCTAAGTATACCATTATTTTTATATAAATGTTAATTTACAACAAAAAAAATGAATTCAACCACATAATTTGCTGAATTCATTTTTTAATCAATTCTATGAGTACTTTTTACAATAAGGATTTGTCAGGAGTTACAATTATTTTTACATGTTTTTTCTTTTCAGGTCCTGTAAGTGTTTCAAATCCTTCTTTTACAATGTCCTCAAGTGCTATTCTCTTTGTAATATATCCGTCTGTCTTTATTCTTCCATCATTCATAAGTGCTATTGTAGAAGGAAATTCATGTCTGTAGGCAAGAGTACCAACTACCTTCTTTTCTGTAAATACAAGATCATTTGGATTGATTTCTGCATTTTTCTCCCATACGCTGGTTATTACCGCAGTACCTTCATATTTTAAAGCTTGAATTGCCGTATTAATCCCTACATTTGCACCTGTTGTTTCAAAAGATGTATCCACGCCTACGCCGCCTGTAAGTTTTTTAATTTCTTCAATTACATCTACCTCATTTGGATCTAAAACTACATCTGCTCCAAATTTCTTAGCATATTCCTGTCTTACAGATTTTCTCTGAAATACAATTACAATTCTTGCCCCTGATGCCTTTAAACACTGAATAGTTGCAAGTCCTATAGGTCCTGCACCTAAAACCAAAGCAGTATTTCCTGTAGTAAAGTTTCCAACTCTTAGAGAATGAAGGGCAACTGCCATAGGCTCAACAAGTGCAGCCTGCTCATAGTCCATAGTATCTGGTATCTTATGGACAAAATCTTCAGGAAATACTGTGTATTCAGCAAATCCGCCGCCGCTTCCACAAAGTCCATGAAATCCCAAAGCTTCACATAAATTATATTTTCCTTCAAGACAAGCAGGACACTTTCCACAGGCAACTATAGGTTCTACAATAACTCTATCTCCTGCTTTAAATTTTGTAACCTTGCTTCCTATTTCTACTACTTCTCCTGAAAACTCATGTCCTAAAACTACTGGTGCAGTACTCTTGCTTAAAGGATGTGGCGTACCTACTGGAATAAATATAGGTCCTCCTAAATACTCATGCAAGTCAGAACCACATATACCACACCATTTCACTTTAATTTTTACAGCATTTTCTTTTACCTTAGGTTCCTCAATTTCCTCTACTCTTACATCTTTTTTATCATACCACAATACAGCTTTCATAATTATCTCTCCTTTTTTATAATAGTATGGCAATATTAAAATTTACATATACCTGTTAATATATTCACTATATTTTATAAGCAAAAGCCATACCAAAAACAAGAAACCTGTTAAAAAGACATTTAAAATCACTATGTGCCATTATGACACATACTTAGTGTCCTATTTTGAGAATCTTACTCTTTTCTGGTCATTTTGACACACTTTTTATTCCATACTTTTTCATTTTTCTATACATGGTAGATCTACTGATATTTAAAGATTTTGCAGCTTTTAATATATTTCCCTTACACTTTTTAAGTGCATTTTCAATGTTTTCTTTTTCTAAAACATCCATTGGAAGCACACTAATATTTACTGGATCAGAGGAGACATTTTTTTCATAAACTTCTTTTTCTAAATAATCCAAAGGGGCCATCTTATCCTCACTTAAATAGTAATCCCTCTCTATTACATTTCTAAGTTCTCTAACATTTCCAGGCCAATCATAAGCTTTAATCTTTTCTATGTATGCTTTTTCCACTACTTTCTTCTTACACAAACTTTTAGAATTCAATTCTTCCATAAAATATTTAATTAAAAGCTCTATATCTTCTTTTCTTTCCCTAAGTGGGACAGTTTTTATATTCATCACACTCAATCTATAATAAAGGTCACTTCTGAAATTTTTCTTTTTAATTTCATCCTTGAGCACCCTGTTTGTAGCTCCTATTATCCTTACATTTAGCTGTTTTTCATAAGTTCCTCCAACTCTTGTAATTTTATTATTATCAAGAACCCTTAAAAGCTTTGACTGTATATCAAGAGGAAGCTCTCCTACTTCATCCAAAAAAATAGTTCCTCCATCTGCTAATTCAAACTTTCCAGGCTTTCCTTGCTTTAAAGCTCCCGTAAAAGCTCCTTTTTCATAACCAAAAAGCTCACTTTCTACAAGTTCTCTAGGTATAGAACTACAATTTATAGCTACAAAAGGGCCTTCACATCTTTCACTATAATTGTGAATAGATTGAGCTAAGAGTTCTTTTCCAGTGCCACTTTCCCCTTCTATTAAAATATTGCATTCACTTCTTGCTGCTTTTTTAGCAAATTTTATTATTTCTTTCATTTTAGAATTAGCAGTAACTATATGGTCAAAATTATAGGAAGCAGTATATCCCATAACTTTTTTAACAAGTTTGTGATAATATTTGCATTCTCTAAAAGTTATAACTATTCCCATTATTTTATTTTTCACTTTCATTGCCAATACACTTATAAGGCATTTGATTCTACTGCCTTCCACATAAAAATCACATTCTATATCATTACAATTATCTGCCCTGCCATTTAGTATATTTTTAAAATCCACATTATGTATAATACTTGTAATATTTAACTTTATTGCTTTTTCACTTTTCATATTTAGAATATTTAATGCCTTGTCATTTATCTTCTTTATATTTAATTTGTTATCAAGTACAATCATACCTTCTGTTACCGAGTCAAAAGTGGTATTCATAAGTTTATTTGAAATAGTAAGGTCAAACTGAGTTTCTATAGCGTGAGCTGCTACTGTAACAATACCCAAAGTATGCAAATGTGCATCATAATAATTTCCTGACATATTAATACACCCTACTACATCCCCATCTTCATTGTGAATAGGTGCTGCAGAACATGTCCATGAATGCTGTTTTACACCATAGTGTTCTGCTCCAATAGTTTGTATTGGCTTGTCCAAATACAGTGCAGTACCTATAGCATTAGTTCCCACTTCTCTTTCTGTCCAGAGAGAACCTACTACAAATTTCAATTTATCTGCCCTTTTCAGTATTTTACTATCCCCCAATGATTCTATGACATATCCTTCTTTATCCACTAGCATAATTACAAATCCAGACCCTGCTACAATATCATATAGGCTTTTTACTACAGGTTTTGCAATAGAAATTAGATCTTCATTTTGTTCCAGTCGATAGGCAATACTGCTGCCTGTAAGAATACTATTTCCTCTACCATTTAAAGGATCTACCTCGTAATTTTTGCACCTTTGCCAGGATTCAGCGATTTCAGGCCGTACTGCACTATTTAAATATCCTTCTTCTATAAAATCTTTCCAGGCCTTAGCTATAAATTTTATATAGTTTTCCATAAGCATCACCTAATTAATTAAAAGTTTTTCCAGTAAAGTTTCATATATTGGTTTAGACTTTAATATATAAGCAGTCAAATAAGAAATTACTGAAATAATAGCAATAGGTAAAAGATTGCTAAAAGATCCTGTCATTTCTACAACAAGTATACTGCCACTCATAGGCGCCCTTATAACTGAAGAAAAATATCCTGCCATAGCAAGAATTATAAAGATTCCAATGTAAGAACTATTAATATGAAATAAGTAAGTAGCAGCACTTCCATATATAGCTCCTATTAAAGCTCCTACAGTAAATAATGGTAGAAATATTCCTCCTGGAGTTCCTGAACCACAACATATCATTGAAAACATAAATTTACAAACAAGTAAAATCACAAGCATTTTTATTGCAATATTACCTTTTGCAAGAGACATTATAAGCATATTTCCTTCTCCTAAAATCTGAGGCAGTAAAAAACCTATAAAGATTGATATTGCTAAACAAAACATTGGTCTGAACTGTATAGGAATCCATTTTTGCATAGAAAATATATTTTGTGCTTTTACTAACGCTCTATTAAAACCAACTCCTAAAACACCTATAATAATCCCAAGTACAATAATAAATAAATAACAATTTAATGGCAACCTGGGTACATTTCTAAAATCAAAAACAGGCTTAAAACCAAAAAATTGATAGGAAATAAAATTTGAAGCTACTGCAGCAGAAAATGCTGAAATCAAAATTGTAGGCGACAGTTTTTTTGAAATCTCCTCTAGTGCGAACATCGTTCCAGCCAGTGGAGCATTGAAGGCAGCAGCGATTCCAGCACTAGTACCACTTACAATAAGATATTTTTCTTCTATTTTTATTCTTTTTAAAATTTTTGAAAAGCCTTGCCCAACTGCTGCACCTAATTGAACAGAAGGTCCTTCTATGCCAAGTGAAAGACCTGTCCCAATAGCAAGAAAACTCCCTACAAATTTCCCCAATATTACTTTCCACCATGTCATATGAAGCTTTTCAAGTAATACACCTTCAACTTGTGGAATACCACTTCCCCTAATTGCAACATTCTTTTTTGCAATCAAACCAATTATATAACCTATTGTAATTAAAAATATAATCCAAACTGGAATTAGCCAATGCTTTAAACCGATTGTCTTATAAGTATTCACTAAAAGATATCCTGATTTATCCACTAAAAATCTCAAAAAAGATATTATAAGACCTGTTAACATTCCAACAATAATACTTTCAAGTATCCTTTCTAACTTAAAACTATTTTCATTAAGTAACGCTGTATATTTATTTCTTTTATCGCTCATTTCCATCTGATTCTTCATTTTCCTTTCTAACTAATTAAATATGTACACAATTTACTAATGCCATACTCCTGCACTTCATGTTCATTGTACCATAAAATGGAGCATATTTTATTCTGTTTCTCCCAATAATATTTTGATTCCAATTATTGGAGTATAGCCAACTATTATTTGATTTCAAGCAGATATAGATTGTCCTCCAATTGCTTTTAAGTAAATTATTAAATATAATACTAATATACCACTATACTACAGGTTTTCTATTTTGAAAGTTGGCTTATGTGCAAACATATTTCTACAATATAGTATAAGTTTAAATTTCAGTTGAAAACTCTATATTTAAAATATAATTGGAGGGAAATTATGATCGAATTATTAGGGGTAAACAAAAGCTACAATTCATCTTCAAAAGCAGTAAACAATCTAAATCTAAGTATACCCGATGGAGAAATATTTGGATTTATAGGTCCAAATGGTGCTGGAAAAACTACCACTATAAAAATGATGACAGGAATAATAAAAGCAGATAGTGGAAGTGTAAGAATAAACAACATAGATATAAATGAAAAACCAATAGAGGCCAAATATCAATTTGGTTTTGTACCTGACAGCCCAGATATGTTCTTAAGACTTAAAGGTATAGAATACTTAAATTTCATGGCAGATATATATGGAGTGAAATCTGAAGAAAGAACAGCTAAAATTAAAAATTTATCCAAGAGGTTTGAGATATCAAATGCTTTAGGAGACCAAATTCAAAGCTATTCCCACGGCATGAGGCAAAAAATAATAATTATAGGTGCTCTAATCCACAATCCAAGTGTTTGGATATTAGACGAACCTATGACAGGACTTGATCCTAAATCCTCATATACATTAAAAGAAATGATGAAAGAACATGCAAGTGCAGGAAACACCGTATTTTTTTCAACTCATGTTTTAGAAGTGGCAGAAAAATTATGTGATAGACTTGCAGTTATAAATAAAGGCTCCCTCTCATTTTCCGGAACTTTTCAAGAGTTAAAAAATAAGTTCAATGAAAATGAAAGCCTAGAAAATATTTTCTTGGAGATGACTGGCAATGAATAATTATATAGTTTTAACTAAAGTATTGTTAAAAAACGGAAGTAATTCTGCAAGTATGAAAAAAAATAGTAATATTAAAAAAGCAGCCCTCTGGATAATTATTTTACTAGCCCTCTTACCTACTATAAAACTATTTTCTCTTTTTATATCGTCAGCTTATGACTACCTCTACAAAATAGGTCAGCAAGGCTTAATTTTATCTCTTGGTATATCTTTTACAAGTGTATTTATATTCTTTTTTGCCATATTTTATTCTATAAATGTACTATATTTTTCAAAAGATATAGACCTTCTTCTGCCACTACCCTTAAAGCCTTGGGAAATTCTACTTTCCAAGTTCACTGTAATACTCATATATGAATATCTTACTGAAATTTTTATACTACTTCCCATTTTGCTAATCTATGGATATAAAGGAAGTTATAATCCGCTTTATTTTATATACAGTGCAGTACTATTTTTAATAGTACCTATTATACCTATAGCTGCAGCTTCAATTTTGAATATGGTAATAATGAGTTTTACAAATATAGGTAAGCATCGTGATATTTTAAAAATTTTAGGTGGAATTTTTGCAATGTTATTTGCAATAGGTTTAAATATAGTACTTCAAAAAATGACTGTATCCTCCCAAAATTATGAAAACATATTTAAGATGATAAATGAAGGAAATAATTCTTTAGTATCTCTTTCAAATAAGTTTTTTCCAGGGAGTACATTGTCTGCAAGTTCTCTAGTATATAGTTCAAGCTTTAAGGGATTTGAAAACTTAATTTTATTTATAGTGTTAAATATTCTTGTAATTTCACTATTTTCAGTACTTGGTCAATATTTGTATTTTAAAGGTGCTCAAGGCGGCAGTGAAATTTCTGCAAAGAGAAGAGAACTGGATTATTCAAAATTAAATAAAACTTCCTCTAAAAATTCTAAATTTAAAGCTCTACTACTTCAGGAAATGAAATCTATTTTCAGAACACCTGTGTATTTTATGAATTGCATTTTAGCAAATATTATAATACCTATTGTACTTTTTATACCATTTTTAGTTCAACCGGACTCTTTTCACAAATTAAATGTTCTAGTGAATATTAAGGTAACCTCAACTACTACAATGATTTGTATCGTAGTATCTCTAGCTGCAGGATTAATTTTGGGAGCTTCCAATTCCATAACTTCCACAGCCATATCAAGGGAGGGAGAAAACATATTTGTAAAAAAATACTTACCAGTTTCCTACAGTACTCAGATTATGGCAAAAGTGATTTCTGGTGTTCTTGTTGGAATTGCAAGCATATTTTTAGTCTTAATAGGATTGACTTTACTTGTAAAACTGCCTATATACTTCTCAGTTATTTCACTTTTAGTTAGTTTTATAGGAATACTGCTTACCTCCATGACTGGAATTTTAATTGATTTGAAATTTCCAAAACTGCACTGGGATAACGAAGTAAAAGCTGTAAAACAAAATTTCAATACCTTTATAAATACTATAATTAGCTTTATAGTCACAGGTATATTAATATTTTCAATGATTAATTTTTACAGCTACCTAAATGAAGTAGCTGTCCTGGGACTTTTCGTAATAATAGCAGCAAATTTTATACTGTATAAAGTTATATGTTCAAAGGGAATCTCTATGTTTAAAAATATAGAGATGTAATTAAAGGACTAACATACTAGTAAATTAGCATGTTAGTCCTTTTTTTATTAATTAAGTACTTTAACTTTATCTCCGTCATTTAAGAATGTTTGTCCTGAAGTTATTATCCTATCTCCAGATTCTATGTTAGAAGATGTTATTTCAGTAACTTTATCATTTGAAAGTCCTGTAGTTACAGCTACTTTCTTTACTTTATTGCTTCTTACTACAAACAAATATGAAACTCCATTTTCAACTTTTATAGTTTCATTAGGTACCGTCATTACATTATTTTTAACCTGGTCAGGAAAGGACACCTTTGAATACATTCCTGATGTTAAGCTTGCATCTGAATTAGGTATTCTTACTTTAATCAGATATTGTTGAGTTTTGCTGTCTGCATTAGGTGTTATAGTATCTACAGTTCCTGTCAATTTTTTATCTGAAAGAGAAGGAATTGTTACAGGTATAGACTGTCCAACTTTAATTTTTGAAAGCATAGTATCTGGTACATTTACTTCAGCCATAATTGAACTTGAATCTACTATGGTTACGGATGCCTGAGAACCTGAAGTAATTTCTCCTTGGTGTATATTTACAGCAGATACAACACCAGAAATAGGTGATTTTATTACATTATCATCAATTTGACTTTGAATTGATTTTAGTCCAGCTTGTGCTTGGTTTACCTGAGCCTGAGCTACTTCCACCGATTCAGGTCCGACTTTTTGCCTGGTCAAATCTAAGTTTTGTTGTGCCGCAGAAAGCGAAGCTTCTGCATTTTCTAATTTTGTAGTAGCATTGTCTAAATCCTGTTTTGGTGCAGCTCCAGCAGAATATAAACTCTGCTCCCTATTATAATTATTTTCGGCATCATTATAATTTATCTGTGCTGTATTTAATGCCTGCTGCTGCTGTACAATCTGCTGTTCAACTCCAGAACTTTTGGTTTTATCCAAATTTGCCGCTGCAGATTGTATACTTGCCTGCTGCTGCTGAAGCTGTGCCTGCAGTGAAGTTGAATCAAGAGTAAAAAGTATATCTCCAGCTTTTACAGTACTACCTACCTTTACGTTTAAAGCCTGAACTTTGCCTGGTGTTTTAGGAGATATAGACACATCTTTATCTGAATTTAACTTTCCCGAATAATCTACAGTTGTTGTCAAAGAATCTAGTTTTGCTTCAGCAACATTTACATTTTGAATTTTATTTTGTGACTCTACTTTTTTATTTTTAATTACGTTATGGGCTATAGCAGCTACCATTAAAACTACTAATAAAACAACTACTATCTTCACAATATTTTTTTTGGATTTTAAAACGTTAAATTTCATAAATTACACCTCCTGCATTTCTGGCTGTTTTTTTCTTTTTTTAAATATACGATTTTTCAAATTGTCCATCATCAAGTAAATTATAGGTAATATTATAGGAGTAAAAATAGTTGATGCAATCATTCCTCCAATAACTAAGACAGCCATACTTGATTTCAATTCACTACCTTCACCTATAGATAAAGCTGCTGGCAGCATACCCACAATCATAGTTAAAGAAGTCATCATTATAGGCCTTAATCTTCTTTCACCAGATTCAATTAATGCTTCCCTTAAACTATATCCACGTTTTATGAGAGTATTAGTATAATCAATCAATAGAGTACCATTTTTAGAAGCTAATCCATCAAGCATTATAAGTCCTATTAAGGACATCATATTTAAAGTTTTGCCTGTAATAGCAAGTATTCCAAAAGCTCCAACGAGTGCACAAGGCAGTGATAACATTCTTATAAATGGTGTTAAGAAGGATTCGTAAAGTACAACAAGTATCATGTAAATAAGTATTAATGATACTCCCAGCGCTTCTCCAAGAGAAGTAAAACTGTCTCCCATACTCTTCTGATCCCCACCAAATTGAATTTTATAACCTTCTGGTACAGATAGTGACTTCAATTTTTCATTTATCTGCTGACTTATAGTTCCAAGAGACCTTCCTTCAATATTTGCAGAAATTGTAGCTACATCCTGCCTATCCTTTCTTGATATAGATTGGGGACTATTAGTTCTTACTATAGATGCAACTTCACTTATTGGTATAGATTGTCCAGATTGATTTAGCACTTTTATTCCACTTATATCCGAAGGAGTTTTTATGTCACCATCGTGAAATTTCACTTTTATATCATAATCATCATCACTAGTACTATATGTCCCAGCAGAAGAACCTTGAATTGCTGTCCTAAGTGTAGATGATATATCTGATATGGATACACCATACTGTGCTGCTGCTAACTTGTCTATTTTAACTCTAAGCTCGCTTTGACTTGCATTTGTAGAGTTATCTACATCTGTAATTCCAGAAATACCTTTTACTATTTGCTCTACTTTATTTGATATTTCAGTTACAGTATCCGTATTATCTCCTAATATTTCAATGGATATAGGCTTACTTGAACCTGATCCTCCAGCTTCGGATTCACTCACAGAAAAATCTGTTCCAGCTAGATTTGCATTTCCCCATTTTCTAACTTGTTTTGCCACTTCAGTTTGAGATCTTTTTCTATCATTTTTAGGATAAAGAGTTACATACATACTTGCAGAATTCGAAGAACTATCCATCATTACACTGTCACTGCTAGATCCTACCATAGAATAATATGTACTAACTTCAGATACACTATGTAAATAATTTTCTACTTGTTTAACTTTCTTATCCATTTCATTTAAACTAGTTCCAGAATCAAAACTCATACTTATACTAAAATTACTTTCATCTGTAGTTGGCATAAGTTCTGTTCCTATAGCACCTATAGGTATCAATGCAATAGTCGCTACTAATACAACTGCACCGAGAGCAAGTACCCTTTTTCTATGATCCAAGCACCATATGAGAAATCTTTTATAGTTAGCTGTTATGCTATCCATAGAACTTGAAATTCCATTAAGTATTCTATAAAATATGCTTTGTTTAAATTTACTTTTTAACATGCCTGATTTTGCTTGTCTATTTTCTTCTGTTTTAAGAAGTCTTGATGACAGCATAGGAGTTATAGTAAATGCTACAAATAAGGAAAATAACGAGGCAAAAACTATAGTAAGTCCGAACTCCCTAAAGTAAGTTCCTACCATACCTGTCATAAAGCAAACAGGAAGATATACAACTACATCACAAAGGGTTATGGCAATAGATGCAAGTCCTATTTCTTTACGTCCATCTATAGCTGCAGATTGTGGATCCTTTTTCATAGCCAGATGCCGCTGTATATTATCTAGTACAACAATTGAGTCATCTACAAGGGTACCTACACAAAGAGATAATCCCATAAGAGACATTATATTCATAGTAAATTTCATAACATACATCATAAAGAAAGTTGATATAAGAGATGTTGGTATAGCTACAAGTATTACAAGTGAAGATCTCCAGCTTTTTAAGAATATTAGTAAAACTAGAGCAGTTGTTATTACACCCTCTATTAAAGTATGCTTTATTTGAGAAATAGAAGAATTTATAAACGTAGTACTGTCATATGCTGTATCCAATCTAATATTAGATGGCATATCTTTTTTTAACCCAGCAATTTCCTTTTTAACATTGTTTACAACTTCAACTACATTTGCATCACTTTGCTTTTGTATACTTATTCCTATAGTATTTTTTCCATTCATTCTAATACGTTGATCTTGTTCAGGATATTCCAAATTTACATCTGCTATATCTCCTAGACGGACAGTACTGTTTCCTGAAGTAGGTATGAGCAAATTTTTTACTTCATCTACACTTTCAAATTTACTTATAACCCTCACAGATTGATTTAATTTGTCCTGCTTTATCTGGCCTGCAGGCATATTTATATTATCTGACTGCAGTTTAGAAGTTAAAGTATTTAAATTTATACCATAAAATTCTATAGCGGATTTATTTAATTTTATTATCAACTGCTTTTTTTGTATTCCTTCAAGAGATACATTTCCTACCCCTTGAACTTTTTTTAGAGCCTCAGTTATAGTATTTGCCTCATTGTAAAGTTCATCATAAGATAGGTTTCCAGATACGGATAGCATTAACGCAGACATTGCACCTGTATCTAACTTAAATAAAATAGGTTTATCTGCATTTTTAGGAAGTTTACCTTGTGCATTATCTACAGCTTTTTGTACATCTAGAAAGGCTGTATTCATATTTGCGCTGGACTTAAATATTATAGTAGTTTGTCCCATTCCTTCTCTAGCTGTAGAATTAATTCTATCGATGCCGCTTATACCTGCAACTGCATCCTCCATAGGTTTTACAACATCCTTTCTTATGTCTTCGGAACTGGCACCAGAATAAGTAGTGGATATAGAAATTACTGGTATATCCATTGAAGGCATAAGGTCTGCACCAAGATGTGTATATCCAAATATACCAAGCCCTAGCAAAAATAATATAACCATTGTTATTGCTGCTGGCTTTTTTACAGATAGTTCAGTTAAATTCATTTTTTTCCTCCTTTATAACAATATAGCAATCTATTATTTTCTATTTTTATACTTTTGGAGAGCATAATTCAATTTTAAAAAGCTTAAATTCATATTTTTTAAATCATCATTATTCAACTCCGAAAGTGCTTCTGCCAAAAATCTAGATTTTACTTCACCTATTTTTTTTAAGAATTGCTTTCCTTTATCTGTTAAAGATATCATAACTACCCGCCTGTTGTCTTCTGGTCTAAATCTATTTATAAATTGGCTTTCAACTAACTTATTGCTTAAGTTTGTAACAGCTGAGGGAGTTATTCCAAGTTTTTCAGCAAGTTCACTAACTTTGTAGGATTCACTTTCTTCAAGTAGATATAAAAGAAACAACTGCGAAATAGAAAGTTTTTCTTCATAATTTATTTCATTCATTATAGATCTACTTATAATAACAAAATCATATAAGTCTTTTTTTACATCTTCAATAAGTAATAATTTATCTTTTGCACAGTTCATTAAAATTCTCCTTTACTACCCTACATAATATAAGAAAGGTTTAAAATTTAAACACTTTAAACTTTAAATATTTCATAAATACATGAATACATAATGTCAATTATATATTTATATTTTATAAATATCAATAATTTATAAACAAATTTAATATAATATTAAGAAAAATACTCCAGATATATTTTCTGAAGTATTTTTTAATATTACTATTTATGTAAATTTTACTTTTTTAATATATAAGTATTCAAATTATTCCATACATTCGTGCAATTTTTACTGCTTCAAATTTTCCACTAACTTGAAGTTTTTTATATATATTTTGTAGATGAGTTTTTGCAGTACTTTCAGATATACCCAATTTACATGCAACTTGAGTTCTTTTTAGACCCTTTGCTGTAAGTGATAGAACTTCTAACTCCCTTTGTGATAAGTTTATCTTATTTTCGCTGCTGTTTTGCAAATTTTCAATATATTGCCTGCTTAAAACAGTCGTCTTATTTATGTATTCATCTCTTGAATTGTTATTTAATATCGTTTCAAGCATACTAATGATATATAGGGCATTTTCTACAAATGGTGCTATGATATAATCCTGTCGCGCTTTGGACAGTGCTTCTTGAAGTTCGGATACACCTTTCTCCATACCATAGAGATTATATTTTGCCACGGCCTTAAAAATAGAATTATGTATAAACCCTAGTTGGTTACTGAATATAGAAAAATATTCTTCAAAACTTTCAGTAAGCATTTCAAGCTTTACATAGTTTTTAGTTAGCATCACAGCTTTTCCATAAACTATATAATTAAAGGCCATGCCCTGATAAAAAAAATCACCATCAGTCATATCACCTACCTGAAGCCAATAAGGAATTTTTTCAGGGTAACCAATACACCCATATATGTATCCTCTGCACAAATCCATTGTTGTATTATATATAGGATTATTCAGTTCATTGACTTCTTCCTCTAGATTATTCAATATTCTGATACTTTCATCTATTTTTCCTTGAAATGCATAAAGCCTCATAAGATTAAAATTGGCACATATTATAAGGCTGGTTTGTTCTTTTGTTTTAGCTTTATAGATAGCCTTAAAACTATTTAGTTCAACAGACTTAAAATCACCTGTTTCAAGGGCATACTCTGCAAGTCCCACATACTCACAGCCAGTTCCGCATCCATTTGCAATCTTTGCATGTAACGAAAACTTTTTTGTGATGGTGTATAAAATTTCTTTTAATGTACCTTGTTCCCTAAAATAAATGTAAATCAAATGAGGGGACCCAAAAGTATATTCATTTTCCCTAAGCATTATATAAGATTGTTTCCCATTTAAAAGTTCTATAATTTTATGGTTGTTAACAATCATTTCTTCCGCATGGTTAAATACAGTAAATTTTTTTACAATTAATATTTCTGCTATAATGTGATTTCTGTAATTATCATTTATAACTTCTATTTCACTATAAAACTGTTGAAGCCTGTCCAACCTTTGCGCACAGTCTTCAACTATTTCATCATTTCCTTTTAAAATAGAAAGGAAAATATGCTGCAAATATGCAACAGGGTATTTATACAGTAATTCTTCTGGCAAGCTATTAAACATTTCAAAAGAGCCTTCAAATTCTGTAAGTTCATTACGAACATTATGAGGATTGTTAAAATCTGAAAGAATCTTTTCCACATCTCCTGCACGATTTAAATAACCATAACCAATTATAAAATCCTTTTTACTTAAATACCAATAACCAAGACGCCTGTACAATTCTTTAATATGTGCTGGTTTAAAATGTTGTTTTATTCTTAAGAAATCTAGAAGAACATTGTGAATTTTATAGGTTTTATTTACTTCATCATAAAAAACAAAAGCATTTTCCTGGCGAAGTTTTTTTAGTATCTTATCTGTTCTTTCCTCATGAGTAACAAAAAAAGCTTGCTTTGCTGTAAAACTATCCATTATGGAAAGTTCAAGTAAAAAATTCTGAATGTAACCATCATAGGCGTCAAATAATGTATTTTCAACTAAGTCTTCGATAGTATTATTCATACCTACAGGAATACCCTTTTCTAGTCCTAAGATAACCATATATGTAAGGGATATCCATCCATCTGTATATTCCTCTATTTTTTCTAAATCACTACTAGATATATTTTTATTCATCATCAAACAATAGTTTTCAATTTCTTCATAGGTAAATTTCAATTGCTGCTGTGATATAACTTGACAGAGTCCTTTTGAAAAAAGTTCTGTAAAATTTATTTCAGTTGTATCCCTTGTAATAATTACTATATGAAAGTTATCCAATCTTTCTAAAACAATTTGTCTCAGGAGCTTATTTACCTGAGTCTTTTTTGAAAGATGATAGTCGTCTATAACAAAAACTGTTTTTTCATCATAGTCAATGTGATTTAATATTGATAAAACTTTTGACATTTGCGGAACATCAACAGGAAATCCAAGACTTTTTAGCTTTTGCCCTGCGTCTTCATCAATTTTACTTATTTCATTTGAAAAATCACTCCAGAGAAAAGAGGTGTTTTCATTTGAGTTTAAAAATGTAATCCAAAAATATGGACTTTTTTTGGATTCAAGAAAATGTCTAACTGCTGTAGTTTTGCCAAATCCCATTGGAGCTTCGACAATAGTGAGTGGATAGTGGTAAATTACTGATAAAATATGATTTATACGTTGTCTTTTTAATAACTTTATTTTTTTCAAAATAACACCATCTCCTACAACTTAAATTTAAATGTATGAAAAGCATATTATATCAATATGATACCACCTAATGATTCTTTTTAATTCTTTAGTGCCTTAAGTACTGCCAATTTTGCCATATTAAATATGGAATTTCTCTCCTCAACTATAGTTATTTCTTCTTCTATATATTTTCCATCTTCGCTTGATTTAAAAAGAGATGCTACATTTCTTTTAAAGGAATTGTCCATTAAATTCTTTAATATGTGCTTTGTATCCTCTTTAGGATATAAACTTTCACACAATCTCTCTATTATATGATCAACTTTTAAAACATATTTGTCCTTTAGTATTTTTTTCTTCTTTATATTATTTAGTGCCAGAATAGACATTTCTAAAATATCATCTCTCACATTAAAATCAACCTGATCATAACTGTCACATATGAAATTTGCAGCTTTATTTAGTTGATTTGTATATATGTCTATATTTTCCCTTCCAATTATAAATGCCAGCATTACCATAGAAGTGGTTTCTATTTTATCCTCTAGATTACTATCTTCATAATCCACAAAAGCCCCGTCTGCAAATTGATTTTTAGCTATTATTCGTATGAGTTTTTCTCTAGTATACTTTTTATCCAAATATGAATTGTCACTGTCATATTCTTTCTCTTCTTTATCACCGGTAAAACTTCTATACAAAAAACCACTTTCTAAATTTTCATCTATTTTTTCACCTAAAGTGCTTTCATTTACTTTTATTGGAATTATATTTTTAAGCTGAATGCCAAGTACTGGTTCTTCTCTTAATTCCATCAATATGAAAGTAGTTTCAGGACTTATGAAGCCACTTTTTTTAGAAAGTTCTATTAACTTTCTTTTCATTTCTTCTTTCTCTTGTCCCCTCTGTGCTTTCATATTCATTTCTAGAGATTTCATCTTTTTTCTAGCCCAAACCTTCCTAAGTAAGCTGGCATTTTCCTCTGTACTAAAATTATCAATATCTATCCTTCTCAAATATTCTTTTCCATCCACATACCCTTTTAAAGTTATTCGTCCCTCTACTTCCCCGGTAACACTTGCAAATATAGAAAAAGGTTCCCTATCATACATATATTCAATAGTCCTTGGATAAGTAGAGTTAACTTGTAACCTTCCCCAATTTATATCTATACCATCTACCTGAGGACTTTGTATTCTATTAAACTGCCTTAAAATCACGTCTTCAATTCTTTGCCCTATATCTATAAATTCTGCTTTTCCATAACTTTCATGGGCTAACTTATTCAAAAAATAATTATTTGCACAAGAATCTATTCCAAAAGTAAATATTCTATTATCTCCAATATTTTCATTCACATAGGAAAGTATTTTTTCCTCATCCTCTACCGAATCATCTGTAAAAAGAAGTATAGTATTTTCAGATCCTTCATTTTCAAGGCTGTATTTTATTCCTCCAAATATATCCGCATCTTTTTCCGTTTTTAAACCATCTATCCACTTAGATGCTTCTCTTAGTGAATCTGCATTAAACTCTATCGGTCCATTTTGAGAAAAACTAATTAGCTTATTCCCCAGGGCTATCATGTCAAAAGTATCTCCTTTTGATAGATTTCTTATACAAAGTTGAAGTGCATTTTTAGCTTGTTCTAACTTTTCACCTTTCATCGTATCTGAAATATCAATTAAAAATACATAATGTTCTGTAATATCTTCTTCATAGGGGTCAAGTTTAGGAATCATTCTCATATAAACTATCCCTTTTTCCTCATCATTTTCCTTATACTCATATATCATTCCATCTGCTTCTAAGGTTTCTCTTTCCCTTATAAACAATATGAAATCTTTATCTGTTAAATAATAGTTTTCTTCTAAGCTTATTTTAGCTACTGTGTCACCTTCCCTCTCCACCTTTATATTATGGTAGGGACACCTAAAATCAACTTTACTCAATGATTCCACTATTATGTTTACTTTAAATTCAAAGTTCTCTTCCTTAGTTTTTCTTATACCTAATTTATTTACCAAGTTATCCTTTAGCTCTTCGATTTTAGATCTATTTCTTATTATCTTAGGTTGTGAAATTGCAGGTATTGTAAGTTTAAATGTACTATCTTTATAATCTAGTTCCTCTATGTAGGAAAGTTTTATTTTAACAGTTTCTCCGGAAATTATTTTTCCTATGCTTATTTTAAATAAGTGGGGACTGAATTCTTCTAGGGAAAAAGTGCTGTCTCCTCGCAATTTTGCATTTTCATAAATCTGAAGTGCCTTATCTTTTTCTTCAACTACTGCCTTTAAAGCTCTTCCACCTATTTCTGCTTCAAAACCAGATATTATAGCTGCAGCTGGAAGCGGGAAAATGTACACTCCTTCTATATTTTCATTACTGCAATTCTGATAAATCTGATTTATAAATATCTCACCATACCCTGCACATAAATTTCCATTAATATTAACTTTTTTTAATAAAATTCCCTCATCAATTTTAGTATCTCTATTAGCATAAGATAACATATATCCTGACCTCCTTTTCAATTTCACTTTATCTACAAAAATACATATTAAATATTATTTTCCATTAAAAATAATTACTAACTATATATTTACCACATCTTAATAATATATTCATACTAAAAATATCTATTTTGTATTATTATATCATATATATGGTAAATTATTTTAAATAAAATTACCTCTGATCTTAGTTTTAATTCTAAAATCAGAGGTAATTACTTAAACTTTGCTATTTCTAATTATTTGTGCATTTTCAAGAGCCGCATAGTGGGTATATCCACTTATATGAAGAGGAGTATCACCAAGTTCTGGATCTACATGCATATCTCCGAGACATGGATAACTGTGCCAAAATTTTGCCACAGATTTCTTTGCTTCCTCTCCTAACTTTTTTCCTAAAAGATGTCTTGCAATATTGTACCCATTTCCACAAGGTGCGGATATTATAACTTCTGCTTTTTCTATCACATCTTCATCATTTACATAAAGTCTAAATTTGGGCTTTCCTATTTTAAAGAAATCAATAAATTCATTTATGAGAGGAAATTTTCCATATTTCAATGTGCAAAAAGGTTTAGGAAAAGCATACTGTAGATTATATTTTTCACATTCCTCAATAAGTTTTTCTCTGGTCCATTTTGATACCCAGCTTCCACTTTCACAGGGAACTATCATAGCTTTTCCACCACTTTCGGCTATTATTTTTGGCAATTCAATTATTATATCTTCATGTACTCCTATAATTACAGCTGCATCATGTTTCTTAAATTTTTGTGGCAGATACTTTAATGGATTGTCTTCAAATAATTCATATATATCTGGAAGTTCAATTACTTCGCTTACACTCTCTTTAAAATTCAACTCATATTTTCCTCTACACCAAACACATTTCTTACCGCATACAGTACAAGCTTCCTTATAATTTTTTATATGTGGTATAAATTTTGCACCTGCAAATCTGCTGTCAGTTTTTGTGTAAAATTCATTTTCAGGCAACTTTCCACTCTTTTTTGAACAAACTATAAGTATTTTCAAACTTTTTCCCCCCTATATAAAAGATACAAATATAACTTACCCAATTAATATGATACATTACTCTATATAAATTATCTGTAACCGTTGTTACGCTTTTATATATTTTCTATTTGCAAAAAATATATTATAGGTAGTATAATAAAAAATATATTATAGAAATATATTTTATAGGTGATGGAGCTCACCTTTAATTGCTTATGGCTGATAGCCCCTACTTTAATTAAAAAGTAGGAGCATTTTTTGTAGTCAAATTCACAGGAGGTATTAAATTGAAAAAATATATTTACATAGGAATAGGTGGTTTTTTAGGTGCAATTTTAAGATTTGCATTGGAAAATGTAAAAGTAAGTACCTATTTAAGCTTAATTCCTATAAATACTTTATTTATAAATATAACAGGAGCCTTTATTCTAGCCTTCGTAACCACTGCTGCTGTTTATACTTCAGTTGTATCTTCAAATATAAAGTTAGGAATATGTACGGGATTTGCAGGGGCTTATACTACTTTTTCTACCTTATGCAAAGAAACTGTATCACTTATAAATTCAAGTCACCTTATGTTAGCTGTATGCTATATTTGTATTTCTTTAATTTTGGGACTTGCCTTTGCTTATCTTGGAGAATTTACTTCCATAAAGTTAGTTTCAAAATTGAACCTCAACTACTCTGTTGATTTAAATGAATTAGAGGATAATGATTGTAAAAATAAAGGAAATTCCATTTGAAATATACTATAACAGGAGGACGTAAAAATGAACTTTTTAATAGTTGGAATTGGCGGCATAATTGGAAGCCTAGCTAGATTTTGTCTTGGAAACTTGGTAAATAAAAAATTTAAGTCCCTATTTCCCCTAGGAACTTTTATCATAAATATAACAGGAGCCTTGCTGCTTGGAATACTTAGCAGCTCTCACATTTCTAGAAACTTCTATATCCTTTTGTGTGATGGATTTTTGGGAGCCTATACTACCTTTTCTTCCTTTATGTACGAGGATTTTAAACTTTTCCAACTAAAGTATAAACTACATGCATATACATATGTAATTATGACAACACTAATTGGACTAGCATTCTATGCCCTTGGAACTAGAATAACATACTATGCAGGATTTTAATTAAAAGATTATAACTTAAATTTATTAACTATTTCATTAATATTTTGAGTAAGTTCTGATTGATATTTTGCAGTTAAAACCACCTGTTGTGTTATTGACTTCGTAGTTTTACTTATCTTTCTTTTCACTAGTTTCGCACTTTCTGATGATTTTTGTATTGTTTCAGACATACTTTGTACAGCTTCACCTACCTATCCAGTTGTGGCTGTAAGTTCCTCTGACATAGACGCTAACTCTTCTGACATTCTACTTACAAAATCGGAATCATCGTAGTATTGTTTTCCCATCTTTCCAAACTCCTCAAGTTGTGGATCAACACTTTCATTATTTCACATGGATAAAATTCACAAACAAATGTTTATATTCAGAGCAAAGCAGTCTCTTATTAGTAGGTGAACCTCAAGGAGAGGAATCTCTTCGTAGAGAGATATCTAAATATCTTTTTCAATCAAGAAGTGTTAGATGCACTCCAGAACAAATTATTATTGGAGCAGGTACTCAATATTTAATTATATTGCTAGGTATGCTGCTAGGCAAAGATTATCCATATGTAACTGAAAACCCTGGATACAATAGGGTAAGAACCGTTTTTAAAGACCAGGGCATAGATATTCATCCTATCTCAATAGATAAAGATGGTATTTGCATAAACGATTTAAAGAAAAGTTCTGCTAGAGTGGTTTATGTTACACCTTCTCATCAATTTCCCTATGAAATGATTATGCCGATTTCTCGAAGATTATAGTTATTGAAATGGTATGAAGAAAAAAACGGTTATGTAATTGAAGATGATTATGATAGTGAATTTAGATATAAAGGGAAACCAGTTCCTTCTTTACAAGGACTAGACAGAAGTGAAAATGTTATTTATTTGGGGACATTTTCAAAATCTTTAATTCCCTCAATTAGAATTAGTTATTTAGTTTTACCCCCCAAATTAATTCTAAAATATCAAGAACATTTTAAAATATACAAACAAACAGTCTCTAGGCTTCATCAAAATACACTCTATATATTTATGAAATAAGGATATTTATCAAGGCATATAAATAAGATGAGGACATTATATCGAAAAAAACATGAAATGCTTCTTTCTTCAATTGACAAGTATATGAAAGGAAAAGTCGAAATCATTGGATCAGAATCAGGACTCCATATTTTATTAAAAGTTAAAAACGAAATGACAGAACGTGAATTAATTCAATCTGCTCATAAAATGAAAGTAAAAGTCTATCCAACTTCAATTCATTATGATCAATGTATATCAGATGAATTTCCTATGATTTTACTTGGTTTTGGTGGTTTGACTGAAATACAAATTAAAGAAGGCATTCAGATATTAAAAAAAGCTTGGCTTATTTAATATCTAATCCTCTTCTAGCTGCCATTTCTTAATTTATCTATATAGTTTCAAACTTAAAAATTACTTTATTCGCAGAGATATTTTTACAATAATGAAGCACATTTAAATATTTTGTACATAAGTCTTAGTTAAAAATTCGTAAAAAATCTTAGAAGTTTTGAATTGTTTGAGGTACGAGTTTTCAAAACTTCTTAGATTTTTTTAGAATTTTTTGCTTAGACTTATCAAAATATTTAACGGGCTGAAGGTTGTAAAAAATATCCGGAGAATAAAGTAATTTTTAACTTGCAAACTCTAATATAAGCTGTCTATAACCCCTCCACCAACAAGGATATCTCCATCATAAAATACTACAGACTGTCCTTTTGTAATAGCTCTTTGATTTTCATCAAACTCAACCTTAACCCTGTCTTCGTCTATAGCACTTATAAGTGCATCAGCAGGCTTAGCTGAATATCTTATCTTTGCCTGTATCCTCATAGGTTTATCCAATTTTTCAAAAGGCATAAAATTTAAGTCCTTTGCAATTAATTTGTTTTTAAAAATATCTTTTTCTCCACCAAGAACAACTTCATTTTTAAGTGGATTTATGTCTATGACATACATTGGAATTCCAAATGCTATTCCAAGTCCTTTTCTCTGTCCTATTGTATAGTAAGTAATTCCCCCATGCTTCCCAAGGACTTTACCACTTTTATCTACAAAGTTTCCTTCTTTTACCTTATTGGGAGCAACTCTTTTTATATAGGAACCATGGTCATTATCTGGAATAAAACATATTTCCTCACTGTCCTTTTTGTTGTGAACGGCTAGACCTATCTTCTTTGCTATTTCTCTTATTTGTTCCTTTTTATAAATTCCACAGGGCATTAAAGTATGTTCTAGTTGAAACTGGGTTAAATTATATAATGCATAGGTTTGATCTTTTTTACTATCCTTTGACTTTTTAAGTACATATCTATCATTTACTTTTTCCACTGTAGCATAATGTCCTGTAGCCACATAATCTGCCCCTAAATCCATAGCTCTTTTTAAAAGTTCATCAAATTTTATGTATTTATTACATGCTACACAAGGATTTGGAGTTCTTCCCTTTGTATATTCATCTATAAAATAATCTATTACACATTTTTTAAACTCATTTCTAAAATTCATAACATAATATGGAATACCTAGGTTATACGCTACAAGTCTTGCATCATCTACAGCACTTAAAGAACAGCATCCACCTTCCATTCCTTCATAATATTTATCATCCTGCCATACCTGCATTGTAACTCCTATAACTTCATATCCTTGCTCTTTTAAAAGATATGCTGCAACGGAACTATCAACTCCACCGCTCATACCTACTACTACTTTCTTATTCATTTTATCACCTATTCTAATCAAAGTATTTTTAATCAATCTTTTATTTGCTGCCATTTTTTATTATTTTCTCTTAATTTTAAAACCGTATTACCTATTTCATTTACAACAAAGTCCACTTCATCTTCTGTAGTATTTGCTCCTATAGTAAGCCTCAATGAACCCTTTGCTGCATCTCTTGATAATCCTATAGCTGTAAGTACATGAGATGGTTCTATTGCCCCTGCTGAACAAGCACTTCCAGTAGACACGCATATTCCAGCTCCATCTAAAGCCATAGCCAAAATCTCACCCTCTATAGAATTAAAAGTTACATTTATGTTACCTGGAAGTCTATTGTTTTTATCACCATTCAGTTTAGTGCCAGGTATTTTTAAAAGTCCTTCAATTAACTTATCTCTTAAATAAATCAATCTATTACTTTCTCTATCCATATTTTTTACAGCAACTTCAATCGCTTTTCCCATTCCAACTATTCCTGCAATATTTTCCGTTCCTGCTCTTCTTCCCCTTTCCTGTGCTCCACCGTGAATTAAACTATCTATCTTAACTCCCTTTTTTATGTAAAGAGCTCCCATACCTTTAGGTCCATAAAATTTATGGGACGCCATAGACAATAAATCTATATTCATAGCTTTAACATCAATCGGTACATTTCCCACTGCTTGAACTGCATCCGTGTGAAACAATATTCCCTTTTTTCTACAAAGACTTCCTATTTCTTTTATAGGTTCTATTGTACCTATTTCATTATTTGCAAACATAACAGATATAAGTATAGTATTATCTGTTATACTTTTTTCAATTTCATTTAAATTAACCATTCCATATTCATTTACAGGAAGAAAAGTTACTTTAAAACCATGCTCCTCTAAATACTTACAGGTATTTATAACTGCATGATGTTCTATACCTGTAGTTATTATATGATTTCCTTTACCTTCATTTGCAGATGCAATTCCCTTTATAGCCCAGTTGTCAGATTCAGAACCCCCATTTGTAAAAAATATTTCATCTCTATTTGCATTTATGGCATCTGCTATCTTTCCTCTAGCTTCAGTTATAGCCATTTTATTTTTTCTAGATATGTGATAAATAGAGGATGGATTGCCAAAATACTCGGTAAAATATGGACGCATTTCTGCTACTACTTCTGGTTTTACAAAAGTTGTGGCTGCATAATCCATATAGATTTCTGTTTTCATTATTACCTCTCCTATCAAAGTGTACTTTTTCTGTAGAAATCATAGTGATATACTATAATATACTATATCATATTTTTAAATATTGCTTTTGTCAACTATAGTTAATTGTATAAAAATCTTAAATTATGATATTATAATTTTTATCAAGTATATTAGGAAGGAATTTAAACTATGGGTTCAAAAATTAAAATTAATATATATGGAAATAAGGATGCTATAATAACTGGTGATCGCTGTAATAACAAACACAGTGCTTGTTCTGGAAAATGTGAAGGCTGTAAATCTACTAATGGCAGCAAAACAATACAGGTAAGAACCTTAGACTTATACTACAATCTAATAAATTTTCTAACTATAAATCATATGGAGGAAAATGTAGATATTCACTTTATAGAATTAGGTAAAAACACTCCTATAAATGAAGAATCTATAAAAGTAGAGGATACCATAAAAAAAGGATTTGAACCACCTATAACAGTAATCGATGGAATAATAAGATATTATGCTGGTATATCAAATGTTTTAGTCTATAGAGATGTATTGGATTTAATTGAATAAAAGTAATATTTTGAAAAGTTAGAAATTATACAAAATGTGTGGACAATAATGGAATTATTTTGTATAATTAAGACAAAGGTAGCAGAGTAAATATTACGCGTAAAGTGTTAGAGAATGGGAGGTTGTCTCTAAACGAAAAGCTTAAATAATTTTACTTTATAATTTAAAGCTTATGATGTGATATTGCTTCCGCTGTTACATTAAAGAGATTTTGTACTTACCTCTTTTCTCTTTAATGTGACTACATTAAAGAGAAAAGAGGTGTTTCTATGTAGATTTTTTGCTCTGTGTAAATTAATTTAATATTATAACACTGGGGGTAAAAAGTATGAAAAGTAGAATGAACACAAAATTTCTTGTTACTACCGCTGTTTTTGTTGCCGTCGCAGTTGTTTTGAGATCGTTTTCTATAGCAATAGCTGCAGGTGGCATACTCACTATGAGAATAAGTTTTGACGCCATATGTTATATAATGCCTGGTATATTATTTGGACCATTATATGGGGGAATTTCAGGTGGATTAATCGATATACTTGGCTATATAATAAGACCTATGGGTGGATACATCCCTTTGTTTACTATAACTAATATAGCAGCTGGTATTTTGCCTGCACTTATATGGAGATATATTAAAAATGCTAAAGAATATAAAGTAAGGAATTGTTATATTGCTTTCTTTGGATTGCTCTTAGTAGTAGGTTTTTTTAATTTTATCATAATGAAATTTGCATATCATACTACTTTAGGACAACTGCTATCATCTTTAGGAAAAAAATCTCAATACCTTAGTACCGGACTTATGTTAATAGGTGCTATAGGCGTTATTATATTTATAATAAATGTATTTATTAAGAAAAGCATGGTAAAATCCTATGATTTTGTAAATAACAATTATTTTAAATTAATAATTGCAATTGGTATATCTGGAATTTTAATATGCACTATAAATACTTATATATTGCTTATATTTACTCCTGCTCTCATTGCCAAAGGCTTTATGTTCTTATGGATACCTAGAATAATTGAGGCTCTTCTTATGACTATAGTAAATTCCTATATAACCTGTATGATTATGTACTGTTATAGCTTATTTCAAGGTAGGGTAGTAAAAAAAGCTTAAAACGTAAAAGAAATGGGGTCAAACAAATGTCCCCATTTTTTATTTCTCTGTTTACTCTTCTACTAAATCTGATATAGCCGCTCCCGGAGGTACAATAGGAAATACCTTTTCTTTCCTATCTATATCACATTCTATAATTACAGGTTCATTTAAGTCAAGAGCTTCCTTTAAGCATTTCTCTACCTGGCTATTGTCTTCTATCTTAAAAGTCTTTATACCATACGCTTCTCCAAGTTTCATGAAATCAACATCTGGTCCAAGTTCTGTATTTGAAAACCTCTTTCCATAGAACATATCCTGCCATTGATATACCATGCCTAATGCACGATTATTTAAAAGCAATTGTACAATAGGGAGCTTATATTTGGCAACAGTAGCAAGCTCTGTAGAATTCATTTTAAAGCTCCCATCCCCTGCTACATTTATTACCTTTTTCCCTGGATTACCCATAGATGCTCCTATAGAAGCTCCAAGTCCGAAGCCCATAGTTCCAAGTCCGCCTGAAGATACAAATGTTCTTGGCTTTAAGAATTTAAAATATTGTGCAGTCCAAATTTGATTTTGGCCAACTTCTGTAGTAATTATGCATTCTCCTCCTGTAAGATTATACAAGGTATCCATTATAAACTTAGGACTTAATTTACATTCTTTAAAAGGTTCACACTGTTCACTTTTCCACTGTTTTATTTTCTCCATCCAATCCCTGTGGTCGGCCTTTTCTAACTTGCAATTAATCTTTTGAAGTACCTCTTTTACATCTCCTTTTATTGCTACATCTATATCCACGTTTTTGCCAAACTCCTTAGGGTCAATGTCTATGTGTATTATTCTTGCTTTTGGAGCAAAGGCACTTACCTTGCTTATAACCCTATCACTAAACCTAGCTCCTATAGCTATTAATAAGTCACAATTACTTACTGCATAATTTGAGCAACGGCTTCCATGCATTCCAACCATACCCATATAATATTCATTGTTTCCCGGGAAAGCTCCTATTCCCATAAGTGAACAGGTAATTGGTGAATCTATTTTTTCTACAAGTTCCATCAATTCATTTTGAGCTCCTGATGTGACAGTTCCTCCACCTGAATAAATTACAGGTCTCTCACTCCTATTTATCATATCTATTGCCTTATTTAAACTGTCTCCATACTCATTTAAATTAAAATATTTCTTTTCTTTAATTTCAGAAAGCTTACTTCTAAAAGGCTCATATTCTACTTCAGCTGATTGTACGTCTTTAGGTATATCTACTACTACAGGTCCTGGTCTTCCACTAACTGCAATTTGAAATGCCTCTCTTACAGTATCAGCTAAATCCTCTACCTTTTCTACAATGCAACTTTTCTTAGTTATGGATGCAGTAATATCTTTAATATTTACTTCTTGAAAAGAATCCTTTCCAAGAAGACTTCTCGCAACCTGTCCTGTAAATACTACAATAGGTACGGAATCCATATAAGCTGTAGCAATTGCTGTAACCGTATTAGTAGCTCCCGGCCCTGATGTTGCAATTACAACTCCTACCTTTCCTGTAGATCTTGCATATCCATCTGCAGCATGAGCAGCCCCTTGTTCATGTGAAGTCGATATGTGAGTTATCTTTCCCTTAGCAGCATATAGTGCATCATAAATAGGTAAAACAGCTCCTCCCGGATATCCGAATACAGTATCTACACCTTGCTCCATCATACATTTTAATAGTACTTCAGCTCCCTTTATTTTCATATCTAAGTCCCCCTTTTATTTATATATTAATCAATTATTTTATCAAATAATATAATAATTTATACTTAGTTAGACTAAAAAATAGATTGCTTGTTATTTTTTTCACATACTTATTTATTCTTTTTTTACACTTATTTACTTAGCTAAGTTAGAATTACACCTTTTATATTATATTTATATAATATAAAAGACCAAACTTCTCCCCTCTGGGGCGAGAAGTTTGGTCCGCGGTACCACCCAATTTTTTACTTAATTCAATTAACGGCTCTGCCGGTATAACTTACTTATATTTCAGTTAAACAACTCCAGGGTGATTTTCACTAGCTAATAATTTATGAGCTTTCACCTAACCTCATTCTCTTTGAAATCTTTCACCAATTACTTTTCCCTATCCTCATTTTTACTATCTAATTTTCAATTTAATTACACTTTCACATTTAGTATATATTTTAATAATACTATCTTATTTTTTAAATGTCAATAGCTTTTTTAAATTTTTAGAAAATAAATTCAAAAATATACATGAATACCTAGGTTGTTAAAAAATCAGACCATATAAACATGGTCTGATAAGCAGAAATTATTTTGCTGCATCTTGTGTACTTGCAAAATCTTCATCGTTCATAACACTATGACTATTCCCATATACAAAGTATATTATAAGTCCAACAACAAGCCATACTGCAAATCTCACCAAAGTTACCTTTTGCAGATTATATATCAAGAAAGCACAAGCTGCCATAGCAAAAACAGGTGTAACCGGTGAAAATGGAACTTTAAATGATCTAGGTCTATCCGGTTCTCTTTTTCTTAAAACTATAACTGATGCAGATACTATTATAAATGCTGCTAGTGTACCTATATTAGTTAGTTCTGAAACAACACTTATTGGTGTAAATCCAGCTATTATCATAGTTATAATGCCAACAAGTAAAGTACTTTTTACAGGTGTATGGAATCTTTGATTAACCTGTCCAAATACTCTAGGTAAAAGTCCATCCCTTGACATTGCAAACAATACACGAGTTTGACCAAATAACATAACAATTAAAACTGAAGTCAATCCACAAATTGCTCCAACTGAAACTAAAGCTGATCCCCAATTTATTCCTACCTGTTGAAGTGCAAAAGCTACTGGAGCTGCTGTATCTTTAAATTTCAGATATGGAACCATTCCTGTTAATATAGCTGATACTGCAATATATAATACAGTACAAATTATCAAAGATGCTATAATTCCTTTAGGTAAATCCTTTTTTGGATCCTTTACTTCTTCTGCTGCAGTGGAAACTGCATCAAATCCTATATAAGCAAAGAATATTACTGATGCTCCTGAGAAAACTCCCTTCCATCCATAAGGCATAAATGGATGCCAATTTGCAGGATGAACATGTCTAACACCTAATACTATAAATAAAAGTACTACTGCTAATTTTATAGCAACTATTATATTATTTGTAGCTGCACTTTGTTTTACACCTGCTACTAATATACCTGTTATTACTACAAGTATGGCTACTGCAGGTAAATTTACTAGTCCGCCTTCAAAAGGTGCTTTTGTAATAATATTCGGAAGTTTTATACCTAAATCGCCTAAAATACTAACAAAATATCCACTCCATCCAATTGCAACTGTACCAACTGAAAAAGCATACTCAAGAATTAAATCCCATCCTATGATCCAGGCCCAAAATTCTCCAAGTGCCGCATAACCATAAGTGTATGCACTTCCTGCTACAGGAACCATTGCTGCTATCTCTGCATAGCAAAGTGCTGCAAATCCACAAGCAAGTCCTGCTATAATAAATGAAATTACAAGTGCTGGTCCAGAATATTTTGCTGCTGCTATTCCTGTCAGTACAAATATCCCTGTACCTACTATCGCCCCTATACCTAACATAGTAAGTTCGAAAGCTCCTAATGATTTCTCTAAGGAATTTTTTCCCTTAGTCTCTGCCAAAAGACTTTCGATGGGTTTTGTTCTAAAAATATTTTTCATACGTCAATTGCCCCCCTAAATTTAACTGAAAAACAACACTGTCATTTTATAATGTCATGCCAGTATTATTTCTAAAAATGAATTTATTATTAATAATACCACCATTTTTTATACAATTCAATATTATTTTATGATTTTTACATATATTTTTTTAATGTTTAATAATTTTAATGGGTGTATATTTATAATTATTTAATATGCATTTATACATTGAAATGCATACTTTTAGTTTATTCAATTATGCAAAATGCATAGATTATACAATTTATTTATGAATTGTATTTATCTGAATATTTAAAAAATAAATTTATTTTATACTGTTCTATACAGTTTGTGAATTTTTTATATTCTTTATTGGTTATATATCTTTTGTATAACAACAGTAAAAAAACTAGGTATAGTAAATTTACTATACCTAGTTTTTTAGGTGGAGCTAAACTCCACCTAATATTAAACTAATATTAAATTATATATATATATCTTTATACAGCATTTTCATCAATTGAATTATCTCCATTTACAGTGCTGTGTTTATACCCATATACAAAGTATAATACAAGTCCTATAACAAGCCACACTGCAAATCTTACCAAAGTTATCTTTTGCAGATTATATATCAAGAAAGCACAAGCTGCCATGGAAAGAATAGGTGTAACTGGTGAAAATGGTACTTTAAATGACCTAGGCCTATCCGGTTCTTTTTTCCTTAAAACTATAACTGATGCAGACACTATTATAAATGCTGCTAGTGTACCTACGTTAGTCAATTCAGAAACAACGCCTATTGGTGTAAATCCAGCTACAATCATAGTTATAATACCAACGAGTAAAGTACTTTTTACAGGTGTATGGAACTTTTGATCAACGTGTCCAAATACTCTAGGTAAAAGTCCATCCCTTGACATTGCAAATAATATACGAGTTTGACCAAACATCATAACAATTAAAACTGAAGTCAGTCCACAAATTGCACCAACTGAAACTAAAGCTGATCCCCAATTTATTCCTACCTGCTGAAGTGCAAAAGCTACTGGAGCTGCTGTTTCTTTAAATTTCAGATATGGAACCATTCCTGTTAATATGGCTGATACTACAATATATAACACAGTACATATTATTAAAGATGCTATAATTCCTCTAGGTAAATCCTTCTGTGGATTTCTTACTTCTTCTGCTGCAGTGGAAACTGCATCAAATCCTATATAAGCAAAGAATATTACTGATGCTCCTGAGAAAACTCCCTTCCATCCATAAGGCATAAATGGATGCCAATTTGCAGTATTAACATGGCTAACGCCTAATACTATGAACAAAAGTACTACTGCTAACTTTATAGCAACTATTATATTATTTGTAGTTGCACTTTGTTTTACACCTGCTACCAATATGCCTGTTATTACTACAAGTATAGCTACTGCAGGTAAGTTTATTAGTCCGCCTTCAAAAGGTGCTTTTGTAATAGCTGTTGGAAGTTTTAGTCCCAAATCAGCTACAATACTAGTAAAGTAGCCGCTCCATCCAATTGCAACTGTGCCAATTGCAAAAGCATACTCAAGAATTAAATCCCACCCTATGATCCAGGCCCAAAATTCTCCAAGTGCCGCATAACCATAAGTGTATGCACTTCCTGCTACAGGAACCATTGCTGCTATCTCTGCATAGCAAAGTGCTGCAAATCCACAAGCAAGTCCTGCTATAATAAATGAAATTACAAGTGCTGGTCCAGAATAGTTTGCTGCTGCTATTCCTGTTAATACAAATATACCTGTACCTATAATTGCGCCTATGCCTAGCATAGTAAGTTCAAAAGAGCCTAATACTTTGGACAAGCCATCCTTTCCTTTAGTCTCTGCTAAAAGACTTTCAATAGGCTTGGTTCTAAAAATATTTTTCATACAGTATCTCCCCCTTATAAATAAAATGAATAATAAATTATTTTTAAAATGAATATTTTATTAATCATATCATCATTTTTTGTATAATTCAATATCATTTAATAAAATTGTTATAAAAAATAATAGGTATTTTTATAACATTGTAAAATAATCCTTGCTATTTTATCTTTATTAGAAAATATGCTTATATTTTTTGAATTGAATTTTTTTGCTTTATTCAATAATTTCTCTGGTATCTATTATATAATTCCTCATTTTAATTCAACTTATACATGAAAATCTTTTAACTATAGGACAGAGGACAGTTAAGGATGATTTTTCTCCGCTATACTACGAAAAATCTTCAATTTGAAAGAAACTTATGTTCTTTTATTTTTAATTGGTGCTCTTTTAGTAAGTAATTATCTGAAAATCATACATTTTAGATACCTACTTAAGCGATATCTTGCTTTAGCAAAACAAGCTTAAAAATAAATTAGTTTTCTGATGTACAGAGGAAAACTCACCTTCATTGTCCTCTGTCCTCTGTCAATTGTCCTCTGAAAAGTTGCTTCGCAATATTTTATATTAATTCAAAATTTTATATGTGCTAAAGTTGAGTAAAAGTTAAATATGCAAGTCCAAGTCCATCATATTCCTTATTGGAACTATAATTGGACTTTTAGCATTGATTAAAATCAGTCAAAAGTGTTATTTTACATGATATTATCTATCGTGAATTGGATGGATGATATTTTTGGTAAAAAAAATATGAATAAATTCATATTTTTGCTTGCAATTAGCCTTACATTTTAATATAATATAGTTATGAAATTTAGATATAAATGTGAGGTGAGGCAAATGAATATAATTTCTAATTTTAAGTTTCAATTAAATAAGGATAGGGTTATAAAGATGGTGCAATCTTATGGTAAAATGCCTCAATATAATGACCTAGATAAGATGTACAAAAATTTACTACCTATACTAAAAGATCATTCAAATCCACTGGGAATTTTTAAGATGGAAGAAAAAGATGAAAGTATTAATTTAAATATGTTATCCAAATGCAAGTTTACAATATATTGTCTAATAACTTTAGGAGAAAAATGCACTAATAAAATAAATGAAATGTTTGAAAACGGCAACTTTTATGAAGCCTTGCTACTAGATTCCATGTCTAGTAATTACCTATTCAACATGAGTTCTCAACTACATCATATTATATGCAGCAAAGCTTCTAAAATAAATTTAGGTATTACTCATAAAGTAGCTCCTGGCGATGGAGAAATAGAATTAGAGTATCAAAATAATATTTTAAGCAAACTGAAAGATGCCGAATTTCACAATGTTAAGATGGTAAATAATTGTGTATATCCTCATAAATCCTTAACTTACGTTTATGGAGCCGACGCAAGCATATCTGTAAATGGAGATGACCACTGCTGTTCAAGGTGCAGCAATATATTTTGCAGTATGCGTCATATAGAAAAGGAAAATAACTATGCTATAGAAAAGGCTATTAATTGTGCTTAATAAGTTATTAATATAACATGTATATCAATAATGGTATGGTATATTTTAATAAAATATACCATACCATTTTTAATGCAATTTAATTCAATATTATTTAGCTAAATTTAATATTTTTACAATATCATCTTTATTTAATTTTACAAATTGTCCTACAGTTTTAGTTCCATTATCCGTGCACTTATTAGCCATTTCTTCAATTTTATCTTCTCCTATACTTCCTTCTTTTAAAGTTACAGGTAACCCCATGCTCTTGAAAAATGCTGTCATTCTCCTTATGCCTTCAAGTACAATATCTTCGCAGGAACTATAAGATAAATCTACATCCCATACCCTTACTGCAAATTGTACAAATCTATTGATATCGTGTTTATATACATATTTCATCCATGCAGGAAATACAATTGCAAGTCCTGCTCCATGGGCAATGTCTGTTTCCCCACTCAATTCATGTTCAATTTTGTGAGAAGCCCAATCACCTATTCTACCCGCACTAAGCACATCATTATGAGCTATAGTACCGGTCCACATAATTTCTGCCCTAGCATCATAGTTTTTGGGATCTTTTAAAACTATTGGGGCATTATTTATAACATTTCTAAGTGCAGCTTCGCAAAGCCTATCAGTTATATCTACATGTTTCACATTTGTAAAATATCTTTCCATTATATGTGCCATAATGTCACAAGCACCACAAGCAGTTTGATACTCTGGTAGTGTAAAAGTAAGTTCAGGATTCATAATTGAAAAAGCAGGTCTTATAAGTACTGTATTTAATCCTTTTTTAAACCAACCATCTTCATTCATAATAACAGAACTATTACTAGATTCTGTACCTGTAGCAGGTAATGTTATTACAACTCCTACAGGAAGAGCCTCTTTCACTTCAGCTTTGCCCGTATAAAAATCCCATACGTCTCCTTTATAAGGTACTCCTACAGCAATAGCTTTAGCCGTATCTGCTGAACTTCCTCCTCCTACAGATAGTACAAATTTTATATTATTTTCTCTACATAGTCTTATACCTTCTTTAACAGGTCCTAATCTTGGATTAGGTTTAATTCCTGGAAGTTCTATAAATTCAATTCCATTTTCTTTTAAGGACTTTATAACTCTATCATATAGACCAGATCTTTTTATGCTTCCTCCCCCATAGCAAAAGAGTATTTTATCTGACTTTGAATACTCCTTTACTTTACTTCCTACAAGATTTTCGGTATCCTTACCAAAAATAATTTCTGTAGCATTTTTAAAAATAAAGTTTTCCATAATAACATCCCTCACTTACTAATTTTTCTGATTATGCTAAACAATAAAATAATCTTTATCATTTTAACTTCAATTTGGCTAATGCATCTGCTAAAGCTGAGTTCATTGGAACTTCACTTTCTTTTTTCATCTTCTTCATATAGTTTGCTACGTCTCTTTTACTGTTCTTGCCTTGCTTATTATCAAATCTTTTATTAAAGGATGATGCCTTCTCTCTAAAATTACAATTATTATTTATGCAAACATAAACTTGGCCGTCTCCATGTCCTCTAAGTTCCAATTTTTTATGACATTCAGGACATCTTGCATTAGTTAATTTTGCTAAATTTTCTCTATGGCCGCAAGCCCTATCTTGGCACACAAGCATTCTTCCATGCTTTCCATTTACCTCAAGCATATATTTACCACATTCAGGACATTTAGCTCCTGATAAATTGTCATGTCTAAATTTATCATGGCTTCCTTTTACATCTTCCACAAGCTTTACTGAATAATTCCTCATATTACCTATGAAGCTTTTATCATTTAGTTTTCCCTTACTTATCAGATTCAAGTCAGTTTCCCATTTTGCAGTTAAAAGTGGTGATTTTAAATCTTCTGGAACCAATTCCACAACCTGCTTTCCTTTAGAAGTTGGGATTATTTCCTTACCTTTTTTCTCTATATAAAAAGTATTGAATAATTTTTCAATTATATCAGCTCTTGTAGCAACTGTTCCAAGTCCACCTGTTTCTCCAAGAGTTTTTGCGTATTCCTTATTCATGTTAATATATTTTTGTGGATTTTCCATGGCAGATAACAACGTTCCTTCATTAAATCTTGCAGGTGGTTTAGTCTGTCCCTTATGCATTTTAACTGCTGTAAGCTTTATACTATCTCCTCTATTTAAGTTCGGAAGTACCTGTTCCTTTAATTGATTTTCATGCAGCCCATCATTATCATCAAAGTCTTCATTCTTATCATATACAGCTTTCCATCCCTTTGATTTAATTACCTTTCCACTAGCTGCAAAGTTTTCTCCATTAATTTCTGCCTTTACAGTTGTTTGCACATATTCAAAAGGAGGAAGCATAACACTTAAAAATCTCTTAACTACTAAATCATATACTTTTCTTTCTTCATTACTTAACTTTGAAAGAATAACTTTTTCCTCTGTTGGAATTATAGCATGATGGTCTGAAACTTTACTATCATCTACAAAGCCCTTATGTGCTCTTATTTTCCCTCTCATAATTTCCATGGCAAATTTGCTATAATTTCCTACTGATATTGCTTTTAATCTCTCTGGCAGAGTAGGCACTATATCCGCTGAAATATATCTTGAATCCGTTCTTGGATAAGTTAAAAATTTATAATTCTCATACAATCTTTGCATTATAGAAAGTGTCTGCTTTGCAGAGTAACCAAAAAGTCTATTAGCATCTCTTTGAAGCTCTGTTAAATCATAAAGTGCTGGTGCATATTTTTTCTTATCGCTTTTTATTACATCAAGTATTTTGCCATTTTGACCATTAACTTTTGATACTACTTTATTTGCAAAGTTTTCATCAAAAGTATTAAAATGTCCATTACCATTTTGCCATTGAAGAGTATATCCATTGGCATTTCCAATTATACTGTAATAATCCTTTGGTTTAAAGTTTTTAATTTCCTCTTCTCTATGAACAATCATAGCTAGAGTTGGAGTCTGAACTCTTCCTGCTGAAAGCTGAGCATTATGCTTACAAGTTAATGCTCTTGTAACATTAAGTCCTACAATCCAATCTGCTTCTGCTCTACACTGTGCTGCCCTATATAAGTTATCATATTGTGATGAAGGTTTTAAATTTCTGAAGCCTTCGTTAATAGCTTTATCTGTTTGAGAAGAAATCCAAAGTCTTTTTATAGGCTTATTTACTCTAGCCTTTTCAATTATCCATCTTGCTACTAGTTCCCCTTCTCTTCCAGCATCTGTAGCAATAACAATTTCTGTTACATCTTTTCTATTTAATTGTTCTTTTACTGCATTAAATTGTTTTCCAGTTTGTTTTATAACTACAAGCTTTAAATACTTAGGAAGCATTGGTAGATCTTCTAGCTTCCAAGTTTTATATTTATCATCATAAGCTTCTGGATCTGCTAAAGTAACTAAATGGCCCAAAGCCCAAGTTACAATATACTTTTCCCCTTCTAACCATCCATTGCCCTTTTTACGACATTTTAAGACCCTCGCAATTTCTCTTCCTACAGAAGGCTTTTCAGCTAATACCAGTATTTTACCCATATTTATTTCCTTTCATGCTTTATTAATATCATTATATTTGTCTTTAGGCATTTGAAAGAAAATAACAAGTCAAAGATGCGACGAATATTTTTTATCAAACAAGGAGGCAGGTTCCGCAGATAGTAAATCCTATCTAAGGGTTCTACCGACGCAGTATGATAGAAAATAGGCTAGCATACTGACTAGTTATTTTTTTGAAAATGCCTTATCTATTAAATACAAAACAATGTTGGTTTAAAATTTACTATATTGTAAAAACTTCTATTTCATATTATACGATTTATTATACCTCTTTACAAGTTGAGCAGCGTGAATAGCTTCAGACTACCCATATGTGGGGTCTCTAATCTGAAAGTTAACTTATGCAATATTTTTAAAGAACAAAGTTCAAATTTCAATTAGGGTCTCTACATATAGATCATGTAGAGTTAATTATCTATATATTCTAACTTAAAAATCAACTTATACGTAGTATAAGTTGATTTTTTGTTTAAAATATATTTTCAAACATTAGTCTGGGTAATTCAGGTTTTTATCTGTGATATTTGTTAAAACTTCCTTTAGAAATTTATTCGCCAGATATTTTGCCATAGAAAGATTCATATCTAAATAATTTCCACAATCCTTTGCCGCTGCTCCAGGTACATCTCCTTCAAAATCTCCAATAAACTTATACATTTCTTTAAGTAAATCCACTACATCTGCTGATTTATAATCTCCTTCTAGTATTAAATAGAAGCCTGTCCTACACCCCATAGGTCCAAAGTACACAGTTTTAGATCCATACACTTTATGATTTCTCAAAAAAGTTGCGCCTAAATGTTCAATAGTATGAACTTCTGCTGTATTCATAACCGGCTCAAAATTTGGTCTTGTCATTCTTATATCAAAAGTAGTCAGGACTACATCTTTAAACTTATCTTTTCTCGATACATAAACACCTGGCTGTAATTTTAAATGATTAACTGTAAAACTTGCAATTTTTTCCATTACCTATCGCCTCCTAAAACTAATTGTATATTAGCATTTATATCCTTTTGCGTCAAACAATTATCTCTTTTCAATTGCAATGATCATAGGCGGATTATTAACCTGATTTGTAAAACATAAATTAATTACGTTATATTCCTTCTGATTTAATTTTTCTGTATATTTCTCCAGTTCTTCTTTTTCAAACGTTCCCTCTTTATGTCCGTAATATACAACTAAAATTATTATTCCATTCTTACATATTAAATTCAAAGCTTTTTTAAGTGCCACTAGTGTGGTTTCTGATTTTGTTGTAACAGAATGTTCCCCTTTAGGCAAATATCCCAAATTGAAAATAACGAGATTTATTTTATCTTTTACATATTTGTCCATGTTTTCATGACCATCATGTATTAATTTTACCCATTCAGATACATTGCTTTTCATTAACTTTTCCTTTGTATTTTGAAGGGCAGTTTCCTGTATATCAAAAGAATAAACTTTCCCAGAGCTTCCTACAAGTTCTGCTAGAAGTTCCGTATCATTTCCATTTCCCATAGTAGCATCCACTACTATATCACCTTTATTAAGTTTTATTTTACATATATCCCTAGCTATATTAACTGCATTTGTAAAATAATTTTGCATCAAGTACCAGCTCCATAACCTTTACTAAAATATTATAGTAATAATTTCTATATCATATTATACATCTAATCTGTAAATTTAAAAGCCCATACTTTCCTTTATCTATATATGAAGTAAAAATATATCATACCAACCTAACTTTTTCACTTTTTTCTATTTGTACAACTTTACCATCTTGAATAACTAAAGTTATTGATCCATAGTTAACTACTTTTAACATATCCAACAATCTATCTAGATCCTTTTCTGAAATACCCCGGCAGAGTCTTTTTTTATCCACTATTATCCCTCCCCAATATAAAATTTCCTAAATAAAAAAACTTCCTGCAGATGAAATGCAAGAAGTTATTAATTTCCTCTAAGCTCTCATCTTTCAGGTATATATTCCTGTTGGAATTAGCACCTTGAATATATTTCACTATATCCAGGTTGCCGGGCATCATAGGGCCAGTCCCTCCGCCACTCTTGATAAGAATAATATTAAATTATTATAATTATACAATATTATTATCCATTTATCAACGTCTAATTTTTCTCTCATTTTATTTATGATTGAATTGTGATAATGTTTAGTATACCGCATTTGATCATATCCCAGATAAATTAATAAAGTTAAATAAAAACCCTTTTTTACAGAATAAATTTGATAAAAAAGGGTTATATCTACTGTAGTTACATGACTTCCTCTCTCATCTTCCTCCAAGTTACTTCAACCAGAAGCAGGAACTAGGACCTTTCAAGCAGATGAGCTTTAAAGCTGCAGAGAATTCAAAACTTTTATCACTACGTTTGGGGCAGTTATATAAATTTAAGCACTGGCACTAACTATAGTAGTATATATTTTTTCAAGCAGAGTAAGAGCTCCTCTGTAACCTACATATGATTTTGATATAACCACCTCATAAGATGCTGGAAATCCTATTTCCACTATAAAACCTTTCAATTCTTTAGCTAAATCCCTCTCCCAAGTAGTTCCAAAAATAATAGGAGGTTTATGTCCAAAATCAGTTTTTCTTATCTTATCATGAATTATATAGCTATCTTCTTCAAATTCTACATCTATTGAAACATCATCTGCTATATTCCTATATTGTTCTCGAATAAGATCTCTATATCTTTCTGGTGGATTATCAGTAATAATTTGTTTTGCAGGTATAAGTCCAAGCTGATTTATTAAAAATTTTGTTACCGCTAAATTATAGGCACTATCACCTACAACTGCAAATTTAGCTGGCAATCCCCACCAATACTCTGCATAAAAATCAGAAAAATCCTCTAAATATTCATAGTATTTTCTTTCTTCTCTCTCAATAAATTCTTCTGCTTTATTTTTGTTTATGCCTGCAAAATCCACTACTTTTCTCAAAAAGCTGCTAGTTTCCTTTGCTCCTATAGGAATTGTAGGAATGTGCAAATAAGGCTGACCATACTTTTCCTTTAAATGCTCTGCAGTTTTAAGTCCAAGCCATGGAGAAAGCACCAAATTGAACTGTGCCTTTTTAATGTTTTGCCATTCTGAAACGCCACCGCTTTCATGCCCAAATAAAATATTGACTTCAAGACCTACGCCCTCTAAAATTCTTTTAATTTCTGCAAGATCACCTCTCCAAAAAGTATTGTGATATGGAAGAAGGGACCATACATTCACAAGTCCTTTTTTCAAAGGCCCCTTATAATCTCCTACATACTGATCAATGATGGCCTCTGTAACAAGTTCATGTCCTATAAAATTATTTCCTTTAAATCCTCCTGTTTCAGCATATACTACAGGAAGACCTTTATCTTGAAACTCACTTACTACAGCTCCCACATCATCTCCTACGGTGTCTGGAATACACCCTGTCATAACCACGAATAAATCTGCATCCAGAACTTTAAAAGAAGATTCAATGAGTTTTCTTAACTTATCTTCACCTCCAAATATAACTTCTTTTTCATAAATGTTACTGCTAGGTATCACTGAGCCTCCACCGTAGCCACCGCCCTGAAACCCATTATAAAAAGATATAGTTGAAGTTTGCTTATCTACACAACCGGGACCACAATGAGCAATGGGAATTACCCTTGGAATGGCAAAAGCACTATGGACAGCCCCAATAGCACATCCATACCTTACCTGCTCAATTGAATTTGTTTTTGTAGAACTTTCATTTACATCTATATTTTCTGTTTTAGTAATAGACACTACATTCACTCCTATCTTATAAAACTGATTTTTTCCTCTTAGTTGTATCAAGTACATATGGATCTTTTTGACTTAACCACCATTTTGTATAGGGCAGTTTAATGTGTGCGGCTAAATCCTCATGAAATTTTTTATGTGCAAGTATTCCAAGTATTGTTTCTCCCAAATTTAAAATTCCCTGATAACCTACAGCATGATGCTCATTTCCAAGTGGAGCCGCCGGAATTCCCATGCGAGAAGCTAGAGATGCAAGTCCAGCATGTCTTATAAGAATAAAATCCGGTTTTATATTTTTAAGTAATATACAAAATTGATACTGCTGCCTATTACTTACACTAAAATTGTTTACATCACCGTAGTTATCTACTAAAAATTTCAAAGAATCTTTACCAGGTCCGTTGTTATCGTATATAGGATCATGATGAAACACAAGAGATCCATCCACTTGAATTCCAAGTTCTTTAAGCACTGCAATAAGTCCATGGGAATAAGCTGAACCTGTAGCTGCATATCCTTTTTTACCTTTTAAAAGTTTTCTAAGTTGTTCAAGTCTTGGTGCTATTCTCTTATGTTCTTTTTCTATATATACTTCTGCCTTCTCCTCCCTGTGAGTAACTCTTGCAAGTTCTCTTATCCAAGCATCTGTCCCCGCAATACCATAAGGCTGGGGGGCTTTTACCTCCGGCACACCAAATTTTTCTTCCAGGCCAGCAGCTAAATAAGATGATAATGTATGGCAAAATGAGGTAGTAGCAGCAGCTTCTGAAAGCTGCTCTAAATCTGAAACTTTTGCTAGATCCATCACATAGTTAACTCTAAGTCCAAGTTCTGCCAGCATGGGGCTAAATACATCACTACCCCAGAGACTGATTACATTAACTAAATCCTCCTGTTTTTTCCCTGGATTTTTTCTAACTATCTGCCTTAATATACCATGCTGTGCAGCATCAAAGCCTGTGCTCCAGTGCTTTGATCTAAATCCTTCACAATACAGGGGAATAATAGGTATTTTAAATTCTTCCTGTAGTTTGCCAGCTACACTATCTACGTCCTCCCCAATAATTCCTGTAGCACAAGACGTAGCAATAAAAATTGCTTTAGGATGGTGTCTGTCCCAGGCATCTCTTATGGACTGTTCCAATTTTTTAAGGGCACCAAACACCATATCTGTCTCTTTTATATTAGTATTGATTACTTTCATATTTTCTACAGGTAATTTTCTATTTGCAAGTCCATTTCTATATATGGAATTACAAGCTATCTGGCTTGTTCCACATCCTATGGGCGAATGCTGTATAAGAATTGCATCCCTCACTTCACCAGCCTGGCACTCCACCATTCTCTCACTACAACTAGATCCCTGGGTAAAAGGTCCTATGGCCTCACACAATCTTTTTCCTCCGTTTCCTTTGCATCCTGCACATGTATAAGCAGAATCTCTAGAAAGTTCAGAAGTTTTTCCAGTTTTCCACCCAATAATAGTTCCAAGCCGCTGTTCACGAGTCTTTACCACTGAAGTATCAAGATTAATTTTCATTAACTTTACCCCCTAATTGACCTAAATAAAAATTGAAATTAAACTATTTTATCCGATGACTACCTGCTCTAATACTCCCACTCCTCCAAGTGGGAGTAAAGAGCAGCTACGTCCCTGGATAACGATTTCTAAGCATCAGGTGGAATTAAAGTTCCATCTGATGCCAAGAACTCTGTTTATACTACCTGCTCTACCAGTCCATGTGCTAAAAATATTTCTTCTAGTTTTTTTTGTGACATTGGCTTTGGAATTACAAAATTTTTATTTTTTTCTATTGCCTCTGCCAGGGATCTGTATTCTCTTGCCTGATTTGATTCAGGATCAAATTGTATTACAGTCTGTTTATTGATTTCTGCTCTTTGAACTACATTATCCCTTGGTACAAAATAAATAAGCTGCGTACCTAGTTCCTCTGCAAATGCTTCAAGTAATTCTTTTTCATTGTCCACTTTTCTGCTGTTGCATATGATTCCACCTAATCTAACTCCACCTTTATTTGCATACTTTTTTATTCCCTTTGATATATTATTTGCTGCATATAGTGCCATCATTTCACCACTTGCTACAATATATATTTCTTTTGCCTTTCCTTCTCTAATTGGCATAGCAAAGCCACCGCATACAACATCACCTAAAACATCATAAAAAACATAATCCAGATCTTCTGTATACGCACCAAGTCTTTCGAGCATATTTATGGAAGTTATGATGCCCCTTCCTGCACATCCTACCCCCGGTTCAGGTCCTCCTGATTCTACACATTTTATACCGTTAAAGCCTTCTTTTAATATATAATTTAAATCTACATCTTCACCTTCTTCTCTCAACGTATCAAGTACTGTCCTCTGTGCAAGTCCTCCCAAAAGCAGCCTTGTAGAATCTGCCTTTGGATCACATCCAACTACCATAATCTTTTTTCCTATTTCAGATAAACCTGCAGTTAAATTTTGTGTAGTTGTAGATTTACCTATTCCACCTTTTCCATAAATAGCTATTTGTCTCATTTATATATTCCTCCCAATTTAAAAATAAAAAAATAGAGGCTAAATAAAATGTAAATTCTATTTAGCCTCTGGTTTTCCAGTCAACTAATAATTATTTTACTCATCTTTTTTAAGTAATTTTGCAGCTTTTCTTATACCTTCATTTATTTCCTGGTACATTTGAAATAATCTTATTCCCTTTTCATGTAGTCTATCTATAGGTTCAAATCCTGCTCTAACCACAAGTACTGCGTTACAGTCAATTACACTTTTTATTATATTTTCTATTCTATCTTCATGTTCTCCACAATCATATCCCCCACTGCAGTATCTATTTACCTTTCTCTTTTCTTTAAATTTGATTTCATCATTTATCACATCATATATATAAAATTCTGTTGCATGTCCAAAATGTTCATCTATACTTACACCTGATTTGCTTGCAACAGCAAACCTATACTTATGGCTTTTCAATTGAATTACATTTTTATCCTCTAAGTTGTTTTCACTGTTTTGTGAGCTTTCTGTGCTTTCTCTAAACTCGCCTGATACATCATTATCCAAGGTTCCTATAGCATCTGCCCTGCACTGCCTGCAGTGATACATCTGTTTTAATGTTAACTCACAATCTCTTCTCATATCATTCAATTCCACTTCAGTTACTGTAGGATTATTCTCAAATACACTTCCCTTAACAGGTATAAGAGGCATAATATTCGTCATATATGCTCCACATTCCTTAACTTTCTTTACTATTTCAGGGATATGCAGATCATTAATTCCCTTTATCATAACTATATTTACTTTGCATACTATTCCTTTTTGTGCAGCATATTTAAGTCCTGACAATTGATTATTTAAAAGTACTCTTCCTGCCTCTTCTCCAACAAAAGTATCTCCTAAATAGTTTACAAATTTATATACTTTTCCACCTATTTTAGGATCAACTGCATTTATAGTTACAGTTAAATGTGTAACTCCTAATTCTATTAATTTGTCTGCATAAAAAGAAAGCATTAAACCATTAGTTGAAAGACAAAAAGTAATATCTTTTGATTCTTTCTTTATTAATTCTATGGATTTTTTAGTCTCATCAAAATTTGCAAGAGGATCGCCAGGCCCTGCTATACCTACTACTGTCAAATTTCTTACCTTATCCCTCACTATTTTAAATTTGTCTCTAGCTCCTTCAGGTGTTAGCACTTCACTTGTTACTCCAGGTCTGGTTTCATTTACACAATCATATTTTCTGTTACAAAAATTACAACTTACATTACACTTTGGAGCCACAGGTATATGCATTCTTGCATATTTATGGGCAATACAATTATAACAAGGATGCGTAAGTGTCTTTTCACTAATAGATTTTGTTGCAAGCTCTTTACTCATATTTTATTATCTCCTTTTCTACATCAAGTGATTCTTAGATTCAGGTGGAGTTTACTTATAAGGAATACATTTTCTCCATCTGAACCTTAGAAGAACTTATCCAGGCGCGTAGCAGTGCTTATCCCCCGCTTTGAAAAAATGGGGGTGTTAGCAATGGTAGCGATCGGATAAAAAAGGCCAAAGCAATATTTAAATTACTTTAGCCTTCAGTTTTCTGATCAACTAAATTTTTAAGGATAAACTACTATCCAATTCTTTTTTTATTTCATTAACTTTATCAAGTCTTTCCCAAGGAAGATCTATATCAGTTCTCCCGAAATGGCCATAAGCAGCTGTTTTTATATATATAGGTCTCCTTAAATCCAGATCTCTTATAATTGCCCCAGGTCTTAAATCAAAAAGTTTATTTATAATTTCTAATATTTTATCTTTGCTAATCTTTTCTGTATTAAAAGTATCTACACTAATTGATACCGGTCTTGCAACTCCTATGGCATAAGCAATTTCTACTTCTATTTTATCTGCAGCTCCTGCTGCTACTAAATTCTTTGCTACCCATCTTGCAGCATAGGCTCCTGATCTATCAACTTTCGTTGGATCTTTTCCAGAAAATGCACCACCACCATGTCTTCCATATCCTCCATAGGTATCAACTATTATCTTTCTACCTGTAAGACCTGAGTCGGCTTCAGGGCCTCCTTTTACAAATCTTCCTGTTGGATTTACAAGATATCTTGTATTTGAATCAATAAATTTATGTGGTATTACACTTTTAATAACGAATTCTATCAAATCTTTTTCAATTTTATCATGAGTTATATTCTCATCATGTTGAGAAGAAATTAATACAGTATCCACTCTTACAGGTTTTTCACCTTCATATTCCACTATTTGATCACAAATCTTATCTGGATGACCTTCTGTCACTGATTCTGATGTAAATAATCTTCCCATTTCTATCATCCTCCAATAAATTTTTACTTAACTGCATCTTAGTCCATTGATTATTTAAATAAACAAAGTTCTTGGCATAAGATGGAGTTTTAACTCCATCTTATGCTTAGAACTCGTTATCCAGAGACGTAGCTGCTCTTTACTCCCACTTGGATAAGAGGGTAGTATTAGAGCAGGTAGTCATCGGATAAAAAAAGGCCAGGTTTCACACCATAGAAAAATCTTGCCCTCAAAACTTTTCTATGTAAATAAATGAAACTTGACCTCTAGTTTGTCTAGTCAACCAATAGACATTTAATACATTATTTTAAATAAAACTTCTTATTTTAAAATCGGATGAGTGCTCAAAGAGTAATGAGTCATATTAAAATATTTAACATGTCTTATTAAAAATAAAAAAACTTCCTGTTAGAAACTTCAGGAAGTTATGTCCTCTTGTTTCTCATCTCTCAGGTTTTACCTGCTGGAATTAACACCTTGAATATAAATTCAGGTTGTCGGGCATCATAGGGCCAGTCCCTCTGCCTCTCTTGATAAGAAATTTATTTATTTAATTGTACTATAGTGTAAACTATATTTATTTGTTTGTCAACATAAATTTTTCTTTATCTCTTTCTAGAAAATAAAATAGCAATTCTGCCCGTTCTTTCTGTTTCTTTTCTAAAGTATCTGGTGCCCAATTGTAGAATCCTTGTCCGCTCTTACTTCCTAATTCTCCATTTTTAACTTTGCTTTTAATTAATTTGGAAGGCTCATTTGAATTGCAAAGATCTTTTAATAAATAAGAAGCTATTGAATTAACTGTGTCAAGCCCTGCTAAATCTGCAGTGCAAATTGGTCCTGTAATAGGTAGTCTTCTTCCAAGCCCATATTCAATAGCCTTATCAACCTCTTCTGGTTTTGCCCATTCCTGTTCTACTATATATAAAGCCTCTCTTAAAAGTGCATGCTGAAGTCGATTTCCAATAAAGCCTTGACATTCTTTCTCCATTCTAATAGCTTTTTTGCCTATAAATTCAACCCATTCCATAGTTATTTTCATTGTTTCATCTGATGTTCTTTTACCAGGCACCACCTCTACAAGAGGAATTAATTGTGGTGGATTCCAAAAATGAGCAACTACTACTCTTTCCGGATGCTTTGTATTCTTAGCTATATCTGTTGGTAATAATCCTGACGTACAACTCGATAAAATTATATTGTTAGGGCAAATTTCATCTAACTCTTTAAAAATATCTTGTTTAAGCTCTAAATTTTCTGCTAAACATTCAATTACTAAATCAGCACTTTGAGCTGCCTCTATAATTGTTTTAACAACTTTTATTTTACATAGAATTTCTTCTGGTTGTTTGTTATGAAATTTACCTTTTTCCTTAAAAAGTTTTAAACTTGATTCTATATTTTTCATTCCTTTGTTTAAACTTTTATCTGACCTTCCATACAATAATACATCTAATCCTGCTTGGGCACATAATAATGCTACTCCATGCCCCATTGTTCCAGTACCTAATACAGATACAGTTTTAATTTTCATATTCCCACTCCCCTTAACATAATACGTGCAAATTGCTTTTTATTTTATTAAATAAAAACCAGTAATTTCATCTAACATTGAAATCACCGGTTCATTTTTTAATTTTTACTGTTTATTAGTTATTACTGTTCCTGTTTTACCATGAAGTGCTTCTTTAACTTTTTCAAGAGAAGTTATAATAGTTCGTCTTCCTTTCTTTGATTCAGCAAACATGACAGCAGCCCTTACTTTAGGTAACATTGAACCTGGTGCAAATTGTCCTTCGTCAATATATTTATGAGCATCTTCTGTGTCCATTTGTAATAGGTCTTTTTGATTGCCTTTATTAAAGTTTATTGCAACCTTCTCAACTGCAGTTAATATTAACAAAATATCTGCATCAATTATTTCTGCAATTTTTTCTGACGCAAAATCTTTATCAATAACAGCTGCAACTCCTTCAATTGTATCGCCATCTTTTTCAATTACTGGAACTCCGCCGCCTCCTACAGTTATTACTACATGTCCTGATTTAACTAGTGTTTTAATAATTTCATCTTCCACAATAGATTTTGGCATTGGTGATGCTACGACACGTCTCCAGCCTCTGCCTGCATCCTCTTTCATTGAGTATCCGTTATCTTTCATAAGCTTTTCAGCTTGCTTTCTCGTGAAAAATGACCCAATTGGTTTTGTAGGATTCTTGAATCCTGAATCGTCTTTGTCGACTACAACCTGTGTAATAACTGTTGCAACCTGTTTACTTATTCCTCTCCTCTTTAACTCCTGTTTTAATGCTTGCTGCAAGTGATATCCAATGTATCCCTGGCTCATAGCACCACATTCAGGGAAAGGCATAACGTGATTTAATTCATCTTCTCTTTGTGCTTTCTCATATGCAAAAATAATCTGTCCTATCTGTGGACCGTTTCCATGTGTAATAATAATTTCATTCCCATCTTCTATAAGATCTACTATTGATTTGGCAGTATCCTTACATGTCTTAAGTTGAGCTTCTGCCGATTTATCTTTTGGGTTTTTCTGAAGTGCATTTCCTCCAAGACTGACAACAATTTTTAACATATTTATATCCTCCGAAACTTCGTATTAATTCCTATTGTGTTTATGCTTGAATATTTTTGTCTTTGTCATCAAATCTTATTTTGTATTCTTCATTCATTATTCCTAATTTTCCTAAAATATAGAAAAAAATTGATAATAAAATACCAACTATAGCTGCAAATGCCATGCCTTTAAATTGTACTGTTCCAATTGTAACACTAGCTCCGCTTACACCAACAACAAATGTAATTGCACCTAAAACCATGTTATAGTTTACACTAAAGTCAACTTTTTCTTCAACAAACATTCTAATACCTTGGACAGCTATTAATCCATAAAGAAGCATTGTAATTCCACCCATAACAGGTTCAGGAATTGCTTGTATAGTAGCAGCTATTTTGCCACAGCATGAGAAAATAATTGCAAGAATAGCAGCTCCCCTAATAACCCATACAGAATAAACACGAGTTATAGCCATAACTCCTATATTTTCACCATAAGTTGTATTTGGTGTTGATCCTGTAAAACCTGAAATAACGTTGCTAATACCATCTCCAAGAAGTGATCTCCAGAGTCCTGGATCCTCTAATAGATTTGAACCGGTTATTCTACCAGTAACTATTAAATGACTTATGTGCTCAGCAAGCACGACAAGACACGCCGGAGCAATTATAAATATAGCATTGATATCAAATACAGGTGCTGAAAAATGAGGAATCTGGAACCAACTTGCAGCTGTAATTAATTTTGTATCAACCATCCCCATTGCAAATGCAAGAAGATAACCACAAATAACAGCAATAAGAATTGGTATAACTTGCGCAAATCCTCTAAATAAAACTGAACCAAATATTCCAATAGCCAATGTAAACATAGCAACTCCAATAACACGAGGGTCAGCAACATATGGCTGAACTACTTTACCAACTGCTGTTGCAGCTGGAGCGAGTCCTGCCTGAATTGCTGCTGTTGGAGCAAGTTCCAGTCCTATGACAGCAACCACTGCGCCCATTACAGCCGGAGGCATTACCACATCAATCCATTTTATCCCAAATTTTTTTACAATAAGGGCCATTACGATAAAGAATAAACCAAAAAAGATAAACCCAGATTGAGCATGACTAACTCCACCAAATGAGCCAATAATTAAAAGAGTAGGAGCAATAAATGCAAAACTTGAACCTAAATATGCTGGAATTCCACCTTTAGTAAAATAGGAATAAACCAATGTACCGATACCATTCATAAGTAAGCAAATTGCTGGATTTATGCCTAATAGTAATGGGACCAAGATAGTTGCACCAAACATAGCTGTCAAATGTTGAAAACTAAGAGGTATAGTCTCAAGTACTGGCAGCTTTTCATGAATTCCTACAATACGTCTCATAAATTAACACTCCTATAAATTATTTATTTAAATTCAGTGCAGTATCATTAGATATGCAATATTGCACTGAAATAAATCAAATTTAGTGCTTACATTTATTTAATGCTTTATATACTTTTTCAGCTGTAAATGGAGTTTCAAACAATTCAACTCCTGTAGCATCTGCAATAGCATTTCCCATAGCAGATGTTATAGATATCATTGGATGTTCAGCACATCCTCTTGCCCCGTATGGCCCATCAAGTTGTGGAGTTTCAATGCAGTAGACCTCAATAGAGCCTGGTAAATCCTGCATTGTTGGAATTTTGTAATCGACAAAACTTTTAGTTAATAATTTGCCTTCCTTGTTATATTTAAGTTCTTCTGAAATAGCCGTCCCCACTCCTTGAACAACTCCACCAACTATTTGTCCTTTAACTGCCATTTCATTAATAACCTTGCCTACATCTATAGCTGTTACAATTTTTATAATTTTTGTATCTCCTGTATTAGTGTCTACTTCAACCTCCATAGCGTGAGCACCAAAAGTCCAATCTAAAGCCGGTCTTCCCTGTCCTGTTTCTTGATCTAAAATTGTTAACCCTTGAGCTATACTATTGCCTCTACCAATTAGCGGGCCGCCGATTCCGTTTCCATTTGGATAGGTATACCCCACTGCAATTTCACTATAGTATATTTTTTCTTCTGGAAACTGTTTTACATAAACACATTCATCACCAAGTGCAAGATCATGTTTAGCTGCACGCAATACAATTGCTGCCATATCAAAAATTTGTTCCTTTAAATCATTACATGCTTCAATTACGGCATTACCTGCAAGTATTGTCATACGACTTGCAACCGTCTGCCAATCATATGGTGCTTCATCCGTATCTGTCTCAAATACTACATGAACTTTTTCAATAGGCAAATGAAGTCTCTCTGCAATAATCTGAGCCATTGCTGTATATGACCCCTGTCCCATATCTATACCTGCAACATTAAATCGGATAGATCCATCCTCATTCATTTGAACAATAGCTGATGTAGCTGCATTACTCGGCATTGCAGGTGCCTTATGCAAAACAGCTATACCTTTGCCCCTGTATTTACCCGTTTTCTTTTCTAATACTTTTTCTTCTTCTGATTTAGGTTTTCCCCATCCTATTCTATCGGCTACAGTCTTTATACATTTGATAACGTTTCCAGATTGTTCATGAATGGGTTCACCTGTTATAGTAATAGATCCTGGTCTTAATAGATTTTTAAGCCTAAACTCAAGTGAGTCTATACCTAATTTTTTAGCAACTAGTTCCATTTGTCTTTCAATAGCCCAGAAAATCTCTGCGTGTCCAAATCCCCTATATGCTGTACCAAACAGATGATTTGTATAAACAGTTTCGGAATCTAGTTTAACATTTTCTATATCATATGGACCTGCTCCAGAATAACCGGTAGCTCTTGTGATATTAACACCGTAATCTGCATAAGCTCCTGCATCCCAAAGATATTCAATTTCTTCTGCTACAATTTTTCCTGATTTTTTAACTCCTGTCTTAATTGTAGCAACTAGACCCTGTCTGCAAGGCAGCGTTGATATTTCTTCTTCTCTTGTTGCTACAAATTTTACTGTCTTTCCGTTTGAAGCTTTAGAAAGAAGTGCAATTAATGGTTCAAGGTGAATTCCTGCTTTTCCTCCGAAACCACCACCTATATATGGTACTATAACTTCAATATTCTCCATTGGTATATTTAAAGCAATACTAAACAAATTACGCAGTGTAAATGGTGACTGTGCACTGCTCCAAATTTTTATCTTATCACCTGTACCCCATTTTGCAATTACTGAATGAGTTTCCATTGGAACATGAAGTATTTGAGGTACATAAAATTTATTTTCAATTATTAAGTCCGATTCTTCAAACCCTTTTTTAATATCACCTTTTTTTAACTTAAAGTGATTTGATACATTTGTGTTTGCTTCTGGGAAAAATACGCCTGGAATAGTTTTGTAATTTCCTAAGTCTGGATGAATTAAAATAGCATTAGGTTTTACTGCTTCTTCAACATCTAGTAAAACTGGTAAAGGTTCATATTCAACTTCAATAAGATCTATTGCTCTTTCAGCTATATCAATATTAACGGCTGCAACTGCTGCAACTGCTTCACCAAAATACCTTACTTTATCTACAGCAAGTATTGGTTTATCAACAATATATATACCAAGCTTCTGATAAGCCTCATGGCCAGTCAAAACTGCTTTTACTCCAGGTAATTCTTTAGCCTTACTTGTATTAATACTTTTAATTAATGCATGCGCATAGGGGCTTGTTTTGACTTTTGCATAAAGCATACCTTTAAAGCTTATATCTTGAACATACTGTGCTTCCCCAGTAACTTTTTCTACCCCATCAATCCTAGGGATTCCTTTTCCTACATAATTATAGTCCATATTATTCACCATCCTTTGATGCTGCTTCAATAGATTCTATAATTGCCTCATAACCTGTACACCTACATAGATTTCCCTGCATAGCTTCTTTAATTTCATCTTTTTTAGGATGAGGTTTCCTAATTAATAATGCTCTAGCTGACATTATCATTCCAGGAGTACAGAAACCACATTGGAGTCCATTATGCTTAATAAATTCTCTTTGAAGTTTTGACAATTTTCCATTCTTTGCTTCACCTTCAATTGTCTGTACTTCTCCCTCTGCAGCTTCTAATGCCATAACACAACAAGAGTTAACAGCTTTACCATTTAAAATAACGGTGCAAGCGCCACATTCCCCTGCGCCGCATCCTTCCTTAGTTCCTGTTAATCCAAGTTTCTCTCTTAAAAACCAAAGCAGGGTGCTATTTGAAGGTATCTCTTCAAAAATTTCTTCTCCATTAACAAACAAATGTATTTTTTCCATCATGTTTATTTTCCCTCCCCTAGCTGTTTTAGAATTTCACAGGTTAAATACCTAGCCATTGCTAATCGGTACTCTTTCGTTGCTCTTACATCATCAATCGGATTAATTTTACTCATAACTTTATCAGCAATTTTATTTTTATCTACTATAAGGTTTTTATTGTTATAGTTATCAAAATCTTCAACTAAAATTGGTGTAGGAGCAACTGCACCTAATGAAATTTTCAAGTCTCCATTTTCCTTTAAATATCCAGCAACACTTATTTGTGAAAGGTCATGTCCTTTTATTCTTGATTTCTTTATAAACTTTCCTTCTCCTCTTATTGGTGGATAAATAACTTTTGTCACCATTTCATTTGTTTTCAATGCATTTCTCTTAACTCCAGTAAAGAAATCTTTAAGGGGTATTTCTCTGTTACCGTTTACTGATGAAATGCAAACTTTTCCTTCTAACACAAGTGAAGTCGGAAGCATATCTCCTCCAGGTGATGAATTGCATATATTTCCAACTAATGTAGCTCTATTTCTTATTAAAGCATTAGCAAGAGATTTAGAAGCATCAATTAATATTTTATAACTTGCTCCAATTTTATCAGATTCAATTATCTCATTTAGGGTAACTGGGGATCCAATAGATAATCCATCAACCTCATTATATTCTATACCGCTTAGTTCATTTATACCTTTTATGTCAACAAGATATTTACAATGTACTACATTACCTTTAAGACCAACTATTATATCTGTGCCACCAGCTAACATTTTGGCTTCTTTGCCAAATTTATCTATCAGTTCTAAAGCTTCTTTCAAATTTTTAGGCTTTATATACTGAAAATCTTGCAATTTTATTCCTCCTAATTAATAATACTCACAAAACACCCCTAAAATATTATGCATTTACGTATAATCATGCTATATTATCAGGGGTGTTTTAATAATTAAACCACTAATGTTCTTTACTTATCTTATATCTTTAAAAATAAACCCATAGCAATCATTATTTGTGCCTTCTTTGACAACTCCTACTGTTGATATGAGTTTCATTCCTATGACGGGGTTATCTACTTCTAATTGGCCGCTTACTGTGAGACCATTTTCAAATTTAACTATGCCAAAGTATAAATATGGTTTCATATATCCTTCAGGAAGATTATACACTTTTGTGTAAGTTAAAAGTGTTACTTCACCTTCTAGTGGAACTTCTTCAAATGATCTATTACCGCATTTTTTACATACAAAATGCTTTGGATGGTGGAGCTGCCCGCAGATTGTACATTTGTAAGCGTACATTTTTTCATCCATAGTTACTCCGCCTCCTTTGTGAGTATTGTTGCTACAACATTATTGCCAAATCCACCGAAATTTACAGCGAGCCCAGCCTTAGCGTCTTTTACCTGACGACCAGTTGCTTCCCCTCTCAGTTGTTTTACGATTTCTACGACTTGTGAAACTCCCGTTGCACCAAGTGGATGACCTTTTGCTTTTAAGCCTCCTGATGTGTTTATTGGAATCTTACCTCCAATTTTTGTTTCACCATTTCTAGCTGCTATGTGGCCTTCACCCCTCTTAAAGAAACCAACTTCTTCAGATTCCACAATTTCAAGTATCTGAAATGCATCATGGAGTTCTGCTACGTCAATATCCTCAGGTTTTAATCCTGCCATTTCGTATGCATTTTGCGCTGCCAATCTTACTGCAAGTAAATCTGTAGATACTTCTCTTTCTGCTACTGCATGTGTATCTGTAGCTTGACCAATTCCAGCAATTTTAACTGGTTTCTTTGCAAATCTATCAGCTTTATCCATAGCACACAGCAAAACTGCTGCTGCACCATCTGAAACTGGACAAACTGAGTATAATCTAAGTGGAGAAGCCACATAAGGATTAACTATGCCAGCGTCTTCATCTTCAGTAATTGCATAAAGATTTGGTACTATATGAAGATGAGCTACCGGATTATGCAGTGCATTTTCATGATTTTTGACTGATACAATTGCTAAATCCTTTTCTGTAATTCCGTATTTTTCCATACATAATCTTGTAAACATTCCTGCAAGCGTTGGAAGCGTTATACCATAATTGTATTCTGCCTCAGGATGAAGCATGGTGGCAACAAAGTCTGTGCCTTCCCATCCACTGACAACCCTCATCATTTCACCACCAACGACGAGAACAGCATCACACATTCCACTGGCAATTGCCATATAACCTAGTTTTATTGCTGAAGCACCGGATGCAGGACCATTTTCTACAGTTTCAGCCATTGCTGGTCTTAAATTCAAAGTGTCTACAAGTGCAGATGCAATACCACTTTGTTTATTTAATATACCAGCGCCCATTGTAGCTACAAAAACTTGATCTATTCCGTGTTGTCCCTCAGCTAATTTAATGCCGGCGTCATCAAGTGCTTCTACAGCTGCCATACTGATCATATCGATAAAAGTCCCCCCTGAAAATTTACCAAAATTAGTATGACCAACACCAACAATTCCTACTTCGCGCATCTTTTATATCCCGGAATCTGAGCATAAGTTTCTGGGAGGATTGGGTTTTCAGCAGTCTTTAACAGTTCAGCACTTACCGGGCGTCGTCCAGCTAATTTATCAGCTTTATGTCTTTCCCATAATGCCCTAGTTAATACATACGTTGGTACGCCGCCTAATTCGTGCCATGTTTCTGGTCTTGATTCTAATTCATATTCAATCATCCATCTTTTAAATCCATTTGGACTTTCTGCCACTATCCAAACTTCTTCTTGCTTTAAGATATCAAGATGGTATTCCATTTTAGCTGCAAATAACTGTGCTCCTATTCTAAGTCCTTGTCTTAATGTCATAGTATGATAAGACATTCCAACCTTATCATTAACAGTACGACCATTAACAATTCCTACTATAACTCCATCTATAGTTCCAATTAAGCAATATTCATCCTTAACTCTATATCTGTAATATCCTAATAATTCTGAATATATTCTAGATGCAACTATATCATAAAAATCTTTTTCTACTGTCATTAAAGGTCTAACTGCTTCTAATATATGAGGAACCTCATCCCTTCTAATTTGACGAATTACTAATTTATCTCCACTAGCCATAGTTATTACCTTTGGCGGATATTGTGCCAATGGTGTTTCAACTGGTCTTAAACTTTGTTCCATTTTATCTACTATCATATTTAACATCCTTTCTATTTGATTTAAATTTTTTCATCTCTAATTTAATTATTTAGCATCAAATGCAACTATACGGCATATGCAGGATTCTCCACCTACAAATCTCCATGGGAAGCATCCTATTACTAATCTCTTTCCCAATACCTTATCAATATCTCCACCTAAATTTTCAGCATGTACGATATTATAAGGGAACAAATCATAATGCATTAACTGATAGTCTTCATCAGGCCAAAAATCTGTAATTCCCTTACCATATTTAGCTCTCAAATATTTTTCTGCCTTCTTAGCTTCTTTTGGAGCCCATTCACGGATTTTTGTATTCATCGGGTGATCTGCAGAACCACAATCAACTCCCAACCATTTGAATTCCATTTTCCTGCACCATTTTGAGAATTCTTTTGTTGGACCTGGATGTCTCATCATTACTCTTTCTTCATCAGCTTCTGGCTCATCCCATGCATATTTGTGATAACCAGTATGGATTATTAGTATGTCACCTTTTCTAACATCCGCTCTTTGCATAATATCTTTTGAGGTATATATTCCGTAGTCTTCTGCTATATCAGAAATATCAACAACAACTCCTGGTGCTACTAATTCTTCAAGTGGAATAGATGAAATGTCTCTTCCATGAGTACAAAAATGCAGCGAACCATCAAGATGAGTACCTACATGATTAGAATGAGTTAATACCTGACCATTTGCACCATTTGATGAAAGTCTTTTGAAAAACTTGATTTGCAGTGGTTCATAAGTTGGCCATGGTGGCGTTAAATGGCTAATTTTTTGAGTTAAATCATACATTTGTACATTTTTGAAAGAATCAATAATATTCATAATATACCCTCCATTTATTTTAAATTATATTTTTTAATAAACGATTTAAGTGCATCTTCAAAGCACTTCATTGGCGGATTGACTACTCCCGCTCCAATCTGTCCCACTCCCGCTCTATTGCAGGCAATTCCAGTATTTATTACAGGCAGTATTCTTGTTTCTATGACTTTCCTCATGTCTATTCCAGTAGGTGTACCTCTGAAGTTAATATTTGGTATCTTGTATGCATTATTTTCTGCATAAGTTATCTCATACATAGTGGTTGTATAATTAATTGCATCTTTTGGCGTTCCCCCTACAAATTTAACAATTGCTGGTGCTGTTGCCATGGCAAAACCGCCAATTCCAACTGTTTCAGTTATGCAGCTATCACCAAGATCAGGATTAGCATCGCTTTCACTAAAACCTGGGAAATATAACCCTTTTACCATTTCACAAGGAGCTGTAAACCATTTCTTACCTGTGCCAGCCACTCTAATTCCAAAATCAGTTCCATTTCTGGACATTGCGGTAAGTATTGTGCAATATTCAATATCTTCTAATGGATCTAAACTACATTTACAAGCCGGCATGGAAATATTTAAAAAGAAATGATCATTTTTATCAATAAATGTTAAGACAGATGCCTTATGTTCATCTGAAAATTTAGTTTTTACAATTGCTGGTGCAAGCTCTCTAAACAAAAGTGACGTTGCAGCTTTATTTCTATTATGTCCTTCATCACCCATCTGAAGGAACTGTGCTATTATTGTTTTTAAATCTACACTTCCTTTTATCTCTAAAGCTGCTTTTAGTACTGGTGCAAGTGAGTTTTGCATCCAATTTAATCTATCTATAACTTCACTACTATATGCTCCGAATCTTAATACTTTGCCTAATCCCTCATTAAATGTGGAATATGCGTAATTACCAAAAGTTTTATTTTTTAAAATCCAAACTGGCATCGAATACGTAACCACACCTGCCATTGGACCAACTGTTGAATGATGATGACAGCAATCATATGTTATCTCTCCGGAAGATGCCAATTTAATTGCCTCTTCTTCATTTGATGCCAACTTTTCGTAAATTAGTCCACCAATTATAGCTCCCTTAACTGGTTCACTCATTTTATCCCATGTTATTGGTGGTCCTGCATGAAGAATTGTTTTTTTCGTCATGCCAGGTATTACTTTCCCAGCTTGACCTACTCCAATAAGTATTGGTTTTGCAGCTAGAAGTCTATCTATTGCTTCTTTATTAGCTTTTTCAATTTTAGATGCTATGCCTTCGTCTTCTAAAAGAGAAAGTCCTTTGCTTGCTTCACTTGGTGGTCTCCAATTAACATGAATACATGGTACATGTTGATCTTTCAAATCTTTACAGAAAGATTCTAATCCTAAGTTAATGACCTTAATATTTTTGTTAAATAATTCATTTACTGCAGTCAAACCAATCACTTCCCTTCATTTACTATTTATTTTTTTCATCAATCTTGCACAATATCTAACGGCTTGTGCGTTGGATGGCATAAGTATAACCCCAGCTTGTTCTAGTTTTTCTTTTTGAGCTTTGTAATTTTGTGGATCATTTTCTGTTCCACAAATATAACCAACTACGCAAAGGTATTTGCCTTTATTTTCCATATTCTTCTTTGCATCAATAATTCCAGGTAACATCTCTCCTGCTGGATCAGCATGACAGCCATAACCTATTACAAAGTCCATCAAAATTATTGCTACTTCTTCATCTTCTGCTTCCTGAGGTAATCTTTCGACTCTTCCCATTGGATCAATCATTGGATGAGGTTTGCCAACAGTAAAATCATCGTCTCCTAAATCAATGCAAGTATTTTTTTGACTTTTTAATATATTTTTAAGTTTAAGTTCTTTCTTAAGTGGAATATTTGAATATATATCAAATCCCTCTTTGCCAAGTAATTTCATAGCCTCATCAGCTAAAGTCCCACCTGTATATAATGCCCTTATATATTTTTGTTTACTGTCAAATTTAGCAGCTTCTTGCTTAACTAATTTGTCTATTTCCTCTATAGGCTGTGAAAAGGAGGTATAATCACAAACAGAATTGCCCTTAGAAAGTGCTACTGCCTTATATGCCGCATCTTCCAAACTTACACAAGCATAAGCTCCACTGTCTTCAATTGCTTTTCTATCTCCGCCTATAAAGTCTACAACTATTGGTTTATTTGTACTTGCTACCATATCTAATATATTTTTAGCTACCTCAGGAGCTGGTGGTTTTGAAACTAAAACTATTACTTTTGTATCTGGATCTTCAATCAGCGCCTTAAATCCTTCAATCATCATAATTCCGCCAACACTGCTTTTTAAATCTCTTCCTCCAGTGCCAATTGCCTGAGATATTCCAGCACCTAATTTGTCAATAAGAACTGTAACTTCTTGAGTACCTGTCCCTGATGCTCCAACAATTCCTATATCACCTTTTCTAACAACATTAGCAAAGCATAGTGGAACATGATTAATTATAGCGGTACCACAATCCGGTCCCATTACAAGAAGTCCTTTACTTCTGCCCATCTTCTTTAGTTCTATTTCATCTTCAACAGTTACATTGTCACTAAACAACATAACATTAAGTCCATTTTTAAGAGCTTTTCTTGCCTCATCTGCTGCATACTTTCCTGGTAGTGAAATAATCGCCATATTTGCATCTTTCATATGCCTAAGTGCAGCATTAAAAGTATTGGGTTTGTATTCGTTTTCATTTTTGGATTCTTCTTCCTTTGAATTTAAAAGCTCATTTACCTTACTTACAATACTTTTAGTTGGATTTTCTTCTTCATCTGACACATAAGCTGCAATAAAGAAATCATTTGGTGTAAGATTTCTTATTTCCTCATTACTTAAATTTAAATTCTCAGATAGTTCTTTGTTAAGATCTGTTCCCATACCCACAATTATTTCTTTAACATAAGGCAGCTTCTTAATTTCTTTAGTAATTACCATTAGAGCAACAGAATCATAATATGTGTTTTTTCTGATATCTACACAGAACTTCATTTTCGTAAACCCTCCTATACTTTATAGTGGTCAGAAATTTGCAACCTACATAAATTCCCAAAGCTGTATCTGTTCCAGAAGTTTCGCCATAACTAATGATGTTTAATATAGCTTTATTAATTTTTTCTTCATCATGATAATATAATATTGATTCCATAAGTTCTCTTACAGCCTCATTTGTCTCTCCAATAGATGAGTGCTTTAACATTTCAGAGCTTACCTTTGTTGTTTTATTTACGCCTTCACTTATCATTTTGCTATTAAATTTATATATTGGGGAAATATCCAACTTGTAGTAATATCCGAGATAAATAAAGCAAATCATAAGACCACTTATGAAATCATCCACTGCAGGAGTAAGTCCTGATCCAAAACCAATAATACTCCCTCCTATTTGAGCTATCTCATCAATGTCTAATATTTCTAATGCTCGAATTAATCTCAAAAACCTGCTTTTAATAAATTTAAAGCTTTCATCAATAGAATGAATTTTAAAAGAAAATAATTTGAGATTTGGTAATTCATCATTTATCATGTTTACCAATGGACCTATACCATAAAGCTTGCCATGTGTATTTAGTCCAATCTCCAATATTTTTATATTGTTAGCTAGTTCCTTTTCAGTTATATTTGAATATCTTATGGATACACGAGGAGACCACTTTTGGGCTTCATCCAATCTTATAAATAAATTTCTTTCACTACAATAGATACCATTTACATTAAAATTAAAATATAAATTTTGAGTTATATTAAGTTTCTTGAAGTCAAATTTTCTACTGCTATCTATAAGAATACTCATAGGTGCCATATTTTTCTTATTACTTAATAACGTAATAAAATTACCACATGCCTCAATATTACAAGCATTTTTGAAAACAGAATGGACTCGACCTTCTACTATTTCTTCCGCTGCTATAGCTTTTAGTAGATTTTCACATATAAACGATGCTTTCAATATAACCAATCCCTTATTTCCATCTTACGTATATATTACTTTATTTAGTTTATAATGTCTTTATGTAAATATTCTAAATATTGAGACACTTATTTGTATACTCTTAACATACATGCATCTTAATCCCTTTATTGATCCTAATCTCTAGTTAAAATAAATTTTCGTATTTGAAGTTTATTCTCTGTATTTAATTAAGTTCATAGCTTTTAGCCCAACCTCAAGATTTAGTCTGCTTTCACAATTATCTAAATCAATCCCTGTAATATCTTGTATTTTTTGCAGCCTATATATAATAGTGTTATAATGCATGTACATTTTTTGCGATATTTTTTTCATGTTGCCATTACACTCGAAATAAGCTTCCAGCGTTTTTACTAATTCAGAGTTATTTACTTTGTCATATTCAACAAGAGGTTTTACTGTATCCATGCAAAAATTTTTAAGCTCACCTCTAAGTCCGTTAAAGGAAAGCAATCTATATATTCCCAAATCATCATAATTAATTATGTTTCCAGTATTAATTTTACTTAGGTTTTCAACAATAAGTTTAGCTTGTTCATAGCTTTCCCAAAGATGCACAATGTCTTCATAAGAACGACCTACACCAATTGTTATTTGGTTAATTTTAAACTTTTTCAAAGCTTCCTTTAATAATTTTTCGCTAAAATCAATTATGTCTTTCTTTATCAATTTAATATTTTTCTCTTTTTCACTACCAAATAAAATTATTATTCTATCACTTTTTTCAACACATACTATTTTTTCGTTATAAATTTTTGACACTCTTGCTGTGATAAATAATAAATTTCTTATTATTCCTTGTGAATAATTTACTTTATCTAAGCTTGTTTCTGTATATAAACCTTTTACACGAATAATAATCACAGTATGTTTTAGTTCTTTATGAAAATTAAAAGTTTTTGATCTTTCAATTGCCCTTTCTTGTCTCTCCACATCATCACAAAGCAAGTCATCAAAAAACTCCAATTTGTAATGACCTTCCATTTTGTATAAAGAAATTTTTTTAACAAAGTCCAAGGCTATAATATGCACATATGAATCGATAAGCATATTATCTACTGGGGTTAATTCTTTTTTATCAAGCCATATAAAAATACATCCATATTCAACTCTTTCTATAATAATTGGAATGGTTACTCGTTTAATATTCCTTCCCTTAATATTATCTGTACATGATTTATATGTGCAATCAGTATTATTACCCCTTTCTATATATTTTTGATTTGTATTTTCATTTATCAGCTTATCAAGTATTTTTTTATCTAGCTCCTGATCACACATAATTTCATATCTGTCATTCATGCTTTCATATATAGCCAATGAATTGCCTATATTATCATAAAGTTTCTTTGTAATTTCCTTTAAACTTCCGCCATTTGCCATCATATTCATAACTTCTTTGTTAAAATGATCTATTTTAAAAAAGCTGTTCATCTGATCATTTACAACCTCTGTTAGTACTGCTGATATTACATCTGTATGTGAAACAGAAAATGGTATTTTAATAATTGGGAATCCGAGATCGTCTGCTATTTTTATAATATCCTGTGGTAATATATTTATATATCTACCTAACTTAATTCCAAGACCAGATACCCCTTTTTCATTTAATTTAGGAATAAGTTCAAGAAGAACTTTAATGTTATCTTTTATTGGATAAGCTGCAGTGATTAAAAACTCACCTTCCCCAACCCATTCTATAATATCTGGAACTTCCATTACATTTACTTTTGTAATCCTATTTGTCATTCCTTTTGCTCCCGCTAAAATTCTTGCATCCTTAAGAATATCAATTTCTAATAGTTTTTCTAAGGAAATTCCTACATAGCGGTACATAACATCACATTCCTTTCTAATATTTATTAAATGATTAATATTAATTTACTCCAGATTCGAAAACAAACTCCCTTTGCGGCTTTAAATCATATTGTACTATTCTGTTCATTTTTACCTTTTTATTGATACTATTCCTATAAAGTACATAATATGAATTATATTTTCAACTTGAATAAATTGTTTATTTATACTATTATTGTAATTAGCACAAATTATTTAGATAATGAAATATTAGGAGGGTTTATAATGAAAACTGTTGTTCAACTATTAAATGAAAATAGAACAGGTGCTTTCGCAACTGTAGAAGATGGAAAGCCTCGTGTAAGACCTTGGATGTTTCAATTTGAAGAAAATCAGAAATTTTATTTTTGTACAGCCAATAATAAAGACGTATATAAACAATTGCAATCAACTCCTTTTGCTGAATTTACTACTACTTCAAAGGATATGATAACAGTTAGATTATCTGGCAAGGTGGTTTTCACAAAAGATATGCGATATAAAGAAAAAATACTTAACGAAAATGAAGGATTGAAGAAAATGTATACAACTGCAGACAATCCTATTTTTGAAGTATTTTATATTGAACATGCTAAGGCAACCATATCAGATTTTTCCGGCCAGCCTCCAAAGGAAATAAATTTTTAATAAAGAACTTTATTTTATACATCTAATCTATAAACAGAGTTCTAAGCATCAGATGGAGTTTTGACTCCACCTGATGCTTAGAAATCGTTATCCAGGGATGTAGCTGCTCTTTACTCACACTTGGAGAAGTTGGAGTATTAGAGCAGGTAGTCATCGGATAAATATAAAAATTTAGAGTATACTTTTTAGAAAGTATACTCTAAATTTTCCTTTATATTAAAAAAGTCTGAGTAGTCTATTTCAAAAATGGATTTCTTAACAGCTGAAATATTTATTTTCCTCCTAATAAGTTGAGTCAATATACCTGCATAAGATAAATCCCCTTGAATTATGGCGCCATATATTATGCCATCTTTATGTATTACTTTTTTGTAATTACCATCTTTAGTTTCTATTTCCTCTTTATAGCTTTCATCTAGAGCTGATACATTTCCAAGAGACATGCTTGCTAGTCCTAAAAAATTCATGGTATTTTTGCTTCCGAAGAAATCTGTCATTAAAAGTTTTTTTCCTGCCATATTACTAGCTGCTACAATTCCTTCCTTAACAGCTGTAGGCCAAATTGGATTTCTTCCAGTTACATCACCTGCACCATACACATCCCCTATATTTGTCTTGCCTCTTTCATCAATGATAAGGCCAAACTTGTCGAATTTCACATTACTCCCCTGCAAAAAAGCAGTATTTGCTCTAACTCCTGCTGATACAACTACAAACTCACAAGGAATTATTTCACCTGTATTTAGAAGCAATTCTTTAGGATTATTGGCTTCGTCAACTAAAAGCTTCTCTGCTTTAACTCCCAGCTTTAAATTCACTCCATTTTCTCTAAATAAATCTTCATATCTGCCTGCTGCATATTTATCAAGCTGAACTGCTAAAATCCTATCGTTCATTTCTACAACTGAAATATTTAATCCATAACCTAAAAGTCCTGTAATTGCATCAATTCCTATAAGGCCTGCTCCAAGTACAACTACATTTTTTACTTTTTTAGCTGCATCCTTTATTTTTTGTGCATCTTCCAAATTTCTAAGTCCTACTACATTATTTGCTCCTCTAAGATTTTCCACAGGAGGTATGAAAGAACTTGCTCCACTTGCTACAAGAAGCTTATCATAACTTAATCTGCTCCCATCTGAAAGCTCTATTTCATGCTCTTCATCTTTTAGCTTATCTACTGCAATTCCCCTCATCCATTTTATATTGTACTTTTTAAAATAATCCTTTTCTGAAAAATTGAGTGCATCTATATTTCTTTTATTACTAATATAATGGTGTAATATACATCTGGAATAGACATATTCATCTTTTGAAATCAATATTATATCTGCATCAGGTTCAAGTTTTCTAAGAGTTCTTGCACCATTTATACCAGATGCAGAAGCCCCTATTACAACGTAAATCATATACACTACACCTCCTCTAAAGTAATAGCGTGCATAGGACATCTAGCTACACACTGCGGATTTTTACTTTCCGTATGCTGGCACATATCACATTTCATAATTTCTCTATTGTTTTCACTATCTGCCTTTAGCACTCCATAAGGACATGCCATTATACACATAAAACAGCTTGCACATTGATTTTTATCGTACTCTACAATACCGGTATCTGGGTTTTTTCTCATAGCACCAGTCATACACGTATATACACATTCTGGCTTGTCACAATGCCTGCAAAATATGGGAGCATATTTTCCTTTACTACTCAGCGCGATTCTACTTCTGTTATCAACACAGTCATGCGAAACAATACAGGCTGTAGTACAAGTAAGACATCCAATACACTTACTTCTATCTATCTTTATTCTCTTCAAAATTATCAGCTCCTAACTTCCGAAACTTTTTCAATATTTACGGGAACATATTTATAAGAAGGTTCTTTTGAGTAAGGATCAAATATAGATGGAGTTAATGAATTTGTTTCTATATAGTGAATTGGAGCATATAATTGATCTTCTTTTACATTTCTTGTCAGTACAACTCTAAATTCATTTTTATGTCCATTTGCCGATAAAATCACAACTTTTTCATTTTCCTTTATATGCAGCTTTTCAGCTAATTTATAGTTTATGAAAACATAAGGATCTGTAAAGCAGCTATTTTTTACAAATTCAATTTCCCTAGTTCTAGTCTGGGTATGCCATTGTCCTACAGTTCCCCTACCTGAATTAAATATGTATGGAAATTTCTCTGTTTGGGTAAATGGCTTCTTGGCTGCATCTTCATAAATGAGCTTTACTTTTTTATCTGCTGTAAAATATTTATTATCTTCAAACAATCTTCTCTCATCACTAGTTAATATATCCTCCTTTTTAAAGGGCCATTGTATTCCTTTTGATGAAACCAGCATCTCATAGTCAATGCCAGTTATATCACAAGGCATTTTACTGCTAAATTGTTTTATAAGCTCAAAAGCATGTCTTGGAGTCTTCCACTTTTCTAAAGGCTTTCCTACTTTCAGTGCTCTTCCTATTCCAAGCAATATGTCATAATCTGTAAGTTCATCTTTTTCTTTTTTTAATATTGGAGTTACAGCTGACAAACGCCTTTCCGTGTTTATAAAAAATCCTTCTTTTTTGAGAGCTGAAACAGAAGGTAAAAATAAATCAGATAATTTAGAAGTATCCGTATCATCATATATATCCTGAACAACCAAGAATTCTAATTTTTGAATTGCTTTTTCAAATTCCTCGTTATTTGCCCAGGAATGTCTAGGATTTGTTCCAATTACCCACAATGCCTTAATTTCTCCGCTGTTTATTTTATCTATAATTTTATTGTAAGGTATGGTTGGCTTTTTGGGTATCATCTCACAAGGAACATCTAAAATAGAAGCAATTTCTTCTCTATGCTTTGGATTATCAAAGTCTCTGCCTCCATATAAAGCTGTAGTATTACTATATATTCTTGAACCCATAGCATTACACTGACCTGTTATTGAATTTGCTCCAGTACCTTCTTTTCCTATGTTTCCGGTAATAACTGCAAGGTCTATTATTGATTGTGCAGTTCTAACTGCCTCATACCCTTGATTTATTCCTATAGTCCACCAAAATGAAACTTTTTTCCCGTTGTGAATTATTTCCGCAAGTTCCATTACCCTTTTACTCGAAATTCCCGTTCTTTTTTCTACATTTTCTAAAGTATACTTTTTCACATGTTCTTTAAATCCTTCAAAGCCTTCTGAATATTTCTCTATATACTCTCTATCAATCCAGTTCTTTTCTATAAGTACATTTGCAAGGGTATAAAAAAGTATAATATCAGATTTTGGCTTGATATCTATCCATAAATTTGAATTAATTGCTGTTTCAGATTTTCTCGGGTCAATTGTTATTACTTTAGCTTTTTCATTTTTTCTTATATGACTCCACATTATAGGGTGAGCAACCACAGGATTTGCTCCAATTAATATAATAGTGTCAGAAATTTCAAAATCTTTTAGAGTATAAGGAGGTGCATCAAATCCAAAGCTCTGTTTATGTGCTACAGCTGCCGTAGCCATACAAAGTCTTGTGTTTCCATCCCCATTTATTTGCATGCAGCATCTGCCTATAAAACCCAAGAGAGCCATTTCTTCTGTTGTTATCTGACCGGTACTCAAATATGCTGCACTTTTAGTTCCGTATTTTTCTTGAATAGATCTCATTTTGAAAGCAAAAGTTTCAAAGGCATCCTCCCAAGAAATTACTTTCATCTTCCCACTTTCATCTTTCAAAAGAGGTAACTTACTGGATTTAAATTTTCTGCACTGCTTATTTAAATTTAATCCCTTTATACAGCAAAATCCATCATTTACCGGATAACCTTTAGTGGGAAGTATTTTCTTTATTTTATTATCTTCAACATAAAAGTCCAGATTACATCCAAGTGCACAATAATTACAAGTTGATTGTTTTACTTCCACGTAATTCATCTCCACTTCTCAATATTTTTTACTGAAAATACATGATTTAAATTTCAAAATCATTTACCCTTTGAAGTAGATTTCAACAAACCTATAATAAGAAGTGAAATCAAAGCAAGTGCTATAAATATTACAAATCCTCTAGAATAACCACTTAAGCTTTTGCCTGTCTTATCTATAAAGGACGCCATTAAAGGTGGTATAACAAAACCTCCAAAAGCTCCCAATCCACCGACCCAGCCAGAAGCACCTCCAATAGCATGTGGAACTTCTTTAGGAAGTATTTTAAATACAGCAGCATTTGTCACACCCATTCCTACAGCTAAAAGTAAAATTCCTATAACAGCTAGAGGCAGTGAAGAAGCAATAAACATGCATATTGTACCTGCAAGCATTATAAAGAGTGCTGTAATGGATGTAGATTCTCCTCCAACTCTATCTGCTATCTTTCCACCATAAATTCTTACAATAGATGTGGCAATTGAGTAAATGGCAGTTAATAAACCTGCAGCTTTTAAGTTCAACTTGAAAAAGGTTGTCCAATATGTTGGAAGCCAGCTAGTTAGTGCTAAAAATCCTCCAAATGTGGTGAAGTACACTATAACAAGTGCCCAGGTCTTCCATGTCTTTGCAGAAATAATGAGACTTTCACTAACTTTGTCATTAGGAAACAGTTCCTGACCATATTTCTTTGAAGCTGTCATCTTTGCTTGTTCTCTTCCCACTCCTGCATGAATTAGTTGAAAATACCACGCATTTTTTCCTATGATAAAATATGCTATAGTTCCTGCTATTAAAAATATCAACCAGGCTAAATAGGAACTTGATAATCCTAAAAGTGGCAGTGCTACATTTGGAAGCAAAAGTGTAAATATTCCAGGTGCTAGATTTCCCACTCCACCATATATGCCAAGTGCAACCCCCTGCTTATTTTGTGGAAACCAATAGGACGATTGGCTAACTCCTACAGAAAAGGTAGCTATACCACAGCCTGACAGTGCCCCGAATATCAAAAGCAAGGAATAGCAGTTACTTAAATCCTGCTTAAAAAAAGCCATAACTATATAGAGTCCTGTCATTCCAATTATTGAAAGTATAAGTAATGTAATAAAGGGTTTTCTTCCTCCATCTACGTCAACCCAAGCTGCAAATGGAATTCTAAGTAGTGATCCTGATAAATTTGGTATTGCAATAAGAAGTGCTAGTAAAATAGGATTCAAATCTATAAAACTTTTTTTAAACACAGCAGCTGTAGCACCATAAAGTGCAACTGCTGCAAATCCTACAAAAAAACCTAAGGTTGCTCCTGTTAATCCTTGTTTGGAATTTCCTTTAACACTTACAATATCCATTATTTCCCCTCCTATTTGTAATTTAAATGCTTTACCAATTTATAGTTTCAGCAACTTCAGCTTTAGGGTCCAAATGTACATCTTTTAAAGCCCACTTTTTAAATTCCTGATACCCAGTTCTATCTACGATATATCCTATATGTTCTTTTCCACCAGGAGCATTTTTGTCTATATACTTATCTATATATTCATAGGTATTTAAAATTATCTTCACAATGCTATCTTCATCTACCCATTTAATGAAATCCTGACCTAATCTTGGATTTTTCTTTCCCGTTCTACCCAGGATAGTTAATTTAAAATACTTCTTATTGCTTCTTGTCCATGCCCCCATTGGGCATTTGTCTACACATTCACCACAGCCTATACACTTTTTATCATCTCTTAGGACCTTAAAGTTTTCAAATTTAAGTGCATCTGCAGATCTTAGCTTACAATTTTTGACACAAGCTTTACAGCCCACACATCTATAACTTTCATACTGCGGTTCTGTCATTCCTATAATTCCAAAATCATGCATTCTTACTTTTGCACAATCATTTGGACATCCAGTTAATGCTACTTTTACATGGTAGTCATTTGGAAATATAACCTTTTCTATTCTCTTTGCAAAAGCAGTGGTGTCATAATTTGCAAAAGGACAAACTTTATTTCCTATACAAGCAGTAACATTCCTTGTTCCTGATGCTGAATATCCATTTTTAGAATCAGTTTGATTTATTTCAAGTCCTTCTATAACAGGTTGTATCATCTCATTTATCTCAGGAATGTTTTTCATATCAATACCAGGTACTTCAAATCCCTGTCTTGTAGTAATATTAATTGTTCCATTTCCGTATTCTTCTGCAACCTTTTGAATTATTTCAAAATATTTTGCTTCTATATGTCCACCTGGTACTCTAATCCTTATGGCCGTCTTTCCTCTTTCCTTAGTTACTCTAAATGCATTCTTTTTTAGAACTTTTGTATTAATATCCATAATCGTCCTCCTTTTTTAATCCATTAAAAGTTTAGCTTTAACATAATTAAATACCGGACCGTCAAGGCAAATATATGTATCGTCCATTTTACAATGACCACATTTTCCTAAACCACAGCACATCTTTCTTTCATAAGAAGCCCAAATATTTTCCTCTTTAATTCCCCTCTTCAAAAATTCTGCTATAGTAAATTTAAGCATTATTGGAGGACCTACTACTACTACCTGTGCTTCTTCCACATTATTTACATTTAAATCTTTAATATAAGTAGTAATTAAACCTACATTCCCACCATAACCTTCATCAGCCTTGTCCACCGTTAAAGTAACACCAATATTTTTTCTCCATTCTTCTATATTCTTTTTAAACAATATATCCTCTGGTGACTTAAATCCCATTAAAACATTAAAATTTGTAACTTCACTTCTATTAGCAGCAAAGTAATCTATAATACCTTTTACCGGTGCTAGTCCAGTTCCTCCTGCAGCTACAATAAGTTCTTTTCCCTTGTACGTCTCTAAGTCAAAACCGTTTCCATAAGGTCCCCTCATAAATAGAGTATCTCCTACAAAGAAAGTATGAATGACATCTGTAACTACTCCCACACGTCTTATAGTTAAACCTATATATCCATCTCCTATTTCACATACAGATATAGGAGCTTCTCCATATTTAGGTATGGAAACCTCAAAAAATTGTCCCGGCTTCACAGTTCCTTTAAACTCCATTTTAAATGTATAATCAATATCCGTATGTTTTGTAATATCTAATATTTTACTAGCCTTTGGCAAATATACATTTTCCATTTATTTCACCTCTCCCACTGCATCATTTAACTTGTTAACACAATTTGAAAAAGATATATATTCTGGACATGCATCATCACATCTTCCACATCCAACACACATGTTATATCCAAATCTCTTCTTAAAGTCATAAACTTTATGCATAACTTTAAATCTCATTCTCTGTCCTTTATCCTGTCTAAAACTATGTCCTCCAGCTATATCCGTATATCCATCAATCTGGCAGGAAGTCAACACTCTTCTTCTCTCTCCTACATTTTTATTATCTTTATAGAAAATATCCTGCATATTAAAACATGTACATGTTCCACAAACAAGGTTACATCTTCCACAAGAAATACATCGTGAAGAATACTCTTCCCACAGTGGAGCACTAAATACACTTACATCCATATTTTCAGGGATTTTAACCTTTACATCGTTTTTTGTTACAAAGTTAGGTTCTACATTACATTCTGTCATTCCATCAAAGTAATTTTTAAAGCTTTCATCTTTACACTTTACTGAAACTTTCCCATCCTTATGTTTTACAAATAAGTCATAGTTTTCTATCTTATTACTGCCCATACTTACACAGAAACAGTTTTCAAAGCTGTGTTCACATTCCATAAGTGCAAATTTTACTTTATCTCTTACTTTTTTATAGTAAGGATCTTCTACACCATTTCTCAAATAAATTTCATCAACTCTCCTTACAGCATTGATGTCACAGCTTCTTAAAAATATCAATATCTTTTTGTCATCCACTTTTGGTTCCATTACAGAATCTTCTGTAAAATAAAACAAGGTTTTAGTTATTGGAAGCATCACTTCTTTTGGTGAAAAGTTTGATTTTTCATCAAATATTATTTCTTCAATAGTATTTATCTCTGCATACCTAACTACATCTGTATCCGAAAATCTTCCCTTACCTTTTAATTTCACTGGAGCATAGATTTTGTACTCTTCTTGCAGCTTTTTTAAAAAATTATCAAATTCCACATTACTAATTTCAAATCCCATTCGTCAATTCCCTCCTTAGAATTCTTGTAAACCTAACAGCATGTAATCATCGTTGTTATATATTTAACATATCATAAATGTAGAAAATTTAACGTGATACAAATCACGTTATGGTCAAAAAATAAAAAACTGCATTTGCATTATTTTCTGCAAATACAGCTTTCCACTAAACTCCCCTAAAATACATCGACATCACCTTGGGATCTATAACTATTATCTTTTTATGATGAAATTTTATCATACCTTTTTTTTCAAAATTGTTCATGCAGCGTGAAATAGTCTCTCTTGTACTACCAAGCATCTCAGCTAAATATGTTATGCTTATATTCAAGTCAATAACTGTACCTTCTTTTGTTTCCACTCCGTAATCTCTGGACAATTTCCAGAGTTTTGCTGCAAGCTTTTTATCCATTTTTATAGGTACGGTGTTTTTCAATTGCCTGTAGAGTCTTCTTATTTTTTTAGCCATGGAATTAATTATAATATGCGTAAGTTCAAAATCCCCTGCCATTATTTTTAACAAATCATTTCTAAAAAAATACAATATATAACTATCTTCAAAAGCTTCACAACTTATGGATGCAGGTAAATTGTCAAAAATGACTTCATTTATAAATTCTCCTCTGCCTAAAATATATATGACCCTTTTTTGTCCATCTTCTGATATCTTATACATAGTTACTTTTCCACTTAAAACAATATAAATTTTATCTACTTTGTCTTTTTCACAAAACAACTCTTCACCTTTAGTAAGTTTTATCTTAAAAGCCTTTGTCTGCATCAATTTCAACGTAGATTTATTTATTTTTTCAAATAAGGGAATCCCGCTAAAATCATTATCAGAAACTTTTGCCATAACTTATATCCTCTGGCTGCGTTTTTCTATACAAATACTTTCCAAGAGGTTTATCTTCAATGAATTTTCCACTAGATATAACCTTGTTTCCCCTCAAAAAAGCATGCAGCACTCTTCCTTTCTGTTCAAAACCTTCATAAGGAGTATAATCTACATTTTGCATTTGATTTTTAACACTAATAGCTTTAGAAAAAGCAGGGTCCCATACTACAATATCGGCATCGCTGCCCACTGCAATAGTTCCTTTTTGTGGAAAAAGGCCAAATAATTTAGCAGCATTAGTTGAAGTAAGCGCAACCATTTCATTCATACTTATCCTGTTTTTTAGAACTCCATAAGTATACATAAGCCCAATTCTATGTTCTACACCTGGAGCCCCATTTGGAATCTTGCTAAAGTCATCAATGCCAATTTCTTTTTGACCTTTATAATTAAAAGAACAGTGATCTGTTCCAATGGTCATTATCTCTCTGGAGCTTATCCCTTTCCACAACGCATCATTATCATATGTTTTTCTAAGTGGAGGTGACATTACATATTTTGCTTCCTCAAAATTATGGCTGTTCTTATCTCCATAGCAGGAATCGTCCAGCAGTAGATACTGAGGACAAGTCTCAGCATAAACCTTTATTCCTCTCTTTTTAGCATCTAGAATACTTAATAAGCCTTCTCTAGTACTTAAATGTACAATATACACCGGTGAATCTGCAATTTCTGCAATATTAAGCAGCCTTGCAATTGCCTCTTTTTCAACTAAAGCAGGTCTTGTCAATGGATGATAATAAGGGGATGTGTTTCCCTTTGATTTAGCTTCATTTATAAGTGCTTCTATAATATCGCCATTTTCGCAGTGAAAAGTTATCAGGCTCTTTAATTCTTTACTTCTTTTTAAAACTTCAAATATTACACCGTCATCTACCTGAAGTGTTTTTTTATAGGCCATATATAATTTAAATGAAGTTACCCCTTCTCTAACCATATCTTCCATTTCACAAGATGTCTTGTCACTCCAATCCGTAATACCCATGTGAAATCCATAATCACAATAGCACATTCCATCTGATTTTTTATGCTGCTTTCTTAAGGCTTCTTTTAACGTCTCTCCCCTATTTTGTGTAGCATAATCTAATATTGTAGTGGTACCTCCAACTAAAGCAGCTTTTGTTCCAGTTTCAAAATTATCTGCAGTTACGGTAGAGCCACTTTCCAAATCAAAGTGAGTATGAGTATCTATACCACCCGGTAAAATATAGCATCCTTTTACAGATATGACTTCATCTCCACTTTTTTTTATATCATTTCCTATTGAAACAATTCTTTCATCTTCTATTCTTATATCTGAATAATAAGAATCCACAGCAGTTATAATTTTTCCGCCTTCAAGTACTACGCCCATAAGCAAAGCCTCCTTTTTTATATATTCTAACACAAAGTCATAAAGATAATTAACTTCCACAATTTAAAAACTTTGCGAAGCAAAGCTTTTAAAAATAATAAAGCCCAAATAACAAAGAACAGATAAAGATGATTTCCATCGTACCTCAGGAAATCTACAATTTTAATATTTCCTGACGTTAGGAAGAAAATTATCCTTATTTGATATTTGAACTTTGAACTTTGTTATTTAAAAAATTGCTTCGTAAAATTTTTGTATTGAGTCAAAATCTGCATATGCAAAAATCAAGTATTCATTATTTATCTAAAGTAATAACTGTTCCCGTCTTACCTTCCAAGGCATCTTCACCTTTATAAAGCGAAGTAATTATTGACCTGTGACGGGAATTTGACTTTGCAAACATCACTGCTGCTTTTACTTTTGGAAGCATTGACCCTGGGGCAAAATGACCTTCTTCAATATACTTTTCTGCTTCTGCTACCGTAATGTGATTAAGGTCAACTTGATTAGCTTTTTTAAAATTAAGTGATACTTTTTCAACTTCTGTAAGTATCATAAGAATATCTGCATTTACATCTTCCGCAAGTCTTTCAGCTGCAAGATCTTTGTCTATGACTGCCGCAACACCTTCTAATGATCCATCTTCTTTTTGGGCAACAGGAATGCTTCCACCTCCAGCTGCTACGCAAATAGTAGAATCCCACAACACTTTAATTGCCGGAAGTTCAACTATTCTCTTTGGAACTGGTGAAGCCACTACTCTTCTCCACCCTCTTCCAGAGTCTTCTTTCATCACGTAACCTTTTTCTTTTTTAAGTTTTTCCGCCTCTTCCTTACTATAAAAAGTACCTATAGGTTTAGTTGGATTTTTAAATGCAGGATCATTTTTGTCAACTACTGCCTGAGTTATAAGTGTTACCACTGGCACTTTCTTGTTTCTCTTATCTAAAGCCTTTCTTAGTGACTGCTGAATGTGATATCCTATATATCCCTGGCTCATGGCACTGCATACATCAAAAGGCATGGATGGTGTAACACTACTAGCTGCTTCTGATGCAAGCAAAATTCTTCCCACTTGAGGACCATTTCCATGAACTATTACAAGTTCATATCCCTTACAGCTTATATCTGCAATATATTCACAAGTTTTTTTTATTACTTCTAATTGTGCCTCCGCTGTAGCTTTCGTACCAGGTTCCTGAAGTGCATTTCCACCTAATGCTATAACCAATTTACAAAATCCCATTATAATTCCCCCATATAATTATTTAGTCACATAGGATATTGGAATAAGCGCATACATTGCTGCACATTTTACTAATTCATCTTTCCATGTCTTTTCATTAGGTGCATGTGCTTGATCTTCGTGGCCTGGTCCAAAACCTATACATGGTATTTTATATCTTCCCATAATGGAAACTGCATTTGTAGAAAATGTCCATTTATCTACCTTTGGTTCACTCTTAAATAAATCCTTATAGCAAGTTACAACATTTTGACATACTTTATGATCTTCAGGCAGTACCCAGGTTGGGAAGAAACATTCCGTTGGATACTTTAATCCTGTATAAGAAGGTCTTTCATAAGTGTACATTTCAACTTCAGCCTTTGCAGCCTTAACTGAAGGTAAATTCTTAATCTGATCAATTGCATACTCCCAGGTTTCACCAGCAGTAAGCCTTCTGTCAACAGAAATACTACATCCATCTGCTACAGCACATCTTGAAGGTGATGAAAAGAATATTTCAGATACGGTTAATGTACCCTTTCCTAAAAATTCATCATTGATTAATTTTTCATTTAAATCCTTTAGCTCATTTAATATAGGAGCCATTTTAAAAATTGCATTATCTCCTCTTTCCGGTGCAGAACCATGACAGCTAATTCCATGGGTTGTAACTTTTATCTCCATTCTTCCTCTATGTCCTCTATATATATTTAATGAAGTTGGTTCTGTTATAACTACAAATTCCGGCTTTACTTTATCTTCATTGACTATATACTGCCAGCATAATCCATCACAATCTTCTTCTTGAACAGTACCTGTTACTACTAATGTATAATCTCCTTCAAGTCCAAGATCTTTAATTATCTTACCTGCATAAACCATGGAGGCCATTCCTCCCTCCTGGTCTGTGACACCTCTTCCTAAAATAACCTCATCATCTTCATAGCCTTCATAAGGATCGTATTTCCATAGATTTCTATCACCTATCCCTACTGTATCTATATGAGCATCCATGGCAATTAGGTGTTTTCCATGTCCTATATATCCAAGTACATTGCCCATGGGATCTATTTCTACTTTGTCAAAACCTACTTTTTCCATTTCCTGTTTTATTCTAAGTATAACTTTTTCTTCTCCACAGCTTTCACTTGGAATTTGAGCCATGTCCCTTAAAAATCTACATATTTCAGGTTTATACTTTTCTGCCATATCCAATATTTTTTCTTTATTCAAATCTAATGCCATTTAAAATTCCCCCTATTTTATCTATCTTTAGAAACGCTTCCAGAGATCTTGTGCAAGTTCCCTGCTTCTTGCCATAATCCTTTCCTCGTCAACGCCTACAAGTTTTCTATCTTCCATAATAACTTTACCATTTATAATGGTTGTATCTACACAGCGTCCATTAATGCCAAATAATAAGTGTGAATTAATATTGTTTTCATTTATTGGTGTAGGTGCATTGTAATCTACAATAATTATATCTGCAAGAGCACCTTCTTTTAAAATGCCAATTTTTCCATCAATAAATCTTTCAACAATTTTTCTATTATTATAGAAAAGCATTTCTGGAATTTCAGTCCAAGCTACAGTAGAATCTCCAGTAGCATGTTTATGAATAATATTTCCAACTTTATAAGATTCCATCATATCTGAAGTATAGCCATCTGTACCAAGGCCTAATAGAATTCCTTTTTCATACATTTTGAGTACAGGAGATACACCTACAGCATTACCCATATTAGATTCAGGATTGTGAACAACTATTGCATTTTTTTCTTTAATCAAATCTAGTTCTTCATCCGAAACATGAATACAGTGGACTAAAATTGTCTTATCAGAAAGTGCTCCTGCATCATACCATCTCTGTACAATGCCCTTACCATATTTTTGTTTAGTTATCTCTAGATCCTGTATGCCCTCTCCTGTATGAACATGAAAACCTGTATTTAAATTTTCTATGGCATCCATACATTTTTCCAAAGTTTTATCTGAAATTGTCATAGAAGCATGAAGTCCAAACATACCTTTAATCATGTCATCTTTTTTATCATTACAATACTTAATGAAGTCCACATTTTCAGCAATACCTTCATCAGTAATTTTTTCTCCATCTCTATCTGAAGTTTCATAACATAAGCTGCTTCGGATACCTACCTTTTCTGCAGCCTCAGCTATTTTAAATAAACTACCTTTAACTGAATAAGCACTTGCATGGTGATCAAAAGCAGTTGTAACACCATTTCTAACTTCATCAATCATCGGTACAATAGCACTATAATAAATATCCTCTGGAGTTAATACCTTATCGAGTCTCCACCACAATCCTGTAAGTATGTCCATAAGATTTTTTGCTGGAGGACTGTCATTAGCCATCCCCCTAGCAAAAGTACTATAATAATGCATATGGGTATTAATAAATCCTGGCATAACAAGCCTACCCTTTGCATCAATAAATCTTGCATCTTTATATTTTTTCTTCAATTCTTCTGTCAAGCCAATTTCAATAATTTTATTTCCGGAAGCAGCAATACATCCATTATCAATAATTGGTCTAGCATCATCTCTAGTAATAAGCTTACCATTTCCTATTAATAGCATATATTTTCCCTCCTAAGTTTTAATATTAGGTCACAGCATATAACTGTACTTATCTATGCAACTTTTAATTATACATTCCATTTCTTTTGAGATAATATTTTCTTCACCAATAGTGTACATAGCAATTTTGCCGCTTTCCTCTCTAACTTTACAAATGCCTTTTTTAATATCAATAACACAAAATCCCTTATTTGTACTATTTTCAAAGTCATTTTCATTCCAGAAGACTGTCACTTTATCTTTATATGGATTTCCCTTATATGGACAGAAAACTCCACAATTTCCACATTCGTTGCACATACCATCTAAATGTATAACCTGACGAGAAGACGAAAATCCTCCTCCTACATTAATAGCTACATTTGCCCTATTTGGACAAACATCAACGCACAATTCGCAAATATTGCTGCAGGAAAGGCATCTTTTATATTCTTCTTCACAGCTTTTAGGATCCTTTAGTATACCCTTTCTGCTATATATTTGTTTTTCATCTATATGGATAACTTTTTTCTCAAAATCATTGTTCAATTTTTCTTTTGACAATATATTCTTGGCAACTGCTTTTCCATCTGCTATTGCCTTGACAATAGTAGCCGGTCCGCATTTAGCATCACCTGGAATATATACATTGGAAATATTAGTTTCACAAGCTTCATTCAGTTTTGGGAAATCCTTAGAATCTAATTCTATTCCATTTCTTTTTAATAAATCACTATCCACTTTTTCTCCTACGGCAGCAATAACCGTATCTGCATCTAATACAACCTCTTTGCCAGTTGAAACAGGACTTCTTCTACCTGAAGTATCTTTTTCTCCTAATATCATCTCTTCACAAAGCAATTTATTATCTTTAATAGCTATGGGTGCAAGAAGTTCTTTAAATACAATGCCATCAGAAATAGCTAACTTTAATTCTTCAGAATCTGCAGGCATATATTCCTTGGTCCTTCTATATACAATTGAAACAGTCTCCACTCCAGCTATTCTCTTAGCTGCCCTTGCTGCATCCATTGCTACATTTCCGCCTCCAATAATGCAAACATGTTTTCCTAAATTAATGTTTTCTTTTTCTGCTTTATATCTTTCAAGAAACGCAATGGCATTCACTGCTCTTTCCTTACCTTCTTTTAAAGATAACTTTCCTGGTTTCCAGGCACCTATTGCCAAGATAATATAATCATATTTTCCTTTCAATTCATCTATATTAAAATTTCCATTAATTCCAAATTCAAATTTCACTCCTTGTTTCTTTACAAGCTCAAAATCCTGGTCAATCATCTCAGATGGAATTCTAAAATCCGGGATAACATACCTCACTACACCATAAGGTTTTTCTTTTTTATCCATTACAGTTACATCCATACCATTTCTTCTCAAGAAAAGAGCTGTTGAAAGTCCTGCAGGACCTGCACCTATAACTGCTACTTTTTTATTACTTCTTATATTCTGAGGTTTGATATTTTTAATGTACTTCTTCTCAGCATTTAAGACAGCAATTTTTTTCATATCTCTAATTAAAACAGATGAATCGTAGTCCAATCTAGTACACTTAAACTGGCAATTGTGATTACAAATAGTTGCTGTAATTGCCGGTGACGCATTGTCCTTAGCAATTATAGAAAAGGCTTCATCATATTTCTTTTTACCTACTAAGGCCACATATTCAGGAATTTGCTGATTTATAGGACATCCTATGCTGCAAGGTGCTGTCATGCAATCATAAGTAGGAAGTTCTACAGAAAGTTTTCTACTTCCTACAGTTCTTGAGTTTTTAAGATGATGATCATCTTTTAAAGCTTCTTCTGCCAATTTTGATAGCATATCTGTATCTATTCCTGAGAATTTACCTTTAAGCTTTCTCTCTACCTTCTGAGCCATTTGCGTTATTCTCTCATATCCACCTGGCTTTAAGATAGTGGTTGCAAATGTCACCGGCTGAATTCCTGTAGTTAAAATTTTATCCACATTAAAGAAATCTGCTCCTCCTGAATAGGATACCTGTAAATCTCCACCAAATTCTTCAGCTAATCTACTTGCCAAGGATATTGTAAGAGGGAAAAGAGAACGTCCTGACATATACATTTCTTCTCCAGGTAATTCTTTGTTTTCAATTTTTACTGGTAAAGTATTAGTAAGTTTAACTCCTATTTCTAAATTCAACGTCTTTGCAGTATCTTTCAAACGCTGGAGCATTGTCACAGCGTCCCCATACTGTAAGTCATTTTTAAAATGATCTCCATTTAAGGTTATATAACCATATCCCATTGTGTTAAGCGTATTTCTAACAAATTTTTCTCCTAAAAGAGTTGGATTCATCTTTATAAAAACATTTAAATTCTTTTCTTTTAGTAAATAATTTGATATCTTTTCTATTTCCTCTGGAGGACATCCATGCAGCGTAGATACTGTAATGGACGAACAGACAATTGGGGATATTTCTTCTAAATCTTTTTCATTAAAATTGGAGAACAAATTCATATGAGAAATAATTACTTTTTTACACTCATTCCATACTTTTGTATTAGAAGCATTTCTCATGCCTTCAATATAGTTATTCATTTTAGGAGATTTAATGCCATCTAAATCATATCCTACACTCATGTTAAACATGAAATCTCTTTGCTTACTTAAATTAAGTTCCTTCATTAAAATATGAAGCAGGAACCAAGCTTTTATATACTCACAGAAAGCCTCAGATACTTTTAGTTCCGTAGACCATTCCACATTGTAGCATTCATCTTGTGCACAAATACAAGGTTTAGCTACTGCTAGATCTTCTCCATCAATAACCTGTACTGTTTTTAATTCAATAAATCGGCTCCCAGTTAAATAGGCAGAAACAATGTTCTGAGTCAATTGAGTGTTTGGCCCAGCAGCAGGTCCAAGGGGTGAAGATAGATTTTCACCAAACACTTCAATTGATTTTTCACTTTCATTTTTATAAAATTTATCTTTATGAATTCCAAAAATAGATCCCTTTTCTTTTAATTCTTTTATAACCCAAATAATCATTTTTTCAAAAGAAATAGGGTGCATTCTATCACTCATTTATATTCCCCCTAAGATATACTTTTACATTTTATTTTGCTAAAAATCTCGGTGGCTTTGAATCAATAATCTCTGTAAGTGTTTTTACAGGATCTTTCACCTTACTTAAGAAAATCATTGAAGCAACAATGTAAGGTTTATATCCTGCTTGTTTATAAAGTTCTTCACGATAACGATCAAATACCGAAGCAGCTACTTCACCCTGCTTACAACTTACTCCCGTAATATCTGCAGGTAAACAGTGCATATATAATGCTTTAGAATCTTTAGTGAGCTTCATCATTTCTTCTGTGCATTCCCAGTCCTTATAATTTGCATTTTGATTTAAGAGTTCTTTTTCAAGTACCTCTATTTCATCAAATTTACCTTCTCCATATAAGTTAGTACGCTTTTCCATTGCTGCAAATGGAGCCCAACTCTTTGGATAAACTATATCTGCATTCTCAAAAGCTTCTTTCATGGAGTTAGTTTTAATAAATTTACCTCCACTTATCTCAGCATTTCTTCTTGCAACATTCTCTACTTCTGGCAATATATCGTATCCCTCAGGATGTGCAAGTGTAACTTCCATACCCATTCTCGTCATTAAACCAATAATTCCTTGAGGCACGGATAATGGTTTGCCATAGGAAGGAGAATATGCCCAGGTCATAGCTAGTTTTTTACCTTTAAGATTTTGAGCTCCACCAAAATGATGAATTAAATGGAGTAAATCAGCCATACATTGAGTTGGATGGTCTATATCGCACTGAAGATTTACAAGAGTAGGACGCTGTCCAAGTATCCCAGCTTTATATCCCTCTTGAACTGATTCTGATACTTTATGCATATACTTGTTTCCTTTGCCTATAAACATATCGTCCCTAATGCCTATAACATCTGCCATAAAAGAAATCATATTTGCTGTTTCACGAACAGTTTCTCCATGGGCAATCTGCGATTTTCCTTCATCAAGGTCTTGAACCTCCAGGCCAAGTAAATTACATGCACTTGCAAAACTAAATCTTGTTCTTGTAGAATTATCACGAAACAGGGAAATTGCTAGTCCACTATCAAATATACGCGGTGATATATTATTTTCTCTCATCTGGCGTAAAATATCAGCAACTGTAAAAACTGCTTTAAGTTCTTCGTCTGTTTTTTCCCAGGTTAAAAAGAAATCATTACTATACATATTTTTATAATCTAGTTTCTTTAAATTTTGAATAAGTTCTTTTAATTTTTCCATAAGATATGCCTCCTAATTGCAATGATTGAATTAGTATATTTTAAAATTTTAATATAAATATATTTTATCTTAGATATGGTATATTTTAAAGTTGGACTAACTAGTTAGTATAATTCGATTTTATAATAATAAAATATCTTTGTCAACATTAAAGTATTTTTCTTTTAAAGTAAAATAATGTCTAATATTACTTACAGTTTGCATATTGTACAATTTCTTCTTAATTATAATGTTGACAAAATGCCATTAATATTATTAGAATAAATTATACTAACTGGTAAATCCATCTTATATTTACAATACACTACAATGCTTTGCTATAATGTGTTTACCTATTACTTGTCAGGTACAGGCATCTTAGATATCAGGTTCAACTCTTACTCCCTTAAAAAACAAAACCAAAACTCATCATTTTTATTAATTTCTTTCATGGTATAAGGTAGAGTATTAGAGTAGATAGTCATTAATTCAACTTTTGCAGTTTTCTTAAAGAACAAAGTAAAAAGTTCAAATATCAAATAAGGATAATTTTCTTCCTAATGTCAGAAAATATTAAAATTATAGATTTCCTGAGGTACGATGGAAATCATCTTTATCTGTTCTTTGCTATTTGAACTTTGTTATTTTCAAAAACTTTGCTTCGCAAGTTTTTAATATTAAGTCAAACTTTCATATGTGCAAAAGTTGAATTATTAAATAAATTTAATAGGGGGTTTTACAAATGTCAGAACAATCTGTAAAAAATGTAGACAAAGTAAACGAAATGCTTCCTCTTCCAAAACTTTTTACCTTAGGACTCCAACATGTACTTGCAATGTATGCAGGTGCTGTAGCCGTACCTTTACTCATTGGTGCTTCTGTAGGTTTGACACCCAGACAATTAGAACTTTTAGTAGCTGCAGATTTATTTACTTGTGGTATCGCAACTTTAATTCAAGCAATTGGCATAGGCCCTTATGTAGGCATTAAACTACCTGCAATTTTAGGATGTACCTTTGCTGCTGTTGGTCCACTTATCATTATCGGCAAAAGTTATGGGATGCCAACAGCCTATGGTTCCATAATAGTAGCAGCACTTGTTGTGGTATTAATTGCACCAATATACGGAAAAGTGTTAAGATTTTTTCCGACAGTTGTAACAGGTACAGTAGTCACTATGATAGGTCTTTCTCTAATTAACGTGGGCATTAATAGCATTGGTGGTGGTTCAGGCGCTAAAGATTTTGGAAGTATCTCCAACCTTCTACTAGGCACATTTGTAATGATAGTTGTTATATTTTCCAATAAGTTCTTTAAAGGATTTTTTCAAGCAATTTCTGTTTTAAATGGTATTATTTTAGGCACAATAGTTGCTGCATTTATGGGAAAAGTAGATTTCTCAGTAGTTGCGAGTGCAAAATGGATAAGCTTTGTTCGTCCATTAAATTTCGGTATACCAAAATTTAATCTTGCCTCTATCATTATGATGACCTTTGTCATGCTTACAGTAATGATCGAATCAACAGGCACATATCTTGGAATAGGTAGAATATGTGAAAGAAAGATTACAGAAAATGACATTGTACGAGGTCTTAGAGCTGAAGGACTTGCAACAATTCTAGGTGGTATCTTCAATTCTTTCCCTTACACAACATTCAACCAAAATTTGGGACTCCTAGCTTTAAGTAAAGTAAAAAGTCGTTTTGTTGTAATCGTTTCCGGTATTATTCTCATATGTCTTGGATTGATCCCTAAATTTGCAGCTTTAGCTACAATCATCCCACAGCCTGTTATAGGTGGAGCTACAACCATAATGTTTGCAATGGTAGCCGTAGCCGGTATACAAATGCTCTCAAGTGTAGACTTCGACAAGAATTCAAACATGCTGGTTGTTGCCTGCTCTATTGGCATAGGCCTTGGAGTTACTATTGTTCCTACTATACTTGATCATACTCCTCAATTTTTCAAGTCAATCTTCAGTAGTGGTATAGTTTCTGCATCTGTAGTTGCAATAATTCTCAATGCATTTTTAAATCACGGCGAAAAAAATGTTACTAATATTGAAGTCTCCTCTGAAAATACTCCACAAAAATATTAGTAGTGCTTGTTAAAAGCACGTAATCTACTATTTAAAACCATTCATGTCAATATATTGACATGAAGATAATTCAGAATTATAATAAAAGTGGATTAACTAGTTAGTAATATTTATTTAAAACCAATTTGCTCGTAAAAATTTACGATTTGGAGGCGACTTGTTGTTGAAATGGATTGTTAATAATAAAAAAGATGTTAAGGCACATACACCTTTATTAAGTAAAAAAAATTTATGTGAAGTTAAAACTTTTCATGAAAGTTTTGAACAATATAAAAAAACTCCTCTTGTTAAGTTAGATGGATTGGCAAACTTTTTAGGACTATCTAATGTTTTTGTAAAAGATGAATCTCTTCGTTTTGGATTAAATTCATTTAAAGTGCTAGGAGCTTCTTATGCCATCGGAAAACATCTTGCACAAAAATTAGACAAGGATATATCAGAACTTCCTTTTTCAGTATTAAAGTCTGAGAAAGTAAAAAGTGATTTAGGTAACCTTACTTTTGTTGCCACTACAGATGGCAATCATGGACGTGGGGTCGCCTGGATGGCAAAACAACTGGGATACAAGTGTATTGTGTACATGCCTAAAGGAAGCACTCAAAACAGATTAAATAACATAGCTGAGTTTGGTGCAGATGTCAGTATAACTGATTGGAATTATGATGATGCAGTACGTTTTACAGCTAAGCAAGCTTCTAAAAATGGATGGGAAGTCATTCAAGATACATCCTGGGAAGGATATACTGAAATTCCTACATGGATCATGAAAGGATATTCTACTTTAGCACAAGAAGCTATTGAACAGTTACATGGAACTGTTCCAACTCATGTTTTTTTACAAGCAGGTGTAGGAGCCTTTGCTTCAGTTATAGCAAGCGTATTTGTTTCTGCATTTGAAAAAAATCCACCTAAAATTATTATTGTAGAACCTGAAAAAGCTGATTGTTTTTATAGATCCTGCAAAGCAGGCAAAATTGAGGCCGTCACAGGAGAAATGCATACGATAATGGCTGGACTTGCCTGCGGTGAACCAAATCCTATGGGCTGGGATATCTTGAAATACTGTGCTGATGCATTTGTGTCAGTTCCTGATTGGGTAACAGCAAGAGGAATGCGTGTCTTAGGAAATCCTCTTAAAGGTGATAATAGAATAATCTCTGGGGAATCAGGAGCTGTAACAGCAGGACTCCTATCCATTTCTTCAGAGGATAAATATAAGGACTTACGTGAAACATTGAAACTTGATGAAAATTCTAACGTTTTACTCATTAGTACAGAAGGAAATACTGATCCAAAAGTATATAGAAACATTACTTGGGATGGTGACTATCAGAGTTTAATATAGGGTTGACAAATGAAAAATAAACTTATACTCCGCATGTTTTTACAACCACAAGCCCGGTTAAACATTTTGATAAGTCTAAGCAGAAAATTTATACAAATCTAAGGACTTTTGAAAACTCGTACCTCAAACAATTCAAAAGTCCTAAGTTTTGTATATAAATTTTCCACTAAGACTTATATACAAAATGTTTAAATGTGCTTGTTTATTGTAAAAATATTTCTACGTATAAGTTTATTTTTATATAGTAATTACTCGACTTTCACACATGTAAAGTTTTTGAGTTGATAGTAGACAATTGACAGTTTCAGTGACGTTTTGCTTTAACAAAACGAGCCTTCACTGTCCACTATCAATTGTCAACTTTCAACTAAATTACAAAAGTTGAGTTGATTCTAATTAAAATTTTAAAAAAGAGGTAATCCAATTGTTAGACATTTTAATAAAAAATGGTTTAATTGTAGATGGTACAAATACTACTCCTTATCATGCAGATATGGGAATCAAGGATGGCAAAATAATAAGTATAGAGAAAAATCTATCAAGTGAAGCAAATGACGTTATTGATGCCTCTAGATTAATAGTTTGTCCAGGCTTTATTGACGTGCACAGCCATAATGATCTAGTACCTTTTACTTGTGAAAACCTTAGAAATTCAAAGTTACTTCAAGGGGTTACTACTGAACTCGTGGGTCAATGCGGCTTAGGGATTTTTCCCTATATAGAAAGTCAGGATAATGCATGGAAAAATTATGTTGTTGGAATAGTTGGAGGTGCTGATCTAAAATGGCACTTTTCTGACCTGAATGAGTATATGGCTAAAATCAATTCAATGGGATTAAAAAACAATTACGCTTCATTAATTTCTCAAGGTGCTGTCAGAACAAATGTAATGGGATTTGACCCTAGAATACCTACGCAATGTAAAATTGACCACATGTGCAGGTTAGTAGATGATGCTATGAGAAAAGGTGCTTTTGGAATGTCTCTAGGTCTTCAATATATGCCTGGTATTTTTAGCTGTAGAGATGAATTAATTGCTATGTGTAAAGTTGTAAAAAGTTATAATGGGATTGTTATGGTTCATGTTAGAAATCACGATAACACTATAAATAATGCTTTAGAAGAAATTATATCAATTGCCAGAGAATCTAAGGTAAAGCTTCAGATTTCCCATATGAGATCTTATAATTCAAGTGAATTAGGCTTGAATGCTGATTCACTTATTAAAATTGTACAAAAAGCAATTGATGATGGTATAGACATTACTTTTGATGAACATCCCTATCTCTCCGGCAGTACCTTAATGACTCAACTTTTACCGCCCTGGCTTACAAAAGAAGGAGAAGGTACCTTATTAGAAAAATTAAAGGATGTTCAAGTATTAAATAGAGTTAAAAATGAACTTTCTAATACAAAAATCCATTACCCTGCATGGGATAATTACAGTGCAATAGCTGGTTGGGATGGTATCCTCATCACTTCACTTAAGAAAGATAAAAATTTGAAGTACATTGGAAAAACCGTTGGAGATATTTCAAGGGACTTGGGAATACACCCGGTAGACTTTATATCTAAACTACTTATTGAAGAAAATGCAGGAGTTGGAATAGTTACCTTAAATATATTTTCAGAAGAAGACACTATAAAACTCATACAACATCCCCTACAGATGGTATGTTCAGATAGTATACCTGCCGGTGTTCCACATCCACGTTTCTATGGTAATTATCCTCTTTTTATAGGTAAATTTGTGCGAGAAAAAAAAGCTATTAGCCTTGAAAATGCCATATACAAATCAACGCTATTCCCTGCAGTTACATTGGGTTTAAAAGATATAGGTAAATTAGCTCCTAACAATATGGCAGACATCACTATATTTGATTTTGACAAAATCATAGGTTATGAAGATTACAAGAATCCAACTAAATCGCCTATTGGTGTAAAATATGTATTGTTAAACGGAAAACTTGCTGTAAAAAATGGAGTTGTATGCAAAGGTAATTATGGTAGAGTTATAAGGCACACGTAATTATATTAAGTTAAGAATTAAGGATTAAAAATTAATAGTTACTGATATTTTAATTTAATATTATATTTTCCATAAATTTATTTTATTACCACACGATATAATATATATAACATGCAGTTAATGACTACAATTATACTTACAGAAACTTAATGGGAGGGACATTATGGAAATAAAATTGGATTATAAAAATACAAGTAACAAAATCGTTAGCGATCCTTATAATAATAAAGTTTGCAATGATTTTAAGTCATGTATTTATCAATTGAAACCATATTTAAAAACCTTTTCTATAAGTGCAAAATTCTATAGTGATTCTAATTGAAATTTTAACTTATACATAAAATATACTAACAAAATTGAAATTACACTTAAAAACTTTTTTCATAAGTCTTAGTGAGGTATTTTAGAAAATCTTAGAAGATTATATATGTCTGAGGTACGAGTTTATATAATCTTCTTTAGATTTTCTAAATACTGAACTTTAGACTTATAAAAAGTTTTTAGTGTAATGAAATTTGTTAGTATATGCCTGGTATAAGTAAACTTTTTACTTAGAAGCTAAATCCCATTGCTTTCAAGGAAATCACGAAGTAAATTCATACATACAATCTTTCTATATTCTGCTGAAACCCTTCCTTTTATAGGGATAATAACCTTATCATATGCTGCAAGGTACTCTTTCTTAACAGTTTTTGCTTCTTCAATAGTCTTGCCAATGAGCATTCTATCAATAACTGGCAGTCTTATAATAACATCTTTAACTGCGCCAAAGGCTGTACTGCAATTACAAATTTTATTATTTTCTACATTAAGGATACCAGCAAAAGATACCCTGGAAATTGCTAAGGCATTTCTTGCCCCTACCTTCTTATAATAATAATTGTCAAATCCTTCTTTATTCATAAGAACTTCAACAAGCAGTTCATCTTTTTTGAGGGAAGTCTTTTTTCTACCAAGATAAAATTCATTAATAGGAATAATCCTCTCCTCTTTACTACTTACAATACGCAGTTTAGAATCCGTAACAAAAAAGATAAGTGCACTATCTGCTTTAGGTGAGCCATTACATATATTACCGCCAACAGTACCTAAATTTCGAATTGCAGGTGCTGCAATTTGCGATACTGCTTCTTTTAAAATAGCAGGAGTCAATTCATTTTCAATAATATCCGTAAAAGTACACCCCGCACCGATGTGAATATACTTTTCATCCTCTAATATATTTTTCATCTCAGATATTTTATTTAAGAACAAATATCTAGCATTTTCATCTGCCTTAATCATTAAATCCGTACCTCCTGCATAAGGAGTAACCTCCTCTTTTGCAAGAACATCCAATGCTTCCTTTAAAGATGATGGTCTATAACTATTTACCATAAACCTTTCCCCTCCTTTGCTGCAATACCAATAGCCTTAACAATAGCATTATAGCCAGTGCATCTACATAGATTTCCAGAAATGCCTTCTCTAATCTCCGCTTCTGTAGGATCTGGATTTTTTGAAAGTATACATTCAGATGCAAGTATCATACCTGGAATACAAAAGCCACATTGTACAGCACTAACAGAAGCATATGCCTTATCAAGGACTTCAAAACGTTTGGTTTCACGATATCCTTCAATAGTCATAACCCTACTACCTTCTATACTACCTACTGCTACCATACAGGAATTAACTAGTTTGCCATCGAGTATAACAGAACAAGCACCACATTCACCTTCCTTACAGCCGCACTTTACACCAGTAATGTGTAATTCATTTCTAAGTACATCAAGTAAACGCTCACTTCCCCTGGCAGTAGATGTAACTTCTTTTCCGTTAAGAATAAATTTTATCATTACTTAAGCACCTCCTGCAAAACCTTCATAGTATCCTCTTGAGTAAATGGAGCTTTATTCAAATTTACGTCAAGTGCATTTTCCATAGCTTCCACATATGCTGGAGCTGCACCAACAAGAGGAAGCTCACCAGCACCTTTAGCTCCATATGGGCCACAGTTATATGGGTTATCTACTATTTCAGTTACAAGATTCGGAACATCTACTGCTGTAGGAATGATATAATCACTATAGCTATTATTACGGATTACGCCTTTATCATTACATTCCATCTGCTCCATAGATGCATATCCAATGCCTTGAAGAAAACCTCCCTGCATCTGTCCTTGTATAATGTTCATATCAATAGGAACACCCACATCAAAAATACCCCATGCTCCAGTTACCTTTGTAATAGCAGTAAGTGTATCCACCTCTACTTCAATGACATTAACAGACCAGGAAAAGGTTGGATAAGCATCTCCTTTGAATTTTTCAAGACTAAATGGAATTATAAAGTCGGGCTCCACAAAATGTTCTTCTACAATCTGTTCTTCCCCAGTTTTCCATTGTCCTTTCAGTTTCTCTGCTGCACGCCTAAGCAATTCTCCAACTACCATTAAAGAACGGCTTGCTACAGTAGGCCCTGAGTCAGGTACATGGTCTGTATCCGGATTGTTTATAAGCACCTTATCATAAGAAATGCCAAGGGTATCTGCAACAATTTTAGAAAAAGTAGTTTTAATACCCTGACCTATATCCGAGTTACTTACTAAAAGTTCCACTGTATCATCAGCATTTTTTCTAATTTTTACAACAGCTTTTATGAGATCACGTTCTCCACTTCCTGTGAAACCACATCCATGGAAAAATAATGACATTCCTATACCCTTTCGGTATCGTCCCTTTTGATTTTTATACATATGGCGCTTTTTACGATAGTCAGCAAGCTCATCAGCTCGCTTGATCATTTCAGGCAGCGATACATGGAAATGATACTTTCCACTTGTAGAAGTAGAATCACCCTGTTTAACCATATATTTTTCTTTCAGTTCAAGGGAGTCAACACCCATTTTCTTTGCAATGTGATCCATCATCATCTCTACTGCAAAGAAAGTCTGTGGAGCACCAAAGCCACGATATGCACCACAAGGTACTGTATTTGTCTTAACTGCACGTCCTACGACACGCAAGTTTTCTACCCTATATACGCCGTTTGCACAAATTACTCCACGCTGTAAAACAACAGGAGAGAGGGTTGTATATGCACCACTGTTGAACAGTACGTCAATATCCATACCTGTAATTTCACCATCTTTAACTGCTACTTTATAGGTACAGATAGATGGGTGACGTTTTGAAGTAAACTCCATGTCTTCACGTCTATCAAATATTACTTTCACTGGTTTATTTGCCTTTTTAGCTGCGACTGCAGTTTGACATGCAAGTATAGAAGGAAAGTCTTCCTTACCTCCAAAGCCTCCGCCAGTAACATCCTGAATAATCTGAATATTTTTTTCATCATATCCTAAAGCTTTGGAAACTGCACCATACACATAGTAAGGACACTGCATAGAACCACGTATTGTCATTCGCCCATCATGCGGATAAGCAATTATACCCTGAGTTTCAAGATATGCCTGTTCCTGATAACCAGTTTGAAATGTTTCAACAAAAACCTGATCAGCTTCTTTTAAAGTCTTAGAAATGTCTCCTTTTTCACACTTGTAATGGAAGAAGACTGTATTAGATTTTTGCATATCCAAAACGGGAACCTGTTCTTCATATACTACAATAATCTCACTTAAAATTCTATTGACTTCTTTAAGTCTAGGTCCCACAACCATCAAAATAGGTTCACCTACATATTCCACAGTATCTTCAGCATAAACGGGTGTATCATTTTCCACAATTGCAACACGATTTACACCTGTTACATCATTTTTGTCAACAACAAAGTAACCATCAGGTAATTTAGGAATACTGATATTAGTGATTTTTGCCCTTGCCTTTGTGGAATGCAATAGTTTGCCGTAAAGCATATCATCTATCACATGATCATCTACATAAAGGGCATGGCCACTTATTTTTAATTCATGATCTTTTTTCTTTACAGACTTACTAATATTTTTCATACAATACCTCCCTATATTCAATTCATAAAAAAGTAATATACTATTTTTTTAACTTTTTATAAAATGTACCTTTTAACGGCAGTTGACTACGGAATTTACCATCTAATCTATAATATGCATGAGAACAAGCTGGCGCTGTCGGAATCAAACATAATTCTCCACAGCCTTTTGCTCCGTAAGCCTCAGGAATCTTTCCTTTACTTTGTACAAGAATAACTTCGAGCTCTGGAGCATCTGTTGATCTCATAAGTCCTAGTGTACCCAGCTTTGTCTTAGGATAGCCGCCTTCAACTTTAAATTCTTCTGTTAGAGCATATCCAAGCCCCATAACAATGCCACCTTCAATTTGTCCTTCAACAGCCTGAATATTGACAGGTGTTCCAACGTCATAAGCTGCAACTACTTTTTCCACTTTTCCTTCTTCATTTAAGATAACAACCTGAGCCCCATAACTGTAGCTTACATGGCTTACTGGATTTTTCTTTGGAGATCCCATTGGATCTGTCTTTGCAGAATATTCACCATAAAATTCTCTTCCTTCTAAATCAAAAAGAGTCAATCCTTTGTCCAATTCTGCTTTTAATTTTTCAGATACACGCCTTACAGCTTCCCCAGTTACCACAGTCTGTCTAGATGCGGTACTAGTTCCTGAATCAGGTGTATGAAAGGTATCTGCTCTTTCATGAACAGTAAGTGCTGGATTTAAGCCTGTTGTTTCACATAATATGGTAGTACACATTGTTGCAATTCCCTGTCCCATACAGGCTGCAGAAGTTTTAATATGAACTTTCCCATTTTCTACAGATAAAATGCAGCGGCCAATATCCTTATTTCCCACTCCAGTTCCACTGTTTTTAAAAGCTATGGCAATTCCTGCATAAGGATTTGATTCATATACATCTTTAACAGCCTCCAAACATTCTACCATAGCAACACTTTCATCTGCTATTTGACCATTTGGAAGTTCCTGCCCTGGACGAATTGCATTACGGTAACGCATTTCCCAAGGTGAAATGCCCACCATCTCTGCCAATAAATTGATATTGTTTTCAGTAGCAAAACAGCTTTGTGTTACACCAAAACCACGAAATGCTCCAGCAACCACGTTATTTGTATAAACTGACATACCTAAAATGTCAATATTCTGATAATTATATGGTCCTGCGGCATGAGTACATGCTCTTTGTAATACAGGTCCACCAAGGGATGCATAGGCACCTGTGTCTGCAATAATTACACCTTTCATAGCTGTCAAATATCCATTTTCATCACAAGCTGTTGTAAATTCCATTTCCATTGCATGACGTTTAACATGATAATCTAAGCTTTCCTGTCTTGAAAACTTTACCTTTACCGGTTTTTTTGTGTACCATGCCATTAATGCTGCAAGATGCTGGACACTCATGTCTTCCTTGCCGCCAAATCCTCCTCCAACAAGCTGTGAATGGCAGTGTACTTTTTCTTTTGGAATTTTAAGCATATTTGAAATTTCACGCTGCTCATCGTAAACAGATTGTGAGCCAGAATAGAGTAAAATACCATCTTCTCCTTCAGGTGCTGCAATTGCGCACTCTGGTTCCATAAATCCGTGTTCCTGAAATGGAGTTTTATATTTTCTTGTCACTACATATTTAGAATTTTTAATTGCTTCATCTGCATTTCCACGCTGCAGAATAGAACGACTCATAATATTTCCATCTGCATGTATTAGAGGTGCATCTGCTTTTAGGGCATCTTCAGGAGAAGTAATCGGTTCCAATTCAGTGTATTCTACATCAACTAGTTTACACACTTCATCCAGCTTATCCTTATGGTAAGTTGCCACAAGTGCTAGTGAATCTCCTATATATCTGGTTGTCCCACCTTCTGGAATCATTACATCCCAATCCTGTTTTATGTGTCCAATAATATTATTTGGAACATCCTTTGCCAGTAAAATTTTCACACAATCCGGGTGAGCTTCTGCCTTTGTAATATCAATTTTATTTACAATAGCCCTTGGGTATTTAGATCGAACCGTTTTGGCATAAATCATTCCAGGCAGCTCCATATCATCTACAAAAATACCTGTTCCATTTACCTTTTCGTCTACATCCACTCGCTTAAATTTCTGATTCATCTTCAATTTACCTACAGGATCTGGTATTTGAAGATTATCTCTAAAATATTTTGCTGCCATTAAAATAGCTTCTTCAATCTTCTTATATCCAGTACAGCGACAGATATTACCTCTAATCGCCTTTTTTACATCTAACTTTGTTGGATTAGAATTGACATCTAATAGAGCTTTTGCACAAATCACCATCCCAGGAATACAAAAGCCACACTGTACTGCACCTGCTTCTCCAAAACAATATTCATAAACTTCCTTTTCCCTGTCACTTAATCCCTCAATGGTTAAAATTTTTTTTCCTATAAATTTTGATACTTTTTGTACGCAAGCTTTTACTGCTTTTCCATCTACTAAAATAGTGCATGTTCCACATGCACCTTCGCTGCAACCGTCCTTTGCAGAAGTGATCTTCAAATCATCTCTTAAAAAACGCAATAGGGGTTTATCAGTATTCGAAGCTACATCCTTACCATTAATATTTAATGTAAACATAAATAACCTCCTATTTTATAAAAATTTAACAATTTATTGTTATAATTATTATAAAACGGAGGCTAATCTTTATCAAATTCTTTGTGAAAAGAACTTGCTTTTTGCATCAAAATAGTCTATCAAATTCATCTTTTGCATACTGACGGACATTGTGTTCAAATTGCTCATATTTTTTTAAAAATTCCATACCTTCTTCGGTTAAATAAGTTTTTCCACCATTTCGCCCACCATGTTTCCTCTTAACCACTGCATATCCTAATTCTTCTTCCAACTGATTCAGCATGTTCCACGCTTTGCTATAGGAAAGTGCCATATGTTTACATGCATTTCGTACAGAATGTGTATTCTGAATTAAAATCAAAAGCAACTTTGTTCTTGAATTAAAAAACATAGACTCCTTTTCAATACTCACTTTAACAAAAGGATGTAAAATACGCTGGTTATGTTTTTTTAGGAGTTTTTCTAACTGGCAAGGGTCTCCTGTATCACTTAAAATTCCTTCATCTTCCACATCCATCAGCTGTCTTTCAACTCCAATGTTTTGGATAGCTCCCTCCATCCCTCCATTACCATCATATTTTAAAACTTGAGGGATTAACTTAGAAGATATCAAAAGGGGGTGTCCAGTCTTTCCATGATAAGCTGGTGATAGCAATTGTTTGTTACATTCTATCATCTTTTGAATAGTTTCCGGTGTAAATAGCGGGGCACTTACTGGATTAAATATTACTTGATCACATTTATTCTTTAAAAAATCCAATCCTATTTTTGCAGAATCAAGCATTTGTGAATTTTCGTATTCTCCATTATACAAAAATATAACTCCATAATAAGCTAAATTACGTTCAATTTCCTCAGATTTATACCCCGTAATTACCACAATTGGTGAAACCCCAGCCTTTTGAAAAGTTAAGACAATTCTTTTTACTATAGTGATAGAACCAATTTTGCGCAGTGGATATGTTTCATCTTTCTCTGACGTTTTTCCTGCAGCAGCAATTATACCTCCTGTTGTTTTTTTCTCTTTCTCCATATCCATACTCCTTATCTAGCTGCAACTTGCATATATGTACAATTTAAGACTATATAATCTTGCTTAGTATATAAATACTTCAACTTTCCCAGTTTAAAAACATTGTAAAGCAATTAATTTTCTTCTTTTAAACACTGTTCAATAAGCCCTTCGGATACATCAAAATACTTTTTTAAATCAAACTTGCCTTCATCAATAAGATACTGTAGTGATGCTCCTAACATTAATGATAGCATTATATATGTTAGCATATCTTTATATTCATTATCTACACTGTCTTTAAACTTCCCTTTATCTAAAACTTTGCTAATGCCACTGCGCCATATATTAAAAGTTTTTTGAAACTTTTTTCTTATTTCCTCATTTACTGTACCTTGAACCCAATAATCAAGTTGTACATAATCTAATTCTTTATTATTTAAAATGTCATCTTCCTTTTGTTCAAAAAATCCTCTTATATTTTCTAAAACACTTTTATTTTCTAAATCTATATATTTCTTACGGTTCTCTGAAAATTGCTTTTGTATATCATCTAAAAGGGCTATCATTATATCATTTTTAGTTGGAAAGTAATAATGCAAATTAGCCTGACTTCTCTCAGTTTCTTTTGCAATCATATGCATACGGGTACCGCTTATTTTTTCCCTTGCAATTACTTTCATAGCAGCATTTAATATCTCTTTTTTTGCATCTTTTGGCATAGTATAACCTCTTTCTCGTAACAATTATAATCTACTATAAAATTATACTCTAAGTTTAAATTTTACGCAAAATTTGTATAGAAGCTTCATATCTTATACTTAAATATCTGTAAATAAATCTATAAAACTAAATTTAGAGTAATCAAATAATCCCCTTGAAGTTATTTTTATCTCTGGAATTACGGGAAGTGCCATAAACCCAAGTGTTATAAATGGATCAACTTCTTTTTTAATTCCAAACTTTACTGCTAATGAATTTAATTTTATAATTTTATCTACTACAAAAGATGGATTCTCAGATGTCATAAGTCCACCTATTGGTAATTTTAAATGCTCTAACAATTTACCTTCAGATACAAATACTATACCTCCATTATTGGATATAATGTTATTTACTGCTATCTCCATATCTTTATCATTGTCACCTAATACAATTATATTATGAGAATCATGGGCAATTGTCTGAGCTATAGCCGCTTTTTTGAGACCTAGGCCTTCTATGAACCCAACAGAATGTTTTCCACTGTTTTTGTGTCTCTCTATCACAGCTATTTTATTTACAACTTCTTCTTTACTTTCAACACATTCAACTAATCCTTCATTTATTTTAACTTGTCTCTTTTCCTTTTTAGTAACTAGTCCTCCTGGCTGAACTTTTATTACATTTACAAATTTACCTTTAGCCTTAATCTTAAATAAGTCTTCTTTTATATGATCTACATTTACTGATGGCTTAGCAAAAATATCTTTAAACATATGATTATTTTTGTATACTTTACCATTCTTAATCACATTTTTAATTTTCAATTTTTTAATATCTTCAAATATTACCAAATCAGCCTTCATACCAGCTGAAATAGCACCTCTATCCCATAAATTATAACAATTAGCTGCATTAAATGATGCTATTGTATATGCTTTTATAGCATCTAATCCTTCATCTATAGCAGTTCGTATACAATTATCTATACTGCCCTCATCTACTAAATCCTCTATATGTCTGTCATCAGTACAAAACAAAAACCTGCTATAATTTTTGTCATTTACTGCAGGTAATAATTTTTTCAGATCTCTAGCCGCAGATCCTTCCCTAAGCATTACATACATCCCATTTTTCACTTTTTCTAAAGCTTCTTCATAATTGGTACATTCATGATCTGTTCTAATGTTAGCACATAAATAAGCATTAAGTTCTTTATCATTAATTTTAGGGCAGTGTCCATCTAAACTTTTTCTATACTTGTTTACCATTAAAATTTTTCTTATCATCTTTTTATTCCCTGAAGTAACTGCATTAACATCCATTACTTCTCCAAGTCCTAAGACTTGAGGATCTTCAATAAATCTTTCTAAATTATCCGCTTCAAGCACTGCACCATTATCTTCAAAATCTACTGCTGGAACACAAGACGGAAGCATAAAAAATATATCTGCATCACCTTTTTTACTGTTTTGGAGCATAAATTCTATACCCTTTTCTCCTAAAACATTTGCTATCTCGTGGGGATCTGCAATAATTGTAGTAACCCCTTTTTTAATAACTAAATCAGAAAATATTTCTGGAGTTACCATAGAAGATTCTATATGAACGTGAGAATCTATAAACCCTGGTGCTACAAAAAAACCATTGCAATTAATTTCATGGTTTCCTTCATATTTACCCATTCCTACAATTATCCCATCATTTATTGCAATATCCTTTTTTTCAACAGTTTGAGTAAATACATTTATTATAAAAGCATCTTTCAGCACAAGTTCTGCTTTTATCCTGCCCATAGCAGCATCGATTTTACTTGTCAATTCATTCATCTACTCACTTCTCCAATCTATTAAAATGCCCTATTATAATCTTACTCCCACAGTTTAAAAATATTGCGAAGCAAAGCTTCGCAAGTTAAGAATGAATAATGAAAAATTAATAGTGAAGGAAAATTTAATTAAAGATTTTTTGCAGTGTAACGAAAAAAATCCACATTAACTATTAATTCTTCACTCTTAACTATTAACTAAAAAGTTGCTTCGCATTATATTTAAATTAAGTCAAAATCTCATATGCGTAAAAGTTAAATATATAATATATATTACTCTACTCAAACGGAAGTAGTAAATACCTTAGCACAAATAATACAGCAAGAACGTACACTATTGGACTAAGTTCTTTACCTCTACCAGTAGCTATTTTTACTATAGGATAAATGATCATTGCAACTGCAATACCATTTGCTATACTATAACTAAAAGCCATTAATGAAATAGCGAAGAAACATGGTAATGCTTCTGTAAAATCACCAAAATCTATATTTTTGATTACTCCCATCATTAAGGCACCTACTATAATAAGTGCTGGTGCTGTAGCCTGTGAAGGAACTACTCCAACAAGTCCTGAGAAGAATAATGAAAGAATAAATAATATACCTACAGTTACTGCTGTGAGACCGGTTCTTCCTCCTGCCGTAACACCAGAGGTTGATTCAACATAGGTATTAATAGTACTTGTTCCGAAAAATGATCCTGCAGTTGTTGCTACTGCATCACAGATAAGGGCTTTCTTAAGTCTTAAAACTTTACCGTTTTCATCTACCATCCCTGCCTTTGTAGCAGTTCCAACAAGCGTTCCAATAGTATCAAAAAGATCAACCAAACAAATTGTTATAACAACCATAACAAAACTCAAAATTGCTCCTGCTATAGAAGTACCTCCTTTTGAAAAAAGGCCGGAAAAATCAAAAGCTGCAAAAGTAGGTGCAAGAGAAGGTGGTGCACTAAAGATGTGTAAATTTGCAAGAGAAGTAACTTTAAGTGGTATACCTATAAGTGTAGTTAAAACAATGCCTATAAGGATGGACCCTGTAACGTTTCTTGCCATAAGTACGCCAATTATTAAAACTCCTATTATAGTAAGCAATGTTCCTGGTTGTGCAAAATTTCCAAATCCAACAAGTGTTGATTTATTTGAAACTATTATTCCACCACTTTTCAAACCAATAAGTGCAATAAAAAGTCCTATACCACCAGACATAGCATATTTTAAATTTTGAGGTATAGCATCAACAATTTTTTCTCGTATGGATGTAACTGTAATAATTATAAACAAAATACCTGAAGTGAGTACTGCAGTAAGAGCTTGGTGCCAATTAAAACCTAATGTCAAACATACTGTGTAAGTAAAGAATGCGTTAAGACCCATACCTGGAGCTTGAGCAAAAGGTAAATTTGCATAGAACCCCATTATAAATGTTCCAACAGCAGCAGCTAGACAAGTAGCAACAAATACCGCCGATACAATAGGGTCAGAGCCTACATTAAACTTTGAAGCTGCATCTCCAACTACACCTGCTGAATTCATACCTGCTATTCTAAGAACACTTGGATTAACAAATATTATATAGGCCATAGTAATAAAAGTAGTGAATCCAGCAAGAATTTCTGTCTTTACATTTGTGTTGTTGTCTTTCAACTTGAAAAATGATTCTAGAAACGAATTTTTCTGTCCATTAACTCCACTTTCCATAAATTAACCCCCATTATAAAATTATTTAAAGTTCTCGAAACTTATTAAGCTGAAGAACTTTATTTTTAATAACACTTAGGTTCTTTTATTTTTTTGCCAGCTACATATCTGTCCTTAATATTTCTGTCATCTCCAGTATAAATAAACTTTTGCAGCCTTTCTTCTATTGACAATTGTCTAAATATAGCTAAACTGCTGTCATCAATAACGAGAGCATCAAACTCGTACCCATTTTCAAAGCTTCCTACTTTACCAAAAAATTTTCCTCCACCTTTTGTTGCCAGATAAAATAATTCTGCAGTACTAAAAGGCTTATCTACTTTACTGCTTTCAAGCCATTTCAAATTTGATACCTGAGCACTATTCACAATTACATTTGTCATTGACAAACTATGTCCTGCAGATATATCACTTCCAAGCCCTACGGGGATACCTCTTGTAATGAACCTTCTAATAGGTGCAATGCCACTTGACAAATTGCAATTTGAATTAGGATTGTGAGCAATAAATATATTTTTTCTTTTCATTAATTCAATCTCATCTTCATCTACCAAAATACAATGAGCCATAATAGTGGGCACATCTCCAAACAATCCAGCACTATCATATACCCTTGCATAGTTTTTACACTCTGGATGTAACTCCTTAACAAATCTAACTTCATCATTATTTTCACATAAATGTGACTGTACTGGAACACTGTACTTTTTAGCTAAATTTCCTAAGCCCTTCAATAACTTCATACTGCAGCTTGGAACAAATCTAGGTGTAATTATAGGCCTTACAAGTTCATATTTTGTAGAATATTCCTGCAATATTTCTTCCGTATCATAAACTGAATTTTCTGTACTTTCTACCAAATATTCTGGTGAATTTCTGTTCATGTTTACTTTTCCCACATATGCTGATAATCCTGACTCCGCAAATAAATCCATTAAAAGTTTTGTTGAATCTTTATGAATAGTTGCAAAAACACATGCCCTCGTGGTACCAAATCTCCACAAATCTCTTATTAAAGCTGAGTACACCTTTTTTGCATAGTTAATGTCTGCGTATTTTGCTTCCTCAGGAAAAGTATACTCTTGAAGCCACGGCATAAGTTCTTTGTCAAGTCCTAGTCCTAAGTTTCCATATTGTGATGCATGTAGATGCAAATCAACAAATCCTGGTATTATAATTGCATCTCCATAGTCTATAACCCTTATCTTACTAAACTTTTCAGGAAGATTTTTATATACACCTTTAACGCACTTACCTTCAACTACAATATACCCATTTTCAAATACTTCAAATTTGCCAAAAGTTTTAGTAAAGATAATATTACCCTTAACTATATATATGCCCTCCATTAAGCTGCCCCCTTTTAAGTTATTATAATTTTGCATTAAAAGATTAGAAATAGAAATAAGATATTAATACATTATTATTAAAAATGATTGTAAATTAGAATACTGAAGAGTTAAATATGATATAATCTATACTCAAATAAGTCAATTTAATATAGCATACCATATAATGTGTGATTGTATAGTATTGTTTTTGCTTATACTAACTAGTTCGTCCATTTTTATTATAAATCTGAATTATACTTCTGTCAATATATATTAATTTTGTAATAATATATTATAAAATTAAGTAAAAGTGTAAAATTTATAGGCTTTCTAACTTAAAAATCAACTTATATGCAGGCGCATTTTTACAATGATGAAGGTTGTAAAAAATATCCTGAGTATAAGTTGATTTTTTGTTTAGAATCTCTATAACCATATATTTCTTTTACATTTCTATTTTATATTTTTTAATCTTGCTGTACAAAGTATTTCTCCTAATTCCCAATGCTGCTGCTGAATGAGTTATATTTCCCTTAAACTTCTTCAACACCTTTACTAAATGTTCCCTTTCCACGTAATCCAATTTTAAGCAGTCTTCATTAATATTTACAAATACATCATTATTACAACTTTCTTCTGAAAAATAACCTGCAGGTACAGATTCAGTATTTATAATTAACTCCACTACATTTTCTAATTCCCTTATGTTTCCCGGCCAACTGTAGTTAATCATTTTTTGTAAATATTGTCCTGGTATAACTGGTTGTTTTTTATTTAATTTTTGTGATATACTCTTGATAAAATATTGAATAAGAAGAGGTATATCCTTTTTTCTTTCTCTAAGTGGTGGTAAATATAAAGGCAGTACATTTAATCTATAATATAAGTCTTTTCTAAACCTTCCACGCTCCACTTCTTTTTTTAAATCTCTGTTTGTGACAGCTACAATCCTAACATCCACAGGTATAGATTTTGAACTCCCAATTTTCGTTATTACGCCTTCCTGAACAACTCTTAGAAGCTTTGTCTGCATATCAAGAGGCATTTCTCCAATTTCATCCAGCATTATAGTTCCGCCATCTGCCAATTCAAATTTTCCAAGGTTGCCACCCTTTTTGGCGCCCGTAAAAGCTCCTTCTTCATATCCAAAAAGCTCTGACTCTATAAGTTGTTTAGGTATAGCACCACAATTCAAAGCTATAAAAGGTCCATCTACTCTGCTGCTGTAATTATGAATAGATTGTGCAAATACCTCTTTTCCCGTACCGCTTTCTCCCATTATAAGTATAGTTGATTTACTATCTGAAATCTTTTTGGCATACTCTATTATTCTCATAAAGCTTTCATCTTGACCAATTATTTTATCAAAAGTATAGTAAGCCTGACCATCATTTCTTTTCTTTGCCATTTTGATTTCTTCAAAAACATATACTACCTCAATGTTATCATCTTCACAGTTATATATAGAACTGGTAGTTAGTTGATATCTAGTTTTATTTCTCACAGCCACTATGTTTGTTTCTTTTGAAGTACCTTGGCCTAAATATATGGACGTCTTTATATCATTCCAGTTTTCTATAATATCTTCCATTTTATCTGCTTCTAACTTATTGCCTCTTATACCAAACATATCTTGTGCTTTTTTATTGCAAATTTTTATTTTACCATTTATATCAGAAGTTATTATAGAAACAGGACTAGAATTAAATATATTTTTTATATGCTTGTAATTCATATTTTGAATCTTATTGCATTCTTTTACTTTAAGCATTTCTTCTATAGCATTTGACGCCGCTATAACCATCCCAAGTGTATGAGAATGTACAAATTCGGCATACCCAGTAAGATTCAATACGCCTATAAGTCTTCCTTTACTATCTTTTATAGGTGCTGCAGAACACGTCCATTTGTGATATGCTCTAATAAAATGATCATCTCCAGAAACTTGAACTGGCATTTTAGTACTTATAACCATACTCATAGAGTTAGTTCCAATATTTTCTTCATTCATAAAAGCCCCTGGTACCATCTTTAAAGAAAAAGCTTTCGAAAGTATTTTTTCATCTCCCAATGCATTTAATATACATCCTTCTCCATCAGTAAGTAATACAAAGAAGTTGAAACCCTTTACAAAATTAATTAGCTGCTCCATATAAGGTGCCGCGGTCAATATTAGATTTCTGTTAGCTGCAAATTTTTTCTGTAATTCATTATCATATAATATTTTTTTACTAAAAACCTGGCGTGAATCAATACCAAACTTTTTACATCTTTCATGTGAAAGTTCTATATCCGTTTTATATACAGCTTCATTATCCAATTTAGAAGTAACTGTATTCACTATAATCCCCCCCATTATAATAACAACTTCCAATTCCACTCCCCATTACTAAAGGAAAGTTCATTTATACACCCATAGGGTTGATTTATTTTAAATATATCCTGCATAGATATTGATAAAATATTCTTTAGTATGACTCTATTAACTCCTGCATGGGAAATTATAATTATATTGCCACTAGTGCTATTTATAATAGATTTAAAAACAGGGATAACTCTTTTCTCAAGATTTTTAAAACTTTCTCCCCCTGTTGGTACAAAACCTCCTATATCTTCTCCTCTACTTTTAAACTGCTCTGGTAAAGAGCTTTTAATAAAACTAAAAGTTTTTCCTTCCCATTCTCCCATGTTTATTTCCATTAACTCATTTACTATAATCTTATCTATATTTCTACCTTCTAAAATTATATGTGCTGTTTCAACACATCTCTTTAGAGGACTTAAATATACTTTCTCTATGTCTATTTTTTCAAAAAATCTTTTTAGTTTTAGCACTTGTAAAGTACCTTCTTCATTTAAAGGTATATCTGTAATTCCTATGTAACGTTTTTCATTACCTACATTTATTTTTCCATGTCTTATTAAATATATTTTTCTACTCATAGCTAAAATTTTTCCCCAATACATTCTCTATCTTTTTTTCGATTTTTCTAGCTTCCCCAAACCTTTTTCTCACTTTATTTAATGCTTCAAGATTATTTGAAAATTTTGAAGAATATTCAGAAAATCTTTTTTCTAATCCTACTAATTCGTCTTCCTGAACAACTTTATCTGCCAAGTACAGTAGCTCTCCTTCTGTAATATTATCTTCTTCATTTACCTCTATATCCATGTGAGTTGCTATTATTTTCGCTATATTCGGGTAACCCAGGTCACTTAATATTCTAGCCCCTTCTTTAGCATGATTTTTTTCTTTTCTAGCCAAATCATGCAAAAGTCCTGCAGCTAACATTGTATTCTTATTAAAATTATATTCTTTACTATTTAACTTATTTAAAACATTTAGAGCTATTTCTGATACCTTATTACTATGTCTCCTTATATTACAAGGTACACCATATAAGTCTAAAATGCAATAACATTCTTCCAAATTAGGTGCTTTTAAATAAAAATATTCTAGTAATTTTTTATAGTCTTCTTTAATATCCATATCCATCAATATACCTTGGTCTGGAACCGAAATTCTTATAGAATCACTGTCAAACTTTTGAAGTATTCTCTTTAGTCCCCCTTCACCATCACTTTTCATTATTTCTGATCTATACTTACAATCTATAAAGGGAGGATGCCCTGATTTTTCATTAAACTTAGGGTATATAATGCCCTTACCGCACTCCATATATTTATTCTTTAAAATATTTACAGTATGTGTTTTTATGAGAGGTATATCTACAGGATTCATAAAAAATCCTTTTACATCCTCTTGCAATACTTGCATACCCTTTACTATGGAAGAAAACATGCCCTTTGAATAATCTTCATTTTTTATCCACCTGACTCCTAAATCTTTAATTACATCTATTACTTCATTTTGCCTGTGGCCTACTATTACTACAATATCATCAATTTTTGAAGCCTTAAAAGTATTTATTATCATTTCCACTGCAGTACATTCTCCAAATTTCAAAAGTGGTTTAAAGTCTCCCATCCTTGAAGAATATCCTGCCGAAATGATAATGGCCCCTAATTTATCTTTTTCCATTAAAAGTCTCCCTTTTTACCTTTATTAGTTCTGCCACAATGCTTATTGCTATTTCTTCAGGAGTTTGTGCATATATAGAAACACCTATAGGACTATGTACCCTTTTTAAATCTTCCTCTGCATATCCTTCATCCAAAAGACTCTCATAAACAAACTTTCTTTTGCTCTTGCTTCCTATCATCCCTATATACTTTGCATTAGTCTTAAGCATCTGCCCTAATACTTCCTTGTCATAAGCATGGCCTCTTGTAACTATTACTATATAACTATTACTATCTACCTTTATATATTTAAGAATATTTTCAAAAGAGGGAATTGCTTTTACTTCTTTTACATCTTTAAACCTTTCCTTATTTGCAAATTCCTGTCTATCGTCTATAACAACAATGTCAAAATCCAGGCTTTTGGCTACTTCTGCAATTTTTTGTGCTACATGTCCCGCACCTATTACATATATAGTTTGAGTATTTAAAACAGGCTCTATTAAATAATGTTCCTCTTCTAAGTCAGTATACTTCATAGTAACATTTTTAAAGTTTTCTTTTATCTTTCTAATTATGCACTGAACCTTCTCATCTTCTTTTCCATAAAATGATGCTTCACTGCAAATCCACTTATCCATGCCTTTTATGCTTTTTCCTTCTTCAGGTATTCTAGTTATAATAGCAAAATTATCACCTTTTCTCTTCAGCTTCTGCACATTTTTATACACTTCCACCATGTCACTGTCTTTATAATCTACATACTCCAGAAGCAATTTAAGATCTCCACCGCAGGCAGCACCTAAAGCCTCTGCACCTTCATTTGTAAGTGAACAATTTTTAATTATATAAGCCTCATTTTCAAATATCCTTGAAGATAATTTTATGGCCAATGCCTCAAATATGCCTCCACCTATAGTTCCTATAATAGAAAAATCCCTTTTTATAATCATCTTGGTACCTTCTTCTCTAGGCGCAGATCCAGATTTTTCTAGAATAGTGGCCAAAACAAAATCTTCTTTTTTATCCAGAAGATTATTTATCACCTCATATATATCTTCCACATTTATCCCCTCCATCTATAATCATATATTTTTCGCTTTACCATACTATTTTTTACTTCTATACTTTTTTTCATATACTTTAATACAATTTCCAAAGTTCCATCAATTAATGATTCTCTTACTGATGGAATTTTTTCTATGCTATTTTTAATACGCCCTTTTAATTTGTAAAAGTCTTCTTCATCTTTTACAGCAATATCTATATACAAAATATTTTTCTTTTCAATATAAACATTATAATTTATTACCTCTTCAAAAGACAAGATTATTTCATCCAAATCTCTCATAGATAGGAATTTATTTTTACCTATTACAATTTTATTTTCCATCCTTCCATGAACTCTTTCCATAGTCTTTAAAAAAGTACCACAAGCACACAAACCTGCTTTAAAACACCCTATATCACCTGTTTTATATCTTATTAAAGGCATTCCTTCTCTTGTAAGAGTTGTAAATACTATCTCTCCATATTCTCCATCTTTTGCTACCTTTCCTGTACGAGGATTTATTACTTCAAAATACAGATCATTTTCTCTCATATGGTAACCACTTAAAGCCTCACATTCTACTCCTCCTCCATACCCCATTTCCGTCATACCATAGTGTGTGAAAACTTTACAGTTAAATTTATGTGTAATTTCTCTTATTAATGTTTCTGGCACATAATCAGCACTTAGAAGAATTTTTTTTATATTGGCTTTAAATGTTTCAGATTCCACTCTGGAAAAATACAATACCTGAAGTGGAATCCCTACTATACAATCTATACCTTTTTCCTTTATAAATTCTGCAGTATCCTTAGGATTTACAAGTACACCTTGAACATAACATGTTATATCTATATCCTTTAACGCTTTTTTTAGCAAATCTCCTATACTGCCATGACTATTTCCTGGTAAAAGCACCAATACCCTGTCATTTTTATTTACAATACACTGCATACCATATTTAAAAAATTCTACAGTAAGATCTAAGTCCTTTTCCGTAAAATATATTCTTTTTTCTTCTCCACTTGTTCCCGAAGTTCTTAACGTTACTATCCTGGCAACATCTCTTTGAGGTACGCATAAAAAATTATTTGAGTTTTGTTTTATATGTTCTGGCAATGTAAAAGGAATTTTTTCAAAATATTTAAAGGATTTTATATCATCTTCCTCAATATTTTTCAAATATTCCTTATAAAACTTACTATATTTTTTTCCGTAATCTATAACTTTTCTTATTTTATTTAACTGATAATTTTCTAAAGCTTCCCTACTTTTTTCCTTTATCCCCGTTTTATCCACTATCCATGCTTCAAGTGGTGTCAGCTTCATTTTGCCCTCTCCCCTTTAACTCCACAGTTTCTGTAAATCCACATTTCAAATGTCTTGAAATGCCATGGTAGATATACTAAAAGTATAGCTATTTATATTGTACAATATTTTATCCCAACTGTTAATTTTACTAATCATCCCTATTTCCAAATTCATATCCATACTTACATATTATCTGTTGAATCTTCTCATAACTTTTCAATAAAACATCTCCACACTTTACAGGATAATTTATATTACCATTTTCATCAGTTATTTTTTGAATTCCTATTATATCTCTGCACTCTGTGCTTTCAAATTTTTCTTTAAACCAATCTATATATTCACTTAACATAGGTTGAAAATTTTCGCCATAATATTCTCTAGGCTCACCTTTTCCTGCATAAAGTCCTATAACAGCTATACCTCCAGTTAAAATTCCGCAAACCTTTTCGCTAGATCCTAATCCCCCACAAAGGCCATTTAAGGCCTTTATTAAATCTGTTTTTTCTTTTTCCTCATCCTCTAAAGCCAATTTAAGCATTATTTGGGTACAACAAAATCCTGATGAAGCCAATTTATATATACGAAAAGCAGTATCATTTATAACTTTTATTCTCCTTCTCTGCTATCATCACTTATCTTCCAGTCCCTTTTCTACCTCCTTCATTTTTCCTAATGCAAGTTTCTCATCTATAATTACCATTTTACATTGTGGACACTGCATGAGTTCAACTTCAAAATTTCCTCCAAGATATAAAACTTTTACCTGTCTAAGTTCTAATTCTTTATTACATTTGTCACAAATCCATGGAGTTTTCTCTTCTTTATTAATATTCATAGCTATTCCTCCACTACTTCCATCCTATGGCTGTAAACGTCTTTAACAAAAATTTGATTTTCATTTTTTTCATATTCTACCCAATAGGTAACACTACCAATCCTAAGTCTGCATAAATAATGAGAATTTTCAGGATTAAAAAATCTCTCTTTATTTTTTTGCGCATTATCTACTGCTTTTTCTATATCTTCAAGCAAAATCAGTCTTTCTTCCATTTGATTTTGCACATTGTCCGGTATATTTAATTTAAATCCATAATCCTTTTTAAAGTCATTCATTTCCTCATTCCATATTTCTTTTAAAAGTTTCTTTTTAACAAGTGCCCTATTTTCATGACGCTTTGAAAGACTTGGAACTTTTCTCAGTCCGGCTTCTTCTAAATTATTGCTATAAATTAAGTCTAAGATATGGAAGGTTTTTTTACCTTCATCTATAAATAGATCCTTACACATTGCACAGTAAACTAAATAATCCAGGTTACTTTCACCTATCCTATCTTTTGCAAATTCCCTAGACTGCTCTCTATTTGCAAAATATACTAAGCCTCCATAGCCACAGCACTTAGTTTTTTCTTTTGAAAATTTGAGTTCTTTTATTTCATATCCTAATTTGTCTGCTATACTTCTTATACTTTCGTGAATTTCTTTATTATGCCTTGTTGAACATGCATCTTGTACAGCTAACACTTTCTTTTTCTCTGTTTTATTATTTTTCCTGATACCATATTTATCCATAACTTCCCATAGAGAAATAAGTTTAATATCCGGTATATATTTTTTAAAGTTTCTATAGCAACTTGAGCAAGCTAAAATAAAAGTTGGCTTTCCTGCTTTTTCCCACTTATCTTTCATATCCTCCATATTCTTCTTCACTAAATCCTGTCTTCCAGCCCAATCTGCTGGTGCACCGCAGCAGCCTAACATTATCCCAACTCCATCTTTAATATTATCCATGAGATATTTATATATTTCAGGTATATATTCAGGAGAAGAAGCAGGCAGCTGACATCCAGGATAAAACATATATTTCACCTTTTCATATCCCGGCTGATTTTTTACCATAGAAAAATGTTTACTATTACTAAATTCCATATCTCTAAGTCCAAAATCATGAGCTGACACAGGCATTTTTTCTCTTTCTACCATGCTTTCACGAGTCTCTTGTATTATATCCTTCATGTCTAAATTAGAAGGACAAACTTCACCACAAAGTCCGCAAAGAGTACATGAATTAATCATTTCATTTGCATAATGATCTCCTAGTACTATATTTTCATTGTGATTTATCTGCCTTATATATTTTCTAGGTTCAGTGTTGTATTTTCTTAAATGTGGACAATTTTTAGCACACTGTGAACATTCACATTTCAAACATCTTTGTGCCTCTTCTATTGCCTCTTTTTCATTATATACTGAAGAAGTCCTTTTAATAGGTTCTACAGTTTCTATATCATCCAATTGAAGTTTTAAAGGAGTATCATAAGAACCTTCATTTTCTCTAGCTGCTGTAAGAGAAGTTTTTTGAAGGTATCTATCAATGGATGTAGCTGCCCTTCTTCCAGAACTTATAGAGAGTATAACTGAATCGTTTTTGTTTACAACTCTTCCCCCTGCAAACAAAGAACTATCCTCCACCTGGAAAGTTTGTGGATTTACTTTTAAATCTTTTTCCCAAGTTCCTGTCCCTATGTAAACTGCATCATAGGTATTGAGTATATTCTCCAATTTTTCTTCATCTACAAATTCATTGAACTTAATTGTTATATCATCTTTATTCATTATTTCTAGTTCTTCTTCTATTGTTTGCTTTGAAAGTTGTTCCCCTTGGAAGTTCCACAATCTGCCGCCTATTTTATCACTTTTTTCATAGACAGTAACTTGATATCCTTTTCTATCCAAATCAAAAGCAGCAACAATACCACTTATACCTGCGCCTATTACTGCAACATTTTTTTCATTTTTAGGTATAGGAATAGACTTTTTGGGGGAAGAAAAACCTAACTCTATTGCTGTCCTTTCAAGCTCATGTATATTTATGCCTCCACCTAATTTATTTCTAGGACATACGCCCTTGCAAGGCTCATCACATATACTTCCTATTATTCTTGCAAAAGGAACCTTCTTAGACATAATTTTATAAGCTTTTTTAAAGTCTCCCTTTTGTATTTCTTCAATAAAAGCTTTTACATCCATGTGTAAAGGACACCCTGCTATACAGGCTGAAGGTTTGTCTCCAATACATAACTCTCTTCTATTTAGTAATTTATTTAAATCCATAGAACTTCTCACCTTCCTTTATAGATTATTAACTTTAGAACTAAACTTGTAAAGTTATTTTCTTTTGCTTAAAACTCTTGTAATATTCATTTTTCATATATATTTTAAATCATCTAATAATGAAATGATACTGGATAAGTTTAGTCTCAATGTTAATTATCTATAACAAAAAGGAATCAGAAACTTTAAAAAAACACTTCAATATAGAATGTAGAAATTATTTGCTTCTGATTCCTTTATAGAGATATGCCTAATATACGTTATCTCTTATTTCTTAAGTGCTGCCAAGACCTTCTCAGGTAAAGCTGGCAATTTAGTAATACGTGCTCCACAGGCATTATATATTGCATTAATTATTGCCGCATGTGGTGCTGAAAGTGGCATTTCTCCTGATCCTGCTGCTCCGTAAGGGCCGTTTGGTCTTGGTGTTTCCTGATGAATAAGTGTTATATTGTCTGGAACATCTTTTATTTGAGGTATTCCACAAGCTGTAAGTGTAACATGTTTCTTTAAATCTTCAAAATCTTCACTTAAAGCGAGTCCTATACCTTGAACTAATCCACCATAAAGCTGTCCTTCAACTACTATTTTATTTACTATAGTACCGCAATCTGAAACCATAGTAAGATTTTCGACTTTAGTCTTTCCTGTATTGACGTCGACTTCTACTTCTGCCATAAGTACACCATACATATATACAGGGAATGGATTTCCTTGACCTGTCTCTACATCACAAGCAGTACATGGTGCTGTCCACTCTCCATCATATTTTACTGGAAGACCTTGAGCTACCATCTCATCATAAGTTCTATAAGTCCCATCTTCTTTTTTCAAAGCATTTACCAAGTTTTCACAGGCAACTCTTGTAGCATTACCAGTTAAAACATTAGAACGACTTCCACCTGCAGGGCCACTATCTGGCGTAAATTTCATATCATTCATAACAAGTTTAATTTGTTCAGGTTTTATTCCTAAAGGTTTTAAAGTTTCATGAGCAATTGTGAGTGTTCCCATATCAGCACCTTGGCCATGATCTTCCCAGGAGTTTGCCACAGTAACGCCTTCTGGAGTAATTTCAGCCCAAGCTCTTGATGTATCTGGACCGTCTAGGCCGCATCCATATATGAGAAGTGAAACTCCCACACCATATTTTTTATCTCCAGAACTAGCATTATTTTTATCCTTAACTCTCTTTTTTGCTTCATTATAAAATGGTCTTAATTTATCTATTGCCTGAGGCAGACAAATTACATCTGGAGGACATCCATTTGGAGTTGTATCTCCTTCTCTATAAACATTCATGTATCTAAATTCTAGAGGATCCATTCCAACCTTCTCAGCTAGCTCATCAATTGCTACTTCTGATGCAAAAAGAGATTGAGGTGAACCATATCCTCTAAATGCAGAACCCCAAGCATGGTTAGTGGCTACAGTACGGCCTTCACCTCTTATATTTGGAATATTATATCCGGCACCCATAAATTGAGTTCCTCTCATTGTCAAAAGATCTCCAAATTCAGAATATGGTCCATGATCTACACTCCAATCTGTTTCCAGTGCCTTTATCTTTCCATCTTTATCTGCACCATATTTAAGATGCATGAAGAAAGGTGACCTTTTTCCGGTATATGTTATCTGCTGATACATGTTAAATTCAAGATATACAGGTCTTTTAGTTACCATAGCAGCTACTCCAAGAAGACCTTCCATTGTTGGACTAAATTTATAACCAAATGTACCTCCTGTAGGATTTTGAACTATTTTAAGTTTTTCAAGTGGTATTCCTATTCCATCTGCAACCATTGCTGCATGTATGTGTATTCCAACGCTCTTTGAATGTACCATTAAATCTCCATCTTCATCAAAATATGCGAATCCAACATCTGGTTCAAGTGGTAAATGTGGTTGTCTTCCAACATAAAAATCATCTTCAACAACATAAGGAAGAGAATCCATTAAAGGTGCCGTATCTCCACCTTTTTTAGTACCGCACTCAAAGTAAATATTAGGAGTTCCTGGATGAATTTCTATAGCATCTTCTGCCATAGCAGCTGGTGCACTCATATATGCTGGTAGCTCTTCTAACTCTACTTTAACTTTTTCTACTGCTGCTTCAGCTACTGCTGGATTTTCTGCCAAAACCATAGCTATAGCATCTCCAAATTGGAAAACCTTTTTATCATTTAATATAGGCCTTTCAAGTCCATCACCCTTATTGGATGGAAAAGCCAAACCATTTATTCTATTAGTGCCTGGTACATCTTTATATGTTAATACTTTATATACTCCAGGTATTTTTTCTGCTTCTGAAGTATCTATAGATATTATATTGGCATGGGATACCGTTGCCTGAACTAATTTAATGTGCAATGTTCCTGGTGGAAGTTCTAATCCAAGATCCGCTCCAAATTCCCATGATCCTGTTACTTTTGCAAGGGCAGATGGACGTACTACACTTGAACCAAGTAAAGTTCCATCTTTAGGAAGTTTAGCCCATATATCTTCTTTTCTTATTTCTCCACGCATAAGTTTTGCTGCTTCCATTACAGAATCAACTATTGGTTTGTATCCCGTACATCTACATACATTTCTATGTTTTTGAAACCAATCTCTTACTTCTTCCCTAGTAGGATTTATGTTTTCATCTAAAAGTGCCTTTGCAGAAACTATAAATCCAGGAGTACAGAATCCACACTGTGCAGCACCATGAACCATCCATGCTAACTGCAGTGGATGAAGATGCTCATTGGTGCCAACTCCTTCTATAGTTATAATATTTGCTTCATCAGGAACTCTTTTAATTTTAGTTATACAAGCTCTTACAACATTTCCATCCAAAATTATAGAGCAGGCACCACATTCTCCTTTTCTACATCCAACTTTTGTTCCAACCAGATGTAATTGTTTTCTCAAAACATCTGCTAAAAATGCCTCAGGATCTGCTATAACAGTCCTTTTAACTCCATTAATAATTAAGCTCTTTTTTAACATATTGTACCTCCTTGATTTTATATTATTGGAAGAAATATTAATTTCACTATTATTATGAGCAATGATTAATATCAATATTCAAAATGTTGAACTCACCTACGTTTTCTTTAAACTTTCTTTTTGAAATATAATTAGAGGGTTACCAACAGCATATCTGTAGGTAACCCTCTAATTATATTTTTCAAATGAAAAATATTATATTTGTATATTGTACTTTTTTATCTTACTGTATAAAGTATTTCTCCTTATACCAAGTGCTTCTGCCGAATGAGTTATATTCCCCTTGAACTTCTTCAATACTTTAATTATATGTTCTTTTTCCATATAATCCAGCTTTAAACAATCATCACTAATATCTACAAGTACCTCATTATCACAATTTTCTCCTGTAAAATACCCTGATGGTATAGATCCTGTGTTTACAATTAGTTCAACCAAATTTTCTAATTCTCTTATATTTCCAGGCCAATTATAATTAATCATTTTCTTCAAGTATTCTTCTGATATAACTGGCTCTTTTTTATTTAATTTTTGTCCTATATTCTTGACAAAATATTGAATAAGAAGAGGTATATCCTTTTTTCTTTCTCTAAGTGGAGGTAAGAATAAAGGCAGCACATTTAGCCTATAATATAGATCCTTTCTAAATCTTCCAGCTTCCACTTCTTTTTTTAAATCTCTGTTTGTAACAGCTATAATTCTTACATCTACAGGTATAGATTTTGAACTCCCAATTCTCGTTATTACACCTTCCTGTACAACTCTTAGAAGCTTTGTCTGCATATCAAGAGGCATTTCTCCAATTTCATCAAGCATTATAGTTCCGCCATCTGCCAATTCAAATTTTCCAAGATTACCACCCTTTTTTGCTCCTGTAAAAGCTCCTTCTTCATATCCAAAAAGTTCTGACTCTATAAGTTGTTTAGGTATAGCACCACAATTTAAAGCCACAAATGGTCCATCTACTCTGCTGCTGTAATTATGAATGGACTGTGCAAACACTTCTTTTCCCGTACCGCTTTCTCCCATTATAAGTATAGTTGATTTACTATCTGAAATCTTTTTTGCATAATTTATTACTTTTGTAAAGTTTTCATCCTGCCCCATTATTTTACCAAAAGTATAGTAAGCCTGGCCATTATTCTTTTTATTTACCTTTTTAGCTTTTTCAAAAACATAAACTATCTCAATATTATTATCATCATCACAATTGTATATTGAGCTAGTAGTTACTTGATACTGAATCTTATTTCTTAGTGAAACCATAATTGTTTCTTTTGAATCACTTTCTCCTAAATACATAGATGTTTTTATATCATTCCAGTTTTCTATAATATCTTCCATATTGTTCGTTTCTAACTTATTACCTCTTATGCCAAACATATCCTGTGCCTTTTTATTGCAAATTTTTATTTTACCATTTATATCTGAGGTTATTATAGCAACAGGACTGGAATTAAATATATTTTTTATATGCTTGTAATTCATATTTTGAATCTTATTGTACTCTTCTACTTTAAGCATTTCTTCTATAGCATTTGACGCTGCTATAACCATACCAAGGGTATGGGAATGTACAAATTCAATGTACCCAGTAAGATTCAATACACCTATAAGTTTTCCTTTATTATCTTTTATAGGTGCGGCTGAACATGTCCACCTATGATATGCATTAATAAAATGATCATCTCCAGAAATTTGAACTGGCAGCTTACTTTTTATAACTACGCTCATAGCATTTGTTCCAATGTTTTCTTCATTCATAAAAGCTCCCGGTACCATTTTCAAAGAAAAAGCTTCTTCAAGTATTTTTTCATCACCTAATGCATTTAATATACATCCCTCTCCATCGGTAAGTAATACAAAAAAATTAAATCCCTTTACAAAATTAATTAGCTGCTCCATATAAGGTGCTGCAGTTAATATTAAATTTCTGTTAGCCGCAAATCTTTTCTGTAATTCAGCATCGTGTATTATTTTTTTGCTAAAGACCTGGTGTGAATCAATACTGAACTTTTTACACCTTCTATGTGAAAGTTCTATATTAGGCTTGGATACAACTGTATTGTCCAATTTGCAAATAGCTGCATTCATTATAATCCCCCCGTCATAATAACAATTTCCAATTCAACCTTGCATTATTATAGGAAAGTCCATTAACATTATATATAATTATTAGCATAATATATAATTGCCACAAAAACAAATATCTTAATAATAGTTAAATATTTAAATTTAGAATCACTATTTACTTATAAGCAATATATATGCCATTGTCTAAAATGCCCAAATTAGGTAGTTTCTTTTATATTTTTATTATGTATGTTCACTTTTTGATCAAATCAATTAAAAAACGGTGTTCGTTTTTTGACTACAGTTCACTTTTTGAACGCATTTTAAATATCATCATTTATTTACAACCTTTAGCTCTACTCTATGCAGAATTAAATATGTAAGTTTTATAACTAAAAAAAATAAACTTATGCGTAGGAATGTTTTACAATAAACAAGTACATTTAAATATTTTCTGCTTAGACTTATCAAAATATTTAACGTACTTGTGGTTGTAAAATATTCGGAGCATAAGTTTATTTTTAGCTTAGGAACTCTGTTACTTTTTATTCCACTTAACTACAGGTTTCCTTGCTGCCTTTACTTCATCTAACCTTTTAATTATAGTCGTATTTGGTGCTGATTTTACTATGTCGGGATTTTCCTTAGCCTCTTTTGCAATGCTTATCATATCATCTATAAATTCATCCAGTGTTTCCAACTTTTCATTTTCTGTGGGTTCTATCATCATCGCTTCTTTTACGATTAATGGAAAATATATAGTTGGAGGGTGGTATCCGTAATCCAAAAGTCTTTTTGCTACATCCAGAGTTGTAACTCCATTTTCATCTTCTTTCAAGCCCCCAAGTACACATTCATGTTTACAAATTGTATTTATAGGTATATTATAATAATCCTTTAGTCTTTCCTTTATATAGTTGGCATTTAAGACTGCATCTTCACTAACTTCCCTTAATCCATCTGCTCCCATACTCAAGATATAGGAAAATGCCTTTACCATAACTCCAAAGTTTCCATAAAAGCTTCTTACTTTTCCTATGGAATAAGGTCTGTCATAATCCAAATAATATTTATCTTTGTCTTTAGAAACTACGGGAACAGGTAAAAATTCCATAAGTTTCTTTTTAACTCCTATAGGTCCACTTCCTGGTCCGCCACCGCCGTGAGGTGTTGAAAAAGTCTTGTGAAGGTTCATATGACATACATCAAATCCCATATCTCCAGGTCTTGTCTTTCCCATATTGGCATTCATGTTAGCACCATCGTAGTAAAGAAGTCCCCCTGCTTCATGGACAAGTCTAGCTATTTCTATAATATTTTTTTCAAAAAGTCCAAGTGTATTAGGATTTGTAAGCATAAGTCCTGCTACTTCATTACTTAATATGGATTTCAAAGATTCGATGTCCACTGTTCCATCTTCATCCGATTTCACTTCTATTATTTCAAACCCTGCACAAGAAGCTGAAGCTGGATTTGTGCCATGAGCTGAATCAGGAACTATAATCTTTTTTCTCTTAAAATCTCCCCTTTTTTCATGGTAAGCTTTTATAATCATAAGTCCTGAAAGTTCTCCATGAGCTCCTGCTGCCGGCTGGAGAGATACAGTTTCAAAGCCTGTTATTTCAGCAAGTTTTTGACTTAATTCATACATAAGTTTTAAAGCTCCCTGGGTAGTTTCTTCTGGCTGGTACGGATGAAGCTGAGTAAATTCCTTAAAATCTGCCATATCTTCATTTATTTTAGGATTATACTTCATAGTACAGGAACCAAGAGGATAAAATCCCGTATCCACACCAAAGTTTTTATTAGAAAGCAGTGTAAAATGTCTTATTACATCTACTTCACTTACTTCTGGAAGCTCAGGCTCCTCTTTGCCTATAAATTCTTCAGGCAACAATTTTTCAATACCTTCTTCTGGTACGTCACATTTAGGAAGGGAGTAGGCCTTTCTGCCTTCTTTGGAAAGTTCAAAAATAAGTTTATTATATTCTTTCATTACTCAATTCCCTCCAATACAGAAGTTAATTTATCAATTTCATTCTTTGTCCTCTTTTCAGTTACACATAAAAGCATTGAATTTTTATAAGAAGGATATTGTTTTTCAAGATCATATCCACCTAATATTTTATTTTCAAGTAGTTTCTTATTTATGTCTCCTACTGGATTTTTACAAGCAACTACAAATTCATTGAAAAACGGTTTGTCAAATACAGCTTTGTACTTTCCACCTTCAGTAAGTTTTTTAAATGCATAATGAGATTTTTGGACATTTTGATAAGCTACTTCTTTAATTCCCTTTTTACCTAGTGTAGTTAAATATATAAGTGCTGTAAGTGCATTTAATGCTTCATTGGAGCATATATTTGAAGAAGCCTTTTCACGTCTTATATGCTGCTCTCTTGCCTGAAGTGTTAGTACATAGCCTCTCTTACCTTCTGAATCCGTAGTTTCACCTACAATTCTTCCTGGAATTTTTCTCAAATACTTTTTAGTAGTAGTTAAAAATCCAAGATAGGGACCGCCGTAATTCATGCTGTTTCCAAGAGATTGTCCCTCACCTACAACTACATCTGCTCCATATTCTCCAGGACTCTTTAGTATTCCAAGAGAAATGGGATCACAAAATACTATTAAAAGGGATTTATTATCGTGAACATACTTCTCCACATCCTGCAGTTCCTCTATTAACCCTAAAAAATTTGGTGTTTGAACTATAACTGCCGCTGTGTCCTTATTAATCTGACCTTTAAGTTTGTCTATATCAGTAACTCCACTTGCTTCATCTATTTCTATTAGATTTAAATCTTTAAATCTCAAGTAAGTTTTAAGTACCTTTCTAACTTCAGGGTTTAAAGTTTTTGAAACTACTATATTTTTACGTCTTGTTACATTTGCAGCCATTTGTGCTGCTTCTACACAAGCTGTAGCTCCATCATACATTGAAGCATTTGAAACTTCCATACCTGTTAAATTAGCCATAACTGTCTGATACTCAAATATAGTCTGAAGTGTACCCTGGCTTATTTCAGCCTGATAAGGAGTATATGCAGTATAAAACTCAGACCTTGACGTTATGTGCTTTATCACAGAAGGTATATAGTGGTCATAAACCCCTGCACCTAAAAAACAGGTCAGATCATCACAGCTTTTATTTGATTTTGCAATGTCCTTAATGTAAGACTCCACTTCAAGCTCGGACATTCCATTATTTATATTTAATTTTCTATTTAAACGAACACTTTCTGGTATATCGGAAAACAGATCATCTATGCTGCTTACTCCTATTTTCTCCAGCATAATTGTCTTGTCTTCTTCTGTAAGTGGTAAATAAGGATGCATGTCAATCACTCCTTATCACATATTTTTTCATAGTTTGCTGCATCAAGTAAATCTTTCAATTCCGATTCATCTGATATTTCAATTGAAATTATCCAGTTTTTATAAGGATCTTCATTGAGGCCTTCAGGACTATCTACAAGTTCCTCATTTACTTCTAAGACCTTACCTGAAACTGGAATACACAAATCTGAAGCTGCTTTTACAGATTCAACTGTTCCAAATACATCACCTTTTGAGAATTCTGAATCCACTTCAGGAAGTTCAACAAAAACAATTTCTCCTAAAGAATCCTGGGCAAAATCTGTAATACCAACATAAGCTTTGTCCCCATCAACTTTTATCCATTCATGATCTTTTGAATACAATAATTCCTTTAAAGTTTTCATTTATAAATCCTCCCCACTATTTGTTATAATTTTTATTATAAAATTTCTTGCTAACTACTTCCGCATTTAAAAGCTTATTCCTCACCTTTATAGAAATAGAAGTTCCAATAGGTGCATATTTAGAATCAATTAAAGCAAAACCTATATTTTTATTTAAAGAGGGTGAGCGATATCCAGTGGTTACTTCTCCTATTTTCTTATTCTCTGCAAAAACTTCGTATCCGTGCCTTGAAATTCCTCTTTCCTTCATTTCAAAGCCAACTATTTTTCTCTTTAGTCCTTCTTTTTTCTGCTTTACAAGAGCATCTTTGCCTATGAAATTGTCCTTATCAAGTTTCACAAAAATTCCTATGCCTGCTTCAAGAGGTGTAATTGATTTAGACAATTCATTTCCATAAAGTGGCAAGCTAACTTCAAATCTCAAAGTATCCCTTGCACCAAGTCCTATTGGTTTTATACCATCTTCTTTACCTGTTTCAAGTATCTTATCCCACAGATACTCTGCATTTTCGGTTTCTGAATAAATTTCAAATCCATCTTCTCCTGTATATCCTGTTCTTGAAACCATGCACCTTTTTCCAGCAACTAGTACATCTTTTTTGAAGAAATAGAACTTGATGCTATCTAAATCTGTATCCGTTAATTTTTGAAGTATTTTTTGCGCATTTGGCCCCTGAATTGCAAGCTGTATAATTGAAGGAGATATATTTTTTATATCTACCTGAAAATTTTCCTTATTTTTTTTCATCCAGTCAATATCTTTATCAGTATTTGCAGCGTTTATTACGAGAAAAAAGTGCTCATTTGTAAATTTATAAACAAGTATATCATCTACTATTCCACCTTCTGGATAACACATAGGTGTATATAATATTTGGTTTTCTTTAATCTTAGCTGCATCATTCGTTATTAAATTTTGAACAAATTCTAGTGCATCTTTTCCTGTTATATCTGCTTCTCCCATATGTGAGACATCAAATAATCCTGCTTTTTTACGTACTGCTTGATGTTCAGATGTTATGCCTTCAAATTGTACTGGCATATCCCATCCTGCAAAATCTATTATTTTTGCACCGTATTTCTTATAAGAATCAAACAGCGGAGTTTTCTTTAATTCTTCCATAACATAAAACCTCCTTCATATTTTTATGCATTAAAAAAAAGGATATGGAGACTATTTACCCAATAGTCCACATATCCTCTGTTTTTTTACCTGAGAGTTTCGATATTAAATATCTTTCACCTTTGGTACTGTCTTAATAACAGCTTTTTCAGAGTTTTGTCCTACAGCGCTCCTTCTACCTGAGAGTTTTTGATATATCCGTGGCGGCATATCATTGCTTCTTCGGTTAACAACTAGATGCTATCTCGCACTGTATTCATCCAATTTATATACTTTTTACTACATTATTAATATACACCTTAGAATATGGAATTTCAATAAAAATATTTTTAATTTTTATCTGAACTTTCAAATTTCTTATCCATACTCTTTATATATTCTTCCATAGCATTTACAAGGTGCTTTGAAACCTCTACTGCTTCAACAACGGTTTTGGCACCTGTTACCACATCACCTGATGCAAAAACTCCAGACCTTGTAGTTCTTCCTGAATCGTCTGTCTGTATAAGTCCTTTGGAATTTACTTCTATTCCTTCAGAATTGTTTACTATATTTGCCTTAGGTCCCTGGCCTACAGCAATTATTATAGAATCTGCATTAAAAAGCTTTGTTTCCTCATCTTTTAACGTTACTTTCTTTTTCCCTGTATTTTCATCAAAGGACACCTCAGTTGGAACTACTTTAATTCCATCATCTGTTATTTCAACTGGTGCCATTTTATAGAGAAATTTCACTCCATCAAGTTTGGCATAATCAATTTCTATATTATCTGCTCCTGCATGTTCTTCATCACTCCTTGCAATGATAGTTACGTCATTTGATCCATTTCTAATTATAGTCCTTGCAGCATCCATAGCAACATTTCCTGCTCCTATAATTGCAACTTTATCTCCCAAATTATAGGCCTCAGGATTTTTAAGATAATCTATGGCATAATTCACATTACCATAAGTTTCTCCTTTAAGTCCCAAGCTCCTTGGGCTCCACACTCCTGTTCCTATATAAACCGCCCTGTATCCATCCCTAAACAAATCTTCAACAGTTATCACAGGTCCTATAAGAGTATTAGGCCTTATCTTAACTCTCATATGGAGAAGTTTATCCTTAAGCCTGTCCAAAATATCTTTAGGAAGTCTAAAGGCAGGTATGCCGTATCTCAAAACTCCTCCTATATCTTCATGGGATTCAAATATAGTTACATCATATCCCTTTCTTGCCATTATAAAGGCAATACTCAATCCTGCTGGACCTGACCCTACTACTGCAATTTTTTTATTCAACTTTTTTATATCAGCTGACGTTATAAAATTAAGATAAAAGTCTGATATATATTTTTCGATAAGACCAAACTTTATAGGAGTTCCTTTTTTACCAAGCACGCAATGGCCTTCACAAAACTTTTCATGTGGACAAACTTGTGAACAAATAGCTGACATGGGGTTATTTTCAAAAAGAAGTTTCCCGGCTTCTTTTATTTTATTCTCTTTAAAAAGTTTTATTACTTCATTTATAGGGGTGCTTACAGGGCATCCTTTTTTACATTGAGGCACTTTACATCCAAGACATCTATTAGCTTCACCAAAAACAATTTTATCCAATTCTTCTTCCTCCCTTGTGTGTAAACAAATTCTATAATGTTTTATTTACCATCTGTACTATTTTTTATCAATACTCTGTACTAATATTTATATTACATATATATAATCATATATAATAGAAATTATCAATACTTATTATCTGTATCTGTATTAATAATCTTCTGTATTTCTTAATCCATCTTAAAAATACTTGAGATTTCATAAGATTTATAATAGTTATCATGCACAACAAGCACCCCTGTTTTCTTCCTAACTTTTGTAAAATTGCTTCAAAATAATAATTTATTGTATTTTAAATAAAAAGCTGCATTAGCTTGAAGTTAATCCTCCATCTAATGCAGCTTTTCAACGATATTCTAAATATTAATCCTACATTTATCATTAGCAAACAATATTTCTGCTAAAACTTTTACTGCCAATTAAATTTATTACACTAAATTATTTATCTGTTTTATTATAATTTATTAAACATCCATCTAACAATATATTTACTTCTTTTTCAGTAAGCTTGTCAATTTTTACATTGAACTTTTTAAGGTTCCTCTTTACCACATAAGCATCTATTTCAGATGGTCTCTCAGCAACAGCCTTTCTTATATTAGGAATAAATATATAATCGCCGCATTCAAACTGTGGTTCATCTTCCATAACAAAAGGAAGTATACCCCAATTAATCAAATTTGAACGATATCTTTTAGTAGCATATTCTCTTGCAATATTAGCATATCCACCTAAAACCTTTTGGCAACTGGCTGCCTGTTCTCTAGCAGAGCCATCTCCAGGCTTTACTGCATATATCATGCTTCCTATACCTGTATTACTTGTATTTATACTGTCAAACTCTTCTTTTATTACACTAAATACTTTTTCTAGATCCCTATTTGCATCAAAAGGAGACTTTCCTGCGAGTCTATCTTTTTCTGATTTCTGAATTTGTTTTGATCTTCCAACATATTCAGGATCTTTACGTGACAGCGTAAACTCCGAAAGCTTTAATGGATTAGATCTATAAGAAGATGTATCTCCCGAAGGTATCAATTCATCTGTTGTAGTTACAGGATCTTTGATTAAAGAACACACTTTTAGTATTAAGTTATCTGGAAGCTCAGGCATATCCGGCCAGTTCTTTATATTAGGCCCAAATCTTAATTCTACATCACTATTTCCTTTATCAAAAGCATTATAAACACGGTTATCATAAATCGTCTTGTTAAAATAATATTTAGGTATATTGTAATCTGCATCTAAATCTGTAGCTGCTGTAACAAATCCTTTGTTAGCAGCTGTTGCTGCTATTGAACGTGCATCCATAAGTGCTGCATAAGAAAGCTGATTTTCATTAGGTTTTGAACCTTCACGATTAGGAAAGTTTCTAGTTGTATGTCTTATACTGAGTGAATTATTAGCAGGTGTATCTCCTCCTCCAAAACATGGTCCGCAGAAAGCTGTCTTAACTATTGCTCCCGTCTGCATCAATTCTGCAGCTATTCCGTTTTGAGCTAAACTATAATAAACAGGCTGACTGGAAGGATAAACATTTAATGTGAATTCATCATTTCCAATAGATTTTCCTTTTAGTATACTGGAAGCTTCACAAATATTTTCATAATTACCTCCGGCACATCCAGCTATACATCCTTGTTCTACATATAACCTATTATCTCTTATCTTTTCTTTTAAAGAGAAATCAAGATTTTTGTTAGACATTCTGCTTCTGGCATCTTTTTCTACCTTATCTAATATGTCATAAAGGTTTGCGTTAAGTTCTTCGATAGTGTATACGTTACTTGGATGAAAAGGCATTGCTATCATAGATTTTATTTTTGACAAATCAACACATACAATTCCATCATAATATGCAACGCTTCCAGGATTTAATTCTTTATAATCTTCTTTTCTTCCATGTAATTCAAGGTAATCACAAACTTTGCTATCAGTTTTCCATATTGAAGTCAAACACGTAGTTTCAGTAGTCATTACATCTATACCATTTCTATATTCTACAGATAAGTTTTCTATTCCTGGTCCTACAAATTCCATTACCTTGTTTTTAACAAAGCCATTTTTAAATACTTCACCAATTATAGCTAGGGCAACGTCCTGTGGTCCTATACCCTTTTGTGGTTTCCCAGTTAAATAAATTCCTATAATTCCAGGATAAGATATATCATATGTCTGAGACAGCAGCTGTTTAACAAGTTCTCCGCCGCCTTCACCTATTGCCATCGTACCAAGTGCTCCATAACGGGTATGACTGTCTGATCCTAAAATCATCTTTCCACAGCCTGCCATCATCTCACGCATATACTGATGAATAACTGCTAAATGAGGTGGAACGTATATTCCTCCATATTTCTTTGCAGCAGATAAGCCAAATAAATGGTCATCTTCATTAATTGTTCCACCAACAGCACAGAGACTATTGTGGCAATTAGTAAGCACATATGGTATTGGAAATTTTGTAAGTCCACTGGCACGAGATGTTTGTATAATTCCTACAAAAGTGATGTCATGAGAAGCAAGGGCATCAAATTTAATATTTAAGTTTACATTATCTTTTGATTTATTATGATCCTGCAGTATAGAATAAGCTATAGTTTGTTTTTTAGCTTCTTCCTTGTTAATATAATCTTTTCCTAATTTTGCTTTAAGTTTTTCATTGCATTCTTTATTGTCAAAATATAATTCTTCTCCATTTAATAAATATGCGCCTTCATCATATAACTTAATCATAACTTCCTCCCTATTATAATGTAATAAAATTTCATTTATTGCCTAATCAAGATCTAACATTTTTGCTGGGTATATTTTTGTCATATTATTAACAGCTTCTTCAGATAATCCTGAATTTCTTAAAAATGATATATACTCATATAATTCTTCGCTCCACACAGGATTCTCAATTTGGCCTCCATCAGTGGATATGATTGTGGATTCATATCCTAAACTTTCAATTGCTCTTAAGTTTGTTGAAAAATTCTTCTCATATTTACCATTTACACGGTGTGCATAACACCTTTCAAAGTACACTCCATATTTTATTAATGCTCTTTGATCATCCAAAGACATATCTACAGTAGGCCATTCAGGGTGATTTATTAAAATTTTCTTCACACCTATTTCTTTTGCTTTTTCAACAACTACTCTAATTTCATACGGCGATAAGTGACCCGTAGCAAGAACAATATTATGCTTTGAAATTAGCTTTAAAATTTTTACAAGTTCAGGAACAATTTGTCCATTATTAATTACCTCAACGCCATCTGACATTCCTTTTTGTTTACGTTCATTAGCAGCAAATGAAGTTGGTAACCAAATAATTTTTGCATTCATTTTAATAGCATTTTCTACTGCTGCAATATTCAATCCTCCCATTTGAGGGTTTAAAACAATTCCACCAAACACATGAATTCCTTTAACTAATTGTTGTGCAATCCATGCTCTATCCATTGTAGGTACTACATGTGATTTTAAAACAACAGCACGTGCGCCAACTCTCTTTGCTTCTTTTACTAGTTCAATGTCATTTAATCTTCTTTCCCTAATATCAGGTGCGGTATGGATATGTAAATCAATAACATCTTCTAAAGCATTATCTTCACATTTCATTTTTTCCTCCTGTATTAACCAATTTTATTTCTAATATATATCTAAGCAAATGTTTACATTTTGCATATTACTACATATTTCTATTTACTAAAAATTAAAATAGAATATTTGACCAACTAATAAATATATACTTAATTTTAAAATTATTTCACTACAATTTAATAATATCAGATTCATTTTGTAAAGTCAACATTAGTCTATATATTATACAAATGTTTCGAAATTATCCTGTAAAATTAGCGTTATGCAAATTTTGACCTTTACATAATAAAATTAGCATATCATTAGTGAAACAAGAGTTAATTTTGTATACTTTTGTATTAGTTTTACATGATTTGCTTACAAATTTTAAAATTGAAGGTAAGACATTAATTTAGCTAAAATATTTGGTTAATTACATAAATTTGTAAATTAAATTTCTAAGGTTCCACCCATTGTCTTGAAAAAGCAAATTAGTTCTATTATAATTAGTTTGTATGTATAGGATTATCAGTAGTTTTCTTTAATAATATTATTTCTAAGTTAATTAAAAGTTGTTTTAAATTTGCACTAAATATAAAATTAGTTGAGAGGTTAAACATGATAGATGAATTTGAAAAAATAAATGAAGCTGAAAGATTAAATTTTCTTGCCGAGTTGTCTGATATGTATTATGAATTAAATATGACTCAAAGTGAAATAGCAAACAAATTATCTACTACTAGATTTAAAGTTTCTAAATTGCTTCAAGAAGCTCGTGACAAACATGTAGTAGAAATCACCATAAACAAACCCCACAGTAGAGTTCCTAAATTAGAAAATATTTTGAAAGAAAATTTTGATTTAAAAGATGCCCTGGTGCTTGATAATAAAATGCTTGCTTATGAAGAAACCTTAAGTACACTAGGGAAATTAGGAGCTCAATATGTAGACGATTTAATTAGTGAAAATTCTATTGTAGGTGTACTTTGGGGTAAAACTCTTTTAAATTTAATAAAAAATTTAAAGCCAAAAAAGAAGCTTCCAATAACTACTGTACAAATGGTAGGCTCCGCTGCTAAAGATAATACTATTGTAGATTCTCAAGAACTCATGAGACGTATGGCAAAAATATATGGAGGTAAATGCAAATATTTATATGCTCCCCTTTACGTAGATAATGATTATGCCAGAAAGGCACTTATGCATGAACCTGTATTAAGTGATACTATATTCTTTGCAAATAAATCAGATATAATTCTTACAGGAGTAGGTACAACAGATGCTATGTTCTCTTCTTCCCTTTGGGCAAATTATTTAGAAAGAGTTAAACAGTACAATTTAGATGATCTAAAAGCTGTAGGATGTATTTACGGACGTGTTTACAATGATCTAGGAGAAGAAGTAGATATTGACATAAACCAAAAAGTCATAGGAATAGATACTTCTGCTATACGCCAAGCAAATCATGTAATAGGTATTGCTGCTGGTAAATTTAAAGCTAAGGCAATTTTAGGAGCAATACGTGGAAAGTATATAAATACGCTTATTACTGACGATGCTACAGCTTCAAAAATACTTTCTTTAGCCAAAATACAATTTTAAAATCACAGCACCTAAAAAGTCTGTAAAAGACATCTTTTATAATAAAACATAGAAAGCTATTTTATCACAAAAAAGAAGGTAAATCTCCATTGACTGAAGATTTATCCTCTTTTTTTAATACCTTTCATTCAGTTTTAATATAGTTTATCTGGCAACAAGAGAAATAATTATACTTGCTACCGTGGCAATTCCCATACACATAGGAGCTGCAATAAAAAGCAGTCTTGGAAATAATTTAGTACGTTCTTCCTCATCTGAACAAGAACCTAATACAATACTTCCACCTGAAGAGAAGGGTGAAATAGAAGCTGACTGTGCGCCAATAACAATACACATGAAGAGAATAGCTGGACTTATACCTGTTGCCTGTGCAATAGATGGAACAGCCGGAAAAAGTGCAGGAACAACAACACCAAGTGTGCTGCTAATAGCTGCCATCAATCCCCCTACTATGCTGAGTACTATAGGCACTGCAAAAGCAGGTAAATTACCACTAATCCATCCTGCAAGTAATTTTATAGTTCCTGCTTTTATTGCAACTGATATTAACATACCAACACCACAAATCATAATAAGAGTACTCCATGGTACCTTTGCAATGGCCGCTTTCTGATCAGCAATCTTAAGCATGAGAAGAATAATAGAAAAAATAATTGAAACAAGCCCAACGTCCATTTTAGAATTTATAAAAGTAATAACTACATTTTTAGGAACAATTAAATGTAAAACTGGAGGCGCAAGAACTATAACCACCATAGCAATAATAAGATAAAGATTTATTTTTTGTTTTTTATCAAATGGTTCTGGTTTTTTTATATTTAATGTTTTTCCTAAATTTCTTAAATTTTTTGAAAATATCATAAAAGCCAAAATTACTAAAATAGGAATGATCATAGTAATAATGAAAATATATGCCGTATATAAAAATGATAAATCTTTAAACCCTGCTGATTCGATAAAGCTTTTAAATACAATACCACATCCGCTTGTCATAAAATTAGCACCTGATAATGCACCATAACTTAAAATAACCGCTCCTATCATTGTATCCATGCCTGTTTCTTTACAAAGCAGTAATGTAAGAGGAGCTAAAAATACCATTACTGTAAAATATCCTGCGCCCAAGCCTGAAATCAATACTGCTGCAAAGAAAATAACAAATGGAAGTAATTTCGGCATCTTGCGGCATCTATATAAAATATGTAAAGAAAGTTTTTCCAGTGTACCGTTTACAAGTGCAAAATTATAAAAAAGTGAAACTGAAAAAATTACAAAAAAAATACTTATCGGCCACATTGCAATTACCTGTGAAGCTTTTAAATTTAAAACAAAGCATCCAATTATATACGCAAATCCCATAGCAAAAAATCCTGTATTAATTTTTGTTTTATACCCTAGTGCAATAGAAATTATTATAGCCAATACTACAATTAAACTTATCATAAATCCTTCCTCCCCAAAATAAATAGTTTATAAAATACTTTTATGAAGCTTATGCATATAGATATAACATTTAATGCATTAAGTTACTTTATTAATGTAAAACGATTTCTTTATGCTCTAACATCATAACAAATTTAGTGTATCAAACATTTCTTTTTTTGTCAAAACACTTGTTAAAATTAAAGTCATATGTTTTAATTAACTTTTTAAAGTTCAACATTTATTTTCCTTTAAGGAGCTTATAAGATTATATTATGCATTATTTGCATGATATTCTATTAATCACTTGTAAACAGATTAATCATTTGTAAATATAAAACTTAAATGTAGATTTAATAATATAAGACATTTGTGAAATTAAAATAAGGAGCATGCCTAGATTTGTGTAAATCAATCCAGATATGCTCCCGAAATATACTAGTTCGCTAAGTTAAAAACTTTCAATGGCCCTTTTAGCCCACTCTGAGTCTTTATACATAGCTCTTCCTACACCTATGAGATCAGCTTTTACATCTACAAGCAGTTTCTCTGCAGCCTCAGCCTTTGTAATACCTCCAGTTAATATAACAGGTATTGATACAAACTGTTTCAAACTTCCACTGAGTTCTGAAAAATATCCCTGAGAGTTATTTCCCGGTACAGTAAATCTGCAGAACCCTCCTGAAATATCCAAAACATCCAATCCCGCTTTTTCAAATTCACAAACCGCAACTTTACTATCTTCAAGTGTAGTTCCACCTTCCATATAATCAGAAGCTCCCAATCTCATGAAAATCGGATATTCAGGTCCTACAACTTCACGTACTGCCTCTATTATTTGCAAATGAATTTTAATTCTATCTTTTACATTATCTCCACCATATTCATCAGTCCTTTTATTTGTAAGTGGAGAATAAAATTGATTCAAAAGATATCCATGAGCAGAGTGAATTTCTACTCCATCAAAACCAGCTGCCTTTACACGAATAGCAGCATCACTAAAGCTTTTAACTATATCCTGAATTTCATCATAAGTAAGTTCTCTTGGAATACCTGATTTCATAAAAGGATTTTCCACAGCTGAAGGCGCTAACAAAACACTTCCTGTAACTGCCATAGTAGTTGCGCTCCCCGCATGGTTAAGCTGCATAACTGCCTTGCAACCGTTTTTATGAATGACACTAGCTACTTTTCTTAGGCCTTCTATTGTACTATCATTTGCCACAGAAAGCTGGTTCTTACTAGCTTTTCCCTGCTGTGCAATAAAGCTGTGTTCAACTATAATAAGTGATAAATATCCTCCTCTAGACTTTTCATCATAATGTTCTAAGATCTTACTACTTACTTTTCCATCATCTTCAGATTTCTCTGTAGCCATAGGCGGCATAATTAATCTATTTTTTAAAACTAATTTACCACTGTTTAGTGGCTCAAGTAAATGTGTCATAATTTCCCTCCTGCATCTAAATTTAACTTAAATTTTATCATAGCAGACATTAAAAAACAAGTAGTGCTTTTTTGTGACAAATTTAGTGTTTAAATTATACATTTATAAAGGAATTTAAGAACTCATTTATAGTTCAACTATATAAATTACAACTTTAATCTTTCAAAAAAGTTATTGACAACAGGATAACCTTGGTAGTATACTACTAACTAAATTAAATAAAATCTTATCAAGAGAGGTTGAGGGACTGGCCCTATGAAACCCAACAACCAGCATTTTCATTTGTTTTCATTTGAATGTATTGGTGTTAATTCCTGCAGATTATTTCTGATAGATGAGATAATTGATTTTTAATATCATGATATTAAAAGGTCATTTTTCTTATCTTATAGAAAAATGACCTTATTTTTCTATAAGATAAACCATTCGATTTGCGCAAATCAAATATTCTGATAAGATTTCCATTTGATTGATAAAAGTACAAATAAAACCCTATTCGCTAAGGAGTGAACAGTATGAGTAAAGAAAACTCTAAAGGCATTAATGCCCTTAAAAAAAATCAACTTAATTTTGTAGAAGTTATTGCTCTTTCAGTTGCAATAATAGCACCTACTTTTGCTATGTCAATGAATGTAGGACTTATGGCATCAACAGTATCTTACTCTGTAAGTGCAGTATTTGTTATATCAACTATATTAATGGGCTTTGTAGCCGTATCTTTTATAAAATTCAATGAATATTTTCCATCTGCAGGTTCGGTTTATACATTTACAGAAAAATCTTTAGGTAAAAAAGCTGCTTCAATATCAGGATGGGCTCTGCTCCTTACCTATATAGGATTTTCTGCTGGATGTTCTTCTGCTTTTGGATCTCTTTTTTCTAGCTTTATTAAAGAATTAACTGGAGTAAGCATATCCTGGATTATATTTGCACTGATTTGTGAGGTATTTATATGGTTTGTATCCTATACCGATGTAAAATTAAGTACAAACATTATGCTTGTCATAGAAGCTGTATCAATCCTCCTCGTAATATTGCTTTCAGTGGTCATTCTTGTAAAAGTTGGTTCAACAAAAGGATTAAGTTTAGTTCCTTTTAAAGGAAATGGGAATAAATTTTCAAATTATGGTACTGGAATCGTATATGCAATACTATGCTTTGGTGGTTTTGAGGGAGCATCAAGTCTTGGTGAAGAAAGTAAAAATCCTAAAAAATCAATACCTCTTGCAATTGCAAGTACAGTTGTTGTAACCGGACTTATATTCGTATTCGTAAGTTATGCTGAGGTTATAGGATTTGGAGTATCGGCTTCAGGAATAGGGGCACTAACCAAGTCCTCATCTACTATAGTAGATCTTTCTAAAAATTATATAGGAAGTGTATTTACTATATTAATTACACTAGCTATCAGTATTTCTGCTTTTTCAACTGCTTTAGGATCTATGACTGCAGGTTCAAGGCTTTTATATTCAATGAGCAAAGATGGTAATGTTCCAGAAATTTTTTCTAGTGTACACCCTAAACACCATACTCCTTATGTAGCTTTAAACATCATACTTGCAATAATAATAATTCCTGTTTTAGCACTTTTTAAACATGATGGAGTAGAAGTATTTGGATATATAGGAACAATAGGTGCACTTGCCTTACTTGTTGCTTACTTTATAACAAGTTTGGGTTCACTTATATACTTTGGGAAGAAAAAAATATGGACATGGCAGCTTATTATACCAGTTATAGCTCTACTCGTTTTAGCATTTACCTTTTATTCAAATATTTATCCTATACCAGCCTTTCCTAATAATATATTCCCTTATATAGTTTTGGCATGGATAATAGTAGGTTTTAGTATTACTTCTATTTATAAAAAAAGTTCGGTTTTACCTGCAGCCTCTAAAGAGAAGGTTGCTAATTAATATATTATTTAATTTAGAAGGAGATTATATATTATGACTAATAGTTTATGGAATACTTTAAGTGATTTAAAAAAACACCAATGGGTAGATCTTACCCATGAATTTGGACCGGACACTCCAAGATTTGCAAGCTTTAATCCTGCAAAATTTGAAACTATTTTCACTCACAAGGATGGTTTCTTTGTAAAACAATATACATTTGCAGGACAATATGGAACTCACCTTGATCCTCCAGTGCATTTTGCAGAAGGCGGCAGATATATCGATGAATTGGAACTTCAAGAACTTGTTTTACCTCTTGTGGTTATAGATCTTTCAGAGAAAGTAAAAGAAAATGATGACTACGTACTTACAGTAGATGACATTTTAGAATGGGAAAAGAAATATGGTAAAATACCAGAAGGTTCTTTTGTAGCATTTAGGTCTGACTGGAGTAAAAGGTGGCCGGATCAAGATAAACTTTTAAATCTTGACAAAAATGGTGACGAGCATTATCCTGGATGGTCCATTGATGCACTCAAGTTCTTATATGAAACTCGTAAAATAGCAGCAAATGGACATGAAACCTTTGATACAGATGCACCAATAGAACAAAAAACAACTGGATTTCAGGGAGAATATTATGTATTAAAAGAAGATCATTATCAAATTGAAGTTATGACCAATTTGGACAAAGTACCTCCAACTGGAGCAATAATCTTCAGCATAGTTCCTAAGGCTCAAAAGGCACCCGGTTTCCCTGTTCGTTCATTTGCCATTCTACCTTAAATTAATAGTGTATTATACATCATTAACTTAATTCCCCCTAAATAAAAATGAGGCAAGTAAAATATATGTTTTACTTGTCTCATTTTTCTTATTCATAATTCATGCACCTCTAGTGCTTAAACTTAATTTTAATGTTTACTATTTCACCTTTTGTTCCAATTCTTATGGGAGGTCCCCAGGTTCCATAACCAGAAGTAACTATTAAATTAAAATTGTCCTTTTTAAGGTATCCATAGTCATCTTCATAAATAAACCTTGTTATAAGATTATTAGGGAAAAATTGTCCCTTATGAGTATGTCCTGAAAGCTGTAAATCCACATTTTCCTTATGAGCCTCCTCAAGACCCACCGGTCTATGATTTAATTCTATAATAGGTAGGGATTTGTCTGTATTTTTCAAAATTTCATTTAGCGGTTTTATCTTTTCGCCGCTATCAGCATCCTTTCTACCTACCACATAAAAACTATTGTCTATTTTAACTGCTTTATCTTGCAGTACTTTAACCTTTGCTTTATTCATATAACTAATTGTTTCAGATAAATTTTCTCCATATTCATGATTTCCTGTAATGTAATATACACCATACTTTGAGTTTATCCTTTTAAAAGCTTGTCCATAATACTTCTTTAACTTCGTAGTGGTGCTTTCATCAACCATATCTCCACAAAATAAAACTATGTCAGGTTTCAATTTATTTATGGAATTCACCATTTTATCAATACCTTTTTCCTTAATCATTATACCCATGTGTACATCTGACACCATTACCACGTTTAGTGAATTTATTTTACCTGCACTTTTATTTATATCTATACTATAATTTGTTACGACTGGATGAAGGGCATTCCACATGCCAAAGCAAAAAATAATTAAAACTATTATAAAAATTGAAATTCCGTCATTATATATGGCGCTTATATAATTTCTAATTCTCCCCTTAAATCCTACTTTTTTTAAAACAAACTTTACCACATCCGTGAGTATAAACAATATAAGTAAATAATAAAAAGTGCCTAGGGATACTGCTCCTATTAGTGTTAATAAAGAAGCTAATATGTTGTTTACTGATACAACACTTTTAAATATAGAACTTATAACATAAGAAAAAGCTATAAACCAAAATGCAATCCAGTACAATCTCTTTTTTAAATTTTTATTTTTCTTTAAAAATACCCCTTTTACTTTTCTTCCAACGTAATACCATACTATTATATATAAAATCAAAATAAGTATAAGTAAAATAATATTTTCAATTAACATAAGTGATTACCTACACTACATTTCTTATATTCTTCTCCCCAACTCCACATGACATCTAGTATTGGCTTTAAACTGAATCCAAGGCTTGTCAGTGAATACTCAACTCTAGGTGGAACCTCGGCATATACTTTTCTATTTACAAGGCCATCCTGCTCCATCTGTCTTAAATTTTGAGTCAAAACTTTTTGCGAAATACTTCCAACCGACTTCTTTAATTCTCCAAATCTTTTGGTACCTGTAAGCAAATCTCTAATGATTAAAACTTTCCACTTATCACCTATGAGTGAGAGTGTAGTTTCAACTGGACATGCAGGCAAATCTTTTTTATCCATAAAAGTTTCTCCTTTAAAAGTGTTATAAGCACACAATAGTATACTTTAGGTAACTACAGTACTTTTAAGTGCTTACTTTACATTTGATATTATGAATATTATTATAAATTTGTAAGTAGCAAATTGCAAGTTCAATTTTAAAGGAGGTTCATTAACATGAACGAAGTAGTAAAATTTTTAAAAGAAAATCCAGTGCAATATTTTGCAACTGTAGGATTAGACGGTAAACCCAAAGTACGTCCTTTCCAATTTATGCTTGAGAAAGAAGGAAATCTATATTTCTGCACAAACAATAAAAAAGACGTTTTTGCCCAACTTCAAAAATGTCCCTATGTTGAAATTTCAACATCAAGTCCAAAATTTGCATGGATAAGATTAAATGGTAAAGTTGTGTTTTCAAATGATATGGAAACTAAAAAAGCTATTATAGAGAACAGTAGTCTAGTAAAATCACTTTACAAATCAGCAGAAAACCCTATTTTTGAAATTTTTTATCTTAAAGACGCAAAAGCTGCAATAGCCGATTTTTCAGGTAATCCACCTAAAGAATATGCTCTTTAATTTTAAAGACTAAATTAAACTTCCGGAAGTTACTAAATCATTTTTTTCTACTTAGAGTTTCATAAAATCATATAACTAGATGGCCCTTTTTTTCAGCAAGTGTGATTGTGGCTTCTATACCAGAGTTAAATTTGAGGTAGTCACTTTCAATGCCATCACTGAATATGACTCCATTTTCAGGCATTTGAGATGATATCTTTAGTTGAGATCCTTTTTTAATTCTCCCAAAAACTATATCTGCTTTTGTAGTTCTACTTGGGAAAGGCTCTCGTACAGAAAAGTACAAATAATCAATATCCCAAGCTGGATTATTTTTTTGTTTGATTTTAAGATCTGAATTTGATGTGCTATTTATAATATTTGCAGCACCTGTAAGTATACTTTTGAGCCACCCTGTTGAACCAAGACCTGTAGATACAATAACTCCACTTGAAGATTGATGTTCTTCATCGTTTCCTAACTTTATACTGTACCTAGCAGATACATGACTTTTTTGTCCTATGAACAAGTCATTTACAGCATAAATACTCTGTCCATCATTTAAAGCTGCTTTCGCCATGGAAACTTCTTTAACTTGTCTTTTTACATTAAAAACATCTTTAACAACCAATTTAAGATCATCAACTTTAAATGGAAGAAGCACTCCATCCCATCTTGAAGGATCAGGATTTACACCAATTAAAAGCTGATTTGAAAGATACTTTAAAGTATTTGCCACAAGACCATCCTGTCCTATAACTACCACTAAATCATTACCCCCAAATATAAAATTAGGTACAAAATCCCTATCGACAATTTGAGTTCTGCCTAATTCTTCAAGTTGACTTTGAGCTTTAGATACAGCTTGTTTATAAATTTTATCTTCAGTGACATAATCTGAAAAGTCACTTCCAAGATGTTCGATATAAAACTTTGCTTGTTCAATTGTATTATATCTTGCAATTAATTCTTCAAGTCCTGTCTTCCTCTTTATTATAACTATCTTATTTTCAGTTAATCTTATCATAACTAATTTCTCCCTTTAAGTATTTCCTGAAAAAGATCAGGTGATATATTGAGCTGTCCAATTTTTCCTGCATTCTCTGCTAGTTCTTGAAGTGCAAGTGCTGCTAATTTATTTGGCTGCATTCCAATACTTGCAAGAGATTGTATTACATTAGAATCTATTCCTTCTAGTGACTTCATAACAGCTGACAATTCATAAGCTTTTGCATCAGCTCTAACTTTTGAATTTTTTACAGAAATGTCGACAAGTGATCTCTTTTTTTCTTCAAGTGCAGTTTCAAAATTCATCTTTTCTTGTTTGAGTTCATTTTGCTTTTGCTGGAAAGTTCTCTCTGCTTCAAGTTGAGTTTCTCTAACTTGTTTTTTCTTGTTTTCAACTGCTATCTCCGTATTGTATTCATTTTCCTTTACACGTCTTTCCTGTTCAATTGAAGCATTTCTTCTCTCATAAATAGCTTCATCTGCTTTTTTCAAGATTTGTTCTCTTGTCTGAGCTTCTAATGCCCTTGCGGTTTCTTTATTTGGAACGATATTTAATATTGAAAGTCCAAGTATCTCAATTCCAAGAAGTTCTATCTCCTCACTTTTTTTAATATTACTCAATATCTCACTTGCAAGTACTTCACTTGATTTAATAGCCTCTTTGAGTTCTAAATTTTCGATTGTCTTTTTAGTTAGCACCCTTACAATATTTATTACTCTCTGCGGAAGTTTTTGAGGATCATCTGAAACATATCCCTTTCCTTTCTTCATATCAAATGTATAATTTAAAACTCCTGCAATTTTCTTTTGATCGACAATTCTGAAAGTAACCTGTCCTTGAACTGTAACCGTCTGAAAATCTGAAGTAACTTCTTCAAAAATAAAAGGTGAATCCACACTTCCAATAGGGACAAGAACAATTGAAGTGGTTGGAACATAGTAATAAAATGATATTCCAGCACCTTCCCTTACAATTTTACCATTCCTATACTTTAACACATACTCACTTGGTTGAAATTTTATAAATTTAAATCCAAACATAATTTATTCCTCCTAAAAATATTATTAAATTTATAGAACTTAGATTTTGAAATTGCTTTTTATCCATATTATCGCCTACATATTTAAAACTTGTTATTAACTATTTGTTATTAACATAATAATACTAACATATGCTTATGTCAATACCTTTTTTAATATAGATATCAAAAAAATATAAAAACAAAGGGCTAAACACTTTAACCCTTTGCTTTTTATGCATTCAATTCTATTGTTATTCTTATTCCGCAATTTTTTCTTTAGAAAACGCAGCCCCAAAAATCATTACAACTGCAAAAACGATCAGATATGCAACAACCTCCATTTTATGAGAAAAGCAAGCAGCAATTATCATAAAAACACATCCAGCTAGAGAAATAATAGGTGCTATAAATCTCTTAAATGAGTTTAAATCTTTTTCTTTTTTCATCATCATAACAAAAATAGGAATATACAATGCATAAATAGTAACTATAGGTAATTCGGAAGAATCAAAAGAGAAAAATCCAAACCAAGGCTTTGTTAAGTTAGCACCATAGAAGTATAATAACCATATACCACAAAGAAGCAATCCAAATACAGATGAATTAGTAGGCATATTTGTTACATTATCAACTTGCTTAAATACATCTGGTTTTGGTCCAATATTCCTTGCTGCTAAAGAATAAATACCTCGGGTACATCCAAGCATTAATCCATTTAAAGTTCCAAGACAAGAAATGATAACAAATACAAACAGCAGTGAACCACCTACTGATGAAAAAACTGTCTGAAAAGCTAATTTAGCTCCTGCTTCACCGCCAGCCATCATAACCTTATTTGTTACTGCTCCAGCTAACCCTACATAATAGAGTATGTAAATAATCATAATTACAAAAGTTCCTCCAACAAGAGCCAATGGAAGATTTTTCTTTGCATCTTTTAACTCAGCATTAATACTTGTAGCAATTATCCATCCTTCATAAGCAAAAGCTGTAGCAACAACAGCTGTAAATAATGCATTAGAAGTATTGACTTCCTTTACTACTGTTGTAAAATTATATGCAATCATGCCATTACCCACACCTACAACTGTTCCAATTACAGCCATTAAAGCTAGTGGAATAAGCTTTATAATAGTTGTACTAACCTGAAATTTACCTGCTAAAATTGGTGACAGTGAATTTAACGCAAAACTTGCTATCAAATATAGACCTGCAATAGTCATGCACTCTCCACCTGTAATTGAGAATCCAAGTAATACACAAGTATATCTAGCGGAAACCCATGCTAATACTGACGTCAATGTTGGATAGTAAATGAGTGCCATAAACCACCCAACATAATATGCATATTTTTTGCCCAAAGTAGCTTCTGCATAATCCACTACACCGTTTACATATTGATACTTAGTTGCCATTACAGCAAAAGTATAGGCACAAGAAATCATAATAATACCACCTATAACCCAGGCCAGTATGCCAAGTGTAAGATTTCCACCTGTTGCAGTTAAAACTTTTTCTGCTTTAAAAAATACACCACTACCTATAACAATACCAATAACCATGGCTATAGCCGTAATAAGGCCATACCTTTTTTCTAACTTTGATTCCATAATCAAATATCCCCCTCTTTGATTTATTAATATTATACTGAATATTGCTTTTATACATCATGCTATCTAAGCACTACAAACAGCATGACATATTAATTTTTATTGTACCACAGAATTAAGCATTTACCAACATTTCTTTTTCTTCATTGTTATGAATTTTCAATTTATTTATTCATATACTTGTATTTGACAAAAGTTTAATTTTAGTATACTATATAATAAACTAAATAAAATCAATTTAAATCTTATCAAGAGTGGCGGAGGGACTGGCCCTATGAAACCCGACAACCAACATTTTTCATTTGAATGTATGGTGTTAATTCCAGCAGATTATTTCTGAAAGATAAGGAAAATAGTTTATATAATTAGTATTAAAAGTTGTTTTTCTTATGAAAACAGCTTTTTTATTATACAAATTATTTAAATTAACCTATTCCTTTGTATAGCTGTTCACTACTTAAATATGCAAAATAAGATTTTTATTTGATTAAGGCATTTGATAAAAAATATCCTAGCATACTGAATAGTTATTTCTTTGAAGATGCCTAAGCTACCTATATATAAAGGAGGATTTTTTATGCCAATAAATATACCCAATGACCTTCCAGCTTCTAAAACACTGAAGGCTGAAAACATATTTGTAATGAATGAAAAACGTGCATTAAAACAAGATATAAGACCTCTTAATATAGTCATATTGAATCTAATGCCGGTTAAAACCGTTACGGAAGTACAACTTTTAAGGTTGCTTAGTAATTCCCCTATTCAAGTTGATATAACATTAATGTATCCTAAATCTCACAGATCAAAAAATACTTCAGAACAATATCTTCTCAAGTATTATGAAACTTTTGATGAAATAAAGGGCAGAAAATTTGATGGCATGATAATAACAGGAGCACCTGTTGAAAAACTGAAATTTGAAGATGTTGACTATTGGGATGAATTAACTGAAATAATGGACTGGAGTAAAAAAAACGTGTATTCAACACTGCACATATGTTGGGGCTCTCAGGCCGGACTTTACCACCATTTTGGTATTCCAAAATATATTTTAGATAAAAAAATGTTTGGTGTTTTTGCACATATAATAAATGAAGAAAACACACAGTTACTTAGAGGATTTGACGATATATTTTACGCACCTCATTCAAGGCATACCTGTGTAAAAAAAGAAGATATTGAAAAAGTACCTGAATTAGAAATACTTTCAGAATCAAAAGATGCCGGAGTCTATATAGTATCAACAAAAGGCGGACGTCAAATTTTTGTAACAGGGCATCCTGAATATGATACCTTAACATTAAAATCAGAATATGACAGGGACGTAGCAGCTAATTTGCCCATAGAAATTCCGAAAAATTATTTTCCTCATAATGATACAGCAAAACAGCCTAGAGCAACTTGGAAAAGTCATGCCAACCTTTTATTTCTAAACTGGCTAAATTACTATGTATATCAAGAGACACCTTATAATTTGGATAGTCTTCAATAACATAGAAAAATGGAAATGACCTTTTAATAAAATAGTGTCATTTCCATTTTTTATAGATCTCTACAATTTCATAAATAGATTCGAAATAACCAAAATCTATTTAATAAGTTTATTCATATCTTCAGCAACATTTCTAAGTTCATTAATGTTAGCTTCTATTTCTTCACTGGTGGCAGCATTTTGAGATATTGTTTCTGTTATCATTTCATATTTTGATATTGTATCTTTTGTCATATTCGATACTTCTTCATTAAATTGAACTACATTTTTAGTTTTTGTAAATAATGTAGTAGAAGCGTTATTTGTATCCAGAACATTATTACTAAATAATTTCAAATTGGAAGTCATAGCATTTATTCCTCTGACTGTTTCATTAATAATACTATTACCGTTCTGAGACTTTTCGCTATTATACGTCATTTGTTTTTGAACTACATCAATTTTATTTTTTAGTTCATCCACTATTGCACTTGCTTGATTAAGTGATTGTTTTGTTCCTTCAGCTAATTTTCTTATTTCATCTGCTACTACTGCAAACCCTTTACCATTTTCACCTGCTCTTGCTGATTCAATTGATGCATTTAAAGCAAGAAGATTAGTTTGTTCTGATATATCTCCTATAATATTTAATATCTCATCTACTTGTCTTGATTTTTGCTTTAAATCTTTTGTAGACTTAAACGTATCCTCTATACTATTTTTTATATCCATAATAATTGAAAGAGTATCATTTAAAGATTTCTGATTTTTATCTGTAATATTTATAAAGTAATTTATTTTATCTTCACTATCCTTGGTTTTTTTAGCAACAACCTCATTAGCATTTAATAAAGTATTTAATATTTCTTTATTCTTATTTGATTTATCAAGCATTTCACCAAAACTTTTTGATACAGATTGGCTTGTCTCTGAAACTTCCAAAAGTGAACTTGTTTGTTCTTCAATAGCTGCACTTAAGTTTTCACTTGATGATAAAACAGTACCAGAAATTTGAGCTATATTTCCAAATAAATCTAACAATTTTTGCTTTTCTTTTTTTAACTCAATTTCCTTATCACCAATTGACTTTAATAGATTAGATGCAAAGTATACAACTATGAAAATTAATGCTAAAGTTATAAAAATAGTGATGATTTTCATAGCCGTTTCTGCAATAATCAATTGTTTATCCTGAAAAATTGAAGGATTATTTACAAATACTATGATTTGACATAAAAGGCTTAAAGCTATCGACTCTATAATCATTTTCATATCAAAAAACAAGGCTCCAAGAATAACGAAAAAGAAAACTATAAGCCATATGGAATTTAAGTGCATTGTAAAGTTCAAATATAAATACTGAAAATAAGTTATTATTAAAAGTACAATTTTTGTTATATTAAATGCTTTCATATTAAAACCATTTTGAGTAATTGTACATTTATAACATTTATAAAATATAAGGCCATAAATTAAAACAAATATTCCAAGCATAATTAAAGAAATTACACTTATGTTGTCATTAAGTCCAAGTAATTTTATTGAAGAATAAAATAAAAATGATAGAACACAGCATACCATATAAATTATTAGCACAACTTTAAGTGATTTTTTATTAAAAGTTATCTGAAAGCTCTCTTCTTTAGTGTTCATTTTATGTCCCCCTAAATATATTAATTTTTTTATATTTTTAAGTGCAAACTGAGATAAACAAAACATACTAATATCGTTAATTTAATTGTTTACACAATAAAATTGATATTGTTGACGATATATATTTTGATAATATAGAAGGATAGACTAATACATCTATGTCACTTCATTTCAAATTTGCTTTTTCTAATACAGATTTGAAAACTTTTACAAATTAAAAATGTACCTATTAATATATAAATAGGTACCAGACTATAAGTATAGATATTGATTATTAAAACTATAATTTGGTAACCTGGCAATCATAGAAAATAATTTTCTTTAGACCCATAGCTTTGCGACTTTACCTTTCGATAAATGTGCTATTATCAATGTAGTAATATAAAATATATTACACTAAAATTTTACAAAATTCAATGGTAATCGCATATTATTGTAATTTATACATAAAATATTTGCATATTTTGCATAAGCATTTAATTTAATCATATATCCTGTAACATAATTAGATTTTTATTGACATTGAAAAGCATAACATATATAATACATATTAGTTAATAAGAATTTTACAAAAAATTAAATAAATCCTTATCAAGAGAAACTTAGGGACTGGCCCTATGAAGTTTCAGCAACCTCATGTTTTTCCTATGCGTAAACATGTAAAGGTGCTAATTCCAGCAGATCATAATAATTCTGAAAGATGAGGGAGAGATGTTTTTTTAATAAACTCTCGTAATAACCTACGCTATTTATCCTCTTCTTTTTGGAAAGAGGATTTTTTATTTTTCAGTAAAAAATTCATGAATTTAAAATACATTACTTAAAGAGAGGAAGTGAATAATGTATTTTTACATATTAAAATACATTAGTACAAATTATGGACAAACTTACATCAAAAGAAATTATAAAACTTGCACTAAAAACTGGAGCTTCTCTAGCAGGCATTGCAAATGTTGAGGACCTAAAAAAAGCCCCTGCCTTTACTGTAGTACCTAAGATGCCTAAATATAATGGTGTTGGAACTTATATGCGTGGAGAAAAAGATAAATTTCTAACAGAAGTTCTATGGCCCCAGGGAATAAAAAGTGTACTTATTTTAGCTTATCATCATCCTATAGACAACCCTGCTGTGGATTATTGGATTGAAGATCACAACACCATAGGCAACAAAAAATTAATTAGTATTACCAAAGATGTTAAAAGCATATTAGAAAAGGAATGTGTAGAAACCTATTCTTTTAATTATCATGTTGAAAAGGGTGGCATATTCTTAAAAGATTCAGCTGTAACAGCTGGACTAGGATGCATAGGTAGAAATAACTTACTAGTCACACCTGAATATGGTCCGCATGTAAGATTAAGAGCACTTGGTTTAAGTTTGGATTTACAATCAACTGGTCCTTCTAGATACGATCCATGTAAAAGCTGCAAAATTAAGTGCTGGGAAAAATGTAAAAAAGGTGCATTTGCTAAGGAAATATATTTTTCTTCAGAATTAGGTAGAAATGAACTTCCTGGAAGAGTAGGGAATTTTGATAGAACCTTGTGTAATATACAAATGGAAGAAGATGTAGCTAGTATTAAGCCTATGAATATACCTGAAGTTTCTACAGAAGAACCTGTTAATGTTATAAAATACTGCAGAACATGTGAATATGCGTGTCCCATAGGTAAATAACTATATGTTTTATTGTTAGACAAAAGGAGGAAATTTAAAATGGACACAAATTCAAAAGCAAATGAACAAGGTCAACTTAAAAGGACTTTAAAAGCCAGACATATGAACATGATTGCCATAGGAGGGTCAATTGGAACTGGTTTATTTTTCGCCAGTGGAAGCGCTGTCAGCACAGCTGGACCTGGTGGAGCTGTTTTAGCTTATGTAATTATGGGAATTTTAGTTTATTTCTTGATGACATCCCTCGGTGAAATGGCAACACTACTGCCTATATCAGGATCTTTTGAAACTTATGCTACAAGATTTATTGATCCTGCATTAGGTTTTACCCTTGGATGGAATTACTGGTTTTGCTGGGCAATATGCGTTGCTGCTGAATTAGTTGCAGGTTCAATGATTGTTAAATTCTGGCTTCCAAATACCAATACTACTTTATGGAGTATGTTATTTTTAGTAATAATTTTTATCTTAAATATTCTTTCAGCAAGAATTTACGGTGAAAGTGAATATTGGTTTGCAAGTATCAAAGTTATTACAATTATAGTATTCCTTATAGTAGGCGTTCTCATGATATTTGGCATTTTAGGTGGAAAATCACCTGGATTAAGTAATTGGGTACTATCAGATGCTTCTGGAAAGAAAGGGCCTTTTGTTGGCGGAATATCTGCTATTATTAATGTATTTTTAGTTGCAGGATTTTCTTTCTCCGGAACAGAAATAGTTGGCCTTGCCGCAGGTGAATCGGAAAATCCTGAAGAAAATGTTCCTAAAGCTATAAAAAATGTTTTCTGGCGTATTTTACTATTTTATATGGGGGCAATTATAGTAATTGGTTTTTTAGTTCCTTTTACTGATCCAAACTTATTAAAAAGTGGGGCAGATAATATTTCATACAGTCCTTTTACCATGGTATTTAAAAGATCTGGCCTAGCAATTGCAGCAAGTATTATGAACGCAGTAATTTTAACATCAGTTCTCTCCTGCGGTAATTCAGGCCTCTATGTAGCTTCACGTATGCTTTATTCCCTATCCAAAGAAGGAAAAGCACCTAAATTTTTATCAAAAGTAAACAAACATGGTGTTCCTACAACTGCTTTATACTCCACAACTGTTATTGCTTGTTTTGCTTTTTTCGCCTCTTTGATTGGAGATGGAAAAATATATTACATACTCTATAATGCTTCTGGTATCACAGCCTTCTTTGCATGGCTAGGTATAGCTATTTGCCATTATAGATTTAGGAAAGCATACATTTCCCAAGGTAAAAGTTTAAATGATTTAAAATATAGAGCTAAGTTATATCCATTTGCCCCCATTATATCTATCATACTTTGTATAATTGTTATATTTGGTTCTAACATATGGGTATTTCAAGCTAAAACATTTAGCTGGTTTGATTTTGTAACAAATTATTTGTGTATTCCTATATTTATATCTTTGTATCTTGGATACAAGATTATTAAGAAGACAAAAATAGTACCTCTTAAAGAATGTAATTTTGAATATAATGAAGATGACAATAAAAGAAAAACTTTATCCTAATATTAAGGTTATAAAAAAACAGACAATGGATACAAATTGATATGCTCCCTGTCTACTTGACAGGGAGCAGTTCAAATACCCATTGTCTACTTTTTTAATATTTAAATGAAACTTTTATTTATTCATATAAGTTTTTGCTAAAATACCTGTCTCCTCTATCCGGAAATACTGTAACTATATTACCTTTATCTATGGTTTTAGCCAGTTTTAACGCAGCTGCAATTGCTGCTCCAGAAGATGAACCTACTATCAATCCCTCACGTTTAGCCAATTCTTTAACTAGTGAAAATGCCTCCTCATCATTTACCTTTATGACTTTATCAACTAATTTTAAATCCATAGTATCTGGCAGGAAGTCATTTCCTATACCTTCAATGGCATAACCGTGTTCTTCAGTACCGCCACCAAGAGTAGATCCTTCTGGATCAGCTAATACAGCTTTTACATTATTATCTTTTTCTTTTAAATATCTTGCTATTCCTGTAAAAGTTCCCCCACTTCCAGCTCCAGCTACGAAGTAATCTATCTTACCATTTAACTGCTCATATATTTCAGGACCCGTTGTAAGGTAATGAGTCTGTGGATTGTCTTCATTTTCAAATTGACTAAGTGATATGGAATTGGGAATTTTGCTTAGAAGTTCTTTTGACTTTTCTATAGCCCCTCGCATGCCGTCTTTTTCAGGAGTATGCACTATTTCTGCACCAAGTGCCCTCATAAGCACTTGCTTTTCTATGGAAAATTTCTCTGGGACCGCAAATACTACTCTATATCCCCTATTGAGTGCTCCAAGTGCAATTCCAAGTCCAGTATTTCCTGCTGTAGCTTCTACTATAGTATATCCTTTCTTTAACTTTCCTCTTTTCTCTGCCTGCTTTATCATATAATCCCCAATTCTGTCTTTTACACTTCCTCCTGGATTGAAATTCTCAAGTTTAGCATATATATTCACGCCATCTTTTAAATCAAATTCATTTATTTTTAATATAGGAGTCTTTCCTATCATTTCCTTTATATCATCAAAAACTTCCATTTAAAAATCCCCCAATCAAATTATTTATCAAACTCTATTTTGAAAGCTCCATTGACTTTTTTAAGTCTTTTACCAAATCTTCTTTATTTTCTATTCCAACAGAAAGTCTTGCCAAATTATCTACAATTCCAACTTTTTGCCTTATTTCATAAGGTATAGCTGCATGGGTCATAGTAGCAGGATGGCACATTAAAGATTCCACTCCCCCAAGACTTTCTCCAAAAGTTATAAGTTTTAAATTCTTAAAAAATTTCTTTATATCTATATCCTTTTTCAGTACAAAGGAAATTATAGCTCCATAACCTCTAGCCTGTTTTTTCTGAATTTCATGGCCTTTATGACTCTCAAGTCCCGGATAATAGACTTTTTCTACAAAAGGACTTTCATTTAAAAATTGAGCTATATAGGCTGCATTTTCAAGGTGTCTATCCATTCTAACTGACAATGTTTTTATTCCCCTTATCAAAAGCCAGCTGTCAAAAGGTCCTAATACTCCACCTGTTGAATTTTGTATAAAATACAATCTTTCAGCTAACTTTTCATCATTTACAACAACAAGTCCTGCAACTAAGTCGCTGTGTCCACCTAAATACTTGGTTGCACTGTGAAGTACTATATCTGCTCCAAGTTCTATTGGTTTTTGAAGATAAGGTGTCATAAAAGTGTTGTCTACAATAGTCAAAAGGTTATTTTTCTTTGCAATTTCAGATATCTTTTTTATATCTGTTATATCCATAAGTGGATTAGTTGGGGATTCAATATATATTGCCTTTACTTCTTTTGTAATACTACTTTCAACTTTTTCTAGGTCACTTGTATCAATCAATTCGTAGTTTAAATCAAAATTTTTAAATACTTTATCAAGTACCCTGTAAGTTCCACCATATACGTTGTCTGATATTATTATTTTATCTCCACTTTTGAAAAGTGTCAGCACGGCAGTTATAGCTGCCATTCCTGAGGCAAATGCAAGTCCATTTTTACCTTCTTCAAGTTCTGCTATAAGTTTTTCAAGTGCTTCTCTAGTTGGATTTCCCGTTCTTGAATATTCATATCCTTTGTTTTCTCCAAGTCCACTTTGCTTATAGGTTGACGTCTGATATATTGGAACACTAACTGCTCCTGTAGTTTTATCCCCATCAACCCCACCGTGTATTAATAATGATTCTATATTCATCTTTTTATTCTCCTCTCTTGATTCCTTTAGCCATAAATATTCCCGGTTCAGTACATTCACCTTTGCTAGAATATCCTGTACATTTAAGTCCTGTACTTTCAACCTGTATATCCTTAAATCCTGCATTTTTTACCCAGTGGCTTATCATTTTATGAGAAAATCCAAGCCACTCATCATGCATTTCAATTCTTGCCCATTCTCCATCATGTTCTTCTACATCACATATGACAAAAGTTCCATCTTTTTTAAGCACTCTATAAATTTCATTAATTGCCTTTTCTGCATCTACTACATGATGGAGAGCCATATTTACAAATACAGCATCAATAGATTCATCAAAGAGCGGTAAATCCGACATAGAACCTTTTATTGGATATATATTCTTAATTGATTTATCTAAAGCTTCACTATGAAGCTGTTTTAACATGTTTCTGGAATTGTCCAGAGAAAATACAAGTTTTGCATCCTGTGCAAGTGCAAGTGATATAAATCCTGTTCCACATCCTAGGTCTGCACAAATTTTATTCTTTATATTAAATTGTGAAAGTGCTATATATTTTAATTTGTCCTCAAAATAATCTTCTCTTATTACGTCCCATTTATCTGCAATTGAATCAAAATATCCTACAGAATTCATGATTATTGTCCTCCTTATAAATAATTTCAATATAAAAAATTTTCAATTATTTTGAAATATTATATTTTTGAGTTCCGGATTCTCAAAAACAAAAAATCCTTCTGCCTCAATTCAGAGGCAGAAGGATTACTTCCGCGGTTCCACTCTGTTTATCCTATAAAAAAATACACATATAAGACAACTTAATTTTTGGTACAATCATACCTCAATGCTTTAACGGGCATATACGCTGAAGTCTACTAAACTTCAATTCAGAGCTCCAAGATGCACTTCAATTATCATCAACTAAGATCTCCTTTCATCCAAGGGAAATCCTCTCTGTAATAGTCAAATTATAACCTACTCTTCTTATCATCGCAATTCATAGTTATTTACTAAGATTTAATTTAAATCTATAATACTACGTAATTTTAATATAATCAAGTATTATTTTTAATTTTTATTTCACTTTTTTACTTTATATCTATGAGTTTTTATTATTATAGTATTTATGGGGCTGTTGCACTAAGTAATTTACATACAATATGTTGAAACAACATACTGTAGTATTCAAGCTTAGTGTGACGCCCCACTTTAAATTTATTTTGCATCAATTTTATCCAGTAGTTTTTCAATATACTCAAGTATAACCCTCTGTTTTATATCTTGAAACATTTCATCAGTATCCCATATCTTATCTTTAACACAAAGACTGTCTTTTATGCATATACTTTCTCTTAATCTAGTTGCATCCAGTTCCAATTGACTTTTTAACTCTTTCAAGTTTTCTATAGCCAATGTCATCACCTCATTTGTTCCTCTTAATATACTATTCATGACTTTAAAATTAGGAACTTTATATAAACCTTAAACTTATATCCAGCGCTTTTACAGAATGTGTAAGAGAACCTATAGATATTATATCAACACCTGTAGAAGCAATATCCCCTATAGTATTTTCGGTGACATTTCCCGAAGCTTCTAAAATAAACTTTTTATTTACAAATTTCACAGCCTTTCTCATAGTATCTACATCCATATTATCCAACATAATTACATCAACTTCAGTATTAACTGCTTCTTTCAATTGATCCAGATTTTCTACTTCTACCTCTACTTTAGCTGTAAATGGAATTTTATTTTTTATTCTTTTAACAGCTTCCGTTATAGAACCTACTGCCCTTATGTGATTATCCTTAATCATTACAAAATCAGACAAGTTCAGCCTATGATTGTATCCTCCTCCTGCTGTAACAGAATACTTATCCAAAATTCTAAATCCAGGAAGAGTTTTTCTTGTATCTACTATTTTCACATCATAATCCTTTACTAAATCAACCATCCTATTAGTTTTAGTTGCAATTCCACACATTCTTTGAAGTATATTAAGGGCAACCCTTTCTCCTTTTAATATAGATTTAGAATTTCCTTCTAATTCTACAATAACATCGCCTTTCTCCACTTTGGAACTGTCTTTTATCTTGACGTTGAATATTATACTGCTGTCCACAATTTCAAATACTCTTTTAGCCACATCAATTCCAGCAATAACACCTGGCTCCTTCGCAATAAATCTTCCTTTTGAAACCTCACTTCCCAAAAGCAAATTATCTGTAGTAACATCACCATAATTTATATCTTCTATAAGAGCATTTTTTATTAATTTATCAACTATTAAGTAATTCAAATTCAATCACCTCAAAACTACGTTATCTTTAGAATAATCCTCAATATAATTACTTCCTATGGAAGTCTTACTTTCCAAAGTAGCCATAATTATACTTCTAGCAACTTCATACATATTATAAACTTCTACTTGCTCGATACTTTTAAAATTTATATATTGAAATTTAAACAGAACTTCATCTACAACCTCTAGTGCACTTTTAATGTTATCAATTCTTCTAACTATTCCCAAATTATTTTCCATTAATATCTTCAGATTCTGTTTAAGTTTTGAAAAGTCCATGTAACTCTCTTTACATTGAGGAATAAATACACTGTCTTCAAAATTATCTTCATCTATAACTTTTACTTTATTTAAGATGTCCTCTGCAGCCCTTTTTCCAAAAACCAGAGCTTCCATTAAAGAATTACTAGCAAGCCTATTTGCTCCATGAACCCCAGTGCAAGCACATTCTCCAACTGCATAAAGGTTTTCCATACTAGCTCTTCCAAACAGATCCACCTTAATACCACCCATAAAATAATGTTCAGCTGGAGTTACAGGTATGTAATCCTTATATATTTCTATACCATTTTCTTCGCATTCACTATAAATCTTATTGAATCTATTCTTTAAAAAATTTTTTTCGTACATAGTAGCATCCAAGTAAACATAATTAGAATCAGTTTTTTTCATTTGATCACTAATTGCCCTAGCTACAATATCCCTAGGAGCAAGTTCCATCCTTGAATCATATTCTTTCATAAACCTGTTTCCACATTTATTTTTAAGTACGGCACCTTCTCCCCTTACAGCTTCAGATATTAGAAACATCTTTTCCTCATTATTTTTAGAGTATAAAGCTGTAGGATGAAACTGAATGTATTCCATATCTTCTAAGGTTACCTTTGCCCTTATTGCCATGGCAATTCCATCTCCTGTAAGCACATCTACATTCGTAGTTTTAGAAAATAACTGTCCAATTCCACCAGAGGCTATTATACAACATTTTGACTTTAAATAAACAACTTTATTTTTGTAAAATGCCATTATACCACAGTATTTGTTTTTGTTATCAACAATATCCAAGGCGAAGATATTAGGTATTATTTCTATATTAGAAGCATTTTTAGCCTGGTTTACAAGAACCTCCATTATAGCTTTTCCTGTAGAATCTCCATTTACATGAAGTATCCTTGCAATGGAATGATTTCCCTCAAAAGACCTATAAAAATTACCTTGGGAGTTTTTATCAAATTTAACTCCAAGACGAACCAAATCATTTATAGCTTTCTCAGATTCATTTACAAGCACATTTACAGCTTCCAAATCATTAACATAGCATCCTGCATTTATAGTATCCTTTACATGAAGCTGTCTGTCATCGTTTTGTATACTTGCTGCAATTCCTCCTTGAGCCAGGTATGAATCACAATCATATACATCCTTTTTGCTTAAAACCGCTACTCTTAAATTTTTAGAAAGCATTAAAGCAGTATAGAGTCCTGCTATTCCTGCTCCAATTATAACTACATCAAAGCTCTTGCTTTCACAGGAATTCACGTTATAGTTTGCTAAATATCTTCTTTCCACTTTACATCACCAGCCTATATAGAATTTATTCAATACGTAACATTTTCTCAAGGGAACCCAATGCCTTTATTCTCATTGATTCAGGAATAAATATTTCATGTTCCATATTTAAAAGAGAATTGTGGACATCTTTTAGTGTAGTCATTTTCATATTTTGACATACAAGTCTTGGACTTAATAAATAGAAATTTTTTTCAGGATTATCATTTTTCATTTTATGAAGTACCCCTATTTCAGTACCTATAATGAATTCCCTATTTGGTGATTTCTTTGCATAGTCAATTATCTGTGACGTACTTCCAACAAATTCAGCATTATCCCTTATTTCTTTTGAAACTTCAGGATGCACTAACATTTCAGCTCCAGGATGCTCTCCTTTTATTTTTTTAACATCTTCTATAGTTATTCTGGCATGAGTTATGCAGTGACCACCTGACCAAGGTATGATTTTTTTACCTGTAACTTTTTCAGCTACATAACTGGCAAGATTTTCATCTGGTACAAATAATATTTCATCCTTATCCATACTTTCTATAACTTTAACTGCATTAGAAGAAGTACAACATATATCACTTATAGCCTTAACCTCAGTAGAAGAGTTTATATAACACACCACAGCTGCTTCTGGATGCTTTTCTTTTTCCTCCATAAGTTGTTCTTCATCTATACACTCTGCTAAAGGACATCCTGCATATTTTGAAGGAAGTAAAACTCTTTTATTTGGTGATAGTATTTTTGCACTTTCTGCCATAAATTTAACCCCACAAAATACTATAACTTCATTATCCATTTTAGCAGCAGCTCTACTTAGTGCAAAAGAATCCCCTACAATATCTGCTATATCTTGAACTTCTGGCAGCTGATAGTTATGCGCTAATATGCAAGCATTTTTTTCTTTTTTCAACCTATTTATTTCATTTATTAAAAATGTTTTGTCCATATTACACCTCTAAAATAATATTTTTGTTTGATAATATATTAATATTTTTATACCATACCAATATTTTTATACTACAATTTCATGTATATACACCAGTATATACTATTTTTTATATTTTAACAACATACAATAAAAGCATTACTAAATTCCACCTTTACAATTACATTAAAAAAAGTATGGATCATAATCCATACTTTTAGTAAATTATCATAATTTACAAACTATTTACAATTTGATTTAAATTTTCTGACATAGATGTGATTTCTTCTATACTAGCTGTGATTTCCTGTGTAGCCGCTGCCTGCTCTTGACTTGAAGTCAATGAATTCTGACTCATCTTGCTAGAAGATTCAACCTTTTCCCTAATATTATCTGTTAACTCTGCAATTTTAGGCACTGTACTTCTTGACTGTTCTGATAATTTTCTAATTTCTTGTGCAACTACCCCAAAACCCTTTCCAGCATCTCCTGCCCTAGCTGCTTCAATTGAGGCATTTAATCCAAGCATCTTAGTCTCATCTGAAATACCTTTTATTAAAGAAGATACTTCATTTATCTCTTCTGACAAAGATATTATTTGTTTTATTTCATTATCCAGATTTTGCTCGTTTGTATGTATTTCAGATGCTGAAGCAGCTAATTCCTCAATGGTAGAGGATACTCCTGTAATATTTTCCGTAAGATCATTAGACATATTTTTCAAATTCACTGTAGCTCCTCTAGGTATAATCATTCCAAAAGTACCCACAACATCACCTGTATCCTCATCACATAATGGATAAGTTGCCATCCTAACAGGTGTTCCTGAATTTCCTAAACTATCTACATTCTCTGATGCAAATTTTTTAGTTTGAATTGCCTTATGTACTACAGATGCAGGATTATCTACAAATGGGACTCCCGGCTTAATAGCAGGTATATCAAATTTTTCAGATCGCTGTATATCAACTATTTTTTCTAAGTCAGATAAAATGAAAAAAGCTCCTTCTGGAAACATTTCAACTAATATTGGTGCAAAATCTTTAAACGCCTTTGTTACAGGGTGTATCTTTGGAAACAGGGAACAAAACATTCCAACAATTTGTCCATTTTCATCTTTTATAAGTTCCTCAAATATTTTAAATCTTCCGTATCTAGGATCTGAAACATTCTTTATAACATCTTTTTTTTCTTGAAATGCTTCTAATGATATGTTCTGTTTACTTACATCAAATCCAATATCCATCACTTTAATATCAAATGCCTTAGATGCTTTTCTCCAAACAATTCTATTTTTTTCAATAATAGCATATAATACTCCTCCTGATATCATATCTGCCTGGGATTCACACATACGTTTTACACAATCTAATTCATTTATAGAAATCATAAAAATCTACTCTCCTTACATTATCTTTAAAAATTATATTAACCATTATTTTTATTATAGTTAACCGGTAGAACTTAATCAATAAATTCGCTATATTTATTCCCTCGTTTTCCTACTTTTTACTAAACTTATACATAATACTTAATTTTCTAACTTATTTCTTATACAACATAAGACATTATATAGACGTCTTTTAGCGCTATAGAATAAGTTGCTATTTACATTTTTAACTTCTTCTTCACCAAAATATCTATTTTCTATATAGGCTGTATATCTTATTTCAATTTGTATAGCTTCTACATTTTTCGTAGAACTATAATGAGATACGATGTATCCTCCTCTAAGTCCCTTTTCATCAACTTTTACATTAAACCCCTGAGAAGTAAATGCATCATACACCAGTTCTAAAAATTCTTTGGAACAAGTTTTTCCTTCACGGGTTCCAAGTATTATATCTGCTTTTGACTGTTCAAAGAAACTATGTAAATCTAACAAGTAGACTTTATTCTTTAGTTTCAAAACTTTTTCTAGTTCTCTTTTCAAAGAAGAGTGATAGGGATTATAGATATTCTTTATTCGCTCCTCTATTATCTCCATTTCCAATGGCTTGTCATAAATTTTTCTGTCAAAGGTAGTGTTATAATATACTAAGGACTTTGTATATTTCCCCTGTATAAATTTATTTTCAATATTTCTATTTACATCTATAACATATCTGCTGTAATTAGCCGACACTACAGTTATATTTAACTCTTGTAAAAAATCATAAAGGTCATTTAAAAACCAGTCATTGTTTGGAAGTAGCACTCCTTTTTTCATGCTTTGTTTCATTTCCAAAGTTATTTTACTAGATCCATGTGGAATGCTTGTAACTATATTACACGGACTTTTACTATTTATTACATTAACCGGATTCATCAACATCCCTCCAAATTATAATAAGATGATAAATTTGTATCATAATACAATACATGTTACTATTGTAATATAAATGATATTATATATGGAAGGTGATATGTTGATTATTAAAAAAATAATTTCATTGTCCCTCGTGGCATCATCTATAATGGTATTTTCTACTTTCACATCAACTGCAGCAGCTGATTCCTCCTATTCCCCTAAAAAATCACAGGTAATTCAATGGGAAAAGCATACAGATATAAGTACGCTTAAATGCTGGACTATAAAATTTAAATCACCAGTAGATGAAAATTCTCTCCTGCTCCCGGGAATAATTACTGTAACAGACTCAAAGGGCTGCTTAATTCCAACAAACCTTTTTTTAGACAATAAAAACAGCTATGTATATGTACAAGCACCCGAAGGTGGATATACTAAAGGACAAACTTATTATTTAAATATTTCCAAAGATTTAAAATTTCAAGATAAAAGTAAATATCTTAAAAATCCAGTACAAATGGAATTTTCAACTGACAATATAGGTACTGTATCCATAGATGAAAATAGTCCTATAATTGGAACAAATAATTCTTTTGGATTCAACCTAGCAAAAAATTTACTATCTGAAGATACAGATAAAAGTCAAAATATGATTATTTCTCCTTTGAGCATATCCAACATATTAGCTATGACTCAAAATGGTGCTGAAAATAAAACAAAACAGGAAATATTGAATTGTTTAGGGCTTGCATCTATAGATGATAACACTATAAATGAAGAATATTATAGTTTGTCACAATACTATAACAATTTAACATCAACAGACTTAAAAGTTGCAAATTCAATATGGACAAATAATGATATAAACTTAAATAGTACTTTTAAAAATACTGCCCAAAAATATTATAATTCAGAAATACATTCAGAAGATTTTAGTGATCCTAACACCTTGAAAAAGATAAATGAATGGGTAAAGAAGTCCACCAAGGAACAAATTAAGCAGATTATAGACGATATAAGCGAAAAAGACCAAGCCATTTTAATAAATTCCACATACTTTAAAGGAAAATGGAAAAATGGATTTTCACGAGACAAAACTAAAAAGGAAAATTTCACTCTATCCAGTGGAAAAGTGATAAGTACAGACACTATGGAAGATACCTCCCAGATAAATTATCTGAAAGGAACTAATTTTCAAGCAATTTCTCTGCCCTACTATGATGGAATGGAAATGGACATATTTTTGCCTAACAAAGGTACAGATATAAATGATTTTACAAAAAATATTACTGAAGAAAAATTTGACAAATGGATAAACAGCTTTAATGATACAAATGTTCTACAGCAAATTCCTAAGTTCAAAATCAATTATGGTGTGACTTTAAACAATACACTAAAAAATTTAGGAATGGACCAAGCATTTGATAGCAGTAAAGCAGATTTTACAAAACTTATAGGTGAAACATCAAAAAATCCTTTCTATATTAATACAATAAAACATAAGGCTGCAATCAATGTAGATGAACAGGGCTCTGAAGCTTCTGCAGTTACCTCGATATTCGTAGCAGGTTCTCCTGCACCTTCTTCTAATGAGCCAATTTCTTTTAAAGTAGATAGGCCTTTTTTCTTTGTCATACGAGACAGTAACTATAATCTTATATTATTTATGGGCAAAGTAGAAAACCCAAGTACAAATACTGAAAATTAAATATAAAATATCCTTTTTGAGCAATTGTTAACATCAATATACATTTCATGTTGACAATTCCTTAAATAATTATTATAATTTTATTGTCAACGTAAATATTATGTAGGTTAACAATTGTTGAGGAGGAAAAATATGAACTTAAAACTTAGAGAAATAACTACAACAGCTATATTTACAGCTTTAACAGCTATTTTAGCTCAAATTTCTATACCGCTCCCTTTTAGTCCTGTACCTATAACCTTTCAAATATTAGCAGTTTACATATCTGCAGTAATCTTAGGAAGTAAACTTGGTGCATTATCTCAATTGGTATATGTACTTTTAGGAACAGTTGGTGTACCTGTATTTGCAAACTTCCATGGTGGTTTAAGTGTAGTATTAGGACCAACAGGAGGATATCTCATAGCTTACCCTATTATAGCTTACATCATAGGGAAAATTTCAGAAAAAGAACTGTCTTTTGTTAAATCAATTGTGGGTTTAATTCTTTCATTAATATTTTGTTATGCACTTGGAGTACTTCAGCTTTCATTTATAACAAAAATTACAATAGAAAAGTCCATATTAGTAGGTGCTCTTCCATTTATCCCTTTAGATACCATAAAAGTTATAATTGCTTATATATTATGTAGTAGAGTTCGAGACGCTCTCATAAAAACAAATCTTATAAAATGTTAACATTAAGAGCTCATCATCTATTGTGTATCCAGGGATATAGGGGCTACGGTTATAGCAAAGATTTCACTAAAAATATGGGTAAGATTGTTTATACTTTAAAAAAGGATCCTTCCACACAGGTGAAGATTATAGCCAAAACAGACATCCTTTGTTCTTGCTGTCCACATAATATAGACGACAAATCCTGTGAGCATCAATATAAAGTGGACCACTTAGACAAAAAAGTATTAGATCTATTTCAAATAGAGAAAAATAAAGTATACTACTATAGAGATCTTTTAGATATTATACGCAAAAAAATAACTTATGAAAGTTTCAAAAATATATGCAGTATATGTCAATGGTTTAATTATGGATATTGTAAGGAAGGACTAATAGCCATCAGGTAATTCATCTAAACTTAGTGGAAGAAACAAAACTCTAAAGAGAAAGCGACTATCACCAAATGAAAGATTTGGTGATAGTCGCTTTTTCCACTAAGCAAGATTCATTGATAAGTCAGAAAATCTGTAGAATTTCTAATTGAAATTTAAACTTATATAATATCGTATAAGCTAACTATTAATTAGGAACTCTATAATATTTTTGTAAAAATTTATAAGAAATTATGGTATACTATTTACATATACTTTAGTGTTAAATAAGCAGGAGGTAATCGTATAATGTTACATATAATTGCAGCTTTAAATGAAGATTATGCACTTGGCAGGGACAATAAACTACTCTGGCATATACCAGAGGATCTAAAAAGATTTAAAGACATCACCTACGGTAAATCCATTATAATGGGAAGAAAAACTTTCGAATCCCTCCCATGTATACTTCCTAAAAGAAAACATATTGTCATTACAAGAGATAAAAGCTATAATATTTTAGATGAAAGAGTAGAAATAGTCCACCATGTTGAAGACGTTTTAAAATACAAAGATTCTCCTATAGAAAGCTTTGTTTCAGGTGGAGGAGAAATTTATAAGCAATTACTCCCCTACTGTAATAAATTATACCTTACAAAAATTCACTCTCATGAAAAAGGCGATACCTATTTTCCTAAATTTGACAAAAGTAATTACCATGTAATCGAATTCAAAGAGCACTGTTATGGCAATATAAAATATAGTTTTATAACTTATGAAAAAAATTAATAGGAGAATAATAATGACTTTTTTTAAAAAATTTTTAATAAGTACCTTTATATTACTTTTTGCAATTTCCATTCACTCTTTTAAAGCCTACGCTTCAAGTGGAGTGGACTTATCCATGTTCAATGTAAATACCTCTATAAAAGAAGATGGTTCTATAGATGTAGAAGAAATTATAACTTACAATTTTAAAGATAACTATAATGGAGCCTACCGGGATATATCTACTATAAGAACCAAAGGTATAAAAAGCCTTAAAGTATCACTTATATCACATGATGGCAGTGAAGTTCCATTTAAAGAAAGTTCTAAGGTTAAAAACGGAGATAATGGTGTATTTGAAATATTGTCAAAAGGTACAAATTTATATGGAATTAAAATTTACTGTCCTTCAAAAAATGAAAAGAGAACTTTTAAAATAACCTATACTATAAAAAATGTATCAGTAAAATATAATGATACTGGTGAATTTTACTACACGTACCTGTCAAACTATAATGAAACTAAAGTAGACAATTTAAAGATACATATTAATCTTCCAGAAAATATTGACAAGCAATATATAAAAGCTTATTACCATGGTATTGCAAATGGAGAATGCATTATAAGAAATGGAAATGTAGATTACTTCTTTCCTCATGTAAAATCAAAGGAGCTCGTTCAGGTAAGGTTGCTTTTTCCAAGCAAGTTAATACCTTTATGTAAAAATGTAAATAATAAAAATTTGCTAAATACAATTTTAAGTCAAGAAGCAAATTATGAAAAGCAAAAGCAAGAAAAAATAGCTCATGCTATATTTGTAAGAAATATATTAAACATTATAGGTGTAGTATTGTGTTTTCTTTCCCTTTTCTTAATATTTAAAACATCAAAAAAACTCAACAAAATTGAAGATACATCTTATAGTGCATACTCCCCTGTTGAAATTCCTGAGGATTGTACACCTGCAGTTGCAGCTTATTTAGTTGCGAGAACTATAAACGGCAGAACTATCTACGCTACAATACTTGACTTATGGAGAAAAGGTTACTTAACTATTGAGAAAAACATATTGGATGGTGCTAAGAAAAAACTAAACTTCTTAATTATAAAAAATAAGGAACCCGATTGGCTGCTATTAAAACACGAAAAATACTTTATGCATTGGATATTTGACATAATGGGTAGCGGCCAAAATGTAAGTACCCTGGAAATTAAAAAGCATTGTAAAATATCCTCATCTCATAGTAATTTTGCAAACTGGCTAAACCTTATAAAAGAAGAAGCCAAATCACGAAATTATTATGATGTTGAAGCTTCCAAAGCAGGAATATTTATAATTATTCTTGCTGTAGTTGAATTGATCTTTTCAACTATTTCACTTATGACTGAAGCTCATGCAGGTATCTTCAGCTTAATTATATCAATTTTTATGATTGTCTATGGATCAATGTGCTGCTGTAAAAAAAGTGCTTATGGACAATCTCAATATAAAAAATGGATGAAATTTAAATCTCATGTGCAAAATATGGACTTAGAATATAATATAGGAAATGCCACCATTGAAACCTATATTCCCTATGCAGAAGCCTTAAATATAAAACAAAATAGTATGTCTAAGCTTAGAAATTCTTTTAAAACTCCTTCAGATGATGATATGGGATGGCTATACTACTATTTAATTTTTGACAGTTCTACCTTTGACAAAGACGACACCTTTAGCAATAATATATACAATTCTTTTAATACAGGATCTTCAGGTAATTCAATTGTTTCATCAGATAATTCCTCTGGAAGCAGCAGTGATGGTGCGGCTGGAGGCGGTGGAGCTGGAGGATTTTAAGCAAAATTATTTAATTTTAATCTATTTTTAAGATTATCCTTTTATAATAGCTCTATAATAATTTAATTTTATAGTGAAACACCAAAACTATAAATTGAAAAGGAGCTATAAAGATGGCAAAAAAAATAAGGAAAATACAAATTACAAGACACATTGTACAATTAATTTTATTTTTTTTACTACCCGGCCTTTACATAATGGCCTTTAGTGAATTAAAAAATATTTTTCAGATGATTGTTAAAGGAAACTTTAATTTCATTCAAGCATTCCCACAGTTACTGGAATTTTCAATATGTATACTATTTACTATTTTTGCAGGCAGGTTTTTCTGTGGATGGTTTTGTGCCTTCGGTACTTTTAATGATTGGGTTCATATTATATCGAAAAGAATATTTAAAATTAATTTTAAAATAAGTGAAAAACTAGACTCTAAACTCAAATATGTAAAATACGTAGTGCTGTTATTACTTCTAATTGCTGGATACAATAGTGGAAGTAATTTTTTACAAGGTACAAGTCCCTGGGATGCATTTGCTCAAATAACTGATTTTTCTAAAGTTATATCAACTTTAACTATAGGCTTTGTACTTTTAGTTCTAATAACTTTAGGCGATATTTTTATTGAAAGATTTTTTTGCAGATATTTGTGTCCTTTAGGTGCTGTATTCTCCCTGTTCTCTAAAATAAGTATATTCAAAATCAAAAAACCTAATGATAAATGTGGTAAATGCAGGGTATGTACAAATAATTGTTCTATGGGATTAAAACTTTATAGTACAAATAGCGTACATGGTGGAGAATGTATAAATTGCTTAAAATGCATAGAGGAATGTCCTAGGAAAAATACTAGTGTAAGCATAATTGGAGAAAATGTAGATTCAAAACTTGCATGTTCAATTGCTTTAACTCTATTTATTGGAACTTACGGTCTTATAAACCTGGGAAATACTATGTTAAGCAGGCAAAACGCCTCTTCCATAAATAATGTAGCTACTACTCAAACTATGGTCCAGGAAAGTGCTTCCAACGAGAATACAAGTACATCTTCTTCCAATACAGTACAAGGTAAATATAAAGACGGAACTTATACTGGAACTGGAACTGGCTTTAGAGGAGGTACAACAAAAGTATCTGTTACTATAAAAAATGGTAAAATTACTGATACTCAAACAGTATCTACAGAAGATACACCTAGGTTTTATCAAAATGTAGAAAGTACATTGCCTAGTGAAATAATTTCAACACAATCAACTTCTGTTGATGCAGTGTCTGGAGCTACCTATAGCAGCAAAGGGTTTACAGATGCAGTACAAAATGCACTAAACCAAGCTGTAAAAAAATAAAGAGTAAGACCTGTAAGATTATTTTCCACAGGTCTTGCTCTTTTATTTTTTCTTATTTCCATTAGAATTCTGCTGGTGGGAATTATCTTTATTGGAGCTATCATTTTGCTTGCTACTCACATTTTCCTCAGTTTTTTTATTTGAATTTTGACTTTCTTTAACTTTACTGCTATCTGAGTCTTGTAGCTGTTTTGCATTAGATCCACTCTTGTCTTTTTCTTTATATGAGCTAGAATTACTTTCACTTGAAGAATTGCCTACACTTGATGACTTACTTTCATTCTTAAATTTATTTTCACTACTGGTGCTATTATTTAATGTTTTATCCTCTTTTTTATCACTTAAATGTTTTTGACTGCTTGGAGTATTTTCTTTAGCAGCAGCTTTATCACTGCTATTTAAGTTCTTGTTAGTAGAATTATCCTTTGGTTTATTATTTAAAATAATATTACCATTAGTTTCAATTTTTACACTTAAATTAGAAGATGCCATATTTGATTTGAAATCAGAAACATCTATGTTTTTACCACTAATGTCAATTGATATAGTTTTCGCATAATTCTTATCAATAAATTTATCCTTTTTAGCTTGATCAATTATTACTTTTAAAGCATCGTTTATATTGTCATTATTTATTTTCACTTCACTCAATATTTTATTTCCATCACCATTTAACCCTTTAAAAGAAATGATTTTATTTAAAAAATTCACCTTTAGCTCAATGCTAGGATTTATATTTACTAAAACAGTAGCTGCAGGAGTATAGTAGGCTTTTACACCACCACCTATTAATAATACAAACATTATACAAGCTGCTGCTATTATCTTTCTTGTATTAAAAAAACTTAATCTGTGAAGAACTTCATCTCCCTCAAATTTTTCGCCAACATGAAGCCTTTTTCCACTGGATTTTACTTTTATAAATTCACCATAAGGAGTAAGTAAATTAGCATATTTTCCTTCTACACTTACTACTATGCCTTCCTTTTTACCCATCATTCTCACCCACTTTTACATTTAAATAGGACCTTATATACATAAAATTTTCGCTGCTAAATAATATAAATAGAGCAATAATATACTTTTTCCACTTGTCAATAAATTTTTTGTTACATCCAGTATATATACAAATTTGCTTAACGGGCAGCTGCTTTTTATTCAATACAAAATTACTAATTTCACTATTGCTGCATATCTTTAACACAAGTTTTAAAATACTGTCTCTTGTATCCTTATGCTTTGGACTATTATTTACAAGACTGCTAAAATCGATTTTATATTCCATAAGTTTTTTATTTAATTCAATAATTTCATCTGCTCTATTTTTATTTTCCAATTCCAATTGAAAACTTGTTATGGAATTGGCATTATTTAATTTTTCCATACTGCAGTCACTATCGTCAAAAGTAAGTAAAGGTGAATTTTTATTTTTTCTAAAATAATCAATTAATGCATTCCTAATTATAATTTTTGCATATGCGTAAAAATTTCCCTTTGTTTCTGTATAATTATCACAAGCTTTGTTAAATGCAATCAAAGCAATGCTCAGTTCATCATCATTTTCCCATTGAAGATATCTTTTTGAAATAGTATAAGTACATTTATATATAAAATTTTTATTTTCACTAATAAATTCATCTCTGTTTTCATGGAGTAAATGAGCAATATCTGCCATTACATCACCTCATCTATAAAATTATACGAACAAAATAAAAATTTTAAGGGTGTCCCCCTAAATTATATTTAATCATCGTATATTCCACTGAATAGTTAAACGGGATTGATGTAAAAGTACAAGTAGATTTATGGCATTTCAGGATATATCTACTTTAAGCAGTGCATATATTCTCTTGCTCTATCTCCTTTTACTAAAAAGGGCTGTCCTTTAGAACAAAATACTGAAGTAGATGTATATTCAATATCTGCATTTTTATCATAGCCTATATTTTCAATGACTTCTTCTTCATACATATAATAACCTATTTTTTTGTAGAAAATTAAATTAACGTAGTAAACTCAATGGTTTGTTACATTCTTACTAGTGTAGAAAATTACTGCTTTACTTTTATCGTAATAACATTTTTTATAATATAATAAGCTTGCTTAATTAAAAGAAAAAATAACATTATAAAGTTGACTCATTGCTCATTTCAAAAAATAAACCATATCATGGATATAAGTTTCATGATGTAGTTTATTCTTATTTTATTGATAATTGTTGAACATAACAAGAATATTGTGAATTAACTTAACTTTGCAAATAAGAAATTATTTTTCTAATTCTATAAACAAATACATCGGTATTTTCTTCAACCAAGCGACTCTCGATGACATTTGAGCCTGTTCTTGTGTTGGTATTGGTTCGTTCATATCAGTCAACTTAAAACCATTTTTGACAAACGCTTTTATATAATCTGACAAAGTCCTATGTCTATATAAAATTGGAGCATTCATTCCTTTGATTTCTCCAACCCATTCTTTTGGATTATGATAATCAGAAACAAGTACCTCTATATTTTCATTATTTAACATCCATTTAGTTTCTTTGCCCTTGAAGCATGGATGCAATATAGAAATGAATACCTTTCCATTTTGCTTTAAAACACGATGAATTTCCTTTAAAGTACCATCCAAATCTTCAACATCCATTAACATCATCGAGCAAAGCACTATATCGTAATAATTGTCGTCAATTACATTTAGTGTATTTGAATTAAGAACACAATGCTCAATCCTTAAACCTTCTTCTTTTGCTTTATTTTTTGCGTACTCAATAAAAACTTCTGAACAGTCAGCAGCCGTAACGATTGCTCCCTTATGTGATAATGCTCTCGAATAACCACCCTCACCACATCCTAAATCAAGAATATATTTACCTTTGATATCTCCAAGTTTTTCTAATGTGTATGGCATTATGTAATATATTCTAAAATCATTTGTTTGGGCTTTTTCAATCCATTCGTCTATATTCACCTGATTCCAACATTTGGTTGAACTATCTTTTATCATTTTCTTATTCCTCCGCAAACTACTATTTATAAAATATTAATTAAATAACCTCTATGTAGCAATTATTTACGATTGTGCTTTAATTGATATAAAAAGTGTTTTAGTAAATCATTTGACTTTTATAATTAAATTCTTAAAAATAAAGAATCCAAATTAATTCTCTCTCATTTTACATACACCATCTAGTTTTCTCATACTTTTGTTTAATCTAAATAAGCAACATCCTACAAAGCTGATGAGGCCAACACATACATATAGTAAAGCAATACCACTTCCATTACTATTACCAACTAATTTTGCTAATAATGCTGGAATCAAATCGAATTTTTTCATATATGGCTCAAGCACTTTATCGGCTAAAAAAACACCTGACAGATTGCCTATTGGAATTAACATATATTGTAAAATATTCGTGCTGAAAATACTCTTCCTTGCATCTCAAATGGTACTTTTGTTCTCATTATATAATCAACATTAGCCATTAATAATGGTACCAGCAAACTTCCGACAAATACTGCTATTGTCCATACATAATAATTGTGACCAATTCCCAGAAGACTATCACCAAACAAGAATGAAAATGTCATTACATTTAAGATAAGAGGTATCCTTTTAGATGTCTGCGGCATTTTTGCAACAAGAAGGCTGCCAATCAGTACTGCAATACTTTCCGTACTGCTTACAATTCCAAGTTCATTGTAATTATTATCAGTTCTAGATAGTACCATTGGACCCAGATTCGTATTGTAAATTGCTGCAATAAAATTGACAAACGCCATAAATAAAATAAGGCTGAATATGCCCCGACTTTTAAATAAATACTGCATACCAGATTTGCATTGTTTCCATAAACCATCTTTTTTTATTTCTCTAGATACATGTACTGACGGAATTTTAACAAAAAAGACTAAAGCGACAAATTCAAAAACAAATGTCGATAAATCTATAGCTATAATAGGCTCCAACCCATAAAGTGCAATAGTAACAATGGGGGCAAATATTCCTGTAAAAGAATCACAGAAGCTAAACATGCTATTCGTTTTAATATAATTATCTTTAGAATTGCAGATACCACAACATCTGAAGCTCGATTTTGAAATGCATCCGTTATTCCAAGCATAAAATTTATAACGTATAGATTCTCTATTTTAAGTGTATTTGTAATCATCATAAGAATTATACTCAATGAAAACATAGCTGCTATAACATCTGAAATCAACAAAATTTTTTTCTTGTTCCAGCAATCACTAATGGTGCCTGCAATAAAATTAAATAATACTTCTGGTACCAAATAGCATACCGAAAGTAATGACATAAACAAAACAGATCCACTTTGCTTATATGACCAGAGAATCAATCCATAACTTGTAAGCTTGTTCCCAAACTGAGATACAAATTGTCCTATCATAAATATATAAAAATTTTTTAGTTCACTATTAAAATAATTATTTTTCATCTCAACTTTACTCCTTTTCAATATTAATATTGAAAATGCAAAGTCAAAATCAAGTAGATCATTCCTCCATGCAAGCTCTACCCTATGACTTTGCATGGAGTTAAAACAATGTTTAACGTCATTCCTATTCACTCCTATAGATATTATTTATGCCAATAATGCTTCTATTTTACATTAACTTATAATAATTGTACCATATTTACATAGATCTAATTTTACACTTTATTGGAACAAGTATAAAATAACTTTACTTTTGAACACAGCATTATTCAATTTTCAAATAGCATCTATACATTCAAATTTATGTTCATAATACATATAATTTTTGATTTACGAACATAAAAAATGCCATAAAATTTTTAAAATAATACGGCGTTTCAGTAAATTATTAATTTTTTAATTGTTACGTTAAATAAGAACTTTATTCATTTATAATTGGAAAAAAGAAACTAAATGTAACGGAGAGTATGCTTCTGGTTTGTGGAGAAGAAAATAGTGAATCTGCCTTTAATGGGATTATTAGCACATATAAACTAATTCTTTCTAATCAAAAATGGACAGATAGAGGTCAGTTAGTTGTTCCAGGTGTGCTCAATAAAGGCGATATATTATCTACTGATTATCTTATTTGTGCAGAAAAGATGGGCAGTAATATTTAAAAGATAAATAAGTAGTTAAATTATAATAAGAACCATCTTTCTATTCCAGCGGAAGGATGGTTCTTTTCTCATCACTTTAATATATAATTAACTTTCAGTTACTTTAAAAAATTAATCTCTGTAATCTTCAACATCAAATTCATAGCTTTTATAATAATACTTGCGGTCTTCTTCCGTAATTTCACGAATAACCTTGCATGGGTTTCCAACTGCTATTACATTATCGGGAATATCTTTGGTAACAACGCTTCCTGAACCGATAACAACATTATTACCGATATGAACTCCAGGATTTACAACAACATTTCCCCCGAGCCAAACATTATTTCCTATGCTTATACTAATGCCATACTCATATCCAGAATTACGAGAATCAGGATGTATTGGATGACCTGCTGTATATAAAGATACATTTGGAGCAAATAGTACATTATTGCCTATGATTACTTTTCCACAATCTAAAATAATACAGTTGTAATTTGCAAAGAAATTATTTCCAACTTCAATATTCTTTCCATAATCACAATGAAAGGGTACTTCAATATGTATACCTATACCCGATTTACCAAGAATATCTCTTATTAATTCATCCATTTTTGCACTTTCGTCTGGTTTGCAATGATTATACTCATATATCTTATTTTTATTCTCTATTCGTTCTTCTGATAATCCATCTAACCACGGCTTATATGGAAAACCAGCCAACATTCTTTCTTTTTGATTCATGATTGTACCTACCTTTCGTTATATCTTAATATTCATAATATAAGTTATTTTATCCTACTTTGTACACACTAACAAGACAATGGAGGTGTAAACATCTTTTATAATTGATGAACAATAATTTACTATTCTGTATTAACTTACATTAATTATATGATACACCGTATTATTCAATTGTCAAAGAACATTTATATATTTAGATTTATTGATTAATTCACCTAAATTTCAGATTCCGAACTAAAAGTTATGCATAAAATCATCGATATTATTCTTTGGTAACAATATGTTCAATACCGACTATACTGCCTAATACTTTAATTTTAAAAAACTCTGGAATTATATAAGTCTTATTTAAACTTTCAATAGGCAACCTGTGTTTTGATCGTTGATCATCAGGAATACTCATTATTGTATACTTAGCAGATTCAATTTTAGTAGCTATGCTTTTATTATCAAGGGTGTATAATATTCTGCATAATGTCAAAACAGCAAATTCAATCCATTCATCTGATAAAAATATATTCTTTTCACACAATTTCTTTTTCCAATAACTATTTAAATTATAATTCATTGTTTCTACAATATTATTCCACTGAACATTTATATTTAGGCTGCTAACATTAGGACTATTTATAGGTATTCCATTATATTTTAATGTCCACCAAGTAACATAATTTATATCATAATAACCATAACTATTAAATTTTTCATCACAAAAATATAAATAAGGTTCTATTTCGGAATTAGGTTTTCCTACCTTATTTTTAGTAAGATACATACCTTCCATTCTTTTAGCATATTTAAATTTACTATTTAATCATTATGTATAAGAGTTACTATTGATATATCTTTGTCTTCAAAATCTTTGTTTAGTATTGTAATAAAGTCAATATCGCTTTTATCCTTATCAAAACCACCTAAAGCAACAGAATTATAGAGGTACACACCAAATATCTTACTTCCAAAATATTTTTTTAAACTTGCCTCATATTCATATAACATAGACCTTAGGATATTAGGAATTTTTTCATTCATATTGATTCTCCTTATTTACACCTAATTCTTCTTTGCTATAATTGTGAACTCTCCAGGTATATCTTCATTTGTCCAATATGGATGTTCGTCAAATCTATTAAGAGTAAATCCATTTTCTATAACTGCATTAATGATTTCACTAATGGTATATTTTCTATAACTACATAATGGCATTTGTCTGCGAATCTCATCTGGAAAAAATCTTGCATGAGCCATTTCACCTTCAAATACATCTGTTGAAAAATAACTCATTGTCGGCTGTTCTAGCCCTAGTATATCTGATATTTTTTGAAACGGGTGAAAATCACTACAAATCATTTTTCCATTTGTTTTTAAAAGCTGCTGCATTATTTTCATAAATTGGTTGATATCATGAAAATAATGAAGGATTCCTCCTTCCATAAAGACCACATCAAAATATTTTTCATATTTGTTCATATCAATTTTCAATACATCACCAACTATAAAATCAATATCAACATTGGCTTCATCTGCAACTTCAAGTGCATACTTTTTATTATCTTCTGAAATATCAAAGATTGTAACTTCTGAACCCAAAATTGCTAATGGAATTGCTTTTTTACCACATGAACCGCAAATATTAGCAATTTTAATGCCTTCATAAGTATCAAAATAGCCTGCATATCTTTTCAACATTCTTATCGGATCTTCTAAATCTTTCTTAGCTCTATCATATGGTTTTCCTGATGTATTTACCCAAAAATCATATGCATTATATTCCAAGCCTTTTTATTTTGTTCACTATAATCTATCATATAATCTCCTTTACAAATTTACCATTTATCTGTATGTTATATAATTTACTTTTCCAAAGTCATTAATAAAATTAATAATTTTATGTCCTCATTTTGATTTACCCATTGTTTTATGTTATCTAAAAAATATGAAATATCCATTTTAACCTCCATTTGATTTTAAAGTTGCAATTTAATAATCAATATAAGAGCATTGTGAACTATGGTCATACTCATTTAACAAGACTATTCTTTCGATATAATATGAATAATATTTTCATTTATTTTGGTTAAATTAGTTTTTAAAAAGTTAGGCACAATATTTATATGCTCCAATTCATCAATAGGTATCCACTGTAAAATTTCCTTTTCACCTTGGTCGGTATATGTAGCATCTAAAATATTTATTCCATCAATGTATTTCATTAAATAAAAAAACACAATTTCGTGATGATGTTTTCCCGCTATTTGAAAAAATCTTTCTTGGATAAAGGAAAGTCTATCAATTTCAAATTCAATTCCTGTTTCCTCATAGGACTCGCGGATAACGGCTTCCTCCGAGGTTTCATTTATTCTAACTTTTCCCCCAACTGTATAATAACATGGATAATCTTCATGTTTTGCCATAAGTAGCCTGTTGTCTTTGATAATAATTGCCGCAACCCTATAAACAAAGCAACTTTGATTGGTTTTAAATACTATATCTTTATCTTCCACATACATACTCCTGTTCATTATATAAACATTCTTTTCTTCATCATAAATTATAATGGTTCATATATGATGATTTTACGATTAGTGAATTATATTAAGAATATTCCACAGTAAAATAATTTCTAATTATGCTTATTTGATTATGTCACCCTTGTATTTCCCTGAATCAATTTTTTGATATATCATTCTTACAAAACTTTCTTTTTTATCTGTATATGTATTCCTATCATCCGGGTATTGCTTTGCTAAAGATATTTTCAAATCACTATACTCTTTAGCATACTCTTTATGCTCATTTAGGAAATCTCTGAACCGTGTCACAAAATAAAAGTCAACATTGTTTGATTCATAACAATGAATGTGCCTTAATGAAATCTCTCCTTCACCTCTTAAAACAAAAAGATACCTATTCTTTTTGTTGTTTTGTGTACCACAATAATCGTAACCTGCCTTTTTCATTCCTTCTATGTTCATATCTTCAAATGATTTTAGTACTATAGCAATGTCAAGTATTGGCTTAGCGTAGATACCACTAATTGAGGTGCTGCCTACATGCTGTATATAATTTACGTTATCCCCGAAAATTTCTTTCAATTGTTTTTTTACTTCTTCAAATTCCTCTTTCCATTCTTCACAATGAGGCAATAGTCTAACCTTATGACGCTCAACTCCTTGCATTATTACTCCTCCTAATATCGTAGAATAAGAGCATTCCATCTTAACAATTAAATTTTCTTGCTAAGTCTTTTATTAAGTTCCCAAAGTGCTACTTTATTTCCATCCCATTTTAAACATGAAATAGCATCATTATAGCTCATCCACCTATATTCTGTATGTTCATGTGAAAGTATTAATTGCTTATCTATTATCTCAACTCCATAACAATTTTCAGGTATAACATAGATATTTTCATTCCAATAAATACTATCTGCAAATTCTTCAGCAGGAATTGAATTAACTGTGTCTAACTTCACATATGGTAAATCCTTAGAAATTCCTCCTTCTTCCCATGCTTCTCTTTTAGCCGATTCCATTATCGTTTCACCATCTTCTCCGCCACCAGAAATAGCTTGCCACCAATCTTCATCGTTTCTGTGAAATATAGCATATTCTATACCTTTATCATTTATATAATAAGGAAATACTAAAACTTGACATGGTGCTCTCATACTTACCCCCACTTTCTTATATTAACTTATAGTTCTTGCATAATATTTTATATTTTTAAAGTTGCAACTTAATAAACAATAATAAGAATATTACGTCGTTAAAGATAGTTAAACCCAAATATTAACCGGATTGTCATGAGGTATTCGATCAGATTTTAGTTTACTTAAAACTACACTTGTATTAAGTTCTGGATATACTTCATTTATTATATCTAAGGTCTCCATTATAATAACTAAAGTATTCTCATATGCCTCCTTTGGTGGATAGGTAAAAATATCTCTAAATCTTTGTTCAATATTTTCAGGTTTAATTTTAAAAGTCTCAAGTGATTTATACATCCATTTAAATGTAGGAAAGTATAGTTTATTTAAAGCAAGAAGTATTAAGAATATATTCTTTTGTAAATTTGCAATATGCTCATATATTAATGTTGAATTTTACCTTTGGATATAAAGTTCAGTTTGAGTACTATCAATTGATTGCAGACTTTCTTTAATATTCTTTATTGCAAGCTCCTTTGGATAGCCTTTTGCTCTATCCTTCCAAGAATATACTATTTTTTCACCAAACAGTGGTATGCAAGTTCTTATAAATACCCCTTCAAATGATTTTCTAAAAACTAAAATCTACTTTAAGCAGTGCATATATTCTCTTGCTCTATCTCCTTTTACTAAAAAGGGCTGTCCTTTAGAACAAAATACTGAAGTAGATGTATATTCAATATCTGCATTTTTATCATAGCCTATCTTTTCAATAACTTCTTCTTCATTATGGCAAATATCATATCCATCCAATACAAAATTAATTTTACCTCTTCCTTTTGTAAAAGAGGTAAAATCCACAGCATAATTCATAAATGTAGATACTGGCCCTCTGCCTGTTATAATAACTTCACCATTCAAATTATTAGGATTTTCAAAAGAGCCTTTTAACTTTTGTATATCAGATAAAACTCTTCCCATATAATCTGCACTTACCTTAATCTTAAATCTATAATAGGGTTCTAAAAGTATGTTTTTCACACCTTCAAGTCCCTGTCTAAGTGCTCTAAAAGTTGCCTCTCTAAAATCTCCCCCACAGGTATGCTTAACATGGCATCTTCCTGTAATAAGTGTAATTTTTATATCAGTTATGGGAAAGCCTGTTAAAATACCATGATGATCTCTTTCATAGATATGTTTGCCTATCAATTTCTGATAATTTATGTCTAAGTCATCTGCACTGCACTCATTGTAAAATGAAATACCACTATTTCTCTCTCCTGGCTCCAATTTAAGGTATACTTCTGCATAATGTCTTAAAGGTTCAAAGTGTCCGCAGCCATAAGAAGCTTCTACTATGGTTTCTTTATATAAAATTTCACAAGGTCCAAAATCTACGCTTAAATCAAATCTTTCCTTTACTAGTTCTTTAAGTACTTCCAGCTGAATTGTTCCCATAATATTTACCTGTATTTCACCTAGCTTTTCATTCCAACTTACTTTAAGCGCAGGATCTTCTTCTTCTAAAACTTTAAAACAAGCTAATACATCTTTTTCATTTAAACCTTTGTCAAATATTACTCTTGATTTTAACGCTGGAACCATCTCATAATTAACTTTTCTATGGCAATTTCCAAGTCCACACCCTACAATTGAATTTGATAGGCCTGATACTGCAGCAAGTTCTCCTGCTGATGCTTCATCTACTGTTTTAAATTTGTCACCATTACAGATCCTAATTTGTGTTACTTTTTCATAGCAATCCTGAGATGTATTCACTGCAATTTCATCTCTAACTTTTAAAGTACCTTCTAGTATTTTTATATAAGTAATTTTATTTTTTTGCTTGTCATGGCGTATTTTATACACAATTCCTTGAAATTTTTCTCTATCATTGTAATTTGTAAAAGTAAGCACATCTAATTTTTCTAGAAAATCATCTATTCCCTTATCTTGAAGGGCAGAGCCACTCATACAAGGAAATAATTTACTCCTAAATATCATATCTCTTATAGAATTCAGCCACAGCTGATTTTCAAAATCTTCTTCTATATATTTTTGAAGAAGTTTATCACTGCGTTCTGCTGCAAACTCCATAATCTCTTTACTGATTTTATCTAACTGTACAGATTCAGAAATAAAACATACATCTTCTGTTAAGTTTACTCTGATATCTTTAAGTATACCTTCTACATTTGCTCCAATCCTATCTACTTTATTTATAAAGAAAAATGTAGGTATCCCATGTTTTTTCAAAAGCTGCCACACTATCTCAGTCTGTGCCTGAACACCTTCAACTGCACTTATGATAACAATGGCATAATCCATTATTTCAATAGTCCTCTCCATTTCAGATGAAAAATCGGCATGTCCAGGTGTATCTACCAAATAATAATTAGAAGATTTATACTTAAATACAGCTTGATCGGAAAATATGGTAATTCCTCTATTCTTCTCTATGTCATTATTATCTAAAAATGAATCCTTATGGTCTACTCTTCCTAAATTTTTAATACTCTTTGTATGATACAAAATCTGCTCAGCTAAAGTAGTTTTTCCTGCATCTACATGAGCAAATAATCCAATTGTCTTATTCATATGCTACCCCTCTTAAAAGATGTATAATGTATGTACATTTCATTCTAATATATTGTAGCATAAAAAAAACAATATTTTATACGTCTATTATAGCTAAACAAAACTGAAAATAATATATCCGATCGCTATCATTGCTAAAACCCCCATCTTCTATCAAAGTGGGGGATAATCACTGCTACGTGCCTGGATAAGTTCTTCCCTTAAAGGATAACGTATTCTAAGTGCTAAAGACACTAAGAATACTGTTAATAAGGTTCAGCTGGAGAAAGTCATCCTTATAAGCAAACTCCATCTGAACCTAAGAATCACTTGATATTCCATTTCTATTATAAACATACGCAAAAACCAAGGATGAACCTACTATCCATGCAAAAATTACAAATATATTATAACCAGAACCTTCAAGTATGTTTTTGCCATCAAAAACTTTTTTAAGAATTATCATTGAATTGTAATTTGGCAGCAAAGTTGCAATTTTATAAAAAGTTTTATTTAATCCTGAAAGCAAAGGTATCATAAATAGAAACATGCATAGAGGGGTACCAATAGTCCCTGTTGCCATTTGATTTTTAGATACAATTCCAATTACAGCTCCAATTTCTACCATACTAATTAAAACTACAATCGTTATAATAAAATACATTAACAAATACTGCATTTGAATTTTCAACATGAAAAATATAGCTATATTTACAATTACTGAAATAAAAATAGTTATAAGTGCCTTTCCAATTAAAAATTCTGCGGGAGAAAGCGAAGTTAACATAAGAGTCTTCAATGTATTTTTTTCCTTTTCCTCTGCTATTAACATAGCCATTATAAGTGTAGCCACCATAACTAAATTCATATTAAGTATGGTATTTAAAATATATATTTTCCCTTCTTGTGAATTCATTACATTTCTAAATATCTTTAAATATATAGCACAAAATATTACTGGAAGTGCAGCCATAAAAAGTACGTTTATATTCTTAGGCAGTTCCTTTAACTCCTTGCTAAATAATGCATTTACTCTTCTCATTGAAAATTCCATTATAATTCCCTCCCTGTAATATCTAAAAATATTTCTTCAAGATTTGGCTCCATTGAATGAATGGATAAAATCTCTCCATCTTCCATCCAGTTTTTAATTTTAATTGCTCCATCCCTATTATTCTTCACGGTTACTTCTTCATTATCTCTTAAGACAACTTTAATATTGTCTTTTGCATATTTTAACTTTAATTTTTTAGGGGCTCCTATATCAACTATCTCTCCTTCATTTAAGAAAGCTACTCTATGACACAGCTTGTCAGCTTCATACATATTATGAGTAGTTAAAAATATAGTTGTCCCTTCTCTATTAAGCTCAAGAAGCAGTTTGTAAACTTCTAAAGCCGTGCCAGGATCTAAAGATGACGTAGGTTCATCAAGAAATAACAATTTAGGTTTGTGAATCACTGCTCTTGCTATCATAAGTCTTTGTTTCATTCCTTTAGATAGTTTCTTCACATCCCTTTTTCTATACTCTGTCATTTTCACTTTTTCAAGTATTTCATCTACATTTTTCTTTTTTACTCCGTTTATATTTGCAAATAGCATCAAATTATCTTCAACTGTAAGTCTTTCATATAACCCACTATTATCTGAAAGCACTCCTATATTTTTAAAAATATCTTTTTTTTGTGAACGCAAACTTTTATTAAATATTTTCACATCACCGCCTGTTGGCACTAATTGGCATGTAAGTATCTTAATTGTAGTAGTTTTTCCAGCTCCACTTGGTCCTAAAAATCCAAATATTTCTCCTTCTTTAACATCCAGAGTTAAATCTTTAATTGCTGTATTTTCCCCAAAATCTTTTCTAAGACTTTTAATAGAAATAATATTTTCCATAGCTAAAAACTCCTTTCAGTTTTACTATGGTTAATTATTATACAAATGCTGCTATTAAACCATAAAATCAACATGAAAAGAGTAATACAACTTATGAATCCTGCTTTTTTAGAGCTGAATTTTCACATTTTGAGTTAAAAATATCATATATTTAGGATATCTTTTAGCTCTTTCATTCTCCCTTTTGAAAGTGGAATAGAACTTTTAGTTTTATCATCGAGACTTAAACTATAACTATTTCTTGTCCACATCACAACTTCACGTACTCTTTGAAGATTTACCAAATAAGATCTATGACATCTAAAAAATCCGAAATGCTTTAGCCTTTTTTCCAGCTCTGTAAGTGGCAGCATACATGGAAACTTTTCTCCTTTTATGTTTAAGTTACTTACACCCTGTTCACTTTCTACATAATCTATTTCCATAGGATCAAAGAGAATCATTCTTTCATCAATTTTAGCAGGAATCTTTTCAATTTTATATACTGTCTCATCTCCCCTATCTGATTCTTCCTGGCCGTTTTCCTCTCCCTGTATTTCTTTTAATCCATTTTCATCTATGCTATAGGATTTTCCTCCAAGGAGTAGTATATCCTTAAAAGATACAGAAGTATTGACTACAATTACGCCATCTGAAATTAATTGATCCATATTTTGTATTATAAGTTTTGCATCATATCTGTCCATATTAAGTATAGGTTCTTGAAATATTAGAAACTTAGGTTCTTTAAGCAATTCTCTTGCAAAACTAAGTCTCCTTTTTTGAGAATAAGTAAGCTTGTTTATTTTAGTATTTTCAATATCTATAAGAGCAAGTTTTGCCATCATTTCCTTATAATTAACTTTAGAATTGGCTATATTTTTATAAAATTTCATATAGGATTTTACAGTCATATTTTCATAAAAACCTTCTTTTCTAAATACAACGCCTATGTGTTTCATATTTTTTCTTATATAAGTTTTGTTACCTTCTCCATGAATATATATATTCCCCTTAGTAGGCACCTCTTTGTCTAAAATAAGATCAATCAATAAATCACTTATTTGATCGCTACACTCTATATTTATCAAATTATCCTTTGTAACTTTAAATGTTATATTATTTATTACAATATCACCTTTTACCTTATATAACTCACTTATTTCCAGCAAAACTAACCATCCTTGTACGATATATTTAGATTGGTGAAGTCAACCTATAAAACTCTTTTAAAATATTTCCAAATATCACAGTACAATTATAAATTAAGTATAATTGTAACTCAACATTTATTTAACCTATATCCAAAATTTTACCTTCACTTAATTTTAAAAAAATGTATAATATAATTATTGCTTAAAGAAAGGAATTGACATAATTGGACAACAAAAGTTTTTTTACAAATAAAAAAATAGTAATACTACTTGCATCTTTTTGCTGCATACTATGGGGAAGTGCCTACCCTGGAGTTAAAAGTGGGTATGCCCTTTTTAAGATAGGCTCAAAAGATATATTTTCAGAATTGTCTTTTGCCGGCTACAGATTCATACTTGCAGGATTAATTGTTTTGATAGTAGCTCTATTTTCTTCTAAAAACATATTTTCAATAACTAAAAAAAATGTCAAACAGATTATACTACTTGGTTTGACTCAAACTACTCTTGAATACATATTTTTTTATATTGGACTTGCTAATACAACGGGTTCAAAAGGCTCTATAATGAATTCCACTGGTACATTCTTCAGTGTAGTACTGGCCCATTTTTTGTATAAAAATGATAGGATAAATACTAAAAAAGCTATAGGCTGTATACTTGGTTTTATTGGGGTACTAATTGTAAATTTCAGCAGTGAACTTTTAAGTTTTAGCTTTAAATTTACAGGTGAAGGTTTTATCATATTATCTGCCTTTGTATTTTCTGCATCTTCAATTTACGGAAAACAAATCTGCAAAAATATAGATTCAGTGCTTGTAACAGGATATCAACTCCTTATAGGCGGTTTAGCTCTTTTAGCTCTTGGACTTTTCAATAAAGGCTACGTGACAAACTTCACAATTGGCTCTACTGCTATTTTATTATATTTAGCAATACTATCAGCTGCCGCATTTTCAATTTGGACAGTGCTATTAAAATATAATAAGGTTGGATTTATTTCCATGTTTAATTTTGTAATTCCTGTGGCAGGTACCATTCTATCTTCTATATTTTTAGGTGAAAGTATCTTTAATGTTGAAAACATTGCAGCTCTTGTGCTTGTATGTATAGGAATTTTTATAGTAAATAGGGATTCAAAATAATAACATTATTTTGAATCCGGTTCTACATGTATAATTGCATGTTTGATTTTAAATTCTCTATTTAACATTTCTTCTATTTCTTCTGTGATTTCATGACTTTTAACTACAGTAAGCTTAGAGTTAACTCCTATTACAATATCAAGCAAAATATTATTACCATGAACACGTGCTTTCGTACCTTTAACACAGCTAACGCCATCAATTTCCTTTATTTTAGAAACTATACTATCTAACTGTTTGCTGTCAAAACCATCTGTTAAATTATGCGCTGCTTCCTTAAAGATTTCCCCACCTGTCTTACAAATTAAAATTCCTACTAGTACTGCTGCCAGTGGATCTATCCAGGGGAATCCAAATTGAGAAGCTATGATTCCAGCTGCAGTGCCCATACTTACCCAAGCATCTGAGAGATTATCTTTTGCAGCAGCCATCAATGCAGAACTTTTAATTCTAAGCGCAACCCTTTTATTATATACATAAACTGCATATATAAGTATTGCACAAATAATGGCGACCACTGCTGAAATCATATCTGGTGCCTTGTTCTTTAAAAAAATGGTGGTATACACTGCATTGTAAATTACATCTAAACCTACAGCTATCATTATTAAAGAAGCAACAAGTGAAGATATAGTCTGTGCTCTTAAATGACCATAGGCATGATCATCATCTGCTGGTTTTCTAGATATTTTGAGTCCTATAATAATGGCCAGTGATGCAATTATATCTGTTGAATTATTCACTCCATCAGCAGTAAGTGCTTTAGATTGATAAAAATATCCTAAAGTCAATTTAAGCATCGATAAAATTATATAAGCTATAATGCTAATACGTGCACCCTTTTCTGCAATTTTAAGATTCTTATAATCTTCATCCATACTTTTCTCCTTAAAATAAAAATCATATTTTGCACAGCATCTCTTTAAACTTTTTATAGTTAGTTTTCACACCTTTATCCAAATTTATTTCTATTTTTGTAAAATCCATGTGTTTCATCATTGCATCATACTTTTCCAATTCATCTATTTTTTTAAGAAGTACTAGAAGCTCTTTTTTAGCTTTCTTTTTTTTAAAACATCCACAGCCCTCTTCCATTACATTAAGGAGCTCTTTCCTTTTTTTATACAACATACTTTTGAGCTTTCTTATATAAATTATACTTATTTTAGATAAAGTATCTTTATCGTATCTATGCATATAAACCAGACAATTAAATGTCTTTTCCTTGCCAGATGTAAACATCCAATATATAGGTCTCTTTTTATACATCTTTACATGATCTTTAAAAAAATCACATACAAAGTATCTTCTTATAGTATCTTCATCTGTTTCATTACTCTTTTTTCCAAGCGTTTTTGCTATAAATTGAAGATTTTCTGATAACTTTTCTTCTCCAAAAGTAGCACTTACAAATTGTACAAATTTGTCTACTATATCATCTTCAAAATAGTGTTCTGAAAGTACTGGGATTATATTATCCTCATCAGGTGAAAAAGTAGAGTAAAACCATGCATCGCTTTTTTCACTTTTAACCTTCCATTTTTCATTTTCAAGTTTCCATTTATTATGAAAATTTCCTCCAGCATATACAATTCCATCTACATCTAAAGAATACCTACCAAACATACATCCTACGGCATAAGAAATAAAGCTCTTTATATCTCTTGATAAATCTGCTTTTCTAATAGTCATCTCCCCATCTGGTACTTCTGGTGTCAATTCATTTTTAAGTCCATAAATTTCTATAAAAATTCGATTTAATTCTTCCTCATTAGATTTTAATCTAGCAAACTGTTTATCAGTAAATATTTTCCATGCATTAAATGCATCTGACAAGTGAGTAGTATTTTTTGGATTTTCATTACTTTCCACTGATAACTGTTTACTATCAACTATCAATTTTCCACTCTTAACTGACAAAAGAGGATGCCTTGTAAAATTCCAGGAAATTTCAAAAAAGTCCCAGTCCAATTTAGATATAACTATGCACTCCTTACACAGTGAATCTATTTTTTTTCTGACAATTATATTATTGTCCATATATATGGGAATTTGCTTAACAGTTCCTGCAGTTAAATTTAATGTTGGAGATATAAATTCAAAAATATTCCTCATTATTTTAGTATTAAAAAAAGCCAGTATATAATTGTAATCAGGCTTATTTTTCACAAATATAGAATCTGCAGATTGGTCAAAAATAAAGCCTTCGTTTAACACCCTTATAGTATTATTTCCTGAAGTTATCCTTTTCCAGCTTATACCTCTTTTAAAATAAAATCTCTCATTTCTTATAACAGCACCTTTTTCTTCTTTCAACTTTTCTCCATTGTCTTTCCAATAAACTACTTCTGAAATATTTCCATACCATTTTCGGGCGTCTCCTCCCATTTGATAGGGGATCCAATATTTCCTTCTATTACTTTTACCTGTGAAATTAATAGTTTCATATTCTACCTCAAACCATTGTCTTACATATTTATCATTATTTCCGGTCTGCATGCCAGTACAGGGAAATGAAACATCAGCTATAACTTTTGCTTCATTTAATACTTGAATTTCACTATCTGTAAGCCAGTAACCAAATCTATTTTGTGGAATGTTCTTCATTTTACCTTGCTTTACTTCATACCTGTAATCCACAACTGGATTATTTATTGCCTCCTTAACCTTCTCTGGCTGGCTGAAAACTCCCTTAAAGCGTGACAGTTTAATATAATTTTCTTTAATTTGTGCATTATAATTTCTTAAAGTAAACGTACAGATTGGAACTGTTGCTTCTTCAAATGCAGAATACTCCAGCTGTATCAGATTATTTATGTTTTTATTGTCCACTATAATTTTCCTAAGCTTTTTATAAGACTGTATGAACATCCACACAAAAGGTGTCATAAATCCCAATTGACCGCTCACCTTAACTTTTGAGAAACTATATACAATAAATGCAGAAAATATATCTGACTTTCCTTCTGGATACTTATCTCCAATATATTTAGCCAAAAGTGGATTTAAATATTTATTTCCTATATAAGGTGGATTTGCTACCAAAATATCATAAGTTTTAAGCATTATTTCACTCTGCTTTATAAGCTGCGTCATAAGCCTTAAAACCTTTTTTCTTCTACTTTCTTCAATCACATTATTGGAAGTTTCATCCTTTATATACTCTAGTCTATCCTTAAAAAATTGCATATTGAATTTATCTAATTGTATAAGAGAACCATATATTTTTGCATCCTTAAAATTTTCTATGAAAGACTTTGTTCTCTCATAATTCTCTCCTGAATTTTTCCCAGCTATATAAGCTATGTCTTTATCACCAAGGCTATTAGTCTCTTGTATAGATACTATGTTAAACCTTATAGACTTTTTCTTTGTGTTATTAAGTAACTCTTTATCATACCTCATACCCCTCATTATAATTGAAAAACGTGCAAGCTGACATGCCCTGTCATCTATGTCCAGTCCATAAAGATTATTTTCTATTATAAGAGTTGGTATATCCACCTTTTTATATCCACATTTTACATATATATCATATAACAGATCAAACATATATATAAGTATGTGCCCCGAACCGCAAGCAGGATCAAAACACTTTATTTGTTCAACCTTCAATTTTTTATCTATATAAGGTTTCAGTTTATAACCTATATCCTCTTTTTTCTCTGAATTCTCTATATAAAATTCCCACTTTTCCTTTAAATCATTGTGTTCTGGATGTGACTCTATCCAATATCTTCCCAGAGAATTTTGAACCATATATTTTACTATCCAATCTGGTGTAAACAGCTGTGTTGCACAGGGAATTTCTTCTTTAGTATACTTCTTTTTTGATTTTGTTATCCTATTTTTTTCTTCAAGTTCATAGTATTCGTAAAGCCATCCTATAATTTCTATGTCCTTCCAATCGTTTTCAGATATAATATTTTTGTCTAATAGATTTTTTATAAAAGAACCTTCTTTTATAAGTTTATGTGGGAAGAGTAATTCTACATAATTTTCTTTATTCTTAAACACACAAGGCAGTATTTTATTTAAACTGTTCCATTCAGTTATTATTATATACTTAAATAATTCATCTACATTTGCATTTAATTTCATTTCATCAATTTTTTCATTATCTATATTAAACTTCAAATCATTTGCTTTCGCTAATATATTCATTCCAATGTCAGCTGGATTAAAGCAAGATAATACTCCTATTTTGGTAGAAATATAATGATTCACTTCCATAAATCTGATTGAAATAAATCTATTAAACCAAATATATGCGGTTTCTTCAATGATTTTGTTATAAGCATCATCGTCTTTTTCATTTAAGCTTTCAATTTTACCTTTTCCCATATCATATAATGATGCTTTAATTTTTACTTTAAGTTCTTTTCTACTTCGAATGGCAAAATTTTTTATTATACTTTTGTTCACTTTTGCACTTCCTAACTTAATGCATTTTAAAGAAATAACCAATAAATGTGCTAGTCTATTTTCTTTCAAATGTCTAAATAAAATTTCTATAAACAGAGTTCTTGGCATCATATAAAAAAACACTATTAAAATCATTATATCAAATGATTTTAATAGTGTTTTTAAATTATTGTCTATCAATGAATCTTACTTAGTGGGATTTTGTTTCTCCCACTAAGTTTAGATGAATTATCTAGGGGCGTAGCTACTGTTAGCTCCCACTTTGATAGAAAAGCAGGTATCCCAAATCTATGATTTGGTGATAATCGCTTTCACAGAGTGCGTGGGAGTGTTACAGTAGGTAGCCATCAGATAAATTACTCTTTTTTATCAAAGTCAAATGTATCTTTAATAGAATCCAATACTGATTTTACAGTCTTATTAGCCAGTTCTTCTATTTCATCCATTACTTCATCTTTATTTTTTATTCTACTTATATATATATCCAATTCTTCTTTTGCAAAATTTCTTACGGTTTTTAAAACCATATATTCTTCGCTACCTTCTTTAGGAATTATAGTATCCCCACTTTGTATATTTGTAAATATAGGATTATCTGAAGTTATTTGACTTTTTAATTCTTTTTTATTTTCTCCATTTCCATCTAAAACAACATAAAAATTTACAACAGTTTCCATTAATGTTCATCTCCATATTTTCAAATTGTTTCACTGTATTATAATATTGTTTTAGATTAAAAAATGTTACTTTTCCTTACCTTTATTCAGTTTAATTAAAAACGCAGTTATAACTGCTGTTATAGGTACTGCAAATATAAGACCTATACTTCCTGCCAGAGCTTTTAAAACTTCAGAAGCAATAATATCTTGATCCAAAGCTGTAGAAATAGATGTACTATAAGAGTAAGATGAAATCATAATCATTATGTACATGGCTCCTCCTACATAAGCAAGTATCAAAGTATTGGCCATAGTGCCCATAATATCTTTTCCCACATTCATACCAGATTTCACAAGTTCCTTCATAGTCATATCAGGTTTTACCTCTTTTATTTCCATTATAGAGGACGCTATAGACATACTTACATCCATAACTGCCCCAAGTGCTCCCATGATTATTCCTGCAAACAACAAACCTGAAAAATTGAAATTGGCATTTTGTGAAGTATATATAATAGACTGCATTTGATCATCAGTAAGTCCATTTAACATCATCATAGAGTTTGAAAAGAACGCTATGGCCCCTGCAATAAGTACCCCACCAGAGGTTCCTATAATAGCAGCAAGTGTTTTTTCATTTTTACCACTTATTATGAGTAGGTTCACTATGGTTACAAAAATACATACTGCAATAGATACTATCATTGGGTTGAATCCCTGTAGTATAAGTGGTATAAGCACTTTTATTACCACAATTCCAGTTATAGCTAAAGTTATTACGGATTTAAAGCCTTTTAAGCCACCTATAGCTATAAGCAATATGATTAGAAATGCAGCCAATCCATATAGATATTTATACCTTACTATCTCATAAATATAAGCTTTTTTCACCTTGTTTTTTGAATCATATTGTATATTGACTAATACTTCATCTCCTACTTTTGCAAAGCTCTGTGTACTACTTCCTTCATCTTTGATTTGCCCACCTGCAAAATTTTGAACTGTAATCACCTTGCCTTTAAGACTTCCTGATGTAATTTTTACATCTGCATTAGAAAATCTTTGGGAATTCTTGTCTCCACCTGCATGTATTTTAATAACTTTGCCATGAACTGGTTTATTATCGGTGTCTGAAGTCCCGCTTGCCATAACTTTTGCAGAAAACATACCTGCAGTCATTACAATAAAAGCCAACAAACTAATTACAATAATCTTGCTTACTTTTTTCACTTTAACTCATCCTTCCGTCATAGATCCCCTCTAATATTTAACTTATTCTCCTTCTACTTTAATCTTTATGCTATCATTTTCTATATCTATGACGCTAACGGTATCTTTAATTTTATTGTCAAAGAGCACTTTATCTACAAAATAAGGTTTTATTTCCTGCTTAACTATCCTCATTATCTCTCTTGCACCATATTCTAATGACACACCTTTTTGTGCTAACCATTTATAGCAATTATCTGTAACTGTTATCTTTATATTCTTAGTTAAAAGTTGCTTTTCAAATTCACCCATAGCCTTCTGTGCTACACGGTATGCCATCTGTTCATTCATTCCATTAAAAAATATTATTTCATCCAATCTATTTCTGAATTCCGGAGAAAATACTCTATTTACCTCCTGGGAAATTGCATCATCTTTTACAATTCTATTTCCAAATCCCATAAGTGATTTTCCTAAATACCTTGCTCCTGCATTTGAAGTCATTATAAGTATTACATTTTTAAAATCAGTTTTTCTTCCAGTATTATCCGTAAGAGTAGCATAATCCATAAGCTGCAGCATTATATTAAGTACATCTGGATGTGCCTTCTCTATTTCGTCTAAAAGCAGCACACAGTAAGGAGTCTTCCTTATAGTGTCTGTTAAAAGTCCACCTTCTTCATATCCTACATATCCTGGTGGAGAACCAATAAGCCTTGCCACTGTATGCTTTTCCTGATACTCACTCATGTCAAATCTTATTAGTGGAATATTTAAAGCATTTGAAAGCTGCTTACTTATTTCCGTTTTTCCCACACCTGTTGGGCCTACAAAAAGGAGATTTGCCACGGTTTTGTTGTCTTCATTAAATCCAGCTCTAGACCTTTTAATTGCCCTTACTACAGCCTTTACAGCTTCATCCTGCCCAAATATCTTTTCCTTAAGAATATTATCTAAATTCTTAAGAACTTTTGTCTCATCCTGTGACAATGTTCTCTCTGGTATTTTTGCCATAGATGAAATTGTCTTTTCTATGTGTTTCTTTTCAATAACTATTTGTTCTTCATCTTTTCCATGAAGCCTCGCATAGGCACCAGTTTCATCTATTACATCTATAGCTTTGTCTGGCAAATACCTATCATTTATATATTTTATGGATAAATCTACTGCTGCTTTTAAAGCTTCATCTTCATAAACCACATTGTGAAATTTTTCATACTGTCCTTTTATTCCTAGAAGTATATTATAAGTATCTTCTGCCGTAGGCTCCGGTACTTCTATTTTTTGAAATCTTCTGGCAAGAGCTCTATCCTTTTCAAATATCTTTTTGTATTCATCATAAGTAGTAGATCCTATAAATCTAATTCTTCCACTAGTCAAAAAAGGCTTTAAAATATTTGCAGCATCAAGAGATCCACCAGATACAGATCCTGCTCCTATTATAGTGTGTATTTCATCTATATATACTATAGCCTTATCTTCTTTTTCTATTTTCTTCAATATATTTTTTACTCTCTCTTCAAAATCTCCCCTATACTTAGTACCTGCTAGAATAGAACCCATATCCAAGGAATATATTTTACTACCTTTCAAATTTTTAGGCACTTTGCCATCTGCAATCAGGCTCGCCAATCCTTCTGTGATGGCTGTCTTTCCAACCCCTGGATCTCCAACATGAATTGGATTATTTTTGTTCCTTCTTGAAAGCACCTGAATTGTTCTACTAAGTATATCATCTCTGCCAATCAAAGGATCTATTTCGCCATTTCTTGCCTTTTCAGTAAGTTCTACTGAAAAATCTGCTATTTGAAAAAATAAAGGCATATCCTGTTCGTCCGATGAGTATATAGCATCATCTTCAATATTATAATTAAACATATTTGCTGGAGTTCCATGAGTTATATAATTTAATATATCTATTCTCTTTATCCCTTGTTTTTTTAGAAAAAAGCTGGCAAAACTCTGTTCTTCGTCATATATAGATATAAAAATATCTCCTAATTTTATTATTTCCTTTTCAGCTGCTAAAACATGTTCGCCTGCAGAAGTTAATATATTTTGCAAGCTTACAGTTTCCAGCGGCTCTTTTTTTTCTGTAACTTGTATATTATCACTAAAATACTGTAGCAAATCATTTTTTATATCCTGTACACTTCCACCGCATCCTTCTACTATTTCCATTCCTTCCGGGAAAAATAAAGCAGCGTATAATAAATGTTCTGGTGTAAAATATTCATGCTTACAATATTTTGCTTCATTGTAAGCTGCAGTCATAATTTCATTTACTATTCTATCTAGTTTCATAATTATTCCTCTTCCATACTAAATTTTAGTGGGAACCCACTGCTCTCCGCCATCTTTACAGCTTGCATTATTTTAGTAGCAGCAATATCATAAACATATACACCTGCTACTCCTATGCCTCTTCTATGTACATCATACATTATTTTGGTAGCTTCTACAGCACTTTTTTCAAATATTTTTATTAAAACTTCAACTACAAATTCCATAGTAGTGTAGTCATCATTGTGTATAATGACTTTATACATAGAAGGTGGTTTAATCTTCAATTGAGGCTTTTGCTTTAAAACAGTTTTTTGCGTCATTTTAACAACTCCATAGATGTAAGGCATTTTCAAAGAAATAGTCAGCCAGTATACTAGCCTATTTTCTTTCAAATGTCTAAATATATAATACATAAAATCATTTTAACATAATTTAATTTCAAAGTGTACAATAATGAATTGATATTACTGGAAAAGTAGATCACGGGAGCTTCAATTATACACATTTGGAAAGCAATTAATTGTATGCATATAAAAAACCAACCTCCAATCGTTAGATTTGAGGTCTAACTTTTGGGGGTCGGTTCATAAGAAGATGCTTTTTACATGATATTTTTTACTTTACAGGATAATAACTTCCCATATCAATATTAATAAGTTTTAAAGATGAATCCTTGTATTTATAAGATCCTTTCGCCCATCCAATTACATCTGCATGACAGCTTCCCGATATATCTTCATAAACCTTTAATTCATATACTCCATCACCATCTATGTCAGACACTGTAAATCTTGGTCCATGACCTATATATGGATCTACACTTTCTCCATCCTTTTTAATATTTTGTATACCTTCATCTCCTGTCAAATCCACAGAACAAGTCTTATCAAGAGATTTTGAGTACATTTTAAATGTATCGTATCCATCAAGGTTAAAAGAAAGATCACTCTCAGGAAAAGGATTTAAAGAATTTTCGGCACCATATTTTCCAAGTTCAAAAAACTTATTATCTTTTAAAGTTTCTATATCGCAAGTTTGTATACAACTATTTCCCCCATTTTCAACTACTGCTGTAATATCTGGGGTTCCATCTCCATTTATATCTGCAAGTACGATATCACCTTTTCCAGATGAAAAGTCTTTAATAGTCTTAGAATCAATTACTTTTCCATCTGAAGCATCCTGCACATATAATGTTGGACTTAAATCATCACCTTTACAAGCTAGTATAACATTTTCAGGTTTTCCATCATTATTTACATCAGCAGTTTTAAAATCAATTATTTTATTTCCTTGGAAATCTCCATCAAGATCTAATTTAATGCCATTAAAACTATTTTCTATAGAAGAATTTACAGAACCTTGTCCACCCAAAATATACATATTTGTGTATTTTGAATCATCTATATATTTTTTTTGTACATTTGCATTTACTCCATCAGTTAGCACTATAGGTGCATTTAATTTTGAAGCAAGTGCACTACCAGATAAAGCATCTGGAAAATTTTCACCATTAGCTAAAATTACGCTTTTAGAATCCAAATTAAAATAGTTAGCTATTTTAATTGAGGTTTCATACCTATTACTACCGCTAATTCTAACTAAATCATCACTTTTTATATAAGTCATAGCATTCTTAAGTTGATCTTCAACTTGAGTATCTAATGCACCTGTTCCACCAACTATATATATCTTAGATGGATTTATAGAAGTTATCTTCTGAATTATGCTATCTGGAATAGAATTAGATAAACTCATAAATATAGGATATCCTTTAGAAGCTGCTACACTTGATATGCTAAGTGCATCTGGAAAATTTAATCCATTTACAAGCACTACAGGAGTACCTTTTGAAGTATTTATTTCATCAACTATAGAATTGTTGGTTTCAAATCTATTCTTTCCTCCAAGTCTTTTTATATTGTTAAAATCTAACTTATTCAAACAACTTATAACCTGTGGACTTACAGACGCATCTCCTCCTAAAACATATATAGTTCCATCTTTAGATACATAATTTTCTATATAACTTAAGGAGTCCTCCTCGGAAGGATCATTAACATCATCCATAAGTAAAATAGGTGCATTTAATTTTTTTGAAAGTACAGAACCTGCGAGAGCATCCGGAAAATCTTTTCCTGATGCCAATATAACATTCTTTACTTCCTTTGAATCAAATTGTCTGCTTATATTTGCAGAGGTTTCATACCTGTTAACACCATATATTCTAGAAATATTGTAATACTTTCCACTGTCTGCAAAAACATTGTGAAAAGATGATGCTATAATAGCACAGGTTAAAGCCATAGTTACTTTGATAAATTTTTTGTTCATAATACTTGTCCCCTTTTGTATAATCTAAGTAAAAATATATGTATTATTTCACCTCTTCATATCTGGCGATACATACATAAGTTCTTCTAAAATTTATTATATTATTTATATTTTACTATGAGATTAAATTAACTGTCAAATAAACGAATAAATTACTTCACTGTACTCAATTACCTAGAATAATTGAAATCATAAATTCATGCTTAATTCACAAATACAATCATAGACTCTCTAACTTAAAAATCAAATTATATGCAGGGATATTTTTACAATAATGAAGCTCATTTAAATGTTTTGTATATAAGTCTTAGTAAAAAAATTTTAAAAAATCTAGAACTTTTGAATTGTTTGAGGTACGAGTTTTCAAAAGTTCTCAGTATTTTTTAATTTTTTTGCTTAGCCTTATCAAAATATTTAACCGAGCTGAAGATTGCAAAAAATATCTGGAGTATAATTTGATTTTTTGCTTAGAAAGCCTATGGGATACTTTAATGAACAATTTACTAAGTATATCTTTACTTAAAAGTATAAAACTAATATTGAAATGGAGGTGTTACTTTATGAGTAGAAGACCTTTAGTTCCAGAAGCAAAGCCAAAACTGGATAAATTAAAAACAAAGTATTCAAACGAATTTGGCATGGAATTTAACGACAGCTACAAGGGAAACAAGACTTCAAAATTAAACGGCCATAATGGCGGACTGGTTGGTGGCTTAATGACTAAAAAAATGGTAGCAGAATTTGAAAAAAATTTAATAGATAAGTAACTAAAAAAACAGTTAGTATCCTTAGATTTACTAACTGTTTTTTAACTATTACATTTTCTAAAGTTTAAATTTAGTAATTTCTTTTTTCATATCATTGGTCATATCTGCCAAAGTATGTGCTGTTGCTGCTACTTCCTCAGTAGAAGCATTCATTTCCTCAGATGATGCTGCTATTTCCTCAGACGAAGCTGAAACTTCTTCTGCAACAGAAGATATTTCTTCAATCTTACCAAGTATATCGGACTTTTCACTGTCAATATTTGCCGTTAAACCATTTACCATATTAATTTTAGAACTCATTTGAGTTATTTCATTAACTATAAGCTTGAATGAATCAATTGTAGTATTTACAATTGAAATTTGTGAATTTAACTGATCTTTTATTTCTCCTGATGATTTTACCATTATGCTTGAGTCATCTGATACACTATTTATCAATGTGCTTATATTTTTTGAAGATTCCGTTGTTTGCTCTGCCAATTCCCTAATTTCTTCCGCAACTACTGAAAAACCTTTACCTGCCTCTCCCGCCCTTGCTGCTTCAATTGCTGCATTTAATGCAAGAAGATTGGTCTGCTCTGCTATACTATTAATTAAACTTGTTATTTCATCTATTTGTTTTATATTTTGGCCAAGGGTAGTAGTCTTTGATATAAAATCATTAAAAGAATCACTTAACTTATTCATAGACTGGGCAAGTTGTTCCATTTCAGTATTACTTTTTGCAGACATAGTATTTATACCCTTTGCATTAGAATCAACTTCTTTTATTGAATCAATGATTTCAACTAGTTCACTTCCAAATTTATTTAGTATGTCTGTAATGTTTACTAAATTTTCTGCCTGGGAACTTGCTCCCTTTGCAACATCCTGCATTGATGTTGCGACATCACTTGATGAAGCTGCTATTTCTTCTGATATTGAAGATAAATTATCCGCATGACTGTTAATTTCTGAAGAATTTGTTCTAATACTCTTTATCATACTTATAATTGATTCCTGCATTATTTTTACAGCTCTTGCCAGAGTACCAGTTTCATCCTTAAGTTCCAAATATTTAGGGCTTATCACTGAACTCAAATCACCAGAAGATATCGTCTCTAAATATTTAATTGCTGCAACAATATTTTTTATAATCTTGCTTCCGAGAATAAATACAAAAACTAATCCTAAAATTATAAAAATTATAGATGCTGTAATAGTCCATAATCTTAAAGTATTTGTGCCACTTAATACTTCAGCTTTTGGTGAAGTAACTGCAATGGACCAATTAGTGCCATTAACAGGTGCATATCCTAAATATTTTCTTACACCACCATAAGTGTATTCTCCAACTCCAGACTCACCATTCATCATTTTTTTCTCAATATCCGCAAAAGGCTTTAATTTAGAATCTTTTTTAACATCTTCATTAATGTTATCTCCCTTTAAAACTATTTGCTCATTTACGTTGGCAACTGCCGTACCTTGCTTATTTATCATAAATGCTTGTCCACTTTTTCCAAAAGTAATATCTTTTGTTATATCATTTAATGTCTTACCATTCCTTACTGCAGTAATTACACCCACAATTTGATTTCCATTTTTTATAGGTGCCGCATATACTATAACCATGGCATTTTGTGTTTTACTTAAAACAGGGTCAGATACATTTTTTTCGCCTGCCAAAGCCTTTTTAAAGTAATCTCTATTTTTAATATTAGCTGTTTTGCCATTAGTATTTATAGCATTTCCATCTTTATCTACAATATTCATCTCAATATGTCCACTTCTTTTTACTTCTGCATCTAATATAACCCTTTTATTCTCCCATGAATTGTTCATATCACTTATCTGTGTTTCACTAGCTATAGCCTCTAAAGCATTTAGCTGACTTTCCACCCTACTATTAACAGTTTTTGCAGACTCTTTTGCTATTTGAGGTAGAACTTCATTTACATTGCCAATTAATGCCTTCGACGAAGTATAATATGAAATTGTTCCAAGACCAATACATATAATTGCAAGTAATAGTCCCATAGCCAACATTAACTTAGTTTTAATACTTCTCATTTTGCATCCTCCTTTTTGATAACCTTTACAATTGTGAGTTATATAATACATCTCTTATATTAATAATAACATAATTTGATAAATGTTTGCACCGTTTCCAATTTAATTCCTGTATCTAATTCTATTTGTCAAATCTAAACAAATTTAGTCAAACAATTAGGATAATATTACTTTGATTAGCTATAAAGTTTGATCATGCAAAGCAATGAAATATTGATATTGTCTTTATTTAGGACTATGATTATGTAATAATAATTATATTATAAAATTGAAGGGAGATATTACATATGAAAAAAGTAATATTGTTAAGCGGAAGTCCAAATCCAGAAGGCAACACTGTGCAAGTTCTTAAAGAATGTGCAAAAGTCATAGAGCAAAATGGTGTTTCAGCTGAAGTTGTGTCTTTAGCTGGAATGACTTTAAAAGATTCCATGAATCCTCAAGGAGGCTATAATGATGGATTTGATGAAATAATTGAAAAAATAAAGGGTGCTAAGGGACTCATTGTAGCATCTCCTGTTTATTGGGGAACTGCAAGAGCAGAGCTTATGACAGCACTTCAAAGAATAGCTATGGCATCTATGAAAGGTGGAAACTTCTTATCCAGAATGGTAGGAGGACCTATTGCTGTTGCAAGGCGTGCTGGCCAGACATCATCAATACAGGAAATGCTTATGTTCTATCTCTACAATGACATGATTATACCAGGCTCAACATACTGGAATGTAGTCTTCGGACAAAAACCTGGTGAAGCTTTAAAGGATGAAGAAGGAATGAGAACAGTAAAGAGATTTTCTGAAAATATAGCTTATTTGGTAAATAAACTGGATTAGTCCTATAAGGGAATGAGCATGGATTTTTGTGCAGCAAGCACACATTCTATGCTCATTTCTCACTTTTATAACTATATCGTTACATCTTCTCCTGCTTTATTTCCTACAATAAGAAGACATATTGCCATAATAATTAATCCCGTAAGTGGTATATTCCAGGAGTGAAATAAGTCAAATACACTTCCAATTATAAAAGGTCCGATAGCTGCTAGGGTATAACCTAAGGATTGTGCCATTCCTGATAATTTCGCTGCCTCTCCTGCCCCACTGCTTCTAAGTCCAATAAAGGACATTGCAAGGCTAATGCATCCTCCTGAACATAAACCGCATAGGAGAACAGAAACTGCAATAATCATAGTACTGTTTGCAATCAAAAACATGAATATACTAACTGCATAAATACAGGAAATGGTACCTGTTACTAGCTTCTGATTTTTTCTTCTTACTGCTAGTAAAGGAACAACAAAAGATGCGGGAATCGCAACTATTTGATAAGCCGAAGCATAATATCCTGCAGTCTCAACATTAATTCCTTTAGCCTGTAAAATGGTAGGAAGCCAAGCCACAAAACAATAATACAAAAATGATTGTATACCCATATACAAAGCAACATACCAGGCAATAGATGACTTGTACACATTTTCCTTAGGACTGTCATTTCCAAATTGATTTTTGCCTTTCAATTGCAAATTCCACTGAAAAAGCCAGATTAGCATAGTAACAATTACAAGTACAACCCAAATTGCCAGTGCATTTTTCCAACCTAACCCTACATCTTCTGAAAGTGGCACACTAATTCCAGAAGATATACCTGCAAGAATAGACATTGAGGTGGTAAAGATACCTGTTATCATTCCAATCCTTAAAGGAAACTCAGATTTTATAATACTTGGAATCATTACATTACCCACTGCTATTCCTATACCAATAATGGCTGTACCAATAAATAAACCTGCTGTCCCTGCAAAAGAACGAATCTCAATTCCAACTGCCATAAAAATTAATGCATAGAACATAAGGTGTCCTGAGCCATATTTTTGACTTAGCTTACTTACAAAAGGTGATACAACAGCAAATGCAATCAAAGGAATGGTTGTAATAATTCCTGATGAACTTGCCGAAAGATTTAACTGTGTTTTTATTATACTGATAATTGAACCAACTCCAGTAATAGGTGATCGCAGATTAAATGCCATAAATATAATTGCAATAATTAATAAAGTTTTATTTTTTCCATTCATTTTAAAATTCTCCTTATCGTATTTTTAACTGTAAAATACAATAAATCTATTTGTCTGCAATAAGAGCCTGAATAATTTGGGAATTAAATACAGGCAAGAATGGCATAAAAATCATTTTCAAATTCCTTCCTCCTGCTCTAATTTACTCATTTATATAGTAAAACTTTTTAATGATTTCCTATATATCATATTAGCATTTTATACTTTATTATTAAATAGTTTTATAAGAGTATTAAATTATTCCTTTTTATATTCTAATAAATCCGCAGGCTGGCAGTTGAGTTCACGACAAATTGCCTCAAGTGTTGAAAATCTTATTGCCTTTGCTTTGTTATTCTTGAGTATTGACAAATTGGCATTGGTAATTCCTACCCTATTTGCAAGCTCTGAAAGGGAAATTTTATTTTTTGCCATCACTACATCTAAATTAACTATAATTGCCATGATCTATCCCACCTAAATAGTTAAGTCATTTTCATTTTTTATCTTTACTGCTTTCCTGAGCACTTCCCCAATAACGAGAGAAATACATGCTATTATTATAAATACAAAAATATCAGGTTTCAAATTTCCATCATCCCCAAATCTAAACAGCATTCCATCAAGCTTAAATGGCGGTTCACAATATGCATTTATTATACTATTTGCTTCATATACAATACCCCCGAGGAAAACATAAATACCTACTTTAGTAAATCCATCTGCATTTTCAATAATAAATATCCTATCTTTTTTAATTCTCTCTATTACATTCTTTAACTCATAAAGTATAAGGCTAGTTAATGCTAATTCCAACTCTAAAAAAATCAAATGTTTTATAGGAACATTAAAAGGTAGTGCTAAAAAAAATGGAAATATTAACATACTACTTAAACTCATTACAAAGAAAATATTTAGAATTACATTTAAAAAGCTTATTATAAAGTTTTTTTCTCCATTAAATCTAACAATAAGTTTTCCCATTAAATTTATTTTTTTACAAAACATATTATATTCATACCTCCAATTATCATATATTTCTTAAATTACGCAGTCTATTCTTCTCCTGTCTGTTCAATTACTTTTACTTCTCTATTAAGCTCTTGAATTACTATAGAAGCTTGTTTCTTGAAAGCATCTGTCTTGTATACAGTACCTATACAACTTTTTTCATAATTAATTCTCTTTTTAATATAAAAAGTCATTCCCTTTGGATACACCAGTTTCTTATTGTGAACTTTAAGCAGTTTAATTTTTGCAGTTTCCGGGAAAAACCCCCTTTTATACCCCGCTTGTTCAAGCTTCGGCTCTTCAAGTGTTACATGTGCACTACCCATCAATATCAACACTTTTTTATGGGAAGGAATTTCTTTTAGTATATTCTTATTTATGTATTCATCTCTTGTAGGATTAGTTGAGTTTGGAACATTTTTACCAGAATCTTACCACCAATCTACACCTTTTACTACAATACCAAGCTTATTTGCTATTAAATGAGAATAGAGCATCTCACCTGGTCCATCTGCAAAATTACCATTTTTTAATTGTTCAGGTCTACTTTCGATCAAAAGTAAATCTGGTCTTAAATTTTCAATAACTGATTTTAAATTTAAATAGGAATAAGGTGTTGAATCTAACGTCATGTTATGATACGTTCCTAAAAAATAAATCTTTTCACTACCTTTTATATATTCTCTAAAATAAAAATTTCTTGAAAAAAAACACATAATGTAATCTGGTATAATCATAAATACTACAAGTACTATACAAATTACAGATAATACACAGTTTCTAAATATTTTGATGTACTTTCTCCCCATTATCCATACTACCCCCTTGTATGAATTTTATATTTTATTGTATTATATAGCAGTTTTTATTAAAATTCAATACCTTTTTATTGTTTTTCAATATAAAATTATCGTATTTTAATACGTTCCTAATCATATCATTGTAATAAAATAGATGAAAATTATAAGGGAATAGAGAAATTTAATGGACAAAAATAATAGACCATATGGTGGAACTAATATCCATCATATGGTCTTAGTTAGTAACCAAAATAAAAAATTTATGAATTCAATTGGTTTATTGCCAATTTATTTAAATGTAATTTATTTTTTAAAATAATCACTGATACAACTCCAAATGTAAACATAGAAGTTGATAACTCAAAAGAATGCCCTATTCGAACTGATACTGGCATATAAGAATTAGGAAATATTAATGGAGCCGTTATTAATATGCTAAAAATTAATCCTGTTGTTATATAAGTCAACCAATTTTCAATACCTAATGAATAAATTATTATAATAGCTAAGATGGACCATAAAATTCCTCTAAATAACTGAAATGAAATTATCACTGGATCTTGGCTTGACATGTGTGTGAAAAAACTTATGATGTGTGTACTCCCAGTATAATAATATCTCACATCGGCAAATTGCCATGCAACAAAATATCCAAATACAAAATAAATGATAACATAAACAATGGATAAGAGTATCATATTTGGAATTGCACTTATAATGATGGTTTTTATTTTAAGATTACTATATTGGAAATTTGTTTCTCCTTTAAATTTTCCAAGAATTAAAACTGCCAACAACGAAAATACAAAGATGTATATGGCACCCGAAGTAACATTTCTTATTAATTCTTCTAAAGGCATTTTTACAGCACTATTGAAATACAAAGTTTCTATTTGAGTCATAAAATATTGTGTTCCCCAAAAAATGATAAAACTAACTGCTACAAGCTTATAACTTCTCAATTTGGATTTAACAATAAACAAGGTTAATATTATTGTATTTAGAATACAATAAATTAATACTGGTATAACTGTATTCTCTGTAGACTCAGGACCATGTTTAACTCCAATAAGTATAGACGAAACTGCCATACTTATAAACATTATTGTAATTAACAAAATTACTTTTAGTGATAAAATTATAACTTTTTTCATAATAGACCCATCCTCTCTTTATAAATATTTAACCATTGAATATCTACTTCAAAATGCATAATTGAAGCTTCCAAAAGTATATCCATAAATTTATTTCTTTTTGTCTTATTAATATTTTTTATCTTATTAAATTCATTTAGTTGCTTTTCTATGATATCTATTTGTTTATCTATGTACTTTTTTGCATCCTCATTTTGGATTTGTGTAAGAAACATCATTTTTAAATAAAATTCATCCTTGGTTTGTCTCATTACGACTGGTTCTGATAACCACTTATATAGCTCATTTTTGCCTTTATCTGCAATTGTATAAACAAATTTATCTGGTCTATTTTTTTGAGATATTTCCTTCTTCACTATTTCATTTTCGCTTTCCATTTTTTTTAATAAAGTATAAAGCTGACCAATGTTTATGGACCAAATACAACTTACTGATTTTTCAAATTCTTTTTTAATTTCATAGCCATACATTGGCCTTTCATTAAGTAAACCTAATATAGCATGTTTTGTTGACATTAATAGTACCTCCTAAAAAGTAAATTTATATATTATCAGTATAATATATTATATGTAATATATTATGCTACTAATATATAATATGTCAATAAAAATTTTGGAAATTTTAATTAATATCTACTGTGAATAAATTAACATTTACGCCCAAGTTATGATAAAATTATATATTATAATTTCAAAATAAATATAACTATAAATTAATACACTAGTATAAAGTTATTTATGATATACAAAGGAAGGTAATCTAATAATGTTTAAATCATCTACTCATAATGAAATAGTTAGTAGGTCTCTTAATAGGTGCATTAAATATCATATGGAAAAAGGTATCCCAAAGCCTAAACGAAATCTTAACCGTAAAGAATTGAACAACTTAATAAAAGAAAACAGCTATATTATAGAAATAGCAAGACCATTTATGGAAATACTTTATGATTTTCTAAATGGATCAGGTTTTTCATTATATCTTACAGACAAAAATGGAATTGTATTAACTATTATAGGTGACAAAGATATATTAATAGAGCAGGCAAAAGCTGGAATTGTGGAAGGTGCTGATATGAGTGAAAAAAGTGCTGGTACAAATGCAATAGGAACTGCTCTTTTTGAAAATTTGTCAGTTCAAGTTTCAGGCAAAGAACACTTTATAAATATTTTTCAAATTTGTACATGCTCTGCATCTGTCATACACAACGAACAAGGAAATATAATCGGATGTCTAAATCTAACTGGAAAACGTCAATTGGCTCATCCCCATACATTAGGCCTTGTTGTAGCAGCAGTAAAGTCCATTGAAAACCACTTAAAATTAAATAAATCTCAAAATGAATTATTTAAAGCCTATCAATACTTAAACAAAATCATGAATTCCATAGATTTTGGAATTTTAGCTGTAGATAACAATGGGATCATTAAAGCTATAAATAACAGTGCATGTAATATGCTTTGTATAGACCAAAAAGATATTATAGATAAAAATGCATATAAAGTTTTATATAATTGGCAATATATACTTAATGAACTTAAATCAGGAAACTCATATGAAGATAAGGAAATTTTATATTCGGATAAAAGAAGAAGATTTAATTTGAATGTATATCCTATAAGGGATAAAAGTAATACCGTAACTGGTATGGTAGTTACATTTAAAGACATACAAAATGTATACAACTTGGTTAACAAATACACAAGTGGATCTGCTACTTATACATTTGATGATATAATTGGCAGCAGTGAAAAAATGATAAATTTAAAAAAACAGTTAAAAAGCATATCTAACAGTCCTTCCACTGTACTAATTCAAGGCGAAAGCGGTACAGGTAAAGAACTTATTGCGCAGTCCATCCACAATGACAGCAGCAGAAAAAATAACAGCTTTATAGCAATAAATTGCGGTGCCATACCCAAAAATTTAATAGAAAGTGAATTATTCGGATATGAAGATGGATCATTCACAGGTGCAAAACATGGAGGGCGTGCAGGAAAATTTGAACTTGCAAATGGTGGTACTTTATTTTTAGATGAAATTGGGGAAATGCCTTTAGATATGCAAGTAAATCTTTTAAGAGTTCTCCAAGAAAACTGTATTACAAGAATAGGCGGGAACAGATGTGTAAAAATAGATATAAGAATCATTGCAGCTACTAATAAAAATTTGAGGGAAGAAATACATAAAGGAACTTTTCGCGAAGATTTATACTATAGACTAAATGTAATACCTATATATGTACCACCACTGCGGGAAAGAGATATGGATATTAAAATACTGATAAACTATTTTTTAAAGATAAAAGCTTTTAAACTTAAAAAACCTATTCCAATAGTAAGACCTGATATATATCAAAAGCTCTTAAATTATAATTGGCCCGGAAATGTAAGAGAATTGGAAAATTGTATTGAAAATATCGTAAATATGAATGGAAATACATCTTTCAACTTCGAAAATAGTATTTCAGTAAATACGCAAACTAGTCCTTGTACTACAAAATTTAAATATGATATGTATTCATTAAAAGAGTTGGAAAAAGAAGCAATAACAAATTGTATGAGTAATTGCAATGGTAACATTGCAAAAGCTTCTAAAATTCTGGGAATAAATAGAAGTACTTTGTATACAAAAATAAAAAAATATCAAATTAATTTTTCTTAAAGTGTATGTAAACACAACTTTGTTGTAAAAAGCAACATTATTTTCTTAAAAAATGTTGCTTTTTACAGCATTTTTCAATTATATATATTAACCTTATAAAGTCCTACCCCCCTAAATTCAACCTTTTCATGATAAAAAACATACTGGCACAACATTTGCTTATATATTTAAATAGATATTTAAAAATACCATTTTATTTACTAAAATTTTTATATTTAATTTATTAGGAGGTTCTATTATGAAAGGTTTTGCAATGTTAGGTATTAACAAATTAGGATGGATTGAAAAGAAAAACCCAGTGCCAGGTCCTTATGATGCGATTGTACATCCTCTAGCTGTATCCCCATGTACATCAGATATACATACGGTTTTTGAAGGAGCACTTGGTAATAGGGAAAATATGATTTTAGGCCATGAAGCTGTAGGTGAAATAGCCGAAGTTGGCAGCGAAGTTAAAGATTTTAAAGTTGGCGATAGAGTTATCGTACCATGCACAACACCTGACTGGAGATCTTTAGAAGTCCAAGCTGGTTTTCAGCAGCATTCAAACGGTATGCTTGCAGGATGGAAGTTTTCCAATTTTAAAGATGGTGTATTTGCAGATTACTTTCATGTAAACGATGCAGATATGAATCTTGCCATACTCCCAGATGAAATACCTTTAGAAAGTGCAGTTATGATGACAGACATGATGACTACTGGTTTTCATGGAGCAGAACTTGCAGACATAAAAATGGGCTCCAGCGTTGTAGTAATTGGTATAGGAGCTGTTGGATTAATGGGAATAGCCGGTTCCAAACTTCGAGGAGCAGGCAGAATTATCGGTGTTGGAAGCAGACCTGTTTGTGTTGAAACAGCTAAATTTTATGGAGCAACTGATATTGTAAATTATAAAAATGGTGATATAGTTGAACAAATCATGGACTTAACTCATGGTAAAGGTGTAGACCGTGTAATCATGGCAGGCGGTGGTGCTGAAACACTAGCACAAGCAGTAACTATGGTTAAACCTGGCGGCGTAATTTCTAACATCAACTACCATGGAAGCGGTGATACTTTACCAATACCTCGTGTTCAATGGGGCTGCGGCATGGCTCACAAAACTATAAGAGGAGGATTATGCCCCGGCGGACGTCTTAGAATGGAAATGCTAAGAGATCTTGTTCTATATAAACGTGTTGATTTGAGTAAACTTGTTACTCATGTATTTGATGGTGCAGAAAATATTGAAAAGGCCCTTTTGCTTATGAAAAATAAGCCAAAAGATTTAATTAAATCAGTAGTTACATTCTAAAAATTCATATAAAAAAACTGTCGCATTAAAAAAATGTGACAGTTTTTACTTAAAATATTGGACAAAAGACTTCCTTTCTTATAGATGCAAAAAATAATCAATCCGATTCATAATTATAAACAGAGTTCTTGGCATCAGGTTGAGTTTTGACTCCACCTGATGCTTAGAAATCGTTATCCAGGCGCGTAACAGTACTTATTCCCCAACTTTGATAGAAGATTTGGGTGTTAGCAATGGTAGCGATCGGATAAACTGATAAATATTCGTATTTTTAATTGCGAACTTAAGATTTAATTAATATCTACTATGAGTAAGTCAACATATATACCTAAATTATGATAAAATTATATATTATAATTTCAAAATAAACATAACTATAATAATACACTAAGATAAAGCTATTTATCTGATGGCTACCTACTGTAACACTCCCTCTTCTATCAAAGTGAGAGATAACAGTAGCTACGCCCCTAGATAATTCATCTAAACTTAGTGGGAGAAACAAAACTCTAAAGAGAAAGCGATTCACTTTAAATCAAAGATTTGAGATATCTGCTTCTCCCACTAAGTAAGATTCATTGATATAAAAAGGAAGGTAATCTAATAATGTTTAAACCATTTACTCATAGTGAAATAGTCAGTAGGTCTCTTAATAGATGCATTAAATACCATATAGAAAAAGGTATACCAAAACCTAAACGAACACTTAGTCGCAAAGAATTGGACAACTTAATAAAAGAAAACAACGATATTATAAAAATAGCAAAACCATTTATGGAAATACTTTATGATTTTTTAAGTGGATCAGGTTTCTCATTATATCTCACAGACAAAAATGGAATTGTATTAACTATCATAGGTGACAAAGATATTGTAATGGAGCAGGCAAAGGCTGGAATAGCAGAAGGTATTGATCTGAGTGAACAAAGTGCAGGTACAAATGCAGCAGGAACTGCTATTTTTGAAAATTTGTCAGTTCAACTTTCAGGCAAAGAACATTTTATAAATACTTTTCAGATTTATACCTGCTCTGCATCTGTCATACATAACGAACAAGGAAATATAATCGGATGTCTAACTTTAACTGGAAAACGTCAATTGGCTCATCCCCATACATTGGGTCTTGTTGTATCAGCAGTAAAGTCCATTGAAAATCACTTAAAATTAAATAAGTCTCAAAATGAATTATTTAAAGCATACCAATACTTAAATAAAATCATGAATTCCATGGATTTTGGAATTTTTGCTGTAGATAATAGCGGAATAGTCAAGGCTATAAATAACAGTGCTTGTAATCTCCTTGGCATAAACCAAAAAGATATTATAGATAAAAATGTTTATAAAGTTTTACACATATGGCAGTATATACTTGATGAACTCAAATCAGGCAATGTATATACGGATAAGGAAATTTTATATTCGGATGAGAAGAAAAGATTTAATTTAAATGTATATCCTATAAAAGATAAAAGTAATATTGTAACTGGTATGGTAGTTATATTTAAAGATATACAAAATGTATATAACTTGGTTAACAAATATACAAGTGGATCTGCTGCTTACACATTTGATGATATAATTGGCAACAGCGAAAAAATGATAAATTTAAAAGAACAGTTAAAAAATATATCTAATAGTCCTTCTACTGTATTAATTCAAGGTGAAAGTGGTACAGGAAAAGAACTTATTGCCCAGTCAATTCACAATGACAGCAATAGAAAAAACAAAAGCTTTATAGCAATAAACTGCGGTGCCATACCAAAGAATCTAATAGAAAGTGAATTGTTCGGATATGAAGATGGATCATTTACAGGTGCAAAACGTGGAGGCCGTGCAGGAAAATTTGAACTTGCAAATGGAGGTACTTTATTTTTAGATGAAATTGGAGAAATGCCTTTGGATATGCAAGTAAATCTCTTAAGGGTTCTCCAAGAAAACTGTATCACAAGAATAGGTGGAAATAAATGCATCAAAATAGATGTAAGAATTATAGCGGCTACCAACAAGAATTTAAGGGAAAAGATAAAAAAAGGAACTTTTCGTGAAGACTTATACTACAGACTAAATGTAATACCTATATATGTGCCACCACTTCGGGAAAGAGATATGGATATTAAAATACTAATAGACTATTTTTTAAAGATAAAAGCTTTTAAACTTAAAAAACCCATTCCAATAGTAAGACCTGATATATATCAAAAGCTTTTAAAACATAATTGGCCTGGAAATGTTAGAGAATTAGAAAATTGTATTGAGAATATTGTAAATATGAATGGAAATACATCTTTTGACTTTCAAAATAATCTTTCAGTAAATAAGCAAACTAATCCTTGTACTACAAACCTTAAATATGATATGTGTTCATTAGAAGAGTGGGAAAAAAAAGCAATAATAAATTGTATACACAACTGTAATCATAATATGTCAAAAGCTTCTAAAATTTTAGGAATAAATAGAAGTACTTTGTACACAAAGATAAAAAAATATCAAATTAATTTTTCTTAAATTGTATATAAAAACAACACTGTTGTAAAAAGCAACAGTATTTTAAGAAAAATTGTTGTTTTTTACAACAGTATTTAAAAAGATAACTAAACTCTATAAAATATCCATCTAGATTCAATCTTTTCATGATAAAAAATATACTGGCACAATACTTGCTTATATATTTAATTAAATATAAACCAAAAAATTTAATTACCCCAATAGTTAAATTCTAAAAAAGTAATGTAACTTAATAATAAGGAGGACAAAAATGGGAAGATTTACTTTGCCTAGGGATATTTACTTTGGTGAAAATGCCTTAGAAAATTTAAAAAATTTAGATGGAAATAAAGCAGTAGTTGTTGTAGGTGGGGGATCTATGAAGAGATTTGGATTCTTAGCCAAAGTTGAAAAATACTTAAAAGAAACTGGTATGGAAGTTAAATTAATAGAAGGTGTTGAGCCTGATCCGTCTGTTGATACTGTTATGAATGGCGCTAAAATAATGAGAGACTTTAACCCAGATTGGATAGTATCAATAGGTGGAGGATCTCCCATAGATGCTGCTAAAGCAATGTGGATATTTTATGAATACCCCGACTTTACATTTGAAAAAGCGGTAGTCCCTTTTGGAATTCCTAAATTAAGGCAGAAGGCACAATTTGTTGCTATACCTTCTACAAGTGGAACAGCAACTGAAGTAACATCATTTTCTGTAATAACAGACTATAAAGCTAAAATAAAATATCCTCTTGCAGATTTTAACCTTACCCCTGATATAGCTATAATAGATCCGTCTCTTGCAGAAACAATGCCCAAAAAGCTTACAGCACACACTGGAATGGATGCACTTACTCACGCAATAGAAGCATATGTAGCAAGTTTACATTCAGATTTCTCAGATCCACTTGCTATGCATGCTATAACCATGATTCATAAATATTTATTGAAATCCTATGAAGAAGATAAAGAAGCTAGAGGACATATGCATATAGCCCAATGTCTAGCTGGGATGGCATTTTCAAATGCTCTCCTTGGAATAACTCATAGTATAGCACATAAAACTGGTGCAGTATTTCACATACCTCATGGGTGTGCTAATGCCATATACTTACCTTATGTTATAGATTTTAACAAGAAAGCTTGTTCAGAAAGATATGCTAAAATAGCCAAAAAGCTGCATCTATCAGGAAATAGTGAAGATGAGCTAATAGATTCATTAACTGAAATGATTCGTACTATGAACAAAAAGATGGATATTCCTCTCACCATAAAAGATTATGGTATAAGCGAAAACGATTTTAATGAAAACCTAGATTTTATAGCTCACAATGCCATGATGGATGCCTGCACTGGATCCAATCCTAGAGCAATAACTGAGGAAGAAATGAAAAAGCTCTTGCAGTATATGTATAATGGGCAAAAGGTTAATTTCTAGTTTAAAAGTTAATGTATTTATATAAAGTTAATGTATTTATATTTAGGAAAATGTATACAAACTAAAGCAGTATGCTCCCCTTAGAGTAGACAGCCCCAATCTGTTTATAATAAGGGGAGTATTTTTGTGCCTATGAAAGTTAAGTATACATCCATAGAAAAGGAACATATTATTTAAAATTATTTTCTATTGTGAGGCATCTTCTTTGTGCTAAATATTAAATATTATACTTGCTCTATGGAAACAACTTCATAACCCACATCTTCAATAGCAGATTTTATGTCAGCATCTTTAATTTCACCACTAGATTCAACTAAAGCTGTTTTTGAATCTAAATCAACAGACACATTGGATGCACCTTTAAGTTCCTCCAATGCTGTTTTTACATGATTAACACAGTGTCCACAGCTCATTCCTTCAACAATTATCTTCTTTTTCATAACTTATTCCACCCTTCATTTTATAAATGTTTATTTATATTGATGGCTTAAAGCCTTTCAATCTTAAAGCATTACTTAAAACTGATACAGAACTTAAACTCATGGCAAGAGCTGCTATCATTGGGTTTAAAAGTGGTCCTCCAAATATGTGAAGTACTCCCATAGCTACCGGAATTCCTAAACTATTATAACCAAAAGCCCAGAACAAGTTTTCCTTTATATTTTTTATTGTTTTCTTGCTTAAATCTATAGCTGTGACCACATCCATTAAATCACTTCTCATTAAAACTATATCTGCAGACTCCATAGCTACATCTGTACCAGACCCTATAGCTATACCTATATCAGCCTGTGCTAAAGCTGGTGCATCATTTATGCCATCTCCAACCATGGCAACTTTCTTGTTTTCACTTTGAAGTTTTTTAACTTCATTAGCTTTATCTTGTGGTAAAACTTCTGCAAGTATTCTATCTATTCCAACCTGCTTAGCTATAGCTTCAGCAGTTTTCTTGTTATCTCCAGTTATCATTGCCACTTCAATTCCCATAGAATGAAGTTTATCTATAGCCTTTTTACTGTGTTCTTTAACCGTATCTGCTACAGCAATTACACCAATTGCCTTATTTTCAAGAGCTACATACATAGGAGTTTTGCCTTTATCTGCTAAAACTTGTGATCTTTCCTCTAATTTTTCTAAAGAGATATTACTTTCAAGCATAAGTTTTCTATTACCAAGCAATATTTTACTGTTTTCTATATTAACTTCTATTCCATGACCTGGTACAGCTTTAAATGACTGTAATTTTTTTAATTCAATTTTCCTATTTTCAGCTTCTTTAACTATTGCTTCTCCCAAAGGATGCTCTGATGATTTTTCACCTGAAGCTGCTAATTGAAGTAAATAGTTTTCATCTATGTCTGGAATTGTAACTATATCTGTAACCTTTGGATTACCTTCAGTTATAGTTCCTGTTTTGTCAAATACTATAGTTTGAATTCTATGCGCTGTTTCCAGTGCAGTACCACTTTTTATAAGCACACCATATTCAGCACCTTTTCCGGTACCAACCATAATAGCAGTTGGTGTTGCCAATCCTAAAGCGCAAGGACACGCAATTACTAACACTGATATAAATATGGTAAGTGAAAATACTCCTGTTTCACCATATATGTACCAAGCTAAAGCAGCAATTATAGCTAATGCCATTACTACCGGTACAAAGTATCCTGATATAACATCTGCTAATTTTGCAATAGGAGCCTTTGACCCCTGGGCTTCCTCTACTAATTTAATAATTTGTGCCAGTGCTGTATCCTTACCAACTCTTGTAGCTCTATACTTAATAGAACCATTTTTATTTATACTTGCTCCAATGACCTTATCAGAAGGATTTTTTTCTACAGGTATACTTTCACCTGTAAGCATGGATTCATCTACTGAAGTAATTCCCTCTGTAACCTCTCCATCTACAGGTATTTTTTCACCAGGTTTTACTACAATTATATTTCCAACTTCAACTTCATCTATAGAAATTTCTATTTCCTTATCTTCTTTAATTACAGTAGCAGTTTTTGGTGCAAGCCCCATAAGCTTTTTTATAGCTTCCGAAGTTTTTCCTTTAGCAACAGATTCCAGATATTTACCTAATGTAATAAGAGTAAGTATTGTACCTGCTGATTCAAAATATAAATGATAGTTTGTGTTTCCTATAAAAATTTCATATACTGCAAAAACACTATAGATAAAAGCAGCAGATGAGCCTATTGCTATAAGTGAATCCATATTGGGACTTCTTCTAAATAATGATTTAAAGCCAACAGTAAAATACTTTCTACCAACAATCATTATAGGTAATACTAAAAGTAACTGTATTATGGAAAAAACTTGCGGATGATTCATTGGGTCTATAGCCTGTGGAAGCATATATCCCAATTTTTCACTAATCATTGGTACCATAGCTATTATAAGTAGTGGAACTGCAAATACAGCAGATATTATAAATCTATTCCATAACGACTTTGCTTCTTTTTCTTTTTTTCCCTTATCTGTATCTACAGAAATTTCTTCTTCTAAAGCTTTATATCCTGCTTTTTCTATTGCCTTTTTTATATCCTGAACATTAACCTTTGAAGCATCAAATGCTATACTTAGCTTTTCCGTAGCAATATTTACATTTGCTTCATATACGCCTTCTAGTTTTTTTGAAACTCTTTCTACTGCTTTAGCACAAGCTGCACAGGTCATTCCTTCTATCTTCAAGGTTTTATTTGTAGTATCAATTAAAGCTTTATATCCAGCTTTATCTATTGCACACTGTATATCTTGAACATTAACCTTTGACTCATCAAAACTTACACTTAATTTTTCTGTTGCCAAATTAACATTAGCATCTAACACACCATCTAGTTTTTTTGAAGCTCTTTCTACTGCTTTAACACAAGCTGCACAGGTCATTCCTTCTATTTTTAATGTCCTTTTTATCATTGCTCCTTCCTCCTTCTGTTTTGATATGTATAACTTTAAAACTACTATCTATATTTTGAACTTTTACATTGAATATTATATTTACCCCCCACCTGTGGGGTGGTATTTTACTATAAGTTATCATTTATGCTTTTACTTTACACCTCCTACATTGCTAGATATAAAACCTTTAATATAAGATGATAAGCAAGAGGAGGCATATATTTTTTTAGTTGTATTTTACTCTTTTAGTAACTTTGAAAGTAAACCTATTATCTCATCTACCTTCTCATCACCGCTATTGTTAATAAAGGCATCTTTTACACAATTATTAAGATGTTGTTTTAGAATAAGCAAATTAGCTTTTTTTAGCAATGATTGAGCTGCAACCATTTGATTAGATATATCAATACAATATCTTCCCTCCTCAATCATTTTTATTATACCTTCTATTTGTCCTTTTGAAGTTTTTAAAGCTTGTATGGCTTTCTTTTTTTCTTCGTTCATTTTCTCCTCCCTGCCCCCTAGGGGGGTATATTTATATTATATATTATTTCTAAATTTAATTCAATATCAGTTTAACACTACTATACCATCTTCAAACCTTTATTATGCATTTACCATAAACAGAGTTCTTTAACTATTACTGATATGATTCTCAAGAAATTTAGCCACTCCATCCTCATTATTTGAACCAATAATTCCTGTGGCCAACTTTTTTAATTCATCATATGCGTTTTTAACTGCATATTTTTCATCCGCAAATTTAAAAAGTGGTACATCATTTAAATTATCTCCAAAACAAATAAGCTTGTCTGCTTTCAAACTTTCCTTTAAGTATTTAGCTGCTAAGCTTTTATTAGCATTATAATTCATTGATTCAAGCCAGAAAAAACCTTTTGCATATATCTCCTCTGTGTAATGAAAACTGCCCTTTATTACTTTTGTAAATAATTGATATGTGTCATCTAAAACACCTTTTGCTTCTATTGCAAAAATATTTATTATATTATAATTAACTATTTCTGAAAAATCACTTACCTCAGTAAGCCTTGTATCACCATGCTGTATTCTTGAATTTATGTATATGTCTTGTCCTTCATTAAAAATTCCCCTATAAAATATCTTTTTATTTCCAGCTGAATCTACTGCAGACACTATAGGTGAGATTTTTTTTAATTTATAATATTTTAAAATGAAATAAACAGTACACTCATCTAAATAGTTTTCTACTATATTTTTAGCCAAAGTAGTATCATATATGAAAGCTCCATTATTTAAAATAATAGGTATATTTAGGTTTAATGGTTTCAATATACTTTTACAAGCTTCATAGGACCTAGCTGTAGCAATAGTAAATTTTAATCCTGAATCTATTAACTTATTTATAATTCTAATTGAATTTTTGCTTACGACTTGATCTGAATTTAATAAAGTTCCATCCAAGTCCGAAATATATAACTTCAAAATATTCAGTCCTCCAAACGCATTTATAATAATTAAGTCACAAAACCTATTATATATCTAATAACCATAAAAATATAGACTCAATTTTTTAGTTGAAAGTTGAGTTATATTCAATAATAAATGAGCATGGATTCACTCTTACACAAATCTATGCCCATTTCCTCTTTAATTTTTAACTTTTAATTTTTTATTGCATTTACTGTTCTTCCCAAATTCTTTTTCCGTCTTTATCAATATATATATATTTATCATCCAATATTACCATAGCTGCTCCATTACAAAAATTATTTACATCATCAAATTGAGGTTTCAATACAAATTTTCCACTTTTATCAATGCATCCCCATTTATCCTTTATTTTCACAAAGGCTCGTCCTTCACTAAAATTAAGAGCTTCATCAAAAATAGGATCTATTACAAACTCATCTTTTTTATTTATGTATCCACATTTTTCATCTATCTTTACATTAGCTACGTCTTCATAAAAACCATCTGTGCTATCATATTCGAGCCCTATAACTAAATTACCTGATTTATCAATAAATCCATATTTAAAATTTTTCATAACTTGAGCTAATCCTTCATGAAAATCAAAAACGCAATCGAAATCACAGTTTATTACTTCATTTCCTTTGCTATTAACATATTTCCACTTATCACCATTATTTACCCTAGCAACCTCTTCTGAAAAACTAAAGGCATTTTCGTATTTCAATGCTATTGGGTAATTTCCCTTTTTATCCAAAAAACCATACTTACTATTTTTGTTTACCAGTGCCATTCCATTTGAGAATTCATCAATAAAATTAAAACTTGGTTCTACAACCATATTATCATTATGGTCAATAATCCCCCACTTTTCCTTTATTTTTACAGGAGCAAATCCATCAGAGAAATTCCATGACTGTTTATATTTATAGTCTATAACTGTTTTTCCATTGCAGTCTATATATCCCCATTTATTGTTCATCTTAACAGCAGCTAAACTATCCAAAAAGTCCCATGCATATTGAAATATAGGTTCTATGATAACTTGTCCATTATTATCTATATAACCCCACTTATCATTTAACTTAATTCTAAATAAATTAGTATAGTTTTTCATTTAATTTCCCCCTATTTTGCAATCGTTTTAATTTCATATAAACAAAGTTCTTGGCATTAGATGGAGTTTTAAAACTCCACCTGATGCTTAGAAATCGTTATCCAGGGACGTAGCTGCTCTTTACTCCCACTTGAAGAAAAGCAGATATCCCAAATCTTCGATTTGGTGATAGTCGCTTTCGCTGTGTGCAAGCAGATATTCCATTCTTTGATTTGGTGATAGTCGCTTTCGCTGTGTGTGGGAGTATTAGAGCAGGTAGTCATCGGATAAATATCTATTCAAATTTAATTTTATCACACATAGGAATTAAATAAAATAATAAGTCAGAATTTTCTATACTAATCATTGTTTAAAATATATGTGGATATTAAAACCACATTATGTGATAAATTATTTTGCTTTATATACTTTATATCTTAATATTTATGTGTTACAATAAACTATAGGAAAAATAAATAAGTAATATTCATTATATTTAATGAATATATTACTTTATACAATACTAACTTAATTTAAAATTAGGAGATAAAAGGAGTAAAAAGCGTGGATAATTTAACTACTTTTTTGCTAGGAGCTCTACAAATTACTTTATTAGATATAGTATTAAGTGGTGATAATATCGGAGTTATAGCACTAGCAACTAAGGATTTACCAAAGAAACATGCAAAATCTGCTTCTATGATTGGAGTATTTGCTGCGATTTTTCTAAGAATAATATTTGCTTGCCTCATCACTTACATAATGTTAATAGAATGGCTTCCTATAAAATTAATAGGTGGAATTTTACTTATAAAAATAACTTGGAATTTTATAAGCCCTAAATCTGAGAAGGAAAATTTAAAAATTAGTCCTTCAAATAAATACTTTCGTGCAATATCAAGTATAGTAATAGCTGATGCTACCATGAGTCTAGACAATGTACTTGCAATAGCCGCTGCTGCTCATGGACATGTACCCAGTATAATATTTGGATTAGTATTAAATATTCCTATAATATTTTTTGGGAGTCAGTTTGTAGCAAAGCTTATGAATAAGCACCCTATGGTAATATACTTAGGAGGAGCTGTACTGGCCCATACATCCTTAAATATGATGCTAGAAGACAAAATATTGGCAGGTTTCACATCACCTGTACTAACAAATATAGTATCCTTTGGCTTTGCAATTATAGTACTTGTATATGGATTATATAGAGTAAACAAACCTGTAAGTTATTCCTTTAAAAAATTTAAGGAAGATTATTTTAAAAGTAACAGTTAATATAATAAGCCAATATGTTGTATGTAAATTTCTTAGTACAACATCCCCTTATGGATGGTTATTCAGGTATATACCAACGCTAATACTCCCACTTTTGGACAAGTGAGAGTATTAGCGTTGGTAGTCATCAGCCAGATCTTTATTTTTTTCTAGTTCATCATACAAATCTTTATATACAATTTTAAATACTTCTAGAGAATCTTCTATTTTATCTCTTAGAAGATTTTTTCTATTTTTCAGTTCACATACTCCTAAATCCGTAAGAGTATATATTTTTTGCATTTTATTTTTAGAATCATCCCATTTTCCAATTACCAACTTATCCTTTTCCAGTTTTCTTAAAATTGGGTAGATTCCCCCCGTACTTGGTATCCACCTTCCACCTGTTCTTTCTCCTATTTTATGGGATATATCATTTCCATTAGTAGGACTTATACTTAAAATATAAAGTGTATATATAGGAAGAAGTCCTTTTGTAAAGACCTGACCTACAGCTTCTTGTTCCTTTTTTACCTTTTTTAATTCTGCCAGCTTCTTTTTGTATTCTTTATAAAGAAATCCTTCTTCTTTCTTTGTATTTCCTTTAAAATTAAAGTCACTCATAAAATTTATTCTTCCTCAAATAATACTAAACCAACTAATCCAGGTCCGCTGTGAACTCCTCCTACAGGACTTAGTGCTCCCCCAAAAATTGCAGAAGTTACATTTTTATGATTCTTTATTGAATCAAATATTTTTTTTGAATCCTCTAGTGCATGACCATGTACAATACACAGTTTACACTTTTTTTTGTCAAGAATTCCATTTGCAATTTCAACTAACCTACTTAAGGATTTCTTTCTTCCCCTTACTTTATCATAAGTATAGTATTTTCCATCATTATTATCAATTGATACAATAGGTTTTATATTTAAAAGTTCCCCAATTGTACCTGCTACTTTACCTATTCTACCACCTTTTTTTAAATATTCTAAAGTTCCAACCACAAAAAATAGATCTATCTTACTCCTTACTATTGGTATTGTCCTAACTATCTCATCAAAACTTACACCTTTTTCTATGAGCTTTGCACAATTAGTTACTATAAAACCCTCTCCAAGAGAAATTGATTTAGAATCAAATATATATGTTTTAATTTTAGGATGATTTTCACTTACTAACTTTACTCCATTATAAAAGCCAGTTAATCCAGCTGAAAGAGTTACAACTATAGCATGTGTGTAATTTTCTTTTTCTAAATTTGTAAACAAATCTTCCATTTCACTCATAGATGGCATAGACGATGTAGGTATTTCTTTATCTAAGTTATCATATACATATTCTGGAGTTATAGTTACTTTATCTATAAATTCTTTGTCTTTATATATTATCCTATAATGAAGTACTTTTATATTATATCTTTCTATAGTACTGTTACTCAAATCACTAGTACTATCTGTTATGAGTGCAATCTTTTCCAAAACTTCTTCCTCCCTACTTAGGCATTTTCAAAAAAATATTTGTCGCATCCTTAACTTGTTATTTTCTTTCAAATGACTTATCAAAATTTGTCCGATAATTACCTGCTCTAATACTCCTACATACTATATAAAAGCGACTATCACCAAATCAAAGAATTTGGGATATCTGCTTTTCTTCAAGTGGGAGTAAAGAGCAGCTACATCCCTGGATAACGATTTCCCCTAAAGGATAACGCCTTCTAAGTGCTGAATCACTAAGAATCCTGTTAATAAGCATCAGATAGAGTTAAAACTTCATCTGATGCCAAGAACTCTGTTTATCACAATAATTATATCACTCGCACAGTTATTATCAATAGTGATATATATCTCTATTGATAATAACTTGTCTTATTTGTTAACTATCAATTTTTCATTCTTAATTGTTAACTAAAAAATATAGCACCATTGCAGATTTACTACAATGATGCTATATTTAGTATAAATTTGATAAAAATATTTATTCAATTCAGACATGCTAGTTGTCAAGAGCAGCTGCAACCATAGCCTTTACATTTTCAACTTTAGCATTTGGAGGTATGCTGCATCCTGATGACATAATAAGTCCTTGAGGTGCAAATTCTTTAATCAATCTTCTGGCATACTTATAAACTTCATCTGGAGTACCTAAAGTTAAAAGTGAAGGTGCAACATCTCCCATGAAACACATATGCCCTCTTAGTACTTCTCCAGCTTTAAAAATATTTGTTGTGCTATCTGGTGAAAAAATGCATTTACCTTTAGGTAAATCAAGGAAATAATTTATAAATCTATCCCAACTCATATCCAGATGAAGGTAAGCAATAGAACCTTCCTCTGCTATAATATCTATAATTCTTTTTGTGTACTGCCATGAAAATCTTTCAAATGCCTTTAAAGAAAGAAAATCACCTGCTTCCCTAGCCCCTCCTGTAAATACTGCTAAAGGTTTTACTTCACGAATTTGCTTCCTTAACACTTTTTCATTTTCCTCTTCTATAACATCCATAGCTGCCTGAACCTTGTCAGGAATCTTGTGTAAATCAATAAGAAATTTAGATATTCCTCGTGCAGGATACAAAGCACCAAATGGTGCACCAGTCATTACACTACCCTGGCATAAGGGAACAATCCCTGCATCAACAAAATTCTGCTCTATTTGTGGAGCAAATTGACTGAAATACTCTACTTCCTTAAGTCCTTCAGGTATATGCTTTTTGGCATATTCCATAAAAAAGTAATTCCATCCTTTATCAATTATAGTATCATAATCATCTTCCGTCATATATGACTTTTCATCAATCTGCCAAATCATGTTATCAGGCAATTCTCTTCCTGGTACTTTGATTTTAGAAAGGAAAAATGCACCCATAGATGGAGGATATGTCCCAGGTATCTCTATGCTGTCAATATCTCCAAGTGCCTGCATCCCCTTTAACAGCTCCATATTTCCATACACTACATCATTGACAAGATCTGATAGCTTTCCTCCTCCGTTCTTCGTACAAAAAGCATCTGCATTAAGTACAATTGGTACCCTGTCAGTCTTTTTCATATTTATTACATCTTTAAGTCTGTTAAGATGCTCACCGTACAATTCTTTTCCAGTTTTCATATTAATCCCCCATTTAATTAAAATTATTAACAACTTTTTATCTATTAAATAACAATAGCTCTGCTTATCTAAATAATTTTAAATTGCAACCTTTTGCTTTTTAGGAGTCTTAAAATTTGCCACTAAATGGATAACTGCATAAATAATAAAACATACAAGTGAAAATTTGAATGGAAATCTCAATGACGTTATATTAAATATTTTTTCAATAAATGCAAATACAAATCCTGAAACAAAACCACCTATACTCATAAATGCCATGACAATAGACATTGCAACAGCAGTTCCAGATGCTGGGACTGCTCTTCCCACCTGCATCATGATAGCGGTACCAGAAAGACTAAATCCTATACCAACAATAGTTGCTCCAATTATAAAAAGAATTAAATTCGTTCCATATGCAAAGAATATAAATCCCACAGAAGTTAATACAATACCTATAGGAATAGTGAACTTGGATAACATTCTAAATGCCGCGCCAAAGATTGCTCCCGCTATCATTCCGCCAACTGTAAACATGGTAAGTGCCACTCCTGCTCCAGCAGCATTTCCATAGTGATTTGTAAGTATTAGCGAAGACATTCCTGTAAACATTGGATATACTAATAACATTAAAATTCCATATATACTTGACCATATATATACGTATGCCGGCATTTTAACTTTTTCAGAATTGGATTTTGCAGTCAACGGAAGTTTTGGAAAGAAGAGTATAACTATAATAAGTGATACTGCTCCTAAAAGATAAGCAAGAAAAGTAAATCTCCAATTAACTGCACAAAATATTCCGCCAAGAAGTTGAAATACTATGCCGCCAACGTTTCCAACAACAACACCTGCACCCATAAGATTTTCCGCTTCTTTTGGTTCAAAAAGAGTTAATGTAAGAGCACCACCAAGAGGTGACATTATTCCAAGCCCCGCTCCTAAAACTCCTCTCATAACAAGAATTAAACCAAAGTTACTTATAAAATATGGACCAACTCCACCTATTAAAAATAGAACTATTGCAATAATAGTAAGATTTTTATAAGTTATAACCGTGCCAGCTAGTTTCCCTGATATTAATGAAAATGGAATTAAAAGCAAAGTAGGTATAGTAGCAATAAGTACAACTACACTAAAAGGTAAGTTAGGATAGGCTTGAGATATATTTGCCAACGCAGGAGAAGTAGTTCCCGTTGCCATTATCAAAAATCCAAAAGAGAGTATTGCAAATATCCATAATGACTTCTTTCCACTTATATTTTCCATTATTTCACCCCTTTTATTTTAATAATCATCCAAATCGTTTACACCAGAACTGTTACTTGTACTATTTCCTATTCGCAATATACACTTTATGATTCTAAAGCAGCTGTAACCATTGCTTTTACATTCTCTACTTTTGCATTTGCCGGTATGCAGCATCCTGCAGCCATAATAAACCCTTGTGATGCAAATTGGTCAATCAATTTCCTGCTGTACTCATATACTTCATCAGGTGTACCTAATGTTAAAAGTGAAGGTGAAACATCTCCCATAATGCACATATGTCCTTTAAGTACTTCTCCAGCTTTAAAAATATCTGTTGTACTGTCAGGATGGAAAATACATTTGCCTTTTGGAAGATCACATAAATAATCTAAAAAACGATCCCAACATAAATCCGAATGAAGATAAACATTTGCCCCTTCTTCAACCGCAACCTCAACACCTTTTTTTAAATATGGCCATGCAAATTTTTCAAAAGCTTTTTGTGATATAAAATCTCCTGCCATACGCGATCCACCTGAAAATACTGCTAAAGGTTTATCAGCACGTATTGCTTTTCTTAAATCCTCATAACCTTCTTCAGCCATAACGTCCATTACAGCTATAACTTTATCAGGTATTCTTATCAGGTCTTTCACAAAATTTTTTATTGAACGACCAGCAAACAAGGTTTCATAAGGAGCTCCTACCATAGCATTACCTATTATTGCTACAATACCTGCATCTTTATAACTCTGTGCTATTTTGGGCTGTACTTTTATTATATCCTCCATTATCTTTAAAGGATCTCCTAATCTATTTTTACAAAAATCTATATAAAACTTATTCCAGCCTTTATCAATTATAGTGTCATAATCATCTTCTGTCATAAATCCAACTTCATCAATTTGCCAAAGAGCATCGTCAGGTAATTCACGTCCAGGTAACTTAATATTCGAAAGGAAAAAGGCTCCTTTAGTTTGAGGAAAACATCCATATCCCAATGTACAATCAATATCACCAAAGGACTTCATACCTTGAAGTAATAGTTCGTTTCCATATTCTATATTTGTCACAAGATCTGCTAACTTTCCTCCTGCTGTTCTAACACAAAAAGAATCTGCATTTAAATTAATAGGTGTCCTGTCTGCTTTCTTCAGTGCTATAACTTTTTTAAGTCTTTCTAAATGCTCATCATATAGTTCTAATCCATTTTTCATATAACTCCATACCCCCATTATTATAGAATTACTTTATTTATCTAATAGCTATCTACTGTAACATTGCCACACACACAGCGAAAGCGACTATCACCAAATCAAAGATTCGGGATATTTGCTTTTCTATCAAAGTGGGAGATAACAGTAGCTACGCCCCTAGATAATTCATCTAAACTTAGTGGGAGAAACAGATTCCCACTAAGTAAGATTCATTGATATCTATAATTATACTTATCTAAATCTTACAAGTCATCCTACAAATGTTAAAAAGTAAGTTTACAAAACGTTACACTTTGTAATATACTTTATCATGAGGTGATTTCCTATGAATATAGATATTAAAGCTCTTTCATCTAAATTAGTACAGTATACTCACAAATTAATACTAAAAAATGAAAAATCCACAAAGATTAACTTAGTTAAGTTACTTCTAAGTGAAATGAAATCCTTTGATCCAAACACTTTATATGTTGGAGACGCCTCAGATTTAGCAAATCTTCACCCCATAAACTACCCAGTAAACCTTTTGTGTATAAATCATTATAAAGTTCCTGACTATTTTAAAAATTCAAATATTATTTTGATTGATACGGATAAAAATAAATATATTCTTTTCAATGAAATACAGGATATTATCTTCGACCTTAAAAATATAGATATATATATGGAAGAACTATTAGATGCACTCATACATGAAAAAGGTATTCAGCATATTATAGATATTGGATTTAAACTTGTCGGGAATCCTATTATATTTAATGATACTAGCAGCAAAATTATAGCCAATTCTATATGTAACAAGTCCATTGGTCATTACTGGGATGAACATATAAAGAAAGGTTACTTTTCCAATAACGCTATGAATTCTGCAAAATTTAATAGAATATGGGAAAAAGTTGATAGTCAAAACTGTCCTGTTATGGTAAAAGGTATAGATGATAATAATATGATTATTGAGAAAGTTACAATTGATAATGTTCTCATAGGATATATAGCAGTTACTGAGGCAGAAAGGCCTTTTAAAGATAGAGATATTGAATTGGTTTCATTATTATGTGACGTAATCGAGACTCAAATGAGAAATGACAAATTCTACAAATACACTAAAGGTACCACTTATGAAAGCTTTCTAAAAGATTTGTTAGATAACGCTGTTACAGATAAGGAACTAGTGATGAATAAAATACGGTCTTTGAATTTTGATATTAGCTTAGGAGTTTATATACTTATTTTTGATATGAACCAGTATTCTCAAAAAAAAATACCACTAACATACTTGAGATATAAAATTTCTGGTATTGTTCAAGAAAGTAAATCGCTTATATATAATAATCACATTGTCTTGCTTATTAACCATAATACAAAAATTAGCATTTTTGAAAATGAATTCGAAGCTTTAAAGAAATTTCTTAAAAAAAATAATCTATATGCGGGGCTTAGTAACTGCATAACAGATTTTACAAATTTACAATATTATTATAAACAATCATTAAAGGCAATTGAACTTGGGGTTAGCCTTAATATTGACAAGGTGTTTTATATATATGAAGATTATGTAGTATACGATTTACTAGATAGTCTTTCTACTTATGAAAATATAGAGAGATTTTGTCACCCTTCTCTACATTTGCTAATCCAATATGATCGCAAAAATAATACCTGTTTAACTAAAAGCCTCTATGTATATTTGATGAATAATAGAAACCAATCAATATCTGCAAACATCCTGCACATACATCGTGCATCAATGTTTTATCGTATTGATAAAATAAAACAGATTATGAAAATAGATCTTAACGATCCCAATATTATACATCATATATACTTATCCCTTCATATCCTTGAATTAATGCATAAAAATGAATTTATATTTGAAATAAATAAACAATAAAAATTTAACAGGTTCCCTATATTTTAAACAGAGAACCTGCTGTCAATATTATTTGTATATATCATATCCAAACCATTTAGTTGATAGTTTAGACATAGTTCCATCCTTTTTAAGGTCATCTAATGCCTTATTTAAAGCTTCTTCTAACTTTTTATCCTTCTTTTTTATACCTATTCCTATAGGTTCTTTTGTAAGTCTATCCTTCAAAATAACATAATTACTTTTATCTTTTGAAATATAATATTGTCCAACTTGAGCATCGCACACTACTGCATCAATTCTACCTATGTTAACTTCGTGGAAAGCTTCTGTTATCTTATCATATTTTTTAATTTCTTTTATTCCACTTACTTTTGCAGCAGCCTGTTCCCCTGTAGCCCCAAGTTGTACACCTACTATCTTACCTTTCAAATCATTTTTAGTTTTTATAGAACTATTTCCAGCTTTAGTTATTATTATTTGTCCACCATCAATATAAGGTCCTACGAAATCTATTTTCTTTTTTCTCTCATCAGTTATACTCATAGAAGCTAATATAACATCAAATTTTCCTGACTGCAGTGCTAGAACTATACCATTAAAATCCGTAACTACTATATTTAGCTTTACCCCTAATTTTTGAGCAAGTGCATTGCCTAAATCTATATCAAATCCAGACAATTTGTTCTTGTTATCTCTAAATTCCATAGGTGGATAGGAATCATCTAATCCTATAGTTAATTTACCTGCATCCTTAACTCTATTAAGGGAATTGTCCTGTTCTCCTGCATTAGTACCACATCCTGTAAAAAGTGTAAACACCATAATTGCACTTAACATTATCATACCTATTTTTTTCATATTTTTTGCCCCCTCATTTTTTATAATTATACATTTAATATTATAATTATGCAATAGTAATATTAAAAAATTGGGAAATAAAAAATATATATTTCACTTAATATATTTTCTTAGGAATAAATGCTATACTGTATTTCATAGGTATATTATTTTTTAGCAAAGGTTTCTTTTTAGTTATTTGATTTATCTCTTCTAAAGTTTTTGCAGTAAATACAATCTTTCCGCCCCTTTTACTATTGTAAATACCACCACATATTAAATATTTATTTGAATTTATATTGAAATTATTTACTTTAGTTTTCTTATATAATTCTTCAGATTTATCTCCCTTATAATTTATACTTACAAATATATTATAATTACTCATTTTACCTCCTAAGATTGATAATTATTAATTGATAAACAAAGTTCCAATCATTATGTTGTCCTAAAATCATTATACCGAACATATGTTTGTATGTCAAATATTATCTACTATAATTATATTTTATATTGGAGATTTAATGCCTAGAATGCAAATCTTACATTAATTAAAAAAATTATAAAAATATTCCTTTACGTGAGTTAACTTAAAGACTAGAATCGTTATATTAATATAAAATTAAAAATTATTATCAAAATTACTTGTTTTTATATCAAATACTACTTGAATTTTGGATAAAATACTTTTTATAATATATAATATAATGACAATAAATTTAAGGAGAGATTAGATGTCTTTTATAAAAGAATTTTTTTCAAAAGAATCCACAAAACGAGTACTTTTTTTCGCTTGTATAATACTAGTGATTTATTGGTCTAAATCTATAATGGATTTGTTCCTGCTAACCTTTTTATTTTCCTATATAATGAATAGTCTTCAGAATTTTCTGTTGAAATACATTAAAAACGTTACTGCGACAAAAGAAAAAATTACAACAATTATTTTATATTCGCTGTTGTTTTTACTTATTGTATTATTAGTTGTAAATTATATTCCTCAACTAATAAATCAAACAAAATATATGATAAATCATGCTTCCCAATTTCAAATACATCCTACTAGTACTAATTCCCATTTAGACATATTCCAAAAATATTTAGTAAGTATGCTAGGGCAAATAGACATAAAAAGTTACTTGAGATCTGGTTTCAATATATCACTTCAACTAGCAACAAATGTAGGAAAATGGAGTGTAAACATATTTATTTCTATAATGCTAAGTTTATTTTTCATACTTGGGAAACATAATATTATTGAATTCTTGAAAAAATTTAAAGACAGCAAAGTATCAGGGTTATATAATTACTTGTGCTTTTTCGGTAAAAACTTTTTAAATTCTTTTGGAAAAGTAATGCAAGCTCAGATTATTATAGCATTCTTTAATACCATTATATCTGTTATAATGCTTTCCATTATGAATTTTCCACAATTAGTTACTCTTGGATTTATGATATTCATACTCAGCTTAATTCCTGTAGCAGGAGTTATAATATCACTTATTCCTCTTTCTATGGTTGCCTTCAGTATAGGTGGATTTACAAAAGTTATATACGTACTAATTATGGTTGCTATAATTCATGTTATTGAAAGTTATGTTTTAAATCCGAAATTAATGTCTTCAAAAGTAAAACTTCCTATATTCTTTACATTTATAATACTTATAGTTTCAGAACATATAATGGGTGCCTGGGGATTTCTCATAGGTATTCCGCTCTTTATGTTTATACTTGATCTTTTAGATGTAAAAATTCACGATTAATAAAATACAGCTTCAAAGTAAAAAATAAACTTATACTTCAGATATTTTTATAAACACAAGCTCGTTAAATATTCTTGCTTATTATAAAAATATTCCTTCGTATAAGTTTATTTTTAGTTAAAAGCCATATCTAAAATTTGTAATTTGAAACTTATTAAATCAAATCCTAATCATCCATAACTATTAATTCTTAATTATTAATTATTAACTGTATCTATTTAAACTATAGTTATGCTATCTCCATCGGATATCCATCCTTCTTCAATAACTCTTGTAAATATACCTTCTCTTGGCATAATACAATCTCCTACCTGCTGTCGTATAGCACATCCTTTATGACATTCCTTACCTATCTGTGTTACTTCCATAAGTACTTCACCTATTTTAAGTCTAGTACCTACAGGAAGTTCATAAAGCACAATACCTTCTGTAGTAAGATTTTCTGCAAATTTACCGCTAGATAAATTTGCAACCCCCTGTGCTGTCATTTTATCTATACTTTCTTGCGCAAGTAAACTAACTTGCCTATGCCATTTTCCTGCATGAGCATCATTTTCAAGACCATTATCTTTTTTAAAGAACCCTCTACCTATAGGTTTTTTTATTTCACCTTTTTTTTCACTTATGTTTACTGAAATAACCTTGGCCATAGTTTTCCTCCTAACTATATAAAATCAATTAAAATTCTCTCTTAAATATACCTGATTTTCCCCCACTTTTTTCAAGAAGCATAATATCGGATATTACCATTCCCCTGTCAACAGCCTTGCACATATCGTATATAGTGAGCGCTGCTGTACTAACTGCCGTTAATGCCTCCATCTCCACTCCTGTCTTTCCCACAATTTTCGTTGAAGCTTCAATGTCAACTTTATTTTTTTCAAAGTCCAATACAAACTTTATGTCACATCCAGATATATTTAATGGGTGGCACATGGGAATTAAACTTGAAGTATTTTTTGCAGCCATTATTCCTGCTACCTGGGCTACAGAAAGCACATCTCCCTTTTTTGCCTTTCCCTGTGCAATTATATCTAAAGTTTCCCTTTTCATGTATATGGAAGCTGCAGCCACTGCTTTTCTTTCAGTATTACCTTTTTCACTTACATCTACCATTTTAGCTCTGCCTTGATCGTTTATATGAGTAAGTTCCATAAATCTGTCCTCCTTTGTTTAAGTTATCTAGCACATTCAGAATCCCAACCCATGAGTATGTCAATTCCATGCGGAAGTGCCGGCAATATAAATTGAAGGTTTTCTACAGCACCCTTTGGACTTCCTGGAAGATTTACAATTAAAGTTTTCTTTCTTATTCCGCTAACTGCCCTAGACAACATTGCCTTTGGAGTTACACTTAATGATTTCATTCTCATTGCCTCAGCAATTCCTGGCACATTTTTATCTATAACTTCTAAAGTTGCCTCTGGTGTTACATCTCTCACAGAAAATCCAGTTCCTCCATTAGTAAGAATTAAATTTAACTTCAAGTCGTCACAGATATAACACAATTGTTTTTTTATCTCTTCTATTTCATCTGGTATAACTTTATAATACTCAACTTTATATTGGGATTTATCTAACATATTTTCTATAGCAGGGCCCGTTTTATCTTCTCGCTTCCCCTGGGATCCCTTGTCACTCATCGTAATTATCGCTGTATTTATCATATGCTAACCTTTATTAAAAGGTTTTCAACTCCTTTCATTTAAAAACTGCACTAAGCAGTTTTTAACATATTTTACTTTTTAACTTCATCATATTCTACATCTATAACCTTTTTATTAGAGAAATTAAATGGGTCTTCTTTATCGTCAACCATATTATTCATATTTTCCATTTTAGATGAGGTATTTTTCTTACTTTTAAAATATTTTTTTATTTTTACAAATGCAAATAATACAGTCCCAGCTACCACAACAAAAGGCACTATTCTTACTAAAATAAAAGCTACCACTAATACCAACAATACTTTCCAAATCACCGGAAAACTTTTATTTACAAAATCCATATTATTTCCTCTCTTCCTCCATTTATTAGTATAACTCAATTATAACATATAATTTAAGATAGTAAAAAATAATTTAAATAAATTATTTTTTACTATCTCTTTCGAATGTTTTTTATTTTATAAACTAATTCCTTCAAATCAACATATACCAAAACTACTAAACTTATAGGTATAATAAATATAAATATAGTAAAAATAAACTGTAATATACTTTTAATTATCATATATCATTTTTCGCTCTAAATTATATATCTATAAATACTATGCTTAAAGTTCGTTTCATATACTAAATAAATTTAACTAATTTGCTTTTTGCTGATCAAATGTTTTTATTAAATTGTGATTCTGAAGTTCATCACAGTATTCTAATTCCTTAGTATAGTCTTCTTTTTCCTTTTTAAGTGCATCCGTTTCTGAAATTTTATTTCCTGTTGCTAAATCATAATAAGTATTTGTCCAAGACACATATAAATTTTTTCCATCTATAAATGAACCATTTCTAAAAACAACTTTTCCACTGTCCCCATTTAACATATCCTTACCAAACATATAGTTTTTAGGCAAATTATATAAGTTTGCTAAAGTAGGATATAAATCCATCTGACAGGTGTACTTATGGTTAACTCCTGCATACTTATCTTCTGGAAAATGAATTAGTAAAGGTACTTTTTGGTATTTAAACCAAGTATAATCATCATTTTTGCTTTCATTCTCAAAACTAAAAAGCTGACTTTCATTATCCTTTGGTATAGCAAAGTGATCTCCATACAGTGCCACAATAGAATTTTTCATCATTCCTTCTTTTTCCATCTTATCTAAAAACTCTCCAAGCTGTGCATCTGTATAATGTATCGCTTGTAAGTAATTGCCAAGAAGAGTGCCTTTATATTGACCTACGTCAAAACTTCCATACTTATCCACAGCATCATAAGGATAGTGACTGGTTAGTGTTACTAAGAAAGAATAATACGGCTGTTTAAAAGTCTTCATCTTTTCAAGGGACTGATTTAAAAATGACTTATCACTAATTCCAAGTCCTATCTGTTCACTTGCATCAAAGCTGTGCTCTCCAAAAAAGTCATCAAAATCCTGAGCTTTATACATCACATTTCTATTCCAGAATCCTTCAGTATTACCATGAAGGGCTGCAGTATAATAATTTTTATCTTTTAGTTCACTTGCTATAGAGTCATATTTATTTCCACTATAAGTATAGTAAGCTGCTCCTGACTGTGCAGGATACAGTGAATTATTTGACATAAGCTCTGCATCAGAAGTGTTTCCCCCTGCAACTTGATAATAGTAATTATCAAAATACATGCACTTATTTACCCATCTATTCAAATTTGGTGTTATTTCTTGTCCATTTATTTTTTGATTTATAACAAACCCCTGAAGCGCTTCTACCTGAATTACTATTAAATTTTTTCCTTCAGCTTGGCCTTTAAAATTAGTTTCTCCTGTAGTATTATTATTGTTTTGTAAAAAAGTTTTTACCTTATTTTCTTCATCTGTAGATAATTTTTTTGAATTTTTAAGACTAGTACTTATATAGTTATATGAATCTACGATATGGAAATTCACATTTCCTATCATTGTAGTTAAATATATTCTGTTGCTCATGGCAGTTAAAAGCGTAGGTTGTTCTTTAGATACCCTATAAAATGTTTTTGCATTGATACCTACTCCTACTGCCAAAATTACTATGAAGCTCACCAGTCTTCTTCTCATAGGCACTATACCGAACTCTGCTTTTTTATACTTTCTCTTTAAAGGTACTAAAATAAGTATATCTACCAGATACCACAAATCTTTAACACTAGCTACACTAGTTACACTTGCAGACACCCCTTTTAACAGCTTAGCATTTTTTATAGCTGCTACCGTAGTAATGTCCTTAAAGTATCTATAGTACATCAAATCTGCTATAAGTATTAAACTTAGTATTATATCTACTGTATATAAAAAACTTATTCTGCTCTTCTTTTTAAGAATTAGTGAAAAACTTATCAATATCAATATAGAAGCAGCTATTGCAAGTCTTACAGACATTGGTACAAAGCTAGATGAGATATTTTTTTCATAAGATAATAACTTCCAAAAAATTATAATAAAAAATAAAATTATATCTGCATTATCAAATAGTAAACTAATTACAAGATTAAATGGTCTGCTGTTTCTTATATCTGCTGCAAAGTCAAATAATTTACTATTTTTTATATCCGTAATCTTCATTTTTTCTCCTTTATATAATCGAATATTTTTTAATTTACAAAGAGAATTTTACAGTATATAAGTGACACTTGCATGGCAAGGATGTTAACAAATTATTAATAAATCGTTAACATCCTTAAACTTTACATATAACAAAATAAAATTTTATACCATTGTCTGTGTTTTTAACACCATATTTATATCCATGAAGTATCAATATATTCTTCACTATAGCAAGGCCTATCCCCGTACCACCTAACTTTCTATTTCTTGATTTATCTAGTTTGTAGAAGTTACCCCAAATTTTCCCTAGTTCTTCTTCTGGTATACCCTTTCCTGTGTTTTCTACAGACACAATAGTTTTATCAGACTCTTCTTCAATAGCAAAAGTTATAATTCCTCCTTCATAAGTATTTTTTATAGCGTTAGTTGTAAAATTGGTTATTACCTGTTCCATTTTATCCCAATCTGCGCAAATTTTAGTTTTTGTTATAATGTTGCAATTTATGGTTATACCCTTATCCTTTATGACTTTATAAAACCTCCTTATTACACATTCTATAAGATCATCTATAAAAAACTCCTCTTTAGAAAGTTTCATGGTTCCAGATTCAAGATGGGATAAGTTTAACATATCTGATACTAAATTTGCCATCTTATTACTCTCATCTATTATGATATCAATGTATTGATCTCTTTCACTTTCTTGAAATATTCCATCTTTTAACCCTTCTGCATATCCTCCTATTAGATTTATTGGAGTTTTAAGTTCATGGGAAACTGCAGCTATAAATTCCTTTCTAGCCTTATCTATATTTCTTTCTTTTTCTATATCCTTTTCCAGTTTCTCATTAGCTGCATTAACTGAAGTTAGCGCTTTATCTAAATTGTATGATAAGAAATTTAAAGTACTTGCCAAATTTCCTATTTCATCTTCATTTTTAATATTGCACTTTTCAGAGAAATCAAGTGCTGCCATTTTCTTTGCAGTGTCATTTAACTTTACTAAGGGCTTTGAAACCATATTAGTATACATTAAACACAATATCAAAATTAAAACTATGGCACCTATATAAAAATAAAAGTAAAATTCCTTTATTACTGAAGATGCTTCATTTACAGGCTGCAAGGATGTAATTGAAAATATTATCTCCATATTTTTTTTATTAGGTACAACTGTTAATATATTTTTTGTACCATTAATTTTCTTTTCGGTAATTACAGTTACAGACCTGTTATCTCTTTTTACTTGCTCTAATAAATCAGAATTCATAGTCCAATTTACTATAATATCATTTATAGCTTTTATTCTAACTTTATCATAGCTTTGGTCTTCCAGTTTTGTTATAAATTTTATTTTTCCACTTCTATCCATTATAACTATTTTAGCATTATTATTCTGTTCAAATCTTCTAATTAAATTAGCTAACTTATCTTCATCATTTGTCTTATTGTAAAGCGTTCTAAACTTTTCAACCTGATTCAGCATGTTACTTTCTTTTTTATTTATGTAAAATTTTCCAAAAAATAGCATTTGAAATGTTAATGTACTGCTTATAAAGATTATAAATACCAGAGCCGTTATTATAAACAATTTCCATGTTATATTTTTTCTTATTCTAGTAACAATTTTGTTTTCACTTATGATATGACTTATTTTCATTGCTTTTTTACCTCAAATTTATAACCTACTCCTCTAACAGTGGCTATTAAATAGGATTTAACTCCTAGTTTTTCTCTAAGCCTCTTCACATGAGTATCTACCGTTCTAAGATCTCCATAGTAGTCTATTCCCCAAATTGCATCTAAAATTTTTTCTCTACTTAAAACTATATCCTTATTTTTTATTAAATAACAAAGTAATTCAAATTCCTTTGGAGAAAGATATACATTTTCATCATCTACTTTAACCTCATGACCTTCTCTATTTATGTAGAGTCCATCATAACTATTTTGCTTATTCTGATTTTCTTCCTCAGAATAAGTTCTTTTCAAAAGTGCCTTTATTTTGGCTACCAATACTTTCGGACTTACTGGCTTAGTTACATAACTATCTGTCCCAAGTTGAAATCCTAAAAGCTGCTCCTCATCCTCAGCTCTAGCTGTAAGCATAATTATAGGCACATTAGAAATTTTTCTAAGTTCTTTACATGCTGTCCATCCATCCATTACAGGCATCATTATATCCAGCACTACTAAGTCTACATGATTTTCATTAAATTTTTCTAATGCTTCCTGACCATTTCCTGCTGGAATCATATTCAATCCTTCACTTTTTAAATAAGCTTCTATGAGAAACCTCATTCTCTCTTCATCATCTACCATTAAAATAGTCTTGTTCATTTAAATATCTCCTAAAATATATTATTTTTATATTAAGCTAATTTCTTATATGTCAAAGTTGAGTTATTAATATAGATTTTAAATACTATTAATTTCTAAAACCGTACATAATTATAATATAATTCTATATTATAATTTACACAACAATATATTTAAAGATATTTAAAGAAGTTTAGAAGTTTTCTAACTTAAAAATCAGCTTATACTTTGGATATTTTCTACAGTATTCAGCTTGTTAAATATTTTGATAAGGCTAATCAAAATATTTAAAAAAGCTTCATTATTGTAAAAAATATTCTTGCATATAAGCTGATTTTTTAAGTTCCAAAACCCATAGATATAAAATTTCTAATTGAAATTTAAACTTATACATAAAATGTAATGACAAAATTGAAAAGTTTTTATATCATTAAAATTTGTCATTACATGATTTGTATAAGTTAACTTTCAAGCTGCAAACTTTATAAGTCCAATTTATTTTCTATAAGATATGCTGTAGCGTAGAATAATCCTATAAGTACTGCTACAGATACAAAAATTGAGACTATATTAATGTCAATCCCATTAGCTACTACGTTATTTGGATCAACAGAAGGTATATCTAAATTCAATACTTTTAGTTTAAATGTCTGAGGAAACGCCTCAGAAAAAATTTCAGCTATTTTTCCCTGTGCTATACATAAAATTACAAATATGATGAAAGATCCAAGCTTACCAAATTTTCTATTCTTTATTGCTACTTTACTTAAAGTTATGGAAATATATACTGTAAGCAAAAAGGTAACGTATATAACTAAAATGGCCAAAAAAGTAAATAATGCAAATTTAGGATTTATATTTTTTATAAATTGTATAAAACTTATTTTTATATCAATTACCCCACCTTGAACAACTTTAAATATTTGAATCCACATAGCTGTAAAAATAAATATAACAAATTGTACTACAACCATTTGTATAAGAGCTGTAACAATTTTATTCATCAATATATTTTTTCCACTCTTAGGAAGAGTAAAAAGTAAAATGGAAGTATCTTCACGTATATCCCTGCTAAATAATTTTACATTCCATATGACAACTATAATTTCTGCTGCAAATCCTATGGCCATATTTAAAGCTAATATTGATCCTGAATTCCAAACATTTACTCTAGTAAATAATGCTACATTTAAAATTACTATAGCAGATATCATAATCAAAAAATCCTTAAAATATCCTTGAAGGTCATATTTTACTAACTTAAACATTATTTAAATACCTCCCTGTATATTTCATCTATTGACATTTTTCTCTCATTTCTAAGTTCTTCTGCATTCCCAAAGAGTACTATTTTTCCTTCAGATATAAAAGCCACATCATCAAACAATCTCTCAATATCGCTAACAAGATGTGTTGTTATAAGTACAGAACTGTTTTCTGTATAATTTTCAAGTATTGCATCTAGTATTTTTTCTCTAGTTGTAGGATCCACTCCCCCTAAAGGTTCATCTAGTATATAGAGTTTTGCCTTTCTTGAAAGTACTAAACTTAAATATAATTTCTCACTCATTCCCTTTGATAAAGTCTTAACTTTACTATCTGGATCCAAATTCATAAACTTTAACATGTCCTGTGCTTTATCTCCATCAAAATCTGCATACATGTCTTTAAAAAAATTAACTGCATCTTCTATTCTCATCCACTTAAAAAGATAATCCTTATCCGGCAAATAAGATACTTCAGCTTTTGTTTTTGTGCCAGGCTTATTTCCATTTATAAGTATTTCACCTGAACTCTGCCTTAATATTCCTGCTGCAATCTTCAAAAAAGTAGTTTTACCACTTCCATTAGGACCTAATAATCCTGTTATTTTTCCTTTTTGGATTTCTAAATTCAGCCCATCTAAAGCTTGTTTTCTAAAATAAAGTTTTTTTAAATCTGTGCTTTTAAGCAGCGGTTCCATATCTATTTACCTCCCTGTACTTTTTCTTCTACAATCTTTATTATCTCATCTGAAGAAAATCCTAGTTCCTTCATTCCTATTATAAAACTATATATAATCTTCTGAGCCATTTCTTCTTTTAATTTTTCTACCATAGATATATCCTCCTTTATAAAAGTACCCGTTCCTCTTTGCTTATAAGCAATATCATTTCTCTCTAATTCTTGATAAGCCCTTTGAATAGTATTGGGATTTACTTTAAGTTTTGAGGACATTTCCCTTACAGAAAGCAGTTTATCTCCTGGCTTCAATTCTTCTTTTACTATTTTTCTCTTTACAATATCTATTATCTGCATATATATTGGTACATTGGAATCAAATTCAACATCCATTTTATCACCTCCACAAGTAGCTCATCTAGTGTACTGATATAATAATACACTAGTTTAGTAATAGAGTCAATATATTTATTTAAATAACTAAAATAATCCCTAAATTTTTTGCATTAATACAAATACTTTAGGGATGCTTTTTAATCTAATATTTAATTTTTTAAAAGGTAAACTTACATCACAGTATTATATAAAGAGAATATCATCATTAACCATATATGATATAGACCCTAATTTATGTTTAGGAAATACAATTGATTTTATTCTTATCCCATCTACGTCTACTACATCACCATCTTTAAGTTTTTTGTATTTTTCATTTTCATCACTTTTACAAGAAAACATGCCTTTTCCTGATTTTTTTAAAGAAGTTTCAGCAGAAAAATAGATATCAGCATTTTTAAACAATTTAATACATCCTGCATGATAAAAACTAGGGTAAGTTAAAAATACATGAGATACAGATTTAGGCTCAATATTTATTTTCTTTAATTCCCGATTTACAACGGAAGGTATAAATCCTGTATCAAAACATATAGTTGTTCTGAAATCAGAATATATAAAAAAATTAGAAATGAGTGATCTTACCACATATATATTACCAGTTATCTGTTGAGTTTTACTTAATTTAAACAACATACATCTTTCCCCACTTCCATGTATATCTTTCTTTTAAATAGTAAAATATATTCTTTTTATATCATTTCCCTATTTTATTAGTTTATACACTTCTATGATCTAGCATAAATTAAGATATTAGGTTAAAAATAAAATGAAGATATACAACACTTAAAATATTTTTAATTAGGAGGTATATAAATTGAAAAAGTTATTATATATAACTGCAAATACAAAACCAGAAGATTTGTCTGTCAGCAAAACTGTGGGTAGAAGTTTTGTAAAAGAATTCTTATCGAAAAATGCAGATTATATGGTAGAAGAACTGGATCTATACAATGAAAATATTCCTGAAATAAATCATAGAATATTTAAAGGCAGGGCCGAATTAGTTTCAGGAAATGATTACAATACCCTATCAGATGAAGATAAAAAAATAGTAGACAGAATAAATGAACTATGCAATCAATTTTTAAGTGCAGATACTTATGTTATCGCAGCTCCTATGTGGAGTGTAAGCTATCCAGCAAGGCTTAAATCCTATTTAGATTGTATTATAATAAATAACAGATTAATTAAAATTTCTGAAGAAGACATAAAAGGTCTTTTAGATGATAAAAAAAGAAACATGGTCTATATTCAATCTTCAGCAGCAGTATATCCTAAAATATTTAATTCCAAGTTTAATCATGCCATTGATTATTTTAGAGATGTATTTAAATTTTTAGGAGTGAATAAATTTGACTATATACTGGTAGAAGGCACTGAAGACTCTTCTGTAGGTAAAGCAAAAGCCATAGGAAATGTCCAAAACAATATAAAAAGTGTGGTAAATAAATTTACTGAAAATATTCCTCTAATGGATAGAATGTAAACAGATCTCTAAAGGGCTTATACACTAATTAATTAGTACATAAGCCCTTTACATATATACATGTTTTTAAACAGTAGAAAATTGATAGTTATGAAAAATGCATTGACTATTTCCGTTTACAGATGTAATATTAAATTACAAATTACACGTGTAAACAGAAATGGAAGGAGCATATATTCATGAAGGAAACATCAAGCATTTCAGATGCAGAACTTACTATTATGAAAATAATATGGAAAAATCCCAATATAACTGCAAATAAAATTATAGAACAACTATCAGATAAAACTAAGTGGAAGCCTAATACTGTAAAAACATTAATAAATAGATTATTAAAAAAAAATGTAATTGGCTTTAACAAGGAAGGAAAAGAATATTTCTATTATGCTGTAGTTCAGGAAGAAAGCTATATAAATGCAGAAAGCAATTCTTTTTTGAATAAAATATTTAATGGCTCCGTCATCTCAATGGTATTGAATTTTGTTGATAATAAAAAATTATCTAAAAATGAAATTAAAGAACTGAAAGATATTTTAAATAAAAATCGTGAGTAAGGGGTGCTTATATGTCAACTTTAATGAAATCTATTTTTACAGCATCACTTAATGGAAGCATATTAGTTATACTAATACTTTTAATAAAAAACCTGCTAAAAGAAAGGTTAAAAGCTGAATTTCACTACATTCTATGGTTTCTTTTAATAATAAAACTTATTATTCCCTATGGACCTGAAAGCAATTTAAGCATATTTAATATATATAATTCTGTATCAGAAAAAAACTCAACTGTATCCAGTAAATATTATTTAAAAACAAGTAATACATCTAAAAATAAACTTAAAGATTCCAATGTTCCTGTTAATCTAAGCAAAAATAAAAATATAGAGAGTTCAAATAAAAAAATAAATTATAAAAGCATACTGTTTTTTATATGGCTAATAGGAATGGTATTTTTTATAGCTAATACATTATATGAAATTAGAAAAGTTCAACTTATAAAGAAAAATGCAATAAGTAATAAGTCTTCTAATTTTAATAATATATTGAACAACTGCCTAAATATAATGAACATAAATAAAAGTGTATCTTTAATCTACCCATATAAATCAATCGGTCCCTGTTTATGTGGATTAATTAAACCTACAATATTTATTCCACAAAATATTATAGAAAATATTTCAGAAGATGAATTTAAACATATTATAATACATGAACTCTGTCACTTAAAGAGAAAAGATTTACTTATTAACTGGATTATAATAATCTTAAATACTGTTTACTGGTTCAACCCAATAATACGATATGGTTTTTATAAAATGAAACAGGATTGTGAAACATCCTGTGATGCTTATGCCATTAGGTATTTAGGCATAGATAGAAATATAAATTATGGAAACACAATCATAAAAATATTGCAATTAGAAAATCATACCCCTTCGTTAATTACTTCAGCTCCTATGGCTGTAAATAATTCAGAAATCAAAAGGAGAATTACTATGATATCAAAACATAAAAAGAATTCTTTAAAAAACATAATATGTGGAATTTTAGTTATTGCTGCTGTTACCACAATAGGTTTAACAAGTGGTATTTCTAAGGCAAACCCAAATAGTGATAACTTAAATTCTAAACCCTACTATGAAAGCATTATGGATTACTTAATAAATTCTGTCAAAGGTCACAGCTCTCTGTACAACATGAATTCTAATGAAAATAATAATTTTACAAGCAATAACTCGCTAGGTTTTAATGGTACAGGTGAATTTCAATTTAAGGAATTGAATTTTATAGGCTATAAAAAATACTGGAGTTCTAATTTTGAAAATAATATATTTGCCGCTGAATTTGATTTATTTAATGGAATGGAATCCTATAAAATAACTTCTAGTAAACCTACTTATAGTATAAAAATAAATACAGATATAAAAAAAGGAAGTGTGGCTATAAGTATTTACAATAATAAAAAAGTACTATTTGAAAAAGCAAACCCAACAGACAAAACCATAACAATTTCAAAAGAAGATGCTAAAAATATTAAACTTCAATGTATAGGAGTAAAAGCTAGTGGTAATATTAGGTTTGAACTAAACTAACAGCATCAATAAATCATATTACTTAGTGAGAGAAGCTGTTATATAATGAATATTTATTCACTATACAACAGCTTCTCTAATAATTCACATGAACTAGCCAAAACTTTATATTTTTATCACTCCACCCAAGATCCCAGGGGACTCTATTTCTATCTGTGTTATGACAGCTTACAAGAGAATATCCTTTAGAATCCGCACCTGTTACTACTGAAATATGAGTTATATCTCCCTTTTTTTCATAAGCTACAAAATCTCCTGGAAGTAGCTTATATGAAGCTTTATATACTTTCTCATAACTTCCATGAGCTATTAGGGAGGCTCTTCCACTGTATATCATGTAATCTTTAAATCCACCTGCATTTATCCAGGAAGCAGTAGCTCCAGTCTTATCATAATTCCAGCTAGAGGTTTTCCTAAATTTGCTACCCTCGTGAAGTATTTGAGATGCAAAATTCGCACAATCTCCTCCCTGGGAATTATAATTTCTATACTTTCTATTATAGCTATATCCATACTCTTTTTCCGACGCTATACCACAGTACTTATCTGCATATTCCACTGCTCCTTTTCTCCTATCTCCTATATTTGAAAAATCTCTTTTATTCTGAGACTGTATATATTGATTTACATTGTCAACTTTAAGATTATTCAAATTCAAGGAATCCGCAAAAGGATCTTTATACCATTCTTTAGTAATTATCCACCCTTCACTTCTCTTTGCAATATTAAGTATATGAGAAGTACCAATTCTAAATTTATTAATAAGTTTAGGATCATTTTCATATATATAGCTATATTCTGTGGAACATATTAAATTTACAGAATACTTATTATCTTTACCTCTAATTCTTTTAATCATTATATCAGGTGAAATTTGAATAAATTTTACATTCTGTTTTTCCTCCCAATTTTTAAGATATTTCATCTTTTTTTCTTCATGTTCATAAGCCCAAGTCCCATACCTGGTATTTTTATCATAATTACCTTCTATTAATTTTAAATCTCCATTTAATATAGCTTTATTTCTATTTTCAAATATGTTTTGTATAGAATTTACAGCTTCTTCTTTTGAATCAGCCTCTTCACATTTAGCTCTATAAAATGGGAATATTAAAAATATAAATAAAATGATTATTGCAACTTGGTAAAGCCTTTTTTTTAGAGAATTTTTCATAGCCATACTCCTCGTATAATTAATTTGGTAACTACGTAGAACTTATTATATACTTTGCATAGTTATTATTCCCAATTAAAATAATAATCACTCTGTGAATTTCACCCAAGGCTTCATATTTATGACTACTTTAATTTTTCATCTATCTTTTGAATATATCCATTTACCAATTTATCATTATAAGGTGCCTGTGAATACCAAAATTTATTATTACTATTTTTTTGCCCAAAATATTTTGATTTTAAAATTATTTCTGGCCTGTATTCAAAATGCAGAATGTCAAAATGACTCCACTTTCCACCCCATACAAAACCATTTTTTTCAAATACATCTACAATTTCTTTTGGGTATTCCTGTATTCTCTTATCTCCTTCTTCTTTAGTCACCCATTTCCAGTAATCTCTCCTATCTCTAGCAAGATCAATAGCTATTCCAAAGGAATGTGGACTTAACAAGCTCGTTCCCGAAATACACCTGTAATTAAATGTACCACTGCTTGGAAACAAGGCCTTATAAACTTTTGGATTTCTCTGGGAAATAGGCATCAATTCTTTTACAGCACTTTCAAGAGATTTAGCGGCATTGTTATTTCCATTAAACTGAAATCTTCTATATCCCAAATTAGCCATTTTAAGATTAGACTCTATGGCCTTTCTATCGCAGCCATAAACTTCTTTTAAAAGGGGATATGTCCTAACTCTTCCAGGATCAAAATCTTTTTCCATTACTCCATTTATGGTACCTATGGGATAGGTTTGTTCCAGCATATCCTGTAGATCCGTATTATACATTTTTTTCTGGAAATTTTTACTATCCTTATCATCATATAAAATTCTTTTACCAGACTTTGTAACTACATATACCTTCCCATCATTACTTTTTTCGAGATCTGTAATATATTCTGGGTAGGCCATCATAAGACACAAAATATCCTGTTTCATTGTGGTATAATAATCATCTGTCAATGCCTTTACAGGGCTTACACATACACAAATCAATAATAGTGCTATTATAATTATCTTTTTTTTCATAATATAGACTCCTTGTCAATAAGTAAGTGATTCACACCAAATCGAAGATTTGGGTTCTAATTTGCGTAACTCCTTCTCCTTTCAGTCGAATGAATAAGTGATTCACACCAAATCAAAGATTTGGGTTCTAATTTAGGTAACTCTTTCTCCTTTCAGTCGAATGAATAAGTGATTCACACCAAATCAAAGATTTGGGTTCTAATTTAGGTAACTCTTTCTCCTTTCAGTCGAATGAATAAGTGATTCACACCAAATCAAAGATTTGGGTTCTCTACTTATATTATGTTGTTCATGGATTTACATTATGCATTCATATAGAAGCTGTAAAAAATAGGCTGACAATCTTCTAACGGTAAGAAGTTTAATAATATGATTTTACTGCGTTGACAGAACTGAACTGTCACTGTACTATACTTATTATAGAGTTTATCCGATTACTACCATTGCTAACACCCCCATCGCACACAGCGAAAGCGACTATCACCAAATCAAAGATTTGGGATATCTGCTTTTCTTCAAAGTGGGAAGATAAGCACTGCTACGCACCTGGATAAGTTCTTCCCCTAAAGGATAACGTATTCTAAGTGCTAAAGACACTAAGAATATTGTTAATAAGGTTCAGATGGATAAAATGTATTCCTTATAAGCAAACTCCACCTGAACCTAAGAATCACTTGATAATCGAAAGTTAAATTTATACACATAAATATATTTTAAGGAGGATATTTTATGCAATACAGAAAATTTTGTAAAGATGGTTTTAAAGTATCTACTTTAGGTTTTGGATGCATGAGACTTCCAATAATAAATAACGATCCTTCAAAAATTAATGAAAAAGAAGCACTAAAAATCATAAGGCATGCCATTGATAATGGTGTAAACTATTTAGATACAGCATATCCTTACCACGGCGGAAATAGTGAAGTTTTAGTAGGCAAAGTACTTAAAGACGGTTACAGAGAAAAAGTTAGAATTGCAACAAAAATGCCTGTATGGCTAGTAGAAAAATATGAAGATTTTGATAAATATTTGAATGAACAATTAGAAAGGCTTGATGTAGACTATATTGATTATTACCTGCTCCATGCTATGACCAAAGACAGAATGGATAAAATGGAAAACCTGGGTGTTTTTAAGTTTTTAAATAAAGCCCTAGAAGACGGTAAAATTAATCATGTAGGCTTTTCTTTCCATGACAATTTAATGGCTTTCAAACATATAATAAATCTATTTCCCTGGGAATTTTGCCAGATCCAATTTAATTATTTAGATGAGGATTACCAAGCAGGTATAGATGGACTGGAATATGCAGCCGATAAAGGTTTATCAGTAGTTGTGATGGAGCCTTTAAAAGGCGGACTTTTATCCGGTAATCTTCCAGAAGATATAAACAACATATTAAATAAATCAAAAATAAAAAAAAGTCCGGTTGACTGGGCTTTAAGCTGGGTACTAAATCATCCTGAAGTATCAGTATCACTAAGTGGAATGAATTCTTTAGAACAAGTAAATGAAAATATATCTATAGCATCAAAAACTCTTTCTAATTCAATTTCTGAGGAAGACATGGATTTAATAGAACAGGCAAAAGAAAAATTCAATGCCCTTATGAAAATAAAATGCACCCGCTGCGGATACTGTTCCCCTTGCAAGGTAGATTTAGATATTCCAAATATTTTTTCTATGTATAATAATTACTTTATGTATAAAAGTAAAGAATCTATATTTAATAAGTATAATAATATGCCAAAAAAATCAAAGGCATCTTCCTGCATATCCTGTGGAAAATGTGAGGATAATTGCCCGCAACATCTTCCAATCAGGACACTTTTAAGGCAGGTTAAGTCTACCTTTGAAGAGAAATAGTGCTGACAAATTTCATTACCATAAAAACTTTTAATAAGTCTTAGTAAAAATTTTATAAAAAACTAAGAACTTTTGAATTGTTTGAGGTACGAGTTTTCAAAAGTTCTTAGTCTTTTTTTATTTTTTATTTAGACCTATCAAAATATTTAATGGGCTGAAGGTTGTAAAAACATCCGAAGTATAAATTTATTTTTTGTTTAGAAACTCCATATAAGCATTTGAAAAATTCTTTAACTTCTAATTGCTGGTTCCTGCAAATATTCACCCATAGTTCTGTATTCTATATTTTCTTTATTTTTCTCTGTCAAAATAGCATTAATGTAGGCATTTGCTGTATCCAAGCATGTAAATACTATTTTATCATGAGCTAAAGCTGTATGTCTGAGTATAAAACCTTGCCTTGTAGTGTTATATCCTTGAGTAGCTGTATTTATAACTACATCTATTTTCTTATCTTTTATATATTCCACTGCAGTATCTAAATCAAGCTCACTGCATTTTACTCCATTTTCACTTAAAAACTTATAAGTTCCGCTGGATGCACTTATGCTAAATCCAAGTTCTCCATATTTTTTGATTACATTTAGTGAAGTTTTTTTATCTATATCATTTACAGAAGCATAGAGATTTCCTTCTTGCAGTATCTTAACTCCTGAAGCTTTGAATGCTTTATATATAGCCTTGTCTTTATCAAAATCCACTCCTAAGACTTCTCCTGTAGATTTCATTTCAGGGCCTAGTGCCACATCTACGCCAGATAACTTTTTGTTGGAAAATATAGGCATTTTGACTGCATAAATATTGCTGTACTTATACATATCCTGTTTATAGTGAAAATCTTTTATTTTTTTACCTAACATAACTTCTACAGCTATTTCTACCATTGGAATATTAGTAACTTTACTCAAAATAGGTACAGTTCTAGATGCTCTTGGATTTACTTCTATTACATACACCTTATCTCCGTCAAAAGCATATTGAACATTTAAAAGTCCTTTAACATTCAACTTTTTGGCAATCTTTACTGTATAATCTTCTATTTTTTTAAGTACATTCTCCGGTAAATCTGACGCTGGATATACTGCTATACTGTCCCCAGAATGTACCCCTGTTTTCTCTATATGCTCCATTATTCCCGGAATTATTAAATCTTCCCCATCTGATATGGCATCTACTTCTATTTCTTTTCCAACTATATATTTGTCTACAAGGACAGGATGTTCCTTAGATAAATTTACAGCGTCCTTTAAATACTTACACAGCTCTTCATAATTGTAGACAACCTTCATTGCTCTACCGCCTATTACATAAGATGGTCTAACGATAACAGGATACCCTATTTCAGCTACTAAGTTATCCGCTTCTTCAAGACTTGTTACAGATCCACCTACAGGTGAATTTATGTCAAGTTCTTTAAGAAGTACTCTAAATTTTTCCCTGTCTTCTGCCAAATCTATAGATTCAAAGGATGTGCCAAGTAAATTTACTCCCCTGTCATTTAACTTTTTAGATAAGTTAAGTGCGGTCTGTCCTCCAAATTGTACTATAACTCCATCCACCTTTTCCTCATTTATTACATTCATAACGTCATCTATATAAAGTGGTTCAAAGTACAGCTTATCTGAAATATCAAAATCGGTACTTACTGTCTCTGGATTATTATTTATTATAATGGCTTCATATCCTGCTTTTTTTATGGCCCAAACACCGTTAACACAGCAGTAATCGAACTCTATTCCCTGTCCTATTCTAATAGGTCCTGAACCTATTACAAGTATTTTCTTATTATTTGAAACAACATTGTCACTTTCTAAATCATAACAAGAATAATAGTAGGAAGTTTTTGCTTCAAATTCTCCGCTGCAGGTATCTACCATTTTATAAACGGATTTTATACCATTTACTTCTCTAAGTTTCTTTAAATCTTCTAATTTCATACCTATTAATTTGCAAATATATTCATCTGTAAATCCCATGATTTCAGCTTTTTGAATGGTTTCAACATTTGGCACATTGCTTGTCAATTCATTTTCCATATTCACTATATTTTCTATTCCACCTAAGAACCATTCATCTATTTTAGTTAATTCATGAAGCTCATCTATAGTCATTCCCTTTCTAAGAGCTTCTGCTAAAGCAAAAAGTCTTTCATCATCCTGGTTATTTATCTTTTCTATTATTTCATCTTTGCTCATATTTTCAAGTTTATCTAATTTCAGCCCTATTATTTTTCCCTCTAAGCTTATAACTGCTTTTAAAAGAGCACTTTCAAAACTCCTATCTATAGCCATAACTTCTCCTGTAGCTTTCATCTGAGTTTTTAAAGTTCTGTTTGCAGTTTTAAATTTATCAAAAGGCCACTTAGGCATTTTAACTACACAATAATCTAGAGCTGGTTCAAACAGTGCACTGGAATTTCCCGTAACATAATTTTTAAGTTCATCTAAAGTGTATCCAAGAGCAATTTTAGCTGCAATTTTAGCTATAGGATATCCTGCTGCTTTTGAAGCCAGTGCACTGGATCTGCTTACTCTAGGATTTACTTCTATAACCATGTACCTATTACTATTAGGATCTAATGCAAATTGAATATTGCATCCACCTTCTATTTTTAGGGTCCTTATTATCTTTATGGCAGACCTTCTAAGCATCTGGTACTCTCTATCATTAAGTGTCTGAGATGGAGCTACTACTATGCTATCCCCTGTGTGTATTCCCACAGGGTCCAAATTTTCCATATTACAAACTACCATACAGTTGTCCTTTTTATCTCTCATTATTTCATATTCTAGTTCTTTCCATCCAGCTAGACTTTGTTCAAGAAGTATTTGATTTATAGGACTCTCTTCCAATCCATTTTCACATATTTCCATATATTCTTCATAAGTGCTTGCAATACCACCTCCAGTTCCCCCTAAGGTATATGCAGGTCTTATTATAATTGGAAGGCTGACTTTATTTAAAAACTTTTTACATTCTTCTAGATTTGTGGCAATTTCACTTACAGCTATAGGTTCATCTATTTCATTCATTAGATTTTTAAAGCTTTCCCTATCTTCCGCATTCTTTATGGATTCAGTTTTTATTCCAAGAAGTTCTACATTATACTTTTTAAATACCCCAATTTCATTAAGCTCCATGGCCAAATTCAAGGCAGTCTGTCCACCAAATCCAGCTAAAACTCCATCTGGTTTTTCCCTTCCTATTATTGCCTCCAGCGATTCAACAGTTAAAGGTTCTATATAAGTCTTATCTGCAATATTTTTATCAGTCATTATAGTAGCAGGATTACTATTTACCAGAACAGTTTGTATTCCCTCTTTTTTTATAGCCTCACAGGCCTGTGTTCCCGAGTAATCAAATTCCGCAGCCTGACCTATTATTATAGGACCTGATCCTATTATCAAAACCTTTTTCAAGTTTTCTCTTAACGGCATTATATCACTTCTCCTTCTAGTTATTTCTTTCAAAATGCCTTATTTATACTAAAGTCATTAATCTCAAAAATTTATCAAATAAATAGTCTGTATCAGTAGGTCCCGGTGATCCTTCAGGGTGAAATTGTGCTGAAAATATAGGCAGCGTTTTATGTTTAATTCCCTCTACTGTATGGTCATTTAAATTAAAATGAGTTACTTCAATACTGTCTTTATTTAAACTTTCTCTTTTAACTGCATAGCCATGATTTTGAGACGTTATAAAAGCTTTATCTATATCCTTATCATATACACCATGATTCCCACCTCTATGGCCAAACTTCATCTTATAGGTATCTCCTCCAAGTGCAAGTGATAATAATTGGTGTCCAAGGCATATTCCGAATATAGGTAAATTACCTATTAACTTTTTTATAGTACCCATTATCTCTCCTAAATCCTTAGGATCTCCAGGGCCATTACTTAAAAGTATGCCTTTAGGATTTATACTCATTATACTTTCATAAGAAGCATTGTAAGGAAATATTGTTATATCACAATCTCTATCCTTCAAATTTTCAATAATGTTCTTTTTGCTTCCAAAATCTAAAAGTGCAACTTTAGGCCCATTTCCTGAAATATACTTTATGGAGTTTGTACTTACTTGAGATACTAAATTTTTATTTTCATAAGAATTTAGCATTCTTTTTATTTCACTTATAGATTCATTTTCACTGCATATTACACACTTCATAGTTCCACTTGATCTTATCTTTTTGGTTATACTTCGTGTATCTATACCACTTATACCTACGACTTTATTTTCCTTTAAAAAATTTTCAAAACTATTTTCACTCAAATAGTGGGATGTATTATTATACATATTTTTTATTACCATACCTTTAGCCTGTATATCATCAGATTGGCTAAAATTATAGTTAATCCCGTAGTTACCAATATAAGGATAACACATTGTTATTATCTGTCCCCTATAGGATGGATCTGTAAGTATTTCTTGATATCCTGTCATAGAGGTATTAAAAACCAACTCTCCTGCCGTTATTGCTTTGTGTCCTATGGCTTTTCCCATAAATACAGTTCCATCCTCTAAATACAATATGGAATTCATTTTATTCCTTCTTTCTAAATATTACTTAAAGTTGCCACCATAACAGCCTTTATAGTATGAAGCCTGTTTTCAGCTTCATCAAACACTATGGAATGAGGTCCTTCAAATACTTCTTCAGTTACCTCTAGTGCTTCATACCCAAACTTTTTATATATTTCTTCCCCTACTTTAGTTTCCGTATTGTGAAAAGCTGGGAGACAATGCATAAACTTAACATTTTCATTTTTACAAGCCTCTATAAGTTTGCTGTTTATTTGATATGGCATTAAAGTTTCTATTCTCTTTTTCCAAAGTTCTTTTTCTTCTCCCATGGAAAGCCATACATCAGTATAAAGGACATCTGCTCCTTCTACAGCTTTATACAAATCCTCAGTAATTGTAATAGTGCCTCCACTTTCCTCGGCTACTTTTTTACACTCTTTAACTAGCTCCTCTTCTGGGAAAAGCTCTTTAGGTGCTGCTATTTTAAAGTTCATTCCAACTTTTGAAGCACCTATCATAAGGGCATTTGCCATGTTATTTCTTCCATCTCCGATGTAAACAAAATTTACATCTTTTAAAGGTTTAGCTATGTGTTCTTCTATAGTCAGAAAGTCCGCTAAAACCTGGGTTGGATGATCTTCATCTGAAAGTCCATTCCATACAGGTACTTTTGAATATTCTGCCAATATCTCCATATCTCTTTGAGAAAATCCCCTGTATTCTATGCCATGAAACATTCTACCCATTACTCTAGCCGTATCTTTCACAGATTCTTTTTTACCCATATGACTTCCCTGGGCACCTATATAAACTACATTTGCACCCTCATCATAAGCACTGACCTCAAAGGAACATCTTGTTCTCAGGGAATCTTTTTCAAATATAAGGGCAATATTTTTCCCTTGCAATCTCTTTTTTTCCGTTCCACTATATTTTTCTTCCTTTAACTTCTTTGCAAGATCAATAAAGTACTTTATCTCTTCCTTTGTAAAATCTTTTAATGTTAAAAAACTTTTACCCTTTAAATCTATCATTTTTCTTCCCCCTTAAAATCATTTTTTATAAATATAGGAAACAAATATTTCCTTAAGCTTTACTTTAAACATTAGAAATATCTTTATATTAATTCATTGATATTTTATAATTATACATTTATATTAATAATAATTCAATATAAATTTAAAATTTTTTATTTTGTATTGATTTGAAATACCTTAAAATACAAAGTTAAAAAAAATCTTCAATAGAAAATAACTATTGAAGATTTTTTAAATCTGAAGTAATTTATACATTTTGTATACATACAATTTTTTATTTTTAATGCACTAATGAAGTTCTACTACCCTATTTACCAAAGTTCCTATTTTTTCAATACTACATTCAACTATATCACCTTGTTTTAACACTTTAATTGGTGTAAATCCCATGCCAACTCCACTTGGTGTACCTGTTGATATAATATCACCAGTTTTTAATGTAATACCTTTAGACAAATCACTTATTATATAAGGTATATCAAAAATTAAATTCTTTGTATTAGATTTTTGCCTTACCTCTCCATTTACAGTGCAACTTATATCCAAATTAACGGGAAATGGTACTTCGGTTTTATGAATTATGTAAGGTCCCATAGGACAGAATGTATCCAAACTTTTTCCCTTAAACCACTGTATATGTTTTCCTTGAAGATCTCTTGCAGATACATCATTTATTATAGTATAGCCAAAAATATACTCTTCAGCATCCTCTTTTTTTATATTTTTGCCATCTTTGCCTATTATAACTGCAAGTTCAACTTCATAATCTACCTGATTTGTAATTTTTCTAGAAAATTCAATATTATCGACCGTTCCCACAGCTGGTGATGCTGCCTTTGTAAAATAAATTGGTACCTCTGGAATACCATTTCCAGCTATTCTAGTAATTTTTATTTCCCTAGCATGTTCTATATAATTTTTTCCAAGACAAAAAACATTTCTCCTTGGATATGGTATCGGAGCTTCAATTTTAATATTATTTATTGGTATAGTTTCTATGCCTTTCTTATCTATACACTCTTTAATTATATTCAATTTAGAATCATCCAGGTAATCTATAAGCTCCAGCATAGTTTTAGGTGGATTTTTCTCTCCCATATTTTTAAATATATTATCAAAATCTATGACAGAGTTATTCTTTAAAATTCCTATAGATTCTTTTTCTTTATACAGATATGTTAAAAACTTCATATTAACATCTCCCACTTATATTAAATCAATCTTAGTTGAACTTATATTATGCCCTTCCGCTGCAGCACATCCAGTTATTTTCCTCACATACATTTATAGATACATCTTCATAACCTGCATCTACAAAGAGCTGCTTTAACTGTTCTGGGGTGTGCATAGTCATTTTATCCATATATTCATCATTTTTTTCTTTAAACTTATCACTTATGTACATCTCATTTATTACTGTAAAAATTCCATTTGATTTTAAAACTCTTTTAACTTCTTTAAAGCTTTTTAATAAATCAGGCCAAAAATATATAGTCTCAACTGCAGTTACCACATTAAATTTATCATCTTCAAAAGGAAGTTTTTCTACATTTGCATTATATACTTCCACTCTTTTTTCATCTATAAGCTCTTTATTAAATTCTTTGGACCAGTTAACACAATCCATAGAATAATCTACACCTATAACCTTTCCCTTTTTTGCTATGTTAGCTAATCTATTTATAGTTCTTCCGCCTCCACAGCCAATATCCAAAATAATATCCTCTTGTTTAATGGAAATTTTATTGAGTCCCCAGGTGGTAACTTCAAAATGATCTTTGTTCATAGAACTAGCTATAAACTTACCTACTTCCCCTGTTGGTTTTCTACACTGATTTAATCTTCTAGAAAGTTCACTCATAATATATTTGCTGCTTGAAACTTAATTTTCAAACAGTATTTCGCCTCCCTGCTATGCATTTTTATCTAACAAAATATAATCTTTTAATATAACCGCCTTTATCTTATCATAACTTATATCTTCAGAAAGTTTCTCTTTTATAGGTTTTAATTTTGATATTCCTATCTTTTTCGTAACTTTTAAAATTTGATTTTCTTCTTCATCTGTAAATATTCCACCAAAATTTATATTTAAATCTAAAACACCCTTTTCTTCTGCATACTTTGTTATATGTGAAAGTACCGTAGATACAGTAATTTGCCTGTCTTTTGCTATTTGTTCAAGGTCTTTGTGCTCTTTAATCATCTCTGCCGTTATTTCATGAGTTTTTAGTTTTAAATTTTTGTCGCTTTTCGCATTTTTGTCGTTTTTTAACTCATTTTTAAAAATCCACTGTGGTTTAATTTTTCTTTCATCCAGGTAGTTTTTTATAGCTTCTAAAAATCTTTCACCATATTTTTTTAATTTTAATTGACCTACACCAGATACATCCATCATCTGCTCAAAATTTATAGGACACCTGCTGCTAAGTTCCTTTAACGTAGTATCCGGGAATATCAAATAAGGAGGTATGGATTCCTCTCCTGCTATTTCCCTCCTTAAAACTCTCAAAATTTCAAATAGATCATTATTTAAAGTAATCTTTTTAGCCTTAACAATTTCCTTTAAGGTTACTTTTTCTTCTCCCTTTAGAACCTTTATGGATCTAGGATTCAATATCACAGTAGGATATTCTCCTTCTTTTAATGAAATGTACCCATGAGCTATAAGTGTATTTATGAAATTTGAAAGTTCTTCCTTTGAATAATTTTTCATTATTCCATGAGTAGACAACTTATCAAATCCGTACTGAATCACTTTTCTCTGTGAGGAACCTCTAAGTACATCTACTATCATATTTACTCCAAATTCTCTTTTCATTCTATATATACAGGAAAGTACTTTTTGGCAATCTATAGTTTTATCTACATATTCTCCTTCACTTACACAATTGCTGCAATTCCCACATTCTTCATAATCCACTTGTTCTCCAAAATAATTTAATATATACTTTCGTAAACATCCATTGTAATGTACAAAATCTATCATTTGTTGAAGTTTTTTATATTCATTTAATCTTCTTTCAGGAGATTGAATACTTGTTTCAATAAGATACTTTTGGGTAATAACATCCTGGGGAGCAAACATTAAAATGCAGTCGCTTTTCTCTCCATCACGACCAGCCCTGCCTATTTCTTGGTAATAGCTTTCTATGTTCTTAGGCATATTGTAATGAATAACATATCTTACATTTGACTTATCGATACCCATTCCAAATGCATTTGTCGCAACTATTACATTTACTCTGTCATATACGAAATCCTCTTGATTATTTTTTCTCTCTTTATCAGAAAGACCTGCATGATATCTAGCAACAGCTATATTATTTTCTTTAAGCCTTTCATATATGCTATCCACTTCTTTTCTAGTAGCTGCATATACTATGCCAGATTGTTCTTCATTAGTTTTTATGTATTTTAGCATATACCCTAATCTATTTCCAATTTTCAAACATCCAATTTTCAAATTTTCTCTATCAAAACCAGATATGAAAACCTCAGGTTTATTCAGCTTTATTTGATTTACAATATCTTCTCTAACCTCTTTAGTAGCCGTAGCTGTAAAAGCTGTAACTACGGGTCTTTTAGAAAAGCTTTCTATAAATTTCCATATATATGTATAGCTAGTTCTAAAATCATGTCCCCACTGGGAAACACAATGTGCTTCATCTACTGCTATTTGAGATACTTCTATGCTTTTTATAATCTGGCAGAATTCAGAAGACTCCAACCTTTCCGGTGCTACATACAGCATTTTTATATTTCCTGCAATTAAGCTTTCACATATATGCAAAATATCCTGGTGTGAAATAGAACTGTTTATATAAGCTGCCCCTATACCTAAATCCTTTATGTTATCTACTTGATCTTTCATAAGTGAAATAAGTGGAGATATTACAACTGTTACCCCCTTAAATAACACTGCTGGTATCTGATAACATATGGATTTACCTCCTCCAGTGGGCATTACAGCTAGCGTATCCTTCCCCTTTAGTATACTTTCAATTACCTTTCCTTGATCCTTCCTAAAGTCACTATACCCATAATATTTATGTAGAATTTCCAAAGCACTACTAAGCAATGATTTCACCCCTGTAACATAATCTATTTTTATTATAGCATAGAGATATTATAATATCCTGATTTGCACTTTTAAAAAATAAGCATCCTTCCTCACTACAACTGCACTGTACTTGTAATTAGTAACTATATGTTCTATAGAATCATAGTATTTTTTATCTATAGAGTATACAACCTGTTGATTTTTATCTATCAGACTGTAGGCACCCTGTTCCTTCTTTATATATAAATTATCCCACTCTTCAATTTCTACTGCACTTTTAGGGATATCAAATAGTATACCCCTTGATTTCAATATTTGCAAAAGATAGGAATAAACTTCATCATAGGATTTTTCCTTTGCAATAAGTTTCTCCTTAATAGCTGAAAGTTTATCTAATTTTTCTTCTTCCTTCTTTAATTGAATCTCTAATTTTTCTTTTTTTGTTCCTAAATCTTGAACTCTATTTTGTTTATTTTCAGTATAGTTTTTTATAAATTTATGCAGCATATTCTCATTTTCATTCACAAATATTCCTCTTTTCACACTTGTTAATATATAGCTGTTGCACTGTAAATCATAATTATATAAAATTATTATAGAGGTGTCTAAAATGGATAAAGTATATACCTTAATATTAAAGTATATAAAAAAAATTAAAAAGTCAATTATTTTTGGTATGCAAAATTTGAATTTGTTTTTTGATAAGAAAAAAACTATTGATACTGCATATAAACCTATGTTAGATGAAAAATTGAAGGAAGTAAAAGATTTAAAGGATAAATTAAATGTCATGCAAAATAATAATGCCTCTTTCGAAAAACAAATCAAACATTTAAGAGGCTCTATGATGAAAAAAGAAAAACTTATAAAAAATCTCCAGGACATTATATCCCAAAGGCAAAATTAATACTTGTATTCTATTATATCAAAATAAAGGAGAGACATACTTCCCTCCTTTATTTTAACAACCTTGGTATACCTTGCTATAAAAACTTATCCATTAACAAATAAATTTTGTTTAAAAGATCTTCCACAGAATGACGTCTGCTTCTTCCACATACTTTTGCATTTTCACCGCATAAAAGACATTTTCTCTCACTTACACCTAAGTCTGTCCTACTAATCTGCTTTCCAGCTTTAGTGAATACATCAAAATCAAATATTCTTCCAAGCTCATGGTTTTCTTCAATAGATACAGTAATTTTTTTTACACTAATCGCATCTGCATCTACATTTAAAAATGCCTCATCACCGGCAGCAGAACTATTTAACATTTTGTGAAGTATATCTATATTATTCTCTTTTAACTCTTCTTCCAGCAAGCAAATCCCCTTTTTATGAAGCTTAGCAAAGGATTCATTATTTTTTTCTGCTCCTGGTATATTTAATGTAAATGAAATTAGTGTGGTTTTAAATATATTCAATAATTCTTTTTGAATTTGTGCCCTTTTTTCTTTAGCTTTAAGTATTTCATCAAGGATATTGCTTGCATTTTTCATAATTATTACCTCACTATTTTACTTGCTTTATAACATCGATACTAATACATATTTAAAAGTTTTACAATCGTTTTTTTAATTATTTAAGTATTTATAGAATTTTAATACCATTTATACTTTAATTTCTAATGTAACATTCTCATTAAGAATATAGCCCATGTAACTGTAGCAGCTCCACCAAGTCTTGTTGCTACCTGTGCAAATGGCATAAGTTCAAGACGGTTTCCTGCAGTAAGTATTGCTACATCACCTGTACCACCCTGTCCACTGTTACATGAAGTTACCATAGCAGACTCTACTGGATTCATATTAAGCATTTTACCTACAAAGAATTCTACTACAACAACAGTAAGTACAGTACAGAATATAGTAACTAAACAAGCTGGATTTGTTATAACTGCTACAAGATTTTTCCATGGTGTCATAGCAACACCAACACCAAGCAATAATGGTACGGTTATACCTGTTACTGTAAATCTAAAAATAGCATGTCCGCCTTCTTCTATACTTTTGGGAATAATACCAAGTGCTTTTGATATTACAGCAGCAAGTAACATAACTATAGGAGCAGGAAGTCCAATTACAGAATTTATGTATACCCCAAATAGATAAAGTGTTAAAGCTAATATTCCAGCAACAATCATAGTAGAAAGTTCAACTGGTCCATCTTTCTTCTTCTTAGCATATTTTAATATATCATCATCGTCTGATTTAAGTAATTGTCCATTACCTGATAATTCAGGTCTCACCTCACCTATATTAATAATGGTATAAGCAATACTAATTGCTGTTGATAGCCATCCCAAAAGCATTACCTTTAACATATGAGATGTTTTAAAATAAATTGGACGGTTACCCAGTGAAGTGGTGAACTAAAAATTAACTTACTACTTATAAAATACTCTATCTTATATAGCTAATAGTTAATGCATGATGATGAAATAGATAATACTCGTTACCACAGCAGTTCCAACGCACACAGGCAATCCAACAAAGAATTCCTTGGAAAACATTGAATCTCGTTCTTTTTCCGGTGTAAATCCAAGTACCATAGCGCCTCCTGCAGAAAATGGAGAAATACCAGTAGCTAGTCCACCAATCGTCATGCATGTATACAGTAAAATAGGATTTAAGCCTGTAATATGTGAAACGGAAGCAATAATAGGGAAAAGCGCTGGGGCAACAACACCGACAAAGCTACCACCAAACATATTCAAGATTGCTGCCACAAGGCATAGTGCAATTGGCACTAAGAATACTGGGATACTGGTACCAACCCAGTTTGCAAGGAGTTTCACAGTTCCGGCTTTTACGGCAACTGCCACCAACATTCCCATGCCGGAAATCATAATCAATGTGTTCCAAGGCACTTTTGCAATGACACTTTTTTCATCACCGAGATGGAGAACAAAGGCTATAACGGTAAAGATAATTGCAATAAGTCCCACATCTACGCTTGAATTAATGAATGTAATAGAACCACTTGAAGGAACAACCAAGTGCAGTATTGGAGGTATAAGCAATATAATTACAAATATAAAAATTAGGATAAGATTTGTTTTTTGTTTTTTGTCAAATGGCTTAGATTTTTGTATGTCCATTGTTTCTAGTATTTCAATATTGCCACCTGATGCTTGTTTCCTTTTCTTGTTGGACAAATGCATCAATAGCATAATGATTAAACAAGTCATTACCAAATATACTACAAAAATACTGACAGAAGCAACAAACGCTAAATTACTTGAAAAACCCTCGCTTGTAATCAGATTCCTGTAAATAACACCGCTTAGACCAATCATAAAATTGGAACCAACCTGTCCACCACAATCAGCACACAAAGCACCTACGAGAGGATTGATTTTAATCTTTTTACAAGCAATAAGAGCTATAGGAGCCATAATAACCATTACAGTATAATAGCCTGCGCCAAGTGCGGCTATCAATACAGAAATAAAGAAAATAGCAATGGGGAACACCAGTGGAGCTGAACGGAAGCGATACAAAAGATTCCCCGCAAGCGTTCCCAATGTTCCATTTACGATAGCAAAACTAAAGAACAGTGAAATAGCCAAAATGACAAAGAAAATTGACATCGGCCACAATGCAATAACTTTTGAAGGAGATATCTTTAATATAAAACATCCGATTATGTAAGCAAAAGAAATGGCTAGCAATCCGATATTGATCTTTGCTTTACGTCCAATTACAATTGACAATACTAAAGCTATACCTATAATTAAGCTAATCATTGATTACACCCACTTTCACTGCAACTATACATTTAAAGATTTCTATTTTGTACATAATACCACTCCTAATTAAAAATATATTTGTTTTAATTTGTATCATACTTGTACTACATTGGTATTTTTTTCTGTTAAAATGTTTTTATGAGACATATATTTCACTCCTGTTGTTAAAATTGTTGTAGTAAGTAATTTATACAACAAAAGTGAGGTTTGTCTCTATTTTTCTTATAATTTTTTCAATTGTAAATATATGTTATGAAATTTTCTCAACTATAGAAATATAATTAAACCTATTTTTATATAAAAGTATTGCTAATAAATCGGTTACTGTTAATGTTTACATTATTCTTAAAAAAAATTCAATATGGTCCAGTATAATACTTTTTCAATCAGATTGGATCTAAAATCCAACCTGATTTTTACATATTATAAATATATACTTAGGCTAAATTATTTTACCTGTTTGATAACATCGATAATAGTACCATCTCTGTATTCAACTACACCAACAATCTTGTCACCATATTCAATTGCCTTAGGTTTTCCTGTAATTTCTTCTGCCTTTTCTCTTAACTCTTCTATAGTACATACTGGAAGCTTTGCTTTCTTAAATTTTTCAAGTAAATCTTTTCTAAGAGGATTTACTGCTATTCCCCTGTCTGTAACTACTACATCTACTGTTTCTCCTGGAGTTATTACAGTATTTACTTTCTTCACAACAGTAGGTATTCTACCTCTAATAAGCGGACAAACTATCATAGAAAGTTTTGCTCCTGCTGCAGTATCACAGTGTCCTCCTGATGCTCCCCTAATTACTCCATCTGAACCTGTAATTACATTGACGTTAAAGTCTGTATCTACTTCCAGTGCACTTAATATAACTATATCCAATTTATTAGAAATACATCCATTATTATGTGGATTAGCATATAGGGATGAACTTATTTCATAGTGATCTGGATTTTCTCCTATGGATTTTGCTGCTATTAAGTCAAAGCTCTGTACATCACAGATTTTTGAAATAAGACCCTCTTTTTGCATTTCTACAAACTGGCCTGTAATTCCACCTAATGCAAAGCTGGCTTTAATATCTTTTTCGATCATCTTTTCCCTTAAAAATCTTGCTACTGCAAGGGATGCTCCACCGGAACCACTCTGGATTGAAAATCCTGGTACAAAATATCCTGAAGCTTCAATTGCTTCTGCTGCATACTGTGCAATCAAAAGTTCTCTTGGGTTCTTTGTATATCTTGTTGCACCGGATGCTATTCCCTTAGGATCTCCAATTGCATCTACCTTAACTACATAATCTACATTGTTTTGTTCTATACTTGCAGGTACATTTGGATATGGTACCAAATTGTCTGTAATAAGTACTACTTTATCTGCATATTCTGCGTCTATTTTAGCGTATCCTAGTGAACCACAAAAGGATTTTCCTGTATATCCATTGGCATTTCCATAGTCGTCACAGCTAGGTGCACCTAAAAATGCCACGTCTATTTTTAAATCTCCTGCTTCTATAGCTCTCGCTCTTCCACCATGGGAACGTATTATAATAGGTGTATCTAAAATTCCATTTGATATAGCTTCTGCAAGTGGTCCTCTAACACCACTAGTTATGATTTTAGTAACAACACCATTTTTTATGTGTTCAATTACTGGTTCATGGACACTGCTTAAAGAACTTGGTGCTAAAGTTAAGTTTTTTATTCCCATTTCAGCTATGACGTCCAGCACCATGTTTAATATGTAATCTCCTGCTCTAAAGTGGTGGTGAAATGATATTGTCATACCATCCTTTAATCCTGTCTTTATTACAGCTTCTTTTATACTCTCAAGCAATTTACTTTTTCCAGGTTTTATACTGGATATTTTTCTTGCAAATTTTTTCTTTGTTGGTTTAAAATCAAATGGTCCACCATAAGGTATCAGCTTTCCAATTCCTTCTATGTAATCTGGTATTTCTCTTCCTATTTTATTCTTAGTCAATGTCTTCTCCTCCTTCACTTACGCATATACCTGAAGCTTCTGCTAACATCAAAGCTCTCTGTGCACGTTCTATAATAGGTTTATCTACCATTTTTCCATTTAGTGAAACTACTCCAGATCCTTTTTCTGCAGCATCTTTTGCAGCTCTTATAACACGAACGGATTTATCTATTTCTTTTTGTGAAGGTGTATATATCTTATGGACAGGAGCAATTTGTCTTGGGTTTATTACGGACTTTCCGTCAAATCCTAACTGCTTTATAAGCTTTACTTCATTTATAAATCCTTCTTCATTGTTTACATCAGAAAATACTGTGTCAAAGGCATATATTCCTGCTGCTCTGGCAGCTAATAATACATGGCTTCTTCCTGCAAGAAGTTCTATTCCATCTAAAGAACGGGTTGTCTTTAAATTAGTAACATAGTCTTCTGCCCCTATTGCTATTCCCATAAGTCTCTTGCTTGCTGTAGCTATTTCATAGGCATTCATAACTCCTATAGCACTTTCAACAGCTGCCATAATTTTTGTCTTTCCAACAGGTATTCCTGATTGTTTTTCAATTCTTTCTATTTCCTTTTCTACATCTATAACATCTTGTGCACATTCTGTCTTTGGAAGTCTTATAACATCAGGTTGTGCCCTTACTATTGCCTCTAAATCTTCCATTCCAAAAGGTGTATCAAGTCCATTTATTCTTACTACTGTTTCTGTGCCTTCATAATCTATGGATTTTAGTGCATTGTATACTAAGAATCTAGCTGTATCCTTTTCATTTAGGGATACTGAATCTTCTAAATCAAACATTAGAGAATCTGCTCCATATATATGTGCATCCTTAACCATTCCTGGATTGTTTCCCGGTACATACATCATTGTTCTTCTTAACTTGTACATTACTTTTCCACCTCCCAGTTGAATTTTGTTTCTTCTGCTGCCCTCATAACTGCAGCTTGTACCCTTGCTTTTATAACACAATCTAAGGCTCCTTTGTCATTGGCACCTACAATGGCGCTTTTTACATCTAGTTCTTCTAAAGTGTCCATTATAACTTTTTTTATCTTGTCTCCAAATTGTTTTTCCACGGAACTTTTTAACTTTATAGCCACCTCATTCTCCGGATTAGGCTGTACTGATATTATAATATCGCTGGACTCAAATGTTCCTGCTATAGCAGCTTTTTTTATTTCCATAAGTGAACCTCCTATATTAAATCTATTTATTTTGAATTTTATTAATTATCGGTATTGCCTCTTTTGAACACAAAAATCTGTAGGTAGTGTTCGGTACTAGATCTTTTACCTGTGAAAGTTTCTTCTCTTTTATGAGATTTCTTACCTTTGATGCACTAATAGCTTCTTCATTTGTACTAAACCTTGGAATTTCCATAATTTCTACGCCAGAATGGGGAAGCATTTCTTTCATCACATTATTGTAAGTTCTAGTAACATCACAAAAGGGCTCCTTTCCTACATATCTTCTAGTAATACCTAACGCAGGTACTATGTATTTAGTGAAGATTTCTATATCCAGCAACGATTGCAGCCTGGCTACCTCATTCTGCTTTTTTATAAAATAGGATGGAAAAGTTGCACTTGATATTACATAATCTTCACCTTTATGAAATACTACATTGTTTAAATGCTGTACTCCCTTTCTTGCTAGTTCATACCTTATACCAGATGGAAAAACTGATTTGTTCTCCCATACTATAAATACATGAACTACATCGCTTTCTCTAGAAGCCTTTTCAATCAAGTACTTATGACCTAAGGTAAAAGGATTGCAGTTCATGACAAGAGCTGAAACTACTCTTCCATCTAACTTCTTCTTTTTTAACTTTTCTATAAACTTATATATACCTAAAGGATCATTTTCCAGCAAAAGAACTTTGTCCATAACCTTGGCCACTTTATAAAATCCCATATCACTGAACATTTTATAGTTCTTAGGCTTTGTGTAAATAAAAAGGTGGCTGTTTCCACGTCTGTATTCTTCTGCTACCAGTTCAGATATTATTTTGTTCGAGATTCCCATGTTCCTACAGCTGTCATCTACAGCTATACATTTTAAAATTCTATCTTCAAAGGAACCTGTAGCAATTATTTTATCTTCTTCATATATTGCTATTGTGTATTCTACATTTTTATCAAATCTTAATCCCTGTTTTAAAAGGAATTGTTCTACTTCCTGCAGTCTTCTAAAATCTCTTTTATCTATTATTTCTTCTTGTAAACTAAGGTATTCCACTTCAGCCACCTCCCACACTAAGCCAACAACAAATACATCCTTATGCTGTAAATTTATTATTTTTTTGTGCTACATCCATAACTGCTTTGGAAACTGCATCACAAACATTTCTATTAAATACACTTGGTATTATATATTCTTCATTCAATTCATCTTTCTTTACTAAATTTGCAAGACCTTTAGCTGCTGCAATTTTCATTTCATCACATATTTCCTTAGCTCTTACACTTAAAGCTCCCTTAAAAATTCCCGGGAAAACTAAAACATTGTTTATTTGATTTGGAAAATCTGACCTTCCTGTTGCTATAACTTTAGCTCCTGCTTTTTTTGCTTCCTCAGGCATTATTTCAGGTGTTGGGTTGGCTAATGCAAAAATTATACTATCTTTGTTCATACCTTCTACCATTTCACCAGTTACTACATTTCCAGCAGAAACACCTATAAAAACATCTGCATTCTTCATTGCATCTTTTAATGTTCCCTTTGCTAAGCCTCTATTTGTTACCTTTGCTATTTGTTTCTGAGGTTCGTTTAAGCAATTATCTCCTTCGTAAACTATACCGTTTATGTCACAAAGTACTATGTTTTTTACTCCTGCTGAAATCAAAAGCTTAGCTGTTGCAATACCTGAAGCACCAGCACCGTTTATAACAACTTTTATATCACTAATATCTTTATTTACTATTTTCAAAGCATTGTACAGGCCTGCTAACACTGCAATAGCAGTACCATGCTGGTCATCATGATATATTGGTATATCTAATTCTTCTTTTAACTTATCTTCAATATAGAAACATTCAGGTGCTTTTATATCTTCAAGATGTATTCCTCCAAATCCCGGTGCAATGTTTTTAATAGTATTTACTATATCATCAGGATCTGTAGAATCTACACATATTGGTATTGCATTTACATTTGCAAATCTTTTAAGTAACAATGCTTTTCCTTCAACTACAGGAAGTCCTGCTGCTGGTCCTATATTTCCAAGTCCTAGTACTGCAGTTCCATTTGTAACTACAGCTACTGTCTTTCCCTTTATTGTATACTCATATGCCTTTTCTTCATCCTTGGCAATTTCCAGACATGGACCTGCTACACCTGGTGTATAAGCTACTGCCAAATCATCACCGTTTCTCAATGGCATTGTTCCAACGATTTCTATAGTACCGTGTTTTTCTCTATGTAATTTTAAGGATTTTTCTTTTACATTCATAACCATACTTTTTTAGTTAGGCTCAAGAATAAACCTAACCATGCCTCCTTTTTATATTAAACTTATAATAAATGCTAAATTAAATTATTTATAACAATATCCCTTATGGTTTTTAATTTAATCTCTTTCTTAATTCATTAATATAATAGCAAACTTATTTAGTTTTGTCAAAACATTTGTAATAAAACTAAACATTTATTTAAATAAATTCTTGCATTTTTCTTCTTATAATCGTATTCAAGCTTTAAAATAGTCCTATATTCTTATTTTTAGAAATATTTCTTTCAACAAATGTTAAGTATATTAACATTTATAAATATGTGTCTTAACATTAAATTTCAGTATGGAAGTAATAAAATTACTCCTATTTTTATAAAAAATTTATATAAAAATAAATAAGGTAGCTACATAAAATATAAGCTTATGCAGCTACCTTATCACTTACTTCTATAAACTTTTCATATATTCTTCTACTAAATATAAAAACACAGTTACTCCTAATAAATCTGCGCTTCCTCCTGAGCTTACGTTTTTCTCTATGAACCCATTACAGAGATCATTTATTTTTTTTCTTCCTTCACTAGTCCTCATTCCTCCAGCTGAAAGTACTTTCCTAGCTTTTTCTTTAACTTCCTCTAAAACTTCAGGCGAATGCCTGTATATTATAGTTGAATCATCACAAATTTGCATTATTCCAATAAGAGTATGTACCAATCTGTCATTAGTATTTAAATCCGCATTTTCCTTATAAAAGTCCAGGGAAAAATCAAAAACTGTAGGTAATCCCCTCTCTACTTCTCCCCGTACACCTTCTGTCCTATATTTAATAAATAATCTTTCACCATGACTTAAATCTTTTTTATCTTTTAAAGTAAAAAGTTCCTTTGAAACTATGCCCTTTGTCATTTGCTTTATAATACTTCTAATTTCGCTAAATCTCTTTCCCTCATAAATGACCTTTCCTACAGCTGCGCAGGTAACACCCATCAAAAATAGCATTCCCTTATGGGTATTAACTCCCTTTGTCTTAATAAACATATCTTTTTCTGCTTCTATTCCTAAATTTCTAATACTATTAAATAGTTCTTTATAGGATTTATCTGAAAATCCTTCTTGAACAAACATAGTCATATATCTACTTAAAACAGAAGTACTGTCTATAAAAGTAAAAAAGTCCATATCCTTATGAGCACCACAGGATACAGGTGACACCAGGCCAGGACTGGGATAACAAGAAACTTCATAAATCATAGCTTGTACTGCGAAACCTCCAATTATCATAGAAATTTCGTTTATCTGAAACATCTTCTCATTTTTCATATTGTTTTCTCCATATATTATTTTTATTCTATAAAATACGACACATATTTTATCATAGTTACAGGCAAAATGCTATAGAAGATAACTTATATAGAGTTTCTAGATTGAAAGTTAACTTATACAATATCATATAATGACAAATTTCACCACAATAAAAACTTTTGACAAGTCTAAAGCTCGGTATTTTGAAAATCTAAGGATCTTAGCTAAACTCGTGCCTCAGACATATCAAAGCTCCTAAGATTTTCTAAAATACCTCGCTAAGACTTATGGAAAAGTTTTTAAATGTGCTTTCAATTTTGTCATTATATTTTATGTATAAGTTTAAATTTCAATCAGAAACTCTTGTATAGATAGTTAACTCTACAATTAAACTTTACGATCTATATATATGTATTCTAACTTAAAAATCAACTTATACGCAGACATATTTTTACAATAATGAAGTTCTTTTAAATATTTTGTATATAAGTCTTAAGAAAAAATTCGTAAAAACTTAGAGCTTTTGAATTGTCTGAGGTACGAGTTTTCAAAAGTTCTTAGTTTTTTTAGAATTTTTTACTTAGACTTATCAAAATATTTAACGAACTGAAGGTTGTAAAAAATATTCGGAGTATAAGTTGATTTTTTGTTTAGAAAATCTCCTTTTATTTATTGCTATCCAGAATATTTACATAAAGATCTTCTGGTTTTATATCTTTCTTTAGAAGACCTTGTTTTTTTAACCAATCTATATTGTTCTGCCAAACACTTTTATCCTGACTCAAAAAAGGCTCACCATTTGACTCCATCTTAGGAAGAAGTATATTCATACTTTTTTCCTCTACTGATTGTACTAGAGGAAAACTATCTTTTTTCTGGTTGTCCATAAGTATTTTTAAAGCTGCCTTAGGATTTTTCTTAGTATATTCGAATCCCTTTTGAGATGCCTTCATAAACTTTTTAAGCACTTCAGGTTTTTCCTTAAGAGTTTTGTCACTAGTTACAAATACTTCTTCATAATAATTTGGCACTCCATACTTTGCAGGATCAAAGTAATTTACAGGATGTCCTTCATTTTGAAGTACTGGAACCTCATGATTTATAAGTCCTCCCGTAGTTGCATCTACTTTTTTAGTTACCATAGAAGATAATAAATCAAATCCTACATCAACCATTTTAACAGAGTTTGGATCTCCCCCTTCTTTTTTTACCATAGTTTTTACATATTGAACATTTAAAGAATTCCCTGAATAACCTACAGTCTTTCCCTGAAGATCTTTAGGTGAATTTATATTTTTTTCCTTTAAAGCTATTATTACATTAAGCGGTGTATGTACAATAGCTCCTATGGATTTTACAGGAACCCCCTGATTTGCTCTTGCAATTACAATATCCGGTTGATAGTATATTCCAATAGTAGCTTTTCCTGCTGCTGGAAGTGAAAGAGGATCTGTAGTATCTGATGGGAATTTAATGTTTACATTAAGTCCTTCTTCCTTATAGTATCCATTTTTAATAGCAGCATATATAAAACTATGTATTGCATTTGGATACCAATCAAGTACTAAATCCACATTTTCTAACTTGCCATCCTTACCTTTTGATGAATCACTGCTATTTCCACATCCTCCTAATATAACAGCCATCAATAAGAATGCAATTACAAGAGATAAATATTTATTTTTTTTCATACTTCATTCCTCCATTTTACTATTTTATTTTCTAAAACATTTAATATTTCCACTAAAATTAGAGCAGCTAGTGATAATATGACAATAGGTGCAAACACTCCTGCGCCATCCATTTGTGTCATCATTCTCTTACTAAAATATCCAAGACCTGCTTCTGCTCCAAGCCACTCACTTACAGCTGCCCCCACTACACTTAAAGGTACTGCCATTTTAAGTGCAGAAAAAAAGTAAGGAAGTGAAGCTGGAAACTTTAACTTCATAAATATATCTTTTTTACTAGCACCATAGGTAATTAAAAGTTCTTCCATATCTTTTCTTGTAGAACGAAGTCCATCATATACATTTATAGTTATAGGAAAAAATGTTATAAGTACCGTTACAAGTACCTTACTCCATATACCATATCCAAACCAAAGTATGAATATAGGTGCAAGTGCAGTAATTGGAACTGTTTGAGTTACAATTACAATTGGATAGAGAGCCCTTTGTATTCTTTCACTTATATTCATAGCCACAGCAAGCACTACCCCAAGCACTATAGATATTAAAAGTCCCTCAATAGTAATCAAAAGAGTAGCAGGAAGATGTACTAAAAATAAAATATCTTTAAGTTCCCATATTTTTTCTAAAATAGCAGTAGGAGAAGGCAGTATATACATTGCATCTATATACATTGCTAGAGCCTGCCATATTGCAAAAAACAATAGGGCAACTATTATGGATGATCTATACCTTTTCACAGCCTAACCCCCTTTTTTAGTTCATTTATAAGTTCCTCTTTTATCTTTAATATAGGAGGTGTGTCTATCATACTTCTAGTCCTTGGATAGTTGAGAGGCACTTTTATTTCTTTAAATTTTCTTATTGGGCTTTCAGATGTAACAAATATCTTAGTTGATAAAAAAAGAGCTTCTTCTACATCATGGGTTATAAATAATATAGTTTTATCTAAAGCTAGCCATTTATCAATGATCCATTCCTGCATAGAAACTCTTGTTATAGCATCCAATGCACTAAAAGGTTCATCCAAAAGCAGCACTTCTGCTCCCGTAAGTAGAGTTCTTGCAAAAGACGCCCTCTGCCGCATACCTCCTGATAAATCCTTCGGGTATTTATTTTTATATTTTTCAAGTCCAAAATCCTTTAACATTTTTTCTGCTTGAACCTGTGCCTCTTTCAAATTTTCACCTTTAACTTCAAGAGGAAGATATACATTTTGAAGTATAGTTCGCCAGGGTATAAGAAGATCATTTTGCGGCATGTATCCTATGTAACCTTTTAAATCATTTATATTTTTATCTTTTAAAATTATATCTCCTTCAAAAGCCTTTTCCAGCTTACAAATAAGTCTAAGTACAGTACTTTTCCCACATCCGCTAGGACCTACTATACTTATAAATTCCCCTTTGTCCACATTAAAATTGAGATTTTTTATAATGAAATCAGGATCTTCCTCATATTTGAAGCTTACATTTTTAAATTCCAGCATGATTTCACATCCCCTTGTTATAAGCCATGTCCCAGAACATACATTCATACTTGCTTGTATTTATAAATATTTCCTTTAACCTGTTAAATTTCTTTTCCGATATATTTTCCGTCAAATAATCTAACAAATCTATCACCCACTTAGTCTCCTTTTCATAATCACTAGATATATATCCTTTTATCCACTGTCCGTAAAACTCGTTGTCCAGTGACCCCTCTATTTTACTCAACTTTTTACCAATTAAATAATAACTCCACATACAAGCTAAAAGAGAAGTAGTTAAATCCATTAAATCTCCCATTTGAGATACAGACAGCATATAACTTGTATACGAAATATTTTCAATAGAAGCTTTAACATTTTCTATTTCCTCTTTTTTAATACCAATTTTTTTCATATAATGCCTATGAATATTCATTTCTCCATTTAATATATTGTCCACCATCTTTGAGAACCCCTGCATTATACTTTCTTCACTGGCTTTTACCACCCCTAATGCATACACTTTTGCATAATCAAAAAGATATATGTAATCCTGAATCATATAAAATTTGAATCTATCTATTTCTAAGTTTCCCTCTCCTATTCCCTTTACAAATGGATGTTCATAGTAAGAATTCCATATGTCTTTTACGCTTTCGTATAATTTCATAGATGTTTTCATAATAAGTTTCTCCTTTTTCATCTGACATACACATTATTAATTAAAATAAAAGGTACAAACCTCTTAGGAAGTTTGTACCTTTTATTTATCAACTACATAAAAACCTCTTCCTACGCTGGCATTAACCAGATCAGGTATAGGGTCTAAGAATTATATTCTTACTCTCAGCCGGTAACACCAGCCCCCCTGGGATATTAAATCTATTTAATTTTTACATTATATATACAATTTTTATATTACTACAATAACAAAAATTGGTCAACATGCTAAAGAGTCTCAAATTTAAACACATGTTATATTATAGCAAAGTTTAATCCTTTTATCTGATGGCTACCTACTGTAACACTCCCACTTTTATCAAAGTGGGAGATAACAGTAGCTACGCCCCTAGATAATTCATCTAAACTTAGTGGGAGAAACAAAACTCTAAAGAGAAAGCGACTATCATCAAATCAAAGATTTGGAATATCTGCTTGCACACAGCGAAAGCAACTATCACCAAATCAAAGATTTGGGATATCTGCTTTTCCCACTAAGTAAGATTCATTGATACATATCTTTAAAAACAAAAATCCACTTCTGAACGTAAAATAATTAATTTTAACATTCAAGAGTGAATATATAAAATATTAAATATTTTCAAAGTAATACCTAATTATATATGTCATTTATTTAGCATCCATATTGCATAATTTAATATACCTGCAAATGACACCCAAAGTATGTATGGTATCATTAAATAAGCTGCTGTTTTATCAATTTTACTGAACTCAAAAGTCGTCATTAAAATAAATACTAACAAAATCATCAATTCTAGAAAAGCTAAACCATATAACTGAAATCTAAAAAATATAATTGTCCACATAAAATTTAATGCCAATTGAATAACATACAGCACCAGTGCTCTCTTAACATCTTCTCCTTGCTTTCCTCTAATCCATATTCTATATGCAGCTGTACCCATAAGAAAAAATAAAATAATCCACACTATAGGGAATATCCAACCAGGTGGTGAAAACACAGGTTTAACAAGCTGACTGTACATTTCTTGATTAGACATTCCTAAAAAAGCACTAATAGCTCCGACTCCTTCTGCAATTATAATACTTATAATAAGTTTTCCAATATGTTTTTCTCCATTTACCTTAAATATATTACAAAACATAAATTCACCTCCTACTGCTATTATATTTTAAAGAAAAGACTTTTATTCTGAAAAATATAATAGCTATTAAGTGAAAGAATCCTATGTGAAAATGATACTTGTAATCAATTTCAAGTTATTATATAATTAATTAAAAAGCAGAATAGGTGAGGTAAAATGACAGAAGAACAATTAAAATATTTTATAACTGTAGTAGATACTGGCAGTTATATGGAAACTGCCTTAGAGCTAAATATTACTCAATCTTCTGTTAGTAAACAAATACAAGCATTAGAACATGAATTAGGTGTTCAACTCTTTAATCGTAAACATAGACGTGTAAAATTAACAATTGAAGGAAAACGATTATTACCTCAAGCTAGGCACACATTAGACGAGATTTATCGTTTAGAATATATGTCCAAAAAACTACAGCCTGGATATAAAGATAAAATAACAGTACTTTCTTTACCTATTATTGGTAACTTTGATTTGTATATTCCAATGAGTCGCTTTGAATTAGAGAATCCTTCTTTTCTAATCAATTTAGTAGAACTAGAAGAACCACGACTATTTCATAGATTGCAAAATAATAGTTTTGATATAGCACTAACTTATTGGTATGGAGAAAATCTAGCTAATAGTAAAACTCTTTTTATTCCTGCTGCTGAAGATGAAATTGTTTTAGCTGTCCACAAAGATACTCCTTTAGCAAAATTGCATTTTATTTTTCCAGAACAATTAAAAAATTCTTCTCTTATGTTAATGGAACCCTATACATGTATATCTAACTTATGTATGGCTTTCTTTGATGAACATGATATTGCTCCAGATATTATATTTAGAGGAAGACCCGAAACTATTTTGAGTGGTGTAGAAGCTAACTATGGTGCTGCTTTAATAACACGTAAGCTAGCAAGTAATTCATCATTTAATAATGTTGTTTTAATACCATTTTCACCTAGTATTTCAATTACACTAGGTGCATTTATTAATAAACATAGTCAAAAGAATCCTAAGATTAACGAACTAGTCAATATGTTAATAGCTAAAATGGCAAATGACAAAAATAAATCTTAGAAGTTCTCTATAACATAAAATCCTGTTTTTCTACTTGATACATATTATTAATCATATCTAAATTTCTAAATTGGAGTTTACACAAATAATCCATACATAATCTAAAATTTAATTGTACTCCATATAAGCATTCTATAACATCAAGTTTATAGATCAAAAAATAACAAATGAACTTGCTGCTACTTTATTCAAGTCCAATATGAATTCCACTCAATGGTCCTCTTTATTTTATTTCATCACAAATCATTTTACATGAATTACCTGTATAATACAGCTAATAAAAATATGAGCTATAAATTAATATTTATCTGATGGCTACCTACTGTAATACTCCCACGCACTCTGTGAAAGCGATTATCACCAAATTAAAGATTTGGGATATCTGATTGCACACAGCGAAAGCGACTATCACCAAATCAAAGATTTGGGATATCTGATTTTCCCACTAAGTAAGATTCATTGATAAACAATTCGAAAACGAAATAAAGCCAATTATTCATTTTTGGAATAAGCAATCAGCTTTTTTTGAATTGGAAAGCCAACATATAAGGTGGTATCTTAAAATTAGATAATTAATTTATTCACAAAATATGCACACAATTATCTAAGCCTATTAGTAGTAAAGGAGGTAAATAAATGGAAAATCAAAAAACGAATAGAAGCGATTTTCTTAATGCAACAAACATAACAGGAATTACATCAGCTGTTAACGGCTCAAGTGGATTAGTAAAAAGTGAGTCAGTCCAGGATGATGCATCATCCGCTACTAAGATCGTCAGAACATGTTGTAGAGCATGTATTTCCAATTGTGGTGTTATTGCACATGTTAAGAATGGACGAGTAATTAAGCTTGAAGGCGATCCTGAGAACCCAATGAACAAAGGATCAATGTGCGCCAAAGGACTCTCCGGTATACAAGCTCTTTATAATCCAAATCGTAATAAGTATCCAATGCTGAGAGTTGGCAAACGAGGTGAAAATAAATGGAAGCGTATTTCTTGGGATGAAGCTATTGACATTCTTGCCAATAAGCTTATGGAAACCCGTGAAAAGTATGGGGCAGAAGCTGTAATATGCTCTACCGGAGGAGGTGGAAACCCTGAGTTTTGGAGTATCTCTAGATTTTGTAATGTATTTGGTACTCCTAACTGGTTTGAGCCTGGTTGTGCTCAATGTTATCTACCACGTACGTTAGCCAATGGCCTGATGTACGGCGGTTCGGACTACAGTATCGCCGATTCAAACTGTCTAGAAATTTACGATTCCGATGAAACACCAATCAAATGTTTAGTCATGTGGGGATCCGCTCCTTCATACTCCAGTCCTGCAATGGGCGGAGGCGCCGTTGCAGACCTTCGTGCCAATGGAGTAAAAACCGTTGTAATCGACCCTCGTATGACTCCAGATGCAGCCAAAGCTGATGTTTGGTTACCTATAAGGCCTGGAAGCGACGTGGCGCTCATGCTGGCTTGGACACGCTACATCATTGATAAAAAACTTTACGATGAAGATTTCGTCATGAAGTGGACAAATCTTCCCTATCTTGTAAACGTCAAAACCAAGATGTTATTACGTGCTAATAAAAGTAATAACCCAAAAATTCCGGATACCTTTATGGTGTGGGATACAAAAACTAACTCAGCTAAGCCGCTTGCCTATCCTTGGAATGATAACCTAACCCCTGCACTTGAAGGAACTTTCATGGTGAACGGAATTGAATGTAAAACTGGTTTTCAGCTTTTAAAGGAAAGGGTTGAACCTTATACTCTTGAAAAGGCAGCAAAAACCTGTTGGCTTGATGTAAACAAGATTGAAGAAGCTATTAATTTATACACACAAAACTCTCCTTCAGGTCTTAACCTAGGCGTTGCCACCGACCAAAGCCCTAATTCAGTACAAGCAGCCATGGCAGCAGTTAACCTAAATGCACTAATGGGTAATATTGAAAAACCAGGAACGCTTATGCAGCGTTTTGAAACAAGTGGTGCTACACCTGTTTTAACGTATATAGTCCCACCTGCCCAGAAAATGCTTCCTGAAGAACAACTAAAAAAGCGTCTGGGTGGTACCGAATACAAAGGGCTTCTTCAATGGTGGGCAGCTCAACCTTCCAGTGTTAGGGATGCAATTATTACCGGAAAACCTTATAAACCAAGAGTATGGATTGAACGATCTGGTAATAAGTTAGGTGCTGTTGCCGAGAGTGCATCATGGGTTCCTGCTCTTAAAGAAATGGATTTTATTGTACATATGTACATGTATCCTACTTCATTCTCTAACTATGCAGACCTACTCCTGCCCGCATCAGAATGGCTAGAAACAGATATGCCTGTAGAATCCTGTAATAAAATCTTTGTTAGACAAGCTGTTACCCACCTATGGGAAACCATGGATGAAACGTTGTTTTGGTCAAAGCTGGCAAAACGCTGTGCAGAACTCGGACACGAAAACTGTAAGAAATCATTTGATGAAGAATATATGGGCGCTGATCTTCCTTACTGGAATAGCATGGAAGAACTTCTTAATCGTTGTACAAGTGTTTTTGATATGACATGGGATGAATTCAAGAAAAAAGCTCCTTTTGAATTCTTGCCTAAAAATGAATGGAAACAGTACTATGTTTACAAGCAGATCGATCCAAAGACAGGTACGGCAAGAGGATTTGATACACCTTCTAAGAAAATTGAAATTTACTTGGAAAGCCTGATTACTTTAGGAAGAACAGGAATGCCTTATTCCACATATAAATTACCTCCTGCTTCAAAGGACTATGATCCACTGCCATACTACTTAGAGCCTTCTGAAAGTCCTCTTGAAGGCAGTGAACTGGCTAAAGAGTATCCTTTAGTTATGACCAATGGGCGAATTCCTTTTTATCATCATAATACATTAAGAAATGTCCCATGGCTAAGAGAGATGTACCCTGTGCCTGAAATATGGATTCACCCTACAGCTGCAAAAACTTATGGTATTTCCCATGGAGACTGGGTATGGGTAGAATCTCTAAGGGGCAAGATTAAAGCAAAAGCTAATGTAACAAAAGGCATAAATTCCGGAACCGTATACATGGAACGTTTTACCTTCCCTGAAAATTATCATACTGAGACCGAAGGATGGCGTGAAATGAACGTCAATGTACTTTCAAAATCAACTGCTCCATTTAATGATGTTGTTGGAACGTACACTTTAAGAGGCTATCTTGTAAAAATTTCAAGAGCCGATGATGGTCCGCCAAAAGGTGTCTGGACAAAACCTGAGCAGTTTAAGGCATGGCTTCCTCAGCCATCTGATCCTACGGAGGTGGTTAAGTAATGAAACAGAATATTTTGGTAATTGATGTAGATAGATGTATTGGCTGCTATGGCTGCAAGGTAGCGTGTAAAATGGAGAATGGGGTTGCTCTCGGCTCCTCAAGGAACAAATTATTGACCATAGGCCCCATAGGAACATATCCAGATATACAAATGTATTTTTTACCAGTGATGTGTCAGCAATGTGAGGATCCTGCTTGCGTCAAAGTCTGTCCTACAGGGGCATGCTATAAACGTAGTGAGGATGGTGTTATTGTTATTGACAAAGAAAAATGTATTGGTTGTAAAAGCTGTCATAGAGCCTGCCCTTACGAAATAAACAACTTCAACAACGAAATGAAGGTAATGGATAAATGTACTCTTTGCTCTCATTTAACACAAAATGGCGAAAAACCTGCATGTGTAAAAACTTGTTCCAGCAGAGCCCTATATTTCGGTGATATCAACGATCCTAATAGCGATGTATCAATAGCACTAAAAGAAGCCGGAAGTGAAAATGTATACAGTCTTCGTGATTTTGGCAATCATCCTTCTGTTCGATACATTTTGCGCCATGACAAATGGATTGATGTTATTCCACAGGAGTGTAACGAACAAGATGGGAGGAAAAGATAGGTGGATAGAAAATCGGATTCCTTGAAGCTTATGAAAAACCGTGAAAATCTATATCGCTTTTTGGTACGTCTTTATAAAATAGAAATAGATGAACCGTTACTTACACAAATGAAAGCTATGAGCTTTCCTGTAGAATGCTGCCAAACTAAACTCAGTGAAGGATACCGGATACTTAGAGAATATCTCGATAATTGCAGCAGTGATCCGATTACCGACCTAGCCAGCGACTATGCAAAAATTTTTCTTGCTGCAGGTATAGCGGATGGCTCTGCTGCCTTCCCATACGAATCAGTATATACCAGTAGGAAAAAGATTATTATGCAAGATGCTTATGATCAAGTAAAGGCGATATATGCTGCAAAAGGTCTTAAAAAAAATTATGATGAAGGATCGGAATTTTATGAAGACCATATATCTTTAGAACTAGAATTTATGGCTTTTCTATGCCATGAGACACAATACATTTTAGGCACACAGGATGAATCAAAATTTCTGTCCTGTGTAAAAGAGCAGATGGATTTTCTAAGTAAGCATCTGTTAAATTGGGTTCCTAGATTTTGTTCTGATATAGAAAAATATGCTGATACAAAATTTTATAAAGGGATTGGAAAAATCACTGATAGCTACTTGGACTTGGATTATACAATTCTAAAAAGTTTGACAGATTGAATATAAATATGTGTTGTAAAAGAATTTATAGAAAGATAGGAGGATTAATCATTGGGTTACTATGTAAGTTCGGAAAGAATGGATCAAATAATCAATGAACTAAAAAAGGAATATAAAATTTATGCTCCAAAGCGTTTTAAAAACCGCGGTTGGAAGCCTAATACCGATTTAATACGTTACGATGAAATTAATTCGGTATCAGAGATCGTTTATGATGAAAAATCCGATTTTTCACCGAAGGAAGTCTTTTATCCTATTAGTCAGACGCTTCTTTATTTTACTGAAGATAATTGTAAAGAAAGTAGTATTGACGATAGTAAAGATATCATTCTCTTTGCACGTCCCTGTGATATTAACGGCATCAAGAGATTAGACACCATTTTTCTTAAAAATGGTAATCAGGAGGATATTTATTATAAACGGCTGCGTGATAAATTAAAAATCTTTATGTTGGAATGCCGGGAAGGGTTTGATAATTGCTTCTGTGTTTCCATGGGTTCAAATCAAACTGACAATTACAGTGCAGCAGTGAGGTTCGAGCAAAATGGTTTACTAGTAGAAATCAAAAATAATGAATTCAAAAAATACTTTGACGGCGAAATTTCAAGGAACTTTACTCCTGAGTTTGTTCAAAGCAATCAAAAAAAGGTTAACTTACCAAAAATCGATAGCACCGACACTTTGAAAAAAGTGTACAGTTTGGAATTTTGGAAAGACTTCAATGATAAGTGTTTAAGCTGCGGTGCTTGCAATACAGTCTGCATGACATGCAGCTGTTTCGATACCAGGGACATCATATATAATGAAACCAGCCTTAACGGAGAGAGAAGAAGAGTCTGGTCATCCTGTATGCTTGAAGATTTCACAATTATGGCTGGTGGACATGGTGTTAGAAATACAGCTGGTGAAAGGATGAGATTTAAAACCTTACACAAGGTTTATGATTACAATTTCCGTTTTGGTGGAGATGAACATATGTGTGTGGGATGTGGACGCTGTGTTAAACGATGCCCACAAGAGATTTCATTCTCTGATACTATAAGCAAATTGAGTGAAGAAGTAGCAAAAATATCAAGTGAGAAAAAAGCATCTACGGAGGTGACTAAATAATGAAAAATATCACACTACCGTCACCACATAAAATTCTAAATATCATACATGAAACTAATGCAGAATACACCTTCAGGGTAGAGTGTAACATTGAAACCAAGCACGGCCAATTTTTTCAACTATCAATCCCCAAAGTAGGTGAAGCTCCAATATCTGTAAGTGGCAAAGGAGATGGCTGGATTGAGTTCACTATCCGAAAAGTAGGGCAACTTACTAACGGTCTTTTTGCTCTAAAACCTGGAAATATGTTGTTTATGAGGGGACCTTATGGGAACTCTTGGCCAATAGATAAATTTAAAAACAAGGATTTGATAGTAATTGCTGGCGGTACCGGCCTGGCTCCAGTTAGAACTATTTTGAACTATTTTTACGATCACCCAGATGAGATCAAATCAGTTAATGTAATTGTAGGTTTCAGAGACATCAACTGCGTTTTATTTGATTATGATCTCAAAAGATTCAAAACTAAATTCAATATGATCTGCACCTTAGATAATGATAAAGCAGAGGGATTTGAAACTGGAATGGTTACTGCACACATCAAAAAAATCCCATTTAGTAGTTTTGAAGACTACAATGTAGTTATGGTTGGACCTCCAATAATGATGCATTTTGCAGGTAAGGAGTTACTTGCAAATGGTGTTGAAGATTCTAAAATGTGGGTATCATTTGAAAGAAAAATGTCTTGTGCAGTAGGTAAATGTGGTCACTGTAAGATAAATGAAACTTACGTTTGCCTTGAAGGACCTGTTTTTAATTATACTAAAGCTAAAAACTTGCTGGACTAATGGAGGACCTGAAGACAGGTAATTTGAAGATTTTAAAATTAAAATAATTGAGTAAAAATTCATCCTTAAAAACAGGAACCTTGAATAAATATCAAAGTTCCTGTTTTCATTAAAAGCTTAAATTTTTTATTCCTGATTTTGTTATAAGAGCATCATTCAATGCACTATAAGTCCAAGTTCCCACTGTTCCGCTTGCTGGTATTCCTGCATCTGTTTGAAAAGCTATTACTGCACTTTTAGTTTGGGTTCCAAAATATCCTGTAGCACCAGAAACATTATATCCCAATTTTATTAAAGCATTCTGCAGTGCTGCTACATCACTACTTGTCATCCCTAAACTTAAAGGCAATGTAGAAATATACAAAGGCTTACTATTTACTGTAATATTAAACTGCTTTATACTATCATAGCTCTTTGTACTTAATCCATCCTTGCCATAAACTTTAACTGTGTAAGTTCCACTTACAGCAGGTGTAAATGAAAATGTGCTGGAAGTGCTGAAATTACTGGATGCCACTATCTTTCCGTTATTATATACCTCATATCTGTAGCTCATTCCAGAAGGACTTGTCCCTGTACTGTTAGCATAAAAACTTAATATAGTTCCTACATAAAAGTATCCACTTACATTTACATTTTTGATTTGAGGATTATATACATTTAAATTCAAGGTACCTTGAACATCAAAGGCCTTTTCGGATAGTGAATCCTTAAGGTATCCTATTACTTGATAGCTTCCTGCAGCTGCAGGTTTAAAGCTAAAAGTATTTGAACTTAAATAACCACTATCGGCTGCTATGCTGCTTCCATTCATAACTACAAACCTATATTGTGCACTGCCGGAACCATTTACTTCACTTATAGTATAATTCACAGTGCCTCCAATAAAGATAAAATTTTGTGTACTAGTATATGTCATAGTAGGTTGATCATACACTTTAACAGCTATAGTTTTCATGCCGTCATAATCCTTTGTTGAAAGTGAATCTTTCATATACACTGTTATATTATAATCTCCTGCACTATTTACTTTATAAGTTAAACTTGCATTTTTACTATAATCTACAGTCGTCAAAGTTGTTCCACCTAGTGAAATTACATACTTATAAAGGTAACCCCCAGAACCTGACGCAGCAGTTGTGTTTATATTAACAGTTTGTCCAGTCAAATATTGTGGTTTATTAGTAGTTAAATTGTTTATAACAGGGTTTCCATAAACTATAAAAGAAGATGTCTTTGTATCATCATAATCAGCTGTAGAATTTTGATCTTTCATATAAACTTGCGCAGTATAATTTCCTTGAGTACTTGGTACATAATCTAGTGATGAAATATTATTATAATCTTTTGTGTATACAACATTAGTTCCATTTGTTACTACATACTTATATAGATAAGTTCCACTACCAGATGTTGCCGCTGCATTAAAGGAAATAGTGTTTCCAATAAGCAAGCTATTTGTGCTTTGAGTAAAGTTATTTAAGATAGCACTTGTAATGAGATTCTGCAAATATACATTTTGGTAATAGAATTTTAAAATTTGATCATAAGTTTGTCCTGCACTAGCTCTGTTTTTAGCTCCGATCTGACTCATTCCAAGACCATGTCCATTTCCCATTCCTGAAAAAGTGTAAGCTCCGCTTACTGCATCATAAGTTACAGTATAAAGGTTACTTGGCAATCCAAGGAAAGTTCTTGTACAATCATTTGTTACAGATTTTGTTTGCACCGATCCTGCTGCATCCTTATAAATGATATTAATGTTTGACACCCTACCACTTGTAAATTTAGTTATTGAACTTAAATCTAAACTTACAAAGGTATCTGTAGAAGCTATATATTTCCTATTTACTAAAATTGCTTGTATCTGTGAATTGGTCAATACTATGTTGCCATTAGGCCAAGGTAATTTTTCAAAGGGATCTTGTACAGATCGTAAATATGGGACATAATTTCCCCATACATTTTCACTATCTTCTGAAACTCCCCCATGCCAAGCGGAATATAAGGTCTCCACTAATTTATCATTGTATAAAAGAACTTGTCCTTTAGTTTGATCCACAGCACTAATCACATTAGTAAGATTTGCATCGTAACCTTTATATGTCTGATAAGCTGGGGTATCATCAAAATCATAGCCATTAGCTGCAGCATATCCTATTCGTGATATTGCATAATTTCTTGCTGCCACTGCTTGTGCTTTTAAGGCCTCAATTGGGCAGCTATTATCCAATTCATATCCTACTACACCCTTTAGATAGCTTTCAATGTCAATCATATTAATAGGCAAAACTTTTCCATTATAAAACTTAATTGAAAAGGAGCCTAAGTACTTATTTGACACTGAACCAGACGTAAGTGTTACCAAGTTAGAGCTATTATTGGGAGTTAAAGTAATCTGACTCTGTACTACTCCATTTAGTGTGATACTTGTTCCACTTATCCCAAGATTTAAAATAGATCCAGATGAATATACTTGTCCATTTAAAGTATAATCTCCATTTAATTTAACAGCAATAGTGGTAGAGGACATGCTTAAAAGTCCTACCTTTACATTATTAAAGTAACCACTGTTTTGATAAGCATAAGCTTTTTGTGTAAAGGCAATTAAAAGCATAGCAATAAAAAAAGTAAATGTTGTAAAACTTAGGAAATATCGTTTGAACATAAACCATCCCCCCTCCAGATAATTTGGCCTTTAGTAAAGTATCGATAGAATACTTATTAAATGGACTGGAACCTGGAGGAAAAAAACGAAATCACAAGATAGTACTATGTAATTTCGTCTATTATTTATCTTAAACTGTTACTTTAAAATAGTGAATAAGTACCAAGAATTTTAACTATATTATTTTTACTAATTTTGTCAATTACTTCTTTAACACTTTTTTCTTCAGGATAATGTCCATCAATGTCAATAAAGAAATAATATTTCCCAAGTGCTTTTTTAGTTGGACGTGACATTATCGAAGTTAAATTAATATTTTTCTCAGAAAATTCATTTAAAATTTTTGATAGTGCCCCAGGTTTATTGTCTGCAGCATCCATAACAATTATTGAAGTTTTATACCGTCTATTAATATCATATTTTATAGTATCTTTTGAAAGTACAATAAACCTTGTCTCGTTCTCTTCTGAATCAGTTACATTTTCAATATTAAAAAGAAATTTATTACTAGTTCTTAGCATATGCCTTGGAATTATAGCTGCTTGTCCTAAAATACCTCTTTCTACTTTTTGAAATGATTCTCCATTACTTTCTGTAGTTATAACTTTAGCCTTAGTAACCTGTTCTAAAAAATTATAGCACTGTCCTTGAGTTTTAAATTGAACGTATATTTTCTCAATATCAGATATATCTAAAGTATTACTAACAAATGAAAACTGAATTGGAACAACAGTCTCATATATTATATTGAAATCTGTTTGTGAAAGTAAATCAAGTGTAAGTTGTACATATCCATCAAGGGTATTTTCAATAGGTATAATTCCCAATTCACATTCCTTACCAATCCCATTAAAAACTTTTGTTATAGTAGAATAAAAAGTTATTTCTGCACTTTTGTCAAATGTTTCAATGTATTTTTTTGCCGCAAGTTCACTAAAAGTACCTGCCGGACCAAGTGTAGCAATCCTATTCATTTATTTAATCCTCCAAAGTACTATTTCTTTAATTTTATCTTAATTTGTCAATGTTTCCTAATTGAATATTTTTAATATTTTCCTGTATTCTAACTACAATGCATTTTCTCATAAAACCACCCCACAAATATATCTAATATGCAAGGTACTATAAATTCTATTATCATAGTATATCATTACACGTATTTTTTGCAATTTTTAATACTATTCTCCATAACCTTTTCCATTAACTTTTGAAAAACATCGCATTCTATATCACTCAAATTTTCAGTCAATCTATGATGCCACTCATCCTTTATTTCTAATATTTGGGGGTAAATATCCATAGCTTTATCTGTAGGAAAAATATTGAATGCACGTCTATCATTTGAATTTATTGTTTTAGTAATAAATCCTTTTGTTTCAAGTTGTGATAAAACCTTTGCTACAGTGCTCTTATCTATAATTAATCTTTGAGATAATTCATCCTGTGTCTGTCCAGCATTTTCACAAATACAGACTATATACATAAATTGTCCACTAGTAATTTCTAACTTTTCAAGATTCTCTGTATAAAACATTTGTGTACGACGATGTGTCACAGAAACATATTTTGATAAATCCTTCATAAATAGTCCTCCTAATTAAGGTTTCATATGCAACTTTAATTTTAAAATAAACAAACTATTATGTCAATAAATTTCCTAATAATAGAAATGGATTAGCCTAAATATTGACACTCTATTAGTAAAGCATTATAATAATAGTTGCATATGAAACTATTATTATAAATAAAACTTCTCATTAGGAGGCATTGTTAATGTCAAAACTTAAAATAATTATAAGATATTTTATATTTATAACTGGCTTATTTTTTATGGGTTTAGGAATAAGTCTAACCACAAAATCAAATATGGGAACTTCACCCATCAACAGTGTCCCATATGTACTTTCCATGATATTTCATCTTACCCTTGGACAATTCACCTTCTTGTTGAGTATTTTATTTTTACTTACAGAGATAATTATTTTAAGAAAAGATTTTCCAAAGGAACAATTTCTTCAAGTGTTTGTAGGCCCATTCTTTGGTTTGTTCGTTGATTTAGGAATGAGCATATTTCGTTTTGTAAATCCAAATATTTATATAGAAAAAATAATCGTTTTACTTTTGGGCTGTTTTGCTCTTGCTTTAGGAGTGTATTTACAGGTTATTGCCAATGTAATTATAAATCCTGGAGAAGGTGTTGTAAAAGTTATTGCTAATAAAACAGGGAAAAAATTTGGAAACATAAAAATTATGTTTGACTCCACCCTATGCATAATTGCAATAGTGATTTCACTTTTTACTTTTGGAAAAATAAAAGCAGTACGAGAAGGGACAATAATTTGTGCCGTACTTGTAGGAAACATTACAAAAATATATAGTTTTATTTTTAAACGTTTTAAATATAAAAAGACTAAATATGAAACTGAGAGCTATGAAAGCAGTGAGAGTATATAACATTCTAACTGCTTTTAGTTTATCATAAATTTAACTCTCCTTCAAAATCATTTTTTTAACAATATAAGTTAGAAATTTATTTTTATCTACAAATTCCTAACTTATATATGATATACTATAAAAAATATTACATATTTAGGGGAGGTTCATAATGAAAAATAAAACAAAATTATTTGCAATTGGATTACTTTCAGCTGGAGCTTTAGTTCATGTTATTCATAAGGTAAGGAAAAAATCTAAATCAGAAAATATGATTATAATATCAGATGACGATTCTGATATTGATGATAAATTAAGGCTGCTTTTATCTCAGGGCAAAAAAATTAGAGCAATTAAGGAAGCTAAACATGATTTGCATCTTAATTTAAGGGATGCCAAAAAATATGTAGAACAATTATAATCCATACATTAATGTAAAAATTGAAAAAGCTCCGGATTTCCGGAGCTCCCTTTTTAATGTCATCAATACATTTAATATTTCAAAATCACTAAAATAATTAGGGGATGTTCATGTGGTAAATTTAAATAGTAAAAATATAACACAAATTTTAATTATATAGTGTATTTTTCACCTAGTTTGTAATATAATAGTAAATATGTAGGGTGAGTGGATTGCAGGAAGCTGTATACATTCACAAAACTATGTCATGCATGAAAAAACTTATATGAGCAAGTAGCTTTTAGCCGAAGTTACTTGCTATTTTCTTTTTTAGGTTTATCTACATCGACCCTAACATCATTTAAAACTTTATCTTTTGAAACACTTGTCTTGCTTTCAAAAAACATTTTAATTTTATCTTGTTTATAACAAAATACTGATAAAATACATAGACTTGATATTTCAGTTATGGAAAGCACTATAATGCACAAAAAGAAAAAGCTCATTCATATTACCTCCTCCCATTGTGTCAACCCATTATACCTGCAATCCACTCATATAGCAATTACGGGAGAAGGTAATTTACATAACATAATTTACTGCTATTGAATACATTATATCACATTAAACCATAATTATGGTAAATCAAAGAATAACAATTTGTGAATTTATTAAAATTTTAAAAACAATTAAATTATACTGAAAAAGATATGCCCAACTGGGGATTGATCTAAGTTCTATATATAATTATATGCTATTACCTATTGAATAAATTCCTATTTAATACTATCATTTTATTAATAAATCCATATCTTGACAAATATTATCAAAACCTGTGTTTACCTATTAAAGTGCAGGTTTTAAGATATATCTATTTTAAATCCTACTTATATATTTGAATAATTTCTAATAATTAGTTCACTATATTTGCACTTTTTACCAACATGCCTTTCTACTAGATTATGGCTTCTCTTAACTTCATCTATACTAAAATCTTTATATAGATCTCTTATTATAATTTTAAAAATTAGAAATCAGTTAGAAAAATTTTAAGCAAACTCTTTATTATGAGTACTTCTAGGATTATAATGAAAATAAGAAATTGCTAACTTACACAGGTTGAGATAGAATCCAATAACTTGGCAACTAAACTTTTAATTGATAAAAAAGACATACTGATTTACATAAGAAAGGAGTTTGTTTATGGAAAAAAATAAAAAGGCAAGTAAAAAAAGTTATTCTTATTTGGCTCTTGGAATAAGTTTAGGAATTCTGCTTGGGACATCATTCCATAATCTTGCTTTGGGGATAGCACTTGGCTCTGCTTTGGGTATAGCTTTAAGTGACAATAAGACAGCTTAGTATTACAACTTTATAGTGTTAATAAACTTTGGTATTATTAACAGGGAGGAAGAAAATGATGTTATTAGCAAAAAGTACTTATAAAAAATATAACCACTTTTTATCGTTAACTATATTTATATTTTTAACCTTATGGTTTGCATATCTAAAAAAAACTATAGTTTCTCAACATATTATGTATTCTTATCTTGATTCTAAAATACCTTTTGTGAAAGAATTCGTTTTAGCATATTATTTCTGGTTTGCTTATATGTCTATTGGTTTTGTATATCTTGGTTTTGTATCAAAAATAGATTTCTATAAAATGGAGCTATTTCTTTCATTAAGCATGACTATTTCCTTTATAATATTTATACTATATCCAAATTCTCAATTTCCCAGACCAAGTGTATCAGGTAAAGATATTTTTTCTCGGCTAGTTAATTTTATTTATGACCATGATGGCACAAACAATGTATTTCCAAGCATTCATGTTTGTAATTCCATTGGAGTTCATATAGGATTAATTAACTGTTATAAATTAAAAGATAAAACTTTAATTAAAAATTTATCACTTATAGCTACTCTATTGATATGTGCTTCTACAGTGTTTATAAAACAGCATTCAATTATAGATATTGTTGGAGGAGTTATTCTTGCTGCAATAATTTACATATGTATTTATCAAATACCAAAATTATTTATGTCTTCACTAAAAATAGGAAACTTAAAAATTGAAAACAAAAAATACTAATTCGATATCTATAATTTTCAGAGATAAATAATAGAGCTATCTTAGATCATAGTTCCATTATTTATCCTTCTATAATACTTTAATTTATAAATTCTACAATAATTTAAATTTTCCTGCTATATATTGCAAAAAATAAAAATAAGAAAACTAATTATTATTTTCTAAATATTTGGCATATATGATCCATAAAAAATGGAACTATATTAGACTACAGCTCCATTTCTTTGATACGATAAAGCTTATTAGTACAGCAAGCTCCTATCCTATAATTTAACTTTTTTTAACAGAATTATATTTGGATTTAGTTTTATCTTCAGGATTTATATATTCAAAGTCTCCTTGTGAATTTTTTCTTATTCCCATCTTTTCATATTGCTTATCTTTAACTTTACGCTTATTAACCATTAATATCACCTCTAGCTTATTATCTATAACAATAAGCCATTATATTCAACGTAACTTTTATATTCTTTTCATTCCATTTTTATCAAACAATTTTCTTAAATGAATTTCTGTAAGAGGAATCGAAGCTAAAAGTAAAATTACAGATATCTTAGATGAAACTGCTGAAGCAATATAAATATTATTTTTATATACAAAACTACATATTACCCCTATTATTAAAGATGCAACACCAGCATATATCATTATAATACTTGAAAATCTATTTCCTTCATCCCAGGTATCATTATTTTTCATAGAAAAAGGTGTTCTGTATCCCATGATCCCATTTATATGTTCTGGAGGCCATAATTTAAATATAATTCCTATAATAAGTACAATCATTCCTATTAAATAATTTTGAATTGACATAATAAACTCCCCCTATCCACATTAATATAAGAAATTATACCATCAAATATAAAAAAATAAAGTTTATTTTTTATATCAGTGTAACATAACTATTCCATAAATCTCTCATATCCTTAAAATACTTGTCTTTGGTAATATAATATATTGTGTCAAGCTGCTTTACATGTACAGAATGATAGTATCCTGCACTATTGGGTTTGGAATTGTTTGTTATATAGTACAAATCATAACTCGTAAAACCTCCAATATCGTAGTAAGGCAAAATACATTTAAGGCTGTCAATCCCCTTATTGAAATACTCATAAGCAATATTAGAATAGTACTTGTTTTGAGTTTCTTTAACGTGCCACCAATCATATAATCCCATTAAAGTGAAAATATATCCATTTAATGTATAGGAACTAGTAGTATTTACATATTCCTGAAAAAATACCTTGTTTCCTAAATTCGGGTCCAATGCCTCCAGTGTATCCATTACACCTCCTTCTGAAACAGGTGTAATGAGATACTTTAAAGCCTTATTTCCAGCTTCTATATATTTTTTATCTCCTGTTATTTTAAACGCCCTTTCAAATACACTTAAAGCCTGACCTTGTGCCATACTCGATGTCCATCCCGGTTTCAAGTCCTCATAATGATTGTATGCAAAATTATATTTTAGAGCACCTTTTTTATCCATGTAATTAACTAAAAAATCAGCACAGTTTAAAAAACTCTTTTTTGTATCATTTCCATTTATATATTTGCCATACATAGACAATGCATATAATTCTACTGATACAGGATTATAATAAAACTTACCACTATATTTACGCATAGGTATATTATTTGAATCAAACTTAAAATCAGCACAGTTTTCATCATTATTCTTTTCACAATCAAAATAGCACTTATAAGGACTATAATAATGACTTAATTCAACTGAATATCCCTTTAACTTATACTCCTCTTTTGATTTAGACACTAGTTGAATAAAATTTGGACAATATCTATATTTTGTGGAAATTGGTTTTTTTACCTCAGCTAGTTTCTTATAGACAAGTACTTCATTTTTAATATGCCTTGGTGCCTCACTCTTTAGTATTGAATTATATCCTTTAATGGCAGATTGAAATTTCCCCAAAGCTTGATATTTCTTACTTGTAGAAAGTATTTCATTAAACGTAACTTTTCTATTTTTATTATTCAAACGTACTGAGGCATACCCTATATTGCTGCTAGAAATAATTATAATACTAAAAATTAGCAATATTCCTTTTACAAATTTCATCAGTTTTCTCCTTTTTTAATCAAAATTCTTACTATTAGTATTATTTTTCAAATGTATAGTTTTTATTAAAAATTTGCATATGAAATAAACCTCACTTTGTATAAATTCATATAGTTAAAAATTTATACAAATGAGGTTTTTATATAGAAACTCCATGCTAATAAGTTCTATGTTGTAATTCTATTCTTTGTGTCAATAAATAATTTGGATTAGAAACAATTAGTATATACGTTTATATCCATATCATTTTCTTGAATTTTTGCAAGCTGTGCCATTATTCTTACAAAATGAGGTGACTTCATGTGTCTAGTCAAACCATCTTCATCCTTCCATTCTTCTATAAAAGTTAGAATTTGTTTATTACTAATATCTTCATATAAATTATAAGATATATTAGCTTCTTCTTTTAAACTTTCTGTAATCAATTCAGAAGAAAGTTTCTTGAATTTTTCTGTTTCACCTACTTTAACACAAGCTTTTGCTACAACTTTAAGCATACTATGTCACACCTTTCCTTAAATTATGAACATTATATCATATAAATATCAAAATAAGAACATTCATGGTACACTCTTTTCTTAAAATATATACTCCATATTCTAATGTTTTTTATTAATTATTGTCTCAATCCAGTTAAAAATACGTTCACCTGCAATTAACTTAGCTCCAACCTGGCAGTGTTCTTCAGCACCTTCTTCTTTAGTAAAAAGCATAAAATCCTTTTTACACTTGAGATCATCATAGAGAAGTTTAGCTTGTCCTTTAAAGTATCCTTCATTTTCAGTATCAATAACAAGTGTAGGGCAATCAATTTTTTCTGCTATTCCTTTAAGGTAATAATTTTCTGTTTTTAGGAAGCACTCAGCAGGCGTCTTTGCATCAAATACATACATTGCATTTGAAATTGACCACTTAATCGCTGAACTTTTTTTCATCTCTTCATACATACTGTTATTAACTTCTTCTGGATTATTACGCACATATTCGAAAAAACCTTCCCTTGAAAAATTAGAAGGTCTCCTGAACCCCATGAAATCATATACCCCTCCATTAGCAATGCAGGCTGCTATACGTTTTTCATATACTGCCGCTCTTGGAGCAAGATATCCTCCAAAACTTTCTCCCATAAGCACAATACGATTTGAATCTATCTCTTTTCTTGAAATTAGATAATCTATTACAGGTGTTACAACTTTTTCATAATCATATCTAAAGAATAAATGCTGCTTTCTCACAGCTTCTCCCTGTCCAGGACCTTCAAAGGTAAAAAAGTTCATACCCCTTGCTAAGGCTGACATTGCCATTCCATAAAATTCTTCTTTAGTTCCATCAAATCCATTCACAAGAACTAAAACAGGTCTTTTTTCATCTCCTTCATGATAAAAATGTCCTGGAAGTGTTGTATTTTCGTATGGTATTTTAACAGCTTCTATAATAGGTTTATTTAATTTCATAACTTTGGAAAAACATTTAATACCTGCATCATAAAGTTCATTTATTCTTGAATCATTTGGATTCTCATGCAAATAAAATTCAGCTGTCCTATAATAGTTAGAAGCTCTGAGATATGCCCCTTTTGCACTAACCAAATGGCCTTCCAAATAACATTTGTCTGCAAATGCATGAATTCTCTTTGCAAGCTTAGTCCATTCTGCGCACCAGCTTTCAAAATCTCCTTCTAATATCTTGTTTGCAGTTGAAATTACTTCTCCTATATCAGAAGTTCCAGAAGCAGCTCCTCCAAGAAGCCTCAGTACCTGAAATGAAAATTGCTCATCTTTAAAAATTACCTTCATAATTAATTTTCTCCCTTCACTAATTGGTGAATATTGGGTATATTTAAAATTCCTTTATGTACTCCTAATATTCTTTCAGCTATATCTTCAGCAGCTTTAGCCTTTATTTTTAAATCTTCAAGATTTGTATGGAAAATTCCAGGATCAAACATAAATCCAGTAGCTACTAGCATATACTCTGCAGCTTCTTTTGGATACTTAGTATTAAATGCTCCCTCAATTACTCCCTGTTCTATAATTGAAGCATAAACAGGTATTAGTTTATTTATAGAATTTATAATAAATTTTTGGTGAACCCCAGCATTTTTTTCAGTATGAAGCTCTAAAAACAAATCATCTTGCCTTCTATTTAAGTCAAATTCAATTTTTGCAATTAAATTGAACTTTTGAATTGCATTTAGATCTTCTCGTTTTTTAATGTCAATAATTTTTCCAACTCTTTCTTCTGATAAATTTTCAAGTACTGCAAGAAAAACATCCTCTTTGGACTTATAGTAAATATAAAATGTACCTTGAGCTATACCTGCTAATTTTACAATGTCACTTATTACTGTCTTTTCATAACCTTTTTCTCTAAACAACACTTGTGCTGCTTTTAATATATCTTTTTTCCTCTGTTCTGGTTCTTTAGCTGTTCTGCTCATTTTTTCCTCCTCATGTTGAATGACATCATTCATTAAATATATAATACCATAATGAATGATGTCATTCAACAAAAAAGTTATATTTAACTACCCTACGTTAAATATAGAGCAGTTAAATATAACTTTAATTTAAAATGTGCCTCCCTTTAAAACATTCATTAATTGTAATAAGTCTGTTTCATTAGCACCTTGTTTTTTTACCTTATGGTCGATAGACATATGAATTTTACCTGATAGAGCGGATAAGCAATATTGTGTTGCATCATCCCCTGTTAAATTTTTCGACAATTTTTGCTTTTCCATTTTATCAATAGGAATTTTACTTATTAAATGCTTATTATTACTTTCATCTACTACATATGTACAATAATATTTTCCTACTTTTTCTGATATAACTTGTTTACTTTTTTTTGATTTCTTTGTATCATTGCTGCTCTCTTTACTATCTGTTACTGCAGGATAAGCATAAGAATTACCACCAGAAATACTATTTACAGATAAACTCATCTTTATACCTCCTTAATGGAATTTTTATTATATATTGTATATTATAACATATTATTTTCTAACCTTGAAGAACAATGCCTTTGAGAAATTCTATATATCTTATTTACATAATAATTTCTTTTCATCTGCTTTAAACGGAAGGTATAAGTGTTAATAATGGGACCGTACAATATCTGCTACTTTAGAACCCTGGTTTTAGCTATCATTTTCTTATATGTATTGATTTTTTTCTCAAGATGCAGTATATTATCTTCTATTTTACTTCTTTCAAAAGTTAACCTGTCCATTTGCTCTTCTAATAATTTTAATCGCTCTTCCAGTGTTTTGTCTCCTTCATATCTCAATTTAGAATAATATTGTATATCTTTAATTGGCATATTTGTCTCTTTTAGACGAATTATGAACTTTAACCACTCTACATCTTTTTCACTATATATTCTTCTGTTAATCTTGTTTCTCTCAGGATAAATTAAACCAAGTTTCTCGTAATACCTCAATGTGTCAATACTTAAACCAATCTTTTTAGAAAACTCTCCAATATAATAATTCAATTTGATTCCCCCTATTGACATGGAGTTAACTCCATCATATATGATAATACTATCATGAAATTAGGAGGTATTTCAATTATGGAAAATAGATATGAAAAAGGAGTAAATAAGCTTAAGGAAGTTGATGGAACAGGGGGAACAGAAGTAGTAGAATCTCTTAAAGATATTGCTCCAGACTTAGGAAAATACATTATTGAATTTGCTTTTGGAGATATTTATACCAGACCAACATTTGACTTAAAACAGAGAGAACTTGTTACCTTATCTGCACTAACTACATTAGGTGGATGTGACAAACAACTAAAAGTTCATATTAATGGTGCCTTAAATGTTGGAATAACAAAAAAAGAAATTATAGAAGTTTTTCTACAGTGCATCCCTTATGTTGGTTTTCCAAGAGTCCTAAATGCCGTTTCAGTTGCAAAAGATATTTTCTTAAATAACTAATAAATAAGAGCTTAAGTCCTTACAAATAAGGATTTTAAGCTCTCATTAATTTCTAAATTAGTTTCTCTTATCATGATAAAAATAACTACCTATTTCAGCAATAACCATAATTATATTAGCAGGTTTCTTTTTATACTATTTTATGTGTATAATACGTTAACAACTTTATTATATGGTCTGCACTAATAGCTTACATTATCAATTTTAAAATTAATGATTTCTTTCCCAACAAACCTAATTGCACTTTGCGCAATTATTTTCGTAGGATCAATATAATTACCTTCTATATTCAACATTTGGAATGCTACTGGTAATTCAGTACAACCTAAAATTATAGTATCAATATTTTGTGACTTAAAGTCTGAAATAACAGATTTTATATGGTCTAAATTATACTCTTTAATGCCATTTTTAATACCATATATTAAATCATTGATAATATTTTGATTAAAGGTAGCTTTTCAAAAGCTGCAAAAAATCTTTATATCAGCCAGCCAGCATTAAGTGCATATATCAAAAAAATAGAAGTAGAGCTAGGTGTATCTTTGTTTGATAGAAGTATGACACCAATTCATTTAACTGAGCCAGGGGAAATGTATATACATGCTATCCTTCAGGTGAAAGCTATTCAAAATAATCTTGAACAGTACTTCCAAGATATAACAAATTTAAAAGTAGGAAAAGTTTCCATTGGTGGTACAAATTTTTTCTGTTCCTGTGTACTTTCTGACATAATATTTGAGTTTAAAAAACAGCATCCTGGTATAAATGTGGATTTATTTGAGGTCAAATCGCCTGATATGCATGAAGAATTAATGAAAGAAACAATTGATTTAGCAATAGAATGTTTTCACCTAGATACAAAACTCTTCGAAAATCGCGTAATTGCCAAAGAAAATATTATTTTAGCTGTACCAAAAAATTATAGAATCAACGATGAACTAAGCGCTTATCGCTTATCCTTTCAGAATATAGTTGAGAAGAGACATCTGTCGTCTGATTTTCCACCTGTACAGTTAAGTAAATTTGCAAATCAGCCCTTTGTGATGCTGAGAAAAGGTAATGATATGTATACACGCAGTATGAAAATGTGTCGAAAAGCTGGATTTACACCAAAAGCAGTAATATATTTAGATCAATTAATGACGTCTTATCATATTGCCCGAAAAGGTATGGGAATTGCATTCATACGAGATTCTTTAGTAAAATATATGAATTTTAATGAAGATATTTGTTTCTATAAATTAGCAGATGAGCTTTCTAGTAGAGAACTGGTTTTAATACGAAAAAAAAATCGATATTTATCTAGAAGTGTTGATGCATTCATAAATTCGGTTATCTCTTTTTTTTCGATGTAAGAGCTTGGTAAAACTTTATTATTTCTTTTGAATTCATATGAATGTTTGGATTATTAACTTCTTGCACCATTCCACAATATTTGTAGAAGTTATAGACTGTACTTAAAATTCTATTTATAGTTCTACCAGTTCTCTCACTTTCCTTCCAGTATGTATTAGATAATTTAATATTAAGTCCATGATGTGAAAGTTAAATCACTGCTAGATAAATAATTTTTTTATTATGCGCTTTTATTCGGATTTTTTATAGGTATATAAACTTTGACTTCAGCTCCACCTTCATCATTATTTTTAACTTTAACAGTACCACCTAATTTATCTACCAAAGTTTTGACAATATAAAGTCCTAAACCTGAATGTCCTTTTTCCTTTGACCTGGATTCATCCCCTTCATAAAACTTTTTAAATACATTTTCTAAATCTTTTCTTGAAAATCCACATCCCGTATCACAAACAGAAAAAATCACTTTATCTAAATTTAGCTTTAAATTTAAAGTTATTCTTCCATCTTCTTTAGTAAACCTTAAACTATTGGAAACTAAATTATCAAGTATTTCTGATAATACATAAGTATCTATTTTTATTAGATCATTAGAACTTCTCAAATCTTGAATATTGCATACAAATTTTATTTTTTTACCCTGTGCTAGTACATCATAATCCATGCTTTTTTCATTTATATAAGATACTAAATCACATTCGCTATCACTTAGTTTAAAAGTTTCATTTTCAATCTTAGTTAGTAAATTTATTCTCTGGACTTGATTGGACATTCTATCTATATTTCTGTTTATTAAATTTAAATACCTATATAACTTGTCCTTGTCCAATTTCTTACTTTCTAAAAGTCCCTCTACATGTCCTTTTATAATTGTAATGGGTGTTTTTAAATCATGTGCAACATCACTTACTATTTCTCTTCTCTCTTCTTCCATTTTCCACTGGTTTTCTAATGATTTCTTTAAATCTACTCTCATATCCTCAAATGACTTGCAGAGTTTCCCAAGTTCATTGTCATTTTCATAACTTATCTTAAACTCCAAGTCCCTAACTCTTATTCTTTCTGCAGCCTCCATTAACTGTTTTAAAGGTACATTTAATTTCTTGTTAAATCTACGGCCAAAAAATATGCTAAATAATATGATATACACAAATGGGGAAAGTATTACAAAAGTATCTGAATACCTAGCAATAAAGTTAAAGTTAGGATTTTTAGCACTACATCTTATATAATATTTTAATATAACCATTCCTTTTAAGTCTTTGTTATCTATAATAGGGATAGACATTATAATTTCTGGATTTATCCGTCCATTAATTTTAGTTGTTTGATCTTTGCTTATAGGCACTTCTGATGCAATAGGCTTTTTAAAATAACCATAAGAAAGTCTACCAGCTGAATCTACTACCTCATATTCAATACCAACTGTAGGTATTACTTTTTCAAGTTCATTTTTAAAATCTTTATTTAATATTTTATCCTTATTCTTATTTATATATTGTTTTATTCCAGGTACTAAATCACTATAATAACCTGCTCTTAATATTACTCCTTTATTAATAAGCTGAATATGCAATACCAAACCTGCCAAGGTAAAAAAAATGCTTAATATAATTACTGAAATAATTGAAAGCATAAATTGTCTCTTAAAAGTTATATTTTTTATTATATTTAATTTCCCCATATGTAATCTGCTCCTATATAATTAGTTAGGCTCTGCACTACTTGTAGTATCTACAAATATCAATCCATCATATCGAAGGTCTAAAATTTCAGATTCAAAGCTTTTATTTTCTCCAGGAAAAACGGCACCTATATCATGACAATATTGAGGTTTTGACAAAATGTTTTTTGCATATTTATTTTTCTTACAAGTGTTGAAATCAATGAAAAAAATAGGATTTACCTTAGAAAAGATATATGCTGCTGAATTTTCTTTTGCTGCTTTTAAGGTACATTTTCCATTAACTATTTGTCCATTTTCCTTATTTGTATAGTTGGCTATTAAATCACCTTTATTAAACTCAAATCCAATAACATACATTTTACTGCCATACATATCATATAAATTTGAGCCCATTCTCTTTACATTTCCTTCTGGATAATCTGAATTTGAGCCACCAAACTTGTCTATTCCTTTTGACACATGTAAATTATGTGCCCACAGCATTATCTTGCTGTCTTCTCCTTCATGATCTAAAATCCACTTTACATTTTCCGCCATATATTTATCTCTTTTAGTTTCTTTTTGAAAATCACTACCTCCTGTGCCGAACATATCATAAAACTCACATATGACATTTAAATTTTGAATATAAAGTTCGTATTGTTCTTTTGAAGACTTTTTTATATATTCATCTTTGTTTTTTTCAAAAATATTTTTTATCTCCTTAATGCCATCAATTGGGAGCTGCTTTTTTACTCCATAATCTAATGTTCTGTCATTAAACTTTGAAAGCACTTCATGTACTCTTGCTTCATAGGATGGATCAACTTTGTTTAAATAATCTATAACATTTTGAGCTGCTGTATGGCTGGACTGCATGTCAAAACCATAGAACTTAATTTTCTTTTCATGTGTTTTATTGTATTCCTTCATCCATTCTACCATATCTAAAACTTCCTTAGTATCCCAGGTCCAAAATCCTAATTTTTTTATAAGCTTACTCGGGTCGCCATTACCATTTAAAATGTAGTCATTTACTGCCATACAGTCAGGCTGTGAAGCTTCCATAGCAAAAACATTATAACCCATTTCTTCCACAAGGAACTGAAACATTCTATGTTTCATCTGAAAAAATTCTTTAGTTCCATGAGTAGCTTCTCCCATAGCAACAATTCTTTTATCCTTTAATATCGGTTTTAAAGGCATTAAATCTTCAAAACCACTATTATACTTTACTGTTTTTAAATTCACCGCTTTATCTTTAAAAGCCTGTACAGCTTTATTTGATCTATATTTACTATATCGGTTATTGAATCCAATACCTATTAGGATAAATATAAACGCAGAAATCACTATAATTATAATTTTTTTCAATAAAATCAGCTCCTAATAAAGATAATCTTTCTTTTGCCATAAAAATATACTTACAAGTAATCCTCCAAGCAAGGTGATTATTAAAGTAATGTAAAAACTCATAGGCGCTGTATTTGATAAAACATGAAAACCATATTTTGTAGTTTTATCTAAAAACTCAAAGGGCTTTATATATAAGCTCAAACCTACAAGTGCAGCTATAACAGCTAAAATTGAAATTATAGAATTACTTATTACTAATCCAATAATGCTTGATATTGATAAGACACATAAAGCTATTACAAATTGTATGATGAAAAATTTTGCCGTGTATAAAAGTGCTCCAGACATTGAAAATTTATGATGTATTTTATAAAACTCTACACTTGATGCATTAGGCATAAACAGATATCCGAAAATTGTACTTATTATAAACGCTATGAACATTAGCATAAAGGTAGTTATAGCTAAGGCTGCCCATTTGCTTACTATAAATTCATATTTTTTATACGGTCTTGTTACATACATTCTAAAAGCACCTATGGATTGCTCATAGTTGATTGAAGATATAAATAAAATAGGCAAAATTAAATATACTAGTTCTACTCTTATTTCATAAAATGCAAAAGGTGAAAAATTAAGTCTGTTCAAAGCTACATTATAATCTACACCGTCATAGGACCCCTGCGGACTTATATACCTAAATATACACATTAGTATTATCATGCCTAAATAAAATGCTAATAGTAATTGGTTTCTTCTATTCTCAAAAATTCTTTGAAATTCTGAAGCTATTAATCTTTTCATATTCGTGTTACCTCCTAACAATAACAATCTTGATCACTAAATAAACTATGTGCAATTAAATAAAAGACAATTATGTGAAAAGCAATGGATGTAAATATTATCCCCACTTGCTGAGGCGTTTGTGCCAAAAGTGTTTCTATCCCTATATATTGAATTCTTGTAATAAAAGAAAAGTACAAAATGTTATATATTTGAGAAGTATTATCCATAAGGAAAGAAAATATCTCTGGTAAAATTATAGATACAAGTATAAATGCTAAACTAGCTGAAAGTGCGCCTATAGTAGTTTTACACATCATTGATATACACATAATAACTGATATAACAGCAGCTAAAACTAAAAAGGAAATAACATAATATTTTATATTGTAGATCATACTTTCATTTATTGTAAATTTATTTGAATAATAAGGGAACTTAACTTCCTGTTTTGGTAAAGCTAAATATCCTAAAAAGCTGCTTAAAATAAAATTCGTAATTAAAAGTAAAAATACTGTACTCAACGTAATTAGATACTTTACTTTGAAAATTTCACTAAAAGAAAAACTTCTTAGCATTACCATTCTCATTTGCCCTTCTCTATACTCACTGGTTACAGCCATGATAATAAGAAGGATTACTATAACATCAAAAAACAATATGCTTTCGTTTCTTAAGATTACGCTTGGAAAATTTAAGCAAGAAACATATTTAGGGCTATTTAGAGTAATTAAAGCATCTATTTTAATATAGTGTTTTATAGCAGCTATAATTACTAGTGGTATTAGCATAAATGAAATCCAAGTAGATTTCCTATTCCACAATCTTTGCCATTCACTAATAAATAATTGTTTCATAATCACATCTTCCTCCTAACATCCACTTACTAATTTTATAAAGGCATCCTCTAATCTGCCGCTTTTGCCCATGGATTCTAGTTCATCTTTACTTCCCTGCCATACAAGTTTTCCTTTGTTTATTACTACAAATCTATTGCAAAGCTGTTGAAGTTCATCTAGCAAATGGCTCGATATAAAGAAGGTTATTTTCTTTTCTTTTTGGAGTTTAAATATAAGTTCTCTTAAATCTCTCATGCCCATTGGATCAAGTCCATTTGCAGGTTCATCTAAAATAATTACTTCTGGATTGTTTAAAAGTGCTTGTGCAATACCAAGTCTTTGCTTCATTCCTAATGAATAAGTTTTAACTTTATCGCAGCCTCTATCTTGAAGGTCTACTATCTTTAAAACCTCCTCCACTTTTTCTTTTTGTTCAGACTTTGACATACCTGGATTTAACATAGCTAAGTTCTGGAGATTTTTTCTTCCTGACATATATGGAAAGAATATAGGCTCTTCAACTATTGCTCCAAGTTTTAATAATGCAGTTTTTCTTTCTTTGACTACATTAGCTCCATCTATAGTTACTTCTCCTTCCGTAGGTGAAATCAGATTTGTTATTACTCTAATCATAGTAGTTTTTCCTGCACCATTAGGTCCAATAAAACCACAGATATCACCTTCATGAACGTTGAAGGAAATGTTTTCTAATATAGTTTTTTTCCCTATTTTTTTGCTCACATTTTTAACTGCGATTTTTTCACTTGACATAAATTAATGCCTCCTAATTACTAATACTTTTTAAACACAAGGTAATTATAAGAGGCACTTTTAAAGTTTTCTTAAAGTTCTTATATTTATCCGATGACTACTTGCTCTAATACTCCCACTTCTTCAAGTAGGAGTAAAGAGCAATTACGTCCCTGGATAACGATTTTTCCTAAAGGATAACGCCTTCTAAGTGCTGAAGCACTAAGAATTCTGTTAATAAGCATCAGGTGGAGTTAAAACTCCATCTGATGCCAAGAACTCTGTTTATTGCATAAAAAATAGACTAAACCAGATTTTTGGCTTAGTCATATTTGCCCATAAAAATTTTAATGCTCTTACTTTTCCCACTTATACCCTACTCCCCAGACAGTAGAAATATATTCTTCTTCAGGATCAAAGTTTTGAATCTTATGTCTTATCTTTTTAACATGCTCTGCTACCGATGCTGAATCTCCTTCAGCATCATACCCCCATACTTTCTCGTATATCTGTTCCTTTGAAAAAACTTGTCCACAATTTACCGACAAAAATTCAATTATATCAAATTCCTTCTTAGTTAAAATTACTAACTGGCCATTACAGTAAACTTCTCTATTTCTTAAGTTTATACTTATATTTTTAAAGTATAAATTAGCCTTTTCAGAATTATTTGTGTTTCTTTTTTCTCTTCTCAAATGAGCATGTATTCTTGCTTTTAATTGTCTTAAACTAAATGGCTTTTGAATATAATCGTCTCCACCAGAAGCAAGCCCCTTAACTATGTCTCTTTCTTCTCCTTTAGCAGTTAAAAAAATAATTGGACAACTTACTATATCTCTTATATCATTACATACCTCATATCCATTTTTACCTGGCATCATAATATCAAGTAATATTAAATCTGGATAAAGCTTTATTTTTTCTAGAGCTTCTTCACCACTAGAGGCAGTAAAAACTTCATAATCATCTTCCTCCAATGAATCTCTTAAAAAAGATATTATATCCTCTTCATCATCTACTACTAATATTTTTTCTCTCAATTTTTATCACTCCAATAATAATTCTTATATCTGCTTTATTTTGTCCGATCGCTACCATTGCTAACACCCCATCGCACACAGCGAAAGCGACTATCACCAAATCAAAGATTTGGGATATCTGCTTTTCTATCAAAGTTGGGGATAAGCACTGCTACTCGCCTGGATAAGTTATTCCCCTAAAGGATAACGTATTCTAAGTGCTAAAGGCACTAAGAATACTGTTAATAAGGTTCAGCTGGAGGAAAGTCATCCTTATAAAGCAAACTCCACCTGAACCTAAGAATCACTTGATAAATATACTTTTTCTATTTATTTGTAATTCACTTGAAAACAAATTAATCAATAATTCCTCAATAGCAGAAATGCTTGCAATAGTACAAACTATATACATAATCATATTTGATTGCACAAAAGCAAGTGATATTATAAACGCAAACAGTATAAATCCTGTAAATTTGTTTCCATAAGTATGAAGCATCTCAAAGGTTCTATACTTTATAAATACTACTGCTGTTGATGTTATTTTAATCATTGCTATAACGAAAACCCAGATGATAATTCTAATTGTCAGTTTAATAACTGGATACAGTACAATTATTAATACCAATATCATTATAAAATCCCCAATAGAATCAAGGTTATCACCTAGTTTGCTTACAGTATGGGTTTTTCTTGCTACATATCCATCAAGAACATCAGTAATTTGACAAGCAAGAAAAATTATAAAAAATGGTCCACTTAAAGGTTTTACAAATAACATCATAATTGCAAGAAATATTCTTAAAAGCGATATGCAATTTGCTGCTGGATTAATTATCATTAAATTATCCTTCCTTGTATAATCATACTTAACATCACTTTGGTGATAAACGAAATACTTCCAAAAACCAAATAACATTTACAATTAACGATGCAATACAAATAACTCCCATTAGTGTATATAATGAATTTTTAGCAAATAAATTAGACATAAAGACAACTGTCATTAACGAAAAATCTGATAATATTCCAATGGCAAGAACAAATGCCATTACAAATCTCACTGCTCTTATTCCTAATATATAAATGATTAAAGGTAATATATACAATAATAAAACAATACCCACAGATAACCACATGCCAAAAGAGTTAAATTTATTTGCACTAGGTCCAGAATTAGCAAGCGGCGAAAGAGAACTTATAACTATTAGTGAGCAAAAAAGTACTGCAGAGACTAATGTTATAAAAATAACCTTACACTTATTTTTTTGTCTTATCATTATTTAGACATCCTTTCTTAATCTTCATCCATTTCATTCCAATTAAAAATGGATTATTAATTATATTATATTATGATAAAATGGAAATAAGCAACATTACTTTTAAGAGGTGTATTAAATGTACAATATAATGTTAATTGAAGATGATAAAAAATTAAATAGTCTTATAAGAAATCATCTTAAAAAGTATGGATATCAGACTTGCTGTGTAAATGATTTTTGTGATATAAAAACTGAATTTATTAAAAATAACCCCCATCTTGTTCTTATGGATGTCAATTTGCCTTTATATGATGGCTTTTACTGGTGCAGAGATATAAGAACGATATCAAATGTTCCTATAATATTTCTTTCAGCTAGAAATTCTGATATGGATCAAGTTATGGCCATTGAAAATGGAGGAGATGATTATATAACCAAGCCTTTTTCCTATGATGTACTCATTGCAAAGATAAAAGGAGTTATAAGAAGAGTTTATGGAAGTTACTCAGAAAGCAGCCTCAGTGAGATATTTGAATCAAATGGACTTTTTTTGTATTTAAATCAAAATGTAGTAGAATATAAAAGTAAAAAAGTAGAGCTTAGTAAAAAGGAATTCCAACTTCTATATTCCCTTCTTAAAAATGAAAATAAAATTGTTTCCAGAGAAAGCCTACTAGAAGTCTTATGGAATGATGTAGATTTTGTTGATGACAATACCTTGTCTGTTAACATGACTCGTGTAAGGAAAAGACTTGAGGAAATTGGAATTACCAATGTAATTGAAACCAAACGTGGACAAGGTTATAAAATAGTACCAAATTGGTAAAATGAATCAGTGTACAGGAATGTATACGAGATATTTAAAGCAGGTGAAATAAATGAATTTTAAAGATTTTCTTAAGGATAAGATACCTTTTGCAGTAATTTATTTTTTAGCTACTGCTGCAGTTATACTTGTAATGTATCTTACTTTAATCATAAACAAAATTGAACTTATGAATAATAACATACTTTACGCCTGGTTAATTTCAATAATCTTTTTTATACTATTTTTAATATATGATTATTTAAAAAATAGACATTTTTATAATCAGCTAAATGTAATGTTAAATGCAAAGGAAGATTTAGATAACATACTTAATATAGGTAATTGCAGCACTCATGAGCAGGAAATGTTTAAAAAGCTCCTGCTTAAAACTTATAAAATCTACAGTGAAAGAACTATAAAATATGAAGAAACACACAAAGAATACATAAATTTTATAAATAAGTGGGTACATCAAATGAAAACTCCTGTATCTGTTATGAATCTCATACTTCAAGATGAAATAAATGAAGATAATAGAGCTGTATTTGACAGTATATTAGAAGAAAATGAAAAATTATCTCATGGCCTTGATATGATGCTCTGTAATGCAAGAGTTAACGAATTTAATATGGATTTTAATGTAGAGAGCTTAAATATTATATCCATTGTTAGAAATGTTTTAAATGACAATAAAAAACCTCTCATAAGGAGCCATGTATTTCCTAAAGTTACAACTGATGCAGCTATAACAGTAGAAACAGATAAAAAATGGATTTACTTTGTAATAAATCAAATAGTTGTAAATGCTATAAAATATTCAAAGCTGAAAATTCAAGACAACAAGTATATTACCTTTAAAATCAAAGCTAAAAATTCAAAAATTATATTATCCATAAGTGATGAAGGAATAGGTATACCAAAAGAAGATTTAAATAGAGTATTTAATGCTTTCTTTACAGGTAAAAATGGAAGAAAGAGTGATGAATCCACAGGTATGGGAATGTATCTTGCAAAGAAAATATGTGATAAACTTGGTCATGAAATTCTTGTAGAATCAGAAGAAGGCAAAGGTTCCACCTTTTCTATTGTATTTTTCAAGGGTAAAAACTTGTTTAAATTTTAATCTTTCAATATTGTAAGATTAAAATTGTATTTGAAAGAGAAATCGATACATTGATTTCTCTAATTTTTTTATAATATATACATAAAGTTCATGAGTTCTAACATTTCTCATTTAAAATAATGGAAATGTTATGAACAGCAGCCATGAAACTAACAAGTGAAAGGAATGATAACATGTCAGTATTAAAGGCTGAAAATATAAGTAAAATTTATGGTGATAAAAGAGGAAGCTTACAAGTAAAAGCCCTTGATAAATTTAATATTAGCATCGATGAAGGAGAATTTGTTGGAGTTATGGGCCCTTCTGGAAGTGGAAAGAGCACTCTTTTAAATATTCTTGCAACAATAGATACTCCAACTTCAGGAGAGCTTTTCATAAAAGGAGTTAATCCAGAAAAACTTGATGAAAAGAAAGCTGCACTATTTAGGAGAAAGGAACTTGGATTTATATTTCAAGATTTTAATTTACTAGATTCCCTATCAATAAAGGAAAATATAATACTTCCTTTAGTACTCAACAAAACAAATACTCATGAAATAGAAAAAAAAGTAGATGATATTGCTTCACTTTTAAATATAAAAAAGATTTTAGATAAAAGACCTTATGAAACTTCAGGTGGCCAGCAGCAAAGGGCCGCTTGTGCAAGAGCACTAATTCACAATCCATCTATAATACTTGCAGATGAACCCACTGGAAATCTTGATTCTAAAGCTTCTCAGGATGTTATGGAATCTTTGACTAACTTAAATAATGAAAGAAAAGCAACTATAATGATGGTTACTCATGATCCTTTTGCAGCTAGCTTTTGTAAAAGAATAATAATGATTAAGGATGGAAGATTCTTTTTAGAAATTGTAAAAGGAGGTAATCGCCAAGCTTTCTTCAAGGAAATCATGGATTCACTTACTTTAATAGGAGGTCACTATAATGACATTGCATAATATCGCTGTTAAAAACATAAAGGGAAATTTAAATAAATTTATAATGTACTATTTAAGTAATACCTTTGTAGTTATGGTATTTTTCATATTTGCAAATTTTCTTTTAAGTCCTAAGGCTTCTAGTTTAAAAAACATGGGGCAAGCCGGCGCAATTATGACAGAAACAGTTTATCTTTGTGAGTTTGTAATACTCATATTCACAGTTGTATTTACTAACTATTCTATATCAAGTTTTTTAAAATCAAGAGAAAAAGAATTTGGGCTTTTATCAATGTTTGGACTGACAAGAAGCCAAGTAAGAAATTATGTTATGTTTGAAAACTTAATTGTTTCTTTATTTTCTATAAGTACAGGAATTATACTTGGTACTCTTTTTTCTAAATTATTTTTTATGTCAATTTCAGCTATTTTGATTTTAAATGCTGAAATTCCTCTTACAATATCAATTAAAGCAGTAATATTAACTTCAGTATGTTTTTTAATATTGTTTCAAATAACTTGTTTTAGATCAAGCTATAAAATAAAAAGCAATAACATAATAGAGCTTTTAAAAGGCTCACGGGTTGCAAAGCCAGTACCTAAATTTTCTAGTAAAAAAGCAATTTTATCTATAATATTAATTGGCTTTGGATATATTTTAGCAGTTTTTTCAGGTCAGGCTATTGTACTCACTATGTTCCCTATTTTAATTGTAGTAGTAACTGGCACCTATATGTTATACTCTCAATTCAGCATATATATTACAAGTAAACTTAAAAATAATAATAAAATCTTTTATAAAGGCATCAATATGATAACATTATCTCAAATAATATATAAACTTAGTGACAATACAAAAATACTATTTGCTGTTTCAATACTTTCAGCTGTAACCTTGACAGCTTCTGCAAGTGTATACTCATTTCAAAAAACTGTACAAAAACAAACTATAATAGACTACCCACAGGATATAAGTTTTATTGAAAATGGATTAAATACACACAATGTAATATCTCCTAAAGAAGTAGAAAAAATTTTTAAATCCTATGGAAATGAAATAAAATATAAAAATAAAATTATACTTATAAAAGCAACTAACAATGATTTATCTTCAAATAAGCACTCAAATTTTGAAGAACTGATCAATAAAAAAGATTTCTATATTATGTCCAATACTGATTACAACACTTTAGCAAATGAGCAAAAGAAATCAACTATTAAATTAAATAGTGGTGAAGTAATTGTTCACTATCATAATGTCATTGCAACTAAAGATACAGGATTATTTGCTGATAAAAGTTATTTAAAATTAAATACCGAAAACACTTCCATAAACTTAAAGCTTAAAAATGAAATAAATGGTGGAATAATTAATCAGGATAGCAAGAACTCCAATACTGCAGTAGTAAGCGATGATGACTTTAATAAACTTAAAGCTGATATTAAGGATGATACTCTTCAAGTTTATTATGGTTATACCATAATAAATGGATTTAAAGCAGTAAACTCAGTATCAAATATAAAAAGTGAAATTCCAAAGGAAATGAAAAGTAGTTTTTCTGAAAGAGTATTAAGCTTTTCTAAAATGATGGAAGTTATGTCTACATTTTTCTTTATAGGAACCTTTATTTCAGTATTGTTCTTCATAGCAACCTGCAGCATAATATACTTTAAATTATTTAATGAAATTCAAAATGATAAGCATGAATTTACAGCTCTTAAAAAAATGGGAATGTCTGTAGATGAAATAAAGAAAATAGTAAGTACTCAATGCTTTATAATGTTCTTTCTACCTTTTGCAGTATCCTTTATTCATACTAGTTTTGCAATAAAGGCTTTAAGCAACATATTACAAACAAGCCTTAGCCTTTATTTAATGATCATAGTAGGAATTTATTTTCTACTTCAGACAATTTACTTTTGCTTTTCAAGGACTATGTACGTAAAACAAATAAATACATGGCAATAATTACATTACCACGTTTAAAAAAAGTAAGAAAATGCGATTACTTTCTTAAAGAATTTAGAGGCAGTACTTTCTCAATGTGCCTCTAATTTTTTTTTAAATGCATATCAGTTCTATGTGATACTTTATATTTAACTGCTATTTCTAAACTCATTATGGAAATCTATAGGAGCAACTTTAATAAATCATATTCCTTTTGTTTATCAGTATTTTTGCTATTTACCTTGCTGAAATCTACATCTATTATTTTGTTATCCTTAATTCCAACAGCCCTTCCTGCAAAACCTTTCATCAATAGTTCTACAGCTTTAACCCCCATTTTACTCGCTAATACTCTATCAAAAGCAGATGGATTTCCTCCTCTTTGTATAAATCCTAAAACAGTGTTCCTTATACTAATTTTTAGTCTTTTTTCTATATACTTTTGAAGTTCTTCTATATCATACATTCTTTCAGTTATTATTATCACGTTATCATTTTTTCCTTTGCTTATGTTTTTACTCAATTTATTACATATAGTATTAAAATCCAATTTTCTTTCAGGAGTAGATATTATTTCTCCTCCTCCAGCTAAAGCTGAATATAAAGCTAAATCACCACAATACCTTCCCATTACCTCTACAATAGTAGTTTTTTCATGAGAAGAATCTGTATCTCTTATTTTACCTATACATTCTAAAACTGTATTTAAAGTTGTATCAAACCCTATGCAATAATCTGTATAAGCCAAATCATTATCTATCGTTCCTGGTAATGCTATAACCTTTATTCCTAGCTTGCTAAGTTCTTTCGCCCCTTGAAAAGATCCATCTCCTCCAACTACAACAACACTATCTATTTCAAATTTTTTTAATGTTTCTAAAGCTTTTTTTCTTCCACCCTCATCCATAAATTCTAGACATCTAGCCGTCTTCAGTATAGTTCCTCCTTTTTCTGCAATGCCATCTATATCTAAATTATTTAATTTTATTATATCTTCTTCTATCAAGCCCTTATACCCATACTTTATGCCCAAAACTTCTATGCCATTATAATTTGCAGATTTTACTACTGCTCTAATAGCAGCATTCATTCCTGGAGCATCTCCTCCACTTGTTAAAATTCCTATTTTCATATATTTCACCTGCTTAATATAACTTTTAATAGCCTTGTGTATACTGCATATTACTACAAATTTTTTCAGTTTCAAAAACACTATGCCTCTTTCTTTTGAAGTAAGTTTTTATTGTGCCTTGTTTATCTCTTCAATCATGTGTATATGTGTTTTCTTATCTATAGTATAGAAATACAATATGATACCTGCTCCTAGTAACGCAATGCCACAAACTAAATTCATGCTAACATTTATCGCTGTCATAACCTTTATGCTCTGAACCTGATTTGCTGCATACCCTAAAGCTCCTAGTACCCAGCCAATAACTGCTGTACAGATTGCCATACCTAGTTTAAATGCAAAATTAATGTATGCAGATAAAAAACCAGCTGCATGTTGATGATACTTATATTGGGTATATTCTGTTGTATCTGGTACCATACCAAATAGAGAAGCGATACCAAGGCCTCCTCCAATACCTGTCAAAAAAGTAAGCCCATGATATAGATTAAGTCCCACGGCAGTGTGTACTGGTAAGTAGTTCATGATAATCATAAGAATACCAGAAAAGGTAAACCCAATCATTGGAAGTGTTCTCTTATTATTTACTTTAGCTACTAGATATGCTAATGAAAATGTTCCTATAACACGTCCTAAGAACATTAATCCAGAATTCAGCATAAATAATTTATCGTTGCCTACATAATATTTAAAATAGTACATTCTTACCGCGCCACCTGCTGCCTCATAAAAGCCCCAACATACAAATGAAACCACTAAAATCATTACAGGGGTATTGCCTTTTAACACCTTAATTACATCTTTCCAACTTACCTTTTCTACCTTTACCTCTACAACCTCTTTAGTTGTTTTAAAACAGAAGATATATAATGGTAATGCTATACATGAGAAAATGACTGCCGCCCAAAAAAATCCTTTTCCTTCATTTCCTCCACCAACCCATTGAACCACACGTAGAACAAGCTGTGAGAGAAGCAATGTTGCAATAAATGCACCAGTCATACGATAACTAGAAAGACTAGATCGTGTATCTCCATCTCTGGTTAAAGTTGCTGGCATTGCAGAATAAGGAACATTTACACATGAATAGACAAGTACTAACATTAAGTAACACGCAAAACAATAAAATGCTCTTGTGTATGCAGATTGCGAAGGTAATACGGTAAAGCACATAATATTTAACAACAACATAGGAATACATGCGAATAGAATCCATGGTCTGTAGCAGCCCCATTTTGATTTAGTTCTATCAGCTATTGCACCTAAAATAGGATCAAACACCGCATCGCATAACTTAGAAACCAGCATAAAAGTACCGCAAAGTATAGCAGGTATAAGTGCAACATCTGTCCAAAAATACATCAAATAGGTAGAAACCAATGACCAACTAAAATTATTTGCAACGTCACCAGAAGCATACCCTATTTTTTTGAACTTAGAAAGCTTAATATTTTCGGAATTCACCTTATCAGTAACAGACATTTTGAAAATTCCTCCTTTTTTATAGAACTTTAGGCTTGACCATAACTGTTGCCCTTTTATTTTAGTTCTGGCATAGCTCAAAATCATTTGCTATGCCTTTATCAATTGTAGCTGCAAACGCATACCCATGTTCTATTGAAATACTTTTCTTCACATATTCCTGTATTATTTAGAGCAATCAAATAAAATTTTAGGATAAATTGATTTATTAAACAGTTCAAACCCTTTCACTGCATCACTCAGTGGCATTACCTTGCCAATAACCTTATCAAGCTGTAATCTTGGGATAAGATTGATGGTACGAGGCATAATTGAAGTTGTAGTAAATACTGTTTGAATCCTACCTTCCTTCATATATAGTTCATAGAGATTCAGTGGCATTTCATATTTAGGGGGAAATACTGCAAAGTAAACTACTGTACCACATTTGCCCATAATTTTTAGTGCTGGTTCTGCCGCTTTAGGAGAACCTGATGCCTCAAATACGTAATCAAAGCCATTACCATCTGTAATTTCCATTGCACGCTTTTCCATATTTTCATTGAATGGGTCAATCACATACTGTGCTCCCATGTTAAGTGCCATTTGACGTTTAGATTCTACAGGATCAATAGCAGTTACCTTTGCACCACCTGCAAGTAAAATCATATTTAAAAGAATAGAACCAATACCACCTACGCCTGAAATTGCAACCGTATCACCATGCTTTATTTGCGCTAAATCCATAGCACGGACAGTACAATTTGCTGGTTCTACTAAACTATACCATTGTAAATCAGCATCATCTGGAATCTTGAAAACAGCACTGACATCAGTCACCACGTATTCTGCAAAAGCACCTGTGTCTTGAGAATTATGACAATATTGGGGCTGTCCTTTTTTGCAGGCTGGACACTTTCCACAACTTGTTACTGGAAAAAGAGAAACCTTATCACCAATTTTAAATCCAAACTTGTCAGCTCCTTCGCCTAACTCTTCAATGATACCAGATGCTTCATGACCAAGACGCATTGGCGGTTTTGCACCTAATACCCCCATGGTTACCATATGCACGTCTGTTGCACAAAGAGCAGCATATGCAATTTTTACCTTTACCTGATTCTCAGCTACCTTTGGAATTTCTACATTACGAACTTCTACTTTATTTTTATCTGTAAACCATACCTGTTTCATTTTTTCCAATTTTCTTCACCCCTTCTACTAACATTAAACTTTTAAAAAACTATTTAGTCCACTTTCCCATTTATACAAATCCTTTAAATTTCGCTAATTTAGTCTCTATGCTGTATACATTTCAATGGAGACTATTTCTTAAAAGGCATAGTTCAAATTAATAGTATAACTTTTACACTAACCTTAATTTGAACTACGCTTCATATATATCGCTTTTTTACTTACCAGCAGCAAGCATCTTTTTCACTGTTTCAGCAATACTATGTGAATCTAGGCCATAATATTTGTAGATTTCAGTATCAGGACCAATAACACTGAACTCATCAGGTAACCCAATTCTCTTAAACTTGCAATTTATACCCGCTTCTGCTATAACCTCAGCTACTGCACCACCAAGACCACCATTAATGCTCTGATCTTCAACGGTTACAATAAAACCTGTTTCCCTTGCAGATTTTAAAACTATATCAACATCAAAAGGTTTAATAGTGTGCATATCTATAACTCTGGCATTTACACCTGTTTCTGCAAGCTCCTTTGCTGCCATAAGAGACCAATACACACTGTTACCTGTCCCAATTAAAGTCAAATCATTACCTTCCTTTACAGTAATAGCTTTACCAATTTTAAATTCATAATTATTATCTTTATATACATCTGGCTCAGCACCTCTTGCAATACGGATAATCATAGGTCCTTTATAAGTCATTGACTCTCTTACAACTTTCCTACACTGACCTGCATCTGCTGGAACACAGATTGTTAAATTTGGTATTGCTCTATAAAATGACAAATCAGCAATAACATTGTGGGTAGGACCTCCACCAGATGTAACTCCAGAGTGAGTTCCAATCAATCTTACAGGCACATCATTATAAGCAATATCTGTGTGTATCTGGTCTGCTGCCCTTAAAGGAAGAAATGGACCAAATACTTGTGAAAACACAATTTTACCAGAAAGAGCTAATCCTGCAGATATACCAACCTGATTGGCTTCTGCAATACCAATATTAAAACAACGTTCAGGATATTTTTTTATAAACTTTCCTGTAGATGTGGAAGGTGCAACATTATCAGAATAAGTAAATGCAAATTCTAATCCTTCATCTGCCATTTTCATCAATTCGACCCCATAAGCTTCTCTTGCGGATGATAACATCTGATCAAAATCGAAAGTTGTTTCAACTGCCATAATTTATCTCACCTTCCTATTATTTTCTATTGATTTTAGTGCCTCGTCCAACTGCTCTTTGGCAATTCCTCCGCCGTGCCATACTGCATTATTTTCCATAAATGAAACGCCACAACCTTTAGTAGTATTTGAAATAATACATATTGGCTTTCTTCTAGTTTCTGGATCTGCTGGTGGAAGAGACTTCAGGGCACTACAAACTTCATACATGTCATTACCTTGAATCTCTATAACATCCCACCCAAAAGCTCTTATTTTATCTCCTAAAGGATCAATATTCATTACATCTCTTGTGAAACCTGTCATCTGTAGACGATTTTTATCAACAATTGCTACAAGATTACCAAGTTTATAATGACCTGCTGCCATGAAGGCTTCCCAATTTGAACCTTCTTCAATTTCGCCATCTCCTATGATGCAGAAAGTTCTCCAGTAGGCCTTTGACATTCTAGCACCTAATGCTAAACCTGTAGCTATGGATAATCCATGACCCAGAGAACCTGTTGATGCTTCAATGGCAGGAACATACTTTCTATTAGGGTGCATACCAAATTTAGCAGTATCTAAGGTTTCAAAATGTTCTATCATATATTCCATTGTATACATTCCTAAATCTGAAAATATAGTATACAATGTCTCACCACAATGGCCTTTACTTAAAATCAATCTATCTCTTTTTTCCCATTTAGGATTTTTAGGATCGTAGTTCATGTACTTGTAATAGAGAGCAACAGCCATATCAACAATGGATAATTCTCCTCCAAGATGACCCATACCTATTTCATAGATAAATGAGCATAACTTTTTTCGAATCTCTACTGCCTTATCTTCTAATTGTTTAACTTGTTCCATATCGACATTACAATACATAATAGGCATCTCCTTTTTTCATTTATTTACAAATGTTATTAAAAATCATTACATTTAATAAGTATTTTGGGATATTTTCCACTAATTTGAGCAGCAAAAGCTTCTTCTGCCTGATCAATAGTGAAAATTTTCTGTATAAAAGGTTTCAAATTCATTCTAGGCATAATTTGAGCAGCACGTGGATATGCATATGGAGCTACATTTATACTAGAAATAGTCAATTCCTTACTATACAATTTGTCATATAGATTCAGTGGCATATCATAATTTTTTGGAAACATTGCAATATAAAGAACAGTTCCCCCTTTTGCAGCTATTTCACTAGCTGCCGGTGCAGCATTAGGTGATCCCGAAGCTTCTATTACCAGGTCAAAACCCAATCCATTAGTTATTTTATTGGATTCTACACATACATCCTGCTCCAAAGGATTGATAACATAATCAGCACCAAATTCTTTGGCAAGTTCCTGTCTTTCCTTAATAGGTTCTATAAGTGTCAATGATGTAGCTCCAAACATTTTCATTGCTTGAAGTGACAATAATCCTATAGGTCCACCTCCTGAAATGGCAACTCTTTGACCAATCTTCATATTTGTTTTGTCTACAATTCTAACTGCAATTGACACAGGTTCTAACAAGCATGCTTCTTCTAAACTGACATCATCCGGAACTTTAAAAACCTGAGATTCATGCCACACTACATATTCGGACATACCAGGCTTATTATCCTGATATTCACAAAACTGCTCCTGACCATTTCGGCAATAATAACATGTACCACAAAATCTTAAAAAGTTTCCTGCAACCCTGTCCCCTACTTTTAATCCCTTTTTAGTAGCCTTTTTACCGATTTCCACAATAGTACCTGAAATCTCATGTCCTATTCCAAAGGGAGGTTCAAGACCAAAAATTCCTTCTACTAAATGTGGATCAGAACCACATATTGAACAGTAAGCAACCTTTATTTTAACATCCTCATCTCCCATTTCCTGCTCAGGCATATCTATAACCTGAACACGTCCCCTTTTATTAACATCAGGATCTTTTAAACTTCCTACCTTAACACAAGCAATAGTCTTCATAAATTAAAACCTCCTTATTTTATAATGTTGTCTGGAATCCACCATCAATACTTATATACCATCCATTAATATAATCTGATGCACTACTTGCTAAAAATACGGCAGTTCCCATTAGATCATTAAGTTCACCCCATCGACCACTTGGAATTCTATTTGTAATTTTATCGTAAAAATTTTTATCAGCACGTAACTCCTTGTTAACATCAGTTGCCAGGAAGCCAGGGCAAATTGCATTGGTTTGAATATTATACTTGCCAACCTCATTTGCAAATACTTTTGTTAAACCAAGAATAGCATGTTTACTTGCTGTATATGGTGGACATTTTTTATCCGCAGTAAAGGATAATGCTGAACCAATATTTATAATCTTACCGGAATTTTGTTTAACCATTTCTTTAACTACCCTGTGGCTGAGATAGTACACAGAGTTTAAATCAATATCAATAATCTTCTGCCATGCTGAATCTGGATACTCTAAAAATTCCGCAAACGTACTTCCACCTGCATTATTTACTAAAATGTCAATTTTACCATATTCTTTCAAGCAGGTATTGACAACCTGCTCAATATAATCCTTTTTCGTTAAATCTCCTTGCAAGAACTTAACCTTCTGACCAGTTTCCTCTATGAGGCTCTTAATTTCAGATACATCATCAGTAAAGTGAGGTATAAAAAGATCAGCACCTGCTTTTGCAAAAGCAACAGCATAAGCCATACCAAGACCTTGATTTGCACCTGTAACCACAGCTACTTTACCTTTAAGCGAAAATGCATTCATTGAAAAATCACTAAGCTTTTTTTCCATAATAACACCTTCCTAATATTTATAATTTTGTTGATTGGTCAGGGATTTCCTCTACTAACTCAACCAAACAATTTTCTTTATCATTTTTATGTCTTATATCTAGTTCTGCCATTATATCAGCTACTCTTTCTTCTGTTAAATTATAGAATACCATGAATATGATCAATGTAACTACACAGACAACAGCTGGCAAAATAGATGTCATAATTAAAATTCCATTCAAAGATTTTGCAGTTTGAGGTACATTAGGAATATATCCAACGTTAGCTAATATCAATGTAGGTATAACTCCCCCTACTGCTAATGAAACCTTTAATCCAAGAGTAATAAGTGAGTACACAACTGCGGCATGTCTTTTGCCAGTATTGTACTCAGCATACTCAACTGCATCCGGAATGATTGACCACAAACTGCCCATAAGTATACCATAGCCAAATGTAGCTACTGATTTAGCTATCATCATTGCTGCAATTTGTGAGACCGGAATGATATATAAAGCTGCTGATCCAATGGCACCTAAAATCAAACCAAGTGCAACAGTTTTTTTCTTTTTGATATGTCTAAAAAGCGAAGGCACAAAAGGAACTGCCACAACTGAAGGTAAAACATTCAACATAGAAAATAAAGCAACTAGATCTTTTCTATTTACGTTATAAGTCATATAATAAATTCCTGAAGCTGATTGTATAGACGAGAATGCATAAACACCAACAAACAGTAAAAACAATACGACACCTGGCTTATTATGTGTAATCTGATAAATAAATCCTTTAAAAGTAACTGGATCTAGATGAGATTTTACTCTGATACGTTCATGCAAAGTAGTATAACTATAAATCAAGATAGACGCACAAATAATAGAAAGTAAAATAATAGTCATCTGGTAACCTTTTGCTGCATTACCTCTGCCGAAAAATTGTGATAAAATAGGAATAAACAGTGCAACTACCACACCACCAGACTGAGCAAACATCATTCTTACGGAATTTAGCCTAGTCCTTTCCATAGGATCTGCTGTCATGACGGTTGTACAAGATACATATGGATTAATTATGAAAGTATATAATGTGAGCATCAAATTGTACGTGGCATACGCCCATATCAATTTGCCCGTATGTCCCAAATTAGGTACTGTAAAAGTCAAAATACCTGCAATGGCAAAGGGAATAGCTCCATAAATAAGATAACTTTTATATTTACCATGCTTTGGATTCATTCTTTCTGCAATAATACCCATGGTAGGGTCCCATATAATATCCCATCCTCTAGAAATAAGAAACATAACAGAAACTTCTACAGCAGTTAATCCATAAACATCAGTATAGTAGAATGTGAGAAACATTAAAATTGACTGAAAAACTAAATTCATTCCACCGTCTACAAGTGAATATCCTACTACTTCTTTGGTCGGAAGTTTATAAAAACCAGGGTTATCACCACTTTTTTCATACAAATTTATCGTTTTTGCCACTATTTCGTCAACTCCTTTTCAAATTTATAATAGCTTACAATTTTTAAAATCCATAGTAAGTTCAATGATAGTAAACGATTGCAAAATGTACCTTCTAAATAAAATGGCATGGTTCAAAAGCTTAGCTCCTCCTTTTCATTTTATTCACCACTTCTTAGTTATTAATTTTATATTATTTAGTCTTAACTTAAGTGTGTTTTTTTTATGAAAACGTGTACTTTTCTATATTAATTTCATTATCTGTTATTCTTAAATATATTTTTTAAACATATAACTTTTTATATATTGGGGAAATAATATTTACAAATTGCTAATATATGTATACAATAAAATCATAGTTTAAAATTTATATACGAGTAATTAAGGTATCTTGGAGGTACTATGTAAATGTTTTCTAAAATTGTCTTATATGCAGAAGATAAAATTGCTAATATGATATGTAACTTCTACAGGACAACTAAAAGTGATTTTTATATTTCTTATATTGCTAACTCTTATAAAAATAGTATTGAAAAAGCAATAGAACTTAATGCTCAAGTTATAATTCTTCAACTTAAACACCCTGTATATAAAATTCATAATTTTTTCTACGATTTAGCGATGTCAAATATATATCCAATGATCCTAATTTTTAATGTCATTTCAGAAAATCAAATTATATACTCTATTACAAGTCACAAGGACATTACTTATATTAATAAAATAAAATCCTTTTTTACTCAGTCTTTAAGTAAAAAATATACTTGTCATTTTAACTATATTGGTGAAGAAAAAGATTCAAACTTGATAATGGACTTCAGAATCAGTAAACTAGAAAAAACCGAATATCTAAAAGATATTCTACGGGGAGTAATTAAAAGTGAATTTTTATATTATAAAAAAAAAGTAAACTTAAATCTAAATGATTACGGTTACTACGTATATATTTGTAATCTTATGGAAATTGAATATTCAGACCACTATTTAAATAAAAATATTTACTACTTAACTGGAGAAGAATTTATTAAAGAATGTGAAACCGTTCTTGATGAGTACAGCGGAGGTGAGGTTTTTTATATTGATCCCGATATTTTGTGCATAATTATCAATGATTTTAATTGTAGAAGTATTGCTAGCAAACAAAATAAACTTTTTGAAATTACTAACAAATTGAATAATGTAACAAAATCTAAGACAGCATTCAGATATATGAGCAGCTATATCAAAGATATTGAAAATATAAGAGATGCTTATGAATCTTTCCATTGTTTAAAAGCATATAATTTTTTCTGTTCTGACGCTAAATTACTCACTCAAAAATATATCAATTCAATAAAAAAAGAAATAGACTACACTTTAGTAGATAACACTCTAAAACAAATAAAAGAACTTATAAATTATGATATTTTTAATATTAAATTGAATAAGTTAATATATAAACTATTTTTAGATATTGTAAAACCAAGTCTTGACTACAATCTTTATTATTATTGCCATACTTCGTTGTCATCGGCATTAGCTGACAGGTATAGCAATCTATATAAAAAAATATTGCCGGAGAGTTCCCTATCCAAAAAAGTATTCTTCATCTCCATAGAGGATAAATGCAGTGAATTTATAGATTCTGTAAATCAACTCAAGTCTGAGCTTTCCAACAAATATATGATAAAGAATTCTATAGTTATTCAAGTATTAAACTTTATACATATTCACTATATGGAGAATATTACTGTAAATCTTATTGCATCTAGCTTAAATATTAGCAACTCATATTTAAGTCAGATATTTAAAAAGGAGATTGGTACAAGCATTATAAAATATATTATTAACTATAGAGTAGAAAAAGCCAAAGAACTTCTTTCTTCAAGTGACGAACTAATTTACAATATTGCTGAAAAAGTAGGCTTTTGTGATGAAAAACACTTTTCAAAAACATTCAAAAAAATTACTGGTCTAACTCCTATGCAGTATAAAAAGCAAAATGAGAAAGCCAAATATATCTAAAAACAAAGGGATAACTGTTCACCTAGGGTATTTCAATATTAAATATACGTAAGACAAACAAATACATTGCAGTAAATAAATTACTACCATGTATTTTAGCCAATATCCTTTTTAGCAAATCCTTTAATACTCATAAATATGAAAAATACTAAATATACACATACATAGACCATCATCCATACACTTGGTGTAGTAGACTTCCCTAGTATACCAAAACCAAAACCTGACATAGGATTAAATGTTCCTAAAGAAGTAAAAATAGTAGAAATCATTTTTCTATAAATTACTTCAAAAGGAGAAATTAAACTTGAAATTATTCCAATTGTAGAAAGGGAATCATTTTCAATATATGCTCCTGCTTGTTCCATCACTCCACCAATTAATCCAAGTACATATAAAGCCACTACTACTATCCCATTATTTAAGGTTTTGAATTTAGTACTTCCATAAAGAGATATTGATAATATAGTCAAAGGCTGCAAAATAAAAAACAAGAATCCCTTAGCAAGTGCTGCTGTCCCAAAAGTTTCTACCATAGATATTCTATTTACAGTGGAAATAATAATTACTGCTATATAAAGAAAAGTACTGTATAAAATAATAAGAATAGCTGTACCCAGGTATTTCCCAATTATATATTCTTCTCTCTTAATTGGCTTTGTTAAAATGGTTAAAATAGTTCCATTTTCTATTTCAGAAGAAACCATTCCTATGGACAGCATTATAGTTAAAAATGCTACAAGTATACTGGAAAAATAAAACCCAATTATAGAAATAGTTGAAGAAAGATTAGCAATCATATCTATCATGCCATTATTACCAGTCACATTATTACTTGTAAATTTAAAGATAATAGTTAAAAGGATAAGGTATACTATGGTCAATATGCCTATAAAATGAAAGATTTTCTTTCTATAAATTTCCTTAAAAGTGGAAAGTGCAATAATAAACATTATTCTTCACCTCCTTCAATAAGTTTTATAAATATCTCTTCCAGACTATTTCTGTGAGGAGTAAGTCCATACAACTTTCCACCACCTGATATAATTAACGAAGCAGCTTCATGTATCTCATAGTTTTCCTTAACATGCATTTTAATGTTTTTCCCATCGAAAGTCATATCTTCATCAATTTTTTCAAGCTTATTTAAAATTTCATTATTCATATTTTCTACATGAATGTCCAAAACAGTGTTTCCCTCTAAAAGATCATCGATTTTTCCTTGTTTTACAATACTTCCTTTACTTATAATAGCTACACTATCGCAAATCATTTCTACTTCACTTAAAAGGTGACTATTTAAAAATACAGTTTTATCCATATCTTTTAGCTTCAATATAATATCTCTAACTTCTTTTCTACCTATAGGATCTAATGCAGAAGTAGGTTCATCTAAAAAAAGAAGCTCAGGATCACAAAGAAGAGCACTTGCAATTCCTATTCTCTGCTGCATGCCTTTACTATAAGTACCTATTTTACTTTTTTCAGCACCTTTTAAATTAACAATTTCAAGGACTTCTTCTATTTTTATAGAAGAAGTCTTCTTATCAAGTTTATATAATGAAGAGTGGAAGGACAGGAGGTCTAATCCTGTCATCCATTCTTGATATTTAAAAAGTTCAGGCAAATATCCTATCCTTTTCCTGGTCTCCAAATCCCCAATAGGCTTACCTAATATACTTGCATTTCCTGAAGTGGGAAACAGCAGCCCAACAATGGTTTTTATAAATGTGCTTTTTCCTGCACCATTAGGGCCTAGAAATCCATAAATTTCACCTTTAGCTACAGATATATTTATATTTCTGCATCCTTTGTTATTCTCATATATTTTAGAAAGATTTTCTGTTTCGATTACCAAATTTATCACCTCATAGACTTTGCTGTTTCCAGTAATTTATTTTTATCTACATTACCATCAATGCTAATTAAAACATTGTCTTTAAGAACTAAAATAGAAGAATGTATCTTTTCCTTATCATTTTGACTGGTATCAAAGCATCCAATGGCTTTCATACCATTTATATTCATTTCTTCAGATTTACCTCCTACATTTGGAATATACAAAGTACTTTTCCAATCCTTCATGGATTTCAGCTGATTTTGCATATCTTGCGGCAGTACTGAAAGATCTGAAAGTGCATTAAATATTTCATCCACATCTGCACCATCAGGTGCCACAATTTCCGGTACTTTGGTTTCTGAAACAGCTATACGGTCGCCATTTGTTGAATCTTCATACATAATGCTTAACCCTCCAGCCATGTTTAAAGAAAAAGTCTTTCCATCTAAGTCTTTAGGAAATAGTTTTTTCCCTCCTAAAGATTTAAGAAGCCCATTTATATTTTCTACATTTAAAGTAAAATCCATTTTGGAAGGCTTATCTATTGAAATATTCTTTACTTCTTTTGATTGCATATTTTGAGGTATAGATATTGTGAATGGCAGTGTTTTTTTTGCTTCATCTATAGTAACATTTTTTTGTTCGCCGCCCTGATATTTAACTTTGCCTATTTTATCAATATTAATATCTGCCTTATGGTCTATAAGTTCATTTTTAAGTTTTGTAATATCATCTAATGAAATATTTACACTTTTGATATCCTTTGCTCTAAAAATTGAAACTGCATTAATAACTGATGCTCTTATAGGCTCTACAGAAACACAAGTGGTTATGACAATGGCTGCGCAAGCTGCTGCTGCTATTTTTTTATATTTTTTCATAATTTTAAACTCTCCCTTTTTATTTTTTACTTCAATATCCCTATTTTCTATTTCTACATGATTTATTTTAAAATCTCTCTCATAATCTTGAAGTTTTTCCACGGCAAAACTATTTATAGACTTCAATTCTTTATAAACTTCTTTGCATTTTCCACATTGAAAAAGGTGCATTTCTACTTCTTTTATTTCAGTATTACTAAGTTCTCCATCAATATATGCTTGAATGCTTCCTTCACTTAGACACTTCACTTTTTATTCACCTCTCTCTTCTAAGCTTAAATAGCTTTCTTTAAATTTTCTTTGTGCTCTCGATATAAGTGTGCCTACAGAGTTTTTATCTACTCCAATTATTTCTGCAATTTCACTATATTTGTATCCTGAAAATTTAAGAACCAGACACATACGATCTCTAGGTGGAAGTGCATTCAGTACTTTTTTAGTTAAATCTACCTCACAATTATTAATTGCAACTTCTTCAATTGAAATAACGTTATCTGTTTCTTTTTTGTAAATCATCTCATTTTTTCCCTCATGAATTTTTTTATTTCTTATATAATTGTAGGAAGTATTGGTAGAAACCTTATTTAACCATGCAGCAATGTTATTGTGGTCAGGTGGTGAATTATATAACTTCATAAATACTTCCTGTGCCAAATCTTCAGCTGCATGCATGTCCCCAGTAAGGTAGGAAATTCTTCTGAAGATGGTGTCATAATATTTCTCATATACAGCTTTAAAATTTTGCTCATATTTTTTCTTTTTAAAATAACTGATAACACCCATATTTTTGACTGTATTCCTCCTTCTAGGTAACCTTGTTCAAAAGCTTTTGATTAATATATTCTAGAATATACTTGATACCTTTTTTGTTAAATTTGGTATCTATAATATTAACACATAAGTATTAAAAATTATGACAAGAATTATGATATAATTAATAAACTATTTTAAAATCATGAAAAATAACAATTTTAAATGGAGGTATACTATAATGAACAAAATTAAATTAAACAAAGAAAAAAAGCAAGAAATGATTTCTACAATAAAGGACTATTTTCTAAACGAAAGAGATGAAGAATTAGGCGATTTGGCCTCAAGCTTGATACTAGATTTTATAGTAGAAGAATTAGCTCCAGAATTTTATAATCAGGGAGTTTATGATTGTTATAAATATATTACTGATAGAAATGAAGATTTATTATCCCTTCAAATATATTAACTCATATGCAAATTAGGAGAATGTTAAAAATATGATATATAAACATGAAGATAAACGTAATAAAGAATTGAGAGTTGATTGTAAAAAATGTTTTGGATTATGCTGCGTTGCATTATACTTCTCAGCGTCCGAAGGTTTTCCAACTAACAAAGATGCAGGTAAATCCTGTATAAATTTACAACCTGATTTTGCCTGTTCTGTTCACAAAAATCTTAGGAACAAAGGCCTTAAAGGTTGTACTTCCTATGATTGTTTTGGTGCTGGTCAAAAATTAGCCCAGATTACCTGCAGCGGACGTGATTGGCATCAAGGCTCTGAATACGCTAAGAAAATGTTTGATGCCTTTTTAATTATGAGACAGCTTCACGAAATACTATGGTATCTTTCTGAAGCACACACCCTACAAACAGATAACAATATCAAAAAAAACATAAACTCCTTAATTGAAAATACCGAAGGCCTTACTCTGCTTGACATTGATTCTCTATTATCACTAGATGTAGAAACTCATAGAAACAAGGTTAATGTAATACTTAGAAATACAAGCGAGCTTATACGTTCCAGAGCTCATAGAAAAAAACCTTTATCTCACAGATTAGATTATTTTGGTACAGACCTGAGAAAAACTAATCTTAGAGGTGCAGACTTAAGGGGAACATGCCTTATTGCTGCAAACCTTAGAGGAGTTGATTTAAGTTATGCTGATCTCATTGGAGCTGACCTGCGAGATGCTGATCTCAGCGAAGCCAATCTCTCAAAAAGCATCTTTCTTACTCAGTCTCAAATCAATACAGCTAAGGGTAATTCCCATACAAAACTGCCTATAATGATAATCCGCCCAAGCTATTGGTCAAAATAATTATAGCTAATATTATTAAATAAACAGAGTTCTTGGCATCAGATGGAGTTTTGACTCCACCTGATGCTTAGAAATCGTTATCCAGGGATGTAGCTGCTCTTTACTCCCACTTGGATAAGGGAGTATTAGAGCAGCTAGTCATCGGATAAACATCCTAGGGAAGTCATTTCTGACTTCCCTTAAAAAATGTTATAATTAGGATATAATTAAATTATAATATAGTACGCACTTTTAAAATAGTGTACTTAAAGGAATGAGGGGTTAGTTTATGTTTCATGTAGTTGATTTTGAAAAATGGGAAAGGCGTGAACACTTTAAATATTATACTGAACGGCTTAAATGTGCCTATAGTATTACCGCAAATCTTGATGTTACTTTATTTAAGGAATCATTAAGAAAAAATAATTTAAAATTTTATCCTTCATTTATCTATTGTGTTAGTTATAACATAAATTCTATGCCGGAATTTCGTATGCGTCTTGGGGAAAACAGCCAATTAATTGTATATGATATTGTCCATCCTAACTATACAATTTTTCATAAAGATGATCATACATTCTCGGACATTTGGTCAGAATATACAGATGACTTTTATAAATTTTATGATAATTATAAATGTGATATGAAAAAATACTCACATATTAAAGGTGTAAAAATTAAGGCAAACCAGCCTAAAAATTTCTACTGCATATCTTGTGTCCCATGGCTCACATTTACAGGATATTCAACATACAGCAGCGAATCAACTCCATCTTTAATGCCAATTATAACCTATGGGAAATATCATGAAGAAAATGGAAAATGGTTAATGCCATTTACTGTGACAATATCACACGCAGTGGCTGATGGATATCATGTAAGTAAATTAATTAACAGCATCCAAGAAACAATAGATAAACAGAGTTTCTTGGTATCAGATGGAGTTTTGACTCCACCTGATGCTTAGAAATCATTATCCAGGGACGTAGCTTCTCTTTACTCCCACTTGGAAAAGTGGGAGTATTAGAGCAGCTAGTCATCGGATAAATTTAATATTGAAAAAAGTAAATCAGTTTTATGATTAATGCGCTATTGCAAGTTATGTAGTCAATTTAATTTACCATATGAATATTAATATATATTATAGATAATAATATATATTACAGATATGAAAGGATGTGTACAAAATGGCATTAAATAATGCAATGACCGCTGATTTTTTACGATCTGCATATGGTGGAGAAAGTATGGCTCATATGAGATATCTCATTTGGGGAGATCATGCTGAGAAAGCTGGATATCCTAACATTGCCAGACTTTTTAGAGGCATAGCCTATGCAGAATGGGCACATGCTAAAAATCATTTCAATGTACTTAAAAATCAAGTTGGTGACAATACAGTTGCAGCTGGTGCTGTATTTGGAAATACTGATATTATAGAAAACCTTCAGGGAGCAATAAATGGAGAACTTCATGAAGTAGATCAAATGTATCCTGTATATCTTGAAACTGCAAGATTTCAAAATGAAAAAGATGCTGAAAGATCATTTCATTTTGCACTAGAAGCTGAAAAAATACATGCCAATATGTTTAAGGGGGCACAGGAAGCAGCTAAATCAGGAAAAGATATTCCAAATCAAAAGATATATGTTTGTCCAATTTGCGGATATACATACATGGGTGATAATGTCAGTGATTGTCCAGTTTGTGGTGCAAAGAAAGAAATCTTCAAAGAATTTTAATATTAACAATATTTTTAACGTTTTCTCATAAACAGAATTCTTGGTTTCAGGTGGAGTTTTTTTTTCCATCTGAAACTTAGAAATCGTTATCCAGGGGCGTAACGGCCGTTATCCCCCACTTTATAAGAAGATGGGGGTATTACGGCTGGTAGCCATCGGACAAATACATTGAGCCTGTATCAAAATAATTTTGATACAGGCTCAATCTTAAATTAACAATCTAGCATAGTTTTTCCTTCACCACACAGCTTTTCAAAATCTTTTGTAAATGCCTTTATTGCACAATCAACTGCATCTAATTTAATTAATCCTTCAATTACATCTGGAGCAACTGTTGCGGCGCCAACACCATATTTCGCTAATTCTAAAACTTGTTGTGAATTTTTAAAACTTGCTGCAAGAACTTCTGTCTTTAAATCATTCTTTTTAAATATATCATGAATATCTTTTGCAACTTTTATACCATCTGCACCTATGTTGTCAATTCTATTTACATATGGAGCTGCATAGCTAGCACCAGCTTTTCCTGCCAAATAAGCCTGCATCTGTGTATAGACAGCAGTTGCTGTAATATTAGTACCTTCTGCTGCAAGAGCCTTTATTGCCTTTAATCCTTCTCTTGATACTGGAACCTTTACATACGTACTAGGCCCCAATTCTTGTTGAATTTTATGTGCCTCTCTAACCATTGATTCAGCATCTTTGGAAACAACTTGTACGTGAAGTTCTGCATCTTTTCCAATAAACTTTCTAATTGCCTTTAATACCTCATAGGGATTTTTTCCTTCTTTAGCTAGAATAGATGGATTAGTAGTTACTCCATCTATTGGATAATAAGCATACATTTCCTTAATTCGATCTAAATTTGCAAAATCTACAATAAGTTTCATAAATCTGATTTCCTTTCTTCCATTGCATATTGCAATTTATTTTAAGCTTCAATAATGAGGCTTTTTACTCCTGCGTTTCTTGCCACTTCTCTAAACTCGTTCATTTCATCTTCAGTATACATTTTAGGATTATCGTAAAAACAATATTCTTCTTCCACTAAATTATACTTTGCCTTGGCAAGAGGATTATAATTCAATAACTCATATTTTACATCTGGATAAATACCAATGATAAATTTACCTATAGCATAGATATTTTCTTTAGTTGCCGTCATTTTGGGAATAAGCGGCGTTCTAATAATTACCTTATTTTTTTTATTCGATTCCAATATAAATTTTATATTTTCTTTTATTTCATCATTGTAAACTCCAGTTAACTCTTTATGTTTTTCCCTATTAAATACTTTTAAATCTGCATAAATAGAATCCAGATAAAAAAGAACATCCTTAATTGTATCTTTAGCTGCGTAAAGTGAAGTTTCTATTGCTGTATGAATTCCATTTTCTTTTAACATCTTTAGTAAGGATATTGCAAAGTCTTTTTGAAAAAGTGGTTCTCCTCCTGATAAGGTAACTCCTCCACCATATTTAAAAAACGCTTTGTCTTTTAACACAAGCTTTACTAATTCCTCCACAGTATATAACTTACAGTCCATAGTCAAACATCCTGCCGGACATGCATCTATAGGCTCTTTCCACTCATCTGTGGCACTTTTGTCAATATAAAGCTTGTTGTTCTTTAATGTAATGGATTTATTTTTGCACACTTTAGTACAGTTTCCACAGTGTATACACTGATTTTCTAAGTACATGAGCTTAGGCTCTAAGGAAAATCCCTCTGGATTCTGGCACCACACACATCGAAGTGGACATCCCTTTAAAAAGATTGTGGTTCTAATTCCATCTCCATCATGCGTTGAAAATCTCCTAACATCAAATACTTTACCAATCATTTAATCACCTGCACTTATATATTACCATAACTTGTTCTAGCAATAATTTCATTTTGAAGTTCTCCTGCCAATTCTGTAAAATAAGCAGTATATCCTGCAACTCTAACAGTTAAACTTCTATAATTTTCAGGATTCTTTTGTGCTGCAATCAAATCTTCTTTTCTCACTACGTTGAATTGTATATGTGGTATTTCTAAATCCACAAAAGTTCTTAAAAATTTAGCAAACTTATCTATATTGCTTTCAGTCTTAAAGAATTCAGGTAAAAACTTCATATTTAAGAGTCCACCATTAGTAGTTAAGTAATTGTCCAATGAAGAAACAGACTTTAATACTGCTGTGGGGCCGGCGATATCTCTCCCATATACAGGAGACATACCTCCATCTGCCAGAGGTGTTTTTGCATATCTTCCATCTGACGAAGCTCCAACATTTTCTCCCATAGGTACGTGAGCAGAGACTGTATACATTCCTGTATGATATCTGCCGCCACGATAATTTGTATAGCAACTTAACTTTTTACTGAAAAATCTTGCCCACTTTGCGCCAAGTTCATCAACATAGTCAATGTCATTGCCATACTTTGGTGCACGCTTAAGCAGCATAGTACGTATTACTTCATATCCTTCAAAATTATTTTGCAGTGCTTTTAGTAAATCTTCTTTTGATATTCTCTTTTCTTCATATACTAAAAGTTTAATAGCAGCTAAACTGTCTGCCAGGTTAGCTATTTGTATCATCTGAATTCCTGAAAAGTTATAAACAGCTCCTCCTTTTGTAACATCCATTCCCTTTTCAATACAATTGTCAATTACAGAAGATAAAAATGGGGATGGCAATATATCCATGTGTGCTTTTTCTATCTCTTCACAAGCTAGTATCATTTTATCCATAAAATAAGTTATATTCTTTGCAAAAGCTCCTTCCAATTCTTCAAAAGTTTCATAATCAGTTAAATTTCCTAAATCAGGGCCAATTTTGTCCCCACTTAATAGAGACTTTCCATTGTTTAAAGTTAACTCCAATGTTTTGTCTAAATTAAACATAGCAGCATCACTCCAGCCAAGATTATTGCCTTGGGTAGTGATTTCCACACATCCTACAACAGCGTAATCCCTTGCATCTTTTTCTTTTACACCTAACTTCATCATGGAAGAAATAATAGCTTCATCGTTAAAAAATTGCGGCATTCCACTTCCCTTTGACACTACTTTCACTGCTTCCTTTAAAAACCTCTCATTAGTTTTTTTGTGAAGCCTTACTGATAAGTTAGGCTGTGGTAATCCTAAATGCTCTTGTGCTTTTAAAAATATAAAAGATAACTCATTAAAAAAATCATTACCTTTTTCATCTTGGCCGCCAATTACAACATTGAATCCAATTGGAAAACCTGCAAAAAACTTTGCACTGTGTGAGTTTCTCAAATAGACAATTTGATTGAATTTAAGCCAAAGACATTCTATAATTTCTAAAGCTTTTTGATTATCAATTTTTCCACTGTCAATGTCTTTTTTATAAAATGGATACAAGAATTTATCCATTCTACCTGGTGAAAAAGAAGATGCATTTGATTCCATGTGAAGAATAACAAATAAAAACCAAACAGACTGTACAGCTTCATGAAAAGACTTTGGAGGATTCATACTCAAGCTTTTACAATTTGCTGCAATCTGAAGCATGTTGGCCCTATTTTCTTCATTTGATTCTTCCTTTGATCTCTCTATTAAAAGATCATGATATCGCATCATAAACCTTTGGGTACCTTCCATTACCAAAATAACACTGTTATAAAAATCCTGCTGCTTTTTACTAGCATCTTTTAATCTCACAGCAGCTTGATTTTTTAATCCCTCAGGTCCGTATTTTAACCAGCTTTCACAATCTGGACAAATATGCCCCTGCGCATGATCTTTTTGATTGATTTTAACTACCTTTGCAATTTCATCTATCTCTTTTCCATACCGTTTTCTAATTACATCTTCTAAGGATTTTCCATTAAAATATGGTTTAATAATTTCTCTAAAAGTAGTAATATCTTCTTTTCTTACATTAAATCTATCTTGAGGCCTTGTTGGAAGGGTTTCTATTTCACGATCAACCCAAGAGCTTCCGCTTTCAGGAAATACAACACCATATCTTACACCCATTGTACGATTTCCAACAATCATCTCTTCTGGTTCTACCGCGATATTTAAGTGTGTCAATGCATTTTTTAGAGCAAGTGCCCTTTTAATAATAATGGGTTTATCTTCATTTTCTTTATATGTTTTTGTGATAATAAGTGCTTGCTCAATAGATACGTATCTCGGCTCATCCATCATTTTTTTCTTCAGCCAAGCTATTCTGTCAGTTTGAATTAACTCTTCCATACAACTCACCTCTTTATTACCTATAGAATATTTTTATTATTATCTATTATTTGCACTTATATTATACAGTGCTTTTTAGTTTTTTACAACAATATTTGTATTATTGTTTATTGTTTATTATTGTTTTATATTATGATATGCTCTTTAAGGCATTTGAAAGAAAATAACAAGTCAAAGATGCGACGAATATTTTTTATCGGACAAGGAGTCAGGTTCCGCAGATAGTGAATCCTATCTAAAGGTTCTACCGACGCAATATGATAAAAAATAGGCTAGCATACTCAATGTTGTATTTTATACATAAAATATAAACAGTGTCTAATTTTTCCTTTATAAAATTTGCATATTCGTTCATGAGTGAACCTCCTTAAAAATCAATGTAATTAAGGGGCTTCGCCACATTTTTTCTACTATTTGTCAAGTCTTTTTGAAGATTTTGATAAATTTATTATGTAAAAAAAGAACAGGTATGTATTTTTAAACACACTCTGTTCCATAACTATAGCTTGTTTCAGAAATTGATCAATTTTAATGACTATCATCATATGAGTTTATACTTAAATATGATAGTTTTTATCGGCTCAACTTCTGAATCCAAACCTATTCATTTTTTCACAATGTTATTTTTTCTGTGGCTGTGGCTTCACAATATAAACTTTTCCTGTCTTGGGGTCCAAAACGGCAGATCCTACATTGCCACTTGAACTTTTATCTTTCATCTGCGTGGTCAATTCTTTCGGATTATTGATCTTTATAAGTTGTTTTTGGTTTAAAATGATTACCAAGTTTTTCATGTCTATATTCCAGAAAATCATAATTGAAAGTAAAAGTCCGCAGATAAAAACAAGCATAACATCAACAAGATTTACCACGCTTTCCATGGGACTTATCTCTTCCCTGTAACTGGCTCTTTTGGATTGAAGTCGTCCTCTGTTCAACATAATCTTCTCCTTTTGCTGTATAAATTACTTCACCCCGGTTTTAGAAGTATCTTTGCTTTTACTCTCGTCGGTTTTAATAATATACATTTTTTTTGTCACCGGATCTTCATAAACCTGTCCCATATCTTGATAACTATTACTCTTTGTCTTGTTAATCTGGTTACTCGCATTCATTTTAATATTCCAGAGAGAAGCAATTGAAACCATTAAGCCGCAGGCGAAAATCAGCATGATGTCAATTAAATTGACCACACTTTCCATCGGGTTAATTGCCTGCCGGTTATTTTTTCTTCTAGACTTGATTAATCTTCTTCTCATAGCTTTTTTTCATTCCTTTCTCATCAATTAAGCCGATTAGCTTATCAGGAACATCAATGATTTTATCCATCAAACTTTCTAGGATAGCTTCATTGGTGCTGATATAACCCTCATACCAGTGACTTCTCAAATAGGAAATTGAGAAACAAATCGCTGCGACGAATACTCCGGATATGGTCGTATCAAAACCGACGCCGATAGAGCTGGAAAGAGTCTTGATATCGCCCTTCCCCAAGGCTACGATTCCGGGACCCAATGGAATCAAGGTGCCCATCAGGCCGATCATTGGCCCCAGTTTGGCAATCAGATCAGTAGGCGCCATAATTTTCCGATAATAAGCGTCTTCTATGCTTATTAGTTTTTGCGCATAGGCTGCCAGAGAATTTTCTGGCATATTTTCAGCCTCAGTTAGTTTTACGGCGAGCTGTTTCTGACGCTTAAGCAGTTTGCTGTCCTTGATGATTTGTAGGGCGAGCTCCTTCCCCACACGGTTGATTTTCTTTAATAGTTCCGGAATGTCTTCTTTCATTTTTCTACGTTCTATGATGTACTCCATCAGGAGATCCCCAATTTGCCAGATTGTGATGACAATCATAATAAGCAGGACAACCATACAAGGGTTGAGAATGCCTTGGCCGAAAGTGTGAAGAATATTTCTTAAAGAATTTCCTATCATAATAACCTCCAAATTTTCGTGATAAGGTAGTTGGTTAGTTTCAATTTGAGAGCTAACCGACTATCCTTTTTTTCTTAAATGTAAAACTTTTATTTCTATCAATTCACGAACGATAGCGTTTGTTTATTATTGTAAGGCAAACGCTGTCGTTTGATTAGCGCAATGATAGAATGCCCTATTGCCTGATAACAAATGCCTTCTTAATTCTTAACTATTACTGCACTACAGCGCTAAATCCAAAGTTTCTGAAAACACTGCTGCCGTTTGTTTTAGCAATATCTGCTTTGAGAAAATTAACAAGTGCCTGGGCTGCTGGTGCTCTGACAGTATCATTCATGGCAGCATTCGTGATGCCAATAGGATAGATGATATTAACATCTTTGCTATCTAACACGATAAGCTGGGGTTGAGTTTTAGCGTCAGTTGCATAGACAGAACCGAGTTGGTTCACATTCTTAGCAACAGCGTTCAGCACATTGGTAACGTTGCTATATAGCGCTGCATGAGTTAAAATGTCATTCCATGTAGTGCTGTCGATGGCATCGAATACCTGCTTTGTGTAGGTTCCTGCCGGTACAACAGCCGGGTCTCCAACGGCAATTGTCGTGCCGGGATTATCATTCAACCAACCTAATACGTCTGAATATTGAAGGCTGTTTTCTGTAAGACCGGTGTTTGGATTTCCGACGAGCACCAATTTGTTATTAAGCAAATTGTATACCGTGCTAGCTTGTATGATATTTGCAGTGACCGCAGAATTCATTCGCGCCAAATCCGCAGAGAGGAAAACATCGGCGCTATGATTGGGATCCGCTTTCATCTGATTGAGCAGATTTCCGGAGCTGTCATAGGTCACATTAACCTTTGTGTTGGGATTCTGGTCCTCAAACGCTCTTAGCAGGGTGCCGCTCGGATACACTCCGTTCACCCGCTCACCAAGGGAATAACGCGTGCTGGCGGCTGCCATTAAATTAAGCGTTGTTGTTGAATTGGTGCCGGTGGACGCCGCAAATGAAGGAGTCGCGAGGCCCAGCATTAGTACTATGCTCAGCGCAAAGGATGAAACGAACTTTAAGAGTTTATTGGATTTCATTATTTATCACTCCTTAATAATTTTTTTGTAAATGTGCCATGAATCAAGGCATTTGTTATGAAGGCTTAAGACACTCTATCATTGCGCTAATCTGGACTAAGAAAATATATATCTTTTCAACGTGTACCGTTTAACAGCGGTACACGTTGAAAGCTAAGTTAAGCACATTTTCTCTTATTTTTATCAATTCCCGGAGCGTTTACTGCTCGCGGCTTTTTCTGTATCGCCTAAATCCTCCTAGACCCGCTAGGGCAACAATAAATAGAAGCAATACTCTAATGATGATCGGATTATTTTGGATTGCATCCTGGATGACCTCGTAAACGTTCGCACTTTTTGAAACTGGTTTCGTTGCTTTTGCTGTCGATTTGCCCGAGGTATTGCTGGCATCTTTTACAGGTGCTGGTTTTTTTACCGTGTTTGTTTGCACGGGTTCTGGTTTCGACGCCGTAACCGATTTGTTTGTTATCGGTGTAGTATTAGGGCTGTTCGATGCTACTAATTTAGTCGCTTGAGTGGCAAGTGCAGTGCTGCCAGGTGTACCAGAAACAGATGGATTATTATTACCCGCTGGATTGCTATTGCCCTTTGGATTGTTATTACCTGTTGGATTGTTATTGCCCTTTGGATTGTTATTACCCGCTGGATTATTATTACCCGCTGGATTGTTACCACCAGTTGGATTGTTACCACCAGTTGGATTGTTACCACCAGTTGGATTGTTACCACCAGTTGGATTGTTACCACCAGTTGAATTGTTACCACCAGTTGGATTATCGCTAGAAGTATTGTTGTCGCCGATACCGGGCTGGTTGCACGTGCCGGCAATTGGACCTCCGTTTGTGGCGATGCCCTTATCGACGACGCCGAAACTGTTGTTGCCTGAGATATCGAGCCCGCTTAGACCCTGTGTGGTACTGCCTATAATGCCGCCGACGGAGATATAATCTGGGTTAATCGGTCTATTCGGATTCCCTGGATAGCTGTTATCCACAGCATTGCGGTCAACCGTGCTGATTACCTTTCCAGAGTTAGTGGAGTCCGTAACCTTTATGCTCGTTTTGCCATAGATGCTCCATGAGGGGCCTGCAACGCCGACGATACCGCCTAAGTTATTCGCCGTGCCCGTGACGACACCGGAGTTTTGACAGCCTTTGATGTTCACGGTGAGGTCAATTGCACCACCGAGTATTCCGCCGGCGGAGTTCATATAAGGCGGATTGTATATTCCCGTCGCACCCGACGATGTCTGAGCTGTTGAGATGACTTTTCCTGTGTTGCTGCAATTGATGAAGTCGGCGGTGCAATTGTTGCCTTCGGTTTCCCCGCAGATTCCGCCGATTGTTAATCCACCGGTGATATTGCCTGAGTTTACGCAGTTAATAATAACCGAATGCGTCGGCACTGCAACGTCAAATCCGCCGAGCTCGCCGACAATGCCGCCGATCGTGCCAAGTTTGCCTCCCGTGATATTGCCGCTGTTCGTGCAGTTCGAAATGGTACTGTTCTCCGCCTGATACGCAATACCGCCGATAAGGCCATTGGTTGAGTTGATATCCGCTTTGTTGTGGCAATTTTCGATGAGGCCGTTAGTGATCATATTGGTGATACCTCCGCCGCCGACAGACCCAATGTCAAGCGATCCGTCAACGGTCAGGTTTTTAATCGTAGCGCCTTGGCAGATGCCGAAGATCGAGGAATTTTTGATAGTCACTGTAAATCCCGCGCCATCAAACGTGCCGGCGTAATAAGTATAAACTGGGCCGTTGGTCTTTCCTATTCCCGAGAATTGCGCCGACAGCACTTTGGACATATCAATGTTGTTCACAAGCCGGCCGTTAATCTTGTTTTGCGTGCCTGATTCGACATTATTGTTTACGGTCTGGTAGAACCAGAGGATGTCGCTCACCGTTGACAGCAAATAAGTCCCGTCCGCGTCGGTAAGAGGCGGCTGAAGTTTGTAGATGTATATGCCGGGCGAACTTGAACTTACTTTCGTAAGAGAGAAGCTATCGGGGTTGGAGGCACTGCTTGCATTCGAATTCCCGCTATCAACCGTAAACGTTGTATTGTCTAGCGCGTCGCTAATGCCCGAATTGATCGAGCCGGTCTTAATATAGTAGTTGCCCGTATAAACCGCCGGAGCCGCTGTGGCCTTGCCGACAATCCCTCCTGCATTCAGCTTGGAGTCCGCTGCGGTGACGTTGCCGAGATTGAAGTTAGCTGCGATGGCCGAGTCGGACGAGTCGTTTTTGCCGACAATTCCGCCGGCAGAAGCATCCGAACCGGTGACTGCGGCGTTATTGTACGATTGCAAAACACTTGTGCCAGTGCCGTAAATGGAACCGACGATGCCGCCGGTACTGCCGCCAGAACCGCTGACCGCGCTGGTGTTGAACACGGTGTTGAACGTCGTGCTGGTGGCTTGCCCGGCAACGCCGCCGGTATTGCCGATGCCGCTGACTGCACCGCCGCCGCTCCATAGTTTACCGACTGCGTTGTAGACGCCGTTGCCGCTTTCCTTGATAATGCCGTTTTTAATCGAACCGACGATACTCCCTGTGTTGGTTCCACCGCTGATATTGCCATTATTGTAGCAATGGTACATCTGCCGGTTCGAGTCGGTCGTCTGACCCGTCCCGTCAAACATGCCCGCGATGCCGCCGACATTGACGTTACTGCCTTGTGCCGCCGTGACGGAAATACTGCCATTGTATATTTTTTTGCCGTAAGCACTACCGCCATAGTTCGAGAATCCGACGATACCGCCGATATTCGCTCCGTCAGAGGCTGTGCCGGATATCGACACGCTGCTTATGATTGTCGGGGTGATGCTACTACCGGTGGATGCGCCCACAAGACCTCCGACGTTCGCGCCTCCGAAGGCTCCGGTAATGGTACCTGCCATCGATACACCGGTAAGAGCACCTCCGCTGCCCAAGTAGTTGACCAAACCGCCGACGTCTGAGTTTCCGTCCGTTACCACGCGGGCGATTTTGATCGTGTGATTCCCGCCTGAAATCGTTCCTACAAACGGATGGTCCTTCGTGCCGATACCGGCGAAAGTCGTTCCTGTCATGTCAATATCATTTTTTATAGTAGCGTTGATAGCGGTATAGCCCAAAGTATTGACCGCGTCCGCAAACGCCAGCACGTCGGCCGGAGTGTATAAGTTGTAAGAACCCTCTTTGCCGTAGACGGAAGACATGGTAAGGCTGGTGATTGCCCTCGTCAGCGTTATACTTCCTTCCGTAGGTCCAGCGATAGCGATGGTCCCAAGGCTTTCCTGAGTTGATACCATGGTAGTGTTATCAATGTCGTCTATCGTCGTCAGACCATCGCCCGTGGCTTTCGCGCGTATGGACGGGTCGGTGAACAGCACCATACAGGGTGAAACAGTGACCTTACGCGTACCCTCGCTGTTGAAAGGCAGTATTTTGAACACCAGCTTGAGATCAAGCATCTCACCCTTTTTAATAATAGGGGTCACTCCGTCCGATTCGACCCATATCTTCCCGCCATAATCTGGTTCACTATCAAAAGACAAAACGATGACATTCAACTTTCCCGCCAAAATTCCGGCGTTGGCCGCTTTAGTCGCGGCAGGATCCAATTGTAAATCCGATGCAAAGTTATCATTACCATCATAGTTGATGTTTGTGTAAAATCCATACACGTCCTTATCGGTCGGTGCCGTAATCTTTGCAGTGACCGTAGTGGACTGTTCGTTGCCGCCAACATTGGCGGTAGGCGTGTCAAACACCACGCTTGCGCAAAATAAAGTATGCAGATTAACGGCGGAACCGCTGAGTGAAGCTATCAATGCCTTGCCCGCCATTACTGCGCCACAGATTTTGGTATAGGTGTCAAGTTCTGCGCTGGTTTCACCTGGATCCGTGAACAGCACCAGCTGGTCTTCCAAACTGTCGACATTGACAGTAAGGTCTTCCGTCGCCGACTTCGCCGTGCCGACTACCTTAAACTTCAAGATAAGAGTAAGCGGTGTGCCTGCAGTGATAACCTTCGTTTGCTCCACCGGATCACAGGCAAAACTCACATGTCCGGCCACCGAGGTATCCACCGTCAGACCCCTTATCCCGATGTTTGCGGCTTGAGTGGCAATTAGATCCGGCATTATCTTGCCGTAAGTATCGCTACTGGAAGGGTCTTTAAACGTTACCTTAAAGCCGTACGCGTCCACTTCCGAGTTGATCGTCGCCTTGACTGTAAGCGTGTCACCGATTTTACCGGAATCCGGGCCATCCACCGCAAGTGTAAAGTTTGGGGCCGGCAAAGTCTTCGCTTTTGCAGTAATACTGCTCAATTCTTTACCATCGATGTCCAATGCCTTGACAGTAAACGTATAATCTGTGTCAGCAGTTAAACCAGTGACATTGTACTCCGAGTCAGTTTTTGTGCAAGTAGCTATCTTTGTAATATCATTAAACACTTCATAAGTGTTTATATCTGAATTAGCCGATTGTGGCCAGTTTAATGTCAGAGTAGTTGATTTAATATTCTTGACACTAAGCACATCAGTTGGCACCCCTGAAGGTGCCGCTTGAACGGTGACGGCGCAATTCGCCGTAAATCTCCCGTCAGTTGTAGTGACAGTAATGTTTGCTGTACCTGCCGCCATTGCGGTGACGATACCATTTGCATCTACTGTAGCTACGGCTGTATTGTCCGAAGCCCATATGACACCTTTATTCGCGGTATCCGCCGGAGCTACCGTAGCTGTAAGCTGGCTGGTGCTGCCGACATCAATAGAAGCGCTTGTCCTATCTAATGTGACGCCTGTAATACCTGATGAAGGTGCCAATGCTTTAGTCTTGAACAAGATTTCATACGCATTGGTTGTTAATGTAACAGGTGTTTGGTCCGCCGTGATACCTGAACTTACTTTTACTTTATAAGAAGTGCTAGGTTCCAATTTTGTTGTTGGAGAAACAAAAAGGCTTCCATTAAGACTCTTATTCATAGTAACATTAGTAGCTACACTACTTTCTGTGGCATCGGCATTTACTTTTACCAGTGTTACTAGACCTTTGTTGTTAGTATAGTTGCTATATGTATCTGACTTACCAAGGATATTTTCATTGAATGCAATTTGAAAATTAGGTAAGAGGTCTACTCCATTTCCGTCTGCACCATTGAATTGACTAGCAGGATATGAAGCATTATTAGGTATTCCTGCTTTCAATTCCCTACTAGCAGTATAATTACCACTGGAAGAACTATAGTCAGAATCAGACGCATCACTTAAATAAACACCTATTAATGATGCATTATTAATAGTGCTACCTCCCACAATCGACGTATCATTCGGGTATGAATAAGGCGATGCTGTAACCGCCCAAACCTGCGCGGTATTACTGAAAAGCATTACAAATATAAGTAAAAATGTAAAAAATCGAGCACTATATCGTCTAATTTTTCTTCCCACATTGGGAATAATACTTTTACACATAAAACTCCCCCCATTTTTCTTATAATTTACCATAAGTAAATTATATTACAGTACATATTGATTATATTTTGATTAGGCCACAAAAATTTTGTAATTACTACCATCGTTGATACATTTATAAACTCTCAACAAATCACAGCTATACAAGCTTGTACATAAAAATTGGTTTGAAAATAAAGCATCACGTTTCAAAAATACAAAAAATTTAAAAAGACAAATATGCTCTCTTTTTTACTTTTGTTTCAATTTGTATCCCCTCCTAAAAGATATAATTTAGTGCAAAAATAAACATACAAGGGTATTTTTATACTAAATTATATTATATAGCATAACATGACATAACAATACAATTTTGTAATTATATTATACCACATAACATGTCATAACAATACAATTTTGTAATTTATATTATATGACATAACACGACATAACAATACAATTTTGTAATTTATATTTTCTACATATGAAGGGTTGGGGTACCTGTAGTAATGGAACAGAAAGTTACAACTTGATCTCAATTATTTCCATATATACAACAAACGCTTACTACTCCTAAGCTTAGCAATTTATTGTTATTACAAATTTACAGTATCATTCATACAGGCTTTATTTTTGTTGAAATATAACTTACTTAAACAAATTTCCTTAGCGTACGCTAAGGAAAATACAACCCCATGAATGTAATAATTCAGGCTGAAATGTTACGTCCTTCTAATATGCCCATATGGAATTAGAGCTAATATTATAGGAAAATTTAAAAATACAAAAACACCTTTTCATATAGACATGGGGGTTGGAGATGTTATAGTTTCTAAAGCCAAATGTTAATAGAAATTGAATTTGCAAAGGTAATTGAAGTAATATATTCTTTTTTGAATCCTGTATTTGAGGCAGTGGTAAATGAAAATGAAATGTTTGAAACCTGGAATCCTTCTTTACTTAAATATGAGAAGAATTTTTAAATTAAAATAGACTAAAATAAAAAAGAAGGGGATTTTCCCAAATATTCAGCATTTCTTTGAAAATGCCTAAACATCTGCTGGAAATTTAATCCCCATTTTTCTTCTTGCTTCATCCATTATGCTAAGTTCCATAAGAGAACATTTATTATACACATCTGCATTTCCCTTTATTTGAATAAGCCTAATTAACTCTTCTACTTCGTAATACATATTGTTATCACATTTATTGATACTTATATGTTCTTCTTTTCCATTATTATATATAATAGTAACTTCCCTTGTATCAGCTATTTCTTTTATGATCATGCATCCCTTCTCACCTTGAATTTGACTTGGTAATTTAGAATTGGTAATTTTAGAGTATAAAAGTTCCCCCTGCATATTTCCATAGTTCACCATAATAGTTCCAGCACCATCCACTCCATTTTCTAAAATTACAGAATTTGCCCATATACTTTTAGGCATTCCAAAAAGCTTAACTAATGGATGAATACAATATACCCCAATATCCATTAGTGCCCCGTTAGAAAAAACAGGATTAAATGCATTTTCAACAATTCCTTTTTTGAAATTATCATATCTGGAAGAGTATTGACAATATTGAAATGTAACCCTTCTAATAGTTCCAAGCTTAATAAGATTGTTCTCTATGGCCTTAAAGCCTGGATCAAATACAGAACGCATTGCTTCTAAAAGAATTACTCCATTTTCTTTAGCTGCTTTTATCATATGCTCTAATTCCTTTTTATTAGATGCTATAGTTTTTTCACATAATACATGCTTTTTACCCCTTAGCATTTTAATTGACTGAAAAGCATGAAAACTATTTGGACTAGCTATATAAACAGCATCTACTTCTCTACTTTCTGCAAGTTCATCTAAATCATCATACGCCAATGCAGCTTCGTATTTACTCCCATATTCTAAAGCTCTTTCTTTTGTCCTTGAATACACTGCAGTGAGTTCAAAATTCTTGCATAACTTAGCTGCTTCTATGAACCTATCAGTGATTTTACTTGTTCCTATTACAGCAAACTTCACCATTATGCTTCCCTCTTCTTTCAAATATTTAAATTATATCAAATAAGCTGTTGGAGTAACCAACAGCTTATTTATTATTGTTTTTTGCTATTAATATATGCTTCAACTTTGTCAATTATTTGATCTGATTTTTTAACTACATCGCTAACTCCAACTTTGACAGTTGGCAATCCGTTAAATCTTTCCGTTTCCTTTATACCAATATCTTTAGTTAATATAACTACATCTGCATCTTTTACATCATCCATGGTAATTTTATTTTCTATACCTATTGATCCTTGAGTTTCAACCTTTATTTCAATTCCTTTGGCTTTTGCTGCTTTTTCCAATGCCTCTGCAGCCATATAAGTATGTGCAACTCCTGATGGGCAAGCCGTAACTGCTAATATCTTCATTTTAATTCATCTCCTATTATCGTGTTTTAGCCTATATTATTCGAAATCCAAGTTTATTTCCTCACCGCCTCCACCATGGTCATCATTACGCTTTTCTGTGACTGGTTTCTTTAAAATATTTACCATCAATGCGGTTACAGCAACACCTACCAAAGTAGCTATAATGTAACCAAATTTGCCAGTAGCTACTGGCAATACTATCCATCCACCCCAAGGTGCAGGATTTCCAGACCCTAATAACATTGCAGTAACTGCTCCACTGGCAGAACCCACTATTAAAGAAGGAATAACCTTCAATGGATCTGATGCAGCAAAAGGTATAGCTCCTTCTGTTATTCCTATTAGCCCCATCAATATACCAGCTTTTCCTGCTTCCTTTTCTTCCGTTGAGTACTTTTTAGGTGCTAAGAAAGTAGCTACACCCATCCCAATTGGAGGGGTACATATTGCAACACCTATGGCTGCCATTATTTTTAGTGCTATAGGACTTGCCATTCCAGTTGTAGGATTTATCGTTCCTACCATTGCCGCTCCAAATCCATATGCAACTTTGTTTACTGGACCTCCCATATCAAAAGCTATCATTGAACCTAAAACTATTCCTAAAAGTACCAAATTTCCAGTACCTAACCCTTCTAGCCAAGCCTTCATTCCCGTCATAGCTCCTGCAACAGGAGTTCCTATAACCCAAACCATAAGTGTACCTATGATAAATGTACCTATTAGTGGAATAACAAATATTGGCATTACAGAACGCATAATTGAAGGAACTTTTATTTTCTTTAAATAGAAAACTACTATACCTGCAAGCAAACCTGCTATAATTCCTCCTAGGAATCCCGCTCCAATTTGATTTGAGAGATAACCACCAATAGCTCCTGGTGCTATACCTGGCCTATCTACCATTGAAAATGCTATAAATCCTGCTAGTATAGGAACCATTAATCCAAGTCCGGCTGCTCCTATATTAAACAAATCATTCAACCTTGTTCCTTTAGGTGGAACTGCTGCTGAACCGTATAATAAAACTGAAAGTGCTAATAAAACTCCTCCTGATACAACAAAAGGAATCATGTATGAAACACCTGTCATTAGATGCTGTCTGGTATTTTTTAATAAATCCTTTAAATCATCCATTTTACTTACCTCCACTCTTATTATTTAATTCTTAACTATCCAATGCTTCTAATATCTCTTCTATGTTAGAAGCTTCCTGTAGCTTAGTTCTAAACTCCTCTCTCATAATCTTTCTGGAGAGCTGAGCAAGGATCTGCAAATGCCTATCCCCGGCTTCTTTCTCTGGTACAGCAATTAAAAATACATACTTTACCGATTCTTCTTCACTCCACTTAACTTCTTTTTTTAGTCTAGCAAAAGCTACTGCAGCACTTTTTACAGAGTCAGATTTGCCATGGGGAATAGCTACATCAAATCCTATAGATGTAGGGAAATCCTCTTCTCTTTCAAATACCTGCTTGACATAGCCATCAAAATCTATTAATTTGTCCTGTTTTTCTATAAGCTTTGAAAGCTTTCTAATAACTTCTTCTTTAGAAGAAGCCTCTAAATCTAATACAACAAGGTCTTTATTTATTATGTCATTCATTAACTATATCCTCCTCAGTAAAAACATTAATTATCTTATCTATGCCATTTTACATTTGTTTCAATCATAATCTTTTTTGAATTCTTAAATGTATTTCCACATTATAAATGAAATTTTGATATAATAATATTAGTATGAATCAATAAGATTCTATTATGTAACATAAAGGGGAGGTAACTTTTGTTTCCAGAAGAAAGACATGATAAAATAATAAATATTTTACATAAAGAAGGAAAAGTGGTTGTCAAAGATTTAAGTTCCAGATTTAATGTAACAGAGGACTGTATTAGAAAAGACTTAAAAATACTAGAAAATAAAAATTTGCTGCAGCGAACTTATGGAGGTGCCGTATCTGTTAGACATTCCGCTCCCAAGCAAGACATTTCTATAAGGAAAAATATTAGTGTAGAATCAAAAGAAGTTATAGCTGAAAAAGCCTTTAATTCTATTTTCGAAAATGAAACTATTTTTCTAGATATATCAACTACAAATATGATGTTGGCTGAAAAGCTTTCAAAGAGCCCAAAGAAGCTCACAGTAGTAACCAATATGCTGGATATAATCTCAATATTAAATAAACAAGATAATAACATTAAAGTTATTTGTACTGGAGGAGTTCTTAGCAAAGATTTAGATGGCTTTACAGGTTCAATGGCTATCGAAAGTATCATTAACTACAAGCCCAACAAATGTTTTATAGGCAGCTGTGGCGTAAACATATTTGACAAAAGTGTCACTACTTTTGATGTAGAAGATGGAAACACAAAAAAGGCCATAATAAATGGCAGTAAAGAAATATTTTTGGTTATGGAAAATAGTAAATTTTACATTGATGGTACTTATAAATTTGCTACCCTTTATGATATAGATACAATTATTACAGAGTCTCCACCAGGCAAGGAAATCACAAATTTATTAACTAAAACTGATACTAAATTCATCTAATATAAACTTTTGTAGATAAATCCGTTTAAAAGTTGAGAATTGACAACAAACAGTTGACAGTTAATTGTCAACTGTTTAAAAATATGTATACATGTTAAAAAGGTTAGCATACTAATTAATTAGGCAACTTATTTAGCTATACTACAATTTTGTTTCTTCCACTATTCTTAGCTTCATATAATAAATCATCAACAATTTTTATACATTCCATATTTGTATTTGACTTATTTTCATACAATCCGCCACTTATAGTAACTTTTATTCCATCTTCCCATGGAAAAGTATTGACCTTATTTCTAATTCTTTCTCCTATTTCTACTAACCTTTCCTGCTTTGTATTAGGCAAAATAACAATAAATTCCTCCCCACCATATCTTCCTGCATAACCCGTGTCTCCTATACATTCCATTATTACTTTACTTATATCAGTTAAAACCTTGTCTCCCTGTAGATGTCCATAATTGTCATTAATTGATTTAAAATAATCCACATCAAACATCATTATGCTAAATATTTCACCTTCATTTATATACTTTATCATAACTTTATCTAATATTTCTCCAATATAATTTCTTTTATATAAGCCCGTAAGGTCATCTCTAATAGACTTTTCATATATAATACGATTTTCTATCTTTAGTTTTTCTGCATTAATTATCTCATCAGAATATTGCATTACAATTACATAGGTTTCTAAAAAAGCAAAAATAAGCATACCTACCTGAAAACCATACCTGCCATATATCATTCCATTGTTTATGAGTATATCATTTGCTGCTGTAGCAATTAAGGCAATGAATGCCACAAATGATATTATTCCCTCTTTTTTTCTTACTTTTTTTATAAAAAATAGCAATATACCAATCACAATAAATATCAAAATAGCTTCACCTAAAAAAGATAATCTATCATAAAAAGTATTATTAGTTATAAGACATATAATGGTAAAGAGTATTGAAAAGCACAATGATATATTAACTAACTTTTTAGGAAAATCTGAAAATAATTTTCTTAGAAGTAAAACATAAATTGGTATGTATAAATAGTATGTAATTGCCGCTGTTTTGCTAAGCAATTCAAAAGGCATATTGGGAAAAATGTGCACAATTATTCTTTCATTTAAAACCAAACACCTTAGCTGTGTAAGCAAACACAATACGGAAAAATATAGAAAAAATTTATTATTCTTCAAACGTGTATACAAGCATAAAAATAGCAATTCTACAATAAATAGGACTCCTATTATAATTAAATCACCGCCTGCATTTACTATGAATTTATTCATAATTCTATCCTTAAGTCCAAGATCAAAAGGTTTTAATACTGGATAAAGGATTCTGTAATTGGATGCTTGAATTACTATATCAGCAACTCCATTTTGTGCTGTAAAATATGTATAACTTGGCAAGTATATAGATTTCTCTTCATCATAGCTTTTACCTACTTGGCCCACTTGTCCTTGTAAAACACCATTCACCCAAATCTTTGAAGCTGACAAAAAACTTCCTATTCTAAGCCCATAGACAATCCCTTCTGGAAGAAATATTCTCAAATGTACTGTCATATATCCAGTATTCTTTCCATTTAGCTGTGTTGTCAATCTATCTGGTAAAATTAAATACTTATCAGCTTTTTCATGTTTCACTTGTTCTGGTTTAAGAAGTTTATTCACATACAGCTCCAATTGCCCTTCAATCTTTACATTTCCTCTGCGCTCAAAATCATAATTACTTAAATTTAAAATTCCTTTATCTGCCTTAATATGGCTGTGCATATTAGAATTATTAAAAGCTGGAGATATACCTACTAATAAAGCTATAAGGATGATAGGTAAAATAAATTTTTTCATACGATACCTCCGATTAACAGTATATTACTAAAATATTATTACATACTTACTGAATTATCAATGTCACAAATTAACATACTGTTTATAGGCTTTTCTATATATAAATAAAACAAGTGTAAATGCCATTTGTAATTAACATTTACACTATAAATAACAACATTTATTATTTAGATTTAACTTCGTAATAGGCTGTTTTATGTGTTATAACACTGTCTGTTGTCTTATTGTTATTATATTGAACAACATCTACCTTATGTTTTCCTACTTTAAGAGCATTGCCCTTAAGATTTATAGAGGATTGGCTTTCTGCTAATTGTTCTTTAGCATTTAACATTCCATCTACAAATATATAACTTAAATTTTTACCATTAAAGCCACTTGTATTTACTCCAATTTGTTCAATTTGAGTATTTTTATCTGCATATATAACTGGGACAGCTCCATTCTGCGATGTACCAGATGGAGTAGAAATATAAAAGGTACCTGTACCCATGTCAGCTTGTAGATTTTTAGGAATTTGCATAACATCATTTTTTGCTTGTTCTGTTGCATTTTTTGCCTTGTCTTTGACTTCAGTAACACTCTTTTGAGTTCCACAGCCTACTAGATTTATAATAAGCAATGAAATTGCCATAATTAAAGAAAAAAGTTTTTTCATTTAGACATCTCCTTTGCCTTAGGCATAATAATATATTTTTATTATGCTTATTTCTTAAAATAATATTAATTTCAATATTTTATATATGAAAAAAACGGATAGTTTTACTCTATCCGTTTCCGTATATATTTCACTTTTCTTTAGAAAAATTTAATTATACCATTTTTAATGCTATTTACCTTATCTATAATATCATCAATATCTATACCTATGAGTTTTCTATTCTTTACAAGGACTTTACCATTTATAATTACTGTATCTACATTTGCTGGATTGGCGGAATAAACTACCGCTGAATAATAATCATATATAGGCTGCATATTAATGGAGGTGGTTTCTATTATAACTAAGTCCGCATTTTTTCCCTTCTCAATAGATCCTATAGTTTTATCCATATTTAATGCTCTTGCACCACCAATAGTTGCCATTTCAATTATTTCAGAAGCTGGGAAAAGAGTTCTATCTCTATTAACCAGTTTATGAATTTTGCCAACAAGAGACATTTGAGTTATTATATCAAGAGTGTTGCCACTCATTGGTCCGTCAGTTCCTAGTCCTATTTTCATACCTCTTTTATACATTTTAACTGCTGGTGAAACTCCCTTTGCTCCCTTTGAATTTGCACCTATATTGTGAGCTATTCCAATTTTAGTTTTGCAAGCAATCTCCAGATCTTCACTCGTTATATTTATTAAATGTGCTGCTACAAAATTTTCATCTAAAATTCCTATACTATTTAAATATTGTACAGGTGTCATGTTGTATTCTTTTTCATACTTTTCAGTCTCATAATCCATTTCTGCCACATGCATCATCATTGGAATATCGTATTTTTGAGAAATACTATGTGCCTTTACTAAATGCTCGGTATCGTTACTATAGGGAGCATGTGGTGCTATCGATGGAGTTATTAATTCTTCTTTCCTCCAGTTTTTAATGAACTCTTCACCATATTCAATTCCTCCATAGGCCTTCTCTGAATCTGGTGATGGAAAATTAAGTACCGTTTCACCCAGTACTGCACGGATTCCCATTTTCTTTGCAGCCCTTGCAACTTCATCTTCAAAGTAATACATATCAGCAAATGTTGTAACTCCTCCTAAGAGCATTTCTGCTATTCCAGCTCTTGCTCCTTCATAAACAAATTTGCTATCAACAAACTTGCTTTCAAGTGGAAATATATACTTCTTAAGCCTGTCAGCTAAATCATCCCCAAGACTTCTAAATGGCAGCATAGATGCATGAGTATGGGTATTTATCATGCCAGGCATTAATATTCCGTTATTTCCATCTATTACTTTCTCTCCAGCATACTTTTTTAAAAGTTCACTTTTTCCTATATCCTCTATTATACTTTCATTTACAACTACTACTCCATTTTCTATTACTTCTTTTTCTTTATTCATAGTAATTATATTTACATTTTTTATTATTGTTCTATCCATAAAATCATCCTCATATAAATAATTTTGATATTTACTCACAAAATAGGCTTACTATTTCCTGTGTATTAACTCTTATAAGACCTTTATCCGTAATTTTTAATTCTGGGCTTACTGGAAGAGATAGTGTACTAAAAGACATTATTTCATTATTATGTTTATATCCAAGTTTCTTTAATGCCATTCTCACTTCTTTTAAATTTGAAGCTATGGATTCGATTGGTTCTTCAGACAATATACCACCAACGGGAAGAGCAAGACTTGCTATAATTTTCCCATCCAAAGCTACACAGTAACCCCCATTGTTTTTAATAACCCAATTTGCTGCTACTTTCATATCTTTTGTATTTCTTCCCATTACCATTAAATTATGATGGTCATGAGCATAGCTAGAAGAAACTGCTCCTCTTTCGATTATGCTGCCTGAAACAAGTCCATAAGATCTTTTTTTAGTATTGTCATATCTATTAAAAACCGTAATAAGTGCATACTTAGAAGTTTCAAAAGAAAGCCTCCAGTATTTCACTTCTACAAAATCACTTTCTTCTTTTGTAAATGTACTATCACTTTGAACCTTCATTATTCTGCATTTTACTTTACCATCTTTTATAGGTGTTTTAACTGAAAAGTCTGAATCACTAACTGGATTCATTTTTATGCTTTTATAAAAGTTCTCTGGAAATTCATGTTCTTTTTTCCCTCCAATATCCTTACATGCTAGTTTCCCATTTTTATATACTTCATTTATACTAAATGATTTTAAATCATCCAATAAAATAAAATCAGCTATCTTTCCAGGTGCAATGCTTCCTCTATCGTAAAAATTCATTCTTCTTGCTGGAATAAAAGTACTTGCATAAACAGCCATTTCCGGCTTCATACCCATGTCAATAGCTTTTTTAACAAGTCCATTCAAATGCGAAGTAATTAATTTATCTGCCATTGTATCATCAGTAACAAAGCAAAAATGCTCATATAAATCATTGGAAATTAAATATTCCATGTTTTCTTTTGTCATTGATTTTTCCTGAATTTCTAAAAACATGCCATTTAATATCTTTTCCTCAATAGATTTTGGAGTTTGCTGAGTATGATCTGCATCTACCCCTTGATATATGTATCTTGCTAGATCAAATCCTGATATTTTTGGACAGTGTCCTTCTATTTTGAAATGAGGTTTTTCTTTTTTTATCAATTTAATTATATTATTTATAAGTGAATCTTCACTATAAACTAAATCCTTAAAATTCATAACTTCACCAATGCACCATATACGGTCATTTTTTATAAGTTCTGATACTTCCTTTATCCCTATTTGTCCACCTGTAGTTTCAAGTTTAGATGATGTTGATGGTACAGAACTTGGAATGCCATAAAATATATCCATTATATGCTGCCTATCAGAATTTATCATAGCTTTTATGCCTTCTATTCCAAATACATTTGCAATTTCATGTGGATCAGCAACAACTGTTGTAACTCCATTTTTAATGACAGCATTTGCAAAGTTTGTTGGTGTAGTCATTGAACTTTCAATATGCATATGTATATCAATAAGGCCAGGTATTAGATATTTATTGTTACCTTCTATAATCTTTCTTGCACTTATTTTTTTATAGCAATCCTTCCCTATATATAAAAACCTTCCATTTAATATTGACACATCTCCATACACAAACTTTTTAAAATAAGCATTAAAAATATAAACATCTTTTATGATTATATCTACTTTCATATGATCACCTTTCTTAAATGTAAATAAGACATCTGAAAAAATAAGTTCATCAGCATATGGATTCATTATTTTTCAGATGTCTTCTATTTAAAATTAAAACTAATTATTGTAAATCTTGTTCCACTGATCAATCCAGTTTTTATTGTTCTTATTTATAAATTTGAAATCCAAAACATTTGATTTTTCAACTTCATCTCCATATGTTAGACCCTGTGTTTCCGTACCTTGTAATTTTACATCGCTGTTAACTGGTGATTCGCCTACATCTTTAGATGTTTTTTGTTCAACTTCTGCACTCAATACATAATTTATAAATTTCAATGCTAACTCTTTATTTTTTGAACTCTTTACTATATTTACAGTATTAAAGTTAAGATATGCCCCTTCACCTGGATCAACAAATTTTACTGAAGGAACTGCTTTTTTAATTGAACCATAAACAAAATCCGCAGCAACTGCAGCTGTTATTTCTCCATTAGAAAACATATTTACAAGATCAGAAGATTTAGTATATGTCTTAACTACATTTGGCTTTAAAGCTTGAAGTGATTTAAATGCATCTGCACCTTTATCACTTGTTACATCAACACCATCCTTCTTTGAAGCTGCACAAACCATAGCAGGTCCAAATGTTGTTGTTATATCTGGTATTGCTATTTTACCCTTAAAATCAGGACTCCATAAATCTTTCCATGAAGCTATATTTCCATTTACTTTTTCAGGATTATAAACTATAGCTGCTCTATTTAAAGTATATGCTGGACCATATCCTTCAGTTATAAACTTTTGTGCCTTAGGTATTACTTTCTTTGCATTTGGTACCTTACTATAATCAATTTTTTCAAATAATCCATCTTGTATGCCTTCTTCAGAAAAAGATTCTGCAAGGTACATTATATCAACGTTACTGTTTGGATTATTTTTGAGTTTAGTTAATCTTTCTCCATTATTTCCTGTTTCCAAAACTATTTTTACATTGTTTGCTTTCTCAAAAGGCTTAAAAACATCTTTTTGAAGAGCATCTTCATTTAACCCCCATGTTGATATTACAAGCTGCTTTTGATCACTTTTTGAATCTGTACTTTGCGCTGCACTTCCACATCCAGAAAGTGTTGATAGCAAAAATATGGATGCTAAAGCTAAAGGTAATTTTTTCATTTTTTATTCCTCCTCAGATTTTTTAACAATTATTAATTTATTTGAAGGTAAATAAAGCTTTACCTCATTTCCAATATCATACACTTCATCATTTCCATTGTTTACAATAATTGATCCAAGCTTTGTATTGACAGAATATTGGTATGCTTTTCCCAAATATGTTCTAACTTCGATTGTTCCATCTAGTATATTTTCATTGCCTGTAAAATCAGATGCTAATATTTTAATATCATCAGGTCTTATAGTAGCTTTTATTTTACCAGGAACATTTTCATGATTTTTAATGTGAATTTCAATATTGTGATCTGCATTAAATGCGTCATCTTTAACATATTCTAAGTCAATAAAATTTTCAAATCCTACAAACTTTGCAACAAATTCTGTATTAGGCTTTGAATATATTTTCTCTGGAGTATCATATTGTTCAATTACACCCTTATTCATTACTGCAACTTTATCTGATATGGAAAAACATTCTTCCTGATCATGAGTTACAAAAACAGTTGTAATTCCAAAGCGCTGCTGTAACTTTCTAATTTCTACTCTCATTTTTAATCTCAATTTAGCATCTAAATTACTAAGTGGTTCATCCAGCAAAAGAAGATCAGGTTTTATAACAAGTGCTCTAGCTATAGCAACCCTCTGTCTTTGTCCTCCTGACAATTCTGCAGGATACCTTTTGCCATATTCTTTTAAATCTACTATTTCAAGAAATTTGTTAACTGACTCAGTTATAGTTTTTTTATCTACATTTCTCATCTTAAGTCCAAAAGCTATATTATCAAAAACATTGAGATGAGGGAAAAGTGCATAACTTTGAAATACCATTCCAAAATTTCTCTTATTAACAGGTATTTTAGTATAATCCTTACCATCAAATATAAATTGACCACCTGTTGGCTCTAAAAAGCCGCTTATTACTCTCAATGTAGTAGTCTTTCCACACCCACTTGGTCCAAGAAGTGAAACCAACTTTCCCTTTTCAATATCAAGGTTTAATTTTTTTAATATATTTGTTTTTCCATCATAAGAAACTGCAATATCTTTTAAATTTATTAAAGCCATGTAGCACCTCCATATTTTATTTTGTAAAATAATTTAATCCCAAAGTTTTCTCAACAATAAACATTATTATAATAGTCATAAACATCAATATGACTGAAAGAGCTGAAACACTAGGGTCATAATTGTATTCAACATAACTCATCATACTTATTGGCAGCGTACTGACTCCTGGTCCTGTTAAAAATATAGATACAGGTACATTATTGAAGGAATTTATAAATGCCAACATAAAGGCTGCAATTATGCCAGATGTTATATTTGGCATGACAACTAGGAAAAATGTTTTTATTCTAGAAGCTCCAAGACTTATAGCTGCTTCTTCAATAGAATAATCCAATCCTCCAAGACTTGAGCCAATAACCCTTATTATATATGGAATTACTATAACAACATGTCCAATTAATAAGCTAGTTAAAATATTCATTTTAAGAGTAATTGTTATAAATCTAAAAAGTGCAAATCCAAGTACTATTCCTGGTATTGTAACTGGTGATAGAAATATATTGTTAATAAACTTTTTTCCTCTAAAATCATTTCTACTAATTACATAACAAGCAGGTATTCCAACAATAAGTGCAATTAAAGTGGCAGCTATGGATACTTCCAAACTTATACCTAACGTAGTCATAAAAGTTGGTGACTGAAAAACATGTACAAACCATCTTATTCCTATATGCTTAGGTGGAAATGCTATGAAATTATCTGTTCCAAAAGCTGTTACAGCAACTATCAAAAGCGGTCCAAATAGAAATATGTATACAAGAAATACGAATAATGTAAGCAACTTATTTTTTTTCATTCTATACACCCCTTTCATATAATCTTGATGCAAATTTATTAATTCCAAACATAACAATTAATGTAGCTATGATCATGACAGCAGAAACTACAGAAGCGCCTGTCCAATCACTTAGTGTCATAGCCTTTTGATATATGAGCGTTGCAAGCACTGTGTTTTTATTTCCTCCAAGAAGTTGGGGTGTTGTATATGCTGTTAATGCACCAGTAAAAACAAGAATACTTCCCACTATCATTCCTGGAACACTTAGTGGAAAAATGACCTTAAAAAAGGCTGCTATTCTACTAGCACCAAGACTTTGGGCAGCTTCTACGAAATCACTATTAATATTTTCCATAACTCCAACCAAAGAAACAATCATAAGGGGTAAAAATAAGTATACACTTCCTATAATTATTGCAAACTCCGTATAAAGAATTTCTCGTGGTTCACTTATAATATGGCAATTTATAAGTAGTGTGTTTATAGCTCCATTTTTACCAAGTATAGTCATCCACGCAAATGCACGAACAATAGAGTTGGTTAAGAGTGGAAATACTGTAAGTGCAAGAAGTAATCCTCTTATTTTTTTATCACTTCTTGATAAATAATAAGAAACTGGTACTCCAAGTATCATACAAACAATAGTCGTTATAATTGCTATTCTAAGAGTACGAAAAAATATGTTCATTAAATAACTATCTTTAAAGAAAGATAAATACAACTTAGGTGTAATACCTTTATCACTTACAACTGTAGGAATTAATATATTTATAAGTGGTGCCATTAAAAAGAATAAAATTATTAAAATTCCAGGTACTAACATTAAATAAAGTACTTTTTTTCTCATTATAAGTAGCCCTCCTTTGTATTTTTAAGTTTATCCCATCTGAATCTAAGAATCACTTCATATCAAACAAACTATTAATATACGTTTGTGCTATACGAATGTTATTACATTTTTTCTCTACAATATTCATAATATTATCACTTCACCTTGGAAACGTCAAGCGATTTTGGTCGAAATAAGGTTTTTAGTAAGGAAGTTCCAATGGTATTGACTTTTATAACATAAGGTATAACATTTTTAGTAATAAGAAAAAGAAAGTTAATGAAAATATAAGAGGAGGTTTTTGACAATGTATAGTTTTAAAAATGATTATAGTGAAGGAGCTCATCCAAGAATATTAAATGCTTTAGTTGAATCAAATATGGAGCAAACTTCAGGTTACGGTGAAGATATATATACAAAAAAAGCTGTTGAGCTTTTAAAGCAAAAAATTAAGCGAGACGATGCCCACATTCACCTGTTTGTTGGAGGCACACAGGCAAATCTCACTGCAATTTCAGCTTTTTTAAGACCTCATGAAGCAGCTATTGCTGCTAATACAGGACATATACTAGTTCACGAGACAGGAGCTATAGAAGCCACGGGGCATAAGATTATCTCTATAAAAGTAAGCAATGGCAAACTAAGTCCTGAAGACATCAAACCTGCCTTATATGAACATGCCGATGAACATATGGTAAAACCTAAGCTAGTGTATATCTCAAACTCTACAGAAATTGGTTCTATATATAAAAAAAGCGAACTAGAAAAACTAAGCAAATTTTGCAAAGAAAATAAACTGCTTTTATACATAGATGGCGCAAGGTTAGGTTCGGCCCTATGTTCAGAAGAAAATGATGTGGGACTTTCTGATTTAGCTAAATTAGCAGATGCATTCTATATAGGTGGGACCAAAAATGGTGCGCTAATGGGTGAGGCTATGGTCATATGTAACAACTCACTTAAAGAAGACTTTCGATTTTATATTAAACAAAAGGGAGCATTGCTTGCAAAAGGTAGACTTCTTGGAATACAATTCTTAGAACTTTTCAAAGATGACTTATATTTTGATTTGGCAAAGCATGCAAATGCCATGGCAGATTTACTTAGGAAGGAAATCAGTAAGGCTGGATATTCATTTTTGACCCACTCGCCTTCAAATCAGATATTCCCAATCTTACCAAACAGATTGATTGAAAAGCTTGGGAATAAATATTCTTTTACAATTTGGCAAAAATCAGATGAATATAACTCTGTTATTCGCCTTGTAACTTCTTGGGCAACAAAAGAGTCTATGGTTTTAGATTTTATTAATGATCTAAAAAAATTTACTGAAATTAATATGTAATTATTCGGGAAATGAGTATTGGACTTATTTTTAAGCTAGTCTGTACTCATTTTTTCTTAAATGAATAATTTTTATTTTTTACAATCATGGTAAATATTTCATGTTAAAAAGTACTTGCTTATAGAGTAAGCACTTTTTTCAAAAAAATTATATTTTATTATATTTATTTTTACTATACAATTATTTTAGTATATTCCATTAATTATTGTTTTTTTATAAATATATTTAAAAGTCTTGCACACTCCAAAATATCTCCTTTATTTACAATACTATTTACACTATGCCCATATTTAATTGGTACTGACAATCCCATTAATTTTACATTATTACATTTTTGCTTAATAACACTTAACTCAGTTCCCCCATTGTCTGTAATTTCCAGTTGGGTATTTATACTATAATCTTTAGATATCTTTTTAAACTTATTAATAATTTCCTCACTACAATTCGTTAAAGAATCACATATTTTAATTGTTGGGCCTTTTCCAAATTGTAGTTCTCTTATATTTTCAATAGATATAGTATCAATATCTATAACTATATCAGGAGTAATACTACCAATTACAAACTCCATGCCTTTAAATCCAATTTCTTCCTGACAGGTAAAAATAAAGGTAATGTCATCATTACTCACACTAAAATTCTCAATTAAGTTAAGTAATATCCAGCACCCAACTCTATTATCTATAGCTTTGCTAATAATAGTATCTTCATTTTCAAAATAATGATTATAAAATGTTCCTACTTCTCCTATATCAATTGCTTTTTCTGCCTCATTCTTATTTAAAAAACCACAATCTATTTCTAATGCTTCCATGTCTCTAGGCTCTATATCTCTCATATTATAATCACTTGTTATAACTCCAACTATTCCATTTTTAAAAATTATTTTATTCATTAATAAATTTCTTACTTTTAAAGAGCCAATCTCACTAAATTTAATATTTCCATTTTCTTTAATTTCTTTTACTTTAACACCTACTTCATCCATATGCGCAGCTATAACAATATTTTTATTATTAACATTATTTATTGATTTAAATTTTATAATAATATTCCCAATATTATCTACGGTAATCTTATCTAATAATTTACTTATATTTTTTATAATATAATTTCTTATATCTGCTTCGTAGCCTGAAACTCCAAATATATTTAATAACTTTTCAAATTGTAACATTTATATCTCCTACTTTTTACTTTTTTCGTCTTCTATTTTTTGCTCAAACTTATCCTTAGTCTCGATATCAGCTTCTTCAATTCCTACTTGTTTTTTATATTTTACCCAATCTTCATAGCCTATTTTTTCCATATCATTTATATCAAATACTTTAAAAATATCTATTTTTTGATTTCCTAACAATTCATCTTCATCAACACATTTTTTAGCTTTTTTTAAATATTTTATAACATTTTCTTTATCTTTTAAGTAGTAAGAAGTTAAAGCTAAATTTGTATAAAATTGGTAATTTTTGTCTTCCATATGAATTACCTTTATAAAACTATTTTTAGATTTCTTTAACAATTCGTCTTTATCAAGATCATATTCTATCTTAGAAAGATTTTTTGCAATCACTCCATACAAACATCCCATAGTAAAATACCACTCTATAAGAATTGGTTTATTTTCTTCTTTTTTTTCTTTTTTTTCTTCTTCTTCTATACAATCTATACACAATTCTAGAAATTTTCCGTCTTTGGTCTTCTCAAATAAATCTGAATAGATATCAATCAATTGAGTTGTTATTATTTGGGAATTAGGTAAGCCTTTAGCTTTTTTATACTCTTCAATTGCATATTTTATTCTATTTTTATTTCCTGACATTTCATATAATTTACCTAATAGTAGATATTGCATAGCCTTCAGCTCATCAGTCTGTTTCTTACAGTCTTCAATCATTTTTGATTTCTTATCTATATCCCTAAAAGCATTAATATTTATAAATGATATACATATACCAAATAAAGCAAATACAGTTGCTATAACTGCGAGAATAGCAATATCCATGTTTATTCTATCAATAGTGTTTGTAGTTATATTGCTATAATAAGATTGCATATCCTTCTTTATATCTTCAATCATATCTTTATTTACATTTTCATTGACTTTATTAATAGATTTCAGATCTTGCACTTTTTTTGCAAAAATTACCTTATTTGAATCAATATATGTCATTATTTGAATAACCTGATTATTTAATCTTTTTATATCATTAAAAGATTTAAAAGTACAAAAGATTGTACAAAAACTAAATGCTAAAACTGTTATTATAGTTAATGATATCATTATATACTTGCAAAGCTCTTTCATGTTTTTTCCTAACATATAACCCCGTCCACCTCTATTTAAAATAACTCATCATCTCTTCAAAAGATACCTCTTTCACATTCCCCATATTACTAAATAGATCTCTACCAGTTTTATCTTTCTTATCTTTCAATTGTTGTATTTTTTCTTCAATAGAATCACTTACCATAAGTTTATAAACCATTACATTTTTAGTTTGGCCTATCCTATAAGCTCTGTCTTCAGCTTGATCCTCTACAGCTGGATTCCACCATGGATCATAAATAATTACATACTGGCAGGAAGTCAAATTTAATCCAGTACCACCAGCCTTTAAACTTATTAAAAATACTCCTTCATCAGAACTTTCAAATTCATCTACAATACCTTGTCTATTTTTTGTTGTTCCATCCAAATAAAAATATTTATATCCTTTATTTTTAATCCATTTCTCCATAATTTTAAGCATTGAAGTAAACTGACTAAATACTATTACTTTATTTTTAGCACTTACTATTTCTTCAATTTTCATCTTAAACAAATCAAATTTACCTGATTCTCTACATCTATTAATATTATAGTTTCTTGGAATAAGCTTAGGATGGCAGCATATTTGACGTAAATTCAATAGTCCTTTCAAAATTATAGAATTATCTTTTATTTCATATCTTCCAGGTTGTCTTTTCAACTCTTCTTTGATTTTATAAAAAAATGCATTATATAATTCTCTTTGTTCATCTGTCATATCGCAATAAACATTTTGTACTATTTTAGATGGTAGCATCTTTAACACTTCTTTTTTAGTTCTTCTTAAAAAATATGGCTTTATTCTTAATTTCAATCTTCTTATACATTCAGTATCATTAGATATATTTTTATATTCATTAATAAAATCCGACTTTTTACCTAATATATTATTGTTTAATATATTCATGATCGCCCACACTTCCCCAATATTATTTTCAAAAGGAGTACCTGATAGAGCAAATCTAATCTTTGTATTAAGTTTATTTATTGCATTATAAGTTTTTGACTTAGAATTTTTTATATATTGCACTTCATCTAAAATTAAACAATCTATAGAAATATTCAATAAATTGTTAATATCATTTAAAACAGTACCATAAGTTGTTAGGAATATTCCTTTATGCATATTAATATTTTTTAGAATTTCAACCCTACTACTTCCATAGTAAATTTCAACATGCAATGATTTATTAAATCTATTTATTTCTTTTTTCCAGTTTGATAGCAAAGTTTTAGGAACAACTATAAAAGTTATAGAATTATTAGCATCAAATTCTTTGTCTGATAGAAAACCTATTGCTTGAATTGTCTTTCCTAAACCCATATCATCTGCTAAACATCCTCCAAAACCATTTATATATAAATACTTTAGCCATTCTATTCCTTTTATTTGATAATCTCTAAGTTTTTGGAGAAATTTTTTAGGTAAATTATTTTTTATATCCACATAATGAATTAATTCATGCAAATTATTGATATTACCAATCTTCATTTCATCTGCTAATTCCATAACTTCTCCAATTTTTCTCTTAGGGATAGCTACCTTCTTACAATCTTTATTTAAATACTTTTTTTGATCATTTATAAATTTAGGAAGTATTAAAACAGAATTATTAATTTCAATAAATCTTGTGTTCTTTGCTTTTAAATCTAATAACTCTGCTAATTTATAAGTTTTATTATTAAATTTTATATCTCCATTTATTTCGAACCAATTTATATTATAATCTATACTAAAATTCATACTTGAACTTGTAAAAACTCTTTTTTTATCCTCAGTATAAATTACAAATTTATTTTGGAGCAAGTAATTTATAGAACTATCTAACGCTTTATTTTCTTTATACATAAAAATATTTTCTTTAAATTTGTCTCCAAAGTTTATATTTAGTATGTTAATGTATTTATTTTCTATTGCTAAATTTCTATAATATTTTTTTCCTAATAAATTAATAAGTTGTATATTGCTATTACTTTTTATTTCCATACCATCATAATTAAAATACAGTTTTCCATATATCTTATCCGACTTAAATACAATATATAGAATAGGTTCCGGCTCAATATTATAATAATCTTGATTAGAGTGCCCTATCTCATTTTCTAATACATACATTTCCTTAGATATATCCTCTTCCGATTTGTTATTTAACTTAAACTTTTGTATTTTCATTCTATCAAGAAATTGTCTATTTAACAGTTTATAAATTATAATCAATTTATTATTATCATAGACTAAACTCATACTTGAGAAAGCACACATATTAAAAGTTTTGACTTCAATATTTTGCTTTTTAGTATCTGTATAAAAAAAATTTGCTTTTCCGTTATTTGGTTTGTAATAAATTTCATCTATACTTAAGACATCATCTATTTGATGCATTTTAGCATCCTTAGAAGTAAAATATAAATTTTTCTTGTCATAAGTATATTGTATTAAATCAATAAAATTTTTTTCATCAAATATATATTTATATTTTGATATTTTACTATTCCCATTACTCAATATAATGTTCTTTATATTTGATAACTCTTCTGAATATATGTTATTATAATTGTCATTACAGTCAATATCTATCTTCATTAGTGGGCCAGAAAATGTTTTATTTTTAAGCTTTTTTATTTTACCGGAATATGTCTCTATCACAGGCTTTTTAAATTTAACAGATTCTTTCAGATTTATATTAAGTATCAAATCACCCAAATTATACTCACTTCCAACTATTTAAAAAATTGTTCATTTGTGTCTATCATTAAGTTATAATACTTTTGTTTTAATTCTTGATCACATTTTCTTGGTTTAAAGCTTTTTGGATCAATATTACATTTAAAATTATTTATCTGAATCAGTTCTGGAAAATTAGAAATTCTACACCCGCCACCACAAATATACTTTAATTCACAATCACAACATGGTTTAAAATTATTAATATTAGATAATAACTGTGCTTTTTTTGATAACTCCATTACTTTATCAAAATCTAAATTTCTTATATTACCATAGGATTTTAATTCATATATTCTATTACAAAAATATATATCCCCATTTGCCGCTACTGTTATTTCTCCATATCCACAATTATTTAAAATAGTATTATCTCTATGATTTATGACAAAATCCTTTTTTTCTGAATTTATATAACATTTATTAACAATTTCATGCATAATTTTGAAATACTCATCATTTTCTTCCTTATTTAAATCAACTTCTCTTCCTCTTAATAATTTATAATTGAATTTCAAGTGAAATTGACCATCCGAATATTTTTTTATTAAGTGTTTTCCAAATTGTATATACTTATCTTTATTTTGATTTAAACCTTCATATAAAGGAGTAACTGCAATAGATACTCTAACACCTTTATTAAAAAATTCTTCTGCAGTATTTAATGACTTTTCAAAATTTCCTCTACCTCTTATATTTGAATTACTTTTTTCATCATAACCATCAATACTTATTTGAATTTCATCAATGAATTTATATGATAATTCTATTAAATCTTTAGACCATTTAACTCCATTTGTTAAAACAGTATTGAGTAATCCCTTAGCTTTTGAAAACTCAAGAATTTTATATAAGTCATTTCTCTGCGTAACTTCTCCACCAGTAAAAGTTACAACTTTTCCGCCACTATTACTAAAATCGCCTAATAATTTATATATTTCATTTGTTGTTAGCTCGTCTTCATTTTTTACTCCTGCAAACATATAGCAATGTTTACATCTAAGATTACATTCATTTGTAAGATATATACACATTCCTTGTTTTTGTGAACAACTTACATTCATATCTTCAAATTTTTTTGCTTCAAGTTGAGTTAGAACATTGATTAGTTCTTTTTCTTCTATATTATTTACATTTATATACTCAATAACCTCTTTTATACTTTCTTCCTTTAATCTATAAAATATTTTTTTTTGAATATCATTATCAAGAACTATCCAATTTGCATTATCTACTGAAATAATTAATATTTTATTACCTATTTCTTTTTCTACTAAATTTCTAGGCATACAATATCTTTTTTCAATATCTACTTCTTCTTGTTTATGTATCATGATGAATTCCCCTTATTTTTTATGTAAAAAGCAGAAAGATATATATCTTTCTGCTACTCTACACATTAGTTTTTGTTTTCTGAACAACTTTTAAAACAATACATTGCACTTATTCTCGAAGTATCATTTACCTTAGAAACATTCCAAGACAGTTTAATTTTTTTTGTTTTTTTCATAAGTACCACCCCTACAAATTATAGTTATCTATTAATATTTTACCATAAATAAATTATTATTCAATAAATAATTTATATTTTTAACAAACCAACCAATATTATATAAATTATGACATACTTAACAATAAAACTTACTTTAAATATAAAAATTTTATTAAATTGAATTGACCTGTACTCAAATTGATGAACACATATGAGTTAGATATATTAATCATATAGAGGGAAATATAATCTATACTCTAAAACTGATGCCTTATGATTATTTAACGCTTAACTTTCCCAATAAGTACCTCTATATGCTTCTTCATAATTATGGTATAATATCCAAGTGTAATTTGATAACCGTAGATGGATGGCTGCGGAGGTTTTGAACATTTTATCCTCCTTGGGTTATTGGTGAACTATTTCACTATAGCTAAGGGGGTGGTATTGGATATGCTAGACACATTTATAAAATATGCATCTATAATCTATATTGTTAGACTTGTTTTAAAACATAATCTTTATATATATAACTTAAAAATTAGAATTAAACTTCTTGGTCTTGATATAGAAATCAAAAGCAAAGAAAAAAGTGCTCCATCCTCACAAGATTAGCACTTTTTTAGATCTATAATTTACGATCTAGTCCAATAGCCCTAAAACAAAATAAATGTTCTAAGGATGATTAGTGCTATCAACACTAATCATTTCTTATTTATATTATACCAAAATTCATGTAAAAATAAACATATATTTTTACTAAAGCATCTTTATAAAAAACTGTCATATTGTTTACCATTGATCTTATTGTACCTATCTAAAATTCAACTTCATCTGTAGACTTTAACTGTACAAACCTTCCTCCTAGTACACTATTATGATGTTTAATAATTTGATCTGCACTAAGTATTTCTCCATCAAAAGTACTATGGGCATCCCTTACTAAAATATTATCATACCCCATACTAAATGCTCTTCTGCAAGTAGTATCTAAACAAAATTCTGTTTGCATACCTGCAATAATTAACTTTTCAATACCCTGCCTCTTCAATTCTTCCTCAAGCCCTGTATTATAGAATGATTCCCAGGTAGTTTTTTCAATAACTTTTTCATTTTCCTGCGGATGTAACCTGGGATGCAGCTGCCAGGTATCCTTTCCTTTTTGAAACTCACCATCTTTGTCAGTATGCTGAATGAATATTACTGATGTTTTTGATGAACGAGCCCTTTTAAGTAAAGTACAAATATTGTCAAGTACTCTATCTGCATTATATAAATCCCCTTCTTCACCTGCAAACATAGCTACTTGAACATCTATTATTAATAAAGCTGTTTTTTTACTCATAAACTTATCCTCTCTCAAATGCATTATTATTTATTGCTCAATATTCCATATATTCTCCATCCTTTGGAATAGAAACCTGTCCTAAAAGTGAATTATCCTTTAAAAAACTTCTTAGTTCCTTTCTCATAAGACTGCAGTGATTCCAAGCCTCCATGTGAACAACAATCACTTTAGACTTTGGCACTTTTTTGCAAATACGAACTATATCCTTTTTATTCATGGTAATAGGAATACCTCCCTCTGTCAACTGTGCAGCACCTGCAAAAATAACAATTAACTCAGGATTATAAGTTTCTAATGCTTGCTCTACTTCCAAACACCATACTGTATCCCCTGTTATATATAATGAGGGTTCATTTTTAGTTTTAATAACATATCCTGAAACTATCCCCATTTGTTTTGCAACTTCACCCTTACCATGTTGACCCCCTACACGTTTAAAAATAATATCATTCCAACAACAATCTTTTTCAATTGGATTAGCAAAGTAAAATCCCTTTTGTCTCACTTTTACTTCATCCTCACTCTGACAGAATATAGGTATATTTTTAGGTAATAATCTTGCTGCAGTTTCATCAAAATGATCGCTGTGCATATGGGTTAAAAGAACTGCATCAGTTCTTACAATATCATTAACATCAATTGACAATTCTACCAGTGGATTTTTATTTTTATTTGACACATTAGGAATATAAGGCATTGTTCCTTTTTTACTAAGCACTGGATCAACTAGAATTGTCTTATTATTTATAATTAACCTTAATGTTGCATGGCGTATAAGCTGAATTCTCATGTTTTTTCCTCCTTGTATATGATATATTAATTATAAGTCATATTGCTTTTACTTGGAGAAAGTAATTGCCTATTTTCAGTTTCATTATGAAAGGAAATTTATAATTATGCTTGACCAAACAGATATAAAGATTTTAACCTTATTAAAAGAAAACTCCAGGCTTCAATGGCGTGAAATTGGAGAGTTAGTGCATTTAACAGGACAAGCAGTAGCAAATAGAATCAAGAAAATGGAAAAGGAAGGAATCATTGAAAAGTATACCATAAATTTAAATAATACCAAACTTGATAAAAGCTTAATTGCCTATATAACTGTTTTTATGAAAACCTCCAATCATCCTGCTTTTATACAATTTGTTAAAAACAATAAATTCATAATTGAGTGCCACAGGATAAGCGGAGATGGCTGCTATTTATTAAAGGTAAATGTAACTGATGAAGAAAATCTTATGTGCTTGTTAAATAAAATTTTAGACTTTGGAAATTATCGTCTAAATATATCTATTAGTAGGATAAAGTAACTCTATCGTCCAATTTTTTTACCTTCACAGAAATTTTTGAGTAATATTTATTCGGGTTTTTAGTTATTATTTCATCTGACATATTTTCTATGTAAACATTTCCACAAATGTTAAGATGATTATTCTCTATAAACTCGTTTAATTTATCAAAATTTTTCATGTCTTCAGCTAAATAGCTATTATCATAAGTTATAACATAAAGTCCTGCTGGCTTTATGATTTTTTCTACATTTACATTTTGAGAAACCTTATAAAAATATCTATAAGTTTTGATGCTATCCTCAATTGCCCCATCATAATTAAGATAGACACCTAATGGATAACCATAAACTAATTTCTTACTTTTCGAATAATCTATAAAACTAATAAAATCCTCTTCAAAATTGTCAATGTCAAATTTCATCTCCGGTCCTAAGAACAACAATTCTTGCTTACAATTTTCCAAAAAAATCTTGTCGCAACTAATATTAGATATCACAGGAATATTACTAGTTCGCTGTTCTATAATATAATTCATTTGATTTAACCTATTGAGTTCCTCTAGTATTTTTTGCTTCTGGTCAGTAATTAAGTTAATAAGATTATGCGGAGATACATTTTCCATATAGTTCTTTATTTTCTTTAATGGTATATCTAAATCTTTTAGAGCAAGGATAATGCTTACTTCGTCTAATTGGCTATAGGAATAATACCTATAGCCATTTTTCTTTACAAATACAGGTTTCAATATTCCTACATTATCATAATATATTAAATTTTTTCTGTTTATGCCAGACAGCTTAGAAAAAGCCCCTATAGTTAAACATTTTTTTGAACTTATAAAATCATTCATAACCTATACCTTTTATAATTGTTATAATATTTAATAATAACTTTCTTTTTGAAGATATTCTATCTTGAAAAGTGTTGACTGTCAAGTTACTGTACAGTTTATAATATTTTCTATAAATAAAAATTGCATATGAAAGGATATTATGATGTTAAAGCTATTTAAACACTTTAAAGTTAATAAAATACTTTTAGGTTCACTATTTGTAATAATTTTGCTTAAAACTGTAGGTACCTTATATATCCCCACATTAACTGCAGATATAATAAATAATGGTGTAATAAAAGGTAACATTCATTATGTATTAAGAACTGGTGGAATAATGATAGGCACTGCTGTATTTACAGGCATACTTGCTATAATTTCTACATATTTTTCTTCAAATTTATCATCAACACTTTCCAGAGATATTAGAAGCAAAATATTTTCTCACGCACAAGAACTGTCAATAAATGATTTTAAACATTTTTCCACCTCATCTTTAATTACAAGATGTACAAGTGATGTAAATCAAATTGAAAATACATTAACCATGTTTTTCGAAATGATTATTCCAGTTCCATTTATAACTCTGGTAGGAATGTTTTTAGCTTTTTCCAAAGATAAATATATGGCTCTTATAATCTCTATAGCAGGAACAATTTTTATAATATTTATTATGCTTATAAGTAAAAAAGTAATAAATTTATCGAATAAAATCCAAGTTGGGTTAGATAAAATAAATTCTAGAGTAAGGCAATATATTTCAGGAATAAGAATTATACGTGCTTTTAATCGAGAAAAGCATGAAAAAGAATTAATAGATAATGCATTTACAAATTATGCAGATATTAATGTAAAACTTAATAAGACATTTGCTATAGTTATGCCAGCTATAATGGCTATAATGAATGTTTGTGCTGTTGCTGTCTTATGGTTTGGAACAATAAGAATAAGTAGAGGAACTATGCAGGTAGGAGATATTATGGCCGTTATTGAATATGCAATAATAATATTGGTCTACCTAGTAATGGCTGTTATTGTATTAATTAATATACCACGTGCCAGCACCTGTTCAAGGCGTATATTGGAAGTATTGCAATACAAACCTGAAATAGTAGATGAAAAAGTAACTGAGGCCATTTCAAATAATATAAAGACCTTAGAATTCAGGAATGTCACATTTTCCTATAAAGATGCCGAAAAACCTGTTTTAAAAAATGTTAGCTTTGTATGTGAAAGCGGTAAAACTACTGCAATCATAGGAGCCACTGGTTCAGGAAAAAGTACTATTGGAAAATTAATACCAAGATTACATGAAATACAAGATGGTAAAATCTTGATTAATGGTGTCAATACAAAATATTTTTCTCAAAAAAATTTAAGAGATATGATAAGTTTTTCACCTCAAAAAGCATTCCTATTTAGTGGAACCATAGTTGACAATATACGGCACGGGAAAAAGGATGCAACTATAAATGAGATAAAAAGTGCTGCAAAAATGGCTCAGGCGGATAAATTTATTTCTGAGCTAAATCTAGGCTATGAATCCTTTGTATCACAAGGTGGCAGTAATTTTTCAGGCGGGCAGAGGCAGAGATTATGCATAGCAAGGGCCTTAATTAAGGACAGTGATATATATATATTTGATGACAGTTTTTCTGCCCTGGATTATAAAACAGATGCAAAATTAAGAGAAGCCATAAAACCAAGATTAAAAGATTCAATTGTCATAACCATTGCCCAAAGAATAAGCACAATTATGGATGCAGATCAAATTGTAGTCCTGGAAGAAGGAAAAATAGCCGGAATAGGTACCCACACAGAACTTCTTAAAAGTTGTCCCATATATTTAAAAATAGCTGAATCACAATTAAGTGAGGAGGAACTGGTATGCTAAATGAAGAAAATTCAACAGATGCAATTTCTTTTGATACTGAAATGTCCGTAGAGAAAGCTAAAGACACAAGGAAAACTGTTATAAGATTAATAAAATTACTTCTAAATCAAAAGTGGAAAATAATTGTTGTCATATTTTTTACTATTATAAGCTTAGCCTTTACAATGACTGCTCCATTAATTTTTAGCAAAGCTATCAATACTATTTATGAAGGAATAAAGAATGTATCACATACTGGTTACTTCAATATAAATTTTAATATCATAAAAAAGCTTTCATTGATACTTCTTATTATATATTTACTATCCTCATTTGCTAATTATATTGAGCAGAACATAATGGCTGCTGTATCTCAAACCTTGGTATTATCTATAAGGAAAAAAATAAGTACAAAACTTTCAAAAGTTCCTTTAAAATATTATGATACACACAAAAAAGGGGAAATTCTAAGCAGAATATCAAATGACCTGGAAAAAGTATCTGAGACATTGCAGTCAGGTATGATGCAATTTATTACGGCAGTACTCACAATTATAGGAGCTGTATCCCTCATGCTCTCAATAAATTGGATACTAACTTTAATCGCCATTTTCACTATTATCATGGGAGGTATTGCTACCTCTATAATTGGGAAAAAGAGCATAAATTATTTTTCAAACAGACAGGAATCCTTAGGTAAATTTAATGGACAAATAGAAGAATATTTTACCGGTCAGATGGTTGTAAAGACCTTTAATATGGAAGAGGAAATAATTAATCGCGTTGAAATAACTAATAATAAATTGTATTCTGATGAAAAAAAAGCACAATTTATTACCTACGCTATAGATCCTTTAATCCGTCTGATGAATCAAATAGGATATGTGCTAATAGCATCTCTTGGTGCTGTATTTGTTATTCAAGGAAAGCTGTCAATAGGACTAATACAGGCCTTCTTTCAATATGTAGATCAAGCATCAGAGCCGTTAACTGAAGCAGCTTATATTTTAAACTCAATGCAGGCAGCTATTGCTTCACTCGAGCGTGTATTTGAAATTTTAGATGAGGATGAGTCAGAAGCAGACCCTATAAACTATAAAACAATACTAAATCCAAAGGGCAATGTAACCTTTGAAAATGTACAGTTTGGATATGGAGAAGAGCTTATAATTAAAGGAATAAACCTAGAGGTAAAAGCAGGACAAAAAGTTGCTATAGTTGGACCAACAGGTGCAGGAAAAACTACTTTAATAAACCTGATTATGAGATTTTATGAATTGAATGATGGGAAAATTAAAATTGACGGTATCGATATAACTGAACTTAAAAGAAGTGATTTGCGATCTTTATTTGGAATGGTTCTGCAGGATTCATGGCTATTTGATGGAAGTGTTAAAGATAATATTGCATACAGCAGAGAAAGAGCTACAATTTCAGAAATCAAAGAAGCCGCAGAACTTGCTACAGCTGATTATTTCATAAGAACACTTCCTCATGGCTATGATACAGTTTTAAATGATGAAAACTCTTCAATATCACAAGGACAAAAGCAACTTTTATGTATTGCCCGTGCTATTTTAGCAAATCCATATATTTTAATACTTGATGAAGCAACCTCAAGTGTAGATACATGTACAGAATTAGAAATACAAAATGCCATGGATAATCTGATGAAAGGAAGAACAAGCTTTATAATAGCACACAGATTATCTACAATAAAAAATGCAGATAAGATACTGGTCATGGACAAAGGAAATATTGTTGAACAAGGAAACCATAGCGAATTATTAGCTAAATGCGGTTTGTATAATGATATATATAACAGCCAATTTATACACCAAAATAAGTGAAGCTATTGAGAGTAAGTTAAAAACTTACCTAAAATTCACAACAATAACATTGGCTTATGGTAAAGCTAGTCAAGCAGGATTTGCTATTTTCAAAACAATCCTGCTTAACAAAAAATCCCTGTTTGAATTTATCTATGATGAACTCGATGAAGAAGCTGACGCAGCAGCAGCTGCTGCAGCACATCCTGCAATTGCTGCCTGTTCTTGAGCAATAATAATAGCATTAATACTATTTGCTAAAGCTACTTTAATTACTCCCTTTTTCATACCATCTACATAGAAGTCACAAACTAAATTAGCTGAAAGAATTGTTTTAGTATATTTATCTAAACTCCATATGCCATATCCAGGCTTCTTATGAATAAAATCATTTACTTCCTTTATTTCTCTAACTATTTGATCTTCATCATCTGCAATAAGAGTTAACACTCCTAGTGTTGCCAGGCCATTGTATCTAAGACTGCATTTTTCATTTTTAAGCTTATTATAAAGTCTATTTGCCTTCTTGCATTTTTCATAAACAGACTCTTCTCCAAGTGCCAAAATATGAGATAATGTCTGAAGATCATTTCCTTTCCAAAATCCTTCCTTATTTAATTCTTTATAGCACTCTTCTACCTTTTCCATAGTTTGTCTTACATCCAAATCTGTAGCAGCAAGCACTGCTGCAAAAACATAATCATCAGTAGAAGTTAGCCAAAAATGATTTTCTTTCATATTTTTATAGAATTCTTTCATTCTCTGGATCTTAGAATTCCAATACTCTCTAGGAACATCTTCTGCAAAAGTATAAGTAGCCAGCGGCAGATATGTGCTTTTTCTAAAACCTTCCTGTTTCATTTTTTCATGAACTTCAATCATTTCTTGAAAAAAACCCTTATAATCCTCTTCAAAACATAAAAGAGTAGCTATAATTAGTTCATTATTTCCTCTATAATCAGATGTGCATTTTGTTTCCTGCTTTATATACTTTTTTGTTTCTTCAATTTTATCTATATTTACCTTTTCACCTCTTGCTGCATGCATCATTGCGCAAAAGTGTTTTAACAAGCTTGTATCCCATTTAAAATTACTTTTAAGTTCACTATAGTTTTCTACCATTAGTTCCACCTTTTTTTTCAATCTTATATCCACTATAATTCCCTCCCTATTTAACTTAATATCATTATTACTTAAAATATTTATTTTGTATATACATATTAAAATAAAATATTCAAAAAATAATAAAGTAAATCTTAAGATTTACTAAATATATTAAGAAAATAAACTCATGCTATTTAAAATCAAGCATAAAAACTAGTTTTGAGGAAAACCTACATTGTATTAGAAAGGAGAGACAATTGTGCAAAACAAAATACGAAAGACTACTAATAATAAAAAAGAAGACAATAGATTTAAAAAGAAAAATATAAACCATGACCCTCAGGATGAAAGCTCAAAAATAAAGTTTGGTTCTCCACCAGAAAAACATTTAGATTAATTTTTGAAAATTAACATTTTATATAAAAGTTATTAATAAAACAAATTAGGAGGCTTAAGCGATGAAATCACATCAAAATAAAGGTCATCATGAAAAAGCCATGGAAAAAGCTAAAGATTTACTTCATAAAGGTACAGGTATGGGAGAGATAAAAGAAGTTACAGGTCTCAATGAACATGATGTAACTAAAGCTAGAATGAAAATGGAAGGCAAAATGTAGAAAGGGGTTCTATGCATGAGTGATAATAGCTTAGATGAAAAAAAGAAAAAAGCTAGAGAAATGCTTATTTCTGGTAAAACCGATAAAGAAATCAAAGACGAAACTGGATTAAGACCTAAAGAAATAAGCAGAATACAACAGGAAATTACAAAGCATTTTTAATATTTAAGGAGTCTGCTGCTAGTCATTAGTACGCCAACATTGTCAAGTCTCAATTTTTAATCAGGGCTATTGCAGCAGCCCCTATCATCACACAAAAACACTTTTTACAAATTGAGACTGAGTTTTTAGTTTAAATTACAAATTATCAAATTTACACCACTTTTAATTATCTCTTCCTTCCACTTTTTATCTATATTATTATCCGTGACTATAACTGATAAACTTTTTAATGGTACTACTTGTGAAAGGGCTTTTACACCAAATTTAGAAGAATCACAAACTACTATGGCTTCATCCACACAATTTACTACCTTCTTTTTTACACTTACATCATTTAAATCATAATCACTAAGACCAATTTCATCATCAATTCCACCTGCTGAAAGTATTGCCTTGTCAAAATGAAGATGCTCTAAAACAAGTTCAGTAAGAGGACCGTTTAAACATTTTTCTTTTTTTCTAACTTCTCCGCCCAAAATTATACATTTTGCATCTAATTGCTCAGTTACGAAACCTGCTACATAAAGGGAAGTAGTAAAAATAGTCAAATTTAGCTTGTCTCTTAAATTCTTTACAACCTCCAGGGGAGTTGTACCTAAATCCATAAAAATTATATCATTATCATTTATTAACTTAGCACATTCTATTCCAATTGCCTTTTTTTCTTCTTTATTTATTAATGCTCTCTCATTATATGAAGGTTCCCAGCTTAATTTTTTAGTTAAAATTGCACCACCATATACTTTCTTTAGACAACCTTGTTGTTCAAGATAATCTAAGTCTCTCCTTATAGTTTCGTTGGAAACATTAAAAATTTCCATAAGTTCAGATGTTTTTATATTTTTTTGCTCTCTTATAAGCTTAAATATTTGTTCCTGTCGTTCTTCAGCAAGCATTTATTTTCCTCCAGATTTCTAACTTTTTATTTTTAAACATTTATCACTTGGAACATAGACATTTATTTTTTCACCTTCATAATAAACATTATCGCCTCTATTTAACGTATCAATTAGCAGCATCGTATCATTTACAATTACATTTAGTCTAACAATATTGCCTAAAAAATATACATTTCTAATAACTCCACTGAAGGTGTTTTTACCAATTACCGTATCTTCTAAAATAATGCTAATATGCTCAGGTCGTATAAAAATATTACTACAATCCTCAGGTTGATTTAAAAATTTAGGTGTTAAAAGATTATAAGTTCCAACAAAATTTGCAACAAATTTTGTCTCCGGATTTTTATAAATTTCTTCCGGGGTACCATACTGAACAATTTCTCCTTTATTCATAATAAATATTCTATCTGAAATAGATAAAGCCTCTTCTTGATCATGTGTAACAAAAAGTGTTGTTATTTTAAATTTATTATGAACTTCTTTTATTAACTTTCTCAAGGTAATTCGTATTTGAGCATCTAAAGCACTTAGTGGTTCATCAAGTAAAAGTACATCAGGATTTACTACTAAAGCCCTTGCAAGTGCTACTCTTTGTTGTTGTCCTCCAGAAAGTTGGCTTGGATAATGATTTTCACGTCCATTGAGACCAACTAAATTTATAATTTCTTGAACCTTAATTTTTATTTCTTCTTGTGGTACTTTTTTTAATTTAGGTCCAAAAGCTATATTTTCTCTAGCAGTCATATTGGGAAATAAAGAATAACTTTGGAATACCATCCCCATATTTCTTTTATTAACTGGAATGTTTACTAAATCATTATTATTTACAGAAATTTCTCCACTACTTGGATCTTCTAGTCCAGCTATTATTCTAAGCAAAGTACTCTTTCCACAGCCGGATGGTCCAAGTAATGATACAAATTCACCTTTTTTTATGCTAATATTTATATTGGATAAAGCTTTTACTTTATTAAAATTCTTATTTAGCTCCTTTATTAAAATATAGTCCATTATTCTTTAACCCTCCATTTTTTTCCTGGCATTGTTAATACTGTTGTAATATATGAAATAACAAATATAACAATTGTATAAATTGTTACAACTGCACTAGCTGCATGTCCATTTTGGCTTAAAATATTATAAAGATACATCTGAACAGTCTGGTATGAGCTGCCAACCAATAGGTTAACTAAAGCAAAGTCACCAAATAATATTGCTACACATAAAAGTACTGCAGATATCAATCCTCTCATTATATTTGGCACTATAACCTTAATAAATGCTTGAAATTCAGTACAGCCTAAAATCATTGCAGCTTCCTTAAGATTAGGTGCATTTATTCCCCTAAAACTATTTCTTATAGAGTGATACATAAATGGTAAACATATAATAAAATATGCTCCTAATAATATCCACATGGTTCCAGATATATTTATAGGATCTTTAGAATAGATCTGGATAAGTCCTATAACAAGTACCACACCTGGCATAATAAAAGGAAGTAATGACAATACATCAAAAATCTTTTCCAACTTTTTAAAATGTAAACTAGCAAGGTATATGCTTGGAACCATAATGATAATACTTATTAAACAAGTCAAAATGCTTATAACTGTACTTCTTAATAATGCTAATTTAAATTGAGAATTTCCTAATATCAAACTATAGTATTTAAAAGTATAGCTTGTAGGCAAAATAGTTGTATCCCAACTGCCTGCCACAGAAAACAGAATTATAGCCAGCATTGGTACAAATAAATATATAAATAATAGTACTAAAAAAATCTTTTTCCCTATACTCTTTTTCATTTCTTTTCCTCCAAAATTTAATCTATGTTTTTAATAAGTTTAATTTTCACAAAAACAAATATCATTAAAATTCCACCTAAAACCATAGATAATGCACTAGCTAGTGAGGGATCAGAAGCTATATCATTAGATACAAGATTTGCAATAGTTATGGCAACTAGATTTTTATTAGAACCAACTAGAGCATAAGCAGTTGCATAGGCACCTAGTGAATTTGCCAAAAGGATACATAAACTTCCAGCTAATGAAGGTATTAATGTAGGTATTTCTATTTTAGTCCAAATAGTAAATTTGCTTGCACCAAGCGTTGAAGCTGCCTCTATAATATCGTCACTTATTGCATAAACAGCAGGATACATGAGCATTATTGCCAAAGGAATTTGAAAGTATATATACACAAGAATTATCCCCATCCAAGAATATAAGTCAAATCCACTGCTGTATAAATTAATGCCTAGTTTGCTTTTAAAAAATATGGTAATTAAACCATTAGCTCCAAGTAATACAATAAAAGCAAAGGCAAGAGGTACTCCGGAAAAATTAGAAGTCATGTTCACAATAGAAACTAATCTTTCTGCAATATCCTTCTTTAACGATTTTAAGCATATTGCAGCACAAGTACCTATAATCAAACCGACTAGCGATGAACAAATAGATACATTTAACCCATTCATTAAAGACATTAAATAAAATTTACTTGTAAACACTTTTATATAGTTAGAAAGTCCTATTCCACCATTTGTAATAAAGCTATTTATTAATACATAAATTCCAGGTATTATTTCAAATGATAAAACTAAAATTATTAAAAATATGAAAGGAAGCCATAAAAGGCTTCTCCTTCTTATTTCATTTTTTATTGTGCTAATATATTTTGTTTCCATAAGTCCGGTATCTCCTTACATGTTTTATTCCACACAGCATAATCCTTTATAGTTTTTGCAGATTTATAATCACTATCTGGCATCATTTGTTTTTTTATATCTTTAGGAATATTAACTTTTCTAATAGGCCTTGCAAATCCCTTAGCTAAATTTATTTGGCCTTGATCGCTAAATAAATAATCCTGGAAAGCTTTAGCTGCATTTGGATGAGGAGCATATTTGTTTATTATCGATACATAAGCACTCATAACTGTTGCGTCAGTAGGAATTACGACTTCATAATCACCTGCTTGATCAATTTGCTTTTTATAATTTAAAGCATTAAAATCCCACACAATACCAATTGGAATTTCTCCTTTTTGAAAATTGCTTACTTTTTCATCAACATTGTTTAAATTGCCCATAGCATTTAACTTCTTAAAAAAATCAATACCCGGCTGAATATTTTTTTCATCTCCACCATTTGCATATGCTGCCGCAAGTACAGCATTTTGTGATTCTGCAGCCTTCATTACATCTCCTACAGATATACATTTTTTATATTCAGGATTTAAAAGCTCTTTAAAACTGTGAGGTACGTCTTTTACAAGCTTCTTGTTTACAAAAAAGGCTATAGTTCCTGTATAAGCACCTGTCCAATATCCATCTTTATCTTTAGCCCAGTCAGGGACATCATTCCAGTATTTGTTTTTATAAGGTTGTACTATATTTTGAGATTTAGCAATATCACCAAAAGTTATTCCAACATCACCTATGTCACCTACTGGTTTATCTTTTTCAGCTTTGAATTTTGAAAGTTCTTCTACACTTGTCATGTCTGTATCTTGATGAATTATTCCATATTGATTTTCAACATCTTTAAAAATTTCGCTATAGTTTGCCCAAGTATCAGGCATACCATAAGAAATAAGTTTTCCTTCTTTTTTTACAGCTTCTTTTGTAGGCCTTACTTGAAGCTGTGCATCATTACTATTTGTTTTTACAGCATCTCTTTTGGTTCCACATCCTGCAAGTGTAGATGTAAATATTGATGTAACAATTAAACTTAATATTATGGCTCTTTTAGAATTTTTAAACATATCTTCGCTCCTTTAAACTTTTGTATTATTACTTAAATTTAAATTTCATATAGGGTGACGGATCTATTTTAAGTATTTCACATATTAGTGGTGCGACTATAAGCTGTGAGTATTCTTCTTTTTCAAAATCTACACTGTTGTCAAATATGAATAAGGGTAAGTTTCTAAGAAAATCAACATTGCCACCATGATTCCCTAATTCACTCATTCCATGATCAGAAGTTACTATTATTGAATAGTCATCTTTTAACCACAATGGTATTAAATTGGCTAGAATGCTGTCCATTTCAACCAACTTTGATTCATATTCTCTAGAACTAGAACCATACTTATGTCCAACAAAATCCAATCCCATAGGATGAATCAACAACAAGTCTGGGCAATATATATTTCTTAAATATTCTCCGTCTAGAAATAAATGAGTATCAGGATAACTGTCATCAAAATAGTAAATACCATGTTGAATATTCAAATCATCATCATGAAGTTGCCTATGACGGATATTATTAAAGGGACTTATATTATACAATTCACTTATCCAGCTATAAGCTGCAGCTCCTGTAGTTAAATTACTTTTTCTAGCTAAAGAAAAAATATTCTCCATATTTGAATTGCGTGTAATATTATTAGATGTTATACCATGTTCACACACAGGCGTACCAGTAAATATGGTTTCATAACAAGGCCTGGAAAGACTGGGAAGTTCACCTCTTATATTTACATATTTAGCTTTTTTGTATTCAACCATATGCCATAAATATCCCATATGATCTTTTGCACCTTTTCTCGTAAGTCCATCTAGTAATATAAATATTAACTTTTTCATACACTAATCTCCTTTCAAGTTGTCTACAACTAGAATTATGCACTTAGCTTGTTAAGACAACTTTACAAATAAGTTAATTCCATGTAAATCAATCCAATTCCCCACAATTCAACATAAATTATTTTTATAAGCGAAAATTTATTCAGATAATGAAAAATGACATAATCAAATAAAACTTTACTTGATTATGCCACTTTGAATTTTATTATTCCAAGACACATTTCATAGCTTTACCTTTTTCACTATAACTAGTGTCATTTACAGATTCTACTTTAAAATTTCCATTTTCATATGTAATCTTGGATATACTTGAATTATCCATATCTCGCACATTAAAATTCTTGTCCAAATAATCAATAATCAATCTAATTATTCCACCGTGAGCTACTACAAGTATATTTCCACTCTCACCATCAGAATTTTCCATGCATATCCCTGTTAGTGTTTTCATAACTCTTTTTATTACTGTATCATAACACTCCGCTTCCTTTGTATCATCCAAAGTTGCACATGAATTGCAGTATTCTCTTTGGAAATCATACTTTTCTTCTGCTTCCTTAAAGGAACTTACATTAAGGTAGCTAAGTATATCGTTAAACATTATACTCTCAAGCTCTCCTTCGTATTTTCCAAAATACATTTCTCTTAGTCCTTCAAGTTCTTTTAACTGTAAATTTTCACTTACCTTATTTTCCTTTATAACAATTTTTGCAGTTTTCACTGCCCTACCCAAATCACTGCTGTAGGCTGCTTTAAATTTAACATTGCTAAGTCCAAGCCCTGTATTTACAGCTACCTCAATTCCTGCCTTGGTAAGAACTCCATCGCACCATCCCTGAGTTCTATTAGCTTTGTTTAAAATGGTTTGTCCATGTCTCATTAAATATAAAGTAATTTTACTTTTATTATTACTGCTCATTTTCTCCTCCATAATTATATCTACACAATATATGCCATATTATGATTATTATAACTTATCTTTTAAATCATTTCATTATTAAAACTTTCAAATTACGTGGAAGTAATTTATAGTCTTCTATAAAACTAATTGATTCTAGCTTTTTGTAGGTTGTTTCTGGCAATTCCTCTAATGGAGTTTTAGCAAGTATTTTTCTTGTCTCCCAATCATTAAATTCGGTAATATTCTTTATGCTAGTTATACACTTTTTATTTGCAGGACAGATAATTTGACATCTCATACAGCCTATTAAGCAATTGTGCCACTCTGGTCTTAAGCTCTTTTTGAAATCTCCGCTATCTTCATTTTGAAGTGTAATACATTTATTAGCATGTACTATAAATCTATCCTCTGCTATCGCCCCTGTAGGACAATTTTTTAAACACAGATCACAATTTTTACATGTGTCCATAATGGTATACTCCCCCCAGGAGTCATTTTCCCAGGGCATATCTGATACATATACTCCAAGCCAATAAAAGCTGCTTTCACCATTTATATAACAAATATTATTTTTTCCATATGTACCTAGTCCACTTTTTACTGCTAAAGGCTTGCATGGAATATTAACCTTAATTGCCTTAAAATTTTCATAGGAAAGTATCTTCTCAACAATTTCAGTTATCTCACATATTTTCTTATGTTTTTTCTCAAATTCACTGCTTGAATTTAATAAATACATTGGCGGCATAATTACAGCATACCTTTTTAAGCCTAAAGTAAAATATACTCTTGCTACTGGCTGTGGAACTGCTATAACAATAATTGATTTTGGTTTTAAAAAATCATCTGATACTTTATAATCAAACTTATTTAAATACTTCCCAATATTAACATTTATATCTTCATAAGTTTGTTTCATATTTTCTATGCCTAATTTTATTTCTTCCATATGTTTAAAGGAGATAATTTGTGCCTTAAAACCATATTCTTCAACCTTCTTTATGAAATTACTTGCATAGTTTTTCATTTGCCTGCACCCCTCTTTTTAATATGTATAGTGTAACTATCAATTTTACATAATACAGTTACATTGGTATAATTAAATAATAACATCGATCCAAGTAACGGTCAATATAATTAATGGAGGTTACACAAAATGGAGTTCTTATGTATGGATTTCATCAATAGTCAATGGTACAAAACTCATAAAATTTTTAAGGATCCCCTAAAGGATAAAAATTGGTTGAAAGATTTTTGTGCAAAATGGAATTTAGCAGATACTCATATACCTGATAAAGCAATGATTAATAAATTATTAGAACTTAGGGATTTTTTAAGTTATGTTACAAATAAACTATGTACAAAAAAAACATTAGATTTAAAAGACATAAATAAAATAAATGATTATCTTAAAGCTTCTTTATTTTATAAGATATTAGAGAAAAGTGAAGATAGATTTTGCATAAAAACTGTTCCAGTTAAATCCTGTTCAGATTTTATCATATTTGAAATCATTTCTTCTTTTGCTCAAATGATTTCAAAATACGATATAGACAGAATTAAACTTTGTGAAAATCCTGAATGTAGATGGGTTTTTTATGACGAAAGTAAAAGTCATACACGAAAATGGTGTGACAATACCTGCGCAACTCTTATAAAAGTTCGCAGATTTAGAGAAAACAGAAAGCAAAAAAAATGACATGATCAAATCCCAATTTGATCATGTCATTTGGAAACAATCCAAATATATTTACTTCCTTTAAATCTTGTGTTTCACAAATTCAATTCCTATATCAAATGCTTTAGCACAATCTTTGGGAAATACTTCTTTATGCCTTTTTAACTTTTTTTCATAATCAAACATATCTGAAACCACCTTTGAATAATCATTAAATTGGTAAGTATCAGTACAATACAATGTTTTGCATTTTCCAAAGAATTTTTTAAATAGCATTTCGTTAGATTCAAGATATTTATCTAAACATATATTTTTCATTTTCTCTTCAGATATGTTCATTGTATATATTAATGCTGCAGGAATATTTCTAGGTAGAAGTGTAGGATGATTAGTATACTCTATCAACGGAAAAAATAGCCTTTCTATAAATGATCTTGTTTCACCCGTAACATTACCCAAATATATAGGTGAACCTAAAACCACTGCATCTGCTGTATCCAGCCTTTTTAGTACAGGAGAAAGATCATCTACCCTGGCACATTTACCGTAACTTTTACCTTCTTTTAATTTACATGCAAAACAGCTAGCACAACCTTTAAAGTTTAAATCATACAGATGGATAATTTCTGTTTCAGCCCCTTGAGAAGCAGCTCCTTCAAGAACCTTATTTAATAAAGTTGCTGTATTATGATTTTTTCTAGGACCTCCATTAATAGCTATTACTCTCATATCACAATCCTCCTTCTCGTGTAATAAGTTTACATAGTTTTTAATTCAATAAAATTTCATATTTCTGTTGTAATTTCAAATTAATGTTGTAAATTACTTTACAAGAGATATTATATACTGTACTATCATTTTAGGGAAGTAGGTACTTTTTAGTAGTATAGTACCCATTTGTATACTTATAATAACTAATTATTATAAAATGAAGAGAGGTGAACATTAGCGATGACAATATAATAAAGTTCTGTTAAATTATATGTGTCATCACTAAATATAATAAATGTTGAAATTCAAAGGCAATGAATACAGCTGCTCCATGGAATTAACTTTAGATATCATAGGTGGCAAATGGAAGCCTCTTATTATATGGCACTTAGGTGAAAATACTCTGAGATTCAGTGAGTTAAAAAGGGCCTTGCCAAATATTACTCAAAAAATGCTTACTCAGCAGCTTAGAGCATTGGAGGAAGATCAATTAGTGAATAGATTTGTCTATGCTGAAGTTCCTCCTAAAGTAGAATATTCTCTTACAGAAAAGGGTAAAACCCTTTTACCTGTTTTATCAACTTTATGTAATTGGGCAATTGAATATTATAATTCAATGACATCAATTTAAGAAAATGAAGTGACTGTAAACAAAGTGGAATGTTTCAATTCAATAAAATTTCATATTTAATATTTATTTACTTGCCCACTTCTCTAAAAATTTAATTGTCTCATTCCACGAGTCCATATTTGCCTTTGCCCAACTTTCTACATCGTATGGATATTTCTCTGATGGATATATTGACTGAAAAGGCACTGTCAATATATGACCTGACTTTGCAAAGGTAATGTGCTTATATTCATGTTTAAAATGTGATTTTTCAAATATACTGCAAACTGTTTCTGAATGCATTTTTGAAGGCCATATTTCATCTGCTGCTGATGATATCATTAAAACAGATCCATTTATCTTATCTAATGCAATAGTAGCCTTGTCCCTATCGCCTTCTTCAATTAGTTTTTTATACATCCATGCCAGTGCTCCTTTTTCTTTTTTCATCATTTTTATTATCAATCTCAGTATAATATGAAAATTAAATTTTAAATAAGGTATTTCGCGACCTCTATACATCCATGAAGAATGATGGGATGGAAGTTTATTACTTTTAATTCCTTCATATACGTAACAGCTTGGAGTATTTGCAATAACACAGGCGATATCTTTAAACATAGATGCTGCAAGGAGCACCAGTTCACCACCCTTAGATCTTCCATATATAGCTATCTTGTTTTCGTCAACAGTATCCTGCCTCTTTAGCCACTTTACTGCATTTTCAACGTACTCAAGAGGTATCATGTTAAGATCCTCTGGTGTTCCTTCAAGTCCAAAATAACAAACCGCTAATGCAGAATATCCTCTCATGGCAAATAGTTCAGCAATTGCCTGTGCTTTTTCAATTCTGCCATCACTTCCACTTAAAACAATTATTGCAGGGTGTTTTATATTATCTTTAGAAGTAAAATATCTTGCTAAGAGATTTTTTTCTACTACATCAATACTTTTAATTGTGTCATCACAGTAAACCCTTGTATGTTCCTTTGATCCAATTATTTTTCCGTTCTTCTCTACTGTAAATGTAATTTTGTACTTTCTATTTTCATTTATACTACTTAACTTTTGTATTAACTTGCTCTTACGGATCTGCTTTGGCCTCATAGAATAAAATAATCCCATTTTATCACAATTACTATAAGTTCCATCAACTGGCACTGCATTTTCAAAGTTAATATTTCCACATTCATCTGTTTCAAAAACTGCATAAGACTCCCACAACGTGTTATCTCCTATTTCAAGTATAGAAGCATTAATACAATAGTAATCGCTGCTTACAGCACGAATTATAACTTTTTCATTTTTGGGAAGACCATTTATTTTTATATCAACTGGCTCATCTACTCTTGATACTTCTGGTGTTATTTTTATTGTACAATTATCATTATTCATAGCTTCTCCTCTACCTTCTATCAAAATCTGCTATTTCTCCATAACCTGTCCAGTTAGACCCATCATAAGCAGCTAATTTATTTAAAAGTTTCCACAATGTCTCTAATTCTTCATCATCAAAGTCTCTAAATATAGTGCTCATGAGTTTATTTCCTTTTTCATAATACTCTTTAATAATTTTCATACAATCTTGAGTTATTTTAATGTTAACTGACCGCTTATCTTTCTTATTTTCTTCTAAAATTACATAGTTCTTTTTTTCTAAATTTACAACAATATGTTTTACATTTTGCTTGGAACATCCCATCTTCTCTGCTATATTGCTATAAAAGGCCTCATTTTCTGGCAAATGTAAAATTGTTAAAAGTACCATCCACTGACGAACTGTTATTCTCTCATCCAGTTTATCTCCTTCTACTTGAACCTTATTTGATAGATAAAAAATTATTGCAAAAATTTGCTGTATATAAAACCGATTCATTTGTTTCCTCCTTAAGATTTAGTAACTAGACAACATGTTGTCTAGTTAGATAGTATACCCCTTTTTATAAAAAATCAATAGCTTAAATAAAAATAGTATGCATGGGTCTTATAAATATAAACCTATGCACACTATTTTATAAATACTGTATGTATCATTTAAAATAAAACTTACTATAGCATTTCTAATATTTCTACCGTATATTTTTCACTTGGAGCATCAACTTCAACTGTATCTCCAACTTTTTTTCCTACTAATGCTTTTCCTAAATCCGACTCTATGCTTATAAGCATATTTTCTGGGTCAGCATCTATAGTAGTTACTAATGATACAATTTCTTCATCTTCATCCTCTACAAATTTAATTTTAAATTTACTATTAACACCTATTACCGATTTATCCGCACTTTTAACATCTATTACAGTTGCAGTTGAAATCATACTTAATAGATACTGGATTCTATTGTCATTTTCTCTGTAGTTTGCACAGGCTTCTTTATACTCTGCATTTTCAGACCTATCACCATGTGCAGCAGCTACTAATTTTTCCTTTGCTATTTCGGCCCTTTTTACAGTCATTCTATAGTCTAATTCTTCTCTTAACTTGTCAATATTTTCTTGTGTCAGTATATTCTTCATATAAGGACAAACCTCCCTGCCATATATTATGTTACTATTATATAATATATAGAGAAAAATTTAAAATTTCTTGCATAATTCTATAGTTTCAACTTAAACTAATCTATATAAAATTTAAGGAAGAGTTGATACTATGTTTGTAGATAGAAAAGATGCTGGGAAAAAACTTGCTGTAGAGCTTGAAAAATTTAAAGATGAAAGCCCTATTGTTCTTGCCATTCCAAGAGGAGGAATAGTAACAGCTTATGAAACTATAAAAAAATTTGGATTCGAATGGGATTTAATCATTCCAAGGAAAATAGGTTCACCTCGTAATAAAGAAGTTGCCATTGGTGCTGTATCTTCAGATGGAACCTATCTTTTGAATGAAGGTTCTATAAATGTGCTAAATATATCTGAAGATTATATAGGAAAGGAAATATCTAAGCAAATAAAAGAAATTAAAAGGAGATTAAATAAATATAAAGGAAATGAAAATTTTCCTGATGTAAAAAATAGAACAGTAATAATTATTGATGATGGAATTGCAACGGGTTTTACAATACAGGCCGCTATAAAGTCAATCAAAAAACACGCTGCAAAAAAAATCATTCTAGCTGTACCAGTAGCTCCACGAGATACAATTTCTTTATTGAAGAAATTTGTAGATGAAGTTATATGCCTATTTATACCCGATGAATTTTATGCTGTAGGCTTACATTATAAAAACTTTGAACAAACTACTGATGAGGAAGTCTTTACTATAATGCGTGAATTAGAAAAGAGATAATTTAATTTGCTTTTTTACATTACAAAATACTAAATTTTATTTCTTTGATATAGAACTTCGAATACCTTCCAATCCATTGACAATTCTATCTACATATTGACTATTTGTATAACAATTTATGCACTCCTGCAAGTTTCTTGCTTGCCCACGTTTTAAATATCCTATAAATGCATTTAACGCATTTTCATTACAGTAGTCACTATGTACAACCCCATTTTGTTCAATACGTGTGCGTAGTTTCTGAATGTCAATAACAATTTGGTCAATTATATTACTATTTATTTGTTTAGAAACTAACCTATATATAATTGTTAAAATAAATATACCTGCTAAAATTGCAGTAAATCGTGATGCATAATACTTAAAAATATTTGTATTCACATCTTTTCCAATAAAAAAACTACTCAGAGAAGCTACGCTGTTATAAGATTCCTTTGAAATTATTCCAAATGAAAGGAAAAGAACAAATAAACTCCCTGAAATTTGAACTGGTCTCTTTCCTTTTTTCTCATACTTAACTCTTTCTTGATCTAACCCATTAATTCTAATTATTATTTTTCTTATTGTTTCTAACTGGCCTATTAAGATTTGCCTATTCTCCATGTAATTTCCCCTACCTCGTAAATTCATAACTTATCCTTATAGTTATATGTATATTAAATTTCTAGAAATTAATTCTCAAATATACTAATATGCTTTTTCTATATACATAACTTAAAATTTTCTTAATTTGAGTTGCAATGTTTAAAAATGCATCTTATATACTCTATATTGCATGTTAAAAGAAATCTATAGTTTACATTTATAAAACTCAATATAATAAATTTGTAATGAAAAGGAGGTTAATTTATGTTCAAAGGATTTATCTTAGGACTTTCAAGCGGAGGCTACTGCCTTGCTTCTTGTATTCCTGTATTTGTTCCCTATATTTTAAGTGAAGATAAAAAGACAAAATGGAATTTTATTTGTTTATCTAAATTCATGTTAGGAAGACTTCTTGGTTATATACTATTTGCTATTTTAGCGTGGATTACAGGAAACTTTATAATAAAACAATCTCACTTTAAAGGAATTATATTTGCACTATCTTATATATTTTTATCATTTACACTTATAGTTTACACATTTTCAAAGTCGCATAGATTTTGCAATATTAAATACTTTAGTAAGTTTTCTAACTACTCAAATAAAGAAAAAGGCTTTACTACTGTAGTGCTTTTAGGCTTTTTAACAGGTATAAATGTATGTCCTCCATTCATTTTAGCTTTTTCAGATGCTGCTTTCTTTACTAATATCCTCAGCAGTATTTTATACTTTGCTGCCTTTTTCGTAGGCACTGCTGTTTATTTTATACCCATTCCATTTATAGGTGTTTTAAAAGGTAAGCAAATTAAATTAATAGGTCAAATGTGCTCTTTAATAATTGGAGTGTTTTACATGTATTCAGGAATAATGATGCTTTTTAAGGAGATGATGTTAAATTGAATAATTTAGAAACTAAAAAAATAGCAGAAACAAGTACAGGCAAAAAGTTTGCAAAATCAGTAGCTGCTTGTATACCAATATTACTGTTAAGTATTGTTTTGTTAAGCGGCGGCAGTTCCCTTCCAAAGGAACCTTTAATGAGAATTTCTTTTTCCATAGGCTATGTTTTTATAAATATAATATTTTTTCTTATGGTGTACACAAAGAAAACTTATAAATATAGGAGGATATTTTTTGTAATATATGCCTTACTTTTTGCAGTCAGTTTTATGACTAATTTAATAGAACTTAGAGGAAGTATTTTCTATAATGAATCCACTTTTATTAATGGAGAAACTCCATTTTGCCATATGGTAATTCCAATGATTATAATACCTGCTGCTTTAACCAAAACCATAATTTTCCCCGGCTCACTTTTAACTGGATTTGCTAGCATTGCAAGTATGATAGTAATTTGGCTTGGCGCTAGTATAGCCTTTGGACGAGGCTTTTGCAGTTGGGCTTGTTTTTATGGAGGATTTGATGAAGGATGTTCTTTATTATGTAAAAAGCCAAAATTGAAAATAAATAGGAAGTGGACTTATTTATCCTTTGCTATTTTAATATCTATTGTTTTATTGTCTGCTGCTACTCTTGCTCCTGTTTACTGTGATTGGCTTTGTCCCTTTAAAGCAGTTACGGAAGCAGAACAAATAACTTCCACAATAGTATTAATTAAAACTATTGTTTTTTACTCCTTATTCTTAATTTTAGTTATAATACTGCCTATACTTACTGGAAAAAGAACTCAATGCGGACTATTTTGTCCCTTCGGAGCCTTCCAATCCTTTTCTAATAAAATAAATATATTTGAAATAAGAATAGATAAAAATAAATGTTTAAATTGCAAAAAGTGTGTAAGAGAATGTCCAACTTACTCAATAGATGAGAACAGTCTTGCAAATGGAAAAGCTTTAATTACCTGTACCAAATGCGGAAAATGTATAGATACTTGTCCTGCTTCTGCTGTATCTTATCACATAAAAGGTACAAAAACAGGTGTGAAAACTAATTTATCCAGATATTTATTTCTCTATCCTGCATATATTTTTGCACTTACAATTGGTGGTGGGACTATGATTAAGGGAGTATATAGACTTTTAAGACTTATAACTACAGGCAGCTTTTTTTAGAAGTAATTAAATAATAAAAAGAAAGGCGGATTAAAAATGATCAAATTGAAAGCTTTTTTAGGGTATACTGCTGCTGTTTTATCCTTATTTGTAGTACTAGCCACTTTTATAGCTACTGACTTCTGGGCTAAAGAGTTTGTTAATATAACTTCAATAAAAGTTTCTCCTATATATACTGGCGGTGAAGTAAATAAGACTATTTCTTTCAAGGATTATAACATAAAAATACACAAACCTGTATTTCAGGGTCTTTTTTCTGATAGATCTAAAGGCTTTGTTGAAATTGATTATACAGGTAAAAATATACCTAAAGTAATTTCTCAAAGTATAGATTTTGATGGGGATGGTAAGTATGATTTTTATATTAAATACGACACTAAAAATGATAAATCTCAATTTAAATCTTTAAATAAAAATGTAGTTTCTCTGCAGGGAGTATATAAAATAACGACTGGATATGCTGTCAGAGTAAATTTAAAAAAGTAGATAACATAAGAAGTAAGGTTCACATAGAGTTTTGAACCTTACTTTTATTTAGTTACTTTTTGACACATTTAATGATTTCCTCTTAGTTGCTTCTTCTTATTTATAAGTTTTAAATTGAACTTCAAATATTTTTTATAGGAATAGTAGCAAAAACTCATTCCTAAAAATTCCGCTGATATTAAAATTGAGGCTAATGTCACTGTTACAATTTTTTCATCATAAACTAAATAGTTATATAAGGATGGTATATATGAAATAACTCCTATTATAACAAACACTGCTAAAAAAGATAATTTTGCATCAATTTGTTTTATCCCAAGCATATAAATGAATACAAACCTGGAAATTGTTCCGATAACACCACCAAGTATACAAGATATAATTAATATAGACGCAACTACGCCATTCATATTTACAACCGTTACTTGGCACATACCAACAAATAATCCAATAAATACAGATATTATTAAGTTAAATAAAAAGTCTTTTACGTTTTCCTTCATATTCAAATCACCTCAAAATTTATAAACCTCTCTATACGCCGAGGAATTTCTTAAAATCGTTCAAATATTTTCGTGTAACATAAACTTCTTCATCTATATTCATAATTTTTAATATAAGCTTACTATTAAACCAAGAAATTATACGATCTACCTTTTCTATATTTACAACAAAACATTTACTCACTCTTATGAAGCCTTTACTTTCTAGTTTTTCTTCTAACTCATAAAGCTTTTCCTTTACTTTATATTTTTTGTCCCTTGTTCTACCGAAAACGTCATTACCCATAGCTTCAAAATAGTAAATTTCATCATAAGTTAATACCTTAAGCTCATCTTTTTCGCATCTTCCTGTAATTATATTTTTAAACTCCTCTTTACTTGTTGAAATTTCATCTAAATAATCCATTAAAACATTTATGGTCGTCATATCAAAATATATGCCTATTTTTCCCTTTTCTAAAGGAAATCCTTTTTCAATTACACACACATTGGCATCCTTACTAATTTCTATTTTCCGAGTATTAAGTATTTCTTCTAATACTCTGGTCATATTTTCAGAACAAATTAAATTCATTTCCATGATAAAACCCCATTTTTCACATTCTACTATAAAAAAAAGTTCCTAGAACAACTAAGAAAAAAAAGTTTAAAATAGTAAATTTCACTAAATATTCCTTCTTCTTCTGTGGATATTCATTGGCAAATATCTTATATGAAATAAGGCTAGCTAAAGAAGCAATTGGAGTTCCAAGTCCCCCAATATTTGCACCGCAAAATAAAGCATAGCTATATTTTGTAAAAGGAGCCAACAAAATTGTGCTCGGTACATTGCTGATTATTTGACTTAAAATAATCGAGACAATATAACTTGCTCCCATGGTTTGAGTAATATTTGATAAATTACTTTTCAAAATAGATATATTTGATATATTGCCAACTGCAATAAAAAAGCATATAAAAGTAATTAGCAATTTATAATCAACCTTTTTAAAGGTACTTTTGTTTAAAATGAGAGTAATTAGTACTACTACAAATAATGAAGCTAAATAATACACCATACCAAAAACACTTAAAATTATAAGAACAAATAATATTGAAAATATACTAATTTTCTTTTTTTCAACTATTTTAATGCAACTCATATCACAATTAATTTGCTTTGGCTTAATAATAAAACTTATTAATATAATTAAAATTAAACTAATAATACAAATTGGTAGTGAAAAATTGAAAAAACTTTTTGCATTTAGTTTAAAAAATGAAAAAATATAAAGATTTTGTGGATTCCCCATGGGTGTTGCACTGCTTCCCAAATTTGCAGAAATTGTTACCATAACTGAAGGTATAATAATATTAAAATCACTTTTCTGTGAGATTAACACCATAATGGGCAGCACCGTCAATAATGACACATCATTTGTTAAAAGCATTGAAAATACAAATGAAATTAAACACAATACTTGAGTTAATATTCTTTGATTTTTACAACTATTTAAAATAGCTACCGAAATGTAACTAAGCAAAGAGTATTCTTCAAAAACTTTTATTATAATCATTAATTCAAATAAGCAAGCTATTACTTTGAAATCTATGTAATCTATACGAGGGATATTAAAAAAAGAAGTAATTATTACTGCTAATAAAGAAGCCGAGAAAAAAATATCTTCACACAATTTTAATTTTATTTTATTTAACACATTTATAGCCATATTTCCCCCTAGAGAAAACATCAAAAAATTACCCGTACTTCAAAATCAGCACAAGGCTTGTCTACGTTGCCGCAATGTAAAACTTATTGCCGCTAAACTTTTCTATCCAATCCATAATTCTAACGAATTATATAGAAAGAACCAGTTTATCAAACATTAGTGTAAATCTTATTTACTAATAAGTCAATATTTATTTCAATTTCTTATTTATCCACCTTTATACGCTATTTGAGTCAGATGTAAAAGCTTTTCAATTGCTAATTTAATGTTTGACAACTTACATCTTATCTGTATATGATAAATTTGTTTATATAATTTTTTATCAATGAATCTTACTTAGTGGGATTTTGTTTCTCCCACTAAGTTTAGATGAATTATCTAGGGGCGTAGCTACTGTTATCTCCCACTTTGATAGAAAAGCAGATATTCCAAATCTTTGATTTGGTATAGTCGCTTTCGCTGTGTGCGTGGGAGTGTTACAGTAAGTAGCCATCAGATAAGAACAATAAATAACAGGAAGGTTAATATATGGGAACAAATACAGTAATAACTCAAATAATATCGTTATTTTTAGTTGCATTAGTAGGTTTTTATGGAGGAAAGAAAAATATTATAGATGAAAATTTATCAAATGGATTGTCCAAGCTATTAGTAGAAATAACCACTCCTTTTTTAGTTATTTCTTCATTTAGTATTTCTTATGGTTCAAACGTTGCAAATAATATTATAAGGACTTTTATCTACAGCTTCATAATATTTATATTAACTCCACTATTAGTAAAGCCTTTGCTTATAGGAGTTGATAAAAGCAAGAAGAACGTTCTTGAATTTGCAATGGTGTTTTCAAACTGCGGCTTTATGGGATTTCCTGTAGCTCAAAGTATTTTTGGAAACGAAGGAGTCGTTTATGCTGCTATATTTAACATGGTTTTCAATATCTTTGTATGGACTTATGGTGTAATGTTATTTAATAATACAAGCAGCTTTAAAGAAGTAATAAAATCTCTTAAAAATCCAGGAATAGTTTCTGCAGTAATTGGACTTTTAATTATGATATTTTCAATAAAAATTCCCCCTATTTTTATGAGCACAATGAAGATGGTGGGAAGCCTAACAACTCCTATATCTATGCTTATAATAGGAAGTTTATTGTCAAGAAGTGAGCTTAGTAAAATCATTAAAGACAAGAGTATGTATTATGGTTCACTCATAAAACTTATACTTATACCAGCAGCATTATACTTGGTTTCGCTCTTATTTAAAGAACATTCCATGGTATTAAAGACATTAATCTTAATGCAAGCTATGCCTGCTGGAGCATTTACAACAATTTTTGCAGAAAACTTTAACAAAAATAAAGAGTATTCTGCTTTTATAGTATCCTTTTCATCACTGCTTTCAATAGTTACTATACCAATTGTAATTAAACTTTTTATATAGAATTTCTAACCAGAAAATTAACTTATACCAGCCATATACTAACAAATTTCATCACACTAAAAACTTTTTATAAGTCTAAAGCTCGGTATTTTGAAAATCTAAAGAAGCTTATATAAACTCGTACCTCAGACATATATAAGCTTCTAAGATTTTCTAAAATACCTCACTAAGACTTATAAAAAAAGTTTTTAAATGTGCTTTCAATTTTGTTAGTATATTTTATGTATAAGTTAAAATTTCAATTAGAATCACTCATATATAGATGGTTAACTCTACAGTTAAACTTATCCAAATTTCCAGTTTAATTTAAATGCTAAAGTTATAAATTTAGTTTTAAACTTTACAATCTGCATAGGTATTCTAACTAAAAAATCAACTTATACGCAGGCATATTTTTACAATAATGAAGCTTTTTTAGAATTTTTTACTTAGAATTATCAAAATATTTAATGAGCTAAAGTTTGTAAAAAATATCAGGAGTATAAGTTGATTTTTCGTTTAGACACTCTATACAGAAATTATATAAATTTTTGAACCTTTTTGAGCTAAGGTGTCTCTTATATAATAGGTGCACCTAAAAAAGGAGGTAATTAAGTGAATAACATCGACATAATACAGCGCTGTAAAGAAGGTGATCTAGATGCCTTTAATATATTATTTGAAGAATACAGTGTAAAAGCTGTACGTACTGTATATCTTATAACCGGTCAAAAAGATATTGCAGAAGATATAGCTCAAGAAGCATTTATAAAATGTTTCAATCAAATAAAAAAATTAAAAAAAGCAGAGGCTTTTGAATCATGGTTCTATCGCCTTCTTACAAGAATATGCTGGAGGTACTGTTCAAAACAAAAAAACAACCTGTGTATTGATGATATCAATGATAAAAATACAGTTTCAAGCAACTCACTATCTGACATAACAGAAAAAAATGAAATAAAACATCTTGTGGATAAGGCCCTTGATAAATTGAGTATGCCTTTAAAAACAACCGTTATCCTATACTATTATAATGAGTTGTCCATAAAAGAAATAGCACATGTATTAGGATGTTTTGAAGGTACGATAAAATCTCGACTGCATAACGCTAGGAAATTACTTAAGAAAGAATTTTTAACTGAAAATTTTGAAGGTTACTATTTCAATGATAATAAGGATGTGAGGTGTAATGAAAATGCTTAATCAAGAACAATTTGATAAAAATATAAAAAAAGCTTTATTAAACAAATCTCAGGATATAGTACCATCTGATAACATGTTTGAAAATATAAAATCTGAAATTAAATCAAATAGGAGTGATAAATATATGTCTAGAGAAAAATTCTTACCTTTTAGTTTAAATATTAAAAAAACTGTCATTGCTGCTTCCTGCGGATTTCTTATACTGGCAGGCTCAGTTGTTGCATCTCCAAATTTAAGGGCTTCAGCTCTTCAGAGTATAGGTAAATATGTTGATGGTTATACAGATGTGAAGGATTACAATAAAGCTCCATCTAAAGCAGATTTACAAAAAGATTTAGGTTATATTGTAAAAATACCTGACTCTCTTTCTGGAGGATATATGCTGGTTGAAGCCGGTGTAGATGGACATATAGATGGTGCAACCCCGGATAAACAATATGATAATAGAGGCGCATATGCAACCTATACCATAAATAATGATAGAAAAACAACCTTAACTCTTGGAGCTGCAAAAAGATCTGTAGAAGCAGATGCTCCAATATTTAAAAATGCCGTACCTGTAAAAATAGGCAGCATTACAGGATATTTTACACAATATAAAGTACATGAAGCACCTGAAGGCACTAAATTTTCAGCTAAAGAAAAGCAGGATATTAAAGATGGCAAGGAAGTTCTAATTGGTATTGGAAGCAAAAATAAAAATGTTAAGCTCAAAGAAAAGTTTAGCCAAGAATGTGCATTAAAGTGGAAAGATAATGGTATAAACTATCAACTTACTTCTATGGGCAATTTAAGTGAAAGTCAAATGTCTGAATTGGCTCAATATGTAATAAGCTCCAAATAGTTGTTATGGCTGGTATAAGTATAAAATTCACTTATACCAGCCATATATTAGTAAATTTAAAATTTTTAATCCAGTGAATAGATCACATCACCTAATTGTTCAGCTTCTGCTTTGTCATGAGTAACCAGTATAATAGTCCTTCTATTTTCGCTGTAAATCATTAAAAATTTCTCTATTATATTACTTTTTAATTTATCATCAAGTCCCTTAAAGGGCTCATCCATCAAAAGCAGATCGCTTTTATAGGCAAATGCCCTAGCAAGTGCAACTCTTCTTTTCATTCCTCCACTTAATTTATAAGGGAGCTTGTCTTTATAATCCCACAATTCTACCATATTCAAAAATTTTCTTACAGCTAAATCCACTCTACCTTTGTCCATAGTAGATTTTAATACAAAAGCCACATTATCATATACACTAAGATATGGAATCAATCTATCCTCTTGAAATACATAAGATATGGTACTGCCTTTTAAATTAACTTCTCCATTATAATCTTTTTCAATTCCACTTATTATATTTAACAATGTAGTCTTACCGCATCCTGAGGGTCCAAGAATAGCTGTAATCCTATTTTTCAAGAATTTCATATTTAAATTATAAAAAACAGGTACTCCCTCATAGTATTTACTCAATCTACTTATTGTAACTTCATATTGGTCTTCATTTTTCTTTTCCATAAAATCACCCTCTTTATCAATGCACAATTCACAATTTTAGTAAGCAACTACTTTTTTGCTCTACTCAAGTAATACTTAAATATTTTTTCAAAAATAAAACTTAAAATTACAATTACAATAGTCCACGCAAAGAGTTCTGGTGTTTCCAAAGTTGTTTTAGCATTCAAAAGATTTAGTCCTATAGAATAATTAGGAGTACTTAACACTTCAGATGCCACTGAAACCTTCCATCCAATTCCAAGACACATAAATATTCCTGATATAATATAATTTTTTATACTCGGTAGATATATATCTTTTATCACATACTTTTGCTTTACATTATATACACTCGCCATCTGTATTAAATATTTATCTACAGACTTTATACCTTCAATTACATTTGTATATATTATTGGAAAACATATAAGTATAGCTGTAAAAATCACCACATTAGATGAATTGAACCATACTAAAGCTATAATAATTATAGATATAACTGGAGTAGATTTTACAGTAACTACAAGGGGTTCTAATAATTCTTCTATAGATTTATTCATTCCTGCAATTACACCAGTTATAATTCCAATAGCTATGGATAATAAAATTCCAATAATCACTCTTAATATACTATTAAAAACGCTTTTCCAAAAATAATTTTTCCCCATTAGAATTATTAGGGTTTTTAGTACTTCAAATGGTGAAGGTAAAAGAAGAGAATTATTCATAAAAAGGGAGCAAAGCTCCCAAATCAGCATCCAAAATATTAGTATAGATAGTTTTTTAATTATTTTTGTTTCCACTGTAATAGAAATTTTCATCCGGCATTTTTCCTCCAATGGATTTTGGATTATTCTCGTTTAAAACTTCATAAAATTTCTCCAAGGCCTGCTTTCCATCTTTAGCACTTATAAATACTATGTTACTCTTTGGAATAGCCATTTCTGCTACTTTAGCCTTTGGAATTATACTTTCCTTTGCTATAAGTTCTCCTGATTCTTGTTTATTTTTATTTACAAAGTCTACTGATTCTTTATATTTGCTCAAGAAGCTGTCTAAATCCTTTCCTCTCTTGTCTATAAATGATTTTCTAAAAACTAAAGTTCCCATTACAAGCTTGCTCTGTCCTTGGGAAGCCTTGTCCCACTCTTTTGTCAAATCTATAGGTATTCTCAAGTTACTGTCTTTCATTTTAGTTGTAGTCACAAAAGGTTCTGGTAAAACAGCTAGATCCACTTTTTTAGATGCTATTGCTTCAGCTAGATCACTGTGATCCATTTTATAATCAATAGTCAAATCTTTTCCTGGCTCCAATCCATTCTTCTTTAATATGTAATTTAGTACATACTCAGGAGTAGATCCCTTACCACTTGAATAAATGGTCTTTCCCTTCAAGTCAGCTATGCTGTTTACTGTATTTCCATTTTCCACAATGTATAAGACACCTAATGTATTTATTCCAACTAACTCAACTTGACCTTTGGTTTTATTATATAAAATTGGTGCAAGGTTAGATGGAACTGCCGCACCATCCAATTCTCCATTTACAATTTTAGACACTATTTGATCTGCAGAATTGTAAACAGTAATATCATAATCATTCTTGTTTTCCATAAGTTTTGCCATACCCATTCCAGTAGGTCCCTTTAAAGCAGCTATTTTAATTTTATCTTTTTTAGCTGAAGCTGAAGTTGCAGTTGAATCATTAGAACAACCTGCTGCAAATAGGGTTGAAATTATAATCATAAATGACATTATAAATATACCTATCTTCTTTTTCATAAAATTCCTCCTATAGCTAATTAACTTAAAACATAGACATAATTCTATTTATTATTTATTTTATTATAACATTATCTCCAAGCTTTAATTAATTTTATATTTAGAATTTTTAAAAATATAGGTTGACATAATAAACCTTTTGGATTAAAATAAAAGTATTAACAATATATACCATAAATTGCTATCAATTTAGTATATTAAAAATATCTTAAATTTCACAGTTATCAATCCATATCTTAACCTGATCTTTTACTTTAAGTTTAAGATCAGCAATAGTTATCTAAAAGTATTACCTTTAAAAAGATAATTGTTAATAACTGAAAAATATTTATTAATAAAGGCATTTGAAAGAAAATAACGAGTCAAAGATGCGACGAATATTTTTTATCAGACTAGGAGGCAGGTTCCGCAGATAGTGAATCCTATCTAAGGGTTCTGGCGACGAAGTATGGTAAAAAATAGGCTAGCATACTGACTGGTTATTTCTTTGAAAATGCCTAAGCATCTTTGTAGCTATATATTTAAGATGTTTATTAAATTTCAAAAATTTGTTCAGCATAAGGAGGAATCAATATGAAAGCATTACTTTTAGCTGGAGGCAAAGGCACTAGACTAAGACCTTTGACAGACAAACTTCCAAAACCAATGGTCCCAATTATGGGTAAACCGCTTATAGAAAGAACTATACTAAAGTTAAAAGAATCTGGTGTTAGTGAAATTGTCATAAGCACCTGTTATAAATCTGATTATATTGAAAATTATTTAGGTGATGGTAAAAAATATGGATTAAAAATACATTATATCTCCGAAGACTTGCCTTTAGGTACAGGAGGCGCCATAAAAAATGCTGAAAGTTTCTTTGATGACACTTTTATAATCATGAATTCAGATATAGTACATAATCTATGCTACTCTGATTTCATAAAATTTCATAGAGAAAAAAGAGCTTCTGTTTCTATAGCTATGACTGAAGTAAAAGATCCATCTCAGTATGGGGTTATAGAATTTGACGGAGACAGCTATATAAAAGCTTTTAAAGAAAAACCTAAAGCAGGAGAAACCAACTCAAAATGGATAAATGCAGGAGTGTATATATTTGATCCAGAAGTACTAAAAGAAATACCTGAAAAGGAAATTGTATCTATAGAAAAAGACACTTATCCACTGCTTTTGAATAAAAGCTATAAAATGGCTGCTTACAAATACACCGACTACTGGATAGATATAGGCACAATAAAAAAATATATAAAAGCACATGTAGATATATTGTACAGCAACTGCAATAAACTTATGAAAACAAAAAATCTTACAAATAAGAGCAATATAATTTTTAAAAATAAAAGTGTTAAAATTCATCCCAGTGTTAAAATAATAGGACCTGTATTTATAGGTCAGGACTGTATCATTGAAGCAAACTCTCAGATAGGTCCTTATGTAGTTTTAGGTAACAACTGCCATATTGGTAGTTCCTGCAATGTAAGCAAGAGTGTACTGTGGGATAGAATAAATGTACATGAAAATGTTAATCTGACAAATTCTGTAGTAGCTTCAGATTGCACTATAGAAAAATATTGCAATATAACTAATTCAGCTTATGTTTCAAACAATTATAATAATAATTTACTTGCAATATAAAAACTTAAGAGGTGATATCGTTGAAAAAAAATATAGTATTTTTGAGTACCTATCCGCCACGTGCCTGTGGGATAGCTACTTTTACTGCCGATCTTGTAAAAAATTTGAAAAATAAGTTTTCTTCCAATTCCTATAAAATAGCTGCTGTCAATGATGAAAATTATAAATATCCAAAGGAAGTATCCTTCACCTTAAATCAATTTGACAAAAAATCCTATATTCATCTTGCCAATATGCTAAATAATTCAGATACTAATTTAGTTATATTAGAACATGAATATGGAATATATGGTGGAGACTGCGGAGAATATATATTAGATTTTGTAAATAATTTAAATATTCCATTTATAACTACGTTTCATACCATACTTTCAATACCTTCTGAGAAACAAAAACTTATACTTAAAACTTTAGGTAATAAGAGCCAGAAAGTAATTACTATGGGAAAAAGTTCTATAAAAATTTTGATGAACACATATAATATTCCTGAAAACAAAATCATACTTATTCCTCATGGAGTTCCGGATATTGTTGTAGAAGATAGAAATTGTTTAAAAGAAAAACTAGGATATAAAGATAGAAGCATAGTAAGTACCTTTGGACTTCTAAGTCCTGGAAAAGGTATTGAATATGCTATAGAATCTATCTCTAAAGTAGCCCAAAAGCATCCTGAAGTTCTTTATCTGGTGCTAGGGCAAACTCATCCTTGTGTAAAAAAGGAACAAGGTGAAAGTTATAGAAATAAACTTAAGAATTTAGTATCACAATTTGATATTCAAAACAATGTAAAGTTTATAAACAAATATCTTACAAAAAAAGAAATAGTGCAATACCTAACTTTATCTGATATATACATGACTCCTTATTTAGGTAAAGAACAGGCTGTAAGTGGTACTTTAGCCTATGCAGCAGGCTATGGTAGAGTTATTGTTTCCACTCCTTATAGGTATGCGCAAGAAATGTTAAGCAAAAATAGAGGACTTCTTGCAAAGTTTAAAGATGCAGATTCCCTGGCAGAGGCTGTGAATTTCTTATTGGATAACCCACTTAAGCGGCGTAACATGGAAAAGGCTACCATGAAGTTAGGCATGAAAATGAGATGGCCTTCTGTTGCAGCACAATATGAAAATCTATTTGCTTCTGTTATAAAAAGCAGTGAAATTGCAACTCAGGTGGTGTAATATATGCTTACCTTTGAAGAAAAAGATTCTGTACCCCTTTTTATCATGACTGACGATACTGGAATGATACAGCACAGTGTATTTTCAGTTCCGGATCCAAATTCAGGATACACTACAGATGACAATGCAAGGGCTCTCATTGTAGCTGTAATGCTGTATGAAAAATTCAAAAGTGAAAAGTATATAAAATTAATTTTTACATACACTTCATTTTTGCTCTATGCTCAAAATAAAAGAGGAACTTTTAAAAATTTTATGGCCTACAATAGAAATTTCATTGAAGAGGAAGGCTCTGAAGATTGTTTTGGAAGATGCCTGTGGTCACTAGGGTATACGCTCCAATCAAAAATTATTCCATCCTCTATAAAACATGCAGTTGAAAATATGATATTAAAAGCCTTACCCAATGTAAAGTCACTGTCTTACACTCACAGTAAAGCTTACTGCCTTTTGGGACTAAATTTGATTTACGATGAACTTTTAGAAACCAGTTCTACATTTAAAATTTCAAAGTATACTGTAAAAGAAGATATAATTACGCTCTCAGATTCTCTTGTAGAGAATTTTAAATGTTACAGCAGTGATTCCTGGAAGTGGTTTGAAAATAGTCTCACTTATGGTAATGGCATATTTCCCTGGTGCCTTTTAAAAAGTAGCAATGCATTAAACAATAGGGAGTATCTAGATATTGCCCTAGAAGCTTTAAATTTTTTGGAGCAGCAGTGTTTTAAACAGGATTATTTTAAACCTATAGGAAATAATGGTTGGTTTAAAAGAAATGATTCTCATCCATGCGAATTTGATGAACAGCCTTTAGAGGCCTGCGGAACAGCTCTTATGTATATGGAAGCTTACAAATTACTTAAAGACACAAAATACTTGGATAAAGCAAAATTATGTTATGAATGGTTTTTAGGTAAAAATTCCGCAAAAAAATCACTTGTAGATAACTTTACAAGGGGAGGCATGGATGGAATAATGGAAAATAAAATGAATTTAAATCAAGGAGCTGAAAGCATCATAGCAAAAATACTAACAGAGCTCCTTCTCTCAAAATATATAGACTTCTAAGTAAAAAATCAACTTATACTGCGTATAAGTTGATTTTTTACTTAAATACCTATTTATATTGCTTTCCTAATTCATCTGCAGCAAGTATAGCAGAATATACATCCTCCTTTGTAACTTCAAATGGCATATTATGCATAGTGTCATTTTCAGCACAGGAAATTTCAGCTACCTTCATTATATCTTCATTATTTACCTTCTTAATACCCAAATCATTTAATGTAATTGGAAGACCAACTTGCAAACAAAAGTCTATGACCTCTTCTATTTCTTCCATAGGGCTGTTTTCAAGAACCAATTGAACTAAAGCTCCAAAAGCAACTTTTTCTCCATGATATAATCCATGACATTCCTCAAGTGCTGTAAATCCATTATGAATAGCATGGGCAGCTGCAAGTCCGCTGCTTTCAAATCCAACTCCACTTAAATAAGTATTTGCCTCAATTATATTTTCTACAGCTTTAGTTGGGACTTTATTTATAACCGCCATTTTAGCTTTGAGACCATCTTCTAAAAGCGTATCATAGCATAACTTTGAAAGTGCAAAAGCAGCTTTTGTAGCCTTTCCGCCTGACATAGTAACAGCCCCTGATCTGACACAAGCTCTTGCCTCAAAATAAGTAGCTAATGCATCTCCCATACCTGAAACTAAAAGCCTTACAGGTGCTTTTGCAACTATAGATGAATCTACAAGTACAAGATCTGGATTTTTAGGAAGTGCCAGATATTCACTAAATACACCTTCATCTGTATATATTACAGAAAGTGCACTACATGGAGCATCTGTTGCTGCTATAGTTGGAACTATTACAACTGGGACTTTGGCATAATATGCTACAGCTTTTGCTGTATCAAATATCTTTCCTCCTCCTATGCCAATTACAACATTATTTTTATTTTCTTTTAACTTTTTACACAGTCTATCTATTTCATTTTTGGAACATTCTCCATTAAAAGCTTCAAATGCTAACAAAGAATCTTTTCCTTTAAAACTTTCTTCTATTGCATCTCTTGTTCTCTTAATTCCATTTTCACTAGCTATGATAAAAAAACTATCTCCAAGATTTTCAACGTAGTTAGATATATTTTTAAGCTCACCGTTTCCCTGTACATATTTTCCTGTAGAAATAATAATTCTTGACATCTTTAACCACTCCTAATCTTAGTTATTTTTTTAACAAAATACATCTGTATTATAACATTAAACCTTCTGTTACAAAAGTTAAAAATATCCACAAATATAATATATTTGTGGATATTTTACTACTTTCTCTTTATTCTATGCTTTTGAGGTTTTAAAGTAAGTTCTGTTACTACCAAGTTAGAAGGTTCCCTAAGTACCCATTCCACCACATCTGCTGTATCTTTACAACTTATATAAAAGTCTTCACTACTATCATCTTCACTGAAATTTGCATTTCTATAGAAATTTGATTTTGTCATATCTGGATGTATTGTTATTATTTTTACACCTGTTTTTCTCACTTCACTAAAAAGACTTTCAGAAAAATGAGTTAACCCTGCTTTTGTAGCAGAATAAGCACAACCATAAGTGCTTATTTCCTTTGCTGTAACTGATGATATATTTATTATAACTCCCTTATTTTTCTTAAGCTGCCTCATCAGTATACTACAGAGTACCATAGGTACTTCTAAATTCACCGTTATCATTTCATGTATCTTTCTAGGATTTAATTCTTCATGGGGGCCAAAGTATCCTACTCCGGCATTATTCACAAGTAAAAATATTTCACCTTTGGCCTTTATTTCATCTATTCTCTGGAAGAATTTATTTGTATTTGTTATATCACAGATTTCCCTTATAAAATTAGAACTATCAAATTCTACCTTGGAAAAATCTCTACCAAATCCGTAAACCTTATAACCCATATTCAATAGTCTCTGAGCTATTTCAAATCCTATACCTGAAGAAGCTCCCGTCACAATTGCAGTTTTCATCCTTACACCCTCTCTGTAATTTTGCATTATTTTTATTGTACAAACACTTTAGATTTTTTAACATATTTGCAAACCAGATCATATACAAAATTGACCAAAAGCTTATGATGCTCTTCTGAATAACTGCAAGTTCCATCTGCAATTTTAAATGGATAAGCCAATAATAGCGATTGTGGATTCATTTTCTCCATGTTCTTTAAATAATCCTTTCCAATTCTAAATACACCAATACTCACATCCTGTATATTTTCTTCCGGAATAGCCCTAAATGTATCTTTTACACAATTTTTATAATATTTTTCCCAATTATGTACATATAACAGTGGATCAAAGCAAACTCTCACCTTCCATCCCCTATCTACAGCACTTTTAATACTATTCAACCTGGGCCTAAAACTTGGAGCACTCATTTCATATTTCCTGCAAATTTCTTCTGGTGAAAGAGTCCATGCAAGTATTACATTATCCTGCGGCACCACATCTTCTATACTTTTAAAATTGGAACTTTTAGTTCTTACCTCTATTTTTAAATTATTATGTTTTTCTGCAAACTGTATCCATTTTCTAATAAAACCTGTTATATTTTCAAAGGCCATAAGATCCGTATCATAAGATATACATAAATAAACGGAGTGCTTTTTTAGAATACACTCCACCTGTTTGAAAACATCTTCCAAATTCACAAATAGAACTATATTTGCCGAAGAATAAACTCCTTGCAAATAACAATACTCGCAATTATACAAGCAATTCATAATAGATGAAGTATAATAAAAATGTTCATTTCCAAAATCATCACATACCCTTGCACCTTCATAAATTAAGTTTCCATCATTGCGTGCAAGTATTAGTTTAGGAGACTTTTTTTGCACCAGAAAATCTTGATTGTGTCTGCAAAATACATCTTTATAATGATTTATTTTTATAACATTGGATTTTTTAAACTTAGACAGTATCCTCTTTGTATTTTCATTTTCAATAACCCCTTTTTCCACATAAATATGAGAAAAACTACATAAGTTCAAGCTGTTGTACAAGTTTTTCAAAATACATCTTCCTCTCATATTTAGTCTTACAGTAAATCTGGGTAAAGGGCTCAAGAGCTAGGATTAAGTTATCATTTCTAACCTTATATCCTTTAGCTAACTTCTTTAACTGGTGCTGCATGGAAACAGATAAATTAAAATTGCATACTATTTCATTTATATAGTTCATGTCCTTTTCATCCAATATATCCTTAGGTTTTGCACATTCGTGTTCGATATCCTGTATCCAACTACATATTTCATCTAACTGTTCACAAATTAATTCAGTAACTTTTTCCCCAGTTACATTTGTTCCATCCAAATAGTCAGATACTATCTTCAAAGAATAAATTCTATGGGGCGGCATAAATATAGATACCGCTTGAAAAAAAGCAGCTCCTTCCATGTCTACAATGTCTCCTCTTATTTTTTCTAGATCATTTTCATCCACTATTTTTGCAAAACTCTCCAAACATGCTTCTTTAAAAGGATGTTTAAATATCATGTCAGGATAAAAATCCTTATCCGTAATGTTATCAATTATTTTATTACAAAGTACTAATGTTCCAATTTGAAACGTTCTATCTTTACTTCCACAAACGCCTATATTTATAAAGGTATCGTATTGGTCAGCTTCAAATTTAGCTATAATATATGCACAAGCAGAAGCCATATTTATTGCTCCAGTTTTACTTACTATAAGTACAATTTCTTCATTTTTAAAAACTTGAATTTTATTTACGGAATTATCCCTTTTTAAATCAAACCTTTCTATAAATGGCTTTGCCTCACAATGTAATGCTGTTACTATAAAAACCATATTTGCCTCCCTGTTGCCACTGTATTTATAAATAATTATACTTTAAATATACACTGAAGTGTATTAAATATCTATTACTTTATCCCCCTGCATAAATACCTTTTTATTTTATAGTTCCAATCTTCATAAACTTCACCATAGTCTTCTTTTACAAATTCTAAAAATTCATCTAATACTCCCAATTTATCTAATCCTTTCATTAAATGTCTTGGATAATCGCAGCATTTGGAATAATTATTTTTAGGATCTATTACTTTTATGGAAGAATCTTTACATAAATATAAGTCCTTACACCTTATATCCAGTTTAGTAAACTTGAGTTTCTGAAACTCTTTAATAAGATTAATAATGTTCTTTGCAACTTTTTCATTTAACCCATTTTGTTTAATGTAGTAATCAAGTCTCTCCCCTTTTGCATAACTTCTCACAATATAATAAAGCCCATGAGAATATATTTTAGGAAAATACTTGCTCTTACTAGTTTTTTGTAATATGTTATATTCACTTCTGCAAACATATTTGCTTTTAAATATTTTAATCACTCTATTATTATCTTCTAATAAATAAACAATTCCATTATGACCACATCCTAAAAAATTTGCCCTCCTAAGCATGTTTTCAGCTGCGCTATCTAATTGAATATAATATCCATCCCTTTTCTTCATAAATATACCTTTCTATATTATTCTTAGTATATTGTATGAAACTATATTTTGTAACATGAGTACTTAAAATCAAGTATCTCATGGTAATATAGAAAATTTTTTTACTTTATTTTGAATTTCTTTGGAAAAAGTAATCCAAATAAGAAAGAAATCAAATTTATTCCAATAACGCATATAAATAAAAGATGCAAACCTGAAATCAAAGATTTCTTTATCAATTGAAGTGAAACACCACTATTTAAAATAGATGAAGAATAAAGATTACTTGGATTTATGTCTTTTATTCCTATGTTCTGGAAATACTTTATTATACTTAAATTAAATATAGTACCGAATATGCTCACACCTATGGTTTGTCCTAAATTTCGAAGAAGAATATTTGATGCCGTAGCTGCTCCTCTCATATCATAGTTTACAGAATCCTGCACCACTATAGTGACAATTGTAAAAGTACCTCCAAAACCAAAACCCATTATAGAGACACACAATATAATCCAAGGTAATGCTGAACCTACACTAAAAGTCAATAAAATGAAACTAGAAAGCAACAATATAATGGAACATATTAAAATTATACTTTTTTCCTTATATATAGTCAGCCATTTTGAAAGAACTATAGAAGATATAAGCCAGGTAAATGACATAGGAGCAATACAAATGCCTGAAATAGTTGCTCCAAATCCAAGTACATTTTGAATATAAATTGGCATATATACATCAATTGCAATTAGTGAAGCTGATACTAAAAAGCCTATTATACTGACAACTATGTTGACTCTTGTAAATATTTCAAAAGGCATGATAGGCTCCTCCGACTTTTTTTCCACAAAATAAAATACAAACATAAGTGCTAAAGCTACACCTATGCATATAACTGGAAGAACCATGTCAGGCGAACTTTTTTTCCCGACACTTAAAAATCCATACAAAATAAGCACTATGGAAGTAGTTAAAACCAGTGTTCCCATATAATCTATTCTTACTTTCCTCTTCTTAAAATTCTCCTTTAAATTATTTTTAAGAAGCACTATAGAAATTATTCCAAAAGGTATATTTATAAAAAATATCCAGTGCCAGGAGAGTGTATCTATTAGAAATCCTCCTAAGAAAGGGCCAAGTAGACTAGCAACTCCCCACACTGTACCTACCCATCCTTGAATCTTTGCCCTCTCAGAAGCAGCAAATAAATCTCCAACTATAGTATATGTTACTGTAAATATTGAGCCTGCACCTATTCCTTGAAGAGCACGAAAAGCTATAAGTGAATACATATTCATAGATATTCCACATAAAAAGCTTCCTAATAAAAATATTGATATTCCTACAATTAATGTATTTTTTCTTCCATATAAATCTGATAATTTACCATATATAGGCGTAGTTATAGTAGAAGTAAGTAAGTACATAGAAAATATCCAGCTCATTAATTCAAACCCATTTAAGCTTTTCACAATAGTTGGAATAGCCGTAGTTACAACAGTTCCTTCTACAGCACCAAGAAATGTAGCTAGCATTATTGCAATTATTATATTTCTGTTTTTTGACTCCATATTAAATCACATCCTTTAGTAAGTACCGAAATTTGTCCTTAAAAAAACCTCAGGTTTATATGGCATTTTCAAAGGAATAACTTGTCAGTATGCTATCCTATTTTCTTTCAAATGCCTTATAGTCCTGAAGTTTCATTCAATATCCTTTTTTCAATCTTTTAATTTTATCTTAATTCCACGTCCTATTTCCTTTATAGTAGGTAATATTCCTTCAAATTGCTCTGGTATATTTTCACTTAACATATATTCTGCATTTTTAGGATCATCTACATCCTTAAAGGCATACTGTACAATTAGCTTTTCTCCATCCTTACATAAAACTATACCTATAGATGAGTTGTCCCCTTCATCTCTTACTGAGTCATCCATGGCAGAAAGATGGAAAGTTAAAATTCCAAGATATTCTGGTTTAAATTTCCCTATTTTTAGTTCAACAGCTATATAACATTTTAATTTCAAATTGTAAAAAAGTAAATCCTCATAATAATCTCCACCTGAAAGTTCCATATGATGTTTTTTTCCTACTAAGGCAAATCCAGAATTCAATTCCAGGAAAAATTCTACTACACTCTTTATAAAATGCTGTTGAAAAGCCTTTTCTTTAATTTCATCTGAAATGTCCATAAAATCCATGAGATACTCATCTTTTAGTATAGGAGAAAATTTTTTAATATCACCTTCAGATAGATCTTCTCCCTGTTCTTTTGAAATAGCATCCTTTATGAAACAAAAACTGTCTTCAGATTTTGTTTTTGTTTTTTCTTCATTCTTTTCTTCTTCAGAGTCTTTTTCCTCAGAAGTAATAATGCTTTTACTTTCAATATTTTCTTTTTCAGGGGATTCTGCATTAAAAAGTTCTGCATAGTCTAATTCCTCAATTCCACACTCTTTATCTATCTCCCCTATTAAATCTTCAACGGACCAATCTTTTTCCCACATCTTATCTATGTATTCTTTTCTTTTATCAACATTTCTTATCTTATTCATGAGAATTAAGTTACACGACCAGCTTATTTTAGATGACAATTGACTTACATAATCCTGAGAATTATATTCTTCAGCAAATCTAGCCATATTTTCTAAATTCTTTTCTGTAAAGCATAGATTACCTGGGAACTTACCTTTAAGATATTCTACTGTTTCACTTATAAATTCCGACTCGCAGCCTTCTTTTTCTCTCATTAAAATTAAATTTCCTATCTTCCAGTAGAGCATAAACATATACTCATTTATATTTACCAGTGCTTTATTTTTAAAAAGAATTATATCTTCCTCTAAGTTCTTAAAAAATGTATCCATATCATTATGATGTTCTATCATTTAAAAAATCACCTCACAATAAAATTTTTCCCATAATTTTATTATAGGGTAAAACATATAATATTACTACCCAGGTCATAGTCATTTATTTGTAATTTCTAATCTTTAAAATTTATACTTTTTACATATCTATCTTTTCCAAGCACTGTTTTTTCAAATATACTTTGGGCATTTTGTAGATACAATTCTGGTTTAGGCATAGAAGGACTAAAATGAGTAAGCCACAATTCTCCCACTTCCGCCCTTTTGGCAAGAGCAGCTGCTTCTGAAAATAACATATGTTTATACTGAATGGCCTTTGAAATATTTTCATCTTCTCCATACATCCCCTCACATATAAATACATCAGATTTTTCTACAAATTGAGCTAATTCATGGGTTGGTCTTGAATCGGTACAATAAGACACTTTTAATCCACTTCTTTTATCTCCAAGTACCATTTCAGGAGTATATATTTTTTCTCCATATTCTATCTTTTCTCCCTTTTGAAGTCTGTTCCAGAGGATTAACGGCACTTGATTTTTTAAAGCTTTGTCTCTATCAAATTTTCTATTTCTATCTACACCTATGGAATATGCAAAACATGGCATTCCGTGGTCTACAGGTAATACATCTATATTAAAATCTCCTATTTTTTCAAAGTAACTTTCTTTACCACAAAGTTCAAGTAAGTTTATGCTATAGGGGAGCACAGGTGCTATTACCATAAGTCCCTCTATTACTTTTCTTAATCCTATAGGTCCAATTATCGTGATAGGCATATTTCTGCCAGAATTAGCTATGGTAAGAAGCAATCCTGGCAGACCTGCTATGTGGTCTGCATGAAAGTGTGTAAATAAAATTACATCTATATTTTTTATTTTACATCCAAGTATTTTTAAGCTAACTTGAGTTCCCTCACCACAATCTATAAGTAGTTTTTTTCCATTATAAGATGCTATCATAGATGTAAGGTACCTATCTGGCACAGGCATACTTCCCCCACATCCTAATAAGCATAAATCCAACATAATTTCCACCTTCTCTTCTAATTAGTATACGCCTAATGTCTATTTTTAAGCTAGAACTTAATTTAATTTTTTTATCTGATGACTACCTGCTCTAATACTTCATCTTATGCCAAGAACTCTGTTTATCACTTGAGAGATTAAAATAAAAAAATAGGATTTATCCTGAGATCATCTTCACCTTCAGTGATAAATCCTTAATTATATAAGTGTTTTAAAATAATTCATCTATTATAACTTTTATTTAAGAAGTTTTTACGGCAATCATGCACTTAATATTAAATCATCAATTTTACAGCCAAGTATCTTTGCAATCACTGCAACTTTTTCAAGGCTTGGATTTTTCTTATCTCCTCTCTCCAATTCTTCCAAATAAGATTTTGAAATTGAAGTTTGAAATCTGGTATCTTTAGCAAGATTTTGAATATCCAAAGTAGTATATCCCAAACTTACTCTTATATCACGAATTTTTTTTCCGTTTAACATAAGAAAACCCCCTATTTAATATTAACTTCTTTAAATTGATTATATTACTTTTAAGCAGGAATTTACAGATAAATTTTATTTTTTTAATATAAACCTAACAAATATTTAATAGTACAACTGTGTTATAATACCATTAAGTATTATAATAAGGTGGTTTTTACATGAAACATTATGAAGTTCTTTACTTACTAAAAGAAAATAGAAATGACTTTGTTTCCGGTCAACTTATAAGTGAGAAATTAGGTGTAAGTCGTACTGCTATATGGAAATATATAAAAGCATTAAAGGAAGAAGGTTATACTATAGACTCTTCCTCTAAAAAAGGATATAAACTTATAAGTTCCCCTGATATACTTACTTCTGAAGAAATTAAGGGCTATTTGAATACAAAATATATAGGCAAAAAAATTATTCATTATGAAAGCATAGGATCTACAAATACCACAGCAAAAAAATTAGCTGAACAGGAAGAAGAAAATGGAACTATAATTATAGCCGAAGAACAAACTGCAGGACGCGGCAGGATCGGCAGAACATGGTCATCTCCTAAATATAAAAGTATATATTTTTCTATAATATTGAGGCCGAATGTAAATCCTATGGAAGTTCCAAAGATAACACAGATAATTGCTGCTGCCATAATAGAAGGATTAAAAGAATTAAAAATAGAGGCTAAAGTAAAATGGCCAAATGATATAGTAATAGATGGTAAAAAGGTTTGCGGTATTTTGACAGAAATGAGCGGTGAGTTAAATAAAGTAAATTATGTAATTCCTGGAATAGGCATAAATGTAAACTTAAACAAAGAAGATTTCCAAGAAGATATTTTAAATAAAGCCACTTCTCTTAAAATAGAAACAGGATCAACTATGGATAGAAAAGTTATCTTAGGTACTATATTAAATAAATTTGAACCTCTATATGAAGAATTCGTTCAAAAAGGGACTATTGAATCCTCTATAGAAGTATGCAAAAATAATTCTGCTGCTATAGGTAAAAATATACGTATAATTCAAAATAAAAGTGAAAGACAGGCAAAAGCAGTAGATCTAGCTGAGGATGGTAGATTAATCGTACAATATGAAAATGGTTCTTTTGAAAAATTAATATCTGGGGAAATTTCTATAAGGGGTTTAGATAAATATATTTAAAATGGTTAAAACTTTTATATTTAAATCATAATAAAAATATCGGCAAAATATATTTAAGGATGTGCTAAAAAATGATTTTAATAAAAAATGTAGAATTATTTAATCCTAAATCTATGGGTAAAAAAAGTATATTAACCTGTTTTGATAAAATATCTTACATATCTAAAAAGATAAACTTTCCATCTAATAATTTTCCTACAGTTGAAATAATAGATGGCGATGATTTAATTGCAATTCCCGGTTTGATTGATCTCCACATACATATAAATGGAGCCGGAGGTGAAGGAGGCTTCAATAACAGAACTCCTGAACTAAACCTTACAAATCTTACTTTGAACGGTATCACTACCTGTGTAGGGCTTTTGGGAACAGATGGAATTACAAGAAATATGGGTGGACTTATAGCTAAAGCCCGGGCTCTTGAAAAGGAAGGCATAACAACATACTGCTGGACAGGGTGTTACTCCGTTCCCACGAGGACTCTTACAGACAGTGTGAGAGGAGATATTGTACTTGTAGATAAAATAATAGGGGCTGGTGAAATAGCTGTATCCGATCACAGGGACAGTCATCCTTCTGAAGAAGATTTAATACATTTAGCTTGTGAAACAAGAATAGGTGGAATCATTTCAGGCAAATGTGGTGTACTTCACATGCATCTAGGAGATGGTAAAAAAGGTATGACTCCTCTATTTGATTTAATAGATAAATCAGACATACCTTTTGAAAACTTGCTGCCTACACATTTAAATAGAAACAGTTTAGTATCCAAGCAAGCCTTAGAATATTTAAAAATAGGTGGATTTATAGATATAACTACTGGAATTAAAAATGAAGGGGATACTGCTCAAAGTGCCCCTGAACTCTACAGTAAAATTCTAAAGGAAAATATATCTCCTTATCACGTAACTATGAGCTCTGATGCAGGAGGAAGCATGCCTATATTTGATGATAAAGGCAATCTAACAAAATTAACTGTAGGACTTCCATCTACAGATATGGAATCAATAAGAGAGTGTATAAAAATGGGGCTATCTATGGAAGAATCCATCATTCCTTTCACTTCATCCCCTGCAAAATTTCTAAAATTTGAACATAAGGGCTCTCTCCTTGAAGGTTATGATGCTGATCTAATTTTATTGGATAAAAAACTAAACATACATACTCTCATAAGTAAAGGTAGAATTATGGTTCAAAATTACAAACCAGTAGTATATGGAACCTTTGAAAACAGTTGACAGTTAACAATTTACAATTAATAAAATTTTGCCTGAAGTCAAAATAAATTTAAAGGATTTTCAACTTTCGCTGAAAATCCTCATTAATTGTGAATTGTCTAAATTGATATTATAACTTCTTCATAAGGAATTATTGTCTTTGCCCTAAGCATTGCATTTTTCACTGCATTTACAATGCCTAAGCAGCATGGTACTTCCATTCTCACTACAGTTATACTTTTCAAATCATTTTTCTCTATAATTTCAGTTAATTTATCTTCATAATATTTAATGTCGTCTAACTTAGGACACCCTATTGCTGTAATGTGATCCTTTATAAATTTTTTATGAAAATCTCCACAGGCATATGCAGTACAATCAGCCGCTACAAGTAACTTTGCATTTCTAAGATAAGGTGCATTGGTATTTATAAGCCTTAATTGAACAGGCCACTGTGTTAACTCAGAAGCAGCACTAAAATTTTCTGAATTCTTTTTATCTATATGCACATTTTTATCTGAAGCTCTCTCTATCTTTCTAGCTGCTGTACCTGGACATCCACAGGGCATAACTTCTTTCTTTTCCTTTTTTTTAGCCTTTTTAGCAACTAGTTCCTCGTCATAATCCTTACTTTCTCTTTCAATTATGCTTATAGCTCCTGTAGGACATTCAGGAAGACAGTCACCAAGTCCGTCACAGTACTCATCACTTATAAGTTCAGCTTTTCCCTTTACAAGTTCAATAGCACCTTCATGACATGCATTTACGCAAAGTCCACATCCATTGCATTTCTCTTTATTTATATTAACAATTTTTCTTATCATAGTATTTTCTCCTCCTTACTTTACTGTCTATATTATAATAAAATGCAGTCACAAAATCTGTAACATATGTTACTAAGTCTAAAGAGTAAATAACATATAATAATAACTTTTCTTTTAAATGAAGAAAAGGAAACGAAAATTTCGTTTCCTTCCCTACTACTTATTGTACAATTATCTTCTGCATCCACATCCGCAACATAACAATAACAGTATTATTATTATTACTACTTCTCTTCCTCTACCATCGTGTCTACATGACATAAAGAACCCTCCTTATCTTCCTAAAATAATTCTAAGCTATCTAATTTCTCATCATTTGCTCTACACTTTATTATATTAATTAAGTTTATAAAGGTTACTGCTAAGTTAAGAAATTTGCTTTTTTAGTATTAGTAACTAGCAACGTCCACAACCACAACCGCAGCATAGTAATAATATTATTATAATTATTACTACCTCTTTTCCGTAACCCCCACATCTACATGACATAAAGTTTCCCTCCTTGTCTTCTTTTAATATTTTTATAAATATTTATTGATTCTCACTTTTCATCATCTGTTCTATACTTCTATAATATTAATCAAATTAATAAATGTTACTTTTAATTTTTGTTAGCGACAATTAGAAATTTGTCTTATTTAAAATATATGATATAGTTATATGTGAAAATGTTTAACTATACCATAAAAATTTGGAGGTACATAATACTTATGGACGAATTAGAAATTAATAATAAGTTGCAACAAGCTTTTGATACCTTAATCCCTTATATGCATTACTTTTTTGATGATGAAATAGCCTTTACCATGTCAACTACAACTCATTTTTTAAGAGTAGTAAATAGCAAAAACATTAATATGAATGCAAAACCAGGTGATCCTTTAAGACCTACTGGCGCAGCTTATGAATGTATAAAAGCAAGAAAACCTATTTCTACTATAGTTCCTAAAGAAACTTTTGGTGTAGAAATAAAAGCTATAGGACTACCTGTAAAGGAAGGTAATGAAATCATAGGAAGCATAGTACTCGTAAAAAGTTTGGAAAGACACAATAAATTTGTTGAGATGTCTAAAGTACTGTCAAGTGCAATAGAAACTCTTTCAGAAACCTCAAGTGTACTGTCTTCTGACATAGATGAAATGACAAAACATAACGAGGTTTTATTATCAGAAGTAAACGATGCCTCTGATAAAACTAAAAATACAGATGAAGTTTTAAATTTTATAAGAAATATAGCATCTGAAACTAATCTACTGGGATTAAATGCATCTATTGAAGCAGCAAGAGCTGGAGATCGGGGAAAAGGATTTACAGTAGTAGCAAACCAGATAAGAAAGTTATCTAATTCCAGCAGTAAGTCTATAAACGAAATAAATTCTACATTAACTGAAATAGAAAAATCTGTAGCCAAAATATCTGAAGGCCTTGCATCAACAAAAGATACTTTCAATAACCAATTCTCCAAAATTCACGAAATAGATTCTTCCATAAATAACTTATCCGAATTGGTAGACAAGCTTAGAGATTTATCTGAATAAATAAATAAAACTCAGGAATTTGATTTCCTGAGTTTTTCTTTTAATTAATATTATTTTTCTCTATAATGTTATGCCCTTCTATCCAATCTACAAATTGTCTTGCAGTTCTTGCAGAACGTCCATTGTACCAAAGTTCCCACTTAAGAGCCTCTCTATGTAAAGTATCTTTGTCTATATTTAATTTTCTTCTTTCAGCTATTCCATCTACAATCTGCAAATACTTATTTTTATCTGGAGATACAAATACTACATTTATTCCAAATCTATCTGCCAGTGAAAGTTTTTCTTGCACACTATCTCCTTCATGTACTTCCCCTTCTGATCCGGAATAGGAAGACATCATTCTCTCATTAAAATATTCTTTTACAAGATGTCTCCTATTTGATGTAGCATATATTATAATATTAGAGGATTTATTTTCAAGTCCTCCTTCAAGTATAGACTTAAGTGCAGTATAACTTTCTTCATCATCCCCAAATACAAGGTCATCTATAAATATAATAAATTTTTCAGGCCTGTTTTTTAATTTTCTTATTATATTGGGAAAATCAACAAGATAAGATTTTGGAAGTTCAATCATACGAAGTCCTTGAGTATAATATTTATTGAGTATGGCTTTTACCGTGGATGATTTACCTGTACCCCTATCTCCATGAAGAAGTACATTGTTTGCAAAAAATCCATTTAAAAACTGCAGTGTATTTTCTATTACTATTTGGTGCTCTCTCTCATATCCAATAAGATCTGAAAGATCAATGGGATCTGGATTTTCAATTCCCTTAAAGCAGCCTTTGCCCTCAATATGTTCCCACATAAAAGCCCTGTAACGAGCAAAAATTCCACAACCATAGTGATTATGAAAATCTTGAATATCATCTACACATTCATCCCAGCTACCGCTATTATAAATTTTTTCTTTTATGTCTCTTACATACCCTGGACTATTTATTCCTTGAAAATCAAGTTCTGTTTTCCACTCCGGTAATCTCTCTACTACATGTTTTAATTTACTGTCAGAAATATACTTTAACACACTTTCCTTTACATCTGTGGAAGTTAATTTAGCAATACAACAAAGATTTCTTAAATCGTTTTTAGCAGCTTCCTTAATTACATCATTTTTCTTTTTTAATTCTTTGTTTTCAGCTTTCATGGAAAATGGATTTTCATTGAAAATCACTTTATCCATGATATATTCCTGTAGAGAACAATATCCACTGTTTACTAATTTAAAAAAGAAATCATTGTACATGTTTGCAGTGTAACCTATATTGATTTTCTCCATATCAATATAGCTTATAAGATTTCTCAAATTTTTTATTACTTCATCTTCAAGTAAATTTCTATAAATAGATACTGAATCAAAAGCTAGTTTTACATATCTTATTTCAAAAATATTTTTTGAATTTGTGCTTTTCATAAAAAGCACCCCCCTATGTGTCTTTTTTAGTATATATTTCATTTTAACACACAAGGATATGATTTTAAATCATATTGTAAATTCTATGTTATACTATACATGAACTTAAAACTATAGCATATTAGGGGGATAATTATGGATATAACAAATTTAAAACTAGAAGACTTAAAAGAAAATTTGAGAAATATTAAAAGTGGAGTAATTGCTTTTTCGGGTGGAGTAGACAGTACTTTTTTGCTAAAAATTGCCCATGATATCCTTGAAGATAAAGTAATAGCAGTTACCGCTGCTTCATCTACTTATCCTAAAAGGGAATTAGACGAAGCTAAAAAATATGCTAAATCAATAGGGGTAAGACACCTGATTATAGAATCAGAAGAACTCGACATTAAAGGCTATAAAGAAAATCCTGTAGACAGATGTTATTATTGCAAAAAAGAATTATTTTCAAAACTAAAAGAAATTGCAAAAGAAAATAATGTAGCTTATGTTTTAGATGGAGCAAATTTAGATGATACTGGAGATTTTAGACCTGGCATGAAAGCAGCTAAAGAACTAGGCATATTAAGTCCTTTAAAAGAAGCTGAGCTTACCAAAGAAGATATTAGAAATCTTTCAAAAAGAATAGGACTTCCAACCTGGAACAAGCCTTCTTTTGCATGCCTAGCTTCCAGATTTCCTTACGGAAATGAGATCAACAGTCAAAAACTAAAAATGGTAGAAGATGCAGAGCAATTTCTTATGGATTTAGGTTTTAAACAAGTTAGGGTAAGACATCACAACGAAATTGCCCGAATTGAAGTTGATCCAGAAGAAAGATCTAAGTTTTTTAATGTAGATATAATGGATAAGGTTGGACAAAAATTAAAAGAAATAGGTTTTACATATGTAACCTTAGATCTATTAGGCTATAAAACTGGCAGCATGAATGCTGTACTAAAGGATGCTAAATAAGATTTTCTAATCAAAAAAATCAATTTATACTCCGGATATTTTTTACAACATTTAGCTCAGTTAAATATTGTGATAAGCCTAAGTAAAAAATTCTAAAAAATCTAAGAACTTTTGAAAACTCGTACCTCAAACAATTCAAAAGTTCTAAGTTTTTACGAATTTTTTACTAAGCCTTATTTACAAAATATTTAAATGAGCTTCATTATTGTAAAAATATACCTGCGTATAAGTTGATTTTTAAGTTAGAAAACATACAATAAAGTATCTCTGTTATACGTTTATTTTTAAGAATACCACTGTATGAGATTTTCAAAATACCGAACTTTAGACTTGTCAAAAGTTTTTATGGTGCTAAAATTTGTCATTACATTACCTGTATAAGTTAACTTTCAAGCTAGAAACTCTATTTTTTAAAATTCTATCTTGATATTATACTCTTTAAGCCATGTATTTACCTGAATAAGATATGCAAGAAGCTGTGGTCCTCTCATAAGTTGGCCAAACCAAGGTGCTTTAAAAGAAGATCCTCCTGTATCTATTAATGTCTTAACTGATTTTTTATCTATAAGCGGCAAAATAGGAGAACTCTTGTCTTTCATAATATCTGACATCCGTTTTGTAACTATTTTTGTATATTCAGGGTTATGAGTTTTTGGGTAAGGGCTCTTTTTCCTTTCAACAATTTCCTTTGGCAGTATTCCTTCTAGTGCCTTTCTCAGTAAGCCCTTTTCTCTTCCTTTATAAAATTTTATCTCTGGTGGTATATTAAAAGCATACTCTACCAATCTATAATCTGCAAAAGGTACTCTAACCTCCAAACTATTAGACATACTCATACGATCTTTTCTATTTAAAAGTGTTATCATAAACCATTTTATATTTAAATAAAATAATTCTCTCATTCTGTACTCTAATTTGGATTCACCATCTATGTGAGGCACCTGTTTTATACTACTTTTATATTGTTCATTTAAATATTCCTCCAAATCAAGTGCCTTTAATTCATCAGACAATATTTCCTTTCTTGAATTAATAGATTTTGACCATGGAAAAGTATCTGCATTAATGTCTTCAGGTCTTCTATACCACGGATATCCTCCAAAAATTTCATCTGCACATTCACCTGACAGTGCAACTGTATTGTCTTTCCTTATTTCCTTGCAAAAAAGATATAGTGAGGAATCAATGTCTGCCATTCCAGGCAAATCGCTAGCTCTTACAGAATCATAAAGGGCATCTGCTAAATCAGAGCTTGTATTTATAATCCCATGATGAACACTTTTTATATAATCCGACATTTTTAATGCCCAGACTCTATCTGGTGTAGGTTCAAAAGAATTTGCTTTAAAATATTTGTCATTATCTTCATAATCAATAGAGTAGGTATTTAAAGTCTTTCCTTGTTTTTTAAACTCTGCTGCAGCTACTGTAGATATAACACTAGAATCAAGTCCTCCTGAAAGCAGTGTACAAACGGGTACATCTGCTACAAGCTGTCTCTTAATGGCATCTACAAGCAGTGTTTTTACATGCTGAGCCGTTGTTTCTGTATCTTCATTGTGAATTTTACACTGTGGTTTCCAGTATTCTCGCAGCTTAATACCATATCTATCATATAGAACATAATTAGCAGGTGGTACTTCATATATACCTTTAAATACACCTCCACCCAAAGATCTAGCAGGTCCAAGGGCAAATATTTCAGTCAGGCCATCCCTATCAACTACAGGTTCAATAAAGGGATGGGCCAGTAATGTTTTTATTTCTGAACCAAATATAAGTGAATTATCTTTTACTGTATAAAATAGTGGTTTTACTCCTAATGGATCTCTTGCCATAAATATCTGATTTTTACTTTCATCCCATATTGCAAAAGCATATATTCCATTTATATGTTTCAAACAATTTATTCCCCAATGGATGTAACTGGTTAGAAGTACCTCTGTATCAGAATAGGATTTGAAAGAATAATTTTCTTTTACAAGTAACTTTCTTAAATCCTCAGTATTATAAAGTTCTCCATTGTATACAATAATATATCTCCTGCCACCTACACTTTTTGACATAGGCTGTGCACCACCAGAAGGATCCACAACTACAAGTCTTCTGTGTCCTAAGAGTGCATTTTTAGAAAAGTAATAGCCTGCATCATCAGGTCCTCTTTTCTTTAAAGTATCTGTCATATTTAAAATAACATCTCTGTTTTTGGAAATGTCCTCTTTTAAATTAATCCATCCTGCAATTCCACACATAAGAAGCCGCCTCCGAATAAATATTATTAATGTACATATAATTTAATCTATGATTTAAAAAATGTATATGTGAATGAATTTTTCTATTTATCCGATGACTACCTGCTCTAATACTTCCACTTATCCAAGTGTATGTTGCGAGCAGCTACGTCCCTGAATAACGATTTTTCCTAAAGGATAACGTCTTCTAAGTGCTAAAAAAGCACTTAGAAGATTGTTAATAAGCACCAGGTGGAGTTAAAACTCCATCTGATGCCAAGAACTCTGTTTATCGAAGGCAACAATTTTCAATTACTCTAATTTAATGTTTCAAAAGTGTATCCTTTTGACTTTAAATACTGTATTACTTCAGGAAGAGCTTGTACTGTTGTCGCCTTTGTAGCGGCATCATGCATCAAAACTACTACAGTATCATCATTACTATATTTTCTAAGTTCATTCAATAAAACGTCCACAGGAACATTATTTCTCATAGCATCTCCAATCCAATCATTCCAATCCACATAATGATATCCTGCTTTTGTAACTGCATCTTTAAAAGGATTCAAATTCAAATGACGTGTATTGAAGGAACCACCTGGAAACCTTACTAGTTTTAAATTGTAATCTTTTCCTACTATGGACTTAATTACTGTATCACATCTATTTATGTCATCTACAAATACTGATGGATCTTCTCTATATTTAAGTTCATGGCTATAAGTATGATTTCCAACTACATGTCCTTCTTTTACTTCTTCTTTTACCAACTCCTTATTTCTCTCAGCATTTTGTCCAATTAAAAAGAAAGTTGCCTTTATATTATTTTGCTTCAATATTGAAAGTATTTTTAAAGTATTTGGGGAAGGACCATCATCAAAAGTTAAATAAGCCACTTTCTTTCCATCTGTTCTCTTGGTTTTCCAAGGCATATACGCTCCTGCAGGCTGCTTTGTTGTAAATCTTTGTTTTAGTTCATCCTGCTGCTTTTCTTCAGCGCTTTTCTGATGCTCTACTTTATTAGAAGTAGTTACTACTGCATGTTTTTTATATGCAACTTTAGTTCCTATAAAAAATGCCCAACCAAAAATACATAAGAAAAGGATTCCTATAATTATACTGTTTCTTTTCTTGATGATTCTATTTTTTTTAATTCTGTCCTCATATTTATTCATCAGTTCCATCTCCCTAATAAAATTCTAATGTCATACATCATTTGAAAGAAAATAACAAGTCAAATAGGCTAGCATACTGACTAGATATTTCTTTGAAAATGCCTAAGTAAAATTAAAAAATAACATTTCGATACCTTCCTTTAATTTCCCTATTTATAGTATAATAAATCATTCTATTTTACTATACATTATGACAAAATGTAATCATTTTGTAATTTGTTTTAACTCTTTAATGATATATTCTAAAAAATCTGAAATTATTCATTGGCATAAAAAAACTATAGAGAAGTTATAGTACTATAACTTCTCTATAGTTTTTTAGATTATTTTTTTATTTTAAAAGAACTCTTAAGGGATACTATTCTATTAAATACTAGCTTACCTTCTTGAAAAAACCTAGGATCAACATTGAAATATCCATGTCTGAAAAATTGAAATTTTTGGCCTGATTTTGCATTCTTCATATCAGGCTCCAAAAATCCATTTAATATTTCCAAGGAATTTGGATTTACATTATCTAAAAATGAATCACTGCCTTCTTCTTCCTTTTCATCTAAAATTAAAGGTTCATAAAGTCTTATTTCTGCTGGAATTGCAGTACTTGCATTTACCCAATGAAGTGTACCTCTAACTTTTCTTCCGTCAGGACTATTTCCTCCCTTTGATGCAGGATCATAGCTGCAGTGAAGCTCTTTTATGTTCCCTTCTTCATCCTTTATGACTTCTTCACATTTTATAAAATAAGCACCTTTTAATCTAACTTCATTTCCCGGAAATAATCTATAATATTTTTTAGGTGGATTTTCCATAAAGTCTTCTTGTTCAATATATATTTCCTTTGAAAAAGGTACTTTTCTAGTTCCTGCTGTAGGATCATCTGGATTATTTTCAATTTCAAAAGTATCACATTGTCCTTCAGGATAATTTGTTATTACGACTTTTAGCGGTCTTAGAACAGCCATAGTTCTAGGTGCTTTTGTTTCCAGATCATCTCTTAAAAAGTAATCTAGCATTTGAGAATCTACTACACTACTTGCTTTTGCCACGCCTATAGCTTTACAAAATTTGCAGACAGATTCTGGTGTAAATCCTCTTCTTCTAAGTCCTGCAATAGTTGGCATACGTGGATCATCCCATCCATCTACAAAATTCTCATCTACTAATTTTTTAAGTTTTCTTTTACTCATTACCATATTTGTAATGTTAAGCCTAGCAAATTCTATCTGCTTTGGCACATTTTCCATTTCACATTCACGCACTACCCAATCATAAAGAGGTCTGTGATCCTCAAACTCAAGTGTACATATGGAGTGAGTTACTCCCTCAATGGCATCTTCTAGCGGATGTGCAAAATCGTACATAGGATATATGCACCATTTATCTCCAGTATTGTGATGTGGAGCATGTGCTATACGATATATAATTGGATCTCTCATATTTATGTTAGGAGAAGTCACATCAATTTTAGCTCTTAAAACTTTTTCTCCATCTTTAAATTCTCCATTTTTCATTCTTTCAAATAATTCAAGATTTTCTTCTACAGTTCTATTTCTATAAGGACTTTCCTTGCCAGGTTTAGTTAAAGTACCCCTATATTCTCTTATTTCATCTGGAGTCAAATCGCACACAAAAGCTTTACCTTTTTTTATTAAAAGTAATGCTCTTTTATACATTTCATCAAAATAACTGGAGGCAAAGTGCAATTCATCCCAATCATATCCAAGCCATTTTACATCTTCTTTTATTGACTCTACATATTCTGTATCCTCTTTTGAAGGATTAGTATCATCAAATCTTAAATTAGTTCTTCCACCAAATTCATCTGCCAATCCAAAATTTAAAACTATTGACTTCGCATGGCCTATATGTAAATATCCATTAGGTTCTGGAGGAAACCTTGTTATTATTTTTTTATACTTTCCTGACTTCATGTCTTCTTCTACTATGTTTTTAATAAAATTTGATGAACTCTTGCTTTCTTCCATAAGTTAACCATCCTTTTCTAAAACTTATTTAATTGATATGTACATCAGAGTGGTAATCGTTACCTGACCAAATCATGATTTGGATTCTCTGATTGAAAGAAAAGGCATTTTTTATAAGTAAATGCCTTTTCTAAATATCTATACAAATTGCTTGTTTTTAATATAAATTCTAAAGGCTATCTCTTCTACAAGTGAAAAAACACTAGATGTTATAAAATACAATCCAAGTGCTATTGGAGCTTTAATTGTTATTAAAAGTCCAATTACTCCAGGAAGTATAGCTGACATCTTATTGTACTGCACTTCCCTATAGACTTTAAAATAATCTATAGAATTTACTAGGCCAGGCAGCATTGAAATGATCGAATACATTATAGGAACTATAAAATAACTATCGCTTAATTTTATTGAAGCTACCCAAGGTATAAGCACTGTACCTGAAACTACAGGCATGTTTATAATGGTTTTATAAAGCCCACCTATTATAGGAAGCTGAATAATTGTAAGCAAACATCCCATCATACTTTTTAAATTATCCTTATAACAGTTTTGTATTTCCTTTTCCATCTTAAGCTTATCATTTTTATACCTAATTTTTATGTCTTCCATCTTTTTAGCAACTTTCTGCTGCTTTAAAATGCTGAACCTTTGTTTCATAGACATAGGCATCAAAAGTACCTTTACAATTAAAGTGAGAACAACAACTGCAATACCCCAATCTCCCGTAAAATTAAATACATGATTGAGCAAAGCACCCAGTAAATTAAAAATAATGTTCATATAATATCTCCTATCTATAAATTATTATATTTTAAAACATTATTCTTAAATAAGGCTGTGTAAAGTATATCCACACTTTATATTTTTCGTAACTCACATACTGTTTTATATATAATTTTTTTGGATAACCCAATGCCCTTAAAACTATACATTCTATTAAATTATATCTAATACTTTCTCTTAAGCTTTTATGTACCTGTAAAACACCAGAAAAAACTGCAGTTATACACATAAACAACAGAATAAAGTAGAAAATATTGAAAAAGTCCATGTTCATGATAAACATTCCTTTAAAATAAATTATATATGAAATACTTTTATTTGATATTACCATATAATGATTTTATATTCAACACAAACCCTTTATTTATGCTAATATAACCATAATATCACAAAAATATTATTCGAAAATAAAATTTTTTGTTGACGCTTACCTTACGTCATGTGTTACAATAATTTAGGCAGAGGTGATAAATAATGACTTCCCATAAATCAGAACTAGTAAGTATCGGCAAATTTGCCCAAAAATCAGGTGTTACCTTGAGGACTTTAAGATACTATGACAAAATAGGTCTTTTAAAACCCTGTGCCTATACTGAGTCTGGTCACCGATTATATAATGTTGAAGATTTCGGTAAACTTCAAAAAATACTTACTCTTAAATTTATAGGTCTTTCACTTGAGGATATATCTAAAATAATGAACTATGATTTAAATCAAGGTGATTTAAAGAGATCTCTCCAAATACAAAAAAAGATAATGAAAGAAAAAATATACCACATTGAAGCTGTAATAAAATCCATAGATGAAGCTGTGCATATGCTTGACAATGACAAAGAACTCAATTGGAACAAGTTTATAAACATAATAAGCATAGTAAATACAGATCAAAAGTGGATGGAACAATATGAAAATGCCTCTAACTTAAAAGCCAGAATAAGGATTCATGAACTTTTCAGCACAAATAAGCGAGGATGGATGAAATGGTTTTTTAATCAATTAAATATTCCTTCCAAAGCCTCTATTTTGGAACTTGGATGTGGTAATGGGGAGCTATGGCAAAAAAACTTAGATAAAATTCCTGAAGGTTGGGACATTACTCTTACTGATTTTTCCCCTGGAATGCTTCAGGATACAAAAAATAATTTAGGCATTAATTCAAAAAGATTTACATTTAAAATAGCAGATGTACAAAATATACCTTATGAGGACAATAGTTTTGATGTAGTGATAGCAAACCATGTATTATACCATGTAAGTGATGTAGACAAATCCCTTTCAGAGATTTATCGTGTTTTAAAACCTAAGGGCTATTTTTATGCCTCAACTGTAGGTAAAAATCATATGAAAGAAATGAGAGAAATCGTTAAAAAATATAACTTTAAGAATATAACTACAGATAGTTTTAATATTACAGAAAGTTTTCAACTTGAAAATGGTCTGTTAAAACTCTCTAAGTGGTTTAAAGATGTAAAAATGAAAAGATATAGTGATAACTTAAAGCTAACAGCTGCATCTCCTCTCATAGATTATATATTTTCTATGCCAGGCAATACAAAAACTACATTTGACAAAGATAAACTTGAATCCTTTGCAGAATACTTACAGTCTGAAATAAACAAAAATGGGTATATTTATATAACAAAAGATACTGGTTTTTTTGAAAGTAGAAAATAGCACTTAAAAATTAATCTACAATCTAAAAACTTATATAAATTAGACAACGAAATGAAAGGATTGATTATAAATGAATAAGAAAATACCATTCTCACCACCAGATATAGGTGAAGCCGAAATAAACGCAGTTGTAGAAGTTTTAAAATCAGGATGGATTACTACAGGTCCAAAATGTGCTGAATTTGAAAAAAAGATTGCTGAATATTGTAATAGTGATAAAGCACTAGCTGTAAACAGTAATTCTGCTGGACTAGAACTTGTGTTGAAAGAATTTGACATAAAAGCAGGAGATGAAGTCATAACTACTCCTTATACTTATACTGCAACAGCAAGTGCTGCTATACGTAGAGGAATAAAACCAAAGTTAGTAGATATAGAAAAAAATTCTTTCCTAATTGATTTAGAAAAATTGGCAGATGCTATAACACCTAATACAAAAGCTATATATACAGTAGATGTTGCAGGAGTACCTATAGATTATGATGCTGTTCGCAAAATATTAAAGGATAAAAATCGCGAAGATATAATTTTTGTATCGGATTCTGCACATTCATTTGGTGCAAAATACAAAGGCAAAAGGGTTGGTTCTCAAGCCGATTTCCATGTTTTCTCCTTTCATGCAGTAAAAAACTTTACTACTGCTGAAGGTGGTGCAATAACATTTAACGAGAATGATAAATTTGGTAAAAAGGACTTATATAAGGATTTTAAGTTGGAATCCCTACATGGCCAATCAAAAGATGCTCTTTCCAAAATGCAGGCAGGCGCATGGAAATATGATATAGTTACAGATGGAGGTAAATGCAATTTAACTGATATATCTGCAGCTATAGGTTTAGCACAATTTCCAAGATATGAAGAAATGCTAAAAAAACGTAAAGCTATATTTGATTTATATACTAAATTTTTAAATAAAAAGGATTGGGCTATAATTCCGTTTACGAAAGATGCTATACGTGAAACTTCATACCACTTATATCTTCTTCGTATAAAAGACTTTAGTGAAGATCAAAGAAATGAAGTAATAAAATCCCTTGCGGCAAAAGATATAGCTACTAATGTTCACTATACTCCTTTGCCTATGTTTACACTTTACAAAAATTTAGGTTACGATATAAAAGATTATCCAAATGCATATAATCACTATGCAAATGAAATTTCTGTACCGGTTTATTCTCTTCTTAAATTGGAAGATGCAGAATATGTCGTTAAAGAATTAATTTCTGCTGTAGAAAAAGTCATGAAATAAATTGAAAGCGAGGACAAAAAATGAAAGTTAATTTTTTTACACCTACAAGAGAATACTTAGAAAAGAAAGAAGAATTTAATAAGGCTATATCAGCTGTACTTGAAAGTGGAAGTTTTATATTTGGACCTCAAGTATCGGAACTTGAAGAAGAAATAAAAAAATATACAGGAGCAAAACATGCCATAGCTGTAGCTTCTGGAACAGATGCACTTTTAGTTTCTTCCCATGCACTTGGATTTAAAGATGGAGATGAAATTATAACTTCCCCTTTTACATTTTTAGCTTCAACTTCTTGTATAGCTAAATTAAATGCAAAACCAGTTTTTGTTGATGTAGATGAAGATACTTTTAATCTAGATGCAAATAAAATAGAAGAAAAAATAACTTCAAAAACTGCAAGTATATTACCAATACATCTTTTTTCACAGATGGCAGACATGGACAAAATAATGGATATAGCATCCAAACATAATTTAAGCGTTTTAGAAGACGCTGCAGAAGCTTTTGGTATGCAGTGGGGAGGTTCCTCAAGTGAATACAAACATTCTGGTACTATAGGAGATATTGGTATTTATTCATTTTTCCCAACAAAAACACTAGGTGGTTATGGCGACGGAGGCATGATAGTAACTAATAATGACAAGTTAGCTGAAACTGCTAAAATGCTTAGAGTACATGGTGCTTCTAAAAAATATCATTATGACTATATAGGATATAATTCAAGACTTGATTCTATTCAAGCTGCTGTACTTTTAGTTAAACTAAAGTATATAGACAATGCACTTAAGCAAAGACAAAAAGTAGCTGATTGGTACAAAGAAAGACTTGCTGATTGTGACTATATAAAACTTCCTACAGTTAAAGGAAATCAAAAACCAGTATACTATGCATTTAATACATTAGTAGAAAAAAGAGATGAACTTGCTGCATACTTAAAGGAAAATGAAATCGGAACTAGTATTTATTATCCAATCCCTCTTCATCTTCAAAAGTGTTTTAATTATTTAGGCTATAAGAAAGGTGATTTCCCTGTAGCTGAAAAACTTTCAACTAAAGTTTTAGCTCTTCCTATATACCCTGAAATAACTGAAGATGAAGTTAACTTTGTGTGCGAAACCATTAAAAAATTCTATACAAAATAACCTTATACAAAAAGCAGTATTTAGATTTTACACTAAGTACTGCTTTACAAAATTAACCACACTTTTAGAAAATTCATCAAACACATTTTCAAAGCATTATATATATTTTATCCGACAGTGTAAGCTCTCTAGGATTCCAACACCTTTTAGGACATTTCATAATTTTATATGACATATGCAAATTATTTATGAATTTATAAAACTCATTATCAAGCCAGGGAGGAGTCCAACTCCCCGACCTACATATGTGAATAACATTTATGTTCTTATTTACTAAATGCTCCACCTTAGGATATTTTATAGAAAACGATTTATTTATTTCCTCAAATTCACCTTTTTCTTCATAAGTATAAGGGCTGTAAACTATATTTGCCTTTTTTATAATACTGTTTTTTAAAAGTTTTCCAAGCCAATTGGCACAATTCAATTCAAAATCAAGTGACTTCATCCCGCCGTAACCCAAATCAGAATGTGCATCAAAATTTATAACTTCATCACAATTATTGTTTTGAGCTATGAAATAAGAAAACTTATGGGAATCAGATACATATACCTTAGCTTTACTTTCTATGGAAAAACATTGTTTTATTTTACTCCAAAAGCCTTTCAGTTCATTACCGGTTCTAACTGTTTTTTCAATGTTTTCTCCCATTTGCCTATTTTTAAAATATCTCCTATACCACAATATAATATTTGTTCTCTTATTCTCAATATAAGAGCCACACCATTCCTCTCTTACAGGAATAAAATAATCCCAATCAATGCTGAGAAGATTTTTTTTCATAGCAATACACCTCACATATAACTATAATGTTACACCTCCAGCACTAATTTTTAAACCTTTGAAATACTAATTTTTAACATAAGACATCCACATATTTCTTATATTTTTATAATATTCATCCCCCGTAATATTATAAAGTACATTCATTTCTTCAATGTGAATACAATGATAAAAGTCAGAACTACTAGGAGGTCCATTTTTTATAATGTGATATAAATCATAGGATGTGAAGTTACCTATATCATAATACGGCAGTATATATTTTAAGCTTAGAAGTCCTTTATTCCAGTATCTTTTAGCCACGTTAGAATAGTATATATTTTGAGGACAGTGTACACTGCTCCAATCATATAAACCTATCAATGTAAATATATACCCGTTTAATGTATAGGTAGACGTTTTTCCCACATACTGCTGAAAAAATATCTTGTCTTCAAGGCTTTTATCTAAAGCACCTAGATTATCCATAACACCACCTTCTGAAACAGGCGTTAAAAGATATTTAAGCACTCTCTGCCCTGCATTTATATACTTTGAATCTTTAGTTAAATGATAGGCTCTAGTAAATACACTAAGTGCCTGACCCTGGGACATACTTGAAGCCCATCCCTCATTTAAGCATTCATAATATCCAAATTTAAACTCATATCTTAGAGATCCATCTTTTTTTATACTTTTTATTAAAAAATTCGCTGTATTTAAAAATTTATCTTTATTAGTTCCAGTATCCATATACCCATCATATAAATAAAGTGCATATTGACATATAGTAACTGCATTGTAATAAAATTTCCCATTGTATTTTACCATGGGTATACCGTTTTTATCATATTTAAAGCTAGGTGACTCAAGATAAGCCCAATTAGGTTGATAATTAAAATATTTTTTTACAGGATTATATTCTCCATATAATGTGTAATTACACTTATTGCTTTTATAATAATCTACACCACTTTTTCCAATATTCATATACTCCGGGAGGAAAGAATACTTATCCAAAACGGGCACTTTTCTCTCAGCCAGCAGCTTACATATTTTTGCTTCGTTTGTAATACTTTTAGGCATATTCTTATTTTCTAAAACTATATTATATCCTTCTATAGCTTTTGAATATTTCTTTTGATTTTGCAATTTTCTACTATTTTTTAGTATGTTTTTGGCTTCATTTTCAGATACTTCACCCACTTTTAAAAGCCTTTGCTGCTCCAGTAAACACAATTATGTTGATAACCAAAATTGTAACTGTACATATTATCTTTGCAATTATATTTTTTTTAAATTTCATATTTTCTCCTTTTATGACTTTCAAATAATATTAACCTATTACAACTTTTAATATTATTTTCTAATACATAAAAATATATTCTAAACTTTAATCATGTCTTTCCCGCTTTATAAATAAAAAATCAATAATATGGAATTACCTTATTTCTACCTGTATGCTTTGCTTCATATAGAGCGATATCTGCACTTTCTATGATTTGTTTAACATTATTTACAATATCAGGATAAGTTGTAACCCCAATAGATACAGAAATACTAATTTTTTTACCTGTGGATAGTATAAACTCATGCTTTTCTATTGCTTTCCTTATTTGTTCACCAATTTCTATAGCTTGTCTATTAGGACAGTCTATTAATAATATTGAAAACTCTTCCCCACCGTTTCTTGAAATTATATCAAAAGATCTGCATACTGTTTTGAGTATTAAAGCAATTTGTTTTAGCACTTCATCCCCTGAAGGATGACCATATGTATCATTAATTTTTTTAAACCAATCAATATCTATCATAATAAGTGAAAGCCTTTCTTTTCTTTCAGCTGCCCTTTTAGATAAATCATTAAACAAGTTGTTAAAATTTCTAACATTATTAAGCCCAGTTAAAAAGTCTCTGCAGGAATCTTCCTTAAACTTCAAAAACAACAAACTTGATTGATTTATATACTCGCAAAGATAATATATTATAAATCCAAATATAATTGTTAAAATTGAATATATAATGAATGCTTTGTAAATTGTATTATTGATTTTTGCAGTTGACGATACTATATTCATAAAAAGGAAATGCAAAATCAAGCTGCTGATAATCATGCATAGCCATTTTTTTGTTTTCTGTAAACTGCATTTAGAAATAATCCCACAACTAATACTTAATATTGTAATGAACATAATTAATGTTTCATAACTCATTAACCCAAATACTATTGAAAAAAAAGAAATTACTACCCCTGTAATAAATGAACATAAGAAGCCGCCATTTATTGCTGAAATAAGTATAGCAAAATTTTGAAAATCTACCGGTATGTAACCTTTATCTTTCATAATAAAAGGTATCAAAAATCCACCTAAAACTCCTGAAGTAATTGCATATAGAACTCTTATCCTTACAGGAGACGATGGGTTTAATAAATGTTCTTTATTTTTAAAAAATTGACTCCATATAAAAAAAAATGAAATGAAAAGAAATATACTATTAAGTAAATGTCTTGTAATAAATAAATAATTATTTATAGGGCAACACCTCAAAACCTGGAAATTCCACCCTGTTTAATAAAGAATATTATAAGAGTATCTTACACATTTTAACTTATTTTTTATATACATTATTATTTAGGACGAAATAAATATTTTGTTCTAAAAATGATGATTTTATACTCATTTATTTTAATTTAATTTCATAAATTGAAAATAATTACATACTTTATTCCATTTTATTGAAAATAATAACATTACTTTGATATTATTATTATAATAATTGGATTTTACGCAATATTATGTTATAATTTATAATACAAAATATTTATAATGTACAATTATTTTGAAAAGAGGAAACTAAATGGAAAGAAAAGATGACAGAAAAGTAAAATATCTTACCCAAGAAGAAGTAAAAGATCTTTTTAAAGCCATTATTAATTTAAATAGTACACATGCAGTTAGAGATTTAGCAATTTTTAGAGTTGCTTATAGGTGCGGCTTGAGAGCTTCAGAAGTTGGTTTAATTAAATTGGAAGATTATAATGCTTCCAAAGGTGAAATTTACTGCAAAAGATTAAAGGGCAGTTACAATAATACTATAAGACTTGATATTAAAACTAAAAATGCATTAGATACGTATATACATGAAAGCAAATTATCATCTAATTCTGAATTTTTATTTAAAAGCCAAAGAGGGAAACCAATTTCCAGACAAACTCTTGATTATATGATGAAAAAATATTGCTCCTATGCTAATATTTATGATAAAAGTAAATATCATTTTCATTCTATAAAGCATACTACAGCAGTTCATTTAGCAGAATCTGACATGGATATAAAAGAGTTACAATGGTGGCTTGGGCATAAGTCTGTTACAAATACAGAAATATATTTTCAATTTACAACAAAACAGCAGGAAAAGATGTATTCCAAGCTTGAGGCAAAAAGTGAAATGATTTAAAAATATATAATTACTGCATTTTGTCGATATTTTAATTTTTAACTTACTTATTTAATTTTTTATTAAATCTAACAGCATACGTTAAATATGGCTCTCCAAAATATTCTTCTTTATCTTTTATATATCCATGTTTTTTATAAAATGAAATAGCTCTACTATTTTCCTTAAAAGCCCATATTACAATTTCTTTATAACCATATTTAAACGCCTGCTGCTCTGTAAAGTTAAGTAATTGACTTCCAATTCCTTGATTTTGATAAGCCTCGGAAATATAAATACGCCAAACTTCAAAAGCTCCTATTTTATCGTTGTCAACTGTATCTCCAATAGATAATATTGCTGCAATATGCCCATCACATTCATAAACATAGTTTGATAATCTACCAGATAAGAAATCTGCTTTCAATCTCTTTTTCCTATTAAAACAGCCATTATCATTGAGCAATTGTTCATTTACATAGCCATCATATACAGACCTCCAATTATCATTGATAATTTTACAAACAATTTCTATATCTTCTTCTTGAAGCAAACGTATCATTTAATTTCTTTCCTTTCTAAATTGTAATTTATCTCTTTTTTGCCCTTATAATTAAGGTAGCATGAATTTCCTTATAGTTATCTAATTTTTCTTTAAAACCATCTATCATAAATCCAAAGTTTCAAAAGATTTAACTGATTTTCTGTAAGCAGCATATGTGAGAAAAGTATAAACTATTGTTCCCACTGCCAACACAATCAACTTATAAGCAAGATATTGAGGGTCTTTTGTGTCCAGATAATCTCTTACAAAAGGTACGATATGCACACTAGTTTCTGCAATTACTATGTAAACAAATATAACAGTACTTGACCATATAAAAGCAGTTCCTACCTTGTTAATGTCCTTATAATAAATTTCAAAGAAAATGTAATTAAATAAACCAAGCATTATAAGTGAAAAACCGAACAAAGCAATATTTGCATCCATACCAACTTGATTACCTGGTAATGGAAGGTTTTGACGTATGATTGCAAAAGGTATTGCTGCAATTATCTGTGCTAATTCTAAAAGAATTACAAAACCAAATCGTGACTTTACAATATCTTTTTTAGCAATAGGAAGTGTTAGGGTATAAAAAACATCATTGTTCTCCCTGCCGTTTAAGCAAGTGAAAAACACAGCCAATCCTGTATAAAAAAACACGATATAATAGGGATAATTAGGTATTATTAGCATAGTTGAAAGGATGATGAAAATAGGTGCTGTGGGATGCATAGAAAGAAATATTTCTTTTTTTAAAAGTTTTTTCATTACTTTTCCTCCTCCTTTTCAAGATGAACCATAATTGACTCTAAATCTGCATTTATATAATCAATACCTATATCTGAAATATCATCTGTTCTGATAAGTGCTGAAAAACCGTTTTTACTCCTTTTACAACCAATCAACTTTGGCTGCAAATTTTCGGTTAATTGATCTTTCGTAAGTTGCAAAACCTTGTAGCTATCCACAAATGATTTAATATCCGAATCGGCAAGAATCATACCGTTTTTGATATATATAATGTTATCGGCACACTTATCAAGATCAGAAGTAATGTGAGTTGAAAACAATATGGTAATTCCATTGTCACAAAGTCCCATAAATACATCTAACAAATCATCCCTTGAAACAGGATCAAGTCCACTCGTAGGTTCATCAAGAATAAGCAGCTCTGCATTATGTGACAATGCAAGAGTTAACGCATATTTGACCTTCATACCCGCCGATAACTGTGCAGGTGTTTTGTTTTCATCTAACTTAAACATGTCCATATATTTAGAATAAGCAGTATTATCCCATTTATCATAAAATGATTTGGTAATATTGGTAATCACTTTAATTTTTTTCTTTGTATAATAATCAATTCCACCTAAAACAAAGCCTACACGCTGCTTGGTTAAAAATTCACTATTTAAAAAGTTATTACCAAAAAATAAAATTTCCCCATTATCGGGATGTACAAAATTAAACAATGATTTTAATGTTGTAGATTTACCTGCTCCATTTCTACCTATAAATCCTGTAATTTTCCCTTTTTCAAGGGAAAATGATACATCTTTCAGTTCAAAAGCAGGATATTTCTTACATAGACTTTTTACTTCAAGTACACTCATTCCTTATCACCTTCTCTTTCAGAAATATCTCCGTCGAAAATTGTTTCGGTTAATTTAGTAAAAAGTGACTTTGGAGGTATAGCAATACCTTTCTTCTTATCAGCAAGAACTATAATAGTATCACCGGGTTTGATGTCAAAAATGTCTCTAGCTTCCTTTGGTATAACAAATTGACCTTTTTCACCGATTTTTACTGTCCACGCATACTTGTCTTTTGGGTGCTTCATATTATTTCCTCTTTTCATTATTAATATTGTATGATAAGTATGATTTGTATAACTAAATTATACTCAGTTATTTTAAAAAGTCAAGATTTTGAAAAAAAATTGCCTCAGCTATGCTTTCAATTATGGAAACTTTTTATTCTTCTATATTCTATGAAAGTTAATATTATCATTATAATATCAAAAACAGTTAGTATTATTAGCCAACTTGAAGGATGAAGTATATATCTATAAATTTGGTAAATTATAAACAAAATCAATGACATTATAGTAAGTGGATAAGCCCAAGACTTTCTTTTCCATAGAAATATTATAAGAATTAATTTGACTATTCCATGAGAAATCAAATAGAACACCCCAAAATATTGCGTACTTATGGTAAATTTTGAACTTAATTTTATCATAAAATTTGCAATAACATCTCTTGGATCTTCCGATAACTCATGTTGTGTTAACAAAACAACTAAATCGCTTAATCTATTTGGATTTAAAAAAAGTAATAAAACTCCACCTATAATTTCTAAAAAACCATCAATAAATTTTATTAATATTCCAATTTCAAATCCTTTATGAAATATATTACTATTTGTACTAAATTTCATTAAGTTCGATATTATAATCACCTGCTCTCATTACTACTTAAACTAAATAATAAATTATAATACTTATTATTTATATATTTGCTTTATTAATTCATATTGTAAATTGTCTTTCTACTTAACCTATATTATAAATAATGATATAATTCACTTATAAGTTGATTCGCAAAGGTAAAATTAATACGAAGTAAATTATTAAATGAAATATGATGTTAAAATATTTGTAAACATTATAGGAAAGATGGGATTTTTATGTATTATTGCGCATTATGTACTATTCATGCTTGTAATAAAAAGGAATTGGATAAAGCGCCAAAAAATTGTCCAAGTCTTGATGAGAAAATGAAAAAAATTAAAGAAGTCTATAAAGATGAAGAAAATTTTAAAATTGCTAAAGCATCAGCATTAGTTGTGAGTGAGGGATATGGTGAAAAGACAAGATTAGAAGAAACAATTGATTTTGCTAAAAGATGTCAGTATAAAAATATAGGAATTGCATTCTGTGTTGGCCTATCTAACGAAGCTAAGATTTTAAGTAAAGTTCTTAGTTATAATGGATTTACTGTAAATTCTGTAATTTGTAAAAATGGAGGTATATCAAAAGATTTTATTGATATAGATTCAAATGTACCAATGTGTAATCCAATAGGTCAGGCGAATTTTTTAAATGAAGCTAAAACAGATTTAAATATTATTTTGGGCTTATGTGTTGGACATGATTCTTTGTTTATAAAATATTCAGAAGCTCCAATAACTGTTTTTGCAGTAAAAGATAGGATTTTGGCACATAATCCATTAGGCGCAATATATCAAGCAGACTCTTACTATAAAGACAAGCTATTTCCTAAAAAGAAATAACACTATCTTTATAATAAGACATTAGTACACAATCTTTATATTATGTGACATAAAAATAGAATTAATGCGGTGCAAAAATATATTACTTAAAAATTGCTAGTTGAGAGTAAACATGATGATGGTACTACCCCCTATTTAAGAAATCCTTTCAATATAGTATCTTCAGCTTCTTTTTCCGAAAGTCCTAATGACATAAGTTTTATAAGCTGATCACTAGCAATTTTTCCTATAGCAGCTTCATGTATAAGTTGTGAGTCTGAATGAAATGCTGATATTTTAGGTATAGATTGTACCGTTGCTTCATCCATTATTATGGAATCACATTGAATATGACCCCTGCATCTCTCATATCCAGACATATTTAAATGAAATAGTTGTTTTGACTCGTCTCGTGCTACAGAACGAGAAATTATTCGTGCAGAAGAATCTCTTCCTACCATTTCTACATTTATCTTAGACTCTGCATCTTGATTTTTATATGTAAGAAGTCTCTCTGATACTACAGCTCTAGCATTTTTATGAAGCTTTATTTCTGTATCCCTTTTAGTACTGCTTACTCCTTTTATTTGGACTAGCTCTAATTCAGCAAATCCTCCTTCTTCAACTTCTATTATTGTTTTAGGATTCAATATTCTCTCACCATTCCCACTGCCTTCTCCAAAATGTCTCTCTACATATTTTATGCGAGCACCTTTCCTGACAAAAAATTCATGGACTCCATCATGCTGGGATTTTTTCTCACCTGGATTATGTATACCACAACCTGCCACTATAAGTACATCTGACCCCTCACCAATTTCAAAAGTGTTATACACAACATCATTTAACCCTTCTTGTGTTAAAATTACAGGTATATGTACACTTTCACCTTTAGTACCAGGTTTTACTATTATGTCTATACCCGGCTTATCTTTTTTTGTAACTATATCTATATTGGCTGTAGTATTTCTTGCAACCTTTTCTCCGTTTCTTCTTATATTATAAGCACCAATTGGCAATTCATGAAGTCCTGACATTTGACTTAACATACTTTTATCCAATTCATCCAACATCTAAAAAGTACCTCCTTTTTGACAAATCTCGCCGCATTTACAATTATCATTCTTTTTTATTTTATCAAGTATATTCTCTTTTGAAGTTATTTCTTTAATTTGACCATCTGCAAGTATGATAACCTCATCTGCTAAATTTAAGATTCTCTCTTGGTGAGATATTATAATTATAGTAGTTTCTTTATTTTTATTCATATCTTCAAAAGTTTCAACTAACTTGTTAAAACTCCATAAATCTATTCCTGCTTCGGGCTCATCAAACAATGCAACTTCGAGGTTTCTAGCAAGTATAGTTGCTATTTCTATTCTCTTAAGTTCACCACCAGAAAGACTTGAATCAACATCCCTATTTATATAATCTTGAGCACAAAGTCCTACGTCCTGAAGTAATTTACATGTATTTACCTTATTATCCCCTGCAGCTAGGTTTAGCAATTGATTTACTTTTATACCTTTAAATCTTGCAGGCTGTTGGAATGCAAATCCTATACCCTTTTTAGCTCTCTCGGTAATATCTAAATCTGCGATATTTTCTCCATCTAATAATATATCTCCCGAAGAAGCTTTATATATTCCCATTATTGTTTTGGCTAAAGATGATTTACCACCACCATTTGGGCCAGTAATTACATATATTTTATTCTTTTCAAACTTTAAGTTTATATCTTTTAAAATATCGATTTTTCCATTATCATTTTCTATTTCAAGACATAAATTTTTTAATTCTAACATCTATCTAATCCTCCTTATTATATTAAAATTATTTTACACTATTATATTAAAGTTATTTTTATACTGATGTCTAATAAATATATTGCATATGTATTAGCAGTCATTATATCATCTATTCTATTAAATTTTTATTTAAGTATTTCAACATTTTCATAAATGGTTTTCTTCTCATTAGATGAAATAACTTTATCTGTAATATATGCTATTATAATAATTACAGGTATATCGATAGCATATCGGGTAATCATAAATTTCCATCCCATTACTGATGCTTCAAATAATGATATAGGTATTTTTGTAGCAGACCATGCTCCTATAAAAATTAGCACATTGAAAAAAGCACTTCCCTTTTTCATCAAAACTGCAGCAAAAGGAAAAGAAACATATACCGGTCCAGCAGCAAATGAACCTAATAGAAAAGCAATAATCATACCTTTTAATCCTGAACCTTTTCCCATAAGTTTTATCATTGTTTCCTTTTGTACCCAAGCATCCAAAAGCCCCATCAAAATAAAGATCGGTGGCATAATAGCAAGCAATTCCTTTAAATTATCTGCCGTTCCCTCTAACGAATTTATTCCCAATGAAGGTTTTACTAACAATAAAATTAAATTTATTATTAAAATAATACCAAAAGTTCTATATCTTTTTAATATTCTTTTCATCATATTAACACTCCCATCACAAAAGCAATTGCAAAAGAAAACACAAGGGCAAGTGAATTTCTAACATATGTGGCTTTCTTACCCCAATATTTTGATTCAATAGGAATTGTAATAATTCCAACCATGACTGACGTTGATATAAGCATTGTTATTTGAGCCATACCAGCTCCATTTTTTAACAAAGTAGCTGCTAATGGAAATGTAACAAAACCAGGTATTACAGTACAAGATCCAATAAGTGCAGCTAACGCTAAACCTAATATACCAGATTGATGACCCATTATTTTTGAAATAACCCGCGGGCTTAAAATAGCAAGCATAATTCCTATAATAAACAATATGGAAAGGAATAACGGCAAGATATTTTCAAAAGACTTCCAAGCTTTTTTTAGAGCCAGTAAAGTTTTTTCGTGGCTTTTAATTAATGATACAAGTAATAAAATAAACATTAAAAAGTATAATCCCATAGTAAACATAAAATTCTTTTACCTCCTCATATAATTAGTTGTGTAAAATTAAACACTATAGTGTAATAAATATAATAGTGTATTTAACACTATTAGCATACATCTATTTTTTGATAGTGTCAATAACATTAATATATTATTTGCAATAAGGTGTATGAAGTAATATAATGTTATTATACTATAAATAAAAAGGAGATATTTTATGGCTGGTAAAAGAAAACAATCTCGTCATCTTCCTGCATTTATTTTACTGACACTAGCTGAAGGTTCTGCATATGGTGGTGCAATATATACTTCACTTATAGAAAATATACCTGATTTTCAGTGTGACCAAGGAGCTATATACCGTACTCTTAAGCAACTTGAAGATGATGGTGCAGTAATATTTTCGTGGGATACAACTAATTCAGGACCTGCCAAAAAAATCTATACTATTACTGACACCGGATTGAATCAACTTGATGATTGGAAAAATGATATAGAAAAAAGAATTCTATATTTAAAATATTTTTTAGATAGATATAAAAATTTAAAAAAGTAGAATACTTTTGGAACTATCCATATAGTTAGTTTCTTATTGTATATTTTCGTTTTTACATATGAATGATAGTTAAGCTATAAAACTCAATGCCATGTTTTCATACATGAAATTAAATATACAGCCAATAATGGGGCTGAACGTTCAACATACACATCTTTATTTATTTTGTAAACTTCTTATTTTGTTTACTAACTAAGACCATACGATAGATATTAATCCTATCATATGGTCTCTATATACAACTACTATACTCATAAATTACCCTTATATGGTGCATACTTTTCAATACATGACACGGCTGACTATCCCATCAATTACTTGATTTTTTATAGTTAATTTATATATTAATAACATCCCCTGCACTTGCTTTTTCTAATCTATTTATTATAGAATTTCCTAGTCCACTGTCTTTAGGTGCTTGCACATAAATATGACTTATATTCAATTTATCACATTCTCTAAGCAAATCAAATGTCTTTTGTGCTGCTGCATTTAACGTTTTAAAACTTCCTAAGCTATATACATGCTCATAATTTTTAAAATCTTTTAAAAATTCCTGAAAACAAATTACAGCATTTTCTTCATTTGCATTTTCTTTAATCCATTTAGATGTTTTTGCATAATCTCCTTTAACCAATGTTACTGGTGCATCTGGCGCATAATGCCTATATTTCATTCCTGGAGCCTTTGGAATTTCATTTCCTTTAACACTTAACAAATTCTTTTTATATACAAGATTAGGAATTACCTTACGTATATCATCCAAGCTTATAGCCCCAGGTCTTAGAAGTACTGGATCCGGAGTCGACATGTCTATAATTGTTGACTCTAATCCAATTGAACATGGACCTCCGTCCAAAATACAAGGGATTTTTCCATTTAAGTCATTATAACAATGCTCAGCACTAGTAGTTGACGGTTTCCCTGATAAATTTGCAGATGGAGCTACTAGTAGAGTTCCGCTTTCTTTAATTATAGCTCTTGCTACTTCACTTTTTGGGAATCTAACTCCCACAGTTTTCATTCCTGCACTAACTGTATCTGAAATACAATCTTTTTTATTGAAAATCAAAGTTACTGATCCCGGCCAGAAAGCATCAAATACTTTCTCTGCATCTTTATGAATATCCTTACATATATCATAAACTTGTTCTAATTTATATATATGTACCAATAATGGATTGTCTTGTGGTCTTCCTTTAACTTTAAATATCTTTTTTACTGCATTTTCATTAAAAGCATCTGCAGCTAATCCATACACAGTTTCCGTTGGAATTGCAACAACTTCCCCCTTTTTTAGATATTCTGCACCTTTTACAATGTTCTGGTAATTAGCATTTAAATCTTTAACATATAATACTTCTGTTTCCATAGCTTTTACCACCATTTATAATTCACCTTCTATTTCTGTAATATGTGTGCTACATAATTAATTTTAACTTCATAATATTTTGCTATTTTGTATTAACTAGCATTAGTTATATGTTACACCGTATTACTCAATTTTCAAAGTATTGTTCTATGTCTTTTTCATTACAATCTTTAAATTCATAAAAAATCTCTTGACCTAAAGCTAACTTTATCCATTACAATAAATATGATATAGTAAATTTAGAATTAGGAAAAGGAAAATATAGGTCATTTTACCGCACATAATACATAAAATCAATCAATAATTTTTAAAACAGGGGTGATTATAATGAAAAAGTCAAAGGTATATTTTACAGATTTTCGTACAAAACTTGGAGAAGGTCTTCCAACCAAGTTAAAAAAGCTGATTAAAAAGGCAGGTATCGAACAAATCGACATGGATAACAAGTTCGTCGCCATCAAAATGCACTTCGGTGAGCTAGGCAACTTAGGTTTTCTGCGCCCAAATTACGCAAGAGCTGTAGCCGACGTTGTTAAGGAACTCGGCGGAAAGCCATTCTTAACTGACTGTAATACCCTGTACCCTGGCAGCCGCAAGAATGCCCTTGAGCACCTGGAATGTGCATGGGAAAACGGCTTTACTCCTCTTACAGTAGGCTGTCCTGTTATCATTGGTGATGGTCTAAAGGGTACCGATGACATCATGGTACCGGTAATAGGTGGTGAATATATAAAAGAGGCAAAAATCGGTCATGCAATTATGGATGCTGACATACTTATCAGCCTCACTCACTTCAAAGGCCATGAAGCAGCCGGCTTCGGTGGTACCATCAAAAACATTGGTATGGGCTGCGGCTCTCGTGCTGGGAAAAAAGATCAACATATTAATGGTAAACCTAATATCATACAGGAGAAGTGTAAGGGGTGCCGCAGGTGCCAAAGAGAGTGCGCCAATAACGGTTTGATGTTTGATGATGTGAAAAAGAAAATGACTATCAATACAGAAAATTGTGTAGGCTGCGGACGCTGCTTAGGTGCATGTAATTTTGGCGCTATCGCATTTACAAACTGGGCAGCCAATAAGGAATTGAATTGCCGCATGGCGGAATACACCAAAGCGGTAGTAGACGGCCGCCCTTGCTTTCACATTTCCCTTGTGATAGACGTTTCACCTAACTGTGACTGCCACAGCGAAAATGATACTCCGATCCTTCCAAATCTAGGAATGTTCGCTTCCTTCGATCCGCTAGCACTGGATCAAGCCTGTGTGGATGCCTGTATGTCAGCTGCACCGCTGCCAAACAGCCAATTATCAGACAATATGTCAAAACCTAACTTTAAAGATCATCATGACCATTTTACCAACTCCACACCGGAATCGGAGTGGAGTACCTGCCTCGCCCATGCAGAAAAAATAGGTCTTGGCAGCCGTGAATATGAGTTGATTACTATCAAGTGATTCTTAGGTTCAGATGGAGTTTGCTTATAATGATGACTTTCTCCAGCTGAACCTTATTAACAGTATTCTTAGTGTCTTTAGCACTTAGAATACGTTATCCTTTAGGGGAATCACTTATCCAGGTGCATAACAGTGCTTATCCCCCACTTTGATAAAAGATGGGGGTAAGTGCCATGCCTGTATTCTTTAAACATTCTATCATTTTCAGACATTCAATGTCAGTATCATCGAATACTCGAATATTCCCATGCGTTCTATTGACAAGAGGAAGAAGCCCTTCTTTGTCATAGTAACGCAGGGTTGATATAAATATACCTAGCATCTTTGAAATATCGCCAATAGAATAGGTCATAATTACCTATAATAAATTTCAATTCAATGTTGACCTAAAGTTAGGTTTAAGTATTAGAATATACTTATTATAAAATATAAAAAAACTTGTTCAGGGCTAAAAAATCATATAAATAAGAAAAAGAGTTAGAAAAAATATCTGACTTCTTACTCGGAAACGAAAATACCACTTATGCACCTTATTTTATCGCAAAAAGCTATTTATAAATATTCTCTAGATTTTTTATGCTATCCATTTCTCTGTTTATATTTTTATAACCTTTTAACAGCCTAATATAATGATTGGCCTCCCTAACTACGTGGTCACCAAGTAGAGGATAAGCTATGGATCTAATAGTACAATTTATCAAACCTTCTGTTCCCTGTTTTTTGAAATTTCTAATTCCCACAGTAGCATTTAATGTTTTTTCACTCACCTCAGGCAACAACCCTATATTCTGTGTTAAAGCTAAAGATTCTTGAGTTAATTGATCAAATTTTTTACCATAATCATTAGCTGTATCAAATAATTTAACTTCTGTTGGATCTAATAAACCCCGTATAAATTTTGCATGTTCTGCCATAATTCTATTCCAAAAACCTTCTTGATAAACAGCCTCTTTAACTAAATCCATTTCTTCCCGATTTTGCAATTTAACTAACATTCTTAAGTAAAATTTAGCTTCTCTTAATATATGATCTATAAGTAGCGGGTAGTTTGTAGTAAATGTTTTGCAAGTTAGGACATCATTTAATAATCTCGACTTAAATAAAGCTATCCTATTTGTTGCAGCCATTGCTCTATTATTTAACATAGCTACAGTTCTAACAAGTTCGTCACTGTCATATCTACCCTGTACTAAGTTTAATTCCATTCTTGTAACATTACTGTCAATTTTAATTGCCGAATAAAATTCAGTTTCTCTTTCTGCATTTAGCGTTAAATCTGTCACTAATTCTCCAGAGTGCGCTACTTCAGGACTGATGATTCCTTCAGAAAGTCTAATGGTCTCAATAAGTAACTGGGTAAATTCATTTTTCAACATATTTGCCTGACAAGCTAATTTGTAGTCTCTAGATGTTAATCCTGCCTCAAGAAAAATAGCATGCTCCTTGGCAATTCTCATAAAGAATAAATTTAACTCTAGAGATTGTTTAACAAATTTCATATTGGATAACATTATATATACTTCCTTTTTTACATACTCGTTTCATTTTATTCTAAAGTTATATTACATGTGCAAAAAATTTTTAACATAATTGCTCTTTACATCACATTATTAGGTATACTACTAACGGCTGTAATATCTATCTAATAACAGCCGTTACAATTATATTTATATATCGTTTCCAATTATATTTATTATTCATTCTTGTTAAAATTTTTAATTTGCTTTGTTCTTAAATCTACTTCCATTGTATATTGAACCCTAGAAGCATTTTTAGATTCATCTGCATCCTTATTTTTATAGTAAGTTACATATATCGAACAGGTGCTATTATGCATATCAAAATCTATATTGGGTTTATATCCACTAAGTACTTCTTTCATATTTATTTTTTTATCTATTATCATTGTATATATCATCTATTTCTAGCTTGCTTTTATCATATAGAAAATCATCCTCATTAGGTTTGTAGCTTTTATTCCTGGTGCAATATTAACTTTTTTATCAATTTTTAGTGCCTGAGTATCAGTTACCTTGATTGCTTCCTTTAAGGTACTTACTTTTTTAAACTTCTTCTTTCTTTTTGTTGTTTTAAAAGATCCCGATCTAAAATCTTCATGTCTATTTGCTTTTAACATTACGACATTTTTCTTCTTAATTCTTTTTCATATATTTAATTTTTTTATAATATTCCTTCTATTTAAAAATTCTTGTCTTGCCTTTATAGCATGTACCAAACTAATTATCCAAAAGATATACCAAACTTTATAAGCTATATTTCCTTGATCAAGCAGTGTCAAAATAAAAAGTATAGCATATACTAATGCTGCATATATCAACCATTTATTTTTAAAAACAAAACCTGCGTATATAAAAAATAACCAATTAAACATAAATGCAATAAATACAAATATTATTGATAATACACCCTAATCTATAACCATAAAATAGATACTGTCAAAGTTCATAAAATAGAAAGATTTGAGTTTATCAAGACTAGAGAATAGAGAAGCTATGCAAGGTTTCAAGCGTGCCAAGAAGAAATTACTATGCATGGGATAAAACGACTGAAAGTCAAAGATCAACGGTTATGTAATGCATGAGAAATATTATTTTTTGTTCCAATGTATTGTTTTTATGATATAATATATAAAACAATACATAACTTTTAGGAGGAAAAAGTGATGGTTGTGGATCCAATTAGAGATAAAAACAAGATAGACGCATTGCTCATGCATTTAAAGGATAAAAGTGAAAGGGACTGGCTGTTAGCAAAATTTCAATTAAACACGGGATTAAGGATTAGTGACGTAATTAAAGTTAGAGTACAGGATCTAATGACTTCCTATCTTAGTCTCAAGGATGATCTTATGATTCAAAAAAAGAAAATCAAATTAAATAACAGCCTTAAAAAAGCTCTAAATGCCTATATAGAGCATAATAATCTTGGACAAACTTTTTATATTTTTCAGAGCAGAAAAGGCTTAAATAAACCCATAAGTGTCACACAAGCTTACAGGATTCTAAAGTCTACAGCTGTAAGTCTGCATATAAATAATTTTGGTACTCACAGCTTAAGGAAAACATGGGGATACTGGACTTATAAGGCGAGCAGATACAATATTGGTCTTATTATGTATACATTTAATCATTCATCAAAAAAGATCACTCTTAGATATATTGGGATACCTCAGGAAAATAAAGATGAATTATATTCTTTAGTTCAATTTTAATTTATCCGATGACTACCTGCTCTAATATTCCCACGCACACAGCGAAAGCGATTATCACCAAATCAAAGATTTGGGATATCTGCTTGCACACAGCGAAAGCGACTATCACCAAATCAAAGATTTGGGATATCTGCTTTTCTCCAAGTGGGAATAAAGGGCATCTACGTCCCTGGATAACGCTTTCTAAGTGCTAAAGCACTAAGAATACTGTTAATAAGCATCAGGTGGAGTCAAAACTCCATCTGATGCTAAGAACTCTGTTTATAGCACTCGCATAATATACTAAAAATTTTATAGGAATATGAATAGAAAAATTTTTTTAATTTGCTAGGAGGAATCTTATATGAAAATAAAAAATGCTTTAGAAAAAAACACTAAACAAGCTATTGTAAACAAAATCGTTAATTATCTTGATAAAAACCCAGGAGAAAATGTAGATAAAATATTTTCAGCTATTAAACTGCTGACAAAAGATAAATCTGCATTGGCTCAGATTGAGTTTGTTGAGAATTACTACAACAACGATAAATCCAAGCATGAATTTATCCAGGATATTTTAAAAAATACAGATACTAAATGTTTAAAGAAGTTTTTTACTAACTTTTTTGCAAATGCAAATTGGTATGCTGGCCCTAAGAGGCAAAAATACATGGATGAGGAGAATACTAAAATACCCTTTGTCATGCTTCTAAGTCCATCTATGAGGTGCCCACTTCACTGTAAAGGATGCTATGCTTCAAGCTACAGTAAAAAAGATGATATTCCTCCTGAAGAAGTTGATAGAATTATAGGAGAAGCAAGAGATCTTGGAATTTATTATATTATTATTCTAGGTGGCGAACCTTTCTTCAACGATTATCTTCTGGATATATATGAGAAATATGACGATGTAATGTTTACACCATTTACTAGCGGACTTTTACTCAATGAAAAAATTGCAGATAGAATCAAGAAATGTGGTAACGTAATACCTATGCTTTCAATTGAAGGATTTGAAAATGATACTGATGCTCGTAGAGGAAAAGGAACATACCAAAAAGTTTTAAAGGCTATGGACATGCTCCATGAAAGGGGTATATTATTCGGAGTATCTTCAGCAGTTACAAGAACTAATATAAACACCGTACTCAGTGATGAATTTACCGATATGTTAATTGAAAAAGGTTCGAAAATGAGCTGGTACTTTTTATTCATGCCTGTTAATGGCGAAGATGAAGATTTTAATATGATGCTTACAGCAGAACAAAGAGATTACCTTGGAAAAAGGGCCCGAGAAATAAGAGCTAATAAACCATATTTTACTTTAGACTTCTTCAATGATGCTCCGTATGTAGGTGGGTGTATAGCAGGTAAATATTATTTTCATGTAAATTCAAAAGAGGATGTTGAACCTTGTATATTTTCTCACTTTTCAACAGTTAACTTAAAGGGCAGGCATTTAATTGATGCTTTTAGAGATCCTTTTTTCAAAAAGCTAAGGTCAATACAGCCTTATAATAAAAATATGTTAAGACCGTGTATGATGATAGATAACACGAATGTTATAATTAATGTATGTAAGGAGGTTGGAGCAAAGCCTGACGATTCTGGAGCAGAAAAAATGCTTCATGACAATGAATTTCATAAAAAAATAACAAAATCAGCAGAAGATTTTGTTCCATATGCAGAAAAAACATGGGATGAAGTTTTCAAGAAAAAAGGTAATGATAATTTTGCTAAAGGATAAGACAATAATAAGGAGCAAACTAAACGTCTATTGGTGTTCTTTCCAGAAACAGATGGCTTTTAAACTACCCGTTTCTGGAAGGACAAAAATCGATAAACCTCAGTGGTTTGGGGACAGAGTCCCCAGGTTAAGCTTCCTTATTTAAGACTTCACTAAATGAAAGATAAAATTTTTTCATATAAAAATGCAAAACTGTTTAACACCATATATAAAATGGCATCAAACCGTCTTTGGAATTAGGTCATTAACATGGATGATATACTTTGAATACTAATTTATTATCTTGCTTATAAGCTTTTACAAATCCACCATGAAGTTTTACTATGTTTTTAACGATCGATAAGCCTAAACCGCTGCCTTCTTTTTGTCTAGATGAGTCTTTTTTATATAATCTTTCAAAGAAGTTTTCCAGATCATCCTTTGAAATTGGATCATTAGGAATGTTTGACACTGAAAGCACTGCATAAGGCGTATTATTAAAAATTTCTTTACTAATATTAAACTCCACAACTGTATTTTCTTTGGAATATTTAAATGCATTACTTAAGAGATTATTCACAGCCCTTAAAAATAAATTAGGATCTGCTTCAATATAAATAGATTCCTGGGGCAGATTAATTGAAAGCTTTAATCCATTTTGTGTGAATTCGTCTTCCTCTTCTTCAGCTATCTGTCTTGCAAGTTCATTTAACTCAAGTTTCTGCTTTTCAAGTATGATATCATTTGAAGAGAGCTTTGAGTATTCAAAAAAATCATCAAGCATGTTTTTTAAATAAATACCTTTCTTATTCATTATGTCAACGTAATTATCAAGTTCATTTTTTGACTCATACTTATTATTTTTAATCATATTTATATATCCAAGGATAGTAGTTAACGGAGTTCTCAAGTCATGAGATATATTGGTCATGAATTCGTTTCTGCTTTTTTCTTCTTTCTCAATTTTTGAAGCCATGTAGTTTATGTCTTCGGCAAGCTCACCTAATTCATTTTTGTATTTTAATGGAACACGATTGGATAATCTGCCTTCTGCAATATTTCTAACTGTTGACTTTATTTTAGATATATAGGAAATACGCTTCCATATGAGCAAGAAAAAAATAATTGCAAAAGTTACAATCCATAGTATACCTATATTGTTTTCAGTGTCTAATTTTCCATAACCTATATATATATAATATAAATAGTATCCATCTTTTAAGTAATCACACCTGGTTATTTTAAATATGTTATCTCTACCAGTATCTAAAAATTTAAATGTATTTTTACCGTCTGCAATTTCATGAATATCTATATTTTTAATTTCTCTATTATTTGCAGCTATTACCCTTCCATCTTTTTTTACCACAAAAATATAACATGACATATTAAATTCTCTATCCATATATTTTTGTAGTTTGCTGGAATTATTAATATCCATGTTTTTTAAATCATCTTCAATCCTAGAAACTATATGTCTATGTATATATATAGGAGTGTCTTTAGAATTGTTCAAAAATGATCCTAAAATATATTCCTTTAAAAAAACTACAAGCATAAATGATATAAGTCCAGAAACAATTGCACAAAAAACTAGTTCACTCCTAAGTTTAAATATTCTTTTTAATTTTAAAGTTACAGAAAATAGTATTATAACAATAATAAGTTCAAATATCGTTCTCAATTTTATAACCAACTCCCCAGATAGTTTTTATATATTTGCCCTTCTTAATGTTATCACCTAGCTTGTTCCTCAAATTTTTAACATGCATGGTTACAGTATTGTCATTTTCCATAAATGTATCTTTCCAAAGCATTTCATAAAGCATTTTGGTTGAGTACACCCTGCCTTTATTTGATGCCAGTGTGTATAAAATTTCATATTCCTTGGGAGTTAATACTATTTCTAAGTTGTCTTTTTTTACTGTATGTTCTAAAGTATTGATTTCAATATCCTTAACATTGAGTATATGATTTTTCACAGCATGATTAACATTACTTCTTCTAAGTATAGCCATGACTCTTAATGAAAGTTCCGTAAAATCGAAGGGCTTTACTATATAATCATCACAGCCATCTATAAATCCCTTTATTTTGTCTATTTGCTGGTCTTTTGCAGTAAGCAGTATAACAGGTATGCTTGAAAATTCTCTGAGCTTAATGAGCATTGTATAACCATCCATTTTAGGCATCATAACATCTAGAAGTATTAAAGAAATCGGTTTTGATTTTACAATCTCAAGTCCGTCTTCTCCATTACAGGCAGCCTGCATGATATAACCTTCTTTAGAAAAATAATTTACAAGCATTTCTCTTATATCTTTGTCATCATCTATTATTAATATATTTTCTTTCATAACTATCACCCAATTCAAAATTATATCACTTTTTACTTAGGGTATATTAGAAAATCAACTAGTCAAGATCTCTCTTTCCAAAAACATAAGTACTTAAAAACATCATAACTAAAGTCCACAGAAAACATACAATCAAAACAAAAGACACATTTATACTACTAGCAAGTTTTAAAGAAATATCTCCGGATAAGGTACCCAAACTATCAACCATATATGGGATAGGTAAAAACTTTACAAAAGCGCCATATTTAGCTGCTGCAAGATATTTACCTGAAAAACAAAAGAGGTACCAGAATTGTGTTCCTGCAATTAGTATGAAGCTTGCAAGCGATGAAATAAGTGAATTCCTGCAAATAGTTGATATAAACATAATTATTGATATAATAGCTATTGAAATAACTATTAAAATTAATATAAGTTGAAGAATTACACTCCAAACAGGAATTATTGACATACTTCCACTTACGTACTTCATTTGAGAAGTCACTGGACTTAATGGTAGTGATTTATCTAAAACATATTTTGCACTTACATCAAAAGGCAATCTATAATCTGAAAAGCCTAAGTGAATTCCAGCTTCCACTATAAATATTATAGTACTTATAATTATAGTGCCTGCACTTAAAATCACTGAAACAATAAACTTGGATGTTATGATTTTTTTTCTTGAAATAGGCTTAGCAATTAAAGCCTTAATTGTATTGGGTGAATATTCCCCTGATACTATGTCAGATGACAATACAATAGGAATAATCAAAAAAAGCAATACAAAATATTGTAAAATATCTATAGCTGCATACATTCCCTTTGGTGTTAACTCACTTTTTTCTATATTGTGTTCTTTTTCATATTTCAATTGAAGTATTTTGTATTCATTTTTAGGATTATTTTCTTTTTCCAATTTTTGAATTTGTTTATCTAATTTTGATTTATCATAGTTATTTATTTGATTTAGCATGTCTTCTTTGTCATCTATTTCTTTTTGAGTCTCCAATATATCTCTAGAAATATCTGCCTTTTTAAATTCAGTATCAGCTTTAGTTTTGTCTATCTTTAGACTGTTAAGAAGAACTTTATCTTTTTGAATTTGTACTTCTACAGTATCTATTTTTGAGATTCTCATTAATCCAAAAGCTATTGTAATAATGAGAATGACAATAAGCGCAATTTTCTTTTTCATCATAACTCTTTTAAGTTCCTGCCATATATATTTACTCATCACTATCTTCTCCCATCATCTTTATAAATTTATCTTCTAAATTTTGCTTTACTTCAAAGAAACCTTCTACATTTATTCCAGCCTCATGTAAATTTTTTAATATATCAAAAATATCATGTAACTCAGTATTTATTAAGATTGAAATACCATTATTTTTTACCTTTAATATTTTTACATTGGCTATATTTTGAATGATTTCTGATGATTTTTCTGGAAAATTAGTTTTTATAAACATATTTTTTTCACTACTAACTTTTGCGTTATCACCTATTTCCTGAATATTAATAATTTTTCCGTCATCTATAAATACAATCTTTGTACATATATTTTCTATTTCACTTAAGATATGTGAAGATATAAAAACACTTACTCCTTTTTCTTTAGCTAAAGTGTTTATAGTGTTTTTAAGTTTAAAAACTCCCATAGGATCCAGTCCATTTGTAGGCTCATCTAGTATTAGTAATGATATATTTCCCATTAGTGCTTCTGCAAGCCCCAGTCTTTGTTTCATACCTAGAGAATATTTTTTTACTTTCTCATCAATTTTTTTACCTAAATCAGATGATTTTACAGCACCTTCTATTTGATTTTTTGTTACATCTTTAAGTACGCTTGATATATAATTTAGGTTTTGCCTTCCTGTCATATATCCATACATCACTGGTGTTTCCACTACTGCTCCAACATTTTTTAAAGCCTCTTCTCTTTCAGTCTTAAGATTTTTTCCACAAATTATTACTTCGCCTTCATCAGGAAACAGCATGCTTGTTATAATTTTAATCAATGTGGTCTTGCCTGCACCATTTCTGCCTACAAAGCCACATATCTCGCCTTTATTTATAGAAAAATTAACATCAGTTAATACCTGCTTTTTACCTCTCTTTTTAGAAATGTTTTTTAATTCTAAAACCTTCTCCGCCACTTTCATCATCCTCTTTTAATAAATTTTATTTGCTACCAATATTTACAATTATAAAAGGCAAAAATATATTAAAAGTGTATTAAAAATAAAGAAAAAATAAATTTATTACAAAAGGGCCATACCTAAATATGGATATTAGTCAATTAATTTATGTCTTATTATTGGATTATTTGTTAGGTAATTTTTTGATACTTTCTCACTATTTTTTCAAAAAATAAGGCCTGCCGTCATAAGCAGGTCTTGGTTCTAATTCAACTTTCTCAGTTTCAATTTCTCTTTAAATTCTCTTTTTACTCATAAAATTACCCTTCCAAATTTAATTTTTTAAGATACTTTAAAGATTCCAACTGGTCATTCGGGTAACCTTCCAAAATAAAAGCACCTTTATAATTAATGCTATTCAAAAATTTAATTTCTTCATCCCATTTAATTGAACCCAAATCTCCATTTCCAATTGGCCAGTGGATATCAGCTAATTGGTCGTTATCATGCGCGTGTATACTTCCCAGCCTATAATAAAACTTGCGAAGTATGTCAATGCCATTCTCATCTAAATTTCCATGTCCATAATCATAGCAAAGCTTTAACATTGAGGATTCAATACTTTCAAATATTTTTTGAAAATCACTTAACCTATCTCCAATTTTACAAAAATCACTATTTCTTTGTTCTGAATATAAATTTTCTATATGAATTTCTATATTGTTACGTACCCCTAAGTCTGTAATTTTATATAGCACTGGTATTAATTTTCTTACTACTTCATCGTGCTGTTTTCGTTTTCCAGCATCAATGCCATAACCACAATGAAAGTTTACAAAGACTGCTTCTATGTTATTAGCGAAATCAATAGTTTTATGGGCTAGTTCTATCCATGTATTCCTTACTACTTCTACTGATTCAGCGAAGTTGAACGGATAAGCATGAATACTAATTTCAATACCCGGGTTTTCAATTTTATACTTACTTACCATATTGTATATATCATTGCTAATCATATCAAGATTTGCTGGTAATGCAATTTGTATATGTTGAATATTATACTCTTTAAATGTTTCCTTGATTAAATGAAGTTTTTTAAATGAAGCATTAATACCAATTTTCAACCTTATCCCCCTAAAAATATTCCGCAGTAAAATAATTTCTAATTATGCTTATTTGATTATGTCACTCTTGTATTAACAATTAATTTTTCTTGCTAAGTCTTTTATTAAGTTCCCAAAGTGCTACTTTATGTCATTATAATTTACTAGACCTCTAGTTTTTTTAATTTCACTTTTTGCTGGAACTTTTTCATGATTTTACCCCTTCAACTAATCATTTCTATAGAAATTTACTATCACTCTAATTACAAAGAACAATTTTGTTTAACTGATCCGTATTATAAGTAAATTACGACACATTAGTAAATGTACCTGTGGAATCCACCTTATATTGGGCAGTCCAAAATTCATTTTCTCCTTTATAAGTGTAGTTATGTTTAATTACGTCTTTATTTGAACAACCTGCAACCATAAACAACATTATAGTGGTTAAAATTATGGCTATTTTTCTCACACTATAGCCCCCACTCTTTTTTATAATTAATGAATAATATCTTGACACTATGAAAAATTATTTTCATAACCTTAAGCTATTGAATTGTATTATTTCCTCCTATACTAATCCCAGCTAATTTCATTAAATACATTGCATTTCTTGTAGTTGAAATTCCAACTTTCAATTTGTAGTCAAAATAAACCATACTATCTCTATAATATTCAGAGAAATGATAATTTTTAACTTTTGAGTTTTTATGGTTTGCCATTTCACCTAACTCTAAATCATGGGTAGATATAGATCCCAGGTTTCCAGTTCTACTTAATTGCCTTACTAAAATCATAGCTCCAGTATGCCTGTCTTTTGAATTAGTTCCTTTAAAAATTTCATCTAATAAAAATAATACTTTTTTCCCTTCTTTTGAAGCTTTAACAATATTTTTGATTTTTAATATTTCTGCATAAAAAGAAGATATATTTTGTCCTAGATTATCATCTATTCTCATGCAACTATATATATCCATAATAGTGCAGCAAAATCCATTTGCACATACAGGAGCTCCAGCGTATGCTAATACAATGTTAATTCCTACGGTTCTCATAAATGTACTCTTTCCAGACATGTTTGAACCTGTTATAAGCATAACTGGATATGGTTCTTCTATTTTTAAGTCATTATATACTCGGTTTTCTCCTAAAAGAGGATGTCCCATATCTTTCGCTATAATTCTTGACGATCCAGTTATAATTTTAGGCATACTCCAATATGGATTATCATGTTTAATAACTGCTATACTACATAATGCCTCTAATTCTGCTATTATATTAATCCACTTTTTAAAATCATTTCCTGATTTTATCTTCCATCTTTCAATAGAAATAGTCCAGTGATATTCTATCATGAGAATCGGATTTAAAATAGAATATATCATATTACGTCTATTAGCTATAGATTTACAAATTTTAGAAAAAATATCTATTTGTTTAGATGCACTTAATTCATCTTTACTATAAAGTTCTTTGCATAAATTCATAATATACCTTGACTTAAATTTATACTTTTCTATAAGTCTAAGCATATTTCTATATACTTTTATGCTATCATTATATTTCTCAGCAATAATTAAATTTTTCATTCTATCTTCTCTTCTTATTCTTAAGAGAATGAATTGAATCAATATAAAAAGAACAGGAATATAATTAGGAATTAAATAAAATAATTCTGGTACACTCTTGTGAATATCAAATAAAACAGCTAGGGCATAATAAAATATTTTAACTGCTAATGTTACACTAGTTACTGCAGTCACTATTGAAAGAATTCTTAAAGTCCAAATAAATTGCTTTTTTAATACATACTTATTACTTTTTTTAAACCATAAAAAAAGTTCTTCTGGATTTTGTTTATGGTTAGAAATTATTTTTGCTTCTGCCTCAAATCGCTGTCTAAAACATATTTTGTGTGCAAGTTCTATAATTGCAGACTGTCTATCATATATATTCTGTTCACTTTTAGGCTTTTCTGTTAATAGTTTCTTCAACTTTTGTCTTCCAACATAAGTATGAGCTGTATTTATCCATTGAAATAAAGAACCCTTACCAAAAATATCAAGATCGTACGAGTAATTATGATTTTTATTTATAAAATCCTCACCAATATCCTCAAAATCTTTCCACTCCCCCTTCAATCGTTTTATTGCAGTTTCATTTACTTCGTATAATGCAACCATATATTTCTTTTTATTTTCCATACCTCTATGTAAATAAGATAGGTAAAATAATAAAATAAGCATACCTAAAACTATAGAATTAAATAAAAAAGGCTTTTTTAATATATACATTCTTACTAAAACTATAAGTCCTAGTATGAAAACAACAAATCTTAATCTACTTATAGTATCTATACATTTTTGTTGCTTTTTAAGTAATAGATTATATTTACTTTTTCCTTTTTCATATTTTTTTAGTGCTGGCACCATTTTATTTTCCTCTATTTCCTAGAAGTTTTTTAATTTGATAAACAAATGTTTTAAATTTAAATATGAGTATATATCGTAACAATAGGATCATCCATGTAACCATAAAGTATAAATCAAAAAAGTAGTGCTGTCTTTTTAGTTGATGAATAGTACAATAACTTTACGAATTAACATAATTTATTATTTTTTGTACATTTTTCTTATTTGTATAATCTACTGGTTTATCATATATAGAAAGCATGCCTATTTCATCAGACGATAAATCTTCCTGCTTTTTATTTTTTATTTTCCATTTCAATAGTGTCATAAGAAATTTGTCAAAAATGTTTAGTTTACTATAATTAAATCCACCTCTTAAATAAAAAAACTCGATAGACTTTTGTTGATCTGTAGTAAAGTTTTTATTCCTAACTTCAGTTATCACTTCATCTCTTGAAGGTGACGCCCCTGTGGCAAAAACTACAATCTTTTTATTTTTTAATTTATTAAGGTTTTTTGTAATTAAATTTATGCCAATAATACCTACTGCATACAAACTCCCACCATAGATTATGGTATCATATTTAGCCAGCATATTAATATTAACATTTGCTGCATCAAAAATATCTGCTGACAATTCTTTTGAAATCCACTCTGCATATTTCTTTGTAAAACCTGTTTTTGATTTATATATTACTACTGTTTTCATACTTATATCGATTCCTTTCTTAAGACAGCGAATATCATGAATGAAAACATTTCTTTTAATCCTTACCTCAATATATATACTCAATAATTTGCCATTGTAATTTAATTCATATAAAAATTGTACCATATTTTTTGTCATTCATGCTGATACACTCCTTTTATATTTTTAAATTTGTGTATAATATTATAATATCCAAATCACAAAAAATTGATGAACAATAAATTACTCTTACGTCACAAGATAAGAAAATTACGTACTAAATTATACATTAATCATTACTTATGATATGCTTTATCTACTTGTTTTTACCATATAAGTAGCAAGTGATAATCCCGCTTACTTCCTTGCTTATTATACTCACTTTATTAAAACTAAATAGTTATATAGATACAATATTTATTGATGCTAGTTTGCTACTACTTGATTCTTCTTTAGTTTATTATTAAAAATAATATATAGTATTACTCCAGTTAAAAAGGTAATTATTTCTGTAATGGTCATAGACCATATAACACCATGCAATCCAAAGAAATTATTCAATACTATTATCACAGGAATAAAAAGAATTCCTTGTGTAATTGACATAATTGTTGATGGTGTTCCTTGACCTGATGCCTGAAAAATTCCTATAAACAATGTTGTAAATCCATTGAAGAATGCGGAAATAAGCATGGCAGCCATGATATAAACTCCAACACTTAATACTGCTGCATCATTAGAAAACAGATGAATAATTACATTTCTAAAAATATAGACTAAAGTAACAACCCCGCCTGATAATCCCAAAATCCATAAAGCTGATTGTTTTATACTGTCTTTTAATCTCTTAAAGTTTTCATTAGAAAAATTATATGCAATCAAAGGAATAATTCCTAGCGCCAGCCCCATTGCAATAAATTCTGGTACTTGTACAATTCTCAAAGCAATCCCAAAACTAGCTACTACACTTTCTCCATATCTAATTGAATAATTATTCAAAAGAAGAGTTGTAATAATTAAAAAACCAGCTAGCAACAATTCAGAAACCCCAATTTTATATATCTCTATTTTATCTTTAAGAGAAATATTAAAATTCTTAATAAATCCTTTTAAATTCTCACTTTTTGTTTCCAAGTAGTAAACATAGTAAATAGATGAAGCTATATTAGCTAAAATCATTGATAATGCTACCCCTACAACATTAAATTTAAATAATAGTATAAATAATGGGTCAAAGATAAGACTAAAAATTGTACTTACAACCATTCCAAGCATTGATTCTTTTGATGCTCCTTCTGCTCTCACGACTTGCTCCAATGCAAAGTTCATTACAATTGCAAAACCACCAATAAACATAGTTAAAGAATAACTTTTTGTATAATTAATAATAGCAGAAGTATCTGCTCCCATAATCTTAACAATAGGAGTAAGTGCTATTGTTAAGATTATTCCAAGCAAAATTCCTATGATAATACTACTATAAAAAGTATATCCTGCTATCTTCTTAGCTTTCTCTATATTTTGTTTTGCAACAAGACGAGTTATAAATGTTCCCCCTCCAGCTCCTAACATATTTCCAAAAGCCATCAATATAGTGAAGATTGGTAGTCCTAAAGTAACGGCAGTTAACATATCTGTATTGTTTAATAGTCCAATAAAAAAAGCATTAATAACGTTATATATTGTACCTACTGACATACCAATCATCATAGGAATAGATAAATGTGCAATTGCCTTAGTAATTGGTGCATTTTCTAAATAATATTCGTTTGACAATTTTTGTTTCATAATTTCATCCTCCACAATAAGTATTCTTAGAATTCATATTCTTAGAATTCTAAGTTTTTAGGTATAAGTTATTATATTAATAACTTATAAATTTCTATCTACTTTCAATAGCAAAGCTAACAACGTCTCTTTTTCTTGTTCCGTCAAGCTTGCAATAATATTTTCCTCTGTCTCAACCACTGATTTATTAAAATCTTCTATTAATTCGGCACCTTTAGGCAATACGTATATATATTTTTGTCTCTCATTCTCTTTAGGAATTCTTCTTTCTATATATCCTTTTTTCTCTAACCCTTGAAGCATACTTGTAATGCTTGCTTCTGTACGTTGAAATGCTCGTGCCAAGTCTTTTTGAATAATACCACTGTCCTGATGTTCATAAATATAACCTATCATGCGTCCTTGTTGAGAATTTAATCCTAACTTTTTTACTTTTTCATCAGAACTGAGTTTCATTTTTATCGCAATACTTCTTATTAATTGTAAATATGGTGTTTGTATAGAGTATCTAGAATTAGTCATTTAAATTCCTCCTAAATTATATTAGAACTCTAACTATTTATAGTTTAACAATTAGAATTCTAAGTGTCAATATTTATTTTATATTTATAATATTTATTTCATTAATTATATAAAAATTTTTATATTTATAGGATTTGTCATCAACTTTCTTAATATAAACAAAATAGGAAGGCGAACCTATAAATAGAATATCGTGTTCCCCAATGGTTTCCTGTAAAAAGTTTCGTTTATTATTTGTAGAAAAGTATTTTTCATTTCCAGTAATGTTAACTAATTGCACGCTAATATTATTCTGTTCTAGTGCAGCTTTTATTAGTTCACTTACATGATTTGTATTACCTAATGGACTAAATTCAATAATTGATGCTTTCATAGTAAAATTCTCCAATTATTATTTTTTTATTACACAAAAAATAGTTTGCGAAAGTTGCTGTGGATAACTTCACCAAGGCAATTTTGCTTTTTTAATAAAGTATTCATAAAATTCGTCAACTACTCCAGTAAAAATGACTTCCCTGTTTTCATAGTATAGATATAAATTACTAACACTTATACCTACTGCTTTGGCAATACTACGCGTAGTGGTATCTTTAAAGCCTTTTTCATAAAATATGTTTTAAGCAGCTTTTAATATCTTATCTCTAATTTTTTCTTTTAAAACTTGCATAATAATAGAAAACTTATTGTTATGTCAAGCAAAACTTTATTTATGTAGCAACATATATCTTAGTATGCTTTTTAAGTCTTATCGAGTAGAAACCTTTCGGAAGCAATTCAAAACATCCTCAAAAATTACATAGAAAGTGACGAATCTCTCACCTGAAAGTCACAGAGATGTAAGTTGAAGGTTTTATTATATAGGTAAAACATGAAAAAGGGGTGTAACAGCATTTATGAAAATTAGTATCAAAAATGTGAGTATGACATACAAAACAGGGAAAAAGGCACTAAACGACATTAGTTTGGAGATGAAGAGTCCAAATTTTATAGGCCTTTTGGGTCCTAATGGTGCTGGGAAAAGTACCTTTATGAAACTATTGATATCGAAGATAATACCGACGGCCGGCGAAATAATTGTTGATGGTAGACCAATCCAAAAATACGAAAAAGAACTCAGAAATCAGCTTGGGTATTTGCCGCAAAGTTTTGGTTTATATGATGAATTAACAGTTTATGAGTTTTTGGATTACATGTGTGCATTAAAAGAAATTAAAAACAACGTGAAAGGTATTATTGGGCAAGCTATTGAAAGGACTGATTTGCAAGAAAAAAGAAATTTCAAAATTAAAACTCTTTCAGGGGGTCAGAGGCAGCGTGTTGGTATAGCACAAGTATTACTTGGAAATCCTGAACTTATAATTTTAGATGAACCTACAGTTGGACTTGATCCAGAAGAAAGAATTAATTTCAGAAATGTATTTTCACAGACTGCAAATGACAAGATAGTGTTACTTTCTACTCACATCATCGATGATATACAAGCCATTTGCAATAGAATTATAATCATTAATAACGGTACGATTTTATTTGATGGAACTTCGCCGGATTTAATAAAAGCTGTACACGGACATGTTGGTTTTGTTGAGGAAAAAGATAACGAGACTTTAGAAAAAAGAATTGGAGGTAAGTACAAAATCACATCTAAGTTGTTTACTGGTAATGGCATCTCCTGTCGTGTTATCGGCAAAGAAATAGAAAGCTCTATTCCACTTATCGAGCCTACCCTTGAAGATGCGTATACATACGTCATACACAATGGGGGTGTTCATTAAATGAGAAATACATTTTTTACCTATGAAACAAAGCGAATTCTGAAGTCAAAGTTTACTCAAATAATAATCTTGCTAACGTCAGTTTTTCCTTTGATTGGTGTACTACTTTCAACCTACATTAGCGAAGATATTAGCAGTATGATGCTTGGAATAAATAGCTCTACTCTTTTATCTCAAACTATACTTTTTCCTGCAAAGGTAGGAGCAGTAATTGGAGCTTTTGCGTTTACGGCACTAACAGTTTTTGAGTTTGACAAAATACTTAGGTTTAGAGTCAATTATATAATTGAGCCAATATCAAGTTCTATAAAGATAAATTTAACCAAAATTGCAGGCTTAATGTGTGCCGGTCTTATTTCAACAGTGGGTTCAATGATAATTATGATTCCTCACTATATATTTAACGTGGGCAGTCTAACCGATTTTAGTTATTTCCTGCTCAGTTACACCTTAATAATTTTTGGCTCCATTGTGCTAACAATTCTTATGACCGCAGGATTTTATCTTATATTTAGGAACGTTAATATAACCTGCATTATTATGCTTTTAGCGGTGCTTTTTAGTTTTTTAACAGGAAATATCAATTATCAATATATGTGGGTTCAGACAGGTGCTAGTGGACTTTCCGAAAATTTCGGAAGCGGGAATATCGTTTTGGGAATGCTCTGGAATAGGCTCTTTGGGTTATCGGTAGCTATGTCCATATTTTTATTCGGTATGTTGTGCCATAGATGTTATGAAAAAGGATTATTTAAATCTATCTTTAAAAACTGTAAAAAATATAAGCTCATACCAATTTGCTTTTTGGTTTCTCTTTTTGGAGCATTTTTTGTTTTTCAAAATGAACCGATTTTCAAATCAATTTCGCTTACGGATGTGGTGTCAGTATTGATTAATGGTAAAAAAGAAACGCCTGTAAACACTAATGTTATAGGAACTTCAAATATGTTTGTAGATCTTAAGATAGAAAAAGATAAAAATTGTGCTAGTGGAGCTTATTGTGAGGAGCTGCAAAACGGAACTGATAAGCCTCAAAATGTATATTTTGAATTAGCAGACGGTTACCACATTAGTGAAATCAAGTTAGGCAACAAAGGCATAAGTTGCATACAAGTTTCCCCTAAGATTTTGAGCAGTGCAAAGCTTAACAACGTTTTTGAAATAAGCATTCCAAGAAAGACTAAAACTAAATTAAGCATAAGGTATTCAGGTACACCGAAAGCCAAAAGTACAACTAAAGATTTTTCTCAAGGAATTAGCAAAAATTATGTAAGGTTAAATAGCACCACGGACATTGCTCCTGTTGTTTGTGTTGAACAAAAGGATAGGATTATTAAAGGAACAATAAAAATGGACTCAAAGTTTACAGTCATAACTCAGGGAGAGAAAAATCACAAAATTTCTGAGCATGATGGTTTTACTACTTGGAGTTTTTCTTGGGATAAACTAAGTGACTTATCTTTGACAGCCGGACGATATGGAATATTTGAAAGAAATGTAAGGGGCACAAATGTGGAGTTTTTCTATCCATTGGCTGCGAGAAAAGAATTTGAATCTAGAGGAAATGACACGCTTGATATATTCTCATTCTTTTCGGAGAAATTTGGGCCCCTAGGCAAAGATAGTCTTAAAGTAGTTGTAACATCAGGAGTACAGGGCGGAGGTGGATTTCAAAACGGAAATATCTCTTATGTTTCCGAAGATTGTTTAAAGAAAAAATCCAACGTGGAATCATCGACAGCATCTTCTTCTGACACTTTTGCTTTGCTCACGCATGAAATTGCTCATCAATGGTGGGGCACTGGAATAAATGTATCTAATGCAAACAGCCATAATCAAATAGATAAAAATCACGATGAATGGTCAGATGAGGCTTTTGCAGATTTTAGCACTTATTTATTCTTGAAAAACAAATTTGGAAAAGACTATGCAGAAAATTTATTGGTGAAAAAGTGGAAAGAAGGAGCAAATAAATTGAATCGAAACTTTTATCAAAGAAATCCTGAATACATGAACAAACTATCAATATTTCCAAAGTATTTCGTTACATTAATTTTAAAGGATGATAAAATGTATCATTTGGCACCACTTGAAATTTACAATGTTTATAATAACATTGGTGAAGAAAATTATTTTAATTCCATGAAAGTTATTTACCAAGAATATTATGGTAAAAAAGATAAAAAACTATCTTTTTCTGAGTTTTTAAATATTACTGGTGCTAAAAGGAGGTAGTGGTCAATGGATACAAAAATTCTTAAATACGAACTAAAGAGAATAATTTTTTCAAGGATATTTGTAATAACTTTCATAATTGCACTTTTCTTTTCGGTGATTGACCTCTATACAGAAATAATACAAGTTGTTTCTGGTACAGCACCTTTTTCAAAATGGAGTTATTGCAAGTTTTTGTGTGACATAAATACAATTATGTTATTAATTTTAATGCTTTCTTGTACAGGACTTTTTTCTAGAAATGAACAAAGAGTAAGAGAAATTACTTCATGTACGTCTTTACCAAAGAAAAAATATTTGGCTACAAAAAGTTTAGCTCTGTCTATTTCTTACTTAATTATTGCCATATGCTGCATTTTCATAAGTTTTGTGTTTTACAAGACAACATTTAATTTTGCAGGTTTTCAAAATTTTTTATTACCAATGTTAATAATATTACTTCCTACTTTTGTGTTTGTTCTTGGAACCAGTATGTTCTTGGGCAGCAAAAGCCAAACCTTGCTTTATGCTTGGATTCCAATTGTTTTGATTTTGTCACTTATAAGTTTTAACAGCGCACCTTTTATTGATATTTTCGCCAAAGGGTATGTGACTTATATGCCTACAGTTATATCTGTTGATAGTCTCGGAGAACCTATTTTTAGTTTGCATTTGAATTTTATAATGAGTAGACTTATATTTACTCTAGTAGGAATGGTTTTATATGCGGCTTCATTTAAGAAGCTTTCTGGAAAAGCTTAAAAAGTTAGTATGTATGCAACCAAAATAGTTTTAATGTCATTTATACTCAGCTTGTATATTTCCGTTAAAGGAAATATAATAAAATTATGGAGGTGCTATACGTGGATTATATAACAACAAAAGAAGCAGCTAAAGATTGGGGAATCACAGACAGAATGGTAGTGTACTATTGCTCTGCTGGACGGATTAAGGGAGCTGAAAAAATGGGAAATACATGGCTTGTTCCTGCTCACGCTGAAAAACCGGCTGACGGACGATATAGGAGCAGTAAAGCAAAGGATGGTGAAAATAAATGAAGCAGATATTTTTGGTTGAGGACGATAAGGAAATTGCTAAAAACCTTGTGCTTTTGCTCCGCTCGGAGGGATTTACAGTCACTCACGCACCTACGCGTAGTGATGCCCTTGCCATGCTTGCTGGGAATAAATTTGACCTAGCACTTATAGATATTTCTTTGCCTGACGGAAATGGCTTTACGGTTTGCACGGAAATCAAAGAAATACAGGATGTTCCCGTTATCTTTCTAACTGCTTCTGGTGATGAGGCGAGTGTTGTTACCGGGCTAAACATGGGTGCCGACGACTATATTACCAAGCCTTTTCGTCCGCGTGAACTGATTGCACGAATCAGAACTGCCCTGCGAAAAAGCGGACGTTCTCCATCGGCTTTTGAAGTCTGTGGGCTTCATATCGATATGGCAAGTGGCGTCGTGAAAAAGGACGACAGCGAAGTTTTTCTTTCAGCCTTAGAATACCGCTTACTTCTGGTGTTTATTAACAACCCCAAAAGTATTATCACGAGGGGCAGACTGCTTGACGAATTGTGGGACGCTGCGGGCGAGTTTGTCAATGACAATACATTGACCGTGTACATTAAACGCCTGCGTGAGAAGATAGAGAACAACCCAGCAAGCCCGCAAATAATTCTGACCGTTCGCGGGACTGGATATAGATTGGGGGGCGGGTATGTTTCGGAATAGAGAGTTTAGAAAGTTTGCCATTTTGTTCTCCTTAATAGCTGCCGCCGCTGTGACGCTGGGATTTGCAATTAATGCGGCAGCTGGAATTCTTGCCATTGCTTCTGCCACCGCCTTTGGAATAGCGTTTTTTGCATTTACCAAAGCTCGATATAAAAGCATTGCGCAAATTTCAGATCAAATTGATATTGTGCTTCATAATGCTGATCACCTGTATATTGGTGAATTAGATGAGGGCGAACTTTCCATTCTGCAAAGCGAGATAACAAAAATGACGCTGCGTATTCGGGAGCAAAATGATGCACTGAAAAAAGAAAAAGAACATCTTGCTGATTCACTGGCCGACATAGCTCATCAACTCCGCACTCCTCTCACATCCGTAAACCTCATTCTATCATTGTTAGAGAATAACCCTGACGAAAATGAACGGAAAGCATTGATACGGGAAACAAAGGAATTGTTTGTACATATGGATTGGCTACTTACTTCCCTTCTCAAATTATCCCGCCTGGACGCAGGCATTGTGGTTTTTAAAGCTGAACAGATAGATGTAAATACTTTGATAAACGCTGCGATTCACCCGTTTTTGATCCAAATGGAACTGCACGATATTGCTTTACAAATAGACGTACCGAAAGGGATAATCATTCAGGGTGATTCTGGTTGGCTTTCGGAAGCAATTCAAAACATCATCAAAAATTGCATGGAAAGTGCAGGGGATAATGGGAAGATTGAGATTGTCTGCACGGACAACCCATTGTTTACCGAGATTATCATCCACGATAGCGGTGCAGGCTTTGAAAAAGGAGATTTACCCTGCCTGTTTGACAGGTTCTATCGTGGGAAAAACTCAAGTGCCACAGGATACGGGATTGGACTCGCTCTCTGCAAAATGATTATAACACGTCAGAGCGGAACGATTACCGCCAAAAATCACCCACAGGGCGGCGCCATGTTTGACCTTCGTTTCCCAAAGTGACGAATCTCTCACCTTAAAGTCACATAGATGTAAGTTGAGAGTTCTATTATATAGGTAAAACATGAAAAGGGAGGCTCACATAATGGAGTTTTTAAAAATTGAAAATTTATGCAAGGTCTACGGCACTGGTGAAAATCAGGTTACCGCGCTTGACCATGTTTCACTTACAATAGAAAAAGGAGGATTTACTTCAATTATCGGTTCCTCTGGCTCTGGTAAATCCACTTTGCTGCATGCTATCGCTGGTGTGGACGTGCCAACAAGCGGAAAGATATATTTGGAGAGTCAGGATGTATATGCCCAGAACAATGAAAAACTTGCCATCTTCCGCAGGCGTCAGGTTGGACTGATTTACCAGTTTCACAACCTCATTCCCACTCTGAATGTTGTTGAAAACATCACATTGCCTATACTGATGGACAAACGAAAGGTCAATAAGAAGAGGCTGAATGAATTGCTGGAATTGCTTGGGCTAAAGGGACGAGAAACACATTTACCCAATCAGCTTTCAGGCGGTCAGCAGCAGCGTGTTTCCATAGGACGTGCTTTGATGAACGCTCCGGCGGTCATGCTTGCCGACGAGCCAACGGGTAGTTTGGACAGTCGAAATGGACATGAAATTATAAAGCTGCTTAAAGAAAGCAATAAAAAATATAATCAGACACTTATTGTTGTTACACATGACGAAAATATTGCTTTGCAAGCAGACCGCATTATCGGCATATCAGACGGCAAAGTAGTGAGAGACGAGAAGGTGAGACCATGAACATTTTCAACAAAGTTACCCTGCAAGGCATGAAAAAGAGCCGCACACGAACAATTGTAACGATTATCGGAGTTGTACTGTCTGCTGCCTTGATTACGGCAGTCGTCACTTTTGGCGTTTCCCTGCTGAACTATATGTCAAACGGTGAGGCTCACAAATACGGCGGCTGGCACATCAAATTTGAGGATGTGGATTCTTCTTTCGCAGCTAAGCAGGCAAGTAACAACAAAGTTGCAAACACCACATCATTTAAAAATATTGGCTACGCAAAACTTAATGGTGGAAAAATTCACAGCAAACCGTATTTTTTTATCGCCGGATTCAGCAAGAAAACATTTAATGCTCTTCCCCTCACATTGTGTGCCGGCAGGTTGCCAAAAAACAACAGAGAGATTGTTGTTCCTGAGAGAGTTGTAATAAAAGATGGCATTAAGTTACGTGTGGGTGACACGCTTACCCTTGCTATTGGAAGCCGCATGAATGGAAACAAAAGTCTTGGTCAACATGACCCTTACATTTCCGGGAAAGAAACTCTTGTGCCCAAAACAGAGAAAACTTATACAGTGGTCGGTTTCTGCGAAACGCCTCACTTTGATGAAGATTCTGCACCTGGATATACCGCAATTACAACTGCAGATGCAGCAGACACAGCAAACAATCTCAGCTTGTTTGTCACGCTAAAAAAACCGTTTGAGACTCATACTTATGCAAAAAATGCAGCTGAAGGTCATGCTTACATCTTTAATAGTGATGTGCTGCGTTTCATTGCTCTTTCAAACGATCAAAGCGATAAGGTGTTCAATGCATTTTTGTACTCAGCCGGTGCCATTGTACTCATCATAATTATGATTGGTTCTATTTTTCTGATTTATAATTCATTCAACATCTCCTTGAACGAGCGCACACACCAATTCGGGATTCTCTCATCGGTGGGAGCCACCCCAAAGCAGCTGCGCCATTCAGTGCTGTTTGAGGGACTTTGTATTGGTGCTATTGGTATCCCAATTGGTGTTATCATTGGTATAGCCAGCATCAAACTTGCGATTAGTATTGTCGCCAAAAACTTCGCAAACGTTCTTTTCGCCAATGTACCTTTGACATTGACAGTGTCCGCTCCCGCAATCATTGCAGCAGTAGTGACCAGCATGATCACAATCCTGATTTCGGCAGATATTCCAGCTCGCAAGGCTGCCAATATGCCAGTTATGGAGTGTATTCGCCAGACGAATGATGTCAAAGTCGAATCAAAAGCTGTGAAAACGTCAAAACTTGTGGAGCGTATTTATGGATTGGAGGGAACTCTTGCATTAAAGAACTTTAAGAGGAACAAAAAGCGTTATCGCAGCATTGTGCTGTCACTTGTTTTAAGTGTAGTGTTATTTATATCGACCAGTGCCATGGTAATAGATTTGAAACAGGTGTCGGCGGGTGCAAAAGAGGTTACTAATAGTGATGTCGGTTTTGGCACACATGATATGAAAGACAGCGAAATGCTGCAACTTTACGATGAACTAAAAAACGTTGATGGTGTTGACGAAAGTTCGTATCAAGTTGTTATGAATTATTTCTGTGCTGCCAAGGGCAGTGATCTTTCAGACGCTTACAAGAAGTCGGAAGGTTCACATTCGCCGAACGAAACGGTGAATCTGCCAGTGCAAATCCAATTTTTAGATGACAGTACCTATCTGAAGATTGTCAAAAGTTTAGGTTTGCCCGCAGATAAATATACCGGACAAAATGCGAAATTAATCGGCGTTGCCAAAGTGGACAGCCACGACAATCAGAAAACGGCCAGCCAAATTCCAAATGTGTTCAAGAGTTCTGTCACCAATTTTACCATTTTTCCCGAAACAAATGGCAAGCCGGAGATGAAACAGGGATATAATGTAGGTATTACATTTATGAACAATTTTATGCCGCCTGATACACCTCCTATCTTAACAGACATAAAACAAAAATCAGGTGGAATTTATGTAACTGCCCCATATTCACTCAAGGAAAAGTTTAATGCCACTGGTACTCCTGCAGATATTATAACTAAGGGCATGACATTTCAGTCAAAGAACCCATCGAAGTCATCGGATAAAATGAAAGAGATAGTTCAGGATATGGGAATTACAACCCCGTACATCCTTTTGAATATGTCTGGAGCGCTTGATCAGAGCCGCAATATGATATTCATTGCCGATGTGTTCTCTTATGCTTTTATAATTATGATTTCGCTGATTGCAGTTGCCAATGTGTTCAACACAATTTCCACGAATATCAAGCTGCGCAGACGTGAACTTGCCATGCTTCGCTCTGTGGGAATGTCCGACCACGATTTCCAAAAGATGATGAATTTCGAGTGTATCTTTTATGGCATGAAGGCGCTGATCTTCGGGCTTCCCCTGGCAATCATATTTTCATGGTTCATGCACAAAGAAATGAACGGCAGTGAAAGTGGAAGCTTTGTGATACCGTGGGCCAGTATCGGAATCAGTATATTTGGCGTTTTATTTATAGTGTTCATTACAATGCTGTATTCTATTAGAAAAATAAAGAAAGAAAATATTATTGACGCACTTCGGGATGACATGGATTGATTCAAAGCCGATATTCACTTGATAAAAAATCCCCACTTCTTCAGGCTATACATTGCACATAACTTTGGAATTTAATTGGTAAGCTGTTCAAGCCTTATGGAATACGGATTTTTGAGTATCCGCCAAGAAATTAATACCAATTAATTGCAGATTAATTATAAAGTTTTGAGATGTAAAAAGAGCTTTAAAGCATCAATTTACACCAGTATGTTTCAATTAAGCTATATAAAATGTTCAATTTATCTATGAGTTTGTTTTTTTACGCATTAATGGTAATTAATTACCATTAATGCGTGCAATGCATAGCTTATAGAAGATAGGAGTATTCCTCAAATTTTGATAAATTAATAGTAGCTATATTTGAAAACATAATTTATTTTTTATATAACATATCTATATGTGGAATATTATCCTCTAGATATTCTTCTGAAACTGCTTTAAAGCCAAGGCTACTATAAAAATTAAGTAAATATGCCTGTGCTTGAATTTTTATAGTATCTTCTTTTAAAGTATTTTCTATAAATTCAATAGCTTTCAACAGCATTTCTCTTGCAATTCCTTTACCACGATAATTTCTTTTTACGACTACTCTTCCTATTGATATTTCATCGTAAGAAACTCCCTTTTCCAAAATTCTTAAGTATGCAACTACTTCTCCATTTTCTTCAGAAAATAAATGATATGAATTTAAATCTTTATCATCACAATCAAGGTATGCACATTCCTGTTCTACAATAAATACCTTATTTCTCAATGCTAAAATTTTGTATACTTCTTCGACCTTAAATTGATTAAACTTTTTAATGTTCCAATTCATTAAATTACCTCCATATATATAATATTAGATTTTAATATAATGCTTAACCTCCTCTAATAAACACAAAAGCACTGAATATTATTCCTCCTTAAAAAGGCCCTAATGGAATATATTCAGTGCTTCTTAACATCCTTACCCGGGGATAAGAATAAGCATCATATTATTTAATTAATATACATGATATCATAAAATTAACTATTGTTCAACAATAAAAGAACTAGTCTGGACATTCAATTGGATTTCTTAGTGCTGCAGGTATATCTTCTTCCTAAAATTCTTGTAATATAATCTTGCTTTATCCAGTAGCTTTCATTTTATGCATACTTGCCATATAGGTAATTAAGCAAACATATTCACACTTTACCAATATTGCCATATTATAATTATTGAAAATTAGGAGGCGATATTATGAAAGAGGACCTCAAGCAAACTGCTGAACCTCAACAATCTACGTGTCCATCAGGATGTTGCACTGGAAATGAAATACTTTGTATTTCTATTCCTTGTCCAATAAACATCGTACTTTTGGGCCTTAATCTAACACTCGAACTTCCTTGTGTTAGACTGACTTCTTCTACCCCATTAACTGCACCACAAATCAATCAACTTGTGCAACCAGTTGCAGGAATTATTTCAAGTCTTGGAACAAGTATAAAAGGATAAAGCCTTTTAAATATAATCTTAATACCCTATGTTGTTTTAACAATATAGGGTATTAATTATACATTTGAAACTACTAATTTTACCTATATATTTCAATACAAAGAGCTGAATATAATCTTTGATTTACGAACATAAAAACGCTATAAGATTTTTAAAATAATACGGCGTTTCAGTAAATTATTTACTTTTTAAGTATTACGTTAAGTAGCAAAAAGACGCATCAACGATTGATACGTCTTTTGTGAAAGTTACGAACTAATACAACCTCACATTAAGTTAAATCACTTTTATGGCAAAACCGCATTTGGATAAATCATTTTCATTAAAGTATCAGGATAATATATAGAAAAGAACATTTCCACTTTACCGTTCACAGATATACCAGCCATCCTCAAACTATAATAGTATAGTGCCATAGCTGAAACCAATGCATTGAGCACTATAAATACTACAATGCACCACGTAAGTACCTCCCCTAACACCCGTGGGATTTTACCAATATAGTTACTCACGAATGGATAAATCACTTTCAGCCATACAATAGCAAGTAGTCCCCAGAACAGACAGTAAAGCAGATTCACCCTACCATCCAGATTAAAAGGCATGCCACTATAATCCCAAAAACGGGCACCCAATACCTTTTCTGTAAACACACTGCACGAATATTCATAGGTACTACCTAGGAAGAAGCCCCCCAGAAAGATATATATGTCATTTTTATCAATTAATCTATGAAGCATTACTGTGGCAATTATTCCACCCAGTCCCCAAACCACACTGAAAGGTCCATATATTAGACTACTGCGGCTCATCAACTTACCGGACTTTACCCAGACAAATACGGTTTCAATCAAATCCCCTGCCAGTGCACTGATAAAAAACATCCATACCAGTTTTTCAAAACAAATGCCTTCCGCAAACTTTTTTTGATCTAGAGCTTTAACAGCAATGACTTCCAATTTGGCATTCTCCAGCTCAGGGAAAGCTTTGTGAATACGCTTTTGCAACCTTGCAAAAAAACGTTGTCCCATAATCTTCTTTGTATTACTCAAACCTTCCGTTACCTTTAGTTCTAATCTACTTTGTTTACGAATATGGAACGCTACCACAAATGAGGCAACACCGTCAACCATCAGTAAAGCAAAGAGTATCCAGAGAATAATGCAGAATAACAAATGTGGAATCATCTGACTTACCGTATAGACCAATGGTTGCAGCAGGGAAATAACCAGCACGGAAGCGCCACTATATGCAAATGCAAAGGTAATGTAGAACCTTGGACTATCATAATTCCACAGGCGTCTTCCGATTATCCGTCTTAGTAACCCTCCATCAATATACTCAACCACAGTAGCGAGAACGGCATTCCCGACAAACAATGCAAAAGGATTGGCATTCGCCGCCTCTAAAAATTGCAGACTAAGTATAATACTTAACCCATAGACCGGGCACAGTGGCCCATTCAGCATCCCTCGATTAACGAAATAACCTTTTCGTAAGCTCACAATTAAGACTTCTACTGCCCATCCTAAAAAAGAGTAAATCAGAAAAAAAGCAAAAAGCTCATATCCCGTATAATGCATATTCCCTTTCCCTTCTATAATTCATAATTTTCAAACCTTAAATTCATTATAATTTGCTATTCTGTACTAGCTAACATTAATTATATGATACACGGTATTATTCAATTTTCAAAGAATAATTTTGCCTAACTAACTGGTAAAAATCTCATTTCATATTTTTGCCCTCTTTCTTCAAAACATTACACAGTAAAGCTTTGGTTATACAAAGTTTAGATGCTCATTAAGTCCTCCCATATTGAGTTAATATTTGCTTCAAAATACATGTTACTATATCAGGAGGTATTTAAATTTTGTTTATTATTGCATGTTTCTTGTACCTAAAAATTAGAACAAATTTTGTTATCTTTTATTATGGACATACTATCAAGTATTTTATAGGTCTCAAAATACATTATTCTAGTTATTTATAAATCTTCACTAAATTATTTTGTGAAGATAAAAAACACCGCTTCAGTTGTTACGTTAAATAAGAATTTTGGAACATCTATTTATTGTGAACTACACCCAATTGTAGAAGTGAGGCTTCGTATAGAAAATGGAGTAATTATAGATTTTTAGCAGACAATAATTATAATAAAACCATATAAAGAAGATGTATTTTAGCTATTGAACATTTAGTTAAATCAACAGCTAATGAAGAAAATGAAGCTATCTGGTGGAATAAAAGGATTTTCATAGTTAGCTAATAAATACGTTAAAAGGGTGTTCAGCATCATACTTTATAGGTTATGTTTGGGATACATTGGCATTACTTTGTCAATAGCTATACCATTAGCAGTAAATGCAAAAAATTTAATGTTTCAATCCAATGCTGCACATGCCTATATAAAATTATTATGATATTTTAAAAAAAAGGAGTTAATACTATGAATATTTTGAAAGAACTTATTGTTAGAAGTGTATTAGTTGTTGTATTAAATGATGGGATTATATTTTATATAATTGGTAAACGTTCTTAAAAAATAACATTGCCTATAGCAGTGGGAATCATAGCAGTCACATGTATTGCATTAGTAATTAATATTTGGTATTGTCTACATCGAAATGGGATAATATAAATATATCTAGATTTACTGATTAATTTGCCTAATATTTGTTTTCCGAACATAAAAACGCCATGAGATTTTTTAAATAATATGGCGTTTCATATAAATATTCGGTTTCTATTATTGTAATGTTAAATAAGAACATTATAATTAAAATTTTAATAATGCTAATAACAAGTAAAGCTTTTAATTTCTTTTAAGTCCACCCCAAAGTATTCCCATCTTCCCTTTCTATATCTCCAACCAGAAGTAGATGTTTTTCCTACATAGACAAGATATGCCCAGAAGGATTGACCATTCTTTAACCAAATATATGAGAATCTGTATACACAAGGCGCTATTGCTCCGGAATCCACCGCCATTAAACTTGCCTCCGGTACATCTGATAGTTGTGGAATAAAATTAGGTGGCGGTGTTTTCGGTGGACCTTGCTGCTGCTGTCTTTTAAATCCTACTAATTCTCGCCTATAAAAAGTACTAAATGGGCATTTATACTGTTTCGCAATATGTGGACAATAATGTATCACATTGGTGTATAAATCACTTATGTCATTGTTTCTATACTTACTCATTAAGTAACCTCCTTAATTTTTCATTTTCCTTATCATAATATTTGAAACAAAGTTACATGTTGTAGTCACATTTCTTTTGATAGATATTTCTATAAGCAAATTGCATGCACTAATATAACATAACTTGATTTAACAAAGAACGATGATTTTATATGGAGTAGTTTGAGCAGGTATGCTCATAGTTGTAGGACCATAGACAACAATTAGATTTCTATTTCCAGGGTATCTGTTAAAAAGCTGATCGTTTGTCAAAATTACCTTAGTAGATAGGGTGATATTTAATTTTAAATTTCCATCGCTACTTATAAGTTGATTGTTAAAATAGTCTACAGTAACATTTTGATATCCTATATTTTTTGCTATAACAATTGCGGGATATTGTGGAGGATAAATAAGAATGGCAGGTGCATTTGCGTCATAAAATCCAGTTACCTTATCTCCTACTTCTACCACTTCATGATCCACAAAGTAAGTTTCTGGGGATATCACAAAATTTACTGGACCCTTGTCTTTACTTTCAAGTGACATTAATTTATAGCAGCCTTCTGATACATCACTTGGGCTAGGGGAAAAATCTTCAATCCTTGTAACAGTACCACTAAAAGCTGCAAATTTTTGTGTTTTATTCCTAACCTTTGCTTTGAAGAAAGGCTTAACAGCTTGGTTCATGTAATAAGGACAATAAGGAAATTGTCTATTATGCATATAATACTCCTTTATATTGATACAGTTAAAACCCCACCATTAATAGTATATGAGGTGTTCTGAAAATTGTTACTCAGTGACCAGTCCCCTTAATTATATCATTTTTAGCAGTTACGTAACAATTGTTACAGACTAAATTACAGTATTTTAGTACTCTATAATCATAGCAAAGAAAGTACTAAATTCGTAGGTATAAATTTTAAGTTGAAAGGTGGAATCCTTAAATGTCAATGTTTTGTTATCAATGTCAAGAAACAGCTGGATGCAAGGGGTGTACTAAAGTAGGAGTTTGTGGTAAGAATGAAAATGTTGCAAAAGCTCAAGACTTATTAATATATGTAACTAAGGGATTAGCTATTGTAAGCAATGAAGGAAGAAAAGTTGGAGTTAAAGACAGCAATGTTGATAAAGTTATAGTAGAAAATTTATTTACAACGATTACAAATGCTAACTTTCACAGAGATTTTATTTTAGGCAGGGTAAAAGAAACTTTAAAAATAAGAGAAAATTTAAAATCTAAAGTAATTAGTGCTGGCGGTAAAGTTGGAGAAGTAAAAGTAACTGGTGGCTTTTTCAAGAAGATATTTGGAATACAAACCACAGAGATGATTATGCCAGATGCAGCAGTTTGGACAGCTGATAATACTATAGAATTTGATGCAAAAGCTGAAAAAGTTGGAGTGCTTGCAACAAAAAATGAAGATATAAGAAGCTTAAGAGAACTTATCACTTATGGATTAAAAGGATTGTCTGCTTATATGAAGCATGCAATGAATTTGAATTACAATAGTGAAGAGATTCATGCATTTATGGCAAAAGCATTGTCAGCTACAATAGATAACAGCTTAACTGTTGATGATCTAGTAGCTTTATCACTTGAAGCAGGTAAATTTGGTGTAGATGGCATGGCATTACTTGATAAAGCTAATACTGAAAGTTATGGACATCCTGAAATAACAACCGTTGATATTGGAGTTAGAAGTAATCCAGGAATATTAATTTCAGGACATGACTTAAAAGACTTAGAAATGTTACTGGAACAAACAGAAGGAACTGGAGTAGATGTATATACTCATGGTGAAATGCTTGCCGGACAATACTATCCTAAATTTAAAAAGTATAAGCACTTTGCAGGAAATTATGGTAATGCATGGTGGAAGCAAAAAGAAGAATTTGAAAAATTTAATGGCCCAATCATCATGACTACAAATTGTTTAGTTATACCAAAAGACACCTATAAGAATAGATTATTTACGACAGGTGATACGGGAATGCCAGGATGTAGCCATATAGAAGTTAAAGCTGATGGAACAAAAGATTTTTCTAAGGTTATAAAAATGGCCAAGAAATGCAGTGCACCTACAGAAATAGAAAAAGGACAAATAGTTGGTGGATTTGCTCATAATCAAGTTTTAGCTTTAGCTGATAAGGTTGTAGAAGCTGTTAAATCAGGTGCTATAAAGAGATTCTTTGTGATGGCTGGATGTGATGGAAGGGCAAAATCAAGAGATTATTATACAGAATTTGCTTCAAAGTTACCAAAAGATACAGTTATATTAACTGCAGGTTGTGCTAAATATAAATATAACAAATTGAATTTAGGTGATATTGGTGGAATTCCAAGGATATTAGATGCAGGACAATGTAATGACTCATATTCATTAGTTGTTATAGCACTCAAGCTTCAAGAAGTATTTGGGTTGAAGAATATAAATGAACTACCTATATCATATAATATAGCTTGGTATGAACAAAAAGCTGTAATAGTATTATTATCATTATTACACTTAGGTGTTAAGAACATTCACTTAGGACCAACGCTTCCTGCGTTCCTTTCAGCAAATGTTGCTAAGGTATTAGTGGATAACTTTGGAATAGGTGGAATAACTGATGTTGAAAATGATTTTAAGAAGCTTATGGAAATCTAAAGTATATAAATTCATATAAGTAAAATGGCTCTATTTACGATATGGTGGATAAGTTGTCATAAAAAACTGTTAGTCAGATATGTGGATATCTGGCTAACAGTTTTTCCTATTTTTCTTATTAAAAATTATACTTATTCCATAATTTCATTAATGGAGTCATCCCTTGAAGTACATCAATTTTACTATCAGTACTACATATTGTATCGATGATTTTATGTAATAATTTATTATCTAAATTTTTAATTGCAAAATCCAAATCCTTGTCATTTAAATTTTCCAAGAACCTTCTTAAAACAAGGGAGTGATTATAGTTTTTAAATAAGGGTTTAACAAGTTTTTCATATTTTCCTATTCCACATATATCATAAGCTGAATATATCCCCGTAAGTATTGATGCAAATTGCCCAAATCCTAATCCAGGAGAAAGAGCTCCAAAACAATTCCCAACAAAATAAGTATTATCAACCTTGGGTACATTACATATTCCCGTCATATATTTTGTAATCTCAAACTTATCTGTTATTCTAAATTTTTGATCTAAATCTTTGCAAACTAAATTATAAAATCTTTCCCATATTGTATTTATATCTAATTTTATATTATCAGGATAGTCAGGGTAAGCTATAACAATATTAGCTTCTTTTTCAGAAAATGGTACAACCCATGCATATCCTTTAGGTATGATGTCATAATTAAACCATGCATGCGAAATATCTGTAGCAAATTTACCTTCAACTGTTACACCTCTTAATGTAAATGTAAGATCACACTTGTAATTTCCTAAATGTGAAGCATATTCTCCATCTCCTGTTGCTAATATTACATACTCAAAATTTTTACATACTTCTTCATATTCACAAGTTGAATTAAAATTAATTTTTGTCATCAATTGTTTCTCTAATTGACATTCATATGAATTTTCATGCCTTCCCCTAACATTTGTGTATCCGATTTTTCCATCAATACTTCCTATTTGCTTTTTTGAATGGACAACTAATTTATTAACAGCATTTATTGGTTTCAAATGTATATCATAATTCTTAGAGAGAAAATGCAGAGAATCTTTAATAGGTCTATCTAGTAAACTAAACATTGCCTCAGCATTAACAAATCTATCTCCAACACAATTTCTTCTTTCAAAAATTGTTGGTATAATTCCATGTTTCTCTAATGTTATTGCACAAGATAAGCCTGACATCCCAGCACCTAAAATAGCAATTTTCACAGAAAGCACCTCCTATTTTGTATAGTTTTTGCAACTTATAAATTTTGTATACAAAATAGATTATCTTACTCCAATGTAATATGCTACTTCTCTCGAATATTTTTTTATAAATATACTTTTCAAAATAGTTCCTCAGAAATGCCCAAATAAAATTATTTTTTGTTTATCATATTTTACTTTTAAGTATTCTTTATTGATCAGTGCAATGGGTGTTTCCAGAATCTAAAAACATTGCTGCTGTTTCAGAATGTTCACCGGTAAAGGCGAGCAGCTAGTTGATACCCTCTTTAATTTTTTCTTAGCAAAATAGCCTTTTTCAGCTAGCTCAAAAGTTTTATCATTTGCAATTAACCAAGTGGAAGTAGTTTCTTCTTTACAGTTATTTTGAGTAAAGGTAAAATGTGACTTTTTGATTATAATCCTCTTTCTCTATACACTTCTTAACCGTTCTCCAATCATGCCCTGTTTTTCTAGCAACACTATTGATGGACGTTCCTTTCTGTATGCAGCATTTTCTAATATACTTTTCTTGTTTCGTTGTCAACATCCTTCTTCTAAAATAGGGTGTTCTTTCTTTTAGTTAATTTTATTATTGTATAACATTCACATTAAAATATATAATGGATGCTTTTTGGATTAAAAAAGTTATAAATTTCTACTAAATAAAAAGACATCTAGTAAACTTTACAATGAGGTGACCCCTAAAAGTTAGACTTTATTAGCGGGACAGTTTCGGCTGCCTCGCTAATTTCATACAGCCAAGAGGCTGAGTCTGTATTCAACAGGACTCATCCATCCTAGTTTCTCTTTGATTCTATGTTCATTATAGTACTTTATATATTTCTCTATCGCCTCTTTTAGTTTATCATAGCTGTAATAGACTAATCCATAATACATTTCCTGCTTCATAATTCCAAAAAAATTTTCCATAACCGAATTATCATAACAGTTTCCTTTTCTGGACATGCTTTGAAAGATTCCAGTCTCTTTGAGAGCGTGTGTATAAGATTTCATCTGATAAGCCCAGCCTTGATCTGAGTGAAATGTTCTTCTGTATGGACAATCAGAGGTTATTTCAATTGCCTGGTTTAATGCGCCCATGATATTTGCAGCTGAGGGATGCTCAGATATACCATAACTTAGTATTTCTCTATTGCACATATCCATAAATGGATCCAGGTAAAGTTTCTTGATTATCATACGTCCTTTTGCATCTATTTCATAATATTTGAATTCTGTTGTATCCGTCGTGATTTTCTGATGAGGTATTTTTGTGTTAAATCGTCTGTGAATTCTATTAGGTGAAACCCTTCCAACCTTACCCTTATAAGAACTGTATTTACGGCTCTTTCTCCTGAATGATGTCACCTGCAGGTCATATTTCTGCATAATTCGCTGGACTTTCTTTTTGTTCACAAGATATTTCTGCTTTCTTAGTTCACCATAGACTCGTCTATATCCCCAATCTTTGTTTTCAGAACGGATTTTGAGAATCTTATTCTCAAGTTCTTTGTCAGGATTTTCTCTATCAAATCTTTTCTGCCAATACATATATGTGGCCTTAGGAAAGCCAACAACTGCGAGAATGTCTTTTAATTTGAACTCTCCTCGGAGGCTGTGGACGATTCTCGCTGTTTTTTCAGAAGAGCTTCCTCCTCTAAACGCAGTCTCCTCAGTTCTTTTAAATAGGCATTTTCTATTCTAAGTTTGAGCAGTTCATCTTCAAGCTGTTTAACACGTTCTGCACTGGTATCAACCGGAGCCGCCTCACTTAATGTTATATCTTTCTTTTTATTAGATGAGTCCAATGATTTCTTTCGTCCCTTCTTCTTTGGCCTCAATGCATCAGGACCAGCTATACGAAAGTCATTTACCCACTTTGCAATCATAGCATTATTATTAATGCCTTCACAAAGTGATAACTCCTGATACGAGACTTCACTTGATAGATATAACTCTACCACATGAAGCTTGTATTTAAAAGTATAGCTATTATTTTTTCTTGAACGCATTAACCCCTTATCACCAAATTTCTCATAATAGTGAACCCAATTTAAAACCTGTCGTCTATTCTTAACACCATACTTTTGCGCAAGATAAGAATAACCACCTTCACCACGCTGATAAGCTTCAATTACTTTCTTTTTAAATTCAAAACTATATTTTGCCAATAAAAAACCAACCTCCAATCGTTAGATTTTAGGTCTAACTTTTGGGGGTCGGTTCAGAATCAGATACCTTTTAAATTGACTAATGTACAAAAATATTTAATATTAAAACACCAATTAAACCAATAACAGAAAGAATACACGTATAACTTGTCCTAGTTTTTATTGCATCTGCCACTGATAGTCCAAAGTACTCTTTATACATCCAAAATCCAGGATCGTTTACATGAGATGCAAATATACTTCCTGTAGTAACTGCAAGTACCATTAAACTAGTATTAACTCCTGATGAAGCTGCCAGCGGCATTACTAATCCTGCTGCAGCTGTTACCGCTACAGTAGCTGATCCAAGTGCTGTTCTCAAAATTGCTGCAATAAACCATGCCAATACTATTGGTGAAAAATTTAATCCTTTCGTTATAGAAACAATTGTATTTCCTACTCCAGAATCAACTAATACCTGTTTAAAAGCTCCTCCTGCACCAATTATAAGAATAATCATTGCAATGGCTTTTACAGATTCACTCATACTTTTCGTTATATCGTCTAAACTTCTATTGCATCCAAATCCAAAAGTAAACATTGCAATAATTACTGTAATCATCAATGCTATAGGTGCATCTCCAAAGAACTTAATGTATTTTAAAAGTGAAGATCCTTTAGGAAGAAACATTCCACTAAATTCGGAAATAGCTATTAAAATTACAGGTACAATTGCTGTAAATAAGCTTTTTCCAAAACTAGGCATTTCCTCATCCGTAAACAACTTACTTGTAGTTAAACCTTCTGGTATATGCGTCTTAGCATTTTTTACAATACTTGTTTTTGAAAATAAAATTCCTGCTATTATAGCCCCTGGAATTGCAAGAATTAGTCCTAAAAGAAGTGTTCCTCCTACACTAGCTTTAAACGCAGAAGCTACAAGGGTTGGACCAGGATGAGGTGGTAAAAAACTGTGTGTTACTGATAATGCAACAACAGCTGGAAATCCAACATAGATTAAAGGTAACTTTGTTTCCTTAACTATACTATAAATAATTGGTATTAATAAAATGAATGCTGCTTCAAAAAACATTGTGATTCCTACAATAATTGATGTTACCAGCATAGCCCATTGAACTCTTTTCATTCCAAACTTATTAATCAAGGTAGTGGCAATACGCTGTCCAGCTCCACAATCTGACATAAGTTTACCAAGCATTGCTCCAAATGCAAGTATAAGTATTAAACTATTCAGCTGGCCTCCAATACCCTTATACATAGATTTAGTAACATTTCCTAACGGCATTCCTTCAAGAACACCAACTACCAACGAAACCAATATCAAAGAAATAAATCCATTAAGTTTACAAGGTATCATCAATACCAAAAGTAGTATTACTCCAATACCAACTATAACTAATGACATGTAAAACTCCTCCTTAATCATGTTTTATCAAATTATTTTATTGCAAACATTTACTTTACTTTTAATACAACCTTGGACTAATCATATGATATACTGAAATACTTAAAATTGAGTACTATAGAACTCTTATAAATACTTTGTAGTTTTATTATCATATTTTTCTATATTACCTTCAATATTCACCTGCACAAATTTTAATCGTTATCATAGTCATTTTTTCATCTATATGCATAAATATTTTTTTAGAAAATTTTAATTTTTCTCTGAATATCCCATTAAAAAAACATATACTATATTGCATTAATTCTTTTATTTTTACTATATAAAAGATTAAGAAAAAGAGCTGTATTAGTATAAAATATCCTTAACAAAGGCTTCATTTTATACTAATACAACTCTTTCTCTATATATTTATAATTTACCTTACCATACATGGTTTTTTACTATCAAATTTCCAATTCTTTATTAAATACTGCATGGATATAGAATCATCTCTATCCCCACAACTCATCTTAGTGTATAATTCATTAGCTTTCATAACCTTGTCCATGTCAACCTCCAAACCAAGCCCCGGCTTTTTAGGAAGTTCTATCAACCCATTAGATATTTTATATGGAGTCTTAGTTAAGTATTGTCCATCCTGCCAAATCCAATGAGTATCCATTGATGTAATTTCTCCTGGGGCTGCGGCAGCAACTTGAGTGAACACTGCTAATGATATATCAAAGTGATTATTTGAATGTGACCCCCAAGTATATCCCCATTCATTACATATTTGCGCCGCACGTACTGCACCATTCATTGTCCAAAAATGAGGGTCTGCTAAAATTATGTCAAGTGAATTTAATGAAAGGCAATGACCAAACTGACGCCAATCTGTTGCTATCATATTTGTTGCTACTCTTAGTCCTGTAGCTCTCTTAAACTCAGTCATAATCTCTCTTCCTGAAAAACCTTTTTCTGGTCCACAAGGATCTTCAGCATAGGATAAAGCTGTACCAGCATCCTTGCAAAGCCTTATAGCTTCTTCTAAAGACCATGCCCCATTAGGATCTATATTGACATTAGCATCTGGAAATTCTTTAGCTAAAGCTTTTATAGTTTCTATCTCCTTTTCTCCTTCAAATACCCCTCCTTTTAATTTAAAATCTTTTACCCCATAACGTTCTCTTACTGCATGAGCCTCTTCGATAATATCTTCTACAGTTACCATTCTCTTTCTTCTTATTTTAAACCATTGGTCCTTGCTATTGCTTTCATCAATATATGATAAATTCGTTTTATTTTTATCTTCTACGTAAAATAAATAACCCAGCATCCTCACAGCATCTCTTTGCTTGCCATCTCCAAGTAAAGATGCTACTGGAAGATCCATATATTGTCCTAATAAATCCAGTAATGCAGATTCAACAGCAGTTTCAGCATGAACTACAAAACACAAGTTTTTTAAATCAAGTTCTTGAATACCTTCTCCATTATTTTGATCTGCACCCCAAGTCTTATTTTTTAATTCATATATTATACCCTTATAATCACCTATATATTTGCCTATAACAAATGGCTTATAATTTTCCAAAGCCTTCCTAATATGCTCTCCTCCATGTATTTCACCAAGCCCTGTATTACCTGAATTATCTTTTATAATAACTATATTTCTTGTAAAAAATGGTGCATGAGCTCCACTTAATGTTAATGACATACTATCATATCCTGCTACTGGAATAACCTTCATATCTGTTACAATAGGTGTACCTTTACTAATCATATTAAGTCTCCTCCAAATTCTGTATTTCTATAAAATATAACTCATTTACATTATCATATTTTTTTATTTTTCCTTCAATGTTCATCTGAATAAATTTCAATCGTTATCATAACTACTTTTTTATATATATGCATAAATGTTTTCCTGCTATTATCACAAGTGCAGATAATAAGGTATTTCATTTGGATAAATGCTGATTATACGAGTACCTCCTGTTAATGACTCTAAACTTACCACATAGATTGCATACTGTTCCAAATTAGCCTTTTATCCTCTTCACCACATTTTATTTTACTGGAAATATATTCACCAATAATACTTAAATTTTTCTCTGTAGCACCTAATTGTATATCTCTTAATATAGTCGGCAAATTAATAGATCGTAAAAGACTTTTATATTGCTCAATATCAGCATTCGGACATCTATTAATTTTCATCTGAAGAGATAACCCTAAAGAAACTAATTCTCCATGAAAAACCTTAGCTTGTTGTTCTTTAAAAAATTTAGTTATGCAATTATAAAAATAATGTGCAATTGCCAACTGATTTCCGCTATTAGCTAGGGATGATGCCATACCAGTTAGTTTTCCAAATTGTTTGACTTCTCTTCCAACAGCTTCAAGTCCACCAGAAGTTTGAATGTATTTACTGATAAGTCCAATACTATTCTCCTTACACATTCTAATACCTCCTCTACTCTCTTCCAATATAATCATCATATTTTTTTAAAGTAATATCAATATTCAATTGCATAAATAGTTATAGCTATCACTTCTTGTTTTTATGTAATTGCATAGTGCCTTATTTAAAAATATATGATTTCTCATAGCAGAGGTTTAGAACTTAAAAAACTTTATATCTTAATATATTCCAATCAATTTCCACCACAACATTCCAATTCCAATGATAATTAAAAGATGTGCTATTGAAACACAAAAACCTACAAACCACCATTTCTTTTGCTTAACATATCCTTCTGAAAAATAAACTCCTCCTTGTGCTAATCCATAATGAGTAAGTCCAGAACTTAAAGCTGATATGTTAACTAATAAAAACATAGATACTATTGTTGGAGCTCCAGCACTTAGTAATATAGTTAAAAAGGCTGAAAATAGGGCAGTAAAGTGTACTGTATTGCTTGCAAACAAGTAATGCAAATAATACATTATAATACATACTATAATTAGTGTAAGCATCCATGATTTTGTATATATGTGGTCTCTTACTATACTACTTATCCATTTAATCACTCCCAATTTGTTTAATTGACCTGCCATCATCATAAATGCTCCTAGCCATATGAGTAAATTCCATATTTCTTTTTTGCCAGTAAATTCTTCCCAAGACACAATTCCTGTAGAAATCAGTATTATGAGCCCTAAGACTCCTACAGTTGTAACATCTAAATTTATCTTATTACCAATGATCCAAAGGAAAACTACTATTGCAAATACAAAAATCATTAGTTTCTCTGATTTACTTATAGGTCCTAATTCTTCTAATTTTTTATCCATCAATTCTTTAACATTGTCCATCTTTTTTATTTCTGGAGGACATAAAAAATAAATGATTATAGGTATAACTATAAAAGCTACCAATGATGGGAGTAATGCCATTAAAAACCACATGCCAAAAGTTATATTTTCTTTTACTCCCAAATCTCTAGCCATAGTAATTGCTAGTAAATTTACAACCGAAGATGTCATAAATAGAGAAGATGAAATAAGATTACTATGTAGTGCCGTAAGCATTAAAAATTCTCCCGCTTTTTTCTCAGTTCCATCTCCAACTTTTGATCCATAAGCTCTTGACAAAGATTTTGCAATAGGAAATACTATTCCACAAGACCTAGAAGCAGAACTTGGAATTAACATAGACAATATAATTTCACATATAACCAAAGAATATCCTGCACCTATGGTTCTCTTACCTATCTTCTTAATAAGATTATAGGCAATCCTTTTGCCAAGTCCTGTTTTAGTTATCCCTATGGAAAGGCAATCAGCACATACAATCAGCCAAATAACTCCTTCTGCATAGGACGAAAATGCTGTTTTTACTGTAATAATGTGTGTGCAAGTTAAAATAAATATGCCTATAAAGGATGCTAGTCCAAGTGATACAGCACCTAAAGCACAGGCAACTATAATAGCAATAAACACTGCCAAGAGGTACCATCCATTTCTAGGTACCATATTGGGTTTAGGTATAAAACAAATTATTACTCCAATTAAAATTGATATTAGTAAAGGTTTTAATTTAACTGAAGAATTAAATTTAATTGCCTTGAAATTTAAACTATTTACCATATAATCCTCCCCAAATAAATTTAGCTAACATAACAATGTTAGCTAAATTTATTATTTCTTTATTTTAAATCACTTATGAAATTTGGAAGGTCAAAACAGGACTTTACAATTTGTTTTGTTAAATAACGGGTATTTAAAGGCAATCTATCTACATCTATATTGCAAGGATCATAGACATCTGATGCCATTGTAAAGCTCCACAATCCTCCAGGATAAGTAGGAACAAAAGCTACATATGTTTTTACAATTTTAAAATTATCCTTTAATATTTTTCTCGTACTTTCAATTATATCACGATGCAGCATTGGAGATTCACTTTGACATACCATTACTCCGTCAGAATTTAATGTTTTTTTCACATTTTTATAAAATTCTTCTCCAAATAAATCTTTGGCAGGTCCCTCTGGATCTGGTGAATCAACTACTATTACATCATATTTAATATCTGTGTTTTTTACATATTGAACTCCATCTTCAAATTTGAAATTCACCCTTTTATCAAAATTTGCTCCTCCACTTATCTTTGGAAGAAACTTTATACATTCTCTTGTTACTATTTCATCCAACTCAACCATATCAATTGTTTTAAGTTCTTCATACTTTGAAAGTTCACGCACTGCCCCACAATCTCCTCCACCAATTACCAAAACCTTTTCTGGTTTTTTATGTGTAAGTACTGGAATATGAGTTATCATCTCATTATATATAAACCCATCTGCAGAAGTGGACTGCATTATTCCATCTAGTGCAAGACATGGTCCAAATGCCGCAGTGTCAATCAAAGCTATCTCTTGATAGGGGGATTTCAAATAAGAAAGTACCTTGTTAACTTTATAAGTGATCTTTAAATTTTTTTTCTCAACCTCAAACTCCTCAAACCACAGTTCGCCATCAACTTCTTTGAAATACTTTGGTAATTGATTTATTTTCATAATACTCCCTCCGTTATGATAAATATTTATATATCTAATAAAGTTTTACTCGATTAATTATAACTAAAACGAAGATGTATTTCAAAGATTAACCCAAATAAAAATTTTTAAAGTACATCCAAAGTTACTTTCCTAGTAGGCTTTGGAAATATCCTGTCAAGTTCAATTAAATCTTCTTTAGATAAAACAATTGATCCAGATCTTGCATTTTCTATTACGTGTTCCTCACAGGAAGCTTTAGGAATTGCAATCACATCCTTTGTCCTTATGCTCCAGGCCAAAAGTATCTGTAATGGCTTTGCATTATATTTTTTCGCCATATTTATTAAAATAGGATCATCTAATAACTGTCTTCTCAGTTTACCGCCTTTGGCAATTGGACAATACGCCATAATTGGCATGTTGTGCTTTCTCTGCCATGGCAGTAAATCAAATTCAATTCCTCTTGATCCCAGGTGATATAATACCTGATTAACCATACAATTTTCTCCATCTTTACAACTTAAAAATTCTTTCATATCTTCTGTATCTAGATTTGATACTCCCCATCTCAATATCTTTCCCTGCTTTTTCAATTTTTCCATGCCTTTTATCGTTTCTTCAAAAGGCACACTTCCTCTCCAATGCAAAAGATATAAATCTAAATGATCTGTATTCAATCTTCTTAAACTATTTTCACAAGCAGTAACTATATTTGAAAGTCCTGCATTGTGTGGATATACTTTAGATACAATAAATAGCTTGTCTCTAATGCCCTTTATTGCCTTACCTACTAAAACTTCAGAACCACCATCTCCATACATTTCTGCCGTATCTATAAGTGTCATTCCAAGCTTTATTCCCATTCTAAGAGTTTCTATCTCACTTTTTTTCGTTTGTGAATTTTCACCTAGATACCATGTGCCTTGTCCTAATGCTGGTACTAAAGCTCCATCTGGCAATTTTACCAGTCTTTTTTGATTTATGTTTCTAATTTGTTCTATCTCTTCATCACTTATTAAACTCAAAATATCAATCCCTTTCTTTGCATAATTATAACCACTAATTTTTATTAGTTTCAAAATTAATAATAGAGCAGTACAGCCAAAATAAATCAATATAATTTTTAGGATTCATATTAGTAATCTTATATATTTTGTTAAGACGATAATTAAGGGTATTTCTATGTATAAATAATTTATTTGATACTTTATTTAACTCTCCATTTTCTTCTATGAAAACTTTTAGTGTTTCTCTTAATTCACCATTCTTATCATTTAGTTCAATTAGTCCATAAGAATCCTTTAATTCATTGATCTTCCATTGTGCATTATCCTGAAACAATAACATTTCGTACTTCATTACATCAAAAATGTACACGTTATTATCAGGATGGCTTTTTTCTCCAAACAAAAGTGTTTCTCTGGCTATTTCATAGGATTTATGTATATCACTTAATTTAGTATATACCTTTCCAACAGATATTTTTACATCAGTATTAGTTTGATTTTGTATTTTCTCATAAATCCCATCTATTCTATCCTTACAAGTTATAGCCTTATATTTTATATTTGGACACTTATATAATAAAACAATAGTCTTTGAGTCAATAACTGCTACTAATGATTCTTTAAGAGTACCCTCTAAAATTGACACTATATTTTTTAATATATCCAAATCTTTTCTATTTGAAATCTGCTTAAAATTAACCTGTATAATAAAAATAGTCATAGGATAATTAGAAGCTATTTTAAATTTTTTAGTATACTTTTCAAGCAAACGAAATGATCCCTGATCATTTTTAATAAGTGAAAGTATCATATCCTCTTTAACCCTGTTACTCCATTCAAGTTCCTTCATAACATAAGCTTGTTCTATTATCATTTCTGCAGTCATTTTGATAAGCTTACCATATCCTATAACCTCATCTCTTTTTCCAGTAATACCTATTACTCCTACAATTTCATGTTCAAATTCAATAACTATATTTGTACCCTGTTCTACTCCATTTAACTTTCTACATTGATTTTCATCAATACTGAATTCAGATTTTCTTCCAATTGCAAGAACTGCACCCTCATGAACGCTTCCAATTCTATCTTTATTACCAGATGCTATTATAATACCCTGTTTATTCATTATATTAATATTTTTATTCACCGCTTTCATAGTTCTATCCACTATTTCTTCAGCCAATTTGGTGCTAATGTCCATTAATCTTCCCCCTGACTATATAATAAGAGTAAATCTTATTCTGCTACAATGTGCACATAAATAAAAAGCTTTAACTGATAACGATTAATATTTGTGCAATTGAACATTGCTATATACTCCGATAAATACGATAATGATTCTGTAAGGTTATTCATTTAGAATTAATGTTATTATAATTATAATATAAAAAGGTTAATATTTCTAATTTCATAGGAATATTATACTAAAACTTGGGAGGAATTGTATTATGTTAAAAGGTGTTTTTACACCAATGATAACTATTTTTGATGAAAATGGTCAATTTGACAATAAATCAAATAAAGCTATGATTGAAAAATTAATTTCTGATGGAATATATGGAATATGTATATTAGGAACTACAGGTGAATTTTTTAATTTAACTTTTGAAGAAAAAAAACAGTATATAAAATTTGCATTAGAAGTTATAAATGGAAGAGTTAAATTAATAGTTGGCACAGGTAGTACCAATTTAAAAGAAGTTATTGAACTGGGTAAATTTGCAGAAGAAAATAATGCAGATGCAATATTGGTTTTACCTCCATTTTACTTTAAGTTAGATGACAATCATGTTTTTGAATATTTCTCCATTATAGCAGAGAATACAAATTTACCTATGATATTATACAATATTCCTCAAAATACAAAGGTAAATTTATCTCCAGATTTAGTCTTAAAATTAGCTAACAAATATGAAAATATAGCAAATGGCGGCGTAAAAGATACTACTCCAGCCCTAGCTAATGTAAGAAATTTTGTAGAAAAGGTTAAAAGTGTCCATAAAAACTTTGCTGTTTTCTCTGGAATCGATGAATACCTCATACCAAACCTTATAATAGGTGGAAATGGTATTGTAGGAACTCAAACTAATACTCAAGCAAAATTAATGGTCGAGACTTATAAAACCTTTATGAATAAAGATTTTGATAAATTATTATTACTTCAAAAAAGAATAAATAAGATTATGGCTGTACGTGAAATGCCTGGCAGCAACAATATATTGTCTACAAAAACTGCGGCAAGTATAGCACTTAATATGGATTTCAACACTTCTATAAGATACTATGATATAAAGCTTCCTAAAGAAACTAAAGATAGGATCGAAAGAATTGTTAAACAAAAATAATATATTTGTGATTAAAAAAGAAATGAAAGTAGCTTAATCTACTTTCATTTCTTTTTTAATTTTTACTTTTAAGCATATACTTAAATACCCACTGCATAGAATGTTCTATACAATGGGTATCTTACTTACCTGGCAGCGACCTATTCTCCCACAGAGCCTCCCCTGCAGTACCATCGGCACCCTGAAGCTTAACCTTCCTGTTCGGTATGGAAAGGGGTGTTACCTTCACGTCATTACCACCAGATTATCATCGAAAATTTCTATTTCTATCAATTTTCTTTTATATTAATTTTTAAAGAGAACTTTCTGTCCTCTCAAAATTGCACAGTAAACTTTTTTTCTTTCGTTTTTATTTGGTCAAGCCCTCGACCTATTAGTATCAGTCAGCTTAACAGGTTGCCCTGCTTACACCTCTGACCTATCTCCTCGTGTTCTTCGAGGGGTCTTACTAGCTTACGCTATGGGAAATCTTATCTTGAGGTGGGCTTCACACTTAGATGCTTTCAGCGTTTATCCCTTCCCAACTTGGCTACCCAGCTATGCTCCTGGCGGAACAACTGGTTCACCAGCGGTCGGTCCATCCCGGTCCTCTCGTACTAAGGACAGCTCCTCTCAAATTTCCTGCGCCCGCGACGGATAGGGACCGAACTGTCTCACGACGTTCTGAACCCAGCTCGCGTGCCGCTTTAATGGGCGAACAGCCCAACCCTTGGGACCTACTTCAGCCCCAGGATGCGACGAGCCGACATCGAGGTGCCAAACCTCCCCGTCGATGTGAACTCTTGGGGGAGATCAGCCTGTTATCCCCGAGGTAGCTTTTATCCGTTGAGCGATGGCCCTCCCACGAGGTACCACCGGATCACTAAGCCCGACTTTCGTCCCTGCTCCACCTGTTTGTGTCGCAGTCAAGCTCCCTTCTGCCTTTGCACTCTTCGAAGAATTTCTAACCCTTCTGAGGGAACCTTTGTACGCCTCCGTTACTTTTTAGGAGGCGACCGCCCCAGTCAAACTGCCCGCCTAACATTGTCCCGTCTCCAGTTTCATGGAGCCCGGTTAGAATTCCAGTACTATCAGGGTGGTATCCCAACATCGACTCGGTAATGGCTGGCGCCACTACTTCCTAGTCTCCCACCTATCCTGTACAGACAATACCGAAATTCAGTGCTAAACTGCAGTAAAGCTCTACGGGGTCTTTCCGTCCAATCGCGGGTAGCAAGCATCTTCACTTGCACTTCAATTTCGCCGGATTTGTTGTCGAGACAGTGCTCAAATCATTACGCCATTCGTGCGGGTCGGAACTTACCCGACAAGGAATTTCGCTACCTTAGGACCGTTATAGTTACGGCCGCCGTTTACTGGGGCTTAAGTTCTGACCTTCGCTTGCGCTAAGTCTTCCCCTTAACCTTCCAGCACCGGGCAGGCGTCAGCTCCTATACTTCAGCTTTCGCTTTAGCAGAAACCTGTGTTTTTGATAAACAGTTGCTTGAGCCTTTTCTCTGCGGCCACTTGCGTGGCTCCCCTTCTCCCTAAGTTACGGGGTTAATTTGCCTAGTTCCTTAACAACAATTCTTCCGATGGTCTTAGGATTCTCTCCTCACCTACCTGTGTCGGTTTGCGGTACGGGCACATAAAAACTCCATAGAGACTTTTCTCGGCAGCGTGAAATCAGGTACTTCCCCTTGCGGGTTCCCCATAACACCTCATCATTGATATACCGGATTTTCCTGGTATACCTGACTCGATGCTTAGACATACATCCATTTGTATGCACACCTTATCCTCCTGCGTCATCCCTTTTGTCAAACGCTTTTATGCGGTATCGGAATTTCAACCGATTGTCCATCACCTACGCCTTTCGGCCTCGGCTTAGGTCCCGACTTACCCTGGGCGGACGAACCTTCCCCAGGAAACCTTAGGTTTTCGACCAATAAGATTCTCACTTATTTCTCGCTACTTATGCCAGCATTCTCTCTCCTGTACAATCCACCGTTCCTTCCGGTACGACTTCTACTCATACAGGATGCTCCTCTACCACTCTTTCGAGTCCACAGCTTCGGTGGTAAGTTTTAGCCCCGGACATTTTCGGCGCATGATCTCTTGACTAGTGAGCTATTACGCACTCTTTAAATGAGTGGCTGCTTCTGAGCCAACATCCTAGTTGTCTTAGAAATCACACATCCTTTCCCACTTAACTTACACTTTGGGACCTTAGCTGGTGGTCTGGGCTGTTTCCCTTTTGACCACGGATCTTATCATTCGCAGTCTGACTGCCGGAATTCAAGTATATGGCATTCGGAGTTTGATAAGGTTCAGTAACTGTTGTCAGCCCCTACCCCATTCAGTGCTCTACCTCCATTACTCATTTCCGACGCTAGCCCTAAAGCTATTTCGAGGAGAACCAGCTATCTCCGAGTTCGATTGGAATTTCTCCGCTATCCACAGCTCATCCCATGGTTTTTCAACACCAACGTGGTTCGGTCCTCCACGGAATTTTACTTCCGCTTCAACCTGGCCATGGATAGGTCACTCGGTTTCGGGTCTACAACATACAACTTTTCGCCCTTTTCAGACTCGGTTTCCCTCCGGCTCCGTACCTTAAGTACTTAACCTTGCTGCATATCGTAACTCGCTGGCTCGTTCTACAAAAAGCACGCCGTCGTACTTTACGTACTTCGACTGTTTGTGGACACACGGTTTCAGGTTCTATTTCACTCCCCTCCCGGGGTTCTTTTCACCTTTCCCTCACGGTACTCCTTCTCTATCGGTCACCAGGTAGTATTTAGCCTTGGGAGGTGGTCCTCCCTGTTTCCCACAAGGTTTCTCGTGTCTCGTGGTACTCTGGATTAGATCTGACTGCTCTTTGTTTTCATTTACAGGGCTTTTACCTTCTACGGCGGAGCCTTCCAGCTCTCTTCAATTAACACTTCACAGTTTTTATGATCTATCCGCAACCCCAGGAACAAGTTCCTGGTTTGGGCTCTTTCCCTTTCGCTCGCCGCTACTTAGGAAATCGATGTTTCTTTCTCTTCCTCCGGGTACTTAGATGTTTCAGTTCCCCGGGTTTGCCTCTACAAACCTATGTATTCAGTTTGCAGTACCTAGCGTTGTCTAGGTGGGTTTCCCCATTCGGATATCTCTGGTTCTCTGGCTATTTGCGCCTACCCAGAGCTTTTCGCAGCTTATCGCGTCCTTCTTAGGCTCCTGGTGCCAAGGCATCCTCCATGCGCCCTTTGTAGCTTGACCTTTATTTATATCATTCTAAATGTTTAAAATGATACTAAAGTTTATTCTACAAAGGTTATATTATAACCTTAGCTTTACTTTATTTCTTGTTTACTGTGCAATTTTCAAAGGACAATTTTTCAATTTACATTCCTAACTGCTTGTAAACTGAAAGAAGAATCTATCTGATCCTTCAAAATTAAACAGAGTAGACTTTCTAACTTACTTAAACCATCAATTTATAAGATAGATTATACTCTATCTTTCGACTCCCTAGAAAGGAGGTGATCCAGCCGCAGGTTCTCCTACGGCTACCTTGTTACGACTTCACCCCAATTACTAACCCCACCTTCGGCCGCGTCCTCCTAAGTTAGACTACGGACTTCGGGTGTTGCCAGCTCTCATGGTGTGACGGGCGGTGTGTACAAGGCCCGGGAACGTATTCACCGCGACATTCTGATTCGCGATTACTAGCAACTCCAACTTCATGTAGGCGAGTTTCAGCCTGCAATCCGAACTGGGGGCAGTTTTTGAGGTTTGCTCCACCTTGCGGTCTTGCTTCTCTCTGTACTGCCCATTGTAGCACGTGTGTTGCCCTGGACATAAGGGGCATGATGATTTGACGTCATCCCCACCTTCCTCCGCGTTAACCGCGGCAGTCTTGCTAGAGTGCTCAACTAAATGTTAGCAACTAACAACAGGGGTTGCGCTCGTTGCAGGACTTAACCTAACATCTCACGACACGAGCTGACGACAACCATGCACCACCTGTATCCCTGCCCCGAAGGGCTTCTCTTATCTCTAAGATATTCAGGGTATGTCAAGTCCAGGTAAGGTTCTTCGCGTTGCTTCGAATTAAACCACATGCTCCGCTGCTTGTGCGGGCCCCCGTCAATTCCTTTGAGTTTTAATCTTGCGATCGTACTTCCCAGGCGGAGTACTTATTGTGTTTACTGCGGCACAGAAGGGGTCGATACCTCCTACACCTAGTACTCATCGTTTACGGCGTGGACTACCAGGGTATCTAATCCTGTTTGCTACCCACGCTTTCGTGCCTCAGCGTCAGTTACGGTCCAGAGAATCGCCTTCGCCACTGGTGTTCTTCCTAATCTCTACGCATTTCACCGCTACACTAGGAATTCCATTCTCCTCTCCCGCACTCTAGATATCCAGTTTGAAATGCAGTGCCCGGGTTAAGCCCGGGTATTTCACATCTCACTTAAATATCCGCCTACGCACTCTTTACGCCCAGTAATTCCGGACAACGCTCGCCACCTACGTATTACCGCGGCTGCTGGCACGTAGTTAGCCGTGGCTTCCTCCTTGGGTACCGTCATTATCGTCCCCAAAGACAGAGCTTTACAATCCGAAAACCTTCTTCACTCACGCGGCGTTGCTGCATCAGGCTTTCGCCCATTGTGCAATATTCCCCACTGCTGCCTCCCGTAGGAGTCTGGACCGTCTCTCAGTTCCAATGTGGCCGATCACCCTCTCAGGTCGGCTACGCATCGTCGCCTTGGTAGGCCGTTACCCTACCAACTAGCTAATGCGCCGCGGGTCCATCTCAAAGCGGATTACTCCTTTAAATCAGTCTCCATGTGAAAACTGATTATTATGCGGTATTAATCTCCCTTTCGGGAGGCTATCCCCCTCTTTGAGGTAGGTTACCCACGTGTTACTCACCCGTCCGCCGCTAATCCACTCCCGAAGGAGCTTCATCGCTCGACTTGCATGTGTTAAGCACGCCGCCAGCGTTCGTCCTGAGCCAGGATCAAACTCTTAATTTAAAAGTTTATATGGCTCTGTTGAAAATCAATACTAACCTCGCATTTCTGCGTCAAACCTTTCGCTGTGGTGCTCATTTACTTAAGTAAACTCCGCTCCTCACTCAAGGCTTTCCTTGAACTACTCGTTATTATTGATTTTAATATATTACATTTCAGCTTGTTAGCAAAATATAATACATTATTCTTACGAAATTACTTTTTTAGCTGCTCTCGCAGCTCAAAAGAATTGCTGGTTTATTCTAAATAAGTTGTACTTATATCTTCCTCTGTTTAATTTTCAAGGATCATTTTGCCGTCTCACTTCGACAGCTTTTATAGTTTATCACGTCTTTTTTATCTTGTCAACATTATTTAAAAATTAATTTTTATAAATTCATTTTTAAATAATTGAACCTTGCTGTCATGTTCCAACGGAACAAAAACTATTATATCATATAAAGTAATAAATACAGAACATCTACTCTTCACTTAAATAAGTTATCTAACTTTTTCATCCGTTTTTAATACATTTCTACAAATATCATGTTCAGATACACCTGGATAAGTTTTTAGTAACATAATATGAAAAATTTGTTCAGCCCCTAAGAAATTAGAGATGATCTCATATTTTCTCTACAATTATTCATATTTCTATAATGTAAATAAATCAACTTGTCCAATTCCTGACTTAGCCTTAATACTTCTCCCCTACACAAATCATTACTTAAAATAACTAATTCATTTAATTCTTTTCTAATTTTTTCCATTTGTTCCATAATTCTACCATCCTCATAAAAATTTTTAACAACATTTTTTATTGTATTACTTTTTTTAATAAATTACAATACTTGTTAAAAATATATTTTTATATAAATTACTATAAAATATGGTACTTATATTGAAAAATTTTATTAATAATGGTATTATAATATAAAATTTCCACAAATATTCCAGTAAAATGGAAAATAGGAGGACACTCATGAACTTAAATAAACTTATTAAACTTATTCCAAAAACAGATCTCCATTGTCATTTAGATGGCAGTATACGACCTGAAACCATTTTGGATATTGCAAAAAAAGAACATATTTCTACTATAAATGATGATTTAAGTAGCTTTCAGAAAGAAGTTAAAGTATTAGGAAAATGTAATTCCTTAAAAGAATATTTGAATAAGTTCTATCTACCTATAAAAATAATGCAGAAAAAAGAATATATATATAGAGTTACTCTAGAATTATTAGAAGATGCGTTAAAAGAAAATATAAAGTATATTGAAATAAGGTTTGCTCCTTTAAACCATTTAGATGGTGGATTAACTTTAGATGAAGTTATAGAAACTGTGCTTTCTGCTATGGATTATGGAAGAAGTAACCTAAACATCATGTCAAATTTAATTATATGTGCTTTAAGACATGAACCTGTAGAAAAAGCCCTAAAACTTATCCATTCAGCCAAAAAATATGCAGGTAAAGGAGTAGTTGCTCTGGATTTAGCAGGAAATGAAGCAGACTTCCCACCTGAAATACACAAAAAGCCTTTTGATTTAGCTAAGGACTATAATATTCACCGTACGGTACATGCTGGTGAAACGGGTATAGTAGAAAATATAATGAAATCTATAAAATTATTGCATGCTGAAAGAATAGGCCATGGAACTTATGCCTATAAAGATAAAAATACCCTCGTATATCTGGCAAAAAATAAAATTCCATTAGAAATGTGTATAACTAGTAATGTAAATACTTCTGCTGTAAATTCTTACGAAGAACATCCTATAAAAAAATACTTGGACTATGGACTTGCTGTAACAGTAAATACAGATAATACAACTGTATCAAATACTACTATAACTAAGGAACTCGAATGTCTCGTAAAATATCAAAATTTTGATATTGAAGATATTAAAAAAGTTACGGAAAACGGAATAAACTTTTCGTTTGCCAGCGCAGAGGATAAATTAAAATTACATGCTGAATATTCCTCATTTATAAATAACCTATAGAGTCTCTAATCAAAAAAATCAACTTATACATAAAATGTAATGACAAAATTGAAAGCACATTTGAAAACTTTTCAATAAATTTTAGCGAGGTATTTTAGAAAATATTAGGAACTTAGATATGTTTGAAGTATGAGTTTAGCTAAGCTTCTTAGATTTTCAAAATGCCGAGCTTTAGACTTATTAAAGTTTTTAACGTGATGAAATTTGTCATTACATGATTCGTATAAGTTAACTTTCAAGCTAGAAACCCCATATGGATCTCAATTTTAAGTTTAGCCTAATTTCTTACATTTTTGTTTATTTTCATACATTTTTGCATCTGCCCTTTGTATAATTTCATCAATACTTAAACTATTACCATAATCCACTTGGAATATCCCATAACTAAATGAAACAGAATAAGGCTTCAGCTTCTTTTCATTTTCTGAATTTATGTCAAAATTAATTCTTTCTATAGCTTTTTCTACATTTTCCTTTTTGCTATTTGAAAAAATAATTAAAAATTCATCTCCTCCTAATCTACATAAAATATCATTACTTCTTATAACTTTTTTTATAAATCTACAAACCATTACTAGAAGTTCATCGCCTTCGAAGTGTCCAAAATTATCATTTACATATTTCAATCCATTTACATCTATATAACATATAGAAAAGAAACTCTTATTTCTCTTTATAGCATTCAATTCAGTATCTAAAAATGCTAATCCCATACCTCTATTATAGCATCCTGTAAGTGAATCTATAGCTGCAAAATATTTTAGTTTTTCTTCTGCTCTTATTCTATCTTCAATTTCCTTTTTCAAATCACCTTGAATTCTATGAAGGTATTCTTGTTGACCATCACTAATTTTTATTATCTTTTCCACATCTCTTATGAGTTTATCAAACTGTTCAGTAAGAATAGTAAAACTTTTCAATAAAGTTTTTTTATCACACTTTTCACCTTTAATTAATTCTCGAGCTTCTTTAATCAATGCTTTTTCAGCTTCGAAAAAATCAGAATCACCTGGCATTACTTTCCCCCCACATCTATAGTTATTTTAATTTAAATGCAAAAACAGTAATATCATCTCTCTGTTCCTTGTTTCCCATGTAATTCTGCAATACTGTTTCAAATTCAATTTTCATTGAACCCAAATCTTGAGCTTCACATTTTTGTATCATATTATACAAACGTTTCTTTCCAAAAGGATAGTTTTTTGATCCTCCATTTTGGTGGATAAAACCATCTGTACTAACAATAAGTATATCTCCTTCCTCAGCTGATATAACTTCACTGCATAGAGATTGATTTAATTCTATATAATCATATCCAACTCCTCTAGTTTGAGGTTTCACAATTTTTACTTCTTTACCACGCTTAATATATAAATCCAAATTAGCACCACAATACATCACATTAGATTTTTTATCTATACAAAATAATGCTATATCCAGCCCATCATCTATACTTTGAGGATTAGAACTTTTATTTAAAGTTTCCTTAAGCCTTACATGAAGTTCTTTTAAAATTGTACTAGGATCATCACTATTTATAGTAGTTACTATATCATGTAATATTGCATTTACAGTCATAGTCATAAGTGCACCTGGAACACCATGGCCTGTACAATCCCCTACTGCTAATATAATCATATCTTTAATTTCTCTTAGCCAGAAAAAGTCTCCTCCAACTATATCCCTAGGTTTCCAAATCACAAAACTATCCATAAAAACTTTTTTCATTTCCTTATCTAAAGGCAAGATAGACTCCTGCAGTCTTTTAGCATATTCAATGCTATCTTTTATTTTTTCGTTAGACTCCTGAAGCTCTCGGGTCCTCACACTGACCTTATTTTCAAGTTCCTCATTAATCATCATAGCCTGTTTATATGGATTGGCGATTTTTTTAGAAATAAAGTAATATAAAAGCATAAAAAATAACAAAACTAAGATTACAGTTATTACAGTATTAATTTTTAGCGAGTTAATAAGAGAAATGCTTTCTTTTCTCGGAATTTCATAAAATAGAGTCCAATCAGTTGAGTTTAACTTACAGTAAGCATAGTCCATAATTTCATCATTAGAATCATAATATTGTGCTACTTTAACATTTAGAGGTCGATTTTGAATCTGCTTAACAACATCTTTTGGTAAAAACTCTTCAACTTTTTTTCCTACATCTTCTCTTTTATCAGACAGTTTAATTACACCTTTTTCATCTACCATCCAAAGGTTGCTTTTTTTACCTACTTTAAATTCTTTAAATTCCTTTGTTATGTTGTTGAGACTTAAAGCAACACCTGTTATACCAACAGGGTTTTCTACACTTCCCATAATTGTATTTACAAAAAGAAAAGTATCATCCATTACACGATCATAATTTACATTAAAACTCATTTGCTTTTTAGATTTAAGAGTTTCAAAAAACCATCTGTCCTCAGGATTGTTTTCCGATAACACTATAAAATTTTTATCGTTTTTATTTAAACTTTGCCTAAAATAATAATTTTTTGTTTTTACTCCTGCTATAAAAAAATAATTGTAATCATAGGAAGTTGCAATACTTTCCAAATTACTTAGAACCAATTTTCCAACCTTTTGATCCTTTTCTTCTCCATTTACCCACTCTACATTCAAGGGATCTCTTGCAAAAATATAAGAAGTTTCAACAGCTCTGCTAATACGTCCATCTATCTTAGATGCCATTGATTTTACCATAAAAACAATATCTTGAGACTTAGCTTTAGCTATAAGAGAATTTTTTATATTTATATATCCTAAAAAGGCTGTAGCAATTACTGCAAAAGATATAATTATACCAGATATAAAAATTATTCTAAAAATATTTTTTATATAAGATCGGCTAAATTCTTTAGGTGACTCTTTTTTCTTCATTTCTTATTCCTCATCATTAATTGCAATAAAGTTAAAAGGAATATCTATATCCATTTTAAAGTCTTGTCCCATGTCATAATCAAAACCATTATCTTCATCATAATACCAGTTTGTAATAATTTCTTTTCCATTTTTATAATTAGTATTGAGCTTATCAAACAATATAATTAAGCACTTTATACTGCTAGTATTGATATATGAAAGCTGAAAATTTACAGTTAACTTTTGAAAATTAATAAAATATTCATCTATTAATTTATAAATGGGTTCATAAAAGCTATAGGCATTCTCTGGATAAGACTCTCCTTTGAAAATCAGTTCATTATATTCTGGACTAAACTCTACATAGGGAGTACTTTTGGTACTTTCAACCATAAAATTATTCATTTTTCACCTCATACCGTAACAGTTAATGTGTAATAAGAGTAACTGTCATCTATTCTCTCAAAGTTATATTCAACTTTTTTAGTGGCTTTTCTTGCAATTTGAATCAAACCAAGCCCGCACCTTCCCCTATTCATATCGACTTCTCTTCTTGATACTTCTCTAAAATAATTAGTAAGCTCTTCATCATTCATAGATATTATTTTATCTAGCTTTTCTTTCAAACTTGAAATATATGTGTTTAATATAGTATTACCTGAGTTTACACAATATCCTGAATCAGTTTTTGAAATAGCTATTACACCAGATCCAACTATAGCCAAAAAATCTTCTGTATTTTCTTTTGATACTTCATATTGTTTAATATTTTGTGTTTGTTCAACAAAAGTAAAAAAAGCCGAGCTAATCTTCCTCTTTTTAGCTTGCTGAAGCTGCATTCTCTGTTTTAGAGCTATTCCAAGTTCTTCTATTAGTCCTTGAGAAAATGTTCCTGAAAATATAAATTCAATATTTGATTGTTTTAACTTTTTCTGAAGCATGTATATTGCATTTTCCAATACGCCCACTCCCCTTAATTAATAATTTAAATTGCTTACCCTATAGCCTTAAATCTACACTATTCTTTAATGACTTAATTTCTAAGTAATATTTTCTTTACGGAAAATCAAATCAGAAAAATTTTTTAATTTATTATATCATACTTTGTCATAAACCTATATAAGTATTTCTCATAATACTATGGTTCTTTAAGCACTTAAATGTAGACCAAATACTAAAACTTATATATAATCTTCCATTTTTTCAGTTTCAAGTTTAAGACCATTTACCACCATATCATCTTTTAATTCTATGAGTAGGCACTTTCTACCACTTTTATTTACTACCTGTTTTACACTTCCTAAGTCGTGAGGATTTATAGTTATACTTGTATCTTCATTTTCTATCTTTATAGATTTACTTTTAAAATCAGGAATTATATTTCTAACTTTAAATTCATAGTCTCCCCCACATACTTCCTCAAATGCGCTTTTTACAACTTGTGGATTTTCTATACCGCTTTCTCCAAGCACTTCCGTCACTTGTTTCATATCTAAAGTAGTTTCTTCCTCATCCTCTTCTTCTTCACTTAGTTTTTCATTCATTTTTTCATATATTTCCTGCATGGTATCGGAATTTATTTTGCCTCCTGCTGCCGTACCTAATATAGCATTAAAACTTTCTTTTTCTTCTACCGCTGTAGGCTTTATAGTACAATTTAATACTTTTTGTACAAAAGCACTGTTTATTTGTTTTGCCTTTTGAGAATAATATATAACTTTATTTACATCTACATACTGGGAAGAAAAACTTGGAAACATAAATCCATCTAGCGGTGAATTTAAATTTATAACCATATCCAGTGCAGAATTTGGTTTAAATCTCATTTCAGCATAATCAAATTTTAGTACCTTTTTGGGAATCTCCACCTTATTTACACTACACAATATAAATTCTATAGCATGTACATATTCCTCTGGAGAATCCTCGTTTCCCTTTTTCTTATCTGCATTATAATATTCTGCTTTTATAAAATTTATAACTACATCTGTATCATAAGTGTAATTTTTAGAAACTTTATCTACTATTTTATCTCCAAATTCAGCTATACTTTGTCCAGAATTTAGCGCTTGATATAATATATTTTGAGTGTGCTCACCATCTTCATCGCCGCTGCTTTCTTTAAAGTCCAACTCAAATATTTTAGAATCCAGAGTTCCCGTAAGCACTTTTTTAAAGTTATTCAAATACAACTCTCTTTTTTCCACTTCCATCATCTCAAAATGTTCCAGTTCCCTAGTTATTATTTCTCCATTATCCTTTTTTAAATACACACTGTATACCTCTTTAATAGGAAGTACATAACTTCCTAGTTTAAACTCTTTCCTTATACTTGCCAAATCCTTTTTATTCATACTTATCTCTCCAATTCATTAAAAATTCACTTTGAATTATTACAAGTTATATTTTATCACAATTTTTAATGGTATAAATTTAAGATTTTTGATACAATGAGTATACAAAATATAATTTTAAGAGAGGTTTTTTATATGGATTTTTTAAAAATAAGTGATATAGCCTACCAGGAATTCAAAAAATTTTTAGATGAGAATAACGCAACTTCTGGTGCAATAAGAATATATTTGGCTGGCATGACCTGCCATGGACCATCTTTTAACATATCTGTAGATGAAAAAAAAGATCATGATTTGATTCAAAAAGTAAAAGACATAACTTTTATCGTAGATAGTGATCTGTTTGTACAATTTAGCGGTTTTATATTGCTGTGTGGAAGTGAAAATGGACTTGGAGGATTTACTTTAGAGCCTGTATTCAAGCCCCAGACTTCTAATTGCAGCAGCTGTGACAGCTGTCATGGATGCGAAGAATAATTAAAAAAGGAGGTACAGCCACTACAATAGGTAAAGCTGTCCTCCTTTTTTTAATTGAAAAGTTCCGTATTTTTAACTGCTTCTTCTACCAAGCTTTCTATATCCAAAACACTTTCAGCCTTTCTTATTTCGGAAACTCTAGGCCTAGTTTTAGGATGCTTTGGCACAAATATAGTGCAGCAATCTTCATAAGGAAGTATTGAAGTTTCATAAGTACCAATTTTTCTTGCTTCATCCATTATGTCTACTTTATCCATGGCAATAAGAGGCCTGAAGACTGGTCTATCTGCTACGTCGTTGCTTACAATTAACCCTTCCATGGTTTGACTTGCCACCTGACCAACACTTTCACCTGTAGTTACCGAATCAACATTGTATTTCTCCGCTAACTTGCAAGCTACTCTCATCATGAATCGTCTCATTATTATAGTTAGTTCGTCTTCCCTGCAATTTTTAATTATCTGCATTTGTATTTCTGTAAAAGGTGCTACATAAAGATTTATGCTTCCTGTATACCCCTTTAATATTCTAGCTAATTCCTTAACTTTTTCCTTAGCTCTTTCACTAGTATAAGGATGGCTGTGGAAGTATACACAATTTAATCTGACTCCCCTTCTAGCCATCATATATCCGGCTACCGGGGAATCTATTCCTCCTGAAAGCATAAGCATTGTGCTTCCATTTGTTCCATAAGGCATTCCACCTATGGCTTTTATCCTTTTCGAATATACATAAGCACTATCTCTTATCTCTATATTTACAAAAAAATCTGGTTTTCTTACATCTACTGTTAAATTTTCATCATTTTTTAAAATATGAGCTCCAACTTCCCTACTTACCTCCATAGAATTAAGGGGGAATTTCTTATTTGCCCTCTTAGTCACTACTTTAAAAGTAGTTCCTGAATTTTGCTGTATACTTTTAAGGCATTGTTCCTTTATACTATCCATATCTGGTTCTACTTCATCTACTATACAAATTTCAGCTATTCCAAATACCTTTTTTAATTTTGCAATAGCTTCATCCATATCATCACAGCCTATAAACCATCTTCCCTCATCTACCACAAAATCGTATTTGGTTTCTCCAAGAACATTTTTTATATTATCCTTTAACTTCTTCTCAAATTTGCCTTTATTTAATCCCTTTAAAAATATTTCTGAAGCATATTTTAAAAGTAGCAATTTTCTCATTTACCCACACTCCTTAAAAATTTTAAAGATTCGTTCAATACATTTAAGGTATAATCAACTTCATCTTTTGAATTATCTTCATCAAAACTAAATCTTATAGTTCCTTTGGTTTCTTCCTTCTTCAATCCCAGAGCTTTAAGCACATGACTATCTTCATTATTTTTAGCAGAACATGCAGACCCTGTAGATACATATATACCTTTTTCCTCCAACAAGTGTAGTAATACTTCTCCTCTTACACCTATAAAAGATACACTTAATACATAAGGTGAATAGTCACTTCCATCACTATTTATTTTAATATTGGATATAGCTTTAAGTTTTTCTATAAAATAATTTTTTACACATGTTACTTTACTAAAACTTTCTTTTCTATTTTTGTACACTTTCTCCGCCGCTTCTGCAAATCCAACAACAGCTGCTAAATTTTCAGTGCCCGATCTAAACCCTTTTTCCTGTCCCCCTCCATATATAAGCGGTTCAGGTCTAAGACCTTTTTTTACATAGGCAATACCTATTCCTCTTGGTCCATGTATTTTGTGTCCACTTGCAGATAACAAATCTATATTGCATTTTTTAACATCAATATCATACTTTCCATAGGCTTGAACTGCATCTACATGGAACTTTACTCCACTATTTTTTTCTTTTATAATCTTTCCTATAGTTTCTATGTCCTGTACCGTTCCAATTTCATTATTAGTGTGCATTATACTTACTATTCTAGTTTCTTTATTAATGCTTCTTTTAAGTTCTTCAAGATCTATTTTCCCACTATCATCTACATCTAAATAAATAACCTTTATTCCTTCTCTTTCAAGAGCTTTACAGGTATTTAAGACACTGGGGTGTTCTATCTTTGTAGTTATAATTTGCTGCCCAGGTTTTATAAAACCCCTTATTAAAAAGTTATTGCTTTCACTGCCACCGGAAGTAAATATTATTTCATCTCTACTACAATTTAAGGTATGTGCCACTATATCTCTACTTTCATTCATCTTTAACTCTGCTTTCAATCCTAGAGAATAAGAAGAAGAGGGATTTCCATAATAATTTTTCATAGTTTCTGCCATTGAATTTATTATTTCATCATAAGGTCTAGTTGTTGCACTGTTGTCAAAATAAACTTCCACTATCTTTCACCTCGTATACATAAAAATAATTAAAATATCATAAAAAGCCAATATAACATATATTATCACACTTATATGCTATAGACAAAATCTATTTTTACAATTTTCCTGTTATAAACTTATCAAGTGATTCTTAGGTTCAGATGGAGTTTGCTTATAAGAATAACTTTCTCAAGCTAAACCTTAGAAGAACTTATCCAGGCGCGTAGCAGTGCTTATCACCCATTTTGATAAAAATGGGTGTATTAGCACTGACAGCGATCGGATAAAAAAATTTATAAGAGCACATACTATTATAGATAAAAACTAGGAATAGAAGGGACATTTTAATGAAAGTTAAATATTTTTTATTAACCATATTCTATATTTTATGTATAAGCTTAAATTCTACAGTTTTTGCATCTTCACCAAACACCTCAAAAGAAATTTCCTGCAATAAAACAATATATCTTACTTTCGATGATGGGCCAAGTACAGAAGTTACACCAAAAATACTTGATATTTTAAAAGAAGAAAACGTAAAGGCCACTTTTTTCCTAATAGGCTGTAAAATTCAAGGAAGAGAGGATATAGTAAAAAGAATATTCAACGAAGGTAACAGTATAGGTCTCCATACATATACTCATAAATCAAGTAAAATATATTCAAATTCTGATTCTTTTATCGATGAAATGAATAAAACCGGCATCGAAGTTGAAAAAGTAGTAGGATTTGCACCTAAAATAATAAGATTTCCCACAGGAAGTAATGGCCACTTAACCAATTCACTTCTTGAAAAACTTCATTCTTCAGGCTATAAGATATATGATTGGAATTTGTCTTTGTCCGATGGCATTGACTACAATACATCAGTTGACAAGTTATACAGGGAAGGTACTGGAAAGTGTGTCAATCCAAATAAAATATTTTTACTTGCTCATTGTGACGGTCAAAATAAAAACACCTGTGTGGTACTCTCTAAAATAATAAAACACTACAAAGAATTGGGATATGAATTCAAAGCAATTACAGAAAACACCCCTGAATATCACTTTAGAGTGAAGAGATAGTGAATTATACATTAAAAAAAGCTGCCAGGAAGTCAACTATTAGTTAACTTTCCAGCAACTTTTTTTCAACTTGTTACACAACGAGTAAAATAATTTTTTATTATTGCTGTCCAAAGCTTCATCTATCAAAATATACAAAATTTCAGTATACAATTTTCTTTTATCCAGACTAGTTATAGGGTTCATAGTAGGATTTTTATAAAGATCAAAAGAGTTGTCCAAATTTTCCCTGTGGACTTTCTTTAAAATCCATATATAATATGCTAGTTCTTCTTTTGATATGGTAAAAAACAATCTATTACAGTTATTTGTTGAAGATATCTTTATCATATCACTCTGCAAGTAAGTCAATTCCATTTCTCCAAAATTGCGTACTTTAAACTTACTGCTTTTAAAACTAGAACTTTTAAATTCACTTAAAAATTCTATATACCTTAAAAAATCTTTTTCTCCAAGTTTAAAATCATTTAGTACAGTATTAAAGCCGCACCTTTTTTGGAAAGAAATTTTATAATTGCTGCATCCTCCTGCATTGCTCACATTAGAAATAAAAATGCTATCTACAAATTTGTCCATTGCACGTTTTGGTATTAGCTTTATTCCATATTCAAAGTCCCCGTTTTTATGCTCCTTCAAAACAACAAAGTTACTTATATCCATAATTTTATCCCCTTTTTCGTAATATACCTGATTTATTATACATGAAAAAGGTGATTTTTTATGTTTATACGCAATATTGTGAAATTTCACAATATAGTACTCAAAACCCTACTTATAAGCCCATTATCCATAATAAATATATTTATTTCCATATATTACGATTAATAAATTTTTTGATTATTGCAAAGATAATTAAACTCACAAAACTTACAATGAGATGAGTAAAGTTTGGTATTAACACTATAAAAATCATAGGAGTTTATATTTTTTATTATTTTACTCAAGTACTTTTCATTTTCAATATGAGCCTTTTTGCTATACCCTATAGTTATAATATTATTTTCATATTGAGGCTGCCAAAAGTTCATTGTTATATCTTCCAGTTTACATTCAAAGCCAAACATATTTTCAACATTTTCAGCTAATACATACATATATACTAAAGTTTGAACTCTTTTTTTCATCTCCTCTATAGATAATTTTCTATTTTCCGTCTTCCAATCCCATATTTGAATTTTTTTATCTGGTGTTACTAGTATCAAATCATACTTTGCCTGAAGTCTCATGACATCTTTTGTCATCTTCACTTCATACTCTACTAAATAATCATTTTTTCTGTCTATTTTAAATGTGTCCTTTAAAGAATTTACTTTTTTTATTAAATCATCATTATTTAGTTTTCCTAAAGGAATCCCTGCAAAATACCTTTCACATATTAAATGAAAATCCAGACCCTGCTTTATATTCTCATAATAATTTTCTTCTATGGAACCTTCCCTCTTCCAAGACAAGTTTTCCAAATACTTTAGCCTAAACTTAAGAGGACATTTTATAAATGCATTTATAGAATTTTGACTGTAATAAAAATATTCCAATTTCCTTATATCCAAAACTTTCACCACTTATACATTCTAAATTTTATCCGATGACTACCTGCTCTAATACTCCACGCACTCTGTGAAAGCGACTATCACCAAATCAAAGATTTGGGATATCTGCTTTTCTCCAAGTGGAAGTAAAGAGTAGCTAGATCCCTGGATAACGATTTTTCCTAAAGGACAACGCCTTCTAAGTGCTGAAGCACTAAGAAGCCTGTTAATAAGCATCATGTGGAGCCAAAACTCTATCTGATGCTAAGAACTCTGTTTATTCTCACAAATGAACTTTTTTATGATTTCAAAATACTTAGATGGGCAATCTTTTTTGTTTTCATCATAGTGGGCCATAAGTATTAAGTATTTCTTTGCCCTGGTTATAGCTACATACAAAAGTCGTATTTTTTCACATATCACTTCTTCCCTAGCCTTTATAATAGGATTGTAGCAAACATCATTTTGAAGTAGTTTTTGCACTTCTGCTTTTCCTATAGCTGTGGGATTTTTAAATTCATCTTTAAAGTAATAGTGTTCTGATCTAAATTTTCCCTTAATACTATAGGGATATATGTAATTATTTAAATACAACAAAAATACGCAGTCCCATTCTAATCCCTTCGATTTATGATAAGTTGTAACCGTGACTTTCTCTGGAACTGGCTCATATCCTCTTATGTCATAAATTACATTGCATATATGTGTAAATGCAGAACTTCTTACATCTAAAAGCTCCTGTGAAATTTCATCCAAAGTCATAGAATTATTTTCAGCATTCTTATGCCTTACATAAGATGCTACATATTGAAGAATAGCTTTATCTTCATTATTTAATTTAAGTTCATAACCTATATATAGAATCAATTCTTGCAAAGGCATATTCAAATTGGCCAATATATCTTTTACCATTCTTAATTTACATATAAAATCTTCAAATATATTCTTGTCTATCTCCTCTAATTTACAAACAGACGTAGTCTTAAATACACTTTCTTTTATTATGTCCTCAATTTTAAAACTTGTAATATTATTAATTATAACATTCTTTTTTTCATTGTCCCCCTCTATAATTTCATACATCAAATCTCTAAATTTCACCGGGCTGTCCGGTTCTCCTAAAAAGCCTAATATTTTCCCCAAAATATTTATGATTTTGAGCCTCTCTGAAGATGTGCTTGACAGTTCATCACATTCTATTTTATTTTTTCTAAGCTCTTCTGCTATTTCTTTTACATGGCTGTTAAAGGGAATCAATATGGCAAGTGTCATATCTGAATGCTTGCTTTTAAAACTTTTTACCACTTCTATAGTCCTTTTTTTCACATCTTCCCAAGAACTCATGCTGTATGCATAGATGCCGTATTCATCAACTTCTGGATTTTTCAAATCTTCTACATCTTCTATAGGATGTATTTTTTGATATCTAAGTGCCTCTCTACATCTTTTCTCTGGATGATTTTTTACGGTGTATTCAACTAAAGAATTAGCTAAATTCATTATATTTCTTGTGCTTCTGCCTGCTCTGTTCATTACATAGTTTTTATCTGCTTCTCTTAAGAATTGTTTAAAATATATGGGATTTGAAGATGTAAAACTTCCCATTATACTTTGATTTAAATCTCCTACCCGAACCAAATTACATTCTCTCTTCTTATTATCTGCACCTACCCTTTCAGAAATAATGGACAGTATATCGCACTGCACCAAATTTGAATCCTGACATTCATCTTCAAATACAAAACTATATTTTTGTTGAAACTTTTTTCTCAAATCCTCATCTGAAATAAGTGCCTTATAAGCAAGTACAAGTATGTCATTATAGTCCACATATCCATTTAGATTCAACATTTTCTCATATCTGAAATAAATATAATTTAAAATATAAATTATGCTATTGTTTCCTAAAAGCTCTCTGTTTTCTTCTACTTTTTCAGGAGTTATTCCGTTTAATTTTAATTCACTTATAAGCACGTCTGATATTTGTAAAAAATCTTTCCACCATCTCTCACTTTTTTCATCATATTTTTTAGTGCCATACTCACTTAAAAGACTTCTGTATATCTTTTCTCCTCCAAGCTTTCTCCATATCTTTACAGCATTATCTAAATAGAAGATCTTCTGTAAATCATCTATGACCTTAAAATTTTCATCTAACCCTGCTGCATCCGGCCTCTCCTGTAATACTTTCATTGCAAGGCCATGTATTGTCATAACTTCATAGTCGCTATTTGAATCTATTCCTCTCTCCTCAAGCATGTGAGAAATTCTATTTTTAAAGTTATTTACAGCACTATTCATGTATGTAACTACAAGTACTTTTCCAGGCTTGTTTAATTTTTCTTCTATTATTTTGCAAACAAGCTGTGCTGTAATAAAGGTTTTCCCTGCCCCAGGCACTGCAGAAACTGCCATAGTACCTCCTTTATATTGCATTATAGGCAGCTGATCATCTCTAAATTTCATATATCCATATATCCTCCATTTTGTTCATATCCCATTTCAGAATATTCACTTCCATATAAATATATTCTACCACTACATTTCCTTAAAAGTGCTTTGGCTACACTATATAAATTTTTCTTTCTATTTCTTGTTTCTATTTCCTCTGTATACACAACATTTTCATTCCAACTCTTCTTTAACACACAGTCATTTGAAAATTTTTTTATATTTCTAGGACTCCACAAATTACTCGTCACATCAGTCCAAATTTGTACAGAACTTTTCATATTACTGGTTAGAAAATTAGAGGCACTGCTTAAAATTATACCTTTTTTTTCAAAATACATATTTTCTATGTCTCTAAAGGAACAAAAACTTTCAGCTTCGTTTATTGCAAAATCTACGAATTTTTGTGATGGGTTATCTATCGTTTTAAATTTATCAAGAGTATTTATAAACCTATCTGCCAATTCACCTAAATTTTCACATATACTTATGTTTTCTCTTGAATCCGGAAGTTCTATCATAATATTTAAAAATATTAGTCTTATAAGCTCTGGCATATCTATACTATCACTTCTAATATTTTTGCTGCAGTTTCTTATCCAATTTACAATATAGTTATATTTAGAGGCTCTCTCATCTCCCATAATGTTCTTTTGAGTATCCGTTAAATCCCCTAGCTTTCGAAAATTTACAACTTCATTAGATAAAATCCATGAAGTTTTTGCATCTGTAACTAAAAGCGTTGAAAAAAACTTTCTATAATCATCCATTGTAAAGTCATATTCTATGTCTTCAATACACATACATATAATCATCATAATGCAGTGAACATATGCATTATCCATCAATTTGTTTTTCTTTCCTAAATTATTGATTTCAAAAGGTGCATCTTTAAACCTACTTTGTAATTCATAACTCAATACAAAATCATTTATAGGACATATAATAGCTATATCTTCCGGAGACGTCCCATCATCTATAAGCTCCTTTAATTTATCTCCGATTTTTTCAATCATTTCACTTCTTAGGGAGGCGCCTATATCCGTATAAATATTATCTGAGTATTTGAATTTATTGGGACTTTCTAAAATGTGACAAAACTCAGAACTACATAAAAAATGTTCCTCTAAATTTATAAGTTTACCGTTAAAAAATTTACTTTTCTTTATAAAATCTATATCTGAACCATTGGAATTGCAAAACCCTGCCTCCATGTTAGAAAAAAAGTAACACCTATGTGCATTTTTAGAAATTACTTCTACTAAATTAAGTTCAGCAGCACACATTTCATCCATGTCATCTACCAGTACATATTTTATATTCCGAAGCTTTTTTAAATAACCTTCATCTTTAAGTAAATATTTGTTATAAAGTTGTATTGCCATAGCTATATCAATAGTTCCTGAATTCAAAAAACTTTTTGCGTAATGCATTATTACTTCATCCATCTTATCAAAATTCTGAGCATTTACATTTTTCTTCAATTTTAAAGAATTATATAACCTGTGTCCTATTTTATCCATATCAATTAATGAACATGCAGCTTGACTCATGTTTGAAACGAAAATGCCAGCCATTTTTTTAGACTCCACTGTTACATCTAAAAAGTATCCTTTTCTTTTTCTATAATAATCAATTAGCATTTTCATCATGTACTTTGAAGTATCATAATTTACAAATTCAGGTCGTATTTCACTTTTTCCTATAAGTTTACAGCTTTTTTCAATAATTGGCCAATATTTTATAATTTCTTCTTTTACAAAATTAGCATAAGTTTTTATTTTACACTGACCGCAAAAATTAAAAGAAATATTCCTCCTCCATGCTATTATCTGATTTAAATTCATAACAAATATTAAAATCTCTTCACTTTTAATTTTTTGAGATTCAATCATATGTCTATATTTTTCTTGTGCTAAAGTAGTTTTGCCACTGCCGCTTATTCCATCTATAACAAGACTATTTCCTTGGAAATCATTTTTAAAAAGTATTTCTCTTATTTCTTCATACTTTATTTTCATCACCCACTTTTTTAAATTAATTTTTTTAATGAGTAATTATACTACTTAAAAAATCAGGGTCTATAACCCTGATTTTACAATAATTTTAATCTTCATACAAATATTTTCTTGTCATTGGCAATTCATTATTAAGTCCTTTTGTAAATACAAACTGATGTATATCTACTACCCCGTAATGAAATGAAGCAGCACAGGCATTTAAGTAAAGTCTCCACATTCTTATAAATCTAGTATCCTTCATTTTTTTAACTTCATCTATAGCACCTTCAAAATTTTCAGCCCAACATTTTAATGTTTTAAAATAATGAAGTCTCAAACTTTCTGCATCCACAAGGTGAAGATCATTATCTGCCATTAAACTAACTAACTCTCTTATAGATGGTATATATCCTCCTGGGAATATGTATCTCTTTATCCATTCATTCACTTCTCCTTCTGTTTGTGCAGTAATACAATGAAGAAGTGATACTCCTCCTGGATTTAGCATATCTCTTACATCTTCCATATAAGTGGACAGATTTTTTCTTCCCACATGTTCAATCATTCCTACACTTACTATTCTATCAAATTTTTGTTTTTTATCTGCAAGTTCTCTATAATCTGCAAGTTTAACTTCAACTTTTCCCTGCAAATTATTTTCCTCTATTCTTTCATTTGCCTTTTTTAACTGTTCCTTACTTAAAGTTATACCTACAGCCTTTACTCCATATTTTTTTGCAGCCATGAGAATGAGTTCTCCCCATCCACATCCTATATCTAAAAGTGTTTGTCCCTCTTTTAAATTAAGCTTTTTCAATATATGATCTACCTTATTTAATTGTGCCTGATAAAGGGAATCATTTTCATGCTTAAAATATGCACAAGAATAACTCATTGTTTTATCAAGCCATAAACTGTAGAAATCATTTCCCTGGTCATAGTGATACTGTACATCAGTTTTGCTTCTCTTTAAAGTATTTGGAAGTATTTTGTACACTTTAGAAAATATATCCGCTTTATTTAAAAAGCTTTCTCTATTCTTATATACTGATTCTAATATTTCTCTAATATTTCCTTCAAAATCAAGAATCCCGTCCATATATGCCTCTCCTAGAGTAAGAAAAGGATCTCGCAATATGTCTTTTTCAGAAATGGGCTTATTCATACATACTTTAAATTTTATGTCTCCCTCTCCATACTTTTCTTCAGAACCATCCCAATACTTAACTGCTACAGTGTCCGAAAAGGCACTTTGTAAAAATTTTCTAAAAAATATTTTATCTAATCCCATATCTTTATATCTTCCTTTCTTGAAAAATAAAACTATATTTAAAATAGATATATACTACACAACAATCACACATTTAATTTTCATTACTATGACTTTCATTTGGAATATATATCTTTAAGCTCTCTATTCTCTTCTCATCTACTTTTTCCACTTTAAAAATTATATTTTCATATTCAACTGTATTTTCTTCCCCTTCTTTAGGAATGCTTCCTAAAAGTTCTATTACAAAACCACCTATAGTATCTGAATTATCTGATTCCAATTCTAAATTTAAAAATTCATTTACTTCATCTATTGATACTAATCCACTTACTAGATAAGTATCCTGATCAATTTTATTTATATACTGGTCATTATCATCATACTCATCAAAGATATTTCCCATTACCTCTTCAATCAAGTCTTCTATAGTTACAATTCCAGAAAATCCACCATATTCATCAATTAAAATTGCCATATGATTTTTAGTATTTTGGAGCTCTTTAAAAAGTACATCTATATTTTTATTTTCCGGTATAAAATAAGGAGTTCTGAGCAGTGGTTCTATATCTACATTATCTGCAGAAGTTTTCATAAGCTTCACAAATAGATCCTTAACATACAATATACCTATTATATTGTCTATATCATCTCTATAAACAGGTATTCTAGAATATTTTTCTTCAATAATACTTTCAATAGTACCCGAATCTATGTCATTTATATCTATAACAAATACTTCTGTTCTAGGAGTCATAACTTCTTTTGCTAGTTTATCATCGAATTTAAATATTCCCTCTATCATTTTCTTTTCAGATTGATTAAAAACTCCTGTTTCCTGTCCAAGTTCTATCATTGATCTAATTTCTTCTTCAGATACTTCATCTTCAATATTTTCTGTACTTATATTACATATTTTTAAAAGGACATTAGTAGAACCTGAAAGTAATTTTACAAAGGGTAGCATCAACTTACTTATAAACAAAGTTGGATTTATTAATGCCATTGATATTGTTTCTGATTTTTGAAGTGCAATTCTCTTTGGAAATAATTCTCCAAATACAAGAGTAACATAAGATAATAGCACTGTAATTATAATTACAGACAGTTTGTCACTATAGGGAACGTGAAGTTTACCCAAAAAAAATGAAAACTTCTCCGATAAGGTAGTAGCTGCAAACGCACTAGCTAAAAATCCAGCAAGAGTTATTCCCACCTGTATAGTAGCTAGAAAATTGTTTGGTTCTTTTAATAATTTCAATATCCTCTTTGCCTTTTTATTCCCCTCTTCTGCTAAATAATTAATTCTACTTTTGTTTAAAGCAACTATAGCCATTTCTATGGCTGAAAAAAATGCATTAATCACCGTGAGTACTAATAACAACATAAGTTCGAATATTATACTCTGCCAGGTAACATCCATGCCCACAATCGTCCTTTCATCTATTTTTTAGATAATAAAATAAATAGGAATTAGATGATAAGTCTAATTCCTGCAATAAAATCCTTTTATTATACTTGTGTGTAACTTACAAGCCATTCTTATCATTTATAACTTGAATATAACTTGAACCTTCTTGTAAATCAATGGTGCAGGTGAAGGGAGTCGAACCCCCACGCCGTAAAGCGCTAGATCCTAAGTCTAGTGCGTCTGCCAATTCCGCCACACCTGCATATATAAAAAATAAATATTAGGATTTTTCCACGTTACAACTTTACCACAAAACTACAACCTCGATTGAATTGGTGGCTTACCGGGGAATCGAACCCCGGGCAACATGATTAAAAGTCATGTGCTCTACCAACTGAGCTAGTAAACCATTGGCTGGGATGGCAGGATTTGAACCTACGAATGATGGAGTCAAAGTCCATTGCCTTACCACTTGGCTACACCCCAACGTTAAACAGATTTCCTTCTTCTTATATATGAATAAGTATCCATAAAGCAAAAACACTATAGAAATCATTAATTTACAGGTTATATACTTAAGTGTACTAATTTATTCCTCTACCTATAAAAACTAGGGAATTTTTTGTAACTGCAAGATATATTATAAAACACAACAAATATAATGTCAATAGTTTTTTTGTTTTAATAATTGTTACCCTTTATTATTTCCTAGTATGTTAACTTTTATATAGATAAGAGAGACATTTTGTCTCTCTCTTTTGTTAATTGCCTGTTTTGTTTTTAATTATTTTATTGTATTCATTTAAAATTGAATCCAACATTTGACTTGCAACAATCACTTCTGGATCGAGCAAATTTTTCTTTTGCTCAATTAAATTCTCTAGTTCTTTTCTTAATTCAGTTATTTTTTGCAATATTCTTTCAATTTCGCTCATATTATTCCCTCCTCTCTCAAATTAGTATAGAAAGGAAGGAATTTCTTATAAATATTAATCTATTGGGAATACCACCATAGTATTGACTAATTGTATTTAAAAGTAAAAAAATAAGAACTGGTAAATACCAGTTCTAAATAAAATTATCAATTATTTAAATTTACCAACAATCATAAATACTGCTGCACTAACAATAGATATTACTGCAGTATTAAAAAACTTATGTGGTAAAAAGTAGGATAATATAATTAAAAAGGACGTAATTATTATAGAAGCATATTTAAGCTTCATTCTACGTTCTTTACTTTTTATTCTTTTGTTAATATTATCTACAGGAGAAAAAATACAAATAAGTACAAAGGAAATAAACTGCAGCATCAACAATATGTATGTATTAAATGAAATATATTTTCCAACAATTATTATAGATAAAAATGCAATAAAACTAATGAAAAAGCATCCCCAATAGGTTTTTGCATGATACCCTCCTGAAAATATCCTAATTGGGCAAAAAAATATAAGAATAACTATATAATACTGATGCAATGAAAACAGCCAAAATATAATAAAATATGGAATAATCTTTGTTATCTCATCAAAAATACAAAGCAATCCATACTCCATCTTTTTTAGTTCTAAATCAGAAAATTGAGGATTTGTTTCAGAAATTTTTTTTACTATAGCTCCTATAAGTTCATCCATTTATCTATCCTTCTATCTTAAATCTTATTGTGAATTTAGTAATTTCCGGACTACTTTCCACACATATACTTCCATCGTTTTTTTCAACTAGTTGTTTAATAATATATAATCCAAAACCATGGTCACTTTTTTTGCTAGTTTTCGTAGAGAAGCCTTTATCAAAAATCTTTTTTTTCGCATTTTCTGAAATAACCTCCCCATTGTCAGCTACTTCAATGCAAAAATCTTTATGCTCTCTAAAAGTACTTACAGCTATTTCTTTATAATCCGTATATGATTTAGATTGGAATGCCTCAAAAGCATTGTCTACTAGATTACTTATAATGCTTATCAACTCATCCTGTCTAATTTTTATCAAATCAAAAGGTTCATCAATCATCACTTCAAAATCTATATTATTTTTCATAGCATAGTTATTTTTGATAGACAATAGCCCATCTATGTAATCATTTCCTGTATCTAAGTACTTAAAAGAAGAATGTACAGTATCTGAAATTTTTAACACATAGTCGTTTATTTTTTCAACAGTGTTAGGTTTATTTAACATGCATAGCCCTTGTATGACATTTATGTGATTGGCAAAATCGTGTTTTTCCTGTCTTATTATACTAATTATTTCTTCCATATTTTTAATTTGGCTTTCTTGAACTTTATACTTAGCATTTATGTTTACAAGGGTCTGTTTTTCCTTTAAGCTTCTAAACTTTGCTATTAAAAATACAAAATAAATACTAAAAATAATAATATTATAGATTTGAATATTGCCTATATTAAAAATACCATAATTAATACAAAATACAAATAGAGCAAATACACCTAATTCAATTATTAAATTATCAAAGATAAGACCTTCTTTTTCGAATAATTTAAGTTTAGTAAAACATAAGTTGAATTTAAAGATCATTGATACAGTAAATATTTGTAACACTTTCGAAACTATTATAAAAATCCAAAGATATTTAGAATTCAAAAAAATCTGATTCAGATCTATGTTAAACACAAACATTTCAATGGTCTGAACAAGAAATTCCGTGGTAAAAATTATTGTAATAAATAAGCATACTATAATTGTAGAATCAAAAATCCTTATTTTTACAGTTAATGAGAGTAATAAAATATCAAATATTATAGGAATTAACGAATGATATGATGCTGACACATGAAATGTGCTCCAATAAGTTACAAAAGTAAACAATATACAAAATAATCCTGCTTTAATTTTATTCTGTATTATAAATTTTTTTTCGTCACATAATGACTCAAAAATTTTCAAAAGAAGTACTGCTTCTATAACATCTAGTATTATTTCTCTTATAATAAGATACGTATGAATTCCTCCTTTGTTTTATGATACTTTACAAATCTGCTGATTGAAAACTTTTAATCAGCAGTATTTGTAAAAAAACTAAGTAATTACTTTAAGAATTCATCAGGACATTTTGGTTGATAAGCACCACCTGTTGATGTTGGTACTATAACTATTGCTGCCAAAAATAAGGATAATGAACCTACTACCTTCGTTGTCTTACTTAGTAAAGATTTTTTTAAATTTTTCATTTCATACACTCCTTTAGTAAAAATTTTGTAATTATATAGCTCATTTTATATATTCTACAATATATTGTGTTTTCCTCCCTCAATTTATAAAAAAGTAACATTTATCTAAAAAATTATTTTTTTAGATAAATGTTACTTAAAATGCAGTCAAAAACTTACAATTAGTAAATATCTAACCATGCCAATAACTCTTCTTTACATCCTTACTAATTTTGTAGTATTATAAACACGCAAATCTTTAAACTGAATAACAAATAACAAATTCTAACAAAACAACTGAACATATTTTAGATAAATGCACTAAGTGTAGGGAGGATTTTAATATGATAAGATATAGCTTAGTAACGCAAAAAAATCCCAGGGAGATTGTTTTACTTAAAGCCTCTCCTTGCATATGGGGGCACTGTAGTTTTTGTGATTACATAGATGACAACAGCACAGACATTAATTCAAATATACTTTTTAATGAGAACATTCTCAAAAAAGTTACAGGAAAATATAAAACTCTAGAGATCATAAATTCAGGAAGCTGCTTTGAATTACCCATTGAAACACTAGAATACATTAAATCTATAGTAGTTTCAAAACACATAAAAAAGTTATTTTTTGAAAGCCACTGGCTTTACAAAGACAGGCTTCATGAAATGGATGATTTTTTTAAAGTACCTATAATATTTAAATGTGGTATCGAAACCTTTGACCATAATTTTAGAAATAAGGTATTACGTAAAGGTGCTGTTTTTTCTGGTCCAGCTGAAGTTGCCAAATATTTTAAGTCCATATGCCTTTTAGTTGGCATAAAAGGACAGACTACTGAAATGATAAAAAAAGATATAGAGTATCTGCTTAAATATTTTCAATATGGATGTGTAAATATATTTACACAAAACTCCACAAGCATAGAAAGAGATGAAAAATTGATAAATTGGTTTAAAGAAAATTATTCCTTTTTGGATGAAGAAAAAAATATAGAAGTACTTTGGAATAATACTGATTTTGGTGTTGGGACTATTTGTAACAGTTAAAAATATACGTTAAATCATTGACTTACCAGAAGGTAAGCCAGCTTTAATGTAATAAATACGAGTGTACTTATTACATTAAAGCTGTTTTTTTAAAAAATCTTTTATATCTTCTGAAGGCATTGGCTTTCCAAAATAATATCCCTGAATTTTGTTACAGTTTTTACCTTTCAAAGATTTAATCTGATTTTCTTCTTCAACACCTTCTGCTACTACTTCCAATTTCATTCTATGAGCAAGTTTTATTATCTCTTCCGTTATAATATCTTCATAATAATCACTGCATATACCATCTATAAAAGTCTTGTCAATTTTAAGCGTATTTATTGGAATACTTTTTAAATAGTTCAAAGAAGAATATCCACTTCCAAAATCATCAAGTGCAACTTTTACTCCCATATTTTTAAGTTCATTTATCACTTTAAGATTACTTTCAAGAGACTCCATCATAACACTTTCAGTTATCTCTATTTCCAAGTATTCTGGTTTTAATTCAGTTTCCTCCAGAACTTTCTTTACCGTATATACAAAATTATCATCTTTAAGTTGTATTGGCGATACATTTATGGATATAAAGTCATAAGAATATCCATTATCCTTCCACATTTTATTTTGAGAACAAGCAGTTTTTAAAACCCATTCTCCTATAGGTATTATAAGCCCTGTTTCCTCTGCCAAATTTATAAATTCTAAAGGCATAACCCATCCTAACTTAGGACTATTCCATCTAATTAAGGCTTCAAAACCTACTACTTTTGTATTCTCCATATCCACTTGAGGTTGATAGTATAGAATAAATTCATTATTTTTTATTGCCTTTCTCAGCTCTTTTTCCATCTCAACTTTTTTCAAAATTTCATTGTACATGGATTTTTCAAACAATTTATAAGAATTTTTACCTAGCAATTTAGTTCTATTTAACGCTATATCTACATTCCTAAGTAAAGTGGCAACTTCCTCTCCGTCCCTAGGATATACAGTTATTCCTACAGTAACCGATATTAAGGTTTCCGTTCCATCTATATTCCAAAGTCCACTTATGGTATTTATTATACACTGAGCTATGTTTTCCAAATGCTGTTTATTATCATATCCATTTTTTAAAATTAAAAACTCACTTCCACCCATCCTTGCAACCATCCCCAAATGCAATTGGCCTAAAACCTCTCCTGTTTTTCTTAACAGTTTATCTCCATACTCATATCCAAAGATATCGTTTATATTTTTAAAATTATCCAAGTCTATTTGGAATATAGAAAAATTATCCCCTGATTTTTTTTCTATTCTCTTTTCAACTTCCTTTTTGAAAAGATTCCAATTAGGTAAGTTAGTTAATTGATCATAATAGGCTAATTTTTTTATCCCATCATATTTAGATCTAAGCTGCCGTTCTGATGCACATAATTGTTCATATATACCAAAAAGTTCTACATAACTTTGATTTAGCTTTTTATTTATATCCAAATCCATGATAAATTCATCTTCCGTCTTTTGTGCTAGTATCAACCCATAATGAAAAAACTGGGTAATTTTTTCAATGTACCTTTCCGAAATAACAGGTGTATTTTTTATTAGAAGCTTATATTTTCTTTCATCAAAGTTAGATTCTTCAAATTTAACTTTAAAACAATCTTTATCAGACTTTTCAATAAAAACAGGGTTTAAAAAAATTGTGCCAATATGCTCCTCGTTTATGGTAATTGGTATACCTATGTAAACTAAATTACCATATCCCTTGAAAACTCCTATTTTACTTTCGTTTCTAATTTGATTTAATATATATTCTTCTTTTTTGTTATCGCCTAATTTATCAAATATATGTATGTATTTTTGTGAATTTATATTAAGTATTTCTCCACTTATATCTTTTACATAACAAGCTATTGAAGTTATAGAATAAAATCTTTCCATTAAATTTTTAAGTTCGGATATATTTATCATATCAGCTAATACAAAGGCCATATGGGCACCAACTTTCATCCTCATTTATTTACAGGAATTGTAAAATATATTTTACTATCTAAATTTTTACTATTATAATCATATTGCAAAACTTTACTTGAAAGTGTTAATAAATTTGCATATTGTCTTTAAATTATATAATCATTTCATCATTTTGAAAACACTTTTATTCAAATTTTATGTTTTTTAATTTATCTTTTAGTAAATCCCCCAGGGTAACTCCACTTTCATCTTCATCTAAATACTGTTTAAAATTATCTTTAGGCTTATCCACTGCATCTTTTATACTAAGGGATATTCTACTATCTTTTGTATTTATATCTAATATTTTTACTTTTACTCTATCTCCTACTTTTAATACATCAGATGGTTTTGCAATATGTTCTTCAGATATTTCTGAAATATGGACAAGTCCTTCTACTCCTGGTTCAATTTCTACAAATGCACCTATATTTATAATCTTGCTTACAGTTCCCTCTATTATATCATTTACGTTATACTTTTCATCCATATTATCCCATGGATTTTTTTTCGTATTCTTTAAGGAAAGTGATATTCTATTTTTATCTTTATCTGCATTCAGCACATATACCTCTACACAATCCCCAACAGATACTACTTCAGAAGGATTTTTTATTCTTCTCCAGGAAAGTTCTGAAATATGTGCAAGCCCTTCTACACCACCTAGATCAATAAAAGCTCCAAATCCAGTTAGCCTGCTTACTACTCCTTTAACCTTATCTCCTTTAGATATGCTGCTCCAAAGTTTTTCTTTTTTCTTTTCAAACTCTAGTTTTTCTACTTCTTTCCTAGATAACACAATTCTTGATTTACTTTTATCCAGTTCTATTATCTTCACCAAAAGAGTTTTTCCTAAAAATTCGTTTAAATCACTAACATATTTAACTGAAAGTTGTGAAGCTGGTATAAACGCTCTAAGGCCATATAAATCAGCGATTACTCCACCCTTTACTACTTGTTTTACCACTATTTCAAATGCTTTGTCATCCTTTAGCACCTCAGTAAGTCTGTCCCAACATATTTCTCTATCTGCTTTAATTTTTGACAACAGTACATTTCCATCTTCATCATTTGTTTTAATTACATAAACGTATATCTCATCCCCAACTTTTAGAACTTCATCCACATTTACATTTTCATCTTTACATAATTCACTTTTAGGTAATACTCCATCAACTATGTAGCCAATATTTACCATGGCCTGTTCATCGGTTACAGAAATTACTTTACCTTTTACTACTTCTCCACTTCTCACATTTTTCATAGATGAATCAATTTGATCCATAACTTCGTTCATTGAATTTAATTCATTATCATTGCCCATTAAATTCCATCTCCCATTCTGTTATAGTTATAGTTTAATTTTTACTTAAAATCACTATATCATTTTAACAATTATATTCTATCACAAATGCTATATAAAGTTACATTTATCCGATGACTACCTGCTCTAATACTCCTACTTCTCCAAGTAAGAGTAAAGAGCAGCTACGTCCCTGGATAACGATTTTCCCTAAAGGATAACGCCTTCTAAGTGCTGAAGCACTAAGAATCCTGTTAATAAACATCAGGTGGAGTCAAAACTCCATCTGATGGCAAGAACTCTGTTTATGTAGTTATACATACTTAAAGGTCTTTATAACTTTTATATTGTAAAATTGAATCTGCACTTTTTACAGCTCTTACAATAGCTTTTTCCATAACTTCAGCAGCTAAAAATCCAACTACACTTAAATCAGCTTCTATTTTTCCACATGACGCAGCAAAAATAGTATCTCCATCAAACATAGAGTGGGCAGGTCTTATTGCTCTTCCATAGCCATTATGTGCCATTGAAGCAACTTTATTCATTTGTGTTTTTGTGAAATTTCCATTAGTTACCACAGCCCCAATAGTAGTATTTCCACTAAACAAATTCTTCTTTTCAGAATATCTTTTAAGCATTACTTTTTCAGTGCCTGCAAAAGATTTTTTATCCTCATTTAAGGCTCCTGCAATTATACTCTGACTCTTGCTATCTATTACATCTCCAAGACAATTAACTGCAACTACAGCTCCTACCTTAAGTTCTCCAACCTGAATTGCAAAAGTTCCAAGTCCGCCCTTCATGGCATGTTCATTTCCAAGTATTTTTCCTACAGTTGCACCTGCTCCAGCACCTACATTTCCATTTTCACATAAATTCAATTCTGAATTTTTACAGGCTTCATATCCCATAGTCTTATCTGGTCTTACTCTAAAATCTCCTATATTCAAATCAAATAAAACAGCTCCACAAACTATAGGCACTTTTGTAACTGATACATCAAAACCAATACTCTTCTCTTCTAAGTACTGCATTACTCCTCCTGCTGCATCAAGTCCAAAAGCACTTCCTCCTGCAAGTACTACGGCATGAATTTTATCTACTAAGTTTACGGGATTTAAGAGATCAGTTTCCCTTGTACCTGGAGAACCTCCCCTTACATCAACTCCAGCGCTTGCTCCTTCTTCAAACACAAGTACAGTACAACCTGTAGGTCCATTTAACTTTTGAGAATTTCCTATTCTCATTCCTTCTATGCTATTAAATGTTATTTCTTTCACCTTTTCCTCCTATATCAAAACCCTAAGCTAAAAGCTTAGGGTTTATTTCTATATTATCAATTTAAGATAAAACGTAATTGCATCTATTTGTGTTTTATCTTAGTAACTGCAGTAACTACAGATATTGTAATAAGTATACATAAAATCATTTCAGGTATACCATTTGTAACACCTACAGCTATAATTCCCTTTTGGGCAGCACTTGAACTTATATTCAAAGCCTTTGCATAAGATCCAAGATATATAATATATATCATTCCTAAAACCCCAATAGTATTCATCAATGAGCCTACTGCTGAAGCTATTCCTATAGGAATAATCTTTTTCTTCATACTAAAGCACCTGTATACATAATAAGGTATTATACCTATGAGTACTCTAGGTAAAACTGATACCAGTGGATTCATAAATACAAAAGAAACTGGTGTAGGTGCAGTTATAGACTGAATCACACTAAATATACCGAAAATAAGCCCTACTGAGGCACCAACTATAGGTCCTTCTAAAATAGAACCTATTATGACAGGTACATGCATTATGGTGGCTTTCACCGGTGGAATAGGTATAAACCCCAGTCCTGTAATTCCAAGTACAATAGAAATTCCAGACAGCATTCCAATTACAGTAATCTGTCTAATTCCAAACTTTGAATGACTTTTTATTTGTCTTTCCATAATTTTTTCCGTTGCTGTTCTTGGCCATTTAAAAGAAAATGCCTTATGTAGATACAGCACGGATCCTCCTTTATAAAATTTAGTTCAGTTTTATTCCAATAAATACTGACGATTTAATTTTATCATGTTTAACCAAAAGTTCAATATATAAATCATAAATATAGAATTTAATCTCTTTTTATTGGAAAGCCATCTTTAAAACATTCCTTAGGATACAGTAAATTTATTACCTTTTCCCTACTGCATTTTCCGTTTTTCATAAATACATCAGGTATTCCTTTCAAATAAACCCGTACATTTCCTTTAGGAAATATATCACATACATTTTTTATGCATTCTACAACAGAATTATTTTTAGATTTTCTTATGTACTCATCTATTTTTTCTCCCTTTAGCCAATCAGCCCCTTTATATTTGTCATCATAGTTTATAACTGTACATTTCAATTTTTCTTTATCATTTCCCGATATAGATGACATAAAAAAAGTTTTAACCATAATATCATCTATAGGCAAACTATATCCAGCAAAAATTATATGCTTTGCATTTTTTATAAGAAGTCCCATCTCGGTTTTTAACTCTTCTAAAGCAGGTATATTCTTTTTTTTAGAAAGGCTCTGTATTATAAGTGTCATATCATAGGGATAGGTTATCTGTCCACAATAAGGACATTCTATTGCTCCTCTTTTATTTAACTTTTCCTTAGGTGTTCTATACTTCCAATTTTTTTGTAAAGGTTTTAAGATGGAGGGTCCAAAAATTTCTGAAGATAATCTATCCCATTTTTCCGCAAAAGTTACTATAGATTTCCCACACTCAGGACAAATCCTTGATCCAAACATTCCATGAGGAAATAATACTTTACCTATTCTCATTGTTCTAGAAGGATAGCTATAATCATTTATAACCTTGCACTGGGATTCATTGGTAGTATACCGTATTTCGCATTCATTTTCGTCTAATCCAGCAGAAGCTATTTGAGTTCCAAAATCATCATATAGCTGAAGCTTTAATCCATTTTTTAAATAGGTAGGATTCCTGTTCACTTCTTTGTGCACATTAAATATGTTCCAAAGTATTACAGGATCCCAATTAAAAGATATTATAGCATAGGAATAAAGGTAAAACCTCCTTGTATCCATTTTGTACCCTCTGCTTTCAAATGTTTTTGCCTCCTCTACCATAAGCTCAGCAAGAATTTTTCCAAATTGATAATAAGGTTCCATTTTTTCTTCATCCATACATCCCGGTACCTTTTGTATACTTAATCTTTCTAATTCTTCAATAAGAAGTATAAGACATCTTTTAGCTGCCTGTACTCTCTCAACTCTTAAAAATTTCCTCTTTCCATCACAAAATGCATTAAAGCCCATGTTATTATCAATAAGTTGATCTAACATAGTAAATAATTCATGCATATTAAACTTAGTATTTGTACTTATTATAGTTTCAAGGGCCTTAAAGTCATAGACTTTTGACAATTTAGGGTCCTTAATTAGATCTTCTGTTACTAATTTTTTAAAAGCGCTTGCTAGTTTTTCGTCTTTATCTTCCAAAAATGAAAAATCATTTTTACTGATTTTTAGAACCAATTGTATTAACTCACTTGTAGGATGAAGTCCCAAATTTTTAGTAGCACCAGCTCCCCATAATACTACCGTTTCAGGCCAATATTTTTCAGGCATAAACCCATCTCCTCCTTTAATTTAATTTTAATTAATTACTATTTTTCAAATATATATATTATACCACCGCAAAACATTTCATATAAAAATTAACCGGGAGATTTTTCAATCGCCCGGTCTATTTTTTAATATTTATTCTACTTTAAATTCTGTTCGTAGGATTCTATCATTCTTTTTACCATCTGTCCTCCTACTGATCCAGCTTCTCTTGCTGTAATATCACCATTATATCCATCTTTTAAATCTACTCCAACTTCTCTTGCTGCTTCCATTTTAAATCTATCCAGACCTTCTTTTGCTTCTGGAACTAATGCTCTATTACTTCTACTTGCCATAATTAATTCCCCCTTTAGGATTTTGATAGATTTTTATTGAAGTACTTATTAGTTGTGTATTTAAATTTTGTGCAATTTCAAAATTAATACTCTATTGAATTAATAACAAAAAAGTTAAATTTTAAGCTGCTTTATATTTTCTCGTAAATTCTCTAAAAGTATTTCTAAAATTTAAAAGGCACAAAAATACGGACAATCTTTACTCTTAGGTTGTCCGCAAAAATATTTTTACAATTAAAATTACACTTGAGACTTATTTTTTTCTAAAAAATCCTTTGCTTGTCCAATAGTAAGTGGCAAATCATCAGCATTTAAAATTCCATCTCTATCTAAAATCTCAATTAAATGTGCTACTCTAGGAAGTCTTAAATTAATCTTACGGATAACTTCCTTCTGATTAAATACTTCTTCAGTAGTTCCTCCCATTACGACCTTTCCTTTATCTAGAAGATAAACTTTATCTGCAAGAAGTGGAACTGTATCCACATCATGTGTTGCAAAAATTAGAGTAATTCCAAGTTCTTTATTTATAGAATCCAAAAGCCTAATTAATTTGTGTACTCCTCGTGGATCAAGTGCTGCGGTTGGCTCATCCAATACCATAACTTTTGGTTTCATAGCAAGTACGCTTGCAAGTGCAATTCTCTTTTTTTGTCCACCACTTAAATTGTGAGGGCTTTTATCTTCATACCCTGACATTCCCACTGTTTTTAAAGCCCACTCTATAGTATTCTCTAACTTTTTTCCACTAACTCCCATGTTTAAAAGTCCATAGGCAATTTCCTGCCTGACTGTAGGGTTAAAAAGCTGGTCATCAGAATCCTGAAATACCATTCCCACATTGCGCCTAATCTCTACTAAATTTTTTTTACATACTTCCATACCATTTACAGTGATAGTTCCAGATGTAGGTTTTAAAATTCCATTAAATAGGTGAAAAAGCGTAGACTTTCCCGCACCATTTGGGCCAAGTATTGCTACTTTTTCCCCACTTTTTATTTTCATATTAATATCTTTAAGCGCCATACTCCCATCACCATAAGCATAACTAACTTGAGACACATCAATAATTTCCATAAACATTCTCCTTTAAATCAATACATTTGCAATAATTAGAACAACCAATAAAATCACACCTACTACACCAAGTTCAAAATCCTTAGAAGGTACTGGATATGTAAAAAATTTAGCTTCTATACTATCTTCATTATATCCCCTTGACAGCATGGCATTATAAACTCTTATACTTCGATCTAAAGATTGTATTATAACATAGACTGCTATTTCTGCAGTATCTTTAACCTGATGAAACCAACTAGCCTTATATCCCATACGACTCAACTGAGCGTGTCTCATACTTTTTCCCGTCTCTTCTATAATAAATATATACCTATACATCATATCTGCCAAGTCTACTATTATAGATGGCATTTTAAATATTCTAAGAGTTTCGAGTATTTCAATCATAGGCGTACAAAAAGATAGTACACAAGCTAAGGTAACAGCTGCCATTATTCTAAGCATAAGTAAAATTCCAAGATCAAGTCCTTCTTTATAAATATTTAAATGATAACTTCCAAATGGGATATAGGTTAAAACATGACTACCATTAGTAAAAAGCATACTTATAAATACAATCCACGCTATTCCAAAAGGTATAAGTAATCTTTTTACAAGCCTTTTCCATGGCAAATGTAATGTATAATACCCAAATAAAGATAGTCCCCATAAAAAAGTTACCAAATACCAATGCGAAAGGAAAGTAGCAATGATAATACCACTTAAAAACAAAACCGTTTTGACTCTCCCATCTAAACAATGTAAAAAACTATTTTTATCATACATTTTTCTAAATGAAGCTAGTTCCATAATTTTATTCTTCCCCTTTGATTTTAATTTGCTGAACATCTTTCCCCAGTAATATCCAACTATCAATTCTGCACAAAATTAGTCACAAAAGCACCTACTTATTCATCACCTTACATGACGTCCAATTTTTAATAATCTTTTCGTAAACGATTTTACCCTTCCTAGAAACCTAGGAAGGGTAAATTATAATAACTGAAATAATATACTATAACAAAGGTCACCCCCCTATCACTCGTAGAGTTTAATGGTTCCTAAAACAACATAGGCAGGTCTTCTGACTTAAGATCATCATCCCTATAGCCTTCCCAGTTTCCCAGTGACATATAATAAGGACTCCTCTTTTCACAGCGGCGGGACCGTGCAGACTTTCCATCTGGCTTCCCTTTTCAGCATAATAATGCACCTATATCTTTTTTATATTTTTTTGTCAATAGTTGCTTTTCTAATTATGATATATAACTATTTAAGGCAATTTTCTCACAATATTTCTTTCATGTCAAGCATGCGACTTAATTAGTTGCAATTGGTGATTTGGAAATTAATTATTGTAAAAACTATCCGAAGTATAAGTCGATTTTTTACTTAGAAACACCATGAACCTAGTTTTCATACATAAAATAAGCAATAGCATCTTTTAATGATGTAGCAAAATCTACATTTCTCTTATGATAAGCATTTCCTCCATACTCATTTCCTTGATTATCACATATATAAGCATAATCATAACTTTTTGGATCACACCACTTCATAAAAGTATAGGTATGGCTTGGACCATTCGTTGTAAAACATATATCTCCAGGTCGAAGTTGTGCTAAATCCTCGCACTTAGTCCACCCTCTTTGTAAAAGTTGTGATGTAAATTGTACAGTATTACATACCCACTCTGGCAAATCAGTAAGCCCTGATCTTCTCAAAGCTTCACTTTGAAAATATACACAGTTATTGCTTGTGTCACCACCGTGAAGTTCAATAGCTCTACTTAAAACTGATTGTCTATGATCTTCATCACTAAGATAATTATAAAGATTTTTCTGCAATTCAGAATGGGAAGCAGAAGTATCTGTTGGTGTAGTTGGCTCAGATGATGGGTCAGCTGGTGCTGGCTGCGGCTGCGGTTGTGGCTCAGGTGATGGTTGAGGCTTATCTGACGTTTTGCCATTTGTCAAAGTTGCCACTATGTCTCCAGTTATCCCAGCTTCACCACCAAATACATATAACTTACTAAAGCTTTTATTTTCTATAAAACATTGTGTTACAGGAGCTGTACTGCTTCCTACCAAAACTATTGGATTTGAATTTAATGCAGCAAAAGCTGATCCGCTTAGTGCATCTGCAAAGTCTTCTGAATAAGCCAGACAAATCGAACTAAAATCAAATTTATCAGAAAAAGCATTTATTATATTTATATTTCTTTCATATTTATCGCTGCCAGAAATCCTCTTAACATTTGGGAACTTAGATGACACAGCATCACTTATTATGTCTTGTCCACCTAATACATAAGTTACCGGTATATTTTTATTTTCTACCAATTGACTTACTGAATCTGGTACTGAATCCTTTGGTACTAATATAATTGGCATTTGCAATTTTGCAGCTATAGAAGCTATAGAAAGTGCATCAGTATAATCACTATCTGTAGTTAAGATTATTCCATTAGATGTCCCTATTTGATTTGCCACTGATACGGAGGTCTCAGTTCTGTTAAGTCCAGAAAATCTTTCAGTTGATATATTCATCCCATGAAGCTCATCCTCAACTTCATTGCTTATAACTCCAGTACCTCCTACAATAAAAACTTGTTTAACACTTAATCTCTTTATTTGCTCAATTGTAGTATTCTCTAATCTATCACTGCCATTTAAAAGTATTGGTGCATTATATTTTTTAGCTAAAGTTGCCGCACTTAAGGCATCTGGAAAGTTATATCCATTCACAATAACTGCATAGTTGGAACTCTTCCAACCCTGATTTACTATTTGTGAACAGGTTCCATATCTATCTTGTCCACCTAATCTTATAGATTCCGGTGAAGCAGCACTAGCTCTCACTCCAAAAAATATAAATACAAACATAAAAACAGAAAGTAAACTAATTAATTTTTTTCTCATATGTACACCCCTTATTATTTAAGTAATTGACTTTCACACCTATTTTATCCTGTAGCTGTATCTTAAAGTTATCACAATTGTAAAATAGTTGTAACTTTTTTATTTAAACACTGCTTTACATACCTTCAACATCTTCTTTTTGAATATCTATTATTTCCGCGTCAGTATTGTTTTCTACAAAAGTTATGATATTTTCCATTGTCGAATCTACTTGTGCAGAAGTTCCACATATTCCTGCAGCTCCTATAACTATCATTTGATGAACATCCTGTTCATCAACTTCTGCCACAGATACGTTAAACTTATTTTTTAACTTTTGAACTATGCTTTTTACTACCATTCTTTTTTCTTTCAATGAATGAACCCAGGACGCTCTCAAGGTAATTTTCATAAGCAATATTTTCATATGTTTCACCATCTTTTCATTATAAGTATAATTTGCTTTATGTTTTCCTGTCAACTTTTGATTATAAAAATAGTTTTACGGTAGCACAAATAACCTCTTCAATTATGCCATCCAAATTGCTAATATCATTTCTACTTTTCATCTTCATATTGGTAACCTTCTATATTTTTAATTATTGCCATTTGATTAGGCAAATTTTCAATTTCAATTTTAACTTCTGTTGATTCATCAGTTATGTCTTCATTATAGTTTCTCAAATAATCATAAAGATTATTTTCATTAACATGACTGTAACTATTTACAGCTATAACTACTTTACCTATCTTTAAAATCTTATTTGAACTGCAGCATTCACTTAAAGTCCTAGATATTTTACTCAATAAAATCATATCATGCATTTATTATTTACCCCTTTTTCAAAACTAATTTGTTATTAAATTTTTAACTCTCCCACTTTAGGTAGACCATTTAATATCTTTGTTTCTCCACTGTGACATGCCTTAAATTGTAAAGTTAAATCTTTTCCAGCATACAGACTAAAATGCGTCCCTCCACCCCATACAGGAGACAAACTCACATCATACACTATTCCATTTACAGCAACATACGCCGGAGAGCCACCAGCACCATTGTATTTTGAAAGTTCTTCCAAAGTAAATTGTTTTTCCTGTCTTACTATATCTTTGTTCATTGTATTCATTAGTTTTTCTAATTCCCCTATTTGAATATTCATGAGATGTCTATAATGGCTTTTTATAAAAGGACATACAGCAAACATACTATTTCTTTTATAAAAAGTAATTTTTCTCCTAATTATCTTCAGCCTTTTCATTAAATAAAAATCCAACTATTTTTCCTCCCATGCTCTATCATTCAATCTCAGAAAAATATTTTTCAATACATCTTTTGAAATAGACTTAAGCTTATTCTGTAAATTATGGCTAAGTCCCAATTTAAAGCTTATACTAGCTGCTTCAATTTCAATAATAAATCCAGTTAAGGATTTGTAATAAACTCCTATCAAATCTATGAAACTATAGCTATGCTGAGTATAATATTTCTTTTTACACTTATAATCTTGTAAGCTGGCAACTGTTATCGTACCTGGAACTTTTCCATTATAAGAAGCATCTATTATAAATATAAAATCACCATCTTTTACTTGGGAAATGCAATATTCCACATCTGTCTCTCCACTTATAGATTCAACATTGTTATGCGTAAGCTCCTCCTTTATATTTTCCAGTATTCTAATTCCAATGCCATCATCCTCCATCAATATGTTTCCTAGAGCAATAACTTTTGCTTTCATACTATAACCTGTACATCCACTGGTTCATATTTATCACTTACAAGATGCGTTGCACAGGAAACACAAGGATCAAAAGATCTCATAATTCTCCCAACTTCTATAGGCTGCTTTATATCTTTTATTTTCGTTCCAACTAAAGATTTTTCTCCAATTCCAAGCGCACCTGATTGATTTCTTGGCCCCATATTCCACACTGTAGGAGTTATAATATTGTAATGCTTTATAAATTTATCTTCTATACTTATCCAGTGTCCCAAGGATCCTCTAGTTGTGTCAATTAATCCTGCACCAAATGCTTTATCTGGTATTTGATATATTCTTTGTTCTGCTGGAATAAGCTTAATTCTATCTGCAAGTCCTTGCATAATTTCTAAAATCTTTTTTGTTTCAAGTACTCTGGCAACATTTCTGTCCATACATGAACTTCCACCAGTATACTCACCTGAAAGTATCAATCTTGCTAGAGGTCCTACTTCCATAGAATATCCATTATAGGTTGGCGATTTTATAAAGCTGTAACCTGTTTCTTTAGATAAATTTATCGTTTCATCATCGCTTGTATACCAGGTGTGGAGTATGTTTTCCGTAATTTTATTACTATTGAAATTATACTTTCGTCCATTTATTAATACAGAAGGTCCTACATAACTTATCTCAGGATCAGCATACTTGTCAAAAATTCCATAAGTCATAAAGTTTCCATAAGCTCCTCCCATTTTAAAATAATCAGCATAGTATTTTGAAATTATGTTCATGTCCTCTAACATAACACTACTTACAAATTTATTAATTTGAGAAATAATAGATTTAACTTTTGTGAGTTTATATGGATCTATATTTATGGTAACTCCTCCAACAAAAATTCCATGATTATGGGGGGCTTTTCCTCCAAGGATAGCCAACCCTTCATGGGCTAACCTGCTGTATTTAATACTTTCAATATAATCTTCACTTATCTTTTTATTTAGGTTATAAGGCAATCTATAATCTTCATATTGATTTGAAGAAAGAGGATTTATATCGGGCATCTTCACATAACTTGGTATGGTCAAATTATAAAAATGTCTTATATGATTTTGTATAAATTCAAAACCATGTATTAAATTACGCATATACGAATCATTTACACTAATTTTTATCTTCAAAGCATCTTCAAGAGCTGTAGCAGCCGCCACGGCATGAGCTGTTGAACATATTCCACAAATTCTTTCTGTAAAATATACTGCATCCAGCGGCTCTCTGTTCTTTAACATTTTTTCAAATCCTCTAAAAAGCAATCCACTAGTTTCAGCATCTACTATAATATTTTTTTCTACTTGCACTTTAGTTTCCAAAAAACCGCTTATTCTCGTAATTGGATCAATTGTAATTTTCTTTTTCATAGCACCCTCCTCACTAATACCTTACAAATGGTTCCATACCATCTGGAAATCTAGAATTTGCACATCCTATACAGTTGGTATTGTCTTCAACAGGCCAGTTCACGTACCCATTCCACTTTCTCCTAGGACAATCTGTTTTAGTTACAGGCCCCCTGCATCCAAGTTTAAACATGCATCCATTTTCTCCAAATTTTTTTGCAAAAATTCTGTTATCAAAAAATCCTCTTCTTGTACAACTATCATGAATGGTAATTCCATAAAAAAGAAGAGGTCTTCCTTCTTTATCCAATTGTGGTTTTCCAAAAGCAACCAAGTGTGCTAAAGTTCCAACTACCCAATCCGGGTGGCATGGACAGCCTGGAAGTCTTATGACTTCACGATTTAGTATTTCTTTAACACTTTTGCTTTCTGAAGGGTTTGGCCTGGCGGCAGAAATTCCACCATAGGATGCACAAGTTCCTACACAGAGAACATGCTTTGCTTTTTCTCCTGCCATTTTTACAGCTTCAAGTGCAGTAACAGGGTTTCCTTCATAATTGGCAACAATATTATAAAAACCGTTCTGGGCAGTAGATACTGCTCCATCTACTAATAGTATAAATTCAGTATTCAATGTATCTAAGAATTGTTTAAAGGCATACTCCCCTTCTGAAGTCATTAGAGTATTGTTGTATTTTAAATTAATGAGTTTTTCCAAAATATAATCGAGTCCAGGATTTTCACTATTTAAAAAAGAAATGATATTTCCTGAACATCCTGTTACTTCAAGCCATATAGCATTTAATTTTTTCGTCTTTCTCCTTTCAATTAAATCTATAGCTTCACTAGTAAAAGCCTTTGAACTGCGTTCCTTATCTACGATTAAAGGACATATAACCTTGCTTCGAGCATTCATTTACCTATCACACTACCTTTTAATTTTCTATATTATTTATATAGTTAAAAAGCAATGGATATAACTTGTATTTACACAAAAAAGATAAAACTACCTTATTTTTTAAAGTAGTTTTATCTTTTAAATCATTTCTAAATATACTTTTCTTAAGCTTGTATACTTATAGCATATTAAATTCACGTCTAAGGGAATTATACATACCTTCCCTTATCCACAATGTCAAATTAGCAGGTACCATATCAAAACCATGACAAACACGTGGCAGGCTATATAATTCTGTAGGTACTGCAAACTCCATCAATCTTCTAGCATAATCTATCCCTTCATCACGAAGTGGATCATATTCCAATGTAACAACAAATGTAGCTGGCAAACCAGATAAATCTCTTGCTAAAGCAGGAACTGCATAATATGGAGGTTGAGTTCCATTAAATCCATGATCACCAAGATATAATTTCCATACATCAGATAAACCATTACCTTTAACCATAGGTACATCATCAAACATTTGCGCAGCTGACATTGTATTAGCTAAATAATCAACAGTAGGAAAATTTAAAATTTGCATACAAACTTTAGGACCATTATGATCACGCAAATACAAGCATAATCCTGCTGCAATTGCGCCACCTGCACTCGTTCCAAATACTGCAATTCTTTCAGGATCTATACCAAATTCATCTGGATGGTCATGTGCATAAGTTAATGCAGCAAGACAATCCTTGAGTTGTGCAGGATAAGGATGTTTAGGCGCCAATCTGTAGTCTACGGAAATAACAGTGCAGGGAACATTTTTTACAAAACTTATATCACGTACATTGTCATTGTCAATATTTCCAGCTACAAATCCTCCTCCACGTATGCCTAAAATCAATGGAGCCTTAGAACTTCCCTTTTTTCTATAAACCCTTATTGACACATCAGGTTCACCATCTATGCCAGGAACTTTTGAATCATATATTTCAATATCATCTGGTATATCACAATGCTTAAATGGTTCAATCAATTTATTTGCCTCTTTTACATCAGATGGAAGATTTTCTAGCACCTCATATCCAGGATGTAATTTTACTTTCATTATATGTCACTCCTTAAATAATAACTTTCCAATATTTATCCGATCGCTACCATTGCTAATACCCACATCTTCTTCAAAGTGGGGAATAAACACTGCTATGCGCCTGGATAAGTTCTTCTAAGGTTCAGATGGAGAAAAAGTATTCCTTATAAGCAAACTCCACCTGAACCTAAGAATCACTTGATTTAATCATTGGTATCTTAGGAATTGGACCATATGTCCTATCTTTAACTCCCATAATATATTTATCCATAAACCTAAGAACTTTGTACATATTTTCATCAGTTCTAAAGGCATTATCACCATGACCAGCCCCTTCAAGCAAATCAATGTGTACATTTTCATCTCCACAAATCTTTATATACTTATTAAAGAACTCTATTGCTTGAAGATATGGTACTACTTTATCAGATGTACCCTGTTGAATTAACATTGGGGGCATATTCTTTCTCATCTGATAAATTGGAGATGCTGAAATATATTTATCTTTGTTTTCTTCCATGCTGCATCCCATTAGACGATCTGCAACACCATCATCTTGACACTTATAGGTTTCTCCTTCTCTAACAAGCTGTCTTTTATGATTTTCTGTATTAACAAAATCAAAAACTCCAAACCATGTTGCTACAGCTTGTACATCACTAGAATATTCTGAATTACCCATTGATAAATCTTCATACTCAGGGCGTCCATTTGTGACCCCCAGCATCGCAGCAAGATGACCTCCTGCTGAACTGCCTAACACTGCAATCTTATCTGTTTTTATATTATACTTAGCAGCATTTGCTCTTAAAAACCTTACAGCTGCCTTACAATCATATATTTGTGAAGGCCACTTTGCATCACCACTTAATCTGTAATTAATAGTTGCAACAGCATATCCTTCAAAAGCTAACTGAATTGCTGACCTTGTATGCACATTTCTCTTATCTCCAAAGAACCATGCACCTCCATGAATATTAATAACTACTGGAAATGGCCCTTCTCCTTCATTTGGAATAATTATATCCATTTTCTGATGTTTACTTTCATTGGCATATGGAATATCTAAGTAAGTTTTTTTAAAAACCTTTTCTACATCTAACATTATTAATGCCTCATTTGATACTTCCACGCCAATTCCATCATTATTATTCAACATAACAATCTCCTCCTAATTGTAGTAATATTTTTATTGTATACTTATCGCAGCAAATAAACAGAGTTCTTTGTTTCAGGTGGAGTTTTTTCTCCATCTGAAACTTAGAAATCGTTATCCAGGGGCGTAGCAACCGTTATCCCCCACTTTATAAGAAAAGCAGATATCCCAAATCTTTGATTTGGTGATAGTCGCTTTCGCTGTGTGCGATGGGGGTATTACGGATGGTAGCCATCGGATAAATATTACAAAATATAATCGTCGCTTAATAATTAAAGCTTGGCAACAAATTACAAACGTTATCATTAAGCTTTATACTTATTTAGATTCTGAAGAACCTGCTACCATATTTTTCGGTAGCATTAGGGTAGACAACCCTCCTATTACAAGCATAGCTGTTAAAAAGTACATTCCAGCACTTGATGATCCAGTTAGTGTAATAAAATAACCTACTGCATATGGTCCAACAAATGAACCTAACCCCATAGCAGCAGCCATCAAACCTCTTGTTGGTCCATCAAGCTCTTTTACCAATACAAGAGATGGTATTGAATAGTAACTCGGCATATGCCCCTGTACAAATATACTGACAAGACATAATAATCCAATTTTAATTACTGGGTTTAGTCCTAATGGCAAACTCGCTATTACCAAAAATACAGCAAACATAATAAGTGGTAAACCTGTAGTAAGTCTCCTGCTCTTTATCTTAGTTGCAAGATAAGTCCACAGCCAAAGCCCAATTACCGTAAATATGTTTGGTACTATGGATATAAAACCTACATTTAAAATATTGGTTTTTGTAATAGCTTTAATCATAGTAGGCATCCAAATTGTATATCCAAATTGGCCAATATTTACAGTAAAACCTACAATACATAAACACCATACATATTTGTTACGCAGTAGAAGCCCTAAAGGCAACTTTTCACTTTTTACTTCAACATCCCCTGCTACTTTTTTAGCCTCTTCACGTTCTTGCTGTATAGTTGTTTCTATGTAATCTCTTTCTTCTTTACTCAACCATTTTGCCTGTTCAGGTCTGTCAAATATAAGAAATTGCCATAAAACAAAACCTACTAAACTTAATACACCAAGTATGATAAATAAATTTCTCCATCCATAAAATTGTATGAGAGCTCCTCCAATAGGTCCCATAGAAACTGCTGCTATTGAAATAGCTGTAAAATAAGTTGAATTTGCCCTATTTCGTTCCCCATGTTTATCTGGAAACCAAAATGTAAATATAGTAGTTATTGCTGGAGAGAATGCACCTTCAAAAAATCCAATAATAAATCTAACTACCACTAGCTGCCATCCATTTTGAACGAATGCAGTAAGTATAGTAAATACACTCCATCCAACAATACAAAATGAAACAAATTTTTTAACTTTTCCTTTTTGAGCCATCTGCCCCGCTGGTACAGAAAGAAACAATATGCCGATTGAAAATACCCCTGCTACTAAACCTGCCATTGTAGAATTTAACGCAAGCCCTTTCTGAAGACCTCCTGGCAACGCTATGCTTATAATATTTCGGTCTATAAAATAGAAAAAAGTTGTAATAAAACATACTGGCATAATATACAGCCATCTTGCTCCAGGTATTTTTTTTGTTGAAGTTTCCATTGATATATTCCTCCTTTATAAAAAATTATTTAATTTAACTATTGATTTAACATAATTTTAAAATTAATATACAGTCTGTACCAATAACCATAATACTCACTTAACATCCAAACATTTAAAAAACCATGTAAACCACCTTTCTTTAGTTGTTTTTCTCTAAACTATTAGTGTCATATTATCGCATTGTTATTCCTCCATCCTTCATTAAATTTATTTAAATTAATTTTAACTTTCGCAATTAAAGTTTTAAAAATTTTCAAACAATTATTTTTTTAAATAAATGTGATTTAATTTCATGTATTATAATAACTGTAATTGAACTTATTTATTAGACTCTATTCCTATTGTTCTATTGCATATTTTGCATATTGCCTATTTACAAATACTGAAAGTAAGACTCCTATAATAGTGATTACAGCATTGAATAATACAACATATTTTGGCCCATTTGCGCCACCTGATTTTGTTATAACACTTGCAATATTTAAAATAACATAGTTTGCTATACTAGATGCAATCATGACTATAGAAGTAATCTTACCTTTATTTGCTGGGAACATTGCATTTGCTGTAGATGTGACCAACTGAAGCACTCCACCTGCTGCTGTAAATCCAATTACAAATCCACCTATTAAACAAATAGTTGGTGTCTGTATAAAATATATAATTATAAGCATAATTGTAGAAATTAAAGGATATAGAACAAGTACCCTAACTGGTTTAAGAAATCCTTTTACAAGAGCTGCTGTTATTAATACAGCAAGCATTGATCCTACTGCATAGTATGATTGAATTTGTCCCAGGTTAGCAAGTCCATATAACTTTCCTAATTCTTGGTTGCAATTTAACCATAACTGGAATGTAGAAGTGCATGTAAAACCTATACAAATTAATGCAATACTAGTCACTGTAAATTTCATCCTTTTTTCTTTAGGTTTACCCTTGGCATTATTATTCATTGGTGGGAAAGGCATAGTTGCAATCAAAATACCATCTATAACAAGTAAAATAGCCGTTACAATAAAGATTGTTTTATACGACATATGGCTTGCTGAAACAAAACCTATCCCAAATGGAAGCAAAAGTTGTCCTAATGATATAGAAAACTTTGTAAACATATTGGCAGCATCACCTGAATCTACAAAAATCTCCAAACATGATGGAGTGATACATGTATCCAAAAACGAGTTAGCTGCACCACCGATTAGTGCAAATATATACGCAACATACATATTTGGTGCTATTATAATACCTACAAAATATGCGATATAAAAAACTATACCAATTAATCCAGAGACCCTTCTTCCAAGCTTGTCCGAAACAGGTCCAGCAAAAGGATATCCAATAAGACGTCCTAATCCAAGTGCGGCAATAACAGCAAGTACTACACTTACATCAAAAGTACCATTAGCTAATGTTTTCGCACCCCATACACCCGCAAAGTTTTGCTTGTACTGTCCTAAAATTGATACTCCAATACCATGTATAAAATAGGCTAAATATAATGCCAAAGCCGTCGGATAATATTTTTTATTATTCATTTACTTTCTCCTTTCATTCTCTCAAGGAAAGGTTATTTCTTAATGTATTCATCTATTTAATGCATATAAATCTATCATCTTGGTAATTTTTACTTTATTGTTAATTTCTTAACCTTTTACCTCTAATAGTTAGGTTGGACACAAAATCCAACCCAACTTAAAGCCTTTACGAAAAAATTTAAGTGCATATATTAAAAAACTATTTAAAATATAAGCCTCCTAAAACTGCTTCAACCTTCTGTTATCATATTTTAAGTGCTACATCTAATGCTTCTCTTGTTGCATCTATTGCTCTACGTGCTCTTGTTGCATCACCAACAACATAAGTTTCTTTTATAACTTTTTTAACTTCTTCACTTAATGGATCATAGTTACGTGATCCCATAGCAAGAACAACAGAGTCAAATCCTTCTAACTTGTATTCATTATTATCTGCTAGTGTGTATGAAACTCCACCTTTAAAAAACTTTGCAACTTTAGCTCCAGTAACAGTCCTAATTTTGTATTTATCAAAGTCCTTCATCAAAAATTTACGGTGCTCTGAAATTACATCAGCTCCAACTTCATCACGAAGCTCAATAACAGTAACATCGTGGCCTAATTCAGCTAAGAAATCAGCAACTTCACATCCAACCATTCCACCACCTACAACAAGAACATTTTTGCCACAGGAATCTTTTCCGTCAAGAAGGTTAACTGCATGAATTAATCCAGATTCATTAATTCCTGGTATAGGTAATATAAGTGGTGTTGCTCCGGTAGCTAGAACTACTGCATCCGGTTTCTCTTCAGTTATAAGTTCAGGAGTTACTTTTGTATTTAAACGAACTTTTACACCATACTTTTTACATTTAGTAATATAACTGCGTATTAAATTTGTAATATCGCCTTTTCCTGGAGGATAAGCTGCTAAACGCATTTGTCCTCCAAGTGTGTCAGTTGCTTCAAATAATGTTACATCATGTCCTCTATTAGCAGATATCCATGCTGCAAGCATACCGCCAACTCCACCGCCCACAACTACTACTTTTTTACTAGTATCTGCTTTCTTAAGTTCAGCTTCTCTTCCAAGCAGCGGATTAACAAGACAAGTTATTGGCTTTCCTTGATACATGTTACAAACACATCCTTGAAGGCAAGCAATACATGGACTTAATTCATCCAAACGTCCAGCTGCAGCTTTATTAGGTGTTTCTGGATCAGCTAGACTCTGACGTCCAAATGCTACCAAATCACATCTTCCTTCACGAACTAATAATTCTGCATAATATGGTTCTGTAAAACGTCCTACAGCAATAACAGGAATATTTACCGCTTTTTTAATTTCTGTAACTAATTCGGCATTAAATCCTCCATGTACAAGCGTAGGTGCCCACATATACTCATCATGAAGATGTATCGCACGTGAAACATTTATAGCATCTGCTCCACATTCCTCTAAATAAGCAGCAACTGCTGCACTGTCGTGAACATCTAACCCTCCATCCATCTCATCTGAACTGTTTATACGACAAATAATTGCCATAGAATGTCCAACTTTTTTAAGTATATTTTCAATAATAAGACGGGATAACCTCATTCTATTTTGAAAACATCCGCCAAACTCATCCACACGCTTATTTGTTCTTGGAGAAATAAAACTGCTAACCAAATAGCCGTGTGCACAGTGTACTTCAACTGCATCAGCTCCTGCTTTTTTTGCACGTACTGCTGCATCTCCATATATCTCTATTAATTCATAAATTTCTTTGTTTGTCATAGCTATAGGTATATCACGACCTACTGCTGCTGGAATTGCAGAGGCAGCTTTTAAAGGATACCCAGCAGCTTTTGCATTTCCTTCAGCTCCAGCATGTTGAAGTTGAATAGATATCTTTGCACCAGCCTCATGACATGCATCTATAACACGTTTAAAGCTTTCTATAGTACTATCATCATATAAGCAGGGTTTACGAATTCCCCCCTTAGCTTTCTTATCAACAACAGTAGCCTCAAAAGTAATTAATCCAAAACCGCCGCAAGCACGAGCACTATAATATGCCAAAGACTTATCACTCATAGACCCATCTGTATTTGCAAAATTATTTCCCATAGGCGAAACTACAAAACGATTTGGAACTGTTATAGGACCAATTTTTATTGGTGTAAACATAGATTTAAATATCATAAGATAAATCATCCTTTCACTTTTTAAGATTGATTGCACTTACTATTTTGTCTTTGGAGAAAGCTCCGGCCAAGCTTTGTCAAGCACTTTTTTAGCATTGTCATATGTAAATTTAGCTGCCTCAGCAACACCTTTTGATAAAATAGCATCGCTTATTACTTCAACACCAATACATACAGGTTTGATTCCCTTTTCTTTGATCATACGAACAAAGCCTTCTGTTGCATTAATTCCAGTACCTGGTGCAAGTCTGTCATGCATTGATTCATCTCTTAATATGGATTTTGCATAAGGTCTTTCATAAACATCATTAATCTGTATAGATACAATCTTATCAGCTGGAATACCTTCTAATAATTCAATATCATTTTCTTGATTTGCTCTTACCCAATGCCATGTATCCAAGATAAGTTTGGCATTATCACAACCAGCGCCTTTAACTACTTCCCAACCTTTTTTGATATCTGGAATACCACTGTATGGCATAGGCTCAACACCAATAATATATTTGCCTGCTCTTTGACATAATTCTCTTAACTTCTGTGCGGTATGTTCTACACTATAAGTTTCCATTAAACCAATGTTTATATGTTGAACACCAAATAATTCACACATATGGAAACATATTTGCTCTTTGTATTTTTGCTCATAAGAACGATTATCTTCAGCCCAAAGTGTAATATATTCAACTTCAGTAACCTTCATATCATATTTTTTGAGAATACACAAAATATCAGAATCAAATAAACCTTCGTTTAACGCATCCACATATGTTTCGGCACGAAGACCTATTCCGTCATAACCCGCTTCTTTTGCAGCTTTAACTCTTTCTTCAAATTTACATTGATCACCTAATGTCCATGAACTTACTGTGATGGGTGGCTTGCAAGTACTTTTCTTGCATTCATTAGTCATGATACATTCCTCTTTCCATCAAAAATTTTGTTATTAAATATGCTCAATTATCATAAAACCTTTACAGTACACCTATTTTTTCTAATGCGAGAATAACATCTCTTCCTTCTCTAACGCCATCAATTATTTTTCTTGCTCTAACACTATCACCTATATTTACTACTTCAACATTCTTCTCTCCAAAGTACTCTTGAATTTCTTTTAATCCTTCAATTTGTGATCTCATTCCAAGACATACGAAACCATAATCAAAATTCATTGTTACTTCTTTTTCATCTTTTTTAACCTTGAAGTTATCTTCATTTACTTCCACAAGAGCTGTACTTGTATTTACATCAACATCATATTTTTTCAGCATTTCCTTTACAGCTGATTTTGATACTACATCTAAATCTTTGCCAAGCATAGGAAGCATTTCAACTATTGAAGTCTTTGCTTTTCTTTCTGAGAAAAATTCTATAACATCTAAGCCTACAGCTCCACCACCTATAACAACCACTTTTTTACCTGTAAGATCCATTTTTTCAAATTCACTAATTTTACTAAATACACCAAAAATTGAATCTACTTTTCCTCCTTCTTTACCTATATTTTCTTCAAGCCCTTTTATTGGAGGAAGTAATGGTTTTGATCCAGTTGCATTTACTATTAAATCCGGATTAAGATTTTCTATTTTCTTAATATCAGCTTTGGTATTTGTAAATATTGTTAGGTTATTTAAGTTTTCAGCTCTTTTTATTAGATAACTAGGAAAATAACCTATTCTGTACTTAGCTGGGAATTTTGATATTTCTCTTGCAAGTCCACCTACATATGATTTCTTTTCAAATAAAAATGTGCTGCACCCTAATTCTGCTGCTGTGCAAGCTGCCTCAAGTCCAGCAGTTCCACCACCTATAACAACTACATTCGTCTGTTTTGTAACTTTTCTTTTTTTATAAGTATCCTCATATATAATGTCCGGATTAACTGTACATCTTATTGGCTTGTTTAAACCTATTCTATGTCCTGCACATCCAACATTACATGATATACACTTTCTAAGCATGTCTTCTTGTCCATTTTTAACTTTTGATACCCATTTAGGTTCAGCAATTAATCCACGACCTATTGCTATTAAATCTGCTTCTCCATCAGCTAGTATTTTTTCAGCTACTTTTGGATCTCTTATGTTCCCTACTGTTATTGTTGGTTTATGGAACTTATCTCTTACAGCTTTAGACATATATGAACGCCATCCATCTTTAAGATCTGCCTTGTCTATCTGATATTGTATTGAATCATTTAAAGCTGCAGATACATCAAATATATCAGCTTCATCATTTAAGTATTCTAATATTTTTAATGTATCTTCTAGAGTATTACCACCCTCTAAAAATTCATCTGCACTAAATCTCAATAATATTGGAAATTTAGGACCTACTGCTTTTCTCACACTATCAATTACCATTCTTCCAAATCTTGTCCTATTTTCAACGCTCCCTCCAAATTCATCGGTACGTTTATTATAGAGAGGAGATAAAAATTGACTTATCAAATATGAATGACCTGCATGTATTTCTACCGCATCAAATCCAGCTATTTGAACTCTCTTTGCTGCATCACCATACTTTTGGACTATATCTAATATTTCATCTTTTTCAAGTGGTCTTGGAACAGCTCCTCCAGTTTTAGAAGGTATATTTGAAGAAGAAACCGGCTGACAACCTATTCTAGATGGAACTGCTGATGCACCTGAATGGTTGATTTGTACTGCAGCATTTGCACCGTATCTGTGTAATCTTTCAGTTAATTTATACAGTCCAGGCATATAACTATCCTGATCTATTCTAAGTTGTGTTGTTCCATTTGAACCTAGTGGGAAATCAACAGCTACATTCTCTATAATTATTAATCCTGTTTCACCCTTAGCTCTTTGCTCATAATATTTAATATGTTCTTCATTGATTTCTCCATCTTCTGCTGCATAATTTGTACCCATTGGCGGCATAACTATTCTATTTTTTAATATCATATTTTTCACTTTTAGTGAACTAAAAATATTTTTATATTTTGTCATTTTCTATTCCTCCATTTTCCTATATTCTACCTTGCTTTTAGCAAATATGATAAAAGTATATGCTAAAAAAAATCTGATGCTTTCAAGTGCACACAAAAAAACATATTCAGTTAAAATACAGAATTTTCCGAAACTTATCTTTAAAAAACAACATAGCAAGGGTAAGGAGCTTAAAGCTCAATACCTCTCGCAAAAATACTAAAATACAATTTCTATTTTAATATTCAATGTCTAATACTTTCTTCATGTGTTCAATAGGCATATCTTTTCCCGTCCACAATTTGAAAGCTGCTGCTCCCTGGAACAACATCATTCCTAGTCCATTCATTGTCTTCTTACATCCCACTTCTTTTGCCATTTTTAGAAGTACTGTTTCTCTTGGTGCATAAACAGTATCTGTTACAATTAAATCTGGCCTCAAAAAGCTTTTATCTGGAATATATGTCTTACCCTCTAAAGGTTTCATTCCTACTCCTGTTGCATTAGCAAACAAGTAGCTATCTGCTATTTCTTCCTTTAATTTATCAAGATCAGCCAAATCATATAATTTAGCTTTGCATTTAGTTCTTTCATTTATATCTTTTACTGTCTTCTTTGCTCTTTCAAAAAATTTGTCCTTATTATTGAATATTGATATCTCTGCTACTCCATCTAGTGCTGCTTGTACTTCAATTGCTGTAGCAGCTCCACCAGCACCTACTATTGTCATTTTCTTTCCTATTACATCTATATCATTATCCTTTAATGATTGCATATATCCAATACCATCTGTAACATGTCCAGTTAAAACACCATTATCATTTACAATTGTATTTACTGACCCACAAAGTTCTGCTGCCTCTGACAATTTATCTAGATATTTATGTACTACTGTTTTATTAGGCATTGATACATTTGCTCCTCGTACTTTCATTGCTCTAAAACCCTTTATTGTATCTTCAAGTTCTTCATTTCCAACTTCAAATGCAAGATAAGCATAGTCAAGTCCTAATTTTGCAAATGCCTCATTGTGCATTGCTGGTGAACTTGAATGTCTTATGGGATATGCAATCAATCCTATAAGTTCTGTATGTCCTGTAATTCTTTCTGTCATAATAACCTCTCCCATTCACATTATATTTATTTTTACTTATATTCTACTATTTAGTTGCTGTTATAAGTTTAAGTAATTTATCTAATTCATTTGCTTGTAATTGCCCTGGTGCTGATGCTGCTTTAGCTGAACCAAAAGTAAGTGCTGAGCCAAAAGTTTCACCTGCTAAACGGCTTATAACTCCAAGAGGTCCCATTGACATAGTAATAACTGGAGTTTGGTCGTGATCACGCCTCATTTCATTAGTTGCACTTAAAAGCTCAAGTACATCATCAGGAGTTGAAGGCATAACTGCTATCTTGGGTATATCTGCTCCTAGCTGCTGCATCTTACACAATCTAGATACTATTTCTCGTTTTGATGGAGTCTTATGAAAATCATGATTTGACATAATTACTTTTACTCCATTTTCATGTGCCGTATCAACAATTTCTTTTACTATTTTGCTATTACTAATAAATAATTCAACATCAATTAAATCTGCATTCTTAGTCGCCGCAATTGCCTTATTGAGCTCAACATAATATTCTGGCGTAATTTCTTTTTCTCCACCTTCCTTTGCAGTTCTAAAAGTTACCAATAGTGGAATGTCACCTAATTGAACTCTAATCTTAGTTAAAATTTCTTTTACCTTCTCAATGTCTTCTACATCCTTGTAGTAATCAATTCTCCATTCCACAAGATCAAGGTTAATTGTCTTTAAGTATTTTACATCATCCTCTAACTCTTCATTAGTTCTTCCCATAAAAGGTACTGCAATTTTAGGAATTCCTTCTCCTAATTTTACATTTTTAACTTTTACTATACTTTTCATATTTTCATTCCTTCCGATTTTATAGTAATCGTTATCGTAACTCATAAAAAAATTAAACGTCAATCTTTTTTATTTTTTAACTAAATTTATAATTTAATAAAAGTAATTTTTTAATTCACAAAAATCGTATTATTTTTAACAACATAATAGTTATTTTTTTAACATTTCTTAGTTACATTATAATTCATTATCTTCCATAATTCTAATACATCTTTTTATGATTATTGATAGTTTTTTTCTATGAATTATGGTATATTATTTTTAATGTATATTGGAGGTAGCCATAATATGAATTTAAATCAATTATACTATTTTAGAACTGTTGCAAAACTTGAACACTTTAGAAAAGCAGCATCTGAACTAAATATTTCTCAGCCAAGTTTAAGTAATTCAATGGCAAATTTAGAATCAGAACTTGGTCTTTGTTTATTTGAAAAGCAAGGTAGAAATGTCACACTGACAAAATATGGTCGTATATTTCTAAAAGATGTAGAAAGAATACTTAATGAATTGGAAAATGCCAAAAAAAAGATGCAGCAATTAGCCAGCGGTGATACAGGTCATGTTGACATTGCATATATTTCTCCACTAGCACATCATTACATTCCAAATACAGTACGTAACTTTTTAGATTTAGAAGATAACAAAAATGTTACTTTTACATTCAACCAAGGATTTACAAATGAACTTATTAAAGGTTTAAAAAGTGATAAATATGACTTGATTTTTTCATCTTATGTAGAAGAGGAACCAGATATAACTTTTGTTCCAATTATTGAACAAGAGCTATTTGTTATAGTTCCACTAAACCACCCACTTGGTAAACTTAATAATATTGATCTTGTTGATATCAAATCTTATCCTTTAGTGGGATATGACAGAGATTCTGGTCTTGGAAAATTTATTTCTAACTTACTGAGGAGCATAAACATAAAACCTAAAATAATTTGTGAAGCTGCAGATGAATATGCAATTACTGCACTAGTTTCTGCAGGCTTTGGCATATCTATCATAGCAGAAGCACCTGCATTAAAACATGCAAAAATAAAAAAATTAAAAATTACTAATCCCAAATACTCTAGGAAAATTTACCTTGCTTATAAGAAAAATAGAATTTTTCCTCCTGCTGTTCATAACTTTATTTCATACATAAAAAAGAAAAGTATCATTGAAGGCATGAAGCTTTATTCTGAATCGTAAAAAAATTGCATTCTTTTACTTTATGTAAATTTTTTTACGAATCTCTATTAACTTTCCTTCTTCAACATTTTTAAATGTTCCAGTGCTTCCTTCTATAACCATTTTAGCTTTTCCCTGGGGCATTATAATCTTCCCTGGTTTCAGGTCTTCTACTTTTTTTATCACTTTCATGTCCTCACTTACAAACAAAACATCAATAGAGAATTTCATAAAGAATGTATGAATGCTGTTACAAGGCTTAATCAAAATTCCCTCATGATGTGGTTTTTTCCGAAACATAAACCCTAAAAATCTTTTAACAAAACTATCCGCTATAAATATTTCAGCTATAACCTTTGACTCATACACTAAAATCTTGACCACATTATCACCTCTTAGCAAATATAGTAATCATCCTTATAACAGCAGGACCTAATATAATTATAAATATGGTAGGAAAAATAAAAAAGATTAATGGAAAAAGCATTTTAATAGGAGCCTTCATGGCCTTTTCTCTAGACACCTGTCTCCTATGTTCTCTCAAATTTGCAGATTCAATTCTGAGCACTTTGCTTAAACTTACTCCCAATTCATCTGCCTGGATTAAGGAACTAATAAACATGGAAAGTTCCTTTACATCACAACGTTCACTCATATTCTTAAGGGCGGCTTTTCGCTCTATTCCCATAGTAATTTCTTTAAGACTCTTTGCAAATTCGTCACAAAGTTCTCCCCTTATATTACTTATAACTCTAGCTATAGCACCATCAAAGGACAAACCTGCCTCAACACTAACTGTAATTAAATCTAAAGTATAAGGTAAGTCCTTTAAAATTTTGTTTTTTCTATTTTGAATTCTTCTTGATAGATAAAAATTAAAGAAGACATTAATAGTTATCACTACAAGTATTGTAAAAACAATAACTTTCATTATATTAAAATCAACCATTAGCACCAGTACTCCTAGAATTGTAGAAAAAATCAAGATAATCATGCTCTTTTTAAGTATCCATTTTTGAACAGTGCTATTTTTTAAAACTCCTGCTCTTTCTAACTTTTTGTTAAGCATTACAATTTTTTGATGAGGCGTTATTCTAAGCAAAACCTTACTAAAGTTTTCATAAAAGGGCATTATCATTCTTTCTGAAAAAGTCTTATTCTCAATTTCTTCTTCTTTCAACTTATCCAGCTCATTAAGCTCTGTAAATCTCTTTTTAATTTTTATTTTGTCACTGTTTATAGCTGTTAGTATTCCATAGAAAAGAAAGAAAATTGATAAAAAGAAGATAAAAAATGCAAAATAAAGCATGTACCTCTCTCCTTTCTCACATATCTATATTAATAATTTTTCTTATTATTAATAATCCAAGAAACTCACTTAAGACAGCAGCCGCTACCATAATTAAGCCAATAGAAGTTGTAAATAGCAAAAGTATATACTCCTTGTTAAAAAGATAAATCGTTACTCCTAAAAAAATAGGTATAAGCATTAAAATAATGCCTGATAATCTTCCCTGAGCTGTCAGTGTTTTTAGCTCACTTTTTATCTTTTGTCTTTCCCTTATAGTTTCCGATATATTATCAAGTACTTCAGATAAATTTCCTCCTATATCTTTCTGTATTAAAATAACATTCACTATAAGTCTGAGATCTTCTGATTCAACTCTACTAAGCAAATTTTTTAAAGCATCTTCTTCAGAAATCCCAAGACTCATCTCTTTGAGTAATTTCTTAAATTCCTTTGAAAAAGGATCACTGGTTTCTTCTGATACTACAGCTATAGCTTGTAAGAAAGAATATCCTGCTTTTAAGGAGTTTGAAATTATAGTTATACCCTCATTTAATTCACTGTCAAAGTGCTTTATTCTATCTTTTTTCCTCTTTCTTATTATAAATTGGGGAACGTTCCATATTAGAATGTAAATTAAAATGATAATAAAATAATTTTTAAAAACTGCAAATGCAAGAAAAGCAAAAGCAGAGGAAAATAGTATTTTTATAACTAGAAGTTCCTCTACAGTAATAGATAAATCTGCCTTCATAAGTTCAATCTCAAGCTTTTTATCTTTCTTTTTATTTAACCAGATCTTAGGAATTAAAGTTGATAGAGTTTTTAATATGCTTATCCTGTCCTTCTTATTATCTTTATACTTTTGGGAAATAGCATAATCTTCATCAAAATATTTAAGCTTACGAATAGGCTTATCTTTACTAAATAAGGCAATTAATACAGTGCTTATAAAAAGCCACACCATTAAAAATATCGCTGTTACTATAACATATATCATAAGCCCTCCTCCTTGATTTTGCTTTAGGCATTTGAAAGAAAATAAGAAGTTATCTCAAAATATCTGGTGGTACATTTATACCTTTCTCCTTAAGCTTCTGTACAAATTTGGGCATAATACCTGTAGAAACAAATTCTCCTCTTACTTTTCCCCTATTATCAACGCCCTTTTGCTCAAACTTAAATATATCCTGAAGTATAATTACATCCCCCTCCATGCCTTGAACCTCCGTTATATAAGTGATTTTTCTACTTCCATCCATGAGCCTTGATTGCTGAACTATTATATCAATAGCAGAAGCCACCTGATCTCTGATAGCCTTAATTGGAAGATTCATTCCCGACATAAGCACCATGGTTTCAATTCTAGATAACATATCTCTTGGTGAATTAGCATGACCTGTTGTAAGAGATCCATCATGGCCAGTATTCATAGCTTGCAGCATATCCAAAGCTTCTCCAGAACGAACCTCACCTACAATAATTCTGTCAGGACGCATTCTTAAACTATTTCTAACTAAATCCCTTATAGTAATTTCCCCTTTTCCTTCTACATTTGCCGGTCTCGTCTCAAGCCTCACCACATGCTCCTGAGAAAGCTGAAGCTCTGCTGCATCCTCAATAGTCACTATGCGTTCATTCTCAGGTATAAATGATGAAAGAACATTTAACGTAGTAGTTTTACCACTTCCTGTACCACCTGAAACAACTATATTTAATCTTCCTTCTACACAATATTTTATAAGTTTTGCCATGCTTTGAGTCATTGTTCCAAAGCTAACCAAATCCTCTACTTTAAATGGATCTTCTGCAAATTTTCTAATAGTGATAGAGGGACCATCAATGGCTAAGGGAGATATTATAGCATTTACTCTAGAGCCATTAGGGAGCCTAGCATCTACCATAGGTGAACTTTCATCTATTCTCCTTCCAATTGGTGCTACAATTTTTTTTATAACATGAAGTACGTGATTATCATCTTTAAACTTGGCATCTGTAAGCACCAGCTTTCCGTTTTTTTCAATATATACATGCTCTGGACCATTAACCATAATTTCAGTAACGCTATTATCTGAAAGCAATCCTGTAATCGGACCAAATCCTATAATTTCATTTAACAGCTCTTCTTTTATTTTTTTCTTATGATTATTGGTCATATTTAGTGATTCCATTTCAATATGCTTGGTGACAATATAATCAATTTTTTGCTTTAGTTCCTGATTATGTTCAGAAATTTCATCAAAATCTATATCAAGTTCTTCGATTACCCTATTTTGAATTTTCATCTTCAATTCATAATAAGGATCTATTTCTTCCCTAACAGATTTATTGGCTTTTTTATCTACATTTATTTCTTCCAGTCTTTTCATAAGAGACATAGTAATTCCTCCTACTTAAGTCTTAAAAAAATAACAAGTCAAATATTCTTCCCATAGTGACTTGTTATTTCTTTCAAAATGCCTTAATCAAGCTCTTACACATTTCATCCAGTGCCTTTCCTACTTTTAATTTATAGTATTTGTCATCATGACATAAAGGAATCCCTTTATTTACTGAAACAATAACAGTCTTTTCTTCATCTGGTATAAATGCAAAGACACCATCCTTAAAAGCCTCCTCCACTTCTTTTTTGTTTATTCCATACTTTACATTAAATCTATTTATAACAAGCTTAACTTTGTCTTTATCATATCCAACGGATTCCATAACTTTAAGACCCAATTTAGTATTCTTAAGAGCCATAATCTCCATAGTTGACACCATAAGTATTTTTTGTGCCATATCTAAAATATAAAGGGTACTATCATTAAAATTAATACCTGTGTCTACAACAATTACGTCGTATTCCTTTCTTACATCCTTCATTATTTTCTCAATAGTTTCTTTTGTTATATATTCCGCTGCTTCTGGTTTTTGAGGAGCAAAGAATATATCAAGATTATTATTATATTTATATAAATAAGGTTTTATATTTTCATAAGAATCTATTTGTCCATCCTCCACTGCATCTAGAATAGTCTTTTCATTATACTTATTAACCAACATGGATATATCCCCAAACTGCAAATCCATGTCCATAAGGAGTACTTTTTTATCGGATTCCTTACTTAAAACAATAGCTGTATTAACCGCTAAAACTGATTTTCCCACACCACCTTTAGAACTAAAGAAAGCTATAGTTTTTGCATCTTTCACTTTTTCTGCACTTCCTGTAAGCTTTACCTGTCGTTCCCTGCACTTTTCATAAGTTGTTGTTATAGTCTCAATTAAGGTGTTATAGTTAAAAGGTTTTATTATATATTCTTTAGCACCATGAAACATTGCCTTTTTTAAATACTCACTTTCAGCCTGAACAGACATAATGATTACCATTACAGAAGGGTACTCCGTGGTTATTTTTTCAGTAGCTTCTAAGCCATTTAAAACAGGCATATTAATATCCATCAAAACCACATCAGGCTTTACCTTTGGTATAATTTTGAATACTTCTTCACCATTATCCGCTTCTCCTACAACTTCAATATTTTCTTTATCTAACTTCAATATTTTTTTTATTACATTTCTAGTTTCTTCAATATCATCTGCAATTAGCACTTTGATCTTATTCATTGTTTCATCCCCCTACTGCCCGAGTATTGGAATTTTAATTGTCTCACCAGTTAATATTAAATTCTCATCCTGTATATTATTTGCTTCTTTTATAGCTGTATATTTATCTTCATTTTCATAAACTTTCCTACTAATACTTTTTAAAGTATCCCCAGGTTCCACTGTATAACTTTTATAATTTTCACTACTTGTAATATTTAAATTATTTTCTTTATTGAAGGTCTTTTCATCCGTATTAACAGACATATCTTCCCATGTAGTTCCATTTGTTTGTGTAGTTATTTCATCTTTTAATGGTCTAAGAGCTAGCTTGATGCTTCCTATACTTTGAGCAAGTACTACCTTTTCCAAATCTGATACTTTAACTGATAGGGTTACTAAAAAATTTGTTGGTGCTTTTCCATTATCACTGCTTTTATTACTATTACTTTCTTTATTGTCTCTGCTTATCTGTTTATCTACTGCTAATACCTGAATGTTCTGTAATACAATTTTTGCTTCATCTGGTCTAACTACTTTTATTCCATCTCTTTTTTCAGATGTATACACAATGATATCCACATAATCTTTTGGTTTTAACAATCCTGAAACTCCTGAATCACCTGTGACACTAATGGAAATTGCTCTATAATCATTATCTATTTTTAAGTTAAGTTCATCTCCACCTTTCTCCAAAAGTTTATCAATATGAAACCCTTCATTTTTTGAAATTGTTTCAGTTGTATATTTTCCAGCAATTTTCGAAGAATCCTTAATATAGTTATCAAAAATAGGATTGTAAGGCACCTGTATCTTTTTTATCATTTTCTTATCTATAAGGGTTCCTGGAGATATTGTCTCAGCTGCTACTAAAATCGTTGTTTTTTTAGCTGCTTCACTTGACGATTTCAAAGATTGTAAATATGCAAAAGCAGCCACTGCAGCTATTAGTGCTAAAATAAAAGATATCAATATCAATTTTTGTCCTCTGCCTTTCATCACTATCCTCCTTCATCCCATATTAGTAATTCTATTTATTTTGATAATTTTGCACCATATAACCCTGTGTCATTTAAATTTGTATCAACCGGACAATTTAAAACAAATCTAACAAACCTTCCTTTAACTTCTATTTTCCCTGAATTATTAGTTACATTCTCTACATAAAACGCTGCAAATCCTACTACTAATACTGACTTTTGTCCACTTACAGCTAAAGAATCTACTAAGGGCATTATCCACAGCCTTATGGAATCTCTAGGAAAGTTATCAAAAGTGCTGTGTTCAGAGTTGATATAATTTTTTATATCATTACAAGCTCCTGCCATATTACCCGGTTCAGTATCTATATAATCGCCTACTGATATTGTTCCACTGTAACCATACAGTGCATTTGCTCTAAAAACACTTCCACCAGACCCACCAAGCGAAACTGCACCATAATTTCCTGAATATCCATCTCCTGCATCTTCTTTAAGTGTTACTAAGTCCCCATACGAAAATTTATATACTTCTACAGCAAAAGGCCTTATCCCACCTGTTACTGATTTTGCAGGTGCAACCACAGCCTTTGTCTTAGCCTTTATATTGCTGCTGTTTATTCCTATTATTTGAGCAAACAGGTGTTTTACATTTTTAACTTCTTCTATTTGAATGCTCTTATGATCTGCACCAACAGTTATTAGAGCTAGACTTGGATCTACATTATTTTTTTGAAGATAATCTACAGCTGCAGTCCTTGCCCTCACCTCATTATCAGGTAATTCAAGTGCAGCTGCTAAGGCCCCTGAGTCGATTGCATTTGTTAACTTTGTCTTTTCAATATAAATCATACCTATATCAAGTACGTAAGCAGTAAAGCCAAGCAATGCGGTAATGAGTAAACAGGAAATAATGGCAACATTTCCTCTATCATTTAACTTTCTCATTTATATCTCTCCTCACTCAACCCTCATAGTTGTCTGCCCATTTAATACTATTACATTATTAAAAAGACTACTTATAATTGGAACAGTGAGATTATATTTATAAGTTACTTTTACAATAAGGCTATCTCCGGATCTTCTGCTACTTTCACTAGGAGTTATAGTTACTGTTAAATTCTTAGGATCTAAATTAGGAGAAGTAGTTACAATTAAATATTGAATTTCCTGATCAGTGCTGCCTATAATTCCTGCCCTTGCACCTTCTCTCGATGCATTTTCAATAGTAATGTAGGAATTTATCACCATTCCAAATTGAACTATTCCCATTACAATTAATAGAAGGATTGGAAGGATTATTGCAAATTCAACTAAAGCCTGCCCCTTTTCATTCTTTAAGTTTTTCAATATAACCACTTCCTTTTGATTAGTTTTCAAAATACTCTAACCACCTTTTTGTGATTAGAGTATTTTGGAAAAACCTCAGCAGAACTTTTTCTATTTTATTGAAGGGCATTTATTATATCCTGAAATTTTGCAGAAATCGCTGGTCCAAGTAGTACCAATACGGCAATAACTACTATTGCTACAAGTCCTATTATTAGTGCATACTCAACCATACCTTGTCCTTTTTCTTCTTTTAACTTATTTAAGGCATATCCTTTAAATTTTTGCAGCATATTATTCATCCCCTTTAAATTTATTTTTCTATTGATTTTATTATAAATCTACCATTTTTAACTTGGCAGATTTCAAAAGTCACATATCATAGGTAAAAAAGTCAGAAAAAAATAGAGACCAAAGTCCCTATTTTTATACGATTAAGTTTCATATTTACTTCTATAATATTCATCAATATTATTTTCTATTGCAACAATTGCGGCGTGAACCCTATCGTCTACATTTATCTTCTTAAAAAGATTTGTAGCATAATTTTTAACTGTCTTTTCAGAAATATATAATTGTTTTCCAATTTCTTTGTTGCTATATCCTTTTGAAATTTTACTAAGCACTTCAATTTCCCTTTTTGAGAGATTATCTAAAATATTAGATGCTTTCTTTGCCTTAATCTTTATATCAGAAAAAAGTGTGGAAACCAAAGACTTATCAATGTATTTTTCACCCTTATATACTCTTCTAATTGCTTCTGCAATATCTGTTCCAGCTGAATCCTTAAGCATGTAGCCATCTGCTCCAATACTTATAGCCGTATTAAGGGTCTTTCTATCATCTTCAACAGTTAACATTATAACCTTAATTTTATTGTCCTTATCCTTTATGCTTTTAAGAACCTGAATGCCATCCATAATAGGCATATGGCAATCCAATACAATAACATCTAACTCATGATATTTTAAAAATTCCAGAGCCTTCTCTCCATTTTCCGCCTCACATACAATATCCATATCACTTTCAAAACTTATAATTCTTTTTAAACCATGCCTTATTATATCATGATCATCAGCAATTAATATTCTAATCACCTTGTTCTTCATCCTTTATCACCTCTCGATTAATAGGAAGCTTAACAGTATAAGTTGTGCCTACTTTCTCAGAGGATTTGATTTCAATTTCTCCCTGAAGTTGCTTTACTCTATCTAAAATTCCAATAAGCCCATAGGAAGCTCCTTTGGTCTTTACCCTCTTTAAAGTCTCTTCTACATTAAAGCCAACACCATCATCATTTATTATTAACATTAAATACTTTGTACCAAAATCCATTCTTACATTTGCATGCTTTGCTTTAGAATGTTTTCTGATATTATTAAATATTTCTTGAACAATTCTATATACTGCTACTTGAATAATAGGTTCTATTTCCATTTTGATTGGCTTCATTTTTATCTTTACATCAATATTTGACTCTTTGAAAATAGCATTTGCTGTTTGATCTATAGTTTGGCTTAAACCTAAATCATCCAAAGACATAGGCCTTAAATCAAAAATAATACTTCGAACTTCTTTTAATGCCACCTTAACACTTTCCTTTAAATCTTCTAACTCCTTAAGTCCCTCTTCCAAATTCTTTTCAATAACCATCTTGCATATATCTACTTTCATAACTGCATTAGCCATATGTTGAGCTGGCCCATCATGAATATCCCTTGCAATTCTTTTTCTTTCACTTTCCTGAGCTTCTAAAATTTTTATACCAATAAACATCTCAGAATTCTTGTCTGATCCTTCTAAAGCAGAAAGAACATCCCCTTCTAAATAACCCATAGCAATACTTATTTGATTAATTATCCTTTCACCATTTTCAATATTATCCATTATCTTTTTTATGGTTATTTCCAGGCTATCTCTTTCTTTTCTCAATGACTTTTCTTCATTTATTTTCGTATAAAACTTAATTCTCATATCAGATGCTGCTTCATAAGCTTTCTTAATATCATCTTCAGTATACTTATTAAAGTTTGCAGATACATGAGCCAATCTTCTTCTAGCAGCCTTATCCTGTTCTTCCAATTCGTCAACTTCATCTATAACACTAGCAATATCTTTTTTAACTTTATCTAGTTTAAGCTTTAAATCTTCGTGATCTTTTCTTATATAATCAACAATACTGAGCACTTGCCCTCTACTTGAACTTATCTCATCTATTACATTTTTGATTATTTTATTAATAGCGTTAACATCCAAGTTTATATTATTCATCATATTCTCCCTTCATTTAAAGTACAACCAAACCAAATTAAATTCACATGAAAACTAATAGTGAAATAAAACTTCCTAGTGATAAAAATGGACCAAAGGGAATATAATCTTTAGTTCCTTTTACTTTAAATAATATTAAAATAATTCCAACTATCGAAGATAGGACAAAGGCTAAAAAAATTGCCCACAAGGTTTTCTTTAATCCTAAAAAAGATCCAATAGCAAACATAAGCTTTATATCTCCACCACCCATAACATTAGGAACAAGGGATAATAAAAACATTGTTCCTCCTCCAAATATCATTCCAAGTATTGTATCTATAAATGAACTCCTAATGAAAAAAGGAAGCATTATTCCCATAATCAAAGTTATAATCACCATAAAATCAGGTATAATTCTATAGTTAAGATCAATAAAAGAAATTATAATTAAAATTAATATCATCACTATTGCCTTAGCGAGTATAATAGTAAACCCTAATCGTAAAAATGAAACTTCAAAGCATAGACTACAAATAATAGGTATAAAAATACTCCCGGTTTTTTTATCGTTTTTAACAATATTATATGAGATACTTTCTATTACAGTATTTAATAACATTCCTATAATGAAACCTATAGCAAAAATTAATATGTACATACTTCCCTCTTAAATAAAATTATTATTTTCTTTATTATTTGCATTGGAGGAAATATTATTATAAGTTATATTTTAACTTGAGTTTTTTGGAAAATTTAAGTTAACCTCTTTACAACTAATAATAAATATTATATAATTATTATTATAAAGGGAGATGATATAATATGGAAACTGATATAGATTTTAATTCCTTAATAACATCCATGGAAACCTGTTGTTTAGGGAAGGAAAACTGCGGAGGTAAGTGCGATACTTCCAATTGCATTATAGGATATTGTAAAAAAAATCTACTTGCTTGTCTTAAATCTAATGAACAATTTCTAGAAAATGAAATAGAAAACATTCCTTTATTTGATACAAAAGTTTTTGATGAATCCTCTGTAATAGATACTGTTGGCTTTATACTAAATCAATGTAAAAATTGTAACGCATATCATGATGAAGATTGCATAATAAATATTTTAAGAAGTGCCTGCGAAGTAATTTTATTTGGAAACCCAAAAGATTATAATGGCAGTGTGCTCCTATACTTAAATGATATAAAATTAGACAATTCAAAAGTAGCAGATAAAATACAGGAATCTTATTTATCTCATAAAAATATAACAAAAAATTAATTATTAAAAAAAAGGAAGGGTATTAATATGGAAGATGTAAAATTATCTTATGAAACAACTTTAGGAGATACTAAGGGAACTAATTTAGAAAGGTCTGTAAAACAAACTTTTAATGGTGAAACCAAGGAAGCAGGATTATATACTGCCATAGCACGCCAGGCCCAAAGGCAGGGATATGGCGATATTGCCGAAATACTAAAAGTCCTTGCAAAAGAAGAAGTAGAGCACGCTGCAACTTGTGCAGAATTGAACAATATGATAACAAATGATTGCTTTGAAGATATAAAACAAATGCTAGAAGGAGAAATTTTTGCAAACAATGCAAAACATGAGGATGCTCTAAAAGCAGAAGAACAAAAAATAGATGCAGCAAAAGAATTTTTCAATTCAGCTTCAAAAGATGAAGGACGCCATGCACGAATACTGGAAGGAATATTAAAAAAATATAACAAATAATATTAAATTAATAGTTACCTAAGTTTTGTACAAACAAAACTTTAGTATTTTCCATATTGTAGTTTCCAAAAAATAAATAGTAGGATAATACCACGCCTTAAAGTATAATTTTCTTTGCAGAGAAAAATTAAGAAAGGCAGGTATTATCCTATGAATAATTTTACCTTTACTCAAGACAATTGTAAAGAAGAAACTACTTCCACTTGGCTAATTACAGTAATGCAGTTTGGTTTAAAAATCAACTTATTTAGCGTGAGTTCGATGAGTTAAATGGAAATATTTAAGGTATAAAAAACCCCACCAAAATGTTTTATTATTGTAAGTGATAAAACAAACAAAACTAAAACAAAGGGATGGGATTTTATGCAAAATTTCAATAAAAGGTGAAATTTTATCATTCTACTTAACCCCTGGAAATGTAGATGATAGAAATTTAGATGTTATAAAAAACCTAACAAAGGATTTATTTGGAAAATTACTTGGAGATAGAGGCTATTTATCGCAGAAAATTTCAGATATTCTATATCCAAAAGGTATACACTTGATAACAAAATTGAGAAAAAATATGAAAAATAAACTAATGTTAATGGAAGATAAAATTCTTCTTAGGAAAAGAGCAGTAATTGAAACAATAAATGACCATTTGAAAAATATATGTCAAATAGAACACAGCAGACACAGGAGTGTCAGCAATTTTATGGTTAATACAGTTTCAGGTTTAATAGCATACAGCTTTCTTCCTAAGAAACCATCCCTAAAATTAGACAAATACGTTGCTATAGCTTAATTTAAGCCATCTGGAATAATATGATAATGTTATCCATAAATAGCATCAAATTTTCGAACTCACGTTAAGTTAATAAACATCCATCTTATCAACGCTATGGCTTCCCTTGTTAGATACAACTCTATCATATTCTTGCCACATGTTCCCTCTAGCAAGAATACGTTCAAGAGTACCATATCCAAACATCAGCTTCCTTCAGATTCTGCCTCACGGCAGACACCCTTGCCCTCAGCCAGGTATATAGCTGCAAGCGGGTTATGTCCTGGTTACACGATCTTTAACTGCAAGGACAGTTGCAGGTTTCTCCATGTATTTAAGCATCAGAGTATCGTGCCCCACACAAAGCCCAAGCAATATGTTAAACTCAGTTTCCTGCTCGTTCATAAGAAGTGCCTATCCTATGGGGTTGCACTTGCTTTCCCTTGCACAGCCTGACACCGTTTCATCATCCCTTATCCCCATAAAGCTCTTTGGAACATCACCATTCTTACATATTATTGAAATCACCTCAAAGCCATTATGAGTCAATATCCTGTCAACTTCCTTGGTTTCACTGTAAAGACCAATACACAATATAAGACCTATTCTCTAGTAACCAGCCTTATTCATGAACAGCATTATCTCCTCCATGCGAGTAAAAGACGTCCATAGTCCTCCGCCTCTACAAGTGCAGCATTATATAGGGTATTTTATGGTTCTCCTCATCCTTGTATAGCTCTTTTTGCTTTCCTCTGTATCTCCCCATTTTTGCTCGGACAGTCCTCCATGGTCTTCATCATATCATGCATTTTACATCCATGAAGGATACATTCTGCACAACCTATGCATAATATCCTCCTCCTATACTGAAATAGACCCCACGAACCTCTGTATTCTTGGGTTGCTGCTATTAAATATCTCTTCGGGAGTTCCTTCCTGAACAATAAATCCATTTTCCATAAACACTATACGGTCTGACACCTCTCTGGCAAACCTCATCTCATGGGTTACAATTAAAAGCGTCATTGTATGTGTTGAGGCCAGGGATCTTATAACCTCCAGCACCTCATTTACCAGCTCCGGATCAAGGGAGGAGGTAGGCTCATCAAACAGCATAACCTCAGGTTTTACTGCCATGGCACGTCCTATTCCTACACGCTGCTGCTGTCCTCCTGACATATGTGACGGATACACATTCCTTTTATCTTTAAGCCCCACAGAGGTCAGAATCTCCATAGCCTTAGCCTCTGCTTCCTTTACATTCATACCCTGGCATTTTATCATTGGCTCCATTATATTCTGAAGGGCAGTTTTGTTCTTAAACAGATTATAGTTCTGGAATACCATTGCGGTCTTCCTTCTTAAGGCATAAACGTCCTTATGCTTATGATGCCATCCACTAAGTGTCACGTCTCCTATAGTAATAGTACCATCTGTAGGTTTTTCAAGGTAGTTGATACACCGCAGCAGTGTAGATTTTCCTGTTCCAGATGGTCCAATAATAGCTACTACCTGTCCTTTTTCAACAGTTAAATCGATTCCCTTTAATACCTCTAGAGAATCAAATTTTTTCTTTAAACCTTTAATCTTTAACATAATATTACCTCATTTTTCTATTCTGTTAATAGGCTTTATTCATGTGCCTCTCCAGCCTGGACTGAAGATAGGATATGGAAGAAAGTATTATCCAGTATATAATCAGCACTGCCATATATCCCTCCAGATAACGGAAGGATACATTAGCCTCATTTTTGCAATAAGCTATCATGTCCTTCAAGCCCACAATAAAGCAAAGAGAGGTAGATTTGAATAGATTTGCAAAGCTGTTCATCATGCCTGGTATAGCCACTCTTACTGCCTGTGGAATAATAATACGATATACAGTCTGCCAAGAGCTAAGCCCTATAGATATGCCAGCCTCAAACTGACCCTTATCGACTGATGTTATAGCTCCTCTTATATCCTCACTCATATAGGCTGCAAAGCTCAAAGAAAGCACTATTATTGTCGCCCAGAAGCTGGGCATATTCTTTACTAGTTTTGATACCTGTGCAATACCATAATAAAAAACAAACAGCTGTGCAATAAATGGAGTGCTCCTAAAAAAGGATACGAACACAGTGGAAAGCTGCTTAAGCATAGGTATGTTATAATAGCGAAAGGCCGCAATTACAAAGCCTAGTATAACTGAAAAAAACAGCGATGCTCCTGCCACCTCAACAGTTATAGGCAATCCCCTAAGAATAACGGGAAACATAGAAAAAAAATATTCAATATTAAAGTCCATGGCATGTCTCCTTAATTGAAAAGTTATATTACAGCAGGTGTCTCTCAAATAGGGGCATCTGACAAATATACTTATTTATTCTTATTGTAGTATTCCTTTGCAGCATTAGTCTGCATAACATCATATTTAAACCACTTCTCACACAATTTTTTGTGGGTTCCATCTTTAATCATGTCATTTAAGGCTCCGTTTACCAGCTTGAGCAGCTTAGTACCACGTTCCGTACGTGCAAATGGATAACCATTTACCTCAGTATAGATAGGATGTGCTGTATCAACAGCCTTTAAATTCCAGTTAGGATTTTTTTGTATCAGGTAAGGTATCAGCAGATATGCATAAGGCATTGCATCTATACGTCCAGACACAACCTCCTGTGGAATTGTAGAAAAAGATTCATATGTAGTTTTCTTTACCTTGTTGTTAGGATCAAGTTTAGTGACAAACTCGTTCATTGCACTTCCATCAGCAAGACCTATAGTCTTTCCTGCCATGTCCTTCCAGCTGGTTATGTTGGTATTATCGCCTTTTACCATAAGGCAGTAAGGGCTGAAGAAGTATGGGGTTGTAAAGTCATATTTCTCCTTACGGGCAGGTGTTATACTTATCTGTTTCGCTACCGTATCCACATGCCCTGTTCCCAAATCTCCAAAGGCGGAAGCTACATCCTCCTGTACAAATTTTACCTTGTAGCCTATACGTTTAGCAATTTCATTCCACATGTCTATCTCAAAGCCTGACCAGGTCTTTGATGATTCATTATACACTGTAAAGCCAAGATAATCTCCAGAGGTAGCAACATTAATAGTCTTGTCCTCCTTTTTATTTTCTGATGCGGTATTTTTTTCCCCTGTGCTGCTACATCCAGCTAGCATTGCTATCATGGTTACAACACAAAGAAGTAATGTAACAATTTTTTTCATAAGATGCCTCCATTTCATTAATTTAATAATTCCCAATATTCTCCCTAATTAATACTATTTTATATATAATAAATTAAAATGTAAAATAGTAATTTCGAATTTATCCAGCATGAACTATAATCAAATTCTATAAATTGCATTATTATCTTTTATAAGCTATTGTACATATAATTAAGCATGCTTATATAGAAAATGAGACAATGAACAGGGAAATAGTATTTGTAGATCGTAGGAATACAGACTGCAATAAGTGGGATAATCTAGAGGCAACGTTTGGAGAAGCGAATCTGCAAGGCATGTGGATAGCAGATATGGACTTTAAGGTTACCAGATGCATAACAAAAAGGCCTTAGAGAAATATCTGAAGTTGGGAGTGTTTGGATACTATAAGGTTCCAGTCTCCTATCAGAAAGTCTTTATGAAATGGGAGCAAAAATATCATAATTATAAGGTAAACCAAGAGTGGCTGCGTTTTTCCCCAGGAGTAGTGCCTGCCATAAACTAGTTTGTACAGATTATGCCAAGGCCACAGGATGGCATAATGGTACAGACTTCGATTTATTATCATCCTTTTATGGACGCTGTAAAAAACAATGGGAGAAAGCTTGTGTGCAGCGGTCTGGTAAACACAAACAGTGTATACACCATAGATTTTGATAAATTTGAAAAAGAAATTACAGGCAATAAGGTGATATTATGGTAAAACAAAGTAGTAAAAAAATCAATAAGTTTTGGCTTGGTAATGTTAGTGAAAAAATTGCAGGTGCTTTAGAAAGTGTAATTCAGCAGGTTGATATAGAATTTCCAAAAGATAAAAGCAGGTGGTTGTCCCAATACAAATATAGGAAGAGAAAAAGGACATCAAAGCATTATAGCATTTATTGCCATATTTCTTGGGGTGTATCCTTTCATATCTCCTTCTTGATTACCTTCAACATTTTCTACAGTACTATCTATATCAATAGTAATTGTTTTTAACTTGCTTGCTTTTAATATTTTTTGAAAATCGAAAAATTTATGTTTCTTAACATTTGCACTCCAATTTTAATTCTATCAAGTTAAATTAAGTCGTTAGATCCTTTGGCTTTCTCGGCAGCTTCAGTTAAAATATTAGAGATACTTCCTGCAGATATATGAATATCAAATATATTTTCAAGATGTGCTTGAATATCTTCAATGCTTCCATTGCATTCAACATCACAACTTACTATAATTCTTCTAATTGTTTTTTTATCTATATTAATTGATGCGTAATTATCTTTATTTATAGCATTATAATAATGTATGGTATGTTCAACCTCCTTTAAAACTTTTAGTTTTATTTAGAGGTTGAGCTTTTTTTATGTTTTTTCTACTATGAAATCCATTGGGTATTTGTTAGATAATAGATTTCATAGTAGAACTAATTTGTTTGAAGTTAATGTAAAATTACTTTTCTTCTTCAATTGGTTAATTTTCTGTTTTTTCATCCATATTATTATAAATAAAAATGTCCATCATATTTGAACTACGCCCTTAATCTAGTTTATACTTGTCTTATAGCTCCTCTTTTTAAAGCTACATTTATTATATTAAATAAAATTGCTCCTGCTATGGTATTTATAACTGCAGCAGGTAAAACTACAGATAAGAACAATGCTGTAAAACTTGTCTTTAATCCTACTGTAAGCAATACTACCATTAAGAATGTGGAACCACTTATAATTGTACCTACAGCAGTAACTAATAAAATAGTTATTTGATTGTTTATCCTATCTCTAAGAGGTTTTATAAGCACAAACATTATGTTTATAGTTACAAATTTGTCTATTACATTTGCAAATTGCCCCCCAGGGAAAGTAGTAGTTGCAGCTGCAAGAATACCTGCTACAATACCTGCACAGAGACAAGTTTTATATTCTTTGTTAAACATAAGTATTATAAAAAGCATTGCAAGAGAAAGATCAGGTTTCATTCCAAGTATAAGTGGTGGTGCAATCTGATGCAGCACTGCACCTATAGCAAGTAGTATAGAATTTATAATCATCTTTTTTAAGTTCATATTTACACTCTCCTTAAATCTAAATTTGAATATTCCCTATAATCTGAATATTCTTTAAATTAAAAATACAACTGATATTATTACAATTATCTATAAATAAATTTTTCCTACTTTTCTTTCACAACATAGCATACACCACCTATACTTCTTTCTAACAAACTTTATTTTTTAATAAAATAAAAAAACTCCATCCTAAAAACTAGGACGGAGATATCCGCGGTACCACCTAAATTATACTTTAAAAAAGTATCTCTTTTTCAGACACTAACATGTCCTATCCATTATAACGTATGGAATACGTTAACCACTACTCTTCGCTCTGCGAATTTCAATTTACTCCTCTTAGGTCCATTCACAACACACAATAGTATTGAGATCCCACCATTCTCAACTCTCTGTAACTTTAATAATATTGCTACTATTCCTCGTCAAAGGATTTATTTTTAAATTAAGTATATGTTATCACTTATTCTTCTTCATGTCAATAAGTATTTTCACTTTTATTTAGCACCATAAGCTGGGTTAGCATTTTCATTAAATATTTGTCTGTAACAATAGTTTATTATATCACTTCTTTTTATGATCCCTATAAATATGTCCTTATCATCTATTACAGGTACAAAATTTTGATTTACCGCAAGTGATACCAAGTCTTCCATGTTAGAATTAATTTTCACTGGTTTATTATGCATACGCCTAGAAATTTGTTTCAACAATACTTTACTGGTATTTTTAAAATTCAAATCTGGAGTATTTTTTAGTTTCCACAACAAATCACCTTCTGTCAGAGTTCCCACATACTTACCGCAGCTATCAATTAGTGGAATTGCTGTATATCTATGCCTTTCCATTCTTTCCAGTGCCTGTCTCATAGTTGAATTTGGAGTTTCACAAACAACTTCCTCTTTAGGTGTTAGAAAAAATGCTATATTCATATGTCCTTCTACTCCTTAATACTTTTATTTTAAATATACTATTTAAATTTGAAATTACACAATCCTAGAATCAAAGAACTTAGTTACAAGGTCAATTATTAATCTTAAGAAGAAATAATAATTGACCCTCACAATACTACCTTGAACATTCAGCCTCTACTTGAAGCAACTTTTTAAGTACTTCCTCTATATCATCTTCTAATTTTTCATCAATTTCAACATTATCGTTCTTTACAGCTTCTATAGTAAGTTTTAGCCCCTTAGTTATATTACTTATTTCCTCCAACGTTAACAGCATAAGTATATTCTCTTTCATGTTAATAACCCCCTTATCTAACTTAATCTTTTTTAGAAAGCGACTTACATCCATTATCCCTTTTAATATATTTCGTAAAACTTAAGTTAATATAAAGCGTTTATCGAGAGATAATTTTTATTAAAAAATCTATATTTATAATAAATGACAAGTTTTTATACTTACTCACTTATCTCTAGATATTTAACAGTATGAAACATCTATTTCAAAAGGCTGTGTTATTAAAAGTTTCCTATAAAATCATAATATTCTTGAAGCATGTATTCTGTGTATTTCTTTTTTCCCATTAATCTATATATAACATCAAAACTTCTGTATCCTTCTTTATATAATTTATATTCTTTTAGAAGTTTTTTTAACATTCCTTTATTTATTTGTAGGAGATTGACTAATTCATCCAACGTATAAAACTCTTTGTAAAGCAACTTTTCAAGCTTTTGCTGCATTTCCACTTTATACAACAAGTCCAATTTTCTATTCTTGTGAGGTCCACTCTTTCCTCTATGATGTTCTGAACAAAGATATTTAAAGTTCAAAGGGAAATCCACTCCTCCCTGAGATCTATAAACTATATGATGCTTATCCGCTGGTTTACCACATATTTGGCATTTTAACAATTTATTCCCTCCTAATTATATTATAGTGGATTTTTATTATATTTTATATTATTATTATAGCACAGGTTTTATCGTATTACACTTATAAAAAATTATAAAAATGTTATAAGTTTCATATAAAAAGTGTATATTATCTACCTATAAAAATCAAACTATTACTATAGATAATTTACCAATTAACATAGAATTTAATAGGGAGCCATCTTTTTATGCGAAATATTTTTTACTCGATTTTTGTAATAAATGCCATATTGTCCATAGCTGTTATAATGTTGGAAAGAAAAAATCCCGAAAAAACAATTGCATGGCTGTTAATTTTTATAGTTATGCCTCCTTTTGGTTTAATAGCTTACATATTTTTGGGACGAAATTGGAAAAAGCATAAACTTAACAATGAAACAAATGTAAATATAAAAGAATTAATATCTGAAGCTATTAAAAATATAAAAGATACTACTTATGCCCCTTTAATAGAACTTCTTTCTAAAAACAGTGAATCGCCATTATTTACAAACAATTCTATAAAGATCTTCAAAAGCGGAGTTGAAAAATTCAAATATCTTAAAAGGGAATTGCTAAATGCAAAACATCATATTCATATGGAATATTACATAATAAAAAGTGATGAAATTGGAAATGAAATAAAAGATATATTGATAAAAAAATGTTTAAGTGGTGTAGACGTACGTCTCATACTGGATAGAGTAGGTTGTATAGGCCTTGATAAAAAGTATATAAGTGATTTGAAAAGTGCTGGAGTTAACGTGGTCCAATATTCTTACTTTCTAGCACCAATTTTGAAGTACATAAACACCCAGATAAACTATAGAAATCACAGAAAAATAGTAGTTATTGATGGAAAAGTAGGTTTTGTAGGTGGAATAAATATAGGAAATGAATATATAGGAAAGAGTAAATACGGGTATTGGAGAGATACTCATATAATGGTAAAAGGTGATTTTGTTTTGGGACTTCAGGCAGTCTTCGTAGATGACTTTGTTACAATAAAATCTGCTAACAAAGAATATTTCTTTTATGACGGAAACTTCAAGGAAATTTTTCCTGAAATTTCATCAGGCAGAAACAGCAATAAAATAATGCAGCTTGTAAAGAGTGGTCCAGATTCTGAATTTCCTGCTATTGAACAAGCCATTTTAAAGATGATTAGCATGGCAAAGGATCATATTTACATTACAACTCCTTACTTCATACCTACTGAAAGTATATTAAATGCACTTAAAATAGCCTCTTTAAGCGGTATAGACGTACGTATACTATTTCCTGGAAGATATGATCATATATTAGTGTACTATGCTTCAAGAACCTATCTAGCAGATTTAGCTAAAAGTGATGTTAAGGTTTATTTCTATAACAAAAATTGTTTCATTCACTCTAAAACCACATCTATAGATGGTAAAATATGTACCATAGGTACTGCTAATATGGATATAAGAAGCTATCAATTAAATTATGAAATAAATGCTATGATATATGATGAGGATACCACAATGGAACTTGAAGATTTGTTTTTTCATGATCTTAAAAACAGTAAGATAGCTAGTTCTAAATACTTTGATAATTTATCTCTTTTTACTAAATCTTTTGAAGCTTTTTGCAAAATATTTTCTTCATTGTTATAGCCTAAAATTTAAAAACATATATACTCATCAAAAGGGCTGATACACTAATTAATTAGCGTAACAAAGCCCTTATTGACAATTTCACTCAATTTGATTGTTATCTTCTTTAATTAATCCCTTCCTATATGCTATTAAAAGCTTTTCCAAATCAGCTATCTGTTTTGTCAGATCTTTTCCTATGTCTGTATCTTCTACCCTTTTTCTTTTAGTTACATGTTCCAAAATCACCGTAGAAGATAAAATATCTTTGTCCTCTTCTATAGCATTTTTTATAGCACCAAACGGTTCGTGAGAAGTGAGCAGCAATCCATAAGAATTATATATTAGAGTATACCCTGCTATTCCGGTTTCAGGCTGATATGCTTTGCAAAATCCTCCATCTATTACAAGTAATCTTCCGTTTGCCTTTATAGGACTTTCCCCTTCCTTAGTTTTTACTGGAATATGACCATTTATAATGTGAGAACTTTCAGGTGGCAAATTAAATTCTGCCAGTATATTCTTGCACACATTCTCATCATCCCTATATTGGTAATAATAATTCTTCTTTTCATAGTGTGCTATCTTATCATCAATAAAATATCTTTCAAAAGTTGTCATTCTAACTTTTCCAAACACAGGTGAATCCTCTCCACACCACATATACCACATCATATCCATACCATATTTTTTACTATTAGTATTATTTTTAAAGAAAAAAGCATCTCTCGCTAAACGGTCATACCTATCTAAAAGTTCTCTGCCGCTGTAGCTTATTTTTCCTATTTTCACTTCTCTAAAACTACCATCTTTATTCAATGGAATACACCCGTGGTATAAAAGATTTGAATTATATACCAAGTATATACTCCCTTTACCATATAAGAATTTAATATGTCTTTGAAGTTTCTCACTGTTTACAAAAGAACTAGTCAACTTTTCAATTAACTCTTGTTCCCTATCTGTAAGTTTATATGGGTCATTCCAATCTATAGTAGGAAACTTGCTATCATTTAACTTATAATTATGACCATATATATCTATTTCCCATTTTTCTATATCTATTTTATCAAGTAGAAGTCTATCATCCATCTTAAATTCAGGATGCCTTTTTATTATTTCTGCCTCTAATTTAAATTGCATTATAGCTATAGCCTTGTGCATTTTTGCCAGTAAATTAAGTTCATTTTTACTTATATCCTTGTTTAAAGTCTTAGGAATAAAATTCTTACAAGGATCATCTTTATAGAATTCAAGGGCAAAAGTAGCAAGCGGAAGTAAGTTTATTCCATATCCATCTTCAATAGTATGCAAATTAGCATATCTAAGTGATATTCTGAGCACATTAGCTATACAAGCTTCGCAGCCAGCTGCCGCTCCCATCCAGAGCATATCATGATTTCCCCATTGAATATCCACAGAATGATGTTTCATAAGAGCATCCATTATAATTTCAGCTCCTGGTCCCCTGTCATATATATCCCCAATTATATGAAGTCTGTCTACAACTAACCTCTGTATTACATTTGAAATAGCTATGATGAATTCAGGTGCACGATTTATATCTATTATAGTTTTTATTATACCGTTATAATACGCTTGTTTATCTACCTTATCATCCTGGTCGTGAAGCAGTTCTTCTATTATATATGAAAAATCTGATGGAAGTGCTTTTCTCACTTTAGAGCGAGTATATTTTGAAGATACATTCTTACACAATTCAATTAATTGATATAAACTTATTCTATACCATTCTTCCAAATTGTGTTCTTTTTCCTTAATTAATTCTATTTTTCTCTCAGGGTAATATACAAGGGTTGCCAGTGATGCCTTCTGTTCTTCTCTCAATGAATTTCCAAACACATCATCAATTTTCCTCTTTATTACACCAGATGCATTTCTAAGCATATGGGTAAAGGATTCATATTCTCCATGAATGTCACTTATAAAGTGTTCTGTAGCTTTTGGTAAATTCAATATAGCCTGAAGATTTATAATTTCCGTACTGGCACTAGATATTGTGGGATATTCTCTAGATAATAATTGAAGATATCTTAAATCTTTTTCTATTATATCTAAATTATTCTCATCATAGAAAATCATGGTCATTTTCTCCTTTTTAATATATACAATTTATTTAATTTGTAAAAGCAATAATGATATACTATATAATATATTATAGTATATCATTATTAACATGTATAGTACAAATTGCATATTTAGTATAGCATATAATAACACATTTTCCTATTTAAAACTACTAATATCAAGTTCATTATAGTTTATTAAAAAATTCTTTAAATTATCCATAATCACTTTTATTCCCTCTTTGGAATCCGACTCTATATTCAAACACAATACTGGTTCATGAAGAGAAATCCTAAGAAGGAACCATCCATCTCCATTAAGTTTATTACAATTTACCCTAACTCCTTCATAATTATTAGGTGCTTCATTCCATCCATTGATTTTTTCTACATATTTCTTTAAATCACCCAGTATTCTATATCCATAGTCTTTAAAACTACTGTTTAAAATATCAAATCTAAACTCTAAACTTTCAGGTGAAATTTTTAAACTTTTTATTAAGTCCTCTATACTTTTACCTTGTTTATGAAGTTTAGCCATTTTTACTAGTATTTTAGATATCAAATAAGCTCCATCATCTAAAAAGTAATTTTCTTTAAGTGCTGCATGTCCTGAAGTTTCAATAGCCAAGTAGCATTTTTCACCCTGCTCATTTAGCCTTATTCCCTCATTTATTACGTTTCTATAACCTCTTTTGAATCTATGATGTTTTCCACCTAAATTTTCAATAAATTCACTTAATCCATTTGAAGTTACAGAATCAGTTACTATAGTACTGCCTGGATGCTCTTCTAAAATTATAGAAGATATTAAAGCTATTAGGGAATTCCTATTTATCTCCATGCCTCCAGCATCTACAATAGCTGCCCTATCTACATCTGCATCAAATACTATGCCAAGATCTGCTTTATTTTCAAGTACTGCCTTTCTAATAGAATCCATGGCTTCTTTTGCTTCAGGATTAGGAATATGATTTGGAAATCTTCCATCTGGATTAATAAACTGACTTCCTTCAACTTCTGCACCTAACTTTTTTAAAACTTTACTTGCAAAAAATCCCCCTGCTCCATTGCCTGCATCCACAATAATCTTAAACTTGGAAAGAGGCATTTCGTAATCTTCATTTGAATTTATACCTTTCCTAATTTTTTCAACTAATAAATTTGAATATGTGTCAATGAAGTCAACTTTAGAAATTTCTCCTTTATACGAAGGGTATTTTAAGTCTTTCTCCACTGCACTATCTAATATGTATTTTATATCCTCTTTTTCACATCCACCATTTTCAGTGAAAAACTTTAATCCATTGTGATAATAAGGCAAATGGCTTGCAGTTATCATAATAGATCCATCGCATTTATAATTTCCCAGTACAGTAGTCATAAACATAGCTGGGGTAGTACAAAGTCCGCAGTCATATACGCTGCACCCCAAATTTACAAGTTCATTTAAAATAACTTCTTTAATTTCAGGTCCTGACAGTCTTGAATCCATGCCTACTGCAATTTTTATTTTTCCTTTTCTTATATTTTTTTTGTCTTTAAGCCATTTTATAAAACCACCTGCTATGGCTTTTACTTCTACAGCAGTCAAATTAACTTTCTTTTCCGGATTTTCAATTGCAATTCCTCTTATATCAGTACCATTTTGCAATTTATGTAATTCTTCTATCATGTTCTTCCCCCTGTTTTTCTAAAGTTTATATGTAAATTCCTAAATAAAATATTTTTCAAGTTAGAAATATCACATATATATCCTAAGTAAAATTTGATCTTATACTCATAAATATACTGAAGTATGTTCCAACTTAGGATCTCCATATTAATTATATAATAAATGTTTTCCTATAGGTACAATTTATATTCATTTTATCCGATTGCTACTATTGCTAACCCCATCTTTTTCAAAATGGGTGATAAGCACTGCTACGCACCTGGATAAGTTCTTCCCCTAAAGGATAACGTATTCTAAGTGCTAAAGACACTAAGAATACTGTTAATAAGGTTCAAGATGGAGAAAAAGTATTCCTTATAAGCAAACTCCACCTGAACCTAAGAATCACTTGATAATTGATCTTACATATGGAAGTAAAAGTATACTAAAATATACATGATGAATGCAAATATTCTAACAAGAAAATAAACTTATGCGTAGAAATATTTTACAATAAACAAGTACATTTAAATATTTTGCATATAAGTCTTAGTGAAAAATTTGTAAAAAAACTTAGGACTTTTGAATTGTCTGAGGTACGAGTTTTCAAAAGTCCTTGGGTTTTTGCAAATTTTCTACTTAGAATTATCAAAATATTTAATCGTACTTGTGGTTGTAAAAATATTCGCAGCATAAGTTTATTTTTCGTTTAGGAATTCTTTTAGTTATGCTTGTTTTAGCATTTAAGCTTTTTCTACTTTCATTGCCCTCATAGAATTTAATACTGCTATAAGAGCTACCCCTACATCCCCAAAAACTGCTTCCCACATATTAGCTATTCCCACAGCTCCTAGAACTAAAATCACCAGTTTTACTCCAAGGGCAAACACTATATTTTGGAATACTATTTTTTTAGTTCTCTTAGCTATTTTAATGGCAGTTACTATTTTTGAAGGTTCATCTGTCATAATAACTACATCTGCAGCTTCAATAGCAGCATCTGAACCAATACCGCCCATAGCGATTCCAACATCTGCTCTTGCAAGCACAGGAGCATCATTTATTCCATCTCCTACAAAAATCATTTTTCTGTTAGAAGACTTTTCAGTAATTATGTCATTTAATTTTTCTACTTTTTGATCTGGAAGAAGCTGTGCATGAACCTCATCCAATCCTAATTTATACCCTATTGCTTCTCCAATTTTTTTGTTGTCTCCCGTGAGCATTACTGTTTTCTTTATTCCTATATCTTTTAACATTCTAATTGTATCTTTAGAATCTTCTTTTACTTCATCGGATATTACTATATAACCCATGTAAATCTTATCCAGTGCAACATGAATTACAGTCCCAATAACTTCTGATATATCATAATTTATTTTTTCTTTTTCCATAAGTCTGGTATTTCCTGCAATAATTTCTCTTCCATCTATTGCTGCTTTAATACCTTCTCCTGAAATCTCAGCATAATCCTTTATTAGATTTCTATCTATATCTTGATTGTACTGTTTCACTATAGACAAAGCTATAGGATGATTAGAATAAGATTCTACAAAAGCTGCATACTTTAAAACATCTTCATCTGTAAAACCATTAAAAGCTTTTACTTGGGTAACTTTAAATATTCCTTTAGTAAGTGTTCCTGTTTTATCAAAAACTACTGTATCTATGCTATTTAAAGCTTCAAGGTAATTTCCACCTTTTACAAGAATGCCATTTTTAGAAGCTGCTCCTATTCCTCCAAAGAACCCAAGAGGTACTGAAATAACCAGTGCACAAGGACAGGAAACTACTAAAAATACAAGAGCTCTATAAATCCACTTAGAAAAACTTTCTCCTCCCATTAATGGTGGCAATAAAGCTAGTCCTATTGCAAATGCTACAACTGCAGGAGTATAGTATCTAGCAAACTTTGTAATAAAATTTTCTGTAGGAGCTTTTTTACTGCTAGCATTTTCAACTAAATCCAATATTTTAGATACAGTAGATTCTTTAAAGCTTTTAGTTACCTTCAAAGTTAAAACTCCATTTTCATTTATATATCCACCAAGCACTACATCCTCACGTCCTACTTCTTTTGGAAGAGATTCTCCCGTTAATGCAGAAGTATCTACCATAGATTTGCCTTCTATAATTTCTCCATCCAAAGGTATTTTTTCACCTGGTTTTACTAAAATAAGTTCACCTATATTTACATCTTCAGGCTTCATCTTTTTTAATCCTGATTTAGTCTTTACATTTGCAAATTCAGGTTTTATATCCATAAGGTCTGCTATAGATTTTCTTGAATTATTTACTGCCCTATCTTGAAAATATTCACCTATTTTATAAAAAAGCATAACAGCAACTGCCTCAGGAAATTGTCCAATTGTAAAAGCTCCTATACTTGCAATGCACATTAAAAAATTTTCATCAAATAACTGTCCGTGAGAAATATTTTTAACTGCTTTCCAAAGTACATCCTTTCCTATAGCAATATAACTTAAAAGAAAAAGTGTAAGTTCAACTTGAAATGAAAATTTAAATATTATGCCCGTAATATATATCAAAATGCCAACTATTGAGATTATGTCTCCAATTTTTTTACTTTTTTCCTTAGGTTTCTCAACTTTTCTTGATTTCTCATTAACTTCATATATAACTTTTACATCTGGTTCTAACCTTTTAACTATAGATTTTATATTTTCCACAGTATTATTAAACTTTTTTTCATCGTACAACTCGAATTTAAGCTTTTTAGATAAAAAATCCACAGAAGCATTCTTTATTTCAGGTATTTCATTAATTTTGTTTTCTATTTTTGCAGCACAGTGTGCACAATCAAGTCCTTCGAGAATAAATTCCTTTTTAATATACTTATTTTTTGATTTTCTATTATCTTGTAACTTTACTTCCATAGTGTTGTTCATTCTAATCCACCTCCCAGTTATCAGCAACATATGTTCATGTGTTCATATGTTTATGTTTTAAGTATAATTTAATTTGCTCTTCTTGTCAACAAAATTTATCTGATGCCTACCTAGCGTAAACTCCCACTTCATTTAATAATTAACGCAAATAAGGCATATAAAAAATAAACTAGTTATTTTTTATATGCCTAAAATTTTTAAGTGCAAATTTAATTATATATTTTTGTAGGTTTATCATCCAAATCTACTTTTTCAATATTTTCTGTATTGGGATTAACAAGAGCCACAGCCTTTTCCCTGCTCAAAGTTACCATAACATTTCCATTAGCTTTATCTATAGTAACATCAGTAGGATATCTACCTACTCTTATTTTTTTTATACTTTTAAAACTTCTCATATCCACTACACTTAAAGTATCCTCTCCTGTATTTGCCACATAACAGTATCTTCCATCATAAGATATACAAAAGTTCTTAGGTTTCCTCCCTACTGCTATAGATTGAAGTATGGTATAATTCTGAAAATCTATTAAAGATATATCATTGCTCTCTTTGTTTGCTACAAGTGCATATTTCTTATCTGGAGTAAATGAAATTTTTGAAGGATGCTTACCTACCTCTAATTTTTTTAAAAGCTTATCGTCCTTAATCTGATAAAATAACAAGAACCCTGTTCCATCCTCATCTTTGGAATTTGAAGCAACTACTACTAGAATTTTACCATCTGGTGAAATTTGAATGTCCTCTGGTTTACCATCTACATTAATTTTACTTATAATTTGATTTGTAACTGTGTCAATCTTACATATGGTTTTATCGCCTGTGATTACAAAATAATAGGATCTATATTCCTCCAGATCTTTAGCCATAGAACTTGACTTATACTGCATTATTATAAATCCACTGCTTAAAAAAAGTACTACTAAAAACAAAATAAAAAAAACTTTAAACCATTTCTGATGAGTCATAGGCACCACCTCATTATATGTTTTCTCTATTTTATTTTGCACCTTTTTTACCATATATATTCTTATTTATAACATTTTTTCAATTTTTAATATATTCATTTATCTGATGGCTACCTACTGTAACACTCCCACTCCTATCAAAGTGGTAGCTAACAGTAGCTACGCCCCTAGATAATTCATCTAAACTTAGTGGAAAAAACGACTATCACCAAATCAAAGATTTGGGATATCTGCTTGCACACAGCGAAAGCGACTATCACCAAATCAAAGATTTGGGATATCTGCTTTTCCCACTAAGTAAGATTCATTGATATATTTCTACTGTAGTTTTAAGTCCAACATATTCTTTTAATATATCCATATCTTTATTAGATAGGGCAATACATCCATAAGTCCAGTCGTATTTAGAACCACCACCATGTATTCCTATTTCCCCTCCAAGTGAAGTATGCCAAGGTGGCTGTTCTTTATTATTTATAGCCCATTCTATTCTGTCATAATTGATTTTACCTATGACTTTCTTATCTAAAGCTTCTTTAGCATCATCTATATTTGGGTAACTTATTCCAAAAAAATAATCATATTTACTTTTAGGATTTATATAACATATGTAATAGGTTCCTTCTGGAGTTTTTAAATCTCCTTCCTTTTCTTTTTTACCTGAGGGAACTCTTCCAAGTCCAACTTTAAACCTTCCAATCAATTCATTATCTCCATAAAGTTCCATTGCTCTTTTTCCCTTATAAATTTTTATTGAAGTCTTTTCCGGTTTTTGCTTTGGAGCTTCAAAAAACAACTTTCCTTTCTCCGCCTGTACGTCTTTTTCAGTTACATTATTTTTAGCTGAAATATTTTTAAATTCATTTTCCCTAATATATCTTTTTATAGATAACCCAGAAATAGTCGCTATTATAGCTATGCCAAAAATCAGAAATACTAATGGGAAAATTACGTGCTTCTTTTTCATAATCATCACTTACCTTTTGTAGTATTTTTATTATATTTTACATTAATTTATCAATCTATGCCAATTATACTCTTAATCCATTCTATTATATTTTTATTTTTCTTGTCCACTTTTTTATACTGCTCCACTCTTTGATTATATACTTTAAACTTATCATTATAATTTTTCACGTCTGTATTATATTGTTCAAGTTGGGTATTATATGCTATAACTGCATTATTCCACTTACTGGTTTCTCCTTGAGACTTTGTAGAATCTACCTGACTCTTCAATTTTTCTAAACTATTTTGCTCTTTTTGGAGGTTATTTTTTAAATTTTGAATTTCATTTTGGCTTTGCTGAATGCTTAAATACATTTCTTTAGTTGTACTATTACTGGCGGAATACTCCCTGCCAGACCTTATATCTACAAATGCTGCTACACAAACAATTAAAAATATTATAATTATGATAGAAATTTCAAGCAAAATAGATTTCAACTTTAATTTTAGTTTTTCCACAGCTATCCTCTCCTACCTTAAAATAGAAAAATACTATTAAGTATATAATACACCGTACATATTATAATATTACTGGCAAGGCAGAGAATATGCTAAAAAGCTGACGACAAAATCTCTTTGCCTTCAGCTTTTTACTACAAAATCATATATAGATAAACACTAAATATTTATTTTAGTATTCATTAAATGTATCCATTACAAGATTTAACTATATCCTCCACCATTGCTTCAAGATTCAGTATATTATTAACTGAAAAATCACAATATTCTTTATAGATATCATATCTTTCATTATAAATTTTTTCTATTTCATTAATTCCTTTTTTTAAAAGAGGCCTCCCTGATATGTCAACATCAGAAATTATATTTTCCAAAGGTCTATCTATAAAAACTACAATTCCGTTCTTTTTCAAATTTTCTATATTGCATTTCCTTTTTATTACCCCACCTCCTGTAGCTATTATAATATTTTTTTCTACACTTACTTCCTCTACTGCCTTTGATTCTAATTTTCTAAAACATTCTTCACCATTTTTAAAGATATCTGGAATACTGCATCCATTTTCAGATTCTATATAATCATCTAAATCTATACATTTTCTATTTAATCTAGAGGCTAAAAGATTACCTAAAGTAGTTTTCCCTGATCCAGGCATACCTATAAGAACTATGTTTTTAGTCTCTGTCTCCATAATTATATCCCTCCCTATTTGTTGTACTCTATTTTAATTAATTCATCATATATTTCATTTATAGTTTCTATCGATATATTCTTTTTGTGCCAAATTTCTTCTGCTGCTACAGCCTGTGCTACAAGCATATATAGTCCATTTGCAATTTTAAGTCCCATTTCTTTACCCATCTTTAAAAAAAGTGTATACTCAGGATTATATATTAAATCTACAGCTGTATTAAATTTGGACAATATGTTTCTATTTATAGGACAATTATTTAAATTAGGGTACATACCACAGGGAGTACAGTTCACTATTATATCTCCACTCTTTATTTCTCTGAGTTTTTCATAAGAAATAATTTCAAAATCACTTTGCTTAATTTTTTCAGGATGCCTGCTTACATAAGTAATATTTGAGGCACCTTCATCTAAGATGTATCTGACAACAGCTTTAGATGCTCCCCCTGTACCAAGTATCACTGCATTTTTATTTAATACATCTATGTGATTCTTTTTTAAAGTAAGACCAAAACCATAGTAATCTGTATTATATCCTTTTAAACTATTTTTCTTAAATTCTATAGTATTTATAGCACCTATATTCTTTGCTTCTTCTGATATATCATCCATATAGTTCATAACGGCAATTTTATAAGGTATAGTTACATTTATTCCCTTGCATCCTAAAACTTTAAAAGCCTCCATACTTTTACCTAAGTTCTGAGGTTCTATTTCGAATAAATTATATTCTCCATTTATACCTAATTTCTCTAAAACCAATTTGTGTATTACAGCTGAATAACTGTGTGATAACTTTTCCCCTATAAGTCCCTGCAAGTTGCTCATATGAATCGCCTCCTTTTTATTTACTATCTAAAAACAATCTCCTTTGTAATTCCCCAAAAGTTTAAAATATGCGCTTTCTTCTTCTATACCATTTAAAGCATACCTAGTATCTTTATCCATAATATTTCCATTAAAATCAATGTAAAAGAAGTACTGCCAGGATTTATTTATTATAGGCCTTGACTCTATTTTAGTCATATTCAAGTTATTTTCATGGAAATACTTCAAAACATTATAAAGAGTTCCTGGTTCATGCGGCAGAGTAATCAATATACTTATCTTGTCACGTTGTTTATCACTTTCTATATTTTTTCCTATTATTATAAATCTAGTGTAATTATTGCTGTTATAATTTATATTTTTTTCTATTATATCAAGTCCATAAAGTTTTGCTGCATTTTTACTTGCTATAGCAGCTTTACTCTTAACATTTTGCTCACTTATATATTTGGCACTTCTAGCTGTATTAAAATAGGGATTTAGCTTCCAATTCTTGTGTTTCTCCAGAAATTTACTACTTTGCATAAATGCTTGACTATGAGAATAAACTTCTTTTATATCGGAAATAGACGCTCCCTTTACTCCTAATAAATTGTGATTTACTTCAATACATTTTTCTCCAACTATGTAAAAGTCATATTCTCCTATAAGATCATAAACCTGTGGGATGCCACCTGTAGAGGAATTTTCAATAGGAAGAACGCCATACTTTATAGCCCCATTTTTTAGAGCTTCAAATACATCTTTAAAGCTTTCAAAGTTTAATGCTTCTGATTCATTTCCAAAATACTCTAACAGTGCTTCATGACTGAAAGATGCTGGTACTCCTTGAAATCCAATTTTAAATAAATCACTATTTTGCCCTTTAGGCTTAATTTCACTACTTTTAGAAGATTGTTTGAATTCTCTTTTTTGTATGTTCCTGCTTATTTCCATAACATTCTTCAAAAAGATTTTAGTTTCATCTTTTATAGACTTATCTTTAAGATTTTTTAAGTTAACCTTTATTACCTCTTCTTCTCTTGATTTATCAAGTATATCCATAGAATTTTCCATTTTATATTCTGCTACTTTGCGAGATACTTTTGCCCTCTTTTCAAAAAGTTCAATCATTTCTTTATCTATTTTATTTATCTCATCTCTTAAATACTCCAAATCTTCCAAAATATCACCTCCATAAGTAATTTAATCTTCCATTAAATTGAGTAGTGAAAGTGCTGCAGCTGCTTCTATTACTGGTACCGCCCTAGGTACAATGCAGGGATCATGTCTTCCTTTTATCTCTAAAAGTGCATCTTTCCTTTTTTCAATATCTACAGTTTTTTGAGCTTTTGATATAGATGGAGTAGGTTTTATACAAGTTCTAAATATAAGAGGCATTCCATCTGTAATTCCTCCTAAAATTCCTCCATTATTATTAGTGTAAGTTTTTATAACATTATTGTCTGATATAAAATATTCATCATTTGCTTCAGAGCCCTTCATTTTTGATATATCAAAACCTTCTCCAAATTCTACCCCTTTTACTGCGGGTATAGAAAATAAAAGCCCCGAGATAGTACTTTCTACGGACTCAAAGAAAGGATCTCCTATACCTGGTGGCAAATTTATAACTCCAGTTTCTACAATTCCTCCTAAAGAGTCTCCTTCTTCTTTTAGCTTTAAAATATACTGCTGCATTTTTTCGCCACAGTTTTCATCTAAAACTGGAAATTTACTTTCAGAAAGTTTTTCTAAACTACTTTTTTCTATAGAAGTGAATTTAAAGGATTTTGGGTCTTCAATTGTACCTATACTCTTTATATGACTACCTATAAATATGCCTTTTTCTTCTAATATTTTTCTGCATAAAGCCCCTGCAAAAACTATAGGTGCCGTAAGTCTACCTGAAAAGTGTCCACCGCCCCTATAATCATTAAATCCTCTATACTTTATTTTTCCCGTAAAATCAGCATGGCCGGGTCTTAAAAGCGAAGCTGTTTTTTCATAGTCTTTAGAATGAGTATTGCTGTTTTGTATAACTGCACAAAGAGGAGTTCCCGTTGCTCTTCCATTAAAATATCCGCTTAAAATTTCAAATTCATCCTGCTCTTTTCTAGGAGTGGAAAGTTTACTAAAGCCTGGTGCTCTCCTTTTCATCTGCTTTCTTATGTATTCTAAATCAATTTCAGTTCCAGCTTTTAGTCCATCTATTACAATGCCTATGGCTTTTCCGTGAGATTCTCCAAAAATTGATAACTTTATTTTATTCCCCCACATTCCACTCATCTATATTACCTCCCAATCGTCTAAAATCTTGCCAAAAACCAGGATATGATTTTTTAACATATTCAGCTTCTTTCATTATCATAGGATTTACACATTTTGAAGATACAACAGCCAGTGCCATTGCTATTCTGTGATCTCTCCAACTTGTAACTTTTCCTCCCTTGAGCCTTTCCTTACCATTTATAATAAGTCCATCTTCTCTTTCTTTTACATCTGCTCCAATTTTATTTAATTCTGTAGATATAGCCTTGAGTCTATCTGATTCTTTAATTCTAAGTCTAGCTGCATTTGTAATTTCGGTGGTACCACTGCTTACAGATGCCAGTGCCGCAAGTACTGGTACTAAGTCAGGACACTGGGATGCATCTATGTACGTTCCATGAGTTTCAGAAGGATTAACTTTTAAAGTATCACCTTTTTCTTCAATTTCAACTCCCATATCTTTTAATATCCGTATTACAGCCTTATCTCCCTGTAGAGAATTCATATTGAGACTAGAGCATATAATTCCATCTCCAAGCGCTCCTGCAGTCATCCAAAAAGCTGCCTGAGAAAAGTCTCCTTCTATACTACAGTTATTTTTTTTATAAGTCTGCTTTCCATTAATTAGAAATTCCCTATAGTCTTTTTTATCCACATAGACTCCAAACCTTTCCAGCATATCCAGTGTAATATCTACATAAGATTTAGATTCAAGTTCTGTGGTAACTACTATTTTTGAATCCCCATCTAAAAGAGGCAGCGCAAACAAAAGACCGCTTATAAATTGAGAACTTATATTTCCCTTTACTCTATATTCCCCAGGCTTTAACTTTCCATTTATAGTTAAAGGTAATTTACCTTGGAAATTTCTATAAAAAATTTTTTGCTTATCAAATATATCATAGTAAACATCTAAAGGTCTTTCTATTAATTTATCTTCTCCCGTAAAAGTTACTTTTTCTCCTAAAGTAGCAGCTATAGGTATTAAAAATCTAATAGTAGAACCAGATTTAAAGCAGTGTATATTTGAATTTTTCATTCTAATAACAGAATTTCCTGTTACATTTAAAGTATGTTTATCTCTTTTAATATCTACTCCCAAAGCTTCCAAAGCACTACAAGTAGCTTCTATATCTTCTGAAAAATCTACATTTTTTATATTGCTTTCCCCTTGGGCTAAGGCAGAACATATGAGTGCCCTATGACATACACTTTTAGAAGGAGGAACTTGTATTTGCCCTTTAAGTTTAGTAGGCTTTATAGATACATATTTCATAAACTGCTCCTTTTCCATTTATTTGATTAGATTTTCAGGAAATAAAAAATTAGCTGCTTCAGACAATTTAGTATTTCTTATTTTGCTCTTTCCTGCTTCTTCAACCATTATTAAATTAATTTCATTTTTATCTGAAGATTTTTTATCTAGTGCTATGGTGTCTACTAAAACATTTTTATCCACACCCTGTATATAAACCGGAAGCCCATACTTTTTTAAAATATTTACCATATAAGAATAAGTACCCTCTTTAGTAATAGAAAGCTCTTCCGTTCTTCCTGTTATATATGCCATACCAATGGAAACTGCTTCTCCATGACTATATTTACTGTAATTATAATATCTTTCAACGGCATGCCCCAACGTGTGTCCAAAATTCAGTAGCATCCTATTCCCTAAATCTTTTTCGTCTTCTTCTACCAATTGCTTTTTTATGCTGCAGCATTTATATATTATATTTTCTATATTGTTCAAAGCCTCTTCTTTGCTTTTATAGGAATTTAGATCTTCTAAAATAGTTTTATCTTTTATAAAACCATACTTTATAACTTCAGCCATTCCATCACTAAAAAATCTATCACTTAAAGTTTTAAGCACCTCTGGATCTATAAATACAGCATCCGGGTGATAAAAATTCCCCACTAGATTTTTTCCCCAAGGAAGGTCCACAGCTACCTTCCCACCTATACTGCTGTCTACTTGTGCCAAAAGTGATGTTGGTATTTGAACATAACTTATCCCTCTCAAATAAGTAGCTGCTGCAAAGCCTGATAAATCTCCAACTACCCCTCCTCCAAGAGAAACTATTACATCCTTTCTCTTTATCTTCAATTCACACAAATTTTCATATATTTTCTTTAGCATATCCAAACTTTTGCTTTTTTCTCCCGGTTCTATAGATATGACATTTACTTTAAATCCATTATCCAAAAAAGATTGCTTCAATTCTTTCATATATAATCGTTCAACATTTTTATCCGTAATTACAACTAAAGTTCTCCCCTCATAAACTTGCCGTAATTTTTTTCCTATGGAAGTTAAAATTCCTCTTTCCATATAAATTTTATATTGTTTCTTTTTAAGATTTATATTTATAGAAATTGTATTCATCAAAATCACTATCCTTATCCTTTAACTAATTCTTTTCTACTTGAGGATGCTTTTTCAAAAATATTTTTTATGGAATCTACATCTTTAGATATTATAGCTTTTTTTAATAAATTAATACTTTCTTCAAACTTTTCTATTTCTTCCACTAATATATCCGAATTCATAGTAAATAGTTCAGTCCATAGTGAAGTGTTAATTTGGGCTACTCTAGTTGCATCTCTAAAGCTTCCACCTGTAAACGACTTTATGTTTTCTTCATTCTGATCCTGTGAATTCATAAGAGATACAGCTATAACATGAGGAAGTTGACTTGTAAAAGTAATTACTCTATCGTGCCTTTCGGGACTTATACAAGTTACATTGCTGCATCCTATTTTTCTAGCCATTTTACCTATTAAATTAATACCTCTAGAAGTATTTTTAGCTGTAGGTGTTATTATATAATTTGCATCTTTAAAAATATCTTTAGAAGCTCCTGCAATACCTTTAAATTCATTTCCTGCCATAGGATGTCCTGGTACAAACTCCAAGCGCTCTGGCAAGAATGAATTTATTTCACTCACCACACACTGTTTTATACCTGATGTATCCGTTATAATAGCCCCACTTTTTAAATATTTAAAATTGTCCTTTACAAATTTAACTGTATCCTTAGGATAAAGAGCAATTATTATAAGATCAATTTCCTTTAAGAAACTTCCTCCTCTCTCGTAGCCTCTATCTATAATCTCCATATTTAAAGCACTTTCAAGTGTATTTTTATCATTGTCTATTCCAATAACCTGTTCAGTGTTTAGTGGCCTTAGGGCCATGGCATAAGAACCGCCAATAAGCCCCATTCCCACAATTGCTACCTTAAGTTTAAAATCAGAATCATCCAATCCATATTCCCCCTGTCCTAGAATTTTTACACATTTACAGTATCATATGCTTTATGAATTGTTTTTCCTGGAATTTTGCTTATATCGTTCATAAGCTGTTCGAATACTTTTGGTTTTATGGATTGCTGTCCATCACATTTTGCATTAGCAGGATCATTGTGTACTTCTATCATAAGTCCGTCAGCCCCTACTGCCACTGCTGCCTTAGCTAATGGCTCTACCATCCACCAAAGTCCTGCAGCATGACTTGGATCCACTATTACTGGAAGATGACTTAATCTTTTTATGGCAGGAATAGCACTTAAGTCTAAAGTATTTCTTGTATAAGTTTCAAAAGTCCTTATTCCTCTCTCACAAAGTATTACATTTTCATTTCCTTCAGACATTATATATTCTGCGGACATCAAAAGCTCCTGAATAGTAGCAGAAAGTCCTCTTTTTAAAAGAATTGGCTTATTTGTTTTACCTAGCTGTTTTAAAAGCTCGAAGTTTTGCATATTTCTTGCTCCTACCTGTATTACATCCACATCCTCTACAAATTTGTCTATCATATCCGCAGACATAATTTCAGTTACTATAGGAAGCCCTGTTTCCTGCCTTGCTATTTTTAAAAGGTCTAATCCTCTAGTTCTGAGACCTTGAAAGCTGTAAGGCGATGTTCTTGGCTTAAATGCCCCACCTCTTAAAAATTTAGCACCACTTTTTTTTACATCTTGTGCAATTTTTACAATTTGCTCTTCACTTTCAACAGAACACGGTCCTGCTATAACAGCCAGCTCATCCCCACCTATAGAAGCATTTTTTACTTTTATTACAGTGTCATCCGGATGAAATAACCTATTGGACAATTTGTAAGGCTGCTGTACCTTCTCAACATTTTCCACAAATTCATTAGCTCTTATTTTATCTGCATCCACTTTTGTAGTATCTCCAACAAGTCCTAATATAGAACATTCTTTTCCATTTATTACATTCACTGTTACGTCATTCTCACTTTCAATTTTTTGTTTAAGCATGTTTATCTCTTCCTGTGTGGTTTGTGGTCTCATAATAACTATCAATTTCTAGTACCTCCTAAAATTTTATATCTTAACTTCTATGCTAGCTCTAGAAGTTATTTACCTTGAAATTTTAATTAATAATATAAAAAAGGCAGGGCTCCTAATGAGCTCTGCCTAAATTAATCAAATACATTTTGTGTACGTAAAATTATTCAATCATGTATCTACAATTATATTACTCATTAGAAAAGGATTCAATTTTTTTGAGAAGCAAAAGTAACTAGCGCTAAAATAAAAATAGCCCCAGCTAAAAGTAAAGTTAAAATAATATTTTTCACTTATTGCTTCTATTTCCTTTCTAATGATGTTTTTCATTAAATTTCCCCTCCATTGCAAATAATGCCACTAATTTTATAAATTAATTCTTAATCTATTTGTTCTCAATTATAGCATGTTTATTCCTTATGTCAACAGTAAGTTTCCAATTTTATTTATTTTTATCGTATAAAATATGAAAACTTTGCTAAAACTAATGGAAAATTATTTTAAACCATAGTATAATTAAATTAAACATTTTTTTAATATTATTAAAAATAATTATATTATATAAAATTTATGTGAATTTAAAATGTTATTTTTAAATATACTATAATTTCAGGAGGAAAGAGCATGAACACGTCTAAAAAACTGATCTTTGCTTTTTTTATGTCAGCATCTCTTATGAATAGTAAGGGCTTGGTAAGTACTGTATATGCTGCTGATGTACCAAATATGAGCAGTAGTGCTTATACTGCTGTTGGAAATATATTTGCAAAATCAGGATACACCGGGCAATGTACCTGGTTTACTTATGGAAGAGTACTTGAAAAATTAGGAATTGCACTGCCATCACAATTTTACGGTAATGCAGTAGACTGGTGGTATGCAAATGCCAGTTCAAACGTATACCCTTATGGCTCAGAACCTAAAGCAAATTCCATAGTTGTATGGGGTGGCGGTCCACATGGATATGGACACGTTGGCTTTGTGGAAGAAGTAAGTGGAGATACTGTATATTTTAACGAAGGAAACTTCAATATAAGAGGAAATTATGACGGAAGTGAAAAAACGCTTTCAAAAGAGGCTATAAAAAATAGAGGAAATTTGTACCTTAAAGGATACATATATGTAGGCGATGGCAGAAAGTCTATTCCAGCTAGCAATCCTTCGCCTAGCAATAACAGTAGTTCAAATTCAGCCCCTGTTACTAATATTTCCAAAACAGGAATTGTTAACATTTCAAATAGCAGTTCCACATTGAATGTAAGGAATGGGGCAGCTACGTCCTTTGGCGTTATAGGAGGATTAAAGAAAGGACAATCCGTTGCTATAGTAGGATCAGTTGGAAGTTGGTATAAAATTAAATATAATTCTTCTTACGGATATGTGAGCTCTTCTTTTATAAGTGCAAGCTCACAAGCTAGTCCTAGTAGTCAGCCTTCTTCTAATTCGGAAGCACAATATTTATCTCCAGCTTCTGCGAAATCAGGTTATGTTAAGCTTAGTGACAGTTCATCATCTTTAAACTTAAGAACATCTCCAGGAGGTTCTGTAATAGGATCGCTTGCTAATGGTACTGCTGTAAATATATTAGGAACTAGTGGAAGTTGGTATAAAGTAACTGCAAACGGAAAGTCAGGATATGTTTCTTCTAGCTATATAAGTAATTCACAGTCCATAGTAGCAACTGCTGCAAGCGTTCAGTCTACAACTTTGAAAACTGGTACTGTAACATTAAGTAATAAGTCTTCAGTATTAAACTTACGAAGTAACCCTTGGACTGGTCGTATTGTATCCACTCTATCTTCTGGAACCAAAGTAACCATAACAGGCACAGATGGGCGTTGGTATAAAGTAACTGTTGGTTCCTTAACAGGATATGTTCATTCAGATTACATCAAGTGATTCTTAGGTTCAGGTGGAGTTTTCTTATAAGGAATACCTTTTCTGCATCTGAACCTTATTAACAGTATTCTTAGTGTCTTTAGCACTTTAGAATACGTTATCCTTTAGGGGAAGAACTTATCCAGGCGCGTAGCAGTGCTTATCCCCCACTTTGAAGAAAAGCAGATATCCCAAATCTTTGATTTGGTGATAGTCGCTTTCACAGAGTGCGATGGGGGTGTTAGCAATGGTAGCGATCGGATAAAATAAAAAAATAATATTGTGTAGAACTATCTACACAATATTATTTTTTTATTGCCAGAAAAACATTACTTTTCTTTATTTATTTTCATTTTCATTTTAATATTTAATTTATTCATTAAATAATTTTTATCTGTTCCATCATCAGGAAAAATAACATAGCTGCATTTAAGATCATACTCACTATACTTTTCATTCATAATTTTTATTTTATTATAAACACATTCCATCTGATGAACAACTGAAACAACTTTTCTGTAATTACAGTCTGGAACTACACTTATAAACGTAGATAATCCGTATTTCTCAAATAAATCTGGTACCTTAAAAAGACTTCTCAACTTTTCATAAACCAAATCAAGTAAAATAAGATAACTGTCTTTTACTTCTATTTTCTCTTCTTGTTCTGTATAGTATTTTTTTACTAAGCTTACCATAATAATTGAAAGCTTTTTATTTTGTGACCCACATTTCATGATTTGTCTGGCAATATACTCCTGAAAATTCAAGTATACTATTTCTTCTGGTCTATCTGAATTTCTACTAGATTTTATGAGTTTCATTATTCTTTTAACTAAATTTTTACTATTGAAAGGTTTTAATATATACTCTGAAGTACCTGCTTTTATGCCTTTTATAAATGCTTCTCTAGAATTTAATTTTGTAAGTATCATTACAGGAATGTTTAATTTTTTAGCCTTTATCTTTTTAAGTACTTCAAATCCATCTTCAGTGCTTAATCCCACCTCAAGTATTATCAAATTTATTTCTTCTTTTTTATCATATAACCTATTAAAGAACTCAAAGGAATTTCCACATTCATATACCCCAATTCCAGCATCTTCTAATACGCGTCTCACCCTATATCTTACATATATCATATCATCTAATATTATAACTTTGTTCATAATTATTCATCCTATAACATCAATATTTTAACCATCCCTTTTATTAAAATTAATTTTTCCATATTCTATTTATCGTCCACTACTACTATTATTTTATATGTATATTACACTAAAGGTTCATTTCTCATATCATTCCACCATCTACCGTTATTATCTGTCCTGTTATGTAGGCAGATGAATCACCTGCCAAAAAGCATACAGTTTTTGCTATATCTTTACATTGTCCAAATTTACCCATAGGTATATCTTCGATTAAACTTTTCTTCTCATCCTCTTTTAACCAGGAGTTCATTTCCGTATCAATTACCCCTGGTGCAACTGCATTTACCCTTATATTCGAAGGTGCCATTTCCTTTGCAATAGATTTTGTAAAAAGATTTATAGCTCCTTTAGATGCAGAATAAATGGATTCACAGGCAGCACCTACATTTCCCCACATAGAAGAAATATTTATTATAGATCCTGATTTTTTAGAAATCATATGTTTTAATACAGAGTGAGAACAGTTAAGTACACCCTTTAAATTCACATCTATAATAGAATTCCACTCATCTTCTTTCATATCTACAAAAAGTCCTATTTTAGAAATTCCTGCATTATTAACAAGTATATCTATTTTCCCCATTTTACTTAATGCATATTGCACTATTCTTTCAGCATTACTATATAAACTAACATCCCCCTGTACTACCATTCCTACCGAACCGGCTTGTTTTATCATATCCAAGGTTTTATAGGCTTCTTTCTCATCTTTTTTATAATTTATTACTACATTTGCACCACATTTTGCTAAATTTATAGCAATACTTCTTCCTATTCCTCTAGAAGCTCCTGTTACTATTGCTACTTTTCCGCCTAAATTTTCCATAATGATTTTATCCTTCCTACATTAACATAAAATTTACTTTTCAATTAATATTATACATTAAATTTACTTAAAATGTGAAGAAGCTCCTCAGACCCACTTGCATTTCTCATAGTATACAAAGATATGTCCCTATTTTCATTTGCTATTTCATCTATATTATCTGATATATCTACGGATGCTTTAGTTCCATCATTTGATGACTCCACTATAATACACATTATTTTAGTTATTACTAAAAAAGACTCATCTATATTTTCCATAAGCCCACAAACCTTTTTTAATACAGATTCAAATCTCATTCCATCCTCTTCATAATCTTTGCTTATGTCCACCATTTTTCTGTAATCCGACAAAATATTTTTCTCTAAAATTTTCAATACACTTTCAGCTGATTTGGAGAGTTTTTCTACCGATTTTAAAGCACTTTTTACATTTAATTGTATATTACTTACCATATCAGAAGATTGCATAGCTAATTTTCTTACCTCTTCTGCCACCACCATAAATCCCCTGCCATATTCGCCAGCCCTTGCGGCTTCTATATTGGCATTTAATGCTAATATATTTGTTCTATCTGATATAGTTTTTATTTCTTCAGCCATTATAGAAATATTTTTTACTACTTTCACATTTTCCAGTGCATGTCTTAATTCATTACTATACTGTGTATAATAATTTTCAAAGTCATGCTTTGAGCTTTCCGTATCTTTTTTAATATTTAAAGCCCTTTCCCTTATGTTTTTTGCAAGAGCCAAGCCTTGATTTGCCTCTTTTGCTGAGTTTTTTATTTCATGCTTTATATTTGATATCTTTTGGTTCACTTCTTCTATAGAAGATAAGTTCTCCTGCATATTAGAACATATTTGTGAAGATTCATCTGAAACCAACTTTATTTCCGAATGCGATTTTTCAAACATTTTATTTACATTATCCGCAGCTTCCAAAGCTTCTCCGCTTTTTAGTTTTACTTGTTCTATAATATACTTTATTTCATTCATTGCATAATTTAATGCTGAAGCCGTATCTCCAAATTCATCTCTTTTGTCAATTTGTATTCTGTAGTTTAAATTAAACTTTGATAATTCCAGGGCATACTTTCTTATTTTATGAAGTGGTTTTTTTATAGTTCCAGCTATAAATAACCCTATAAAGAATCCTATCAAAATAAATAGAACAGTTATCATAATTATTTTGTATTTTAACATATTTACTTCACTAAATATTTCACTCTTATCTATAGTAAGCCCCAGCGACCAATTTAAGTCAGCTATTGGTGCATAGGCCATAAACATATCTTCATTATCTTTTTTATAGTATCCCGAGCCACTTTTACCCATTATCATATTTTTTTCTAAAATTGACAGTTCACTTAAAGAATGATCTTTTTTTTCATCTTCTATAGTATTATCTTTATTTAGCACCAGTTTCAAATCCTTATGTGCTACCTTAACCCCTTCCTTATTTATTATAAAACAGTATCCGCTTTTACCCAGTTTTTCATTTTGAACTAATTTATTTAAACTTTCCATACTTACATTTGAAAATAATACTCCTACAACTTTTTCATAAGAATCTTTTATTGGAACTGCCACCGCCATTATCTGCTGCCCATCCGTATTCATCACTGGATCTGAAATAGACATTTTCCCACTTAACGCATTTTTAAGGTAGTAATTCTTGGTGTCCTCTAAATTAGCTTTAGTCTTTTCACCAGTTTGCATATAAATCATACCACTTGAATCCATCACATTTAAGTTCACATATCCTAATTGTTTTGCTCTCATCTTAAGAAGAGGTGTCTGTATTGAAGTATTCATGGATTTTATAATATCATTTGATGCTAACTCTTCAATTGCTTTAACATCCTGTTTTAAAGTTGCATCTATGAGTTTAGAAGACTCTATTGCTCTACTTTCAAGCGAAAATTTTATACTATCTTCCATAGCTCTATAAGCACTGTAATAAGATGTTATTCCTAATATACTGCATATGAATATTATAAGTATTCCAATCTCACAAACTATTTTCACTCCCACACTGTTTAAAAAAGATAGATTAAACTTTTTCTTCTTACCAAAAAATAACTTTGAGGCACTTAAAAATAATTTTTTTAACATAAAATTCCTCCAGTATATAAATTTACATTAATCATATCTTTTATTTTAATGTGATATTTTTAAGCTGTTGTTAAATAGAACTTTTTTTAACGTAAATTTAACCTATGATAACCAACATGGATATTCCAATGAAATTTACAATAATATATTTGAATTGGCTTTTTTAATATGATATAATTGTGATAATTTAAAAGGGTCGGATGAAAATAATGGGATTAAATTTTTAAACCGTTATTAGACGAACCTCTGGAGAGACTCTTATGAGCACCGAAGGGGAAAGCCAAAGTTGGGTGAAACTCTCAGGTACAAGGGACAGAGGATTTTATACAAAATGATAATTATTGACTTAATTAATAGTTATTGTTTAAAATCTTATTTTCCAGAGACTAATTTAATTTGGTCTTTTTTTTTATAATTGCTAATAATAGAATTAATCAATACAAACTATTTAAAGGAGATGGATTATAAAATGAAGTCATTTATAACTGTACTTGGAGAAGACAAAACTGGTATTATTTACAAGGTAACTTCTGTACTATTTGAAAATAACATAAATATTTTGGACATAAACCAAACTCTCATAGAAGGCTATTTTACAATGGTAATGCTAGTTGATTTATCAAAAATGAAAACAGATTTTATAGAACTAAAAAATCACCTTGAAAACAAAGCTAAAGAAATAGGAGTTGTCATTAAGCTTCAACGAGAAGACATATTCACTTCTATGCACCAAATTTAAACTAAGGAGTTGAGTTAAATGATAAATACTAAAGACATTATGGAAACCATAAACATGATTGACAAAGAAAACCTAGACATAAGAACCATAACTATGGGTGTCTCTCTTTTAGATTGTATAGATAGTGATGGAAAAAAAGCAAGAACTAAAATTTACGATAAAATAACTAAACAAGCTGAAAACCTAGTAAAAACTGCCAATGAGATTGAAACGGAATATGGTATACCCATAATACATAAAAGAGTATCCGTTACACCTATTTCACTGATAGCTCAGGCAAGTTCTGATAAAAGTTATGTAGAATATGCGAAAATTTTAGATAAAGCTACCCAAACTTTAGGTATTGACTTTATTGGAGGTTTTTCAGCACTTGTTCATAAAGGTTATACTAAAGGTGACAAAATACTTATAGAGTCCATTCCAGAATCTCTAGCTGTTACTGAAAAAGTCTGCTCCTCTGTAAATGTAGGAACTACAAAAGCAGGAATAAACATGGATGCAGTAAAAGATATGGGAAGAATAGTAAAGGAAACTGCCTATCTCACTAGAGAAAATGAGAGTATAGGTTGTGCAAAGTTAGTAATATTTTCAAACGCAGTAGAAGATAATCCTTTCATGGCAGGAGCATTTCATGGAGTTGGAGAAGCTGATTCCATAATAAACGTAGGTGTTAGTGGTCCTGGCGTTGTAAAATGTGCTCTAGAAGAAGTTAAGGGGCAAAATTTCAATGTAGTTGCAGAAACAATAAAAAAGACAGCTTTTAAAATAACAAGAATGGGTCAATTAGTTGCTGGAGAAGCTTCAAAAAGATTAAGTGTTCCTTTTGGTATAGTAGATTTATCACTTGCACCTACACCTGCTGTAGGAGACAGTGTTGCAAGAGTTCTGGAAGAGATGGGCCTTGAAAGTTGTGGGTGCCCAGGTACTACTGCTGCTCTAGCATTATTAAATGATGCAGTCAAAAAAGGAGGCATAATGGCAGCATCTCAAGTTGGAGGATTGAGTGGGGCTTTCATACCTGTAAGTGAGGATGAGGGTATGATAAGTGCAGTAAATTCAGGGTCTCTTAATCTTGAAAAATTGGAAGCAATGACTTGTGTATGTTCTGTAGGTCTTGACATGATAGGTATACCTGGTGATACTCCTGAATCCACTATATCTGCCATAATAGCAGATGAATCTGCTATTGGAATGATTAATAATAAAACAACTGCCGTAAGGTTAATCCCTGTTTATGGGAAAAATGTCGGAGATGAAGCAAATTTTGGAGGACTTCTCGGAAAAGCACCTATAATGCCTGTAAGTAAATTTTCAAGTGAAAGTTTCATAGCTAGAGGTGGAAGAATTCCTGCTCCAATTCACAGCTTTAAGAATTAGATTTTCCACTTAAAAGCCCCATATATTTTTAACGTTGAATGCAAATTTAAATATAGGTATAAATAAAATTTAATTTTATTGTAAACATGTTTAGAAATACAATAATACTACGATAACATATACATAGTTACTATATATTGCTATTCTAATGATTTATATGAGGTGAGATAGTATGTTGTCAAAAAAGAAATTAGTTCGAATAAGCGAATTAGAACCAGGAATGATATCAGCAAGTGATATAACCTTTGAAAATAAAATGCTGTTAGCTAAAGATATTGCCATTACGGAATCGGCTATAGAAAAGCTAAAACAAAATATTATTGTGGACGAAGTAGAAATTTACGTAGAAGATACTTCCGAGGATCCTTTAACTGCTAAAATAGAAACGGTACAAGAACTTGAGAATACTTTTAATGAATTTTCTTACAACTTGGAAAATATATTTGATACCATATCTAATTTAAAAGCTCCTGAAATAAAGGAAGTACGAACTTTTTCAGAAAAAATACAAGAAGAGTTTAACTCTACAGGCCTAGTTATTAAAAATATAGTATTCCACGGAAGTGGCAATGATACCATTTACAGACACAGCGTAAACGTAGCAGCTGTAAGTTTTATACTTGGAAAATGGTTGGGGTTTAGCAAAAGGGATATAAATTTATTAACTTACTCAGCAGTACTACATGATTTTGGAAAAATCAAGATAAGTAAGGATGTTATAAATAAAGAGGGAAATCTCACCCCAGAAGAATATAAAATTTTTAAAACTCATCCTGCCATAGGTTATAATTTTGTAAAAGAGATCCCCTATTTAGATTCTTCCGTAAGTTATGGTGTATTAATGCATCATGAGAGAATGGATGGGTCTGGGTATCCATTAGGTATTAAAGAAGATAAAATTCATAAATTTGCTAGAGTAATAGCTATTGCAGATTTGTTTGATGATTTAAGCTCCAATAGATATTGTAAAGAACTAAGCGGTCCTTTTGAAGCTTTAGAAATTATTCAACAGCAAAGCCTTGGGAAACTCGATTGCCAATATTGTACTATGTTTTTAAATCACATAGTAAACTACTATATGGGTGAAAATGTACTTTTAAATAATGAGCAATGTTGTAAAGTCATCCAAGTTGACATGAATGATTTGAGAAATCCTCTTTTACTTGATGACAATGGATTCCTTGATTTAAAAAAAGAAAAAGATTTATATGTTAAAAAGCTGGTTATTTAATAACCAGCTTTTTGTTCACTTTTTATAACATTTTGTTTTACAGTTGTATACATTTACTAATAATTAGCGTCAGTTCCATATAATAATCACTAAATCCTTGCTTTTTATATACGATATAGTATTATAGACTATGGTTTAATTACTTTTTAACAAACTATTATTACATTATATAACATAGGAGGCTATTATTTATGATAAAATTTACCGATAATGATAAAATTGACTTAGATTCATTAGAAATACAGGATGTTTTGGATATTAATACACTTCAAAAATTTCAGGATAACTTTGCTGATAGTATGAATATTGCAAGTGTTACAGTTGACAAAAATGGACACCCTGTAACAAAACCAAGCTCTTACACTGACTTTTGTTTAAATCTCACCCAATCAACTTCCAAAGGAACTTCCCGCTGTGCAGAGTCACACCGCAGGGGAGGTGAAGAAGCAACAAGGACTGGCAAACCATATATTTATACTTGCCATGCGGGTTTGATTGATTTTGCTGCTCCTATAATAATAGAAGGCAAATCAATAGGAACAATACTTGGTGGACAAGTTGCTTATTCTAAAGTAGATGAATCAGTCGTTCGAAAAAATGCCGCAGAAATGGGTATAAACGCTGATAGATATGTAGATGCATCGAACAAAGTCTATACAGTAAGTGAAAAAAGCGTAAGAGCAGCTGCTGAAGTTTTATTTATCGTGGCAAATGCACTTTCCAAAATAGGTTATGAGGCACTTTTACTTGGTGTATCTACTAAAAATTTATCTGAAAATTTCGGCCAAATTTCAGCAACTATGGAAGAGCTAGCTGCTTCAGCTGTAAATGTAAGCAACAATCAACATCTTTTAAATGAAGAAATAAGCAGAGTTAAAAATATATCTATGGATATAAATTCTATATTAAATTCCATAAAAAGTATTGCAGATCAAACAAAAATGCTTGGTTTAAATGCTTCTATAGAAGCAGCTAGAGCTGGAGAAGCTGGAAAAGGATTCAGTGTAGTAGCTGCAGAAATAAGAAAACTATCTCAGGATTCTAAAGAAACTGCTTCTAAAATAACAGATCTTACTAAAAAAATACAGGAATCTGTAGATAAGGCACTAGAAACTTCCAGTTCCACTTTTGAAACTACAGAACAACAGACATCTGCAATAGAAGAAGTATCTGCTAATGTCCAGGAAGTTTCCGTAGTAGCAGACACATTAAGTAACATGGCAAATAAGAAATAGTTATGAATTGGTAGTTAAGAATTAATAGTTATGGATGATTTTCTTACGCTTTTCACTATTAATTCTTAACTCTCTCATATATAAAATTTTTACTTAACATAAAAAAATTGTAAATTAATCAATTTACTTAGTGGATAGTGACAAGTGCTATATGGCAAGTGAATGAGTCTTTTTATTTTAAATCATATCTTTTTAATAATATCCACGTATTTTTATTCCACATATAAAGGGATATATTATCAAAATACTCGTCAAAATCACAGGGATATTTGTTCACATAATCCCATATTTCTTTAAATTTGTCCTGTATCCTCTTTGACACTATAGTACAATGAAATACCTTATTTTTACCCTCGTTGGATTTAAAATTTATCCATGGGATTTTGCTAAGTTCATCTATAAGTTCATCATGTGTTTTCTTTGCCTCAGGTGACACCTTCACATTCATATAAATTACATCTTTCCTAAACTTACCATATTCCTGGATTTTTATTTGGGTCTTATGATTGTTTTTTTGAAACTCTTGTAAAACCTTCAACATATCTTCAATTTTATCCGTTTCAAAAGGTGCCTTTATTGTAAAATGAGCCGGTAATTTAGCTTTCCTCTTTTTAAATTTATAGCATACATCATTTCTCAACTTTTCATGAAATTTTAGTGCATTACCACCTATAGTACATACAAGAACATATCGTTCCAATTTTATGCCTCCTTTCAATGCAAATATTACATTATATTTTCACCATATTTAAAATTGAAATACCTAATTTTATTTTTTTGTCCGATGACTACCTGCTCTAATACTCCCACTTCTCCAAGTGGTAGTAAAGAGCAGCTACGTCCCTGGATAACGATTTCTAAGCATCAGGTGGAGTCAAAAAACTCCATCTGATGCCAAGAACTCTGTTTATCAATGCTTTATTACAGTTAAAACTAAACTTATTAAAAATGTTATTGCAGAAAGCAATACAGCTAAACTCAAAAAAACCGTTATGAGAACATTATATTTAACTATGTTTTCAATTGATAAATATTTTGTCCACCCAACAACATTAAACATTAACAATACTAAAAATATAGTAATTAATCCTCCTGAAGCCCCCCTAATATCCGCATAACTCAATGATATATGAGAACATATGCAGATTGCTATAAATAAAAACATGTAAAAGTATATATTGTGAAAGTTAGCAGTAGAAAATATATTTTTTATCAAAACTTTATACATACTAAATATATGTACAGCTACAGCTTTGTTTATAACAGTTACATGGGAATTTACCTTTAAAATACTTATAAATTCATCATAAGCTCTAGGTATCATAAAACGCATTAGCGCAACTACAGACAAGATACCTCCAAATATAGGTGCAGTTCCTATAAAAAAATTTCCTACCTGCTGATAAATACTATTTTGATTATAACTGTGCTCTACATATCCCATTACCCCATTTTCATCAGGCTTTTGCAGAAGCTTTACAGCAGTTATTTTATGTCCAAAAATAGCTGCAAATATTGCATGACTCATTTCATGTACTGGAACCCCTATAAATCCCGTTATCATTATGGATTTCATGCCAAAACTTCTAGCAAAATTTTTTATAGTGTAGTTTCTCATAATTCCAAGTAGCATTCCAACTAGTATTATTATGCCTGTCAAATACACTGTTTCTATACAGGTCCTAATTAACATTTGTATTAAAAATCTCATAATTGTCTCCACTTTCTATATTATTTCATAAACTTAAAGGTCTGTTAAACATATACTTATAACAATCTTCTTCCTTAAAGCCGCATTTCAAATATACTTTTTCAGCATACTTTGTCCAAAGAAATTTACTTGTATCTTTTATAGCCGGATATTTATTTATAAATTCAATTAGCTTTTTTCCCAATCCTCTTCTTCTATACTTTTCATCAATAATTACATCTAATATTAAGCTGTAAACAGCATAATCACTTACAACTCTTGCAAACCCAATTTGTATATCATTATGATAAATTGCAAAACAAAGGGAGTGCTTAATTGTCTTAGCAATAACTTCAGCAGGTCGGTTTTTAGCCCAATGAGATTGTCTTAGTAAATTACAAACTTCTTCTAGTTTAATTTTATCAACATTATCTGTAAATATGTATTCACCATTTACTATTTCCATTACAAATCTCCCTTCTAAAACTTCATTTTAATTTACCGCTTTTTTAAACACTATAAGACATGTTCTTTAATATATATTTCCATATTGCAACAGCAGAATTCTTCTTACCATCTACCCTATCCAAAACTTTTTTCAGTTCTTTTATACTTTCTTTATAAGAGGGATTTCCTGCTACAGTTTTTACTGCAGATTGTATGTTATTTGCATTCCATTTGTGTATGGGAATTCTTATTGCTCCACCTCTAGTTGCTACATTATCAAGATTTATCTGCTGTTCTGGCTGTATGGCAAATCCAACAATAGGTGTTCCACTTGCAATGGCAGTCTGTATTGTACCCTGTCCACCATGAGATATAACCACATCTGCAAGTGAATTAACTAGTGGCGCTGGTACAAATGCATCTGTTATATAAATATTTGAGCTATCTTTTGCACAGGCAATTGCTTCATCAATTGGACATACTGCCTTAGGAGCTAAAATTACTGCACTCCATTTCTTGCCTATACCTTGAGTTAACGCCTTTATAGCCTCAAACAGATATTCCTTTTTTCCTGAACTTCCAAGAGTACAAAAAATTTTTAAGTTTTTATTATTATGGTTAAAAATTTTAAAAATATTTTCATCTACTACTCTATCATTTAAAGAAGATGCATACAATGGTCCTACAATTTTAAAAGTATCTGGTAGCGTGATACCTTTATAAAATTCCTCAAAGTCATTTACAATTGTAAGGTCAGCTCTCAGCATATCAAATAAATTATTTATGGATTGTCCCTTGTAATTAAATTTTCTAAAAGCTTCTCTAATATTAGTTTGTACAAATGATGGATTTTTTAACATTAAAGATTTTGGTATAGATTTTATTATTTTTTTACGAAGCTTTAATGGTAGATATGTTAGAGGCCTTACCATGTCCGGAATATCTTTCATCAATTTATTAAGAGTGTCTTCATGTAAAGGTATTGGAAGATAGCAAATACCAAGCACTGGTTTATTAAGCATTCTACGTGCAATACCTGCTATTGGGTAAAAACCATGTATAACTACATCAGGCTTTAATTCATTAAGTGCATCAATTTCTCCCTTAATCAATTCAAAAGCAAGTTTTTTATCACCGATTAAATTAAAACTAGTAGGTTTAAAATCTTGATGAAATCCTATTCCAGGAAGTTTAGGATTACACTTATAAATTTTAAATCCATTAGAAATTACTTTTTCTTCAAACCTACTCCCTGTAGATAAAAAAACTATGTCTACTTCATAGTTCTCAGGACAAAATTTCCTAATTCCATCTGCTATCTCAAGAGCACGCGTTGCTTCTCCAGCATCTGAAAGTATAACTGAAAAAGCAATAGTTAAATATTTTTTCATGCTTATATAGCTCCTTCCAATGTAATCTTCCACTTGATAAAACTTTAAATTTACCTCTGCAATTTTTTACTATATATAAGTAAATGATTATATTATACTATAAAAAAACTTAGGAGGATTTATACATGAACTGTACTGATAAAAAATGCGTTATTATAATTGATAAAGAACTGCCTTTAGGATTAATTGCCAACACCTCAGCTATCTTAGGTTGTACCTTAGGTAAATCTATAGGGAGTATTGTTGGTGAAGATGTTTCTGATATAGGCAACTTTCCACATAAGGGAATTGTAAAAATACCAATACCAATACTATCATCAACCAAAAATAAAATAAGGGATTTATATACTATAGTAAAAGAAAAATACAGCAAAGAAATAACCATAATTGACTTTAATGACATAGCTCAAAAATGCAAAATATACGATGATTACATACAAAGATTATCTTGCACTGATTCATCAGAATTAAACTATCTCGGAATTTGTTTATATGGTAGTAAAAAAACAATTACAAGCTTAACCGGAAGCTTGCCGACATTAAAATAAAAAAATTTCATTAACAATAACTGCACCATTTATAGGCTGCAGTTATTGTTTATACATACCTGGTGTAACTCCTGTATAATCTTTAAAATATTTTATAAAATGACTTTGATCATAAAATCCAGATTCCAGCGCTGCATCCGTAAAACTTCTATTTTTTCTTATAAGCCTTTTGGCATAATTTATCCTTAGATTAGTTATATACTTGTGTGGTGATATTCCATAACAATTCTCAAATTGTCTAACTACACAGTATTTACTCATATGTGACATTTCAGCTAAATCTTTCAACGTTAAATTATTTAGATAATTTTTATCTATGTATTTTTTAATTTTTTCTAATTCAGCTAGATTGGAAACTTTAACGGCTTGCTCATTCCAATTTTTGTCCCTGTCATATTCTAAAAAGGAAATATAATTTATAAGTTTAGTCTCATTTTCAATATTCATTATGTTATTTTCAATGTCTGCAAATAATTTGTAAGCATTTTTAAATGCAATTTTATTTAATTTTATATATGAAAATTTTATACCTAAGTTATCTCTATTAAATACAGTTTTAAACCAATCTTCATTTATATAAATCATTCTAAAATTCCAATTTTTATAGCTATAAGGAGTACATTTGTGAACTGTATTTTGTGGTATTATCAAAATTGTATTTTCCGAGATTTCATATTTTCCACTTTGCATTTTTGTACTGCAACTTCCCTTTTCAACTAATCCAATAGAGATTTCATTATGGAAATGTTCTTTACATGAATGTATTGAGTTTTCACATTTTTTTATTTCTACATTTCCATTATAATCACTGAAATAATATCTTATTCCCTGCATTTTTCCTCCACACTATTTTTTGTATACTCAACTTTAGCACATATAAAATTTCTTTAGTTAATAGTTAAGAATTAAAAATCAATAGTTAATGTGGATTTTTTTCCGTTACACTATAAAAAATCTTTGATTAAGCTTTTCATCACTTGTTTCGCTAAAGCGAAGCATTGCTGATTTATATAAATTAAAGATTTTTTGCGACAGCTAAAAATCATCCTTCACCATTAATTTTTCATTATTAATTCTTAACTTGCGAAGCTTTGATTCGCATTATTTTTAAACTGCAAAAGCTGAGTTATATATTATTTATAAGAATATTAATAAATAGTTGCCTTTAATTAACTACTAGTATATTTTATAGTATAGGTTACTTTTTTTAAGATTTCAATTGTATATACATAAAACTTATTTACAAAATTTATGGAGGTGATAAATATATGATAACTATTCAAGAAAAAGCCCTTAAATATGCTAAAAAAATTCAAGGCTGTTTTTTAATTAGAACTCGTTCTAACTGTATAAGCTGCTGAACAAGTGAGATGACGAAAGTCACAAATCTCAGTGTTGAGGTTTTAAAATATTTTAATAAAGAAGAAATTTATGATGAATATGAATATTGTGGAATTAAAATTTATATATTGAGTAGTTTAATTTTAGAAGAAAACGTTAATATATTCATGCTTCCTAAAATTCCATTCATGAAACCTGCTTTCAGTGCAAGCGGGATAAAATATAATTAAAAATTAATAGTTAAGGATTTAACCTAAATTCATGAATTCAATAGGCATACTTTGTAAATACTAAATATGTTAAAAATTATTTATAGAGGAGGAAGCATGATATGACAAAGAAATTAAAGACCATGGATGGGAATCAAGCTGCTGCTGAAGCTTCCTATGCTTTCACAGATGTTGCAGCTGTTTATCCCATAACACCATCTACTCCGATGGCTGAACTTGTAGATGATCTATCCTCCCATGGTAAAAAAAATATATTCGGTCAACCAGTTAAACTTGTTGAAATGCAATCCGAAGCTGGTGCTGCTGGAGCTGTCCACGGATCATTGGCTGCTGGTGCACTGACAACTACATACACTGCTTCACAAGGACTACTTCTTATGATACCTAATATGTATAAGATTGCAGGTGAACTGCTGCCTGGGGTATTTCATGTAACTGCCCGTGCAATTGCAACTCATGCACTATCAATTTTTGGTGATCACCAGGATGTTATGGCAACAAGGCAAACTGGATTTGCGCTTTTAGCATCATCAAGTGTTCAAGAAGTTATGGATTTAGCAAATATTGCCCACCTTTCTGCAATTAGAGCTAGCATTCCTTTTTTACATTTTTTTGATGGTTTCAGAACATCTCATGAATATCAAAAAATTGAAGTAATTGACCATGAGGATGTGGCAAAATTAGTTGATTATAATGCAATCCAAAAATTTAGAGACAAATCTTTAAATCCAGAACATCCTTCAGTTAGAGGAACTGCTCAAAATCCCGATATTTATTTTCAGCAAAGAGAATCTTCAAATAAGTTCTTTGATGCTGTTCCAGATATTGTTGAAGGCTATATGAGAGAAATAGAAAAACTTACTGGAAGAGTATATCATCCATTTGATTACTATGGAGATCCAAATGCGGAATATATAATTGTTGCTATGGGATCAGTTTGTGATACTGTAGAAGAAACTGTAGATTATTTAAGACAAAATAATGAAAAAGTAGGACTTATAAAAGTACACTTATACAGACCATTTTCTTCTTCTTACTTCTTTAAATATTTACCTAAAACAGTTAAAAAAATTGCTGTTTTAGATAGAACAAAAGAACCTGGTTCTACAGGAGAACCTCTTTATTTAGATGTAGTAAATTTATTTTATAATAATGCAGATAAACCTGTAATTGTTGGTGGAAGATATGGATTGGGTTCAAAAGATACAACACCTTCTCAAATTTTAGCTGTATTTAAAAATCTTAAAAATCCTAATTCAAAAAATAGATTTACAATCGGGATAGTTGATGATGTTACAAATACATCTCTGGCTGAGGAAGAAATAATAGATACAACACCAGAAGGAACTATAAGATGCAAATTCTATGGTTTGGGATCAGATGGTACTGTAGGTGCAAATAAAACAGCAGTTAAGATCATAGGCGATAAAACAAATTTATATTGTCAGGCTTATTTCTCCTACGACAGTAAAAAATCAGGTGGAAGTACAGTTTCTCATTTGAGATTTGGCAATAAACCAATAAAATCACCTTATCTAGTTTATGAATCAGATTATACTGCTTGTCACAATAAATCCTTTATTTACAATATAAATGTATTAAAAGGATTGAAGAAAAATGGAGCATTCGTTTTAAACTGCCCTTGGAGTGAAAACGAATTAGATGAACATCTTCCAGCTTCAATGAGACGGTATATTGCTGAAAATAACATACAATTTTATATAGTAGACGCAGTTTCAATAGCACAAAAAGTTGGATTAGGTTCTAGAATAAATATGATAATGCAAGCTGTATTCTTTAAACTAGCTAATATAATTCCTGTAGATCAGGCAATCCAATACTTAAAAGACTCTGTAGAATACGCCTATGGTAAAAAAGGCGAAAATATAGTTAATGCAAACAAAGCAGCAATAGATGCAGGAGCAAATGCTGCCCATAAAGTTACTGTACCAGAATCCTGGAAAAATGCTAAAGATCCAGATATGCCAAAAAAAGAATTTCCTGATTTTGTAAATAAAATTGAAAAACCTATGGCAAGACATGAAGGAGATGAACTTCCAGTCAGCGCTTTTAATGGAATGGAAGATGGTTCTTACCCACTTGGTGTAACAGCCTACGAAAAGCGTGGGATTGCAGTTTTCATACCTGAATGGCAAATTGACAAATGTATTCAATGCAATCAATGTTCCTATGTTTGCCCTCACAGTGTAATAAGAGCCTGCTTACTAGATGATAGAGAAAAAGAAAATGCTCCTGAAAATTTTCTAACAAAAAAACCTGTTGGTAAAGACCTTGAAAACTTACATTATCGTATTCAAATAAGTCCACTCGATTGTACCGGATGTGGAAATTGTGCAGATATATGTCCTGCTCCAGGAAAAGCTTTGATAATGAAACCTGCAAAAGAAGAAATAGAAGAACAATCTGATAATTTTGAATATGCCATGAAAATTACTCCTAAAGAAGGATTAATGGATTTGCATACAGTAAAAGGAAGTCAATTTGCAAGGCCACTCCTGGAATTTAACGGTGCCTGTCCTGGCTGTGGAGAAACTCCTTATATTAAACTTTTAACTCAACTTTATGGAGATAGAATGATGATAGCAAATGCAACAGGCTGTTCATCAATCTGGGGAGCAAGTGCACCTGCAATAGCCTACACTACAAATAATTTTGGCAAAGGTCCTTCCTGGGGTAATTCATTATTTGAAGATAATGCAGAATACGGATATGGAATGTTCCTTGGTGTAAAACAAATGAGAGAACGATTAGCTGATTTGATGGAAACAGCCATGACAATGGACATTAATTCTGAACTGAAAGAAGCCTTTAAAGAATGGCTTGCAGGATTCAATGATGCAGATACTTCAAAAAGAGCTTCTGCAAAAATACTAAAAATCCTGAACAATGAAAGTTTAAAAAATAATAGTATTTTAAATGAAATATTTATGAAGAAAGATTATTTAATCAAAAAATCTCATTGGCTAATCGGCGGTGATGGATGGGCCTATGACATTGGATTTGGCGGTGTAGATCAAGTACTTGCCTTAGGCGATGATGTAAATATATTTGTTATGGACACAGAAGTCTACTCAAACACTGGTGGTCAATCGTCAAAATCAACTCCTACAGGAGCAGTTGCGAAGCTCGCTGCCAGCGGTAAAAAAATAAGGAAAAAGGATCTTGGTTTGATGGCCATGACTTATGGATACGTATATGTAACTCAAATAGCCATGGGGGCAAACATGAACCATACCATTAAAGCAATTACAGAAGCAGAAGCTTATAAAGGTCCTTCTCTAATCATAGCCTATGCACCTTGTATAAACCATGGTATCAAAACTGGAATGGGTACTAGTATTGCAGAAGAGAAAAAGGCTGTTGAATCCGGTTACTGGCACCTATATAGGTATAATCCTCTATTAAAACAGGAAGGTAAAAATCCTTTTATATTAGACTCCAAAGAGCCTACAAAATCATATATAGACTTTATTAATGGAGAACTCCGTTATTCTTCATTAAAAACTATCTTCCCTGATGCAGTTGAAAAAGCATTTAAAGAATCTGAAAATAATGCTCATGAAAGATATGATATTTACAAGAAATTATCATCAATAAAATATTGATTACAATCAATGAATCTTACTTAGTGGGAGTTTGTTTCTCCCACTAAGTTTAGATGAATTATCTAGGGGCGTATCTACTGTTATCTTCCGCTTTGATAGAAGTGGAAGTGTTACAGTAGGTAGCCATCAGATAAAAGACCTAACCAATCAGTTAGGTCTTTTATAATAGGAATTATTTTTCATTAGAATCTACATATTCTTTAGCATTCTTAACATCAAATTCACTTGGCACTGATACTTTTGAAACTGGTTTTTCCTTATGGATATTTGCCCATGCTGCAGTATCGTGTTTTTCAATTGGCAGTTCCATGGAACCATCTTTAGTTCTATCTCCTTCCACAATAATTCCTCCTCTCATACATATTATCTTCAATTTTAAAAAATGTATGAAAAAATATGAATTAATCAAATTATATTCACTAAAATTTTCACAGTATTACAGCTTTATTCATTAAAATATAATAACTTTTATATATTCTTTTAATAATCAGCTATTAAAATGATATAAAATACTATTAATATACTAGGAGATGATCTAATGAATAAAACTATAAATATTAAATTACTAAGCTTATTGTCAGGATTAATAGTTCTCGGTTCATTATTTATAGGATGCAGCAGCGTAAATTCTAAGAGTATAAGTAATGAAACTATTAAGGATTCATCAGTACCTCAAAATTTAATAGTACCAACTTTAGCTTATAATGATAATAGCATTACTTTAGCATGGCACAAGCCAGACAATTACAAAGACATTACTAAATATAACATCTATTTGAATGGAAAATACATAGGTAATACAAATAGTATATCATCCAAGTCCAAATCATTGGTTGATAACTTTTATAAAGATCCTAGTAATAATTCAGCCGTAAAAATAAGTGAGCATACTTATACTGTTACAGGACTTAAACCAAATACCACTTATAAATTTACTGTTAGATCTGTTAACAATAATGGAACTGAATCAAAGGACAGCAATACCATTATTGAAACTACAACTAAAATACCAAAAATATTTGATGTAACTAGATATGGAGCTATTGGTGATGGACAATCCCTTGATACAAAGTCCATTCAAGCTGCTATTGATGCTTCTACTAATGGTTCAGAAGTGATTCTTCCATCGGGAAAGACTTTTAAGTCAGGTGCACTTTGGTTGAAACCTGGTATTATTTTCAGAGTAGATGGAACTCTTATTGGCTCAGATAACCCGGAGGATTATATAAAAACTGATGCTACATCAAAAGATACCAATAAAAGTAATGCTCTTATTAATGCTATTGGCACTAATAACAGCAAAGATTTAAAAATAATTGGAAGCGGCACAATAGACGGAAACGGATGGAAACAGGGTAACGCTGATGCCCTCACTGGATTCCCAAATTCTTTAAAAAGCAGCTTAAAAACAGTTTCAGGAAATGGTATCCTGGCAGCCAATCAATTTAAGTTAGCAAAAAATAATGGACTTTCTGATACTAAGGCCTATTCTACGAGATCAAATCTTGTTTCAATTAGCCATATAGATAATGTATATTTAGGTGACGGTCTTTCTTTTGAAAATCCTTCACAGCACACTATTGTAACAAGTCACTGCAATAACACAGTTTTAAACGGTGCCCTTGTTAAAACTTTTGATTGTAATAACGCAGATGGTATCGATTTTGATTCAAATGGTTTAATCGTATTAAATAGTGTATTTGATACTGGTGACGACGATATAAATTTTACGGCTGGAAAAGGTGCAGAAGATGAAAAAACTCGCAACCCGGTAGACAATGTATGGATATTTGATAATTACTTTGCCCACGGTCATGGTGCTGTAGTAGCTGGAAGTAATACAGCTGCTTGGATAGAAAATATTCTTGCCGAAGACAATGTGTTAAATGGCACAGGTGCAGGCCTTAGATGTAAAACAACACCACAAACAGGTGGTGGTGCAAAAAATATAACCTTTCGTGATTCTGCACTCAAAAACATTACTGACAGCGAAGGTGAACCTTTTACTTTCACATCCAATTATTCTGATTCAAATAAAGCTCAAGGCTTTAAACCAGCTTTAAATCTACCACAATTTAAAGATATTTCCGTTATCAATTGTAGCATAGACAGTTCGAAAAGTAATGCTATATTTGTGTCCGGACTAAAAGATTCCTATGATGACAACATAAATTTTGCAGACACATCATTTAAAAATACAAAACCTGCTAGTATAAATTATCTTAGTAATAGTACATTTAAAAATATAACATTTGATGCTAATATAAAAAATCCTTGGATTACAAGTAACTCTAAAAATCTTGTTTTTGAAAAGTAGTTGTACCTTGTTTTCTATTTAAAAATAAATCACTTGAGGCAATAAGAATTTTTTATCTATTCTATTGCCCAAGTGATTTTATTATAGTCACTTTACCTCACTTGTCATTTATAAGTATGTCCATCATCTTATCTGTATTATTTAAAAAACTCTTCATCACTTGATAGTGTTCTGTTTCTTCATATCTAACTTTTTTAATAGAGTCCTTTATCTCATATATAACTGCGTCAGGATATGCCATTATAATTGGAGAATGAGTTGCTATGATAAACTGTGAATCTTTTTCTATAAGTTCATGTATTTTTGAAATCATAGCCATCTGCCTGGATGGAGATAGTGCTGCTTCTGGTTCATCTAATATGTACAATCCCTTTCCACTAAACCTATTTATAAATACTGAAAAGAAAGACTCTCCATGAGACTGCTTATGTAATGAACGTCCACCATAATACGATAAAAGTCCTGGAGTTTGTTTTTCAAGATCATCAATATTTGTTGCAAGATTATAAAAACTTTCTGCCCTTAAAAAGAATCCATCCTTCGGAGCTCTAATACCCTTAATCAATCTAATGTAATTATATAATTTCGAATGAGTATCACAGGTTGCAAAATTAAAATTTTTAGTTCCCCCTTCAGCATTAAATCCAGATAAAACAGCAATTGCCTCAAGAATTGTAGATTTACCAGTCCCATTTTCTCCTACAATAAATGTAACCTTAGGATGGAACTTTAAACTGGATAAATTTTTTATAACTGGTAAACAAAATGGGTATGTTGAAAAAGATTTTATCTTATCTCTCCTAAGCTCTATACTTCTTAAATACTGATTAACATCCGTTCTTTCCATAACTTCTTCACAACCACCCTAATATGTAATATTAATTCCTAGTACTTTCACTTTCTCACTGATCTTATTTGCTACATTTTTTAACTCATTTTCAATATACTTTATACCTTTAAACTTCATGCGGCTAATAGGTCCTGAAACACTTATCCCTGCTGCAATCTTTCCTTTACTATTATATATTGGTGCAGAAATACATCCTAAACCATATTCATACTCTTCTATATCGTAAGAAATTTGCTCTGCTATTATCTTTTTTCTTTCTAACAAAAAATCCTCATAATTTGATATAGTGTTTACTGTTCTTTTTTGATTATGCCTTTTAAAATAAGCTTTAATCATTTCGTCATCCTGATAACTAAGAAATATTTTTCCCATAGATGAACAATGCAGAGGAGATACGGGTATTAATCTTGAAACAAGTACTGAACTTTCTCCATTTACACTGGAAATTGTCACTACATTATCCTCATCTAATATTCCCAAATTTGTAGATTCTCCAGTTTTTGCAGAAAGATCAACCATAAAAGGTTTTGCAATCAAATTTAAGTCAACTTTGGATTTGACTTTTTCACTATACTGAATAAAAATTAACCCTAAACCATATTTCCCATTTTTATCTTTTTCTATAATAGAATTTTGAAAAAGGGTATTTAAAATTCTATATACTGTTGCTTTAGGTAAGTCAAGATTAGAAGATATTTCGGAAACACCAATAGGAACCTCTGATTTATATATTTCATTTATAATTTGAATCGCTCTATCAACCATAGAAATACTATCATAATTTTGTGAATTATTAGTCAAAAGGGACTCCCTCCTCTATTACACTATGTTAATATAATAATATTATCTATAAGTTACGTCAATTTATTATTGAATATTTATAAACATTGTTGAATATTTATTGAAAATATTTTGATACATGCTATAATAGTTTTTGAAACACCGTTTCAGAATCAATTTTCATTATAAGGAGATAATTTAGCATGAAAAATAAATTTTTATCTAAAAGATATTGGAATAGTATATCCACTCCAATGGGTGAAAGTAATGATCTTTTAAAAAAATTTGATGATATTATTGATTTCAGTCTCGGAGATCCTGATATTACAACTAGTGAAATTATAATAAAAAAAGCATTTGAAGATGCCATGAATGGCCATACACACTATACAGACTCTTTAGGTGATCCAGAACTTCGTAAAGAAATACGCAAATTTTACTTAAATAAATATGATTATAACGTTAAAAGTGATGAATGCATGATCACTACAAGTGGATGTCATGCAATGTGGTTGACTCTAGAAGCCATTCTCGATGATGGAGATGAAGTCATAATACATGATCCTTATTTTACTCCATATCCACAGCAAATAAAACTAGCTAGAGGTATTCCTGTACATCTTGAAACCTTTGAAGAAGAAGGATTTCAAGTAAATCCTAAAAGATTAGAAAACTTAATTACTAATAGAACAAAAGCGATAATAATAAATACACCAAACAACCCTTCAGGAACATGTTTTAAAAAGGAAACACTTAAAGAAATTGCAGAAATTGCTATTAAATATGATTTAATCGTAATTGCGGATGATATTTATACACTATTTAGCTACGAAGAACCATTTATTCCAATTACTACTCTTGAAAAAATGCGTGAGCGTACAATTACAATTGGCAGTTTCTCCAAAAACTATGCCATGACAGGATGGAGAATAGGCTACCTTATTGCACCTTCATTTATCATTCAAACTGCTAAAGATATAAATGAAAATAATGTGTTTGCCTCACCTTCAATATCCCAGCGTGCTGCGATTCATGCACTTAAAAATAGAGATAAAATACAACCGCAGATTGCTTGCGAATATAAAAAGAGGATTTTTTACGCCTATGATAGAATTTGTTCAATTCCAAATATGTCAGTTTTAAAGCCACGGGGTAGTATTTACCTTTTTGTCAATATAAAAGCTACAGGACTTAGTTCAAAAGAAGTAGCCGATAAAATGCTAAATGAGGCTCATGTTCTTGTACTTCCTGGTAATGCTTTCGGTAAATGTGGTGAAGGATACATACGACTTGCCATGACAGTAAATACCAAAAAAATGAATGAAGCATTTAATCGTATAGAAAAAATGAACATTTTTAATAAATGCATGGTATCTGCCTTGTAACAGAGGGCTTCTTTGAAGCCCTACAATATACCACTTTGTAATTTGTAATATTTACTTCCAGCGTATATCTGCTTTTCTCCTTGGTACAGTTCTTAGATATTTCACATTAGGATATCCAACTATCATGAAAGTTACAACCTTTCTCCCTTTCTTAACTCCAAGAAACTTACTTATTTTTTCATCCATTTGGGCAGCCACAGCAGAAAAACCACTAAACAACGTTCCAAGTCCTAAAGAATTAATCATAAGTTCCATATTTGAAGATGCTAAAGCTCCATTTACTTCCTGTCTTGCCGTAACAACTATTACTACTGGAGCATTAAAAAATAATCTATCGTTTTTAGGGTTTTCTTTATATTCCTTATACATATCAATCCATATTTTAGCATATCTTTGATAAAGTATATTTTTTTCATTTGTATCTTTAAGTATTTTTTCTCCAACTTGATTTAAACTTTCAATTATTAATTTTCTTAAATCCTGTATTCCATCTCTTACAACTATATAAGATACATCCTGCATATTGCTTGCTGTTTGGGTAAATCTTCCGGCTTCTATAATTTTAAGAATTTTTTCATCTTCTATTTTTTTATCCTTAAACTGTCTTATAGTTCTTCTGAACTTGATAAAATTTAATAAAGTATCAGCATCTACGGAAAAATCTTCTTTATTGTATTCTTTTATATCTTCCATGTTATATTCGTCTGTTGATACTGCACTTTTAGGACACACCGCAATACAGTGCCCGCACTTTATGCAAGTAATATTATTTATTTTAGCTTTACCATCTATTATCTCTATGTCTCTTGCAAAACAATCTTTAACACATTGTCCGCATCCTATACACTTTTCACTATTTACATTCATCATAAAGTCTCTACTCCTTTTTCAATGTAATTTTATCCGATGACTATCTACTCTTAATATTCCCCTTTCTCTAAGTGAAAGTATTAAGAGTAGTTACATCCCTGGATAACGATCTCTAAAGCATTATGTGGAGTCAAAACTCCATCTGATGCCAAGAATTCTGTTTATACTTTCTTTATTCATATTTTAAAGCAGGGTTGCTTTAAAACATAATATACCATTACTAAAACCTTTAATGAGATTTCCCTCATATTTTATATAAACCGGATTACCACTATAAACAGGATGAACATACTTTACTTCTATTTCATTGGTTTGAGATGTATCACAAAGTTCTTTCAGTATAAATAATCCTTGTACAACAGGATTTTCCGTGAGATGAATAGAATTTGTATCTCCTGTAAGATGACTAAAATCTGCAATTTCTTTTTTTGAAAAATTACGCCATAAAGTACCCACATCTTTGATAGATTCTAATTGAGTAGCTTCTTTAACTGTAGCATTCATCATTAAATAAACTGTTAATGTTTCTACAACTTCATTATTAACATATCCACTACAGTTGATTACAGAAAGTCGTCTATTGCTTTTTATAATCTCATTTTTATAAGTTTCTTTATCTGATTTTGATTGAAATCGTTGATATTTTGCCTTGGCAATAAATGCACCATCATAAAAAAAATCATCCTTTGTAGCAAATGCTCTAAATAAATCTATCATTTTATTCCCACCTTATAAATACTTTATACAATATATCTAAGCTATTTTTCATCCGATGGCTAGCTACCAACCGTAATACCCTTCTTATAAAGTGGGGAATAACGGCTGCTACGACCCTGGATAAAGATTTCCCCTAAAGGATAACGTCTTCTAAGTGCTAAAGCACTAAGAATCCTGTTAATAAGTTTCAGATGGAGAAAAAACTCTACCTGAAACCAAGAACTCTGTTTATATTTTCTATTTGTGACTTATATTTAAGATATAGCACTAGTTTTACTTAGTGTATTCTGTAAGTAATCTTTTAAATCCATCATAATTGTATTTAAACGCAAATCTCACTACATTTCTTCGTTCATCCCCATTCATATCACCTTCCAGGGAATCCAGCAGCATATTAAGCATATTGTAAAACACCATTCTTATTACTTTATAATTTTGAGTTGTCCTACAGTTATCTGCAAAATTATATTTTTGCAGATAACTACATTCGCGCTGTATTATATTTTCTAATATCTCTTCTTTCAAATTTTCATATTTTGTACCTTTGCTGCACCTCAATAATATTAACAATCTTTTACGATTTGCTATTAAATCCTCTACCTGTTTATGATTTGGAACATACCTTTCTAAATCTTGTTCATTATTAAAAAAGGCTTTTGTTAATATTGGAAATATATTAGAATTATAATTTCTAAAAGCATCTACAAAAGATTGTGGTAAAACAGTATAAAATAAATTTTCTTTGTTTTTAAAATAAATATAAATATTTCCTACTGATATATTTGCTTTTTCAGAAATATCCTTCATTTTTGTGTTAAGATACCCTTTTTCTAAAAATATATCTATCGCCGAACTTTCAATTGCCTGCCTAATTTTGTCTTTTTTTATTTGAGCCATTTTATCCCCGCCAATATAAAACTGAATATGTAATTCATTTTATAATATGATAGTTTATTTGTCAATAAAGTCTGGATGGTATTATAAATATTTAAACTGGATGTTTTTGAAATACACTCAAGTTGATATAATAAGTTTAAGAACAACCTTAGCTAAGCGAGTGATTATATGGAAATTAAAATAAACAGGAAAAGTAAAATTGCTTTATACATTCAAATTGAAAACCAAATAAAAAATATGATTTATTCCAAAATACTTCCTAAAAACTACATATTACCATCTGAAAGACAACTTGCAAATACATTAAAAGTTAATAGAAGTACCATAATTAAAGCTTATGAAGAGCTCAAAGAAAAAGGTCTCATTGATTCAAATGCTAGAAGAGGCACTTATATTAGCTTTTACGATAACCATGAGGAAAATGATCATAAAAAGTACTTGTTTTGGGACGAAATATACAGCAAAAGTTCAAATAATAATTTTGACAATACAATAACTAAAATTATGAATACCGATATCAATAGCAAAATGATTTCCTTTGGTGGTGGTATGCCATCACCAGATCTATTTCCTCAATTGGAATTTCAGAAAATACAAATTGATTTATTAAAAAATGAAGCAAAGAACATGTTTTTTCAAAGTCCAGTATCTGGAAACAAAGATTTAAAAAATGAAATTAAAAAACTTATGTTAAATAGAGAAGTTAGAATATCTACAAGCGACATAATTGTTACTTCTGGTTCTCAGCAGGGGTTGGATTTAGTTGTAAGAACTTTTGTAAATTATAATGATGTAATATTAGTGGAAAACCCAACGTTCTTCGGAGCTATCCAACTTCTTCAGACACTGGGTGCTAAAATCATAAGTATTCCTATGGATAAATGCGGTATGAGAGTTGATGTGCTAGAATATTTAATTAACGAATTTAACCCAAAATTTATTTATACCATACCAAATTTTCAAAATCCAACAGGAATCACTATGAGTCTTGAAAGAAGATATGATCTCATTAAAATTTCAGAAAAATATGGAATTCCCATAATTGAAGATGATCCCTATGGTGAACTCAGATATGAAGGTAACTATCTTCCGCCTTTAAAAGCATTAGATAAAAGTGGTTATGTAATATATTTAAGTACCTTTTCAAAAGTAATTTCTCTCGGTTTAAGAGTGGGCTGGATCGCTGCTCCAGAAAGGGTAATAGCTAAACTGAGTTTGTTTAAGCAGCTTACTGATTTACATGTAAATACCTTAAGTCAGCATATTGTATGTGAATTTTTAAGACAGGGCTATTATAAAAAGCATGTTAAAAAAATAAGAAAAAGCTATTCTCTAAAAAGAGATTTGATGTCTGAAAAACTTACAAGCAATATTAGAAGTATAAAGTTTTTTAAACCTGAAGGTGGCTTTTACATTTGGTGTAAGCTTCCAGATAATATTTGCTTAAAGTCACTTTTAAAAAGGTCTTTAAAAAATGGAGTAAATTATGTCACTGGAGACTCCTTCTACATTAAAAAAGATGAAAAAGGTAATTTTATAAGGTTAAATTTTACTTATCCTAAAAATGAAGAAATTATAAAAGGTATAAAGTTATTGCAACTTAGTATATCTGAAATAATTTAAAGGAGATGTTTAAATTGAAAAAAATTGGTTTAATAGGCGGTATGAGTTTTGAATCCACTTTGGAATATTACAGAATTATAAATGAAACTGTTAAAAAAACTTTAGGAGGACTTCATTCAGCTGAATGTATATTATATTCGGTAGACTTTAATGAAATAGAAATTCTTCAACATCAAAATAAGTGGGAGGAATTATCAAATATAATGGTTAATGCTGCTCAAAGTCTTAAAAAAGGTGGCGCTGATTTTATCATAATATGTACTAATACAATGCATAAACTAGCTCCTGATATAGAAAGTAAAGTTGGAATCAAGGTTTTACATATAGCAGAAGCTGCAGGTAAAAAAATAATTGAAAAAAATATAAAAACTGTAGGACTCCTTGGAACAAAATTTACTATGGAAGAAGATTTTTATAAAAAAGTGCTGAAAGATAAATTCAATATAAACGTAAGTATTCCAGATGAAAATGATAGAGAAGTTATTCACCAAATCATATACAATGAATTATGCAAAGGTATAATAAAGGATCCATCAAGAGAAAAATATAAAAAAATAATAAACAAGTTATCTTTAAATGGTGCTGAGGGAATAGTTCTTGGCTGCACTGAAATACCTCTTTTGATAAAACAAAAGGATGTAAACATTCCAATATTTGATACAACAGCAATTCATGCTGTTTCTGCTGTTGAGTTTGCCTTAGATTAAATGGCATAGACAAAATCTATTATTTACAGACTCAACTTTCTCAGTTTAAGAACTTTGTGAAGCAAAGTTTTTGAAAATAACAAAGTTCAAATAACAAAGAACAGATAAAGATGATTTCCATCGTACCTCAGGAAATCTATAATTTTAATATTTCCTGACGTTAGGAAGAAAATTATCCTTATTTGATATTTGAACTTTGAACCTTGTTCTTTAAAATATTGCTCCGCAATATTTTTACATTAAGTCAAAATTTTATATATGCAAAAATTAAGTAATAGATTTTAAGATATCCATGACAACAATATCAAAATTTTCTCAGACAATGGTAATATAACTATATCAGGCAACTAATTTGTTTTAACTACAGCATTCCCACATGGTGCTGCAGACTTTCCACGCATAAATGATAATACTATTGCTGATATAACACATATTGCTGCTACAATACATGTAACCTTAGTTGAAAACCTAAATTCTGCTTGCCACAGCAATGTACTTTTCAACCCCTTTGATATAAATGTAGGTGCTGACTTGTTCATGCTAAAAGCAATAAGCGCTGCAGAAATTGCCTCCCCTGACATCATTCCAAAAGTTCTCATTGTACCAAGAGCTGCTGAGGCAACTCCCCTTCTATCTGCAGTTACACTTCCCATTACTGCACTGGTATTTGGAGTTTGAAAAAATCCCCCTCCTAACCCATATATAAAGAAAACTACAGCTAACATCCAAATTGGTGTTGAAGCATTAAATCCTCCAACGAATAAAGTAGCTAATGCCATTACTGCAAGTCCAATACATCCTATATAGCGGCTATCAAAATTATCTGAGATTGTACCACTTAACGGAGCTGCTATAATCATAGCTATTGACATAGGCAACATCATTACTCCAGACATAAAAGGAGTAAGCATTCTCATCTTTTGCAAATAATAAGGCGCTAGAAAAACTAAAATAAATTCTCCCATGTAAAAAAACATAGCTGCAAAAGTACTTCCTGTAAAAACTCTATTTTTAAAAAGCTCCATATTAAGTATTGGATGCTTAGATTTCTTTTCAAATGCAATAAACAATAAAAGTACAAAAATACCTCCTAAAAAAGAAACAATGCTTCCAATATTAAAATAAGATTTACTTAAAAGATTTAATGGAAGTAATATTAAGAAGATCGCGGCAATAATTAATGTACTTCCTGCAAAATCAAACTGAACTTCATTTCTTCTTTTATCATCTTTTTTAATAACTTTAATAGCTAATATAGAGACAACTATACCAATTGGAACATTTATAAAAAATATACTGCTCCAACCTGCCCTAGAAGCCAAAAGTCCTCCTAATGCTGGACCTGTACAAACAGCCACGGCTACAGAAATGGCTATCATTCCTAAGGATTTTCCCCTATTTTTAGGTTCTACTGCATCAATTATAATTGGACTGCCGCTGGAAGAAATCATAGAAGCTCCAGTTGCTTGAGTGATTCTAAAAATAATCAACATGACAATAGACATTGATAGTGCACAAAAAAGGGAACTTATTGTAAATAACATTAAACCAGCTACATAAATTTTCTTATGTCCAAACATATCGGAAAGTCTTCCAAATGTAAGCTGTGTTGCACCAAGCACCATTAAATAACCTACTATTATCCATTCTATAGACGACATACCGGCATGAAAATACGACTGCATTATTGGCAGAGCGGTATTTACAACATTTATATCAAAACTAGATATAAATGTGCCAAGCATAATTATAATTACTGTACTTACTCCTGTTTTACTTTTCACTGAATTCATATTTACAGCCTCCAAATCAGAATGTGAATGTTTATTCTTGTTTATGTTGATTATATTACGCCAAGTTTATCCATAAGTCAATATATAAATAAGAACTTTTATTCATATTTTTTATTGACAACCTATTATTATTTCTTTAAAATGTTGATATAAGGGATGTGATAACATGATAAATGAACGTAAAATAAGAGAACCCCAGCAAAAAAGAAGTATAGAAAAAAAGGATAAAATACTTAAAGCCGGCTATAAACTGATTTGTAAAAATGGGTATTACAAGACAACAACCTCAGAAATAGCAACTGAGGCTGGTGTTTCAATAGGATGTCTTTATTCTTACTTTAAAGATAAACATACAATTTTTTTAGACATTCTTAAAAAATATCAGGCACAATTTGATAAACTTCGAGATGAATTTATGAATAAAATGCTGCTTTTTAAATCACCAGAAGAATGTTTCCGTGAATTCATGTTAATACTTATAGATATTCATGATAAATCTGTGGATTTTCAAAGAGAAGTAAGAACACTTTACTACTATGATCCAGAGGTTGCAGCACTTTCAGATGAGCAAAGACAAAAAATACAAGATGCTGCACTTTATTCTATAAAACTATATAAAGAATACATTGATATAGACGATTATGAAGCTGCCGCCATAGTTACATCACTTATTATAAATTCTGTAGTAGACGATGTTTCTCTTTATAAAAGCTCAATTGACAGGAATCGTATTTTAGATGAAACTGTTAAAGCTTTATGTAGATATTTAAAAATGAAGCCAATAAATCACTTAAATAAGTACTAATACCTGCCATTATAGCTAAAATGGCAGGTATATATACTCTTATTTGAAGATTTTATCCTCTACCACAACACTTTTTATACTTCTTTCCACTTCCACAAGGACAAGGATCATTTCTTCCTATCTTTTTTTTGTTAACTGCAGTAGGCTGACTAAGTTCCATAGGGGTATATCCTTTTATAGTCCACTGCCTTATATTATTAGCAAATTTAATAACTTCACTTCCAATAAAATTTGATTCATCAACATTCGAAAGCTGAAAGTTACTTAAGAAATCTGAAATAGCATCAGAAACTTTTTCATCATTTTTAATATCTGCCTCTAAGGAAAATATTAAATCTTCTGCTACATTAACATCTATATCAAAATTATTTATTAAAAAGCTATGAAATTTCTTATATGCTTTTGTTTTATCCTGAAAATCTGCTCTTGCTGCTGCCAACAATTCTTCTTTTTTGAAAGGATAAAAATCCAAATCAATTCTTTTATGCTGCTTTAAAAATATATCATCCACATTATCAACTAAAACATCATTACCTATATTCCCATCATACTCAAATTCATTATAATAAGCTGCTCCATTTTCTAATACAATTTTAAGATCCATACTTGATAAATCAAAATCAATATATTTTTTTATTAATTGCTTAAAATCATCAATATGAATAACACCATAATAATTACACATTCCCCAAAATAGTTTTATAACTTGTCCATTATTTTTCATTCTATCTCTCAAACTTTTGTTATCTTTAGTTAAAACTATTTTTTGCAATTCTTCTGGCATAATAATGACATCTTCTTCATTTAGTATTCCTGTAAAAAGAAATGCCATATCCCTAAAATAACCAATATCATTTATTTGTATATCTGTATATCGAACTTTACAAAATTTTTTTCTTGCAAGGTCAATTAAGAATTCAAATCTTTCAACATCTATATTTTCTATAAGAAAATATGACTTTTCCTCGTATAATTCTAATATTCTATTTTTTAGTTCCTCTTTCTTTAGACTTGAAATTTTATTTATATAGAGATTTCTGGCTATATTCAGCAATTCAACTTTTGTTAGTCTATTTAAATGATATTCCAGTGAAAAGTCTTCTTCAATAGGCTTCCAACTTTTAAGTTCTTTCTTTAATTCAGTTTTCATTATCTTGTCTTCATCTTCATAAGAAAAATCCTCAAATTCATCCTCCTTTCTTACGCATGCAATTTTGTTTGCGGCATTTACTTTTAAATATGTATTATCTTTAGTTTCCTCCAATATATAAAACACCTCTTAAAAATTATAAATTAAATTTACTACACCATAATATGTCTTTACCTGAAAATTTTATATCATTTATAGAAATAATGCAACATTCTCTTTTATTCCTCTCATTCCCAAAACATTTATTGAATTAATTTTTATTTACTAAAAATTAATTTAACAGCTATTAACATCATTAAAATACCAAATAATTTTCTCATAATACCTACTGGTATTACATGAGACATTTTAGCTCCTAAAACTGAGCCTATAACTAAAAATATGCATATTAATATTCCTGCTAAAATATTGACATTTCCATTTTTATAGTAATCCATAAATGCAAGTATGCCTACCGGAGGTAATAAAATTGCAAGAGATGTGCCTTGGGCTTTTAACTGGGTAAATCCACATAGATAAATTAATGCAGGTACTATTATAATTCCTCCACCTATACCAAATAATCCGCTCAAAATACCTGCGATACATCCAATAACAATAAATAAAACAATATTACTCACTTATTTAACCTCCTTGTCTCGTTATATAAATTACAGAGCACATCTATTGCAATTGATAAATAATCTTATATAAACAAATTAACGTTAGAATCTTCTGCTTCTCCTAAATAGTATCCTACACCACCTACTTTAACTCCATCTATTAGTTCTTCTTGTTTAAGTCCCATTACATCCATACTCATCTGACATGCAACTATTTCTATTCCACTGTCAATAGCTGCTTTAATTAGCTCATCTAGTGAAGAAACATTTTTATTTCTCATTACCATTTTCATCATTTTTGTACCCATACCAAGCATATTCATTTTGGAAAGTTTTAACCTTTTAGCTCCTCTAGGCATCATAAAACCAAACATCTTATCCATGAATCCCTTTGAAACACTAACTTTTTCATGCTTTCTTAAAATATTAAGTCCCCAGAAGGTAAAAAACATTGTAACTTTTTTACCCATAGCCGCTGCCCCGTTAGCTATTATAAAGGACGCTAAAGCTTTATCCAAATCTCCACTAAACACAACTAATGTTTTATTATCTTTCTGTGCAATGGTACCAGTATTAACTGAATTATTATTTGGAACTGCTTGTTTTTTATTACCTTTTCTTATAAAAGCTATTATATTACCTTTATCTTTTTCTCTGCTAAGGAGCTCATTATTAGTTCTTTCACACCAAGATTTTATATCCTCATAAAATCCCTGATCCGATGACATTACCTTTAATACTTCTCCTTCTTTCATATCCTGTATATTACTATTAACACGCATTAAAGGTCCTGGGCAGCATATTCCGCAAGCATCAAGGTTTTTGTCAAAGTCTCCTTTTTTATATACTTCATCAGCTTCTTTATATTCATTTAAATTGCTCTCTAAACTTACATTAGATTTTTTCCCTCCTAAATCAATAGAACCGCCTTCACCACTATTATTCATTACAACATCTCTTGGTTTAAACTTACCCATAGTATAGGTTTTATATCCACCTGTTAGATTTTTGACTTTAAATCCATTTGACCTTAAAATTCTTGCAGCTATATACCCTCTAAGTCCTACCTGACAATAAATTAATATTTCTTTGCTTTTATCCAGTTCATTCATTCTAGCTCTTATATCTTCTGAAGGTATATTTATAGCTCCTTCTATGATTCCATTGCTGCATTCTAATTCAGTTCTTACATCAACAAGTTGTGTTTTATCCTTATCTCTATTATCTATGTCCTCTGTAAGTATTATTTCATCTTTGCCAGTTAAGACATTTTCCGCAATAAACCCGGCCATATTTACAGGATCTTTAGCTGAAGAATAAGGAGGCGCATATGCAAGTTCCAATTCTGTTAAATCATAAACCGTTCCACCAAGCCTCATAGTAATAGCTATATCATCAATTCTCTTATCTACCCCAGCATATCCAAAAGCTTGGGCTCCTAGTATCTTTCCTTCATCATTGAAAATAAGCTTTATTGTCATTGGTGCTGCACCTGGGTAGTAGCCAGCACTTGAATTAGGATGAAGATATATAACCTTATGTGGTATGTTCTTTGATTTTAATGTTCTTTCATTGTTCCCTGTACTTGCACCAGTTAACCCAAATACTTTAATAATTGCTGTTCCCATTGTACCTTTATAAGTTGAATTTAAACCACATATATTATCTGCTGCAATCCTTCCCTGCTTATTTGCTGGTCCAGCAAGTGCAATAGCAGTTTTACTTTCATTTACAAAATCAACTACTTCAATAGCATCTCCTACTGCATATACCCCTTCCACTTTAGTTTCCATTTTATTATTTACTATTATATGGCCCTTAGGTCCAAACTCTATTCCTGAATCCTTTAAAAAGGCAGTATCTGGTTTTACTCCTATAGCAAGTATAATCATATCTGCATACAAAATTTTTCCACTGTTTAGAATTACATTTACTCCTGTTCCCTCTTCTTTAAATTCCTTAACCCCGTCATTTAATACAATTCCTACGCCGTTATCCTCTAATTCTTTTTCTGCAAAAGTTACCATTTCTGAATCAAAAGGTGCTAATATATGTGGTGCCGCTTCAACTAAAGCTGTATTTAAGGCTCTTTCTTTAAGATTCTCAGCCATTTCAACTCCTATATATCCTCCACCAATAACAATTGCATTTTTTACATTTTCTTTATCCACATAAGCTTTTATTTTATCAGTATCAGGTACATTTCTTAGTGTAAATATCTTGTCACTTTGTATTCCAGGAATAGGGGGTTTAATAGGAGTTGCCCCAGGTGATAAAATTAAATAATCATAGTTTTCTTCATACTCTCCCTTGTCTTTACTACTAACCCTTACTTTTTTACTTTTAGTATCTACTGTTATTACTTCACTATTTACTCTAATATCAATATTAAAACTTGCCTTCATGGCCTCAGGAGTTTGCACTAACAGCTTTTCTCTTTCTTTTATGGTTTCCCCAATATAATAAGGTAATCCACAATTTGCAAAAGATATATATTCACCTTTTTCAAACAATATTATTTCTGCATTTTCATCAAGTCTTCTAAGTCTTGCAGCAGCTGATGCTCCTCCAGCTACTCCTCCAACTATCACTATTTTTTTCATATATATTTCCTCCAATCATTACATTCTCCGTTATCTAAAAGGCCTTTTTCTATACAACCAAATGTGATAATAATTTAAGTATCTCAGCAGTTGCATTATATTTATTAGAATTCTTATCTATAATCTTTCCCTTCTCTTCAAATACCATGTATGATTATTGCATTCATATATTGAGATATAACGATATAATTGTCAATAATTTTTACTAAAACATATCTTTTTCATTATATTTTAAATTTTAATCCATAATGTTCAGTATTAATATTTACTTCCTCTAAAAATGTAAAATCTAAAGTTTCAACTAAATTTCTTACTTCTTCTTTTGATATTCTTTCATTTGCAGGTGGTCCATCTTTCATATCTCTTTTATCCCAATCAATTATATAAACATATCCTTTATCTTTTAGTACTCTTTTTGCTTCAGTGAAAAATCTTACCTTATCCTCTATTTCATGAACAACATTACATACAAAAACATAATCAATAGAACTATCTTCTACTAAAAAAGAATATTCTTCACTTTTTTTAAATTCTATATTAGATATATCTCCTGCTTTTTCTCGCGCAATATCAAGAATTTCTGTCATTATATCTACACCAATTACATTTCCATTAGTAATAATTTTTGATGCTGGTATAGTAAAATAACCTATGCCGCAACCTATATCAATCAATGTACCTTTATCCCCTATTTTAAACTTTTTTAAAGTTTCTTCAGGAGGCATACTCTCTCTTCTTTTTAGATTATCCAATTTCTCTAACTTTTTAATATCAAATTTATGCATTTAACCACTCCCTTCATTCCACAGTTATTTATATTTTTAACATGAAGAAGAATTTGGACTACTTATAGTGAATCCTGGGCTAAACCAATTATTTGAATAATCAATAACTGATCCATTTACATATGTTTCAAGATCCAAATTATAAACAATACTCATCCCTTCTACTTTAACAAGTATATCGTCATTATTTTTTAACTCATCCAGAGCTAATTGTAATTTGGGGCCACCTCAGCCATAACCTCCAAAACTAATTCTTAACATTGCATTTAACATATTTTCATCTTTTTGCTTAATTTTATTAAACTTTTCAACCGCCCGCTTAGTAACCTTAACCATAGTAAATTCACCTTTCTTTAATATTTTTATCTTAACTTATATTTATATAACAAATTATTTTTTAAGTTAAATTTATATTTCTATATTTAAATATAGCAATATAATAGTTAAAAAAATTTTTCCTATTATTTATTTAAAATATGATTTAAACCTTCAAAAGTATGTTCTATAATTTCTGCACACCCTATACCATTCCTCTTTAAATCTTTACATGTTTCTGTCCCATATTTTTGTTTTACATCTTGCATTAATTCTCTTGTAAGTCCTCTTGCTTCATTTTTCTCTGTACCGTTCTCTCTTCCCCTTATAAAACCTATAATTACAGCTGCAGCTCCAACAGCTCCACATGTGCTTCCAACAGTAAACCCTGCACCCATGCCACTGCCAAGGCTTATTGGAATGCTAGTACCATTTTTTTCATTATACACCTTAATTATAGCTTCTCCACAGGTATATCCTTGCTTATGATATTCTGATGCCTTTGTCATAATGCTACCCTCCTAATAAATATATAATAACTTTCTTATATACTTATATTAAGATGCTATTTTATTTTTGTCAATATGCAAATTACATTTATCATAAATTTTATTTACAATAGTTTTCCTTCAATACTTGAATTATATTAACTATCCTTTCGTCTTTAATAAAATAAGTTATTGTCAATCCACTTTTATTTGAATCCAATATTCTGTTAGCTTTAAGTATTGATAAATGTTGGGACAAAGCTGGTTGAGTTAAATAGCTCATTTTTTCATGAAGTTCGCTTACTGTCATAGGTTTTTCTATTAAATAGCACACTATTACCAATCTATTTTCATTAGACAATACTCTTAGTAGTTTTGATATTATTTTAGCCTTTTCTATTTCTTGCATTTATACCCTCCCATATTTTTGTGTATAACTATATTAAATTTGGCACATATAAAATTTTGACTTAATATAAAAACATTGCGAAGCAATATTTTTAATTAATAGTTAAGAATGAAGAATTAATAGTTAATGTGGATTTTTTTCCGTTACACTACAAAAAATCTTTGATTAAGCTTTTCATCACTCGTTTTACTAAAGCAAAACATTGCTGCTTTATATAAATTTAAAGATTTTTTGCGACAGCTAAAAATCATCCTTCACTATTAATTTTTCATTATTAATTCTTAACTTGCGAAGCTTTGCTTCGCAAAGTTTATAAACTGTGAAAGTATTATAACTATATAAGAACATTACTATATAATTATAATACCTATATTATTGTTTTACTTAAATTTTGTCAATATGTGCATAGTGCAGATCTATTTCGTTGCTTTTTTAATTTATCTTATTACAAAATTAAATAAATAACCAGTAAACACTATTCCGAGCGCTACTACCCCAAAGAATACTGCTAATAATTTAGGCTTTAAAACCCTTCTTAAAAGAATTGCCTCTGGTAAACTAAGTGCTGTAACTGCCATCATAAATGCTAGTGATGTTCCCATTGCAACTCCAGCTCTTGTAAGTTCACTAACTAATGGAATTACTCCAGCAGCATTGGAATACAATGGTACTCCAATTACAACAGCTACAAATACTGCAAATGGGTTACTCTTTCCTGCATATTTTGCCAATGCTCCTGCTGGAATCCATCCATGTATAAAGCCACCTATAGCAATACCGATTATTACGTATAGCCATATTTTCTTTATTAAATCTCTTGTAAAATTCCATGAATCCATTAGTCTTTCCTTTGTAGTTGGATCAGGCAATTCCAAATCAGAATTCATTTGCATTTCATAAACATATCCTTCCACATACTTTTCCATTTTTAATTTTCCAATTATAATACCACTTACTATTGCAATTATTTCACCAGAAACTACATAAATCACAGCTATTTTTATTCCAAACAAACCATAAAGAAGTCCTAATGCAACTTCATTTACCATTGGCGCAGCTATTAAAAAAGAAAATGTAACTCCAAGAGGTACTCCTGCTTCAACAAAACCAATAAAAAGCGGTACTGCAGAACATGAACAAAATGGTGTGACAATTCCAAGCAATGCTGCAAGAACATGCCCAATAAATGTACTTCCTTTACTCTTTGCAAGTATCTTTTTCGTTTTTTCCGGTGGAAAGAAGCTTCTTATAAAAGTTATTACATAAATTATAATTAATAGTAAAATAAATATCTTTATTGTATCAAATACAAAGAAATTTAAAGCACTGCCAATTCTACTTTCCTTAGCAATTCCAAATACATTATAAATAATCCAATCAGCAAAAATTTGTACTGGTGTAAACATAGTATCTCTCCCTTTAAATTATAACCTTATAATTAAATACTTATATGTTCTTTTAAAATATTGGACTCTAATCCTATTAAAATAGGGTCAAGTCCCGTTTTAACATAGTTTATTTTTATTTTTCATCATTAATGTATTTTTTAATTTCATCAACACTTGAAACCTTTCCAACCATTTTAACCTTTTCATTGATAACTATAGCAGGTGTTCTCATAACTCCATATTTCATAATATCCTTAACATCCTCTACTTTTGTAATCTTAACATCTCCATTGAACTCTTTAGCCGCCTCCCTGGCATTTGCTTCAAGTTTCTTACAATTTGAGCATCCTGTTCCTAAAATTTTTATTTCCATAATTAAACCTCCTGAATTTATTTATCCGATCGCTACCATTGCTAACACCCCATCTCCTTCAAAGTGTGGGATAAACACCGCTACGCGCCTGGATAAGTTCTTCTAAGGTTCAGATGGAGAAAAGGTATTCCTTATAAGCAAACTCCACCTGAACCTAAGAATCACTTGATATTTTATTTTGAATCATGCAAATAACTCACAGCAAGTTTATCAACACTATCAATAATACTTTTTATTTCTTCACTACTTATCCCATAATGAATATTCATGCCAACTTTTTCGGATGATAATATGCCGGCTTCCTTAAGTATTTTTAAATGCTGGGATAAATTAGCTTGACTAAATTCTATATGTTCATTTAATTTACATACACATTTGGGACCATCATATAAAAACTTAACTATTTTATATCTTATAGGATGCCCCAATGCTTTAAAAATTCTAACACTTACTTCTTGTTGATCCATCATTTTCCTCCGCAAAGTGATAACCTTATAATTAAATACTTATATATTTATAATATACATTAATATATATTATGTCAATATTGATTAAGTAATTTAAGAACAGTGTATCATTACTGACCCAACATTTTTCTTTCATTTCTTTGTTTTTACTGAAACATATAAAATTTCTCAAGCATTTAACCCAGCATAAAATACGTTCTCAACATTAGAAACATTAGAACTTTTAAGCTGTTTTTTAATCCATTTTTCATCATGATTAGCAGACTTTAAATTATCATACATTATCTTACCGTCAACAATTATATCACTCATTAATCCAGTATAGTTTGTTGAAATATTTAAGTCTCCAGTTGTTATTGGTTGCTTATTTACTTTGGGTAGTACGGTTAATTCTCCATCACTCTCTATGATTGCAAGTGCTACATCATCTATATTAAATATATTTTTTTCTCTTAATTGCATCAACAACTTATTTATAGTAATCTTTACTTTCTTTAAATTATAATCTAATAGTTTACCATTATTTATTAGTATAATTGGCTCCCCATCTACTAATTTTCTAAACTTAATGCTTTTAATCTCTAAATAATCTGAAATTACAACCATTATAGTGATGACAATTGCTGAAATTGAAGCTAATAGCGGTGATTCTTGTGAACCCAATGCTATTCTTACTGCAATAGGACCCCAAGGTAATTCCAACTATAAAATCAAAAAACGTTGTCCTAAATATCATTTTTCTTCTAATTATTCTTCCTAAAGCCAATAAAATAATGGAAGTATATTGCTGTTATCTACCAAAATATTTTAATTTTTTTTAACTTTAAATAATACCAATATACTAATAAATATGGAATAAGATACGATAAAAAAGTCCACCCGATATTCCACCCATTTCCATAGGAAACTAAGTTAAATAATACTGCTAAATATTCTAATATTGTAGTAACTATTGTAAAAATCAAAGTGATTGAATAAGAGTTTATATGCTTTTTTGAAATATAGTAAATCAAATAAGATCCCAAAATAGGATATAACCCCAAATTTACAGATACAGAAGTAAGATCATCATTAATATTTATAGGTACTAACCTCCAAAAATTAAGATGAAAACAGAATTCATTTACTGTATATCCTAATATTGACGAAAAAGGAGCAATAATTAATACTGTTTTTTTATCTTTAAAATAAAGTATTACTCCAAATATCCAAAGAATTATAAAACCTAATACTATATTTAAAATCATATACTATCTCCTCCACCTAATATTTTACTTCTATTATTCCCCAAGAAAATTTTATAATTTGTTTTCAAGCAATTTTAGTTTCTGGGGTGGGAAACTCTTTATAGAGTATACCCATATTTTTTAGGGTTAGATTTTTTGAAATTGCGAATAGATACTGAACCTGTAGTTGTAATTTTTAATTTAAACTAAAATTTTAGGGTATATATAATAATATAAAGGAGAGCGACATGAAAAATAAAGTTTACAATAAAATTTTAAATCCATTTTTATATTTTTTTAAAAGTGAATCTATCAGTGGTCTAATACTTATAAGTTTTGCTATTATTGGAATAATAATTGCAAATTCTAGTTATACTACAACATACAATAATATACTCCATACATATATAACTATTGGATATAAGCAATTTTCTCTATCACTGTCAGTTATTCACTGGATTAATGATGGATTAATGGCTGTATTTTTCTTAGTAGTTGGTATGGAAATTAAACGAGAAGTGGTATTCGGAGAGCTTAAATCTTTTAAAAAAACTATACTACCTATCTCTGCTGCTATAGGAGGAATGATTGTACCAGCAATTATTTATATAATATTTAATTATAGAGAACCAACTATCACTGGTTGGGGAATTCCAATGGCAACAGATATTGCCTTTGCTTTAGGAATACTTTCATTGGCAGGTAAAAAAGCACCTAAAGGGATAATAGTCTTTCTTACAGCTTTAGCTATAGTTGATGATTTAGGAGCTATCATTGTAATTGCTATATTTTATACTAATCAAATTTCTTGGGGTGCTTTAGTTATAGGATTAGCTATTTTAATTGTTCTTATATTAGCTAATAGACTTAAAGTTAAATTCATATCTTTATATATTATTTGTGGAATTCTCCTATGGATTTGCATTTTAAAATCAGGAATACATTCAACAATTGCTGGAGTACTACTTGGAATGATATTGCCAATAGGGAAAACTATTAATGAATTTAAGACATCAATTTTACATAGACTTGAAAATATATTAGTGCCATGGTCTAGCTTTATAATTATGCCAATATTTGCACTAGCAAATTCAGGTATAACTATTGATATTAATAATTTCTCAACAATCATATTGGAACCAGTTAGTTTAGGAATTATTTTTGGTCTATTTATTGGTAAACAAGTAGGTATATTTGGAGTTTCATATATTTTATTAAAGCTAAAAATTGCCAAACTTCCATCTCAAGTAACTAAAAGACATTTATATGGTGCAAGTGTGCTTGGTGGTATTGGATTTACTATGTCATTATTTGTTTCATCTTTGTCATTTGCAGATGAAACAGTATTATCTACAGCCAAAATGAGTATTATGATAGCCTCAATTCTAACTGCAATATTAGGCACAATAGTTTTTAAACTTATAAAATTAAAAAGTTAATAACGAATTTTTCAAAAAGTTCAAAGTTTATTTTCAAATAAAAGCTTTGTTAAACAACCTTTTTAAACAATTTTAGAGATGGAATATTCTTATATTGAGCATTATAGTAAAAGTATTTCATATATACTATACATAGCATACAAATCAGCACCACCCGTAAAACGGGTGGTTTGCTCTAGCCCTATAAGGGCATGTTACTGTCAGTGCTACTCGCACACTGAACGGTCTGCCAACCGCATGCCTTTACAGGCTGCACCTAAAAGGTGCTTTATTTTTTGCCTTTTTTTATTTTGTCACCCGTAAATGGGTCAATATACTCTTTTAAACTCATTTGTTCGTATGCTATATCTTCTTGTATTTGATTTTTTATATATTCTTCTATGATTTTTTTATTCCTTCCTACAGTATCAACATAGTACCCTTTACACCAAAATTGCCTATTACCATATCTATATTTTAAATTTGCATGTCTATCAAAAATCATCAGTGAACTTTTTCCTTTCAGATATCCCATAAACTACGATACACTTAATTTAGGTGGTATACTTACCAGCATATGTATATGGTCTTTACATGCATTAGCTTCAATAACTTCAACACCTTTTTGCTCACATAATTTTCTTAGTATTAACCCTATATCTGCTTTTATCTTTCCATATATTATTTGCCTTCTGTATTTTGGTGCAAAAAACTATATGATATTTACAATTCCATTTGCTGTGTGCTAAACTACTATTGTCCATTTCGGACACACCTCCAATATATTTTAGTTGTGGTTGGCAAACCCACTTCTATTTTATATTGGAGTTTTTCTTTTTTCTACTCATAGCTATAAGCTTTCCGGAACCACAGGTAAAACCTGTGGTATTCTAGATACAAAAAATCCGTAAGAATATGTTTTCCTACGGATTTCTACCTAAATAACACCTCCATATTTTTGTTTCATTATATCCAAAAGTTGTGTAGAAATCATGTAGATTAAACTATCTTTACTTATTACCTAACATTTTACCATTTCCTCTTATGCCATTTCCATGTGCCTGACCAACATTTCTACTGCAGTTATTTACATTATTTTTTATATTTTCTTTTAAAGAATCACCCTGCTCTTTTGTAATTGTTCCCTTTGATACTGCTTCATCAATAGATTTTGACTTTTCTTTAATTAGTGCTGCTTTGAATTCGTCAATAGTCATACCCTTGTCTTTTGCCAAATCATACATGGTCTTTCCTGAATTTAAGCCATCGGTTATTTCCTTGTCCGTCATTCCAAGTTTGTCCTTTAATACAGAAGATACATAATCATAGCCTCTCATGGAAGTTATTCTTCCAAATCCTAATCCATGATTTGTATAATTAGTTGTTGTTTCTGCATAAACGGTGGCGCTTGCTCCTACTACCAATACCACCGCCAATGCTGCTAAAAAATTCTTTCCTTTCACTTTTCATTCCTCCTTAATTTTACTTTCAATTTGTTGGGTATACTATGATAATAAATAAATTTCAATATAAAAAAGTGTCCTAATTGTGTTATATTTATTAAAATTTACTTGAATATGTTTACAATTAAATCACAATCATAACAAATATAGTCCACAATTATTTCACACTTCTAATTATTACGGATGATATAATCTAACCAAGATAACGAGGTGATACAAGATGGATAAAAATATTTTAATTGCTGATGATAATATAGAAATTATTAAAATCTTAAAGCCTTATATAGAAAAAGAGGGCTTTACTGTAATTTTTGCCCTTGATGGAGAAGAAGCATTATTAAAATTTAACCATTATAATCCACAGTTAATCTTACTTGACATTATGATGCCCTTAATGGATGGAATTGAGGTTTGCAATAAAATAAGAGAAAAATCAAATACTCCAATAATAATGATAACAGCCAAAAGTGAAGATGCCGACAAAATTTTAGGGTTAAATTCCGGCGCTGATGATTATATTGTAAAGCCATTTAGCCCTGGAGAAGTAGTAGCAAGGATAAAGGCTGTCTTAAGAAGAATTACTTTTCCCGAAAGTAATAAAATGTCACTAATTAAATATGAATCTCTTGAATTAGACATTGACAATTACTCAGTTAAACTAAAAGGTAAGAATATTAATCTTACTAAAAAAGAAATTGAGGTTTTATGGATGCTCTCAAGTTCACCTAACAAAATAGTTTCAAGGGATGATTTACTGGACAACATATGGGGTGTGGATTACTTTGGAGACCCAAGGACAGTAGATACCCATATAAAAAGGATAAGGTCAAAACTTCACCTTAATGGGCAATATAACTGGGACATTAAAACTATTTGGGCTATAGGATATAAATTTGAGGTGAAAGATGTTTAAAAAAAATATTACTTTTAAGCTTACCCTTGGCTTTTTAACAATTGTTATCGTTTCAACTCTTTTAATTGGAATTATTGCATTAAATGTATTTAAAAACAATATCTATGAAATCAAAAGAAATAATATGAAAAAACATGCTTTAGAAATTTCAAATACTATTAGGCCTTATATGTCTCAAAGCACTAAAGAAAAAAGTTTTGTAAATATTATAAATTTAATAGACTCCATTGATAACGCAAAACTTTGGATACTAGATTCCAATAAAAATATTATAAGTGCGTCAAATAATAAAGATACTGCTCTCACTTACATTAACGATGCAGATGTAAAAAAAACATACAATTCTATTACTAAAAAAGTATTCACTGGTTCAGAAACATACGGTGAGATATACAACCCTTACTATAAAGAATACATGATGACTACAGCAGTTCCAATAAAAAATAGCAGCAGCACTGTAATAGGTGCAGTAATTCTTAATTCTTCTTTATATGATTTATCAAATTCTATGAACAAATTTTTTATATATATAGTTTTAACTCTTATAGGCGAAATATGCCTTGCTGGATTTATGGGATATTATTTTTCCAAAAATATATCTAAACCATTAAAAAAAATAAATTCATCTGCACTTGAACTGGCAAGAGGTCACTATGGAATAAAGACAAATATATATCATAAAGATGAAATTGGAGAATTATCAAATTCATTTGATTTATTATCTCTAAAACTTCAGTACACCATAGGCAAACTTTTTGAAGAAAAAACTAAGTTAAGTAATGTACTAACAAGTATGAGCGAGGGTATTTTATCTCTAGATACAAATTTTCATATTATAAATATTAATCACTCTACCTTAGAACTGCTGTCTTTAAAGAACATTGAATCAGACACAAAAGTTAATGAAATATTACTAAATTTAAATATAATTGAAGAGTTTAATTTTACTATATCAAATGATACTAAAAAATCTACAGTAAAAGAATATCTAAATAAAGTATTAAATTTCTCTATATCTCCTATAAAAAATAATTTAAATCAAGTTATAGGTGGTGTAATTCTTATTCAAGATGTAAGTGAAAAAGAAAAACTTGAACAAATGCGAAAAGACTTTATTTCAAATGTTTCACATGAATTTAGAACTCCTTTAACAGTCATAAAAGGCAACTTAGAATCTATTGTAGATGGAATAACTCAACCAGAATGTATACAAGATACCTGTATTACACTCCTAAATGAAACTAACAGGCTTGAAAGAATGGTTAAAGATTTGCTTAATTTAAGCAAATTAGAATCCGGTAAATTAGAGATTGATTTTAATGAACTAGATATCAATATGCTAGTTAATGACACCATACGAAGTATTAAGCCCCTAATAGATGCTAAATCCATAGATTTGCAGCTATCTTTACAGAATAATTTACCACCATTATTTAGTGACTATGACAAGTTGAAGCAATTACTCATAATATTTTTAGATAATGGAATTAAATTTTCACAAAATAAAGGTAAGTTAAAGATATCCTCATGTTCTGATAATGAAAATATTTGTATAACTATTGAAGACAATGGAATTGGTATACCCGAAGATGAAATTCAGTATTTAGGTGAAAAATTTTTCAAAGCTGACAAATCAAGAACTTCAAACGCTGGTGGAACTGGACTTGGACTTTCAATTGCAAAAAGATTAGTAAAAGTTTTAAATGGACATTTTTCTATAGAAAGTGAACTTACAAAAGGAACAAGAATAACTATTTCTTTTCCAGCAAAGTCTAAAAATGAGGTGAAATTATGATGAGACATGGATATCATATGGGACTAGGGTTTTATGGTTCTTATATTTTAATATTTCTTCTATTAATTATTTCAGTCTTAATATTTTTAGTATTAAAAAGTAAGCCTTCTTTAAATTCCTTTATAATAAGGCTTCTAGATATACTTAAAGAAGAATATGCTTCTGGTGCCCTTACTGCCGATGAATTTATAGAAAGGAAATCTATTATTGAAGATATTAAATATTCAAATTCTTATACCCCTATACTTATTGAAAGATATGCAAAATGTGAAATAACTACAAAAGAATTTTTAAATATCAAAAATGAAATTGAAAGTAATAATTATAATGCTTCTATATGTGAAGAACTTGCAAAGGGGAAACTTTCCTATGATAAATTTAAATTAAAAATATCAGGAGGACAAATGAATGAAAAGCAATAAATTATTAAAAAGCTTACGCTACTTTTTACTTGCAGTGTTCTTGATACTTATTACAATTGAAGCTTACCTCCATCAACTGCTTGGAGGCAGCAAATCACCATCTATACATGCACTGTGTCCCTATGGAGCCTTAGAATCACTTTACAGCTTGATCTTTGGCGGAACATTTATACAAAAAATATTTTCAGGTACACTTATTCTCCTTATCATAACATTATTAATCGCACTGATCTTCAGGAAAAGCTTTTGTGGGCTTATATGTCCTTTTGGTGCTCTTCAAGAGTTCTTTGGGATTATAGGCAAAAAAATATTTAAAACGAGACTTACTGTACCATCAAATATAGACAAGCCTTTAAGATACCTTAAGTACATTGTCCTTGCAATAACACTATATTTCGCATGGAAAACTGCTGGTTTGTGGATGAATCCCTATGACCCCTGGGCAGCATATGGGCATATATCTGAAGGCATATCTTCCCTTACTGGCGAATACCTAATTGCTTTTATTATACTAATAGTCACTATAATTGGCTCTTTATTATATGACAGATTCTTTTGTAAATACCTTTGTCCTATGGGTGCATTTTACGGCATAATTTCAAGAATAAGTCCAGCAAAAATAGTAAGAAATAATGATACCTGTATTAATTGTGGTCTATGCAGCAAAAATTGTCCTGTTAATATTAAAGTTTCTGAGCTTAAAGAAATTAAATCTGCTGAATGTATTAATTGTCAAACTTGTATACTATCTTGTCCTGAAAAAAATGCCTTAGAATTTAAAATTAAAAATAAATCCGTTAAACCAGTATTTATTTTAAGCTTTGTAATTTTATTGTTCTTTGGAGGAATAGGCATTACTAAACTTACAGGAATATACCAGGATACGCCTCCTAAAATATCTCTTGAAACTACAACTGCCTCTGGCACTAAAACTTCTGAAATTAAAATAAATCCTGAAGAAATAAAAGGTTATATGACTTTGCAAGAAGTATCTGAAGCATTTAAAGTTGATTTAAACGAATTGTATAAAAAACTTAATATACCTAATTCCATTCCAAAGGATACAAAATTAAAAGACATTAAAAACTTTATTGCCGATTTTAAAGTGGAAAAAGCTAGAGAAGCACTGAAGTAAGCTATCATATACTGAGAAAAGATAAACCGAGAGTCAAAACTCCCGGTTTATTGATTTTTCGTTTCTAATTCTTTAATTATCAGGTCATCAACATATTCATCACAATTTTTGCAATAATATTTTATCTCTATTTCTTTTCCACACTTCTCATGACATACTGTTCTTTTGCAACTTTTTAAATATTTATTTGCCCATATAATAATCGAATTAAACACATGCTTAAAGTCTCTTCCCTTTTCTGTCACCCTACTGTAACGCTCCCTCTAAGTAAGATTCATTGATAATAAAAAAAGATGTAAATTTAGAAATCTACATCTTTTTTTATCCGATGACTACCTGCTCTAATACTCACACTTTTCCAAGTGGGAGTAAAGAGCCGCTAAGTCCCTGGATAACGATTTCTAAGCATCAGGTGGAGTCAAAACTCCATCTGATGCCAAGAACTCTGTTTATTACTCAACCACTATAATATCTTTGCTGTATTTATTTAAAACTTCACAGCCATCTTCCGTAACAAGTACTAAATCCTCTATTCTAACTCCTATCTCACCTGGTATGTAGATACCCGGTTCAATTGAAAATATCATACCAGGTTGTACCTTATCGCTATTTGCAGAAGAAACATCACCTAAATCATGACATTCTATTCCTATAGAGTGCCCCGTTCTATGTGTAAAGTACTTACCATAACCTTTCCCATCTATATAATCTCTTGCAGCTTTATCTATATCGCAAAATCTTACCCCAGGTTTAACTGCTTCAATTCCCCTTTTATTAGCTTCTAAAACTATATTATATACATTCTTACTATTTTCAGGAACATATTTATAAAATACAGTTCTCGTCATGTCAGAACAATAGGAATCTTTAACACATCCAATGTCTATAGTTACAGCTTCTCCTTCTTTAAGTATAGAATTATCTGTCTCATGATGAGGGTCAGCTGCATTTATTCCATAAGCCACAATAGGATCAAAAGAAAAACCTTCTGCTCCTAAACTTTCATATATATTTTCTAAAGCTTTTCCCATCTTCTTTTCCGTATAACCTTCAGGAATCAGTTTTATTAACTTGTCTATAGCCTCATCATTAAGCCTGGATGCTTCTCTCATTAAACTTCTTTCATCATTATCTTTACACATTCTTATTCTATCAATTATTTCAGAACCATTTACAAAATTGCTGCTAGCTTTCAATTCCATTAATCTCAAAAGAAATCTGGCCGGCCAATTCTTGTCTATACCTATAGGTGAATTTTTGTCCGTATATTTTGAGATTATTTCCACAGCATCATCTGTATCCTTATACCAAATTTTCTCTACCCCTATATCTTCTTCTAAAGTAAATAACTCATTTATAAACAGCTTCTTATCCCCATTTATATTTAAATAAAGTACAAGTAATCTTTCCCCTGGATGTATCCACTTTCCAGTTAAATAAAATATGGATGCTGGATCTGATACAATAAGCTGCGGTACATTTTGAGATTTCATTTTTCCCAATACTTTGTTTAGTCTATTTACTTTCATGTCAATTTCATCCCCTATATTTTTAATTATAATTATATGTCCTATATAATTATAGATTTCTTTTATTCTAAAAACAACAAAAATACATCTATTTAACTATACTGTACTATATTTGAATTAACTATTATTTTAGCTATTTCATTATGAATCTCTTTTGACACATGTATTCCATCATCTAAGAAATGTTCTTTCATTTTCCCATTTTCAGCTAAAATAGTTCCTACATCTATAACTTCAATATTTTTCTTTTTGCCATATTCAACTAACAGTTCCCGCAATTTGCCTAAATAGTCATTAACCTCTTTATAATCCCTATCTTTAAACCATGTCTTTTCTACAATATCATCTTTAACCGGCAGTGGTGTTAAAATTATAGGAACAAATTTATTTTTTTCACATATCTCAACCATCATATCTATGTTTTTTAAAATATCATTAATACTTGTCTTTAAAAATACATCATTTGTTCCCCCCATAATTAGAACTTTCGATGGTTTAAACTCAACAACATCTTTTTCAAATCTTTCTTTCATTTCGCCTGTTGTATTACCTGGTATACCTTTATTAATAATGTTTTCTTTTATTTTCTTAGATAACACACTAACCCAACTCTCTGTTTTACGAACTCTAAAACCAAAAGTTATGCTGTCTCCAATACATACAATACTCATTTTATTTTCCCCTTCCTCTTACAACATTTTTGCTATTAAAAACATAGTTTTCATTCCAAGGGAAGTGAATTTTTCCTCATATTCTGTAACTACATTTTCAGCAAAATCACTACTGTGAAGATCATAAGTAAGGTACTTTATCTCAAAATCATTTTCCTTGAAATATTCCTGAGATTCTTCAAAAAGTTCCCTGTCATCTGTTTTAAACCATATTTCACTACCTAGTTTTAAAAACTTTCTATACCTGTTTAGAAATACAGTATGGGTAAGTCTTCTTTTCTTTTGTCTTCTCTTAGGCCATGGATTACAAAAATTTATATATATCCTGCTTATCTCGTCTTTATCAAAAACTTCCTCAATTTGAGCTATGTTCATAGGCATTATCCTGGCATTTGTAACCTCAGCTTCTTGAAGCTTTTTAAGTGCATATATTAAAACTTCATCTTTTAAATCAATACCTATATAATTTATATTAGTATTGTTTAACGCCTGAGTATACAAGAATTTTCCCCTTCCGCAGCCTAACTCCAAATATATATCATTCTGATTTTTAAACTCTTCTTTCCATTTTCCCTTATACTTTTGTGGTTCTGTTATAGTTAAAGAACTAGCCTCCATTTCAGGTCTAGCCCACCATTTTTTTCTAAGTCTCATATTCTAAATTCCTTTCCAAATTTTTAATCACAAAATAAATTATCTATTTAAATTACAAAACTGTCAATGCTATTATATAAATATTGTTTTCTATACATTATTAAAGTTTTTTCTACAATATACGATAATAATAAGTAAAATATTATACTATTCAGGTTGTGAAAATTATGGATTACTTTATAGAAGAACTAAAAAACAAAAAGATAATTAACACTGATGATATAAAAACAATGCAAGAATACATTAATAAAAAATATTTTAAGATTCCATCCAGCGAAAAGGCAAAAATGCTTTCCAACACCATACACCATATTTTAGATACAAATCTAAAGGAACTACCAGAAAATTATAGACAAACTGTAAAAATAAACACTTTAAAAAATACCTTTTCTAAAAATAAAGCCTCAATTTTCATGTATGATATATTTCTCTGCTGTATTAAAATCGAACCTTTAAAGAAAAATTTTACAAAAGAAATTACCCGCTGGATAAATGCAAATATAGAAAGTTCAGTTGAAGAAAAAGATTTAAACAACTATTTAGGGATAACAAATCCAAAAATGAATCCTGTTACAGATGAAAACCTAAACAACAAAATAACTGAGCCTGTTAGCCCCAATAGAACTATTGAAACTACAGCTGCTCCAGCTATACCTTTCAAGTTAAAATTTAATAAAAAACTTTTAATATTTTCCTCAATTATATTTTTTGTTTTAATTTCTCAGGTATTAGGACAAGTTTTTTTTCAAAAAAGCCTATTTAAAATTCCTTTTTATATAGCCAGTACTTCTGAAAGTGGGAATAGCTATTTAAAAGATCTGGTTGACCAAGTAACTCTAAAAAATGCTAAAAAGAATTTTCCGAATGTATATCTTCCTGAATATTTAAAATATCAAACAATAGATGAAGATAAATTGAAATCCTACTTAAGCAGCCGCAATTCGCTCCTAGGCAAAGATCCATATTTTTCTACTATAATGAGTACTGCAAGAGAGTTTAATTTAAATCCAATTTTATTATTTGCTATAACAGGACAAGAACAGGACTTCGTACCTGTAAATACTCCAAGTGCCTCTAAAATAGCTAACAACCCTTTTAACGTATATCACAGTTGGCAGGAATATAATACTGATATAAAAGATTCTTCAAGAATAGCTGCACGAACTATTATAAATCTATCGGAAAACATGCCAAAGGAAAACAACCCTTTTATGTGGATAGGCAAAGAATATGCAGAAGATTCAAATTGGGGAAATGGAGTCCAAGCCATATTTGAAGAAATAAACAATTACTTTGCACTTCACAGCAAAAAATAATAGGAAGATTGTAAATAAAAAACAATTTTACAATCTTCCTCTGTTTATCCGATGACTACTCGCTATAATACTCCCACGCACACAGCGAAAGCGACTATCACCAAATCAAAGATTTGGGATATCTGCTTTTCTTCAAGTTGGAGTAAAGAACGACTATGTCCCTGGATAACGATTTTCTCCTAAAGGATAACGCCTTCTAAGTGCTGAAGCACTAAGAATCCTGTTAATAAGCATCAGGTGGAGTTAAAACTCCATCTGATGCCAAGAACTCTGTTTATCTGATTATACTATTGGCAATGGCCATAAGTTTAGAGTATATGGCCATTGACGGAATACCTACTACATAGTTTGCAATTGGTGTAGCTACAAATATAAGAAGTATAATAAGCTGATACCTATATAAAGTATCTGATATATTATAGTAAAAGGAAGGAAACAAATCCCTTAGTATATGAAATCCATCTAATCCAGGTATAGGTATTAAATTGAACACAAACAACATACAATTTATATTTACTACATACAATACAATTTTAACTACTATATTTGAAACTAAATTATAATTACTAGATGAAAAGATAAATTTATATAAAAACACTGTCAAGAGTGCAGCTAAAAATGCTGTTATTAAATTAGCCAAAGGACCTGCCGCAGAAACTTTTAAATCATCTTTATTTCTATTTTTAAAGGCATTTGGATTGATCTCAACAGGCTTTGCCCATCCAAACCCTACAAGTAATATCATTATAAAACCTATAATATCTATATGTGCAAATGGATTTAAAGTAAGTCTTCCTTGAAATTTAGCTGTTTTATCTCCTAATCTATCTGCCACAAAGGCGTGAGCAAATTCATGGAATGTAAGCCCTATAAGTATTCCTGGTATAATAAGTATCTTATCCAATATCATTTCATTCAAATAATTTCATCCCCTCATTTTACTAATTTAACGTTACTTTTTGTAACTTTCCATCATTTATCGATGCAATTCCGCCTTCATATATTTGTACAAAATTTCCTTTATATACATACTGCTTTCCACTTGTAATTTCCGTAACAATTCCTTTTAAATTGTCATTTATATATATTTTGCCCGATGGCATGACAAACACGTCATCCTTATTCACAGATTGGCCCAAATTTATGTTTTGATAATTACTTCCGCTGTCATTTATAGTTCCACAGTAGATATTTGATATTTTATTGTCCTTTTCATCACCTATGTATATTTTATCATTTTCATCTACTCCTACCCAAACAGGATTTTCTACCCCATTTATCATAAGTGACCTATCATCACCTGTAACATATATCTTACCATATACTTTATCTTCATATATAAGTTTATCATCTAAAGATAATATTCCCATATTACCTACCATATAAGATCTTGTAGTTACTTTTTGTATTTCATTCATTATATCAATTCTATATATATTTGTCCTTTCCCCACTGCTTTCCATCTTAACGTATATAACATTGGTATAAGGAGATTCTTCTATATCATCAATTTTAGCTTTTTCATATGTCGAATCCAATGATTTTATGTTTTCTTTTATATCTTTACCAGCTTCATAATATGATAATTCAAATTTTGAACCGTCATCAGAACTTTCTTTTTCTGCTATAAGTATTCTATCCCTATCGTTTTGCCATTTATAAAAAGATACCTTGACTCCATCCCTAAATTCTATATTTTTTTCATTTCCATTCTTTGTATCCACCACTTTCAAAACATTTGATTCACAATATGCCAGATACCTACCATCAAAGGAAACACTAATATTATTAGCATCTTCTGGTACCTTTATAACAACATCTGCTTTTTTTGGCTCGCTCTTTACAATTTTTTTTGTTTTTATCTCTGTTTGAGAGGATAAAAAATAATTATTTATATAAAACAATCCTGCAAACTGTACTACAAGAGATATAATTATCCAAATAGTAATTTTCTTAAAAATTTTCATTCGTTACTCCCCTTTAATAATTATCTTATAACCTTCTATGGTTTTACGTAAATAGCTGATGGCACTGATCTCTCACCTAAGGGATCACAAGTGTTGTTTATTACATCTCCCTCATAGTACATAGTTGAAGAAGACCCTCCATCTAAATTTGTAGCATTTACTGCGCCATATTGAAGCATTATATTTTGAACATCCTTCAAGGAAGCACCAATACTTTTAGCTTGTCGTCCGTCTATAACTAGCAATAAAATAGCACCATCTGACCTTTGTCCTATCGCAGTTCTAGGAGCTATTCCCCAGCCACCATCACCGGATATCATTCCTTCTCCACCCACTACTAAGGCAGGCTCAAAAGATATGGCTTCTGTAACATTTCTCTCTTTCAGTTCATTTAAGCTGTGATGTCCTACTATAAGCTCTCCTTTATTTGTAAGTGCCATTACACTTTTTGATTTATCATCAGGATCAGTTATATCATTAGCAACAATCTGGCCATCACTCATAAGTATACCTGTAGGTTTCCCTCCTGTACCCGTCCACTTATTGTCACTATCACTAGAAGAACTGTCTGTAAAAGCTCCTCCATTTATAGCAGCTACAGCATTATGATCTTTTGCTATTTGACTTGTAAGTTCTCCAGCTACCCCTAATTTTTTACTGTATCCTACTTTAACTCTAGTAGGATCGTGTATTATAAGCATATAACCTTTAAATTTTCTTCCATCACTTATTTCTTCTCTTTCTATACTACTATCATGCTTATTTTCAAATTTTAAAGGTGAATTATCTTTTTCTATATTTTTAGGTTTGTCTTCACTTAGTATTTTTTGTATTTCACTATCTGATAAAAATATTTTTGCTATGTACTGATGACTTAAAGTAGTCATGGCTGCGCCTACTACTGTTTTCTTTACATTTTCAAAAGGACCGTAAAATACTAAAAATGGAGCAGTCATTCCAGTAAATATAAACTCAAATAATATGAAATACAGTATGAGTTTCCAAACTGGCCGTTTCTTTTTGCCTTCAATTTTCCCCTTCTTCATACGTTGAAACCTTTCCTTTCTAAAAAAAATACATCCTTCAACATTGTACAATAAATGATAAAATTTTTAAATAGAAATAATTATGAACATACTAAAAACTTTATATAATATAAACAGATTTCTAAGCATCAGATGGAGTTTTAAACTCCATTTGATGCTTAGAAATCGTTATCCAGGGACATAGCATAGCCGCTCTTTATCCCCACTTGGAGAAGTGGAAGTATTAGAGCGGGTAGTCATCGGATAAAGGACTAAATAAAAAAATCACTCTGGTGTTCAGTATACAATCCATTATCTAACACCAAAGTGCTCTTGTATAAAGTTTCAAATTATAAATAAGTTTTTCCAATTTTCGATCTATTTTAAAAATTATATTTCCTATTTACAGTCTCTTTGAGGCTTCATATGCAAGAGGAGACCTCTCACATTCATCATGTTTCAAAGTTATTTGATAACATAACTTGCTTCCTTTCATCTTTTCTGAAGCATAACACAACCCATTCGATCTTGAATCTAAAAAAGCTTGATCTATTTGCTCTGGATCCCCTACTAAAAGTAGTTTTGTACCCGATCCAACTCTCGTTATAATTGCTTTTACCTGTTTTGGAGTTAGATTCTGGGCTTCGTCAATTACAAGCCAGTTTTTTACAATAGATCTTCCTCTTAAATAACCTACCGCCTCTGTAGTTATAATTCCCCTGTCAAATAATTCTCTTATTTTATCAGCTAATTCCTTTTCGTTTTTATATCTTTCTTTTTCATCGGAATCCACTAATATTTCTAGATTATCTAATATCGGTCTCATAAAAGGCGATATCTTTTCCTGTTCTGTACCTGGAAGAAATCCTATATCTTCATCCATGGTAACATTAGGTCTGCATACCAGCATCTTTCTATATTTTCCTTTATCTTCTTCCATTATACTATGGAGACCTACTGCCAGTGAAAATAAAGTTTTTGCCGTTCCTGCAGGACCTTTTATTATCACAAGTGGAGCCTTTTCTGCATTTGTTAAAAGTGCCTCCAACATAAATTTCTGTCCCACATTTCTTGGAACTATTCCAAGAGGTGTACTATCCTTAAAACAAAGTGAAACTATTTCTTTACCGTCAAATCTTCCAAGGGCAGTCTGTTTAGGATTACTTAAACAATGTATTATAATAAACTCGTTTACATAAAGAGGTGGATCAAAGTATTCTGCATTGTCCTCATTATAACAAGTTATTTTATCAACTTTCATATATTTGTTACTATAAAATTCTGTTATATCCTTTTCAGAAGCATATACATCTATCCTTCCTGTATACTGACTTTCATCTTCGGGAACAACTTTTTCATAGAAATCTTCTACCTCTATATTTATTATATCAGCCTTAATTCTTTCAAATATGTCCTTTGTTATCAAACATACATTTTCACCACTTTCTTTAAGGCCTTTACACACCTGTATTATTCTGTTATCCGGTTTGCTTTTGTCCCAAGCCGGGGGCATCTGTACATCATAGTGGTTCATTTCAACCCTTAACTTTCCACCACCTGGCAAGTCCACTCCTTGGTTAAGCTTACCGCTTTTCCTAAAGTCATCTATAAGCCTAGCTGCATACCTAGCATTGGCACCAAGATCATTTTTATTCTTTTTAAATCCATCTAGCTCTTCCAGTACTACTTCAGGTATAACCACATCTCCATCATCAAAAGTCAATATAGCCCCTGGTGAATACAAAATAACATTGGTGTCTAAAACATAAGTTTTTTTCAAAGCCATTCCTCCCCTCTACCATTATTATAATATATTCATTTAAATATATAAATGAATTAAATTTCATAAACTTTGAAAATATATTTTGAATTATTTGCATAAAAGATAGGCACTAGTAATAACTAGTGCCTATTTTCCATAATATAATAATTGGGGATCAAAATATTATGCTATCTTTGTTTCATCGGTATATTGTTAATATTAACTATATTATGTGACAATATGGTGTCAAATATATTAAATATTTATTTACTTTTTTAATACTTTATGAATTAAAATGTTGTTAACTTAAGTATATGGAACAAAGTAACAAGTCAAAGACGCAAAATAAGCTAGCATACTGACTAGTTATTTTTTCAATATGTCTTGATTCTAATAAAAAATCTGTACCCTAATTTAGGTACAGATTTTTTATCATATATTTACTTTAAATTCTGTTCATAAGCCTCAATCATTTTCTTAACCATATTTCCACCTACAGAGCCTGCTTCTCTTGAAGTTAAGTCTCCATTATAACCATTCTTTAAATTTACTCCAACTTCTTTAGCTGACTCCATTTTGAATTGATCTAATGCTGCTTTAGCTTGTGGAACTACTGGATTATTACTGTTTGTCATAGTACTCACTCCTTTTTATAGTAAACTTTACTGCTTACATTTAAAGTTTCTACATTTTTAAAAAAATTACTCCAGGTAATTGAATGAATATTTAGTACTTGTTGCAATATAAGTTAATAAGCATAAATGCTTTTAAATTTTTTACTGCTTTGTAATAAGAAAGTAAGCACTGTTAGCTACCAGCACTTACCTCTTTCAATAGATACATATAATTATACTATCCTCATTTTCGCTAAGGTCATTTCCCTAGGACACTATTATATTACCCAATATCTCTAACAATATGACACCATATACATTATGTAAATATTCATAAAAAAATAATCTGGATAAAAAATAATGATTTTCATAATAACAGACTTTATACCAGATTTTATAAGTTGTGAAGATACTAGATTACAATTACAATTAAATTAGGTACACTATTTAGAATCAATTATAAGGAGCATTGTAAAATGTGGAAAACTTATGGAAGGTTTATAATAAATAGCATATTTGTATTCCTAATTTGTTTCTTAATCTTAATACCAAAATCAGTTCAAGCTGCTTCTGGACAGGTTTCTAGGATCGGAGAATTTAATAGATATGCGACTGCTGCTAAAAGTGCAACTACAAATTGGACTAGCAGTAAAAATGTAGTATTGGTGTGTGGTGAAATATATGCAGATGCAGTAAGTGGTGTAACCCTTGCAAAAAAGTTAGATGCTCCTATCCTTTTAACTACTTCTAACTTACTTAATTCATATACTAAATCTGCATTAGACACCTTAAAACCCCAAAACATATATATTATAGGAGGAGTCTCCTGTGTATCACAAAATATAAGAGATGAACTTAAAAGTTATGGTTACAATTTAATAGAATTAGGTGGAAAAAGTAGATACGAAACCAATGTATCTGTTGCTAATGAATTGGTCAAATTAGGTGTTAATGCCCTGGATGTAATGCTTGTCTCAGGAAAAGGATTTTCAGATGCCCTATCAGCTGCGCCTATAGCAGCAGCTAAAGGACAAATTCTTTTACTCGGAAATAATGATGACGACTCAATGGAACCAGTTTTAACCTTTATTAGAAATAACAATTCAAATGTTACAGTTATTGGTACACAAAACGTATTAAATGACACTATGTATAATAAAATAGGTGCTGCGAAAAGAGTAAATGGTGGAGCTAACAGATTTGAAACCAATTTAAATATGTTAAATGAATACCAGGATATATTAAAAAATGATAAGCTGTTTATAGCAAATGCAGGTGGAGAAGATTTTCCAGATCCTCTTATAGCCTCTTCTTTAGCCGGTAAGTGGTCATCACCATTGGTGCTTGTAGATGGTGATAGTTCCCCATCTACAGAGAAAGCATTAAACTACATAAAAAATAAAGCAACTAATTTAACAGACTTAAATGCCATAGGCGGAAAAAATGTCATTTCAGATAATATTATTTCAAAGATAAATAATGCAATTTCCAATGACGTAGTTTCAATAACTACAAATGGATTAAATCAAATTAAAATTGCATTCAACACTGATATCAACAAAGAAACAGCTGAATTTGTAGGAAATTATCAGATTGATGGAATTGATCTTACACCCAATATATCTTCAGCTTCGCTGCAGGATGATAATAAAACTGTACTAGTTACCCTTGCAAATCCATATTCACAATATAAAAGCATAATTTTTACTGTAAAAAGCACCGTACTAGATAAGGATTTAAATGTCATAACACCTAAAATTGAAAAAGGAATTACCTTTTTAGACATAACTGCACCTAAAATACAAGCACTAACACTGTATGGAAGTAATAAATTAGTGCTTAAATTTTCAGAACCAATAAGGATAAAGACAAATAATCTATCTTCCATGAAAATCAATGATCAAAGTATAGTGGGTCTTGGATTAAACACATCCTTAAGTACTTTTTACGAAAAATCAGGCGTATGGTCAATGGAAGTAGTACTTTATTTTGATGCATCCCTTAAAGAAGGTGTCAATGCTTTTAAAATTTCCCGGGGAATCTCAGGTGAACAGTTCGATGACGCTGCAGGATTTCCTATAGAAGAAACTTCTATAAATTTTAATGTTAATTCATTAAAGGACAATCCTCAAATTACAGAAGCTAATTATACTACAGCTGGAATTATTTATATAACTTACAATAGATCTATGGATACTAAAACCGTACTTAATATAAATAATTATAGAATAAATGGAAATGCAATAGCCGCCTCCTCCATAGACTTTTGTCCGGGATCAAATGATAAAATTGTTCAAATAAAAATTATAAATTCTTTACTTAATATTGGAAGTAATATTGTAAGTGTCTCAGACAATGTTAAAGACGCCTATGGTAATAACGTATATGACAATTCCAGTACGAGTTTTGAAGTTGAAGATAATACTGTAAAACCACAAATTACACAATTTAAAATACTCGACAGTCAAACAATAAACATAAAATTCAACCAATATGTAATGAATATATATGCAACTAATAAATCAAATTATAAATTGCTTGATTCTGATGGAACAGACATAACCTATAGAATTGATGAAATATCACCAGCTACTAGGTTAAGTAATGACAACACAAGCTCCTATAATATAAAATTTACAAGAGATAATACTTTAACAGATTTAACATACACCTTAGTTATTAAAAATATCATTGATACTAACTTAAAGCCTAATGTAATGGATGATTATACTGTAACTTTCAATGGAATAGATAACATAGATCCCAAAGTTACAGCTATAGTCCAAAAATCAGATAATCCGCAAAAAATAGTTATTTTTTTTAATGAACCCATGAATGTAGATTCACTAAGGAATCCTTCAAATTATTATTTTGTAGATGGTACAGGTGGTACTAATGCATTGCCTTATAATACAGTGATTACTCCTGGTGAAGATAATACTTATGTGCTCATTAAATTTCCATCTAATTATATATTAAGCTATGGAACTTCAGAAAATAATGTACTCAAAATAGGTGTGGAATATGTTAAGGATAAATCTCTAAATACTTTATCAGGAATAGCCTATGTTGATAACATAAGTAGAGATTATAGTACAGGGCCATCCCTTGTTTCAAATACTGTAAAATTTTTTTACGATGGTGATGACCTAAAAGTACAGTTTATTCTAACTTCTGACCTAGACAATTTAAACCTAAATGACTTTAAAATTGCAGGAATGACTCCCGATGGTGGTACTATATCCGGAAGGAAAGTAATTCTTACTTTTGCTAGTGGAATTCAAGATAACGTAAAAATCAGCACGGTGAAGTCAGCTGGAGTTAATGCATTATTTACAATTGAAAATCCAATTTCTAAAGATATAGCAGGGCGTACACTAAAAGAAGGATTGGATAAGGTATACAGTATGCTGCTTCCTCCAAGAACTAATTCCAGTTTGTGGTTTGCAAGCAGCACCACGGGAAATAACTCTGTAACAATAGCATTTGATGAAAATATAGATGATAGTATTTATGGACTGTACTGTGATGATTTTATATTTACAAATGAGACCACTGGCGGAAAACTGAATCCTACATCTGTATCCGTAAGTGGTAAAAATGTAACCTATAAATTTGAAGACGGCTCTATAAAGCCTGGAGATAAAATTGACATTCATGCTGCGTTGTCTTCTGCAGACATTAACATAAGAAGTAAAAAAGATGCCAGTGGACAAAATTCTGTTTACATTCCGTCAAAATATGATTTGAGGATAAACACAGTAATTTCCAATTAAAATAATTATATTTATTAACAAATTTCAATTTTAAACATAGTATATAATATAAATATTTTCACGGAGGTATTACATGAATATCAATTCTACTAGCGACAGCAGTAACAAAGAAAATGCTGAAAACTTCGATGTTTCCCAAAATATATGTCCATATTACTCAATGTCTTATTATGATGAACCAATAGATGATGAGTACGAGGACGAAGATCCTGATGAATATGACTTCGATCCTGAAGATGGATATAGACAAGGAGGACGTAGAAAAAGACGTAGACGTAGAAGACGTAGAAGACGTAGAATGATGCGTAGACCTTTCATTCCATTCGTATTCCCTGTAATCATGTATGGTGATTATGACGACTGGTATTAATATTAAAAGGTAATATTAGATAGGTACTAGCAATTTGCTAGTACCTATTATAATGCATTTTTTAGTAAATCTATATTTCATATAATTAAGGCTTGTCTCTAACAAGTAAAAGAAATACTCATGCCAAGATTTTCGGCTTTTTCTAAAGCATCAGTATTAGCAATATCACCCTTATCTGCCACTCCCGGAACAGCAATTATTCCTAGATTGTTCCACTTCAGATAATCAATAATACCTTTGTAAGTTTCAATTGCTCCATTAAACATACCATCTTCGTTATCTTCTCCACAAATCATAAGTACACTTTCCTTTATTTTAAGTGGACGTTTGCAATTAGGTGATACATAAGCATATAGTCTATCTATTGCTGCTTTTATTTGTGATGACATACCAGACCAATATAAAGGTGTTACAAATACAATCACATCTGAGCTTTCAAGTAGTGGCTCTAATTCACTAAAATCGTCCTGAAACGAACAAGCCGTACCCTTACTCCAGCAGGTATTACAAGCCTTACAACCATTAATATTTTTCATTGCCGTTTCAAATTTTGTTACAATGTGACCTTTTGCCCTAGCACCTTTAATAAATGCATCTGCCATCATTTCACTGTTACCATTTTTTCTTGGGCTTCCTGTAAGTACTAAAATATTTTTAACCATTTTTATCACTCCCTGTAAACATTAACAACTGCTTTTATTTTCTTCTTTATCCAATTATATAGTCAGATTAAATGGTTGTAAAGCATTAAAATCATTGTAAGTTACCATAAATAACATCTCCAATATATCCATAACCCTTGTCACTAGGATGTGCTGTATTTGTTCCACTTCCCCCTGAATAATCGTTTTTAGCCATTCCAAACAAACCTTCTTTTTGTGCAGCAGTATAATCCTGATAATAAGCTTTATAAATATCTATAACTCCTGCATTATAAGCATCTGCTATTTCGTATAAAGACATAACATAAGCAGGCCAATTTGTCGTCCATGTCTTAGCAGGCATTTGATTTGACACCAAGCATACATCACTGCCTCTTCCTTTCCAGTAACTCACTAAATTCATCATACTTTCCTTATAGTCTTGAACAGAAATACCTCGTCCTGCTTCATTAAGTCCGAAAGACAGCAGCACTAAATCAGGCTTTGGTGATACATTCCAAATCTTCTTTGTGGTGTCTGTAGTAAAATAGCTTGCCATTTTACTAGAAATTGCTATCTTGTCTACCTCAATTCCTACGTCATTCGATGAAGCAATTGCACCTTCTATAAAAATATTGGATGTATTAGTTGGAGTTATTACTAATGTATGAGATGTATTAGTTAATCCTGCATAAGAAACCTTATGTGAAAAACTTTCTGTTTCTCCTAGACAATCTATAGAACCTACTTTTTTTCCATCTATGGTTACAACAGCTGTACCTCCATCTTTTGCCTTAGAATACAATAAATCTAAACTTTTTCCAGTGAAAGTTAAAGCTGCTGGTGAACTACTTTTATTAGAAATTCCAAAGCATCCACCAAAACCACCAACATTAGAAGTAAACTCTTTAGAGGCACCAGAAACACTCCAACCTGTTCCTAGTTTCCATCTAGGTTTAGTACCAGAAGGAAGAGCACCTTCGTATATACTAATAAAGCCTTCCCCTGCATTTCCAAATTGATTTTGCAGTGATGACTTCATTACACCAACCCAAGATTTATTTATTTCATCACTGGAATATTCTCCTCTTGTATTAGATTCACCTATACAATATATTCTCACCTTTTGGGTACTTGTATTTTTTAATTTATTTTTATATTTTAATAAACCTGAATTTATGTTATATCCGTATTTTTCATAAGGTGATTCTTTATGAATTACTTTTCGGGGTGTTGGTTTAGTTTTCTTTATTATATTAATTTTTGCTGAACTTACAAAAAACATGACACAATATGCAAATACAGCCGAAATAATAATTAATATCTTTTGACGCATATTAGTACTCCTTTACTTATTTTAATGTTTCTCTTTAATATGTGCAGAAATCATACACCAAATACATTGTGATATACGTAATTGTGAATATATTTATACTTTTGTAAAATAATAAATTTATAATATCACAAAAGTAGGTGAAATAATTATGATAGTCATATATCATGACGTTGGAGGTGCCCACTCTACTGCTGTAGCAGCCAATATACATATTGGGAACCTACCAATAGATAGAATCCCAAGTAAAAAAGAATTACTTGATTTACCGACCTTTGATAAAATGGAAAAAAAGGATCTTGGAAGGATAATTTATATTGGTAAAGATGAGTTTAATGCAGACGTATACACTTTAGCTAGGAAGTATGCTCCAGACATAGTAATACCTGCTGTTATGGATATGTACTCTATTTTTAACAAAAATACTGATGAACTTATTATTGTAGACACCAAACCAACTGTCAATTTACTTATGAATATAGGGGGATATACTTCAAGAAAGCTACACTGGGTAAGTGTTGGAAGACCAATAGTAACAAAAGGTACACAACAAGCTTATATGAATATAGTCAACTTGGTTACAGGCGTTAAAAATAATTTAAAAAATAGATAATATGTTAAAAGAGGGATATTTCATATGTAAACTTTTTACACAAAGAAAAGATCCCTGTACCCTTCTAGCAGCATTCTTTTAATTACATCATTGCCTTAATAACACCACAAGCTAGCATTTTACCAGATGCTCCGGAAGGCTGAGTTCTATAATCATCTGGGCTTTCATGTATGATTACCGATTTTCCTATAATCTGAGCAACATTAAACTTATTTGTAAAGAAGGTCATTCTACAATAACCATTATTTGAAAAAAGAACTGGAAAATCTCCTGCATGATTGCCATGTGGCTGATTGGTTGGATTCCAATGTCCTCCTGCAGCTTTAAATGGCTCTTCAGGATTACCTACAGCACATGTACCATTTTGGTGTATATGAAATCCATGGGGTCCAATTTGTGGATTTCCATTCATAGCAGGTCTATAAGGAGGTAATCCATTTACTTCTACAGAAACCTCAGTTCCTCCACGTACCTGAGTAAAAGTTACAGTACCTCTTATATTAGGAGCTAAAGGTCCTCCAGTTATATGAGCTATAGCTTTTCTAGTATGCATATTCATATCGCCCCTATATCCACTTATAAAGGGACATTCATATTCGTCAAAATGCATAATATCCTCCAAATTAAATACTTCAATTTATGTTATGTAAAACTTTAAAAATAGTTACAAAAAGATCAGCGTATTAAATAGCACGCTGATCTTTTAAAACTAAACTAATGAAGGTTGACGAACTTCCTTATATATAGATGACATTGTATTTATTGTACTTTCAGGTGCCGGCTCTAGTGGATAATATCCTTTTTTCACCATGTACTGCCAAACTTCATAAGCATGATTGCAGCTCATAGTAAACGCATCCTTTAAAAATTCTCTCACGCCAGGGTTACTAGCTTCCATAGCAGACCACGCATATTCCCTTCCTGCCCTTTTTAGAGTTAAAAGATATGCAGTTGCTATTTCTCTATCGTTCATCTGCTGAATATCCGTTCTTGGTGTAATTGATGGAAAATTATTAGTTGGTGACTTAGTATAATCTTGCAAAGTTTTAACCAAAGATGGTACATTTAACTTTTGTGTAGGACCTGTAGTTTTACTTAAATATTCAACCTTTATATTATAATCTTGAATATGTGCTGGGAAGTGTGCTTGAATCATAGATTTTAATTCCTGGTCCTGAACTGCATTTATAAACATAGCCATATTTGTTATAGAATTTACGCAACTTATAGTTAATTCATGTAGATCATGTATTTCATGAGCAGCCAATTGCATAATATTACCTCCTATTGAAATTTTACTTATTTTAAAATCATTACTACAGTAAATAATTTTCCACTAGAATATCTATTTTATACTATAGCATTTTTAGTTTTCTATACTAAGCTTTCAATCTATATATAAATTTGTATTTTCCTCTTCTGGGAAATAGTCATTAATATTCTATAGTATATATTACTGCCGCAAGGACAAAATATTAAAGTAGCATAATTCAATATGAATTAAACCTAAAATGTTTATATAATCCCATTAGACTAAAGGAGGATACTATTATGAATAAAAATGATAAAAATCTTCAAGAAGCAAAAAAATTGAATAAACAATCCAAACAGGGAAATATGTCAAGTGCTGCTAGCACTACCAGTTATAATAGCCCAGATCTTCAAGAAGCTAGACAATTAAACTCACAGGTTTCAGGCAAAAGTTCATCTTCTTTTTCAAATGTTTCAAATAACAGTGATTTAGATGAAGCAAAAAAATTGAATCAACAATCTAAACAGGGAAATATGTCAAGTGCTGCTAGCACTACCGGTTATAATAGCCCAGATCTTCAAGAAGCTAGACAATTAAACTCACAGGTTTCAGGCAAAAGTTCATCTTCTTTTTCAAATGTTTCAAATAACAGTGATTTAGATGAAGCTAAGAAATTAAATCAACAATCTAGGCAGAAAAAGAGTAAGTAACTAAAAAGTGAAGGAGAAATCTTAAGATTTCTCCTTCATTTTTTATTATGCTTTACCTAGTACATTTTAGAATAAACTCATTCATTCAAATCTACAATATCTACATTAAAATGTTTATTTGTATTTAAGTTTTTTACTTGTATTTTACCATCTTCATCTGTATTTATACTTTCAAGCCATACGGGATTATCTTTATATTTTACCTGTATAACTCCTTTAGATTCAATTATTTCTTTTACTCTTTTCTTATCCAAGCTTACCACCTCCTATATACATAGGTTCTTATATAGTAAACTTTTTATACCTTCTAGAACAAAAAGATGTTTCTCCTCAAATTACCAGCATAATATTTTAGGTTCTGCACATTCTATTAGCATAAGGATATTAATGTGTTAAAGTTATTAAATATCTAAGTTTCGTGTAAACTATAATATTCTTTCTCTAACATATTGGTATTACTTTATGCTGGAGATGACGAATCTCCAGCATTTAATTCTTTATTTTTAACCCCTATATTACACAATACAGCTTACTTTGTATAACTCAAATTTCCTAAACATCTTATGCCAGGGATAATGAAATCCCTGGTTTTCATTATCCCTTATTTTGTTCTACATCAATAATAATTTTGTTGCATGTCTTACACATATATGCCTTAATTTTCGGTCTTCCTATCCAACCGGATTCTCCTAATTCAATACCACCTTTGGCCCATATTCCAAGAAACAATTTTTTATCTTCAGGTAGCCATTTCATTTTATAGTTATCCCCATATATATGACCTTTAACCATTTCTCCATTACAATAAGGACATTCCATATAAAACTCCTCCAAACAAGCTATAATACCTTTAAATTAATTATGTAAAATCTATATCATTAGTAAAACACATTATTATAACTTCATTTTAACATTCTTAAAACATATTGCATACACTAACTTGTGTAATATATGCTAGGAGGAATAGATTTGATTTTTTACTATCCTTACTTTGGTTACAAAGTAAAGTGTAAAAGGGTTCCAGTAACTTTTCCACCTCAACACCAAGCTGTACAGCCCGGATTAGAGACACTTATGAACCCCAAGCCTATATTTGATAATCCAGACTATGCTGGGAGTGATAAATTAAAAAATAAGGTCGCCCTAATTACTGGAGGAGATAGTGGTATTGGCAGAGCTGTATCTCTAGCTTTTGCCAAAGAAGGTGCAGACATTAGTATTGTGTACTTCAATGAACATGTGGATGCAGCTAAAACAAAGGCTTTAGTAGAATCTCAAGGAAGAAAGTGCCTCTTAATTTCTGGAGATTTAAGAGAAGAGTCCTTTTGTAAAAAAATAGTCAAAGATACACTTGATGCCTTTGGTCACCTAGATATACTAGTTAATAATGCAGGTGTTCAATTTCCTCAAAACAGTCTTGAAAATATCTCTACAGAACAATTGGAAGATACTTTTAGGACAAATATTTTTCCCTTATTCCACGTTACTAAAGCTGCCCTACCTCACTTAAAAAAAGAAAGCAGCATTATTAATACCGCTTCAATTACAGCTTACATGGGTAATAAGCTACTTATTGATTATTCTTCTACAAAAGGAGCCATTGTGAGCTTTACCCGTTCATTAGCTCTTTCTCTTGTATCAAAAGGGATAAGAGTCAATGGAATTGCTCCTGGACCTGTTTGGACACCTCTTATACCATCAAGTTATTCAGCAAAGTATGTGGAAACTTTTGGCTTAGATACTCCTATGAAAAGAGCTGGTCAACCTGTGGAATTGGCACCTGCTTATGTTTACTTAGCATCTGACGATTCTACTTTTGTTACTGGTCAAATTCTACATGTAAATGGTGGAGGCTTTATAGGATCATAACTTTTTATCTCCTTTATATATAATATGAGATCAGTACCATCTATAAAAGAGTGGTACTGATCTAAATAATTTACTTACAAACCCTATATGTGATTGGCAACTTCATATGCATTCCAAATAGCATACATAATATTAGAAACCTTACGTGCATCTCCTAAAAGATAAATTTCTGGGATTTCAAATTCTAATTCTTTATATAGTGAATTTTTTTCTTTATATCCAACAGAAAGTATTACCGAATCGCATTTTATTTTTTCTGTTCCCTTTTCCGTCTCTACTTCAAGATTTCCATCCTTATATGCTTTAACTTTTGAACTTGTTTTTACATCAATACCATTAAAAGGAATAAGTCTTTCAAGCATTTCACTATTTGCAGAACACAGCGGCCCATTTAATGCAAGTATTTTATTTAATGCTTCTACTATAGTTACTTTTTTACCTTTTTTAGCAAGATGAAGTGCAGTTTCACATCCAACTAGTCCACCACCAACTACAACTGTAGTGCCTCCACAATCTTTCTTTTCTGTAAGTACATCTGCTGCTGTAAATACTTTATCATCGTCTCCAAGTGAGAATACTTTTGGTGTAGACCCTGTAGCAATTATTACACTATCAAAATTGGCTTTTAAAACTTGTTCTTTAGTAATTTCACTATTTAAATTTACTTGTACATTTAATTCGTTTAATGTATGTGCATACCAATCAGCTAAGGCAATATCATCTTCTTTAAAATCTGGTGCTCCACCTGGAATAAGGTTACCACCTAGTCTAGAATTCTTTTCATAAATTACTGGTTCATGGCCTCTAAGTGCTAAAACTCTTGCAGCTTCACATCCTGCTACTCCACCACCAACTATTAAAACTTTTTTCTTCTTTAATATAGGAAGAAGTGCATTGTCCTTTTCCTTACATGCTTGTGGATTTACTGCACAATTTATCATTGAATAATGTTGAATTCGTCCCATACAACCTTCTTGACATGATATACAAGGCCTAATTGATTGACATCTATTTGCCCTCAGCTTATTTACATAATCAGGATCTGCAAGTAATGGTCTTCCAAGACTTATCATATCACAAGTTCCATTTTCAATGGCTTCAAGTGCCATATCTGGATCATCCATTCTTCCTGCACATATAATAGGAACATCTACAGTTTCTTTCATTAATTTAGCATATGGTCTATATAGTCCCTTCTTTTGGTACATTGGCGGATGACTCCACCACCATGAATCATATGATCCAACATCAGTATCCAATGAATCATATCCATAAGATACAAGTAATTTAGCGGCTTCAATTCCCTCGTCTAAATCTCTTCCCTTTTCAACAAATTCTTCTCCTGGAAGTGCTCCATCTCTTAAATCTTTGATAAAGCTCTTTGGTGAATACCTAAGCACTACTGGAAAATCTTCTCCACATCTATTTTTAATTTCTTCAACTATTTCACGTGCAAAACGAAGTCTGTTTTCCAAACTTCCCCCATATTCATCTGTTCTGTGATTAAATAATGAAATAGCAAATTGATCTATAAGATATCCTTCATGAACAGCGTGAATTTCAATTCCATCAAAACCAGCTCTCTTTGCATTGTAAGCTCCATCCCCAAATTTCTTCACTATGGATTTAATTTCATCTATTGTAAGCTCACGGCAAATTTTATCAAGCCATCTATGTTGAATTGGTGATGGTGCAACAGGTGGGAATTCACCAAGATTAGTAGGTATAGTTACTCTACCAAATCCAGCTGACATTTGTAAAAATACTTTTGCATTGTATGCATGTATTCTCTCTGTCATTTCCCTTGCAGTTCTTACAAATTGAACAGGATTATGTGTAGGGCAAGGACAATTTGGCATACCATGTTCTTCAACTTCATTATCTACAAAAGTAACTCCTGTAATAATTAAGCCAGTGCCACCTTTTGCTCTTTCAGTGTAGTAATCAATTCCCCTTTGGTTGAATCCTCCTTCACTGTCAGCTAGTCCTAGTGGACCCATAGGTGCTAGTGCAAAACGATTTTTTATTTCACACTTTCCAATTTTAACTGGTTCAAATAATTTTTTATACTTATTCATAAAACCACTCCTAAATTTAAATAATATAAGTATTAAAATGTTGGTCCTGTTGTACTTATTAATAAATACGATTACATATTTATCTTTACCTATATTATATATATTACTATAAATCATGTCAATGTTTACATGTTTAATTTTTCATGTTTTACTTTACTTTATATTCATGCATGATAAAATGATTATATGGAAAGAACGAGGTGCTAATATATATGAGGACTTTAAAATACGCAATCTTAGGGCTTATTAATAGAAAACCGTCAACTGGATATGATATAACTAAAGAATTTAATGATGCATTAGTAGAATTCTGGTATGCTAAACATAGTCAAATATACCCTGAATTAAAGAAATTGACAGATGAAGGTCTTATTTCATATGAAACGGTAATACAAGGAGAAAAATTAGAAAAAAAGTTATACACAATAACTGAAAGTGGAAAAAAGGATTTGCAAAAGTGGCTTGCTGAAGATGAACCTTTAGAACCAACGCCTAAAGATATTTTCAGACTTAAAGCTTATTTTTGTGATGAAATGGACACTGACACCTTATTAAAACAATTTAAAAGTCAATTAGATAAACATACTGAAAGATTAAATTATCTTAAAAATTCTATGGAAGAACTTTTAAAGGAAAAGGATATATCTAAAGTGCCTTCTTCTGGTTTTGGTGACTATATTGTCTTACGAGGAGCCATCATGAGAGAAAATGCTTATGTAGATTGGCTTTTTGACTGTATAAAAAAAATTACAGAAGGATTGTAGGGGTTCTAAACAAAAATCAACCTTCATTTTTTTAAAGAACAAAGTTCAAATATCAAATAGAGACAATTTTCTTCCCAACGTCAGAAAATATTAAAATTATAGATTTCCTGAGGTATGATGGAAAGCATCTTTATCTGTTCTTTGTTATTTGAACTTTGTCATTTTAATTCATGTGTATACTATCTGATATTTGAAAACCCATCCTATATCCTTTTAAAGAAGATGTATTATTATTTAATTTGCTTACTATAAATAGGTAATATTTTTGTCCCAGTTTATAAGGTTTATAGGGAGTAACTTTTACAGATTTCTTATCATCTTGTAGAGATAATGCTGTTGGAATTACATTTCCAGAACTATCTACTACATATATATTTGAGCTATTTACGTTCTCATCATTAAGCTGATCTTTAAACTTTATCGTCCATTGTTTATCCCGTAAAATATTCAAACAGTCCTTTGAATTTAAATCCTCCCATCCTTTGTCTGTAAATATGCTCTTATCTACAGGCATTTTTACATCTATTAGAGGAAATGCAGCTTCCCCATTGTACTTTTCTGGAGTTCCAAGTGCATATCTTACACTTACAGTACTATTTACTTTTAAATTTTTTATTTGATTTTTTCCTTCATCATTATTTTTTACATAAAAAAGCTCGGTATCACCATTTTCATATTTAACCTTTATAAATATATAGTCTTTATCAGTATATATATTTTCTAAATTACCAATTACCCAGGAAGCACCTATTATATTGCTTTCCCCTGCACCTAAATAATCATATACCTTACCTGAAGAATTTTTTACGCTTATACTAAAATCAGGTAATTTAACTTTTATTATAGTATAAGGATAAGTTACAACTTGAGGTACTATGGCACCTTTGTCCGGGTCTGTTTCCTTTACAATTATATTTCCCCTTCCTTCTACATCTTCTACAGCATCTACTTTAATATCGTAGCCTCCTGTGGGCTTTTGTCCTCTCATTACAGCTACATATAGATAATTCGTGCTGCTATCCAAATAGTACAAAAATCCTTCACTGGATTTACAAGAATCTATGCCATTAGTTAAAGCTTTTGGCGCATTATCATAAGATATAGTCTGAAAATCAATTTTATTGCACATTATATTAGGTCCATTCTTAATAATAAGTTTATCCTTACTGATGTTAGATACTGAAGATTGCATCTTGACTGTCCCTTGAGCTTTTACTGAAGCCGGCATATATACAGCTCCTACAGCTAATGCAAAACACATAGGTATAAATAACTTTTTAAACATATATAATTTCCTCCTCCTTTAAATATCCTTTTCAATTATTAGACGTATGGACTCTGGCCTTCGCTCCATAATTTATTTAATTGAATTTGCTATGTCAATTAGGGAATTTTCTTGTATGTTTCCATATAAAGAATATTCCACATTATTCATTATCCATGATACACTTGTTGCTTGTTCATCTTTAAAGTAATTTATATAAGCCTTACCAGCACCAATATATAAAGTTTTATCACCTTTTAATCCCGATAAACTCTTGCTTTCCTGTATTATAAAATATTTAGAATTTAAACTATACTTTATGCTTATGCTTTTAACGCCTTCACAGGGAATAGATATATTTGAAAGTTCAAATCCTTCAGGAACATATGATGGCAGCAACACCTTACTTTCAAAATATTTTTCAGCATCTTTCATGCTTAAGGATTCTCCTAGAGAAGCTACTCCACTAGGTCTTACTGCACCTAAATCTCCCCCATGATTTTTATCATCTTCTTTTTCATTTTCCTGATTAGTACTAGGAGTTTCAATATTGTAATTATTTGTATTTTGTGGCAAAATATTTTTATTTTGAATTCTTGTATCCTTATTTGAGCTTACATTCTTAGTTGAATTTTTTGCATTTGATTTATCCTGTACTATTGAATTTCCTATTTTATTAGCTTTTGATATTTCCTTTGACGTTTCATTATCTATAGTTCCTTTATGATCATTATTTATTGATTTGTCTACATATTTTTGATCTGGTTTTACATAACTGCGTGCAATATCAGTTTTATGAGAAAAGTTGTATAACTTAAATGTAAAAATTAAAATGACAAAAACAGCTGATGCAATTAAAACCGGTTTTAATTGCAATGACCTTCTATTACTGCATCTTTCTAGGGTCTTTCTTTTCAATTCATCTGTAACACAAATATCTTTTAGAATTTCATTTGATTCATTCCTAAAATTTTTCATATTATCTCTCATATTCAATCTTCCCATCTATATTGGATTTCAATACTGTCCTTGCTCTAAAAAGTCGGCTGCGCACAGTACCTTCTGGTATTTTCAGTACCTTACTTATGTCCCTTGTAGATAGCTCTTCATAATAGTAAAGAATTATAATTTCCTTATATTTGCGCGGCATATCCATAACCTGTTTTAATAATTCTTCATGTTGAATTTTATTTATAACTTTATCATCTACATTTTCACAAATATCTACAAAAGAATTATCATACACATCCTTTGACAGAATAACTTTCTTGAACCATGAAATTCTTAGTACATCCCTGCAAGTATTTATTGTAATAGTCATAATCCAGTTTTTTTCGCTGCTGCTTTTTTTGAGCTTACTAAAGTTTTTATACACTTTTATAAAAACCTCTTGAAAAACATCTTCAGCCAAATACTTGTCCTTTAAATACAGATAGGCCATTCTAAGTACGTCATTTCCATAGCTGTTCATTAACTCTTCTATTTTCTCATCCATATATCAATAACATCTCTTCCAAGACATTTCCTCCTGCTATACAATTTTTAAAAATTAAAATTAAGTATACTTAATTTTACCATCAAAATCCCTTTCACATTATATGACGTATAAAGTTTTAATTTTGCTTCATAAATTTGAGAATTAAAGAATGAGCATATATCAGTAATATTCTACTGTATTAATGGTCATTTTTATTGTTTCAAAATTTAGAATATGCTATTATATACTTATATTACCATAATATAGCAAATAAGGGGACTTAGAATATGTACAAAAAAGGTATAAAAAAGCTTGGTATTGTAATGTTTCTATCTTTCATTTTAAATATAGCATTTGCCTACAATTCTGTTAAAGCATATTATGAACCGCCAATATCAAGAATAAGCGGCAATAATAGATACGCAACAGCTGCTAGAGTTGCTACAATAAATTGGACAACTTCAGAAAATGTTGTATTAGTATCAGGTGAAGGATATGCCGATGCAGTAAGTGCTTCATCATTAGCTAAGAAATTAGATGCACCTATACTTTTAACTTCATCAAATGCACTCAGCCCAGAAGCTGAATATGCACTAAACCTATTAAGAATAAAAAATATATATGTTATTGGAGGAAATGCTTCTATTTCGCAGAACATAAGAGATACTCTTAAATCCAAATATACCTTGACAGAGTTAGAAGGATCAAACAGGTATGAAACTAATATAGCAGTAGCCAAATATCTAGTTAAATTAGGAGTTAGTGCAAGCAACATTATAGTAGCTAGTGGAGAAGGATTTGCAGATGCTCTTTCTGTATCATCAGTAGCTGCAGCAAAAGGACAGATTTTGTTACTAGCAAACAATAACAAAAATTCAATTCAATCATCAATTAACTTTGCAAAAATCAACTGCTCTAAGGCTGTAATTGTTGGAACTAGAGATGTTATAAGTGACTCAATAAAGAACACTTTTGGGGCAAACGCTACTAGAGTAAATGGTGGAGCGAATAGATTTGATACTAACTTAGCTGTATTAAAAACATTCAAGAGTGACTTAAAAAATGATAATTTGTATGTAGCAAATGCAAGTGCAGCCATACCGGATAACCTTTACGCAGACGCATTAGTTGCTTCCGCATTAGCTGGAAAATATAGTGCACCATTAGTATTAGTTGACAAAGATGGTACAGATGCAACAAACAATGCTATGTACTATATTAAAGATACAGTTTCCCAAAATACTCATGTGCAAATAATTGGAGGACTTTCTGTTATTCCAGATTCTATATTTGATAATATATATTTTCCATTAAGCATATAGGTTTCAAAAGGGGTTGTTGCAATAACAATTACCGGCTGTTTAAAAACATGTATACGTATTAAAATAGCTGACATACTAATTGATTAGTATGTCAGCTATTTTATAATTTACTCCTATTCTTCTCATTATCTCTAATTTCTGTAGAAATTATTTCATGTTTAAGTACGTCAATGAGCCCAATGTCCGTAAGTCCAAGCTCCGGCACAGTAGGCAAGGAAATAAACGACAATGTCATAAAAGGTGCAGCTAAAGTGCAGCCTATCTCATGTGTAAGATTATTTAAACTAGTAATTTCTTCTATAACAGAATCTGCATCATGGTCACTCATAAGCCCACCAATAGGTAAAAGCATCTTTCCAATGACTTTGCCCTGCTTTACTAATACAAAACCTCCCTGTATATCCTTAATTTCATTAACTGCTATAGACATATTATAATCATCAGTTCCAACACAAACTATATTGTGGTGATCATGAGATACAGAAGAAGACAGTGCGCCATCTTTAATATTAAATCCCTTTACAAATCCAATTCCAACTCCGCCTGTTTTTCCGTATCTTTCAACTACTGCAAGTTTTAAAATGTCCTCTTCTACATCATTTTGAATTAGTCCTCCCTTTACCGGAAGTTTTACTTTTATCCACTTGTTTATTATCTGATCTTTAATAAGTTCTATGGCATTTATACAGGTTGTATCATTACATTTGGAGTTTATCTTAAAAGATTCTGGTGTTATTGGAGTTTTAAATTTTACAGTATTTTTTATCCAGTCGGGATATTCTGAACTTACTTTATTTGAAATTAAATTTTCCTGCTCAGCTACAAGCTTGCCTTCAAAAAACACCATAGATGGCTGTATATTTTCTAAACTTTTTACTATAATAATGTCCGCTTTTCTTCCTGGAGTAATGCTTCCTATTTCATCTTCTACTCTAAAATGCTTTGCTGCATTTATAGTTGCCATCTGAATTGCATTTATAGGAGAAACCCCAAGAGAAATGGCCTTGTTCACATTATAATTTATGTGTCCTTCATTTTTTATATCACTGGCATGTTTATCATCTGTACAAAACATAAGATGTTCAAAAGAAAGTTTCTTATCTACAACTCCCTTTATGAGCTTTTCTACATTTCTCTCAGAACTTCCTTCTCTTATAAATACATCCATACCAAGTCTTATTCTCTCAAGAAGCTCTTCAAAAGATACACATTCATGATCATCACTCATACCAGAAGCAGCATAAACATTAAGATCTCTTCCTGTTATTCCAATAGCATGCCCATTAATTATTTTTCTTCTACTAAGCGAAGCCTCAATTTTCTTTAAATATTCTTCTTTTTTAAACAGTATTTTTGAAGGGTCAAGTTCCCCTAAGCTCAATGTCTCGTCCCAACTAAGTGCCTCTATAACTTCTTCTAATTCCACTACCCCTCCTGTAGTTTCAAGGCCCGGAGCTGTAGGTACTCTTGATGGGATTTCAATATAAGTTCTATAAGGTAGTTTTTCTATAGAATCAAGCAGAGCTTTTATTCCATCTATTCCACATACATTTGCAATTTCCATAAGATCTGCACAAAGAGTTGTAGTACCTTTAGGTACTATTACATCTGAAAGTGCTTCAGGAGAAAGCAATGTAGTTTCAATATGCAAATGAGAATCAATAAATCCTGGAATAGCATATTTTCCACTGCAATCTATAGATTTTTCAGCTTCAAGCTTAACATCAGGATCAATGCACACAACCCTGCCATCTTTTATATAGATGTTTGTACCATATATTTCTTCAGAATAGACATTTACGAGATTAACATTTGAAAGTTTTAAATCACAGGATACTTCACCTAGTCCACATTCTATAAGTTTTTTTATTTCCAAATAGCTTTTCAATCACTTTTCCCCCAGTACCCCTCATGAGTTTTTAATATTTCATCTTTTAATTCATTAAAAGGCCCTATTACAGTAATGTCTTTCTGTCCTTTCTTAAACACTTCCCTACAAGAGAGGTCAAAAGTTGGATTTTGCTTGTCATTTCCCGTTTGATTTAGAAGTTCTTTTTCAGTAAGTCCATATACAACTGTCCTTACATTGCCCCAGTAAATGGCACCAGAACACATGACACATGGTTCAAAAGTAGTATATAGTGTACACTCTGCTAAAAATTCTTTAGAATATTTTTGAGATGCCCTCCTCATAAGGGAAGCCTCAGCATGTCCCGTACAATCTCCTGTGCTTATCTCTATATTTTCCTGTTCTAAAAGTATATTACCATCCTTATCTACAAGCAGTGCTCCAAATGGAGTATTTCCATGTTCTCTTGAATTTTTAGCAATTTCATTTGCCCTTCTTAAATAATATAGGTGATCCTTTTTACTCATTACACTTTTCCTCTACTTTCTTCATAAAATCTTTAAGCAAATTTATTGAAACTTTTTTTCTATAAGCAGCTGTGGATCTCTGATCATCTATTGGAGTTATTGAACTTTCATAAAGTTCTAATGCCTTATCTAAATTCAATTTTTTAATTTTCTCTTCACCTTTTTTTACTCTAACAACTGTAGGCCCTACAGATCCAAACGCAATGCACACATCATCAACTTTCCCCGCAGAGACACTGGCGAATGCAGCAAAGGAGAGCTTAGAAATAGCTGCTGCTTTACGTGTTCCTACCTTTTTATAGTAAAATAAATTATGCTCATTTGCTGGAATTTTAATACAGGTAAGAAGTTCATCCTTTTTTAAAGAAGTTTTCCCCGGTCCAACTATAAAATCCTCTATAGGCATAGTTCTCTTTTCGGTTTTACTTTCTATTATAAGTTGTGCCTCTAGGGCATAAAGTAGTGGAAGCATATCCGCTGCAGGAGATGCATTACATATGTTTCCCCCCAGTGTTCCAACATTTCTGATGGCAGGTGTGGCTATGCCATCTATTACAGTTCTAAAGCTATCTGGTATCAGTTCACTTTCACAAACTTCACTATAGGTACATGCTGCTCCAATATATATATAGTCCTCATCTCTTTCAATATTCTTCAGTTTTTTTACTTCATTTATAAAAACTACATTACTTTTAAAATCAGGCAGCAAGCCCGGTTCCATTCTCTTCTTTATCATAGCATCAGTACCACCAGCCACTACAATTGCATCTACTTTATTTAGTATATCTAACGCGTCCTTAATATTTACTGGTTTAAAGCTTTCCACAACTTCTCACCTCTTTCACTAGCTAATTTTATGGCATCAATTATCATATTATACCCTGTACATCTGCATATGTTTCCTGAAATTCCACGTCTTATATCCTCTTCTTTTGGTTTTGGATTTCCAATAAGAAGAACATAAGATGCCATTATCATAGCAGGTATACAAAAACCACATTGAACTGCACCTGCTTCCTTAAAACACTGATCAAGTACTTCAAATTCTTTTGTATTTCTCAACCCTTCAATAGTTAAGACCTTGCTTCCCATTACATTTGCCAGTGGAAAGCAGCAGGAATTAACCAATTTTCCATCTATTATAACAGCACAGGCCCCACATTCTCCCTGTCCACAGCCTTCTTTTACTCCAGTTAACTTAAAGTCTTCTCTTAAAACATCTAAAAGTCTCTTAACACCTGAAGCTTCAATTTCTACATCTTCATTATTTAAATTAAAGTTTACCTTCATTGTCCATTACCTCCATTATAGATTCCGGTGTTACAGGAATTTGATTTAGATGCCTTTTAAGTGCATTCTCTACTGCAATGGCATAAGCAGGAGCTGCTCCATCAATAGTCAGTTCTCCCACACTTTTTCCACCAAAAGGTCCGTTATAATAGGGGCTATTTACAAGTTCTCTATGTATTCTTGGGAAATCTACAGCTGTTGGTATAATATAATCTGTAAAAGTTGATTGTTCCAGTTTTCCCTGTTTAGGCTTTAGAACCTCCATAGAAGCATATCCTAGTCCCTGAGTTACACCCCCATCTATTTGCCCTTTAACAATATTATCATCAATGGCATTTCCTACATCATAAGCAGTCCATATACCTTTAACTAAAACTTCATAAGTTAGTGGATCTATTTCCACTTCTACTACATTTGCACCCCAGGCACTGGTATTATATGCGTCTCCTTCAAATTTATTTTCATCCCACAGAATTTCCTCAGGATGTTTGTAATTAGCTGCAATTTCAAATTCATCCTTCTCATCCCACTTATCTTTAATTTTCTGGCATGCTTCTTCAATAAGTTTTCCAACTATCAATATACTTCTTGAAGCTACAGTAGGCCCGGAATTAGGTACCCTATCCGTATCTGGTTTATTATATATAATTCTATCTATCGGTATTCCTATTGTCTCTGCCGCTATTTTTCTTAAAGTAGTACCTAAGCCCTGTCCCATTTCTACATTAGATACTAATATTTCCACAGTGTCATTCTTGTTTTTTCTCACTTTCAGCTTTGTCTTTATAATGTCTCTTTCTCCTTTTCCAGTAAATCCACCACCGTGGAAAAATACAGACATACCGATTCCTTTCAATTTATTTTCTGACATGTATTCTTTATATTTTCTATTATAATCAGACATTTCTTCTACTTTATCCGTAAGCTTATCAACTACTACATCTTCCCTATAAGTTCCTCCTGTAGAAGTCTTACTTCCCTTTTTTACGTAATTAATTTTTCTAAACTCAACTGGATTTATTTTAAGCTTATTTGCCATATACTCTACAAACATTTCCACTGCAAATGTAGATTGAGGTGCTCCAAATCCTCTAAATGCTCCACTAACTAATTTATTTGTCTTAAGTACAGATCCCTTCGTTTTTACATTTGCCACATCATATACTCCACATATTCCAAAAATTGCCCTTTGAAGCACTACATTTGAGAGTCCAGAGTAGGCACCACCGTCTAATCTAACATATGCATCCATTCCTATTATTCTATAATTTTCATCTATATAACCTTTTAGCTTAATTTTTGATGGATGTCTTTTAGTACTTGATTTTATATCTTCATTCCTCTCAAAGACAAGCTTCACTGTTTTTTTAATTTTATAGGATGCAACTGCAACTTGACATCCTAAAAGAGATGGAAACTCTTCTTTTCCCCCAAATCCTCCCCCTGTAGTTGCCTGTTTTACCTGAACCTTATCGTAGTCAAAATCAAGTGCCTGTACAATTGCATCTTTTATATAATAGGGACACTGCATAGATCCCTCTACTGTAATCTTTCCATCATGATAAGTTCCTACAATTCCCTGTGGCTCCATATATGCATGTTCCTGGTATCCCGTACTATATTCATTTTCAAAAACATATTTAGCATCTCTAACTGCAGCTTCTATGTCTCCCTTTGAATACTTGTACTCTACAAATGTATCATTTTTTTCTTCAGCATCATCCATAGTTAAAGTTGAAGGTAAATCCTCATACTCTACTTCTGTTCTTAAAATAATATCTACTACTTTTTTCTTTTCAGGTCCTACAACGAGAAGTATTCCCTCTCCAATATAATTTACCTCATCTTCAACAAAAATTGGCCAATCTCCAATTTTACCTGGTACATCGTTTTTATCCACAATAAAATATCCTTCAGGAATCTCCGGGAATTTTATAGATAATATTTTAGCTCTTGCTCTAGTAGATCGAAGCGTTTTTGCATATAAAACATCTTTATATACTATATCGGAGATATATTTAGCTTTTCCCGATATCTTTTCTTCTGCATCAAATCTAATTATAGAATCACTTATATTGTTTTCCATAATAAATATCCCCTTTCTAGAAATCTGCCCTAATTTACACTTTGTAGCACAAAGACCTCATCTAAAATCTACAACTTAGGAAAGCACTGCTTTAAGAATTGAATAATACCCTTCTACAGCTTTTTCAAATTGTGATATTTCAATATATTCATTTACTGTATGTGCTAAATTTTCCTTTGAAGGTCCAAAACCTATAGCCTTTATTCCTGCTTCCCCTGCATAATGGCTTCCATTTGTACAAAAAGAATAGTGAGTTATTTCAGGATTAATTCCAGCTTTTACTAAACCATCATAAGACTTTTTAACAAATTCATCTTTTCTATCATAAAGCCATGCAGGAAAGAATCTTTCCCCTTCTATTTCCACACCTGTATAACACATCTCTTTCCCCCTTGAAAAACTTACTTTAGCTTTAAAATTTTCATCTTGTTTTTCAAGTTCTGTAATAATATTCTGTATAGGCTTAAGTACACTTTTCCTAGTTTCTCCTACAAGAAGCCTTCTATCAAATGTTGCTCTACAGTAATCAGGAACTACAGATGCCCCTGGATATGGTGAAGATTTTATATCTGTAAGTTCAAGTATTCCATCGCCGAGAAAATCATGGCTGCTGAGTTTTAACTTTCTTATAGCCTCTATAAGCTTGTTCATCTTATATACTGCATTTATTCCCTTTTCAGGATTAGCTGAGTGAGCAGACTTTCCAAAGGTTTCAACTAAAATTTCAGCTCTTCCCCTCTGTCCTATCTTTAAATTGCAGTTTGATGCTTCTCCAATTACCACATAATCAGGATTTACTTTAGCGCTTATTTTTCTAGAGGCAACTCCTTCAAAACACTCTTCATGTACAACTCCTGCTACATATATGTCACCTTTAAACTTCTTCTTAACATCCTTAGCAAAATAAGAAACTCCACATATCATGGCACACAGGGCGCCTTTCATATCTGATGTTCCCCTTCCGTACATTTTGCCATCATGAATTTGGGCAGCAAAAGGAGGGTATGTCCACTCACTCTCATCCACTACAGGTACAGTATCCATATGTCCATCAAACAATATGGACTTTCCCTTTTCTTTACCTTTTATATGGCCTATTATATTACCATAATCATCTATAAAAAAGTCGTCAAAACCCATATTATTAAATGCGACTTTTATAACATTTGCCACATTTTCTTCTTGTCCAGAATAACTTCTAGTTCTTATAAGCTTTTTGCACAATTCAATTACTTCACTTTTTCTTTCCTCAGATAACATCTTTATGCCCCCTAAATATTAAATTCTTATTACTCTTCCAGTTAAATTCTTGCTTCTATTTCCACCTTTAAGCACAACACTTCCATTTATAATTACTGCATCTATTCCATCAGGATACTGCTCCGGTTCTATAAATGTACTTTTATCAATTATTTTATCTTGTGAAAATATGACAACATCTGCCTTCTTACCTACCTGTAATACTCCTCTATTCTTTATATTAAAGGCTTTTGCAGCTTTATAGGTCATCTTATATACAGCATCCTCCAGTGTAAGAACTTTTTGTTCCCTCACATATCTTCCAAGTATTCTTGGAAATGTACCATACACTCTAGGATGTGGTTTTCCTGCTAAAAGTCCATCTGTACACACATTCTGCTCTCTTCTCTTTAAAAACTTTATTACTTGTTCTTCTTTTCCATAATAATCGTACATACCTACTGAATTTTCTTCTTCATATAAAAGATCAAAAGCTGCATTATATGGATCTTTATGTCTCATGTCTGCAATTTCCATAAGATTTTTTCCTATACAATCTTTGTTTTTATCAGTATTTACACTGGTAACATATATATTTTCAAATCCAGCAAAATCTATAAAATTATCCCATCCCGGAATTCCATTTTCTATATCTTCAATCATCTTTTTTCTAAGTTCATTATTCTCAAGTCGTTTAAGCAATTTGTCAGTTCCACCATTATGAGCCCAGGGAGGAAGTATAACTCCAAGCATTGTACTTCCTGCAGAATAGGGATACTGATCATAGGATATCTCTAATCCTTCTTTTTCAGCTTCGTCTAAAAGCTCTCCCATTTTGTCAACTTTATCCCAGTCTTTCCTGCCGCATACTTTAAAATGAGAAAAATGTATCTTAACTCCACTTTCTCTTCCAATCTTTATTATTTCTTTCATTGAATTTACTATATCCCCAGCCTCACTTCTTTGGTGAACTACAAATATCTTGTCATGTTTTGCCACTACTTTGCAAAGTTCTATTAACTCATTTGCATCGCTATAGGCACAAGGCATATATATAAGCCCTGACGAAAGTCCTAAAGCCCCTGCATTTAATTCCCTCTCTGTTATCTCTTTCATCTTTTCTATGTCTCTCTTATCCAAAACTTTATTTTCAAGTCCTACAGCTTCCATTCTTATATTTCCGTGAGGTACAAGATAAGATACATTAGTGGCTGTTTTATTCTTTTCAAGAAGTCCTAAATACCCTTTTGTATTTTTCCAATCCCATTTAAGCCTCTTACTGTCTCCGTCAAGTCCAGCTATGTTTTTTCTCCAGGAACTTATATAATTTTTAGGTACTGGAGCAGTAGACACCCCATCCTGCCCTAAAACCTCAGTAGTTATTCCCTGTCTAACTTTAGGCTCCATATATGGATCTAGAAGTATTTCTACATCTGAATGGCTGTGGGTATCTATAAAACCAGGACATACAACCTTGCCTTCTGCATTTATGACAGTATCAAATTTACTTTCTTTTAAAGTAGTTCCTATGCAGCTTATACTATCATTTTCAATTGCCATATCTGCATTGTAAGGTGTAGAACCTGTTCCATCTACGATGGTTCCATTTTTTATAAGTATATTATTCATAGCTTGGACATCTCCCATCCTAAATTATCTTCTTATGTTTTTCTAACGTTCCTCTCTAAAATAAGCATTTCCTAGTGCTTTAGGCGGAGCATTTTTATTTGATTTTCTCATATATACAAGTACCAGTATTATAATAGTTACTAGATATGGGAGCATATCAATAAAATATTGAGAAATAAACATATTTTTCATTCTAAAACTAATGATATCAAGTCCACCAAAAAGATAAGATGCAAAAATAGCTTTGTAAGGATTCCATGATGCAAATACAACCAGTGCTACTGCAATCCAACCTCTACCTGCTGTAACATTATCCTGCCAGCTGGGAACATATGCTAGTGATAAATAAGCCCCACCAAGTCCGCAAAGTGCACCACCAATAAGTATATGAATATATTTATAGAGGTTTACATTTATACTAGCGGCATCTGCTGCTGCCGGATTTTCTCCTACTGCTTTAAGATTTAATCCCTTATAAGTTCTGTAAAAATAAATTCCCATAATAATTGCAGCTGCATATCCAAGATAAACTAAAATATCCTGATGAAAAAAAACTGGTCCAATAAAAGGTATGTGGGAAAGTATTGGTATACTTACAGGTTCAAAAAAACTTTTAACACCTACTGGTATATTCTTGCCAACTATACTTTTACCTACAAAATTAGAAAATCCAGTTCCAAATATAGATATAGCTAGTCCTGAAACTGTTTGATTAGCTTTTAAGTTAACCGTTAAAATCGTATATATGAGAACGCCAAAGGCTCCTGCTGCCATAGCTGCCAAAATAGCCATTATTGGATTTCCAGTATTATATCCTATACTAAATCCCATAACCGCACCCATAAGCATTAATCCTTCAACGCCAAGATTTAAATTTCCAGCTTTTTCAGTTAAAATTTCTCCTAGTGTTGCAAAAAGAAGGGGAGTTCCTGCAACTACTGCTGCTGCTAAAAAGCTAATTACTCCATTCATTATTTACACCTCATTTACAACTTTTTTATTTTCGTTATCATTTTCATTTACATCGCCCTTTGACAGTCTAAACCTAATAAAAAATTCGCTTCCAAGTACAAAAAATAAAATTACTGACTGAAGTATTGATGCTACTGAATTTGGTATGCCAAATGCTGTCTGGATAAATGATCCTCCTTGCAAAAGACCTGCAAATAAAATTGATACCAAAATACTTACAACAGGGTTTAAATTTGATATCCAAGCTATTATTATTCCAGTATATCCAACTCCACCTGTTATTTCAGTAGAAAGTGTTTGTTCTATGGCAGAAGACTGTATTACTCCTGTTATTCCACAAAATACAGCACTAAGTACTATAGCAATCAAAGTAGTTTTCTTTATACCTATTCCTGCATATTTAGCAGTATTTTCGCTTTCACCAATTACAGAAATCTCATAACCAGTTTTAGTGTGATTTAAAAAAATATATACAAAAATAGCAAGTAATATAGCTATTATCCATCCAATATGAACTCCAAAGACACTTGGAAGTATTGCGTTAGAAGAGAAATTAGGCATTTTAGGGAATCCCAAAGAACTAGGATCTTTCCATGGACCATATTGAAGATAAGTTACAAATTTTAATGCAATATAATTCATCATAAGGGTAGTTATAGTTTCATTGGCCCTCCATTTCACTTTAAAGAACCCCGGTATAAATCCCCATATTCCACTAAATAATATTCCACTTGCAAACATTAAAATGATGAGGATAGGAGCTGGCATATTAGGAAAATGAAATGCAACAAGTGCAGCTCCAAAAGCTCCCATTATTATCTGACCTTCACCGCCTATGTTATAATATTTTAATTTAAGGCCTATTGCAATTCCAAGGGCAGTAATTGCAAGTGGTATAGCCGAATTTATAGTCTGTTTAATTGGATTGGGACCTCCAAAGGCACCTTTAAACATTGAAATATAAACTGATATAGGATTACACTTAAGTGCTGCAAAAAGAATTCCCATTACAACAAAAGCTAATAATATGGCAATTATTCTAATAGACACTTCTTTATTTTTACTTATATTTTCTCTTTTAACAAACTTCATTTTCATAAATCTCATCACCCTTACGCTTATTGCCAAGCATTTTATATCCTATTGTTTCCTTTGTAACATTTTTGCTTTCAAAGCTTCCCGTTATCTCCCCTGAATACATAACTATAATTCTGTCACAAATACTTAAAAGTATATCCAGATCTTCTCCAACAAATAATATACCTGTACCTTTTTTCTTTTCTTCATTTACTAAATTGTAAATGGTATAACAAGTATTTATATCAAGTCCCCTTACTGGATAACCCATTAAAATCAACTTAGGATTTAATCCTAATTCTCTTCCCAAAAGTATTTTTTGTATATTTCCTCCAGAAAGATTTTTAATTGGATAATGTATACTTGGGGTCTTTACTTCTAAATCCTCTTTAATTTTTTCAGCTTTCTTTTCAACATCATCTTTTTTGAGTAACAGTCCTTTTTGTTTTTTATAATATTTTAAAAACACATTATCGACCATATCCATAGATCCTACAAGTCCCATACCAAGCCTGTCCTCCGGTATAAAACTTATTCCTAAATTTTCTTTTGAAAGTTTTGAAGCATCTTTATCAGTTATGTCTTTTCCCTGAAATTCTATTTTTCCACTAGATATTTTAGTAATTCCAGCTATGGCTTCACAAAGTTCCTTCTGACCACATCCGGAAATTCCTGCGACTCCAACTACTTCTCCTTCATGTATCTCAAAATTTATATTTTTAAGTATAGGAATGTTCAAATCATTTATTAAGTTTAAATCTGAAACTTTTAATATGGATTTGCCAATAGTCGTATTTGATCTTTCTATAGCTAAATCTACATGATAACCTATCATCTTATCTACTAATTCCTTAGGTGTAGTACTATCTTTTGCAACAGTTTCTACAGATTCACCTTTTCTAAGTATAGTAATTGTGTCCGCTACTTCCATAACCTCATCTAATTTATGAGTTATAAATATAATAGAACATCCTTCTTTTTTCATCCTTTTCATTAAGTTAAATAATTTCTTGGTTTCTTGAGGGGTAAATACTGCTGTGGGTTCATCTAAAATAAGAATATCAGCTCCTCTATACATTACTTTCAAGATTTCAAGATTTTCTCTTTCTCCTACGGACATATCATAAACGTATTTTTTTAAATCTACATCAAAGCCATATTTGTCTTTTATTTGTTGAACTTTTTTTACCTCTTTATCATAATTTAGAAATAACTTTTTTTTCTTTCCCAAAATAATATTTTGTATTGCAGTCATCGATTCTATAAGTTTGAAATGTTGATATATCATACCTATACCAGATTTTATAGCATCAGTAGGTGATTTAAACCTAATTTCCTTGCCATGTATAAAAATTGAACCGCCATCAGGAATATATATTCCTGACAGCATGTTCATAAGTGTACTTTTGCCTGCACCATTTTCACCTAACAGTGCATGAATTTCTCCGCCTTTAACATTAAAATTAACATTGTTATTAGCAACTACGTCACCAAATTTTTTAGTTATATTTTTCATAGTTAAATAGTATTCTTCATTCAAAAGGATACACTTCCTTCCTATTTTTCATTTGCACCATTTATACCTTGTACAAACCAATCTATTTTTTCAAGATAATTGTCATCTAAAATCTGACCTTCTTTTACTTTTAATTCACCTTTTTGATCTTTAATTGGTCCAGCAAATATCTTCAATTTACCTGAAATTATATCAGCTTTAGCTTTTTCTACAGCTTCTTTTCCACCTGCAGGTGCACTTTCTTCTCTAATTGGTGCAAGATCATTAACTCCTGACTCAAGACCTTTTAACCATTTCTCAGATTTCCACTTTCCAGCTATTAAATCATTAATTTGCTGTTTATAATATACATCCCAATGATAGACAGGTGCTGTCATGTACATTTTAGGATCTTCATTCTTCTTGTCTCTATCAAATCCTATACCTGCAAGTCCCTTCTCTTCAGCAGGATCTAATGCAGATGTAGTATTTTGTTCTTCACTTATAACATCATTTCCCTGGTCAACAAGTGCCTTACCTGCTTCTTTTTCTTTTGCAGGATCATACCAAGTATGAGTCCACTTTACATTTACTACAGCATTTTTATTAACAGACTGTACTCCTAATGCAAAAGCATCAATTTGTCTATATAATTCTGGTATCGGCATAGATGCTACCACACCTATTTTGTTTGTCTTGGTTTTCATACCAGCCAATATACCAGTTAAATATGTTGATTGATAGTATTTAGCAAAATATGCGCCCATATTATCTGCTGTTTTATATCCTGCATTATGTAGGAATATAACATCCTTATGTTTTTGTGCTTCCGTATAAACATAGTCCATGTATCCGAAGCTAGCTGCTACAATTACATTACATCCCTGGCTAATCATATCTTCTATAACAGGTTCAACTTTCTGAGATTCTGGAACATTTTCTTTATATATAGTCTTGATTCCCATCTTATTAAGTGCTAATCTTCCATCGTTGTGAGCATCAACCCAACCACCATCGCCTAAACTACCATCATAAATAAAGCCAACTTTTATCTTGTCTTTATCTATTTTCTTTCCTTCAGAAGTAGTACTTACTCCCGTAGAGCTTGTGTCAGATGATGAACATCCTGCAAATAGTCCTGTAATAACAACAAGTGCAAGTAAAAAGATAAGTATTTTTTTCTTCTTCATTATCAGTTCCCCCTTATTATTTAGAATAATATTATCAAAAGTCAAATGAATAATTATATAGTTCATCATTCATTTACTTTTTAAATATATCTAGAAATAAAATATAGTAATTAGTGGTTGAGAAAGTATTTTTATAATTTTGCTATTTTATACAAAGTGTTTTTGCTTATTTATCATTTTTATCGCAATAATATTTTATAATAGTAATAATATATTATTATATTAAGTATTATAGTTGCATATTTTAAATAATACAATAGTAAAATTATAAATTTATTAATATTTTTTCGTTTTTACGTCAAAAATAGTGCTGTATTGTATACATTTTTATGATTTTGGTAATTTTTTTACAGTCTTTTGTATGTATTTAATTTAATTAAATTTATTATTTTCTAAAAAAAGCATTTATGTATGTTTGTATATTTCATTATAGGTGCTATATTATAAAAAATTTTATAAATATATATTTCAATATGTGAATTTAATGTTATAATCTAAATAAGTATTTTTATATATTTTAATAATTTTATCATTAAGTGGTATATTGTTATTTTTATTTATTATCTTTATTGTTATAAGTTAAATAATAATTGGGGTGAAAAATTTGAATAACAGAGAATTATTAAAAAAATACATACCTGTAGCTAAATTTATTTCTGAAATTCTAGGAGATAACTGCGAGGTAGTAATACAAGATATAACTACTCCTAACAATTCTATAATTTTTATAAAAAATGGTCATTTAACAGGAAGAAATATAGGTAGTCCCCTTACTAACTTAGTTTTCAATATAATTCAGAATAAAACTTATACAAATAAAAATTACGCAGCTAACTACAAAGCAGTAGGTAATTTTAAAACTTTCAAATCTTCAAGCTATTTTATTAAAAATGATGATAACAAGATAATAGGATTACTTTGTGTAAATATAGATGTTGAACCTTATAATAAAGTTAAGGATTTAATGGACAAATTAAGTTTTGTATCAAATACCGATGTGAGCGAAAATGAAAACATAAAAACACAAGAACAATTTTATGATAATGTGGATGATCTATTGTGTACCATGATCAATGAGGCTATATCTGAAATAAATATTCTTCCAGAACGCATGTCTGCTAATGAAAAGATTTGTGTAGTAAAATATTTATACGATAAAGGAGCTTTCAATTTGAAAGGGGCTGTAGTTAAAGTAGCCAAAGCTCTCCTGGTTTCCGAGCCTACTATATACAGGTATTTAAACAAATACATGTAATAAAGTGCACCCCAAATGTTAGATACGTATAAAACATTTGAGGTGCACCTCTTTTCACAGTTTCCTTAATTTAGTTATTCAAAAATATACTCCATGTGTCTGGACCTAAAATACCATCTGTAGCTTTTCTCCAATTCTTCTGGAGATTAGTTACAGCTTGAAAAGTGGCTTCATCGTAAACCATAGGAGTATAGGAATTTTTCTTTAAATAGCCATATTGTTCAAGTTTCTGTTGTATCCACAGCACTACATGAGATTTATGACCCTTAGCAATAATGTTCTGGATTCCTTTTAATGCTGCCATAGTCTCATTCCCTGCAATCCCATCTACAGCTAGTTTTGCACTATAATCTAAATTCAGGTTATACTGAAGTGCTTTTATCTGCTGTACAAGAGTATTTGGCTTAACAGGTGATACATTTCCAGTAAATATATCTTCTATAAAATAATTTAAGTCTACATATCCCACAGCGCCGTTTAATTTCCCGGTTTCTGAATACTGCCATGAAGCATCATCTGGATATAAGGAAGGCTGCCTGCCATAACTTGCAATCCAAAGTGGAACATCTGGAATATTACCTGCCAGGTAATCTTTATAAAATGCATATCCAGAATATACTCCTATCTTACGACCTTGTGACTGTACATATTTGATAAATGCATTTGCAAAATTAATAGCATTGCTCCTACTCCAATTTTCCTCTCCCTCTATATCCAGCCACAGAACAGTGTCACTTTCCAATCCTGAGATAGTTTTTAGAAAGTGCTTTGCTTCCGCTATTGGATCATTACCATTTGCGTAATGATAAAATCCCAATTTAAGTCCTGCCTGTTTAATTCTTTGATATCTATAATTTAATAAACTATCTACACGAGATAGACCTTGTGTTGCTTTTTGAATTACTACAGAAATACCATCTGTATTTTTAATAACATTCCAATCTGAAATATTATCTCCTTCATATACGTCTATTCCATTCATTATCTTCATAAATCATTCCTCCTATTGTATTCTTATTAAATACTTAGGACAAAAGGAGTCTAGTAACTGTTATGCCAATGCCCCCATTTTAGTGTATTCATGAAACTTTTAATTTGTTCAAAATAAAATATTGGTTTGAATACTTCCATAAATAATAACCTCTTCATTCATAAACATTTACAACTGTAATTTAATATTACCATATTATATAAAATTAATTTTTAAATCTGAAACAATATATTACTTGTGTATTTTTTTTATTTTTGAAAACAATATATTTGTACAAATAAATATATTGTTTTCAAAAAACTTTTTAATTAGTTTGAATTGAGGCGAGAGAATGAATCCAATACTGTTAAAAAATTGTTTACTAACAAACTATCACGATTATAGCAAATTTACCAAGGACATTCTAATAACACATGGAAAGATACAACAGATTGCTGACACTATAGACTTCCAATGTGAGAATTTAAAGACAATAGATGTTAAAGAACAGTATGTATTACCAGGATTTGTAGATTGTCATACACATATAGGCATTATAGAGGAGGCTACTGGCAAACTAGGTTTAGATAATAACGAAACCTCAAATCCAGTAACACCTCATTTAAGAGCTATAGATGCAATAAACCCCCTAGACATAGCATTTAAGGATGCAGTAAAAGCTGGTGTCACCTGTGTTATGAGTGGCCCAGGAAGTAATAATCCAGTAGGCGGGCTCAATACCGTATTAAAGACTCATGGTAATATAATTGATAATATGATAGTTAAAGATCCTTATGGTCTTAAAATAGCATTTGGAGAAGATCCTATGTGCTGCTATGGTAATAAAGGAAATTGTCCCGTAACTAGAATGGCAGTAGCTGCTCTAATACGTGAATTATTTATGAGAGCACAGGACTATATGGAACAAAAGGAACAAGGCAAAATTAAGGAAAGAAATATTAGACTAGAGGCAGTAATTCCACTATTAAAGGGAGATATGTTTTTAAGAGCTCATGCCCATCGAGCTGATGATATAATCACTGCTATAAGAATAGCAGAAGAATTTAATATAAAAAAACTCGTTATTGAACACGGCACTGAAGCCCATCTTGTAAGCGATTATTTAAAAGAAAAAAATATACCCGTAGCCTTTGGTCCTATGCTGACTCCAAGAATAAAAATGGAACTTAGAAAACGTAATTATAGTTCTGCACTGCATTTAGTAGAAGCAGGTATAAAAGTAGCATTAATGACGGATCATCCTTATAATTCTATAGATCAACTAAGACCAGTAGCTTTACTTGCAGTTTCAGAAGGATTAAAGCCTTTAGATGCTTTAAAATCAATAACAACTAATGCTGCTGAAATATTAGGATGTGATAATAGAATAGGAAAGATAAAGACTGGTTATGATGCAGATATTATTATACTAAACGGTGATCCTCTAGATATGGTAAATACAAAAGTAGTAAAGACAATCATAAATGGAGAAATTGTTTTTGAAAGAACAATTTCTAATTAACAATGTACCGCATAGACCTATTTATATTTGCTTTAGCATAGGTATAATACTATAGAAAAATGAATTTCCCCTATAGTAGACTATTTAGTTATTTAACTATCTACTATAAGGGAAACATATGATTTCTCTAATACGGTTACTATGTATTCATTAAATTTATTTATATTCTTCTAATGTTTTCAATAAAGTTTCAGTATGAAAAGGCTTCCTAATATAGCCACTAGCTCCTAGTTTTATACATTCATCTTTCACTTCTTCATGTCCTACTGCTGACATAATAAGTACAACTGCGTTAGGGTCAATTTTCATTATATCAGTTAGGACTTCAACACCATCCAGCCTAACCTCAGACATATTCAAATCTAAAAGCACAATGTCTGGTTTTTCAAGCTTGAACAGCTCTACTGCTTCCTGTTTATTTGATGCCCCAAATATACTTTGGAACCCTCCCTTTTCAATAATCTTTTTTACGAACATCCTCATATACGATGAATTATCAACTATTAGTACCTTTTTCATATTAAAAACTCCTTTATATCCCTAATTTTTAAAGACCCTCTTTAGTGAAGCAAATCTTTTATTTTAGCAAAAAATCTAGCACATTCATCTATTTCATGTTTTAAAGCTGCCTGCTCTAATTTTATTGCTAATTCATGAATAGAAAGTATTCCTAGAGTTCCAGAAGAACCCTTTAACTCGTGAGTTGTCCAGGCCAATTTATCAAAATCATTACCAGCAATAGCCTTGCTAATATCTGATAATAAATCAGGTAAACATCTTATATATTCTTCAAGTATTTCTTTTGCATCATCTTTTCCAAGTCCTGTAGTTTTAACAAAGCAGTCAATATTATCGTCTATTATTTTACTATAATCATCTACACACTCTCTCGTTTTAGTATTGGCTTCTATCATCTTAAACATCTTATTAAAATTAATAGGCTTACTAATATAATCGTCCATTCCAGTTTTAATACACTTTTCTGAGTCACCATCCATAGCATTAGCAGTCATTGCTATAATTGTAGTATGCTTTTTGTCTCCTTCTAACATCCTTATCTTAGATGTACACTCATACCCATCCATTACCGGCATCTGACAGTCCATAAAAACAACATCATAATCTTTCTGTAACACTGCTTTTAATGCTTCACTACCATCCACCGCCACATCACAAGTCATATCATGTGATTTAAGCATAGTTATAACAATTTTACGATTCATTTTATTATCTTCAACCAATAAAATTCTTGGTTCTAATGCATTTTTAACTTCTTTAACTATATGTTTCGTTATAACTTGATGTCCTTCTCCATTTTCTTTTTTAAGGCCCAATACCATAGCAATACAGGCAAGTAAGTCATCTCTTCTAACAGGTTTGCTCAAATATGATGAAAAGCCATATTCTTTCACAGTCTCAGCATTTCCCTTTTGAGTTATACTAGTTAGAAGTATTAATTTTATATTCTTTGCAAAAGGTATTGTTTTTAATGTATTGGCCAGTTCATAACCACTCATATCATTCATTTGATAATCCATGATGGCAATGTTTATTTTGTTTTTTGTACTTGCATTTGAAAGAATTGTGGTAATGGCACTACTGCCGTTTTCAGCTTCAAATACTTTAAGACCAGTTTCTTGAAGATATGAATTAATAATTTTCCTGTTATTTACATCATCATTAACAATTAAAATATTCATACCATCAAGCTTTTCAAACGCAAATTTCTGCCCTGAGGCTCTTTTTACAATCTTCAATCTCACATCGAACTTAAATATAGACCCTTTTCCAAATATACTTTCAACGTGAATTTCACCGCCCATCATTTTTACCAATTCACTAGATATGGCAAGCCCCAGCCCTGTTCCTCCATACTTTCTAGTTGTAGACGTATCTGCTTGACTAAAAGATTTAAATATATTATCAATATGATCCTTACGAATTCCGATTCCAGTATCCTTTACTTCAAAGTTAAGTACAGCTGTTTCATTTTCTTCCTTTAAACAATCAACTGTAACAGAAATTTCACCCTTATTAGTAAATTTTACTGCATTACTTATAAGATTATTTAATATCTGTCTAAGCCTTGATGGATCACCAACAACCTCTTCAGGAACACCTTCACTAATCATGGTATAAAGTTCAAGTCCTTTTTCTACTGCCTTAGGGACAAGTAGTGAAACCGCATCTTCAATAGTATTTCTTAAATTAAATCTAATCTTTTCCATGGTTAGCTTTTTAGCTTCAATCTTTGAAAAATCCAATATATCATTAATAATATACAATAATACCTTCGAAGCAGATTTTGCTTCACGTATAAAGTCTTTTTGTTCTAAAGACAAATTAGTTGATTGAAGTAAATCGAGGAATCCAAATATTCCATTCATTGGAGTTCTTATTTCATGAGACATATTTGCAAGAAATTGACTCTTTGCAATATTTGCTGCTTCTGCTTGTTCTTTTGCCTTGTATAACTCTCTTTCTGCTAATCTCTGCTCTGTGATATCCTCAGCAGTGCAAATAAGATACTTGATATTACCTGTCTTATCCTTCTGAGGCTTACTTTTAATTTGAAGCAGTCTATTTTCACCCTTGAAGTTTCTAACCTCAATTTCTTTTTTTGCCGGCTCATTCTTTTGAAATAGCTCCCAATTGCTTGCAGAAAGTTTATTTGCAGTATCTATATCAAATATATCGTATAAATCCTGATATTCTAAATCACTTTTCTTCTTTCCAAAAAAACTTGCATGGGCTTCATTAACAGCTGCGTAAGAAGTAACATTACTTAACGCCCAAATTTGTGATTCAGAATTATTAAGTAAAATTGCCTGTCCACTAAGAGCTTTTTTATATGTTTTCTCCTTTACAATTCTTGTTCTTGTATGCGAAAAAGCTTTTGAAATGTCTATTAATATTTTAATTTGCTCCTCTTTCCATGTCATAGGCTTTGATAAACTTTCATAACCTATGAATCCAATTAACTTGTTTTCGCTTTTTAATGAAATTATAAGAGAAGTTTTGATTCCCTCTTTTAAAAAAGCCTCTTTTTCAAATACTGCTTCGTCAGAAAATTCCTCCACACTATTCACCACAACAAAATCCTTATTCTTAATCTGGCGAATCAGCCACGGAAAAGCATAAACTACCTCTTCCTCCTCAATCTCTCTTTTTGGTTTTATACCTTTCTTATTCCATTGACTTTCTATTTGCATAAAAGTAGGATCTTTAGAAAAGTAATAGATAAAAATTCTATCCAAATCAAAAAATAAGCCTATTTCCTCCAGCGATTTTTTTAACTCAATCTGATAATTATTACTATTTACATCTAAAAATTTCTGAAAAGTATTATGAATTAATTTCAGGAAACCACTGGAATAGTTAACATTTGGGTAATTGCCTTCACCTTTCATAAAATCCCCCCTAAATTTAAAGCTCACAGGTTTTCGTAATAAAAAGAGTTAATTCTTTTAATAAATCAATTTCATAAGGTTCTAAAAGCAAATTTCCAGCTTTATCATATATAACTTTTACCACAGGTCTCATTGGCATTGAATTGTTTTGCTTTACTACTAAGCCTTTTTCATTTGAACTTAAAATAACTCCACTTCCTGTTGGAAAAGCAGCTATATTCATAGTGAACTTTCTTACCATTTCTGCATCAAAATAAGTATTACTCATACCAACAAGATATTCAATAACCTCGTTGACACTTTTACTTTTCAAACCATTTCTACCTGATATCATATTATCAAATACGTCACATATGGATATCATCTTTGCAATTTTGTTTATTTCATCACCTTGTAATTTTAAAGGGTACCCGCTGCCATCACTTCTTTCATGATGCATTAATGCAACTACCTTGACGGATGCATTCCAAATATACTGTGATCCTAAAAAATCATAGCCGACCTTTGGATGCATTAATGTAATGTATTTGTCTAATTCTTCCTTAGTCTTAAAATTATCTAAAAGTTTCCTATCATTCATAATTTTTATCTTACCTATATCATGAAGCAGAGCACCTGTAGCTATGTCTTTAAGCTTCATTACACTGTACCCCATATGAGTTCCTATTATTGTAGCTAATACACAAACATTTACTGAATGGGAATATATATTGTTATCACTTGCACTTATTTCTGCAACATTTATCAAAACCTCTTTATTCGATACCACATCCTCAATTACTGAATCTACTGAATTCATAATACTACTATTATCAGTTTTTCCTTCTCGACAATATGTTCCAATCATTTCCCTAACAGCATGTTTACTCATTTGCCTTGTCTTTTGAGAAACGCTTTCCTCAATAATCACATTTTTCGATATATCATCATCAATATATACACAGTTAATTCCAATTTCTTTAATTCTCTTAATATAATAAGGTTTTAATTTTACTCCTATATTAAGTAAAACTCTACCGAATTCATCATAAATTTGCCTTCCAAGGATTTCATCCCCCTTCAGGCTGGAGACACTAATAACTCTCATATACACCTCCAAATGAAATAATTAATTTTTTTAATAATCAAAATTTCTTATAAAAAATATAGTATCTCTTTGCCAACTAAACATAAAAGAAAAACACCATTAGCAATCATTATTATTTAAATATATTAGCATATTCTTAAACTTTTTACTACATGAAAAACCTGTAGAGTAAATGGTTTTATATTTAATTTCTCAAACAAATCCATTGAATAGTTTAGTATTCAATGGGACAATCACTCAATCACAGGCTACTGCAATAACTAATGCTTATTTATCTGCATATCACTGTAATCAAACTACTACACAGACAACATCTGGAAGTAGTTCTGCACACAGTACTGTCAAACAACATGTTAAATAAAAGCAAGGGAAGCTGCTAGCTTCCCCTAAAATTTATATGATTTTCTTTAGTAAATCATCATGATATATTTTTCATTAAAATCCAATCATTACATTCTTCTCCCCTACTCATTACATTGTAATGAAATAAAAAAAATAATTCACGAAATAAGACTTGTATAAAAAATGCAGTCTTTATTTTTTCACTAATCTTAGAGGATTATTTTTTATTAGAAAATTATCTATGTATGATATAATTACAGCTGAGGTGAGCTTATGCTAAAGATAGGACTTTGCGATGATGAAGAATGTCACAGAATTCAAATTTCAGGTATGTTAAAAAAAGCGTTAGAACTTAAAAATACAATGTATTCAATATTTCAATATGAAAATGGTGAAGATCTTCTGCAGTCAAAATTAAAAATGAATTTATATTTTCTAGATATAGGTATGGATAAGCTAAGTGGAATAGAAACAGCTAAAAAAATTAGAGCTTTAAATAAAGAAGCAATTATTATATTTATAACTGCACTTAAAGAATATGTATTTGAAGCTTTTGATGTAAGAGCTTTTCATTACATTCTAAAACCTATATCAGAAGAAAAATTGAGAAATGTGCTTTATTCTGCTTTAACACAAATTGATGAAACTGATAATTTTATTCTTGCTAAAACAATTAGTCAGTGTACTAAAATTTTTGTTAAGGATATATTATACATAGAATCCCAACTTAGAAAAATAAAAATTCACACTACTTATGATGTTATTGAGTATTATCACAAATTATCTGATATAGAAGATGAATTAAAGAATTTTAATTTTTTTAAATGTCATAGGAGTTATATTGTAAATTTAAAATATGTAAAAAGTTATGATAATGTATTTATAACTTTGAAAAATGAGGAAAAAATATATATTTCCAAATACAAGCTTTCTGATTTTTCAAAAGCATTTATGTATTATCTAAAAAGTTTAGGACAATAATATGAATAATCTTCAGATTATTAACACATTAGGACTTTTATCCACTTTAATTGTCCTTCCTTTTCATTATATAATACAAATACGTTTTTTTAATAACTTCCTAGATTTTGAAAATAAAATATGGAAATGTATCTTTTTTGTAATTTCTCTATTGTTTCTTAATATTTTAACTTACAAAATACAATTTCCTTCTCCATTAACATTTATTATAAATGATTTGCTTTGTTTTATATTTTTATACTATTTATATCCTGGTAATTTTGTGTTAAAACTTTATGCTTCAATTGTTCCAACTACAATTTTATTACTTACTTACACTATTTTTTTAAACTTTGATTATTATGTTTCATCTTGTATTTATAATTTAAATATGAGTTCAATACTGAATATTTCTGTTCTTTTTCTGATAAACATTACTAGAGAATCTTTAAACTTAATTATATTGTTTATCTTATTGAAAAAAATAAATAAATTTTTGAACTTTAAAGAAAAAATTGTAGATGCTTACCAAAGCTTATATTTGTTTGTTCCTTGTTTTGCAACTTATAGCTTGATATTAATTTTTTATTTTACTCAATATATTCATGTTGATAATAAAAGCTATTATCTTTTTTCAATTTTTCCCAAGATTTACTTTGTCGTGCCATTTGTATGTATTATATTGTTAATCTCTATACTTATTAATGCATACATCTTTAAAAAAGTAATTGAAATACAGGAAATTGAACAAACAAACTTATTAATGGAACAACAGTTTAAACTTCAAATTAACCATAGTAAAAATCTTGAAGCTCTCTATAGTAGTATACGTAGTGTTAAGCATGACATAAATAATCATTTACTTTGTTTAAAGATTTTAGCCGAAAATGGAAACACAAAAGAAATAAACAAGTATTTATACACACTTGGACAAACTATAAAAAAATTGAACTATAAAATCAAAACAGGAAATGTAATTTCTGATGCCATTATAAATGAAAAATACAATATTGCTAAAATGAATAATATTGAATTTATTTGTAACTTTATCGTACCTGACAAAATTACACTTGATTCTGTAGACTTATGCGTAATATTAAGCAATTGTTTAGATAATGCAATTGAAGCTTGTATGAAAATTGAAGACGAAACTATTAACAAGAAAATCACCATTAATTCTTATATCCACGATTTATATTTGCTAATAGAAGTTTCAAATACCTCCACAAATAAACTTCAATATAAGAATAATAAAATTATAAGTACAAAAAAGAATAAAAATAGTCACGGCATAGGAATATCTAATATAGAAACTATAGTAAAAAAATATAATGGAATTTTAGATATCATATCAGGAAAAAATAAATTTATTTTAAATATTATGCTTAAAGTAAAAAATAATTAGTGATTAATTGAGGACTGCTTTAAGAAAGGAATGTTTTGTATGCAAATTAATTCAACTACTTATAATCCAATGTTAAACAATACTTTTAACAGCTCCAATGATGATTCTCCAAAGGATATTGATGGAAATGAAAATCAAATTGATAATGAAATACAAAGTCTTGAACAAAAAAAATCAAGTTTAAACAGTAAAATTAGTAGTATAAAAGGTGATTTTACATCATCAAAGGCTAAAGATGAATTGATTAGTCCTTTAAAAAGTGAACTCCAATCAATTGAAGCTAAAATACAGGAAAAACAATCTGCAAAGATGAAAGGAAAAACTAAAAAAACTAATTCTGGAAAAAAAGCTAAAAATAATAAGCATATTTCTAATAAAAATAAATCTATTCCAGAACAATTAGATAATATCACTACGCAAACTGGTATTACAAATAAATTAAAAATAAAGAATACATTAAAAAGTTCTTCTAAAATTTCTAATGTATCTGAATCTATAAGCAATAAAAAAAATAATACTCATATAAAAACCGCACTTGCTGTATATAAATCATCAGAAAATGAAGATTTACCAACTTACGAGACAAATATTCTAGCTTAAAAATAAAGGGATTGTAACATTAAAAAATTTATATATAATATGTTGTAATATTTATTCTTAATGTAACAGTCCCTTATTTTTAGCACAATACCACTTAAATTTATTGTAAAAATATCACTGCAGATGAGTCATCACTTTTTTTAAATCTAGGAAATTTCACTACATCTGCATCCTCATTTTCAATAAGTCTTATACACTTGATGCAATCCTTGTTTTTCAATAATTGAAATAAGGTTATCAGTCTCCATATATTTGTAATTATCAAAAATTGCTGAAAACCCATCTGACATTAATAAAGCCTTTTTACATTCTTCCAAATCCAAATACCCATAAAGAGAATTTTCTACTGCACTTTTATCAAATTCTAATGTCCAGTAACCTTCTGGAGTATTTTTAAGCAATCTATGTTTAATAAGCAGTGGATTTATCCTCTGTCTAGCTTCAACAAAACTTATTCCTTCATTTAACATTAACTTGTTCATTTCAGCTTTAGCTATATTATCCAGTTTATCAAGCAAAGTCTGTTTAATAATACTTGACTTTCCATTATTATTCTCAACTATAAGTGTACAATCTCCAAGTAAAAAATATTCTACTTTATTATTGTTAATTCTAATTATAGTTATAGAAGCAGCTGGCAAATCAACTTTATCAGGATATTTTAGTGAAGAAATTTTATTAAATTTATTACCTATAAAATCCATTCCTTTAGAAACAATTTCTTTAATATCTTTTGATTTATCTAAAATATTATCTTTAAGATAATTATTCCATTCATTAACAAACCAATACACATCACCTTTAGAACCTGTCAGATTAGTTTTGTTAAGTCCTGTTGCACCATCTATAACCAACCATAATTGTCCTCTGCATAGGTAATATTCTCATTAACCCTATCCTCTGACATGGAAATAAAATCATATGTTGAAAACTTCATAAATCATAACCTCTTAATCTTATTGTATATTATTTTGTATTTATTACATAACCTGGTATTTCCAATAATGTATTTTTATATAATCCTTTATATTATATCACAACTCAACTTTTGCACATGCAAAATTTTCAATTAATATAGAAAATAAATAGAATTTCGGAGGTAAAATTATGAAAATTTCAGGCGTAAGTTCTCTTATGGGTATTTAAGAAGTATATTATAAAACTAAAAATTTCAAATACTATTTTGAGTCAATTTTACTATAATAAAAAAGTGATAAACAATTATAACTACCATTATCACTCTATGCAACATTATATTTATTAATATCTTTTACTTATGACTTTATAAATAATTTAATATACTTCTATTAAACTTTCTTCTTATTAACTCTGTAACCAGTTTTAAAATCCACTATATTCTTTAATGGCTGCTGATTTTTAAAATATTCAAGATTTTCAATACTTATGTTAACAATTCTTCTTAAAGTTTCTGGAAGATGAAAAAATCCTGATATGTGAGGAGTAATAACAACCCCTGGGGCATCCCATAATCTATGTTCAGATGGCAGCGGTTCTGGCTGCGTTACATCAAGACCTGCTCCACCAATAACTCCATTTTCAAGGGCATCGCATAAATCTTCAGTACATACACAGTTTCCTCTTCCTACATTAAGAATGATTGCATCTTTCCTCATTAAATTAAACTTATCCTTATTAAACAAATGATAAGTATCCTTTGTTCCTGGAAGACTCAAAGCCACTATATCAGCTTTAGGCAAAAGTTCATCCAGAGCCTCCATTGTATATAATTCATCAATATATTCCGGTTTTTGTCCTTTGGTCCTTTTTATACCTATAGTATAACTTCCAAGTGCTTTCATCTTCCTTGCAAAATCTCCTCCAATATTACCAAGTCCTACAACTAATGTAGTACTTCCTTCTATTGAAGTAACATTTCCTTCATCTTTCCACAGATGCTTTTTCTGATTTATATAATATAAGTTCAGCTTCTTTTTAATTTCAAGCAGCATACCCAGCATATGTTCAGATATTGCAAGACCATAGGCACCTGATGCATTTGTAAGATATGCTCCTTCAGGAATTACACCAGCTTCGCAATATCCATCAGTACCTGCACTGTTTAACTGAAGCCATTTAAGCTTTTTACTTCCATTTATGTATTCTGGAGGAACATTTCCAATAATTATATCAGCACTTTTTACAATTTCATCGCTAATTTCTTTATTTGATATAAAAATATACTCCGCTTCTGGCATTTTTGCTTGAAGTCTTTCTTTTTCATCTTCATTTAGTGGAATCACAACTAAAATCCTCATATCTACCACTTCCTTATAACATCCATTATACTACAATGCAATTAGCAATTTAATAAATCTTTCCCTAGTGAAATATGAAATATTTTACTATATATGGTATCTATTCATCTTGTTCTACTGAATTTATATAAATTTTCCCCTACTCTCCCATACGAAATTTTGGTCTAATATTAAAATAATGCGAAGCAAAGCTGTTGAAAATAACAAAGTTCAAATAACAAAGAACAAATAAAGATGATTTCCATCGTACCTCAGGAAATCTATAATTTAAATATTTTCTGACGTTAGAAAGAAAATTATCCTTATTTGATATTTGAACTTTGTTCTTTGTTATTTAAAAAAATTGCTTCGCAATTTTTCTAAACTGCAAAAGTTGAGTCACTAACATTATATCTCAAACTCAATTTCTATGCTTGTACCAACATTCAACTTACTTTTTACATTAATTTTTCCACCATGTGCTTCTATTATTTGCTTTGCAATTGCCATTCCAAGGCCTGAACCTTTAACACTTACTGAACTACTAGTCCCCCTATAGTATCTTTCAAAAAGCTTTTTCACTTCCTCTTCTGACATACCCTTTCCATTATCCTCAATATTTATATATATTTTATCTTCCTTTTTTATAGAAACTCTTATTTCAGTATCGGGACTATTGTGAATTACTGAATTATAAATCAAATTAGTGAAAGCTCTCTTAAAAAGTGTATTGTCAAAATTAAAATCTACAATATCTTCTGAACAGTTAAAAATAATATTTCTTTTTTCATATTCAGGATTATTCAATATACTTATAACTACTTCCTTGAGCAAACGCACTAAATTTTCACCTTTACGATTTATAGGCAACATTCCATTTTTCAATTGATAGGTAAAATTCAAATTTTCAACTATGCTCTCTAAATTTTCTGCATTTCTAAGTATTGTTTTCCCATACTTTTTTGCATCCTGAGATGTAACATCATACTTAGGATCACTCAATATTTCTGCATAACCTTTTATTGGAGATAGTGGAGTTTTTAAATCATGAGAAATATTAGCTATCCATTCCTCCCTTAAAGTTTGATTCTTTTTTCTCTCATCTTCGCTGGCTTTAAGTTTACTATCTAAAATATTAAGACTGCATTTTATATCCTTATACGTTCCTTTTTCCTTCATAGGAATATAATCATTTGAAGCAAGTCTTCTTATGCCTGATGTTATATTTAATAATGTACGATTCATCCATATACCATAAACTGCAGCAATAAGTATAAGTAATATAAATAATGCCAATATAACAAACTTTATCTTTAAAACTTTGTTATAATTCATGTATAAGGTTATTTTTGATATTTTCACAGGAAACCCTATGATATACGTCCACTTTTGTCCACCGTTATTGACACTTCCAACAAATATAGTATGTTTTCCTGCACTATCTCCATTTTTATATAACTGAACAATATCTATTGGAGAATAATGTTTTGGGGCACTTTTAGGTTCATTATATTCTAAAGTTACATCTCCATTTTTATCAGCAATTTGAAAAGAAAGCTTGTACTTTTTTAATTCACCTACTGCTGAATCCTTAAGTTTTGGTGTACCTTTATCAAAACTAATTTTTTTATAAAAATTAGATGTAAAATATGCAGGCCAGCTGCTCCAGTTAGCATAACTATTCTCACTGCTTATATTAACATTTAATAGATAAAGCCCTATTCCTAAAAAAATTGAAATTAAAATTAGAAAGGCAATAAAAAATTTAAAATATAAATTAAATATTACCTTGTATCCTGACTTTTTCATCCTATTCATTCCTCTTTACAAGTTTGTATCCAAGTCCTATTACAGTAACTATAATTTCCGGTTTAGAAGGATTTTTCTCAAGCTTTTCTCTTAAATGTCTTATATGAACGGAGATTGTATTATCATATCCAAAATAATCATCTCCCCATACTACCTCACATAATCTTTCCTTATTGACTATTTTATTTGAGTTTTCTGCCAGATATAAAAGAAGCTTATATTCCTTTGCTGTAAGTTTTACTTCTGAACCATCCTTATATACCTGACTGTGCAACTTATCAATAGTAATGCTGCCAATGATTATATTCTCATTTTCACTATTGCTGTCTTCCTTTATACCATCATACTGCTGTCTTCTAAGCTGTGCCTTAATGCGAAAGGCAATTTCTCTTGGACTAAAGGGTTTGGTAATGTAGTCATCCCCTCCCATACTCAGTCCAACGATTTTATCAACATCACTATTTTTTGCAGATAAAAATAAAATTGGACAGTAAGAAAATTGCCTTATTCTTTTACACACCTCTATTCCATCGATGTCTGGAAGCATTATATCAAGTACTACTATATCAGGCTTTTCACTTTTACATATTCTTATACCATCCAATCCACAGTTAGCTTTCCTAATATTCTTAAAGCCTTCCTTTAATAAAATATCCTCTATTAAATCCGTTATATCTTCTTCATCATCTATAAGTAATATTTTTTTATCTGTATTACTTACTAAATCCACCCCAAAACACCCCTTTTATTATTGAACTCAATAATATTAGTATACAGTATTTTTTGTTATGATTTTCATATAAGATTTAACAGAAAGAAGATAAAAACATAAATAAATTACTACATATACTCCCATTGTCATACCCATCCATTCCAGCTGTGATATTGAAAAACCGCAGAGATATTTCATATAGGCCACAAGTGGAAACATACTATGAAGAATACCAAATATAAGTGGCATTAAAAAAATAAATCCCAGTTGTTTTGATATAATTCTTAAAGTTTCTTTTTTGGTTAAACCTATTTTTGAAAGTACAGAATACCTATTCTTATCTTCATAAGCTTCTGTTAACTGTTTATAATACATTATACTTCCAGTGGAAACAACAAAGAGAATACCTAGGAATGCACCTATAAACACATAGCTTCCATACAAAGTATGAACCTCAGTATACATGTCATAGTAAGAAGAAAAAGTTTTGTCCTTTGGCATCACTTTGGAAATCTTTGTAACAACACTTCCACTTTTTAATGCATTATCAAAATTATATGCTCTTATAACAGTTGTATTATTTCTATTCTCATTTAAAAGCTTATTAAAAAATGTATCTGGTACTACTATAGTTGTTTTTTGAAATTTAACTTCTAAAACACATTTTTTACTTGAGTCGGAGATATCAAGTTTATACGCTTTCCCTCCAACAGTTGCATTAAGCTTATCACCTGCAAGTCTCCCTCTTGCCTCAGCTGAATTACTTACTTCAATGAAAAAGCATTGATTTTCTTTATTAATTTTAATATTCTTAGCTCTATCGACAATATCTATACCATCATTAAAACCTGAATTATTTACAATATCCTTGTATTCAGATGCAGACATTATAAACATATCAAAAGGAGCCTTTAAATCTCTCTCAAAGGGACCCTTATATTTTGGTGTAAGCCCACTTCCATTTATCATTACAATATCTGTCTTATAAGTTGTTTTAATCTCTTTATGATTATTAATAACAGCTTCAACTTTTTTATTTAGTTTATCGCTGCCACTTTGATACATTATTGAAAACGGACATCCACTTGGTGCAACTTTATTAAGTGTCAAATTAAGACTGAAAGTAAAACATAATGCTGTGATGGCAACAGCAGATACAACAGCTATGGTTGCCAGAAGATTAGAATTTCCTTTAATTCTATAGATTATTTGAGATACTCCTATTAAATTTTCTCCTTTATAATAAGCTTTTTTATTTTTCTCAAACAGCTTAAAGATATAAATCATTAAATTGCTAAACAATATATAAGTTCCTGCAACAACAAGCAGCATTATAAGGAGACCTTTGTACAACATTTGGACTCCACCAGACTCCAAATTCATTTTTAATACACCAATATATCCGCCAATAACCATTATTAATGATAATAATGCTAAGACTCTAGAAAATTTAGGTTTCTTCTCTCCTTCCTTAGCCGCATGTATAAGCTCTATAAGTTTAAACTTATATATTATCCCGTAAGCTTTTATGGAGTTTAACAAAAATATAATCATAAAAACAAAAATCGTCATTACTATAGCTCTAATATCAAAGGTATATTGTATAGGCTTGTTTGATTTCATACATACATTAAGTATTTTTAAGAAGAACCTGGAGGTAAATGCTCCTAAGGGTACACCAACAATTAAGGCTAATATCCCTAGGAAGATATTTTCGAAGAACATCAGTGTGCCTATTTCTTTCTTCTTCATACCAAGCAGTGAATATATAGCAACTTCTTTCTTTTTATTTTTTATAAAAAAGCTGTTAGCATAGCCTATGAAAATAGCTGAAAATATTATAACTACAAAAGCTGCAGCTTTAAAAATAGCACCAACCTTAACCTTGCTTGAGCTAAATAATTGTATTTCGTGATTATAGTATATGGAATAAAATATCATGAGGATAAAAACTGAAGTTACCGTACTTATAAAATAAGAAACATAATTTTTAAAATTGTGTTTTACATTGTTTATTCCAAGATTAAATAGTGTCACTTTCAGCACCCCCTACTTTAGCAAGAGTGCTTAGTATTTTATTATAGAAATCTTTTCTACTGCCTGTTTTCTCAATCTCAGTATCAAGTATTCCATCCTTTATAAATATAATTCTTTCACAGTAGCTTGCTGCAAATGCATCATGAGTTACCATAACAATTGTTGCTCCATTATCCTTATTTAATAAAGAAAGATTGTTTAAAAGTTCTGTTGAAGATTTTGAATCCAGTGCTCCTGTAGGCTCATCTGCAAATACTATTTCTGGATCAGTTATTATAGCTCTTGCAGCTGCCGCCCTCTGCTTTTGACCTCCTGAAACTTCATAAGGATATTTTCCTAGTATATCTTCAATATTCAAGATGCGGCTGATCTTTTTTAATTTCTCTTCCATGGATGCCACATCTACCTTAGATAAAGAAAGTGGTAAAATAATATTTTCTTTTAAGGTTAAAGTATCAAGAAGATTGTAGTCTTGAAAAATAAATCCAAGCTGCTTCCTTCTAAACATTGATAGCTCATCTTCATTAAGATTTAAAAAACTTTTCCCATTTAGTTCAATTGTTCCTGATGTTGGAGTATCAATAGTTGATATTACATTTAGCAATGTGGATTTACCTGCTCCTGAAGGCCCCATAATTCCAAGAAATTCCCCTTTTTGAACAGAAAAGCTCACTCCATTTAATGCATTTGATTTGCTTCCACCGTGTTTTGACCCATACACTTTTTTTATATTTCTAACTTCCATTATATTCATTATGATTTCCTCCTGAATTTGACTTCAGTTAGATTGTATATGTATGAGTTTAAGGTGGATTTAATATGATCTTAATTTCATCTTAAGTTTGTTTGACTTACTCGGTTTTAATTATATAGCTTATATTTTTTATTGTTTGGACATTTCTTTATGTGCGAGGCATATGTAAATATTATCCAATGCAATTTTTACCTTTCTTAGGTGTTTACATATAAAGTTTAGCATATCACATTCTAAATTTATCCGATGACTACCATCCGTAACACTCCTATCACACACAGTGAAAGCGACTATCAACAAATCAAAGATTTGAGGTATCTGCCTTTCTTCATGTGGAAGATACTAGGGCTCTCGAGAATCAGCGATTTATAGTTCTTATGCCGTGCATAACAGATGATACACCCCTGGAAAGTTGTTCTAATGCTAATATTGAAAGAGGTATTTCTCACAAGCAAACTCCACCTGAGTCTAAGAATCACTCGATTAATTGCTTAGTCTCTTTTATCTAGTCATCTTAGCTTCATATTGTAGATATAACCTGATGTATAACATAAGAATAAAAATTAAGCATCTCATTTACATTTTTATTATAGTAGAAATTTTATTCTTTCTCTATAAATGTAATAAGGGTAACTTTTGCATTTATTTCTTTATCAATACTTATTCCAACCTTCAAAGATATATCACTTTTTAAACATATAATTAAATTACTTTATTCAGCAATAATTTTAAATAATCTTCAATTTTTTTTATCAATTCTTGCTTAGAAAAATAGTCTAATAAATAAGTTCCACCTAATATATTCAAATATCTAATGGATTCTTTAAAAACATTTCTATTAATTTTTACACCATTTTTTTCAAAGTTATTTATTGTAATTAATAAAGCTTTACGAATTTTCTCATTACTAGAAAAATTACTTGAAAAAAGATATAACGACTTTGTAATAAAGTCGGTTTTAAAATAATCCATAAGTATAAATGGATCTTCAAACGAATCATCATACGTATATTTTCCTAACCACCAAAGCCTAGAAATAGAATTAGTTATTAATGAACGTCTTTTACTATGAGCGAAAAAATAACGAGCATAAATATTAGTTTTTGAAACTTTTTTTTGATTACTCCAGCGATACTGCATATATTCATAAAATATACCATGTGCTAATCCTGCCCATAATCTTTCATCACTTGCTTGCATATCGTTTAAATCCATAAGGTTTTTATATAATATAATACTATTATCAACATCTGTCTCTTCAGGCTTATCACAACTCATTTTCAATTTAAACTCTGGAACTTCTTTTTTAAACTCTATAAATGGAGAAATATTACCAAAGCACTCATAAACCCACTGATTATTTGAGGAAGAATAGTTATCAATGTTTTCTTCAAATGTTTCTTTTAATGTTTTTAAAGAATCCTCTGACAAAAAATATAAATTCATTTAAACATCTTCCTCCTCACAATCTAAATTCACAATATTATAAAATGCCCGCCTTACAGGAGAATCTAACACTTCTTGAGCTAATTCAAAAGATGTTTTATGTTCCAGAAGCTCCTTATTTAAAGTGCTACCGTTTTTTTGAAATGTTTTTGACATAGAAGCAAACCATTGATAATCGCAGTATGTATCATTACCTTCATTTTTTAAAGTTTCAAATGTATATATAAGAGCTGGGAATATGAGTATAGATTGTAAAGTTGATATAAATGATGGGTTATTAGCTATCTTATTGTAATTATTATAATCATCCTTATTTAAAAGAAGATTTATTTTATCTGAATTTAATTCAATTTTAATTTCAGAGTTATCATCTGCTGCTCGCCTTGATATTGAAAATATTGATTCAACTTTGCCTAAGTCCTCATCTTGCTTTGGGACTTCTATTTTATATGGATCATCAATAGCAATGATATTGCCTTTAAATAAGCAGAAGGATCGATTGCCATAATCACTATTAAACTTTGAATTAAAATAACTGTGAATATCTCGTTTTGCAATTATAAAAGAATTCACGGTAACACTTTCTTTTACTTTATCTAAATATATCTCAAATGTTCCCACAAAGTTCTTTGTTTTTTTAATTATTCTATAAGAAGTGTATGGACATTCAATATGAAATACAAATTCTGCAAAATCATTGAGGATCATCTCATTAAGTTCATCATTTAAAAGTGTTATATTGTATTCAAAAATCAATTTTTTAAATGATTGGGATTTAACAATATCTACTTTTAATGTTGATTCAGTAAAATCATCATTAAAAGTACAAAGAACAGGATAAGGAAAAAGTTTATTTTTTATATCCATATATTTTTGCCTCCAGTGAACAATTTATAGGAAAATTTGCTATAGAAAAACTTAATTTAAATTCAATACCGATCTTTTCCATTTTAGGCATATTTTCTAAATAAATTTTATTACTTCTGACCTTTAATTTTTTATGAGATTCTTTACCAATCATAAAAGCTTCACCTATCTTTGCTTTATCATTTCCTTGTTCACATGACAGATTGATTTCTATATATCCATGGTTAAGAACATTTTTAAGTAAAAAAATCAGTTTATACATATTTAACGTAGGATTAATAGACATCATCCTAATTGACAAAGGCAAAATAATTTTATTTCTAAAAAGCGTGGAATCACCTTCTAAATTTTCATTACGAGATGCTATAGGTGAATATTTTCCTTCTCTATGACCGATACCATGTGAATAACCCTTTATTACTCCATTCTCATTATAATTTCCATGTAAATTACTTATACTATCAATAATGTCATCAGAGGAACCATCTTCAACTTGCCCATTAGAATCATTTTTTATCTGTGTACGTTTTATTAATACGTTACCTGTACGGTAATTAAGTCCTTCACTATTTACCTTATTTTCAACATCAGTCTGATCTTGTGATAAATCTGGTAAAAACTCTCCGACACCTTCAGCATCAACTTGATCTGTAACAGTTCCTTGCCCCTTTTCAATAATAAATTGTTTAATATCATGTCTCATTTGATGTAATATTTTTTTATATTTCAAAGCATTTTTTTTACATCTGTCAGGTTCCAGACCATTATGTTGGGGATTTTCCATATCTCTAAAAAATTGGTTTGTTTTTTCATCAGCCGTAGTTACAATACCTGCAAAATATATCGAACTGGGCATATGATCCTGGTCATATATTTTCATACCATTACTTCTACTCATTAAAATTCTTCGTTTAAAATCTTTATTAAATAAAATTCTAAGGTTTATATTTCCTATATCACCTATACCAATTTGGGTAGACACACATTTATCACTAACTAAAACTTTATAATAATCATTAGCATATTTAAGATCTGTAGAGTATTTTTTCATTATGTGCGACAAAGAATCCTTATTTATTTTTTTATCATTTACAATCACATCTAATGTTTTACTATATATTGACAGAATGAAATTTTCCAAAACAGAACATATTATTTGTTTTTCAAAGTCAATATCACATTTAAACGCAGAAATATAGATGTCTGTTCCACTACTAGTGCGATTAAATCCAGGGTCCAAATTTAACAGTTCAAATATTGGATATTGGTTATTTCCAAAATACCCAATACTCTCTACAAAATTCTCGTTTTCATTTTTAAAAGAAATTAATTTGGAAACACCTTGAGATGCGCTCTTTCCTGTATAATCAAGTGTACTATAAAAAACTGTTCTAAATTCTGAACAAGCAAAAGGTGCATTTTTACCTATTCCAAAACTGCCAGCAGAATCTTTATCCTTATCTGATATACCATCAGAATAAATTAAGCCTGTCCATGGATTTATTTTATCAATTTCATCAGAGCCCGATAATCCCATAGTATTATAGTCGCTTATTCTAAGCATTCTTAGTTTTTCATTATTAAATAATTCAATGTTATTATGAAAAAAATTAGAAGTTCTTTTATTGTCCATATTAGTACAGCTAAATTTTTCACACAGTTTAAATATCTTCAACAACCTTTCTCCATCAGGAAACTTATTAGTTGAAATATCAAAGCTTCTAAATTCAACAACAACAGGTAAAGTTTTATCTTTGGCCGCATCTAATGAGTTTTGACAAACTTCACGCACAAGTGAACTTACTGGACTTCCATTAAAAGTTTCTATTCCTGCTTCACTTAATCCTGTTCTATGCATTGTATTACTTTCAGGAAATAACCAACTACCATTCATATACTAACCCTCACAATTCACTTGAAATTTATATCTAAATATTTTTCATATCAATCCTACATTTTTCTAATTTATTACTAATACATCTTATAACTATATAAACTACAAATTAAATCTTAAAATTTTTAAAAACTACATTTTTATTATAGTACAAGTTCTATTTATTTTTCATAAATATGTAAAATAATCTACTGTTTTTCTTTTAAAGTTAAAAACTACGTAAGTTTTAACTATTTACAAATATGGAAGGGTATTCGCATAAATCACAAATTTACTACAAATCTTTTTTCATATTTTGCACTCATAAATTCAAATTTTTTATTCTAGAAATTTCAGTTATAACATTAAATATTACTTTATATTCTTCTTTTGCAATTCATATGGTAGTTCCATATATCCCTTTATCTAATACAGAAACTAACCAACTTTCTTTTTTTGAATTAATGTAACATGTAATAAATAGTAGTACTACAATGAAAGCAAATAAAAGAATTAAATATTTAAAATACTTAAAAAGTAAAGCTTTATCTTCCATAAGTAATTTTAAATTACTAGAAAAACTCTTAGTTCCATAGACATGAATAATATTTTGACAATGTTCTGAACTCATAGCAAAAGCAAGTACAAGATCTAAAGCGTATTTATTACTTTTAGATATTTAATAGCCATCCTTTTTCATCTTTATTTTATTGATCAATTTAAAGATAACATTAAAAAATAAGCTTAAAATTTGATATAATTTGATTATTCTTTTGGAAAATTAAATCATATTCTTATACAAAATATAATTCTAATCTATTATTCTTCAAGCTTTTATTGCTGCATTTTGTTTGCTTATAACACACTTATAATATTTTGCAACCATTTTTTTTTATCTTCTTGTTTTCTTGGACTAGCATGACTATATAAATGTGCAGCAATTCCTTTAATTTTTTCTGAAGGAATGAATTTCATATATCGGCTAGTTAATAACATTAATCTTGTATCTAGTCCCCATGCTAAAATAATTGGGGCATCATTACCAACGCTAAATGCCAATTGTTTTTCACATATTCTTTGCTTCGAAAATATACTATGTATATCACTAAAATATTTATCTTCAAATGATTTTACTTTTTTAAAAAAACTGTTACTATCTCCATCTCGTATATCTGATAAGTTAATAACTCTTACATTCTTCCATCCCTTATAATTCATCAACCTCATAATTTGGAATTGAGCCTTATCTGGATCTGCTAATACCAAATTAACCTTCAATATATTTCTACATAAACTTTCTAATTGAATTTGTTGTGGTGCATAATTTATTGGTTTACTCCCTCCTTGGTTCATCATTATAACAAGTGCATCTGGAACATGCATATATAATTTGTTAGAAAAATTTAAAGCACAATCTTTTTTAACTATTTCCAAAGCATTTCTACATTCAAGCAATTTCTTGCTATATTTATATACATTGTAAAAAGAACCATAAACCTTATATTCTTTTTTTATCTCTTTATCCTTAATAAATTCAATCATTTTTACCCTCCAAAACTTCTATCGGTAATAAATATCATTTGATATAGCATATGTTTATATTATTGTAATTTTGTCAACAATTTTTATGATTAAACACTTCCATATATCACAAGTTTGCTAACTTTGCCGGACTGTCCAATGTAATAATTTGCAGACGCCAAAACTTGTTGATACTTTAGAGGCATTTCTATACTCTTACTTATTGCTGGCTGAACAATAACAATTATCCCTTTAAATATTAAGTTAGGGCTTTTTATTTCTTTTGAGAACTTTCTGAATTCTCCCTTTAAAAACTTACAATGTTTACTACTTCTCCTGGACTTCATCTTCTGTAATAACGTTTGTTTTGATTTCAACCAAATTGTTGATTTAACTGCCTGCCCAACTACTTCATACAAGTCATTCATTGAACTATTAAATTGCTCTCCTTTTTTGCTTTTTACATGAAATAAACTAACTATCATATTATTGTCTTTAATTTCAACGGCAATATAGTCCGCAATTTCCCCTTTAGAATGATCATAAATAATATATTTGTAATTAAAATTTTTTTGCAAAATTTCTTGCAAAGATTTTTGTATAGACTTGCCTATTGGATGGTAAGTTGAGTCATTCACCTCAATCTCAATGTTTGTACCATATTTTTCTTTCCAATCAATACCTACAATATTACTATCATCATATACAATAGCATTTGAATCACCACGTAATACTTCTGAACCTTGTATAACTGAATCATCTGTTGTACGCATAATGATTGGATTCTCATTAAAATATTCACATAAAGAAATCTTATCTCTTCCTTGCCAAACATAAAATATATCTTGATTTGTACTACACTTTCCTTTCAAATCACAAGATATCACTTCTTCAATTTCTCCATATTTAACTGAGATATTTACTATATCACTTTGAATGCTATTTATATTCATTGATAAATCTGTAATGAATCTTATAGCTTGCTTCTTATCTTTTAACTCAATAAGTGGATCAGAACTATAAGTTTTACCATCAAAATCAACCAAAAATATATTATCTTCATACTTTTGCAATTTTTGCGGCATAGGTAGGAAATCATAATTCGTTCCAGTTTGAACTTTTAATTTAGAATTAACAATTTTCCTTCCATTATTATCACACCATTTTATATATTCTTGCAATGACAAGTATGCACTACTCCACATTTTAGAACCACTACTATAACCTATTGTTATTTCACTATCTTTAAGATTCGCTTTACAAAAGACATGCCCTGGAGAGTACATTCTTCCAGTACTTCTATCTATAGTCTGGCTAACATCTGAGCCTGCAGAAATCTTATAAGATTCTCCTGATTCATTATATCGATTTAACATACCAGAGTTAAATATATCAAAATCATTCAGACCAGCTAAAACCCTATTCATATCATAACGAGGTATCTTTTCATATCTACTTGTAAAACTCTCTACAATACTTTCATACATAGCCTCACTTTTTATTTGTGAATAGATAAAAAGTAGCTTTGTTTCCTTCTGATAATGTACAATATATAATAAGTGTTCTTCATTTTTAATCAAATCTGAATCCAACCATTTTGGTGTTGATAACCCTTTAGCCACTGCAACAATGGTATTTTCTTTCTTATTTACGTAAGGTTCTATTTCTAAATTACAACTTTTAGGTAAATCATTGTTTATATTAAAATCTTTTACTCTGTATATTTTGGCATGACAATTTGGTCGTACACCATATAGAGAAAAATTACTTAAAGTTGCTTTTTTATCTGATGTTTGCTGATATTCTTCAATATATTCCTTATTTTCAGCTTCACGTCTAATCTTACTTTCGCTTATATCAACTATAATATCTTGCCATATAGCATCGGATGCATATAGCTTCTTATTTTCAATTATAAGATCTTCATCATTCATTGCTATAAATTTTGCTGCTCCTACATTAATCGCATTTGTTCTTGCAAATCTTCCAATAAATTGCAAAGTATTAGCTAAAGACCTATGAGCTACATGAATAGCTGCAATTTTTAAATTTGGAAAATCAAACCCTTCTCCCAACATATCAACACAAATTATTCCGTCTATCTCGCCCTTCTTTAATTTTCTAATAAATTGTTTAGCTATAGCATTAGACATAGAGCTATCTATTCTTCTCAATCTTAATGATGTCTCTGATGAATATAATTTTTCTAATTGTTTTGCTTTATCCTTCGTATCTGTTCTAACCATTATACAATGCTTATATCCTTGAGCTTTATCAGCTAGAAAAATTTCTTCTGCTTTACGAGCAATTAATACATCCTTATTTTCTAAATCTTTATCAATTGGTATGTATGTAATTTCACCAAATATTTCATCCTGATATGCTAAAGCAAGTGAATATTTAAAAATTAGGTTTCCTTTTATTTCTTTTCGATCCATTCGAAATGGTGTTGCCGTAAAAAGTATCTGTCTAGCTCCTATTGTACTTATCAGAATTTGTTGCCAAGTACGTGCTGGAGAATGATGTGCTTCATCTATTAGAACCAAATCAAATTCAACAGTCTTATTTTCTAATATAGAGTTTGCTCCCTGTGGCGTTGCTACAATAACATCTGCCTCTAAGCAAGTTTGTTCATAACTACTATCATATAGATGTTGTAATTCAATCACTACTGGTTTTGCCATTTTTTTAGGCACAACCTCTGCTTTTATTAAGGTATTCAGATTAGAAAAATCCTCAAATATTTGCTCTCTTACCATTCTACTTGGTGTTACAACTAGTACCTTTTTACTACGTAAAATATAGGGTGACATCATTAACACTGCTGTCTTTCCTGAACCTGTTGGCATTACAACAATTCCAGGATTTTTCTTCTCAATAGTAAAGTATGATGCTATTGCATGTATCGCACCAATCTGTGCATTTCTTAACCCAGGTATTGTTTCATTGCCTATAGGATATTTTATAAAATTATAATTATCTGAAAAATACATTCAAATGACACCTCATTTCTTATGTACATTAACGTTTTAGTGCTCCCTTCAATTACACCCTATATCTCAATTTTTGATTTTGCCTTCCTCTATAATCTTTAAATTTCTTTAATATACTCTTTATATATCTTTCTATTATCATATTTACTTAAACTTCATAAAAATTCAATTTTTTTATTATATAAGTCTCATTAAATATATCCCGTCACACCACATTTTTTAATAATCTCTATAACTTTTCAATATTACTATGTTGCAACCTTATTTATGCTACTGTTTTTCTATACGTATCTCAGTTTTGCATAATCTATGAACTGATACTATCCCTCTAAATTTTATTTAACTTTTGTCTAATCATATTAACTTCTAAATATAAACATTATCTAGATTACATTCCCACTCCAGATACACCCACAATTTAATTATTATATATATTTCTACAAAAAAACTATATTTCCTCTAAATTATGGTCATAATGCATAAAATAGCAAATATAATTTACATATACCTAGAAGCATCAAAATTAAACCTCTAAGGGCGTAAAGACTATTGCTTCTTCTTTGCAAAATGTTGCATATAAAATGTATATTATAGATATTGATAAAAGTAATTACACATATTTTGAAAATTAAACAAAAGCACCACAAAATTCAGCTTGAATAATGTGGTGTTCAATTAAAATATTCAATTTTTATAATCAATTTATTAAAAAAAGTAATTTAGTAAATTATCAGTACCCTTTGTATTATCTACTTTATTTAATTGAAAATTATACTTAATTTCACTTTCAAGTTCTAATTGTTCATAATAATTTTCTATTTGATGCTGCTCTTCATCATCATCTTCTTGTTTTTTCTTTTGTTTTAATTCTCTAGCTTTTTCAATTTCAGCTAGTTTCTTAGGTGATGGTACAGATCCGCAACTTTCAACCCATAATCCATCTTCATTAAAAGTTATAGTAGCTGGGGTTGGAATATCACCTCGAGCTGCAAGAAAACTATTATGAGCAGGCTGCTGTGCAAAAAATCTTTTATAACACTGTCAACATACTTCTTTTTTTCTGGATTAGCAGCCATTTCTTTCTGCAATTTAAGTGGTATTGTTATAGTTGTCATTGTTCCAAATTCATCACAAACAACACTTGTAGAATTATGTTTACCGTCTAAACTACTAATTAAGTCTTGTTCATTCATTATTTCCTTAAAATCACACTTAGTATTTACCTGCTGCTTTAAGTTTCTTTCTAAGTTAAAATTATTGTTTAACAGACTACTTACTTTTTCCATGGCAAATTCCACCCTCCATAAAATACACATATCATTTACTGTATCTTTTTAGAAATAATATTCGTAATATTAACTCCATAGTTATTACATAAGTGTTTTAAATATATATTATTTTTAAATATCACGCTATTAACTTTTTATAGCTAATCTCTATAGTGCAAGTCAACCATTTACATCCTGCTAAATAAAACAGGGAAAATTGGACTTCTCCAATACGATCATATGCCATAAAATCTACCCCTTATTTTTATGCTTTTTTACACTAATTTCACCTTTAACTTGAATAGTATCTTTATCATTATTTTGCTCTTTTGAATCAACTTTATTATGTACTTCAACTGTTTTATCATCTGCATTACGCTTATTTTCTGTAGGTTTTGTCGGATTATCTTTTTCCTTGAGTTTATCCAATTGCTTTTTATATTCTCCAATTCCTTTTTGAATTAACTTTGCACTTTGTGATGTTTTTTTTATCTCAGACGAAGTATAATTTAATGCTATTTCAGCTTGTCCCATATTTCCTTTTGCTTTAGCCTTTTTATATTCAGAATATGCAACTCTTCCATTTCTTTCATGAAACGAAGCTGACATAAGTCCCATCATAACTTCTTTATTTATACTCTGAGATTTGTCATAAGCTTCTTCTTCCGTTTCTTGTTTAGTATCTTCTTTAGTTTCTGATTTTTTATCCAACTTATTAGACTTTTCTTCTAACAAACGTTTTTGAATTTCCTTAATTGACTCATCTTTTGTTTCTTCAGAAACATCACTTTCCTCAATTTTTTTCATTTGCTGCTGCAGCTGTAATTTTTCTTTATCTAGAGAACTTGACTTGCCAATGCTAGTACTTGCTTTATGTTTCATATTATTAATCATTGTATTTGATATAATATTTATTTTCATGTATATACCTCCATTTCGTCAAATAAAATTATATATAAATTCTCGGAAAGTATTTACTTAAAATAATATATATTGTTGTGAACATGCTTTTATTTGTAGTGAATATATATCAAATTTGAAACATAATATTTAATATAAACATATTTTCTCTGCTTTCAACATATGTATTTCCAAAATATTTGTCCGCAATATTTTGTATGTTCATCATACCTATTCCATGATTTACGTAATCACATTTATCAGTAGAAATATGCTTCTCTTTTATATAGCCTTTCATACTATTTTTTATTTCAAACACTATAAATGATTTATTAATAGTACTCGTTATATGTATGTATTTTTTTATGCTATTATCTGTAATTTTTTCACAAGCTTCTATCGCATTATCCAATGCATTACCAAGTACTATACATAAATCAAAAGGATCAACTTTTATTTTACTAGGTATCTTGGCATCACACTTAAAATCTATCCCTTTGTCTATACTTATATTATATTTCTCACTTATAACGGCATCTGCAAATGAATTTCCTGTATTTACACTTAAACTAATTTTTTCTAATGAACTGGTTATTTTTTTCAAATAGTTTTCTGTACTTTTTATGTCACCCTGAAGTAATAAATTTTTGATACAAATCAAATGATTATTTATATCATGTCTAAATGTTCTTGTATTTCTAATTTGTACTTGTAAATCTTTGTAATGCTGAGTTTGTATGCTAAATTGTTGTTTTAAGAGTAATTCCCTTTCTCTTATAATAGTTTCTTGTGCAATTTTAGCTAAAGTTATTACTGTAAACACGGCACAAATTAATCCAGTGAATGCAAACCCCAACATCTTGATATTACCTATTAAAGAATCTCTCATATTATTTTTATAATAGAGTTTAAAGTATTCACATATTAATGATACTATGAATACATTAGGAACAACAAAAAATATCGTATACTTAAAATTCTTAAATTTATAATCAAAATAATGATTTTTCACTATAAAATTGAGTATTAAGAGATACAACAATTGTAAAATAATTAAAAATATATAATTAATTATTGCTCTCACTTGTTCTGTTTCATAAGATGAATTTGCTATAATAACGTAATAATCTATCATATAAGCCACAGGAATTGTGACATACTGAATAAGTTCATTGAAACAAACATATGCTATAGTTATTATGATTTTTTTTAGGTATGTACCTTTACAAAATATTAAAGAAAAGATAAAAATCCATATAGCTGTTGGTATCCATTGATACACACTTTCAATGTTAAACTTACTTACAATTAGAAAAGGTATATTACATGTTATTAACATTAATATAATTACATACTGGGATTTTACTTTAAATCTTAAAAATTTTTCTAGTAATATATATGGAATAAAGAAATTCAGTATACATGAAGCAAAAAATAATAGATTTTTTATTATACTAAAAACAAGCATATTCTATACTCTGCCTTTCTTTATATATCTTAAAAACGCTCTAGAAAATTCATCATATTTACCTTTTGCTAATATTATTTTTGTATTATTATCAAGCACTATTTCAGTCTTGTTAAATTTCATTACATATTTAAAGTTTACTATGTAACTCCTATGACACCTAAAGAAACTTTCTTTAGGAACCTGTTTTTCCACATTTGCTATCTTATCATAATACTGTATAATTTGTTTTTCAGTATGTATACTTATAATTCTATTTTGTACCTCAAAAAAACTTATATCATCTAAAAGTACCTTTATTGTAGTATTTTTTCCCTTATTAACTATAATGCACTTTTCATTATTTTTTTCATCATCAAACATCTTTAAAATTCTATCTACAACTTCTAATATTTTTTTCTCATCTACAGGCTTTATAAGATACTGAAATGCACATACATCAAAGGCTTCAAAAACATATTCTCTAAAAGCCGTTATAAAAATAATCTTGGTAGTATTATTGTTTTTTCTTATTTTTTTAGCTATATCTATTCCAGAAAGCTTGTCCAGCTTTATATCTAAGAACACAATATCAAAATAGTATCCAGAAGAAATCAATTTTTCTCCACTACTATACTCTTCTATCTCATAACAAATATTGTCATAATTATTTTCTAAAACATTTCTAACTTTCTTTACAATATCTATCCTTTGAAATACTTCGTCATCACAAACTGCAATTTTAATCATAAGTGCCTTCCTTTCTATAACCAACTTTTATTATTTTATCATATATCTATAGATATAGGTTTACGCCCATCCGCATGAGTATTTAATACAAATCACCCTTTAAATACTTGCCTTGCTGCTTCATAAAGCAGAAAAAATTTGTACTTCTCCATAATTTGCTGTAAATTAATAATTATTAATTTAAATATTTTAAGGAGTAAAGATATGAAGGGAACTATTCAAAATTTAAATATAAATGAGCATCATTGTTCACTATACCTTCCACCTAACTATAATATACTTGATGTTAATTATCCTGTTGTATACATGAATGGAGATAATAATACGGAAGAAATAATAAATTCTATAGAATCTCATTTTGATGTAGACTGCAGTGGTTTTATACTTATAAGTATTGAATCAAAAAACTGGAATCATGATTTTTCTCCATGGCCTGCACCAGCCTTATCAAAAAACAGAGAAGACTTTAGTGGAGGTGCCTATGAATATCTAAGCAGCCTTACTAAAGTTATCAAACCTTTTATATATGCACATTACAGGACAAAAACTGAACCTGAAAACACTGTACTAATTGGATATTCCCTAGGTGGACTTGCGACTTTATACAGCCTTTACCTATTTGGAATCTTTGGAAAAGTAGGAAGCTTGTCTGGTTCATTATGGTATGATGGGTGGATTGAATTCATGAGTTCCAATTCTCCTATAAATACTGCTTCAAAAGTATACCTTTCTCTTGGCAAAAGTGAAGAACGCAGTAGAAATCAACATATGGCCAAAGTTGGAGATTGTACTCAAAAGACCTTTTCTATATTGTCAAAGCAGCTTGTCTCTGCAGAAAACATACTACTGGAATGGAATAATGGCGGCCATTTTACTGAAATTTCTAAAAGATTTAGTAAAGCACTGTTATGGCTTATGCATATATAAGTATACTGAATGGAATAGGCTTCCACCATAGCTTTCTCACCATCCTATATCTATATTCTATCATAGGCTAACCTTATTTAAACGAAAAGTCTTGAATATTAAAATTATAGATTTCCTGAGGTACGAAAGAAATCATCTTTATTTGTTCTTTGAACCTTGTTATTTTCAAAAGCTTTGCTTCGCAGAGTTTTTATTATATGATTGTAATATGATATTCATATATAAAAATATGCAAATACAAATAAAATTGGAGGCATTAATGATGAATAAAACATCAAATATATCTCATTATGATATTAAACTTAATGAGGTAAAAGAAGTGCTTTATAATTCGCTTCTAAACAATTATGGTATAAAAGAAATATTGAAATTAGCTCATAATTATTTAAAAAATGCTATTACCATTTGTAATTCCACTTATTCCATAATAGAAAACTATCCTAAAAGTGAATATATAGAATTGCTTGATGATAAAAATGGGACCCTCTACTTGCCATTAACTAATTTAAAAACCATGCAAAAAGAAAAACTTATGGAGAAAATTTTTGAAGCAAAAAGTGCATTTTTCTTTGAATCTAAATATTATAATTACCACATGATTTTCTGTCCAATACGTATTCGTAAATCAGTGGTTGGCTATATCTGTGTACGTGACACAAATAGAAATTTTACTGATTTGGATATTGCAATCGTAGATATTTTATCAGGTATTTTATCCCTAGAGATGCAGAAATGTGATTTTTATTATGGAACCTATGAAGCTCAATCTGAATATCTCTTAAGTGATTTAATAGAGAAGACAATTGATAACCCTGAATACTTCAAGGAGCGCTTTAATCAATTAGGACATCCTCTTTTATCTAACTTCTGGTTCTTAATAATTTCAAGTACTGATAAAAAGGATTACAATTCTTCTAAAGCAAGCTATCTGCAAAATCAATTGCATGTTATTTTTCCAGCAGATTTAGTAGCCTACTATAATAGGCATTTAACTGTACTTATTAGCAAAAATTCAAATGAACCCTTTAGTCAATTAGAAAAATTTAAGCTCAACAGTTTTCTTCATTTCAATTATTTTATTGGCTCCTTAAGTTATTGCTGTACTAACCTTTTAAATCTTCGCCAATACTATCATCAAGCATATAATCTTTTAAATACTCCATCTGTAGTAGAAAAAGCTTCTAAGTCCAATCAATCTATTATATATTATGAAAATGAAGTAACAGACTCCCTTCTGCTGCATTGTATTGATAGACACTTTTTATTTGCTGCAATTCATCCAGATATTCTTTTTTTACTTGAACATGATAAAAAATTCAACAGTGAACTGTTTTTAACTTTGCGTACATATTTGGAGCAAAATCGCAATTCAGTGAAAACTTCAAAAGCACTTCATATTCATAAAAGTACATTTTTTTATCGTCTAAATAAAATCACAGAATTGCTTCATTTGTCACTAAATAATTATGAAAGATTATATAATTATGAACTTTCTCTTCATATTCTTGATTACTTAAATTTAACAGATACAAATAAATAATGCGAAGTAAGAGTACCTTGGAACATTAAACAAAGATAATAAATCTAAATTGTTCCTTTATCACTGTTACTTCGCTCTAAGAATAGATCAAGATAAAATTTTCTCTGCACCTTGGGAATTTTGATTCAATATAAAATTATATAGTTTTAAATTGTATTTTTTCATATTTCTCTAGTTTTTTATTTACAACTGCTCTTTTTTCTGAATCACTGAAAAATCCACCTTGTGTTTCCTTGATTTCTTCTAAGTGCTTTGCACGGCCAGCTACAGTTGTTCTGTCTTTTAACAAACCATCCTTCTGAATTACAAACTTCCACTTTCCATCTTCCGTCTTTTCTAAATTTCCACCGGCTCCACATACCTGACATTCAACTGGGTAATGAGTTCCATCCCACTGCTTTTCTCCAAGAACCAATGCATTTGAATGACAATTTGGACACCACCCCATATCTTCATCACCAAGCCATGTTCTTTTTTCTTCCGGAGTATTTACAGCTTTCATAATATTATCTCCAATTTTAGCTGCACGCGCAATAAGTTTATCATCAAGCAAACACTGTGCAGGTGCTGGAACCCTTGTTGCAAGAAGCATATCAACGACTTTGAAATCACAGGTAAACATAGTTGCTTGCATACTTTCAAGTGCCATAGATTGCCATGAACGTGTGGAACCGCCAACTGCAATTAATGCACTAACTCTAGCTTTGTGTTCAATAGCCCCTATTGTTTCTAAGAACGATGTCTCACAACTTAAATTTCTTGTCATAAATCTTAAATAAGTAGCACATGTTATAAGATCATAAGTTGGAGAAGGAAAAATAACTGCATCAGCATTTAACATTACCTCATTGATTTTTTTCTTGTCATCCTTCTTATCTAAAACACATCCAATATATTTACCTTCAGACATAGCTTTGGTACATGAAGTACATCCTGTACAATCCATAATATTATAATCTCTAAGGTTTATCATAGTTACATCTGAGCCTTGATTTTCACAACTTAATAATGCTTCCTTTAATAAAATTTCACTGTTGCTATTTTTACGCCCTGCTGTAATGCCTAATATTTTTTTACTCATCCTTACTTTTCCTCCTAAATAAATTTTCTATTTTTATCTGCATTTTGTTTACAATAACACCAACATACCATACTCCAACAAGCATAGCTGCACCTATCTGAACTGGCAGTGTTCCTAACTTTCCATATCCTACTGGTGCAAGTATAGTAAGACCAATTGCCCATCCACAAAGCAGTGCTGGACAAAAAACCCACCTTTCTAACAATGCTGAAATTATCACTCCAAGTCCACCTAAAATAAAAAGCGTTATAAATAAATTTATATCTTTATTAAAAGGCAAATAATTCATAATAAAAAGTGCAAATGCTGCCCAAAAATCTCCCATTAAAAAGCCAAAAGAAATTTTAACAGCATCTGAAGCTTTATTTCCATTTGTTACATACAAACCTGCACAAATAAGTGCAACTGCACCAGTTGTAACACCTACATATGGTGCAAGCACTGCCCAAATTGGCGGAAATAGCGCAATACAAAAAGCTAATATAAATACCCCTCGTTTTAATTTTTTCATCTCTTACCAGTTATCCTTTTCTTCTGAGTATACTTTGGGAAGAATTGCTGTAAGATTAGAAAATTCTTTAATGTTATGTCCAAATAGCATTTTAGGCATTATATCCGGCACAGCCGCTCCATCAGGAATTAACTTAACAACTTTTCCTTCTTTATTAAGACCATATCCCATCCAAAATCTTGACTCAAGAATAATACCACCATCTACTTTTCTACACTTATGTGTCATAAAAGCTGGTGCCTTGCCCTCTCCTACTGCACATACCATAGCAGCACATCCTTTTGTGCCAATTTTATTCATATCATAACCTAAATCACCTGGTTTTTTAAAGCAAAGTGTCAGCGGATCTGGTCCCATACCAATGTCCTCTAAAATACTATGATTTACTCCCCAAGTTTTCTCGCTGCAAGGTACTTTAGGATCTTTTACATACTCAGGTTTATCCGCTCTTGCATAATAATGATCCTCTTTATCCCAAATTTTATAACGCAGATCACTTCCTATTGAATGCCATCCAAACCACCAACTAAACATCTCAGGTGTAACACCTTCCATATAAGTTGAATTAGTTACATAACCTGTGCCATTTTGGGCTACACAGTATCCAACCTGAAAGCCAGGCACCTCTTCCTCTAAAAACAAGTTACGGTTTTCTATAGCTAAAGCTCCTCTATTATCTGCTGCGGGACCATTCCATATATCTAACTTTTCCTGTGGAATCTCAGCAAGCGGCATATAATAATATTTTGCATAAGGTAATTTTTTCTCTTCCTCTGTAATTACACTTGACATCTATCTTTCCCCTTTCTTTATACTTCTTCAATATACTCTGCGGCACTTTCTCCAGCCATACGTCCTGAATTAATTGCAAATCCCATGCTGTTACCAGGAAGAGTAAAATTATAGCTGTCTCCATAAATTGTATTAGCATCAGTACCAGCGCTATAAAGTCCCTCAATTGGATTAAAGCTTTCATCTAAAACTTCACAATATTTATTGATACGAACACCACCAATTGTTCCATAAGCTCCAAGGTAGAATTTTCCAACTAAATATTTTCCCTTTCCAGTGATAGGATGGAGATATGCCTGTTTTTTATGGAATTTAGTGTCTACTCCCGTTTCACAGGCTTCATTATATTCATCAATAGTATCTTGTAATTTTTCAGCATCAATATTAAGTTTTTTAGCAAGCTCTTCTACTGTTCGTGCTTCAAAATATGATTCATAACCTTGTTCTACTGCCTTAGCAATCTCTCCATCAACTGCAAGGAAAGCATCTGCTGGATGAACAATATCAAAAATATCTGGACCATTCTTTTTATAATGTTTTAAAATTCCTTCATCCATAATGCAGTAAGCATAATTGCCCGGCTGCATTGCAATGGCATTTCCAGTAAATGTAGTATTTCCCATATCTCCTTCATTCATAAAACGATCACCAAGTTGATTAATTAAAAGATTTGGCTGACGCAGCACTGCATCTAGTAAAAACCAGTTTAAATTATCAGGAAGCTGATAAATTGCCTCAATATTTTCTCCATATTTCATTGCACCTGCTTCCCACATCATTTTCAAGCCATCACCTGTTATTCCAGGAACCATAAATGGGAAATAATCTTCTCCAATTGTCAAACCAAATTCAGATTTTATCATATTCTTGTTATTGCCAAAACCACCAGTTGCAACAATAACAGCTTTTGCCCTGACTTCAATAATATTACCTTCACTATCTTGTGCTTTAACACCACATATTCTTCCATTTTCCTTTATTAAAGAAACCACTGGTGTTTCCAATAGGATTTTTGTTCCAAGTTCTTTTGCACGTTCTGTCATTATTTTTGCCATTCCACTAGCTGCACGTGGTCCAATAACTCCATTTTCCGGCTTAACTATATGCCAAGTTGCCGCTGATTCTTTAAAATAGCGAAATGCTCCTGCAAATTCTACTCCCATATCCTGTAACCATTCAATTGTTTCTGCACTCTTATTAAAGTATGTCTGAACTAAATCCTCATCTACACGATAATGAGTATATTTCATATGCATGTCAAGGGCTTCTGCTACACTTATATTGTTAAAGTTATCTTTCTGAATTTTAGTATCTATTCCAAGTGGTCCCATACCCATGTTTGCTGCTCCACCTGTTGTACTAGATTTTTCAAAAAGAATAGATTTTAAATTGTTCTCTCCAGCTGTAATAGCTGCTGCCAGTCCTGCTGGGCCTCCTGCTGCGATTATAATATCTGTTTCCATCTTTTTCATAATAGTACCCTCCTTTGACTTTTTAATCTCTGATATTTTCTCAGATGCTTTATTATTATCTTTTTTAAGTGGAATAACAAGCTTAGTTCTGTGTCTTTTTAAATTGTGCCGTTTTTTCTTCTCTGTGTCCTCTTCTGTTATATTTTTACTTCCTTTTACTCTTGTTAGTTTTGTAGGAAGTTTAGGGGTTTTGCCATTTACCTTAACAATTGCATTATTGGGACATTCATCTATACATATGCCGCATTTAGTGCAATCAAATTCGTCAATCATGGAAATATAGCCCTTTTTTGCTTCAATACAATCCTCTGGACAAACTTCCAAGCATTTTCCACAACCTTTGCATTTTCTAGGATCTACGTATATATTTGTAAAGGCTAAACACTGGCCAGCAGGACATCCCCTCTTCTTTATATGCTGCTCTACTTCTAATTTAAATTCTGTTATTGCACTTGCTGCTGGTTCTCCTGAGCATTTTCCTAATGAGCAATTACATGAAAATTTCATTGCACTTGTTAACTCTTCTACCATAGCAAGATCCTCTTTCTCTGATCTGCCTTTTATCATGTCATCAAATATAACATCAAGCTGATATAATCCTTCACGGCAAAAAGTACATTTTCCACAGCTTTGCTTTCTAAGATTTTCTAGTTCTTTTTTTGTTTTTTCTACTATGCAATCATTTTCGTAAATTATATGAATAACACCACTTCCATAGGAGTTTTCCTTTATAATGCCATTATTTAATACATCTAATCTATAAAAATGGTGGTTAATCATAACCGATTTAACCTTAGCTGTGTCTAAAAAATCCACAAGTTTTGTACCGAATTTAACTTCCTTAGGTACATCTTCATCTACTGCTATAATAATTCCTGGTGCTGTGCCCGTAATTTTATCGGCAATTCCGGCTAAAGTTTCTAAATTAAAAATAATATGCTCTTTATGTGCCCTTACATCAACTAGTTCACCTACTTCTACTCTAAGTTTTACTCCTGCTGTTTTTGCACTGGCTAATAATTCAGCTTCATTATCCGTATTACGAAGTTCTAATAGGGCCTCTTCTGCTCCTGATGCCTTTGCTAATACTGAAAGACCTGCTGCAAGTCCAGCTGGATTTGTTTTTGCCAAAATATTAAGCATTCCATCTGTATCCGAATTGTTTAGTGCTCCAACTATAACTTTACAATTAGGTTTTTCCTTTATCATATCTAAAACTTTCATAGGACTTGTGCCATAATCATACATTCCCTGTAAACATGATAGTGCAGCTTCTTTTCCAATCTTTTCTGCCAATATAAGTGCCTCAGTATTATTAGTTAGCATTTTTGTTCACCTCCACTTCATTGCTTATAGAATAATCGCTCCAAACACGATGCTTTGTAATATCAAATCTAAGGTCACACTGCAAGCATCTTCCTGCCTCACTGCAAATATCATCATTACAAAGTCCTTTATTTACATCATTAAAGTTATTCTTTCGCTTATCTGCTTGTACAATGTCTTCTTTTGCACGCCTTAAATACCCAAATCCTTCTATTCTTCCAATGTTTGAAAGCTTTTGTTCCTCAGGTGCTAACACTTCTGAAATGTCTCCATCTCCTCCAAGGAAACGATCAATTTCACTGGCAGCAGCTCTTCCTGATGCAACTGCCTCAATTACAGTTTTAGTTCCATACACTGCATCTCCACAGGCAAAAATTCCTTCTACACTCGTCTTAGCACTTTTCCCAATTTCAACTGCAATGGAATTTCCACGCCCAAGTTTTAACCCTGCATCTTCATTAATTGCAGTTCTCTGTCCAACTGCAAATATAACAGTATCTGCATTAATAATGTGCTCTGAATTTGGTTCCTTTTCAATGATGGCTTTACGATTTTCATCAAAATAAAAGTTCTTAACATTGCAGAAAGCAGCACCGGTAACTTTATCATCACCAACAATTCTCTCAAAAGTTTGTCCAGGATGTACAAAAATACCTTCTTCACCAGCCTGTAAAATTTCCTCATCATCAGCTAACATCACTTCACGTTTTTCTAGACATGCTAAATGAACTTCTTCTGCCCCAAGCCTTTTAGCAGTTCTTGCACAATCAAAAGCAACATTTCCACCTCCAAGAACAATAACATGCTTTCCAATTCCAGTATCTTCCCCCATTGAAGCCTTTCGCAAAAATTCTGTATTAACTGTAATACCATTGAGCTCATTCCCTTCCATAGGAAGACGTACTCCATTATGGGTTCCTATAGCCATAAGTACTACATCAAATTTCTCCAATAATTCTTTAGGTTTCTCTACTCTAGTATTTAATTCAACTTTAACCCCAACTTCTTTTACATAGTTGGCTTCTTTGTCTACAATCTCACGAGGCAACCGATAAGATGGAATTCCATACTGCATTTGCCCACCAAGCCTTGGATATGCTTCTTTCAAAACAACTTCATGTCCCTGCTTAGCCAAATAAAATGCTGCTGCGAGTCCAGCTGGACCACCTCCAACTACGCAAACTGTTTTTCCTGTTGATGGAAGATGCTTACTGTTTTTCTTCCATAATTTATTATTGTCATGTTCTGCAGCAAATCTTTTAATATCACGAATAGACACAGCTTCATTAACTTCACCACGCCTGCATTTGCTTTCACATGAATGTGCACATACACGACCTAAACATTCTGGGAAAGGAAGTTTTTCATGTATTACTGCTGTAGCCTCGGCAAATTTACCTTCTTTTGCAAAACGTAAATACTTAGGTATATTCGTACGTACAGGACAAGTAGCTTCACATGGAATTAAAGTATCACGTTTTTCAATTGGAGAATAATTTAACATGTCACGAATAGTTCCTGTTGGACAAACCTCTGCGCATGCTCCACAAAAACAGCAATCAGAATCTTTTAATAGTTTATCCTGAAGAGTTCCTACATATGTTTCCATGTCCTTCTTATTGTATTGAAGAACCTTTACTCCCCTCAAATCATTACAAGCACGCACACATCTTCCACACAGTACACATCGATTCATATCATGAATTAAGAGAGGATTTTTTTCATTGCTTTGAAATCCTTTTACTCTTGTCCTCATTCTTGTTGCCGATACTTCCATATATTGTATCAATGTCTGAAATTCACATCTTCCATATTTGGGGCAAGTTGAACAATCTTCAGGATGAGCTGCAAGCAATAATTCCATTGCTAACTTTCTTAAATGATCAATCTTTTCACTTTTTGTACAAATATTTAGTCCATCTTCTACTTTAAGTGTACAGGAAGTAAAAACTCCTTCCCTTCCTTGAACTTCAACTATGCATAAGCGGCAGGATTCAATTTCTGGTAAATCCGGATGATGACACAAATGTGGAATATAAATTCCATTTTGAAGTGCTGCTTCTAAAACGCTTACACCTTGAGGAACTGTAATTTCTTTTCCGTCAATTATAATATTAACCACTTCTCTACCCCTTCCTTATCTTTAATTAGTTATAAACAATATATAATAATTGTTATTTCTTTAACAATTATTATATATTGTTTTTTTGATAAATACTTCCTTTGAATATTGAAAAATTAGATTTAAAAATAGGTAAATTTCAGACATTTGTCTTAAATTTAAATTAGAACAGTAAAACAAATAAATTTTTGATTACTTTACACATTATCTAGCTTCATTTTGCGAACACTTGTTCTTTTAGGAAAAATGAGTTATAATTAATTCATAAAAGTGCAAAGATTGGTGATGAAGTATGGAAATAGGTGAAAAGTTAAGAATTTTATCTTCTGCAGCCAAATATGATGTATCTTGTTCATCTTCGGGCTCAAATAGACATTCAAAAAAAGGCAGTCTCGGTTCAGCAGATGTAAGCGGTATATGCCACAGTTTTACTCCAGATGGACGATGTGTATCCCTGCTTAAGATACTTCTAACAAATTGCTGCATATATGATTGTTCTTATTGTATTAATAGAAAATCCAATGATATTGAAAGAGCTTTTTTTACTTGCGATGAAATTGTAGATTTGACAATGAACTTTTACAGACGCAATTATATAGAAGGCTTGTTTTTAAGTTCATCAATTGTGAAAAATGCCGACTTTACCATGGAACTGCTTACAACTGTTGCTTATAAACTAAGAAATGAATATAACTTCAGGGGTTACATTCATATGAAAGCAATTCCCGGAGCTGACAAAGACCTTATAAAAAAGGCCGGTTCCCTTGTAGACAGAATGAGTGTAAATATAGAACTGCCATCAGCAAAATCGCTTAAATTATTGGCACCTGAAAAAAATAAGCACGATATTTTTAAACCTATGGGAGATATTAAAAATAATATTATTGCAAATAAGTATGACCGTAGAAAATATAAAAATTCATCTATATTCGTGCCTGGAGGACAAAGCACCCAGCTTATTGTGGGAGCTACAAAAGAAAATGATTTAAATATACTGAATTTAACAGAAAATTTGTATAACAAATTTGATCTAAAAAGAATTTACTATTCCGCATATGTTCCTGTTAATAGCAATCCCAATCTTCCAGATATTAAAACTCCACCTACTTTAAGAGAACACAGATTGTATCAAGGTGATTGGCTGCTGAGAGTTTATGGATTTAAAGCAGAAGAATTATTAAATGAAAAAAATCCTAACTTTGATATCAACTTTGATCCTAAAACAACCTATGCCTTAAACAATATTCATCTATTTCCTGTTGAAATAAATAAGGCTCCTTATAACATTCTTATAAGGGTTCCTGGAATTGGTATACGCGGTGCACATAAGATAATAAGTGCCCGCAGAATTGGTTCACTAGACTTTTTTGATCTAAAAAAACTGGGCATAGTAATAAAAAGGGCACAATATTTTATTACTTGCAAAGGCAGATATTATGGAGCTGTGAAATTTGATGATATGCGCATTAAGAAAGCTCTTTCTCCTAAAGTTGATTTAAATTCAATAGATAAGGGAAAACAACTAAGTTTCTTTGATAATATGAACAATTTAACTATCCCTAAAATTTCATCGAATAATAAACTGCTTTTGTTAAATGATAAATCCACCTCAATTACTGGTGAATTATAGGAGGTTCTGTCTTGAAAGAATATATATATGATGATACTTTTGAAGGTTTACTTACAGCTATTTTCTATGCCTACAGCTGCAGAGAAAATTGTATCATAACAAAGTCAAGAGACTATATACCTTCATTTCTCAATGAAATTTTAAATATTCCAACTGAGTACGATAAATTTGATAGAGTTTATAAGAGCATCATAAAAAAACTTAACAAAAAAGTTTTAACAAATATTTATTACTTATATCTTTGTGAAATTTCAGATTCCAGTTCTATTGCTTTAAAGTATCTTAAACTTTGCTATAAATATGGTACAAATATTAATTTGGCTAAAAATAATGATATTATAATTTTAGTTGACAAGTATACTAGAAAAGTTACTTCTGAAGCTCATAACTTCAATGGATTTGTAAGGTTTAAAGAAATAGCACCATTAAGTTTTTATGCTCCTATAGAACCTGATCACAATATTTTACCATTGATACTCAATCATTTTACAAAAAGATTTTCCGACCAGAATTTTATAATTCATGATTTAAAAAGAGAACTGGCAATCATATACAACAAAAAGGCAGCTATCATAACTGAATTTAAAAAGGAAGATGCTAAAATTTTAAACTCAGCAGATGGCAAATTTGAAGCCCTTTGGAAAACTTTTTATAAATCCGTCAACATAGAAGAACGCAAAAATTTAAGGCTGCGCAGCCGCTGCATGCCAAGAAGATATTGGAATCATCTTACGGAATTTAAATAATAAAGTATATTTTCACAACACATTCAAAGTCTATATTCATATAAAGAAGACTATATCTACAATCCTTTTTGTTGAATCATTCAGTCTTGTCATCAGACTAAAAACATTTCCTGATGAATCTGAAATGTCTTTTACTATACCAGTAATATTATTAACTAGTTTTCCTCCATTCTTTATCTCCTCTTTCATTTTTAAGCTCAATGACTTTGTCTCATAAACAACATCATTTATGATTTTTGTGGATTTCATCAAGTCATCAACATCTCCTAAAACTTCTTCTAATGTTGATTTACTTGATGCTGTTTACTGATTTCTGACTTTTCTTCTCTTAAATTACTTATCTTAATTTACAATTTTAAAGGATATTTTCCATAGGTTCTTCCAGCTTCCATAAACATTTCAACCTTTTCTATTGGAGTGTTCATTGGAATTTGGCAGCCTGTGCTTAAAACATATCCTTTTTTAGAATCATGTCCTTTTCTAATACATTCTTTAACTGAGTTGAAAATATCTTCTTTTGTTCCTTCATACATAACATCCACTGGTGGAACATTTCCTGTAATAACCACTCTGTCCCCCATTATTTCTTTAGCTTCTTCTAAATCTTCATAATCGTCGATACTAAAATTAGAAACACCTGCATTTACAACATCTTTCCAGATATCCTTGCTTTTGCCACAAATATGTATTGCAGGAGAACTTCCTGTCTTTTCTTTTATTCTATCAATATTTTTCTTAAGGGCAGGTAATGAAAACTCTCTAAATTGTTTTGGACTTATAAGACTAGTGGATGAAACTGGATCTGCAAATCCAATAGATACACCTAACTTAGACACTTCATCTATATATCTATTATTACATTCTGCTATTATATCCATTAAAGTATGAACCTTTTCAGGACACTTAATTATCCATTTTAACAAATTTTCTGTTCCAACTACTGAAGCTGCAACACTAAAAGGCCCTGACATAGCAGCCCCAACATCTACTTCATCCATAAGTGCATTTTTAGTGAGCTTTATAGCTTCAATTAAAACTGGCAAATTACCATCTTTTAAAGGATCAATAATTTTGAGAGATTCTATTTCCTCTACAGATTTAATTGCTGGCTCTATTAGATAAGATATGCCATGATCAGGATACCCTATTTGGGCTCCCATGGCTTCAGCAACTCCTCTAAGACTAGTTGATATACTTGCCCCATCGTGACGAAGTCTTTTAAATAAAGCTATTTCTAGATCCGCCATAAGTTGTGGTGAATGATAATATTCACTAGCTTTAACTCCAATAAAAGGTGTCATGGTAACCCCCATATCAGGTACACATACTATTCTATCAATTTCTTCTCCTTTAGAAAAAGCTTGTACTCTTTCTTTTGGTGTCATTTCTTCTTTAATCAACAAGATCAACTCCCTACTTTATGTCTTTAGTTGAATTCTATCATTACAATAATAATTTTTCTATAACCATATTAAATACCAATAGGTCAAACTCTTTCTATAAGACTTTAATATATGGTACAAATATTAATTTAGCTAAAAATAATGATATTATAATTTTAGTTGATAAGTATACTAGAAAAGTTACTTCTGAAACTCATAACTTCAATGGATTTGTAAGATTTAAATATGCTTCATATGTTTATATCTCTAACTTTCATCAATTTTTAATATAATAAGAGGAAGATATTAAAACCTTCCTCTTAATCATAAAATTACTTTTTTATTAACTCCTTAATTTCATTTTCAACTTCAGTAGTTACAGCTCTTGTTCCACCAAAAATCGTAACATTTTTTAATTTAGCATCTTCTAAATATTCTTTTTGTTCTTCTGTAAGACTACTTGCCACAAGTATTACAGGTGATTTATTATTTGCTGCATAACTGCTGCCTGCTAACGCATCTGGGAAGTTTTCTCCTGACGCTACAGATACCTTTTCCACTGATGTATTAAAGTATTTTGCTACATTAAGAGAAGTTTCATATCTATCCTGTCCACCTATTCTTACTACATTTGTTTTGCCTACTGAAGCTTTAAACTGATCTTCAACTCCTACACTTACGGCTCCTTGTAAGCCTATTACATAGACTTTACTTGGCTTTATAGTTGAAATTTCCTTCTTAACTACATCTGGATTTTTATCTTTACTTACCATAAATATTGGGTATTGATTTACTGCTGCAGTACTACTTACTGATATTGCATCTGGATAATTGTCTCCTGATACAATAATTACTGGTGTTCCTTCTTTAACTCCTACTGTATCAGTAATTTTTGCTGCCGTTTCATATCTGTCTGCTCCACCTATTCTGGTGATATTACTAAAACCAGCTGCATTTATTTTAGCTTCCATATCCTTGCTTACTGAACCTATTCCTCCAAGAACATATACATTTCCTGTGGGATTCATATTTTCCTTCATATAAGTTATTACTTTTTCTTGATCTTCAACATTTTTTCCTACTAACAGTATTGGTGCTTTTTCCTTGTAGGCTAATACACTTCCCGCTAGTGCATCTGGATAATTGTCTGAAGATGCAAAAATGACCTTTGAAACCTTATCCTTATATGTCGCTTTTGCAATAGCAATAGCTGTACTTACTTTATCTTGTCCATATATTCTTTCTAATATCGCTTTTGCAGGTGATGGTGCTGTTCCACTGCCACCACTTGATCCTCCACTGGAGGATGATGTTGTGTCCTTTACTGTAATTACCAAAGTCTGAGCATTTCCTGCACTAAAATTAAAAGTTAATGTAGTTGTTCCTATACTTTGTTGTGACAAGTAATTTTTCTTAATTGTTACTGCATTATCTTTTACTTCATAGTCTGTTCCATTTACTAAAGTTTTGCTTAGGTTTACAACACTTACTAAAGTGTTGCCATTTAAAGTCATTGTTGTGCTTACATCTGCTTGTTTGGAAGTATTTTTATCAAACTCTGCTGTAATTGGATTTATTGTTGAATTTTGTACTGGTGGCACTGATTTATTCATTTTAAAATCATGCTTTACAATTTCCTTTTCCACAGAAATAGTAGGGCTTGTGTATTTATCATAGCCATCTTTGGATGCTACTATATAATAATCCGTATTAGGGAATACCATAAATCCATAAGCTCCAGCAGCATCACTTACTTGTGGGTTTTCATTATTGTTAGGTTTAAAACCATTTATAGCTGGAAGTTGCACTACAGTATCTGGTTTCCTACCTGAAGCTATATTTCTTGGAGTGTTTGCATAATAAAGTATTACATTAGCTCCATTAATTGCCTTTCCATTTGATGCATCTGTTATTATACCATAAGGATCAATTAATGTACTGTTTAAGCTTACATCCCCATTTTCAGAAACCTTAACATCAATAGTTCCGATAATAATTTTCTGCCCAAAACCTAAATCAAAAGTTACATTAATTTTTGATTCCGTACCCTTTGCTAAATTTTCAATTTTAATGGTTCCATCTGATGAAATTGAAGTTCCTTCTGATGAAAATCCTAGTTTCGAGATATTTATTACTGGATTTACTTTACCATCTGGAGTTCTTAACACTATAGCTTCCTGTGATTTCACTGACACAGTTTCAGTTCCATCAACTTCTTTTGTTACCTTTGTTTCTATACTTTCGACTTCCTTACCTGTTTCTGGATCTATAACAGTACCTTTTGAGATTATTTCAGGTGGCGTCGGTGTGTGTCCGTCTGCTGTTACTGTTACATTTGCTGTCGTTCCACTGCAAAGTGTCTTTAACCCATTTACATCTACTGCTACCACACCTACATATAAGTTTTCTCCTGCTGTCCAGTCAAAGGTAGCTGTCTGTATTCCTTTTGCTATACTTGTTTTTCCTGCCACTGTATCACTAATTCCTGGTGCTGATCCTGCCTTTGCTACTATTTCATAGTGATCTACTGTGACTGTCCCTGAATCTGTCCAGCTTACTGTTACACTGCTCTTTCCATCATCATTTACTCCATTATCTGCACTTGTTGGCTGGTTTACTGTAAATGCTGCTGGTACTATTGGTGAATTTACTGTTACTGTATACGTCACCTTTGTTGTTCCATCCTCTGCCGTCACTACTATCTTGTCTCCACTTACTACTGGATCATGCAATCCTGTTTCATCAAAGCTCTCATGGGATTCTCCCTTAGTCAGTGCTGCTACAAAATCTGATTTTGTCGTCCCATATGGTACATTTGTTATTGTTTCATTTGATGTGCCTCCTGCACTTACCGTATAGCTCCCTGATGTTACCGTTGCTACCGTGCTCTTTGGTGCTGGTTTTACTGTAATTGTATACGTCACCTTTGTTGTTCCATCTTCTGCTGTTACCACTATCTTGTCTCCGCTTACTACTGGATCATGCAATCCTGTTTCATCAAAGCTCTCATGGGATTCTCCCTTAGTCAGTGCTGCTACAAAATCTGATTTTGTCGTCCCATATGGTACATTTGTTATTGTTTCATTTGATGTGCCTCCTGCACTCACTGTATAGCTCCCTGATGTTACCGTTGCTATCGTACTCTTTGGTGCAGCATTCACTGTAATTGTATACGTCACCTTCGTTGTTCCATCTTCTGCCGTCACTACTATCTTGTCTCCACTTACTACTGGATCTGATAACTCTGATACATCCCAAGTCTGGCTTGCATTTCCTTTTGTCAATTCCGATTGAAATGCTATTTTTGATGTACCATATGGTACATTTGTTATTGTTTCATTTGATGTGCCTCCTGCACTTACCGTATAGCTTCCTGACGTTACCGTTGCTACCGTGCTCTTTGGTGCTGGTTTTACTGTAATTGTATACGTCACCTTTGTTGTTCCATCTTCTGCTGTTACCACTATCTTGTCTCCGCTTACTACTGGATCATGCAATCCTGTTTCATCAAAGCTCTCATGGGATTCTCCCTTAGTCAGTGCTGCTACAAAATCTGATTTTGTCGTCCCATATGGTACATTTGTTATTGTTTCATTTGATGTGCCTCCTGCACTCACTGTATAGCTCCCTGATGTTACCGTTGCTATCGTACTCTTTGGTGCTGGTTTTACTGTAATTGTATACGTCACCTTTGTTGTTCCATCTTCTGCCGTCACTACTATCTTGTCTCCACTTACTACTGGATCTGATAACTCTGATACATCCCAAGTCTGGCTTGCATTTCCTTTTGTCAATTCCGATTGAAATGCTATTTTTGATGTACCATATGGTACATTTGTTATTGTTTCATTTGATGTGCCTCCTGCACTTACCGTATAGCTCCCTGATGTTACCGTTGCTATCGTGCTCTTTGGTGCAGCATTCACTGTAATTGTATACGTCACCTTTGTTGTTCCATCCTCTGCTGTTACCACTATCTTATCTCCACTTGCTACTGGATCTGATAGCTCTGATACATCCCAAGTCTGGCTTGCATTTCCTTTTGTCAATGCCGATTGAAATGCTATTTTTGATGTACCATATGGTACATTTGTTATTGTTTCATTTGCTGTGCCTCCTGCACTTACCGTATAGCTCCCTGATGTTACCGTTGCTACCGTGCTCTTTGGTGCTGGTTTTACTGTAATTGTATACGTCACCTTTGTTGTTCCATCTTCTGCTGTTACCACTATCTTGTCTCCGCTTACTACTGGATCATGCAATCCTGTTTCATCAAAGCTCTCATGGGATTCTCCCTTAGTCAGTGCTGCTACAAAATCTGATTTTGTCGTCCCATATGGTACATTTGTTATTGTTTCATTTGATGTGCCTCCTGCACTTACTGTATAGCTTCCTGATGTTACTGTTGCTACATTTGATGCTGTATGTCCATCTGCTGCTACTGTCACATTTGCTGGTGTACCAGTGCACAATGTCCTTAACCCATTTATATCTACTGCCACCACTCCTACATATAAGTTTTCTCCTGCTGTCCAGTCAAAGGTAGCTGTCTGTATTCTATTTGCTATGCTTGTCTCTCCTGGCACTATATCACTAACTTCTGGTGCTAATCCTTCCTTTGCTACTATTTCATAGTGGTCTACTGTGGTTGTTGCTGAATCTGTCCAGTTTACTGTTACACTGCTCTTTCCATCATCATTTACTCCATTATCTGCACTTGTTGGCTGGTTTACTGTAAATGCTGCTGGTGGAACTGGTTCTACAACCGATGAATTCCTTGGAAATGGGGTGTTACATACAACAAAATCACTTGCATTATCATCTGTATCCCACCCATTTCCATTGCCACTACCGATATATGGCGTACTGCCATCATTTGCCTTACGTAAAAGACTCTGAGTAACAGATTGCGTCGGAGCACTATTTCCTTCTGAATAAGAGTACTTACCAATCCCATACCCTACTGCATCAATAATATTCGCACTTCTTGGACTTCCAGTTATATCAGTAAATGTTAAAGCATCTTGTGTATTAGCAAGAATAACTTTTTGCTGAGATGTATTTATTTTAAAATTATATAACACATCTTCTCCTACAGGTATATCTTGACCAACACTCCCAGCAATCGCTGACACAATTAAATAATATCCATGTGCTTGAATAGTACCAGTAAGGTTTATTTTAACACTATTAATAGATTTATTCTCCTGACATTGGAGGGACCAGGTAGATAAATCTACACTGGAATTTGTAGGATTATATAATTCTACAAATTTACGATTATAGGTTGGATTACCTACATCCAAACCTCCTCCAGCATAAATTTGGCTAATCACAACATGATTTGCCAAAGCTGCATACACTTTATTTCCTCTACTAAAAGGCACGCCCCACATGATTCCTACTAACATACATATGACCTGTATTAATGAAATTAATCTTTTCTTAAATACATTCAAAATTTCTACTCTCCTTTACTAAATCTACTTATAGTTTCCATATTGAAATTACCCTTAATCGTCGAAACCTCAGGACGTACAAAATCCGTCTGTATATCCTATCTGTTATAAGACACTTGCACTTAGCTCAATTAGATTTCGCATCAAGAAAAGCAAGCCTGATAATAGTACGCTTCTTGATCCCCATCAAGTGGAAGCATTGGAGTCATAAATATATGAAAAATACCAACTTTCTCTTGCTCTATCTCATATGTGCCTTGATTTATAAATATATCTTTCTTTCTTTTAAAAATAAGGGTAAATGGATCTCTTTTAGCATTAGACATCTTATATTTTCCCTCTGAAACCTTCACTAGAACAATTTCAAAAAAATTTTCTTCGTCATCAGAAACCTTGAAAATATCACCTACACTAAAAGTCTTATTTGTAAAGGCGCCCAACATTATAATCTCTCTCCTCGCTATCAACATTATTAATCTCTTGAAGGATACAAGCCCTGAAGGGCAATAATGTAATTCATAGCAACATATGGAGACATCGTGTTAATAGACTGTCCAGCACCTGTTGCAGCAGTAGTCCCACCGATAGTACCTAATGTACCTGTTACTGCAGCGGATGGTATATTTATTGTACCTCCTGGCATTTGCACATTATCTCTATCGCCAGAAGCAGGCTCCTTATATATAGGTGTACTATTACCACTAGTTGGATCTTGTGTCAACGCAAGATAGGTTTTATCAGTTGGTGTAGTAACAGTTGCTGTATTAGGACTTGCCGGAATAGTGTAAGTCCCAGTTCCAGCCGCTGTACTCAAGTTCATTCCTTGTGTCTGTGCAGTAAAAGTATGGTTATGAGGCGGCAAATTATCAGTTGTTAATTTGACTGCAGACAACCCTCCATATTGTCCCAATGTAGAAGTTATCCTTCCATAAATTGTTGGAGTACCACAACCAATAGGTACAGCACCACGAAGATCCGGCAGTGCAAAGGTACTTGACCCATTTCCTCCATAATTAGTACCTAGTATCGAATATAGTGCCGTATACTGACTGATTTGGAGCATCTGCCCCCAACAAAAAGCCCACCCTTGTGGTGCAAAAGTGCCTGCAAATAATACAATTGATCCTATATAAGCTTCATCCATTTTGTTAATCTCCTTCCATTTTATTTATTATCTATAATCAAAGGCATAATTAAATACACCTGATTACCAACATTAGTAAATTAAATTATATATTGCATTTCACAAAAAATATTATTATTTTCAGTAATTTTAAAACCAAGTTTCTCATAAAATAAAAAAGCTTTATTATTAAACCAAATTACTTGAAGACTTAAATTTTTTCTTTCTTTTATAGCGTTCTCAATTATTAATTTCATAGTTCTCCTTCCAATACCTTGATTTCTATATTGCTCTAAAAGTCCTATTTCCAAAATACGATAGTTAGCCTCTCCACGATGTAAATATAACCTTCCTACCGATTCATCATTCAATTTTACTATATAAAATTCAGCCTTAGGATACATTCTCGCTAACTGCTGCTGCTGTATTTTAAACTGTTCTACTATAATATCTTCCTTTTTTTCTTCACTTAAATTGCTTATAAAATTTAATTCTGGTCGACCTTCTTTAAAAACTTTTAATAAAAATTCATAATCTTTTGGTTCAGCAGGACATAATGAAATACTATTACTTTCATTTTCATTCGTAGTTTCTTTCATTTTTATATAACCATCCTTTCGTTTAAGTTACAAAACATCATGGAAAATTTCTTTCAAACTTATTTTTCCTTCCATATCTAATTAATTAATTTATGCCTGAATCCTGGAATTTCATTAATAACATATTGAAAATTTACTTTCTTTACATTATCACCATTACCTATATTCATAATTTTTAAAGGTAATGTTAATGAACACTGTAGATATGATAACCTTTCTTCTTCAAAAACTTGTATATTGGTAAACAAATTTAAATTTTTATATCTTTTATCAGCATCAGATGGAATTTCAACTTCAACCTCCTCAAAAAAGTATTTTCCTTGCATTTCCATCCTTGCAGTACTCTTATTTAGCTGAAATATTTCATTTAAATGGTAGCAATAATCCTTATCTGCTCCTTCTACTCCCATCATTCTATCCATATCTCTTTTAGTGTCTAATAATCCTGCTTGAATAACTACATTTTCTGGTATTAGAATTCCATCTGGCTCCATTTGAGGGACTAAATTTAAAGTTATAGCAACTTGAGGTTCTTTCTGTAGTGCTCTCTGCATAGTTTCTGTAACAATCATATGAATAGGTTTGTCTCTATCTGCCTTATATTCAGCTGCATCACATTGAACTATCTTCTCAACATATTCCTCAACTTTAAAAGTTTTAATCACCTTTTTAAGATTTTCTACACTACGTAAATTTATTTCAAGTAAAGTAAATCCAACCTCACTGCTAGAAAAAATTGTGGTCAATGGCAGCATTAAAGTGGCAAATGGTCCTGTACCTGCATATAATATATTAATCTTCCTATTAGGGAATTTTTCTTTTGCACATTTCATTCCTAAAAATACTCCACGGACAAATTTCTTTGTTCTCATAAATTCTTTTATACACATTCCTGCCCAAACTGTTCCTATTGCCTTTCCTTTTGGTAAATAGTAATCCTCCCTACAAGCTTTATCATCTTCCTCTAAACCAGATACAGTTACAAAAAGATGGTATAAATCATCTGCAGCTTTTTTTATTTCTCCATAATTGTCTTCTTTTTTAAGCAGCAATCCTGTAATTCTTTTTAGTTCTTCTTTATAATCTTTCATAAACTACCTCTTAATATTTCTTTAAAAAATTATCAAAATACAACCTCGTATACAATTTATAATTATGGCATACAAAAATTAATATACATATACTCCTTTTGGAGTATTTTTTATATAAATTTTAATAAAGTAACTATAATCAAGATTATTTTAATCATACTCATAATTATGAAATATACTCTTTTATGCTTAATACTATATATATATTCTGCTAAGCGTATTTTTATTTAACGTCATATCTACTGTAATGATATTCTCTAGATACTATAAAACGGTTTTACCATTAATTTCTTGGCAATTATATTTATAATATTGGGTATTTCTTAAAAAAAATTAGCACAATTTTCTTATTTAATAAATTATTAATTATTTTTTTAATATAATAATATATTTTTTATATTATCTCGCATATAATTTTTATCACTTTCCATTTACTATCTAAATAATTCTTCTATATATACTTCAAAAGAAACCATATCTACCGTTTAATATCGTAGGTTCTATCAGAACACTTGTTCTGTAGTAAAAAATGAGTTATAATTAATTCATAGAAATGCAAAGATTGGTGATGAAGTATGAAAATAGGTGAAAAGTTAAGGATTTTATCTTCTGCAGCCAAATATGATGTATCTTGTTCATCTTCCGGCTTAAATAGACATTCAAAAAAAGGTAGTCTTGGTTCAGCTGATGTAAGTGGTATATGCCACAGTTTTACTCCAAATGGACGGTGTGTATCCCTGCTTAAGATACTTCTAACAAATTGCTGCATATATGATTATGCCTTAAACAATATTCATCTATTTCCTGTTGAAATAAATAAGGCTCCTTATATAACATTCTTATAAGGGTTCCTGGGATTGGTATACGAGGTACACATAAGATAATAAGTGCTCGCAGAATTGGTTTATTGGACTTTTTTGATCTAAAAAAACTTGGCATAGTCATAAAAAGGGCTCAATATTTTATTACTTGCAAAGGCAGATATTATGGAGCTGTGAAATTTGATGATATTCGCATCAAGAAGGCTCTTTCTCCTAAAGTTGATTTAAATTCAATAGATAAGGGAGAACAATTAAGTTTCTTTGATAATATGAACAATTTAACTATCCCTAAAATTTCATCGAATAATAAATTGCTTTTGTTAAATGATAAGTTCACCTCAATTACTGGTGAATTATAGGAGGTTGTGTCTTGAAAGAATATATATATGATGATACTTTTGAAGGTTTACTTACAGCTATTTTCTATGCCTACAGCTGCAGAGAATCTTGTATCATAACAAAATCCAGAGACTATATACCTTCATTTCTCAATGAAACTTTAAATATTTCAATTGAGTACGATAAATTTGATAGAGTTTATAAGAGCATCATTAAAAAACTTAACAGAAAAGTTTTAACAAATATTTATTACTTATATCTTTGTGGAATTTCAGATTCCAGTTCTATTTCTTTAAAGTATCTTAAACTTTGCTATAAATATGGTACAAATATTAATTTGGCTAAAAATAATGATATTATAATTTTAGTTGACAAGTATACTAGAAAAGTTACTTCTGAAGCTCATAACTTCAACGGATTTGTAAGATTTAAAGAAATAGCCCCATTAAGTTTTTATGCTCCTATAGAACCTGATCACAATATTTTACCATTAATACTCAATCATTTTACAAAAAGATTTTCCGATCAGAATTTTATAATTCATGATTTAAAAAGAGAACTGGCAATCATATACAACAAAAAGACCGCTATCATAACTGAATTTAAAAAGGAAGACGCTAAAATTTTAAACTCAGCAGATGGCAAATTTGAAACTCTTTGGAAAACCTTTTATAAATCCGTCAACATAGAAGAACGTAAAAATTTAAGGCTGCGCAGCCGCTGCATGCCTAAAAGATATTGGTCTCATCTTACAGAATTTAAATAATAAAGTATATTGTCACAACACATTCAAAGTCTAAATTCATATAAAGAACACTACCTGCAAAGCAGGTAGTTACAAGTGCTGACTTTGTAAATCCACTTGGAAAGTTTAATCCATTGATTTTACACTGTTACTAATTCACTAGCAATACTGCTTATAGCTTCATCCACAGAAGAAAGTCTCTTCTTTTCTTCAATTATTTGTTCAGAGGCTGAAACAGAATACGAAGCTGTATTGTTCACTGATTCAGCTACATTTTTCATGCAAGTAGATATTTTCTCCGATTGCTCCGACTGTATACTTGATTTTTCAGCTATGTACTCAATTCTTTTATCTACTTTTTCAATTTCCTCAGTTATTCCATTATTCTTTCGAGTGTCCTTTCGGAGGCGTCTACACCGTCTTTAATTCTTTCTTCGGACACCGTAATTGCTTTTAATATATTACCTGTTTCCTGGCCTATTTGTTGTACAAGAGTATTAATATCCATTGTTGCAGTCTTTGACTGCTCTGAAAGTTTCTTTACCTGATCCGCTACTACTGCAAAGCCTTTACCCTGTTCACCTGCTCTTGCCGCTTCGATTGCTGCATTCAACGCTAAAAGGTTTGTTTGTTCCGACACCTGATTTATAAGATTGACTATATCTACAATCCTTTTTGTTGAATCATTCAGTCTTGTCATCAGACTAAAAACATTTCCTGATGAATCTGAAATGTCTTTTACTATATCAGTAATATTATTAACTAGTTTCTCTCCACTCTTTGTCTCTTCTTTCATTTTTAGACTCAATGACTTTGTCTCACAAACAACATCATTTATGATTTTTGCGGATTTCATCAAGTCATCAACATCTCCTAAAACTTCTTCTAATGTTGATGAATTCTCCTGAGCATTAGCTGAAATACCACTAAGTTGAGAAGATGCACTTTCCATGCTAACTTTAGCTTCTTCAAATGCATGTGTAAGATTCTTAAGCAAATTACTAAGGTCATATTCCTTCTCAAGAGATTTTGCAAAACCCACTGCACCGATACATTTTCCATCTTCATCTCTTACAGGAAAGGTTACAGCCTTGAAAGGAAAACCATAAACATGTTCTGGTACTATTTGGCAGACTATTCTATTTTCACTTACTGTCTTATGTAGTGGATCATCTTTTGGCACATCCTCTCCAGTCTTAATGTCTGCAACCATCTTATCTCCAGGAAAATAGCCAAGAAATTTTTGGCCATCCATCAAACAAACCATGACATCTTCCTGTATTATTTCTTTTAAGTTAGGAAGTACCATCAAATAATTTCGATAAATACCTTTTGTTGATGAGAAAATCATAAATAACATACCTCCATTTCTATACATAACTTTTAATAAATATGTTTAATAAATTATATCACAGATTAAACCATTTATTTTGAGTAAAAACTATTTAATTCTATAATTTTCGACAGAATTATACTCTTATATGTATATTACTTAGCTGATTCCAAAATAACATTTGTAAAATTCAAATAATGAAAACTCTCTAAATTGTTTTGGACTTATAAGACTAGTGGATGAAACTGGATCTGCAAATCCAATAGATACACCTAACTTAGACACTTCATCTATATATCTATTATTACATTCTGCTATATAACTACTACCCCAGGGGTGCAAATACCGATCCTTGTTTTGAAACTAAAGCTTCTTTTGTAATTTTAATGAACTCATGACATGCCTTTGTTATATAATCTCCTTTTCTATAAGCCACAGCAAGTATGAAGTTTATGTCATCTATTAAAAAATAGTTCTTGTAATTGTTTGTGTTAAAAAACCTTATTACACTTTCTGGGACTAAGGTAAAGCCCATACCTGCATTTGCAAGATTATATGCAGTATCAATATTTCTAGTTTCAATAAGAATATTAGGTTCAAATTGTGCACGTTTAAACAATTCATCTGCAATAAATCTTATTCTATGCCCTGGTTTTATTAGGATGAATTTTTCATTTTTTAAGCAGGTGAAGTCGAACTTTTGCCTTTTTTCAATTTCTATAAGAGAGCGGGTATGCTGTCCAAGAGGAGCTACTAAAAATACCCTTTCAATTGATATAGGTTCATATACTATACGACTATCTTGTATTGGTAAATGCATAATGGCAATATCAATTTCTCCTGCAAAAGTTAAAGTAAGAGGGCTTGTAGATCTGTCAAATAGTTTTACTCCTAATTGTTTTTCCAATCTCATAATATACTCACTTAAGGATGGTTGTGATATATAAAGTTTTTTTGCTGCTTTAGAAAAACTATTTTCTTCTGCTATAGCTATTACATATTCTAATTGATGAAAATTCATAGTAATAAAATTCTCTCTTTGTACGAATTTTAATTTATTAAGTTAAGTCATTATAGTATTATCCTATCAATTATATAACATTAATAGTATTATTCAAATAATATTATTGAATTTATAATAGACTTGAGTATTATTTGATACAATATAAGAGGTAATATAACATGAAACTAATATCAAAATTAAACATTACATTTTCTGCTCTTAAGCATAAAAACTTTAGATATTTTTGGACAGGGCAGTGCCATTTCATTTAAAGAATATTGAAACTTGTAGTAACATTTAATACCAAAGATGAAATACTTGAAAATGTAGACATATTAGTAGAAGGTCCAAAAATCACTTCAATAGGTAAGGAACTTAGTGTACCTGATAAAACAGAGCTAATAGATTGTACCAATCTTGTAGCTTTACCTGGATTTGTAAATATCCATCACCATTTTTAACATATTATCAATACTTTAAAAGTCCTATAATTCTTTATTTATTCAAGTTTTCTTACATTAAATCATTGTTTTAATCGACCTTTTTTTAATTTATGTAATTAATTTTTTATTTGGTTATAGACATACTAAAAACCCTCAAGTACATCACCTATACTCAAGGGTTCTACTCAACTATATTTTCTTTTTTCAAATTTTAAACTTATTCATTTCTTCTATCATTTGGTTAGTCATATTATTGAGCACTTGTGCTGAAGAAGCCACTTCTTCTGTTGAAGCGTTCATCTCCTCTGATGATGCTGAAATTTCTTCTGATGATGCTGAAGATTCCATTGAAATTGAAGATAATTCATCTATTCTAGTCAAAATAGTTTTCTTATCATTTTCTATATTCTCAGCGGAACTTTTAACTGTTTCAATCTTAGGAATTACTTCGTCCACTGCTTGTACTATTTTCTTGAAGGATACTATTGAATTGCCTACAATTTTAGCTTGATTCATCATTTCATCACTCATCATACCAGATTCTCGAACTATAGTGTCAGCATTCTTGGATATTACATTAATTAATTTGCTAATGTTTTCTGATGAATTTTTTGATTGTTCTGCAAGTTCTCCTATTTCCTCTGCAACTACTGAAAATCCTTTTCCCGCTTCTCCTGCTCTAGCTGCTTCAATATTAGCATTTAATGCCAATAAATTTGTTTGTTCTGCAATACTATTTATTAAACTTGTGATTTCATTTATTTCATTTATATCTTTTCCAAGTGTCATAATTTTACTATAGAATTCTTTAAATGAACTGCTCACATTTATTACCGACTGATTTAATTCATTCATTTCCCTACTACTATCATTTGCCATTAAACCTATCGCTCTAGAATTTGAATCTACAACCTGTATTTCCTTAACTATTCCAGATAATTTTTCACTAAATTTATTAAGAATATCGGTTATATGTATTAGATTTTGTGATTGATTACTTGTTCCTTCCGCAACTTGAGATATTGCTTCTGTAACATTCTGTGATACATTTGCTATTTCTTCTGAAATAGACGATAAGTTTTCTGACTGCATATTAATATTTGAAGAAATCTCTTTTATTTTTTTAATCATGTTTTTTAATGACTCCTGCATTACTTTCATCGAATTAGTCATATCGCCAACTTCATCTCTTGATTTCAAATACTTAGTAGAAACTTCTCCACATAAATTGCCTTCTGCCAATAATCTCAAATGCTTAGAAGTTGATCTTATTCCTTTAGATATATTATTAGCAATTACAAAAATTACACCAAGTCCTATTAGTATAAATATTATGGATGATGTCATAACAGAATTTCTTAAACTGCCTAGTTCTGATAGTATCTCATTTTTTTCTACTTCAACTCCTACAGACCAGTCCGTTCCACTTACTGGAGCATAACCAATGTATTTCTCTGTTCCACCATATTTATATTCACCCATTCCTATTTGCCTAGCAATCATTTTATTTTCAATATCTGCTAAAGGCTGCAAGCTTGCATCTTTTTTTGACTCTTTAATCATATTTTTCATTTTTAGTACTGAATTTCTATCCTTATTAGCAATAGTAGTTCCCACTTTATTTATCATAAATCCAGTTCCCGTTTGTCCAAATTTAATTTGATCAGTTAAACCACTTAATTTATTACCATCTCGTGCTTCAATCAATACTCCCACAATTTCATTATTGCATTTAATAGGAACTGCATATAAAACAACAATCGTTCTATCAATTATGCTCACTGTTGGATCTGATACGTTGCTTTTACCTAATAGTGCTTTTTTAAAATAGCTCTTACTTTTAGAAATAGCACTTTCCCCTTGAGTATTATGTGAATTCCCATCCGTATCTACAATTGCCATCCTAATACTGCCAATTCTTTTGGATTCCTGTAAAAGAATTGGTAGTTTTTTTTGCCAAGGAATGTTAGGATCTTTTATATCATCTCTCGCAGCAATTGTCCCTAAGGTACTTAATTCACCATCTATCCTTCCTTGAATATTGCTTGCAGTTTGCTCTGCAATTTTAGGTAAAGTCTTTTTTAAATTAGACTTTAATGCATTTGATGAAGTCGTAAATGAAATTATGCCTAGCCCTATACATATAACTCCTATTAATAATGTAAAACATGTCATTAATTTTGTTTTTATACTTTCCATAATACCTCTCCTTGGTAAAATTAATACTTAAAAATAATTAATCATCTTCTATTGCTTAGTGACAGTTCAGTTACATCGCATATTTCGTTATAGCCTCTATTTTGAAGTAAAAAAGGATTTTTTAAGACAACAACGCTCAAGCTTTACGGCAAGGTACATGGCAATAGTTTCAAAATGTTTACGCATAAATGCTGCTGACATTTGATATCCACATTGATTTTTCTTCTTTAAGAAATATGCTTCAATTATTTTTTTGCTGTACTACTGTGGAAACTTATTCACATTAATTAATCTTAGTTTGTACGAAATTTAGGTAATTACATAAAACTGCAGCACCTTTTAGTCCTCATCATCCTTATAATAGTTAAATTTCCAGGTAAAAATAAAAGGAAGGCTTCCTGTAGATAAAGTGCTTCCTTTTATTTAAAGATTTGTTTTTGAACTTGTTCAGATGATTCATAACGTACATCTTGAGTAAGCTCTCTAATATTCTATAGAACGATTTCACTACTGCATACAATTCTAAACTGTACCAGAAACACTCCATTCTAGGCAGTAGCACCTCTTTATATGTATAAATAAAATTAATATATACTAAAGTGCAATCTTTTAATAATTAATTAAACTAATTTAATCAATTAATTTACAATATTACATTAAAAACGTTTTATATAGTATAGTTATAAATAGTACCTTAAATAATAATGCAAATGGATAAGTTGCACCATATCCAGTAGCCGCCTCATCACTACCTATTGCATCAACAGCAGCTCCCAATCCAGGTGTTGAAGTCATTCCTCCACATATAGATCCTGCTAATATAACCCAATTTAATTTAAATATGTATCTTCCAACTAAGAATCCCATTAAGATAGCTACACAGACTACTATCAATCCCATAAGAGCTAACATTGCTCCTGCTCCTGCAAATATGGTAATAACATTATATCCATAACTTAAACCAACTGTTGCTAAGAAACATACTAATCCAAACTGTCTTATTGCTCCTAATATTTTTCCATTCATTCTGAAGCTAATCATACCTATTTTACCTACGTTACTGAATACAAGAGCACTTATTAATACCCCTCCCGGCGTACCTAATGAAAACTTTCCTAGTTTTCCTAAACCAATATTTATTGATCCTATAAAGTATCCTACAAAACACACTAAGGCGAATGCAGCAAGATCAAAACCAATTTCTTTAATATTTCCCTTTTCACTATCAGCAGCAACTTCGCTCATAGCTGATGAAAACATTTCTTTTTCTTTTTCTATATCTATTCTAAAAAGTTTAGGAAGAATAGCCATAGACAATATAATTGTTACTACACCAAAAGGAAATGCTGCTGTAAATCCTGAGCTTACATCTGATTGGACAGCTTTAATAATTGATGATTTTTGTTCATCTGTTAACTTAGTAGTATTTTCTGGTGTTAATTTTCCCGATTTGTCAATCATTTTTAATACTTCTTTTTTCTGTTCAGTAGATAAAGAAGTATATGTTGATGCTATTTCATTTCCATGTCCTTTAGCAGCATCAAGTGAAGCCGCTAAACCTGGTGAACTTGTAAGAGCACCAGAATATATGCCAGATACCTCATGAGAATTAAAACTTTTATTAGTTTTTAAGAATACACAAGTTAGTGCAGCTCCTGTAAATGTAATTACTAAACCTACTATAATCAGTTTAGCTCCATATTTTTTTAATACACCTTTTATATCCTTTCCAGCTAAAAGGCCAACCGCACCAATAAATAAAATAAGAAATAAATTAAAAAGGTCTTGAGATATAAGTCCCTTATTTATTGCTTGTTGTGCTGCCTTGTACACTGGAGAACTACTCTTAATATTCCTTGCATATGTTAATACTGACCAACTTAAAGCAATACCCGAAAACAATGCTCCAGAAAGTCCAAAACGAAATTGGCCAATTCTTATTTTTCCAAATAAAATTCCTAAAAATACTGCAGCAAATAGTAATACAAATGGGTTGAGTATAAAATTACTTAAATTAAACATTTTTTAACACTCCTTCGTATATGATATAGCTTTTTATTAACTTACACCATTCTATTTAAATGACAAACGATTACATTAATATATTAAGTAGTAATATTTATTACTACTTAATATTGTCCCTTGTATAAACATAACCTTCCATTATTCTACGTGCTGTTCTAACAACTTTTACACATTCAATTTTTTTTCCATTCATTTTAGCTGCTGTCTCCATGACACCACCTGGATGTCCTATTCTTACCTTTCCATTATTGATTCTTGTTATCTTATTAACTAAAGTTCCTTCAATGCTTGCTGCTGTTGTTATACATACTGCACCTGTTATCGCTAGCGCCTTATGAGGTTTTTGCATTGACATCATTCTGACAACTAAATCCATATTATCTTTACTTATTTCTTTCCCACTTAAATCTACATATTTATTAGGCATTGATATTATTGTAGCTTTTGGTACTGCTGGAGATTTCTTTGTTGCCTCATCTTTGCTTGCAAATCCACATAGTTCTGCTGCTATAGAACGTATTTCTTCTATTAATTTTAAATTATTTTCTGTAAACTCATCTGGTAACTCAGTACCTTTTAAACCAATATCATCAGCATTTATAAATACTAATGGATTTGCAGCATCAACAATAGAAATACTTATTTTTCCTACAGAAGTTTCTATGGAATCTAGTACATTTCCTGTAGGTAATAATTTTCCTGTAACTGCACCCTCTGAATTATAAAATGAAAGATAAACTGGTGATCCTGGATTAGGTACTCCAGGTATATATGTATTACCTTTTTCTTTTGCTTGTTTATTTTCAATTTCTACTTCTGATACTATCAATTTATTTGTGTTTGTATTTAATATTTTAACTTTTGCTTTATTACCATCTGCCTTTATAATACCTTCATTAATTGCAAATGGTGCAACAGCTGAAGAAATATTCCCACAATTTCCTTTAAAGTCAACCATTCTGTCAGTTAAGCTAACCTGTGCAAATGTATATTCTACATCGTAATCTTCTTTATCTGATTTTTTTATAATTGCTACTTTACTAGTCAACGAATTTGCTCCACCTAATCCATCAATTTGCTTAGCATCTGGACTTCCCATAACTTCTAAAAGGAAATCACTCCATTTATTTTTATCTTTTGGCATATCCTCATATTTAAAGAATGCACCTTTACTTGTTCCACCTCTCATAAGAGTACATTGAGTTTTATTCATTATAACTCCTCCTTAAGCATTAAATTGTCAACATTTTTTGTTTAACATTGTATACAGTATACCTGTATACAATGTCTTTGCTAACTATATCATCTTTTTAACATAATTTAATTGACCGCCGCTTATCATTACTTCTTTTTGTCTATCTGAGAAAATAACAAAAGCCTTTATTTCAAATCCTTGAGTTTTATCTATTACAATAAACTCACCCTTACTAACTTGCTCTCTAACATTTTTAACAACCAATACATCACCTTGATTTATTTTGTCATAATCAGCCTTATCTTTAAATCTCAATGGCAAAATTCCATAATTAATTAAATTATCATGATGTATTCTTGCAAAAGATTTTGCTAAAATTGCTTTAACGCCTAAATACATAGGTGCAAGTGCAGCATGTTCTCTACTTGATCCTTGTCCATAATTTTCTGCCGCTACAATAATTCCACCATTATTTTCTTTTGCTCTTTTAGAAAATGTAGGATCTATTCCATTAAATACATATTGTGATATAGCCGGAACATTCGATCTTAATGGAAGAATTTTAGCACCTGCTGGCATTATGTCATCAGTTGTAATATCATCTCCTACTTTTAAAAGTACCGCTGTATTTATTTCTTCTTCTAAATCTCCTCTTAATGGAAGTGGTTTAATATTTGGACCCCTTCTAACAACAACATCATCTGTTTTATCTTTTGGTGCAATTATCATTCTATCATCAATAATTCTTTCTTTTGTGTCTTTTATTTTACTTATAGTTTCCAAATCTATGCCATCATAATCTCTTGGATCAGTAATTACACCAGTTATAGCACTAACAGCTGCAACTTCTGGACTTGCTAAATAAACTTTTGCATCCTTTGTACCACTTCTTCCAATGAAGTTTCTATTATTTGTTCTTAAGGAAACCCCTCCTGATTGAGGTGCTTGTCCCACGCCAACACAAGGCCCACAAGCACTTTCCAGAATTCTAGCTCCAGCAGAAATTAACTTTTGAAGTATTCCATCTCTAGCTATCATTTCAAAAACTTGTTTTGATCCTGGTGCTATGCAAAGACTTACATTAGGATTTAAGCATTTTCCATCTAAAATAGTTGCTGCTTTAGCTAAATCAGAATAAGATGAATTAGTACAACTTCCTATAAATACTTGACTTACCTTAACATCACTAACATCTCTTACCTTAACTACCTTATCTGGCATATGTGGTTTAGCAACCAAAGGTTCTATTTCATCAAGATTTATTTCTATTAGTTCATCATATTCAGCATCTGAATCAGCTTTAAGTTCTATCCAATCAGCTTCTCTTTTTTGATCCTTCATAAATTCATAAGTAACTCTATCACTTGGGAATACAGATGTAGTAACTCCTAACTCTGCTCCCATATTAGTTATAGTACATCTTTCTGGTACGCTTAAAGTTTCTACTCCTGAACCACTATATTCTATTACTTTTCCTACTCCATTTTTAACAGTCATTCTTCTTAAGAGCTCTAATATTATATCCTTTGCTGCAACTCCTGTTCTTAATTTTCCAGTTAACTTAACATTTATAACTCTAGGCATAACTAGATGAAATGGCTGTCCAGCCATAGCCATAGCTACACTCATTCCACCAGCACCTATTGCTATCATACCTAAAGCACTAGAAGTAGGAGTATGACTATCTGAACCTAGTAAAGTTTTTCCTGGTCTTGCAAATCTTTCTGAATGTACTTGATGACATATTCCGTTTCCTGGCTTTGAGCAGTATATCCCATATTTTGCAGCAATAGTCTGTAAAAATGCATGATCATCTGCATTTTCAAATCCTGCTTGTAATGTATTATGATCAATATAACTTACTGAAACTTCAGTTCTTACTCTTGGTATTCCTAATGCTTCAAAGGATAAATATGCCATTGTACCTGTAGCATCTTGTGTTAGTGTTTGATCAATTTTTATTGATATCTCTTCTCCAGCAATCATTTTTCCTTCTACTAAATGTGATTTTAAAATCTTTCTAGTTATATTTTCTCCCACTATTATTTACCTACCCTTCCTAAAAATTAAAATGTTTGCTTCACTAATTGTATACCTGTATACAATTAGTAAGCCAATTTTATACTACTTTATTTTACTTGCTTTATAACATCGATAATAGTACCATCTCTATATTCAACTACACCAACAATCTTGTCACCATATTCAATTGCCTTAGGCTTTCCTGTAATTTCTTCTGCCTTTTCTCTTAACTCTTCTATAGTACATACTGGAAGCTTTGCTTTCTTAAATTTTTCAAGTAAATCTTTTCTAAGAGGATTTACTGCTATTCCCCTGTCTGTAACTACTACATCTACTGTTTCTCCTGGAGTTATTATAGTATTTACTTTCTTCACAACAGTAGGTATTCTACCTCTAATAAGCGGACAAACTATCATAGAAAGTTTTGCTCCTGCTGCAGTATCACAGTGTCCTCCTGATGCTCCCCTAATTACTCCATCTGAACCTGTAATTACATTGACGTTAAAGTCTGTATCTACTTCCAGTGCACTTAATATAACTATATCCAATTTATTAGAAATACATCCATTATTATGTGGATTAGCATATAGGGATGAACTTATTTCATAGTGATCTGGATTTTCTCCTATGGATTTTGCTGCTATTAAGTCAAAGCTCTGTACATCACAGATTTTTGAAATAAGACCCTCTTTTTGCATTTCTACAAACTGGCCTGTAATTCCACCTAATGCAAAGCTGGCTTTAATATCTTTTTCGATCATCTTTTCCCTTAAAAATCTTGCTACTGCAAGGGATGCTCCACCGGAACCACTCTGGATTGAAAATCCTGGTACAAAATATCCTGAAGCTTCAATTGCTTCTGCTGCATACTGTGCAATCAAAAGTTCTCTTGGGTTCTTTGTATATCTTGTTGCACCGGATGCTATTCCCTTAGGATCTCCAATTGCATCTACCTTAACTACATAATCTACATTGTTTTGTTCTATACTTGCAGGTACATTTGGATATGGTACCAAATTGTCTGTAATAAGTACTACTTTATCTGCATATTCTGCGTCTATTTTAGCGTATCCTAGTGAACCACAAAAGGATTTTCCTGTATATCCATTGGCATTTCCATAGTCGTCACAGCTAGGTGCACCTAAAAATGCCACGTCTATTTTTAAATCTCCTGCTTCTATAGCTCTCGCTCTTCCACCATGGGAACGTATTATAATAGGTGTATCTAAAATTCCATTTGATATAGCTTCTGCAAGTGGTCCTCTAACACCACTAGTTATGATTTTAGTAACAACACCATTTTTTATGTGTTCAATTACTGGTTCATGGACACTGCTTAAAGAACTTGGCGCTAAAGTTAAGTTCTTTATTCCCATTTCGGCTATGACATCCAGCACCATGTTTAATATGTAATCTCCTGCTCTAAAGTGGTGGTGGAATGATATTGTCATGCCATCCTTTAATCCTGTCTTTATTACAGCTTCTTTTATGCTCTCAAGCAATTTACTTTCTCCAGGTTTTATACTGGATATTTTTCTTGCAAATTTTTTCTTTGTTGGTTTGAAATCAAATGGTCCCCCATAAGGTACCAGCTTTCCAATTCCTTCTATGTAATCTGGTATTTCTCTTCCTATTTTATTCTTAGTCAATGTCTTCTCCTCCTTCACTTACGCATATACCTGAAGCTTCTGCTAACATCAAAGCTCTCTGTGCACGTTCTATAATAGGTTTATCTACCATTTTTCCATTTAGTGAAACTACTCCAGATCCTTTTTCTGCAGCATCTTTTGCAGCTCTTATAACACGAACGGATTTATCTATTTCTTTTTGTGAAGGTGTATATATCTTATGGACAGGAGCAATTTGTCTTGGGTTTATTACGGACTTTCCGTCAAATCCTAACTGCTTTATAAGCTTTACTTCATTTATGAATCCTTCTTCATTGTTTACATCAGAAAATACTGTGTCAAAGGCGTATATTCCTGCTGCTCTGGCAGCTAATAATACATGGCTTCTTCCTGCAAGAAGTTCTATTCCATCTAAAGAACGGGTTGTCTTTAAATTAGTAACATAGTCTTCTGCCCCTATTGCTATTCCCATAAGTCTTTTGCTTGCTGTAGCTATTTCATAGGCATTCATAACTCCTATAGCGCTTTCAACAGCTGCCATAATTTTTGTCTTTCCAACAGGTATTCCTGATTGTTTTTCAATTCTTTCTATTTCCTTTTCTACATCTATAACATCTTGTGCACATTCTGTCTTTGGAAGTCTTATAACATCAGGTTGTGCCCTTACTATTGCCTCTAAATCTTCCATTCCAAAAGGTGTATCAAGTCCATTTATTCTTACTACTGTTTCTGTACCTTCATAATCTATGGATTTTAGTGCATTGTATACTAAGAATCTAGCTGTATCCTTTTCATTTAGGGATACTGAATCTTCTAAATCAAACATTAGAGAATCTGCTCCATATATATGTGCATCCTTAACCATTCCTGGATTGTTTCCCGGTACATACATCATTGTTCTTCTTAACTTGTACATTACTTTTCCACCTCCCAGTTGAATTTTGTTTCTTCTGCTGCCCTCATAACTGCAGCTTGTACCCTTGCTTTTATAACACAATCTAAGGCTCCTTTGTCATTGGCACCTACAATGGCACTTTTTACATCTAGTTCTTCTAAAGTGTCCATTATAACTTTTTTTATCTTGTCTCCAAATTGTTTTTCCACGGAACTTTTTAACTTTATAGCCACCTCATTCTCCGGATTAGGCTGTACTGATATTGTAATATCGCTGGACTCAAATGTTCCTGCTATAGCAGCTTTTTTTATTTCCATAAGTGAACCTCCTATATTAAATCTATTTATTTTGAATTTTATTAATTATCGGTATTGCCTCTTTTGAACACAAAAATCTGTAGGTAGTGTTCGGTACTAAATTTTTTACCTGTGAAAGTTTCTGCTCTTTATCAGATTTCTTACCTTATGCTGTAAATTTATTATTTCTTTTGTGCTACATCCATAACTGCTTTGGAAACTGCATCACAAACATTTCTATTAAATACACTTGGTATTATATATTCTTCATTCAATTCATCTTTCTTTACTAAATTTGCAAGACCTTTAGCTGCTGCAATTTTCATTTCATCACATATTTCCTTAGCTCTTACACTTAAAGCTCCCTTAAAAATTCCCGGGAAAACTAAAACATTGTTTATTTGATTTGGAAAATCTGACCTTCCTGTTGCTATAACTTTAGCTCCTGCTTTTTTTGCTTCCTCAGGCATTATTTCAGGTGTTGGGTTGGCTAATGCAAAAATTATACTATCTTTGTTCATACCTTCTACCATTTCACCAGTTACTACATTTCCAGCAGAAACACCTATAAAAACATCTGCATTCTTCATTGCATCTTTTAATGTTCCCTTTGCTAAGCCTCTATTTGTTACCTTTGCTATTTGTTTCTGAGGTTCGTTTAAGCAATTATCTCCTTCGTAAACTATACCGTTTATGTCACAAAGTACTATGTTTTTTACTCCTGCTGAAATCAAAAGCTTAGCTGTTGCAATACCTGAAGCACCAGCACCGTTTATAACAACTTTTATATCACTAATATCTTTATTTACTATTTTCAAAGCATTGTACAGGCCTGCTAACACTGCAATAGCAGTACCATGCTGGTCATCATGATATATTGGTATATCTAATTCTTCTTTTAACTTATCTTCAATATAGAAACATTCAGGTGCTTTTATATCTTCAAGATGTATTCCTCCAAATCCCGGTGCAATGTTTTTAATAGTATTTACTATATCATCAGGATCTGTAGAATCTACACATATTGGTATTGCATTTACATTTGCAAATCTTTTAAGTAACAATGCTTTTCCTTCAACTACAGGAAGACCTGCTGCTGGTCCTATATTTCCAAGTCCTAGTACTGCAGTTCCATTTGTAACTACAGCTACTGTCTTTCCCTTTATTGTATACTCATATGCCTTTTCTTCATCCTTGGCAATTTCCAGACATGGACCTGCTACACCTGGTGTATAAGCTACTGCCAAATCATCACCGTTTCTCAATGGCATTGTTCCAACGATTTCTATAGTACCGTGTTTTTCTCTATGTAATTTTAAGGATTCTTCTTTTACATTCATAACCATACTTTTTTAATCAAATTGCAAAATTCCAACAATCTGATTACACCTCCTTATTTTCCTATTTCTATTTTAATAGCTACTTCTAGAATTAAATAAATTTTTTAATATATAATGCCTTTTCATTTGCTTATAATTGTATACAGGTATACAATTGTAAGCAAAAAATATAAACATAAATTATTTTATATTACACTTTTATTCTTATATTTTACATCGTATACTTGTATACAATGTAAAATATAACTAGGAAAAGCTTTACTGTTTTTATAATAATACATATTTAAGAATTTTGCAATCGTTTTTTGTGAAATTTAAATATATATAGTATTTCAAGTCTAAAAATAGCTTATACTAGCCATATACATACAATTTTTAGCACATTAAAACTTTTAATAAGTTTTAACCTCAATATTTTTAAAACAATTTTGTTAGTATATTTTATCCGATGATTACCTACTCTACTACTCCAACTTCTCCAAATGTACGTTACGAGCAGCTACCTCCCTGAATAACGATTTTTCCTAAAGGATAACGCCTTCTAAGTGCTAAAGCACTAAGAATTCTGTTTCTAAGCATCAGGTGGAGTCAAAACTCAACCCGATGCTTAGAAATCTGTTTATGTATAAGTTATTTTTAATTAGGAACCCTATTTAACGAAAATCTAGAACAACGATTATCGTGCAATTAAAAAAACCACTTATTTGTGGTTTAAAAATGATTCTTACACTAGTTAAAATGCTATTTTGAATTAAGCAAAGTAACCTTCAATGTACTCTATAATGTATCTTTTTATTAACTTAACTATAACAATATGACAAAAAACACAGCCATATTTTCATTACTATTTGTACCGTTGGCAGTAATAGTTACAAAATAAAACTTAAAATAAATGAACTTCTTTTTCAATAAACTTCTTAGCATTTATAGTATGCTTTCTGCCTATTTTTTCAGCTAACTTTTCATCTTTTTTTTCAAAAGCTTCTATAAGTTCTTTATGTTCCTTCATAGCTTGCTCTCTTCTTTTATCCATAACCAAAGTAGCCTTTCTCAATTTTGATAAATATTGATAAATTTGCTTCATCTGATCTATAAGTCTTTTATTACCAGTTAAATATAGTATGATATTGTGAAATTCTCCATGTACTGACCAATATTGTGCTATATTTTCATCACCAATATACTGATCCATTTTACAAATTTTTTCTTTTAATTCGACTATCTGTTCTTCAGATATTCTAGAACATGTTAACCTAAATGCTAACCCCTCAAGTACTTCCCTAATTTGATAGATCTCTATAATATCTTCTTTTGATATTCCCTTAACAATAGTTCCTTTTCTAGGAATATTTTCAGCCAAACCTTCTATTTCTAGTTGTCTAAAAGCTTCTCTAACAGGTGTTCTACTAACTCCCATGTTTTCCGCTATAAAAGTTTCAACAAGTCTATCTCCTGGTTCAAGATTACCATCAATAATTGCCTTTCTTAATCTTTCAAAGACTATTTCTCTGATGGGTCTTAAATCTGTAACTTCAATTTTTTCAAATAGTGAACCCATATAATCTCCTTACTTAATTTAATATTTAATACCTTATCAACGATCACTTACAGTTATTATAATATATACATTTTTAAATTACAATTATTTGAGATCATTAGTTTGTGTCAAGTTCTAGTGGGCAACTTCTTGGTTAAAATTTTTCCATTATAAATTCAGTTAAAATCCTCCTCTCAATGATCTTTGCTCTCGGATAAAAAGGGCACACTTCTCCAAATGCCATTAAGTTAATGATTTTGCGTCAACTGAAAGCATATATGCTTTTGATTAGTGCTTCAACATTAGGTGCCAGCACTGCATTCATACATCTAAAATAGCGCAGGCAAATTGATAAATCCTCTCTTTATATGAATTTTAATTTATTAAATTAAGTCATTATAGTATTATCCTATCAATTATATAACATTAATAGTATTATTCAAATAACATTATTGAATTTATAATAGACTAAGAGGATTAATAATAGGAAAAGAGGATTTAATGAATGCAATCTCTTTAAATTCTACAGTTATTAATTTGGCAAAGATTGTTGGACCTTCTATTGCAGGTATCTTGATGGTGAAACTCGGTACTACTACCTGTTTCTTTATTAATGGAATAAGTTTTATACCTGTTATTTATGGAATATGTAGAATAAAAGTTAAAGAGAATAAGTTAAAGAGAAATAATCAGAATGTAATAAAAGAAATTAAAGATGGTATTAAATACATAGCAGACAATGATATTTTAAAATTTACAGTTCTACTTATGATTATAGTATGTGTATTTTCAGCAAATTCGGAAGTTATAATACCAGTATTCACAAGTGAAATACTAAAAATGGGAGCAAAAGAATACAGCTTTCTTTTATCAGCATTTGGTGTAGGAGCATTAAGCGGTGCTATTTTTATGGTACTAAGAAGTAAGCTTGGACTTAGCAAAGCCATACAAATTGGAGATGCAATATTAATATCAATAGCTCAAATATTTACATACTTTTTTAGGCAATATTATATAGTTGCTATTTTGATAGTGTTTATAGGATTTTTCTATTTGACATTTTTAAATATGTCAAATTCTATCTTGCAGCTTAATATAACAAATGAGTATAGGGGACGGGTTATGAGCGTATATTCTTTAATTACTTCAGGTTCTGCTCCTATTGGAAATTCATTTGCAGGAGCTGTTATGCAGCAGGCAGGTGCAGGCTTTGGATATTTTACATGCGGTTTATTTACACTACTATTAACAGTTACTTTATTAATCATGAAAAGCAAATCCAAGAATAGAATTTAAATAATAAAAAGCTATACAAGCATTCATAAAATTGGTAATATAATGTTAGAAGAAAAACAACTTTATATTTAAATCAGTGTCGAGTTAACCACTTTGAATATACTCATTCAAAGCGGTTTTTTTGTTTTCTAAGGGGGATTTTATTATGGAAGCATTACTTTTAAAGAATATTGGAACTGTAGTAACATTTAATGACAAAGATGAAATACTTGAAAATGTAGACATATTAGTAGAAGGTCCAAAAATCACTTCAATAGGTAAGAAACTTAGTGTACCTGATAAGACAGACATAATAGATTGTACCAATCTTGTAGCTTTGCCTGGATTTGTAAATACCCATCACCATTTATATCAAACCTTATTTAGAGGAATAAAAGAAGTTCAAGAAAAACCGCTTTTTCCATGGCTTATTGGATTATACGAATTTTGGAAAAACATAACTCCCGATGCAGTATATTATGGTGCTTTAGTTGGTTTTAGTGAACTATTAAGAACCGGATGCACCTTAACTTCAGATCATCACTACGTGTTTCCAAACAATCAGCCTCAAACTTTAATAGATGATGAAATCAGAGCAGCAAAAGAAATAGGAATTCGCTTTACTGCCACAAGAGGTTCCATGTCTTTAGGACGGGATCAAGGAGGGCTTCCTCCAATGACAGTTGTTCAAGAGGAAGATAAAATATTAGAGGATAGTTATAGACTTATAAGCAAGTATCATGATGTAAATGATTTTTCAATGACAAGAATCGCACTAGCACCCTGCTCACCATTTTCAGTTACGAAAGAGTTAATGCTTAAAACGAAGGATTTAGCTAGAAAAAGAGGAGTTATGATGCATACTCATCTTGCAGAAACGCTGGATGAAGAGAGATTTTGTATTGAAAAATACGGAAGAAGACCTTTTGAACTTATGGAGGAACTTGAATGGGTTGGCTCTGATGTTTGGTATGCACATGGTATATATCTTAGCGATGCAGAAATAGATAGATTAAGTGGAACAGGTATTGCACACTGTCCTTCATCCAACATGAAACTCAGCAGTGGAATCTGCAGGACTTCTGAAATTGTTCAAAAAGGCGGAAAAATAAGTATAGGGGTCGATGGAAGTGCTAGTAATGATGGTTCTAATATGTGGGAGGAAATTAGACGTGCCTATCTTCTAAATCATTTAAAGTATGGAACAAAAGGACTTAATGCTTATGAAATGTTAAAAATTGCAACAAGAGGTGGTGCAGATGTACTTGGAAGAATTGATACTGGAAGGCTAGATAGAGAAAAAGCTGCAGATATAATATTATTTGATCTTAGTGGAGTTGAATATGCAGGATGCCATGATCCACTTGTTTCGCTAGTATGCCTTGGAAACTCAAGTTATACAAAAATGACCATTGTTAACGGAAAAATAGTTTCAATAGATGGAAAACTTATTACCATGAATACAGATGAAATAGCAAAAAACGCCCATAAAATTGCTCAAGATATAGTTAAACATGAAAGAGAAAATAATCTGTAAGGCAAGGAACACCGATTAATAATAAACTTTGCTATAAGTATAGTACAAAAGTTACTGACGAAACTCACAAATTCATTGGATTTGTAAGATTTAAGGAGGTAGAACCCTTAAATAGAATTCCTATCTGCGGAACCTGCCTCCTTGTCTGATAAAAAATATCCGTCGCATCTTTGACTTGCTATTTTCTTTCAAATGCCTTATAAAAAGGTCTTGTAGTCATCGTAATTCTTTTTTAAAAGTTCCGGAGTGTTTAAGCCATATGGACATTTGCTCATACACTTGTTACAGTGAATACAATCCTCTATTTTTTTCATCTTCTCCTGCCATTCTTCTGATAAGTAAACATTCTGCGGTGCCCGTCGGAGAAGAAGACTCATCCTTGCACAATCATTAATTTGAATCCCAGCAGAACAGGGCATACAGTACCCACATCCACGGCAGAAATCTCCTGATAATTCTTTTCTGTCATGTTCAATCTGTTTTTTCATATTCTCTGTCAAAACTGGTGGATTATCATTATAGGACAAGAATTCATCTAGTTCATTCTCACGCTGTATACCCCAAATTGGAGCAACATGTTGAAACTGTGCAAGATATGCATATGCCATGGCAGAGTTTGTAATAAGTCCTCCTGATAAAGCTTTCATTGCAATAAAACCCATATTATTTTTCTTGCATGCTTCCACAATTTCTATATCTGCATTGCTTGCAAGATAAGAGAATGGGAATTGCAGCGTATCATATAAATTTGATTCTATTGCCTCTTTTGCTACTGCCAATCTGTGATTTGTAATTCCAATAAAACGAATTTTTCCCTGTTTCTTTGCCTCAATCATTGCATCATAAAGTCCCGATTCATCGCCAGGTTTTGGACAAAACGCAGGATTATGAAACTGATAGATATCAATATAATTTGTCTGAAGATTTTTAAGACTCTGCTCTAAATCCTTCCAAAAATCATTCGCATTTTGTGCTGCTGTTTTTGTGCTTATAGTAATCCTATCTCTTATGTAAGAAAAGGCAGCTCCAAGCTTTTCCTCACTGTCTGAATACGCTCTTGCAGTATCAAAATAATTGATACCATTATAAAATGCCTTCTGCAATAAGTATACGGCATCTTTCTTTGAAATACGCTGTATTGGAAGTGCCCCAAATCCATTTTTGCTTACAACTAGTCCAGTTTTTCCTAATGTTACAGTTTGCATATTATCGTCACCCTCCTTAAAACCCTAGATAATATTATACACTATTACTAATAAAATATTATGATTGATTTTCCAATACATCATTTAGAAGTTCTTTAAATGTAGTATTGTATTTGCTGAAAACCAAAATAAAATCACTGCAAGTCTGATATTGGAATAACTGGTTTTGGATTTTCAGAATGCTCTCCAATAATTTTCTCCATCCAAATCATATCATACCAGTTTCCAAACTTGTATCCACACTTTGTAAAATGTGCAACTTTCCTGTATCCTAAATGCTCATGAAAATACATGCTAGCATTTGTAAGATATGCATTATCAGTAGTTGTATAGGCTATACACGCATTCAAGTTAATGATATTTTGTCTCTTTAATATTTTTTCCAAAGCTAAATACAATTTTTTTCCTACACCTTTACCTCGACAGTCCTGACTTAAATATATAGTAGTTTCAACAGCCCAATTATATGCAACTCGTTCCTTAAATGATGAAACATATGCATAACCAATAATCTGATTGTTATCTACCGCTACTATGTATGGATATTTTTTTAATATGTTATTAATTCTCTCAGTAAATTCTTCAATAGATGGAACATCATATTCAAAAGAGATTGCACTATTCCTAACATAAGGCTCATATATATCCAAAATTTCTTTTGCATCTGCTTTAGTTGCCATACGCATTGTAACATTTGTCACTGCTTTACCTTCTCTCATAAAATATTAATTTGCAATAACGATCATACCAAACCTTCCACCCATAATTATAATTTAAACCTTTGTACAAGTTCATTAAGTTTCTGAGCACTGCATGCCTGAATTTGTGATGTTTTAGCCGCCTGTTCAATTCCCTGTGTAGTTTCATTTATACTTTCTTTTATCACAAATGCATCTTCTGAAGATTTCTGAGCTACTTCTGCCATATTCTGTGCTGCTTCACTCACCTGATTCATGGTTGCAGTAAGTTCTTGTGACATAGCCGCAATTTCTTCCGACGTTTTACTTACAAATTCAGCCTCACTATAATATTGATTGCCCATATTTCCAAAAGCTTTAAATTCTTTACCTACATCTTTATATACAAAATCCAATATATCATTGCTGTTCAATGACAGGTTTTTAAATGCTTCATGTACCTTTGAAATAGTGTCCTGAATACCAGTTGTTGCTTCTGAAGACTGCTCCGCAAGATTTCTTACTTCATCTGCAACTACAGCAAATCCCTTCCCTTTTTCTCCAGCTCTTGCTGCTTCTATTGCTGCATTTAATGCAAGTAAATTTGTCTGCTCCGCTATACTCGATATCGTATCAGCCATAATTTTTATGTTTTCTACTACTTTACCATCTTCAATTGCCTTCAATGTTTTTTCTCTTTTTTCATTATAGACTTTTGTTGTTTGTTCGATTGCCCTGTTACCACTTTTCTGTACGGTTAAAGCATGCTCTTTTGACTGGTTTGCACTATTACTTCCATCTAAAGATTTTTGTGAAAGCTCACTTATACTCGAATTTACCTCCTGAATAGATGCTGTAATTTCTTCAGTAGATGCACTTGTTTCTTGTGCTCCAGATGCAATATCGTCCACAGCATTTTGCATGTTTTCAGTTTTAGAATAAAGCTCCTCAACAGTAGCAGATAATTCTTCGCTGGCTGCACTCATATCCTGAGAATCTTCCATTATATTCTCAATAAGATTTTTTATATTGTCTCTAGCATTTGTAAGCGCAACTACAGTTTCTCCAAATTCGTCTTTTCTAGCCATTGAAGATTTATATGATAAATCATATTTCTCTAATTTATGTGCAAAATTAAGTATGTCATGAAGTACCTTGTTTATGTCATTTGATGTAAGCAATCCTATCAATATCGCAAGGCCAAATCCAAAAATTACCAATACAGTCATTATTGCACTTGACATATTATATAATTTTATATCGTCTTGATTATCGTTTTTTGCATAATTGAGATTTAAGTTTATTAAATCATTTAAACTTTTAGACATATTTTCTCTCATAGGTGTAGCTTTATTTATCAATTCACTTTCTGCAGATTCGTAATCCTTTTTTGATGAAAAATTATTGATATTTTTAACTTCATCATTATAACTTTTCAATTGACTTTTAAATGTTTCCCACGCACTCTTTTGTGAAGTATCCATTTGAAATGTATCAAAAGTTTTAATATATTCCGCATTATTGCTTTCTTTTTCATTTATATCTTTTTCAGCATCTTGCCTTTTTGTATCGCTCTTTTGATAAACCATTTTTAAAGTATCTGACCTTATATCAGATAAATTCCTATTCATATCGGACAACTTATAAACAATCTGCATATTTTGATTATACATGTTTTGGGAATTATTCGAAACCTTCTTTAAAGATATTGTTCCTACTATTCCTACAATTAAAATCAATGCAGCTACAATTAAATAGGAAATAAGTAATCTTACTTTTACTCTTACATTTTTCAATAAGTTCATTAGAGACCCTCCTCATATTAAACAAAATGAATATTTTGTATAGAAAATAATATATTCATGCCTATTTGCTATTTTTTTATTTTGATATTATTCCATAAACTGAAAATTATGACATATATTATTCCATTTTATTTAAAATAATAGTAATATTTTGATATTTTTTTTATAATCAACGGATTTTACTTAATAATATGTTATAATATGTTATAATTTATTAGTCAAAATATTCATAATGTATAGTTATTTTAAAAAAGGGATTTAATTAGCTGATAATAGATTAAACATAGTCTATTTATTTTTAGAAGTAAAAAATTTTCAAAAATTACATTAAGAAAATTACTATACATCTGATTCCATTGAATGTGTTTCTGGACTTACCTTCAATGCAGCACAATTGTGGGCAGACCGCGGAGAAGAACAGGTTGTTGAAAATACTCGTGAAGTTTACCCTGGCCTTTATGTATCCGGTATGGCTGCTAATGGAACTTTTGGTGGTCAAAGAATGGGACCAATTTTGGGTGGTATGTTAATTTCAGGACAGAAAGTTGCCCAGGAGTTAATAAAGAAAATTAAAAATTGTTAACATATGGACATGCATAGGTTAATTAATTTATTTGATATTTAAAATAAAAATGTATCCTGCAGGATAGACACAGAAATGATATCGTGTATAATCTTACAGGGTACTCTTATCTGATGACTACCTACTGTAACACTCCCACTAAGTAAGATTCATTAATATTTAGTCAATAACCTTAGATATCATTTTCTCAAATGTCTTATCAGATAAGATTTCATTTGTAACAAATTGGCCATTATAAAACAAACTATATGTAGTGAATGGTGCTGGAGACATTCTTGCTTCTTTAGTTGATTCAAATCGGATTGATTTAAAGGCAATTTTTTTCTCCGAAGCAACCTTTTCAATGATAGGCACATACTTTGCAGTAAATGGACACTGATTTGAATAATACAAAACAAAACCTTGTTCTTTAATTGAATGTGCTTTTATATGCTTCATAAAACATGGTTTAGGTGCATTTTGACTAAATGGCAAATAAAATAATTCATAGAAAGGCTCTGAAGTATCAGCCAATTGAAATTTCTTATATTTTAAATACTTAGGATCTGAAATATAGGGAATTTTCTTTTTAGCAGACAATATGACTAACCCTAATTTTCCTTTTTCCCTGCTATCAGAAATACAGGCATTCAAAAGTTCATTTGAATATCCTTTCCCTTTAAATCGCCCTGATACCCACAGGCAGTCAATAAACATATAACCCTTTGCCTCAATAGGACACCATGCATTTTCTGATGGCACATATTCTATAAAACACTTTCCCCTGACATTTCCTTTTAAAAATACCAACCCTTCTTTAAAACGTTTCTTCAGCCATTCTTTTTTTGAAACAACCTGGCAATCTTTATTGCTTGAAATTGCACAGCAAATATGTTCTTCATCTATGTTTTCTTCCGTAACCTTTACTAATTCCATTTTAGCACCTTCCTATGTTTTATTTTACCATACAATATATCAAAAATAACATGACAACTGCATGTCATGTTTGATAATTATATTTCTATAAATTCATATTTTCTGCACAATCAAGAGTATAACTTGATCTATAGTAAATGGAAATATATACTATTTATTAAAAGTAGAAAATGGCCCTAAATTGTGATATATTGTTAATAAAATATTTCACAAAATTATGAGAGAAGGAATTATAAATGGAAAAAATTTTTCAATCATTGATTAATACTGCACCAGTCATAAGTGAAGCACTTGAGGGAAATACAGTTATCACAATTTGGGACAAAGAAAAATGTATATATGCTCTAGACAGTAAAAATAAAAAATCTACTGTAAAAGTCGGTGACAAATCCGATATGAATCTCATGAAAAATACTGGTGCCAATGATACCATTTTTAATAAAAAAGAAACATTTAGAGCTGTATTTAATAAAAATGAACATGGTATAGATGCTAAAGTTACCATAATTCCCGCAATTAATAAAGATGGCCAAGTTGTCGGAGTATTAATTTTATCAACAGATATAGAAGACCTCATAAAAATTAAAAAGTCCACATCAGAATTAAAGAGTTCTCTTCAAGAAACAACCTCAAGTATATCAGAAATTACTAACGATGCTGTTAAATTGTCTGAAAAATTAAATTATATTATAGAAAATACTGAAGTAACAAAAAAACTAATAACCGAAAGCAATGAGGCTATTAACTTAATTGAAAGCATATCAAAACAATCTAATCTTCTTGGACTTAATGCTGCAATAGAGTCTTCAAGAGCTGGAGAATACGGAAAGGGTTTCTCCGTAGTAGCAGGAGAAATGAGAAAATTGGCATCAAATAGTAGTGAATCTTCCAAAAAGATCTCTTCGGCACTTGTTGAGATGAACAACAATATGAAAGTAATAATAGATACTATAAATGAACTAGGCCAAATAGCCACAACTCAAGCCGCTTCATTAGAAGAAGTATCTGCAACAATAACACAAATCACTGAAAATTCACAGATATTGGTTGATAATATGAAGTTAAATTAATATGAGTTGAAAAACCTAAGTTTACTTTTTCTCAATTTTGTGATTAACTAATAATGCATCGCCTTTGTATGGTATAAGGCGATGCATTATATATAAAATCCCCTATGATTTTCTTTTATCCGATGACTACCTGCTCTAATACTCCCACTTTTCCAAGTGGTAGTAAAGAGCAGCTACGTCCCTGGATAACGATTTCTAAGCATCAGGTGGAGTCAAAACTCCATCTGATGCCAAGAACTCTGTTTATCCGATGACTATAGCGTAACTATCTAATAATTCTTACCATCACAACCCCATCGATTGCCTTAATTTTTTCCAATACTTCGGAAGTTACATTACCATCAACATCTATTATATTATATGCAATTTTTCCCTTATGACTATTTAACAGACTGGCAATATTTATTTCATTTTGTGCTAATATAGTTGTTACCTGTCCAACCATATTAGGAACATTGATATTTCCAACTAAAAGTCTTATGTGACCTTTATACTCTAGATCACAATTTGGGAAATTTACTGAATTTTTAATAGTACCTCTTTCAAGAAAATTTCTAAGTTCCTCTACTGCCATAGCTGCACAATTTTCCTCTGACTCGGGCGTTGAAGCTCCTAAATGAGGAATTGTAATAATATTATCATTTCCTATTAATTCATCCTCCGGAAAATCTGTAACATAGCAACTTACAGTGCCATCTTCTATTGCTTCAAGTAAATCTTTATTTACAACTAGTCCACCTCTTGCTATATTTATTATTTTCATACCTTTTTTCATAATTGCAAACTTTTCTTTATTAATCATACCTTTTGTATTATTATTTAATGGAACATGAATAGTAATATAATCTGCTTCAGCAAGTAAGTTATCAAAATTCGTCTCTTTTTCTACCTTTCGAGAAAGATTCCATGCTGAATCTACAGATATGTATGGATCATACCCTATTACCTCCATACCAAGTGCAAGTGCATCATTGGCAACTGCTGCACCTATAGCACCCAGCCCTATAATTCCCAGCTTTTTTCCTTTAATTTCCGGGCCTTGAAACTGGCTTTTGGATTTCTCCACTAACTTTACAACATCTTCACCTTTTCCTTTAAGAGACTTAGTCCAATTTATTCCTCTATATATCTTTCTTGAAGAAAGAAAGAGAGATGCTAAAACTAACTCTTTAACACCATTTGCATTAGCTCCTGGGGTATTAAATACAACAATTCCATTTTCAGAACATTTGTCTATTGGTATATTATTAACTCCAGCTCCTGCCCTTGCAATTGCTTTAAGACTTTGAGGAAGTTCGGCATTAAGTAAATTGAAACTTCTAAGAAGAATTCCGTCTGGATTATCGAAATTTTCCCCAATCTCATATAAATCATTTGGCATTGTATTAAGTTTTTCTTGTGAAATGTTATTGTACTTCTGAATTTTAAACATTTAATTGCCCCCTATATCGTTTATCTGATGGCTTCCTATTGTAACACTCTCACTAAGTAAGATTCATTAATAGAAAATAGCTTGACCATTTGTCAGATTTATTATTATATTATCAAAATTCAAGCATTTGGGCAACTCTACTATAATACAAATGATGAATTATTTACTCAACTTTCACAGTTTAAAAATATTGCGAAACAATTTTCTTAAAGAACAAAGTTCAAAGTTCAAATATCAAATAAAGATAATTTTCTTCCTAACGTCAGAAAATATTAAAATTATAGGTTTCCTGAGACACGAGGGAAATCATCTTTATCTGTTCTTTGTTATTTGAACTTTGTTATTTTAAAAAGCTTTGCTTCGCAATTTTTTTATATTAAGTCAAAATTTTATATGTACGAAAGTTGAGTTATTTATTTATACTACTATAAATTTAACCTATATTTAAGGTTACAATGTTATCTTTTATATTAGAAATTGAAAATAACTATTTCAGCAAGGAGGAATACATAATGCAGCAGTCTAAATATGACATTAAATGTAAAACGCTGTCACCTGAACATGAATTCTATAAAGAATCTTATATACTATTAGAAGGAACAATTATTGAAGTTATCTCCAGATTGGATATTATTCGAAAATACAAAGTAGCAAAGCAATGTAAAGATCCTATTGAACACTGTAAGGCGAGAATTAAGTCAGCTGAAAGCATGAAAGAAAAGTTGGTGCGAAAAAATTTACCTGTTACGGTAGAAAGTGCTTTAAAGGAAATCCATGATGCAGCTGGGATCCGTGTTATCTGTCCATTCTTAGATGATATTTATTGGATTGTAAACATGCTAAAGAACCAGCAGGATATTAAGATTATTAAGGAAAAAGATTATATTCGCAATCCGAAACCCAATGGCTATCGTAGTTATCATATGATTTTACAAGTACCATTACATCTAGAAAACCGGGTTGAAATGGTGTACTGTGAGATTCAAATACGTACTATTGCAATGGATTGTTGGGCAAGTTTAGAGCACCAGTTAAAATACAAAAAAAACATTTCTAATGAGAAGATGATTATTAATGAATTAAAACGGTGTGCAGATGAAATTGCTTCAACAGATTTAAATTTGCAGACTATTTCAGATATGATAAATGAAATACAATATTAAGATGGAGAAGATATATTATGAGAATTTTACTTGCGGAAGATGAAAAAGAATTGTCAAATGCATTGGCTGCCATTTTAAAACATAACAATTATTCAGTGGATGCTGTGTATGACGGAGCAGACGCTTTAAAATGTGGATTATACAAAAGTTATGATGTGATTATCTTAGATATTATGATGCCAAAGATGAATGGACTTGAAGCATTGGGAAATTTAAGGAAAGAAGGAATACATACACCGATTTTGATGCTTACTGCAAAGGCTGAGATTGAAGACCGAATTCTTGGACTAAATACAGGAGCAGATGATTATTTGAGCAAACCTTTTGCTATGGGGGAATTGCTGGCCAGAGTTCATGCTATGACCAGACGGAAAAGTGAATTTGCACCAAGTTTACTTAAAGTAGGAAATATTAGCCTCAACAAAGAAAACTATGAATTATCAAGTAAAAAATCCTCTCTAAGACTTGGCAACAAGGAATTTCAGATGCTTGAGATGCTAATGAATAATCCAAAATGTTTGATTTCCACAGAACATTTTATGGAACGAATTTGGGGATATGATGAAGAAGCTGAAATCAATGTGGTATTGGTATACATTTCTTATCTGCGTAAAAAGCTGTCATCTTTAGGTGCTAATGTAAAAATTAATTCAAGGAGAGATGCCTGCTATACATTGGAGGAGATTAAATGATTAAAAAATTACAGAGAAAATTCATTATGATTACAATGGGTTCACTGGCTTTGGTTGTATTCATTCTCCTTGGCTCCATTAATATAGTTAATCTTTATCAGATAGACCGTAAAGTGAATGGTGCCCTTAAAATTCTTTCAGAAAATCAGGGAAAGTTTCCAATATATAAAAAAGGGAAGCTGCCACCTAATGAGCAAAGATTTGGTTTTCAAATGAATGCAGAAACCCAGTTTGAAACACGATATTTTGTAGTACATGTCAATAAAGACGGCAGTATACGGGAAATTGATACAAACCATATTGCTGCTGTTTCTTCAGCCGATGCAGCAGGATATGCCAATAAGGTACTGGGCAGTGGTAAAACTAGTGGATATAGTGATATCTATAAATATATAGTAGTAAATAAACCGGATGGTCTAATGCTTGTATTCATGGATTGTAGAAGTCAGATCCAGATAGCTACTTTATTTTTACTAACTTCTTGTGGAGTTGCACTAATAACCCTTTTGCTTGTGTTTATCCTTGTGTCTATTTTTTCTAAAAAAGCGATTAATCCTATTATTGAAAATATGGAGAAACAAAAGCAATTTATTACTGATGCAGGACATGAGATCAAGACGCCACTTGCCATTATTTCAGCTAATGCAGATGTGCTGGAGCTAACTCACGGTAAAAGCGAATGGATTACAAGCACTCGAAATCAAATTTCCCGTCTTGACAAGCTTGTAAAAAATTTACTAACACTTTCAAAGATGGATGAAGGAAATGTTAAATTGGTGTTTACTGATTTTGATTTGAGTGATTCAGTTTTTGAAACAACAGCTCCATTTGGGACTATTGCAGAGGCACAGAATAAAAAGTTTCTAATGGATATTAAGCCAGGAATAAAATTACATGGTGATGAAGATAGTATCGACCAACTCGTTTCTACTCTTGTGGACAATGCTGTAAAATATACTAATGAGAAAGGAACTATCAAAATTTCTTTGTCTACTGCAAAAAAATGCTCAAAACTAGAAGTATATAATACAACCGACGAAATTGATAAAGATAACTTAGACAGGCTATTTGACAGATTCTATCGAGTGGACTCCTCAAGATCCAGAGAAACTGGAGGTTATGGAATTGGGCTTTCCATTGCCAAATCCATTGTACAGGCTCATCATGGAAAGATTTCAGTTAGAAGTGAGGATGGAAAATCCATTTGTTTTACTGTTCTAATCTAATTAAAGTATCTATTACTGCTTCTGTAACTTTAAGTCAATGCTTAGAAATAAAAATTTCTACAAAAAACTTTGAAATTATGTATATTATACCTTAAAATTATGTATATAATATATCAATCATTTTAGAGGAGCATATCAATGTATGGAATTTTATTCGGTATAAGTTTTATAGTTTCTATAACTTTATTAGCTTTTCTGTATAGAATAAGAAATACTGTCATGGGAAAATTATTAATCATAAACACTATACTTGTTTCTTTGTGGCTTTTAATGGAGGTACTTAGCTATTATACAGAAATAGAGAAAGCAGATATCTTATTCCAAAAAATAGAATTTATTAGTACAGTATTTATTTCTCCACTTTACCTGCTAATAATAAATGAATATGCTAATAAAAATAGAAAAAATCTTTACTTTATTTTATTAATTTTTATTATACCAGCATTATCATTATTGTCTTTAACTTCCAACAGCATACCTTACAAATTTATGTCACATGTTAGTATGTCATATATTAAAGGTATTCCCATATTGTTGTACGCGCCAAATATTGGATTCTACATTAATCTCATTTATACCTAATGCAGTATTTTAGTAGGATGCTGCATTCTTATGATAAAAGCAATAAAGTCTCCCAAATTATACCGCAGGCAAAGTACATTTATTTTTACAGGTGCAATTGTATCTATCGGAATTAACTTTTTATTTATTAGTGCTAATTTTAAGTCAGTCTTTATAGATGTTACTCCTATTTGCATGCTATTAACATTGATTGTGTTATACTTGGGAATGTTTCATATGCCTAAGTTAGTAATAGTGCCAATTGCCAGAGATCTTTTAATAGAAAATATTAAGGACATTGTTATTATAGTAGATTCTTCTAACAAAATAATAGATATCAATCCAGCAGGCATCAAGCTTATAATGTCTTTCAAAAATAAAAAATTTAATATTAAACAAGGTATGAATTTCATAGGAATAAAATTTAATGATCTATTAAAATTTGTACCAGATATAAAACATGTTACTACAGTAAGCGATACAAGCAATGAATATACAATTACTTTTAACTTCAACAATAAAACTTTTTACTATAGAGTATATAAATCTTCTATCTTTGATACAGATAAATCTGAAATTGGCAGATTATTTACCTTTCACAATATAACTAAAATGCAGGAATACACTAATAACCTTAAACAACTAAATGATGAATTATTAATTTCATATAGAATAATCGGCACTGCAATGGAAGGTATATTGATGACAGATGCTTCTGGAAACATTATTAAAGTAAATGATTCTTTTCAGAGAGTATCTGGGTATAAAAAAGATGATTTAATTGGAAAAAATCCTAGAATACTAAAATCCGGGCGTCATGACAAAACCTTCTACTTAAATATGTGGCACAGTTTAAGTACTAATGGTTATTGGGAAGGTGAAATCTGGAATAAAAAGAAAAACGGCAAGATATACCCTAAATGGATGTCAATAACCTCTTTAAAAGGATCAGACGGAGCAGTAGAAAATTATATTTCTATATCTACAGACATCAGTAAAATAAAAAAGACAGAAGATAAACTTCACAGTCTTGCCTATTATGATTTATTAACAGGAATACCAAATAGAACTCTCTTCTATGAAAGACTTGAAAGATCACTTATAAGGGCTAATGATAACAAAAAAGCAGTAGCTTTACTTTTTATGGATTTAGATGGTTTTAAAGTTATAAATGATTCTTTAGGTCATGCAGCTGGAGATTTGCTTCTCAAAGAAGTTGCAGCTCGCATTAAATCTAGTATCCGTAAATCTGACACTGTATCAAGGTTAGGAGGGGATGAGTTTACTGTAATACTTGAAAATGTAGACAGCCATGAATATGTACAAGCTGTATCAGAAGTTATTATTGATAAAATACTGCTTCCTTATAGTATACTTGATCGGGAAATAACTTTAGGGGTAAGTATAGGAATAGCATTAGCACCCTATGATGAATCTACTGTTGAAGGATTAATGAGAAAAGCAGATGCTGCAATGTACGATGCGAAGGAATCTGGAAAAGGAAAATATTCTTTTTCTTCAAAAGAAATTGAGAAGAGAAACCAGGAAATTCTCGAAATGCAAATAAGGCTCAATGCAGCGCTTCATAACAAGGAATTTATATTATATCTTCAGCCGCAAACTGCATTTGATGGAAATGAATTTAAAATAGTTGGCGCTGAAGCCCTTATTAGGTGGGAAACAGCAGATGGAAAAATATTTACACCTGATAAATTCATACCTGTATCTGAAAACAATAGAATGATAATACCTATTGGTAATTGGATATTAGAAGAAATTTTTAAAATTGATAGAATACTAAAAAGCAGTGGTATTAATATTAAATTATCCATTAATGTTTCCTCAAAGCAATTTGAAAATAACAATTTAGTTTCAAAAATTAAAGAAATTTTCAAAGAGAATAGTCCTCAAAATATTGATTTAGTAATTGAAATAACAGAGAGTTTTTTGATGCAAAATACTGAGAAAGCAATACAAAACTTGCAGAAAATAAAGGAATTAGGAATCGGTATTTCAATAGATGATTTCGGCACAGGGTTTTCTTCTCTAAGTTATTTAACTCGTTTGCCTGCCGACTATTTAAAAATTGATAAATCCTTCATAGACGATATTGCAAATATAAATCACAAGAACATTACCCCAAGTATTATTTCTATGGCAAAAACTCTTAATTTAAAAACCGTTGCAGAAGGAGTAGAAACTCAAGAACAAATTAACAGATTGATAGATGAAGGTTGTGATGAACTGCAAGGGTATTATTTTAGTAAGCCCCTTATTATCAGTGATTTTATCAAATATATAAAGCAATATAATAAAATTTAATTTTCTCCAAGTTATATAGATTGTTAACCCTATAACTTAACTTGTATTCCATATCATAACTAGTTTAGTTTTACAGTTAACTATCTATATATTAACTTAGGACAATTAATATTATACACCACATATAGGTCTATTGCAATATTAATAAATAATAGGCTTAAGTATTGTTAATTTTTTAATAATTAAAAGTTTATTATACTAGTTTTACAATGCAATACAAATTACTACTGCTGCCGAGGCAAAAGCAAATGAAATAAAGGTTCCCATGTATATTACTATTGACGATGCTGATGCAAACTTAATTTGAATTAATAGAATGGCTGACGCAATTTTAGCTAGTGAAAAAATATCACAGGGTAAAGCATATATTGCCGTTGCACTAAAAATGCCAACTAGTAAACTTACATCTCTCGCTCAGCCAGGATCATCTCTATATGGTATACAAAATAATAGCAATATAATTATTTTGGGTGGAGGTTTCCCTCTACTACTAAATGGTGAGGTTATTGGTTCTATTGGTGTAAGCGGTGGTTCTGTTGACCAAGACATGCAAGTAGCTCAAGCTGCTATGGATGTATACAATGCAGAATTGAAAAAATAGTTAAAGAAAATAAAATTTTTAAATACAAGAAAAGAAGGTAGCAGCCAGCTATCTTCTTTTTCACTTTCAATTAACTTCTTGTTTAGCAAGTATATAATTGTAATAAAGTAAGTTGCTATTATAGATAGTTTTGTAATTAAAAAAGTTACTGGAGTTTTTTTACTACAGAAAACATAATATTTATGATATGATTGAAAATAATGGACTCTATTTTAGGAGGAAATAATATGGAAAAAGTTAATACAAGTAATAAAAGTATTAGTATGAATACATTAATTAACACCATGTCAATATTTGAGACGTTATATGACGTAATTAGGGTAGTAAACCCAGTAAAAAAACAATTATTAGATTTAAAGTTAAACAAGGTTAATGAATTGGAATCTTCTTGTTATAATCTTTGGAGGATGGGAAAAGTATGTAGTAATTGCGTTTCTGGTAGAGCTTATAATGAAAAAGAAACTTTTGTAAAAATAGAGTACACTGGCACAAAAGTCTACATGATCACTGCTATACCAGTTGAAGTTGATGATTTACCAGTAGTTCTTGAACTTCTCAAGGATGTAACTAAAAGTGGAGTCATAGAAAATATAGAAAATAAAGATAGCGACACTATACGCCATGCAGTAAATCATATAAATGAACTAATAGTATTAGATCCTCTTACACAAGTTTTTAATAAACGATTTATATACGAAAGACTTCCAGCTGACATAATAAAGAGTTTATTAAACAATAAACCATTGTCATTAATAATGGCAGATATAGATTTTTTTAAGAAAGTAAATGACATTTATGGACATGTAGCTGGAGATGAAGTACTTAAAGTAATCGCTTCTATACTTAGTGCTTCTGTTAGAAAAGATGTAGATTGGACAGCCCGTTATGGTGGAGAAGAATTTATAATTTGTTTAAAAAATGCAAGTGAAGATACAGCCGTAAAAGTTGCTGAAAAAATGAGAAAAGCAATAGAAAACACTATAATTAATTATGAAGGTGCCTCTATAAAAGTCACTGCAAGCTTTGGCGTTAAAACATTATTTAATGAGAACCTTAATGAAGAAGATCTAATAAAAGAAGTAGATAAAAAATTATACGAAGCTAAAAATGCTGGAAGAAACAAGGTAATCGCATAATGTGATAATTTGTGTGTCATGTATAAATAATTTTATTCTACACATAATATTGTATGAATTCAACATTAGCCTTCTTCGATTAATTTTTTTACCAGGGATATTTTAAATCCCTGGTTTTTTAATTATCTTTTAAATTACATCAAAAAAGCTTATTTGATCACTTTCTGGAAGACCTTTTAAACAGCCAAACTTTTTAAGTAAATCTACAGCAGAATTTCCAATTTTAGCACGTTTCTTTACATCCTCTATAGAGCTGAATTGCTCTTCTCGTGCTGCACTAAATATACTTTCCGCTGCGATATTTCCCATGCCAGATATACTATTTATAGGTGGTCTTAAACCATCTTCCTCTACTATAAATTTGGTAGCATGAGATTTATACAAATCAATTGGTAAGAATTTAAATCCCCTCTCATACATTTCCAGAACTATCTCTAAGTCATCATACATATCCTTATCCTTAGGAGTGGCTTGATTACCCATGATTTGAATTTCTCTCATCTTTTCTATAACCTTTTCTTTTCCAAATATCATAAATTCACTGTCAAAGGCCTTTGCTCTAATAGTAAAGTATGCTGCATAATAAGCCTTTGGTATGTGAACCTTAAACCAGGCTATTCTAAATGCCATCATTACATAAGCTGCAGCATGAGCTTTAGGAAACATATATTTTATCTTTTTACAGGAATCTATGTACCATTCCGGTACTTTATGTTCTCTCATTAAAGCTTCATACTCTGCCCATTTTTCAGGCTGCTTCGATACTTTTCCTTTACGTACCAGCTCCATTATCTTAAATGCACTATTTGGCGGCAGACCTTTTTTGATAAGATAAATCATAATATCATCCCTGGTACATATTGCTTCACTTAATGTAACTATTCCATCATCAATTAAGTCCTTTGCATTTCCAAGCCACACATCGGTACCATGAGAAAGTCCTGATATACATATTAAATCAGAAAATGCTTTTGGCATTGTATCTACAAGCATTCCCCTTACAAACTTAGTACCAAATTCAGGAATACCAAAGGTTCCTACCTTAGAATTTATCTGTTCTGGTGTTACTCCTAGAGCTTCTGTAGATGAAAATATAGACATAGTCTCCTTATCATCCATCGGTATCTCATGGGGATTCACCCCAGTTATATCCTGCAGCATTCTTATAACTGTTGGATCATCGTGTCCAAGTATATCAAGCTTCAATAAGTTCTGGTCAATAGAGTGATAATCAAAATGTGTGGTTATAATATCTGAATTAGGATCGTCTGCAGGATGCTGTACAGGGCAAAATTCAAAGATTTCACGCCCCTTTGGCACAACTATAATTCCTCCCGGATGCTGTCCAGTGGTTCTTTTTATACCTGTACAACCTGCTGAGATTCTTGTTATTTCTGCCTTGTTTACTGGAATATTCTTTTCATCAAAGTACTTTTTTACGTATCCAAAAGCCGTCTTTTCTGCTATAGTACCTATAGTTCCAGCTTTAAAGGTTGTGCCTTTTCCAAAAATAACCTCTGTATATTTATGAGCCTTTGCCTGATATTCTCCTGAAAAGTTTAAATCTATATCTGGCTCCTTATCTCCATTGAAGCCTAAAAAGGTTTCAAAAGGTATATCTATACCATCCTTAGCTAGCTTTTCTCCACAAACAGGACACACTTTATCCGGTAAGTCAAATCCATTTTTAACACCGTAATCTGAAAAGTCCGAATACTTGCATTTAGGACACCTATAATGAGGTGGCAGAGAATTTACTTCCGTTATACCGGTCATATTTGCTACAAAAGAGGAACCAACAGATCCTCTAGAACCTACTAGATAGCCATCTTCATTTGATTTCCATACTAGCTTTTGAGCAATAATATACATTACAGAAAATCCATTTTTTATAATAGATTCCAGCTCCCTATCCAATCTGGACTGAACAATTTCTGGCAGTGGATCTCCATACAGTTCATGGGCCTTCTTATAAGCAATGTCCTTAATAGTCTGTTCACAGCCATCTATATGTGGTGGACATTTCTCCGGTGAAATAGGACTAATTGGCTCACACATATCTGATATCTTATTGGTATTTGTAACTACCACCTCATAGGCCTTTTCTTTTCCCAAATAAGAAAATTCCTCAAGCATCTCCTCTGTAGTTTTTAAATACAATGGAGCCTGATTATCTGCATCCTTAAATCCCTGTCCTGCTTCCAGTATACGTCTGTATATCTCATCCTCCGGGTCCATGAAGTGAACATCTCCTGTAGCAACTACAAGTTTATTTAACTTTTCTCCCAGGGCTACAATTTTTTTATTAATTTCCTCTAGATATTCTTTACCAGGTACCTGCTCTGTCCTTACTAAATAATCATTATTTCCTAGAGGCTGAATCTCCAAATAATCGTATCCTTTTGCTAATTCTTCAATTTCCTCATCGGATTTTCCAAGTAGTATTGCTTGATACAGTTCACCTTCACTACAGGCACTACCAAGAATTAAGCCCTCAGAATATTTTTTATACAAACTCTTTAATATACGAGGTTTTTTATAAAAATAATCCAAATGAGAATAAGATACCAGCTTATATAAATTCTTTAATCCCACATAATCCTTTGCTAGTATTATTGCATGATAAGTTTTAAGCTTTTTATACTCTTCCTTTTTAGCTGCCTCATCACGGCCATATATATCTATATCTTTAAGGTTTTCTGCTCCCCTTTCTTTTAGCTTTTCAAGCATTACATTAAACACCTTAACAGTAGTTGCCACATCATCCAAAGCTCTATGGGCAACTTCCACCTTTATACCAAGGTTTTTAGCAATTCTCCCTAATTTATAGGTTTTAAAATCAGGGAAGACCTCCTGTGCTAAGGACAAAGTATCTACATATGTAAAATCAAAGTCACACCCTAAAATTTTGGCATTATGCTTTAAAAATCCCACATCAAATTCAGCATTATGTGCAACCAAAACACTATCCTTTATAAAATCTAGCATTTTAGGAAATACCTGCTCTATGGTTTCTGCATTTCTTACCATATCATCAGTTATATTTGTAACCTCTACAACTCTTAATGGAATTGGCTTTTCAGGGTTTACAAAAGTGCTGAATGTGTCTATTACCTTTCCATCCTTGATTTTCATGATTCCTATTTCAGTAATTTTTTCTGTTACTGGCGAAAATCCTGTGGTTTCTAAATCCAATACACAATAAGTGGTATCAATACTCTGTCCTTTAGGATTTGTTACAGATGGCTTTTTATCTGGTGCCAGATAAGCCTCGACCCCATATATAATCTTCATATCTGGATTATCTCTTCCTAAAAGTTTATGTGCTTCAGGAAAAGCCTGAACTACTCCATGATCTGTTATAGCAATTGATTTCATGCCCCAGCTCATAGCTCTTTTAATTAAATCAGTAGCACTAGTCATAGCATCCATCTGGCTCATTTGCGTATGCATGTGAAGTTCTACCCTCTTCACCTCAGATTTATCTTGTCTTTGAACTTTCTTCATGCCTTCTGTTTCAATTATAGTATTGGCAATAATCTCAATTTCCTGAGAAAACTTGCTATAACCTGAGTTTCCAGAAAGCCTAATACCCTTAGCCTTTTTAAGTCTTGATAATACCTCACTGTCTTCACCGGGCTTGCAAAATACCTTACAGGTCATGGAACTTGAACCATCATACAAGTCAAAGGAAATTAGTATTTTTCCACTTCGGAGTTCCTTTGTCTCCATGTTGGATATTTCACCTTCTATAGCTATCCTACCTTCATCTGGTGTGATATCAGTAATTTTTACTACAGGCTCTCTAATACTATTACTTCTACCTAATATCAAGAATGGATTATTAGTTTTTTTCCTATGATTTTCTACTTTCGTTTCCTGATTTTTTTCTACAGGCTTATTTGGCAATTTAGACACATTATTGCTTCGTGCACTATTAATTTCCTTTTTAATAAACAGCATTTCGCTTTCACGTTTATCCTCTTCAAACTTTATTAATTCTTCACTTCCTAATTTATCAACAAAGTTTATTTTATATTCTGTACCGTACATGCTTTTTATAGCCTTAGAAATTTTTTTATCATAATCCATAGATTTTAGAAACTCTGATACTGAAATTTTTAAATTGAAGTTTATGGTATTTCCATTTACTTCATATTCACTATTATTTAAGAGTATTGCTCTTAAAGCAGGGTGCTTATCTGCCACCAAAAATATAATATTTTTCAATTCATCTTCTATGGGTTTTTTATCTGTATCTTCAGCATACCTTACATCAATTTTAGAATTCTTTAGTGAAAACCTTTCTCTTATAAATTTATTAAGACGCTGGATTTCTTTTATTTCAATATACTTATCTGAGTTAATTTTCATTTCTAAAGTTTTGGTTTTTTTACTTAATACTACAGATTCTACAATGGCAGCATTTATGTTACCTTCTGTTTCATAATCACTAAAAATTTCATTTATTCTTTTCATACTACTTTTTAACCTTCTCCCAAAAATTTTTAGTATGTTACTATTATATAAGATAATCTTATGCCTTGTCATGTAGGGAAAAAGTGTGTATAACACCGTTTATCCATTTTCACTACTTTCTTGCAATTATATTATATCCTATCTAAATAGGAAGTTATCATAATTTTATTGTTCTTTTCATCAAAATGAACTTACCTCAGAATTATGATAAGCTTAAAATATCTTCAATATGATATAATATCTACAATAGAACTCTGTTTATATTAAAAAATTATGAAAAATTAGTGAGGAGAAATACTAATGGTAAATATGTTATTTAGCTTATATAATTTTAATGATACTTGGGCAAAAGATGCAGTATCAAAATATATAAATTGTAGTAATAAGGTTCTAATAATTCCATTTTCTTTTGGTGAAAACATAAAAAACAATGTGGATTGGCAAAATGAGTTTGGCAAAGATAATGGAGATCACTATAAAGCTATCATAAAACCTTTTTTAAGCTACGGAATCAAGGGAAAAAATATAAACTGCATAAATTATTTTGAAGACACAAAGGAAAATGCAAAAATCAAAATAAAAAACAGTGATATACTATTTTTCACTGGAGGTCTGCCTGATAAAATGATGTGCCGTTTAAAGGAGTTTGATTTAATAAATGAAATTGAAAACTTTACCGGAACAATTATTGGCAGTAGTGCTGGAGCAATGATTCAGATAAAAGAGTATCATATCACTCCCGATGAAGATTACGATACATTCTCATATAATGAAGGATTAAATTTCATTAAAGATTTTGACATTGAAGTTCATTATAAAGGAACAGAAATACAAAAAAACTATATAAATAAAGTACTAAATGAAAAAACAGATTTAATATATGCAATTAAAAATACTGGTGGAATAATTGTTGATAATAACTCCATTAAATTATTGGGAGACACGCAGACATTTAGTAGATAATTTTATCCGATGACTAACTGCTCTAATACTCCCACCTGTCCAAGTTGGAGTAAAGAGCAGCTACGTCCCTGGATAACGATTTCTAAGCATCAGGTGGAGTCAAAACTCCATCTGATGCCAAGAACTCTGTTTATAGAATCTAAGTTTAGCAAAATTAAATTTTATAAATTATTCAAATAATGTTCACAAACCGGAAACAATTGTATATAATATAAATAAGAGATATATTAAACTATTTCAAATTTAGTTAAAATGTGGATGTTCTGTAAACGTATACTTAAATAAGAATTAATGAAAAGAAGATTTTTGTTTAAGTATAAAATTAATATAAGGAGGTGTATATTGATGGCAAACTTAGGTTCTCTAGGACAAAAATCAATAGAAAAAGATCATACTGTACAGCCGCCAATCGAAGAATTAGACAAACTTAATGATAGGCCTGTACCAGAAGATGACATACCACCTGCAGTATTAGTTGTGTTTGCAGTTATTCCTATGGCTATATTGCTTATATTATTCACGTTTTTTAATTAGCATTCAATATTTACAATTTAAATATCTGCATTATAAAAATAAGCACTGGTTTCAGCCAGTGCTCACTTTTATCTGATTTAAATTATCAATTCTTTAGCATATGGTAGAGTTTCAATCCACTTACAAAATTCTCGCCATTCTGGTAATCTATGATTTCTTCTCTGGCTATATACACCCTTTAAGCATCTATAATTAGTAGTTAACCTTGCAGTAAGTTCAAATCCTGCAGGATTAGAGTATAGAAGCTTTAAATAATCTTCTTTGTCCTGAGTTTTATTGTATGTATTCTTTAATTCTTCTATAATGTCAATAATCCTTTTATCTACATATTCATTATACTGCTTAGATAAATCAAATTTTGATATTCTATGCATTGTACTCTGACTGCTTACAAAAGTAATAAATCTATATCTTTCTAATTCAACCCATGCCTTATTAGTAAATGTTAAATCAAAGGCAACACGTATTCCTGACAAAAATTGATCATGAGCTTCCCCTTTAGGTGATTTAGCTAGACTTTTAACCCTATCTGTAATATCAGAATTACATTTATCAGTATCTACTGCCATAGGATATTTACTTGCTCTTATGCTTTCTTCTAGATCATATACTTTTAAATTTTCTATTTTCATTATTTTACCTTTCATCCTTCCTTAACTCATATATTCTATACTAAGTTTATCATCTTTTATTAGAACTAACCAGTAACTTTGTTTCAAAAATGGTAATTCTATATTCCCGATACTTCATATTTGAATAAATTATAATATAATGGCAAATAGAGTGGATGCACACATTCACTCTATTTTTGGGTATTTTGCAATATAATATTACTTTCATCAATACGTTTTAATATATATTTTTTTAGCATTTCATAAAACAATATATCAGTCTCATTATTTCTTTTATGTCTATTTTCATGTTCACTATTTAAACTTCTATGAAATTCATTATTAGATTTGATAATTGAATGAACTCGCATTTTATCACCCCCAATTATATATACGAAACGTACATCACTTTTTATGGTATCCTTAAGTAAATTTTCTAATGAATTTAAATCTTTCCTGTCTTAAAAAAGTAAAAGAAAAGCACCCGTTGAATTGAACTGCTTCCTGTCAAGTAGACAGGAAGCAGTTCAATTTTCAATCGAGTGTTTTTCTTTACTATACTTGTAAAATCTAAAGGAAGCAATGATTTTTATTGGTAACCGTCATATAAAGTTTCTAATGTTGTAACTACATCTTGTTCCGTAATTGTTCCTCCAAATGACATACATAGTGGTTCTTTATAAATCATAGGTTTTGCAGCTAATATCTGTTCCTTCGTAAATCCTTGCTCTTTAAAAGAAGGAATTTGTATTTCTTTGCACAACTTTCTAACTGCATTACCTACTGCTTTTCCAATTGCTTCTGGTTCTTCTGATGAAAAAGTAACTCCCATTATTTCTCCAATTTTTTTCATTTTCTCAGGATATGTTTTAGCAGCAAATTCTATAATAGCTGGAGTTACTAACGCACAGCATATACCATGAGAAATATGGTACATATGCCCCAAGGCATGTGCTGTTGAATGTCCCATATGCACTCCTGACTCATTAAATGCAATACCTGCAAAATTACTTGCTAGGGCTAAATTTTCTCTTGCTTCTGCATTGTTTATATCTTTTACTGCAATTGGCAGCCATTTTGTTATTAATCGAATAGCTTCGTAAGCTAACAAATCAGAATGTGGTGTATTTTTTCCTTCCGTTAATGCTTCGTTGGCATGTGAAAATGCATCCATTCCTGTAAATGCCGTAATAAATGCCGGACATCCAACTGTAAGTTCTGGATCTACAATTGCATAATCAGGGGGACAAGGAAGTCCAATTTTGCATTGCATTGTTTCCGAGGAAATAACTGATACAAAGGTACTCTCTGAACCTGTTCCTGAAGTTGTAGGAATTAATAGCATTGTAACTGGTTTTACTGCATAATTCTTTTGACCAGTTAAATAAAGTATAATTTCCTGTAATACTTCATCACCATTTGGAATTACTGCTGCAATGGCTTTTGCACTGTCAAGCGTACTACCGCCCCCAAGTCCTACAATACCATCAACTGCTTTTTCCCTACCTATAGCTGCTGCCGCTGTTACTGTATAATCAGGGCAATCTGTTTCTACGCCATCCCATATAACAACTTGCACATCCTCCTCTCTTATAATATTAGCTACTTTTTCTGCATAACCAATTTCTGAAATTTTCTTATCTGTTACTAATAATACTTTGTTCATACCCAATTCTTTTGCTTTTTTACCTACTTGCTGTAAAGTTCCATTTCCAAAAAGTACTGGTGATAGTTGTGTGTAAACTCCTGATTTTAACATTTATCATTTCCCCCTTTTTTAACCTATTATTTTTATAATTCAAATGCTGCTTTATATCCGCTGCCAACAGCTGCCTCAATACGCCCTGCTTTTGCCGCATCGCCAAGCAATACAACCTTGTCAAATACTGTCTTTATTTCTTCTACCAATTCTTTATTAGATGCTGTTCCCAAAGAAACTACTACTGCATCAAAATCAAAATTTTTGGTTTCCTTAGTATTTGTCGTTTCTACTGTCACATTAGTTCCATCAATTTTTACCAACTTATGCTTTGGATATAGTTTAATTTCATGTTCTGCTATTCTTCCCATAACATCAATCAAGTTTTGAAAAAATATTCCCGGTCCTATTTCATCTGCCATTTCAAATACTGTTACCTTATTGCCTTGTGATCCCAATAATTCTGCAGTCTCAATTCCTGTCATTCCTGAACCAATAACACCAACCTTTTTACCTTTAAGTGTTACTTTTCCACTCAAAATATCTACTGGTGTATAAACCTTTTCTCCATCAAGTCCTGGAATAGATCTTGGCATTATAGGATTAGATCCTTGTGCAACAAATACTGCGTAGGGGTTTAATGCCTTTATTTCATCTATTGTTGGTGCATGATTTGTTTTTACCTCAACACCAAGTTCATCCAATTGCCCCTTTTGGTAATCAATTAACCATGCTGTTTTTTCCTTTTTAGGAGGCTTAGAAGCATATACAATTTGTCCACCAACCTTAGAATTCTTTTCAAAAACAATTGGCTTGAATTCACGTTTTGCTAATATACGAGCTGCTTCCATTCCTGATGGTCCGGCACCAATAACTACAACTACACGTCCCTTACCATCTTTCTTTAATAGGTGGTCTCCATATTGATTTTCTCTGCCTCCCTGATAATTAATTGCACATGCCATAGGTGCTGGTCCCATATCTGCAGACATTAACGTTTCCATACAATACAAGCAAGAGATACATTTTCTAATACTTTTTTCTTTTCCCTCTTGTGCCTTATTTCCCCATTCTGGGTCAGCAAAGAATTGTCTGGCTGATCCTATAAAATCTACTTTTTCTTCTTCAAGAACCTTCTCTGCAAATTCTGGCTCACGAATTACAGATACACCAATTACCGGGATAGAAACTGACTCTTTAATCTTAGCTGGAATATTAATTTTCCATCCTTGATCAAAACCAACTGGTTCCCAAGATGTATTCATTGTTTCATAAATACCACAGCTTACATCAAGTGCATCAACTCCTTGTGCCTCTAAATGCTTTGCAATCTTTACGCCTTCATCTAAATGTATTCCTAATTCTGGATGTCCAGCATAACCCATACATTCATCTGCAGAGTATCTTACAATAATAGGATAATTTGATCCACATTCCTTACGAACTCCTGCAATAATCTCATCTAAAAATCTCATGCGGTTTTCAAAACTTCCACCATATTCGTCCGTTCTTTTATTCGTATACGGGCTTAAAAATTGACCAATCATATAACCATGTGCTCCATGAAGTTCAACTGCGTCAATTCCAGCTTTCTGCAGCCTTTTAGCTCCCTGAATGAATCTGTCGATTGTATCTTTAATTTCTTCTTTTGTCATCTCATGAGTTGGTTGATGAACCACCTGACATTCTGTAACACTAGGTGCTTGCATGGTTGTATTTCCATTAACTACCGCTATACCCTGGCGACCTGGATGATAAATTTGAACAGCTATGACTGAGCCATATTTATGGATTTCATCTGCCATTCTTTTTAATCCCTCAATGTATTTATCATCATCTACTGCTATCTGCCTACAATTTCCTTTTCCAATTTCTAAATTGATGCAAGCACACTCTGTAATTACAAGGCCTACTCCGCCTTTTGCTCGTTCTCCATAAAATGCTATATCTGATTCTGAAACACTTCCATCTGCTTCTGCCAAATGGTTACCCATTGCAGTCATAACTATTCTATTTGGCACAGTCATTGATCCAATATTTTTTGACGAAAATAATTTTTGATACATATTTTTTCTCCCTCCAAGCTGTATATTTTTAAATTACTTGCCTATTTTTTTTAACACCCCAAGCCAACATCAGTATAGTTAAGGCAGCTGCCACAACTGCTCCTATAATAAAACACATAAAGTTTACACTGCGGCCGCCGCTAATTGATGCGGCAATTGGATTAATAATATATGGGCAACAAAATTGGCCAAAATTTTGTGCACAGGTTACAACTGAAATTGCCATACCTGCTGAAAATACATCTACAGACATCCCTGTATTGATAAAAATACCAGGTAAAGCAGCAGAAACGGCCATACCAACAAGTATGCTGCCAATATGGCACACAATCATACTGTTAGCAAATGCTATGACTACATAAGCTACTGCCAGCATCAAACACCCAACTGCAATTGCACAGTTTTTAGTCCTCTTTGCCAGACTGCCATATAACAATCCCATAATAATACCGCCAATTGCAAAGAATGCTAATCCTAGTCCTGAATCTGCAGCAGTTCCAAGATTTTTTTCTGTTACAAGAAACGACAATGAAATAGAATATACTTGTACACTGATAAATAGGATAAACATGAATATAACCCATCCCCATGTAGCACTTGTAAGCTTTGTTTTTTGCACATCACCTGTTGTTGTCATTTTTTCCGGTTTTGTATTTGGTACCATAACTGCTACTAAAATAAGTGATATGATTGCAAGCAGATGAACATAAAATACATAATTCCATCTCACTTCTGTCAGCCACCCACCTGCAAATACCATAATAGCCGCTCCTGCCATTTGGCTTGCTTGTAACGTACCCTGTACTTTTTGTTGTTCAACTCCGCTAAAATTCTCAGCAACAATTGCAGTACTAACAACTTGACATATGCCTATACCAACACCAAGTATCCCTCTCATAATCAGAATAGTTGTAAAAGATGTCATAAATGCAGGTGCTGCTCCACCTATAAGGAAAATTATAATGCCTGCTAGTGCAATATTCTTTTTGGAAATCGTTTGCATAAGCTTGCCGACTACAATAGTTGTAGGTATAATTACAATACATGGTATTGAAATTAGATTCTGAATCATCGTTTGTGACGCTTCAGGAAATTTAGCTCCTATTGTCGATAAAGAACTAGAAATGCCGATAACACCCATCATTAATAATCCAATGCCGTAGATTCCTAACTTGATTTTACTTTTTGCATTTTCCATAAACATTTCTCTCCTTTCATATAGTAGGGTTATTTCTTAAACTAATTTTATCACGTACCTACCTTTCAATGCATCGTCTAAAAGTGAAATTGTTAAATTATTATCATTAAATATATTGCATTTTATTTTTATAATTTATTGATAATTCATTAACTCTAGTTTGCAATAAATTGCAATATACTTCATAATGTCGCATGTTTAGACACCTATCATCTTGCTTGTTTACACTACTTACTATATAATTTAATAAAGACTATATTATGGAGGAATTATTATGGCAGTAAAAATTAGCAGCTTATTAGAATTTCTTTCAGAATTTAAACCAACTTCTACATGTAAATGTTATCATGAGGTGCGTACTTTTCGTTTGTTAAATAACAATTTAAGTGACTTACATTCAGACTGTATATACATAGGTAAAGCTTCTCAACTACCATCTATTCAAACAACTGTACCAACAACATTTTTGCTGATAAAGGATAGTGACACTTTTGCATATGATTCTTTAGTCCCTAAATGTGACTATATCTATGTTGAACCTAGTACAGACCTTAATATGCTATTTAACTCAGTACAGGATTACTTTGATAATGCTATGTACGTATCTGAATGTGCTCTCAAAATTATGCAATTAAATAAGAATACTTCTACTTTGCAGGAAGTACTTGATTTAGGCCTGGAGTTATTAGGGAATCCTCTCTTGCTAGTAGATGTTTCACTTTGTTTTATCGCTCATGCTGGTGGTAATACCGTCATTAATGAACCTTTATGGGAATGGACATTATCTAAAGGATATGTAACCGAAGAATATGTTAACTCTGTAATGATGGATGGATTAGCTGATGAAAGAACATATCCACAAAAACCTCTTTTAATATGGGAAAAGGGTATTTTAAATCATGACCAATTAGTTTTTCGTATTTTATACAATAATACTCCTGTAGGATATCTTAAAACATTAGCATATAATAAGCCAATATCTGAAACAGACCAACAGATTATTACACTCATAGGAAATTGTCTTTGCCAGTTTTTAACTAATAACCATGCAGAGCAGGCTTCTTGTTCTCCCCTAATAGAATCATTTTTAATATCTCTATTAAATGAAAAATTATATGATCGTAATGCAATTAATGAACGTATACACCAATTTAATTTGAAATTATACGATAATTTGATATTGATAGTTATTGAACTAAAAAATGACCTTTTACAAGACAAAGATAAAGCTTTTCTATTTAAACGAAAGCTTCAAAACTTCTTAGGACGAGATAACATTGTATATTACGATAATCACCTTGTAGCTCTTTATGATTATAAATCAAACGAACCGTTCACAGAATTTGAATGGACTAATTTTGAAAATCTATTACATTCTTTTAATTGTCGTGCTGGTATTAGCTTACTATTTAACAATCTTTATTCATTACCTGAATGTTACCGTTCTGCTTGTGAAGCACTGCATACCGGTTGGAAATTACATTTTTCTAAACCGATTATTAAATATTCAGATATTATTCTTCAGCATGTTTTCTTGACTTATGCCAATCAGAAGGATTTGTCACCTTTGATTCATCCAGCTATAAAAACTTTACAAGAACTGGAATCAGATAAATGTCACATGTTACTAGAAACCATAAAAGCATACATTACCAATAGGTTAGAAATTGTACCAACTGCTAAATCATTATTTACTCACTATAATACAATAAAATATAGACTTAATCGAATTGTAGAATTAACAGGACTAAATTTTACAGACTATCAGACTATATTTCAATTACAATTATCATTTCTTATTATGGACATGCTTGAACAGCTAAAAAAAACTGATGAGTAAATTTAGAATCTTCTAATGCAAAATAAGCACCTATTTTAACCAGTGCTTATTTTGCATATTTGAATTATCTTACTAAAATTATTTCAGATGTTAAACTTGTCATTTTTTCTATTAACTATTGTTTTTGTTCAGCCGTCATTTGATCACCTTTTAATGTAATGTATGACACTTTTATTTGATTATATTCTTTACTTAGACACTAAAGACTCCAATAATTTCCCCATACTATTAGCTTTAAGGATTGTATCTTCCTGCTCTTCAAAACTAGGTGGAAGATGTTTCTTTTCGATTTTATCCAAAATACCATATTTCTTAACCACATTCCCTGCATTACATTTGTGACCAAATCCACATGTGTAACATTGGGAATATCCATGAGCGGATACAGCACCAACTACTGACATCTTATTAACCATCATAGATTTTTTTATAATCATATTGACTAAACTGGCTCCTTGCTCACTATAGCTAGCACTGACTGCTATACCAAACTTGCCAGATAAACTAAAAGCTTCTCTGTGTCGAAAGCAAAAAGTTCTTTCCAAGCATGCATGGCCAAGAGCATTTATAGTCCCTCCATAATTAGGCGCCCCAAAAACAATTGCATTTGCCATTAACATTTTTTCTGCTATTTCATTCCAGTCATCTTTAACTTTACACTGATTATCAGCGGCGCAAAGTGTGCATCCAATACAACCATTAATTTTCTTGCCTGACAATGAAATGTATTCATACTCTGAATTACTTGCTTCCAATATAGCTTTCACTGTCTTGCTAGTAATCCCATCTTTTCTGCCGCTTGCACTAATTCCTAAAATCATATATCCATCCCCTTAATATATTTAGTGTACATTACTATACTAAGTGCTATCCTTATGTGACTGTCACCTAGCTTATGATGATAATATTATCTGTTATTTGCATTAAATAGTATTCTATATTGAATTAAAAATTCCTTTTCTAGAACTTATCTTTTGCAAAGAAATCATTACAGTTAATATACAAAAATAAAACCTAAAATAGCTTTTACACTACTCTAGATTTTATCCGATGACTACCTGCTCTAATACTCCCGCTTCTCCAAGTGGTAGTAAAGAGCAGCTACGTCCCTGGATAACGATTTCTAAGCATCAGGGTGGAGTCAAAACTCCATCTGATGCCAAGAACTCTATTTATTTTTTATTGAACTCTGTTTACGATACGTTACCTCCAGCTGCTGTATCAGCCTTTTGTACAGGAGTTACAGTATTCTGTATATTAGCTAGCTTTTGCTTCAACTTTTCATTTTCTTTCTGTACTTCAGCTAAATCCTGCTGAACCTTTTGAATTTGTGCATTTTTTTCAGTTTCTGTAGGAATAGCATGTCCTAAGTCATTTACTGCCTCTTGGATAAAATCACTAATAAGCTTTTTTTGGTTCATTGTAGGTTCCACATTAATTTCTTTAAGTGCAGCATATACCGTGTTCTGAGCGGCCTTAAATCTGTCTTCATCAGTTTGTAATATTCCTGAATGGTATAGTTGTTCAGCTGCTTTTACACCTGCTTTTGCTTTTTGTTCCATCCAATCTATTAAACTTCCAGCAGGTTTTAGAGCAGGGAAAGTCTCTGAAATTTTTATAAGTGGTTCTGCTGCAGTTAAAACTTGTTCTGTTGTATTTAATACCTTGTCTACATTAATATTCCTTTTGTTCAAATAAGGTGCTAACCCAAATATGCCTCCGATTACACCAACTAATACTCCACCTATGGCTACAATATCATTTACGCTAATCATATAATTTTCCTCCACTTTAAATATATCAACACCCCACTTTTAAAGTATTCATCAAACTTCTAATTTGTTCATGTAGGTTTTCTATTTTTAATATAAAAAGATCTGTAAAACACTCAATATAGCTTAGTGTGAATTCAGTCAAAAATTTTAGTATTATATTTTCTATATTGTAAATAATATTAATCAAAGTAGATGATAAGGGAGGAATTGATATATGAATTCACAAGCAAGAGATAATATTCATAAAGTAAAAGAATCATTGAAAAGTGCTCAGCAAGGTTTGCAAATGGCTGCAAATGAGGTGGAAAATTCTAATATTAAAAATCAAATAAATACTCAGTTAAACCAAGTTTCTACTTGTCTTGACGAATGTGAAAAAATAGCTTCTGGATTAAGTCAATACAAAAACTACCATCCATAAAAAACATCGTATAACACAAACTATTAAAGCCACCAATTTGTAAATAATTGGTGGTGCATAATCAAGATCTACTAATTACAACATTTTAATAGAAATCTTAAACTCTATTCTTCGATAAATTTCATTAATTCTTCATTAAATTTATCTTTCTCATCATAAAATAATCCATGTCCACTATATTTAAATGGTATGAATTTTGAATTTCTAATACATTTATTTTGTATTTCTCCCAATTCAAAAGGTACAACCTTATCATGAATTCCATGTAGTATTAATGTTGGAACACTTATTGAGGATAAATCATTAAACAGTTCTTCTCGTATCCATGTATTTGCTACTGCAATAGTTGACCAACTTGCTGCCTGTAATCCCAAACTTAAGAACCAATCAGCAAAAGGTTTAGTTATATGCTGGTAAAAGAATATATCACCAAAATCACTTAACATTTTAGGTCTATCACTATATGTTTGACTAATAATACTAGTTACAGTTTTCTTATCAAGTCCATATGGAAAATTAGGACGTTTAATAAGGCTAGGAGCTGCTGCTGCAAAGTTCATAAGTTTTGATACACCGTATTCTTTATACCTTGACATATACCTAACAGCAATGGCTCCTCCTGTAGAATGACCTGCTAGCGTAAAATTTTTCAGTTTTAAAGCTTCCACCACTTTTCTAACATCATCTGCCAGCGTATTATAATCATACCCTATAAATGGTTTATCAGATTTACCAAATCCTCTTTGATCTATGCCAATACATCTATATCCATGTTTAGGGAGTATATTAAATTGATATTCAAATAAATTATGATTTCCAGGCCAGCCATGTAAAAACACTATGGTTTTATTTCCATTAGGATTAATATCCTCCACATAAACTTTCACCCAAGGTTCCACTTTAACATAATAACCCACTAAAATTCCTCCGATATTTAATATTTACCTCTACATATTATTCTGGCAAATATAATTTTGTGAGAATCTAGTTTAACTTAATATAAACTTTCTATTACTTTTTTCGCATTTTCCATTTTTTCATATGTATTTTCTAATATATGTTTTTCTAGCATTTCATAAAACAACATACCCATCCCATTATTTCTTTTATGTCTATTTTCATATTCACTATTTAAATTCCTACAAAATTCATCATTAGATTTGATAATTGGATACACTCTCATTTTATCACCCCTAATTATATATTCGAAACATACATTAAATGCCTAATATATATTGAAAGCTTAAATGATATATTTGTATGTCTTCTAATTTATTTGCACTATAAGTTATAATAGAATTCGGAAAATTATACACCTTACTCACCCTTTCAAATAATTGTTTCTATTTTCGCTAAGGTTATTTCTTATGTATTTTCATATATATACGAAACACGCATCACTTTTTAGGGTATCATTAAGAAAATCTTTTTTATTACGCAAAATAGGCATCCTAGATGACGGATGCCTACTCTACAATAATAATTGGGGATCTAATTTTATCTGATGGCTACCTACTGTAACACTCCCACTTCTATCAAAGTGGGAGATAACAGTAGCTACGCCCCTAGATAATTCATCTAAACTTAGTGGGAGAACCAAACTCCCACTAAGTAAGATTCATTGATATACTTTCTTGTGGCAGTTGCACTTAAGTTTAATGTGCCCTGCAACTACAGACACGAGGAGGATAATTACCTTTACTTTTCTTTCATATATGTAAATACATTATTTTCATTTTCGCTAAGGCTATTTCCTTAGGACACTTATAAGTATATACGGTATTTGTTACGATTTAATGTCATACAAGTGAATTATTTATTTATTTTTTGAATATCATGTAAATAATATAAGAAGTTATATCATTTATTCTTAATAATATTACAGCGATGTAGGCAATTTAGATTTGATCATTTCAATACAATCAGTATTGTCTTCTAATGTTTGTGTAGTGATTTTGATAGGCTTAGCAAATATAGTAGGATAATCAACTTCATCATACTCTGCACGAATTGGAAATGCGAGTTGTTCCCTATCTATTAAAAATTGAGCATTTCTACCATTTGTATTGCCGCGGGTATCTATTCTAATCCACTTGTTTATATTTGAAAGAAAAACTGCATTTAGAGCATGTATGCAATATCCTGTTTCTGGTATATCACCTAAAGTTAATCTTTGATAACAGAAACCAGTTGGAATACCTTGACACCTTAATAGTGCTGCCAACAACATTGACTTTGCATAACAGATTCCTTCTTTATACTTCAGCACCTCTGACGCAGTTCTTGTTACTCTTTTACTTTGAATATCCCAAGAATGTGAAATTTCATCTCTAACATATTCAAAAGCAACTTTTATTTTTTGAATTTCATCGAAATTATCACTAAACAATTCGCTAACTTTATTTTGTATAATTTTTTTATTAAAATCAACATATTTATCGGCTAATAAATAATTTGATAAATTTTTATATTCTAATATAAGATTCATTTAGTTTCCTCCTTTTTATATTTTAGTTGCTTCGTATTTATTTCTTGAACCAACTCATTATTTATACTGTAGAATCATCTGGCATAACAAGGCAGGTTGCAACAAAGCCCAAAATACAAAATGACACATTAGAAATGTGTTAAAAATAATTTACCACAGTTTTTATATCTTATTTGAATCATTCAACTTAACCTCTTTATAAATAAAAAAGAGAGCCACATATAGGATCTCTATTCCTACATACGGCTCTCTTGGGCTCAATTATTATAATCACTAACCTAATAATTTTTAAGTTCAGGCATATACTTTTTAAGTTCATCACGAGTTAATCCTATTTCATCAATTATACCAGTTGACTTCATTTCTTGCCATATATCTGATGTATCATTTATAGCTGAGAACTCTGCTGACTCATATCCCCAAGAGTGCCATGTAATAAATATACGTCTACCACCAAAGAAAAATACATTTGGTAAATCTGCCTGCATATTACCTTTAGTTACATAACGTTTCTGAATATTATTCGTCATATTGTTAAATTCTTCTCCATGCCCTGGAAAAATTGCTTCACATATTACTGAATATGAAGATTCTACGTTATTTAACGTATCTTTGTCCGTACTTGTACAGCCTAGCATGGACATTCCAAAATCAATAGTTGGTTCATTATTAGATCTACCACCGCCGAGAGTCCAAACATCATACAATGTTCCCCCTTTATTATTCCAATTATAGTAAAGCGATATATCGTTTGTATGCTTTCCTGTATACGGATAACTATCATATATATATCGATAAACATTTTTTCCTATACCTGCATTTTCGACCTTATCCCTTACTACATTCCAAGTATATGTCATACCATTTTCAGTAGTTTCTTTACCATCTAATGCTAAAAATGATTTACCAATCACTAATAAATTTTTATTTAGCGCTAATTTTACAATTTTATCATCACAATCATCATCCATCAAAAGTATAGGTTGATTTAATTTACTAGCATAAGGTGCCGCAACAAGTGCATCATGATAGTCTTTGCCAGTTACTACTGTAAATTTATCTAAGCTGCTATCAAATTTTTTTATTATAGCTTGAGAAGTTTCATATCTACTATTTCCAGGTAACGTTTCAACAAAAGGATCTGGTCCATCTAAAAAATTAGTAAGTTGATCAAGAACATTTTCAGATATAACCCCTGGTCCTCCTATTAAATAAAACTTATTAACATGCCATTTTTTAATAGCCTGTATAGTTGCTTCCGGTAAACTATCTTTATTAGTTAACAGTATTGGAGCATTTTTTTGACCTGCAAATGTTGCAGCAGATAGTGCATCTGCAAATCCATAAGCATTACTTATAAATACTGTATCCGTTTTGCCTTTATCTACAATTTTCTGACCAATTGCAACTGCAGTGCTAAATCTATCATTACCTGCAAGTCTGCTTATAGAATATCCCTGTCCTCGTAGAGTTTCTTCCACACTAGAACCTATAGAACTTAAACCACCTAATATGTAAATATTCTTTGCATTTAACCTCTTTAACTCAGTTAATACAGAATCATCAATATTATCTTTACTGGCAAAAAATATAGGACAGTTCATGCTAATACCTAAAGATGTTCCTCCCAAAGCATCTGGAAAATCCTGTGAACTTGCAATAATAGCATAATCTGAAGTAGTCCATCCTTTTTGGCTTATTTTTATACTAGTATCTACATAGTTTGATCCTTTAATTGAAGTTACAGCATTGCTACTTGTTTGAACACTATCTGAGGCAAATACTGTACACTGAAATAATAAAGATACTATAGCTATAACCAATGTTGTCATTAATTGTTTTTTCATATTTGTGATCCCCCTATTTTCGTTTCTTTCTAATTTAGCTTGATATAACTATATTAAATTGTAAATGAATATGCAACAATATATTTAGCAATCACTGTTTTATTCTCATATAAAAGTAATACATAAAATACTATAAATACTATTTAGTTATCTACACTATATTTCTTTATAAGAAGGTTTATACACAAAATTGATAAAACAATTACAATTGTTTTTAGTTGAAATGTCAATATAAATATTCCCATACCGTTTTCGAGGTCATACCAAGGTGACCATTTAAAGTTAGTGGTTGTTATTAATATTTGAGCAGCAATTAAAAGCACATCTAGCACACCAGTTAAGAAAATTAACATAAGTTTTGCTATTTTCATTTTCCACCTCCCATAAAATTTACCTGATAATAATCTGCACTTATGATATATTTTAGAAATTTACAATAATTATATTGGGAACTTTTGCTGTACTTGCACATTCAAAAGAAAAAGCTATCCTCAAGTATAAGAATAACTCTAAAAATAGCAATAAAGAATTGTTTATTATCAATTATCCCTCTCCAATTTCATCAATTAACCATGGTGAATTCCTGTCTTTTCTAATAAGAGTACACCATTTAATATCTTTTCCACTATCTTCAGGACCAATTCCATCTTTTTTATATTTAACTGTATACTCAACCTTATAAATTTTTATGTTTTCAGCTTTTGCATGAGTTATTGTACCACGGCCATATTTCATATAAGCTTCCTTTTGTGATGGCCTTTTATCTTCAGATATACTATCAAGTTTAACATGTTTAAGATTTTCATCTATGTCTTCCCATTTCTGTACTTGTGTTGAATTAATTCCTTTTAAATCTTTTCCATTAAGATATTTAAAATAATTTTCTACTACCTGTTGAGCGGGATCTATCGACTGCTTCTGCGGATTTGAAACTTTCCTTTTTGTTATGAAACAGCCAGTAATTACAACCACAAAACATAAAATTACCAACATTATTTTTTTCATTTTCCACCCCCATAAAATCTTCCATATACCAATTCCATGAGTTAATATTATCACATTTTTGAAATATTTCGTACTAAAATAGCCTTGGATATATTTCAAACTCTTAACGTCTTAGTACGCAAAAATATTCTATTACTACATAAAATATAATTATAAATAATTTTATGGAGATTAATATGAACTCATTTAGACAAAATCAATATTCCAGGGCTGATGCTGTAAAATACGCCATTATATATGCGCTTAAACCTAACCCTGCTTATAGATATTTTCCTCTAACAAATAATAACACTAGTGGTGATTGTGCTAACTTTGTTTCTCAATGTTTACATGCCGGTGGTGCGCCTATGAATTATAGCACTAGAAACCCTTGGTGGTATAGACATAGTAGCATAAATATAAATAGAGATACTTGGTCTATATCTTGGGCAGTAGCAAATTCTCTTTACTGGTACTTGAAAATAAATCAGGCGTCACACTTGCCCGGTGCCAAAGGTTTAGAAGTTCAAAATGTTTCCTTGCTTAAACCAGGCGATCTTATATTCTTTGAAGATAACAAAGGCTTTATTTTCCATTCTACAATAGTTACATCACTCTTACACAATAAGCCACTAATATCTCATCATTCTTTTGAGGCCTTAAACATACCATACCAAAGTTCATGGCCAGCATATAAAATGCATTTTTTGAAAATAAGCATTTAAAGTATAGCTGCGAAAAAGGGAGGCTCAGCTTCCCTTAAATTATTATTCCATTTTTACTACGCAAAATAAGCATCCTAGATGACGGATGCCTATTCTACAAATAATTGGGGATCTAATTTATATACTTTCTTGTGGCAGTTGCACTTAAGTTTAACGTGCCCTGCAACTACAGACACGAGGATGATAATTACCTTCACTTTTCTTTCATATATGTAAATGCATTATTTTCATTTTCGCTAAGGCTATTTCCTTAGGACACTTATAAGTATATACGGTATTTGTTACAATTTAATGTCATACAAGTAAATTATTTATTTATTTTTTGAATGTCCTGTAAATAATATAAGAATAAGCACTAGCTTTAACCAGTGCTTATCTTTGTTTAATCATGTTTTCGTCTGCGTAAAAAGACCGATTTGCAAATTTATTGATAAAAATATTACATTGCTGTGAGAATTAAAATTCATTTAGATAATTTCATTGTATAATAACCAGTTTATAATATTATAGTTAGTATTTATACATCTGATATAGTATTTTAAATACCTTTTATGAAAAAAAGGTAACAACTTATTGTTATATAATTGAGTAATCATTTCTAATTTGTTATACTTTTCTTTCATACTTAACTAATTCGTGCCGCTAATTTAAGGAGGAACTTTTTATGGCTAATACTGATTTTTGTACATGTAAAAATTATAGTTGTAAGTTTAACCCACGTAATCATGATCAAGGTTGTAATCTCTGCATTAAAATTTGCCTAAATGATGGTGCACTCCCATCATGTTTTTTTAGGGCTGTTTCCGAAGAACTAAGGGATGTAACAGTAATTGATGACTCATCATATGAAGCTTTTGCAAAACTTGTTCTCAATAACAAGAAATAATTAATACCATTAGTTATTCAATATAAATTTCTATTTAGCACGAATTAGAAATTTTTTAATAATTATAAAATATTCTTTACTTAAGTTTTTGGGAAACAACCTTTTAGTATCCTTGAGCCTCGTAGGTTCTGTCATTATTCAATACTAAAAAGTCTGAACTGTATGTTATTGCCTTTTCTTCACTGCTGCCTTCCTGAAAAACAAACCTCGGTTGAAGTACAAATCTAGCTATTTTTCCAGAATAAAATAAGATCTTTGACTGACAATACCTTCTCATTTCCAACTGGCTCCCAAAACATGTATACTATCTATAACTAATGTGTTAAATGCATTAATCTAAAACTATGGTGTAAAAATGTTGTAAATTTAAAACATCCACACCTGTTGATAACACTTAATTTAACACATTTCCTCCACTATAAAATATAATAGCCACTGACACGCATATATAACTTATATGTTAAAAGTATTATTGCTCGATATACCACTTTCAATGCTTAATTCCATTTATAGATGTTAAATCTTATAATTACTATTATTTAGTTAAATAAATATTATCAGCGAAACAATTTAAATCTATATTCTTAAAACCATTTTTAGATATGCTTTCCTTTATATCTTTTATTGTTTCTTTATTTTTGCTTAATATTATTACATTATTTTGTAATGTCTTTCCAATATAAATATTATATCCCATAAGATCAAGTATTGGATTTATATAAAACATATTTCCTTTACAATACAAATATCCTAATAAAATTTGTGTAAGAATAGCAGTGATAACTATTTTAGAATCATTAGTCCTTATTTTAGGAAAATCAGTTGTTACAAATGATACTATATAAGCTAAAATATAATCTAAAACTTTTTCATTTCCATCTTCGATCTTCAACAATTTTATAGGTTCATCATATTTTTTAGAAATTGATATTAAAATATATAATATTACATTAGGTATTACTATTAAAAGGAATAAACCATATAATAATATATCTGAATATACAATATTTTTTACATTAGATACTTTAATAATTGCCTCTTTTATATCTAAAAAATTATAATTTAAAGTTATAGTTAATATATATAAGGGTGAATATGATGATAAAAACATAAATATTTTTGCTAAAGAACTCACCATTTCACCTCCTACATATTGTTAAATCTTTGTTTTTTTATCCGCTACAAAATTGTTACCAGATAAATTTGACTTAAGGTAATCATCTTGAATTAAGTGTATTAACTCAGAAGTATCATTTGAAATTATTTTTCCATTTCTAACTTCCATATCTAAATTAGCCTTAGATATAATATTTTTAATATCTTCAATATTACTTTCTACTTTCTCTTTAAACCAGTTAATGCTTTCATCCTTAATTTTAGACATCTTTTTCTTTATAGTTATTTTTTCACAATCGCTTTCTATATTATCAATATTTTCAATAATATTTAATTTTTTAATTTTAGAAATAGTTTTATTTGCTTTTTTTGTATATTCATCTTTATAATCAAATATTTGTTCAAAATATAATTGAGTGAATATAGCAATGTCTTCTTTATACATAACACAATCAAATTTATTATTTAATGATAAAATATCTTTGTCTATTTTTTTCATTTTACCTTCACTTAATAAAATTTTAAATTTACTTTTTAGATATATAGAAGATAAAAATTTTTTAAATAATATAACTTTATTATTACTTTTTCTATTATTTAATATAATCGCATATGCTCTACTCGTTTCTATATCACTAAATTTATCAATTAACTTTATGTTGCTGATGTCATCAAACTTATCTTGCATATTATTTAAATTAGGTATTTCCTGTATATTAATACTGTCTATACAATCATCCAACTTTACAATAGGATCATATTCTACTACTTTTTTCTCTTTAGTACTACGTAAAAACCGATCTATAAAACTTTTTATTAAATCATCTTTCAGTTCTTTTTCAATTAAAACTTTAGATAACTCAAAATTTTGTGATATAAATATACAACTCAAACTAATATCTTCTTTACATTCTAATTCCATTTTAGCATCCTGCAGTTCAAACATATTTTTACCTCCATTATATTAGATTTCATTAAATATGTGCTATAATAGAGGTATATTTAATGAAATACATTTAGTTTTAAGAAACCATTATTGATTGGTAGTCCATATGGTTTCTTTTGTTTTATTGTAAAACTTTTTGTAAAAAAGGACAAGTATTGTCAATAAAAATAAAGCTTACCAACAAAAATTTAGGTAAACTTTATTTTCTATATTCCTCTATGAACTTAATCAATCATAAAATTTTTATTAATATTACATCAAAAGGCACTTATTATTAACAAGTACCTTTTTCATGACTTTTTATCCAGTTAACTACATTCTTTTGATCTATTTTACCAGATTCAATATCTGTTGCAAAATTCACAAGTTCATTCTGGCTAAACCTTATCTTTATTTTGTTATATTCAAGAAGTACTAACATTACATAAATTCCAGTCCTCTTGTTTCCATCTACAAATGCATGATTTTTCATTATATTAAAACATATGTTTGCGCACTTTGATTCAATAGTTGGATATAAATCTCGTCCATAAAAAGTAGCTTTAGAATTTTCAACTGATGATTTCAAAAGTTTCAAATTTCTTACACCACTTGTCCCTCTAACAGCCTTTATTAACCTATCATGAAGTTTTAAAATTTACTAATAGTAATATAATTTTCTCTATCCAGATATATTTCCATATTACCATCAGCTCTTGGTTCTACATAAAATTAAGGCTGGCCTTGTGAATCTATAAGCCAAGGTGAATTTTTATCTTTTCTAACTACGAAGAACCATGATGTATTTTTTCCATTGTCTTCAGCTGTAATAGCATCTTCTTTGTATTTTACATCATAGTCAACTTTATATACTTTTACATTTTCTTTCTTGACACCATTAATACTTCCTCTACCATTAGATAGATAACCCTCTTTAAAGACAGGATTCGTTTCTTCTTTAACAGAAATAAGCTTAATATATTCACGAACATCAAATCCCCATTCCACATTTGGCGCCTTCTGCCATTCAGTTATTGTTGTAAACAAAGCCTTTTTATTCTTCTCATTAAGATACTTAAAATAATTTTCCACTACTTGCTTAGGTTGCAATAACCGCTGTGAGTCTGATGCTTGTTTTTGCGAACTAGTCTGTTGTGTTTTTGTTGTAGAGCAACCAGTAAGTATAATAAACAAAGATAAGATTACCAATACTATCTTTTTCATTTTACACCCCCATAAAATCTTTCATATACCAATCCTATGAGTTAATATTATCATATTTTCGAAATATTTCGTGCTAAAAAAGAGTCCTGAATTTCTCCAAAATTCTCAATCTATTTCACCCAATAAAATTATTCTACTCCTTTAGCTAAGCCCCTTCTTCAATTGGTAAGTTAACTGAAACTGAAATTTCTATAACTGCAGAAGATAAAAACTCAAAAAATTAAAATGCATCCCTAAGAAAGTGCATTTTAATTAATCTCAATCTCTAAAAAATTTTAAACTAAAACCGCAATGTATGCCTCATTAGTTCAATTACATCAGAAAAGGAAAGGTCTTTATCTCTACCTCTCCAAGACTTCTTTCTATTATTTTCTTTTAATTCCTTATGTCTATTCAATTGCTCTACATCTGATATTTTCTCAACTTTCATGCCTCTCCCCTATCTTTACATTAGATTTTATCCGATGGCTACCAGCCGTAATACCCCCATCTTCTTATAAAGTGGGGGATAACGGCTGCTACGCCCCTGGATAACGATTTCTAAGTTTCAGATGGAGAAAAAAACTCCACCTGAAACCAAGAACTCTGTTTATTCCATTATTTCTGTTATTTATATAATGATTACTTTACACGTGTAATAAGACGTATAATAATACAGTTATAGGAAATGGATAACTTAAAAGATGGATGTGGCAATTAAATATATCCATCTTTTTTATAACACAAAATAGGCACCCTAAATTGAGGTGACCCCTAAAAGTTAGACTTTATTAGCGGGACAGTTTCGGCTGCCTCGCTAATTTCATACAGCCAAGAGGCTGAGTCTGTATTCAACAGGACTCATCCATCCTAGTTTCTCTTTGATTCTATGTTCATTATAGTACTTTATATATTTCTCTATCGCCTCTTTTAGTTTATCATAGCTGTAATAGACTAATCCATAATACATTTCCTGCTTCATAATTCCAAAAAAATTTTCCATAACCGAATTATCATAACAGTTTCCTTTTCTGGACATGCTTTGAAAGATTCCAGTCTCTTTGAGAGCGTGTGTATAAGATTTCATCTGATAAGCCCAGCCTTGATCTGAGTGAAATGTTCTTCTGTATGGACAATCAGAGGTTATTTCAATTGCCTGGTTTAATGCGCCCATGATATTTGCAGCTGAGGGATGCTCAGATATACCATAACTTAGTATTTCTCTATTGCACATATCCATAAATGGATCCAGGTAAAGTTTCTTGATTATCATACGTCCTTTTGCATCTATTTCATAATATTTGAATTCTGTTGTATCCGTCGTGATTTTCTGATGAGGTATTTTTGTGTTAAATCGTCTGTGAATTCTATTAGGTGAAACCCTTCCAACCTTACCCTTATAAGAACTGTATTTACGGCTCTTTCTCCTGAATGATGTCACCTGCAGGTCATATTTCTGCATAATTCGCTGGACTTTCTTTTTGTTCACAAGATATTTCTGCTTTCTTAGTTCACCATAGACTCGTCTATATCCCCAATCTTTGTTTTCAGAACGGATTTTGAGAATCTTATTCTCAAGTTCTTTGTCAGGATTTTCTCTATCAAATCTTTTCTGCCAATACATATATGTGGCCTTAGGAAAGCCAACAACTGCGAGAATGTCTTTTAATTTGAACTCTCCTCGGAGGCTGTGGACGATTCTCGCTGTTTTTTCAGAAGAGCTTCCTCCTCTAAACGCAGTCTCCTCAGTTCTTTTAAATAGGCATTTTCTATTCTAAGTTTGAGCAGTTCATCTTCAAGCTGTTTAACACGTTCTGCACTGGTATCAACCGGAGCCGCCTCACTTAATGTTATATCTTTCTTTTTATTAGATGAGTCCAATGATTTCTTTCGTCCCTTCTTCTTTGGCCTCAATGCATCAGGACCAGCTATACGAAAGTCATTTACCCACTTTGCAATCATAGCATTATTATTAATGCCTTCACAAAGTGATAACTCCTGATACGAGACTTCACTTGATAGATATAACTCTACCACATGAAGCTTGTATTTAAAAGTATAGCTATTATTTTTTCTTGAACGCATTAACCCCTTATCACCAAATTTCTCATAATAGTGAACCCAATTTAAAACCTGTCGTCTATTCTTAACACCATACTTTTGCGCAAGATAAGAATAACCACCTTCACCACGCTGATAAGCTTCAATTACTTTCTTTTTAAATTCAAAACTATATTTTGCCAATAAAAAACCAACCTCCAATCGTTAGATTTTAGGTCTAACTTTTGGGGGTCGGTTCAAATAATAGGTGCCTATTTTGTATTAGAATGCTTTAAAGGAAATCAATTAATATATTATCTTGTGATGGTTGCATTTAAATTTTACGTGCCCTGCAACCGCAGACACAGACAGGATATTATTTTACTTTTGTGCCCTACATATGAATAAACTATTATCATTAAAACAATTCTTTATGTCGTTTTAAGTATATAAATTATTTGTTACAATTTGATGTCATATAAGTAAATTAATTCCCCATTTTTTGAACATTTTGTAAACTTCATAAAAACAAGCACCGATTTATTATATTTTATCCTAAAATATCTTTTCATAATAGCTAGTTTATTTTATTATATATATGAATAATATTCTAAAAATTCATAAATTTTCTAGGGGAATTCATATGGAAAAATTTGTAAAACTAACTATACTAGTACTGCCGTGCATTCTCTGTTTAATATTTATATTTTCTTCTAAAACATTTGCTTCTGAGGTATCTTCTTCTAAAATACAAAACTTTCAACAAGATGATCGGTCTTTAGATTGGACTGAGTTACCACTAAAAGAAGACGTTCCTAGTAATAAAATTTGGACCATTACATTTAACAAAACAATTGATAAATCTTCACTAGATAATGCTCCTATTTATGTAACAGATAATTATGGCTCAATCATAAAAAATGTAGATTTACAATTAAATAAAGACGGCAAATCTGTAAAAGTAGTACCTAATTTCGCTTACTTACCAGCACATGCATATTACTTATACATTACTAACAGAATTAAAGCAACTTCAGGATATCCTCTATCTAAACCACAGTGCATGACCTTTACAATTAATGCAAATGCTACAAAGATTGATAAATATTATAATAACCATAGTATAAAATTAAAAAGTGGTGATATTATACAGTTAACTCTTCCTGAAAACAGAGATGGTGGTTACTTCTGGAATTTTAAGCCTGACTTAGATAGTAATATACTTAAAATAATTGATACTATTAATATCTCTCCTTCTTCTTCTCCAAATCTTATTGGCGGTGTAGGTAAAAAACGCTGGTTAATTCAAGCTGTAGGCGCTGGACAGACTTTAATAAATTTAAAAGAATCTAGTTATCATTCAGAAATTTTAGATACATTTAACCTAACAATCACTGTTGAATAGCACCATTCTGGGTATACGTACTTACATTTTACAATATATAAGATACTTGTATCCAGACAATTCATTTTATAATCTATTCCCCCTCTGCCCTTCCATGATTATTGTGCTCCTCTATCAATAAAATAGATAATTACGTTATTTATTTTGAGCCAATGCTATTTATTTCAAAAATGTTTTAAAAGGGTTGATTTTAATGCTAACTCAACTGTACAAGTTTTATTAGTTCACAGTAATATAAAAACAGTTAATATTTTATTTATTATTACAAATAAATGATCCACCTAAAACTTATGTGGGAAAACTGTGGAAAACTAAAAAAATAAGAGTGCTTTAAAGTTCTTCAAAACACTCTTATCTAGCCATTTAGTAGTCCCTAGGAGAATCGATCTCCTAATTTTATTTTTAATATATTACAATTATATATGATTTTCTGTAATCCCCTGATTATAAAGACTTTATATCTATAATAAAATATTGTTATGTGTATCAATCTAAAACTATGGTGTAAATATGATTTGTTTCTAAGACAAAGTCATACCACTATTTTTAAGTAACCTTTATTCTTATTTAGATTACCAAAATAAAAGGCACTTATTATTAAAAAGTACCTTTTTCATGACTTTTTATCCAGTTCATTATATCTGTGATATTTACCATCACATCTTCCTACTAGGTTGTGTTTTCTCTGAACTCTGTTTATATTAAAATTCTTATATAGATCTCTTACAAATTCGCAATCATTATATGAAAGAATAAATTTACCTTTTACATTCTTTAGACAATCATTTAACCTCAATGATCTTATTTTGAAAACTTATTCTGATAGTACCTCTTATGTTTCAGATAGTTATATCATGTGTAAACATATTTTCTCTTTAAAAGTAAAACACGGATATATATCATTACAAATATACTTAATAATCACAAAGATATGCTATAATATTTATAAGAGAATAATGTGTTTTTAGTTAGTCACCTTCCAGAATTTATCTCTTGCAAAGAGGCCGTTGCGGTAATTTAACAACAGAGGGGGTGACAATATGAATGCATATGTTATTATTGTTTCCATAGTATGTGTTACAATAGTAGGCATAGTAAGTATTTTTGCTATGTTAGCATACTTAAAAGAAAAAGCTATTCTTAAATATAAAAATAACTTTAAAGATAGTAATAGTGAAATTTCTATTACCGTTGATGATGATAAAAATGATCATTCAAAAAATTAAAAATGCACCCTTCGCCAAGTAGTGCATTTTTAATTTAAACTAAAAACTTTACAAACATAAAACCGTAACGGCTTCTTTTAAATATATTATATCACAATGTACAGTATTTTAAACTAATTTATAAGAATATGTATTGTATTTTATACAAAAATAAAGCCTAGAATAGCGTTTATACTACTCTAGGCTTTAAATTATTACTGAACAATATCTATATTTAATACATTACCTTTAATTGTTGTATCAAAGTCTTATACAGAAGCCGATAACATTCTGTTCAGTGTTTGTACAGTGCTTGATGCATCCTGTACAATATTGATAGTACCTGCTACATCAGCAGTATCTTTATTTGTATTAAAACCTGAGGCCAAAATTATCTTACTTTTCTGACATAGGTCGTATTGTTCCATCAGGATTTAAAAGTATTATATTTCCGGTTGTTTTATTTACACATATTGCATAATCATTTGCAGAGTGATCACTTCTGGTTTCTGAATAAAATACATAATAATTATTCACTATATTCCGTGGAAGCATACTTTTATCTATAGCTACACCTTCAAGAGCTACATCAAAATCTGGAGAAACAGAGCATGCTATAGTGTGCGCCTCTCTAGCTGTAATTCTTTTTGTAGTGTTATCAGAATTATTTGAAGAAGTTGCTTGTGCTTGTTGTTTTTGAGCTTGTAATTGTGTTTCAGTATTAGCTTGCTGCTTTTGTTGTTCAATTATTTTAGAATATGAGTCTTTTAAATTTTTAGCTTCTGAATTATTTGGATCTAATTTTAAAGCTTCATCTAAATATTTATTAGCATCATCATATTTACTATTTTTAGCTGAATTGCTTGCAAATTGAATATCTTTATTTATTTCTGCATTTTTATCATTTTCTTTTTGTATATTTTGAACAGTTGCTAATGCTTTTTCTTTTTGCATAGTAATATCATTCTTATATTTACTATACTTATACATTCCAAATGCTGATATGCAAAAACATATAATTAATATTAATAAAATCATTAATATATTTCTTATCTTCTTCAATTTTATCCCCTCTTTATTATAATTTATTTCAATTATAACAAAATTCTTCAAATAGAGTAAAATTTTTTTGCTTTAAATTACATTTTAATCTATATTAGCTTATTTCTAAAAGAATAAATATTGACAATATGTAAAAAGGCCTAGGTTTAAAATTATTGTTGTTCAAAAATTGTAGCGCTTTATGTAATAGTCATATTTTCTTGTTGTATTTTTGTAGCACCTACCACATCAGCAACATCTTTACTTTCATCAAAGGCCGGGGCTAATATCTTGTTAGCTATAACCTCTGAATTTATCTTTCCACAAATAGTCTCCCTAAAATGGTTCAGTTCTTCCTGATATATTCCTGGGATCTTTTCACCTAGCAACTTATCAAATACTCTTCTCTTCTGTTCTCCTGCCTGAGATATAAATTTAAACTGCTGTTCTATTATAATGATTGTCCTAGACTTAATCCATGACTCTCTACCTACTTACTTTACATTATTTCTTAAGGTAATAAACCCTAATCCTTTTGCCTTTTATAATTTTTAACTATCATTTCATCAATTGACCTATCTTTTAATTCAGATAAATTGTAAAATTTACAATTTTGTCTCTCATTAGCATCTTTAGAATTAGCTATTAAATAAGGTCTAATGTCTAGGATAATATAATCTCTATGACTCCAATATGTCAATATGTTTTTACCTCTAGTCAAAGATTTCTCATAAGCTTTAGCTGGAACGACTATAATCCCATTATCTCCTCTTTTAATTATAACTACATCAGAAAAGCCTTGGACAATAGTATTTAAATATTCTGTCATATCTACAACTGCTTTATTTGCAAATTGATTGCATTTTATTGCTTTTAATATATTTCCCATAAATTATACCTACTTTCTAATAGAATTATACAATTTATAGTTATTTTATCATGTTTTAATACTTTTAGGCAAAATAAAAAGGATATATCTAGTTCCTAGCTTTCATCATTCTTATTTCAAATTTATCTTCCTGTTTTATTAGAAATTTTGGTACATATACCGATTTTAAATACCATCAAATAAACCTCCTATAGTTGATGTAACATAACGAAAAGAATATCCCATATTTATATGAGATGCCTCTGATCCTAACCCAATAACATTAGGTTTACAATTTCCTGCCATAGTACATTCACCACCTAATAATTTATTTTTATATCTCCTGCAAATTTTATAAGTACCTGAAACTGTGTATTTGAAGAATACACTACATCATAAGTATCTTCTTTAACTTGTACCCATTTATTATTAGAGGTTAATCTTACTTTACCAGTACCTATATCTCTTGAGTAGTATCTACTGCAAAGACAACTTGGACTACATATTTCTAAATGAACAAGGTAACTTAATTAACGCTGGAAATCTGGACAAGACATGGACAAAATTTTTAAGATTCTTAAATATTCCTCACAAAAAATTTCATGCTTTAAGGCATACGTATGCTGCTAAGCAATTTGAAAATAATATACCTTTAAAAACTATTTCTATGCTATTAGGTCACAGCAGTATTGAAATAACTGCCAATATTTATACTCATATTTTAAAAAAAGGAAAAGAGAAATCAGCTGACATTATAGCTGACATTAAAACTATAGTGTAAAAATAGTGTAAAATTTTAAAAAAGCACATCTTAAATCAAAAAATAAGAATAGCTTAACTATTGTAGTTAAGCTATTCTTTCATTTTTGGTAGTCCCTAGGAGAATCGAACTCCTGATTTCACCGTGAGAGGGTGACGTCTTAACCGCTTGACCAAGGGACCATATTTAATTTTCGCAATCAACATTTAATATTATATATCCTGCTCAACAATTAGTCAACACTTTTTTTATTTTTTATTCAATATTTTTTCTAAAAACTTTATTTTATATAGCATCCATTCTAGATACACAACTAAAAGCATTAAAAATTGAATTAGAAATTAATATTTTTAGTTGCAACTAGTTCGCAACTAGTTATATAATAGTATATGTCGGTCTTATATGTACTGCACCTATCGTGTACATTGATATAAATGGAGGAAATCATTAATGATAGAAATTAAAGATCTGACATTTTCCTATACAGGTAAATGTCCTTATTTAATAAATAAAGTAAACTTAAACATTCAAGACGGAAATTATGTTTCAATTTTAGGCGAAAACGGCAGCGCTAAAACCACCCTTGTAAAATTAATTTTAGGACTGTTAAGTCCTTTAAGTGGCAGTATACACATAGCATCTGAAAGAATTGGATATGTACCTCAAATAGTAGATAATTTTAATTCTGAATTTCCAATTACAGTTTCAGAACTACTGAGATGTCATAGTAAAGTTTTAAAAATTAAAAATAAAAAATCTGCAAATATATGTCTTGGTTCTGTTGGAATGGGTGATTTTAAAAATAAACTGATAGGGAATCTTTCTGGCGGCCAGCGTCAAAAAATATTCATAGCAAGAGCTCTCATTGGCTACCCTAAACTCCTAATATTTGATGAACCTTCTACTGGAATAGACGTTCCAAGCCAAAAAGAAATATACAGTATAATAAAACATTTAAATAGGCACCAATCCATAACGGTTCTAGCTGTAGAACACAACTTAAAAGCTGCTCTGGAAAATTCTACCCATATCTGTACCATGAAGGATGGCAATTTAAAAATGTATACTGTTGAAGAATACAAACAACAAGTACATAATCTATCTGATTTTAATTAAATTTTACTGGAGGAAAATCATGTTACAATACGGTTTTATGCAAAATGCAATTATTGCAGGTATATTTATATCTATACTTTGTCCTGCTGTAGGCATATTTTTAGTCTTAAAAAGATATTCTATGATTGGAGATACCCTATCTCATTCATCCCTCGCTGGAGTTGCAATAGGTCTAGTTTTCGGATTCAATCCAATACTAACTGCTTTTATATTTACTTCCATTGCAGGACTCGTAATAGAGTTTTTACGAGATTATTATAAGAAATACGCTGAATTAATACTTGTTATAGTCCTTACATTATCCGTTGGTATTGCCATTGTACTTATAAGTACTGGAAAAGCCAATGCAGATGTAAACTCCTTTCTTTTTGGAAGTATACTTACTGTATCTGAAAATGACATTTACACAGTAGTTATATTAAGCATAATTTCTGTTATAACTTTAACTCTTTTACATAATGAATTATTGTATATAACCTTTGATGAAAATGGAGCAAAAGTGTGCAAAATAAAAGTAAAGCTTATAAATTACATATTTGCCCTTTTGGTAGGTGCTACAATTTCTGTTTCTATACGAATTCTTGGGATTCTTGTAATTTCATCCATGATAGCTATGCCCGTGGCTGCAGCTCTTCAACTTCACAAAGGATTTAAAATTACATTTTTATTTTCAATAATATTTGGATTTCTAGACATAATGATTGGATTATTCCTATCCTATTATATAAACAGTGCCCCTGGTGGTACTATAGCAATTACTTCAGTTGTATTGCTTTTAGTGGTTATTATAGGTAAAAAGTTATTCAATAAATAGTGAATGTTATTTTTCTCCACTATGTTATGAAAAATCTTAAATTTAAACTTATACATAAAATGTAATGATAAAATTGAAATCAGGTTTTTAAGGTGATGAATTTTTTCATTATATAATTTAGTAAAATCACCTATCAAGCTAAAAACTCTATATAAGTCTTCTAACTTAAAAATCAACTTATACGCAGAAATATTTTTACAATAGTGAAGCTCTTTTAAATATTTTGTATATAAGTCTTAGTAAAAAATTTTTAAAAAATCTAGAACTTTTGAATTGTTTGAGGTACGAGTTTTCAAAAGTTCTCAGTATTTTTTTAAATTTTTTACTTAGCCTTATCAAAATATTTAACGAGCTGAAGGTTGTAAAAAATATTCGGAGTATAAGTTGATTTTTCGTTTAGAAACTCTATATGCTAATTCTCTATTCCAACTCTTGCTGGGACACCTTCAGTATAATAATGCTTTATTTCCTTCATTTCTGTAACTAAATCTGCTCTTTCTATTATTCTCTTATCTGCATATCTTCCTGTTAGTATTACTTCAGTCTTTTCCTGCTTTTTATCTAAAATTTGCAAAACTTCATCTACTGTAAATAGCTCATAAAATATAGCTATATTTATTTCATCCAATACTACTACATCATAATCTCCCTTTGTAACTATTTCTTCAACTTTTTTAAGTCCAGTTTTAGCTGCTTCTATATCAGCTTTGCTTGGTTTACCGCATATAAAGCAATTTCTTCCAAACTGTTCTAATGTAAAATTAGGTAAATATTCTTTTGCCTTTAACTCACTGTACTCCATTCCCTTAACAAATTGTCCAAAGAATACTTTTTTACCAGCACATACAGCTCTAAGAGATAAACCTAGTGAAGCCGTAGTCTTACCTTTTCCGTTTCCAGTATAAACTTGAATATATCCTTTATCCATAACAAACAACCCTCTTCCTTATAATAAGTTATTTTCTTTCAAATGCCTAAATTCTTTCTCTTACTTTAAGTTTATTAGTATGCATATATTATGTCAATAATTATTATAAATAGAATTTTTTCAATCACATAATCATACTAAATACATTCCACTGGCAGTAAAATTTCACTTAAAGCCTTTACTTTATATATCTTTATATTTTTTAAATTTAATCCTCCTAGGAACTTTTCTTCAAATTTAAACTTTTCTGCATCATCATATATTATTCCTAAAACATTTCCACTATGTGCACCTATTATTCCAAGGCCTGAAGTTTTTTCTTTTATATCCATCACTAAGTTTAAAAAGTCATAATAAAGTCTTTTCTGATTTTTCACTATACTTTCAGTTGATACATAGGCTAGCTTATGTAAATCTTTTTCTTTCACTGCTTCTTTAAGTATTGGAACTAAGTCTTTAACATCACATAAATTAGGTAAATTTTTGTGATTAAATTCAACTGTATCTACTGTTTTATCTCCTTCAAAAGCAAGTATATTATAAGATAAATAATCTCCTATGGTGAATTTATAATTACCACTTTTGTAATCAAATAAAGTCATCTTATTAAATACTATACTATCCGTAGGTTCGATATCTATACAGTTTTTCACAAGTTCTACCTCATTGAACTTTTTATTAAACATATTAATAAGACAATAATAAACTCCACAAAGATCTGCCGTACTACTGGCAAGTCCCTTTCCATATGGAATCTCGGAGTTTATTTCTATATCTAGACTATCAAAATACTTTTCATATCCCCAGGATTTAAGAATATTGTACAAAAAACTAGAAGACTTTTTTAGGTACCTTTTCCTTATGGGATTATTACATTCTATAAGCTTAACTTTAGTATAAATATTTACTGGACAAGACAATAAAAGATCTCTATTTTCTATTTTTCCCTGAAGTATCTCTCCAAAACTTCCAGGATAAATTGTTGAAGTCTCCATAAAATACACCCTTTACAAATTTTTTATTGTCTTTATATATTTCACAAGTTCATTTACATTGTAAAAAACATTAATACTATCATAATTCATTTTTTTTCTTCCAATTATAAAAGCATATATTCCACAATCCAGACAGGCCCTTATTTTTTCATAAGTTCCGCCTTCCCTGCCGCTGTCTTTAAGCAGCATGGCTTCAGCCTCATAGTCTTTTATAAAGGCACAATTTAGTTCATAACTTATAGGCCCTTTTAAAGCAATTATATCTGCTAAATCTATATTTCTATCATAACATTCCTTTATAACTTTAACAGACGGCAAAACTCTATAAATTATTCTATTTTTAAGACCCATTCCCAATACTTTATCCAAACTCCTACTTCCTGTAGTATTTAGTATAGTTCCTTTTATGTCTTTAAGCTTCAATTTAAGCTCATCATAATCCTTTACTTCTATAACTTTATCTTCATTTTTAAATTCATCTATACAAGAAGGTCTTTCATATCTTATATACTCTATGTTTAACTCATCACATGCCTTAATTACATTTTTAGTAACTTCCACTGCATAAGGATGTGAGGCATCCACTAGTACTTTTACACCTTTTTCCCTTAATTCACTTATAAGATCATGAAGATCAAGTGGTTTATTATTCATATAAGCATATTTATATTCTTTAAGAAGCTCTCCACCATATTCCGTTGCTGTAGATACAAATATATCAGAAGTAAATTCATTTAGCAAAGAAAGTATTTTTCTACCTTCAGAAGTTCCAAGAATTAATCCTATCATATGAAAATCTCCTTACATTCTAACTTTCATCTTTTCATCCATAAGAGGATTGCCTTCTATACAATCTCTAATGTGCTGCACATATATCTCCTGAAAAGCCTTGTTTTCCCCTAGCCCATGAAGATATGTATTTATTTCAAATCCTTTAGATTCAAGTATTTGTTTCCAAGAATCCTTGTCTTCACCTGCCATGTCATTTGTGGCATGATCTCCTGCTACTAACATAAAAGGCATTAATGTTACTTTCTCAATATTGTTTTTTTTCAGCTTAGGTATTACATTATCAATTTCAGGATACCCCTCTACAGTAGCTATAAAAATATTTCTTATTTTCAAATCATCTAATACATATTGAAAAAGAGCATAACTAGAATTACTATGATGCGAAGAGCCATGTCCCATTAACACTACAGCTTCATTTTGACTAAGAGGTGGAAGCTGCTTTTCTAATGCCCTTGCAGCTATTACATAATCGCTTTGCCTATAAAGTACAGGGCGACCTAAAACCAGTTTACCAAAAGACCCTTGATATTCATTTATACAGCGAACTACCTTGTCATATTCATCTCCTGGCATTATATGTAGGGGCTGAACATAAACTTCTCTAAAGCCTTCATTTTTCATTTTATCCAGGGCCTCAGGCACTGTGTCTATATAAATTCCCTTTTGATTTTTTAATTTTTTAATTATTATTCCGGAGGTAAAAGCTCTTCTAACTGCATATCCCTTAAATTCATTTTTAATTTCATTTTCCGTGTCTTCAATACAGTTTTTAAGTGTTTCCAATATGCTCGTACCAAAACTTACCACAAGTATTCCTCTTTTTGCTTCCTTCAAATCTTATCACCTCTTTTAAGAATAGTTTTTAATTCTACTGTGGAATTTTGTAACCACGGGGAGTTATAAATACCCCATCTTTTATATAACTGTTACTGTTTCCTATTATAACTACAGACATCATGTCAACTACGCTATCATCAAAAGAATCAAGTGTAAAAAGCTTATGCTCCTGACCTTCTCTAAGTGCATTTTTAACTACGGCTATAGGGGTATCGCCTTTCCTGTATTTTTTCACAATATCAATACATTCTTTTAAATAATGAGGTCTACCCTTACTTTTAGGATTATAAAGTGATATTACAAAATCTCCAGAAGCTGCAAGTTCAATTCTCTTTTTTATAAGCTCATAGGGAGTCATAAGATCACTTAAACTTATGTTACAGTTATCATGCATAAGAGGTGCTCCAACTATGGAAGCTGCTGCAGAAGAAGCTGTGAGTCCTGGAATTACTTCTACATCTTCATCTTTTCTCATTTCTAAGATGAGCCCTGCCATACCATATATTCCTGGGTCACCTGTACTCACTATGGAAACTACGTGGTCTTTTGAAAGTTCAAGTGCTTTTTTACATCTCTCCACTTCAGCTCTCATACCTGTTGAAATTACCTCTTTATTTTTAATTAGATCTTTTATCATCTCTATATACTTAGTATATCCTACAATTATTTCACTATTTTCTATTACCTTTACAGCACGTAAAGTCATATTTTCATATCCACCTGGTCCAATTCCTACTACATAAAGTTTACCCATTTTACACACATCCTTTATTTAATGCACAATTCACAATTTACAATGCACAATTTTTTTATGTACTTCACCTATACACAAGGTCATTCCATTTGCCTTTATTTTATTCGTAATTAAAGATGCTCCCGTAAGTTCTGTACAAGGCTCGCACACTGCCCTTACACCTATGGTCTTTTCAACAAAGTCACTGCCTTTATAGTTATGATGTACCTTCTTTATATCTTCTATAGAATATATTTTTAAATCGCATTTGAAATATTCTGCAAGTTTTAATATGGCCTCTTCCTTTGCCTTAATTTCTACAGTAGAAATATACTTTACAGCCCTTTCATCTATATTGTAATCTAAAAGCAGCTTTTTAACTGTTTCTATCATCTGCTTCGAATCGAAATTTTTCCTACAGCCAACTCCCAGCACAATATTTTTTCTTATGAGTTTTAATGTTTTTATATCTCTAAAATTTTCCTTGCCAAAGGCTTTACATTTATTTGTAACATACAAAAGTCCTTGTATATCGTCTGAATTGATGCTGTAACCTTTGGGAGCATCCAACAATTTATCCTCATCTATAAATCCTACTTTTTTGCCTTCCACCAAAAGGGCAGCTATGTATTTAGCATCTTTTAAATCATTTATAATGAGTCCATTTTCTTTTGCAAAAACATCCGGTGCTTTTACCCCAATATTGTCCGTAGCTGTAGTTATTACAGGAACAGCTTTAAGGATACTTGCCAATTTGCATGTAAGTTCATTTGCCCCGCCTAAATGACCACTTAAAAGGCTGATTATGAATTTACAGGAACTGTCTATGACAACTACTGCAGGATCCTTATCTTTTGATTTTATAAAGCTTGCTATGGCTCTTACAGCTATACCCGTAGAACTTATAAATACAACTGCCTTGTAATTTGACATGGCAGTTTCCGCTGCATCTTTAAGTTTAAAACCTTCCATATTATTTTTAGAATAAAGATCTATAGGAAAATGCTTTTTTATCTTATCACTTATTTTATCTCCTGCAGTTGTAACGCTAATTACCGCTATTTTCATTTTTTGCCTTTCTGAACATATGGGTAAAATTTTCATCGTACAAAAGGCTCTTATCATATTTGCAATTGATAAAATCTCCTACGAGTATCTGCGCTGTCTTTGTTATATTTTCCTTCTTTACTTTTTCTACAATATCATCTAAAGTTCCTATAACACACTTTTCATCTTCCCAAGTAGCTTTTTGAATAACTGCTATAGGCACATTTCTACCATAGCCTTTCTTTAATTTTTCCACTACCTTGTCTATCATACTTACAGACAAAAACAGTGCCATGGAAGCTCCTACAGAAGCTAATCTTTCCAAATTTTCTTTCTCTGGTACGGGAGTTCTTCCCTCTACTCTTGTGAGAATTATAGTTTGACTTATACTTGGAAGGGTAAATTCTCTGTTTATAGCAGCTGCTGCAGCCGTAAAGGAACTTACTCCTGGAACAACTTCATAATCTATTCCAAGCTTGTCTAGTTCATCCATCTGCTCTCTTATAGCCCCATATATGGTTGGATCTCCTGTATGCAGTCTAACTATTTTCTTTCCTTCTCCATGATATTTTTTTATAACATCGATAACTTCATTTAAGGTCATGGAAGCAGAATTATATATTTTTACTCCAACTCTACAGTATTCCAAATGATCTTTGCTTACGAGTGAACCTGCATATATAACCACATCTGCAGTTTTTAGTATATCTCTTCCCTTAACTGTTATTAAATCAGCATTTCCTGGTCCTGCTCCTATAAAGTAAACTTTATTTGTCATGTTCTTCCTCCTTTAATCTCTTTGGGCTATTATAAGAGACATATAATCTCTGCTTTTTAGTATATCTTCTCTATTTTTAAGTACTTCCTGTCCTTCTCTATAAGCTCTCTTTACACATATGTACTTGAATCCTTTTTCTTCTAATACATTTAATACATTTTCTTCTTTTCTATACACTTTCATTATTACTACAAACTTCTCATCTGTTATCTTATCTACCTGCGATGCAGGAAGGATCAGAACCCTTTCATCTCCTATAACAATGCTCTGTCCTGCCAGACTTGCAGCAGCACAAAAAGATGTTATTCCAGGCACAGTTTCTGTTTTATACCCCTTGTTTTTAATATGCTCCAAAAGATATATATAGGTGCTGTATACAAAAGGGTCACCTATAGTCAAAAATGCAACATTTTTACCTTCATTTAATCTTTCCTCTATAGTCTTAAAAGCTTCAAGTATCTTTCCTTCCTGCTCTTTTCCACCCATTGGAAAGTGTTTTATTATAACTTCTTTACTTTCATCTACAAAATTTTTAGCTGTATCAAAAGCTATGCTTCTATCTCCATCTTTTGCTGAAGGTGCAACTATTACTTCACATTTCTTTATTACATTTACAGCTTTTAGCGTCAGTAATTCTTCATCTCCAGGTCCAACTCCTATACCATAGAGAGTACCCATCTTTAAGGTATCTTTTTCCATAAGTTTTCACATCCTCACTACATAATACAAAATTTAAAGTCCAAATATCAAAGTTCAAATAATGATGACTTCCTTCGCACCTCAGCAAATCTATAATTTTAATGTTTTGTGATATTAGAAGATAAATTGTCATTATTTGTTATTTGTTATTTAACAAATTATAAATTACGAATTGCACTTACTATAAATATACTGTTATTAGAAGTCATCATATAGCTATTTGCCCTGGTCTTGTTTATTGATACTTGTATACATTCTACTTCACATTTCATACCTTTTAGAGTATCAAGGGCTTTATACAAATTATTTAAAGTTATAAAATTAAGAACCATTTTCCCATGTTCTTTTAGCTTTGCACCATATCTTTTTATTATTTCCTCTATATTTCCTCCGCTGCCGCCTATAAATACAGCGTCAAAAGAAGGTTCTATGCTTTCCTCTACCTCAAGTGCTTCTCCTTTTACAACTGTTAAATTGTTTACATTGAATTTCTCTATATTTTTTTCAATTACAGAAAGTGCTTCTTCATTTTTTTCAATGGCAACTACCTGTCCCTTAGAGCATATCTTAGCCATCTGTACACTTACAGAACCTGTTCCAGCACCTACATCCAACACTCTAAAATCTGGCTCAATTCCAAGTTTTGCAATGCTAAGTATTCTAATTTCCTCTTTTGTCATGGGACAGTTTCCTCTTATAAATTCATCATCTTTTATATATCTCATAAAAATTTCTCCCACTTTTATAGAGTTTTATTTTCAATTACAACTACACAAAGACCTCCAAAGTCTTTATTTTTTAGCTCTGCAGCACTTCCTGAAGTAATTTTCTCATCCTCATAAGAAAGATTTTCTCCTACATGCACTACTGCATCTACAGTATTTTCTTCTAAGATGCTGCACAGATAATCCGGCGAATGCTTTTTATCCGTAAACCATATAGAAATATGATTGTCCTTTACTATACTTAAAAAATCTTCCTCTCTGCCGTGGAGACTTCCTAAAAAAGCTCCCTGCCAGCTAAGTTTTACTTTTGCCATCATATATTGAAAAGAGCTTATACCTGGAATGACTTCTATATTTCCATCATAATTCTTTTTTAAATACTCTGTTATACCATAGTAAAGTGGATCTCCAGAAGCCGTAACTGATACAACCTCATATTTTCCAGATTGCAAAGTGTCAAGTATATCCTTTAACTTTTTTACCTTTATCTTATTACCATCTACAAAATCCAAACTATCTACTGCTCTTTCAAAGCCCAATATAGCCTGCGACTGTTTCATTACAGCTACAGCCTTTGGAAGTATGTAATCTTTATTTCCAGGTCCTATGCCTACTATAAAAACCTTTGTATTCATAACCACACCTACTATTAAAATTTTACTTAGAAAGACTACTGTAGAGCACTCCTCTTTTCATTGAATACATTATAACATCTGCTTCTATTGAATTATAGGTGTACTGTTCTATTCTATTTTTTACCTTAATACCTATATTTTCATAAAGCTTGTCATATCCATCTCCTAGAAGTTCTACAGCTCCTTCTGTAGTTTTTTCATTATACACTTTTTTTACAAGTTGCAAGTTTTCTCCCATTAAAGCAAGTTCCAGTGCCATTGTCTCAAGTCTTACATCTGATACCCTGCTGTGGGTGTTAAAACATCCTGAAGCAATTTTACTCATCTTACCTATATGTCCAATTACAAGTACTTTCTTTATATTTTTATTCATGCAGCATCCAAGTGCAAAGCCAACATAGTTAGACATTATAACCATCTTGTTTTTGTCCAGCTTCAAACTAGCTGCCATATTTTCTCCCATGTTTCCAAAGAGAAGTATAAGATCTTTGCACCCTTTAGCTATCTTTTGATTTATCTCAAGTTCCACAGACTGTTTAAGTGCTTCCTCAGACATTGGCATTACAATTCCACTTGTTCCAAGTATAGAAATTCCTCCTACTATATTGAGTCTTGGATTAAATGTCTTCTTTGCTATTTTTTCACCTTCAGGTACAAATATAGTTATTTCTACACCTGAGTTTTCGGGAAGTACTTCTTTTACTTCTTTTTCAATCATCTTTCTAGGCACAGGGTTTATAGCAGCTTCACCTTTTTTCACATATAGTCCTTCACCTTTAACTATTCCAACCCCTATGCCGCCTTTTAATCTATATCCTTTAGATATTTTATTTGCTCTTGCCCATATCTCTATGCCATTTGTTATGTCTATATCGTCTCCACCATCTTTTAAAACACAGCACTCTACAAAATCTTTTCCATGCTTTACTTTTTCAATAGGTATCACAAGTTCAATACCTTTTGGAGTATCTATTTTCACTTCTTTTAAATCAGTTTTAAAATATAGCATAGTGGAAGCAGCCTTTGCAGCTGCTGCCGCACAAGAACCTGTAGTATATCCACATCTAAGTCTTTTTCCATCACAATTTACATACATGTCAAGCACAATATCACCACCTAAAAGTGCTAAATTATCTAGTTATCATATACATAAGTGCATTTACTATAGCAGCTGCTATGTTACTGCCGCCTTTTCTTCCCCTTATAGTTATCATAGGTACATCAAGTTTTTCTATTTCCTCTTTGGAGTCTGCAGCTCCTACAAATCCTACTGGTGCTCCTACTATAAATTTAGGCTTTGCCTTTCCGGCTAAAGTAAGCTCCTTTAATTTATAAAGTGCTGTAGGGGCATTTCCAAATACAAAAAACTCCACACCTTCTTCTACAGCTTTTTCTACAGCTGCCATAGAACGAGTTATTTCTTTTTCTTTAGCTATATCTGCTATTTCACTTCTACTTACAAAACATTCTACTTTACAATTCAGCTTTGCAAGTACTTTTTTATTTATTCCTGCTGCAGCCATATTTGTATCTGTATATATGGTCACCCCTTTTTTTAAAAGTTCCAAGGCACTGTCTACAGCTCCTTCTCTTATATATAGTATATCTTTATATTGAAAATCTCCTGTAGTATGTATTACCCTTTTTACTATAGAAAGTTCTCTTTCAGGGAAATTACATTCTCCCATTTCTTCTCCTATTATTTCAAAACTTCTTTTCTCTATTCCCATAGGTGATTTTATATAATCCATAATAATCTATTCTCCATTTCCTTATATGAAGTTAAAAACTACTTTTCCCTTATATCTATAAATTTATCTGAATTTTTTACATCAGCTTCTTCAAAAGTTGCCATATTGTCCATAGTATAAAGTGCGGCCTCTATTACTGAAAACTCTAAAGGACATCCTGAACCTTCTCCAAGTCTCATATCTAAATTTAACATAGGCTTTAATCCCAGTTCCCTCATCACATAGCTTATAGCTGGTTCTGCAGAAAGATGAGAAGGAAATAAATAATCTCCTACCTTTTCGTTTAATTTAAAAGCACATAAGGCAGCTGCCGAAGATATAAATCCGTCAATTACAATAGGTACTCTATTTTTTGCAGCTCCTAAAAAACACCCGCACATTCCTGCTATATCAAATCCACCTACTTTTGACAATACATCAATAATATCTTTTGGATCTGGTTTATTTACATCAATAGCAGCTTGTACAGCTTTCTTTTTACTTTTAAGTTGTTCATCTGTAATTCCAGAACCTTTTCCAACTGTAAGATCTACAGGTAAACCTGTGATTGCACTTAAAATTGCAGAACTAGTGGCAGTATTACCTACACCCATTTCGCCTGTTCCAAAAAGGTTATATCCCTTTTTTACAAGATCATCTACTGACTCTATTCCCGCTTCAATGGCCTTTATGCATTCTTCTCTAGTCATGGCTGGTCCTTTAACCATGTTTTTAGTACCGTAGGCTACTTTTTTATTTATTATTTTAGGATCATCAAAGTCATAATCCACTCCTACATCTACTACAGTTATGTCAGACTTGGCAAAATCTGAAAGCACACAAACTCCTGTTATACCTCTTGCAAAATTTTTAGTAACTGTTACTGTAAGATCTTTAGGACAGTTACTTACCCCTTCTTCTACTACTCCATTATCAGAACACATAATAACTATATTTTTTTTATTTATTTTATTATGTATTTTTCCTGTAATTCCTGCCATCTTGGCAGCTATTTCTTCAAGTTTTCCAAGGCTTCCTATAGGTTTTGTCAAGCTGTCCAATCTTTTCCATGCCTTTTTTACAGCCTCTTCATCTTTTCCCTCTATGCACTTTAAAGTTTCTTCAAATAAACTCATAATACATACCCCCAAATTTACTTTTAAAATTATTAAATTGACCCTTTACTATATAAGACACTAAAAACACAAAAATAGTAACGCATTTTTTAAAACTTTTTTATTTTTATTTTTTTGATGCCCCTGAAATCTTTTGTAACATATCTAAGTTTCCAAAGAAGTGAATGTGGGCATAAGCTCCTAAAGTATTGTTCTTAACGTACCCGCAGTTCCACTTTTTTATTTTTCCATCGTAAGTATCTTTAGTCACGTTATAAATTTTTTCTTCTTCTGAATCGATATAAGATTTATGAAACTCATGACAATTTACTTTAAGTCCTAAAGGTAAAATGTCATTTTTCTTAGCCACTTCTATCTCGGCATATCCAAAGTTTTGCAATCTTGAAGTCATGTGAGCCTTTCCTTTAAAAAATCCAACTGTGTCAAAGACAGCACTTTTATCTACATTTTCCATGCCTTCTGTCAAATACATAAGTCCTCCGCATTCAGCATAGCATCTAAGTCCCGCTTTTAATTCTGTTTTTATACTTTCCATCATAGATCTATTGCTGCTAAGCTCTTCTATAAAAACTTCAGGATATCCGCCTCCTATATACAAAAAGTCTATATTAGAAGGTAATTTTTTATCTTTAAGGGGACTAAAAAATACAGTTTCACCTAGTTCCTCTAAAAGTTCTATATTTTCCTTGTAATAAAAGCTGAAGGCTTTATCGTAAGCTACTGCCGTTCTTATCTTCCTATTTTCAATATGATACTCGTCCTTAAAGTTCTTGTTTTCCTTAAAACATCCCAGCAGCATTTCAACATCCACATTTTTTAAAATGAGTTCACTGCATAGGTCTATTTTTTCATTTAAGTCACCTACTTCACTGCTTTGGACAAGTCCTAAATGTCTGCTCTTAAGGGAAAGCCTTTCATCCTTTGGAATGTAGCCAAATACCTTTATATTACAATTTTTTTCTACAGCAGCTTTCAAGAGTTTATAGTAACTATCTCCTATATTATTAAATATCACTCCTGCTATATTTAAATTTTCAAAGTTCACTATTCCATTTATTTCAGCACATAAGGTAGTACTTTGAGACTTAGGGCTCATGACAAGTACCACAGGCAAGTCCAGTACCTCAGCTATATTAGCTGTAGAATACTTGCTGTCTATTCCCTTGCCGTCATATAATCCCATAACACCTTCAATTATTCCTAGGTCTCCTTTTCCCCTACTGAAAGAAGCCTTTACTCCCTCTTCTCCCATAAGATATAAATCCAAATTTCTAGAGCTAGTTTTAGTTATACTTCTATGAAATGCAGGATCTATATAATCTGGTCCTACTTTGTAACCTTGAACTTTATAGCCTTTTTTCATAAGTGCCTTCATTAGTCCAATAGTTACTGTAGTCTTTCCGCCTCCACTGCTGTTTGATGATACAATAATACTTTTCAATACCCATCACCCTATTTCATTTTTTACTTGAAATCTTCTTTAATCCACCTGCATATGTCAAGAGCATAATAAGTAATTATCATTCCTGCTCCTGCCCTCTTTATGCAAGTTAGCATTTCCTTTACTATAGCTTTTTCATCTATAAGACCAGCTTTAGCTGCTACTTTAACCATGGCAAATTCTCCACTTACATTATAAGCAGCTACTGGCAAGTCAAATTTGTCCCTGGCAAGTCTCACTACATCCAGATAAGGAAGAGCTGGTTTTACCATTATTATGTCTGCTCCCTCTTTTATATCATCTTCTATTTCCAGCATAGCTTCTCTTACATTGGCTGGATCCATCTGATAACCCTTTCTGTCACCAAATTTAGGTGCTGAATCCGCTGCATCTCTAAAAGGTCCATAAAATGCAGAACAGTATTTGGCACTGTAAGCCATTATAGCTACATTTTTAAATCCATTTTCATCTAATATGTTTCTAATAGCTTCAACTCTTCCATCCATCATATCAGATGGTGCTACCATATCTGCTCCAGCTTGTGCATGAGAAAGTGCTATTTTAGCTATATATTTAAGTGTTTCATCATTGTCTACTTCATGTCCATTGAGTATTCCACAATGACCGTGGCTTGTATACTCACACATGCATACATCTGTAATTACATAAAGTTCTGGATCTAATTCTTTCAGTTTTCTAACTGCCTTTTGAATTATTCCATTTTCCTCAAAAGCTGAAGTTGCCACCTCATCTTTATGGTCTGGAATTCCAAATAAAATTACGCTCTTTACTCCCGCATCTTTAATTTCTTTTACAGCTTCAGGAAGCCTGTCAATAGAATAGTGGTAATTATTGTCCAGTGAAGATATTTCTTCTTTAATATTTTCTCCTTCTACCACAAATAATGGGTAAATAAAATCACTTGGATTGAGAACAGTTTCCCTAACCATATCTCTTATAATTGGATTCTTTCTAAGTCTTCTGTGTCTTCTAAACATGTTTTTTACTTCCCTTCTAATAGTCGTTTTATAACTCCGTCTGTAGTATATTCTTCAGACATTTCATAATCTATATCATGCTTTTTCAGCTCTTTACCTGTTATAGGTCCTATAGAAATTACCTGTTTTTCCTTTATAGCAGAAAGTCCTACAAGTTCTATCATATTTCTAACTGTAGTTGGACTTGTAAAAATAACTGTATCTACATCATTAAAACAATTTTTATCAGTTAGGCTGCCAGCTATTGTCTCATAAGTATAACATTCATCTACCATGCAGCCTTCTTCTCTCAAGGCTTCTGCCAAATAAGGTCTTGCATTTTTAGATCTTGGAATAAATACCTTGTCTCCTTTTTTTATGAAACCTTTCATTTTATCGTGGAGACTTTCAGCTACAAACTTTTCTGCTACTATTTCAGGTATAATTCCCTTATTTTTTATAGCTCTTTCTGTGGCAGGACCTATAGCTGCAAATTTTCCTTTTATATTTCTAATATCATAATTTTCGGTTAGAAGTCGTTCAAAAAAGCTGTTCACCCCATTTACACTGGTAAAAATAATATAATCATACTCCGGCAATTTACCTAAATACTCTTTGATGTTTTCTGAAGTATATTTTATTTCTATAGAATGTATCTCAGTAACCTGAGCTCCTAAATCAAGAAGTTTTTCTCTCATTTCACGTGACTGAGCCTTTGACCTTGTGATACATACATTTTTTCCAAAAAGAGGCTTTTTCTCATACCAATCAAGCTGCTCATTGAATTTTATAACATCTCCTATAACTATTATGCAGGGAGAAGTTAGTCCTGCCTCTTCAGCTTTTTCTTTTATGTCTTTTATTTTTCCTACAACTTTTTTCTGCTTTGAAGTAGTTCCTCTCATAACTACTGCACAAGGAGTATTTTCATCCATACCATTTTCCTTAAGCTTGCTGCATATTACTTCCAGGTTTCTAAATCCCATTAGGAAAATCAGTGTTCCTCCTATTTTAGCTGCAGCTTCCCAATTTATATCCAGCTTTTCAGCAGTCTTTCCTGTAAAGATATGAAAACTTCGAGCTACCTTTCTATGAGTTACAGGTATTCCTGCATAATTTAAGGCTGATATTGGAGAAGTGATTCCCGGTATGACCTCAAACTCTATATTTTCTTTTAAAAGAGCTAGAGCTTCTTCCCCTCCTCTTCCAAATACATAGGGATCTCCGCCTTTAATTCTTCCTACTACATGTCCTTTTTTAGCAAGTTCAACTAACATGCTATTTATTTCATCCTGATTTTTATAATGGCATCCTGGTTCCTTACCACAGTAATATATTTCACAGTCATCATTTACATATTTCAAAATTCCAGGTCCTGCTAATCTGTCATACATAACTGCAGTACATTCACTGAGTTTTCTCACTGCCTTTAAAGTTATAAGTTCCTCATCTCCAGGTCCTGCACCAATAAGATAAACTTTACCCATAGTATCCTCCTTAAGCTTTCAATATCATTTTTGCAAGTTTTTCACCTAAAACCATATAATCTTCTTTATTCCCTGTTACATCTTTTTTTATAAGTTTATTTCCTACCATGAACATTCCCATGATATTTATAGTATCTTTATCTATCTTTGCATAGGCACCTATGGTGGAATGACAATCTCCATTTAATGTCCTCATAAAACTTCTTTCAGCTTCTACACAAATTCTTGTATTTTCATCGTCTAATTTACTGAAAAAGCTCTTATTTTTACTGTCTTTTTTTGTTTCTATGCCAAGAGCTCCTTGTCCAATTGCAGGTACCATATCTTCCACTTTAAAATACTCAGTAACTAGTTCATCTAAGTGAGATCTTTTAATTCCTGCAGCTGCCAAAACTATGCCATCTAAGTTTTGACTTTCTATTTTACTTATTCTAGTCTGTATATTTCCTCTTATAGGAGCTATCTCTATATCCGGCCTTAATATCTTTAACTGTTCTGCTCTTCTATTGCTGCTTGTCCCAATTTTGGCTCCTTTAGGAAGTTCATTAAAAGGTACTTTATCTTTAGATACAAAGGCATCTCTTACATCTTCTCTCTGCATAATAGCAGCTATTTCAAAATCTTCCGGCACATCAAAAGGTACATCTTTCATACTATGAACTGCTGCATCTGCTTCATCTTTAAGAAGTGCCAGCTCAATTTCCTTTAAGAAAAGACCTTTTCCACCTATTTTATTTAGGGCTATGTCAAGTCTCTTGTCTCCCATTGTTTCTATAAGTACTTTTTCACACTTTGCATTATAATCTTTTTCTAGTATATCCATTACTATTTCAGTTTGAGTCTGGGCTAATTTGCTCTTTCTAGTTGCAATTTTAAAATTCAAATGTTATCACCATCCTGTGTTATCCTTAAATTTGCTGTTGTAAAAAACATATTTATTACATCTAATGCCTTTCCCTTTTTATAAAAAAAGTAAAAATCATCTGTACATATAAACTTCATAATTTTTTTCTTATCATTTATACTGCAAATACTGTTTCTTATATGAGAAGTAAATTCTACAAATTCATCATAGTCTTTTATATAATCTACCAGCTTATTTGCAATAAACACAGAAGTTACAGGTGATACTCCTTTTGTATTTATCCCAATTGAAATATTTTTAGTATTTCTCTGGCAGGGTGTAATGCAATTTCCATTTTCAGGTTTAGTTGCATCTATATATATTTTACATAACTTTCTACAATCCTCTGCTATACTGTAGTTTACTTTCACATCGTCTGTAGCTATTACTACAAGGTGCTTGTCTTCTATATACTTCTTTTCATACTCTGCATTAATTATATCTACATTAGGGAGACCGGCTATATTTTCAAAATCATCCATAAACTTTTTAGACAATATATAAACCTGGCATCCTTTTTTTGAAAAGGTTTTTGATTTAATGTAAGCTGCATGTCCTCCCCCTAATATAATCACTTTTATTTTAGGAGATAGCAGCGACACAAGCATATTATTATTTTCTAAATTGTTTATCTTCATCTCTCCTTCTCCCCTTAAAACTTAAGTAGTTACATCTTTACTTATTTTTTTTAACACCTGTAGTATTCTTTCATTTCTCCGCCTATCTTTTACCGCTAATCTTATAAATTTACTATCAAGTTCCTTAAAATTACTGCATCTTCTTATAAGAACATCTTCCTTTAAACATCTATCATATAGCTTCTGACAATCTTCATATTTCATTTTACATAATACAAAATTGCTGTAGCTATCATACACTTTTTCAAACAAAGGGATTTCTTTTAACTCATCTAACATAAATCTTCTCTCTTTTTCTATCCAGCAAATGGAGTCTTCTATGTATTTCTTATCTTTAAAAACATTCTCAGCTGCTGTTTCTGCAAAGGAGTTTATGTTCCATGGATTTTGTTTGGATTTTATACTTTTTATTAAATTTTCATTTTTACAAAGTCCATATCCCATTCTTATTCCCGGAAGTGCAAAAAATTTAGTAAGAGCTCTAATTAAAAATACACATTTATATTTCTGCACTTCTCTTAAAAAAGAACATCCTCTTTTTCCTGTAAACTCCACAAAAGCTTCATCTATAATTATAGTTTTATGATTTTCCTCACAGTAATCAAGTATTTCTTTAAACTTATCTTTATCTATTACGCCGCCATTTGGGTTATTTGGATTACCAATAATTAATGCTTCTGACTTTGCTATTTTTTGTCCGATATCTTTATAATCATACTCCATATTCTCTTTCAAATGTGAATGTATTATTTGGCAGTTCCATTTTGCTGCATTTTTTTCATATTCTATAAAAGAAGGTACTACAATACAGATGCTTTTAAAACAGCTGATTACAAAATCTATTATTTCTGCAGCTCCATTACCTAATACAATGTTTGTATCTTCCATGCTGCTTGATATTTTTTCTTCTTCAATGTAAACAGAGTTCTTGGCATCAGATGGAGTTTTTGACTCCACTTGATACTTAGAAATCGTTATCCAGGGACGTAGCTGCTCTTTATTCCCACTTGAAGAAGTGGGAATATTAGAGCAGGTAGTCATCGGATAAAAGTAATTTAAGGAGAAATTTATATACTCTTTTATTGAATTTTTAAGTTGTCTATACTCCACATCAGGATACTTTTCTACATCTTTTAATGCTTTCTCTATATTTTCTTTGAAACTTAAAGGTACTCCTAGTGGATTTATATTTGAACTGAAATCCAAAAGCTTTCTTCCCTTTAAAAGTCCCTCTGTATATATATCTCCACCATGTTCCATAATAACACATCCTATATCATTGATTTTCTAAATTACGCTCTGGGTAACCCAATTATAACTATTCCACATAAAATCATAAAAAGTATTTCGGTAAAATACATAATTATTATGCACTGTCCTATATGTTTAAAACTTAGTTCCATAAGTTTATCCCCTATAGTAGGTTTATATACTACTTGGCCAAAATAAACATTTGTGCCACCAAGCTGTATTCTCATAGCTCCAGCTGCTGCTGCCTCAGGATAAGCACAATTAGGACTCTTGTGGTTTTTCCTGTCCCTTATCATTATTTTAAAAGACTTAAAAGGATTTCCTTTTACTACAAAAGCAGATATACACATAAGTACCCCTGTAATTCTAGAAGGTATAAAATTAAATACGTCATCTACCTTTGCAGGAAAAAATCCTATATACCTGTACTTTTCATTCATATATCCAAGCATGGAATCCATAGTATTTATTCCCTTATAGAGCATAGCAAGTGGTGCTCCAAAAATAGCTGCATATATAAGTGGTGCTATTACTCCATCGGAAGTATTTTCCGCCACAGTTTCCACATCTGCCCTTATTATTTCCTGACTGCTTAAAGAGGATGTATCCCTTCCAACTATATAAGAAAGCTTGGTCCTTGCATCTTCAATATCTTCTTTTTTAAGGGCATAGGATACTTTTTTCGCCTCTACAGCAAGGCATCTAGCAGAAATAGTAGTCCAAATAATAAGTGTATTTAATATGTTGTATAAAATAATATTTTTTCTACAAAGCATCAGCACTGCAAAAGGAACAATAAAGCTAACCATTGCTACTAGAAAAACTATCAAGCCACCAAAGGCCTTTAAGCTCTCATTTTTTTTACAAAGCTTTCTTCCCTTTTTATCTAAATAAGATATAAGTTTTCCTATATATATAACGGGATGGGGAAACCAATAGGGATCTCCAATTATCCAATCAATTACAACTGCTATCACAATATCTATTAAATTCATAAATACAAAAGAACTGGACAAATTTAACCCCTCTTTTCTAAATTTAATTATTATCTTTTAATGCACATAATGCTATATATCTTATCTATATCTAAATTCTTTCGCACTATGCTTGCTAACTTATCCAATTCTCCTTCTCTGAGATTTTCATATGCTTTTGATTTTTTATACCCTAATCCTTTATTTTCTCTTATTTTATTCACAATGAATTCTCTAAAGTCAATTCCATCAAAAACTCCATGTATATAAGATCCAATTACATTTCCTGACATATTTATGGCACCATCTTCTGTGTCAACCTTTTCACCATTTTTATCAGTTATATTAAATAATGGTCTTGCATCTTTTCCATATTTGCATATCCCCATATGTATTTCATATCCGTATACATCCAATTTTCTATTAGTTAAGGATTCGCCATCCTTTTTCATTGGGAAGTCAATTTTACTTTTTGCATTTACTCTAGTTGTAACTTTTTCTTTTTCAAATATAGTTTCTATGTCTAAAAGTCCTATACCCTCTACTTTTCCTACATCTGTCTCCACTCCATAAGGATCTTCTATAACTTTACCAAGCATTTGGTATCCACCGCACAGTCCTATGACAAATCCAGTTTTACTATATTCTTTTATTCGATCTTCAAGGCCGCACTGCCTAATTTTAAGTAAATCTTCTATAGTATTTTTACTTCCTGGAATAATGACTAAATCCGGATTTCCAAACTCTTCTACAGATGTTATAAATCTTACGGAAACGTCTTCTTCGCTTTTAAGTGCATCTAAATCTGTAAAATTAGATATATGAGGTAGCTTTATTACAGCTATGTCAATAGGTGCTGTAACCTTTTTATTGAATTCTACAGCTCCATCTTCATCCTCAAGGGCCAATCTAAAATGAGGTATGACACCAAGGCAAGGTACCTTTACTATATCCTCAAGCATCTTAAGGCCAGGCTCCAGTATATCTTTGTCTCCTCTAAATTTATTTATTATAGTACCCTTTACTCTTTTTTTCTCATCCTCTGTAAAAAGCAACATTGTTCCTGCAATGGATGCAAATACTCCTCCTTTGTCTATGTCTCCTGCTAAAAGTACTGGTGCATCTACTGATTCTGCCATACCCATATTCACAATGTCTCTATCTCTTAAATTTATTTCTGCAGGACTTCCTGCCCCTTCCATTACTATTATGTCAAATTTCTTCTCCATTTTTTCAAAATGTTCTTTAAGCATATCCCTAAATTCCAGCTTCATATTATGATATTGCATAGCAGTGCTGTTGCCATACACTTTTCCGTTAACTATGATTTGGCATTTCTTATCTGAAGTTGGTTTTAATAATATAGGGTTCATATATGCTTCCGGCTGCAATCCAGCTGCATAAGCCTGAAGTACCTGAGCCCGTCCCATTTCTTTGCCATCTAATGTTATATAGGAATTCAATGACATATTTTGAGATTTAAAAGGACACACTGAATAACCATCTTGTTTAAATATTCTACAAAGGGCTGAAACAATTATACTTTTTCCTACAGAAGAACCAGTTCCCTGAATCATAATTTTTGCCATAACAATTACTCCTCCCAAAACTTCCTAAATATAATAAAAAGTTTACTTTTAATTAATACACACATATCTATATTAAAGCCAAAAGGCAGTAAGCTTTAGAAAGCTTACTGCCTTTAACATAAAAACCTCAGCTTAAGCTGAGGTTAAACACACTAAAAGTTTCTCTCCCTCCGAAAGCATATAATAACAATCAGGCAGGTCTCCTGGCTTATGATTCATATTTACTTTAACCTTCCTCTTTTACGAGTGGTAACTAAAGTTCATCATCACATACAGTAGCGGGGGCTGCTACGGAGTTTAACCGTATTCCCTTTTCACCTATAAAGGCACCTGAGTCTTCTATTTAATTTATACTCTAAGTTTATTATAATTAGAGTTTTATGTCAACTTGAAATGTCCAATATATTACATAAAGCAAATAAAAATTTCATGCAATTCTAAAGTTTTACAGTTAATAACACTATTTGATATTATATTTCACCAAAAATTCAGTATCTTCCATTACTTTGTTGTAAGAGTCATCCCTTATTATATGATGATCTTCAGAAAATACAAGAACTCGTTTAAAAAGTCCATTAACATATTCAAAATCATGTGTTGAACATATTATAGTTTTCCCTGCTTTATTTAATTTGATAAAAAGATCATTTAAGAATTTCTTTCCCTTAGGGTCTATTCCACTCATAGGTTCATCTAAAACCAGAACTTCAGGATTGAGAGCAAGTACAGCAGCTATAGCCACTCTCTTTTTTTCTCCCCCACTTATGTTATAAGGCTCCCTGTTTTCTAAATCTTTCACATTTAAAAGTTCTAGACAGTCATTTACCCTTTTATTTACTTCATCTTCATCCATTCCCATTTGCCTTGGTCCAAAAGCAACTTCCTCGTATACACTAGAGCAAAAAAGTTGTGCATCGGAGTTTTGGAATACAAACCCTACTTTTTTATGGAACTTCTTTGAGAAATTACCTTTTTCCAATTCATTTTTGCATATTTTCACATCACCAAAATAGTAATTTCCTTTTGTGGGAAATACCACTCCATTTAATAATTTTAAGAAGGTAGATTTACCGCTTCCATTTGCACCTATAAGTGCTATGGATTCTCCTTGTTCTATAGTTACATTTATATCTTTTAATACTTCATTATTTTTATATTTAAAAAAAGCGCCCTCAATTTTTATCATCTTAATCCCACCCTAGATATGTAAAAATACATAGTTATGATAAGTACATTAACTATTAAATATATTAGATCAAAAAACTTAAATTTAAATTTTTTGTGAGACACATACTCTCCTGTAAATCCCCTGCATTCCATAGCACAATACATTTCATCTCCCATTTCTTTTGATTTTAAAAATAAACTTCCAATTATCTTTGAAATAGAAGAATACTTTTTACTATTTCTTCCGATAGATCTAAGTTTTAGTGCATAAAACATGTCCAAAGAAAATTCACCCAATATATAAATGTATTTTAAAGTTATGTCAAATACCAAAATAAATATGTCTGGTATAAAAAACATCTTTAGTGCCTTAGTTATATCATGCCATTTAGTTGTATAAGATAAAACATTTATTGAAATTATAGTACCAGCTACTTTTAGTAAAAGCATTTCACTATTTCTAATGTTCCCCATAAGTATGGAAGGTATGAGCATTATAAATGTAAAAAATGGAATAGAAATGCTTAAAAGCAGTATCCTTTTTATATCTTGAACATCCAAAAAACTTAGAATTAGTAGAAAATAAACATCTACAAGCATTATATAGGTAAAATTTTTAGACAATGATAAAAATAATATATTTAGGATAGTAAAGGAAAGTTTTAACATAGGATTTAAATTGTACATAAAGCTATTATTTACTTTATTGTTTCTTTTAATAAGGGATAATAGATGTAATATAGAAAATATACTTTTATCTATAAATTTATCTTTATCCCCTTCGGGAACGTATTCATCTTTTTTAAAAAGCCAATCCTCCATAAATTACACCTTCAATTCTAATTTTTTAATTTTCACACTTCCTTGTTAAAAATATATCATACTAACAATTATTATTCAACCAAATACAAAAACATTCTTGTTAGTTTAATCCATAAAAAACATACCATACACCCATTCCTATAGCAGTTCCACTTGCCTGTTCTTTAATTAAAAAGTCTTTAAGTTCTTCTCTGTGAAGTGCAATTACCTGTATATCTTCCTCTGGCTCCAACTTCTGTATAGGAATTTGATTTTCAATTAAATCTTCATATATATCAACCCTTGCTAATGTAACTTTATCTGTTAAAAGCGCAGGATTTGAATAAAGCAAAGGACTCATTGACTTTACTTCTCCCTTATATCCAGTTTCTTCTTCTAACTCTCGTAGTGCATTTTCACCTATGTCATCTCCTTCTACAAGACCTGCTGGAAATCCAATAACGTATTTATCTATAGCAGCTCTGTATTGTTTGATAAATATATACTTATTGGATGGTACAAGTTTGCTAATTATTACTACTGTATTTGTAGTATTGGTTCTCTTTATTCTTTCCCACTTTAAGTCCTCATTATTTTTTCCCTTATAAGTTATTTCCTGTAATTGAATCCACTTTCCTTTATACAGTGTTTTTTCCGATATCTTTTTCATCAAGTCCATCCTCCTATTTTTTTAGCCTCCTGGCCTATTATCATAATTCCTTTTTTTATATCTTCTTCACTGACCCTTGAAAATCCAAGCCTAAAAGTATCATATCCCTCATCATTTACATAAAATACATCACCAGGAGTAAATATTACTCCTCTCTTACAGCACCTTTCTAAAAGCTGCCTGGAATTTATATGCTTTAGCTTTATAAATATATGCATACCACCCTCACCCAATATCTCTTCGCAAGGAATATACTCTCTTGCACACTTTAAGGTAAATTCATATTTTTCCTTATATACTCTTCGAGCTTTCTTTATGTACTTTTCAAAATTTCCCTGATTTAAGTAATCACAAAAAATTGCCTGATCCAAAGAAGATGTGTGAATATTTCTAGCCCTTTTATAACTCTCTAAATAGTTTATAAGCACTTTATCCGCAAGTATCCATCCTATCCTTATTCCAGGAAATAATACCTTTGAAAAGCTTCCTATATATATAATACTATTTCCACTACCGCTAAACGCAGCTATAGGTGATACATGTGTTCCTGAATACCTAAGCTCTTCATTAAATCCATCTTCAATTATAGGGACATTATAACTTTTAAGTATATTATACAATTTCACCCTATTTTCAGGAGGCATGACAATACCTGTAGGGTTTTGATAGGATGGAATAAAATATGATATCTTAAATTTATTTTTGCTAAGCTCTTCACTAAGATCTTTTAAACATACTCCATCTTTTTCAACTTTTACTCCAGTTATATTGAGTCCATGTAGTTTCATAATTTTAATTGCAGTATTATGAGTTGGATTTTCACACAGTATATTATCTCCCCTTTCCGTAAGACAAGATAATATTAAATCAAATCCTTCTGTAAATCCATTTGTTATGAGTATATCCTTTTCTTTTGTACAAACTCCTTTACTTTCCATATATTTAAGTAAATATTGAATAAGGGGTCTATAACCTTTAGCATACCCATAATTCAACACTTTTTCTCCTTCTATGGACATACGATTTAAAAAAGCTTTTTTAAATTCATCTACATTAAAAAGTTTTTCATCAGGAGCTATACTTTTAAAGGATATCATTCCTTTTTCCCATTTTGCTTCATGTTTTATTATATCTAATCTTTCGGAAAGTTTTCCATATTGATTTATTTTGTCTTCCCAATCTATACTCCACTTTTCCTGAAAATCTACTTTTACATCCGATACAAAGGTACCTCTTCCTTTTTTCATGTATACAAATCCTTCATCTTGCAAAAATTCATAAGCATACATTACACTATTTCTGCTTATTTTTAGCATTGAAGCCATCTCTCTTGTGGAAGGAAGTTTTTCTCCACTTCTAAGCATACCCTTAAGTATCATATCTTTAATATAATCTTTTAGCTGTATATATACAAGCCTATCTTTATTTATCTTAAGTTCCGAAAACATAACAAGTTTCACCTCAAATATATTCTTGCACAATTTTACTAATAAATAAAGAATAATATTAATAAATAAGTTATTGACATATAGTAAAAAAAATGTTTCAATAATACTGACTAGTCAGTTAATATTTAAATATTATATAATTTCATTATTGAGAATAATTTTCCATATATTTATTTTAGATATTTATTTTAGGAGGATTCATATATGCTAAGAAATATTATACAAGTTTTTAAAAGAGATATGAAAAGTATTGTTAAAAATAAAATGACAATGTTGATTGTTGCAGGTGTATGCATACTTCCATCTCTCTATGCATGGGTCAATATAAAAGCATGTTGGGATCCTTATGGAAATACAAGCAGCATTCCTGTAGCCATAGTTAATGAGGACAAGGGTACGAACTTTAACGGAAAAAATTTAAATACAGGAAATGAAATCGTAGAAAAATTAAAAGATAACCATAAAATAGGCTGGAAATTTGTAAACGCTAGAAACGCGGATATGGGTATCATAGATGGTACATACTATGCCATGATAAAGATTCCAGAAGATTTCTCAAGGAATATTACAAGCATAACATCAAATACTCCTAAAAAAGCTGAGATCATTTATAAAGTGAATACAAAAAATAGTCCTGTAGCTCTTAAAATAACTGATGCAGCAAGAAACACGCTAGCAGAACAAATAAAATCAAATTTTATATATACAGTAAATCAAACTATATTTTTTTCTTTGAACATTTTTGGTAAAAATGCAGAAAATGATAAACAAAACATTATAAATTTGAAGGATGCAATAATAAAATTAAGTGACAATATGGATGTTATAACAGATGTTCTTGGAGGCATAAGTGATGATTCAAATGATTTTAATTCAACGCTTTCTCAAATTAAATCAGGTATTCCTATGATAAATTCAAGAATAACTACTTTAGAAAATGGTAATGACACAAACAATTCATCTGTGCTATCCCTTCAGTCTTCCATGAACAATACCTTTGATAACATTGCATTTAATTTAAATACCTCAAAGACTGATATATATAGGATTCAAAATTCGATCTTAAATTTTAATTCAGTAGTTTCAAATTCCAAGTATTCAAATATAGATACCACTGTAACTAAAATCAATTATGAGATAGATATATTATATAATAAAATCAATTCAACCATTAACATTCTTGAAAAATTTAATAATTTTAAAAACGATGACAGTACATCAGAACTTATAAATTCATTAAAAAATACTAGGGATTCATTAAATACAGAGAAAAAGAAAATAAACGATATCCAAAAACAACTTGAAAGTTCAAATGAAATAAATAGGGATTTGATTAATTCAATAACAAATGACACTGCAAATTTAAATCAGCAATTAATAGATGAAACCAATGCATACAATGGGCAGGTAAGAAAAAGCTTAAATTCCACGGCGGCTGAACTTGTTGAGTCCACAGATAAAGCTTCTTCTGTTTTAAAATCTATACAAGATCTTACTTCCCATGGAGATAATTCCTTAGATGCGTTAATAAACGGAAGTGAGCTGACAGCAAATTCATCCAGCAAACTAAACAACAGATTATTGGAATTTAAGGATATTATTAACAATTTAGCAGATAAACTTAAACTAGTAACTAATAATGACATAATACAGATAATCACCATATTGCAAAATAACCCTGATTTTATGGGTAGCCTTGCATCAAGCCCATTTAATGTGAAGGAACAAAATATATACACTATTTCAAACTTTGGATCTTCCATGGCTCCAGCTTATACTACACTTTCAATCTGGATTGGATCTATTATTCTTGTATCCATTTTTAAAACAGATGCAGATAGATTTAAAGGTGATGAAAGATTGAGCTTTAAAGAAAGGTATCTTGGTAAAATGAGTACCTTTATAGTTTTTGCATTAGCACAGGGATTTATAGTTGCTATTGGGGATAAACTTTTGCTAAATGTCCAAATGGTAAATACATTTTTAATGATAATGGTAGCTCTAGTTTCATCTTTTACTTTTACTGTAATAACATACACCCTTGTTTCTATGTTTGGTAACTTGGGGAAGGCTATATCCATTGTTTGGCTTATAACTCAAATAGCAGGAAGTGGAGCAACCTATCCAATACAGCTTGATTCACTTATTTTTAGAATAATGCAGCCTTTATTTCCATTTACCTATTCAGTAAGTGGATTCAGAGAAGCTATCGCAGGACCTCTTATAAGTACTGTAGTTATGGATTTTACGTTTATGATTTTAATTTCAATGTGTTTTATACTATTAGGTATATTTTTAAAGAAACCTTTGCAAAATAAAATCTATAAGTTTAGAGCCAAGCTTTCACAATCTGGTATAGGAGATTAAAGCATTTGAAAGAAAATGCCTAAAACAATATTAATTTTAGGAGGAAATACATTGAAGGTAATATTCAAACTATTAAAAAGAGATTTTAAAAATATAATAAAAACTCCATCAGTGCTTGCTTTAATTTTATTATTGTGCGTCCTTCCATCTCTTTATGCTTGGATTAGCATTAAAGCCTCATGGAATCCTTATGCCAATACAAATAGAATGCCTATAGGTGTAGTAAACAATGACAGCGGTACAACTATTAACGGTAAAAATTTAAATGTTGGAAATGAAATAGTTAAAAATTTAAAGAAAAATAATTCTATAAATTGGATTTTTATAGATGACTGGCAGGGAAATTATAATCTTAATTCAGGAAAATATTATTCACTTATAGAGATACCTGCTGACTTTTCCAGCAAACTTTCCACTTTAATTACAGCATCACCTGAAAAGCCTAGTATAATCTATAAATCTAATGAAAAGCTAAATGGAATAGCCACTAAAATTACAGATTCAGCTAAAGATTCCTTAGCAGATACTATAAAAAGTTCTCTTACAAAATCCGTAAACATGGAAGCTCTTAAAATGCTAAACTCTACAGGTAAAAAGCTTGAAACAGACAAGCCTCAAATTTTACAATTAAAGGATGCTTTACCTCAAGCAATATCTACCTTAAATGATATAAAAGGTAATATGTCACAGGAAAATTCCAACTCCAAAAGTCTGCAGCAATATCTAAGTGGAGTTCAAACAGATTTGCCAAAATTGTCCAAAGAGATAACTAGTCTTCATAATATTGTAGAACAAAGTAGAACACTGACTTTATCTACCAAAGAATCTCTAAATTCTATGCAAAGTGATTTGAATAAAGATATAAATGAAATTGAATCAAAAGAAAATCAAGTTCAACTTTTGCTTAACAGCCTGCAAAATATAAATAATATGGATGCTGGCAAAAGTTCAGCTGCAAGTATTATAGAAAATATGAGTAATTTGAATAATTCTTTAATAGATAGTATAGATACTGATATTAAAATTCTAAATGAGATAAATGGATTTATAAATACTAATATAACAAGTGATCTTATAAACTCATTGAAGTCCCTAAGAAATTCGTTAAGCACTGAAAACAATTATTTGGCTGAGTTAAAGAATTTAATAAATAGCAACTCTTCACAAGATAGTATTAATCAAGTTATATATGAACTTTCATCATTAAGTAGTGAATCATCAGAAGATATAAGCAATATATCAAATATCTTTTATTCAGGAACATATGAATCCATGAATTTATTATCAGACACATTGACATCCAATTTAGATAGTATTGATTCAATACTTAATGCAACTGGGCAATTGGTACCCGAATTAAATCTTATGGCAAACTCAGGAATATCAAGCAGTAAAAATTTAGTTAATCAAAGAGATAGGTTAAGTAAAAAGCTAATAGATATTCAAAATAACTTAAACAAATTAAGTGATAAAATGAAGGACTTAAACGATGAAAACTTAACTTCAATAATAAATATAATGGAAAAAGATCCTAATAAAATATCAGATTTTATATCATCACCTATTGAATTGAAAAATGTTGAACTATATAATTCAGGTCTTTTTGGATATGGAATAACGCCTTTTTATACTACTCTTGCAATATGGGTGGGAGCTTTGTTGTTATGCTCCATGCTAACACTAAAATGTAAAGATCTCGAAAGTGGAGAAAATGTGAAATTGTTACATAAATACTTTGCCAAATTACTTCTATTTTTAATAATATCAATTATACAAACTACCATTATAACTTTAGGAGACATATATATAGTAGGGATAAAGCCAGAAAATTTATGGCTTATGATGGGATTTGCATTTACCTGCAGCTTTACTTTCACTATTATTATAGTTACATTAGTATCTATTATGGGTAACATTGGAAAAGCCGCTGCAGTTATAATAATGGTCTTTCAAATTGCAGGGGCAGGAGGACTTTATCCTGTAAAAACCTTGCCTCAAATATTTGGAGTACTAGAACCTCTTTGGCCTTTTACATATGCTATAAATGGATTCAGGGAAGCTATAGCAGGACCTATTTGGAGTAATGTGTATAAGGATTTCCTCACTTTAATGGCTTTTGCAGGTGCATTTTTGATTATTTCTGTCTTAAAAAAGCCTCTTCACAAATTAACTGATAAAGCAGAAAGTCAATTCAAAGAATCAGGTTTATAGTAATACCAACAATATATCAAGCAGACTTTTACTATAAAAACAAGCTATTTCCAATACTATCTTTATAATAAGACAATTAACACACAATATTCTTATTTTGTCTATCATCAGCAGGCAGTCCAATTTCATCTTAAATTTGGACTGCCTGTTTTTTAGAATATACCACTAAGTTCTAATCCATTGTGACCATGTAGTTTTAAAGTTGTCATCATTTTCAACACAATATATATAAAATCTTTCTATTAATTTAGCTCTTTGTTTGGATCGGTTCATTAGGTATAGTTCATCTCTAAGTAAGTTTTTTCCTCCTAGTAAGACCTGTCTATCCATTATATTTTGGAGACTAACATTTTTAGCGTTTTTCATTATATCATACATTACCATAAAAGTACCTGTTCTTCCTACTCCACCTTTACAATGAAAATGTAGCCAAGTATTTTTTGACAATGACTTAACGAATTTTATAAAATAATCAACCATGTCATTAGTAGGCTTTTCTTTATCTGTTACTGGTATACGCATATATGACATACCATAGCTTTGAACTAATTTTTCTTCATCTTCAACTTTTTTCGGTATTAATATTTTATCACCAATATATAGTGGTTTGTTTAATAAGATGCTTTGTAATCTCGTATTTTCATCAAATAAAACTTCTTCTTTAGTCAAGCCTTTATTAGCTTTGTTTCTGTTACCTGACCAACTTATCACTATACCGTTAATAAATCCATGTGATTCTTGTCTTAAGTCAACTATAATTATTGGCATAGCATCACCTAGGGATTGTTTAATTAATATAAGACTATTTTCAGAGAATTGGGAACTGCCAGATATATTTAAATTAGCTAATCCATTTAAGTTTATAACTTTATTACCTTTAAAATTAGTTAAATCAGTAGTTTTCCGAAAGTGTTTAGATAACTTTTTTATATTATTAGAATTTATAACAAGGTGCATATCATTATTTGGAGGTTCATAATAGCGTTCTTGTATCATTCCATCATTCATATGCAAGCCATATTTATAAAAAAATGGATTCCAATAAGCAGGTACTTTATATGGACAACAGTGTAAATAACAACAAAGATACAAATATTTATACAAATAAGCATACCAGCCATAACAGTTATGTTTAAAACTATCCTCAACTAAATTGTAATTTGTGGAGTCATTTGAAATTATTTTATTTTGTTTCATACATAATTCTCCATAAAAGTTCTTCACATTATATTGTATGATATTAACTCATATTGTTCTTAATTATTTCTACCAGTTTTATAATTTTGTTATAGAATTAATGTTTTTTATTACTGGATATAAAGACACATTTATCAATTAAATATTAATTATTATATGAAAATTATTCAACATAAATAATTTACTCTAACAAATCCTAAACTAAAAATCCAAAATATGTATTATTCATAACTAAAAAATAAACTTACACTTCTGACATTTTTACAACCACAAGCACGATTAAATATTTTGGCAAATCTTAGTAGAAAATATTTAAATGCGCCTATTTATTGTAAAAATATCTATACGTATAAGCTTATTTCAAGTTAGATTACTATATATAGTATTTTTAAGTAAAATTTGAACTTATACAATGTGAATATGCTGCCAAAATTGAAGCTACATTTTAAAATTTTTTTATAGTAGTGAAATTTAGCAACATACTCCGCTGTATATGTCAACTTTTTACTTACAACTTTATTTTCTAAAATGCTGGAACTATGCTTCCATTATATTTTTCCTGTATAAACTTCTTAATTGATGGATCGTTAACAGCCTTTGCTAATGCCTTAATATAAGGTTTGTCTTTATTTTCTTTTTTAACAGCAATTACATTAGCATAAGGTGAATCCTTAGATTCTATGGCAATAGCATCTTTAAGTGGATTTAACTTTGCTTGAAGTGCATAGTTTGTATTTATAACTGCCGCATCTACTTCTGTTAAAGTTCTTGGGAGTTGTGGTGCATCGAGTTCCTGGAATTTTAAGTTTTTCTTGTTTTCAGTTATATCTAATTTTGAAATAAGATCTCCACTCTTTACTTTTATAATTCCTTCATGAGCCAATAACTTTAATGCTCTTGCGCCATTTGTAGGATCATTTGGTATTGCAATTTCAGCACCATTTTTCAAGTCTTTTAAACTCTTGATTTTATTAGAATAAACCCCCATAGGTTCAAGATGTACTTTTGCTACATAATCTAAATTTGTATTATTCTTTTTATTGAATTCATTTAAATATGGAATATGTTGAAAAAAGTTTGCATCTATATCTCCTGAATCCAAAGCCTTATTAGGTGTTACATAATCTGTAAACTGAACTATTTGTAAATCGTATCCTTGTTTCTTTAGTATAGGTTTTACCTTTTCTAGTATTTCGGCATGAGGCTGTGGAGATGCCCCTACTTTTATTACTTTTTTGTCATCACCTTTACTACTGCTTGAAGAACTTGTACTGCTTTGCGCACCACATCCAGCTAATGCCAAGATCAATGTTAACGATAAAATAACTGTAATTAATTTTTTCATTTTGATTCCCTCCAATTATAAAATAATAGACAATTTCTAAGCATTAAGCTGAGATATAAAATTTTCATATCATATTTTCAATTCAAAATCAAATAAAGCTCGAGGAACAACCTCGAGCTAAAAATCTCAATGATCCTCTCATCTTCCAGCTTATGCTGCAGGAATTAGCACCACTATACTATTAAAAATAGCATTGGTTGCCGGGCTTCATAGGGCCAGTCCCTCCACCTCTCTTGATAAGTTAATATTAAATTTTGTTAACTTGTGATTTACATTATAACAGCGAAATTTAAAGATGTCAACAGTAACATTTTCTGTTCTCAAAGATTTTTTACTTTACTTTTAACTTAATATTCTTCCCTATCCATAAAGCCACATTTAGGATAAACTAGTTATCCTGTGGTTCTTTATTTTATATGGAAAATGTATAAAATAAATATTAGACATAGTAATTGAAAAATATTAAATAACAAGTTCAGTGGAGGAATTAACATGAAAATAGGAGTTATAATGGGTGGAATATCTTCTGAAAGAGAGGTTTCACTAAATTCAGGTAAAGAAATAGTAAACTGCTTAGATAAAAATAAATATGAAGTTGTACCCATTGTTATAGATAAAAAGAGAGATGTTCTTGAAAAAGTAAAAGATATAGATTTTGCCTTTATTGCACTTCACGGTAAATTTGGTGAAGATGGTACTATACAATCAGTACTTGAAACCATGGATATACCTTACTCAGGATGCGGACCTTTGACAAGTGCCATTTGCATGGACAAAGACATGAGTAAAAAAGTGTTAAAATCTGCAGACATAAATACTGCCAAATGGATTTGTGTTAAATCTATAGAAGAAATTGATTATGATAAATTGGATGAAATAGGCTATCCTGTAGTTGTAAAACCTAACTGTGGTGGTTCAAGTGTTGCTACTAATATAGTTAAGAAAAAAGAAGATATTGAAAATAATGTAAAGTTAGCTCTAGATTATGACACTGAAGTTGTTATTGAAAAATATATACAGGGAGATGAAATAACATGCTGTATGTTAAAAGGTAAAACTCTTCCTGTAATTGCAATAAAGCCTAATGCAGAATTCTTTGACTATACTGCAAAATATGCAGATGGTGGTTCTGATGAAATAGTTGTAGAACTTGAAAAATCCCTTCAGGAAAAAGTTGAAAAAATATGTGTTCAATGCTGGGAAGTTCTCAAATGCAAAAGTTATGCAAGGGTAGATATAATAGTTGAAAATGGTATTCCTTATGTACTTGAACTAAACACTTTACCAGGCCTTACAAAAAATAGCCTATTTCCTAAGAGTGCTCGTGGAATTGATATGTCCTTTACCCAACTATTGGATAAAGTAATTCAATATTCACTCTAATTTGAAATTACATTCATAGACATCAATAAATTTTTACTAATTGAAAATTATATTTAAGTTAAGAATTAATAATCATCTATAACTATTAATTCTTAACTCTTAATTTTTAATTATACATTATTGTTGAGTGGATAATATCTATCAATATCGAAAGGAGAATGTGTTTTGTTTAAAGATTACAGACCTGTATGGGAAGAAATTAATTTAGACAATCTTGTATATAATATACGTCAAATAAAGCTGAAAGTTGGTAATAATAAAGGACTGATAGGTGTTGTTAAAGCTAATGCCTATGGCCATGGAGCTTTAGAAGTATCACAAGTTTTATTAGAAAATGGAGTAAATAGATTGGCCGTATCTGAGTTAGATGAAGCAATAGAACTTAGAGAAAATGGAATTAAAGCTCCCATAATGATACTTGGCATAGTCCCAGATACTTTTTTGAATGACATAATAGATTATAATGTAGAGCCAGTGGTGCCTTCTTATGAATATGCAAGTAAATTATCAAAAGTAGCTAAAAATAAATGGAAAACTGCAAAAATACACGTTGCAGTAGATACTGGAATGGGAAGAATAGGATTCCAGCCAAATGAAAATAGCATAGAAGAAATATACAACATAAGCAAACTTCCAAATATAGAAATACAAAGCTTATTTTCTCATTTTTCCACTTCAGATGAAAAAGACAAAACATATTCACAGGAACAATTTGAAAAGTACAAAACATTTTACAATGAGCTCATAAATAGAAAGATAAAAATAAGCATGAGAGATATTGCAAATAGTGCAGCTATAATGGAATTACAAGACACTTATTGTGATGCAGTTAGACCAGGAATAATAATTTATGGATATTACCCTTCAGATGACGTAGATAGAAATGATCTAAGCATAAAACCTGTAATGAGTTTAAAAGCTAAAGTAGCTTATGTAAAGACATTAGAAGCTGGAAAATACGTTGGCTATGGAAGGAAGTTCAAATCTGAAAGAAAAAGTGTAATAGCTACACTTCCAATAGGATATGCAGATGGCTATACTAGAATGCTTTCAGGAAAGGCAAAAGTAATAGTCAATGGTAAATTTGCACCAGTAGTTGGTAACATCTGTATGGATCAGTGCATGATAGATGTTACAGATGCAGGTGAAGTAAATGTAGGCGATGAAGTAATACTCATGGGTGAAAAAAACGGATTGAAATTTGATGCGGAAGATATAGCTAAAACAATTGGAACTATAAGTTATGAAATACTCTGCTCCATAAGTAGAAGAGTTCCAAGGGTATATATAAAAGACGGAAAAATAATCAAAATTAGAAATTACCTGAAATAAATATAGAGTTTCTAAACGAAAAATCAACTTATGCTACGGGATATTTTTTACAACCTTCAGCTCATTAAATATTTTGATAAGGCTAAGTAAAAAATTTTGAAAAATACTGAGAACTTTTGAAAACTCGTACCTCAAACAATTCAAAAGTTCTAGATTTTTCAAGAAATTTTTTTCTAAGTCTTATATGCAAAATATTTAAAAGAGCTTCATTATTGTAAAAATATGCCTACGTATAAGTTGATTTTTTAGTTAGAACGCCTGTAAGTTTTCAATTGAAATTTAAACTTATACATAAAATGTAATGACAAAATTGAAAGCACCTTTAAAAACTTTTCCATAAGTCTTAGCGAGGCATTTTAGAAAATCTTAGGAGCTTAGATATGTTTGAGGTACGAGTTTAGCTAAGGTTCTTAGATTTTCTAAATGCTGAGCTTTAGACTTGTCAAAAGTTTTTATGGTGTTGAAATTTGTCATTACATGGCCTGTATAAGTTAACTTTCAATCTAGAAACTCTATTTTTTAGTGAGCATGTCTATGATGCAAGTCTGGAGTATGTGGATGACAATGTTCCATTCTCTCATGAACGTGATAGTGCGTATGATACACGCTATCAGGTATACCAGGATGATGATGATTGTGATGTCCATCTGTATGACAATGCCTGTGTTCATGGGCCATATACAAATGAACGTGCATATGGCTGTGATTTTCCCTTATAATAAGAACCGTTCCTGCAATCATAAGAGGAAGTGCAAGTGCAAAAGTAACACCTGGAACTTCTCCTAGTAAAATAAAAGACAATATAGTACTTATAAAAGGTGCTGCACTGAAAAAAGCACTAGTTCTAGCACTGCCTAAATTTCTCATTGCAAACACAAACAAAACTGTACTAAATCCATAGCTTAAAAATCCAAGCAGCAATGCCATAAAAATTATTTTAAAGTCCGGCAAATGATTTCCTAAAATAATTGACAAAATTAGTGAAAATGTTCCTGCTCCCAATCCTTTAACCATAACTATAGTATAAGGATTTTTAGCAGATATGTTTCTTGTAAAATTATTATCTATCCCCCAACATACGCAGGCCAATATTATTCCCAAAGCCCCTAAAGATATTCCCCACTGGCCAGTAAAATTCCAGGATAAAATTACACTAGCAGAGAGTATACATATTATAGCCGCACCAATTCTCTTGCCGATGTTCTCTTTAAAAAATAGTGCTGCAATAATTGTGGTAGCTACACCTTCAAAATTCAAAAGAAGTGATGCAGTAGATGCTGGCGTTACTTTTAAGCTTATCATTTGAATTATAGGCCCTAAAATCCCCCCAAAAATAACAGCCCCTAAAAGCCATGGAAAGTCTCTTTTAGTTAATCCTGCTTCCTCTATATCTTTTTTGTATAAAATTTTTTCTAATATCTGAAATATTAAAAGTCCTACACCACTTCCAATATACAAGAGAGCAGCCAAAAGAACTGGATCTATTCGTCCAAGAAGGATCTTTGAAATAGGTGCACTGGCTCCAAAAAGTAGTGCAGAAAAAAAAGCTTGAAATATTGGATATAATTTGGTATTCCTCATTTATAACACTCCCAATTTAAAAATTATTCCCAAAATTTATCAATGGCATTATTCAAATTATCTAAGACCTCTGTATCATTTTTTTCAACTGCATCCTTCACACAATGATTGATATGATCTTTCAATATTACTTTTCCTGTATTATTAAGTGCAGATCTTACTGCAGATATTTGAATAATAACTTCACTACAGTCTCTTCCTTCTTCTACCATACGCTTTACAGCCTCCAGATGTCCAATTATCCTGGATAATCTATTTACAACTGCTTTATTATTTGGATGATTGTGTTTTTCCATATAAACATCTCCTTATCCCCCTATAGGGGTTATTTAAATTATAATACATCATACTTTTATTGTAAATAGTGTTAAAAAAACAAGCCCCTTGTGGGGTCTGATCTCTACCATTTTAACATGCATCCAGTTTTATACTCAAATTCTTTCTTTACATCCTCCATATTTTCTACATTATCATCTTCTAATTTTAACTCCACACTTAAATTACTGCTATTAAAAGACGGATTTTTTTTCAAATCTATACCTTTACTTTTACAAAGTATAGATGCAATTTGCAATATTTCATTCTGATTTGCACTATTTGATACTTTCATATTCCACCCTGTAAGATGAACTAATTCCTCTATGTTTTTTTCATATTTCTTACCAATTATAGGACTTATAAATGTAAGTTCTATGTATCTTCCTTTAGAATTTGACTTTATACTTTTTTTGTAAGGCCTAAACTGTTCTCTTTCAAAAGTTTCATCTATTATATTTAAAGCTTTATTTTGTTCCATCATTTCGCACTCATCTTCAGCTTTAATAAGCATACTATCTTTTAGATCTATTCCTGGAGATTGTATTAATACTTGAAGTCCTGTAATGTTCTCAATTTCAGCTAATTTTTCTTTTTCCACATTACATTTAGAATTCAACATAACTACAACCTGGTTTTCTCCTAATCTATAAGATATTTTTTTAATAGATATATTCTGTAAATTTATCCTTACGACTTCGGAAACTGCATTTATATTTACAGAATTATTTATTTCTACCTTCCACTTAACCTCTTCCTCAAATTTTTTTATTTTCCCGTATATACTCTTATCCACTACACCTGGAAAATCAAAATTTAAAATCACCTTTTTCTGATCACATATAAAACTAATTTTCTTTGTATTAAATTTATTAAAATATTTGTCTGCAGCTTCTTTTAATTCATTTAATTTAATCTCATTATTTTTTAAACTCTGAGAGACCTTATCCTCAGAATTGATTTTAAATAAAAACAATCTCCTTGTGTCACTTTCGAAATAAGGACATTCTACTATAATTCTTTGAAAATCTTCTAAAGCATTTTTGCCCTTGTTATTTCCCTTCCATATAAATATAAGTTCTTCTAATGTAAAAAGTCTTTCACCGTAATTATAACGCACAAACTCCCATAACCTTTTCACATTATTTTCATCCATTTCTTCACAAGAGTTCATAACTTTATCAATATTTTTTTTCCACTGTTTTCTTGGGTTTTTTATATTTATTTCATAAACTTCACTACACCTAGGTGCATATACTCTTCCTCTTACATCTTTGGAAAGCTCTTTTGATAAATTTTCCACTACCTCTTCATTTCCATGAACTAGAAATATATTTTTAGGTGTTAAAAAATCTATAAGAGATTTTATTTCATATTTGTCACTGTGGGCAGAAAGTCCTACTTTTTCTACCTTGCAATTTACAGGAACAGTTTTTTCATTTATATAAAGTTTTTTGTCCTTTTCCTCATCCAAAAGATTTAATAGCTTTCTTCCAGGGGATTCCTCATCCTGATATCCCGTTATAACTATGTACCCATTTTCCATAGGGGCTATTTTTTCTGCATAATATTGACTGTATCCTCCTGTAAGCATTCCTGAACTTGACACTATTACACAAGGCTCGTCATCTTTTAGTACCTCTTCTCTAAGTTTATTATTATCTACTGCAATTATATTGTCATCATAAAAAGGTTCAATTCCTCTGAGTATCTTTTTTCCTAAAGAATTTTTAAGGTACAGTGGATTTAATTTGTAGGTCCTGTTTATATCCTTTATCATACCATCCACATAAACTTTAGTATCTTTTAATATATTTTTATTTACTGCTTTTTTTATAATAAGAAGCACTTCCTGAGCCCTTCCAAGAGCAAAAGCAGGAATAAGCATTTTTCCTTTTTTCTCTATGCAGTCATTTATTGTATCAATAAGTTTTTCCTCTTCCACTTCTCTATTTGAATGAAGTCTATCTCCATAAGTGGATTCAAAGATTGCTGCATCTGGTCTTAGTTTTGGAACTTTCAACCCTTCCACAGTTTTTTGTGAAAATATTGAGAAATCCCCAGAATAAAATAATGATCCCTCTGGAGTCGTAATATAAATACAAGCGGCTCCTGCTATATGACCTGCTGTATAAAAAGTGAGTTTTATATTTTCAAATATAGAAAATTCCACCATGTAATTTATAGGAAACACCCGGTTTAACATGCTTATAACGTCTCCTTCAGCATAAAGTGGAATTTCTCCTTCTCTATTCTTCATTATTTTCAAACTATCATACAAAAGTACTTTCATTAAATCCTTTGTCATTCTAGTTGTATATATTCTAGCCCCTGGATATTCCTTACTTATTATAGGCAGAGAACCTATGTGATCCATATGGGCATGACTTACAATTATAACATCTACTCCTCCCTGATCTTGAATTGATTTAAAATCAGGCAGGGTATCTTTAGAGGAACTCTGTCTTATGCCGCAATCAAGAAGTATATTTTTATTATATATGTTCAAAAGGATACAACTTCCACCTACTTCTCTAGCTCCTCCTAAAAATGAAATGTTCATGTTGGCCTATCACCTCTCCTTTTTATCCTTTACAACTCTATAATTATTATATCCTATAGAATTGTAAAGTAAAAATTAGATTTGTTATTTTACGCACTTGCATAAGATTTATACATAAAATATATTGTAATTAATTTTATAGGAGAAATCATGAGTTATAGAGATATTTCATCCTACTCTAGAATTTCAGCTGTAAATTATGCAGTAAAGTACGCTCTCACCCCCAATCCAAACTATAAATACTTTTCCATATACCAAACTATCGGCGGTGACTGCACAAATTTCACTTCACAGTGCTTGCATTCAGGAGGAGCGCCTATGGTCTTTTCAGGTAAAAACACCTGGTGGTATAACATTAGAACTAATAAATGGTCAGTTTCCTGGACTGTAGCAGGTTCTCTTTACTGGTATTTAAAAATTAACGCTGAAAAAAATTCCTACGGCATAAAAGGAAGAGAAGTGCCTTCTATTTCTTCTCTTGAGATAGGCGACCTGATATTTTATCGAAATAGTAAAGGTACAATAGCCCATTCTGCCATCATTACTTCTTTCCGTAACGGCCACCCACTCATATCTCAGCATACTTTTAATGCATTAAACATAACTTACGTAAAAGATTGGGCATCTAAAATGCACTTTATGAAAATATGGTTATAAGATTTTGTTTACAATGCCTATTATAAAAGTATATAATATCCCTATGTAGATAAGAAAAATAGGTGGTTTGATAAACATGATAGCAGTTATAGTAAACTTTATTTCCATAATAATAGGAAGTATAATCGGAATATTTTTAAAAAATGGTATACCAAAAAAAGTTAAAGAAAGTGTTTTTAGTGGACTTGCTTTATGTGTTCTATACATTGGAATTTCAGGTTCTTTAAAGACAAATAACGTACTTACTCTAATAATATCCATAGTAATAGGTACAATTTTAGGAGAACTAATAGATATAGACAAACATATAACAAGTCTAGGAAACTTAATAGAAAGTAAATTTAAAACTAAAGGTGGAAAGATATCAGAAGGGTTCGTAACATCAAGCCTTTTATTTTGTGTTGGAGCCATGGCAATAGTCGGATCTCTAGAAGCAGGTCTTGACGGAAATTACAAAACACTTTTTGCAAAATCAGTAATAGATGGAGTTTCCGCAATTATTTTTTCTTCTTCTTTAGGTATTGGTGTAATGATTTCATCCGTAAGTGTACTTGTATATCAGGGTGCTATAACCCTTGGAGCAGTGTTTTTAAAAAGTGTTCTGACGAGCTCAGTTATTGCTGATATGACTGGAATAGGAAGTCTTCTCATTATTGGACTTGCCCTAAATATGCTCAACATAACTAAAATAAAAATAGCAAATTTGCTACCTTCAGTTTTTATGCCAATTTTTGCATACATAATTTATACTAACTTTCATCGTTTTTTATCCTATATTCCATTTTTAACATTGTAAATAAAAATTTCACGTATACTAGCAAATTTGAACTAAAAAGTTTCGTACGATGTTACTTTTAAAAATAAATATATATGAAGATATATACTTTACTGCATATTTTCTAACTTAAAACTCAACTTATATGCAGGAATATATTTACAATAATGAAATTTTTTTAAATATTTTGTATATAAGTCTTAGAAAAAAATTCGTAAAAACTTAGAACTTTTGAATTGTCTGAGGTACGAGTTTTCAAAAGTTCTTAGCTTTTTTAGAATTTTTTACTTAGACTTATCAAAATATTTAATGAACTGAAGGTTGTAAAAGATATCCGGAGTATAAATTGAGTTTTAAGAGCAACACTGTACGTGGTATTCTAGCTTGAAATTTGAACTTATACATGAAATATAATGACAAAATTGAAATCACATTTAAAAACTTTTTTAAATAAGTCTTAGCTTGGTATTTTAGAAAACCTTAGGAACTTAGATATGTTTGAGGTACGAGTTGATCTAAGTTCCTTTAGGTTTTCAAAATACCAAGCTTTAGACTTATTAAAAGTTTTTATAGTGATGAAATTTGTCATTATATGATATTGTATAAGTGAACTTTCAACCTAGAAATATCTAAATGTCTAAAATTATATCTTCTAAACTTCTTTTTGGTACATGATGGACTTTATTCTCGTCTCTCCAGTACTTCACATCATTATTTGAATCCATAGCTTCTATAACCACTTGTTCCTTTGGCTTTCCAAGAGCTACTACCAATATAATTTCATATTTTTCATCCAAATTAAGATTTGATTTTAATTCTTTTTTATTCACATTTCCCAGCATACATCCGCCAAATCCTTTTTCTACAGCTCCTAGTAAAATAGTTTGAGCTGCTATTCCAGGATCAAATGATGGGCTTTTACTAATAGATGTGTCATTAAGTATAACAACATAACCACTTGGTTTTTCACCTTCTTCAGGTCCATCCCAGTCCTTTAAATATCCTGCCCAACCCAAAGTCTTAAATATTTTTTCATTATTATCTTCTGTATTTGATATAACATATTTTAGTGGCTGCAAATTTGAACCTGATGCTGATAATCTGGCAAGGTTCACCAAATATTTTAAAGTTTCCACAGTTATTTTTTCATTCTGATAGAATCTTCTACAGGATCTATTTTTTAAAACTAGTTCTTTTATCATATTCATCCCTCCAAGCTAATAACTTAATATCATTACAATTATCATATCTCTAAACAAATTGAATATCAATCAAATATAGTAAATATAAAGGTAATATTGAATTATATATAATGTTACTATAAAATTATATATAGTAAATATTATTCATAAAAAGGGGGAGCTAGAATACAATGAAAGTTTTGGCATATAGTCATAGACAAGATGAAACTGAATATTTCAAAAAATTCAGTAAAAAATACGACGTGGAGGTTGTATTGTGTGATGATCCACCAACTATGGAAAATGCAGACTTGGCCAAGGGATTTGACTGCATCAGCATTATCACAACTAAAATTTCAGATAAATTAGTAGAAAAATTTCATGAAATTGGAGTAAAATTTATATCTACAAGAACAATAGGATATGACCATATAGACATAAAAAAGGCAAAAGAGCTAGGTGTCCATATAGGCAATGTAAACTATTCACCAAATAGTGTAGCCGATTATACAATTATGATGATTCTTATGGCTATAAGAAAAACGAAAGCTATTATAGAACGAAGTAATGTACAGGATTATTCTTTAAAAGGTGTTCAAGGTAAAGAGCTTCACAATTTAACTGTAGGTGTTATTGGTACAGGAAGAATTGGCCGTGCAGTTATAAGTCGCTTAAGTGGATTTGGCTGCAAAATATTAGCTTATGATTTATATGAGAATGAAGAAATAAAGAAGTATGTTACATATGTTACACTAGAAGATCTCTTTAAAAACAGTGACATTATTACAATGCATGCACCTGCAACAGATGACAATTATCACATGATAAATAAGGATTCCATAGCACTTATGAAAGATGGTACATTTATTATCAATATAGCCCGAGGCTCACTTATCAATACTGAAGATCTTATAGATGCCATTGAAAATAAAAAAATTGGTGGTGCAGCTATAGACGTTATTGAAAATGAATTCGGACTTTGCTATAACGATTTAAAATGTGAGATACTAGATAAAAGGGAAATGGCAATTTTAAAATCTTTTCCAAATGTAATTGTAACACCTCACACAGCTTTTTATACAGATCAAGCTGTAAGTGATATGGTAGAACATTCTATTTTAAGTTGTGTTTTATTCATGGAAGGCAAAGAAAATCCATGGCAAATTGAATAAACAAAAGTTCTTATGCACTCTTCTTTTTTTGATAAAAGAAGAGTGCATTGATTTTAATGTTTTTTTATCTTATTTATAGAATATAGAAATCTTAGCAACTAGACTTAAACCATAATCAAGTTAAAATCTTGGTAAATCCTTTAAATTTTCAACATCCATAACATCAGGGTCAGCTACTAAATATTCTCCTCCATCTTTACCTTTAAATACGCCAACTCCTTCAATTATGTGCTCCCTTGCCATCATTATAGCATGATTTAAAGGAAGCACCTCACCATTTTCAAGTAATACATCTGTAATCTTACCCTCATGATCTTTCCTTACTTTAATTATTTTTGAATTTTTCATTATATACCTCCTGATTAGATATATCATTAATATATATTTTGAGAGAAAACTCAACTACTTATACAAAATATTTTTACATTATATTTACACAATTATAACTTTTGTGGTTGCAATTAAAGTTATAATTGAACCAAATCTTGTTATTGACAGTACAAAATGCAAGTCATATATTTATCCGATGACTACCCGCTCTAATACTTTCCCTCTTTTCCAAGTGGGAGTAAAGAGCGGATACGTCCCTGGATAACGATTTTTCCTAAAGGATAACGCCTTCTAAGTGCTGAAGCACTAAGAATCCTGTTAATAAGCATCAGGTGGAGTTAAACCTCCATCTGATACTAAGAACTCTGTTTATAACATGATTTGCAAATATATCACTTTGGAGGAATTTTATGAAAAAAAATATTATTAAAAGTTCCATAGTATTTATGGTGATTTTTGCTTTATTTTTTATAGCATCAGATAAATCAACTGTTCATGCATTAAATTGCTATACAGTAAGCTTGTCAAATTTTAAAGAGGTATCCCAAAACATTTATGTACAGCCAAATACTTCTGATAAAGATATAAATAATATATTGAGTACCATTTCCAAATCTAAAAACATTGTGGCCAATTTATATGGAAGTTTCAATGCTAAACCTGTCTTTATAATTAGCAAAGATTCAACAGCCTTAAAAAAATTTGGTGTTGAAAATAAAACAGGAGCTACACAAAAAACTATACTAGGTAGCTACATAGTTCTGGGACCAGAGGGATTAAATACTAATGTAATTTCTCACGAACTCACTCACAGCGAGTTAGCCTACAGGATTCATAAAAGTAAAAGTACAAAAATACCTGTGTGGTTTGATGAGGGAATGGCAATGCAAGTAGATAATAGACCTAAATACTCTGAGGGACAATGGATAAAGGAAACTCAAAATGGTACAAAAATACCTGATATGAAAACTTTAAATTCATATACCCAATTTTATGCAGCTGATTTAGATACAAGAGTGTTAAATTACACTTTGGCAAAGCATGAAGTACATAGATGGTTATCTATTGTAGGCCAAAAAGGTCTATCACAGTTAATTGATGATGTTAATAATGGTAATGATTTTTATAAGTCTTATAACACCATTGAAAAAGAAAATAGTAAATAATAGCTGATCAGGACTAGCATAAGTACTAGTCCTGGTCAATAAATTAAATAATTTACTATTCTTGGTTATTCAATATTGGTACAAGCTTTACATCCTGATAGAAGTTTGCAGTAGCCGCTTGCATATAAGGACATACAAAAATAAACCCTATGCCAAAAGTAACAACTGAAAGTATTATCCATCCTAAAAAGCTGATCAATAAGCAAAATAACTCCCATTTGTGTCCATACATCATTTTCTTGCTTTCATCAAGTGCCTCAAGTACAGGAATATCTGGGTTTTCACTAAGAACATACATAGCCATAGAGTACCTCAATGATGCTATTAATCCCGGTATAATAAGCAGCAGTGACCATAAAAAAATAAATATGCTCATAATAATATATAGTATTATTGCAGAACCTAGATTTTTAAACCCATCGAACAAATCCTCCACTTGAAACTTCTCGGATTTTACAAGTTTTATAAAGCATCCTACAACACCAAGTGTAAGTGGTCCAACAATCAAAAAAGAAATAATGATACCTGCATGTGGTATAAAATTTATACCAATAATAATTAGTGAATACACAAGGCACACCAAAACACACTTACCCCAGTTACCCTTTAACTGATCTCTAGATACTTTCCTCAGCTGATAGCTAGTACGAACAGAAGCATTACTCATTTTTAATCCCCTTTCAAATACATATATTTTGCTCTACATATTACTGCAAAAAGTTACAGCTATATTAACTTATGATCTATCAAATAAAACTGTTAATTTATTTAAATGTAATTCAAATTTATTCTTTCAAAATTGAGCAGTATGATATATCATATAACTAACGTTGGTAATTTTGAAAGAAGGCTTGACATCATTGAAAATTTGGAAAAGAAACCTAATTGTATGTTGGTTAGGAGCATTTGTAACTGCCTTGGGACTAAGCCAAATAGCCCCAATAATGCCCCTTTACATCAAACAACTTGGTATTCATGACATCTCTACTATTGAACAAATATCTGGAGTTGCCTTTGGAGTTACTTTTGTAGTTTTAGCAATATTTTCACCAATTTGGGGATATGCAGCTGATAAAATTGGTAGAAAACCAATGCTCTTACGTGCAAGTATTGGAATGTCTATTGTAATTTCAACTATGGGACTTGCACAAAATATATATCAACTTATTGGTTTAAGAATGCTCCAAGGAGTTGTAGCAGGTTACAGTACAGCTTGTATGACATTAATTGCAACTCAAACCGAAAAAGAACATTCTGGTTGGGCATTAGGTGTGCTGTCCACAGCTTCTATTTCTGGTTCACTACTTGGGCCACTTATTGGAGGATATCTTGATGAAATTTTGGGACTGCAATTTACTTTTTTCTTTACTGGCATCCTTATGCTAATTGTTTTTATTCTAACTTTAATATTTGTAAAAGAAAACTTTATAAAATCCAATAAAAAAGTACTCAGTACAAAAGAAGTTTGGAAACAACTTCCTGATTGTCACTTAACTATTGTTTTATTTGCTACTTCTTTTATTTTACAGCTTGCCTTTTATTCTATAGAACCCATAATAACAGTATATATATCTCAATTATCTCGCAGCTCAGCCCATATTGCCTTAATTTCTGGAATGGCATTTTCTGCTTCTGGCCTTGCTAGCATTATTGCAGCTCCAAGGCTTGGAAAACTGTCAGATAAAATTGGACCTCAAAAGGTTATGCTTGCGTCTCTTATTATAGCTGGTTTAATATTTATACCTCAAGCTTTTGTAAAAAATTCTTGGCAGCTTATCATATTAAGATTTTCATTGGGTTTTGTAACAGCAGGACTAGCACCATCAATTAATACACTGGTAAAGAAAATAACACCAGAAGCCCTTACTGGAAGAATGTTTGGTTTTAACATGAGCGCATTTTATTTAGGTACCTTTTCCGGTTCTTTACTTGGTGGACAAATAGCCTCATATTTTGGTATGAAATATGTATTTTTCATTACTAGCGCACTACTTCTTTTAAATGGTTTATTGGTTTATGAAAAAATCTGTAAAAAACTAGATTCAAATGCTGCTGCTCCATTAAAAGAGCATATGGTTTAAAAATCAGTTTTGAGTTTATTAAAAACTATAAAAAAAAGCTCAAGCCTATATGCTAGACTTAAGCTTTTTTAATAAATATGATTTAATTCTTTTAAATAAATATATTGTTATTTTGCTAGATACAAGTCCTAATACTATTCCAGCAAGCACATCTGTAGGATAATGCACATATAAATATATTCTTGAAAAAGCTATTAAAATTGCTACAGTAAAAATTACTGGTGCATATTTTTTGAAATACCTGGATAATATGCTTGCTGCTGCAAAAGATGCCGTAGTATGTCCTGATGGAAATGAATAGGAAGCTGGCTTTGCAACTAAAAGCTTTATAGTTGGGTCAAAATAAAAAGGCCTTGTACGTTTAACTATATGTTTTATCAATCCTTCACCAAGTATTGATCCTATTATAATAGCTGTTAAAACCATAATTCCAACTTTTCTATATTTCTTACTTGCTATAAGTACTATGGAAATTGCAATCCATATAAGCCCCTTATTACCAAGTGAAGTAAATGCAATCATAACCTTGTCTAAAATCTGATTATGCATATTATTTGCTATATACGAAAGAATGTATTCATCAAATTTGTATATTAATGTAACCATCTCTATCTCCCTGCTGTTTCTATTTAATATGTACAACTTACTAATAATACTACATTTCAAATTTAAAATCCACTAGCGTATGGAACTAAATATCAAATATATAGGGTTTTATTTTTAAAGTTTGTGTCTCCCACATATTTATAGATATAATATAAATATATACAGCAAGTAAATACGAATCTATTCCATATCTGAAAAGTGGCTTACAAGGAGGTTAAAAGAAATGGCAAGATGAATTATTATTTTTGGTTCATCTGGCTCTGGAAAAACAACATTGGAAAAATTAGTTGTAAAAAAACTTTATTTTCCCATATTTTGATATAAAAATTTCAATTTAAGATTAAATACTATAAACAGTAATTTGCAGTTAGGATGGATGATAATGAAATTAAGAAATGAATATACTTGTCCTTTAGAATTAACCCATGATATTATTCGTGGAAAATGGAAACCGATTATATTATGGCAACTCGGAAAAGGAGCTTCTTCTTTAGCATATTTACAAGAAGATATAAAAGGAATTGGACAAAAAATGTTACTTCAACATTTGAGTGAATTACAGGATTTTGGTATGGTTCAGAAGAAGCAATTTAGTGGCTATCCATTGAAAGTAGAGTATTCGTTGACTGAAAAGGGAAAACGAATGTTAGATGTTGTAGTTACTATGCAAAAAATCGGAATTGAGCTTATGAAAGAAGATGGCAAAGAAGCTTTTTTGAAAGAAAAGGGATTAATTTGAATCTATGCATACAAAAAAGTGTGTAATGTACAACCGAATATGTTCCTGTTAAAATAAAAGAAAATATAAGCAGGAGGTATTTTTAACAATGAAAAATCCAGAGAAAACAATCGGTAATTTGATTGATAAAAGTAATGTGACAATTATTAGTTATATAGATAATGGGGGATTCCCTATTAGTAAGGCAATGTTATCCCCGCGAGAGCGTGAAGGAATTAAAACATTTTGGTTTTCAACAAACACATCATCAAATAAAGTCAGATATTTTCGGAAAAATCCTAAAGCAAGTGTATACTTTGTTAATAAGCGATTTTTTCGAGGAGTAAGCCTTGTTGGAATAGTAGAAGTCCTTGAAACACTAGAAGCAAAGGAAAGATTATGGCAGGATGGTGATACAATTTACTATAAACAAGGTGCAACTGACCCTGATTATTGTGTGTTAAAATTTACGGCAAAGAAAGGACGCTATTATAGTAATTTCAAATCTGAAGATTTTGATATCTGAACAAATTCCAATTTCAAGTTAAGCATTATAAGTTAGTAATTTGACGGGAAAATGAATGTATGAATAAAATAGGATTAAAAATAACCACAGCATTTTTATGGGTGGCCATATACTTCATAGTTATGCTTATATATACTTTTTTTGATATTGCTATATGGCGAAAAATTACAATAAAGTATTCAAATTGTTTAAATATTGTTTTTATTATAGCATGTGTTATTACATTTATAATTCTACTTTGTAATAGAACAGGATATAAAGTTAGAATTTTTAAGAATGTAACAATTATAAATATTTTCTTAGCAGTTGGTTGTTCTGTGTTATTTTATTTTCTTTTAGATAAGTGCTTTGACCAAATATTTGAAAGCCTTTATCCTGCCAGTGAGCAGGCATATCAAAATACAATACAATCGTTATTAAAAACGCCAATTACGAGTTTGCTGCAAGTGTGTATTATTGCACCTGTTATTGAAGAAATACTTATGAGAGGATTTGTATTAGGTGGATTAAAAGATTCTTATGGAAATAGCATTATTAATATCAGCAGTTTTATTTGCAGTTCTTCATTTTAACATGGTTCAGACAATTTCCGCTTTTATTTGCGGAATTATACTCGGGATTCTTTTTATTAAAACAGATTCAATTTTGAGCTGTATACTTGCACACAGTGGCTATAATCTAATTTTATTTGCCATGATGATTATGCCTTATATAAAAAGATAATTTTCATTGGTAGCTGTGAACCAAATTATGAATCGTTGAAAATTGAATAGTACAGTGTATAATATAATTAATATAATTTAATACAAAATAGTAATTTTTTATGATATATTAATAAATTTGCAGGAGGATAATTATGGTGGAAATGACTAATTCTAAAAAGTGGGGAATAGGAAGTTTATCACTAATAATTGCTATATTCTCTATCATGTTCTCATTCACTTTTATTAATGGAAAATATATAGGAGAGCATATTTTAAATGGACTTGGAGTATCTTTTCCAATAGGAATAATTTCTTTGGCTCTATTTTGTGCATCAATACTTATTGGACATAAATACAAGAATGATTACTTAGCCAAATCAGGGAAAATAGTATCTATAATATTTATTCTTTTAATAATTATATTGTCAATAATAAGTTCATTGTTTTAAAATTTAACGTAACAATTAAAAAGTGAATAATTTACTGACCTTTACCCACTTTGATAGACACGAGGAACTCGTGTTATATTAAAAGTTAAAAGAATGGTAGGTTTATGAAAAAAACAATATAGTGCAGAATTTAAAATTGAAGTAATAAAAAGATTAGAGAAATCTGAAGAATCATTAAATAAGATAGCAACAGAATTAAGAGTAAGACCAAAAACAATGCATGTATGTGTAAATAAGTATAGAGAATCACCTGATACACCTTTTCCTGGCAGTGGACATCTTAAACCTGAAGATGAGAAATTAAGAAGATTAACAAAAGAATTAGTAATCAACGCATTAAATGACGCATATCAACGTGGAGGAAGACCAAAATTCCATATTTATTAACAGAAATATTATTAAAGAAATTATTGTTATTTTCCAAAATACATCCCTGTCTAAAATATACTGCAAATAGGTACTTCAACTATATGATTAATTTATGGTAATTCCCATAGCAACAACCTTTTATATAATAGTTTAATGTTTAAGCTATTGATTTCCCTATGATTAAATCATTCTGTGTAAGTACTGTTAATAAATTTCAATTTACTTTTTATCACATTATATTTTAAGGTGAAAATGCTAGTGCAGTTATTTATAGTATAATTGAATCTTCAAAAGCTAATGGACTTATAATAGAAAAATATCTTGTCTATTTATTTAATAGAATTGCTAATTCAGAAATTATAGATGCGGAGTTATTAGGATAGATTATGCCTTGGTCAAGCAACCTTTCGGCTTTTGTGAGGATTGAAAAGAATAAATAGAATGATTTTCCTATAAATTAAGTATTAAATTTTTAAACCCTGTTAATAGTAAGATTTTCTCTACTACAGGTTTTATTTTAGCATTAAATAATTTTTATTGCTATGCGTCAATTCTTTGACGCTTACGTTAAGACCTCCTATTGCATCTCCTAATACTGCCTTCATATGTTATCTACTACAAAAAATGAACCAGTCTACTTAAATTTCAGCTGATTCATTTCATTTTCTCGCTATATTGCTAATATTACGTAGTTATATTAATATAAAAAATGCTTACGCTTTATTTAACATAAATTTATATAATTCCTATTCCATATTTCTTAATATTAATTTTATTTTCAATCTACATTGCTTCCCATAGTCCTTCTTTTAAAAACTCACCTTCATATTTCTCAATTTCTTTCAAATCATCTTTATATATATCAAGTGCCTTTTTTAACTCTTTATTTACTATCTGAATTAGTAGTTGAAGCAAGTTTATCTGACCCTCTAAATTTCTTGAGTCTTGACTTATCAAGACTATGACCAATGATTGCTATAATAAATATAGCCACCGCAGTTGCCTGTCCTGCTACATAAGCATTTGTAACAAAACCAATGATTGCTATAATTAATACTGCTAGCCCTGTCAATATCTTATGCCTTGCGAAAAAAATTCTATGATCTTTGCCACAATTAGAGCATACACTTCCCTTTTCTATTTCTTTACCACATGCTTTACAATTTGTTAATTTACTCATTTACGTCCTCCTGTATTTTGCTTTTTTACATCTTCATTTGTTTTTCATCATAATTATAACAAAAAATTCATGTTTTTACAATAATGTATATAAACTGTAAATGTTTACAATTAATTTCAATTATAAAAATATAATATAATAATTAAAAAAATTTCTATAATTTTAAGAAAACGCTGGAAGATAGAGAATAAATAATTTAAACGTCAGAAGAACTAGCAAGGGGATATCCTCCATGCATGTAGTTGAAACGAACAGGCTATGAATAACAATTATCTTATGACACAAATATCAGATATGATAAAACAACTGTATGAGTGGTATTACCTGAAAGCAAATGATATAAAAAAGAGACAAAAAAATATATCTTCTGACCTACTAAAAAAGCTTTAAACATCCAATAGAAACAGAAGATATACTTAGCATGGATATGCATAGTATAAAAATGAATTTAAATTTGATCCTCCTTCACCTGCTAACTTGAGAGCTGACTCACCTTAGCCTGCACACGCAAAGGTACATCTAAAATCATTATTACCGTGACTATTATATCTTACATCATATTTTCCTGTTTCATATATATCTTTTCGATTCCTTATACAATGCTGACCAAACTTTAATCGGGGCGTGTCTGAAAAACAAATATTGCATAATGTGTAATTAAAGAGTATTTTTAAAAAGATTTAATCTGTTTTATTTCTTATGTTAGCAAATATCTAAAAAGAGCCCCTTACAAGCCCCTTGGGAGGGGCTTACAAGGAGCCTATAAGTAAGGAAGTAATAAGCAAAAAATAATAAATAATAAATAATAAGTAAGAAGTAAGGAGTAATAAGAGTGCAGATGAACCTGTACCTTTTGACACCTACAGTACTGTGCTGGCATTTTTTGAGGAAAATATATACCCTGTAGGAGAAGCTGTTAGGGAGAAAATCCGCATGTGGAGCGGTGTTATAGATTGTGATGTGATTATTCTGGCAGTAGAGGAAGCTTTAAAGTACAATGTCAGGAATATAAACTACGTTGATAGAATACTGCAGAGCTGGAGTAAGAAGGGCTTAAAGACTGCCAATGATGTTAAGAGGTATAAGAGCATATGGGAGTCCAGAAATACTGAACATAGGGAAAAGTATAGGCAGTATGATTTTAAGGAGCTTGAGAGGAAGCTTTTTGGATAGGATGATGGATAGATTTATACTTTTGATGCATTTTTGTATTAAATGGTGCTATTATGGTGTTAAACGCTGATTTAGTATATAAGAATCTTAATAGAAATAGTAATTTGGAGAGAGGATAGAATATGGCTTCTAGTCGAGAATATTTAGATTTTATTATTGGGAAATTAGATACACTAGACAATGTTTCTTCTAGAAAAATGATGGGAGAATATATTTTATATTTTCGAGGAAAGATTTTTCGGGGAATATATGATAACCGCCTTTTGGTTAAGATAACCAAGGCGAGTAGACAGTTGATGTTAGAGGCAATTGAGGAGTTGCCTTATGATGGTGGAAAACCAATGCTTTTGGTTGATGATGTTGATAATAAAGAGTTCCTATATCAAATGATTAACGAAGATGTATGAAGAACTTCCTACTCCAAAAGTAAAAAAGAGAAAGAGATAAATTCCAATTTAAGGATGAGTCCTATAAATAGTAATTTGCAAATTTGAATATTTGTCTAAGAAGGTGAAATTGTGGAGAGTGTCTCAGAATTGATTGAAAGATTATACTCTAAAGATAATAAAGCTGCATACCAAGCATTACAGATATTAGAAAGTGAAAGTGAAAAATCTAATGCTGTTTATAAGTTTTTTGATAGGTTTGCTGAAATGATTGAAAATAGCAATTCATATATACGAACCAGAGGCATTGTCTTAATATCTGTTAATGCTAAATGGGATACGGAAAACAAAGTTGACGAAATTATAGATGATTATTTAAAACATATTTTAGATGAAAAGCCAATTACAGCAAGACAATGTATTAAGTCATTGCCAAGTATTGCAAAATACAAATCAGATTTAGTTGAATGTATACGAGAAGCTTTATTGAAAGTAGATGTGACTATATATGGTGATAGTATGCAAACATTGATATATAAAGATATTTCATCTTCACTAAAGAAAATCAAATGACAAATTCCAATTTTAAGTTCATTATTAATTCCAACTTAAAACTAAGTATTATGAATAATAATTTGTATAATAAGGAGACTAACTATGATTAGAGATTTTAGAACAACGGATATTGATAGAGTAATGCATTTATGGCTTAGCACAAATATTTTGGCACATAATTTTATTGACAGCGAATATTGGCAAAATAATTTTGAGTCAGTTAAGGAAATGATGCCAAAAGCATCAATTTATGTATATGAACAGAATGGTGAGATACAAGCATTTATTGGTTTAATGAAAAGTTTTATAGCAGGAATATTTGTTTCAAGTGATTTTCAATCAAAAGGAATTGGAAAATTATTGCTTGATTATTCAAAAGGTAAGCATAATGAATTATCTTTATGTGTTTATAAAAAGAATGATCGTGCCCTACGATTCTATTTAAAAGAAGGTTTTACAGCTTCTGCAGAGCAAGTAGATGAAAATACTGGTGAAATAGAGTTTGTCATGAGATGGAAAAATTCAGTATAATGAGGAAATCATAAATTTCAATTTGTAAGGGTGAAATTATATGGATTTAAGATTAAAATTTAATGAAGATGAATATAACTATGATAAATATAGGCCGACATATCCAGAAGAATTGTTTTCAGACATTATTAATTATTCTCGCATATCAAGTGGGTATGAAGCCTTAGAAATTGGCATTGGTACAGGACAAGCAACTTTACCAATTCTACAATCTGGGTGCAGAGTAACTGCAATAGAATTAGGAAATAATCTTACAAGATATGTTAAAAACAAATTCAAAAATTATATGAATTTCAATGTTATTAATGCCGATTTTATTGAATATACGATTAAAACTGAAGCTTTCAACTTAGTGTATTGTGCAACAGCATTTCATTGGATTCCATTAGAACAAGGATATGTAAAAGTAAGAAATATATTAAAAGATGATGGAACTATAGCACTATTTTGGAATCATCCATTTCCAAATAGACAAGATGATATAAGTAATATTGTAAATAGAAAAATATATAATAAATATCGTCCCTCTGACAAAGAAGTGAGAGAATTTAATGAAAGTGATTGCCAACGACGTATTAATGAATTAGAACGATTTGGGTTTAAAGATATTATTTATAGATTATATCATCGAAAAAGAACTCTTACGTCCAATGGATATATTCATTTATTAAATACATATTCAGACCATAGGGTACTACCAGTAGAAGTAAAAAATAATTTTGAAATGGATATGAAAAATGCAATCGATGAAATTGGCGGTAAAATAAATATATATGATACTATAGATTTATACTTAGCAAAAAAGAAGTAACTTCCTAATCTGTGTTTGCCAAATTCCAACTTAATGAGGTGAAATAAATAAGCATAGAAGCAATTTACAATAGAAGGAGTACACAAAAGTATAAGTCTAAAGAAATACCAATAGACATTCTTAATAAAATATTGGATGCTGCAAGAACTGGTTGGAGCTGTATCATTTGGATATCCTGATAATAAACCAAATTCAAGACCGAGAGAAACACCGAATAGAACTATAATGATACTTAGAACTATTTCTTTATTACTAGATCAAAGCATTTTAGTTTTGAAAATACATTAGGAGAAAATTTAAAAAGTTTATCTAAAGATGAAATAGTAGCTCTTGTTGCAGCACTTGAAGAAGGTCAAATAACTAATACTAGACTTCAGATATTAATAAATAAAAACTCTATTGAGGTAAATAAAATATTAAGCTCATTAATAGATAAAAAATTATTAAAAACGGAAGGGCAGCGAAGAGGCACAATATATTTATTATCTAATATGTTTAATCACAGCAGTTATTTAAATGAGAACTCCATAAATAACAGTGAAGATATACAAAAAAAATTAGTTGACATAGTGAAAAATGTAAAAAGAGTAAATTTAAGTCTTATGGAGGATATTATATTAGAATTATGTGAAGTTAAACCTATAAAATTAAGTGAATTGGTAAAATTATTGAATAGAAATGATGTAGGTCTTAGAAGTAATTATTTAAATAAAATGGAAGGCAGGACACTTAAGGAAACCGCTGAAATACTTAACATAAAATATAGACATGCTATAGAAATAAAAAAATCTGCCCTAAATAAACTGAAAAAATATCTGAAATAGCATATATATTTTTATCTGATGACTAGCAGTCCTAATACTCCTTTGGTTACATTTATTTTTATGCTTATTATATTGCAGGAGTAAAGAACTGCGCGTCCCTAGATAACAATTTCTAAGATTCAGGTGAAGTTAAAAAAAATCACACTATAAATTGAATACACGAACTTCATCTGAATTAAGAAATTTGTTTATAATGGCAAGAGGGAGGGTGATATTTATGTATGACCAGCTGGTTAGTTTAATCAGCACCATAGGGTTCCCAATAGCAGTTAGCATATACTTGCTCATAAGGTTTGAAAATAAGATTGACCTTTTAGTCAAATCTATTGAAGACCTAAGAGAAGATATATCAGCCGTTATAAAAAACCAGGAGAAGAAATAGGTAAAAGCCTATTTCTTTTTTTCTGCACTAATTTTAAGAAAGGCATATATATAAGTAAAAGTTAAAGAAAGGGGAGAATTGTTATGGCAGCAAAGTCAATAAAGCTTTCAAGTACGCTTTCTATTGTAGAAAAGACAGGACTCAATAAACAGGGTAAAGAGATACTTAAGAAAGTTACACTGGGCAAAATTGCTATGGATGCAGCAGATCAGGATGTATATGATGTAGTAAAAACTGTAGGTGACATACTGACTTATCCTGTAAATGAGATTCAAAAAGTGGACAACACCGTAATTACTAACGCCTAGTGAGTAGGCAAAAATCAGGAAAGGAGGAGTTTAAATGGCAAACAGACTTAATATGAGGTTTACTACAGAGGAAGAAGGCAAATATTTTTCCTTGAGTGTGGACAATGTAAAAGAAGATGAAAATGGACAGCCTTCAGTTACCAAGGAACAGGTTGCATCTCTCATGAACCTTATAATTGCAAAAAAATATTTGTTACATTAATACTAGTATAAAAAAGGTTGGTATCATAAAAGTGATGCCAATCTTCTTTATACTATAACATCAAAACCATAGGGTTTATCTATAATTTTTGCATTCCTATCATATTTAAGAAGATACAGTGACATGTATATATCCTGCACTTCCAAGTAAGTTTATTATAAAAAATATTTCTCCAAGCCATGTAGGAAGGAATAAACACGTTAGTGATATTAGTAATAAAGGTAATAAAAGTATTATAGTAAATTTAAAAATATCTATTGGTAATCCTGAAGTTTCCATTGTATAAGCATATGGTAGTTTAAATTCAAATCTTATTTTTACACCAAATAATTTATATGCTAATCCATGCAGTATTTCATGAATTACAGAATTTATGATTGAGAGAATAATTATAAATTCTGACATATTCAATAGTAAGATACCCGTTGGAAACAGAATAAACTCTTAATCCATTAAATTAAAGCACATAGATGCTATTAACTTGTATAAACATATAGGGATCAATATTTGTATAATAAAACATATTACGTGTTTTTTATATGTTAACTTAAAAGACATATAGCTTTTCACATCATCATAGATTATTGACTTCAATTTTTTTACTATTCGTAAAATGAAATAAATACGTACTAACCATTAAAATTGCGAACGCTGTTCTTTGGTAAGTAAATAATGAGGTATTAAAACTATGAATGTATTTTGGGTTAATACAAAAATTAGTGAAATACTGCAAAAAAGGTGTTATAATTTGTACAATGATTGAATAAAAATCATAATTTATCGTGAGAAATATTATACATAGCATATATGATGGACAAGAAGTCTGAATAAATTTGATATTTTGCCTAGTTTTGCTTTACTCGAAGCTGCAATAACACTATTGAATAAAATTAATGCTTTATAGAAATTTTTAATAGGAGGAATACAGAGTGTATAATATTATAATAAAAAAGCTTTCCCCACCACGAATACCAAGACAGTAGAATCTATCATTACTGTTAGGTATTTGTAAAAAGTTCTCTAATAAACAATAGATTCTACTGTATGGGAAGTTTTATATTCTATTATATAAAATATCATATTAGTAGAAAGTGGGAACTTAAAATGAAATTAAAAATATATTTTATATTATCAATGATGATCTTTGGTACAATTGGAATCTTTGTCAGATACATTGACTTAGCTTCAAGCGAAATAGCTCTTCTCAGAGGTTTTATAGGAAGCTTATTTCTGTTAACTATTACTATAGTTAACAAGCAAAAAATATCTTGGACAAATATTAAGAATAATATTCCTGTATTGTTATTATCGAGTTTTGCATTGGGATTTAATTGGATCTTTCTTTTTCAGGCATATAAACATACAACTATTGCAAATGCTTCTTCAAGTTATTACTTTGCTCCGGTTTTCGTCATTGTTATGTCGCCTATTGTACTGAAAGAAAAAATTTCACTTAAAAAAGCTGCATGTATAAGCATTTCGGTATTTGGAATGTTTTTAATTGTACAAAATAGAGGAAATGGCGGTACAGAATATAATCATTTATTGGGTATCTGCTATGGAATCACTGCAGCGGTATTTTATGCAACATTGATGTTGACTAACAAGTTCATTAAAAATATGAATGGTTTGGAAATAACACTGTTACAGTTGTCATTAGCAACTGTAATGCTTATACCTTATGTTTTTGTAACGGAGAGGGTTAACCTATTTCAAATAACGGGGCTTTCAGTTGCATGTATTATCATATTGGGAATAATTCATACAGGACTTGGATTTTATCTATTCTTTTATGGAATGAAAGGGTTAAGGGGACAAAGTATTGCAGCCTTGAGCTATATAGATCCAATAACATCATTATTTACTTCATTTATTATTTTCGGTGAGAATATGACAGTGTTTCAGATTATAGGTGCTGTACTGCTTTTAGGCTCAACATTTATAAGTGAAATAAGTAAAAACTATGATTGTTCTTCTAAAAAAAATAAAGGTTATATTGAGTGATCTGAAAATAAGCAAGTGTCGAGAAATTCTTATTTTATAACTCAATTATAAAAATTAAACAATTTACTGGAACACTGCATTATTCAATTTTGAATTTTGGAGTGTTCTTAGTTACTTTTTTTTAATTATATTTTGATATTTGTATATAAGGATGAATAGATAAATTTATAGTATAAAGATTTTATGTAGCACTGGCCAAGCTTTAACTTTTCTCGCACTCAGACAAAAAGCTTGGCCAGTAGCTTTGATTTTAATGGGATGCTCCGGACCAAATCCAGGAAGTAATGCTCCTCGGTCTTATACTAGGCTCGGATTTCCTCGCATGGAAGCTTTGGACAAACACTTTCTTTTTCACTTATTTTATACCTCAATAATCTCTAAATTGTAGTCTCTCTTCTGCAGCTTTATAAAACTAGCTTTTATACCTTTCACAAAATAAAATTAGCATATATTTATAAGATAAACAACGTAGTTCAAATATGGATATATTATTATACATGCTATTTTACAGCATTGATTTGTTTTTTATATAGCATTATATCAGCTTTTAAACTAAGCAGATACTTTATATTATTCTACTCTTTTTTGCCACTGATAAGAATTTATATAAATTATTGTATAAATTCTACTTTATATATAATATATATCTTCTTCTCCCCTATATACTTTTAAATAATAAATAGCTGTATGTTTTCTTCAAGCACCAGCACTTTTTTAGTCCTCGTCATCCTTAGAACAGTTAAAAAAATAAAAGGAAGGCTTCTTGCTTAAATCTATAAATCTCGCCCATTTTTGTATTGCCTTATCTAAATCATTTATAAGCCTGTCCAACTCATCTTTATATGGAAGTAAATATTTAATAGCCACAACGTTGGCAAACAATTTATTTTTTTCTATCTTATAATTTGATAAATCCTCATGAATAGCAGGAACTAGATTAAACTTTCTATTATACAATCTACCATAATGTGCGCATATATTTCTTAGAATTGATGATGATCTTAACCAGCTGACCACAATTTTATGATTAACACCAATAAAATCATTAGCTATCTTACTTCTATCCTAAGTTTTTAAATTAGCATATAGTCTTGATAACATACCAAAAGTCATTATTTCCGTTGCAACCCATATAGGTAAACTCCCATGATAATTATTTATATAGTGTTCTATAAATAATTCTCTTTTATTACTTTTCTTTTCTCTTTCTAACTCTTGTAAAAACTTCTTATGATATTTTCTATTTTTGTCAACCATTTTAAAATTATCCGCATACATATATCCATCAGGTCCATATTTATGACCTACAACATATGCTATACTTGTCCTCATAGAAATTTCTACAGTTTCAAGTGCATCCATTAAAATATTCCTCATTCTTTTATCAAAACTATATATGCCAAATATTGATTCTATAGTATATCCTTTCATATAATGCTCACCACATTTTATATGTAAAGCATACCCCGTAAGTCTATAATAATTAACCGTACTCAATATTTTTCTAGCTTTCTCTTTATCATTTATAATTATGTTTCTACTTCTAAGAATTTCAATCTGTTCGTCAAACGTTCTTGGTGGTTTTAAATTCACTTCATTTTTCATAGAAATTCTCCTATATGTAAAAAGCTCCGCCAGTTTCGCATTGTTAAGAGACTTGACGAGTTCTGTTACTATTGAAGCATAACAATTTTGCAAATTCGTATACTTATTTTTCATTTAAATATTTCAATTACGTTAAATTATATTCATATATCTCGATATATCTTTTTTTATCTTTTAGCACTCCTCTCAATTACTCCTCTAATTTCATCTTTTAAATTTTTTAAGTTCTAACGCAAGATCATTTTTTTGTTATTTTGTTTTAATCTGTTTTAATTTGTGATATTTTTTTGGAGGACATTTGGAGGACATAAACCCAAAAAGAGCACTTTGGAATAAATTCCAAAATGCTCTTAAACGTTGATATTCATGGTGCCGGAGGCGGGAGTCGAACCCGCATGTTGTCACCAACGACGGATTTTGAATCCGTTGCGTCTGCCAATTCCACCACTTCGGCATATCTGTATCCGCTGTTAATTTCTATACTTTAGCGGTTAACATATAATATGATAACAGGTGCTAGCACATTTGTCAAGTTAGAATTTTTAAAAAAATAATAATTATTGTAAACAAAGTTCCTTACAAATTGAGTAAGCCATTTCACGTACCTTATAATTTTCATTATTGCAGGCATTTATAATAAGTGGTCTATAAGTTTCCTTATAGTTATTACGCATATAGCACAATACATCTACTTTCCATTTCCAAAGTTCTTCTGATGATAAATAGAAAAATTTTGGTTGGACTTTCTTACGATAAAAGTCTTCTTCCATATTTAAAATATTCTCTGGAGTTAATACAGAAGATAATTCTGCAAGGCCAGGAAATTCTTCTTCTTCCTTCCACTTTCCTTTGTTCATAGGACATACGTCCTGACAAATATCACAACCATAAATGCAATTTCCAAATGTTCTACTTAATGGTTCCTGGGGCAAATTACGCCCACCAAAGGTTGTCAAAAAAGAAATACATGTAGTTGGTGACATAGTATAGGGATCAGAAAGAGATTTTGTAGGACAGGATGCCATGCAGCGATTGCAGTTCTTTGGACACTGTAAAACATCATTTGTTTCCTTTAACTCCATTTCTCTGTCAGTTACCCAAGCTTCAAGATGAACCCATGAACCAGATTCTGTGTATAAGAAGTTATTTCTGCGAACAATACCAATTCCAGCTTGCAAAGCTGCCCAGCGCATTCCAACCACTCCAAATTTTTGATTTGTCTCTACCTTTAAACCAAGTTCCTGCATATATTTTTCCAATGCTCGATTATTCTGATATTCTTTTGTATTTTTATCAACACGTATATCAAATAAATATGACTTACCTATGTGTCCCTTTACTACCTCTGGAATTTTATATTTTCCATATTGTACCGCAAGTACTACTACAGACTTCGCCCATGGATATGTTGCCAATGTATTAACTAAGCGCTGCTGATTTTGATAAAACATCTTTGATTTTGGAACTTTTTCAATACGTTCTTCAAATTTTTTAGCATATCCATCCATCAAACCAATCGGAATAATACCACATTTTTCGTAGCCCAGTTCGTAAGCCTTTTTTTGAATCATTTGTTCAATTATATTCATATTGACTACCACCTTTTATAAATTTGGCTTAATATATTTATTTTTTAACTTCATATTGTTAAATTATTTAAGCATTTTTTCACTACTATAGTTTATTAATCATTCTGATATTTGTTTAGCAATTTCAATCACTTCATCAATTAGCAAAGAGGATAACAAGGCCACATCTTCTGGATGTAGCTCTTTCACCACCGAAGGATCATACAACATATTAGAATTAGCCTCCAATTCATCATCTGCTAGCCATAAAACTAGAATTATTGGAATGTTCGGGAACACATCAATTTTTAAAGCTATATCTCCATATGATATCTTTTTTGCACCAAGAATATGTCCAACTTTTAAGAAAAGATCTCCTTTATGCCCAAAGAATTGTGATAATTTATTTGTAGTAATACCACCTGAAACATTATATAAAACAGCTCCATCTAATTCTCTGTATGGTACCCATTTATTTTGGTGGGTGGCTTTAGTACATCTGTGAAAATAACTAATTATCAACATTTTTTTCATTACATTATCTCTAAATAAATTTCTTTGTGTATCATTTTTTAATACAATTCTTCCCTGTGGATAAGAAATTATATATTCTCTGTTTAAATAAGTTAAAGTAAATTCCTTTTTTTCAAAATTATATTTAGCACCGCTTTTATTTGCCATTTCTTCTGGGTCATGCTTAGCAAATTCTATACAAAGATTTTCATAGCATAGATCATAATTGTTTTTATTATAATTTTGCATAATAATAATCTCCCGTTTTCATAATTACCTAGCTTTCATATATGCAGTTTGGTTTAAAAATTAACTTTTTTATCCCATTTAAAAACTTTAAACTTAAGTATATACCAGTTAGCGTGTATATACACGATAACTGGTAAAAAATTTAAGAAACTAAAGCCTCAATTTTAGAAAGTAATGTCGTAAAAGTGGATATATTATCTTTGCCAAGATACTCTTCTAAAAAACTTTGTGCCTTCTCCCAAAGTTCTTCTGAATATTTATAAGTTTCAATTCCTTTATCTGTTAATCTAAGTTGTCTATTTCTAGTTTTTTCTGTTGATATATCTTCTACAAATCCACTTTTTTCTAAAGGTTTAAGATTTCTCACAAGGGTAGTTCTATCTAATCTTATGACTACAGCTAAGTCACTTACACTTACTGGTCCTAATTGGTTTATATGTCTAAGTAATGCTAACTGGCTTATCTTCAAGTTACTTGGTACAAGAAATTCATCGTAAACTTTAGTCATTACTTGTGAAGCCCTTCTAATATTAAGACAATTACACGGTGATGGTTTCTTCTCATAAATGTTTCTCTCCTATGTAAAGCAAATACACCCCTAGAAACATCAAACTCAATTTACTGGCCAGGAAGGCTCTCTTCCGCTTAACACTTCATCTATACCAATGGCTGGATGAAGAGACATCCTTATACCTGCTTCTTCTGTATGTGCTGCAGTATGAGGCGTTACAATTACATTTTCAAGTTTAAAAAGAGGATTATCTTTCGATGGTTCTTCTCCTTTAAATACATCAATAGCAGCTCCAGCAATTTTATTTTGCAAAAGTGCTTCAAGCAAGGCATCTTCATCAACTACTTCTCCCCGTGCCGTATTTATAAGAAATGCTTTAGGCTTCATAATAGACAGCTCCCTTTTTCCTATCATACCCTTTGTTTTCTCTGTAAGTGGAACATGCAAGCTTACAAAATCAGAATTTTTAAGTACATAATCTAAATCTCCAGTAAGTTTTATATTATCGATTTGATTTGCAGCTATATTTCGCTTGAATCCTATAACTTTCATGCCAAATCCCTTTGAAGCCTTTAAAGCAACAAGCTCTCCTATACTTCCAACTCCTATAATTCCTAGGGTTTTACCTTCAAGATCCATTCCAAAACTTTTTCTTATTTGAAAATTCCCATCTCTAAGTTCTCTATCATAAATAAGTAATCTTTTAGCAAGTAATAGTATAAGGCCCATAGTATACTCAGCCACACTATTCTTATTGGATTCAGGAGAATTGGTGACTCTTATTCCAAGACTTGATGCAGCTTCAACATCTATATTATCTACTCCCACACCAAACTTAGATATGACTTTCAACTTTGTTCCTGATTTCATAATTTTTTCAGTAATATTTGCCATTCTAACTAATATTGCATCACAGTCCTTTACTTCCTCTACCAAAACATTTTCTGAAATATCAGAAGCCATCTTTAATTCATAACCATGACTTCTAAGATACTCCTTGCCTTCTTCATATATATTTTCCGTAATCAAAACTTTATAACTCATACTAAATCACCCCTTCATATATAATCCCCTTAATTTTTTACTATAGTAAAGCCTTAATGCAGTTATCAAAACTCCAAATAAGCACATAATACCAACACTTATATATACTGATCTCATGCCATAAATAAAAACATCATCTCTGCCTTTTATGTAATCCACCACTCTGTACCCAATTTTATGACTCATTCTATTGTAAAGTAATAAAGTGGAAAGAGATGTACCTAGAACAAATCCTAAGTTTCTAATAAGGGCATTTACACTTCCTGCTATTCCAAGCTTATCTCTACTAACAGTAGACATAACTAGCGAATTATTAGGAGATTGAAACATTCCATTTCCTAGAGTCATAATTACTATATAACCTATAATCAAAAGTACAGAAGACCTTTCATTTAAACTAGATAAGAAAAACAACCCTAAACTCGTAAAACTAAGTCCAAATAAGGTAAGTATCTCGGATCCAATTTTATCTGACATATATCCACTAAAAGGAGCCACTACAGATAAAACAATAGGAGATACCATCATGAGCATCCCAGATGCTGCCGGTGAAAATTTCAATGTATCCTGAAAGTAAAAAGGAAGTATTATATTTGATGCACTAATTGCAATAAATGAAATAAAAGCACATATTATACTTATTGAAAATAAACTGTTTTTAAAAATACTCAATTGCAAAATTGGCATGCTTATTTTATGTTCTAATATAATAAACAATACAAAAGTTATAAATGAAATTACAAAAGCTGAAATTATAAATATATTGTCATACCCCTTTACCTGACCTTGTCCCAATGCTCCAAACAGCGAAACTGTAGCTACTACAAATAGTAAAGCTCCTTTTATATCTAGTTTTTCATCAGAAGTAGTATGTGCTTTAGGAAATATCTTTAATGTAAGTATAAATACAATTATTCCTATTGGTATGTTTATTAAAAATATATATTCCCAGCTTATAGCGGAAACAATAATGCCCCCAATTGGAGGACCTGCCATAGAACCCAATGCCACAAATGTACCTAAAACTCCAAGTGCCCTCCCCCTCTCGTTAGCCGGAAAAACGTGAGTTATGATTCCTTGATTAGTAGCCATGGTAGCTGATGCTCCTACTGCCTGTATAACTCTTGCTGTTACAAGTAAGGGCAGTGAACTTGTGAGCCCACACAGCAGTGAACCCATTATAAAAAGAACGACTCCAAATTTAAAAACTTTTGTCTTTCCTATCATGTCTCCAAGCCTTCCAAATATTAAAATAGTTGCTGCAACAGTTATTAAAAAACTGGTAACAACCCATGTAATACCTGACATTCCTACATTTAATTTAGATGCCATATCCGGCAGTGCTACATTTACAATGCTGCCGTCAAGTGTTGACATAAATGTAGCAGAAACAACTGTAATCAGAATCAGCCACTTTTTTTTATTCATTTCACTTTCAATTTTTTTCAACCTTCACTCATCCTCTCACAAATGCTTTTTCATTTTTTTAATCTTTCAAGTTTTTTATCCGATGACTACCTGATCTAATACTCTCACGCACTCTGTGAAAGCGACTATCACCAAATCAAAGATTTGGGATATCTACTTTTCTCCAAGTGTACGTTGCGAGCAGCTACGTCTCTGGATAACAATTTTTTCTAAAGGATAACGCCTTCTAAGTGCTGAAACACTAAGAATCCTGTTAATAAGCATCAGGTGGAGTCAAAACTCCATCTGATGCCAAAAACTCTGTTTATAAAAATAAGCCTGTATACATCTATATATGTTATTAGTTAGTTTGTTCAAAGTTAACGCCTTATTATTCATAGTCAATAAGTTTTTACTTTCACTATCTGTTGTTTTTTACATTTCCTTATGATACTTAGAAAAAGACACCATATAGGATGCAAAAATAACCAAATATGCTGCAATTGCAAGGAAAATTGTAAGTAAATTAACTCTCAAAAAAACGTATGAAATTACAAGAATACCAAATACTATTTCCATAATATCAAAAGCCTTTGCCTTAGCTCTATTTTCAATAGCAATGTTCCGTTCATCTTTATCTTTTTCTTTCACAAGAAATTTATGATATATGCCATTAGTAATTGAAGCTACCGCCATTGCCATAAGAATTAAAGGTATGGTTTTAGACGTATATCCACCTACAAAAAACATACCGATTGCTGAACTAATTAGCATTACAACTACTGCCACGATAAATACATAATTAAAAGTTTTCATTTTCTGAACTCTCCTCATAAATAAATATTTCTTCAATACTCACATTAAAAAATTTAGAAATCTTAAAAGCTAGCAATATAGATGGATTATAGCGTCCATTTTCAAGGGATCCAATTGTTTGTCTTGATACCTCCAGTTTTTGTGCTAGCTCCTCTTGTGTGATGCCATGTTGTTTTCTAATTTTTTCAAGCCTGTTTTTCAAATTAATGCCTCCAATCACAATGAAAAGTGACTTTGTAATATTAGAATATTACTGTTTTTTTGCAATGTCAAGTTTGCTTTCCATCGTTGTTATAAACAGAGTTCTTGGCATAAGGTTGAGTTTTGACTCCAACTTATGCTTAGAAATCGTTATCCAGGCGCGTAGCAGTGCTTATCCCACCACTTTGATAGAAAAGCGAATATACCAAATCTTTGATTTGGTATAGTCGCTTTCACTGTGCGCGATGGGGCGTGTTAGCAATGGTAGCGATCGGATAAAAAAAGGGTTTTAAAAAATCAAACCCTTTCGTAGATACCATCTTAGCAAAAATAGCCATAAGATAATTTTAAAAACCACACCAAACAAATTAAATTATTGACAATTCTAGTTAATGTCCCCTGTGCTTCATTAATTTTTTCTGCTGCCTTAATTTAAATTTTTTCTCTTTTTCTTCTTCCTTTTTTTCTCTTGAGACCTTTTTTATTTTTAGTTTAAAATCTTCATATTGCTGCTTCATGGCAATTTGGGCTTTTGTACCTATACCATTGTCTTTAGTCTCTTTTTTAATTTTTCTCTGAAGTCTTTTAGGATTTATCTTTTTATCAATGCTTTTATCAGAATAATTGATATCCAACGGTTTACTAAACTTTAAATCATTAAAATTTTTTAGTATATAGTCGTATACTTCATAGTCTTTTGGTTCAGCACCAAATACAACCCTTGAAAGATATATTGTATCAGAATCCCACCTTTTAAACACGCCAACCCAAAATGGCTCTTCAAAAAATACTGTTAGCTTAATATTAGCTGTCATTTTATATTCCTCCTGTTTAACAAATAAAAAATCTAGAGAATGGACAACCCCAGGAGGGCAGGTTACTGCTAACTTATAAAGTACAAGCCAAGTTTTGGACTACCAACCAAAACTGTGTTTTTATCTCTATTAACATAATAGCAAAAATCATCTAAAATGCAATGTTTTTTCAAAACCTAAACTTTACCAGGTTTAAAAATTCTATAGTACACAGAAATTAATGCTATGTATATGTAAAACAATATTTGTATTATAAATACATAAGTTATTTTTATACCACCTGCAAAACCTATTATATAGGTTAAAAATGTAGCTCCCAAGTTATTGAAAATCATAGTAACAGCAGATGCAGAAGGTATATTTTTTTCAGTAACATGCTGCACAATATATCCTTGCAGTGCAGGATACATAATTGATATTGATATTCCTATAATTGCAAATCCTGTTAAAGCTTGAAGCTTACTTTTTCCAAATAGTAAAATAATAATTCCTAAAATTGATATTAAAGGTGATATGGAAAGGAATCTAAGTTGTCCAACCCTTTCTAAAAATTTATCTCCTAAACTCCTTCCTATAGTAAACAAGATCCAAAAGCTTAAAAGTATATTTGGTACTTCGATTTTACTAATTCCATAATATTTTTCAAGAAAAGTTCCTGTCCAATTTGTAGTTGAGATCTCCGCTCCGACATAGAAAAATACCGCAATACAAAGCAATAAAATCATAGGGTTTTTTAATATAGAAAAAGAAGTGTTACATTTAGAATTACTTTTATAAAATGTCCTTCTATCCATTTTTGACACAAGAATAATATAAAAAGATATAAGTAATATATGAATAATATATGTGTAATTAAATTTTATACCCATCTTTAATATAAATCTGTCTATTGGCAAAATTAAAATTCCACCTAATCCAAAGCATGCATTTGCAAAACTAAATTTTTGATATTTTTGTGGAAGAAGTGAAAGCATCGTACTCAAATACAAGCATGCCATCCCGGTTGCCAATCCTGCCATAAAATATCCAGTTAAAATAACATAAAATGATTTGGAAAATACAATTATAAGACTTGCAAAAATTTCAAATACAATTCCCAGATACAGTCCATTTTTAATTCCCAGCCACGGCATAAGTTTTGCCCCTACAATATTTGTTATAAGTGCGGCACAATATACTACTGATGGTATAAATGCAATGACATATGATGACACATTATACGTACTTTTTATAGTTGTTATAAAAGGTGATAATGTATTAGAAAACAGTGACAATAAAAAATATCCTATAAAAATAGTTACCATAGCTTTAAAGTTTTTTTCCATTAAATTTCTCCTACAAAAAATTTTTGAATTAGTTTTACTTTCCACCTTGTTTTTCAAAACATAAATCCAATTATTATACAAAGTTCATTATAGTATATAAAATTAACTTTTAAAACGAGATCTTTTTATAATTCTATTTGATACTGACTTTTCATATACATCCCTTTCTGGATTATAACATTTTTCTTATAATATAATAAGGGCATGAAAGTTTCCTGCTTACTTTCATGCCCTTATTATATTAAGGCCTACATTTTAAATTTCCAAAACACCTATTACATCTTCAACTTCTTCTAAAATATTGCCTTCATGTATTTGATTATTTATATACTCAATATAAGGATATAAATGCTCATCATCTTCTATCTTAGGAACAACTTTTCTAATCAAATCATACACCGATTTTGTTGCCGTAGACATCTTTAGTGGTTTTAGAAACTCAACAGCTTGAAGTGCATTTAATAACTCAATGGATAATATGTTTTCCAATAATCCCACACACTTATACGCTTTCCTTGAAGCATTGTAACCCATGCTCACATAATCTTCTTGATTTGCACATGTTGGAGTGTTATCAATACTTGCTGGTGTTGACAATATACGCATCTCCCCTAAAAGTCCTGCAGCCGTATATTGTGGAATCATAAAACCATTATTAAGTCCAGTCTTCTCAATTAAAAATGCCGGCAATTCGCTTATATGATGATTTACAAGCCTATCTATTCTTCTTTCTGACATTTTGGCAATGCTTGTCATAGCAATGCATGAGGAATCTGCTTCAATTCCAACATATGATCCATCTGCATTACAACCCATAAGTGCAACACCATCATCTTTAATTGGATATATAACAGGATTATCACAGCAGGAATTGATTTCAGTAATTATTGTTTTTGCAGCATCTTTTAGAGTTTTTTTAGCTGCTCCATGCAGCTGAGGTATACATCTTAAAGAAAGCGCATCCTGAAGTCTATAATCTTTATATTTTATGGCAATTTCACTGTCTTTAAGTATCCTTAGAATATTTCTAGCTGTCATGTTCTGTTCCTCATGGGGTCTTACAGACTGCAGTCTAGGGTCAAATGCTCTTGTAGTTCCCCTTAAAGCCTCAAGGCTTATTGCTCCGATAATATCTGCAGTTTTTGCAGCCTTTATTCCATCGTATATTGCCAATGCAGCTAGGGCAGTAACCGAAGTAGTTCCGGAAACCAAAGCAAGTCCTTCCTTACAACCTAATTCAACTGGTTTTATCCCTTCCAATTGTAATGCCTCATAACCATCTATTAGTTTGCCATTATAAAAAGCCTTACCTTCACCTATAAGAACTAAGCTGATATGTGCTTCTACTGAAAGATATCCTACTGACCCATGACAGGGCGCAAATGGAACTATATTACTATTTAAAATGCTAGCTATAGTTTCAATAGTATCCAGTTTTACTCCTGAATAACCTTGTCCCATATTCAAAATCATCATTAATAGAATTGCCCTAACACACTCCCCTTCTAATGCTTCCCCTATTGAACAAGCATGGGATCTCAGTATATTTTTCTGAAGAATAATTGCATCTTCAGGCTCAATAATCTTATCACAGTTATCACCAAATCCTGTAGTTAAACCATATATAACTCTTTTCTCCTTTAAAAATTTCTCTACCAGTCCTCTCGATTTAGTAACTCTTTCTCTAAAAGCATCTGATAATATAACTGTTGCCTTATACCTTGATATTGCTATAAACTCCTCAAGAGTAATATCTTTACATCCTATAACTACCTGCTTTAACTTTTTTGCATATTGAATACAGTCTTTCTCATCTTCATATTCCAATAGTATCACCTCTTCATCTTAGTTACATACTCCTATGTGATCCACATCCATCAGCTGCAATAGGCATATATCGAACCTTATTGCCTTCTGCCACATCACCATAAAGAGCAACCCAATATGGTCTAAAAACACTTTCTATTTTTAAAACTTTGAATTCTGGTATTCCTCCGACATGCCTGTGCACAACTTTTAATGCAAGCTTTCTTGCTTTTAATATAAGATAATCATCATCTTTATCAGACAGTTGAATAGCATTACTATCAACTTCCTTTAATTCAATTATGTCAGGCATACTATCTACCCATGAAACAGATCCTGTTGATCCATTGGCAAGCAAAGTAATTGTTTGTTTTTTTTCATGAGCTTTTTTTGATACCATTCTTTCAATAACTGTTGGTTTATGGATAATTTCAAGGGTCACAAGTTTAAATTCAACAAAATGTTTTCTAACCTCAGAAAGCTTTTTATTTAAAAATATAACTTTCCATAAAACTCCTCCCATAGCTTGAGCTCTTTTCTCTGCTTCTTGTTTTTCAACTTTAATAGGGAATGCTCTTATATCCATAATATCTACTCCTAATAAAAATTTATTTTTCCTTATTGCCTTTAGACTTTCTAGAAAATTTAAATATTATTCCAAGATAATTTATAAAAATTAAAGTTACAGCAATCATAATCCCATAGGGAATTAACCTTCCCACTATAAAGTCATTATGAGCTGAAATTGCATAATAAATTACCCCTACTACTATAAAATAAAGCAATACAAGAAACCCATCAATTCCAAACCAGGAAATTTCAAGTTTATCATTTTTCTTTGACATTATACTACCTCCTTAGCTACTTTTTCAGGAATAGACTTACCAAACTTATTGCCTAAAATCCATGCTATTAAAGACAATGGCAGTGCAACAACAAGTGCTTCCACATTGAAAGCCTTAATAGGAAATAACTTAAAATATGCAAATGCAAATCCCCCTACAAGTATCCCAAGATAACCTCCTAATGCCGTTTTCTTACCTTTCCAAACAAGTCCACCAACTATTGGGACAAATCCTGCTGCCATCCAGATACTGCTTACAAATATAAATGCATCTTGTGCTGTAGTAAATTTAAATGCAATTGATAATGCTGCTACTGATTCTATTATTATACCTATTCTTGTAAGTAGAACCAGTTTGTCCTGCGTAACATTTCCTTTAATCCTACCGTATATATCATTTGCAAGAGTTGCTCCACCTGAAAGGTAATATCCATCTAATGCAGAAATTATTGAACCTGCAAGACCAATTATAAATAATGCCCTTACTCCTTGAGGTAAACTTCCTAATACAAGTTTTATATATCCTTCTCCAGGTACCATATTTGGATACCTTACCTTAACAATGAGTCCTGTAAGAGTTAATACAATATCAAAACAAACCCACAAAACAAAGCATGATAGAAGTGCACGTCTTCCTGATTTTGGTGAATCTGATGCAGAAAATCTTTGGTAAAATGTTGGATCGGCATAAACTCCAAATGAAAGTACACAGAGCATTAAAGCTTTCATAGGCGTAAGTCCACCTAATGGATCCATTAACGCTGGAGTTTTAGATAATGCATGCTGAAGTCCAGCCCATCCGCCAACACTATCCCATTGTCCAGGCAGCACCATTGTAAGTCCAAAACACATACACCAAAACATTAACATATCAGTAACTGCAACTCCCATAAGTCCCCCTAAAACTGCAATTACAATAACCATTACAATACATACTATACCTGCCGTAAAATTATTAATTCCCCAGGCAACCTTTCCTATAAACCCAAATGACGTTAACTGACCTATTTGAGTGCAGTACGTAAGCATTAATATAGCACCAAGGACTGCAACTCCCTTGCCATATGCACTCTCCAATAAATCTGGAACTGTAATGTCTGTTCTAATATGTATTTTAGGTCCTACCCAAAGTGCTAATGGCATACGTCCTAAATGGGAGGTAACACACCAAATAACCCAAACAGATAATCCATACATTGCTGAATACTCAACTGTTCCAATTGTTCCAACTCCACCATACCAAGTTGCAACTAGTGCTCCAACAGTAAGAGACCATGGAAGACTCCTATTACCTAGATAAAAACTCTCCATATCTTTTACTGCCCTTGAAAAATACCAGCCAATAAAAATTAGTAGAATTGAGCATAAAATGATAACTACATTGTCAAAGCTTGATAATAACATAATCCAACACCTACCTTATTTTATATTTTGTATCTAATTAATAAAATAATTTATAGCAAAAGTCATGCCAGCTTCAGTATTGTGTGAATATATTAAAAATGCTGAAAATATCAGGTTTTATTCTAGCTTATTGCATTTTCATATCCTATGATTTTAAAAAAGATGCATAATGATTTTGCAAAAGTGCAAAATCATTATGCATCTATAATCCATATTTTTTCATTCTATATTGCAGACTTTGTCTCTTCATTCCCAAGTATTTTGCTGTATTTGTCACATTATTCTTATTTTTTCTAAGAGCAGTTTTTATTACTTCTCTCTCATATTCATTAAGTATCTGTTCCAGTGTTTTATGCTGCAAACCTTTTTTGCAGTCCCTGTTAGCTTTCTTTTTCATATATTGGGGTAAATCACTTATATATATAGTATCCTCAGTTATAGTGTTAAATATATATTCAATACAATGCTGCAGCTCCCTTACGTTTCCCGGCCAATCATATTCTTTAAATACTTTGATAACTTCATCTGACATTACATTTATATTTTTTGAATAATTACGGCATAATTTTTTCATAAATAATTGTGCCAGTAGTTCAATATCTTTTTTTCTTTCCCGAAGTGGAGGAATGTTAATCGTTATTGTACTTATTCTATAATATAAATCACTTCTCATCTTGCCATTTTTAATCAATGAAAATGGTTTTTCATTGGTAGATGAAATGATCCTTACATTACTTTCAATATCTTTGCTTCCTCCTACCCTTCTAAAACTTTTCTCCTGCAAAACCCTAAGAAGTTTAGACTGCATTTGAAGACTCATTGAATTAATTTCATCTAAAAATAATGTACCGCCCTCAGCCTGTTCAAATAGTCCCTTCTTATCATAACTTCCAGTAAAGGCTCCCTTTTCTGTACCAAACAATATACCCTCTACTAAATTTTCAGGAATAGCAGCACAGTTTACTGCAATGAATTCCTTATATTTTCTTTTACTTGCAGAATGAATACTCTGTGCAAACAATTCCTTGCCAGTACCAGTCTCCCCATATATAAGTACAGAACAATCTCTTTCAGCAACATTACATGCTAAATTAATTGCTTCAAGAAAATTTTCATCTTTTCCAATTATATCATCAAAATTATAATATTTTAATGCATAGTACTTTTTTGGCGACTTTAAATATTTATTACTTTTTTTAGTATCTATAAAATTCTTAAAAATTGCAGCTTTCTCCCTATACTTTTGGAAAACTGACACATCTTGTACTAACCCAACAGCTCCAATTAAATTACTTCCTAGAAATAAAGGATAACCTGAATTCATTGTTGAAATTATTTCACCTTTATTATTCTTAAAATTATCACATCTATCTACTATAGCTTCTCCCTTTTTCATTGTATTTAAAATCGTACTATAATCTTCCTCTAAACTATAAATATCCAATAAATGCTTTCCAATTATATTTCTTCTATCCATCTTTTCAATTTTCTCATTAAATTTATTGCAAAATACAAGATGTGCATTCTTATCATATATCTGCATTCCTTCTGATAAGCAGTCAAAAGCCGCCCTATATAGATCTTCATCACTTTCTGCCTGAGTTATGTATAAAATGTATCCTTTGCCTGTAAAATTCTCGGTTTTAAAATATCTAAGAAATAGCTCCCCCCATTTTATATAACCACTATCTATTTTCAAATCTACATCTAAAAAACTAGTGATTTCATTTCCTATATATTTTTTTAAAATATATATCCTCTTATCTGTTCTCGTTAAATCTCCAAATTTGACATGTCTTAGAACATTATCATTATCAATAAATAACATAATATCAATGGAAATCATACCTTTACCCCCTTAAAGTTGATTTCATATTTAGTAATTCTAAAAATCAATAATTATTGCATTTTTAGTTAAATGCATATTGTCTTCAATTTTTATATGATTATATCATTTTTACTAATATAAAACCACTTTAAGACACATTATTTATAGTTTGTAATTCATATTTTTTAAATATGCCTCTAGATTAATAATAATTTCATAAAATTATAAAGTAAATTTTGTCAAATTATTAACAAAATTTTATAAAGTCCTTGTATACCTTTTCATAATATCATATTCTATTAACAAATATAAAATAATCATTCTTACCTAAAAAGCGCGCACATACTGTAAAATGTTGTAATTGATAACATTTTACAATATAAATGAAAATAACCAATTGAATTTTTACAGATACCTTCTGCCTTTAAATTGCATAAAATATTATAGTACTTTATTCAAAAGCATTTTTAGCAATATTTCTAGCATTAAAAGCAATAAAAAGTGTAAAATTCTAAACTATAATATAATAAAGCTATAATAAAAAAATCTGATTTAATAAATTATAATTCATAGGAGACCTTAAAAATGAATAAATTAATAGTTGCTAAATTTGGAGGAAGCTCACTAGCTAATGATAAACAATTTAAAAAAGTAAAGGAAATCGTTTTGCAAGATAAAAGGAGACGATATATCATAGTTTCTGCTCCAGGAAAAACTTTTGAAAAAGATTATAAAGTCACAGATCTTCTATATAAATGCTATTGTTGTGTTGACAATAAAAATCTATTTGAAAATTATTTCAATATAATCGAAGGAAAATATGTTTCTATATGTAATAATTTAAAATTAGATTTAGATATAAAAAAATTCTTATATGGTATAAAAAATGATTTTTTTAACGGTGCCTCTAAGGACTATATTTTAAGCCGTGGAGAATATCTGAATGGTTTAATTTTTTCAAAATTTATGAATTTTACGTTTATAGATCCTTCAGATATAATCTCATTTAAGCAAAATGGCCAGTTAGATAAAGAAGCTACTAAAATGTTAATTTTGAGTAAACTTTCCCATATAGAAAAAGCTGTAATACCCGGTTTTTATGGTTCTAATAAAGATGGATCGATTAAAACTTTTCCAAGAGGAGGATCAGACATAACTGGTTCCATAATATCAAGTGTTATGAATGCTTCTATATATGAAAACTGGACTGATGTATCCGGCGTGTTAATGGCAAATCCAAAGATTGTAAAAGACCCTAAAAATATAAGAAACATGACATATAAAGAAATAAAAAATCTTTCTCATATGGGAGCAAATGTTCTTAATGAAGATTCAATTATTCCAGCTGAGGAAAGTAAAATTCCAATAAATATAAGAAACACCAATAATCCAGACGACATTGGTACTCTTATATCTGATAATTTACCCGATGAAGATTATAAAAATACTATTGCTGGAATATCCGGCAAAGAAAATTTTTCAATAGTAACATTGGAAAAGCTCAATTTGATAAATGATGGTTTGCATAATCTATTTTCCATTATAAACACTAATAATATTTCTATAGAACATTTATCTTTTAATTCAGATTCTGTATCATTAATTGTACCAGATTTCCAATTACGTAAATGTGAAAGTTCTTTTATTAGTAAAATAGAAACTCAGCTTAATCCAGGTTCCATAACTATAAATCATAATATATCTTTAGTCGGAATAATTATAAGAAATATAAATAAATTTAGGCAAATTATCCATAGGATTTTTCAAAATTTATCTAACCAAAATGTTAAAATAAAAATAATTATACAGCCATCTTGTGAATCCAATATTATTTTTGGAGTAGAGGACGCTGATCTTTCTAAGACAATTAAACTAATTTATGAATCAATTAATAATCCTGTATTAATTGAAAAGTCAAATACGGAAAATGAATCCCTTCCTATTTATTTTAATGTATTAAGTAAATAAATTTTTCAAACTTATTCAAAGCATGTACTCATTCTAATACTAAAAAGTTACCTGTACTGATAATACACTTAGAGGACTTGATTAGTTTGCAAAACAATTTTTGTAAACTAATCAAGTCCTCATATCTTACCACACAAATGGAAATAAACAATACGTACGCTTACAGTAATCTTCAAATTCTTTTTTAAATTGTTCCCTTAATGCCTTTTCTTCAACTTTTATTCTAATCCCATAACATAATACACAAATGACTAAAACAACTATAGGTGCCAATATATTTCTCAATGAAAATGCTATTCCCAAAAGACTTAGTATACTTCCTGTATAAGCAGGATTTCTTACATATCGATAAAACCCTTTTTGTATTAAATGTTGGTCAGATGTTGTTTGTACTGATAATGTAAATGCTTTTTTTAATGTCCACACAGAATAAGCCCTGATTATAGTACCTGCTATTATTAGGAAAATACCTAAATAATAAAATATGTGTGGGAATACAAGATTTCTTATAAATTCACTTACTTCTGAACCTGTGAAATAATAGCTTACATAAATACTTAACCAATATCCTAAAACTATTAACCAAATTGAACCTCTATCAGATTTTTTCCTATTTTTTTTATTTCCACTTGAAGCAAATATCCATATTATAAATTCACATAGAAACATAAATCCAATTGCAAAAATATATATATTATATTCAAACATATTTGAAAATTTTGCGAAGTCACTAATATCCAAGCCTTTCCACCTCCAACATTTTATTTAATCCCTTTTCTTTATTTTCCATATTCATCACTTGCTTGAAATATCTATATCACCTGATACTGTACCTACATTTATTGTCTTATATGGTCCATTTCCTACTTGTGCAGATGCTTTGCTTTTTCTACTATTTTCATAGGTTAATGGAAAATCTCCTTTTATATCTCCAGAAGTACACTTTCCTTCAAATTTAAAACTCAAATTTTGAGGAAGTACCATCTTCACATCTCCAGAAGTAGAGCTTGCCTTAGCATACTCATCAATGGACTTGTAATTCATTTTTATATCTCCTGATACAATTTTTGCATTTCCAGAGCCTGAAATAGACTTTACGAATATATCCCCTGATATAGCTTGTATATTATAATATTTAGAATCCAGGCTAGTTATACCTATATCTCCTGAATTTGTTTTTATATCGACATTATTTGCAGTAATACTACCATCCATCTTAAAATCTCCAGAACTTTGTATACAATTTATATCATTCAATTTCATGTCAGAGTTAAATAAGATATCTCCTGAAGTTGTACTTATATCTAAATCTTTAGCATAGCTTTTAGGTACATACAATTCTATTTTCTCATTTGTATTGAATCCATCGAATATATTAATAAATTTATTGTGAAAAACTTTATTTTCATCTCTCCTTCTAATTTCAATGTCATTTCCCTGTTTTTCTATTACAAACTTATCTCCATCTTTTAACTTTCTAGATGCACTTTGTACAACTTTTAAGTTTGATTCATCTGTTGCCTGTACAATCACATCTCCTCTAAAAAATCTCAAGCTTATCTTACTACAATTATTTACAGATGTGCTTTCACTTTTCTGTACAACATACCTAGCACCTGTTATTTTATTTCCATATTCAAATATTGGGAAACCCTCTCCGTGAGAAAATCCATATATTAAGAAAGATATGCCTGCTGCTGCAATGACAGCCCACATTACAATTAATACTTTTATTAGGCTTCTATTTCTATTCATATTTCTACTCCTTCAACTTAAAGCTCAAAGTTATAATTTTTTCTACGGCAGCACCTATTATAAATATAACCCAGGAATATCCCCAAGCATCAAAAACAAAACTCAATATAAAATATAGGGCAACTATAATTAGCCATGCTATAGATTTAATTGATTTAATAATTTCCATTTGGCTGTCATTAGAAGATTTCCACTGTTTGAATTCTTCCACGATAGTATCATCTCCTTTTACATATTTAGGCTTTGAAGCATGATTGTAGACTATAAGACATGTTGCAATAGCATCTATTGTAAGCATAAGACTTACGGATACAACATTATTTACCATAAAAACTTGATTTAACAGCATTAAAAGCACTACACTCATAATATATAATCCTACAGACACAGACAATACAAGTGCATTTTTCCTGCGATATTTTTGCTCCTCATCATAATCAAACATATTTTTATCTTTTAACCCCTCTAAGAGTTCATCCACATCACCTATACTTGAAATAGCTATTTTAAAGGCTTCTTCTTCACCTTTTCCTGAAGATACCAAATCATCATATTTATCTATAAGATTAGCTAAAAGCTCTTCTTTAAGCTCTGTTGCTCTATGAGTTTTAGGTGCATTTTCAAATAATTCTTCTACACTATTTCTCAATCTTTCATGCATTTTCATTACCTCCATTAATTAACTTATCTATTAATTCCTTTGATTCATTCCAATCTAGCCTATTTTGATTTAGTACTTCTTTTCCCAATTCTGTTATAGAATAATATCTCCTTCTTGCTCCTGTATTTTGATCTCCCCAATAAGAAGTTATAAGAGAAGCTTTTTCCAGCCTTCTGAAAGCAGAATAAAGAGTTGCTTCTTTAAGTTCATATTTATTATCCGTCTTTTCCTTTATAAATTTATTGATTTCATAACCATAGCTGTCCTTTTCAATTAAGTGCGCCAAAATTATGGTTTCTGTATGCCCCCTTATAACATTTGAAGTTATAGACATCTACTCACTCCTTACAACATATTAAATTGTAAACTAAATTACTTTAATAATTTAGTTATATTATATAAAATCATACCTCACCTGTCAAGGTATATTTTATTTGGACATATATATAATGTGAATATATGTCCAAATAAAAAAGCAGCAGCTGCATAATGAAGTTTTCTTCATTATGCAGCTGCTGTTTAAAAAACTATTTTGAAAGTATTTTATCCACTAATCCATAATCTAAAGCTTCTTTAGCTGACATAAAATAATCTCTCTCAACGTCCTTTTCTATCTTTTCAATAGGTTTACCTGTCATTTCACTGTATAATCTATTCATCTTTTTCTTTATTCCTAAAAGCCATTTTGTGTGAATTTCTATGTCTGTGGCCTGACCCTGCATTCCACCGTATACAGAGGGCTGATGTATTAAAATTTCACTGTTTGGGAGAGCAAATCTCTTTCCTTTTGCCCCTGCTGCAAGCAAAAATGAGCCCATGCTGGCAGCCATACCAACACATATTGTGGATACATCGGATCTTATATACTGCATTGTATCATATATTGCCATTCCAGCAGTAATAGATCCTCCTGGACTATTTATATAAAAATTGATATCACTGTCAGGATTATCTGATTCCAAAAATAAAAGCTGTGCCACAATTGAACTTGCAGCTTCATCTGTTACCTGACCATTTAACATTACTATCCTATCTTTTAAAAGCCTTGAAAATATATCGTAAGAACGTTCTCCTGCATTTGTATGATCAATTACTACTGGTACATAACTCATTATTCAAATCACCTCGTAAAAATATTGTCTTAATAAACAAAGTTCTTGGCATCAGATGGAGTTTTAACTCCACCTGATGCTTAGAAATCGTTATCCAGGGACGTAGCTGCTCTAATACTCCCACTTGGAGATGGAGTATTAGAGCAGGTAGTCATCGGATAAATATTAAGCTGCCATAGAAATACTACTTGCAGTTCTATTTCTTCTGAATTCCCTTGGAGGCATTCCATAAAGTTTTTTGAAGGCCTTTGTAAAAGATTCCTGAGAACTAAACTGATACTTTAATGCTATATCTACAATTTTATTACGTGTATTTAAAAGCTCATTTGCAGCTTCTTTAAGTCTTCTCCTTCTTATATATTCAGCTACAGGTTCTCCAACAACAGAATGAAAAATTCTATGAAAATGATATTTTGACAGGAAGACTTTGTGAGCAATATCTTCAAGTTCTATTTTATTTTCTAAATTATGCTCTATATATTCAATAGACTTCCTAATACAAGCATTGTAATTCATTTTAGAATACCTACCTCCTTAAACCTTTTCCTATATTATATATTAGCCTTTGATGTAAATCCTGTCTTTTTTTGCTCATTTATCCCATCGGTACCATTGCTAACAGTAAGTTTAGATGAATTATTCTTTAACTTAATATACATTTTAAAAATATTATCATTTTCTTCCGCCCAAACTTCTCCACCGTGCAGATCCACAATATTTTTAACTATGGCAAGCCCTAAACCAGAGTTGTTTTTATGAGAATTTCTAGACTTATCCCCCATATAGAATCTATCAAATATTTTATTCATATCTTCAGAGGACAACTCTCTACTTGATAAGTTTTGGAAACTAATTATAGTGTCATTTACATTATGGACAATATCTATATAGACTTCACTATTTTTTACACTGTACTTTATAGCATTTGATAAAATATTTTGAAATACCCTGCTGATGAGATATGGATCAATATTTAAATTCAACTTTGTAATACTATACTTTTTTACAAAACTTATTTGAGACTTGCTGGCAATTATAGAAAGCTCCCCTATGATTTGTTCTATAATTTCAATTATATTAACATTACATATTTCAAGACTTATTGCTCCACTTTCCAGTTTTGAATATTCAAATAAGTTCTCTATTAAAACTTTTAGTTTTTCCGCTCTCTCCATAGATTTTTTGCTGTATACCTCCTTATCTTCTATAGAAACATTCTTATCATTTATCAAATACAAATACCCCATTAATGAGGCAAGAGGTGTCCTCAAATCGTGTGATATATTGGTTATAAGCTCATCTTTAAACTTTTGGACAGACTTTTCACGATTTATCATATTATTTAAATTAAGTGACATGCTATTTATCTCATCTGCCAACGTTCCAAGTTCATCTGTGCCCTTTTTCTCCAACCTATAATTTAAATCCTCATGGGAAATTTTCACTATTCCATTACAGATGTACTTTATATACCTGGTCTTTCTATATGAAACTAAATATACAACTGCCAGTGAAATAATTATTGGAATTAGTATCATTGACGTATACCTAAAAATATTATGATACATACCTGTGCCTTTCCATGTAACAAGTATGTATTTAGTACCTGATATATTTATATTATACACCTGATATACTACATCTCCATCCCTTGGAGTAGTAGTAAGTATAATATTTTTTATATTATTCAGATCAATATACTTGCCTTCTACTTCACTTGATTTAAAAATTATACAGCCTTTGGTATCTGTAATAGCTATATTTACATTGTTTTCGTCAGCCAAATTATTTATATAACTTTGAACTTCAGTATTTGTAGATTGCACATATCTATTTACCTGAACATAAATGTCATTTGATGCATTTTCAATATTTTGAGGGTTATTTGTATCCTGCATTATAACACTAAGAGCACTAGTTATACCAATTATAAGTATAACAAAGCTAAGTATATTTATAATCAAAAATTCCCTTGATATGCTCTTAAATGCAAGCTTCTTTATTTTATTTATCAATTTTATAACCTACCCCCCAAACAACTTTTATATATTTGGGGTCCTTTGAATTTATTTCTATCTTTTCTCTTATATTTCTTATATGTACTGCAACTGTATTTTTAGCATTGTAAAAAGGTTCTTTCCAAACACTTTCATAAATACTTTCCGTGCTTAAAACCCTTCCCCTATTATTTGCAAGTACTTCCAAGATTGAAAATTCAATTGGTGTAAGTTCTATTAACTTTTCTCCAATAAATACTTCTCTAGATGCTGTATTTATTATCATATCATCTATAACAATTTCTTCTTTACTTTGTGGTCTTTCCATATTGAATTGAGAATACCTTCTAATTTGTGATTTGACTCTGGCAACTAGCTCCAGCGGATTAAAAGGCTTAGTAACATAATCATCTGCTCCAACATTTAATCCTAATATCTTGCTGCTTGAATCATCTTTAGCTGAAAGCATTATTATAGGTATTTTTTCTTTTTTTCTAATTTCAAGACATGCATGTATACCATCTAAGTTTGGCATCATTATATCGAGTATTATTAAATCTATATTATTTTTTTCAAGCTTGTCCATTGCTATTAAACCATCTTGGGCAGTAATCACATTGAAGTTATCATTTTTTAGATAAATTTCTATTATATCTAAAATATCCTTATCATCATCCACTACTAGTATAGTACTATCCATAAAAAATATCTCCTCTTAATGCTATATAAACTATTTTTATTATACACCACTTTAGTTGCCTAAACTTTTGCTTTTTTTAACAAATGGTATACTTATTTTCTCTCCAAAATATGAGAAAAAATAAACAACTATAAATATAGATGGAAATGAATAACGCGGCTGTCCCTCTGTTATAAAGTAAACACAAGAAAACATGTAAAAGCAAATTAAATTATATAGAGAGTATGAATCAATTTCTCTTTTTTTAATCAAATTTCTAATTACTTTTACACTGTACAAAGGCATTAAAATTATTGCGGGAATAAATATTACATACCTTGCTATATAAGTATAAACTGCAAATAATATTTTAAAGAACAAATTTAAATTTGTTCCATTTAAACTGTAAAATAAATCACCTCCATCAAGATAGGTCTTAAATAATCTTGTAAAACCTAACTTTACAAAGGATAATGGATGACTTAATATCCATTTTTTAGCTGCTTTAGACAGCATTTTATTTTTTTCTGTAGCATTTGCATTTATGTATTCTTTAGTATTGACAATAGAATTCTCAACATTTTTAGCATCCATCCAAACACCAGATTTATTTTGAGAATTGTTATTTATATAAAGTACTATTCCAGAGTTGTTTGATATAGATGTAAACTCACCAATTAACTTAGTATTTCTATATATCCATGGAGATATAGAAACACAGCTAACTATGAGTACTACAGCTGTATGTTTTAAAACATCTTTAAATTTCATCCTTAAACATATCTCCAATATGAATATAGCAAAAAAGAACACCATAAAAAATGGTTTTACCATAGCATCAGCAGCTGTTAAAATACCAATTATTACATATTTGTACTTAATATCGTAAAAATATATTAGTGTTATAAAAAGTAATACAGTGGTAAATAATATTTCCGTTGCCAAAACACTGTTATAGAAAATATTGCTTGGGAAAAATACAAATAACCCATAAATAATTTTACGCCTTTTCTCATTTAAATTTGCTTTTTGTAGTATAATATAAAACATTCCATAATTTAAAAATGTCAAAACCAAATTAAAAACTTTTGCTGAAGCTAAGCTGTTCCCAAAGATTTTATATATAAATCCAAGAACAATGGAATACCCGACAGAGGTATAAGTATCTCCCCATTGACCGCCACTTGCCACTTGATTTGCAATCCTATTGTAGTATGCAAAATCTGAAAATGGCTGGGTATTTACTAAAATAACCCACAATATGCTAATTAACATTGCTGCAAGTGTCATGTTTCTGTAATATCTGCTCATATGTATATCTTCCATTATAATCCTCCTGTACTGAATGCATACAAATTTTTGAATTAAATTCTAATTTATACACATAAATAAATTATCTGTAATTCTTAACTTTCAATTTGATTTTACAAGATATTTTTTAAGAATTGCCTATTAATTTTATGAAGATTTTATGAAGATTAATCTCAAAAGGAGGTTTTAAAAATGAACTATAATTTGAGAACAGTTAGGAGAGGAAGTGATCCCAGTGACAATAGATGGTTTTCAAAAGAATCCGTTTTGAAACTTCAAAAAGCACAGGTAGAAGTATCCTGGTTACTTGATAGAGGTTACAAAATGCATTCAATTATAGAGATGGTAGGTAATCATTACCAGTTTTCACTAAGACAGAGAAATGCTCTTCAGCGTTCAACCTCTTCTAAAGTAAGCTGCGAAAAAAGGAAATCAAAATGTCTGCCTTTTTCATGCATATCTGAGGACTGCATATACATAGACGGATTTAACCTTATAATAACTTTAGAAGTTGCCCTTTCAAAAGGAATATTAATATTATGCAGTGATAGTACCATAAGGGATATAGCAGGACTTAGGGGAACTTATAGTATTGTAGATAAAACCCACCTAGCCTTAAATTTAATTGGCCAGGAATTTATCACTTTAGGTATACCAAAGGTTAAATTTTTTCTTGATTCTGGAGTTTCAAATTCGGGCAGACTTAAAAATTTTATACTTGAACATTCAATTAAATGGAATATTCCTGTTGAAATAGAATTAATACCAAATGCAGACCCTCTTCTCTCCAAAATGGGCAGAATTGTAACAAGTGACTCCATAGTCCTTGACAGCTGTTTAAGTTGGTTTAATATAGCAAGAAAAATAATAGAAGACTATGTACCTGATGCTAACATAATAAATTTAAGTAGAGCAATTTCTTTATAACCGTCTGTATTTTTTTAGTGCCAATGAGTTTAATACTATAAACAATAGTGCATAACCAAAAAGTATTAAGATATCCATATAAACTTTCGAAAGTCCATACCCTCTAAGCACAATTCCCTTTAGGGCATCTGCACCATATGTTAGTGGAAATATTTTAGAAAGTATATTTACCCATATTGGCGTTTCTCTAAGGGGAAATAATCCACAAAACAATATTTGAGGTACTATGACTATAGGAATAAATTGAAATAATTGAAATTCATTTTTAGCAAATGCAGAAAGTAAAGTTCCAAGAGTCAATGATCCTGCTGCCAGCAGCACATTTACAAGTAAAACTAAAATTGGACTTCCTTTTATGATAATGCCAAGACCATATACCATAAACAGTTGAATCACTAGAGTTTGAAACATAACAAATATACCAAACCCTAAAAAGTATCCTAATACAATTTCTATTCTCTTAACAGGTGTTGCCATAAGTCTATCCAATGTACCGCTAATTCTTTCCCTTAAGAAAGATACCCCTGCCATAAGAAATACAAAAAAGAATATAAAAAATCCCATCATCAGCGGAGCAACCGTATCAAAAGTTGTCATATTCTCAGAACCGTTTATATATTTATACTCACTATCAATCATTCTAAAACCCAGCTGCTTCAGCATTGGATTTGATGCAATACTAGTATGCATATATTGGTTAAAAGCTTTTGAAACTGCTTTTTTAACTGAATTTGAAACTGCCATATCACTTCCTTCAACAGTCACTATAATTTTATCATTTTCAAATTTAACTAGTCCATCTATAACATTATTTTTTACTCTGTCAAGAGCCTTATTTTCATCTTTAACCTCCACTATATTTGTCTCATTTTTAAGTGATTCCATAAGTGTTTGTGGTAAATTTATTCCTTCTAAATTGGGCTTATCTATACCTGAATTCAACATTATACTTAGCAAATACAGAACAAATATTGGTGCCACAAATAATAATGCAAGAGATCGTCTATCTCCTAAGATTTGTTTTATAACTCTTTTTGCTACAGAAAAAGTATTCATATAACTACACCTCTTCCTTTAAAGAACTAAAGTATAGAAAAGCATCTTCAATAGTTTTTCCACCAGAACTTTTTATTACTTTATCTGGACTTCCTTCTGCTATTACAATTCCATTTCTTATTAGAAAAAGTCTATCACACTTATATGCTTCATCCATTACATGTGTAGTTATAATTATAGTTCCCTTATCTCGTTTTATTTTATAAAATTCATCCCAGAATTTTTTCCTAAGAACAGGATCTATGCCAACTGTAGGTTCATCTAAAATGAGCAATCTAGGTCTGTGTACTAGTGCTATAGCCAATGATAATCTCCTCTTCATTCCACCTGAAAAGTTTTTAACTGGATACTTATACTGCTCTTCCAAATTAACAAGTTTTAAAACATCCTTAGCTCTTTTTCTTATAATACTTTTTTTAATATTGTAGAGTTCTCCAAAAAACAATATATTATCAATTGCACTTAAATCATCATACAGTGCATCACTTTGTGCCATATATCCTATTTTTGAAGTTACACCAAGGGACGGCATTTTTTCACCAAGCACTTCAATAAATCCTTTAGATAATTCTTTCATTCCAATAATAGATTTTACAATAGTGGTCTTTCCTGAACCAGAAGGTCCTAAAAGTCCAACTATTTCTCCCCTTTTTATATCCATATTAATGCTTCTTAATACAACTTTTTTATCATATCTAACTTCTGCATCCTTTATTTTAACTACATTTTCTAATTCCTGCACGATTAAAATTCTCCTGTTTATATAATGTATTTTATATCTTCTTTTGAGAATCTACTTGAAAGTTCTCTTTCAAAAAAGGTTTTAATTTCTTCCACTTGCTCTTTCGTGTACAAAAATTTACCGTATCCAAATTGACCATACTTGAATTTTCTTTCACTATCCTCCATTGGCAGCGTCGTTTTAGGAAATACCTGTAGTATGATATTTTTAGCTTTAGTTGTATATCTATGCGATATGACTTCAAATCCAATAGGATTCTTTAAATTTTTAGGCATTCTATCATATAACATGTCTAAAACTTTTTCATATTCCTGCTTCCAATTTTCATATATGAATACAGGTGCTATTATAAAACCTATAGGGTAACCTGCTTCAGCAAGTTTAAAAGCAGATTCTATTCTTTTTTCTATTGAAGCTGTATAATGCTCATATTGTTTTATTATCTTATCTGTATTTAAACTAAATCTTATTTCCGTATGACCATTATGATTTATGTTTAAAAATCCATCTATATCATTGTACTTTGTTACGAATCTAAATCTTGCAAGCTTTTGATCTCCAAAGTATTCTATACTCTTTTTAAGTGAATTGGTATAAGGCTCCACAGGAACTGGATCGGAGGTTGCAGCACCTTCAAATACAGTTATTTCAGGATTTCTTTCATCTATATATTTTTGAGCCTGTTTTAAGATGTCATCAACATTGACATGAACTCTCACAAAAGGTTTTTCCCCTAATTGTGTATTTAAATAGCAGTACTCACACTGTCCAATACATCCACTAACTAAGGGCATTTGATAATGTTCCGAAGGCTTACAACTTTGAAATTTCAAGCTTTTTTTTACACCCACAACTAAAGTTTTTTTACCTTCCCTGTACTTTTCATATATATCTTTTCCTGGCACAGCTGACATAATTCTATTTGAAGACAATTTTATTATCTCAACCTTGTCATCATTTTTAAATCTATTATATATCTCATTTCCCAGAGAATATTCTAGGGTACCTTTTTCAAAAATAACTCTATGTGGAACAAACATTAATTACACACCTTCCTGATATAGAGTTTCTAAACAAAACTCAACTTATACCTCAAGCAATTCATAGGATGCTCATTAAAGTATGTGAAAAAATCAATAAAAATATTCTAAATAAAATCATCTATAATTCCAAGTCCCAGACAAATATTTTAATATGCAGATAAAAATAGCCATAATGCTTGTACAACATTATGGCTATTTTAAACCATTTTTATTCTGGAACAATCATAACTAAAACCTGTGAATTTTTTAATACTTTACTTGTTACAGATCCGATCATTCTAGCCAAACCCTTTTTATTAGATTTAGTCATAATTATCATATCAAATTCATCACAATTTGCCTTTTTCAGTATTTCATCTGCTACACGTCCAAAAACACAATATTTTTCAGGTTTATATTCTTGAATCTTTCTTTCAGCTCTATCTAAGATGTTTTCACCTTTTTTCCTTGCCATATCTACCATGCTATTTGATACACCCGTTTCATTTACTATAACTATTTCAGATACATACATAAGAGTTAACTGTACTTCATCTCTGGAAAACAATTTTTTTAAACAGTCAAGTGAATGCATACTTCTCTCTGTTTCATCTAATGGGACTAAAATTCTTTTCTTTTCCATATCAACACATCCTATCATTTTTATTAATTTGTTTTGTAACAAAAATCTTCAATTAATGCCATTATATCACACGTACTGCAAAAACTTTTATTTGGCTGCTATTGCTAACACCCTCCCACATTCCATTTATGTACATATGGGGAGACTTAGTCAATGAAGTAAATATTAAAATTTCATATTGCAAATTTTTATCACTGTAGTAAAATTAATGTATAAAACTTAATACTTTTGTGGGGGTGCTGCAAGGCTGAGAAGAGATCTTTCTCTAACCCTTTGAACCTGATCCAGATAAAACTGGCGTAGGGAAGCAACTTACATATTTTTGATTTTAAAGGTATATGCTTTTCTGCATATACCTTTTATTTTGACCTGATGGCTGCCTACTGTAATACTCCCACTAAGTAAAATTCAATTGATATTAATTTTAAAGTTACTAAATTAGGGGGGTAAAAATGAAAAAGGTATTAACAATTGCAGGTTCTGACAGCTGTGGTGGAGCTGGTATACAAGCTGATTTAAAAACTATGAGTGCCCTTGGCGTATATGGTATGAGTGTCATAACTGCTGTTACAGCTCAAAATAGCATAGGAGTACAGGACGTAATGGATGTAACTCCTGAAATTGTAGAAGCACAAATAAGATCTATATTTGATGACATACAAGTAGATGCAGTAAAAATTGGTATGGTTTCAAACAGCAAAACCATATCTGTAATAAAGAGGCTTTTAATAGAATACAAAACTAAAAACATAGTAATTGATCCTGTAATGGTATCAAAAAGTGGTTACTTTCTCTTAAAACCTGAAGCACAAACAGCTATAAAAGATCTGACAAGCATTGCAGACGTCGTAACTCCAAATATTCCAGAAGCTGAAGTTCTGACAGAAATGAAAATAAAAAGTAGCAGCGACATGGAAAAAGCAGCTTTTAGCATAAAAGAGCTAGGTGCTAAAAACGTGCTTGTAAAAGGAGGCCACAGATGCAATGATGCCAACGACGTTCTTCTTTATGAAAACAAAATATTAAACATAGACGGTCATAGAATAGATACTAAAAACACTCATGGAACAGGATGTACCTTATCTTCTGCCATAGCCTCCTTCTTGGCTAAAGGTGAAAGTACTGACAAATCCGTATATCTTGCAAAGCAATATATAACTAAGGCTATAGAAAATTCCTTTTCCATAGGAAGTGGCGTTGGTCCCGTGGGACATTTCATTGAATTATATAAAAAAGCTGATGTAGATTTCAAATAAACAGATTTCTAATATAAAGGAGTATGAAAAATGGATAATTTAAACTTAGACAGTGTGTCAAAAGTATTAACACAGGTAAGAAATAAAGTACCTCTTGTAGATTGTATTACAAACAGTGTCACTATAAATGACTGTGCAAACATTCTATTATCTTATGGAGCTTCTCCTGCCATGTGTGAAGCTTATGATGAAGTTTTTGATTTTGTAAAAATATCTTCTGCCCTATATATAAATTTAGGAACCCTCACAAAAGAACAGGAAGCTGCAGTAATCCTAGCAAGTACCTCTGCAAAAATCCACAATATACCTGTAATACTTGACCCTGTAGCTTGTGCTGCTATACCAAGGAAAGCTCAAGTTATAAATAGAATTATGCAAGTTGGTAAAGTAGATGTTATAAAAGGAAATGTAGGTGAAATTAAATTTCTTGCAGGACAATCTTCTAACGTAAGAGGAGTAGATTCCTTAGATAATGGAGAAGGAGCCTTGGATTCAGCTGTAGCTTTAGCCAAAAAGTACAACTGTGTAGTTGCTGCAACTGGCAAAGAAGATTTTATAACAGACGGTAAAAATAGTGTTGTAATTCAAAACGGGGTGGAAATGTTAACTAAAATAACTGGTTCGGGCTGCATGCTTGGAGCATTATGTGGTGCTGCCATAGGTGCCTATGAGGATAAATTTATAGCTACTGTAAGTGCTATATTTTCAATGAATATAGCTGGTGAAGAAGCCTATAAAGCAGCAAAAGCTCCTGGAACTTTTAGAGTTAAACTAATAGATTCTATATATGAATTAACTGAAGAAAAATTAAAGAAAGGAGGTAAAATAACTTGGAAGTAGATTATAGTTTATATCTTGTTACAGATAGAAGTTTTTTAAAAGACAAGTCTCTGCAGCAAGCCGTAGAGGAATCAATTTTAGGTGGAGTAACTCTTGTCCAACTTAGAGAAAAAGATGCGTCCACAAGAGAATTTTATGAAATTGCTAAGGAAGTTAAAAAAGTAACTGATCACTATAAAGTTCCTTTTTTAATAAATGACAGACTTGATATAGCCCAAGCTGTAGATGCAGATGGAGTTCACCTTGGTCAAAGCGATATGCCTATAAACACAGCTAGAAAAATATTAGGTAAGGATAAAATAATTGGAATATCTGCAGGCAATGTGGATGAAGCCTTAGAGGCAGAAAAAAATGGTGCAGATTACATTGGAATAGGTACAATTTTTTTCACAGGAACTAAAAAAGATATAGATACTCCTATAGGTATAGAAGGTCTCCGTAAAATATACAGTAGTATAAATATACCTGCTGTTGCCATAGGTGGAGTTAATGAAACTAACTTTAAAGAGGTATTTTCAACTGGAGTTGATGGTATTTCAGTTATATCTGCTATTTTAGGCAAAAGCGATATAACAGCTGCTAGTAAGGCTCTTTGCAAATAACTTTATAGGAATAAAATTTAAGGAGCGAATAATATGATATTTGATGCATTTGATGCATTTCTATTTGATTTAGATGGAGTAATTTATATAGGAAATAAGCCTCTTCCAGAAGCAGTAGAATCTCTTGAAATACTTCGTAAAAATCAGAAAGCAATTCGATTTTTAACAAATAATCCATGCACAACTCGTAAAAAAATAGCAAAACGATTAAATGCACTTGGAATAGAAGCAAATAGTAATGAAGTGATTACATCAGGCTGGGTGACCGCTCAGTATTTACAAAATAAGAATATAAATAATGTATTTGTTCTTGGTGATGAAAACTTAAAATGGGAATGTCATCAGGTAGGCATTAATACTAATGATATAGCTGATGCAGAAGCAGTTGTTATAGGTTGGGATGATGATTTACGCTTCCATGATATTAAAAAAGCAGTGCAATTAATTAATAACGGTGCAAAATTTATAGGCACAAACAGTGATAATAATTTTCCAAGTACAGATGGTCCATCACCTGCAGTTGGGTCAATTGTGAAAGCTGTTCAAGTAGCAGTAGAGAAAAAACCTTTAATTATAGGAAAGCCACATTCATATATGTTTAAAAAAGCTCTAGATAATTTAAAAACATCATCTAAAGTAGTAATGATAGGTGATAATCCCTATACAGATATTTTAGGGGCGCATCAGGCAGGAATATCAGCTATTTTAGTATCAAGTGAAAAAACAAACAAATTTCCATCTGCTAGGGATTTTCATAATGCTGATGCTACTATTGCAAACCTAAAAGGTTTATTTGACAATAATGTAACCATAAAAAAATGGAGTTCTCCTCATTTTCCATGGCCTAACGATGGTGTTAAGGCAGGAGTTGCCGGTATTATATTTGATAAATCTCAAAGGGTTCTTTTGATGAAACGTACTGACAATGGATTATGGGGAATCCCTTCAGGTCATGTTGAACCTGGAGAAACTGTAGAAGAAGCAATTATAAGAGAAATTAATGAAGAGACTGGTTTAAAAGTTAAAGTAAATCGATTAATTGGCATATATTCTGATCCTGTTTCACAAGTTTTTTCATATCCAAGTGGAAAAGTTAATCATTTTATTACAACTTGTTTTGAATGTGAAGTTGTAGGTGGTAAATTAATTAAAGAAGGAGAAGAAACCTTAGATGTAGATTACTTCGATTTTAATTATTTACCAAAAAATCTTTTACCAATGCATCCAAGATGGCTTAAAGATGCCTTAGAAAAAGAAAGAGTTTCATATATACGTTAATTAATGTTCTATACTCTATGTTAAAAAAATATATAAGGTACTTTATACTAAAGATGCAATTAAAAGCCTAAATATCATGCCAAAAGTACCATTTTTTAAAGGTATTTTTGACATGCTCATGTTTTTTATATGTATCATCTCTACATGAAATTAGCAAATATTGATGCACCAATTACTGTTAGCAAACCAGATACTACTATAGCCACACTACTCATGGCTCCTTCAACTTTTCCCATTTCCATTGCTTTTGATGTTCCAATAGCATGAGAAGCAGTTCCAATAGCAATTCCTTGGGCAATTGGTTCATTAATGCGAAATATCTTGCAAACTACTTCAGCAAGCATGCTTCCAAATATTCCTGTAATAATAATAACTGCTACTGTAATTGTTACATTTCCACCTAACTCCTCTGAAATACCCATACCAATTGCAGTAGTAATAGACTTTGGTAATAATGTTACATACTGTTCATGTGTAAATCGGAAAAGCATGGAAAACAAATATATACTCCCAAGACTTGATATTACTCCTGATAAAACTCCTACCATAATAGCTTTTATATTGCTTTTTAGTAATTCAAGTTGTTGATATAGTGGTATTGCCAGACATACCGTAGCGGGAGTTAACAAATAACTCAAATATTTTGCTTCATCATTATAACTTTTATAGTCTACTTTAAAAATAACTAAAATAGCCATTACAAATACAATCGAAATAAGTAATGGATTTAAAATTGGCTTACGAAACTTTTGATAAAGAAATAATCCTATTTCATACCCAATAATACTAACCAATACTCCAAAAAATGCCGAACTGCATAATAATTCTTTCAACTTTTGCTCCTTCTCTCAACTCTAATCATAAGCTGTGTAACTTTTCCTGCGATTACCATCACAATTACTGTAATTAATATCGTACTGACGATAACGGGAATACATATATCCTTTAGTGCTTTCCATGAAACTAATAAACCAGCCGCGGCAGGTATAAACATTAGCGGCATAATTTCTATTAAAAAATTTCCAGTTTCTTTTACTTCTTCAATGGGAATTATATTTTTCTTTAATGCAAAAAGCATAAGAATCAAACCATATATGCTTGCAGGAATAGGTAAAGGAATGATATATTTTAACACCTCTCCAATAAAGGTAACTGTCATAATAATTCCAAATTGCCAAATATACTTCATATAAACACCTCATCTAAATTGGTAATGACAATTCAGAATTGTACAACCTCTAACTTTCCATGTCAAGCAAATTTTAAAAATGGTACTAAAAAAAATATTTCACTAAATACACAGCACTTCTTGTAGTTCAAATTACAACTTTCAATTTGTAATCAAAATAAATTTAAATTTTGTACACTAATTCAAATATTCTTTTTGATTCATAAAATTATTCAATTTCTTGTTTACCCCAAGCATAAATAGTGCTGTTAAAATAACAGTTAGTAAATCTGCTGCAGGCTGTGCCCAAATTACGCCTTCAATCCCCAAAAATTGCGGCATAACCAAAATAGCCGGGATAAAAAACATTCCTTGACGGCTAATACTGAGAATTCCGCCTTCTTTTCCCATTCCAAGAGCAAGAAATAAGCACATATATACCTGTTCAAATCCAAACAAAATAAATATAATTCCATTTGCCCTAAGTGCCCTGCCTCCTATATTAATGAGCACTGCATCATTTTTAGAAAACAGTGACACGATCTGATCAGGAACCATAATCAGAATAAGTGCAATTACAGTACAGAATATCGTTGCCCACTTAAGTGATACTTTTGTGGCTTCATTTAACCGATCATAGTTTTTTGCACCATAATTGTATCCTGCAACCGGCTGATAGCCCTTCATAAATCCAAACACAACATAGCTTCCAAGTGCCATAATACGAGTTACCACTCCGATGGCTGCTACCGCTGAATCACCATAACTTCTTGCAGCAGTATTGGAAAGTCCCATTGAAGCACTTGATAGAAGTTGATAGACCAAAATTGGAATTCCCACTTTAAAAATTTGAATAAAAATCGTACTATCAAATCTAAAGTTGTATATAGAAAACCTCAGACTACCTTTTTTATTTAACATATACCAGATATATAAAATAGAAGCTAAAGCTTGTGATATAACAGTTGAGATAGCTGACCCCTTGATTCCAAAACCTAAAGAATATATTAAGATTGGGTTTAATATAATATTAAAAATACCACTGAGCAGCATAGAAGTCATTGTTAGTTTTGCCATTCCCTCAGATGTTACAATATTGTTCATAGTTACACTAAATATATTTAAAATTGAACCTGTAATGTATATAACTGCAAATTCTCTTGCATAGGGTAATATTGTTTTTGTAGCTCCAAGACCTATCAATATATTATCAAGAAAACACAGAGATACAGCTATGGAAATAATACCCACAATTAAACTGGAAACCAGTGCAGTAGAAGCTGTTTCATTTGCCTTAATTTCATTTTCCTCACCAAGAAGCCTGGAAATATAAGATGCAGCGCCATTACCAAATGTCATACCAAGTCCTACTATAACCTGCGCAATAGGAAATGTAATGGACACCGCCCCCATCTGGCTGGTTCCAAGGCCACCCACAAAGTAAGCGTCCACAACATTGTAAAGTGCAGAAACCATCATGCCTATCATGGTAGGTATACCCATTTTCAATAATACTTTAGAGATTTTCTCATCACGCATCATTTTAAGTTTTTCATTATTCAAATTCAAAATATCATATCCTTTCTTAAGTGTATATATGCTATACGATATATTTAAAAATATATCGTTGCTTCAATTTGCTGTTAAAGTAGCCAAGATTCAAAATTTAATTTTCATTACTTATAAGTATAGGTACTATACACTTTGTATAAGAAATTCCTTATTAAAAATAATAAAACCTACCCCCTTCATCTTTTCATTTCTCGATTATTTATTAAACAAATTGAAATTTTATATTTTCTATACAGATAGTGTATAGTACGTATACACTATTGTCAAGCAATACTTACCTTTTTTACTTGAAATTTCTCTTTCTTAATTAACCCCTATATTGACAAAAGTGTTTATATGCTATACGCTAATAATATGATGAATTTTAATTTTGATAATAAGTTAGAAATTAGCTACATGCTTTTAAGATTAGGTGTAAAGCTTTCTGAGCTTGATAAACAAACTAATTATTATGGAACAGATACTCCTCTTTTTTACGCTGAAATTCATATGATCAGAGCTATAAAAGAAAATGAAGGTATTCATGTTAGTGGTCTTGCAGAAAAACTGGGAGTGACAAAAGGAGCAGTTTCCCAAATAATCATGAGACTTCAAAAAAAGGGTATGATAATTAAAGAAGTTGATCCTCGTAATTCTTCAAGGTTGAATCTCCGTTTAACACCAAAAGGCGAAACAGCCAATATGTACCATAAAAAAATTCATAATAATTTTGATGACATTGTTAATGATATTTTAAAGGATGCTTCCGATACAGAAAAGTCTTTCTTGAAAAATTTTTTAAATTCTCTTGAAGAAAAGATTGATACTTTTGACAAAAGGAAAAAACAATAAAAAGATTTCTAAGCATGAGGTGGAGCAAAACTCCATCTGATGCTTAGAAATCTGCTTATGTTTTTAATTAGGCTATGTTAAAGAATAGTGTTGATAATGCAATATAAGGGAACTCCTAAAAAAGTTCCTTTAATAATAGTTAGTTTTTTTCATACATCCAAATTATTTTTAACGCAATCATCGCACCAAGTGGTGATTCTATCAATGATCATAGGATAATATACTGACTAATTTTCAATTCTCTTATAAACTTTACTAATAAATTGATATTATTATTTTTTTGATATATAATCAAATTTATATATTTTAGTTAATATATAAATTTCATTTATGCAGAGGTGAAGAAATTGTTTCAAATCATGAATTATGTTTATGAAGTATATAAGTGTGGAAGCTTCTCAAAGGCATCAAAAAACTTGCATATGACGCAACCAGCCTTGAGTATTGCAATTCGTAAACTGGAACAAGAAATTGGTCAACCTTTATTTCAGCGAAAAACATCACCACTTAAGTTAACTGATGCAGGACGCATATATATGGAGAAAGTGGAAAAAATTATATCAATGGAACAAGAATGCACTGATTACTTTCAAAACTTAAATGAGGTCAAAGTTGGAAAAGTTACAATTGGTGGTGCTATTATATCTATGACCTACTTACTTCCTGAACTTATTGTTGGTTTTTTTTATCAATATCCAGGAATTGAAATTGCTGCAAAAGAAGCATCTCTTCCAGTACTTAAAAGTATGCTAGCAGATGGAAACATTGATTTAATTTTAGACACTAATTGGTTTGAAGAAGACATCTTTCAATCCATTCCTTTATTTACAAACCAAGTTTTACTTGCCATACCTTTGAATCTTTCTGTAGATAGAAAAATTTTTGCTTGCGGCATGACATCCGAAGAAATCAGATCAAACAAACATCTTTCTCAGAATCAACCAGCCATTGACCTATATAATATGGGGAATCTTCCTTTTCTTTTGCTAGAGCCAACAAATGAAATTTTCGGAAGGTCAAAGGCAATTTTTAATTATTATCATATTGAACCATTAGTAAAGATGTCATTTAATCAACAGATGACTTCCTTTGAATTTGCTTCAAAGGGGCTTGGAGCCGTTTTTATTTCGGATACCCTTGTCAAGTGTTCCCCTAATGCACAAAATCTTCGCTTTTATAAACTTAACTGCCCCATGCCAAAACGGGAAGTCTCCATTGCCTATAGCAAAAAGATTTATGTTACCAAAGCAACTCAGCGTTTTATTGATTACACTACTGAATTTTATAAAAGGAAAATTAACCATTGAGCTAGTATTACTTTAGTAACTATTTTGTTGAGCCAGTGTTACCCGACTCAACAAAATAGTTACTAAAGTACAAAGAGAGTTTTAATTATACTTCTTGTATTGAGATAATACTCAATACCCCACTATAAATTGAAATTTATAAAAACGCTAACGGATGAAATTTGTGCAAGCGGATTTTTCTGTTGTAGGAATGTTAATACCTTGTTCCTTACCAAGTTGAATACACTTAAGAAGCCATTATCAATCGTGTTCTTTATCCTGTGGTTCCTCCTAAGACAGAATACTCACTTACTGAACTCGGTAAGACATTTGTTTCTATAGTAAAATCTCTTTGTAAATGGGGCGAAGACTACTTCAAATGCAATTACAGCATCATTATTAAACGTAATATTTTATAACTATAATTAATTTACTAGTTTACAAATTTAGCACGGTAAACTATAATATTTATTATAATTAATTTAATATAAATTGGGAGGTCTGTGAAATGAAAAAGAAATTAGGAATTTTAACTTTGGTAATATTTTTGCTTGGAATAATACTTACAGGATGTGGACAAGGCCAGAAATCAAGTGATAAATCCTGGGATGATATAAAATCAAAAGGTCAGTTTGTAGTTGGCCTAGATGATAGTTTTCCTCCAATGGGCTTTAGAGATGAAAAAGGTCAAATCGTAGGATTTGATATAGATATGGCCAAAGCAGCTGCACAAAAAATGGGGGTAAAGGTAGTTTTTAAACCAGTAGAATGGGATGGCATTATACTTAGCTTAAATAACAAAGACATAGATGTTATATGGAATGGTTTGACTATAACTGATAAGAGAAAAAAGCAAATAGCATTTTCAAAAGTATATCTTCAAAATAAGCAAATAATTGTAGTAAGAAATGATTCTAACATAAAGAACAAAAAAGACTTGTCGGGTAAAACAGTAGGTCTTCAAATGGGAAGCAGCAGTGAAACTGCATTGAATTCAGACGCTGCTACAGCAAAATCTCTAAAGAATATTAGAAAATATTCTAACAATACAGAAGCATTACTTGATTTAAACCAGGGTCGTATAGATGCAGTTGTTGTAGATGAAGTAGTAGGAAGATACTATTTACAAAAGAAACCTGGCTTATACAAAATACTTGAAGATAACTTTGGTAAAGAAGACTACGGTGTTGGTATAAGAAAAAGCGATGAAAGCTTTAAAGAAAAACTTGATGAAGCATTAGATTCAATGAAAAAAGATGGAACGGCAAATAAAATATCTCAAAAATGGTTTGGCAAAGATATAATTGCAAAATAATTGGTTAGGATGTGATTTATATGTCTGATATCATGGACATTACAGGATTTATACTAAGTGGAAGCTTAATAACTATACAACTATTTTTTATAACGGCTATTTTTTCTATCCCCTTAGGATGCCTAGTAGCCTTAGGGAAAATATCTAAAATCAAGCCCATAAAGGCTGTACTCAGCTTATACACCTGGGCTTTTAGGGGAACACCTTTACTTTTACAGTTGTTTTTCACCTATTTTGGTCTTCCTGTAATTGGCATAAGATTATCTCCCTTAGCAGCTGCAAGTATTGCTTTTACTATAAATTATGCCGCATACCTGGCAGAAATTTTTAGGTCAGGTATTGAATCAATAGACAAAGGACAATTTGAAGCTTCTAAAGTTCTAGGTATGAATTACTGTCAAACTATGATAAAGATAATAATTCCCCAAGCCATTAGAAATGTAATTCCTCCTGTTTGTAACGAAAGTATCAATTTAATAAAAGATTCTGCTTTAGTTGCAACTATAGGTGTGGGAGATCTTCTAAGGGCAGCAAAAGAAGTAGTTACTCGTGATTTTACAATTACTCCTTTTATAATAGCTGCTATACTATATCTTATTTTAACCTCAGTTTTAGTTATGGCCTTTAGAAAATTAGAAAAAAAATATTCTATTAATTAATATTTAAATCAAGTCCTGCTATTTGGTGCTAACAGGACTTGATTTTTCATTTTCTTTGTTTTCTTTGCTATTTTCCAAACATTCCTGTAAACATTCTTCTATTACTTCCATAGTAATCTCAAACTTATTATTATCCTCCAAATTTGGCCCTCCACATCAATTTAATATCATATTACTATAGTATTAACAATATCAAAAAGTGTTAATACTTATATTTAAATTATATTTATAAAATTTATCTTTATTTTAAGTTTATTTTAAGTTTCATGTTGGAAAATATACTCAACAAAATGTAACACAATAATTTATTGTAACTTAGAAAGGAAGATAAGAAATGAACTTTTTACAAAAATTAAATGTAAAATCCAGACTAATTATATCTTTTATAATCATTTCGATGTTTATTTTCATAGTTGGCATGGTAGGAACATCCAGCATTAAATTAATCAATACAAAAGGTCAAGATATGTATGATAAAAATTTTAAAAGTATTTACCTTCTTACTGATACAAAACAAAATTTAACAAAGATGAGTGCAGATCTTACAAAATTAGTTTATGAAACAAATGCTAATGAAAAAAGCTCTGCAATTAGCGATATGAAAAAAGCTAAAAATACTATAAATCAACATATGCAGGAATATAATAAATTGTCTTTAACATCTTCAGAAAAGAAAGAATGGTCATCTGTTCAAAATCAAGTTAAACAATATATGAGTGTTACTGAAATTGCAACTAATTTTGCAGTTAACTCAGATTATACTCATGCTAAATCAGGAGTTGAAAAAATGTCTACTCTTGAAACAAATACTTTTAAAAGCGTTGACAGCCTTATAAAGAGTACTGTCGAAACCTCAAGGATTACAAACGTTAATAACAATAATGTATCTAACTATGTAAATATATTAAGTATCGCATTATCTTTAATAGGCTTTATATTGTCCATATTAATAGGTTTATTTACAGCTAAATACATAAATGATCCATTATCCAGAATAGTAACTCTAGGCAAAAATCTTTGTAATTATGATTTATCACATGTGTATAATGTAAAAAGAAAAGATGAGTTTGGACAAGCTATTAATGAACTTGATAAAGCTCAAAGAAATGTAAAAGATCTTATATTAAAAATTACAAATAATTCTGAAGAAATAGGCGCCTCAAGTGAAGAGCTTTCAGCATCAGTACAAGAAATAACAGCAAAATTTGAAAGTATAGAAAATGATACTAAAAATATACTAAATGAACTTGAAGAAAATAGTGCTTCTTGTGAAGAAATAAGTGCCTCCGTTCAGGAAGTAGATTCTAGTGTAAATGAATTAGCAAAAAATGCTGATGATAGCAGTAAAGCTTCTATTAATTCAAAAAATAAAGCTGCTAATTTCAAAAAACATATAAATGACTCCTTAATAGAAATAAATAATATATATCATGAAAAACAAGAAAATATAATTAGGGCCATTGAAGATGGAAAAGTAGTAGAAAACATTAATAACATGGCAGATACCATCGCTGCAATTGCAGAGCAAACTAATCTTCTAGCACTTAATGCAGCTATCGAAGCAGCAAGAGCTGGAGAACAGGGAAAAGGATTTGTGGTAGTTTCAGAAGAAGTTAAAAAGTTGGCTGAACAATCCTCAAAAGCAGTGGCAAATATTAAAGATACAATTTCTAAAGTTCAATATGCTTTCAGAAATCTTTCAAATAACAGCAATGATATATTGGACTTTGTACAAAGTAATATAGCTCTAGAATTTAAAAATTTTGAAGAAATGAGCAATGAATATTATAAAGATTCTGAATTTATAAGTTCTATATCTGAAAGGGTAGCTGCAATGTCAGAACAATTAAGTGCAACCACAGATCAAGTAAGCACTGCCATTCAAAGCATGACAGAAAATATATTAAAAACATCTAATAACACTGATTCTATAGAAAAAGGTACTCGTGAATCCTCAATAGGTATAAATCAGATTTCTCTTACGGCACAAAGCCAAGCAGAGATGGCTCAAAACTTAAATGAAATAGTTCAAAAGTTTAAATTATAATCACATACAGTCTCTAGATTGAAAGTTAACTTATACAAATCATGTAATGACAAATTTTAACATCATAAAAACTTTTCGCAAGTCTAAAGCTTAGCATTTTGAAAATCTAAGAACCTTAGCTAAACTCGTACCTCAAACATATCTAAGCTCCTAAGATTTTCTAAAATGCTAAGCTAAGACTTATGGAAAAGTTTTTAAAGGTGCTTTCAATTTTGTCATTACATTTTATGTATAAGTTTAAATTTGAATTAGAAACCCTATAGATTGTAGAGTTAACTATCTATAATACATAAAGCTAAAACTTTATGTAGAATGCCTACTGTTTCATATCTTAAAGCAAGAGTAAAGAGCAGATTATTTCATCTATTTTGGCTATAAGCTGTACCTCTTTTTACATAGCAAAAGGTAGGCATACATTTACATTTCAACTAAGCTGTTGTTAAAAAATAAGTAGAGATATTTATTTTTTACTTTCTTACCAGTTAATTTTTCAAGTGCCCTTGCATAATAATAAATTTGGTTTTTGTATTTATCTTTTATATCATCTATATCATCTACATAATCTGTCTTATAGTCTATAAGCACTAATTCTCCATTTTCTTCAAAATAGCAATCTATTATTCCTTGAATAATTATTTTTTCATCTTTATATATTTTATCTGGAAGCTCTTTATATAATTCATTACTTTCTATTTCCATATAAAATGGAGTTTCCCTATAGATATTCTCTGCCTCTTTCATTCTGCTTCCAATTTCAGAATTAAAGAACTTCAATATTTTACCTAGGGGTATTGACTTAACTTCCTCTTCCCTTATAAATTCCCTCTGGACCAGTTTACCTACCTGTTCTTTTATTTCATCGTAAGAATTAACTTTTTTTATATCAATATGCTGCAAGATTAAATGCAAAAGAGTTCCTCTTTCAGCAGCTGTCATACCTTTTTTCTCTCTTAAAAAAAGTGGTTTTTTTAATTGTACCAATTCTACCAAATTCGCACTATCTTCTATATCATTCAAATCAAACCTTCTCTTTAACTCTGATACAGAAAATTTAGCAGGTATCTTACAAGCTTCCTCATATTTATATTTCCAGTTAAGCCTTCTATCCACTTTATCCATATATTGTCCATCATATTCGGTTAAATTAAGTTCTTCAATTTTACCCAGTATATCTACATCTTCCTTTTCTTGAGATACAGTTTTAAAGTCATCTTTTTTATAAATATTTATCTTCCATCTAGAACTGTCCCCTATAACTAGATTTAAATTATCTTCAATTTTAGAAATTTCTCTTATAGACTTTCCACATGGATGCTTAGCCAGTGCAGCCCCTATCCAATCCAAAAAATTTCTAGCACTTATAAGTGAATACTCAGGAAGTTTATTTCCTTTATAAGAAGCACATTCACACCATTTTTGAGTTGTTTTTTCAATATTATTTACCATTCCAGTTATTATAAGTTTTTCTTTTGCTCTGGTAAAGGCAACATATAATATTCTCATTTCCTCTGAAAGAGTTTCTACTTTTAGCTTTTTTCTAAGTACCTGTTTCATAACAGTAGGATAACATATATGCCTTTTTACATTTACATAATCCGGCCCGAGACCTAACTTTTCATGAAAAAGTACTCCTTTACTCATATCCATCAAATTAAACTTTTTTCCTGTACCAGAAAGTATTACTACAGGAAATTCAAGCCCTTTGCTTTTGTGAACACTCATTATCCTGACTACATCTTCATTTTCTCCTAGTATTTTTGCACTTCCTAAATCCCCACTGCTATTTTTAAGTTTGTTCATAAAATTTATAAAATTAAAAAGTCCTTTGTAACTGCTCTTTTCATACTGTTTTGCTCTTTCAAATAACATCCTTAGGTTTGCCTGCCTCTGAATTCCCCCAGGCATAGCACCTATAAAACCGTAATAGCCCGTTTCAGTATAAAGATGCCATATAAATTCATCTATTGGCATATACTTTACTTTTTTTCTCCAGTTGTTAAGTCTTTTCAAGAATTCACTTACTTTATATTTCAAGCCATTTTCCACATACTTTAATGATATATCTGATTCAGGGTCATTTTCCGAAATTATCTTTAATATATCATAAAAATGCATTTTTCTATCTACCATTCTCAAATCTATAAGTTCCTCTGGAGAGAAGGATTCTATAGGAGACCTAAGCACAGCTACAAGTGGAATATCCTGAAGTGGATTATCTATTATTTCAAGTACTGATATTATTGTCTTTACTTCTATATTCTCAAAATATCCGGCAGATATATCTGCAAATACAGGCACTTCTAAACTATTAAGTTCTTCTACAAAAATAGGAGCCCAATTTTGCGTGGCACGCATTAATATTACTATGTCTTTATACATTACATTCCTATAGGACTTCGTATTTTTGTCATATACTTTTAGTGGCTCTACTTCTTCTTTACCATTTATGAGCTCACTTATTTTCTCTGCTACAAGCCGTGCTTCTACCTGAACATTATCTAAAACTTCTTCATTTTCTTGAATTTCTTCACTTTCTTCTTTTTTATCTATTATATTAACCTCTATATCTCTACTATAGTTTCCAGATGAGTTTTCATAATCTGCTGAACTTTTTAAGCTTTCCTCATCCGTATAATCTAATTCTCCTACTTCTCTACACATTATTTGTTTAAACAAATAATTAGTACCTTCTATTATTTCTTTTCTACTTCTAAAATTTTCAGATAATTTTATTTTTCTGTTTTCAGCCGTCTTTTTTTCAGAATAACTATTATATTTCTGCAAAAAAAGTTCAGGTTTAGATTGCCTAAATCTGTATATACTCTGCTTTACATCTCCTACCATAAACAAATTTGAGTCTTTTGATTTTCTACTTATCATATTCATTATAACTTCTTGAACTTCATTGCTATCCTGATATTCATCTATAAATATCTCCTCAAAATATCTCCTATATTCTAAAGCTGCCTCCGAAGGAACTATATTTCCCTCCTCATCTCTATCTGTTAATATTTCAAGACAAAAGTGCTCTATATCACTAAAATCCAGTATCCCTCTTTCCCTTTTTTTCAAGCTGTAATTTTTATCAAACTCTATTACAAGAGAAACCAGACACTTCATCATAGGATATACTTCCTGCATATTTTTATACATATTATCAGAACCTAAAAATATATCTTCTTTTATACTATTTAACTTCTTTTTAACTTCATCCCTTACATTCTTAGCCCTTTCCTTCACTTCTTTAACTTCATCTTTTACTCTTTTAGTGGAAAGCTTGTCAAAACTCAATTGTAAAAACTTTTCTTTTAGTTCTTCCCAAGAATTTAAAAGCAATAATTCCTTTATATTTTCATAATCTTTTTTAAAAGTATCTGCATAGTGCTCAAGTCCCTCTATTCTTTGGATTATGGTAAGTTCTCTTTCTATTCTATTCTTGCATCCCTTAACCTCTACCTCTAGGCTGTGCATAATTATTTTTGCCCAGTGGGTATGTCCAAAATCAAAGTTTTCTTTTACATTAAAATTTTCTACTGCTTGCCTTAACCACTTTTCAGGCCAAGGATTACTTTTTGAAAATTCATAGAGAGAAAGTACCATGTCTTTAAGCTTAATATCATTTTTACTTTTAAAACCGTCTACAAGTTTTAAAAATTCTGTATTTTCTATATCATATTTCTCATCGAAAAGTTCCTCAAGTACATCCTGTTTTAAAAGAACTGCTTCTGTACTGTCGCATATTCTAAAATTAGGGTCTAAATCTATTAAATGAAAATTACTTTTTATAACCTTAAGACAAAAAGCATGTATAGTAATTATATTAGCCTGATTTAAAAGTGTCAGTTGTTTTTGAAGATTTTTTGATCCATAATTTGATTCTAACAGTTTAGAAATTGCCTCCGCTATTCTCTCTTTCATTTCAGAAGCTGCCGCATTTGTAAAGGTAACAACTAATAATTTATCTATATCCACATCTTCATCAATGCTTGTTATCTCCTGTATTATTCTCTCCACTAGCACTGCTGTCTTACCAGTTCCCGCACCCGCTGATACTAATAAATTACACTTAGGAGTAAAAATAGCTTCTCTTTGAGATTCTGTCCAATTTGTATCCATATGTACCACCTTACTAAAATTCATTGACGGTTTCCCCCTAAAGGATAGCGCCTTTCTAAGTGCTTAAAGCACTAATCATCTTGTTAATAGGCATCAGGAGGGAGTTAAAACTCCCTCTGATGCCAATAACTATACTTATTTAATAAACCACTTTATTTTTTCCAGAATTTTTTGCTCTGTACAAGTTCATATCAGCCCTTCTTATTGTATCTTCAACATCTTTATTCTTATTTGTGCATACTGCTATACCCATTGAAACCGTTACATAAGACGAGACTTCATTATACTCTACAGCTTTCTTTTTTATAAGCTCTCCTATATTTATCATTCTCTCATATACAGACATGGAATCTGTAATATTATACATATATATTATAATTTCTTCTCCTCCATATCTAGCTACCATATCCTCGTCTCTTATACTATCTTTTATTATATCACTTACTTTTCTCAGCACCCTATCTCCATATTGATGCCCAAATCTATCATTAAAACTTTTAAAATCATCAATGTCAATCATTACAATAGCAAAACCTTTGCCACAGTCTTTTACCTTTTCTCTTATCACCGAAAAAAAATAATTTCTGTTAAATAGCCCTGTTAAAAAATCCTTTTGAGAATTTTGTTTTATCTTGTTATAAAGTTTATTATTTTCTATACATATAGCTATCTGATTGGTAAGTGCAGTCAATAACTTCATATGTTCGTTATTTAGATAGTTATATATATGATGTTCAACCACGATAACACCTAATAGATTATCTTTTAAATATATAGGCATGAGTATGGAAGAGTGAATTTGAATATTATCATATATATATATATTATCAATACAATTTACTATGCTAGCATTTAGATTACTTATATTTCCTTTATTGTAATCGTTAATACTATAGTGATGTTTTGTATTAGGCAAGTTTGTAGATTTTAATTGAAGTTTTCTATTCTCTAAAAGATATACGCTTGAATAAGTTACCCCTAGAATGCCTATCATTATATCATTTATTATAGAAACTATTTCTCCTCTACCTATTCGCTTGTTTATATACTGACTTATCTCAACTATCAAAGACAACATATCTAGTTTTTTATCTAACTCTATAATCTTTATACTTTGTTTTTGTATAATTCCTTCAGCCATCTTTTGATAAGCTTCATACTCATTTTTAAGTTGATTATATTCATCTGATAATGATGTCAACATAAAACTCTCCCCTATTAAAAATACATATCTAAGCCAAAATTTTCTCTATAAAAGTATATATTCACAAGAAAATTTTTCCTCATGAATATATACAACAATTCCTCATACTATATTATTATAAATTAATATAAACTGCTCATGCTATTTTATTAGTTTCTCTACAAAAAATAATTTTACACTAATTTTCAACTACCTTCTAATTTTATATTATACTACTGTTTATAAATACATCCTAGCATTTTCATACATTATATATCGAATATTTATAACTTTAATTTTCAATATTCGACTTACTATTGTACTTATATTGATGTATATTTTATGTTATTATATGTAAATTACTTTTTCGTAAAAAATGGAAAGTTATCTCCAATTATACTAAGAATTTTCTAATCTCATCTTTCATCTGTTGTTTTTCACATACAGTACTGTGAATAACTTCACTTTTCATTAGTTTCTCTATAGGTTTAGGAATTTCGAGAGAAGCAGTTTTGCTCATTACTTCTATAAGGTCAAAATCTTTTTGATTCTTATACTTATCGTCTAAAGCACTCATTACGGATTTTGTAAATTTAAAAGGACTTGCAGTAGAAACAATAATGGTTTTTGTGTCATCTCCTGTATCCTGAAAATACTTTCTATACACGGAATAAGCCACTGAAGTATGTGTGTCCATTAGGTATTTATAATCTTTGAAGACATCACTTATGGAGTGAAGTGTTTCCCCTTCGGTCGCAAATCCACCATAAAATGGTTTTAATTCTTCTTTCATATTTTCACTTACACTATACTTCCTATTTTTATTTAAATCTTTCATTAATCCCTGTACAACTGAAGAATCCTTCCCACTTATATCATATATGAATCTTTCAAGATTACTGGATATGAGTATATCCATAGAAGGAGATATAGTTACTATAAATTCTCTCTCAGCATCATAAATTCCACTTTTTAAAAAGTCATATAATACTTTATTATCATTTGAAGCACATAAAAGCTTATTTATAGGTAGGCCCATTTTTTTTGCATAATAAGCTGCAAGTATATTTCCAAAATTACCTGTAGGAACTACAAAATTTATTTTTTCTCCTAATTTTATTTGCCCTTTCCTTAAAAGTTCCATATATCCATGAAAATAATATACTACTTGAGGTATAAGTCTTCCTATATTTATGGAATTGGCAGAAGAAAACATATAAGACTTTTCATCCAATTCTTTTTTTAATTCTTCATCATTAAAAATTTTCTTAACTTCAGTCTGGGCATCATCAAAATTTCCCTTTATTCCTATAACTTTAGTATTTTTGCCTACCTGGGTAACCATCTGTCTTTTTTGTATATCACTTACCCCTTTTTCAGGGAAAAATACTACTATTCTTGTATCCTCTACATCTGCAAAGCCTTCTAGTGCTGCCTTTCCTGTATCTCCAGAAGTTGCTGTAAGTATAACTATCTTTTTATGTAAATTTTGTTTTTTTGCAGCAGTCTGCATTAGATGTGGTAGAAGACACAATGCCATGTCTTTAAAAGCTAAAGTTGGTCCATGAAACAACTCTAAATAAAACACATCCCCAACCTTCTTTAGTGGCACTATTTCATCTGATTCAAATTTATTGTCATAAGCTAGGTCTATGCACTTCTTCAACTCATCTTCAGTAAAATCGGTGAAAAACTTTCCGATTATGCATAAAGCTAATTCCTTATAAGTCATATTTTTGAATTTTTGTAATTCTTCTTCATTCACAGAAGGTATGCTGTCTGGAACAAACAATCCACCATCTTCTGATATTCCTTTTAGTATAGCTTGAGATGCAGTATAGTTTCCATTTAATCCTCTAGTACTGTTATAATGAATTTCTTTCAAGTGTATCTCTCCCTTTTCTATAATTTTTACTAAAATATTTATACCTATATAATAACATACGAAATATAACTTGAAAATTACAGTTATATTAATTTATAAATTTATAATAATTCTACATATCCTTTACATATCAAATTTCCCCCTTTTAACTCCGCATAATAAAGTTATAATATATTTATAGGAGTTAAAAACAAAGCTTCTTCGCAAGTTAAGAATTAATAATGAAAAATTAATAGTGAAAGACGATTTTTAGCTATCGCAAAAAATCTTTAATTTATATAAATCAGCAATGTTTCGCTTTAGCGAAACAAGTGATGAAAAGCTTAATCAAAGATTTTTTATAGTGTAACGGAAAAAAATCCACATTAACTATTAATTCTTCATTCTTAACTATTAATTTAAAAAATTACGTCGCAATATTTTTATATTAAGTCAAAATTTCGTATGTACAAAAGTTGACTTAATTATATTTTATAAATCTAGGGAACCTAAAGAAAGGAGATAATCATATTGGGAATTTATTTAGACAATGCTGCTACATCTTACCCCAAACCATCTATAGTTATAGACAAAATTTCAGATTTTATGAAGAACATAGGAGCCACTGCAGGAAGAGGGGCTTACAAATCAGCTATTGAAGCTGATAGACTTGTATTTAACTGCAGAGATAATATATGTAAGTTATTTAACGGTAAAGACCCATCTAACATAATCTTTACTTACAACATAACAGATTCACTTAATCTAATAATAAACGGAGTTTTAAATCAAGGAGATCATGTTATCACAAGTAGCTTGGAGCATAATTCTGTATGGAGACCTTTAAAAACTCTTGAACGGGACAGAAGTATAGAAATATCTACTCTTCCCTGCACAAATGAAGGAATATCAAAAGCCTGTGACATAGAAAAATTAATAAAAAAAAACACTAAGCTAATTGTATTCACTCATGCTTCTAACGTGCTTGGAACTATTCAACCTATAAGGGAAATAGGAGCTATAGCCAGGAAACATAAAATTCTATTTTTAGTAGACAGCGCCCAGACAGCCGGAGCTTACCCTATAGATGTACAAAAAGACAACATAGATATTCTTGCCTTCACAGGTCATAAAAGTCTTTTGGGACCTACTGGTACAGGAGGGCTTTTAATAAATTGTGACACTAATTGTATAAGGTCATTAAAATCTGGAGGAACCGGTGAAGATTCGAAAAATCCATACCAACCTGATTATTATCCTAATAAATTAGAAGCAGGAACCTTAAATGTAGCTGGAATAGTTGGTTTAGGAGAAGGAATTAGATACATATATGATCTAGGAGTACAAAAAATAAGAGATAAAGAAAATGAAATAATTGAATATGCCCTTAAGAGATTAGAGGAAGTTCCAGGAATCCATATATATGGTCCAAAAGATGCGAAAAAAATAGTAGGTGTCATTTCGTTTAATATAGAGAATATGTCTGGTGAAGATATTGCTTTTAAGCTGGATAAGGAATATGACATAATGATAAGAGTTGGATTTCATTGTGCTCCAACAGCCCACAGGATAATGGGAACTTATGAAATTGGTGCTATGAGAATAGGTATTGGATATTTTAATGAAAAGCAAGATATAGATGCATTAGTAAATGCTTTAAAAAATATAGTTTCTGAAAAATAAAAAAGCCCCCTTTTTAATTTGTTTATATGTAAAAAGGGGGGCTTCCCATTTATCCGATGACTACCTGCTCTAATACTTCCACGCACTCTGTGAAAGCGACTATCACCAAATCAAAGATTTGGGATATCTGCTTTTCTCCAAGTATGAGTAAAAAGCAGCTATATCCCTGGATAACGAATTTCCCTAAAGGATAACGTCTTCTAAGTGCTGAAGCACTAAGAATCCTGTTAATAAGCATCATGTGGAGTCAAAACTCCATCTGATGCTTAGAACTCTGTTTATTTATTTACTTTAACATTTTTATTATCTATATCCACCGCGTTTTTTCTTAAAGAAGATATTATTTTAAACACAATCATTATAAGTGCAACTCCCGCCACTGCTGAAATAATATAACCTACAACATCATTCATTCCTTTTACAGAATAGTCCGCTGCAATAGCATTAAAGTGTATGCCATTTTGAAATCCTTTAGGTATGTACCCTATAAGTGACTTCATACCTTCTGAATCCCATTCACCCCACGCGTCTCCAGCTGCTAAAAGTCCTAGAGGACATAAAACTATTAAAATTGCCAAAAGTCCATAAAGTGGTTTTTTATTTCCAATTTTGTCTTCATATACAACATCTGGTGACATTTTCTTCACATAAGCGTATACTGCTGCAGTTATTGCCCCCTCAAGTATACCTACTAAAAGATGAGTTCCTACCATTGCTGGTACAGCCACATTTAAACCATAAGGACAATAAAGTGCCTTTCCAGCTGCATCTGTAAATAATAAAGGCTGTAGGCCAAATTCAATGGATGCCATAAAAGATGCCGCCACAATTCCTACATATCCACCTATAAAAGCTGCAATATATTCTCCTTTAGGGCTCTTTACTCTATTTTTTATAATACTATATATGGTATACCCTACAAAAGGCATTATAAAAGCCATGTTAAAAGTATTAGCTCCAAATGCAAGTATTCCTCCATCTCCGAAGAAAAGTGCCTGTATAAGTAGTGCTATAGTAACTGCAATAGTTGCTGCATAAGGTCCAAGTAAAATTGCTATCAAAGTTGCCCCTACTGCATGAGCTGTTGTTCCTCCTGGTATAGGTACATTAAACATCATTATAAGAAAAGAAAATGCTCCGCAAACACCAAGCATAGGCATTTTCTTGGGACTTATTTCACTTTTTACCTTTTTTACGGCCTTTGCCCAAACTGGCAGCATTACCACTGCCATAACAGCACAGGTTGATGGACTTAAATAATTATCTGGAATATGCATAATAAAGACCTCCTAGAATTTTAAAAAAAATATACGAATTTATCTTTCTCTTATATATCTAGCAATTTATATGCCAATTTTCTATATATTTTTAATAATTTTTCACAACCTTCTCAAATAGATGTTAATAGTGGGATAAGCTTTAATATTTAGTTTTAATATTTTGTGCTAAGAAATTTTTCTAAGTCCATTGGTATCAAAATGATACCAAATTTATATCAAAATGAGATTATGTTTCAATTTTATCTCATTTCGATATAAGTAGAGTTTTTGGCATCAGATTAGCTTTCAATCATTTCTTCTGCATGATAGGAACTTCTTACTAGTGGGGAAGATGATACAAATTTAAAACCCAACTCTAAAGCTATTTCTTTATACTTTTTAAATAGATCAGGATGAACATACTCTACAACAGGATGATGTTTTGAAGAAGGTGGTAAGTACTGACCTATTGTAACAATGTCACAATCCGCCCTTCTTAAATCCTTTAATACTTCTATAATATCTTCTTCTTTTTCTCCAAGCCCCAACATAAATCCTGATTTTGTTAAAATTGAGTTATCCATAATCTTAACTCTTTTTAAAAGTTCCAGTGAACGCTTGTAAACTGCCATTGGTCTTACTTCTTTATATAGAGCAGGTGTAGTCTCTACATTGTGATTTATTACATTAGGTTTTGAATCCACTACCTTTTTAAGTGCAGTTTCATTTCCTTTAAAATCCGGTATTAAAACTTCTACTGTTATATTTTTATTAAGCTTTCTTATTTCTTCTACAACATTAGCAAAATGAGAAGCTCCTCCATCTTCTAAATCATCTCTTGTAACAGAAGTTATTACCGCATATTTCAATTCTAGTTTATCCACTGCTTGTGCCACATTAAAAGGTTCTTTTTTATCAACTTTTTCAGGTTTGCCTTTAGTTACATTACAAAAAGTACAATTTCTAGTACAATTTTTCCCAAGTATCATAAAAGTTGCCCTGCTTTTATTAAAACATTCCATTCTATTAGGACAATTTGCCTCACCACATACAGTATTTAAAGAATATTTTTTAAGTATATCCTTTACATCCTGGGAAACTTGTCCGCCTCTTATTTTTATTTTTAACCACTCAGGTTTTCTCTTATACATAAAATACAATCCCTCGCTTCTTCTTTAAAATATGCTAATTTTTTAACACATCTCCACAAAATTAGTATACTACTATTTAAACATAACCTCCATAATATCTTTTTTGTTTATATTATGCATATATCTTTCCATGTCTACGTTTTCAAGTGATTTCAGAATTTCTTCTTTTTCATACTTAATTCCTAGAAACTCATTTTCCAATTCACTAATCTCGCAACTGCTGAAAAAATCTCCAAAAAATTTTATATTGTCTATAATACCTTTTTTTACATATATATTAACCTGTACAATTCCTCCTGGAAATTTTTTCTGGTTGGAATAATTAAACTTTTTAAGATGTCCATAATTCCATTCCCACGTCTTATATTTATGATAACATATTTCTTTTATTTTTTTCCATTCCTCTTTTGAAAATATATATATTTTAGGATTTTCATCTTCACTTATAACTGATTTCATTAAAAATTCTTTGAATTCAATTATAGTCATATCACTTTTAATATAATCATATATATTCGTAACCCTGCTTCTTACAGATTTAACAGCTTTATCTGAAAATTTTATAGGGTTTACGTAAAGAGCATCATTCAAATTTTTCATATTAACAGAAAACAAAATACTTCCATGATGCAAAATTTTATTTCCATGTTTATATTGGGCATTTCCTGAAATTTTTTTACCATCTATAACCAAATCATTTCTACCAGAAAGCTCTGCGTTTATAGATAGCTTTTTCAATGCTCTTATTATAGGATACGTAAACTTACTAAAATCCGCAAAAGCATTGTTTTCGCCTACAGATATAAAGGTAAAATTTAAAGTTCCCAGGTCATTGAATATAGTTCCTCCCCCTGACATTCTTCTTACTACTGATAAATTATGCTTTTTTATATAGTCTATGTTTATTTCTGAAAGGGTATTTTGATTTTTGCCTATTAAAACACAGGGTCTGTTTCTCCAAAGGATAAAACAATCCTCATTGAATGTTTGCATTACATATTCTTCAATTGCATGGTTCATATATGGGTTCGTATTTTGGTGCTCAATAAATAACATTTTCATTACTCCTTTTTTAGAATAGACTTTTCACTAGCGTTTATCTACAAAGCTACCTAAAATGAATTATACACAATAAGTTTAATATTTAAAAGTAATTATTCAGTAATTAAATTATATTTCGATACTTGTAATATATAGATAAAAATGTAAGAAGGGGTTATTGTGGATTCAATTACAATTAGCAAATTAATTTCCTGTAAAGCCAAGTGTAATGTCAGTGAGCATAAAACTTCATCTAGTAACAATAATACTACAAATTTTAAAGGCAAAGATGATTCAAATATATCCAAAGATGGAACTGTACTCTGTAACTTTTTTAACCGCATTGAAAGCTCTAGTAAAGACAATGCTAAGCTTTCTTCACTATCAAAATATACTTCAGAATATAAAAAGATAAAAAAAGAAATTTTATCTGGTGCTTATGGAAGTGATACTCAAAAGTACATGAGCTTACTTGACAATGCATTTAAAGATACCTTAAATAATTTTTCAAATTCACTTATCAAATCACTTACTAAAAACATTGCCAAAAACACTACGAAGATGTCTTATTCATCACTAATTAAATTTCAAAAACAATACGAAACGGGTACAACCTTAACCTGGATGTTTAGAGAAGAAAATAAAGAGGTACTACGTAAAATAGATTATTATAAGAGAAAAAAAATAGCCAAATGGTAACTTCTTTGACTCAATTAAGCCATACTTATAAACATATAATAAGCAATATCTCAAATACAACAACTATGATAATGGACAATATAAATGACTCTTTTAATTCAAATAAGCTTACATAAGAGATCCCTTTAACGCCTAATGTCTAAAAGGATCAAGTAAAAATATTTTTAATACATTACCGTAAATTAACAATGTATTAAAAAGTATTAAATGTTAAATACTAATACTAATAAAAAAGTTTTTAATTGCAGCAAAATTATTTTAAAAATTACTTTGATTATAGAGTCAAATTAATGTATAATATGTTTATTAGGTAACATCAATATTTAATGTGAAATTTTAAGATTTGTTGTTAATTTTACATTTTTGTGTTATACTAATGTAATAATAAACACCGATATACAAAATCAAGCTATATCAATTATAAGTGTTTTATCTTTAGGAGGATAATAAATGAAAATAGGAACAGTAAAATGGTTTAACTCAGAAAAAGGATTTGGATTTATTGAAGTACCTGGCGAAAATGATGTTTTCGTACACTTCACTGCAATCCAAAGTGATGAACCAAGAAAAAATCTTGAAGAAGGTCAAAAAGTTCAATTTGATGTTGAAGAAGGACCAAAAGGTCTTCAAGCTGCTAACGTTGTAAAACTATAATTTATAGCTTACAATATTAGAATAAAACATCTTAACATAAATGAATAGAATGTTTTACCACCTCTGAATAAAAGGTGGTTTTTTATACCTTTGAAAAAAGGGATATACAACTATTTGTATATCCCTTTTTTAATTTCCAAGTACCTGCTTTTTTAATTTAAGGCCAGTTTCTGTAACTGCAAGTCCTCCAAGTGCTGTCTCCCTAAGTGCACAGGGAAGTTGTTTTCCAACCCTATACATTGCCGAAACAGTATCATCAAAAGGTATTCTACTGTATACACCTGCCATAACCATATCTGCTGTAGTTAGTGCGCTTACAGTTCCTGAAACGTTTCTCTTGGCACAAGGTACTTCTACAAGACCTGCTACAGGATCGCAAACTAATCCTAATACATTTTTTATCACTATAGCACTGGCATTTAAGGCTTGTTCTGGAGTACCGCCCATCATCTCAACTACTCCTCCTGCTGCCATAGCAGCTGCAGAACCACACTCTGCCTGACATCCACCTTCAGCTCCTGACATAGTGGCATTTCTAGCTATTATCATTCCAATTCCAGTTGCTGTGAAGAGCGCTTGAATCAATTCATCCTCACTCTTGTTTAGCTTTTCTCCTGCACTTATTATTGCCGCAGGTATTATTCCACAGGAGCCTGCTGTAGGTGCAGCCACTATCTTTCCCATAGCAGCATTAACTTCCGAACATGAAAGCGCCCTTGCCATTGCTTTTATCATAAAATCTCCAGTTAAACTTTTTCCTTCCCTACAATAATTATTTAATATGTAAGCATCCCCACCTATAAGTCCGCTTATAGATTTTACTTTGTTTTTCATACCATATTCTGCAGCATTTTGCATTACTTTAAGATTTTTTCTCATCTTCCCTAAAATTTCTTCCCTACTAGAATCTCCCCTTTTAATTTCTTCCTCAACTGTATATTCCCATATTTTCATACTTTTTTCTCTACATATTTTTATAAGTTCATTTCCGGTATTAGCCATCTATTATTCCTCCTCTGTTATAGGATTTATAGCTCTTATCTTTTTTATATTTGAAATTTCATTTATTTCATTTACAACATCCTCAGAAATTAAATCGTCCACTTCAAACACCATAGTTGCTCCAGAACCTCTAGTGCTTTTTCTATACACTCTCATAAAAGCTATGTTTATTTTATGCTTATAAAGTATATCAGATACCTTTGCAACCATACCCGGTACATCCATATGATTTATCAATATAGTAGGGTAACTTCCTGTAAATTCTATTTTGTCTCCATCTACTTCACTTATTACTACATTTCCTCCACCTATAGATGAGCCTACCATTTCACAAGTTTCCCCATTATCCTTTTCTATAATAAATTTGACTGTATTAGGATGAACGTCTCCTAAATCTATTTCTTTAAATTCAATTTTAATTCCCTCTTCCCTTGCCAAAATAATAGATTCTTTTAGATTTTCATCCCAGGGATCCATCCCCAGTATTCCAGCAACTAAAGCCTTGTCTGTACCATGTCCTTTATAAGTTTTAGCAAAAGATCCATGAAGCAGAAATTGTACCTTTAAAATTTTGCCTCCTGCTATAGTCTTTGCAATTTTACCCAGTCTTGCTGCCCCAGCAGTATGAGAGCTAGAGGGTCCTATCATTATGGGTCCTAGAATATCAAAAGCACTATATTCTCGCATATTAAGCACATCCTTTCATTTTAGTCTAAAATATAACAGCTTTTATTATATTATGGTCATTCAAGAACTAGTATATAATTAAACTAAAAAAATTGCACTAGGCTGGTACTTTTTATGTGCATATTTTTGTTTATATTTGCAGAATATAAATTTTATAATATATAAAATTTTTGGAGGAAGCACATAAAATGTATTCAGATAAAAATATTCAACTACTAGAACTAGAGCGCATTTACGGTAAAATAAGTCCTTTTGAATTAAAAAACAAACTAATTAGTCTTGCTAAAGGTCAAAAGGTAAAAAGTGCACATGCTCTTTTAGATGCAGGAAGAGGGAATCCTAACTGGATATCCACTTCTCCCCGAGAGGCCTTTTTTGCTTTTGGGCAATTTGCATTAGAAGAATCACGGCGAATATGGAATGAAAAAAACTTAGGCGGAATGCCTGAAAAGCAAAATATACATATACGTTTTTATGATTATATTGAAAGTCACAAAACCTGTCCAGGCATAGATATGTTAAAAAAATTTATAGATTATGGTATAAATTATCAAGGATTCAATGCTGAAGATTGGATTTATGAACTGACAGATGGAATTATAGGTGATAACTATCCAGACCCAAGCAGAATATTAATCCATGTAGAAAAAATAGTAACTCAGTATTTACTCAAGGAGATATATCACTTACAGGAGTTTGATTCTAAGTTCAAATTATTTGCTGTAGAAGGTGCTACTGCTGCCATATGTTATATATTTGATTCATTAATTGCCAATGAACTTCTAAAAAAAGGTGATAAAGTAGCAATTATGACTCCTATTTTTACTCCCTATTTAGAGATTCCAATTATTCCAAGATATAATTTTAATTTAGTTAAGATAATGGCCTCTGAAGATCCCGAAGAAGGAAGTAGTCCGTGGCAATATCCAAAATCAGAACTAAAAAAACTAGGTGACAAAACTATCAAGGCTTTATTTTTAGTAGACCCAAGCAACCCGCCTTCAGAAGCTATAGAACCTGAATCAATTAAATACCTTATAGAAACTATTAAGGATTCCAATCCAAATTTAATGATTATATCAGATGACGTATATGGTAGTTTTCCAGACAAATTTAATTCTATAGTATCAGCTCTCCCCTACAATTGTATAGGAGTTTATTCATTTTCAAAGTACTTTGGTGTAACAGGCTGGAGACTTGGGACTATAGCTATTCATGAAAACAATGTATTTGATAAGCTTTTAAAAGAGCTGCCAGAAGATAAAAAAAATACTATAAAAAAACGTTATGAATCCATTTCAACCGATCCAACGGAAATTAATTTTATAGATAGGATCGCAGCAGACAGCCGTCAGGTAGCACTTCACCATACTGCAGGTTTGTCAACGCCCCAGCAGGTTCAAATGGCCTTTTTTGCAATATTCTCACTGCTAGATACTAAAAGCGAATACAAAAACCTGATAAAGGGCATATGTAAAAGGCGAAAAAAGTTGCTATTTAAAAGTCTTGACATAAATATACCAGAAGATCCTTATGACGCAAGTTACTATGCAGAATTTGACCTATTAAAATGGGCAAATACTCATTACGGAAAAGCCTTTGGAGATTATTTAGACATGAGCTATAAACCAATAGATATACTCTTTAAATTAGCCGAAAAATCTTCTATTGTATTATTAGGAGGCTCCGGATTCTATGCCTCTAAGTGGTCTGTAAGAATTTCACTTGCAAATTTAAACGACAGTGCCTATTCTAAAATAGGAAATGTGCTCCATAACATTTTACAAGAATATAAAGATACTTGGGAAAGCAGCAAATAAGGATAGTGTAAATATAGTCTATGCTTATTCCTATGTTTATTTTATTGATAAACTTTTCACTTATTTGGTACATTTAAAATCATACTACATATTATATATAAGTACCTTATAGGAGTGATTTTAATATGTCCTATGATAAAACAAATCATAATTACAGAGAATTAATAACCGGTGTAGATACAAAAATACCTTTAAAAAATGGAAAGCTGGTAACTGCTATAAATTTTGATAATGCAGCTACTACACCTCCCTTTAATTATGTTATGGAAAAAGTAGTTAGTTTTTCACCCTATTATTCTTCTATTCATCGGGGAACCGGTTTTAAATCTACATTATCCTCTGAAATCTATGAAACATCGCGGCAACTTATATGCAACTTTGTTCACTGTGATTCCGAAAAAAATACAGTAATCTATGTAAAAAACACTACTGAAGCTATCAATAAATTATCTTATATTTTTAATTATCTATATAAGGATGCTGTTATATTAGCGACTAGAATGGAACATCATTCTAATGATTTACCCTGGAGGAACAAATTTAAAGTAGATTATTTGGAGGTGGATGAAACCGGTAAACTAATTATTTCAGATTTAAGACGTAAATTAGAAAAACATGATGGCAAAGTTAAGTTGGTATGTGTAACTGGTGCTTCTAATGTAACAGGATACAAAAACCCTATATATAAAATTGCAAAAATTGCCCACAATTATGGATCAGAAATTCTAGTAGATGGCGCCCAACTTGTACCTCATTATCCTATATACATGAAGCAGAATTATGAAGAGGAATCTATTGACTATTTAGCTTTCTCAGCACACAAAATGTATGCACCCTTTGGTATAGGTGTATTGATAGGTCCCAAGGAGACTTTCTGTAGTGTATCACCTGAATATAGCGGAGGAGGTACTATAAAATTAGTTACAGATAACAGTGTAATATGGAATGATCCACCTGAAAAAAATGAAGCTGGTACTCCCAATGTACTTGGAGTAATTGCCTTAACTGCTGCTATTGAGATGTTAAACAAATTGGGAATAAAAAATATAGACAAAAGTGAAATGAAAATATACAATTATGCTTTGAATAAAATTACTAGTCTCCCAAACATCACCTTATATTGTGATCCCAATCCAAATTGCGATAAGGTTGCAATACTTCCTTTTAACATAAAAGGACTTTATCATGGTATTACAGCAAAACTTCTTTCAGATTTATCTGGTATTTCAGTCAGAAGTGGCTGCTTTTGTGCTCAACCTTATGTACAAAGACTTCTTAGGCTTTCTCGTAAAGATATAACCTACTTAAAACACAATTACAATGACATCTCCCACCCGGGTCTCGTTCGGTTGAGCTTTGGTTTATACAATACTTATAGCGAAGTAGATATTCTAATTGATACCTTAAGGAAAATAATTAAAAATAAAACTTAAACAAAAATATTACAGAACAAAAACAATTAAGCTTTAGGTGTTCTATCCCAAAGTTTAATTGTTTTATTTACTATTTACTTAAAAGTCCTGCTGATAATACAAATACCATGAGTATAGGAAAACCGTCACATATGATCCAACCTAAAATTATAATTATAAGGCTTAATAAATTGTATTTAAAATACTTGTAGATAATTAAATTATATATAAAAAACAAATTAGTCACTATAAAAGCAATAATTATAGGAATTGGATTGGATACTCCATATACCACTAAAACATGAAGTACAAATATAAGTGTTAAAACGGTAGCCATAAAAAAAATTATTCTAAGCCCGTCCCTATTTTTAAATTTAAAAAATATACAAAATCCATCGTACACACATAATGCCAAAGGTACGAGTGCAATTATTTGAAATTTATCTATGTAAAAATAAGCAGTGATTAAGACAGCAACAAAAAACAGTACCTTAACATTAAAGTTAAAATTTTTTTCATTCATTAAAATCGTCTCCTAAAATATTCTACTTTTTCATAGAAAAAATGCGTAAAAAATTTCTAGCTACTGATGACATATATCTATTCTTTACACATATAGCAGCTATACTAGTTTCCAAATCAATTTCATCTATCTTTTTTCTTTTCAAATCTACATTTTTAACCACATCAATAGATGTTCTTGGAACAATGGCCATTCCAATACCTGATTCTGCCCATAAAAGTGCTGTTCTTGCATCTTCAGTGTTACAAATTATATTAGGTACAAAACCTTCTTTATTGCAGCACTCAAATATCAACTTTTCAAATCTTCTGTATATAATTAAAGGTCTCCCTTTCAAGTCCTTTAATTTCACACTTTCTCTATCTTCAAACAAATCACTCTCCTTGTTAAATACAACAGTCATAGGCTCTTTAGGTAGTGCAGTTATTTCAAGCCCTTCCGTATTAAAAGGGGTTCTTACAATACCAACTTCTATCAATCCACTGTTTAATACTTCTAATATTCTAAAGGTATTTCCTTCCCATACATTAAAATTTACCTCTGGATATTCTTTATGGAAAATCTTTATTCTTTCTGGTAACAATGTAGCACCTGAAGAAGATACCGTTCCAATGGAAAGTGTTCCCTTTGCTCCTTCTTTAAAATCCTTTAGCTCCTTTGCAGTAAAACTTACTAATTTAAGTATTTGTTCAGCTCTATTTGCAAGTATTTCTCCTGCACTTGTTAAATGTATCTTATGACTTCCCCTATCCATAAGTTTAACGCCTAATTCTTCTTCTAAGAGTTTTAAGTGATAACTTAAAGGTGGCTGCGCCATATTTAGTTTTTTAGCTGCACTAGTTATTTTACCTTCTTTAGCAATAGTCAGAAAATACTTCAGCTGCTTAATATCCATAAAAAGATATCACTCCTACTATATAATTTCTATATACTTTGAATACTAATTATGTATTTTAAATATATAAGTTTCCTTGCTATAATAATACTTGAAAACAAAAATTTATTCAACATAGGAGGAATGACATTTTGTCAATATTAACATTAGAAATTCTCAGTGTATCCGTTATTGCAGGCATAGCAGGATCTATACTGGGTCTCGGAGGTGGAACAGTAATTACTCCAGCACTTACTCTTTTATTTGGAATAGATATAAAATACGCTATAGGTGCTAGCTTAATATCTGTTATTGCCACTTCAAGTGGAGCCGCTGCAGCTTATATAAAGGATAAAATAACAAATTTAAGAGTTGGTATGTTTCTTGAAATAGCCACAACTATAGGTGCTGTAACTGGTGCCTTTCTTGGAGGAATTATAAATCCAAAGTATCTTTACTTTTTATTCGGATTGCTGCTCCTATACTCCGCACTAGCTATGGCGAAAAAAGGCAAAAGTGAACTGCCTCAGGGTGTACAAACTCACCCTCTTGCAAAAAAACTTAAACTAAATGGTGAGTACTATGACAAAATTGTAGGCGAAACCGTATGCTACAACGTAGCTAATGTACCCAGCGGATTTGGAGTAATGTATGGTGCCGGTATCATTTCTGGTCTTCTTGGAATTGGAAGTGGTAGTTTTAAGGTCATGGCTATGGATTTATTTATGAAATTGCCTTTAAAAGTATCAAGTGCCACCAGTAATTTTATGATGGGCGTTACAGCTGCTGCCAGTGCAGGTGTTTACCTTTTAAGAGGCAATATAGATCCTAAAATTTCTGCTCCTGTTGCTCTAGGTGTACTAGCAGGAGCGACTATGGGCACTCGAATTATGCAAAATATGAAAAGCAAAACCATAAGAAAGATATTTGTACCTTTTCTTATTTATATATCTGTAGAAATGGTTTTGAAAGGATTTGGGGGTAGGTAACTAATGCCACAGCAAAATAGTACTATTGAAAAGAATGAAAAAAGTGCAGAAGAACTAGAACTTATAATAAGTACGTTTTTAAGGATAGGTGTCATATTAAGTTCAATTGTAATATTAACAGGGCTTTTAATGTTTTTAATATCTGGCCACAGTGGCTATGCTGGAAATTATTATCCAACTAAACCTATTGAAATATTAAAAGGTTGTAAATATTTTAAGCCTTATGCAATCATGCTGTTCGGTCTTTTGATCTTAATGGCAATACCTGTACTAAGAGTAGCGGTATCCATATTAGTATTTTTTAAAGAAGGGGACTACCTATATGTAAAAATTACTTCCTTGGTACTTGTAATACTTTTATGCAGTATTCTCATGGGAAAAGTAGGCTAAATCTTTAAACATCATAGAGTTTCTAAACGAAAAATGAACGTATACTCCAAATATTTTTACAATCTTCAGCTCCTTAAATTTTTTTCTAAGACTTATATGCAAAATACTAAAAAGAGCTTCATCATTGTAAAAATATTTCTACATATACGTTCATTTTTATGAATAATATTATATGAGATATTCTAATTGAAATTTTACCTTATACATAAAATATATACTATATATTATTTTTCATATCAGCACATAATAATCTTAGTTGAACTCACCATCACGGTTAATACTCATAGATGGAATTTAAACTAGGAGATAAACTTATGAAAAATATAATAAATATATACGTAACAGATATAATAAATATAATTACAAATTGGGTGGCCCTAGTAGTAGTAATAGCACTTATGATACTTCCTGCACTTTACGCCTGGTTTAATATAAAATCATTATGGAATCCTTATGAAAACACCAGTGGAATATCTGTAGCAATAGTAAATAAGGACAAAGGCGTAGAATTTAATGGCAGTAATGTAAATATAGGTAATAGCTTAGTAGAAAATTTAAAGAAAAATAAAAGTATGGGATGGAATTTTACAAATGAAAATGATGCAGCTAGTGGAGTAAAATATGGCAGTTATTACGCTAGTATTACAATACCAGAAGATTTTTCCTTTAAAATAAGTTCTCTTTTAAAATCAAATCCACAAAAAGCAGATTTGATTTATTCAGTTAATGAAAAATTAAACGCAGTGGCTCCAAAAATAACTGAAGCAGGAGTTACAAAAATACAGCAGCAGATAACTACAACCTTTGTACAAACAGTAGATGAATCAATATTTAGCGTATTTAATAGGCTAGGAATAGACCTTACAAACAGTAAACCTATACTACAAGAGTTTATAAATATAATATTTGACATCGATAGTAAAATACCTGAAATAAATCAAAATATAGAAAATGTTTATAACCAGGCTTCTAATTTAAATGATTTTATCAGTAAAATTCAAAATGAACTTCCTCTAATTCAAGATACTATAAATATAGCTTTAAATGTGGTATCAAGTGGAGAAGTTTTTCTTACAAAAGCAAGAGATTCAATGACTAATCTATCTCCTTTTATTAAATCTGAACTTACATCCATAAGGGATCTTAACAAAACTTTAGAAGGGCTTATTGATGAAGCCATAACCCTCATAAATACAGATCCTAAGTCAGCTAAAACAATACTAGCAACTGTGCGAGATCATTATACATCAAGCATTTCAAGAATTAACAATATAATAGACATTTTAAATTCTTTAAATAAACAAGATAATACGGTATTATCAAATTTTATATCAACACTAAACAATATAAAAAATATGATGCAAAGTCGTATTGAAAACATAAATTTGCTAATAACTGCTATAGACAACGGAGAACAAATTTCACTAGATGCTCTTGGTAATTTAAAACAAGGTGCTGCTTCCATCACAGTTTTTTTGGATAACATTATAAATAACTACGATACATCTTTAGCTCCTACCATAGACAACATAATGAAATCTTCTATCCAGGTGGCAAATAATACTTTGAAAATACTAAAAGATGCTAAAGGTGACCTTCCAACAGCACAAAACATATTGAAAAATGCATTTAGTGATACAAAAATAGCAGTAGAAGATATAGATAAGATTAAAAAAGTACTCCCTGGAGTGGAAAACACAATTCATAACATTGCTTCAAAACTTAGAAATCTAGATGAGGATGCCAAATTGAACGAACTCATAAAAATACTTGGTTTAAATGCAAAAAAAGAAGGAGATTTCATAGCAAATCCTGTTAATATAAAAATGAATAAAATTTTTTCTATACCTAACTATGGTTCAGCTATGTCACCTTTTTTCACCACTTTATCACTATGGGTAGGAGACCTTATTCTTGTTTCAATGCTTTCTACGGAAGTTAAAAACACAAAAATTAAAAATATAAAACTCAACCAAATCTTTCTTGGAAGATATCTTACTTTTGCGACTATATCAATTTTTCAAGCTTTAATAGTAACTTTAGGAGATTTATTTATATTGAGAACTTACGTAGCAAACAAATATATGTTTGTACTTTTTGCAATATTTATAAGTATTATATTTACCATGATAATCTATACTCTTGTATCTGTACTTGGAAATGTAGGAAAAGCTCTTGTAATGATACTCCTGGTGCTGCAAATTTCAGCATCTGGTGGTACTTTTCCAATACAGGTGACTCCTAAATTTTTTCAAATAATAAATCCTCTTCTACCCTTCACCCATGCTGTAGCAGGTATGAGAGAAACTGTAGGTGGTATTATTTCTAGCTTATTACTAAAAGATGCTTTAACACTCCTTGTATATTTCTTTATATTTTTAATTACAGGACTTATATGGAAAAAAGTATTTAAAAATATGGTAGAAAAATTTTTTAAGAAGTTTAGTAAAAGTGGTCTTTCAAATGAATAAATAAAGAAATGTAGATAAAAACTTGATACCTATCTACATTTCTTTATTTTATCTAATGACTAACTACTTTAATACTATCACACTCTATTTAAGCATTTAATATGAATTTTTGCAGAGCATAGGCTACCCCGTCTTCCACATTACTTTTAGTTATATAATCTGCTGCCACTAACTTGTACATGAGTATCTCCTCTTAGGTGTTTTCTATATGTTTTCCTTTTTTTCATTTTTCTTTTTCAACTTGCTAACTATATTGGGTACTAGTTCCATAAGTTTGCTAAGGTTATTCTTATCACCTATAGGCAACATTTGAATTGTATCTTCTTTTATTACAAGTACTGCATTTGGAGTTATTTTAGCTCCTGCACCAATACCTGAGCCTCCACCTTCCTGCTTATTTTTCGGATCTGTTCCCTCTCCACCACCGGTTCCACATCCAAAGGTAACTGTTATAAATGGTACAAGAGTTATATCTCCTACCTGTATTGGTTTACCTACAACAGTCTCTGTTTTAAAAAAGTTTTCCAATTTGGAAAATAAAACTTCTGTATTTTCTTTAATATCCATATAAATACCTCCATTTTTAATAGCTTATTTCTTTTTTTATACATGATATGTGAAATACTTTAAATAGTGTAATTACAATCAATATTATTCTACATTTTCCACTAACTTCTAAATGCAAATTAAAAACTTCATTAAAAAAATCTGGAATTACTCTTATAGAATTTTTAGGTAAAAATGAATAAATTACATTAAAAACTCCACACAACATACCTGTCATACTAGGATCATCAAATCCATAATTACCTTCTATCTTAACATACTTAGGCTTGATTATAGAAATAATCTTTATTATAGAATCTTTATACTCATAAAGTTTTTTAACACCTTGTATGATATGAGAAAATTTATAAGTTGATTCATCCTGTATCTTGTCTTTTTTAGAATTTATATTTGACTTTTTAGTAAAACACAATATTCTTACAGATAAATGGCTATCACTATTACTCCCTTTTAATATTATAGAAATAATATTAAAAAATAAACCAATTTCAAAATTATATATTATATTATTTTCTTCAAAAGTAGACTTTCCCCTATATGTTACATTACTTATCAACAAAAATATTAAAAGAATTATAAGGATTAAAATTATAGATCCCATTACTTTCAAAATAATCAAAATAAGGATTCCCCCCAGACTAAACTTAAAATATCCATTATTATCTACTATATATCTATAATACTTAAAAGTTTAACAAATTTATATATATTTTTATTATTTTTTTTGTTAAAATCTATATGTGACTTACGTTAGGAGAAATTAATTATGCTTTTTTTCTTATATTTATCAGGAATTTTAGCCATGCTACTTGGTGTAACCTTATTCCAAAGACAAAGTAAAAAAATAAAAAATAAAAATTATAGTGATGAACTTATATTACACTACTTTGCAAAAAAAGCGACTGAAAATATAATGATAATGTGCTTAGTGGTAATAATCGTATCACTTCTACTTCCTCTTTTAATATGGACATTATCACCTAAAGAGGTAGGGGGCGTAGATAAAATTATAGAAACTGACAATTTATCTCCTATTTTTCCTTATAATAAAAATCAATATATAAAAGAAGTAACCGATAAAGATGTTAAATCATATATTGTAAATGTGGGGGAACCATTTAAGTAAGATCTCCAAAGTTTCGACAGCAAATCTGCAGAAATAATAACTACTAATAAAGAAAATGCCAAGTGTGAAAAAGTAGCTGAATACACTATAATAAAACTATTTGTATCTGACAAATAGAACTAATTTAGAAACAGTATAAGGGATGGTTTAAATGAGAAATCATTTTTTTTTAAAATTAATATCTATATTTATAATAATTGCAGTTAGTTTTTTAGGCTATAAAATTTATACTTTAAATAATAGAACTACAACTATTTATAAATATAGCGAAATTCAAATACCTTTAAAAGATAAAATTATATGGGATGATACTTCTATAAAAAATATTTCTGTAAAAAGTAAAGACAATGAAACTATGGATACCTATGTTTTTCCATCTGTGGATGGCAAAACTCTCTTTATAAATCCACCTATAGATGGTTTTTACGATGATGATAAAATTTGCGTTACCTTATCTCCTAACTTACATTTTAAAAATTATAAAATGACGGAAGAAAAGAAGTTATATTTTCAGGTGAAGAGTGGAAATGATATTACCCTGTCCAAGGTACATAAAGAGCCTCAATATGGAGATATAATAGGCACTGAAGATACCTTTATGGGCTATCAATATACACATTATGGAATATATGTAGGTAATAATAAAGTTATTCATTACTGTAGTACTACGGGTAATTCTAAAGATGCCAAGATAAAGGAAACAGACATGTCCCCTTATTTTAGAAAAGGACATTATTTTATTTTAAACATAAAAGGTGGTTCACAATTTGATTCAAAAGAAACCGTTAAAAGAGCAGATATGCGAGAAGGTGAAAGAAGTTACAATTTATTACAAAATAACTGTGAACATTTTGTAATTTGGGCTAAAACAGGTTATTCAAGATCCTACCAGATAGACAGCCTGTCCCAAGAAAAATTAGCCCAACTAAAAATATTCACAGCCATGGGTATAAACTTACAGTAATCAACCACCTATTTGATACATCATCTTCTCACTTTCACTTTTGTGTTTAGAACTCATATTGTGCTCCTCGGGTTTTCCTAGTATTCCTCGTTTTAATTCTTCTAAAAGGAGTTTTTCGTCATTTAAGCAGTGTTTTAAATTTATAACTTTGTCCGAGTGAAGACATGGTTTTAAATCTCCTATAGACGTAAGTCTTAGTCTATTGCAATCTTTACAAAATTTACAGCTCATTGGACTTATAAAGCCTATGTTTCCCTTATATCCTCTCACCTTATATAGGGAAACAGTACTACTTTTAGAAGTAGGCTGGGAAATTACATCAAAATTATCCTGAATTTCCTTTAAAACAACTTCTGAAGAAAGATTATCATTCTCGTATAATTTTTTTCCTTCTCCTATAGGCATAAGTTCAATAAATCTAATATCTACTGGTAAATTCTTCGTAAACTCTACAAAATCCATAATTTCAGTATCATTAAAACCCTTTAATAAAACTGTATTTATTTTAACAGGAGTCAATCCTATACTTAAACATTTATCAATAGATTTTAATACTGCGTCCAAGTTTCCACACCTGGTTATAAATTTATACTTATCTGCTTTTAGGGTATCTAAACTTATGTTTACCCTTTTTAATCCTGCTTCTTTTAATTTATCTGCCATATCACAGAGCAGTATGCCGTTGGTAGTAATTGCCACATCCGTAATTCCTTTTATGTTAGCAGTTTCCCTTATTAAATACTCTATATCCTTCATTATAAGAGGTTCTCCACCAGTATATCTTATTTTATTTATTCCAAGAGTTGCTGCTGCTTTAATAATTTTTAATATATCTTCAAATCTTAACAGATCACCATAAGGTCTTTTTACTATTCCTTCCTTTGGCATACAATAGATACATCTTAAATTGCACCTATCTGTAAGTGAAATCCTAAGATAGTTTATACTTCTTCCATAGCTATCTTTCATACAATCAATCCCCCTAAGTCACTATAATTAATTTTTATATCTATTACGCTGTACTGCATAACTCAATTATACATGAAATTGTTTACAATTGTTAGTTCTATACTCAATAAAATTTCTCTATACCTTCCTTATAAGCTTTATATAGCCGGAAATTAATGAAAATTTAAACTTTAATTAACTTCCAGCTTTATTTGTATATAAACTAATTAGTGAACAACTTCATTAAAGCCAAGTGAACGTACTCTTACTGAATTTTATACATACCTTTGCTTTCCATATATTTATAAATGGATTCCCCATGCTGCTGTTCTTCTTTTTGTATATGGTTTAATACATTTCGGACATTCGTATCTCTAAATTCAAATATGGCTACATTATAAACTCCTGAAATATATTTTTCTGCCATAAGCATATCCTTACACATATCCTCGTCACGTACTTCACACATACCTACAGGTGACATAGACGGGCTAGCTATACCTGATGTATTCATTTTGCTTGTACCTTGATTACTGTTTAAATTAGGTACCTCACCGCCCAAAATACAGTTAATAGAATTTAAATGCTCTTGCTCAACTGATGCATTATTTATAAATAGCTGTTTCAACTGTGAATCATTTGTTTGATTAGCATAGTTTGTATATTTTTGTATACACATGGATTCATGACTTTTTTCATCTTCTAAAAGCATTCTTTCTTTATTGCTTAAAGTTATTGCCATAAAAACACCTCCAAAATTATTTTGTATAATTAGAAGTGAATTTATACAAAAATGCTTCAAACAAAAAAATATAATTTCATTTGAAGCAAAAAAAATATTTCAACCGTCTAAATAAATAGGAAGGTTTATGCAAACTCCTATAAAATACAAAAATATATAATTGGAGGGTACACAAATTATATAGTAAAAATACTACAGAAGCTTACACAAACTTGTTTACCAAATACGTGATTATTCAATTCCAGTCACTATATTTTAATACTATTAACAAGATGATTATACCATTAAACATCAGCATTTAAAACCTTTATTATAAATTTTACAAAGCAATTTATATTAACACAATTTATAAGTATTGAATATATTATCATTGTAAAGAGACTTAAGAGGTGAAAATAGTGTATTCAAAATTTGTTCCACATGTGAACTCAAGATCAATGCCATCTGCTGGCTTTCCTCATAATTCAGGTAAAAAATTAGCAAGGGCTTACGTTCCTATGCAGCCTTATATTGGACTGCTTCCTTTAAATATGGCATTAAAAAAAGGTACCATATTTCCAAATTTAGTTATGCCTTTCCCTGAAAACGAAGATTAAATAGTAGTCATTTAACTAGTTGTAAACCTATTATACGAGGAGGTACTAATATGAATGATCGTAAAAAACTACTAGATGAAATTCGCCAGCTTGAATTTGCCACAGTAGATTTAAATTTGTATCTAGATAATTTTCCTGATAACAAGAAAGCTCTGTCTGATTACAATATGTTCACAAATCAACTCATCCGTTTAAAAAGAAACTATGAAGACAGATTTGGTATTTTAACTAACTTTGGATATTCCGAGAGCCAGTTTCCATGGACTTGGATAAACGAACCCTGGCCTTGGGAATGTGGAGAATAGGAGGATTGGCATATGTGGATTTATGAAAAAAAATTAGAGTATCCTGTAAAAATTAAAACAAAGGATATTCAAATGGCTAAATATCTTACTGCTCAATACGGAGGTCCAGATGGAGAATTAAGTGCTGCTATCAGATATTTAAATCAACGTTATACTATGCCCAGCGGTAGAACTAAAGGATTACTTACTGATATAGGAACTGAAGAGTTAGCACATGTTGAAATTATAGCTACCATGATATATCAACTGCTAAAAGATGATACCATAGATGAACTTAAAGAAGCAGGATTAGCCTCCCACTATACCCAACATGGAAGGGCTACTTTTCCTCAAGATGCTAATGGCGTTCCATGGACATCTGCTTACATCCAAGCTACAGCAGATCCTATAACAGATTTACATGAAGATATGGCAGCTGAGCAAAAAGCTAGAACAACTTATGAACATCTTATAACTCTAACAGATGATCCAGATGTAATAGATGTGCTTAAATTTTTATGGGCAAGAGAAATTGTTCACTTTCAACGCTTTGGTGAAGCCCTTGTACATGTACAAGATAATATGGATGCTAAAAAGTGTTTCTAAATTGAAAGTTGGCTTATGCCAAATCATATAATAACAAATTTTAATATCTTAAGCGTAAATTAAGAGTGGATAGTTGAAAGTGGATAGTAAACTTAAAGCCTATTGAAGCTTTGCTTAAATAGCGCTATATTTAAACTTTCCGTAGTATTATCGAAGAAAGTCATCCCTAACTATCAACTTTCCACTCTCAATTTTTAAATGTATTTTATGTACAAACTTAAATTTTAAGCAGAATCACTTCAAAGGTCTTCTAATTCAAAAACACATATTACCTACTTACAACATTTACAGGAGATCCTTCCAAAAATCTTTCTAGATTCTCTGCTGCAATTTCCATAAGTCTCTGTCTTGATTCTTTAGGTGCCCAAGAAATATGTGGGGTAATTATACAATTTTTTGCCTTCATCAGGGGATTGCTTTCCTCTATAGGCTCTGTAGATACTACATCTAAAGCGGCTCCAGAAATTTTCCCACTATTTAACGCCTCTGCTAAATCTTTCTCTACAATTAAAGGTCCTCTAGCATTATTTATTATAATTACTCCATCTTTCATTTTACTTATGGAGTCTTTATTAATGATACCTCTATTACTATCAAATAGTGGACAGTGTAAGAAAATAACATCTGATTCTTGAAATAATTCATTTAATTTTACGTATTTCATACTATTACTTTCTAAGTTTTTATTCTCATGTTTATCATAAGCAAGTACTTTCATGCCAAATGCCTGTAGTATTTTTCCTGTTGATTGTCCAATTCTACCATAACCTATAATTCCTGCAGTTTTATTAGCTAACTCAATAAGGGGATATTTCCAAAAACACCAATCTCCATTGCTTGCCCATTCTCCGTTTTTTACTGCCTCACTATGAGCCCATACATGGTGACACAGTTCAAGAAGCAGTGCTACTGCCATTTGGCTTACGGAACTTGTCCCATATGTCGGAATATTTGTTACAGTAATTCCTAATTCCTTAGCTGCATTTACATCCACCATATTGTACCCTGTAGCTAATATTCCAATATATCGTAATTTAGGTGACTTTTCCAATATACCTCTAGATAATGTTATATCATTGGTAAAAACAATTTCTGCATCTTTTATTCTCTCCAATATTAAATCATTATTACCGTTATCATGGGAAGTACGATCATAGACATTCAAATCTCCAAGCTTTTCAAGGGGTTCCCAGCTTATATCTCCGGGATTTAACGTATATCCATCCAATACAACAATTTTCATGCTAACTCTCCTCATAATTATAAATTTTCTAAGTATAAAATAATTTTATACACATCAATATAGGATTATGTATAAATTAAAATACCTATAAACTCAACTTTCGCACATATAAAATTTTGACTTAATATAAAAAGCTTGCGAAGCAAAGCTTCGCAAGTTAAGAATTAATAATGAAAAATTGCTTCGCAAAGTTTTTAAACTGCGAGAGTTGAATTTTCTAAGTAAAAAGTAACTTTATACACCTTGATATATGGTGTAGATTAAAATACTTATAAAATAATTATAAGTATTTTAACCACAAAAATCTATATTTGGCCTGTAGCTTTTAAAACAATTTGTGCAATCATGGTAGCAAAAACAAAAGTACCTGTGTAAACAGTTAATGCTACAATAATTATCTTCCAACTTAAGGATTTAAAAAGTTTTAAATCCTTGCCTAGTGACAAACCGGCAAAAGCTAAAACTGGAGTAGTAAGAGCAATCATATCTATTTTTTCTAAATACTGTTTGTCCAAAAAAGCACCATAGGGATTAAGAGGGCTTGTAACCAAAACGGCTACTATAGATACCCAAAACACTGTAGGAATATTAGCAGGCACAATTTTTTTAATTATAATACCTAATAAAGTAATAGCTAATAATATAGCCATGCCAATAATTCCTATCTTTAAAGGAACTTTATTTTTTATAGTATTTCCTACTAAAGCAATTATTCCAACCCAAAATAAAATAAATGCCTCCTGAATAAGTCTTTTCATGCTAGATTTCCCCTCTCTTTTTGCTATTTCTTCCGATTTTAGGTTCTAACCAACCATATAATTTATTGGCAACTGGTAAAGAAACAAATAGCGTAAAATATATTCCCACTATGGTTGTTATTAAATTAGATGCTGCTGCAAAACTAGCTATTTCCTTAGCCTTTGCAGGGAAAACAGCAGTAATAGCTCCTGAAGCTGCAGCCATCATACTTCCAGATCCTACTCCTGATCCCATGGCTAGTGCCAATGGATTAAATATTTTTACTGATCCAATATATCCAGCAAGAAGTCCTATATAAATTGCACCAAATAAAGTTCCACAGATATAAATTCCCATTACTCCACGTCCTTCTGGAGAATCCATACCATACTTTTCTGCAATAATTGCAATATTAGGTTCACGATCAATAGAGAAAGTAGCTCCTACTGCTTCACGTTTAAGACCAAGTAAAAGAGCAATTGGAAGTCCTAAAATTACTGTACCTAAAAAGTGGCCGAGTTCCTGGAAACAAAGTGCCCATCCTGATTTAACCAACATAACAATAGAAGGTCCCATTGTAGCACCTATTTTGGCGACAAACAATATTACTACAATTCCCATAATATCATTTGACAGCTTCATTTCATCTTCCGACATAATTTTTAACTTAGGTAAACTTATAATTATTCCAATAACTAATGCATAGAGCATTGGTAGAAACACAAGATATCCTGGCCCTAGTTTTATTTTCTTTTGACCTATTAGCTCTGTTACTACAACTAATATAAGAGCTAGGATAAAAATTTTAAAATATTTTTTTAACATTATTTTGCCCCCTAATAATTTTTTAGCTAAAATGAATTTATGTTAATTATTAAACTCATCCATTACCTTTAGATATTCTTCTTTAGAAAACTTAGGCTTGAAATTTTTTACTATATCTTTACCTTTTTCTGCACCATTGACTAAAAGATCTATTACTGTCATTGCAAATAACTTAGCTGGCAGAATACAAGCTGCTCTATAATCCTCTACATTAAATTCCTTTGAATGCAAATTTCCACTTACACCGCCTACATAAGGGTGTATGCTTGGTATTAGCTGAGATATATCTCCCATGTCCGTTGAAGCAAAAAAATGTCCTCCATCTAAAATGCTTTCTTCAGGAAGAAATTCCTTACAATTATCTTTATATATATCATTTAATTTAGCACAGCACTCAAGAGGTAGATAACCTGGTATAGTTTTAATAACTGTTTTTGCACCTATTGCATCTCCCCCAGCTTTAAGAGCTCTATCAACTTTTTTGTTGGTTTTTACCATGGCATCTATAGTTCTTGCACGCACATAGCTTTCAATTCTTACATCATCAGGTACGCTGTTTACTACGTCTCCTCCTTTAGTAATAATAGGATGAAATCTTATGTAATCTTCATCTCTAAAAGTTTCCCTAAGAGCATTTACACCCATTAGTCCCAGCATTGCTGCATTTAGCGCATTTACACCTTCATCTGGTGCTTCAGCAGCATGAGCTACTTTTCCTATATATTGTATTGTCTTTGCAACAAATCCATTGCTGGATTTACCTATTGAAACAGTAGGTTTAGGACTATTTTTTAGAGAGTGCATCATCATAGCTATATCTACATCATCAAATTCACCTTCATATATGAGCTGCTGCTTTCCTCCAAAAAAATGAAGTTTGCCTTGCTTTCGAAGTTTTTCTCTATAGTCAAATTCAATGCATTCTTCTGAAGGTACTGCAAAAAAAGTCACATTTCCATCTAATTTGTTTGAAATTCCAGAAAGCTTTAATCCTACAGCAGCACCAATTAAAGCTCCTAGTTGAAGATGATGACCACAAGTATGAGCTGCTCCAGTTTCTGGATTTGAATTTTTATTTCCCCTACATATAACGGCATCTAACTCTCCAAGTACAGCTATATTTACACCTTCACACTGATCTTTTAATTTTGCCTTTACTCCAGTTAAAGCAAGACCATCTCGATATTTTAAACCTATTTCGTCAAAAATGCCTTTTACCTTCTTTGACGTTTTCTGTTCCTTGAATCCTAATTCTGGTTCCTTTTCTACAGATTTTGAAAAGTTTATTATTTTTTCTGCATTTTTTTCAATTGTACTACATACCAACTCCTTTAATTTTTTAATCTCTTCTTCTTCCATTATGTAATGCCCCCCTAAATTTGATTTATCAAGTAATTCTTAGGTTCAGATGGAGTTTGCTTATAAGGAAATACCTTTTCTCCATCTGAACCTTAGAAGAACTTATCCAGGTGCGTAGCAGTGCTTATCTCCCCATTTTGAAGAAGATGGGGAGTTAGCAATGGTAGCAATCGGATAAATACAATTATAGCACATTTTATGACAAATTCACTTTTAACGAAAAACAACATGGATTATGTCGAATAATTTAGGGAAAATAAATATATGGAGGTAAGTTATTATGAAAAATAAATCTTTGTTTCAACCTATTAAAATAGGGAAGATGGAAGTAAAAAACAAAATATCAATGGCACCTATGGGGGCTTTTGGACTTGTGGATAATGAAGGTTGCTATAATCAAAGAGCTATTGACTATTATGTAGAAAGAGCCAAAGGCGGTACTGGCCTTATTATAACAAGTATCACTAAAGTTGAAAATGAATTAGATAAGGTTGTACCAGGTATTATTCCTGTTATTTCAACAAACCCAGGAAGATTTCTAATGACATCTTCAGAGATGACAGAAAGAGTTCATGCTTATGGTGCAAAAATATTTTTACAACTAACAATGGGCTTCGGAAGAAGCGGGGCTCCAGGAACACTTTTAACATCCCAACCTGTCTCCGCTTCAGATATTCCAAATTATTGGGACCCAACTGTTACCTGTCGAGCACTTACTACTTCAGAAGTAGAATGGATAGTTTCAAAGTTCATTGAAGGTGCCGATATTGCTCAAAAAGCAGATTTTGATGGTGTTGAAATACATGCTGTACATGAAGGCTACTTGCTTGACCAGTTTACACTTTCCATATTCAATAGAAGAACAGATAAATACGGCGGAGATTTAAGAGGACGACTTCAGCTTCCTATAGAAATAGTTCAGGGCATAAAAGCAAGATTAGGAGATGACTTCCCAGTAGGCTTAAGATATAGTGTAAAAAGCTGCATAAAAGATTGGAGGCAGGGAGGACTCCCAGATGAAGACTACCTTGAAAAAGGTCGTGACTTAAAAGAAGGCCTTGATGCAGCAAAAATTCTAGAAGCAGCAGGATATGATGAACTCAATACAGATTTAGGAACTTATGATGCATGGTACTGGTCACATCCCCCTATTTACCAAAAGAACGGATTATATTTACCTTATACCAAAGAACTAAAAAAAGTTGTAAAAATTCCAGTTATAGTTGCAGGAAAATTAGGTATACCAGAAGATGCAGAAAAAGCTCTTGATGATAAAGCAGCAGATATGATTGGACTTGGAAGGCCACTTCTAGCAGATCCATACTGGCCAAAAAAAGTTCTCTCAGATAATTCTGAAAGAATTCGTCCTTGTATTGGATGTCATACTGGATGTCTTGGAAGAGGATTTGAAGGAAAACCTTTGAGCTGTACAGTAAATCCAGCTGTAGGTAGAGAAAGGTATTATGAAATAAAACCTACGCTTACACCAAAGAAAGTTATGGTTGTAGGAGGCGGAGTTGCTGGAATGGAAGCAGCTAGAATTATAAAAATGAGAGGACATGATGTTACAATTTATGAAGGTACAGATAAACTCGGCGGAGTAATTATTCCAGGTTCCGTACCTGATTTCAAAGTAGATGACAGAAGGCTAATTGATTGGTATAAAAGTGAAATAAAGGAGCTTGAAGTTAAAGTTAATTTCAATACAAAAGTAACAGAAGAGCTTGTAGAAGAAGAAAAACCAGATGTAGTTATAATTGCAACTGGTGCAAAAGAAATTAAAATAAATGTTCCTGGTATAGAAAAAGATAAAGTTATAACAGCTTTGGAACTTTTAAATGACAATAAAAAAGTTGGCAATGACGTACTTATGGTAGGTGGCGGACTTGTAGGCTGTGAAGCTGCACTTTATCTTGCAAAACAAGGTAAAAATGTCACCATTGTTGAAGCAAAAGATACATTATTAAATTCAAGTAAACCAATTCCACATATGAACAAAATCATGCTCATAGATCTTTTAAATATGTATAATGTGAAAGCCATTACAAATAATTCCCTCTTGGAAGTAACCGATAAAGGTGCAGTACTTATTAATAATAAATTTAAAAAACAAGAAGTATCTGCAGATACCGTTACAATTGCCGTCGGGTTTAAATCAGATAGAGAATTATACAACAAGCTAAATGGAAATATAGCTGACTTATACTTAATCGGAGATGCATACCAATCTGCTAATATAATGAATGCAATTTGGAGTGCCAACGAAATTGGGCTCAACTGCTAAAATATAAAAAACTTATAGAGTTTCTAGATTGAAAGTTAATTTCAATTGAGAAACTCTATAAGTTTTATTCTTCTGTTTTGAACTTATTTACATTTTCCATTACATTATTGACAATATGCAATAGCTTTTCAGCTGAATTAGTAACCTCTTCTGCAGAACTACTTAATTCCTCAGCTATGGCAGCTATATCTTTAGAAGATGTAGAAATTTCTTTTGCTGAAGAAGATGACGTCTCTAAATTATTTATTATAATAGATTTGTTATTGTCAGCCTCAATCATAGATTTATTAACTAGATTTATTCCTGGCAGCAATTTTTCTATATCATCAATTATTACCCTAAAAGAACTTGCAATGTTGTTTACAATACCAATTTGATTTGAAAATTGACAATCTACATTTTTAGTATCAGCAACAACAGCATTACTTTGATTAGAAACATTTTTTAAAAGTTCATTAATACTTTCAGATGAAGTTTTTGACTGTTCTGCAAGAATTCTAATTTCATCTGCCACTACACTAAATCCCTTTCCAGCTTCCCCAGCTCTAGATGCTTCTATAGATGCGTTTAATGCAAGTAAATTAGTCTGATCTGATATATCATTTATTAAATTTGTGATGTCACTTATTTTATCAATATTAGCGCCTAATCCTTGAATCTTTTCTGCAACAGATTTGAATTGAACATTTAAATCATTTATTGATTTTATTAGTAAATTCACATCTGCGCTGCTTTTCTTGGACTTTTCGCTAATATTATTTCCCATAACGCTAAATTCATTTATCATCTTAGTCGCATTTTCTATTCTTTTTCCAAATTCATCAAACACCTCTTCCATACTTACAATATGACAGACTTGTTTTTTGGAACTTTCTGACACTTTATGGATGATTAAAGAAACATTTTCTGCAGACAGCGACATTTCTTTAGATATACTATATAAATCATCAGAACTTCCATGGGCATTACTTACGTGTTCTTTTATATTTATTAAAATATTACTAACTTTTAATCTAAAATCATTTAAAGAATACATTATTTGTTCGATTTCATCCTTTGTCTTCAATTCCACATTCCCCTGCAAATTACCCTCACTCATATCTACTAATTTACTTTCAATTATGCCAATGTTATACTTTAATTTTTTTGAAAATAACCACACCGAAACTAAGGATATAATGACAGCAATTATAACTTGTAAGATGGAGAGATAAAAGAACAATTTTTTAATATTTTCAAATGTGGACACATCTTCATCTACTCCAATAGCAGCTATAACTTGTCCAGATGAATTTTTTATTGGAGCATAAGCTGACATATAAGTTCCCCATTTATCTGATGACGGTTCACTATCAACAGCAATACTACCATCAAAAGCACTGATCATTCCACCCTGCATTTCATAGCTTTCCAAATAATCTGCTGGATCAGGTGAAGCATCTATCAAAAATTGTGCAGTTTCATTATCTTTTTCTATGTAAACATAAAAATTTTTGATATCTTTTTTTGCCTTGAATACTATCATAGAATTTAATACTTCACCATATTCTTTAGAATTGTTAGATTTATCCTTTATTATCTTTTCTATCTTATTCTTGTCAATAATACTAATTGATTCTGTGACAGACTGTTTTGCTTTATCCCTCAGTTGTGATTCCGCCCTCTTAAGTATAACAGTACAACTTATCAAAGATATTGCTACAATAGCACCAACAACTACACATACTAACCTGAGAATTTTAGTCCCAAGTTTACTCATAATTTTAAAATCCCCCTAGCTTAAATGAAATCTATTAATGCTTTTTGTATTAAATTAAAAATATATACCTATAAATATTATAACTTGTTATAATATTTAAGTCATTAATAAAAATTTGTAAAAAACACCTCTAACTTCAATAGCACTGCATTTCAAATTTCTTGTTTAGCCTTATCAAAATATTTAGCGAGCTTGTGGCTTACCAAAATATCAGAGTATAAGTTGATTTTTCGTTTAGAAACTCTATAGAACTCCTAATTTGGGAGTCTATATTTATCAGTATTTATTTCTTGCTTAGAAATTTGTTTCCCATCCTTATAAGTAACTTTGTAAGCTTTTACCGTTAGTACTGTTTTATTATCTTCCTTTGTTGTTTTAACGCTATTTACAAGGTTATAGGTTTTTTCAGTTAATTTGGAATTAGAATAGATATTAAATGTTAAATTTCCATCCTCTACTAAGCATTCTATATATATTGGATAATTCAATGTATTTTTAAATTTATAATCTATATTTCCATAGTCTACTGTCGCATCCATTCCAAGTTCAACATAGCTAACAGGTAAATTATGATGATCCCTCTCTATAGGTACTATACCTGCTCTTACTACAGCATTATGAAGAGTACTTGACACCTGACATACTCCTCCTCCGAAGCCAGATTCTAACTTATCACCTACAATAACTCCAGCAGCTTGATATCCTCTCTTTTCTGTTCTTTCTCCTACTATATTATTAAAACTAAAGATTTGATTAGGCATTATTGTAATTCCATCTAAACTCTTTGCCGCCACATTAATATTATTAGCTCTACTATCTGTGGATGATGAAAAATCAGTTGTAAAACTAGATATTTTCGTATCTATCTTTTTTAAATCTGATTTTTTCATTACAGGCTGAATTTCTTTCATTTTAACATTAACCATTACATCTTTAGTATCTTTGCTATTAATTTCAGCTTCCATATCTTCAATAAGCTTGTCCTTATCAATCTCTTGGCCCTGCTTTTCCGAAGTAACTTGAAATTTATCATTTTTATCTCTAGTTATTTTGGCATCTATTGGTTTTTTATCAAAATCATTCTCTATTTTTGATATAATTTCTTCAGCCTCACTTTTATTATAACTGTACTTTAAACTAAACTGCTTTTCTTTTGCACTTCTTATAATTTTATATTTATCATAAATACTACCTTTTTTACCATATTTAAAAGCATCTTTTACAGTATCCTCTATGTTATAATTCATATTCAGCTTCGAATAGTTTATTTTATATACTTTATTTCCAGCTTTAATCAATATATTTTTTTTCAATGCTTCATTTACATATTTGTGCTTTAAAGTATCTACAGCCTCTTTTTCAGTTTTTCCACTTAAATTTATGCCCTCTACTTTAACTCCTGGATATATACGCTCATTATATCTATTAACTACAAAATGTACTAAGAATACATGTAAAACATAAATTGATAAGATCAATATGCATAGTGACCTTATCATTTTCTTTTTATTAATTTTAAATTTTATTGTCTTTTTCTCATTTTCTTTTTCTGTAATTTTTACCATTTACTATTGCAAATCCTCCTATAAACTAAAACTCTATTAAAATGGATTAATTTTATAAATAAATACACGAAACTTCACCTAAATTATATAATTATGTTATTTTATACTATATATAATACACCTATTTTGAAACCTTTACTATGGATTTTATCATATATTCATGCTTTTCCAATACTTTGAACTTTTATTGGATTTTAAATGACAAAAATGCAAATTCTAATATATAATTAATATAACAACATTTGTTGATTTTGAAAGGAGTTAATATAAATGAAATACGTTCTTGACGTACATACCCACACTATAGTTAGTGGCCATGCTTACTCTACTTTATTAGAAAATGCCAAATATGCTAGCGAAATAGGACTAGAGCTTTTAGGGTCAACAGAACATGGACCTTCTATGCCTGGTGCCCCTCATAAATGGTATTTTGAAAATCTTAAGGTACTTCCAAGAAAACTTTTTGGTGTAACTATGCTTTATGGATGTGAAGCAAATATTATAGATTATGAAGGAAATCTCGACTTATCAACAGATCTGCAGGAAAAATTGGATATAATCATAGCAAGTATCCACGAACCTATAATGGAGGCAAATAAAAATCCAGACCTAAATACCTCCGCTCTATTAAAAGTTATGGATAACCCTAATGTACATATTTTAGGCCATACTGGTAATCCAAAGTTTCCAATTCATGCAGAAGAAGTAGTTAAAAAGGCCAAAGAAAAAAGTATACTTATTGAAATAAACAATAGTTCCTTCGTAAGTTCACGAAAAGGCAGCGAAAAGAATTGTACGAAAATAGCAAGTTTATGTAAGGAATACGGAGTAAAAATAGTATTAAATAGTGATTCCCATTTTGCTTACCGCATCGGTGGCTTCGAAAGTGCAATAGAAATGTTAAAACAAATAGATATGCCAGAGGAACTAATCATAAACAGAAGTAAAAAGGATTTTCTCAGTTTCTTAAAAAGTAAAGGAAAAAACATTCAATAAACAGAGTTCTTGACATCAGATGGAGTTTTAACTCCACCTGATGCCAAGAATTCTGTTTATCTAATTAAATTTATATTTTTTATTGGTTAAACGATAGCCATATTCAACTACTTTTTTTCCAAAACTGCCATGAGCATTAGATATTATACCAAATAAACAGTATCTCATATCTGAATAGAGATTTTTATTTACACTCTTTAAATAGGACCACAAATCAGTTTTCTTTTTAAAGTTTTCCTCACTTCCCGAAACTATAAGGAGCACTGAAGAAATTGTCATCATCATAGAAAGATAGTTTCTCATGTACTTGTCCAAACGTTTATTAGGTATTTTATCAAATTTACAGTAAAAGTCTATCATACGTTTATTCACATAAAGCTGTTGATCTATCCTTTTTATCATGATTTTTTCATTTACAGATTGATCTTCCCTGCCAATAAAATATCTATATAAGTTGATATCCATGTAGTAAATTGTCTTCACATATGGAAGAGGTTCATAAACAAACAAGTTATCTACATAAAAAGTATGCTTTGGAAGCTCAAGTCCACATTCACACAAAAGAGATTTTCGATATATAACAGAATGCATGAGAATGTACTGAGATATCTTAAATTTACCTACATCATCCCATCCAAATATATGATTCTCAGGTAACACATTTTTATAGTTAACTACATGACTGGTATTATCTTTAGAATGCTCATAGACATAATTACATATCATCATATCTAGTATTTTTCCCTCTTTATAAAGTCTTTTCAGCACATCTATAACTTTCAACATTCCGGGTACATCAAGCCAATCATCAGAATCTACAACTTTAAAGTATATACCCGAGGCATTCTTAATACCCGTATTTACAGCCTGACCATGACCTCCATTCTCTTGATGTACTGCCTTTATAATATTAGGATATCTTGCTGCGTAATCATCTGCAATTTCTGCAGTATTATCAGAAGAACCATCATCAACAATTATTATCTCTACATCTTCTCCACCTGGAAGGAGAGTTTCTATACAATGTCCCATATAATCTGCTGAATTATAGCACGGAACTGTAAATGTTATTATCTTCATCAATATTATTTCCTTTCCTGCTACAAATAATTTCATCTGCCAAAATTAGTGCCCTCTCAATTATTGCATCCATGTTATAGTATTTATATTCTGCAAGTCTACCCAACAAATAAAAATCACGTAAACTATTAGTGAGTTGTTTATATTTTTCGTAAAGCTTAAAATTATCTGAACTAATTATAGGATAGTAAGGTGTCTCACCTTCAGAACCTGTATATGACTTTGGATATTCCTTCATTATAGTCGTCTTATTATAAACACTCTGACCTGTTAAATGTTTGAATTCCGTAATTCGTGTAAAAGGCTGGTCTACTGTATAATTTATAGTTCCCTTTGACTGATACCATGTTACATCATGTGTTTCAAATAAAAAATCTACAGTTCTATAGGGAAGACGTCCAAACTGGCAGTCAAAAAATTGATCTAAAGCACCAGTATATATTACTGTACCTTTAAACGGTCTATCCTCAAAAAATATATCATCTTCTATAATTTTCAAGAGTTCATTTGCATCAGTGTCAAGACGCAAACTTATATTAGGATGGTCTAATAACTTATCAAAAAGGGAAGTATATCCATTAGCTGGTATTCCCTGATATGTATCTTGAAAATAACGATTATCACGTGAAATTAGTATTGGGACTCTAGCTATAACAGACGAATCTATTTCTTCTGGAGTAACCCCCCACTGTTTTTGAGTATAATTGAGGAACACATTATTATAAATAAAATCAGCAAGTTCCTGAAATTCACTATCCTTATTATTTCCCAGTTCTGCAATGGTTAATCGCTGACCCATACCATAAGCAGAAACAAGCTTTTGTTCTAACCTATCTGCTTTTTTCAAATCGAAGGCCATATAAAGAGAATTTAAATTAAATGGGACAGGCATCAATTTTCCATATACATTTGCCAAAACTTCATGAGAATAATCCCTCCACTTTGTAAATCGAGAGACATAGTCAAATACACGCTTGTTATAAGTGTGAAATATATGGGGTCCATATTTATGTACTAGTATACCATCCTCATTTAAAAAATCATAAGTAGTACCTGCAATATGGCTGCGTTTTTCCATAATCAATACCTTTTTACCTGCCCGCTCTGCTAGTTCCCTAGATATCACCGCCCCTGCAAGCCCACAGCCTATTACTAGGCAATCATATGTTTTATTCATTTGTTCATATTTCCTCCATTCATTATGTATTGTGTCTTATGCAAAAAAATTATATACTTCATCTTAAAATAATCATTATTATATAAAATTAACCTCACTTATTTTTCATTTTTATAAGTACCCTTATAATTTAATAGTACACATACCTCTTGTTCATAGCAAGACTCTAGTACAATATTTATTTGTTTTTAAAAAAATGTTTACTTTTAATTGTAACAAAAAGAGAGATATAAATACCTCTCTTCACTTATCTAATGTTTATCCGAAATACCGCCGCTTTTTTCTTGAAACCTATCACACTGATAGGTGGGTGCCCTCACAGATGTTTCTATCTCTTAAATGCCTTAAAGGTCTCACAGAAGGTACATATACACATCAAAATATTGAACTCCCTTATAAATACTGTAGGATCAAGATAAGAAGCTAATCGAATATTTCAGAAATTATTTTCTTTTAATGTGACGAACGGAAGTTAAATCTCTAGTAATTACTCACACGTTCTTCAAACTTCACTTATTAGAAACTACCCTAAACTACTGTAAATCAATACCTTTAGTAAACTTAAAACAAGTTTGCTATCATTCTATATATGTATATTATCACATTAAATTAAACATTTCAATTTAATTTTAACACTACTTTAGATTCATTAAAATATACCTTCTGGAAAACACTTAGCAAATAAAAAACAATCTCAATTTTCAAATTGAGATTGTTTTTTATCTTACTATCTTAATGAGCTCATCATTTGATTAGATTCATTTTTTAATTGTTGTACATCCGATTCTGGGGCATCTTTTGTAGGATACCATCCCTTTTGTCTCATAGTATCAAAAATTTTGTATTGAATATCCTGGGCATTTTTAAAATTGTTTACTAAGGTGTTTCTTAAATTAGTACAAGAAGTTTCTGTTATTCCTGTACTATATGCTGAAATAACCTGTTTTTCACTAGCTAAAAGGTCGTGCATAAGTTCTTGTTCATTCATAATCTAATTCCCCTTTCTTTTTATTGATGTGAATCTAAATAGGATTTTAAAGATGTAAAATTTTGTTTGTGGACTTGAGCAGCTTCATTACACAAATTTTTTATTTGCGTATCACTGCATCTTCCTGAACAATCATTAAATTTCTTGTTCATCAATGCTTCGTATTCAATTTGATCCTTCAATACCTTTAAATTTCCAGTATCCAATTGTTTGTTGCCAGTTGTCATAATTTCTACCTCCCTAATTTTTTTTACAAGTATATTATTACCTTATAAATCAAATTTATGTATATAATATTCAAGATCATTGAACATAAGCTCTTAGGCATTTTCAAAGAAATAACCAATCATCATGCTAGTCTATTTTTTCAAATGCCTTATTGAATATTTTTTTATTAAAAGGAAAAATTAATCTTATCTGAATATATAAAGGAGCGTAGGTTTATGAATAAATGCTGTACTAATCCTAATGCTATAGAAGGAATTTTAGAGTCTTACTGGATAGACTCCACATCCAAAACAAATTACCCTTCTTTAAAAGAAGACATACAAGTTGATATTGCAATCATAGGAGGCGGCATAGCTGGAATTACCTGTGCCTTTCTACTAAAAAAAGAAGGTTTTAAAGTTGCTGTATTAGAAGCAGACAACATAGCAAACGGTACCTCCGGTCATACAACTGCTAAAATAACTTCCCAACATCATTTAATATATGATAAATTAATAAATGAATTTGGAATGGAAAAGGCAAGACAATATGCAGAAGCAAATGAAATTTCCATTAGATTTATAGAAAATTTAGTAAAAGAATACAACATAGATTGTGACTATAAACATGTACCTGCTTATATGTATACCCAGGACAAAAATTATGTAAAAAGTCTAGAAAAGGAAGTAAAAGCTGCCCAAAGTCTTGGATTAAAAGCAGAATACTTGGATAATATACCTCTTCCATTACCCATAGAAGGCGCTGTCTATTTTAAAGATCAGGCTGAATTTCATCCTAAAAAGTATCTTTTATCCCTTGCTGATAAAATACCTGGAAATGGCAGCTATATATTCGAAAAGACTACTATAATAGATGTAGAAAGCGAAGCTCCCTGTATACTTTTATCCCGTAATGGAAAAAAAGTAACCTCATCAAAACTCATTATAGCTTCACATTTTCCGTGTTATGATAACTTAGGTTTATATTTTACTAGACTTAAACCAGATAGGTCTTATGTATTAGCATTAAAAATTAAAGAAAAATTTCCAGAAGGTACATTTATAAATGCAGAAAGTCCCGGCCGCTCCCTTCGTTCTCAGACTGATAATGGAAAAGAAATTGTGCTTATTGGAGGAGAAGGTCATAAAACAGCCCATGGTGAAAACACTATAAATCATTATAATAATTTGAAATGCTTTTCTGAAAATATATTTAGTGTTGAAAAGATTTTGTATCAATGGTCTACACAGGATTACATAACCTTAGATGGGGTACCTTATATAGGCAAATTGACTTCATCATCAAAAAATATCTATGTAGCCACAGGTTTTGGAAAATGGGGAATGACGAACAGCACCGCTGCCGCTGTCCTATTAAAGGATTTAATTATGAATCATGACAATCCTTGGGAGCAAATTTATAACCCTTCTCGTTCTATAACACTTAATTCTACTAAAAACTTTTTTGTAGAAAACTTTGATGTAGCCAAACAACTACTGGAGGGAAAACTTAGTTATGCCTCCAGTGAACTCAAATTTAAAAAAGGGGAAGGAAAAGTTTTTACTTTTAATGGGAATAAGTATGGAGCTTATAAAGATGAAGATGGCATTACCCACATAGTAGATATCACCTGCACCCATATAGGATGTGAATTAGTGTGGAACGATGCTGAGAAAACCTGGGATTGTCCTTGTCATGGTTCTAGATTCAGCTACGAAGGTGATGTAGTAGAAGGTCCTGCACATCGCAGGTTAAATCATTTTAGGGAGAAACCAAATAAACCTGACCCAAACATTGTTTGATATATAATGTTCCAGCAGAAATACGCGTTACTGAATTCCACAATAGGCGGAGGATGTAAATAGAATGAAAAAATTTATTAAAATAACATCAGTTATCCTATTTATAATTATAGCAGCGGGTTTTTTTATTATTGAAAATTTAACTAAAACAAATAGTGGTAAACTTGATACTTATGTCGCAATAAAATTACACCTAAACAAAATTTTAAGCCCTAATTCAATAGATGCTAAATCAATAAAAGAAATCAGAGAATACTTAAATACCCAATCAACTAAATGGTCTAACAATCCCATACCATTTTCTAATATAAAAAACACTACTATAAAGGTAAACTCTGAAAAAATACCAGTACGTATATATACTCCTAAAGATAGCAGCAAACTTCCTATTATTATTTACTCTCATGGTGGTTTCTGGATTGCAGGAAGTATTGATAATTACGATAGTATTTGTAGAAAACTTTCGCAGAATACGAATGCAATAGTAATATCTGTAGGCTACCGCCTTGCTCCAGAAAATCCTTTTCCTGCTGCAGTTAATGATATGTATAATGTACTCCAATGGACTCATAAAAATGCATCAAGTATAAATGGAGATGGAAGATATATAGCACTTACAGGGGACAGTGCAGGCGGAAATCTTTCTGCTGCAGTTTCTCTCATGTCAAGAGATAAAAATGGTCCTCCTGTAACTTGTGAAGTGCTAATATATCCATCCACAAATATATTTCAATTAAATAGTAATTCCTGGTCTTATTTTGCCAATAATCTTAACATCTCAAAAACAGACATGGAAAAATATATCTCACTATATGTTCCCAAAAAAGAGGATAGAAAAAATCCTTATGCATCTCCTCTTTTAGCTAGAGACTTTAAAAAGTTACCTGATACACTTATAATAACAGCAGAAATTGATCCCCTCCGGGATGAAGGTGAAGCTTATGGTAAAAAGTTAAAGGATGCAGGAATAAATACACAAGTTACCCGGTACAATGGTGTACCCCATGGATTTATTTCAATGAGTAAAATAACAAATAAATCAGAGAAAGCCTTAAATGAGATTTCTCTCTACCTTCAAAAAGAGTTTCACAAACATAAATAATATAAACAGATTTCTAAGCATCAGATGGAGTTTTGACTCCACCTGATGCTTAGAAATCGTTATCCAGGGACGTAGCTGCTCTTTACTCCAACTTGAAGAAGTGGGAGTATTAGAGCAGGTAGTCATCGGACAAATAAAAAAAGGCAAGTTTTAAACTTGCCTAACATTTCTTAAATGGTGCGAAGAACGGGAGTTGAACCCGTACGATGTTACTCACACGCCCCTCAAACGTGCGCGTCTGCCTATTCCGCCACCCTCGCATTACAATAGTTATTATAATGACTTTTTATTAAACTGTCAACTAAATTTTAAAATTACAAAAAATTTACAATAATTATAGAAGTATTCATCTGCAAATTCTTGTATAAGTACTTATATACCCTGTAATTTACTTTTACACGTTTAATATATTTATCCGTTTCTTTAAAAGGTATGTACTGTATATTCTTTCCATCTTTAGAATGATCGGAATCCTTCAACCACTTTTTTACATTTCCCCTACCTCCATTGTAAGCTGCCAAAATTAAATCCATATTGTTATCAAACTCTGATTTTAAATTGTTCAAATACCAGCATCCCATTCTTATATTAAACTCAGGATCATTTAGCATGTTATCTTGGAAATTTGATACTCCCATCTTATCTGCCGCCCATTCTGCAGTATCTGGAGTTATCTGCATAAGTCCTATAGCATTTTTGTTGGACCTTACATTTTCTTTAAAGTTACTTTCTGTCTTAATTACAGCCATTACAAAGTAGGGATCTAAATCATATTGTTTTGCATATTCTGCTATATAAGTTGAATACTTTAATGGATAACAATATCTTGCAATACTTTTTACACATAATACAGCTACCATTATTAGTATTATAACTATTGCTACTTTTTTTAGAAACCTCAATTTTTTTGTGTCTTAAAAACTATATTTTAGGACACTTCACCCCCCCATATTTTCTGCTTATTCTTATAAATATCTCCTTTAATTGTGTTTTAGTTTCATCTAAAGTATTAGAATTATCTAGTACAAAGTCCGCATACTTTTTCTTTTCTTCCAAAGGCATCTGAGAGTTTATTCTGCTAAGCACTTGACCTTCCGTTAATTTATCTCTACTTTTTACCCTGCTTATCTGTACCTCTTTATTTACCCAAACTAATAGCATTTCATCCAAATAACTACAAAATCCATTTTCTATGAGGGTAGCTCCATCTATAACACAAATTTTTTCACATTTTTGTTCTAATTCTTCTACTTTTTTTAATATTTCCTTTTTAATGAAAGGCATTATAATACTTTCATATTTAGTTCTTTCTCCTTCATTAGAAAATATATAATTTCCAAATTCTTTTCTTCTAAGTTTACCTGAAAGATCAATAAATCTTTCTCCAAAAATACATTTAATTTTTTCAATTATTACAGGATATTTTTCAATTACTTCCCTAGCTATAATATCTGCATCCACTATACTTATATCGTGCTCTCTCAGTATATCAGAAACAGTGCTTTTTCCGCTTCCTATACCTCCAGTAAGCCCTATTTTAATCACAGTTTTCTTCCCCTTTATACTAATTTACTTAGCCTCATACCAATTACTTCCTACACTTATATCTACTTCAAGAGGGACTTTCAGTTGTAAAACTTTTTCCATTTCTTCTTTTACTACAGATTTTACATTATCAATTTCCTCTTTATACACATTTAGAATTAGTTCATCATGTACCTGAAGTATTAGTTTGCTTTTTAATTTATTTTCCTCTAATCTTCTATACACATTTACCATAGCTATTTTTATTATGTCCGCTGCACTGCCTTGAATAGGTGTGTTCATTGCAAGTCTTTCTCCAAATGACCTCACTATCTTATTTGAAGATTTTATCTCAGGTATAAACCTCCTTCTATTCATAAGTGTAGTAACATAAGAATTTACTTTAGCCTCTTTTACTATATCGTCCATATATAACTTTACCTTCGGATATCTTTCAAAATAAGTGTCTATATAAAGCTTTGCTTCTTTTCTAGATATTTTTAAATTTTTAGCCAAACTAAAGTCACCTATTCCATAGACTATACCAAAGTTTACTGCTTTAGCATTACTTCTCTGAGCAGATGTAACTTCATCTATAGGTACCTTAAACACTTCTGAAGCAGTTTTTGTATGAATATCACTATGATTTATAAACGCACTTATCAAATTTTCATCATCAGCAATATGAGCAAGTACTCTCAATTCTATCTGTGAATAGTCTGCTGAAAGTATAACACAGTCTTCATTTTCTGGAACAAATATTTTTCTTATCTCTTTACCCATCTCATATTTTATAGGTATATTTTGAAGATTAGGTTCTGTACTTGAAAGTCTTCCCGTAGTTGTTACCGTTTGATTAAAACTGGAATGAATTTTGTCATCTTCCTGTATTACTGCTTTAAGTCCTTCAATATATGTTGAATACAATTTAGTAAGCTGTCTATAGTAAATTATCTTTTCAACTATAGGATGTTTATCTTTTAATTTTTCAAGTACTTCTGCATTAGTGGAATATCCCGTCTTAGTCTTTTTTATTACAGGTAGATCCAACTTTTCAAATAAAATTTTTCCAAGCTGTTTTGGAGAATTTATATTGAATTCTTCTTCAGAAAGAGAATATATTTCTTTCTGTACTTTATCTATTTCAATTTTAAATTTACCTTCTTGTTCCACAAGCTTATCTTTATCAACCTTAAAGCCTTCACATTCCATAGATGCAAGCACGTATATAAGAGGCTGTTCTACTTTATACAAAAGCTCTTCCATATGAGCTTCTTCTATTTTCTTTGTAAGCTCGGAATAAACCTTACTAAAAAGCACAGTTTCCTTAGAAAAAAATTTTTCGTCATCTTCTGAAATTTCAACTCCCGTATACTGTCTTATAATATCCTTAAGCTCATAGTCAGATCTCGATGAATCTATAAGATAAGCTGCTATTTTTATATCAAATTCTAATTTTAAAAATCTTATACCCATTTTATATAATATGCTGCAAGGAACTTTTACATCATACCCTACCTTGGATATACCTTCATTTTCAAATAAAAGTTTAAAAAGTTCTACTGCTTTATTTTTATCTTCATTATATATTTCATTTATATGTATCTGAAAGTTTTTTTCATTTAAACTTATAAATACCTTATCTATATAATTTCTAGAATAACTTTCCTCGTCTTCTACTTTAAAGTTTATATATACTAAATCATTATTTTTTAAAGAATTTACAAAATCACTAAACTTGTGTAAAGTATCTATTTCCGTAAATTCAACATCAAATTCCTGTGCTTTATCCTTCTGGATTTCGTTAAGCCCATGAATTTTGCTTATCAAAGATTTAAATTCAAGTTTTTCAAATACCTTCTTTAATCCCTGTGCATCATACTCTTCCTTTGACTCAATGGACTCAAGATCCATTTCCACAGGTACATTAGTCATAATAGTTGCAAGTTTTTTACTAAAAATAGCCTGCTCCATATTATCTTTTAAGTTTTCCTTTAGCTTTTTTCCACTTATATCCTCTACATTTTCATATACATTTTCTATACTCTTATATTGTTTTATTAATTTAAAAGCAGTTTTTTCACCTACACCAGGAACCCCAGGTATATTGTCTGAAGTATCACCCATAAGTCCTTTAACATCTATAAACTGTGTAGGAGTTACCCCATACTCTTCTATCATCCTATTTCTATCATATATCTCTTTTTGAGTTATACCTTTTTTAGTTATAACTATCTTTACTTTATCTGTAGCAAGCTGAAGGGCATCCCTATCTCCTGTAACTATATAGACCTGTATACCATTTTTTTCAGCAAAGACAGATAGTGTTCCCATAAGATCATCTGCTTCAAATCCATCTATTTCAAAAATACTTACGGACATCATTTTTAATATTTCCTTGATTACTGGAAATTGCTCTGACAATTCAGGAGGCATCTTTTTTCTTCCAGCTTTATATTCACTGTATTTATTATGTCTAAAAGTAGGTGCACTTCTATCAAAAGTACATACCACATAATCTGGTTTAATTTCCTCCTTCATTTTAAGAAGCATATTTAAAAAACCATAAACTGCATTTGTATGGACTCCTTCTAGATTAGTTAGATCTGGGAGTGCGTAAAATGCCCGATGCATCAAACTATGTCCATCTAATATCAGCAACTTTTCATCATTCATTGAATTACCTCCAAAATTTCATTTATGAAGAAACTGTACACTCTATATATAGTATCATTTTTATTGTAAATTAGAAATAAAGTATTGTAAAAATTTTTATCTTATTCTAAAATTAATATAAACACATTAAAATTATAATTATATCATGTACAAGTTAATAATTCTATATTTAATTTTTACTTTCACTGCAATTAATAATTTCAACTAATTAAAAATCTTTAATATAGCAATTCAGATTCAAAATATTTTCTATTTAATTTCTATACTAAATATATAAATATCCTATATATTACTAATTGCAGTCTATTTTCAAGGAGGCTTTTATATGTTACTAAGCTATAAATTTTCGAACAACATTCCTCTATTTAAATGTGATATTTGCGGGAACTGCAGTAATTTTGTAGAATCCACATCCTATACAAATATAAAGAACAGAGGTTGCTGCTGGTACTTTCCAAAATACAATCTAGTAGATATTAAAAATATAATAAACAATGGGAACATAGATTTTATATACTATTTATCTTCTATTCCAAATTGTGTAGAAAATTATGATATCAGGGTAAAAGGAATCTTTTTTAAAAATCAATATGACAATTACACTGAAAACAATATAAAATACAGTGATTTTGACAATAGTCTCTTTTTTAGATTATGTCCTTTTTTAAAAAAAGATGGGTGCAAATTAAGTTTTTCTTTACGACCACATCCATGTAATTTATATTTATGTAGAGAGGTCCTTCAATTGGCAGGTAAAGTATACACCATGTATTCTCGAGAACGAAAGGATTATTATGCTTATTGTAACTATTTTAATGAGTGCTTAAAAGAAGACTTAGAATCTAATAATGCAACCTTATCAGATAATTTAGAGGAATCTTTAGATATATTAAATTCTTCCACATTACCTCCTTTTCAACCTAGAAAATTACAAAATATTTACATAAATTATTCTACATGTCACCATAGTGCCTAAACTTTAAATTTTTAAGAATACTTTTTGTTAATTTAGGTTAAACTTATACTGCCTTGATGATATGATAACTCCCATTAATTCTATGTAAAATGATCCTAGTTTAAAACTAGGATTATTTTACACTCACTAATTTTCTATTATATAGTCTATAATTATGAATTTTATAGGATTCTTTGATAACCTTTTCATTTATAAACCTTTTATTCTTTAAGTAATCTTCAAAATTATAAATACACATACAAGAAGCACTCATTTCTAAAATTATATTTAATATATTTCTATTAAAATTCAGAAAATTATTCTGGGAAGTATTATAGATGGCATAATCAACCTGTATAATAAATCTTACGCCTACATATCCCTCTTTATTAATTTTATCTATATACTTTAAAACTTCTCTTCTTATATTATTTACTTTCAACTTTGGATACTCATTAATCACTTGTGTCATATCAACGTATTCCACACAATTATTTTTTGTGTCAACATACTTTAATAATTTTTTATACAGTTTTAAATCCGTGTATACACAGATTTTCTCTTTTCTTTCAATACCTTCTTTTATATATTGACACATATTTATAATTAAATGTTCTAATCCAAAGTAATAAAATGAAGAATTAAGTCCAAAAATACTATGATTAATCATATCTTTTTATCCTTTACAAAATAAGTTTATTGTTTATGTATTCTACATAATATATACATACTCCTCTTAATATTCATAAGTATATTACAAAATATTTCGTCACATATCTGTATTTTTATACTTTAATTTTTATAAAGTATTTCATTTTTTACATCGTTCCACTCTATTCTACTTATTATATCATCAAGTGATTCTTAGGTTCAGGTGGAGTTTGCTTATAAGGAATCCTTTTCTCCATCTGAACCTTATTAACAGTATTCTTAGTGTCTTTAGCACTTAGAATACGTTATCCTTTAGGGAAAGAACTTATCCAGGGATATAGCTGCTCGCAACGTACACTTGGAGAAGTGGGAATATTAGATCAGGTAGTCATCGGATAAAACTTTCCTGTCATTTATAGATATAAAAGCACACAGAAGAAGTGACAGGCACTTCCACCTATAACAAAAAGGTGCCATATGGCATGATTATAAGGTATTTTATCTAACATGTATAAAAAAGCTCCCACTGTATATATGATTCCACCTGCCACCAAAAGAGCTATTCCAGCTGGAGGAAGAAGTAATAAAAGTCTTTTCATAGCAAAAATTATTATCCATCCCATGGCAATATATATTAGTGTAGACACAACCTCATGTTTGCCTATCCAAAATATTTTCATTACTATCCCACAAATAGCCATAATCCATACTATTCCAAATATCATCCAACCTATAGAATTTCTTAAAATAGTAAGTGTAAAAGGAGTATAAGTTCCAGCTATTAATAGATAAATAGATGCATGGTCAAATATTCTAAAAACCTTTTTTACCTTTAAATTAGTTATACTGTGGTATAAAGTGGATTCTAGGTATAGAATAAGCATAGAAACTCCATAGATAGTATAGCTTACTATATACCACTTATCTCCCATCCTAGCAGAAAATACAATCAATAATACAAGAGCTGCAATTGACAGAAGCGTACCTATTCCATGTGTTACAGCATTAGCTACTTCCTCTCCTCTTGTATAAAACTTAAGTTGATTATCCATATTAAACCACTCCTTAATAAATTTTGCATGTCTCATACGTAGTTATTAAAACTACTTTGTGATATGTATATATGATAACATGGTATATATATAAGTTCAATATCTATTTCTATTTTTATAGTAAATAGATTGATTTTTTAGTATAATAAGTATTGTTATATTATTATTTGCAAAATTTATGGAGGCATACAAAATGTTAAAAAGAACTATTACTGCTGAATTAATTAAAAAATTTAATGAAATGCTATATAAAATACTAGATGATATGGATAATGAAAATTATGAAGGAGCCTTAGATTTAATAGATACCGCTTTCAAAGACATTTTTAGATTGAGCATAAAATTTTTCAATTCCCTATCTCTAGAAAATATAATGGAAATGGTAAAAATTAATGGGAGCATAGTTACAGACAAGTGCATAATCATGGCTAAATTGTTGGAAGAAGAAGGAAACGCCTTAGAATTTCAGCACAAACTGGATGATGCCTTTTATATACATCAGAAATCATTAAATTTGTTTTTGGAAGCTTATTTAAATGAAAGCACCAATTGTGATTTAAAAAATTATTTTTCAGATATAGATCCTTTAATAAATAAACTTTGTGAATATAAGCTTTCTTTTACTCTTTTAAGTAAAATAGCAGATTACTATGCAGAGACTAAAAGATATGATAAAGCAGATGATATAATCTATGAAATACTTGAAGAAAATAATCATGATGCAAAACATATAAAATTCGCAATAAAATTTTACGAAAATTTACTTTTAAAAAATGATAATGATTTAAACTCTGGAAACTTACCAAGAGAAGAAATAGAAGAGTCTTTGTCTTCTTTAAGAAACATATTACAAAACAAATAAAATCCCACCATGCCGTATTATGAGTTATTTTGAACCCGCCCCAAAGCAGGTGGGAATCTCCTTCTTACTTCCTGTCTCCATTATAAATGGATATCATTCCACAAGAAGAGTCCGATTCCCATTTATAAAATGTTCGGTCAAGACTAACTCATTCCACGCACACAGCAGGAATATTAATAATTTTATTATACTACATTTTTTAATATTTATGTTTACCCTTTGAATAATTCATATTATTTTATAGATATACCCAATTCTTTTAACTGAGATTCATCTACTACATTAGGAGCTTCCGTAAGTGGACAAAATGCATTCTGATTTTTAGGGAAAGCTATTACATCTTTTATATTATCGGTTTTTGCTAAAAACATTACCATCCTGTCAAATCCATAAGCAAGTCCGCCGTGTGGTGGTGGTCCAAACTTAAATGCTTCAAGCAAATATCCAAACTTCTCCCAGGCATTTTCCTGTGAAATACCAATTACTTTAAACATTCTTTCTTGAAGTTTAGTATCATGTATTCTTATGCTTCCTCCGCCTAATTCTTCTCCATTTAGAACTATATCATAAGCTTTTGCTCTTACTCTTCCAGGATCACTCTCTAAATACTGTATATCTTCGTCCATAGGTGCTGTAAATGGATGATGCTCTGCCTGATATCTTTGTTCGTCCTCATTATAGGATAGAAGAGGGAACTCAGTTACCCATACAAATCTAAACTCATCATTTCCATCCAATATGCCTGTTTCTTTTGCCATATGAACTCTGAGTGCACCAAGGCTTTCAAACACCACTTTATTTTTATCTGCCACAACAAGAATAAGATCTCCTGGTACTGCTTCCAATTTATTTAATATATTTTTAGTATCTTCCTCAGTTAAGAATTTTGATATAGAAGATTTAATTCCATCTTCCTTATATGCTATCCATACAAGTCCTTTGGCACCATAGTCTTTTACAAATTCAACTAGCTTATCAATCTGTTTTCTTCCCATTTTAGCTGAATTTGGCACCTTTATGGCTCTTACAGAACCACCAGCTTCAATTGCACTTTGGAAAACCTTGAAATCTATATTCTTTACAACTTCACTTATATCATTTATTTCCATGCCAAATCTTAAATCAGGTTTATCTGATCCATATTTCTCCATGGCAATTTTATAAGGCATTCTCTCTATAGGTAGTTTTACATCTACATTTAGGATTTTCTTAAATACCCTTTGAATAAACCTTTCATTCAAGTTTATTACATCATCTTGCTCTACAAAAGAAAGCTCCATATCTATCTGGGTAAATTCAGGCTGTCTATTCGCCCTCAAATCTTCATCTCTAAAGCATTTAACTATCTGAAAGTATCTGTCATATCCTGAAACCATCAAAAGCTGTTTAAAAAGCTGTGGTGATTGAGGAAGGGCATAAAACTTTCCATTGTAATTTCTGCTTGGTACGAGATAATCCCTAGCACCTTCTGGTGTACTTTTGCCAAGCATTGGAGTTTCTATTTCTAAAAATCCTTCTTCATCTAAAAAGTCTCTTACTACCTTTGCTGTTTTATGTCTTGTCATAAGTATTCTCTGCATATCTGGTCTTCTTAAATCTAAATATCTGTATTTGAGTCTTATGTTTTCAGCTGCATCTAAGTTTTCCTTTATGTATATAGGAGGTGTTTGAGACTCTGAAAATATCTTTATATACTCTCCTTTTACTTCTACCATACCTGTTGGAATTTCCGTATTTGGGGATTCTCTTTTTACAATAGTTCCTGTAGCTGCTATGCAGTATTCAGATTTTACATTATCTGATTTTTCAAAAGCTTCTTTATTTATCTTCTCTCCAAATACAATTTGAAGTATTCCTGTTCTATCTCTTAAATCTACAAATATGAGTCCACCTAAATTTCTTTTTCTCTGAACCCATCCCATTACTGTAATTTTTTCACCTATGTTACTTTCTCTCAGTTCACCACACATGTTGGTTCTCTTTAGTCCATTTAATGATTCTCCCATGTTAACACACTCCGTTTATAATCTAATTAAATCTGAAATTTTGTCTAGTTCTTCTAATTTAATTTCAAATTGATTGCCATCTTCCATTCTCTTAAATTTAGCAATTCCACATTCTAGCTCGTTGTCTCCAAGTATTACTGTAAACCTAGCTCCAATTTTATTTGCATACTTCATTTCAGCTTTTACGCTTCTATTTGTATGGTCGCATTCACATCTTACATTTTTTTCTCTCAATTGATTTACTAAATTAAGAGCCTTTAACTTAGCGTCATCTCCCATAGCTCCTACATATAAGTCTATGTATGGCCTATTAGGTATCTCTATTTTATTTTCTTCCAGAGTAAGAAGTGTCCTCTCTATTCCCATTCCAAAACCTACAGCAGGCATTTTAGGGCCTCCAACTTCCTCTATTAGATAATCATACCTTCCACCACCGCATATTGTTATATCATTGTTTATTATTTCAAATACGGTTTTAGTATAATAATCAAGTCCTCTTACTATTAAAGGATTTATCTTAAACTCTATATTTACAGCAGACAAATACTTTTGTAAACTTTCAAAGTGCTCCTTACAGTCATCACATAAGTAATCAATCATCAAAGGTGCATCTTTTACTATTTCTTTACAGCTTTCCACTTTACAATCCAATATCCTCATAGGATTTTTACTGAATCTGCTTTTACAGGTGTCACATAATGCATCATAATTTTCCTTCAAGAATTTTTTTAATGCTTCATTGTACTTTTTTCTGCAAGTAGCACATCCTATACTATTTATATTTAATTCAATTCCCTTTACTCCCAGTTCCTTATATACTCGCATAGCCAAACTTATAACTTCAGCATCCAGTGAAGCATTTTCTGCCCCAAATGCCTCTATACCAAATTGGTGATGTTCTCTAAGTCTTCCTTTTTGTACATTTTCATATCTTAAAACCGGGGTAAAATAAAATAACTTAGTTGGCTGAACTTCATTATACAAACTGCTCTCCACAAAAGCCCTCACTGCAGGGGATGTACCTTCTGCTTTAAGGGTTAGGCTTCTGCCAGCTTTATCTTGAAAGGTGTACATTTCTTTCTGAACAACATCTGTAGTTTCACCTACTCCCCTTTCAAAAAGTTCAGTATATTCAAATACTGGCGTCCTTATTTCTCTATACCCATAAGAAGCTGCTATATTTTTGAATTTATCTTCTAAATAATGCCACTTATAAGACTCCGTAGGTAATATATCTTTAGTACCTTTAGGTGCTTGTATAGCCATATTAATTTACTCCTTTTTTATTTTATATTTTCTTAAATTATAAATTATAAGTGAAATTTAAAAGTACATTTAAAAATTTTAATACAAAGTATTTAAAAGATCTATCTTTTTTTTCACCATTTCATCTATTCTTCTCACATATTCTCCTACATCTTTTATATTTGCCTGTCTTTCGAATCTATTTTCATCTAAAAACATGACTTTTGTAACAGCATCTGCTCCACAAGCTATTATAGTCTGCCTTTCTTCAATCATTTCCACATTATAAAGCCCTCTATGTTTTCCTGAGGTATATCCTATGTTTTCCATATTACCTACCATATTTTTTTGTCTATACATATAATATGGTTTCATGTTCATTGATTTAGCCAAAAGTGCAGTTCTTTCATACATCAAATTTAATTCTTCATGACCTGCAATAGAATAACTTATATTATTCACTATATTTTCATATAGTCTAGATGCTCTTTTTACAGACATACCATGTACGGTTAAATTATCTGGCCCAAGTTTTTCAATTTCATCGCAGGTTTTATTTACCTCCTCTATTCCTTCCCCAGGCAATCCTACAATCAAATCCATATTTATGTTGTCAAATCCATATTTTCTTGCCATATGAAACTTTTCCCTTACCTCATTTACTGAATGATTTCTTCCAATAAATTTTAATGTGCTGTCATTCATAGTCTGTGGATTTATACTAATCCTATTTACTCCATATCTTTTCATGGTTTCAAGTTTATTTGAAGTAATACTGTCAGGTCTGCCACATTCTACATCAAATTCTTTTATTTTATAGTCCCGTACAAAACTATTATATATTTCATGCATTAATTTTTCAAATTTTTCATTATCTATAGAAGTTGGAGTCCCTCCTCCAAAATATATACATTCTATATTTAACTCATGTTGTTTTATGTATTCAGACATTTTCTTTATCTCATAAGTCAAACTTTTAAGATAGGGTTCTACTAATTCCTTACAACCTTTAATAGGATTAGACGCAAAGGAACAATAAAGACATTTAGTTGGACAAAAAGGCATTCCTACATATACGCTTATATTTCTGCTATTTGAATTCACTAAGTTTTTTTCCGAATTTGCTACATCTATACAAAGTTCTGCCTTACTTTTATTACAACAAAAATGTTTGTCAAAATATTTTATTATTTCATCCCTGCTCTTGCCATCCTTTATAAATTTTAAAGTTATCTTACTAGGTCTTATTCCAACTAAAGTTCCCCATGGTAAAGTCTTCCCTGTTCTATTGGTAAAATACAAAAATATTGCTTTTTTTATATTTTCTCTTTCACTTAAACCACTTTCAAATTCCATTTTGCATATGTCATTTTTATCATCTATAATAACTTCATTTTGTAATAACTCTATATTAAAATTCCAACTTTCATCTTCTACAAAATTTATATCTGCAAAATCATAAAATAAATTGATCATTTGAAATATGTGATATCTATATTCCTTACTATTTAGTTTAACTTTTATCTCCATATCAATTAAAATTGTCATCTCTTTTCTTCTTCATACATTGTAAAATTAAAACTTATTCTCCGTATATTTTTACAACATTCAGCACGTTAAATATTTTGATAAGTCTAAGCAAAAAATTTTTAAAAAATCTAAGAACTTTTGAAAACTCGTACCTCAAACAATTCAAAAGTTCTAAGTTTTTTAAATTTTTTTCTAAGACTTATAAACAAAATATTTAAATGTGCTTCATCGTTGTAAAAATAATCCTGCGAATAAGTTTAAGTTTTAAAAATGCTATGTAGAATTGTAAGTAAAATTTGACCTTATACTAGAAGATATGATGTCAAAATTGAAAACACCTTTAAAAACTTTTTTATAAGTCTTAGGGAGGTATTTTAGAAAACCTTAGGAGTTTAGCTATGTTTGAGGTACGAGTTTAGCTAAACTCCTTTAGATTTTCAAAATACCGAACTCTAGACTTACTAAAAGTTTTTATGGTGTTGAAATTTGACAGCATAGCCCTAGTATATGTCATTTTTTACTACAATGTTTAAAGCTATAAAAATGGATTATACATTTTTTCTTCTTTGATAGAAGTTTTAGAACCATGACCTGGAAATACAACCATTTCATCTGGTAAAGTCATAAGCCTATTTTTTATACTGCCCATGATTGCATTAAAATCTCCTCCTGTAAAGTCAGTTCTTCCTACAGATCTTTTAAAAAGTGTATCTCCTGTAAACACCATGTTTTCTCCTAAGAAGCTTACTCCACCAGGTGTATGTCCAGGTGTATAAAGTGCTTTTAACTTTATATTTCCAAATTCAAACACCTGGTTATCTTCAATATATATGTCAACTTCATCTATAAGCTTTCCATACATAAGTTCTCTTGATTTCATCATGTTATAGTCTTCTCTGCTTATTGCTATAGGTGCATTATATTTATTTCTTATTTCCTCAGCTGCGCTCGTATGATCTGCATGACCATGAGTCAGTAATATATATTCTACTTTTGTCTTTGAAGCATCTATAGCATCTATTATATCTTTTACATCATCACCAGGATCAATTACTACAGACTTACCCTCTTTTTCATCTGCCAATATATAACAATTAGCTGCATATACCCCTACTATGACTTTTGTCAGTTTCATAAAAATACCTCCTTATCTTTTCCTTTACTTTGATAATTAAAACTTCTTCTTGCTGTCTATCATAATAGTGACAGGTCCATCATTTTCTATACTCACTAACATATTTGCACCAAATTTTCCTGTCTCAACCTTGCCTACTAAATTTCTGCATTGATCTACAAACTTTTCGTATATTTTCTCGGCTTCATCCCCACCCAATGCTTCTATAAAACTGGGTCTTCTGCCTTTTCTACAATCTCCATATAAAGTGAACTGGGAAACTATAATTATTTCTCCGTTTACATCCAGTAAGGACTTATTGAGCTTTCCATTTTCATCTTCAAATATTCTGAGGTTCAATATTTTGTCCCTCATATAAATTATATCCTCATCTGTATCTTCTTTAGATATTCCAAGTAGTACATTTAACCCCTTTTGTATTTGTCCTATAACCTTTCCTTCCACTTCAACTTTAGAGCTATTGACTCTTTGAACTACTGCTCTCATAATAACATATCTCCTTAATTTTTGGTTCTATAAACCTGAATAACGCCCTCTAATTTTCTAAACTTTTTCATTACATCCTTTAAGTCATCTACATTTGATATTTTTAATTTTATATCTATAACAGCCAATCCATTTTTTACTGGCTTAGCATTTACAGCATAAAGTGCAGTCTTACTATTACTTATAACTTCCATAGATTCAGCCAAAAGTTTTCCCCTATCTTCAGCTTCTATTTTAATCTGAGCAATATACTCTGCTCCTTTTGGTCTTCCCCAGGAAACTTCAACCACCATGTTATCTTTATTCTTTAATAGGAATTCTGCATTTTTACAATCTTTTCTATGGATTGATACTCCTCTTCCCTTTGTTATATATCCTATTATGTCATCACCTGGAACAGGATTACAGCACTTGGCAAATCTAACTAATACATTGCTTTCACCCTTTACTATTATCCCTGGAGATTTTTTCTCTGCTTTATGAGACTTACCCATAGGTTGATCCAGATTCTCTTGAATCTTCTTCCAGTCAATTTCATCCATCTTTGAAGTTTTCATATAAATATCTTTTATTCTTGAAACTATAGTAGAAGAGGTTACAGCACCAATTCCTACAGAAGCATACAAGTCATCTGCAGAATTCATATTATACCTTTTAAGAACTGTATCTAGGATTTCCTTCTTAGCAATTTCCCCAAAATTATATCCTTGCTTTTTTGTTTCCTTTTCAAGAAGGTCCTTTCCTTTTACTATATTCTCTTCTCTTTTTGCCTTTTTGAACCAGGATCTTATCTTGCTTTTTGCCTGATTACTTTTCGCCATATTTAGCCAGTCAATACTTGGACCTTTGGGTGTACTTGATACAAGCACTTCTACAATTTCCCCTGTTTTCAAATGATAGTCAAGAGGTACCATCTTACCACTTACTTTTGCACCTATACAACTATTTCCTATCTCAGTATGTATCTTATATGCAAAATCTATAGGGGTTGCTTCATAAGGTAAATTTATTACCTTTCCATTTGGAGTAAATACAAATACCTCATCTGAAAACAAATCTATTTTAAATCTTTCCATAAACTCTTCTGCATCTGAAGTTTCTCTCTGCCACTCAAGTATTTCTCTTAACCAGGTAAGTTTCTTATCTATATCATTTGCTGTATCAACGCCCTCCTTATATTTCCAGTGAGCTGCTATTCCATATTCTGCTGTTTTATGCATTTCAAAAGTTCTTATCTGTATTTCAAAAGGTTTGCCTTGAGGCCCTATAACTGTAGAATGTAGTGATTGATACATGTTTGGTTTAGGCATAGCAATATAGTCCTTAAATCTTCCTGGCATAGGCTTATATATTGTATGTGCTATTCCCAGTGCAGCATAACAATCCTTCACTGTATTTACTAAAATTCTTACAGCAGTTAAATCAAAAATTTGATCTATAGTTTTATTTTTCTTTACCATCTTTCTATATATACTATAAAAATGCTTTGGTCTTCCTTCAATGTCTGAATCTATTCCCGACTTTTTAAGGTTATCTTTTAATTGAGATATTATTTCATCAATATATTTTTCTCTTTCTACTCTTTTTTCAGCAATTTTTCTAACTATAAAATAATATTCATTTTGATTTATATACCTAAAGGCTAAATCCTCAAGTTCCCATTTAATTTTAGACATTCCAAGCCTATGGGCAAGAGGTGCATATATGTCAAAAGTTTCTTTTGCTTTTTCTTTCTGTTTTTTCACAGGCATGTATTTAAGTGTTCTCATATTATGAAGTCTATCTGCTAATTTTATAAGTATTACTCTTATGTCATCTGCCATTGCAAGGAGCATCTTTCTAACGTTATCAGCTTGCTGCTCTTCCTTAGTTTTACATTCTATTTTACCTAATTTAGTAACACCTTCTACTAAATTTGCAACTTCTACACTGAATTCCCTTTTTATGTCTTCATAGCTAAATTGCGTATCTTCTATTACGTCATGAAGGAGTCCTGCTACTATGGTGCTGGTATCGAGTCCCATTTCTACCAATATATAAGCTACCTCTACAGGATGGCTTATATAAGGTTCTCCCGATTCCCTTTTCTGTTTTTTATGAGCTTCATCGGCAAAATAATAAGCCTTTTCTACTATTTTTTTATCTACATTATTACAGTTTTTATCTATTAACTCCATTAATTTTTCTAACATACCGATACTCCCTAAAATCAATGGCTGGTTTAACAAACCAGCCATTATTTTTTACTAATATTATATTATATACTAAAAAAACTTGCAATTTCAAATTTTATATATCCTAAACATTATATTTAGTAAGAGAAATTACATCATAGCCTTCTAATTTTTCCCTGCCTTTTAAATCCGTCAATTCTATAACAAATCCTATAGTAACAACTTCCCCACCTGCTTGTTCTATAAGTTTCACCACAGAAGCAGTAGTGCCACCTGTTGCAAGCAAGTCATCAATTATTACCACTCTATCTCCCTTTTTTATTGCATCTTTGTGCATTTCAAGTATATCACTGCCATATTCTAAGTCATAACTAACACTAAAAGTATCATAAGGCAACTTTCCCTTTTTTCTTATAGGAACGAAACCTGCACCTATGGCATAGGCTATAGGTGCTCCAAATAAAAATCCTCTTGCTTCAGGCCCTACTACTACGTCAATATGTTTATTTTTTAAATATCTAGCTATTTTATTTACTGTATGCTTAAAAGCTGTTTTATCCTGCAGCAAAGTAGTTATATCTTTAAAACTTATTCCTTCCTTTGGAAACCCATCTATTACTCTTATTTTATCTTTTAAATCCACCTGTAATCCCCCCTAAAAATAACTTAATCATTCCAATAGAAACCTACTTTACAATTATATATTAAATATTGATACATATTCAAGTTTAAGATATTTTACCTTTATATAATCTCATTTTTCAAATATTTAGCTATTTGTTCTGCCCTATCCATATTTTCAGTTATAAAAAGCTCTACTGCAATCCTTGCATTATCTATATATCTCTTGTTCTTAATTGAGCACATCATTTTATTTGACAATTCACGTACATTCTCTATATTCACACTAGAAATATCATTCACTTTAAGTAGTGCCCTTACTCCATAATTATTTGTACATTTTAAATAATACATACCTTCATTTACCATTATCTTATTTTCACCAGTTATATCAATTCCCCGAGAAAAAATACCTAAAGCTACAAGATCTAAATACTTACTTATGTACTTCATATCATAATACATTGATATAGCCTGAGATAACTTAAAGGTAACACCTACCGCTGTTAAATCTTTAAATGGATATGTACACTGCTTCTGATTGGGATTTACAATAATGGCTTTCGGCAAAATTTCCCCAGATTTATGGTAATCTGTTATTATAACATCAATACCCAAAGTTTTGCATAACTCTATCTGTGAAACGCTTTGAATTCCACAGCCAGCTGTTATTATAACCTTTGCACCTAAAAATTTTATGTGGTTTTTTATTATATCTGACTTTATACTATAATCATTAATTTTATCAGAGATAAAATATTCTACATCTGCATTTAAATATTTTAACACTAATAACATAAGTGACACCGAAGTTATACCATCCAAGTCACATGTACCATAAATTACAATTTTTTCTCTCTCATTTACTGCTTTTATTATTCTTTTTAAAGCTTTCTCCATATCCTTTAAAAGAAAAGGGTTATTCATACCTAAAAAATTAAAATCCTGTATATTATCTTTTTGCCTCTCCATAATAAAATCCTCCAAATTTATCGAAAGCACTTATATTATAAATGATATTGTCTTCTATTACAAATACATTATAGTTAGATTATGTGCAATAAAAAAATCCAGAGTACCAATATACTCTAGATTTTTTATTTTATCATATTTAATGTATATTTTATAGCTTATTCACTTACTGTATGCAACTTTTTTTTATTTCGAAGCATATGTTTCTTTATAATTACCCAACATGGACTAGCTATGCATATAGAAGAGTAACATCCTGTAATTATTCCTATAAGTATCGGTTCTGAGAAAACTCTTACAGAAGGTACTAAAACATATACTGCTGTCAATGTTATTACAACAGTCAATACTGTATTTATAGATCTTGCCAATGTCTGAGTTACACTGGCATCTGCAACTACTATAGGTTCCTGTCCTCTCATGTATTTTTGATTTTCTCTTATTCTATCAAAAACAACTATGGTATCATGGACAGAATAACCTATAACCGTAAGGGCTGCTGCTATAAAGTTAGAGTCTATAGGTACTCTAAGTACTGCGTATACAGAAAGCATTACAAGCACATTATGAGTTAATGATATAATAGCTGCTATACCAAAACTTAACTCAAACCTTATACCTATATATATAAACATAGCTATAATTGCCACTATAACAGCTTGCAGAGCTTTGGTCCTTGTTTCTTGGCCTATAACCGCACCTATATTTTCTTGATTCGTCAAACTACTTTTTTTATACTTTGCCTTTACAGCTTTTACAATATTACTAACATCATTATTGCTTAAAGTAGCAGCCTTTATAGATATAGACTTATTATCTACTTTATTGGATTGAAAATCACCGGAGTATTTCTTTACTATATTATCTACGTCCTGTTTATTAAAATCCTGACCCACATTTATTTCAACTACTGTACCACCTTTAAAATCCAGTCCATATTCAAGACCTTTAGTAGCCATAGTAAATATTCCAATAGCAATTATTATAAGGGATATAGTAAACCATATTTTTCTTTTTTCAATAATCTTATACATATTACTTTACTACCCCCTTTCTAAAGTCATGCACACCAAAGGTTCCAATTGTCTCCTTATGGTTAAACCAACCCATATTAGCTAGTAACTTCATAAGAGTTCTAGTTACCGTTATAGCCGTAAACATACTCAAAATTGTACCTATAATAAGGGTAAGTGCAAATCCTTTTACAGAACCTGTACCAATATTATAAAGGACACATCCTGAAATAATAGTAGTTATATTTGAATCCAGTATTGAAGTCATGGCTCTTCTAAATCCCGCATCTACAGAGGCCCTAATGGATTTACCGCTTTTAAGCTCCTCTTTAGTTCTCTCAAATATAAGTATATTGGCATCTACTGCCATACCTACTGTTAACAAAAACGCTGCAATACCAGCTAATGTCAAAGTTACATTTACGTTGGCAAAAGCTGCTAAAACTATATATACATATAGTACAAGTGCTATATCTGCAACAAGTCCAGGTAATCTATAATATAAAAGCATAAATATCATTACTAACCCTATACCTATTTTACCTGCCAATATACTAAGTGGAAGTGCATTTGCACCAAGAGAAGCTCCTACAGTTTTAACCTGTACTGGTTTTACTGTAACTGGAAGTGCACCTGATTTTATCAAATTTGCCTTTGTTTGAGCCTCTTTCATAGTCATGTGACCGCTTATAATAGCCCTACCATCAGTTATGTGTGCATCTACCTGCGGATCTGATAGTTTATCCTTATCTAAGTAAATGGTAATTTTTTGCCCCATAAATTTTTGAGTGGCATCTGCAAACTTCTGAGCACCTGATTGATTTAGCTCCAGATTTATTACACCTTGGCTGCCATTTTGAGGGTCAATAGAAGCTGTGGCATTTTTTACATCCTTACCTGTAAGTATAGTTTTGTTGTCTGGTCCAACAAACTTAAGATCACCAGTTTTTGCTACACCATCTACTACTTCTTTTGCATCAAATTTTCCAGGTATATCAATTCTTATCCTGTCTTTTCCTTCTCTTACAGTCGTAGTTTCACTTACTCCTAACTTGTTAACCCTTTGTGAGATCATGTCTACAGTTCTATTTACAGTATCTTGATCCACATTTTTAGACTGTATTTCTTCAAGTACAGAAACTCCACCTTGAAGATCAAGTCCTTTATTTATTACTTGGCTAAATGGCTTTAATTTATATCCACCAAAAGTTACTCCATATGCTCCCGTATAAGCTAAAAAGCCTATTAAAATTATGCATAGAAAGAAAACTACGGTACTTTTCGCCTTAGATTTCATTTTTATCCTCCTTCGTCAATAACCAACTACCTCTTATCCTCACCTATTTACATTAGCAATTATATTACTTAAGAAAAACACCGTCAATACACATATTACAAATAAAGTAATATGATGTATTAAGTTTTTGTAAATGTTATTACTATTTTTTCAAAATTCTACTTTTAAGTGCAATGGCACACTCAATTCTCTTTTTCTGCATTTTGCATCCAAGACTGTAAGGTATGTTCATATCCTTATTGAAATTGTAATTATTAGCCTGACATCCGCCGCTGCAGTAAAATCTTGCCCAACATTTCTTACATTCAGGTTTGTTATATATGTGGGCAGCCTTAAATTGTTTAGAAATATCCTGCCTTAGGTTATCAATATCACTTAAATTTCCCATTTTAAAAGCTTCATTACCTACAAATTGATGACAAGGATATATATCTCCATCTGGTGTTATAGCTACATACTCATGTCCTGCCCCACATCCTGATATTCTTTTATATACACAAGGACCGCCTGCAATGTCTATATTAAAATGGTAAAACTTAAACTTTCCTCCTTCCTTGTTTCTTCTAATCATTTCCTCATATAATTTATCATATTGTTCATAAATAATCGGAAGGTCTTCTTCTCTAAGAGACAATGGATCATCCTCCGGAAGTACTACGGGTTCTACAGATATTTCATCAAATCCCTGATCTGCAAGATATTTTATATCTTCGAAGAAATCAATATTATTTCTAGTAAAAGTTCCTCTAGCATAGTATTGCTTAGACTTGTCCCTTATTTTTACCATCTTTTTTATTTTAGGAAGTATAGAGTCAAAACTTCCTGTACCATCAACCCTAACTCTTACTTTGTCATTTACTTCTTTTCTTCCATCAATACTTAGTACTATATTTCCCATGTTTTTATCAAGATAATCCATTATCTCATCATTTAACAGGGTAGCATTGGTAGTCATTGTAAATCTTATATTTTTGTTGTGCAGCTTTTCCTGCTTCTTAGCATACTCTACGATTTCCTTTACTGCATCAAAGGCCATAAGTGGTTCTCCACCAAACAAATCAACCTCTATATTCTTCCTAGGTCCCGATTTTTCTATAACAAAATCAATAGCCTTTTTTCCTATTTTTGCAGACATGAGTTTTCTGCGTCCTTTATACTCACCTTCATCTGCAAAACAATATTTGCATCTCAAATTACAATCATGGGCAATATTAAGGCATAATGCTTTTATAAATGAAGGTTCACTCTCATGCTTTTTTGCAATTCCTTCATATAAATCTTTAGAATACAACATTTCTTTTTCAATTAGCTGTTGTATCTCACCATAAGCCTCCACAACTTCTTCTCTTTTATATTTATCATTAAGAAGTTCTACCACTTTTTCAAGTTCTGGCAGTCCTTCATCATCTAAAATATCATATACTAGTTCATCAATTTCATGAAGTGCACCAGAGTTTACATCTATAACATATCTATATCCACCCTGGACAAATTTATGAATATTAGCCAAATTGTTCTCCTCCTAATAAAAGTGTATAATTTTTCATTATATAAATTTTAGGCAGTAACTATTTTGTTACTGCCTAAAATTTATATTAGTTTTCACAAGCTAAATTGGCAACTGTGCAAGAAGTTTTACATGCTGATTGACATGAATTAGCACATTCCTTACATCCTGGTTTTTTTAAACTTTCTTTTATATTAGCATTATTTAAAGTTTTTATATGCTTCATTCTCTAAGCTCCTCCAATTAATAAAGTTATCTGTTTGATTATAACATAAAGCTATAATAAAATAAAGTTGTCCATTAAATACGAAGTCTAAGAGATTCTCATAAGTTAATTGCGATCATACCTGATAAAGCTCCTACTATAAGGTCAAGTAGCAATCGTTTTACTCCATAGGAACTTATAGCTGCAGAGTTTCCAGAAATTATAGAAACTACATACAGTATAAGCAAATATAAAAGAGTTACTCCAATACCCACAAGCCATCCTTTTTTACCTATTCTTCGCACTGCATAAATAACTCCATACATTATACTAAGTATGTTTGTAATAACGTAAAATATGTACCTTACTCTTGAACCTATATCTATAAAAGTCATTATAACTGCAAAAATTAAAAGTAAAATAACTGTAATTATAAAACCTCTAAGAACTCCTTCCACTGCAGAAAGGTAATTACTACCTTTTTCCAAATTAAAGCACCTCCCATCTAATAGTATTTATGTAGATAAAAGGTGCTTTATACCTAATTTCTAAACTTCTTTTTTTTCTTCCTTTTTTTCCTCTATTTTCTTAGAAGAACTTTCTTGACTTTTAGGTTCAGATAGAATATTTAGTACTCCTGTTTTATCTAACTTTATTCTTACTCTATCCGGTCCTGTTTGAATAGTTATATTTCTGTCCTGGATATTTACAACTTTTCCTATTATGCCACCCTTAGTCATAACTTCATCATTAACCTTAAGGCTTTCAAGCATTGCATTATATTTCTTTTTTCTCTTGCTTTCTGGTAGAAATATAAGTAAATAAAAGATTACTACTATAAATAAAAGTGGTACTAATCTAACCAATGAATCCAATTTTTTCACCTCCTTTTTTTAACAGAGTTTTAATTTTATTGATTCCATTGTTCAAGCTTTTCCTTTTTATATTTAGGGAAATAGTCTCCATCAATAGAATCTCTTATTTCTTTCATTAAATTATTATAAAAATACAAATTATGAAGCACACATAACCTCATAGCAAGCATTTCTTTTGCCTTAAACAAATGTCTTATATATGCCCTAGTGTAATTTTTACAAGTAGGACACTGGCATCCTCTGTCTATAGGGGAATCATCCAGCTGATATTTAGCATTTAAAAGATTTATTTCTCCCTCTGATGTAAATACATGAGAATGCCTTCCATTCCTAGCAGGAAGTACACAATCAAAGAAATCTACTCCTCTTTCTACTGCTTCAAGTATGTTTGCTGGGGTTCCAACTCCCATCAAATATATAGGCTTATCCTGTGGAAGGTGAGGAACTACTTTTTCTATAATTCTATACATTTCCTCATGAGTTTCCCCTACAGCTAAACCCCCAATAGCATATCCGTCTAAATTCATCTCACTTATTATTTTAGCGTGCTCTATTCTTATATCATCGTAGACACCGCCCTGGTTTATACCAAACAGCATCTGCTTATTATTTATAGTATCTGGCAAAGAATTCAATCTATCCATTTCAACTTTACATCTTTTGAGCCATCTTGTGGTTCTTTCAACAGAACGCTGAACATAATCTTTGGGAGACGGATTTTCTATGCACTCGTCAAAAGCCATAGCTACAGTAGATGCCAAATTACTTTGAATTTGCATACTCTCTTCAGGTCCCATAAATATTTTACTTCCATCTATGTGTGAATTAAAATATACTCCCTCTTCTTTTATCTTTCTAATCTTTGACAGAGAAAACACCTGAAATCCTCCAGAATCAGTTAAAATAGGTCTATCCCAATTCATAAATTTATGTAATCCACCAAGTTTTCTTATTATCTTATCTCCAGGTCTTAAGCTTAAATGATAAGTATTTGAAAGTTCCACCTGGCATCCAATTTCTTTTAAATCGCAGGTAGAAACTGCTCCTTTTATAGCTGCCAAGGTACCTACATTCATAAAAACTGGAGTTTGAACTACTCCGTGAGGTGTAGTAAATTCACCTCTTCTAGCACTTCCCTGTTTCTTTAGTAATTTATACATTCAAACACCTCAAATCTATTTTAAGAACATAGCATCTCCAAAGCTAAAAAATCTATATTTTTCTTTAACTGCACAGTTATATGCATTTAGTATTTTTTCTCTTCCACAAAGCGCACTTACAAGCATTATGAGTGTAGACTGGGGTAAATGAAAATTTGTTATAAGTTTATCTACTACTTTATATTTATATCCAGGATATATAAATATATCCGTCCAACCAGACTGTTCCCTAACTTTTCCGTTTTCATCTCCAATGGTTTCAAGTGTTCTACAGGAAGTAGTCCCCACTGCAATTATGCTTCCTCCTTTTTCCCTGGTTTCATTTATCATATCTGCAGTTTCTTTTGTCATACAGTAATACTCTGAATGCATATTATGTTCTTCTATATTTTCAACCTTTACAGGTCTAAAAGTTCCAAGTCCAACATGTAAAGTCAAGAACGCAAGTTTTATCCCTTTATCCTCTATTTTTTTCAGCAATTCCTTAGTAAAATGAAGACCTGCTGTAGGGGCTGCTGCAGAACCCTCTTCTTTAGAATACACTGTCTGATACATTTCCTTGTCCTCTAATTTTTCTTTTATATATGGAGGCAGAGGCATTTGACCTAGCCTATCTAGTACTTCTTCAAATATTCCTTCATATTCAAACTTAACAATTCGATTTCCATCTTCTTTCACTGAAACTATTTCTGCCTTAAGTTCTCCATCTCCAAAGTCAAACCTACTTCCTACCTTAGCTCTTTTTCCAGGCTTAACTAAAGTTTCCCAGGTGTCATCTGCATTTCTCTTTAGAAGTAAAATTTCCATTTTACCACCACTGCCTTCTTTTGAACCTATAAGCCTTGCTGGCAAAACTCTAGTATCGTTTAATACAAGGCAGTCACCTGGATTCAAATAATCCAATATATCTTTAAATACCTTATGCTCTATATCACCAGTTTTTTTATCAAGCACCATAAGCCTAGCTTCATCCCTTTGCATTAAAGGATGCTGTGCAATTAATTCCTCTGGTAAATAAAAATCAAAATCTGTAACTTTCAATATTTTCACTCCATTCATCTTGTGTAAATCACATTTTGTCGTCGAACAATGAAGACTGGTTAAAATTTTTTTTAGAATTTATACTTCTCTTTCTGTTAAAATGTCTATAAGCACTGTCCGATGCCACTCTACCTCTTGGGGTTCTTATTATAAAACCTTTTTGGAGTAGATAAGGCTCATACACATCTTGTATAGTATCTAACTCTTCTCCTATAAAATAGGCTAAGGTTTCTATCCCCACAGGTCCTCCATTAAAATTATCAATTATAGCTTTTAATATTTTATTGTCTATGCTATCAAAACCTTCGTTATCAACTTCCATCAATTCAAGAGCTGCTTGACTCGTTTTAACGTCTATTATACCATTTCCCTTAACCTCGGAATAATCTCTAACTCTTTTTAATAATCTGTTTGCAATTCTAGGTGTTCCCCTGGACCTTTTTCCTATTTCAAAAGCTGCATCCGTTTCTATTTTTACTTTAAGTATATCAGCTGATCTTACTATGATTTCACTGAGTTCATCTTCTCTATAAAACTCCATAGGACATAGTACTCCAAACCTATCCCTTAGTGGCGCTGTTAAAAGTCCCACCCTTGTAGTAGCACCTATCAAAGTGAATTTAGGTAGGTCCAATCTTATAGACTTTGCTGCAGCTCCCTTTCCTATAACTATATCTAGTGCATAATCCTCCATAGCAGGATATAATATTTCCTCTACACTTCTATTTAACCTGTGTATTTCATCTATAAAAAGTACATCCATATCATTTAAACTGGTAAGTATTGCAGCCAGGTCTCCTGCCCTTTCTATAGCTGGTCCAGAAGTAATTTTTAGGTTTCCTCCCATTTCCACAGCAATTATATTAGCAAGAGTAGTTTTTCCAAGACCTGGTGGTCCATAAAGAAGTACATGATCTAGTGCTTCCTTCCTATTTCTAGCAGCCTCTATAAATATCTTTAGTTTATCTTTTACCTTTTTCTGCCCTATATATTCATTGAGTCTCTTAGGTCTCAAACTATACTCATTTTCTGTATCCTCTTTAATGTTAAGGGGGGTAACTATTCTATCTTCCATACTATCACCTAACCTAATTCATTAAAAATTTAAGAGCTTTCTTTATCATATCCTCAGTAGAACTTTCTTTTGTTTTATCTATGGAAGCTAAGGCTTTATTTCCTTCCTTTTCCGAATATCCAAGTGCTATAAGAGCCTCCAAGACCTCAGAAGTATTTTGAGTTGCATTTATATTGTCAATATCATCCTCACTATTCGTAAGTTCACCTACATCTATCTTGTCTTTAAGTTCAAGTATGATTCTTTGGGCAGTTTTCTTACCTATTCCAGGTGCCCTTACCAAATTTTTTTCATCTTCAGATATTATAGCATATTTCAAATTATTTACGTCACTTATGGATAAAATCGAAAGTGCTGCTCTTGCCCCTATACCATTTATAGTAAGTAAAAGGTTAAACATACTCAATTCTTCTTTAGTTAAAAAGCCATACAATCCTATAAAATCTTCTCTCACTATCTGCTGCAAATACAACACTATATTTTTTCCTACCTTTGGAGTTTTTGCAATCGTACTGCCAGATGTATTTATTTTATAGCCAATTCCATTATTCTCAACTACTATATAATCTTTATTTACACCTTTATATATTCCCTTTATGTATTCATACATCTAAAATTCCTCCAAAATATCGAGACTTATTAAAATTAAGCAAAGCGTTATATTGTAACATATAATACTTTATCATTTTAAGTACTTTAGTTCAAGTACTGCAATTCACAATATGGAATTTGTTAAATAACAAATAATGATACTTTTTTCACTAACGTCAAAAAATATAGAAAAAGCCTCAAAGGCTATTATTCATAGTCTTCAAGGCGTGATTCTGCTTCATCTCTTGTATTACACTCAAAGTATTTATCTCCCTTAGTTAAAAGCCTTATATCTTCTTCTTTTAATTTGCTTGTCTTTATATCAGTTACATCTCTCTTTTCATTTTCTATAAACATATTCCCCTGATTGTCTGTCTTATATATAGCAATTAGACCATTCTTTATTCCAAGTACATATTTATTAGGCTCATATTTATCCACTTCTTTTACAAGTACTACTTCTTTTGTACCGAACTTATTAACCTTATATCCAGCAGTCTTGTATATATTTTCAACTTCATTTTTGCTTTTACCTGCTAATTTTCCAGCCAATTCTTCTTTTTCCGTCTTAAGTTCTCCACTTTTATTATATTTTATTTTAAATATAATTTTAGCTTTTTCAGGAACAGTTGTACTTATATTAGAATTTGTGTTTACAGTGTCATAAGTTTTATTTCCTTGTCTAACCTGTTTTATTTCTCTATTCATATTTACATTTTGAAATCCAACTACACATATGTAACAACTTAAACCTAAAATTAAAATAGTAAATATAACCAATACTACTGTACGAACTTTTCTATTATCCATAATATCCCTCCTTTTTGAATATTATGGACACTTATCCTAATTATATACACTATATTAGGATTATTTTAATTTTATAGTAGTATTATTTCTATCGGAAAATAGAATTTTATTTTTAATCACAATATTTCCCTGTCTGTCACTTCTCCATACTACAATCCCTTTACTTGCTAACCTTTTTTCAACTCGTTTATCTGGTGTATTTATTCCATCACTAGTTACAATTGCTACTTTAGGTTGTATCTTATTTAAAAATTCTACCATTGTGCTGGTATTAAGACCATGGTGCGGTACCTTTAGTACATCACATTTTTTTAGCTGTTTTGTCCTTATCATGTCATTTTCTTCTCTTTTTTCACAATCTCCCGCAAATAGATAATTCAAACCTCCTATTTTACCTTGAAGTACAATTGAATTGTTGTTCTCTACACTACCATCTTTATAGATAGGCCCAACAGCTTTAAGATTCACACCATAATGTTTCACACTCCAGCCTTTTCCTATGTATTCCACAGATACTCCCATTTTAAGCAATTTATCTGCTATAGAATATTTAATATTATTTTCATAGTCAGGTAAATATACTTTATGAGCCTTTGTCGACTTAGCTATATTATATATGCCATCATAATGATCATCATGATAATGAGTTAATATTATACCTTCTATTTTATTTACATTATTTGAATTTAAATATTTTATAACCCTATTAGTATAATATGCAGCTCCTGAATCTATTAAATAATTTTTATTACCTAATTTTATTAAAGTACAATCCCCTTGGCCTACATCTATAAAATGTACTTCACAAATACCATATTTAGCAAAAGTACTATTGCCCATGAACATTATAACAATAACTACTATAACAATTAATTTTTTCTTCAAATTAATACAAGCCTCCATCCATTAGGCATTTGAAAAAATAGGGCAGTATACTGACTAGTTATTTCTTTGAAAATGCCTTAATTACTATATTTATTTTTTGTATAAAAATCAGTTATATTCTAAAATTTCACAAAAAATAATCTAAGGTATATAAAAGAAAATAATCAGTAAAATATACTAGCATACTGACTAGTTATTTTTTTAATATGCCTGAGTAAAATATGGTATACTAATAATAAAAATATTTAAACAATAAAAAGGAGTGAAGTTGTTCTTATTAACCTAATAATTCATGGTTGATATAGACATTATAATTATGAAACTTAGAAAAATCATATCTATATTCGTTGTTATCGTTTTAGCATTATACGGTTCATTTTATGTAAGGAATAAATTAATTAATAGGCATAATAGAGTTAACAGAGCTGTAGTAAAAGTTGTTATACCTGAAGGATATACAAATGAACAAATAGGAAAGACATTAGAGAAATCAGGATTAGTTACAGAAAAAGATTTTATGAATACAGCAGAAAACTGGTCAGATAACAATTACTGGTTTTTAAAAGGTCTTCCTCAGGACAAGCATAAGCTAGACGGTTTTTTATATCCTGCTACATATACTTTTGAAAAAAACACATCAAGTAAAGAAATCATAAATGAAATGCTTAGAACTTTTGAAACAAATATAGAACCAAGTAAAAGTTATATAACTAAAAATAATTTAAGCATAAGAAATGTTATAATAACAGCTTCTCTAATAGAAAAAGAAGCGCGAAAAGATGTGGACAGGCCAAAGATAGCCAGTGTTATTTACAATAGATTAAATAAAAATATGCCCTTACAAATAGATGCAACTATTCTCTACATAATAGGACATAAAGATAAAGTATATAATAGGGATTTAACTGTAAAATCTCCTTATAATACCTACTTAAATAAAGGATTGCCGCCATCTCCAATATGTAATCCAGGAACAAAATCCATAAATGCTGCAATGCATCCTGAAAGAACTAATTACCTTTATTATGTACTGGACACTAAAACCAATACACATGTATTTGCAGAAACCTATGCCCAGCATATTAAGAATGTGTCTTTATATGGAAAGTAAAAAAGTTTTTTCTTGAATAACATTTATATTCGAGAACGTTCCTAGATTTGTGTAAATCAAATCTAGGAACGTTCTCTAAGGGTTATCAACAAACATGCCTGAATATTGCTGCATTTCAGTTAACACAGTATCTAATTTTCCTTTATAAAATCTGCATATTCGTCCATGGGTGAACCTCCTTAAAAATCATTGTACCTAAAAGACTCCGCCACACTTTTCCTACTATTTGTCAAGTCTTTTTAAAGATTTTGATAAAAATTATTATATAAAAAAGAACAGGTATGTATTTTTTAACACACTCTGTTCCATAACTATAATATTTATTTCTTAACTTAATAACATTGCTCCTCATGTAAACTTTTTATATTCATATGAAAAATGGTTGTCATAATCAATAAGTATTAAAACTTAAATGTTTATCTGCGGTAATGACAAACATTCAAGTTTTTGCTATATGTAAAACTACTTGAAATCTTTTATCCTTCAAATTCTTCAGGGAATTCAGCATTGTGATAAACGTCCTGAACATCGTCATCGTCCTCAAGTTTATCTATAAGTCTTTGAACCTTTCCTGCAGTTTCCATATCAACAGCTACAGTATTGTCTGGTATCATTGTAATATCTGCAGACAGGAATTCAAAACCCTGTTCCTCTAGTTTTTCCCTTACTGTACCAAAGTCTTCTACAGTAGTAATTACCTCAAAGACTTCTTCTTCAGCAATAAAATCTTCAGCACCTGCATCTAATACCTGCATCATTATTTCGTCTTCATCCATGTCTTCTTTTCTCTCTATTACTATCTGGCCTTTGGCCTGGAACATCCATCCTACACAGCCGTTAGCACCTAAATTACCACCATGTCTTGAAAATGCTGCCCTTACATTGCTAGCACTTCTATTTTTATTATCAGTTAAAGCTTTTACTATCATAGCAACTCCGCTTGGTCCATAACCTTCATAGGATATTTCTTCGTAGTTTACTCCTGTAAGTTCTCCTGAACCCTTTTTAATTGCCCTCTGTACTGTATCCTGAGGCATATTATTTGCCTTAGCTTTTGCTATAACATCTCTTAATTTTGAATTGGAATCTGGATTTGATCCGCCTTCTTTAGCAGCGATTGCCAGTTCCTTACCTATTTTAGTAAATATCTTGCCTCTTTTTGCATCTGCTTTACCTTTTTTTGCTTGTATATTATGCCATTTTGAATGTCCTGACATACAAATTTCCCCCTAACTTACGGTTATAATTATTTATATTAATTATGCAAATTGTATTATATCATATAAAAGCTGTTAAACACAAATGTACCCTACCTATAATTAATCATTTAAGAATTGAATATTGCAAAGTTTTTAAAAGTTTAAAGCTGAAATATCAAAGTTAGATAATGATGACTTCTTTCATACCTCAGGAAATCTATAATTTTAATATTTTCTGACGTTAGGAGGAAAATTATCATTATCTGCTATTTATTCTTTGATAAGCCTTGTATCAATCTTAAAATAAAATTCCTCATCTCCAACTATCACTTCACATTTCCCATTTGTCAGTTCTATAATCTCATTTATTAATTTATCTACATCTTCCGAAATATAGTTTATCGACACACAAATTTTTTCCGTATAGTCTATATTCTCTATATGAATCGACTTTTGTTCAAACATATATTGTAATTTTCCCAAAGTATCATACTCTATAAATATATCTAACTGACATCCTTTTACTTTTTCCACTATTCCAGATTCATCAATTGAGAGAGCAGCAGACTTTGTGTAAGCCTTTACTAATCCTCCTTTACCTAGAAGTGTTCCTCCAAAATATCTAGTAACTACTATTACCACATCTGTTATTCCCTTTTTCTTTATGACATCTAGTACTGGTATTCCTGCAGTTCCTTGAGGTTCTCCATCATCGCTGTATCTTTGTATATTCATTTTTTCTCCAATTACATAAGCATATACGTTATGTGTTGCTTTAATATTCTTTTCCTTTACTTTACTTATAAATTTTTTAGCCTCGTTTTCAGTATAAACTCTTTTTATACTTCCTATAAATATAGACTTTTTTTCCTCAAATTGACAACTAGCTTCATCCTTTACTGTAAAGTAACTCACAGATAACCCACCTTTCAAAATATCCCTCTAAACTATTTTAATATATACTATAAACAGAGTTCTTGGCATCAGATGGAGTTTTAACTCCATCTGATGCTTATTAACAGCCTTCTTAGTGCTTCAGCACTCAGAAGGCGTTATCCTTTAGGGAAAATCGTTATCCAGGGACGTAGCCGCTCTTTACTCACACTTGAAGAAAAGCAGATATCCCAAATCTTTGATTTGGTGATAGTCGCTTTCACAGAGTGCGTGGGAGTATTAGTGCGGGTAGTCATCGGACAAATTACATAATTATAAGTTCACTTAATATTTGAATTCCACTTTCTATATTTTTTTCATCCACATGTGAAAAACCAATTTTAAAGTACTTTTTACCTTCTGAAGGTACTTTATAAAACAACGTACCTGGTGTAATTAAAACTCTTCTATTTTTTGATTTTCTAAAAAGCTCTATAGAATCTATAACTATGTTCTGGTTTATTTTTAAATAAAAATGAAGTCCTCCACCTGGTTCTACAAACTCTACTTGATTTTTTAAATATTTATCTATACATTTTTTCATATATACATATCTTCTTTTATAGACTACATTTAAATCATTTATATAACTTCGCCACAAGCCTTTTCTTATATATAAATCCAGAGCCCTTTGCATAAGACTGGATGTAGATATATCTGTATTTATTTTTGAATTTTGAATGCTTTCTTTAAATTTCTTAGGAGGTATCAAATATCCAATTCGTATTCCTGGCAAAAATATTTTTGAAAAGCTTTTTATATAAACAACCCTGTCACTACTATCTAAGCTTTTAAAACTACTATATTTTATACTATCATCATAAATTAACTCTGAAAGATAATCATCTTCTATTATATAAAAATCATATATATCGGCTAATCTGAGTATTTGCCTTTTCTTTTCATTGCTATAGCTTATCCCAGTAGGATTTTGAAAATAACTCATTGTATAAAAACATTTCACTTTGTTTTTTTTAAGTATTTTTTCAAGGTTGTCTATATTAATTCCATCTTTTTCAATAGGAGTTTCGATTATTTCAGTTCTTCTCCATTTAAATACAGATAGTGCCCCACTATATGTTGGTTTTTCAACTATTACAGTATCATTTGTATTTAAAATAGCCTTTGAAACCACATCTATACCTTGCTGCGCTCCTGAAACTATAAGTATATCATCCTTATCTATGTTTCCATTCCAGAACACATCACTTATACTATTTCTGAGTCCATCATATCCGAGGGATTCTTGACATATCAAAGCCGATGAGCCATCCCTATCCAGAACCTCATTTAAAACACTTTTAAAGAAACTTATCTGAAAAAATTCACCACTTGGAGTTTCTCCGGTAAAATCTATATAATTTTTTACTTCATCGCTAGATATCTTCTTCAGAACCTTTGAGTATTCTCTACTAAAGTTCTTATTTATATCCCTCTTTTTAGCATAAGTTCCACTGCCAATTTTTTGAGCAGCATAGCCTTCAGCTTGAAGCCTTTTATATGCATTTACCACAGTGATTTTATTTACATTTAAAAATTCTGCCATTTCTCTTATAGAAGGTAGTTTCTCCCCGTCTTCAATTTTATTTGTATCTATCAATTTTTTTATATGTTTTTCTATTAATAGATATTTAACAGTTTCTTCTCTATTTAGATTCACAAAATATTTATTAGAAATAAAATTCACTTCCCTGCTATAATTTACAATAGATAATTGACAGTTGTCAATTGTTAATTGTCAACTGTCAATTATCACAAAACATTCCTAGTGCTAAATTCTATTTTATAACAATAACTGCATTATGTTAATACAAATTTAATTTATCCAATTAAATAAAATATACATTTTCCTTAAATAATACAGTTCCATCCTTTAACTTATAGTTTCTCGTTTCTTTTTTAAGTATATTTCTTTCCCATAACTTATTTAATATTTCTTCCATATTTATATTGTAATGATAAAATAACTCATCATTTTTTATATCTTCTGAACTTAAAAAACAATCCTTTTCTCTCATATAATTTAATAATAACTTAGTCGTATTTCTTATATCTCTATTTACATTTTCTGTTAAATAATCTATAGTACTATTTATAGAATCAACTACATTTTCATTTTTAAAAAATAATTTGTCTACACATTTTTTAAAGTTGTCATTTAAATTCATAGAAATAGTCATAGAATCTTTACTTATCATATGTCCTGAAGAATTTACATATAATCTGGAAAACTCTTCAACAGAACGTACTGCAGCAATATATGCAGTATATACATTGTCATTTTGAAGATATTTTTTACATATACCCATACTTTTAAATAACTCTCCAATATAGTACATATTCCATCTTTCTCTATCTAAATCTGAATAATATCTTCCAGTATCATATTTTGAAGTTATTTCCTTATCCTTTGAAAATACCAGTCTGGATGAAGATATTATTCTAGATATAAATCCACCCTTTAAATTTTTTTCAGGCATCTGCAGGAAGTTACTCTTGCTTACAAGTTTAACATGAATTTGAATTCCCTTTTCTTCAGTGTATATGTTTTTAATACTGCCCCTTTTATTATCAAACACTACAAGTAAGTCGATATCAGATTCATCCCACAAATCGCCAGTGACCATACTCCCAAAAACCATAACTGCAAGGACAAAATCATTTGCTTTAAGTCTATCAATGGTACTGTTAAAAGCCTTTTGATATTGTAATATAGTTTTTTCCAATTTAGTCTCCCCCTTTTGGACTTTATGAACTTGAATTTCTATATATTATATAATATATTTTTATAAAAATTCAATGGTAAAATTATTTTTTTGCTATTTTACCAAAAAAGAGCATCTAATATTTTCATACTAATACTCTCTTTTTTAATATCCAATTATTTTGGGTTAATTATGAACTTCTTAAATTTATTGTATGTTTTTTCATCTACAAGTGCATTTACATAGGTGCCATCTTCCCTATAATCTTCATTCTTTACCTTACAATATTTATGAATAAATGACACTGCAGACTGTTCTGTATAAGGAATTAAATATTCTGCTTTTTTTATATTATGAGGAAGCATTTCCAATACTCTTTTCAAGAGCTCATCTAAATTTGTACCATATTTAGCTGATATAAATATTGCATTTGAATTTTTGTATCTATCTTTTATACCGCTCAATTTAGTATCTTCTAATTTATCAATTTTGTTTAATACGATAAGTACAGGTTTATCATTTACGTCAAGTTCGCTCAGCACTTCATTTACTGCATCTATCTGTTCTTCTGCATAATCGGATGATGCATCTACTACATGTAATAATAAATCAGCATATTGTACTTCTTCTAAGGTAGATTTAAATGCTTCTACCAGATCATGGGGAAGTTTTTTTATAAAACCTACAGTGTCTGTCACTGCAATTGTTCTACCATCTTCCAATTCCACAGCCCTAGTAGTAGTGTCCAAAGTAGCAAATAACATATCTGCTTCAAATACCTTTTCTTTATTTACATTTTCTCTAGTGACAGCTACTTCACACAACTTATTTCTTAAAGTAGATTTACCCGAATTAGTATACCCCACCAGTGATACCTTATTTATCTCATCTCTCTTCTTTCTTTGAGTTTTTCTAACCTGCTTTATTTTCTTCAGTTCTTTACTAATTTCATATATCTTTTCTCTTATATGTCTTCTATCGGTTTCCAACTTCTTTTCACCAGGTCCTCTAGTACCTATTCCTCCTCCAGTCCTTGAAAGAACTATACCGAGTCCTGAAAGCCTAGCTAACCTGTATTTTAGCTGTGCAAGTTCCACCTGTAACTTAGATTCCTTACTCCTTGCCCTTGAAGCAAATATATGAAGTATGAGAGTAGTTCTATCTATTACTTTTATTCCTAGGTTTTCTTCTAAGTTTCTAACTTGAGAACCAGATAATTCATCATCAAAAATTACTATATTTGCACCACTGAGCTGTGCAATTAATGCTATCTCACTTACTTTTCCCTTTCCTACATAAAAAGCAGTATCTATAGTGTCTCTTTTTTGAAGTATTTTTTCTAACACATTAACATTACAGGCTTTTGCCAGTTCTTTTAATTCATCCAAGCTGTCTTCAGTATCTGTGCCCACAAGTAATGCTCTCTCTCCTGCTTCCTGCAGCACATATTCATCATTCATCGACTTTTCTATTTCATTTACTTTTTGTACTATATTAAAGTTAACTGCGTCCTCTAAAGTAAGCTTTTCTGAAACTTCACTTATAACTTCTCCATCTTTTACCTTACAAAATCCTATGGTAATACCCGTAATTCCATCCTTGTCAACCCCTATAGCCGCTATACAGTCTAATCTTAATTTTACTAAAGCTGAAATATCAATTTCGGAAAGTCTTGAATCTCCATTAGGATGGGTATGTACTATCCTAATACCACAGAGTTTATTTTGGTTTCCCTCAATTTCAGTAATACTCACAGTACTACTATCTCCAACAGATATGCTTACGATTATTCCTCTTTTATCAATTGCCAGGCTTAATTCTCTATTTAAATAAGTAGTAATTCTAGAAAGCACTTCTACAATTTCCCTGCTGCATATGCTTTCTTTTGAAACTCTTATATCATAAATCTTTTCCAATTCATCTAATGTCGAATTTTTTATTCCTTCTGTATTTCCATATATCAAAATATCATCTCCATATCTATCAATTCACAGTTTACAATTTCAGTAGGTTTTCTATTACAACAGAAAATAGTCCTTAATTGTGAATTGTTCATTATAAATTGATCACTTCATATTATTTTTATATTAAATTAAAATTTTGTATGCACAAAAATTGAGTTTATAGCTATCGTATAATTCTATACTAAATAAAAAACATTGTAAACACATTACTTCATGTCATTGAAAATTTTCAGAAATCTTGTTAATATTGATAATATAATTTTATATTATGGCAATCATTAATTTAATATACACCATGGAGGAATATTATGGAAAACAAATCGAAAAACATATTGATATCCCAAGAACGAATTGGAAAGAGGATAGAAGAAGTAGGTAAAATAATAACCACTAAATATAAAGATAAAAATTTATATGTATTATCCCTTTTAAGAGGAAGTTTTATATTTACAGCAGATTTAGTAAGACAAATAAAGCTTCCTGTAAAAATAGGATTTATGACAACTTCAAGTTATGGAAATTCTGAAACATCATCTGGTGAAATAAAAATTGTAAATGATATATTAGACGACCTGAAAGGGTATGATGTTTTAATTGTAGATGACATAACAGATACAGGTATTACTATGGACTTTGCTATAGACCATGTAAAATCTCTAGGTGCTTCCAGTGTAAAATGCTGCGTTCTTCTAGACAAACCTGACAGAAGAAAAATTTCATTGACCCCAGATTTTTGTTGTTTCGAGATTCCCGATGTATTTGTTGCAGGTTATGGATTAAATTATGGAGATTATTATCGGAATGTACCTTACATATTTAACTGGGAATAATTTTGTTTAAATAATGGCAAAGCTCTTTTTAACATTGAGCTTTGCCATTATTTAATTACCGGATTTTAACTTAACTCCAGTTTTATCAAGACCTAAATCTATGGCTGTTTCTGGTACTTTTCCCACTATAATTGTTTCTGATATGGGCACTTCATTTTTTACTTGTATATCCTCACTTCCAAAAGGAATCATCACCCTCATGTTTGTCTTTACCTGTACACTTATTTTATGTCTAGCTTGATTTATACCTGCACTTTCAAAGCTTGACAAATATTTAGTCTCTATGTAACCTATAGGCTGCATCCTAATTGTAATGCTAGGTCCAAAAAACGCTAGCAAATTGTTTTTCATTATATATCCCATAGGAATCTTCAAACCAACTTTTCCTACATTTCTTAGCTTGTTTTGGGATTCCAATGCCACATCGCAAGCTATTTTATTCATTTTTAGTGTATCTGCTCTAACCATAACTATATTATCTTCCTTATCTTTTTCCACCTGTATAATATCTTTATAAGTAAATTGTTTTGAATACTCCTGCATTATAACTGAGTTTATAGTTTGTGTAACTACAGCTCTTATTTCTACATCTGAAGCTGTAATTATAGCAGGAGTTATCCTTGAATTTACAAAATAAAGACACATTACTGTGGATATAGTTATAACAGATATTATTAATATAATTTTGATTTTCTTAATGGGAACTTTAAATTTTTTTATCTCTTCCACATCCTTATGATTTGATACATAATATATATATGACAATAACTTCGTGTATTTACCTAAAGATTTAATTTATGTTATAATAATTTAAAAAATGTACACTTCAAAATAAGGAGGAAATTTATGGTCAAAAAGCGTAAAAAGGCTCGAAAAAAGGTTTTTAAACATGGAGCTGCAATTTTATGTGGATTATTAGCATTGGTATTTGCTGCAGCATTGGGTTTAACTGCAGCTGTTATAAAAAATTCTCCTCCACTAGACATAAGCCAAATATCGAATTTAAACGAACCTTCCGTTCTATATGATGATAAAAATAATTCAATGGACGTACTAGTTACCCCACAGCAAAGGACGGTAATACCTTTTAGCAGTATGCCCCAAAATTTAAAAAATGCTTTCGTAAGTATAGAAGATGAACGATTTTATAAACATAAAGGCATAGACTTAAAAAGACTCATAGGTGTAGTATTTATAGATATTAAAAGCAAATTTAGTGGAAATACTGGAATTCAAGGTGCATCTACCATAACCCAACAATTAGTTAGAAATATATATTTATCTTCTCAAATATCTTATAAGAGAAAAATGCAAGAAATATATCTTTCCTTAAAACTTGAAAAGAAATTGAGTAAAACTCAAATACTTGAGGCTTACATGAATACAATTTATTTAGGAGGAAGAGCATTAGGTGTTGAAGCTGCTGCTAAACAGTACTTTGGCAAATCAGCAAAAGATTTAAACTTAATTGAATGTGCTTTTATTGCAGGTATGCCTCAAAGTCCTTCTGTATATTATCCTTATTCTCCTACAGCTAAAAAAAATCCATCTATATATTTAAACAGAACTACTACTGTAGTAAAAAAAATGTATGAGAATGGATATATATCAAAGGATCAGTACACAACTGCTGTAAATGACATTGCAAATGGTAAACTGGATATAATGTCTCAACCTACTGTAAATAATGGATATAACAATGAATGGTTTACTGTACCTGTTATAAATGCAGTAAAAAAAGATCTAAAATCTAAATACAAATATACAGATGAACAGATTGAGAATTTACTTATGTATGGTGGTTTAAAAATACATACTACTATGAATAAAGACCTACAGGAAAAAACTGAAAACACCTTAAATAGCGACAGTATTTTTAATTCTTCATCTCCAGATAAAAATGGAATAGTTCAACCTCAGGCTTCTGCTGTAGTCATGAATTATCATACAGGTGAGGTAAAGGCGCTAGTTGGTGGAAGGGGAAGCCAGCCAGCCAGATCTTTCAATAGAGCTGCATCTGAAAAATATTTAAGGCCTTCTGGTTCCAGTATAAAACCTTTAACTGTATACAGTCCTGCTGTAGATTCACAACAATTTACTGCAGCTTCTACAGTAGATTCTTCTCCATTATCACCTGAACTTGCCAATAAATATGCTTCTAATGGAGAACCTTATAACCCTAAAAATGATGAAGATACTGATTTCGGAACTGTAACTTTAAGAACTGCCTTAACTAAATCCTTAAATACGGTAGCCGTTAAAGTAGAAGATAGAATGGGTTTAAAAACTGGAGCTGATTATGCAGAAAAATTTGGTATAACTTTAGACGAGCATGATAGATCCAGTATAGCAGCACTTTCCCTTGGAGAGCTCCATCACGGTACAAATACACTTTTGATGTCTGCTGCCTATGGGACTTTTGGAAATTCTGGAAAATACACTACTCCAAAACTTTACACTACAGTAGTAAATAGAAATGGTACAGTTTTACTTGATAATAAAACTCAAACTAAAAAAGCACTTTCTCCACAAAGTGCCTATGTGCTATATCAAATGTTAAAAGGCCCTGTAAGTGCAGAAGGAACTGGTAGCAATGCTAACTTAGGAGATATGCCTGTAAGTGGTAAAACAGGTACTTCTGAGGATAGAAAAGACCTGTGGTTTGTAGGACTAACCCCTTATTATTCCGCTGCAGTGTGGATTGGTAATGATGATGATTCTGTATTAGATGGCTCCTTAAGCAGTAATTCTGCAGCCCAACTTTGGGCTAATATAATGTCTCCTTTCCATCAAGGTTTAGAGGCAAAAGATATTGAAATGCCAGATGGAGTTGTAACTTCTCCTATATGTTCTAAATCAGGAAAACTTCCTGTTTCAGATTGTCATACAGATCCTACAGGTAATAAAGTTTATACTGAATATTTTATAGATGGAACAGTTCCCTCAGATTATTGTAATGTATCTCATTCATGGAATGCACTTGATAACTTACCTGAGAATAAAAGCAAAAAAAATAATGCTTCTAATAAAAATAACTGGAATTCTGATAGTAATACAAATGATAATCCTAATAATACTAATACAAACACTAATACAACTACTGATACAAACACTAAAGATAAAAAAGACACTACCAACGATGAAAACTCAAAGGATGTTAATAATTTACCTACTACAATTCCTAGTACAGGAAATTAACTTTATACTGATTTAATTTAAAGGGGATGTTCAAAGCAATTTAAAAAATTGCTTTGAACATCCCCTTTTATCTGATGTTAACCTGTTAAAATTTCTCTCATAGTTTTTAACACTTTTTTTTCAATTCTAGAAACCTGTACTTGATTTATACCTAGCATCTTTGCTACCTGTACCTGAGTTTTATCTTTAAAATATCTCAGCATTATAATTTGTCTCGATTTCACATCTAAATTGTTCAAAGCTTCTTTAAGTGCAATTTTATCCACCATCTCTACATCTTCCTTTGGATTTTCACTTATCTTATCTATCAAAAGCACTGGTGAACCATCATCTTGATGTATAGTATCATACAGATACTGCAAACTGCTAGCAGATTCTGTGGCAAAAATCAGTTCTTCTACTTCTACTCCAGAATACTCTGCTAATTCCTGTATTGTAGGTTCTCTATTTAATTTTTTAGTAAGTGCTTCTCTGTCATAGTGGATTTTTTTTGCAGTATTTTTTACACTTCTGCTTACTTTTATCATTCCGTCATCCCTTAAGAAGCGCTTTATTTCCCCTAATATCATGGGTACAGCATATGTAGAAAATTTTACATTGTATTCTTCATTGAAATTATTTACTGCTTTCATAAGTCCCATACAACCTATTTGAAATATATCTTCATACTCGTATCCCCTATTTAGAAATTTTTTACTTATAGATGCCACTAATGGTAAATTCAATTCTACCAATTTATTTAGGGCATCTTTATCTCCTTTTTTTGCATATTTAATCAATTCCAAATTATCATTATAACTATATTTTAATTTTTTTGCTGTTTCCTCACTCATACTATTCACCTAACTTAATGAATTAAAAACTTTTTTCATAGTTAATCTTGTCCCTTTGTTTTTTTCAGATTCTACTTTAAGGGAGTCCATAAAAGTTTCCATTACAGTAAATCCCATACCTGATCTCTCAAGATCAGGTCTTGAAGTATAAAGGGGTTGTCTAGCGAGTTCTATATTTTCTATACCTACACCTTGGTCTTCTACTATCAACGTAAGTTCTTTTTCTTTAATAAAGGCTTGAATTTTAACTACACCTTCTTTATTTTCATAGCCATGAATAATAGAGTTTGTAACTGCCTCTGAAACTGCAGTTTTTACATCTGCCAATTCCTCCACTGTAGGATCAAGTTGTGACACAAAAGCTGCTACTGAGACCCTGGCAAAGCTTTCATTTTGTGATTTACTAATAAACTCTATTTTCATACTGTTATCGTACATAATTTATCCCCCCATTAAATATTCTGAAGTGCTTCCGCAACGCTGTCATAAAGTCCTATAATTTTAAACATACCTGAAAGTTCAAATACTCTTTTTACTGAATTGATTGCGCCTACAATACATACGCTGCCATCTGCAGAATTTAATTTTTTATACCTTCCTATTACCACCCCTATTCCAGAGCTATCCATAAAGCTTACTCCTGAGAAATCCATTATCAACTTGTTTAAACTCTCTCTATCCAATCTGTCATCTATTTTATTTCTGACTTCTTCTGCACTATGATGATCTAGTTCTCCTCTCATATAAACTATAAGTTTATTGTCCTTTACATTAAATTCCAAATTCATATATTATCTAAAGCTCTACTAAAGCTATACTAAATAAGGTACCTGCCATATATAGCCTCAGCGTTAAAATCTCAATTTTAACTTTAATTTACCATATAACAATAAAGGCGTATTGTTATATGACTGAAATTCATACTAAGAATTTTAGTCATATGCATAAATAATGCATAGTCCGAGCCAGACACTTTTACCCCCCTTCTTTCATTTTTAATCTAGAGTTACAATAAACCAAAAATGTGTACATATAGTTGTAATTTTTAATTAGTAACCCTCCGTAAAGTCAAAACCTGTACTTTAATACTATTCTCCATTTGGAATAATTTTCCTTCTTTTTTTATTAGTAATTTTACTATTTATTTTTACCACCTATTATGTTTTTAAACACATATTGATAATTTTTTTAGTAAAATTTAAAAAGATAATTACCAAATATGAACTCAGCAATTATCTTTTATCTTTTCTACAATCTCAATTTCCTTATCTGTCAGTCCAAAAAAATCATACAGCTTTTTTTCTATATTATTTTCTCCTCCAAAATCAATAGAAGGAATACACAATTTCATTAGATTATTAGGGTAATACTCATATAGATTTTCTCCTAATTTTTTTGCGAAAGTTTTAAAGTAAAATTCATACAAAGGACTGTTTAATATATTTAAAAGTATTTCATAGGTAAAAGGTACATTTTTTTTTAATACTAAGGAATATATATCTGCACTAAAATAGCTTCCCTTGTCAAGAGCAAATCTATTGTCACAGGACTTGTATGGGAACACAATTTTCTTTTCTTCAAAAATTTCCGGTTTTCTCCCCCATTGAAGTTCATACCACTTTCTTGTTCCTTTTTTACATTCTCTTCTTTCCATAAGCCTTTTTTTGTACTGCTCTATATACTTTATAGCATTAGGACATTCTGTTTCATTTTCTATTAAATTTGAGTATATAATAAATTTTTCACCTTTAATTACTTCGTTTTTTCGTATATGGCTACTTTTTATCCAGGGTTTTATTAACCTTAATTCAATTTTTCTACTATTTATTATGTCTCTATCAACTATAAAAGCCCTATCACATCCCGTTATTATACCCTGACAACTATGGCATATATCCTTTAAAATAAATTTACTTTTTTCTTTTATTTTATCTATTATATTTTTCTCAACTTCGTCAACAAATACCCATCCATCATTATTTATAGACTTTTGAGAAATAGAAAACTTTTTGCATTTTTCAGATTTATCTAAAAACAAGGAATCAAGAAATTTATTTTTTTCATTTTTTTCAATTTTATTGGGTCTTATGATTTCTATATTATTGTTCCAATTTTTTGTTCTTACTAAAAATATTATCATTGGGTCTATACCTACTCTTTTAAAAGGTCTTATACCATAAAAATCTATAATTTTATAAATAGAGGTATTTTCAATTAAAAACTTTCTAAGTTCTTTTCCGCTGCAAGATTCACAAAAATACCTAGAAGTAACAAAAACCAGTTTTCCTCCCTCCTTTAAACACTTTAATGATTTTTGAAAAAAACAGTAGGATATGTCTCCTTTGTCTCTATATATACTTCCATATATTTTTCTTAAAACATATGAATAACTAGAATCTACAGATTTATGTCCTATATACGGAGGATTTCCTATAAACACATCATATTTTCTATCTATATTTTCCACTAGAAAATCCTTTACTTGAAAATTTTTTTCACTAAACTGATTGCTAATCAAAAATAAGTCTATTTTTAAAACTTTTATTGCAGTTTCATCTATATCAAATCCAAATAGATTGTTACGTACTATATGGTAACTTATATCTTCTAGTTTCAAATTTAAATTGTTTTTACTATTTATAACTTCAATATTCTTAATAAATATTCGATTTAAATATAGAAAGCACTTACAAATTAAATTCCCAGATCCACAGGAAGGATCTATTATTTTTATAAATGGATTTCCAATTACATCATTGACATTTATCAAGTTTTTAACCATAAATGCTGCCATTTCCGGAGGAGTATACACTACTCCATTTTTTCCATTCATAATTTTCTGTTTATAGTATTCTTCTGAAAAGCTAATTTCTTTCTTCATATTAGATTTTTGCTTATAAGTTTCTATAAAATGCATCTTCTCTTCTACATCTATATTTTTTTTAATAAAATTGTAAATTTGTTCAACATCTTCAATAAAACTGTTCATATTTTTGTCTCCATACTCAATATATGCATTACAGGGAAACATCGCTATACAACGTTTCCCTGCTATAATTTTCTTACAATCTCTATTAATCTCAAGTATAAATTATTAAATTAAGTATACCATAAAATATATCTTATAAGGTAGGTGATTATATTTGAATAAAAAGTTTGTGTCCATATTTCTCCTATGTACAATTTTTCTATGTCCTTATAGTGTTAAAGGCTACCAGGTAGGAAAAATTACTTTAACAAATACAAAAAGCATAACTACTCTAGATGATAATAATGCTCCTTCTAGGTTAAAAAATCTAAACACTCAAAACTTAGATAGAAGAGAAAAAAATTGGTTTTTCAAGCCTAATAATTCTGGTATGCCTTCAGAGGAACCTGCAGATATACTAAAACTCTTAAACAAATACTCTGGATATTATTTAGGAGATACTTCAAAAAAAATACTTTATCTTACTTTTGACGAAGGTTATGAAAACGGATATACTGCTAAGATGTTAGATATATTAAAATCCAACAATGTTAAGGCCGCTTTCTTTGTTACTACCCCTTATATAAAAGATAATGCGGAACTTGTAAAAAGAATGGTAAATGAAGGGCACCTAGTATGCAATCATTCAGAAAAACATCCTTCAATGGCAGATGCTGCAAAAGATCCTATAAGATTTGAAAGAGAATTTACAGTAACAGAAAATACTTATAAAGAAATTACAGGTAAAGAAATGCCTAAATTCTTTAGACCTCCTATGGGAAAATACAGTGAATTATCCTTATTCTATACCAAGCAATTAGGATACAAAACCATATTTTGGAGTTTTGCCTACAATGATTGGAATAGACAAAAACAGCCTTCACCTGTGGAAGCAAAAAAAATGATAAGTCGCAGGACTCATAATGGAGCCATTATTTTACTTCACGCAGTATCAAAAACAAACTCTGAAATACTGGATTCACTTATAAAAGACTGGAAAAATAAAGGGTATGTTTTAGAGGGTTTGGATAAATTGCCTTAAAAATATCTTTTCTAACTATATTATACTTTATAATGTTCTGTAAATTAGGTATAATTAACTTGTATATAACTGTATGTTATACCTAATTTACATTATTTTGAACTAGGTAAATATATTTATGTTTGGGGAGATATTATGAAAATTACACAGGAATCAGATTATGGATTTAGAGTTGTACTTTATTTGTCAAATTTGGGGTACGGTAAAAAAATTGAAGCCAAAACCATAGCTAAAGATCAAAATGTGCCTCTAAGATTTCTTCTTAAACTTTTAAGAAAACTGACTCAAGCGGGTATAGTAAAATCCTTCAGAGGAGTTAATGGAGGCTATGCTTTAAATCGTATGCCTGAAGATATTACTTTAAGAAATATTATTGAGGCTATAGATGGGCCTATTTACTTAAACAGATGCCTATACGATACGGAGCATTGCAATGCCCATAAAAAAGGACATTGTGGTGTGCACAATGCTCTTTCAAAGGTACAGGGTACTCTAATTAACGAACTAGAGAGTATTAATTTTAAAGATATAATGGAAGATAAAATTTAAAATTTTAAGGCCATTGATAACTAAGTATCACACAGCCTTAAATATAAGTTTTCATAATTTAACATTTACTTTTTATTATATTCTGCAACCTTTAATAAAAACTTGGGTATAGAAGAAAGTCTCTTTATTCTATAAGGTTCCTTGCAAACTCTGTACAACCATTCAAGTCCTAGTTCTATCATCCATTTTGGAGCCCTTTTAATTTTTCCCGCCAAAACATCAAAGCTTCCTCCTACACCCATATACACCCTACATGGAAGTATGTCCATATTCCTTGCTATAAATATATCCTGTTTGGGAGCACCCATAGCTACAAAAAGTGCATAAGCATTGCTTTTCTTTATATCGCACACTATATCTTCGCAATGTTCTAGATCAAAATATCCATTATGACTTCCGGCTATGTTAATCTTAGGATACTTCCGTTTTAGATTTTCTTTGCATCCTTCAAGTATTTCCTGCTTAGCCCCTAAAAGATATATAGGTTTATTTTCCCTACTACATTTTTTTATTACTTCTTCCATTATTTCTATACCTGCTATTTTTTCTTTTATAGGCACTTTCACTATTTTAGAAGCCAAAAGTGTTCCAATTCCATCTGGAATTATTACACTTCGACTTGCCGTAAAACTAGTCAATAGTAAATTATCTTTTAGTCCATTATAGAGTACTTCTGGATTACCAGAAACTATGTTTACTTTAGAAAACTTCTCTATATACTCCATAAGCTCCATCTTACTTCCATTAAACACATTATATTTTAACAATCTTGTAAACATATTAAAATGCACCTTCACTTTTAAATACAGATGAGACTGTCCTTAGTAAGATTTTTATATCCATCCACAGCGAAAACTTTTTTATATACATTAAATCATAATATACGGTCTTTCCAAGCTCTATTTCTCCTCTTCCGCTTACTTGTGCCAATCCCGTTATTCCTGGTGTTACAAGTAATCTTTGTTTATACGAATCAGGATAAAATTTAACTACATCTGGTATTTCAGGTCTTGGTCCAACCAAGCTCATATTTCCAATAAATACATTAAAAAGTTGTGGAATTTCATCCAAACTTGTTTTTCTTAAAAAAGCTCCTGATCTAGTCACTCTATTATCATTCTTACTTTGAAATACAAAATTTTGCAAATCACCGGGATCAATGTCTAATTCTCTCTTTTTTTCCGCATTTACTACCATAGTTCTAAATTTATATATGGTAAAATTCTTTCCATTCTTACCCACTCTAACCTGTTTGAAAATAGCAGGGCCCTTCGAATCCAATTTAATCCATATAGCCAATATTACAAATACTATGCTAAGTATAATTATTCCTACAAGAGATAATATAAAATCAGCTATTCTCTTGAGAAATAATTGAAAGGATTTACTTTTTATATCTTTATCCACATCTATTTTTATATCTTCTGTCTGCATAATTTTATGATCTGTAAATTTAAACCTACAAATCAGTTACTTCACCTGCCTTATTATATTTTTACTTATTATATCATATTGCATATACTTTATCCGGCTATCTCTTTATAAAAGTTTTTTTATCTCGTTGAGTGCTATGGATCCTATCAATGTAACTGCAAAAGCCTTTACACCAAAGCTTAAATTATCCACATGCACATATCTTCCTATATAATATTGAGTATACAAATATAGTATACCTGCCTGGGATAAATAAATATCATAAGAAGTATTTGATATATATCTTATAATTTTCATAAACAATCCTTTCTTCCATTCAAAACTGAATATGAAAATCACAAAAAATGTAGAATAAAAAATTACTGAGGGACGCTGAAAAGTCGTAATGTAGTCTATACTTTTACCGTACTGATTTCCCGTTATAAAACTATACAGCAGTGTAAAAATTGAAAGTAAAAACATAACACACACTATAGGTCTAATTTTCTTTAATTTCTGGGATATATTATCTAGATTTTTTCCCATATATCCTCCTAATGAGAAATAAAAGATCCAGTAAAATAAATTTTTTTTATTCCAAAACCACTGATCTGGAGTCACTACTTTAAAGTAATAGGTATATATAATAAAAAATGATGTCATTAAAAAACTAAGTAATAGCCACCACTTTTTTTCCATAAATTTGTATATGAAAGGAAATATTATGTAAAGCTCAATAATTAAAGGTACAAAATAAAAGTGATAAAATACATTTCCATATACTATATTGTTTAAATCAGTATGTATGTTAAAGTCCTTAGTTATAATGACTATATATAGTAAGCACCACACTATATACTGTGGTACTACTTTTAAAAATCTTCTAATTATGAATTTAAAATAACCGCATCCTTCTTTATAACTTATAGTGAGTCCCATTCCAGAAATAATTATAAATGCAGGAACAGAAAACCTTGAAAACTGATTCAATATAAAGTTAGCATTGTAAGTCGTAGAATAAGGTGTGCTCCTATACAGTATAGTTGCAGAAACATGTAATACTATTACTGCAACTATAGCAAGTGCTCTTATTACATCCATCTCCAAAACACGTCTTTTTGTAATGTCTGCCACCTTCCTTGTACAAAATATTTAATATCTACCTTGCAATTTTATTCTTAAGTCCATTTATTAGGTTCCTATACTCTTCTAATCCAGTAAAATACAAACATATAAAGTAAACTACACTGCCAAATACAAAAGATATGAAAATCGAAATCATACTTTGCTGCATAATAGATGAAATCTTATTCATACAGAAATTATTTATAACATATATAACTATTCCCATAATAGCAGAAGAACAAACTATTTTAGCAAAACTTAAAACAAGTTTTCTAATATTCATTCCTTCTAACTTTTTATTCAAGTTCCACATCATAAGTAAGGTAGTAATAACTGCAGAGATAGTTGTAGCTAAAGCAAGCCCTGAAACCTTCATATATTTTATTATAATTATATTTATAATTATATTTATAATTATGCCCACAAAACTGTTTGACATAGGGGTTTTTGCATCTTTAACAGAATAAAATGCTTTATTTAAAATATCCCTTACTCCATAGGCAATCATCGCAGGGCAGTAAAATAATAAGGCACTGGAAGTTAAATTTGCAGCTTGTGCTGTAAATGCCCCTCTCCTAAAAATTAAATTTATAAGTGGGTCTCTTAAAATTCCTATAGCCACTGATGCAGGTATCATTATTATCATTATGGTATTTATAGCACTTATAAGGGATTTCTTATACTTCACAACATCCTTTTTAACTGCTAGTTCAGATAAAGTAGGATATACAATCATAGCTATACCTATGGCAAAAACTTCATAAGCCAAGGTACTTACTTTATTTGAATAGTCCAAGACTGTAACTGCTCCAAAATATATATTATTTGCAAAACACCTATTTACAAACAAATTTAATTGAACTACTGAGGTACTTATAACTATAGGTATCATTAGCTTAAACATCTGATGTACATCACTATTTTTAAAGTCCAATATAAATTTATATCTATACTTAAGTTTCCTATACCTTGGCAAATTTATTACAAATTGAGCGAAAAATCCTATTACTGTAGCTACTGCAAATCCCTTTATACCATACCTGGAAGTTAAGAACACTAAATACACTATATAAACTAAGTTAGACACAAATGCCATAGCAGCAGGTTCATAAAACCTTTTATGGGACTGAAGTACTCCTGTAACCACACTCCCTAAAGTTACAAATATAAGTGATAAAAACATTATCCTTATTATTTCAACAGACTGAGCAAATATTACACTGTTGGAAGTAAAACCATGTCCAAAAACATATATTATCTGCTTTGAAAATATTATGAGTACAGCTGTGAGAACTATTGTAAAAAGGGACGCTATGTTTATTACATTGTTTACAAATTTATTTCTCTCACTTATAGTGCTATTTTCGATATGTTCCGAATTAAGCGGTATAAAAGTAGTAGTAAGTCCGTAACTTATAGTAGTTAAAAGGTATACCATACCCAATGCAAAATTATATATATCTGTAACATAGGTAGCTCCAAATTTTGCAGCTATAAGGGAATCCCTTACAAGTGCCAAAACTTTTCCGCCAATTATAAAAAGCATTACTATAATGGAACTTTTTATTAATTTCTTTTCTGCCATATTCTTCACTCCAACTATTTTTCTGAAAGTATTTTAGTATAAGCATTATAATATTTTGTGCAAAAGCTATCTATGGAAAATTTGTCAACTACAGCATCATATAATTTTTCTCCTTTTAGGTATATCTCATTTCTTTCCTCATAAATTTCTCTCATTTTTTTGTATATGTCTTCTACAGAATTAGGATTTATTAATGAAATTAAATTATCACCTAAAACTTTCCCTATGTCTCCTACATCTGGCGCTATGAAATATTTTTTCACTGCTGCACTTTCAAGCAAAGTCATAGGAGGTGCTCCACCTTCACTAAAGGAAGTTAAAATTCCTACTTCACCTGCGTTTGCAAAATCCAGTGCATTGGGTTTATATCCTGTAAATATTACTCTATTCTCTAAATGAAGCTGTGCTACTTTTTGTCTCAGCGTCTCTTCCATAGGCCCATCTCCAACTATCATAAGCTTTGCATCTTTAATTTGCTTTTTCAACATATTAAATGCTTCTATGAGAGATAACTGATTTTTTATAGGATGGCATCTTGCTACATTTACATATACAAAATCATTTTCTAATATATTGTATCTTGCTCGTATACTTTCTCTACTTTCCTTTATAACTCTACTATTAAAATCCATTCCGCTATTTACTACAAATTTCTCTCCTATAAATTTCTGATTACCCAAAAGGCTTTTTATATAATCCGATACACATATATATTGTTTAAAGCTGCCTAACCCTAGTGCACTAAGTGGAGTGAAAAACAGGTATTTAATCCTATTATTTAAAAAATCTCTTCTATAATCACTATGTACTGTGGCTACTGTAGGAACATCTATTTTATTTTTCAAAAAATAGTGCATAAAAAATGCTTTTGCCCCATGAAAGTTTACAAGATCAATATGATTTTCTCTTACATAATCTATTAAGTATCTATCATAGGTGACAGCTCTTTTAAACTTTACTGTATCTATATTCATACTTTTACTTTTATCATAAAGGCCTCCGCCACCTATTGTACCTATAATTGACTGAAATTTATCCTTTGAATAAAAACTCAAATTCAACACATAATTTCCACCGCCGCCTACATCGTTTCCTGATATAACCTGTAGCACCTTCATATCTTTCACCTCCACTTCAAATAACTCCTAAGTGAAAAATTCACTTATACTCCGGATATTTTTACAATCTTCAGCTCATTAAATATTTTGATAAGTCTAAGTATTTAAAAGAGCTTCATTATTGTAAAAACATCCTTTAGTATACAGTAATTTTCAACTTAGTAATTTTACATAATACATGTAAAATAAATTTGAATCATGCTTAGGAATATCTGACAAAATTGAAATCACATTTAAAAACTTTTTTGGTAAGTCTTAGCTCGCATTTTAGAAAATCTTAGAAGCTTATATATGTTTGAGGTACGAGTTCATATAAGCTTCTTTAGATTTTCAAAATACGAGCTTTAGACTTACTAAAAGTTTTTATAGTGATGAAATTTGTCAGTATATTCCCTTTAACTCAAAAACATGCCTTCATTTTTCTTTTCCCTGTACATCATTCCTTGAGATACTGCTAAGAGTATCCAGAAGTAAGTTGTAGTCTTTGGTACAAAGAATAAGTTGTCAACTAAATTCATAACGTAAAAAGCTACCATAGAAGCTAAAAATCCTATGTAAAAATGCTTATAAAATTTATTTTTTGTTGTATCTACAAAAGATTTAACTTTAATTAAAGAAGATAAAAGCAATGCCACAAAGGATACTCCACCTATAATTCCAAGTTCTGTCTCCATTTTTAAATAAGAATTATGGCAGGGCCACTTACTGTAACCATAAAATTTATACTGAGGATATATATTCGTATATTTATCATACAAGCTAACGTAATTCCCATTTCCAACCCCAAATAAAGGATAGTCTTTTATCATCTTTTGTGCAATTTTCCAAAGGTATATTCTAGATTGATTTTGAACCGGGTCATTTATAGCCATTATTCGTTCTCTTATTTCCGGTATAAATAAAGATGCCCCTGCAATTACACAAAGAGGTAGTATAAACTTAAGACTATACATAATCACTAATATAACCATTCCTATTGCCACTCCAACAATAGCATTTCTAGAACCTGTAAATGTTAGATTCAAAAGCATCAAAACTGCCAGCAAGGAATAAAATAACTTTCTTTCCCTTTTCTTTTCATATATAGCTAGCATGATCATTGGAAATATGGCTAATATCAAGAAAGCTGCCAAATTATTAGGATTATCCATAGTAGCAGTTATCTTAAACTTTGTATATCCATAATTTTTGAATTTATCACTAAGTCCAAATCCTGTAAAATTTTGATATATGCCATAGATACATATTATGATATTGGTGCATATATAAGAACCTAAAATTCCATTTAAAAGTTCTTTTCTATTCCATTCATATTTGATCATAAAAAACAATATAATATAGGATATAAATCTAAAGCTTTCACTAAGTGCAAGTTTTTTGTCTGCCGCATAACTTACTGAAACTAACATCATAAGTGCCAGTATGCTCATAAAAACAGTAAGGTAGTTAGTAATGAAATCCCTTATTCCAGAAAAAAACCTAATTCTACATTCTTTTGATGTAAGAAGTTTTACAAAGTATCCAAACAAAATAAGTGCTAGTATACAATCTGCAGGAGGAATATTTATTCTTCCTAGTGCCATCTTATTCGGCAAAAGAGGAAGCAGTACTATATAAGCACAGATCAATACGTACAAAAATCTATCTAAAAACAAAACCTCACCTCCATATCAAATATTTCCAGATAAATTATTTATCTAATATTTCTAGTATTTTTCCAGAAGCGTTTCCATCTCCAAATATATCTTTTTGATCCTTATTAGGTACAAAATTCACTATGCTATCCAATATCTTTTCCTTGTCAGTTCCAACTACTACGTTCCAGCCATTTTTTACGGTTTCTACCCATTCAGTTTCATCTCTCATAGTTATACAAGGTTTTTTCATGAAAAAGGCTTCTTTTTGTACTCCACCGCTGTCTGTTACTATCTTCTCAGAATTCATTTCAAGATTTATCATCTCTAGATATCCCACAGGTTCTATAACCTTTATATTTTCATTAAATTTAAGTCCATAATCTGTCATATATTTTTTAGTTCTAGGATGAAGGGGAAGTATCACTGCTTTATTACATTCATTTAAAGCTTCAACTATATTTTTTAATCTATCTATGTGATTTGTATTCTCAGCTCTATGTATAGTAGTTAGTATATACTCCTTACCCTGAAGCCCAATTTCTTTTATAATCTGATTCTTGTTTTCTGCTAACTTTTTAAAATTAAGTACTGCATCAAACATTACATCTCCTACATTATAAACGCCTTTTGTAATTCCCTCCTTTTTTAAATTTTCCACTGCCGATTCTGTGGGAACAAACAAAAGATTAGATAAATGATCTGTAAGAACTCTATTTTGCTCTTCGGGCATATCCCTGTTAAAACTTCTAAGTCCTGCCTCAACGTGAGCTACAGGAATTAAAAGCTTACTTGCACACAATGCTCCAGCAAGAGTTGAATTTGTATCTCCATATACAAGTACAAAATCTGGCTTTTCCTTTTCATATATCTCTTCTAATTTTATAAGCATCATTCCAGTCTGTCTTCCGTGACTTCCAGAACCCACTTCCAAATTGTAATCTGGTTTTGGTATATTGAGTTCATCAAAAAATACCTTTGACATATTTTCATCATAATGCTGACCCGTATGAACCAATATTTCTGTATGGTGTTTTCTTATTACATTTGATACTGCAGCAGCCTTTATGAATTGAGGCCTTGCCCCTACAACTGTTAATACCTTCATGTTTTTCCTCCCTGCAAAGTTTACTGTTGATTTTTAAGAAGTTGATCTTCTGGAACTTTTCTAAATTGTTTAGCAGGATTACCTGCTACTATAATTTCCTTTTCCACATCCTTTGTAACAACACTGCCTGCTGCTACAAATCCATCTTCATTTATTATCTTACCTGGAAGTATAGTAGCTTGAGCTCCAATTCTTCCACCCTTCTTTACTGTAACACCTTTGAAATGTTTGTATCTTTCCTTAGATCTTGCCGCAAAGTTATCATTTGAAGTTACAACTCCAGGTGCAATAAACACATTGTCTTCTACTTCTGAGTAAGCTGTAATATATACATTTGTTTCAATTTTACAGTTAGAACCTATTTTAGAGAAGTTCTCTATAGCAGCTCCTCTACCTATTATTGTTTTACTTCCTATAGTTACGTTTTCTCTGACTGTAGCCAAATCTGCAATAAGTGTATTTTCACCTATAACACAACCGCAGTATACTATAACTCCTGCTCCAATAAGACATCCATCCTTTATTAGAGCTGGATCAAATTTTTTCTCATCTTTAAATATACTATTTACTGATCTCATAGGCTCTTTACCTACTACGCTATTGTCATCTATCCTTACATTAGCTCCAATTTTACTTCCCTTATGTATAACTACATTATGACCTATCATGCAGTTATCTCCTATTGTAACATCGTCTTCAATAACTACAAATTTTCCTATACTTACATTATTGCCAACTTTTGAAGTATCCGATATATAATTTTCAGACATATATATTCTCCTTTTCCTGCATATTTAATAATTGAGAATGAAAGGCCTCCATTCTCAATTATTAACTGCTACCTATTTATTTTTTTCACTCCAACCATATCCATAGTTGAGAAATCTCCCATAGGGAATTTTACAGGCATACCTGTAAGTCTTGACTTATAAGCCGCCAAAATTATAGACATTCCCTTTTTGCCTTCTTCTCCATCTATAAGTGGCTTTCTATTATTATTTATTGCATCTATCATATCTTTGAAAAGAGGTATATGTCCAAAACCATATACAGTATCAGGATCTCCCTCTTGTGATTTTAATATTTTATCATCTAAATCCTTGTGATCTTCAAAATTCCAGGTTTCTATCTTATTTACTGCAAGTCCACCTATGCATACTGTTCCCTTTTCTCCAAAGACACTTAAAGTTTCTTCTAAGTTTTTAGGATAAACACAAGCAGTACCTTCAACTATACCTATAGCTCCATTTTTAAATCTTATAACAATAGCTCCAAAATCTTCAGCTTCTATATCTCTTAAGAAAGTATCACACTGAGCATAAACAGTGTCTATCTCTCCTCCCATCATCCACTGAAGTAAGTCTATATTATGTATACATTGATTCATCAATGTTCCACCGTCCAGCTTCCAAGTTCCTCTCCAAGGTGCCTGATGATAATATCCCATATTTCTATTCCATAGTATTCTAGCTGTACCATTTACAAGTCTGCCAAATCTATTTTCCTCCACAGCAGATCTAAGCTGCTGCACTGGTTTATTAAATCTATTTTGATGGCTTACGCACAATTTTACATTGTTCTTTTTAGAACATTCTATCATATCATCTGCATCTTTTATTGAAAGCGCCATAGGTTTTTCGCATATTACATGCTTTTTATTATTCATACAGTACATTGCTATTTCAGGATGATATCCGCTTTCAGTAGCTACAGTAACTACATCTATATCCTGCTCTTCAAGCATTTTCTTATAATCAGTATAAACTGCTACTTTAGCATCTCCAACTTTTTCTATGTACTCATTTTTCCTTTGCTCTGCTTTTTCTTCTACCAAATCACAAACTGCTACTAAAACAGCTTCATCTTTATTAGCTGCTAGAGCTTCTACATGTTTGTAAGAAATTCTTCCACATCCTAAGATGGCAAATTTCAATTTACTCATAAAAACACCTCTTAAAAAGTAATATTTGTTTATAGTTTATGAATTTTTTCTCTGTTATTTTTTACATCTTTAGTAGCATTTCTTGTATCGTAAACAATTTTAGCTCTTTCTGCTATAGCCTCATAATCATAAGGGCTGTGATCTGTAGTTATAATTACTATATCGGATTCATCTATTACATCTTCCCATTTTACTGTGTGATATACTTTTCCATTACGTTTAAATTCAGGAATAAATGGATCACTTACAATTACCTCTGCTCCATTTTTCTCCAAGTGATCTATTACTTTAAGGGCTGGTGACTCTCTTAAATCATCTATATCCCTCTTATAAGCTACTCCAAGAAGAAGTACTTTTGCACCATTCATAGCTTTTTTATGTCCATTTAAAAGCTTCATAGCATTATCAACTACAAATTCTGGCATAAAATCATTTATTTCTCCAGAAGTCTCTATTAATTTTGTATGATAATCATATTCTTTTGCTTTCCATGAAAGATAAAATGGATCAAGAGGTATACAATGTCCTCCAAGTCCTGGTCCTGGATAAAAAGCCATAAAGCCATAAGGTTTTGTTTTGGCTGCATCTATTACTTCCCATACGTCTATTCCCATTCTTTCACAAAGTACAGCCATTTCATTGGCAAGACCTATGTTTATATTTCTGAAAGTATTTTCAAGTATCTTCTCCATTTCTGCTACTGCAGGACAGGATACAGTATATATTTCACTTTCCAATATGTTTCTATATAATGTAGCTGCCACTTCTGTACATTCAGGAGTACATCCTCCTACTACCTTTGGGGTATTTTTTGTCTTATACTGTTTATTACCTGGATCTACCCTTTCTGGTGAAAATGCAAGGAAAAAGTCTTTTCCACATTTAAGCCCGCCTTCTTCTAGTATAGGCTTTAACACTTCTTCTGTAGTTCCTGGATAAGTAGTACTCTCAAGTACTATGAGCATTCCTCTATGCAAATATTTTGCAACACTTTTAGTGGAACTAACTACATATGATATATCTGGCTGTTTATATAAATCTAATGGAGTAGGCACACATATAGAAACTGCATCTACATCTTTTACAAAACTAAAATCTGTAGTAGCTTTAAGTCTTCCTTCCTTAACCAATTTCTCTAAATCTGAATCCACTATATCACCAATATAGTTATGTCCTTCATTTACGGATTCAACTTTTTTATCCTGAACATCAAATCCAATAACTTCATATCCTGCTTTAGCTTTTTCTACTGCAAGTGGAAGTCCTACATATCCTAATCCTACTACTCCTAACTTAGCTTTCCTATTCTCTAATTTTTGAATTAATTCATCTCTCAACTGCGACATCTTTTTACCTCCTAGTTTAGCATCATTTCTACTTTTTTCATTATAATACAACCCAATTTCTTTGTCATCTTCATATACATACTATTGCTTTTCTTTTACAATAAAATCAAGTATATCCTTTTCTATTTTTTGTCCACACTCCTTTGGAGTTATCTTTCCGGAAGTAAGCTCTGTCATTACCTTGTTTGCATTTTGAAGAGCCTGAACCTCAGATACATTTGGCAGTATTTGCCCATACTCAGACTGCTGTACAAAAGTTCTTTCCTTAGGGTCATTTTTCACTTCTTTTATGTTGTAATCCACTTTATACGGAGGAATTCTTCCTGTTATTTTAAAAAGTGGAGTACTAGAATGATTAATGAGATATTTCATAAGACTCCAATCCTCTTTTTGATGCTGGGACTTAGAACTTACATAACCTACTTGTGCCGTTACAAAGGATGTCATCTGTTTACCATTGTATTTTGGGAAAGGTACTACAGAATAATTAAGTCCTGATGCATCTAGCTCTTGAAGATCCCAAGATCCACTTACATAGAAACTTGTTTTTCCATTTTTAAAATTGTTTCTTGCAGTTATACTATCTATATTTTCGGGCATCAACTTATACTTCTGCACCATATCCTGAATCATGGTATATCCTTTAATTGCAGCTTCATTATTAAGTCCTATATCTTTTACGTTGTAATCACCATTTTCCTTTTTAAATATATAAGCACCGTTTGCTTGAAGAATTGGGAAACTTAAATAAAAGTTATTTATATCATACTGAAATCCCTGTTTTTCTCCCATTGAAATCAGCTCTTCCAGTGTATTAGGTACCTTTTTAACTTTATCCTTATTATAATAAAGTCCATAGGTTTCCACAGATATAGGTATTCCATACATCTTATTCTTAAAAGATACAGTTTCAAGTGCCGATGGTATATATTTATTTTTATCTATAATGTTATCTGGAACCTGTGCTAGTAATTTTTCATTATGAAGTTTTTCCATCCTGTCATGTGATACTCCAAATTCTATATCTGGTTCCATATTACGTAAGGATGCTTCAATATAAGCCCTGTTGTCTCCTTTATCTGAATGAATTATCACCTTGTATCCCGAGGTTTTGGACCACTGATCTGCTAAAGTCCTAAGTTCTGCTATTTCAGGATCTGTAAGATGTGACCAAATTACTATTTCCTTGTCATTTTTACCTGTACCTGCAGTATCTGCTGTGGTGCATCCAGTTAAAAAAAGTGCAAATACCAAAACCACAGATATAAGTTTATAAAATCTCTTCATTAGAACTTTCTTCTCCTTTTCACCGCATTAATTAGCAAATTTATGCAATTTTTAATTTCTTTTTTACCAAATTTATTATATTAGCAAGCTCCTGTACTTTTAATATAAGCAGCATAATCACATACACTGCTATACCAACTATGATGCAAATAAAGAGTGTCAAAAGCTGTCCCTTAAATCCACCTAGTAAATTTCCCAGGAAATTATTTATTAAAAATATACACACTCCCATAGTACCTGCAGCTGTCATTATCTTTATTCCAACTTTAAACATATTAAATCCATTTATATTTCCAACTCTTTTTCTTAAATCCTTAGCTAAAAGCACGCAGCTTACAAATGCAGAAATTGTTGTAGCTAAAGTAAGTCCTCCTATACCCATCTTTTTCACAAGTACTATGCTCATAACTATATTTACAGCTACACCTAATGCACCATTTATCATAGGTGTAGTAGTATCCTGGATAGCATAAAAAGCTCTGTTAAATACATCTCTTATTCCCCAAAATACCAGTCCAGATACCAAGAAAAGTAGTGCATCAGCAGTCATATTAACTGCCTGCTTATTAAAGGCACCGTGCATGAAGAGTGCACTTATTACAGGAACTCTAAGTATCAACATTCCTACTATAGCTGGTATTACTATGATATTGATATTATTTACTGCTATGCTTATATGTGACTTAAAATCTTCATAATTTTTAAGACTTCCGTCCCTAGATAAAGAAGGATATATAACCGTAACTATTGCAGATGCAAAAGTGAAATAAACAAGCATATTTAACTTATTTGCATAATCAAGTGCCAATATACTTCCTACTACAAGAGTAGAAGCCATTCTCTTTTGAACTACTTCATTTACCTGATTAACGCCAGTTCCAATCACAACTGGAGCAATCAATGAAAGCATTTTTTTAATCTTAGGATCTTTTAAATTTATTTTAGGACTATATTTATACTTATTTTTTATAAGCCATGGAATTTGTACCACTATCTGAAGCCCGTTTCCAATCATAGTAGCTGCTGTGAGGCCTACAATTCCATAATGACTTCCCATTAGCACATAAGCTATTATAGGTATGTTCATTGCTATTCCAACTAATGCTGGAGCTGTAAAATCGTCTAAAGTTTGAAGCACTGCCGTGTAGCCGCTGTTTAAACTCAAAAAAAGTATATTTATCATACTCATCTTAGTTAATAATATGGTTAAATTATATCTTTGACCTTTAAAATTAGAAATTACATTAACTATATCTGTAGTAAATATCCATCCTAAAACACATAAAAACAACGAAATAATCATTAGGATGTTCATTATGCAATTGGCAAATTTAAACATTTCTTCTTTGCCATGTTTACTATATGTTTCACTGAGTATTGGAATAAAAGTGGTAGTAATTGCAATTCCAAACAAATTAAACATCAAATTTGGTATGGTAAGTGACATAGTGTAGGCATCTGAACTAGCAGATGCTCCAAATGCACTGGCAATAAGTGCATCCCTTACAAATCCTATTACCCTGCTTGCCATTGAAATTACCATTACTACACCAGCAGCTTTAACAAGTCCATCTTTCTTCATATTTTCCTCCAAAATTATCCTACCTGCATCTAAGCACTGCCTAAAGCATTTTCAAAGAAATAGCCAGTTAGTATGCTATCTTATTTTCTTTTAAATGCCTAATGTGTAAATTATATCTTCAAGTATTTTATCACTAATCAATTCCATATACAACGAATTGAAAATAGCTTGTTAACATCTTTACTTATGTCCTAAAAATACTTTACTTAGTATAGGTATTTTATTAAGTATCCATTTACATATTAAAATAGGTATAAATCCTACTAAAATCATTATTACAATTACAAAGCTATAATTTAATTTCAACATTTGATAACATAAAACCCTGGCTCCTGTTTGTGAAAACCAGGACAAGAGGTAAATATCATAGCTGTATTTTCCCACTTTTCTAAACAATTCTCCACCTGAAGTATTCATTATGAGTTGGGATACCATTAAAAATATACTACTTCCGAGAAGAGATGTAACTAGGTTGTAGTAAGGATACACTTCCTTTCCCACATCAAATACATTCATAGCCATAAGAACTATAGAAAATACTAAAACTATAGCGTACTTATTTTTAATATTATTCCATTTATCGTAAGTATTTTTCAAATATACTCCGAAGAAAAAGTAAAACAAATAATGAATTACACCATACACATAAAATAAACCTATTTGCTTTGTAAACAACAGATTAAAAAGCAAAGTTATTACTAAAGTCAAATTTATAGGTAATTTTTTAAAAATTGGTGCGACTGCAAATATGAAAAATAATGTATATATAAACCAAAAATATTGTATTGGAATATCTAAAGGATAAATCAATATATTTGTTATGAGGCTGTTTAGCTTTACCGGTCTCGCAGCATAGTTATTCATATATAATTTTATAGGCACCGCCACTAGTGACACTGCAAAATATGGAACCATAAGTCTTTTAAATTTTCCATAAACAAAACTGCCATAATCTCTTACAGTCTTTATACTATATATCTTATAGGCGAAAAAACCTGATATAACAAAAAAGAAAGGCATATGGAATGAATATATGAGTTTATATATATAGGCATAAAATGCACTGCCATTAAACGCTGAATCAGGAAACGAATGTCCCAGCACTACTAAAAATATACCTATTCCTCTAGCTATATCCATATCCTTATAATACTTCTTCATCACTCTTTACTCCTCCACAAGCAATCAATACTAAAAACTTAGTAAAATTAATTATATTTCCTTAGGCAGCAAATATGCCAAAAGTACTCCAAGACCCAATCCACTAGTGAGCAGTGTAGTAAGTATAGGCCCATTAAATAGTGCCATTATGCCTCCAAAGAGAAGCGTTGATACTAAAAGTATATTTTTGCTTTCTACAGATCTTATGATTATCATTATAAAATAAAGCAGTATTGCAAATATGACTATACCTATAATTCCAAAATTCATATAGGCATCCCCATACCAAGTTACATTTAGCCTCATATCCGGTCTTCCATAATAAACTGTAGCCATATAGAAATTAGGATCCATATTGTATATATTTTTAAAGAAATGTCCTAGTATGCCCTGAGCTAACTTCATCTTAGGGTACATAGAAAAGAAATCAAAATACTCTAGTGCTATAAGTGAAGGCCATAAGAACACTCTTATTATTATGAGTAAATATATTGATAATTTTTTTAGGTACAATGCTGCAATTCCAAGTGCTACGGCAAGTGCCATTATTTTTTCTATAAAGCTTCTCTTTATTCCATATCTCAATATCATTCCAAAAAACGGTGCTAAGAGTAGAACTGCAAATTGAGTCTTATATGCAGCATATCCATATAACACAAGCTGCAGTACAAAAGGTATGAATACAAGTTTATATTTTCTCTTGTACATTAAAAATGCAAGTATAAATGGATTTATTATATTTCCAAGCCACTGTACAAAATAATCTACAAATTTCCCTGCATGATCCCTGTAATCCAACCTTACTGAATATACATCTTTAAAAGCCTGAATTATTTTAGTAGGCATTCCAAGCTTATAGATTATATAACCATAGCCAACTACCATAAATGCTATTAAGCCTATCCAAAAAGTTTTAGGACTAATATTTATTTGAGGTATTTTAAAATCAAACTTACTAGTAAGCAAAACTCCTATTAATCCTACTGCAGCTATTGTATATATAAATACTGGTGAATTTTTACTATCTCCAAGTCCGCTCATAATATATACTATTAGAAGTGGTGTAGTACTTAAAATTAAAAACAAAAGCCAATACAAACTTGTCAGTTCTTCAATTCTATGAGGCAGTAAAAAAACAGCCGTATATATTATAACTACAAACAAAGGCAGCATAATAAGTGACCTTTTCAAAATACCCTGATTTATTATAAAATTAAAAGATTTATAGTACTCTATTGAATGTATATATCCAAATGTTAGTGCAGCTATTATGAATAAATATAAGATAATAGATAATATCTTGCTATCCTTATTTATCATATTGTAAATTTTATGTATCATCCAGAAACCTCCTATTTTAACTGATCACTTATGACTTATCATTTAGATCTACCAAACACAAGTGATTTAAAAAATCCAACTGCAGTTCCTGCGCCATAGGCAATATGCAGTAGGAAAAATAATATAAACATAAGTGGCATATACTTTATACCATTCTTTGAACCTATCTTTATACATTCCAGTATATCTATAAGGAAATAGCTCCCCAGTGCTAAAACTTCTATAACTTTGCTGAGTAAAAATAATCTATATGTTGCACCAAACAGCAGTATGGTAAGAAGAAAAATTAAAGGTACAAGATGCCTTATTCTAACTATTTCCCTGTTTGTAATTAAAGAACCTCCTATTTCCTTCCCATTTGCAAAATTTTGAGATATTATCTTTTTTATACTGCTTCTTGGTTTATAATAGGATATTATATCTTTATTCTGGTATATTTTATATCCAGCTTTTAATATTCTATTATTCATATCATTGTCTTCACTTCTAGCTAAACTTTCATTGTAAAGTCCTACTTTATCAAATACCCATCTCCAAAAAGCTCCATTCCAAACCGTATCTACAAATCCCTGGTAATCTTTCTGTCTAAATTTAGCTACACCTATTCCAAATTTACTTTCATGTAAAAATACAATACAATTTTCTATATAAGATTTTGATGTTAAAAGATAAGTAGGTCCTCCTACATTTACTACATTTTGTGATTTTAATTTATTTAAAGTGCTTACACATCCACTTACATAATTTTTATCATAAAGTGCATGACCATCTACTCTTACAACTATATCTCCTTCTGCCATTTCTATTCCCTTATTTAAACCTGCAGATTGTATTTTTTTAGGATTATCTATTATTCTAATCTTCTCATTTTCAAATTTCTCTATTATATCTCTAGTTGAATCAGTAGACATACCATCTAAAACTAATATTTCAATAATATTATCATAAGTTTGATTTATTATAGAATTAAGGCACTTTTCTATATGTATTTCTTCATTGTACACAGGAATTATTATTGAAACTGTATCCTTATTATACATACAAATCTCCTTTTCAATTCTATGAAAATAATTTACTTTTCATATATTTTGCTTAATATAGGTTCATTGGCTTCCCAGAAATAATTATTCTTCAATCTTTTCATATTGTCTACTATGCTCTTCTTTTCTTCCCGATCTTCTATGAGTTTTCCTATGATATGCTCTAGTGTATCCTTAAGATTACCACCGTCTATTCCATATCCAAAATTGTTTTTGCAGACCTCATATCCAAATTCCGTAATTTTGTTTGCAATAACGGGAGTTTCAGTTATTATGCTTTCATAAAACTTATTTGGCATAGATATAGTAGCCGTATCTCCAGGATAAAAGGCATACGTTATGTCTATGTTCCTGTAAAGTTCTTCTAATTGATCTATATGATAAGCTCCTCTTATATCTACATTTGAAAACTTTTTTGAATATTCAGCAAGCTTTTCAGAATATATTCCCCTTCCACAAACAACTATTTGCACAAACTTGCTGTATTTTTGAGAAGCATCAATTAATGCTTTCATTTCATCATAATATCTGACAGATCCTATAAAACCAATTCTAAGTTTATCACTTGGAGTTTTTTCTATATTATTAAATAGATTTTTATAAGGAGCATTGTTTACTATGTAAATATTTTTACTTATTTTACTGTAAACTTCCTTCATTTTTGGGGTAACTACTATGTGAATATCTACTTTCTTTAACATATGTCTTTCCATTAAAATTATTAAATTATAAATACATTTGTTTAAAAATCCTTTTCTGTTATAAAAGTACAGATAGAAAAGATCATGTTCGTCATATATTAATTTCAACTTAAGTTTTTTATTTATACTAAAGCCTATAAAAAGTCCATCAAAGTCGTGGCAGTGGAGTGCCTGAAAATCTTTATTTTTTAAATAGTTATATACATCTTTTTTAAAATTTAAAAATTTAAAAGCCTGCTTATATCCACTTCCATACTGGGCATTTCCAAAAAATCTTACTATTTTTATACCATCCAAATTTTCTTCAGGCTTATCAATATAAGTTCCTTCCCTATCCCAACATAATATAGTAATTTTATGGCCAAGTTTTGTCAAAGACTTCGCCTCTTTATATACCCTGGGGTCAGGATCAAATCCATTTGTAAGTATCATTGCAATATTCAATATTCTTTCACCTCATAATCTCATTGTATATATGAATGGTTTTCTGAGCATTTCTAAGCCAGGTAAATTCACTTAATACTGTTTTCTTCCCATTTTCACCTACAATTTTAGCCTTATCCTTATGACTCAATATGTAATCTATAGTACAAACTAGATCATCTAAATCATGAGGTTCAACCAAAAATCCATTTTTTTTATCCACAATAACATCCTCTATTCCCTGACCTTTAACACCTATAACTGGTATACCACTATTCATTGCTTCTATATACACTATTCCAAAACCTTCCTGCCAGCTTGGAAGTGCAAATACATCACATTTTGGGGACATATATTTTATTACTTGAGAATGAGGTAACTTTCCTAGAAAAATCACATTTTTATTTAAACTCAAATTGTCTACAAGCCTTTTTAAATTTCTGTATTCCTCTCCATCGCCAATTACGTAATATTTTATAGTAGGATATATATTTACAAGCTTTGAAACAGCTCTTATATTCAAATCTATTCCCTTTGTCTTTATTAAAGCAGACACACTGAGCATTACATAATCTCCCTCTAGCTCAACCTGCTTATCTGCTACACATTCCTCTGGGTTAATTCCATTATTTATTACTACTGTTTTATCTAGAAGCTCCTTCTTTTCTATAATGTTTCTCAGTTTATTACTGACAGTTATTATTTTGTCTGCATTTTCCAAAACCTTAGTCACATTTTTTCTACACATATTATTCTTTTTTATAGTATATTGAAAATCCTGACCATGAATTGTCACTACAAAAGGCACTTTATACTTTTTACTAAGACTTATACTTGCAAATCCTACAGGTATAGCTGTATGTGCATGTATTACATCGAATTTAAACTTTTTATACAATTTGCTTATAATTTTCCTTATACCTAAGTACATAAAAAATCCTGAGTATTGAAGGAATAGCCCTCCCGGGAATTCTATATATCTAGGATAAAAAACTTCCACACCATCAAGTACCATTTTAGATGGAATATCAATGTAAGCTTTATACTTCTTTATGTTCCCTAAAAAAGCTGGTACATAGGGAACAGGGCACACAACCTTTACCCTACAGCCTTCATTTATGAGTTTTTGCACTTGTTTGTGGACAAAAATACCTAAAACGCTGTTAGAAGATGAGGGATACATATGTGAAATAACTAGTACATTCTTCATGGCTTTATTCATCCTTTTGCTATTTTTTTCTCTTATAGGTTGGTACTTTTTCCTCTATAAGTTTGATTATTTCCTCTTTATCTTCATTTACCACTTCTCTAAACTGTTTTATAGACTCCTCTACAAAAGTCATATCTATTTTAGCTGGTTTTTCAACAAATATCTTATCATGTTCTGTGGAAGTTAAAGCTACTTCATTCATAAGAAGTTCCTCATATAATTTCTCTCCCGGTCTTAAACCTGTATATTCTATTTTTATATCCACATCAGGTTCATATCCAGATAAAGTTATAAGATCCTTGGCCAGATCTACTATTTTTACGGGTTTTCCCATATCAAGTACAAAAATTTCTCCACCATGGGCTATGGCACCTGCCTGAATTACAAGCTGTGCTGCTTCAGGTATCGTCATAAAAAATCTATTTATTTCAGGATGGGTTACCGTAACAGGTCCCCCATGGGCTATTTGCTTTTTAAAAAGTGGAATTACCGAACCATTACTCCCTAAAACATTTCCGAATCTTACAGCTACATACTCCGTCTCACTAACTTCGTCAAAAGCCTGCACCATAATTTCACAAAATCTCTTTGAAGCTCCCATAACATTAGTTGGATTAACTGCCTTATCCGTACTTATTTGAACAAACTTATTCACTTTAAATTCATCACAACATTTTAGTACATTATAGGTACCAATTATATTATTCTTCACGGCTTCTGCCGGATTACCTTCCATAAGTGGAACGTGCTTATGAGCAGCTGCATGAAAAACCACTTCTGGTCTGTATTTATCAAATATACTTCTTAATCTATCTTCATCTCTTATAGAAGCTATAATTATGGCTTTATTTAATTTTGAATAATTATAGTTTAATTCCATCTGCACGTCATAAACGTTATTTTCATATATGTCTAGTATCAAAAGTTGCTTTGGACCAAATCTAGCTATCTGTCTGCATAATTCAGATCCTATAGATCCTCCACCACCTGTGACCATTATAATCTTATCCTTTATGTACTTATTTATATTTTCATTGTTAAGCTTAACTTCATCTCTTCCAAGAAGATCTTCTATGTTTACATCTCTTAATTTGCTCATATTTAAATTTCCATCTATCATTTCATATATGCCAGGCAAAGTTTTAAGCTTGCATTTTGTACTCTTGCATATATTTATGATTTCCCTTTTAGTCTTGATATCTGCAGAAGGCATTGCAATTATTATTTCTTCTATGCTTCTTTCTTTGCATATTCTTGGTATGTCATCTCTTCCTCCTAAAACTTTTATACCATTTATCAACTTTTTTCTTTTTGTTTCATCATCATCTACAAGTCCAACTACATCATAATTAAAATTTCTATTTTTCTTTATCTCTTTTATGAGCACTGCCGATGCATCTCCTGCACCAATTATAAGAAGTCTTTTATTTCTTATCTTTTTATATTGTCCTACGCTTTTATCTTGAAGTAACCTGTATATAAATCTTATACCGCCTAAGGTTAGCACAGATAATATCCAAAAAATTATATGTACAGTATATGGAAATCTATAATACCTATTTTCAAGAAATTTATAATTTATAAAATAGCTGTAAATTACAAATATAATATTGGATACAGAAACAGAATATACAATAGAAATTAACTCTTCTACTGATGCATATTTCCATATACTATCGTATAAATTAAAAACTTTGTTAAATACTAAAGTTATAATTACCATAGGAATAACTGAAATTTTTAAAAATATTATATATTCCTGCTGTATATTAAAATCAAATTTAAGTAATAAGGCAAAATATAAGGAACCTATAAGAAATAATATATCGTATACTATGAGTTTTTTGTCTTTTTGCATTTCAACACTTCCTAAATTATTGTAAAAATTTTATATAAAAACTCCCTTTATCTATTTTACATCATAAACAAAATTATTCAACACATTTTTTAACAGGTAATGTCACACATCACACAATTTAATACTGCTGTTCTATTTCACCAGCAGTATTGATAAATTAATTAATTTTTTGTTACTAAATAAATTGCATCTATAATTTTACATAAATTCTAAAATTATAGATGCAGCTTTATTAAACTCTATTTGTTATGAGAATTAGAAGTTATATCATCATAAACTTCTTTAAATATCTTTTGTTCTTTTAAATCCAAAAGATATTTCATAAAAGGCTTTTTCAGTTCATCTCTCTTCAAGGCATATTCCACAGTGGCTTGTAAAAATCCAAGTTTATCTCCCACATCATACCTTCTTCCCTCAAAATTATATGCATACATAGCTTCATTTTGAGCTAAAGTTCTCAGGGCATCTGTGAGTTGAATTTCTCCTCCCTTTCCTGGAGTAGTGTTCTCTAATATTTCAAATATGGATGGTGTTATTATATATCTTCCAAGTATGGCTATATTAGACGGAGCCTCTTCAACTTTAGGTTTTTCTATTAAATCTTTAACTTTGTATACCTTATCTTCTATATACATTCCTTTTACTATACCATATCTATCTACGTATTCTTTAGGAACCTCCTGTACACCTATAATTGAAGTTTTATATTCATCATAGCATTTTATAAGCTGTTTTAGGCAAGGTTCTTTACTATCTACCACATCATCACCGAGCATTACCGCAAAAGGTTGATTTCCAACAAAAGTTTTTGCACAACTTATTGCATGTCCAAGACCCTTAGGTTCCTTCTGTCTTATGTAATATATATCTGCCATATTTGATATATCCTGTACCATTTTCAAAAGATCTTTCTTGTCTTTATTCTCCAGTTCCTGTTCCAATTCTACGGATTTATCAAAGTGATCTTCTATTGCCCTCTTATTTTTTCCTGTTATTATCAAAATTTCTTCTATTCCAGATGCTACTGCTTCTTCTATAATATATTGGATGGTAGGCTTATCTACTATAGGCAGCATTTCCTTAGGTTGGGCCTTTGTAGCAGGCAAAAATCTTGTTCCAAGTCCAGCAGCTGGTATTATAGCTTTTTTTACATTCACCTTAAAATCTCCTTTCACATTCATGTTACATAGGATTACTTTTTTTCAATCTTCTTAATAAAGTTATCTATTTCAATAACTACTTCATCTTTAGGATCTATTTTCTTTGCGATTTCCAGATGTTTTTTTGCATCTTGTAAATTTCCAGAGTCCAAATAGCACATTATAAGATTAGTGCATATTTCTACGGATCTAGTGGCTTCAAATGCTTTTCTCAAATAAGCTATAGCCTTTTCATAGTCTCCAATAGATGCATAATTTATGCCCATTTCATTTACAATTTCTACTATACTGCTGTCTATATTAAGTGCATCGTTTAGGTAATAAATTGCCTTTTCATAATTTTCTAGTTTTCTATATCCAACTGCTATGTAGTAATACAAGGAAGCATTATCTCCAAAAGTATCCATAAGAGGTATTAACAATTTTAATGCTTCTTCAGGATTATCTTCCAAAAGCTCTTTTCCCCTGTCATAGTGTACAATAGATTTAAGTTCTTCTTTCATATCTGTTATTTCTAAGGTTTCTTTTCCGCCTTTTCCTACATAGTTATTTATATAAAACAATGCTTTTTCATAATCTCCCTCTTCTCTTTTAATAAGGGATTCATAAAGATATGGCAGTGCATAATTTTCTTTGGATTCGGCTCTTTTTAATATTTGCAATTCCTCTTCCTTATATATTTTGTTGGTTTTTCTAATCTCATCTACCATAGCTATAAGTTTGTCATATATTTCTATAGAATCTTCCATAGTAGATAACCCTTTTAATAATATATAGGCATCTTCATATTCTTTATTTTTAACATTCTTTGCTATTATGCCTTTTATAAATCTAATGTATTCATTATTTCCGGTTATTATGCTCTTATACTGCTTGCTAAACTTAAAATTTTCATCTGCACCTAATACGTAAAACATGCCTTCAATAAAATACCCTATTGGTATTCTATCCATATTGTTTTTAATTTTAACATCGTCAACTATATTTTTAGAACTTAAAGGCAAATATATATCTTCTGGGAAAGTAACTTTAAATATTTTTTCTAAACTTTTTTCATTTACTTCTACAAATAATAATTTAGATAATTTTTCTGCAAAATGTGATTTTATATCCATTAATTTACCACCTACACAATTTATTAGCAATTTACATCGTCTATTATTTTCATAACTCTTTTCTCAAATACATTCATTTTTTCTTCAGCATCTTTCAAGCTGTTTCCTATTATTGAAAGATAAATTTTTATTTTAGGTTCCGTTCCCGAAGGCCTAACTACAAACCAAGACTTATCCTCCATAATAAATTTCAGCACATTTGACTTAGGTAAATGTATTATATTTTCATTTATATTTATTAAATCTTTTTCTACACTTAACTTATAATCTAATTTTTTAACTATTTTTGCATCACCAAGTGTTCTTTTCATGGAATGCCTCATGTACTGGAGAATTTTTTCTATTTTTTCGTGACCTTCTCTTCCTTTAAGTTCTACTGAAATCAACTTTTCTTTATAAAATCCATATTTTTTATACAGATTTAATAGAGCCTCGTAAAGACTCATGCCCTTCGTTTTATAGTACAGCGTCATTTCACATATAAGCGTAGCTGCAATTACAGCATCCTTGTCTCTTACAAAATCTCCTGCCAGATAGCCGTAGCTTTCTTCAAATCCAAATATATACTCTTTATTTTCCTTGCTTTTAAATTCTTTTATTTTTTCTCCTATATATTTGAATCCAGTTAACACATTTACTAATTCTACTCCATATTCTTTTGCTATATCTTGAACCATCTCCGTAGTTACTATAGTTTTTACCACAACACCATTTTTCGGCAATTTATCAATTTCCTTTAAGGATGAAAGAATATAATGGGTTAAAAGAACACCTACTTGATTTCCAGTAAGTGTTTTATACTGGCCTTCTACATTCTTCACTACTATCCCTATTCTATCACAATCTGGATCTGTTCCAAATATTATATCTGGCTTTATAGCCTGTGCCATATCTAAAGCCAGTTTAAAAACTCTAGGATCTTCTGGATTAGGATATTCTGCTGTTGGAAAACTCCCATCTGGGCTTTCCTGTTCTTTTACTATATTCACATTTTCATATCCAAGTTCCTTAAGCGCCCTTCTCACTGGAATATTACCAGTTCCATGCAGTGGAGTATATATTATTTTTAAATCTTTTGCATGTGCCTCTATAAGATCTTTCCTTATAGCAAGGTTCTTTACTTTCTCTATATAGGATTTATCTATATTTTCTCCCAACATATGAAGTATACCTTTGTTTTCAGCTTCTTTTAAATCCATATGTTTTATTTCTGAAAAATCACTGATACTTTCTATACAAGATAGTATTTCATTTGCAAAATCATCTGTTACCTGTCCACCATCTTCCCCATATACCTTATATCCATTATATTGCTTTGGGTTATGAGATGCTGTTATAACAACACCTGCCTTACTCTTAAGTTCTCTTACCGCATAGGAGAGCATTGGTGTTGGATGGAGAGTTTTAAAAAGATTTACTTCTATACCATTGGCACATAAATTACTTGCAGCAGCCTCTGCAAATTCCTTGGACATTATTCTACAATCATAAGCTATGCATACGGAAATACTTGTATTATATTTCTTTATAAGATATTTTGATAATCCTTCTGTAGCTTTTCCAACAGTATATATATTCATTCTATTACTGCCTATACCTATTACGCCTCTAAGACCTCCTGTGCCAAATTCCAAATCCTTATAAAATCTATCTTCTATTTCCTTTTCATCTTCTATATTTTTTAGTTCTATTTTTCCATCATCATCCACATAAGGTGAACTCAACCAATATTCATATTTTTCTCTATACATTATCTTTACCTCCTATATGCAATATTTAACATTTACTATTATACTATAAACTATATCTAAAAACATGTATACAACCATATTTTTACCTCATAATATATATATATAACTTATTTCTTAATTTTAGGTTAATTTATTTATATAAATTGGTATTATTGAATCTCTATATGAATTAACATATAATGATATTAGTTTTTACTAAGTATGGTTATCCCTTTAATTCCAAGAGTTAAAGGGTATTTTTTTTGAAGGAAGGTGTTTATCAAGGTGTATAAATTAGATCAAAGTGAAACTCCACTGTTTGATGCATTAATGGAATATGTAAATAGGAATACCATTCCTTTTCATGTGCCAGGTCATAAAAAAGGGAACGGTATAGACGAAGAGTTTAAAAACTTCATGGGAGAAAACCCCTTTAAAATTGACGTTACTGTATTTAAATTAGTGGATAGTCTTCACCATCCTACTGGTCCAATAAAAAGGGCACAGCAATTAGCTGCAGATGCCTATGGCTCTGATGCTGCTTTTTTTTCAATACATGGAACATCTGGTGCTATACAAACCATGATCATGTCTGTAGTGAATTCAGGAGATAAAATAATAATTCCAAGAAACGTGCACAAATCCGTTACTGCTGGAATTATATTAAGTGGTGCAATACCTGTATATATGCAACCTGAACTAGATAAAACAATAGGAATTGCCCATGGTGTTACTTCTGAAACCGTAGAAAATACTTTAAAACAAAATCCTGATGCAAAGGCTGTTTTAATTATAAATCCCACCTATTACGGAGTAGCTGCAGACATTAAAAAAATATCAGATATAGTACACAATTATGATATTCCTTTAATTGTAGACGAGGCCCATGGACCACACCTTGGTTTTAACGATAATTTGCCAATATCAGCTATGCAAGCTGGTGCCGATATGTGTTCCCAAAGTACTCATAAAATAATAGGTGCTATGACTCAGTGTTCGCTGCTTCACGTTCGTTCAGAGCGTATTGATATACACAAAGTTCAACAAGTTTTATCTCTACTGCAAACAACTTCACCTTCTTATGTCTTAATGGCTTCGCTGGATTGTGCCAGAAGGCAAATAGCTCTCCATGGAAAAGAATTGCTGAGTAAAGCTATTGACCTGTCAAGTTATGCCAGGTATAAAATCAACAATGTACCAGGCTTCTACTGTTTTGGTGAAGAAATAGTTGGTAATCCCGGCGTAGTGTCCCTTGATCCTACCAAAATAACCATAACCTGTAGAGATTTAGGTATTACAGGCTATGACTTAGATATGATTTTATCAAATAAGTATCATATACAAATGGAACTCTCAGATTTATATAATATTTTAGCTGTTGGTTCTTTTGGCGATACTAAAGAAAATATAGATGCCCTTATAAATTCTCTAGAAGAAGTAAGTACAGAATACTATGGGAGAGGAACTAGAAAATCAGACTTTCTGGATATGCCTTCTATACCAGTACAATTAAAAATTCCGAGAGATGCTTTTAATTCTGAAAAAACGCCGGTGCTGTTAAAAGACAGCATAGGTATGATAAGTGGAGAATTTTTAATGGCATATCCTCCTGGAATACCAGTGCTTTGCCCGGGTGAAGAAATAACAAAAGAAATTGTAGACTACGTGCAAGAACTAAAAGATACTGGATTGTATGTTCAAGGCACAGAAGACCCTGAAGTTGAATATATCAAAGTAGTAAAATAATTTCTCAAACAAAAATAAAATTACACTGCGGATATTTTTACAACCTTCAGCCCATTAAATATTTTGATAAGTCCAAGTAAAAAATTTTGAAAAAAACTAATAACTTTTGAAAACTCGTACCTCAGACAATTCAAAAGCCATAAGTTTTTCAAAAATTTTTTACTAAGACTTATATGAAAAATATTTAAATGGGCTTCATTATTGTAAAAATATCTCTCCGTGTAATTTTATTTTTTTGTATAATTATTTTATTCATGTTTGATAGAAATACGTATTAACCATCGTATTAGATTTATGAATAGCTCTTCGGGAGGTATATGATGAAGATAGATGAAAGTAATTATATAAGTGAACTAAAGCGAAAAAATAGTAAAGCATTGGATTACACTTATTCAAAATATGTTGGATTGGTATATATGGTAGTTTTTGATTTATTAAAAGATACAGCATCTAAGCAGGATATTGAAGAGTGCGTAAGTGATATTTTTATATCACTTTGGAAAAGTGCCGCCAAATATGATGCTAATATTACAACTTTTAAAAAATGGCTTGTTGCTATATCAAAATATAAAGCAATTGACTACATAAGGAAGCTAAATAAAACACCTAAAGCCGTTGAACTTAAAGATGATACAGCAATATCCAATGATAATATTGAGGAAAAAATCATTCAAACTAATGATGTTAATACTATTCTAGGTATTATAAAAAACATGAGTGAAGTTGACAGACAAATATTTATAAAGCGATATATTCTAAATGAAAATATTAACAATATTGCTGAATATTTAAATCTACCCAGAACTGTAATTGACAATAGATTATCTAGGGGCAGAAAATTTATAAAAAATAAATGGGAAAAGCTTATGGGGAGGTAATTATATGGGAACTGTAAATAGTGATGAAGATATTATATTTGAGTTACTAAATTATGCTGAAATTGATGATAAGTTTGATGAAAGCTTTGAATTAGATGATTTAACCTCAAAAAGAATTAAAAAGAACCTTAAAAAGAAATTACAAAAAAGAAAGAACAAAATAAAATATGCTGTTACAGCATGTATATTAATATGTTTAAGTACCGCTGCAATAAGTAATCCTACCTTAGCTGTTAATATAAAGGAATCTCTAACGCAATCAATAGCAAATATACGAGGTGATTATGCAGACTATAAAAAATATACTCAGCACGTTAGTCTAACAGCCTATGATAAAAATATTAAATTTGTAATTAATGAAATAGCAAGTGACAATAATAAAATTATGATTTCTTATTCTATCATTGGTGACAATAGTTTAAAAAACACATTGAACGTTCCAGGTGGAATTACGGGAATGTTGAAAATTAATGAAAAAAATTTTACCTTTGGTGATTCTATAGGAAGTGAAAATCAAATTGGTGATAAAAGATATGATGGTGTTATGGAAATAGATATAATGAAACATAACTTTCCAAATACATTCTATTTATCTATGAATATTACTCAAATAGCTGGATTAAACGGTAACTGGAAATTCAATATCAAAGTAGATAATAAGGATATAGAAAAAGAAACTAAAACTTATAATGTTAACAAAAATATTAGCATTGGAAATACAAAGTATAGAATAAAAAGGATATGTATCACCCCCTTATCTACTAGTATAGAAGTTGATGGAGATATTTCTAGGCATTCTTGTTTTTTATTTGATGATAGTGGTAATATGATAATTTCTCAAAGCGGCTCTGGAGATGGATCCCATGGAGAACTTTATTATAATGCATTAACAAACCGCAATACAAAATCACTCACTTTTTTGCCTTTTGACTATAAAGAAGATTATGTACCTCCAAGATTTTATAATATGGATAAACTTCCACTTGAACTATCTCAAGGAGAACTAGGGAAATTAATAGTGAACAAACTAGAATGGGATAATGATGTTTTAAAAGTCTACTATTCTGCTGAAGGAAAAATACCTATTGAGCAATCACAAAAATTACTTTTATTAGATGAACAAACTAATAAAAGTATAATCAGTGAAAATAGATATAATACTAACATAAATCCATCAAATCAGCATGACTTTATAATGTATTTTAAAGGTGTCTCTAAGGATAAAAAATACAAAATAGGTACATCAAATCTAGAAGACTTTTATAAATTATATGATGCTTCTAAGTTTACCATAAAATTGAAGTAATCAATGTATTGAAACAAGGCGCACTAACAAGTAATGCGCCTTTTCTTTCCGAAAACTATAAGCTAAGTACAAATATAATATTGTTTAAAATAATCATTTAAAAGTTGCACATACTTAACTTAATATACCCTAAATTGATAAATTTAAAATACTTTCCTTGAATTTATCTTTTTACATAAGATTGCAGCTATTAATCCAGTAATAACTATTGCTGCTATGGTGTATCTTGACATAAATCCCATCCAACCATGGTTATTATCATCAAAGAGTATGCAAAATAAACCGCAAGTTTCTAGAAAAACTAATACTATAAAAAATATAGGTAATTTCCTTTCTGAATAAATTATACCTAAAAATGCTATAGCAAATACTATCCATGATGCAAAGTATACTATATAGCTATAATACTCAAATTTACTCCAAATGGTCTTACTATACAAATTTCCATACTCATCCATTGCTTTATCATCTAGTTTATCTTGACTATGTGTATACTTGAAAGTAACATTATATTTTAAAGTTTTTTCATCATTAGCATAGATAAAGGATGTTTCAAAACCAGAATCCCTTTCTGATATTGGAATTTCATTTTCTTTATTATATGAAAAGAATTTTTTATGATCTTTCCATACAGAACAATAATAAATACCATTATTGTTTTGAGAATTATATTTATCAAGTTTCTCAGTTATCTTTTTTTCAGTGTCTTTACTAAAGTTATCTTCGTTTTTTAAAATATCCGCTAGCTCATCCTTAATTATGTAGGAAGACTGTTTATAGTATTGGGTACCAAAACCGTCTTTTAAAAAAGTAATCCTATTTTTATTATATATTAAACTTAGTGCAGCACCAATTAAATAAATAACTATAGCACATAAAAACAAATACTTCCAAAACTTTTTCTGTTTTGAAATAATCAATGATAATTCAGCATCTACTTCCTTTACTGGTCCAAACTCTTTTATAGCAATATCAATACTATCATCTTCATTTAATCCCTTACTCTGGAGCTCTTTTGTTCTTTCATTCAAGTGAGTTTTCATTTCTTCTTTTAATATCTTAACATCTTTATCTTTATCATTAAAACTTTTATAAATTTGCTTAATGTAGTTATTAATTCTGTCCATGACCTTCCCCTCCCAAGCTTAATTTGAATCAATTCTTTACTCATCAGTATCTAAAACGAAACGGTTCATTATCTTTTGTAATGCCTTCCATTCTTTTGTCTTTTCTTTAAAAATCTCTTTTCCTTCTTCTAAAATTTTATAGTAACGCCTCCTTCCCCCGCCAGTATTTTTTTCATCATTCCAGTAGCCTTCAATGTAATTTTTCTTTTCTAATCTTTTTAAACATACATATAGTGTAGTTTCTTTCATTTGAAATTCATCATTAGACTTTTCTCTAATTCTCTTTGATATTTCATAACCGTACATATCATTTTCATACAGAACTGACAGTATCAGTGTGTCTATATACCCTTTTAAAACTTCCTTTTCAAATTCCATTTTGCACCTCCTCTTTATAATAAGGATTACTTCATATAATGTAGTACATTTTTATATTATCACAAACTACTGTATAATGTAAAGTAGTTTGTGATAATATTTCCATATTCCATTTAACGTACCCCGAATTTTAAAGCTTTTCGCTCTTTCAAAAATCTCCAGTTTAAAAAAATATTTTCTATTTTTATCTTCTAAATAATAGGATTTCTCTAACGATGTTTTACGTATATATTTTTCGATATGGTCATATATATCCTTTACTTCTTTATAATTAAAAATCTATCTATCATAAATTTGTAATACACAAACATAATTATTTGATTTGCGAACATAAAAACACCGTAAAATTTTTTTAAAATAATACGGTGCTTCAGTAAATTATTCACTTTTTAATTGTTATATTAAATAAGAAAACTGTTAATTAACTTTCTATATTCCATTTAACATTATAGCCACCTTGATGTTTTCCTTCAACTTGTATTTTGTAATTACCATTCTCATTTATATTAACTGTTTTAGTAATATGTTTTTTAGGATTTTCAGTGCTAAATAATTCCTTATTATTTTCATTTTCTAAACTTACTTTTAAGTTACCTTCTTTGGTAGTTACTGATACATCTAAGACCAATTTATCACCCTTTTTAAGACTTATAGGAGTATATTTGTAACCAATAAAACTAAAGTAATACATTATCATTCTATTCTTAGTATTATATTCAATGGATTTAGTAGATGTAAAACTTCCTCTTCCATTAGAGTTACTAAAAAACATAGCTAAAAGTAATATTAAAATAAGTGATAAAATACACACTGGAATTGTAAGTATAATTTTAGTTCTGGTTCTTAACATAACCAATTATCTCCTTTTAACAACATTAATTACATTATACACCATATTGTTTAATTTTCAAAGAACATTCATATATTTGACTTTATAGATTAATGCATATAAACTTCATGTTGCGTACCAACATTATGCTAATTTTTTTGTATTAAGACATTCCTCAAGAAATATATGAATATCCTTATTGTTTTTTAAAGTAATAACTTTTTCTTTGTATGGGGAAATTCTATCTTTTAAATTGTCTTTTCCTTCATTATAATTTTTTGACCATTGCAACATACATTTAAGCATTTGGTATCGTGGATTATAAATACATTCTTCAATACCAAGTCGTTGCTTTACCCAGCGTTTAATAATCCTGTAATTCCCTAATTTCGGCGAAATTTCAAGTAAGATAATTGTATCTGCCATCTTTAACCCCTCTTCAAAACAAGATCTCCCTGTATCTTCGATAATCCAACTTGGTTGCTATATTATTGAATAAAACAGATTATCCCTTTCCTTAACGGGTCTTTTGCGATTACCCCAAGGGTTTAATTTATCAGAGATATGTACAATTTCATCAATTGGTTGGTAAAGGATTTTTAATATTAGGGACAATTTTTCTGCAAGTGTTAACTTGCCACTTGATACTGAACCAACGATATATATTTTCATATTTAATTACTCCTTTACATACAAATAACTTTTCTTCGTTATAAAGTACTATTCTGTACTAACTAACATTAGTATAAGTTGATTTTTTGCTTAGACCTCATGTATAGATATTACTAAACATTCCTTACCTTAACAAACTTAGACTTTCCAACCTGAATAACAAAACTATTACCTGAATTTTGCATTAGAAAATTATTATACTTCTTACCATTTATTCTTACAGCATTTTGATCTATAAGGCGCTTAGCCTCACTATTACTAGCTGCAATTCCACTTCCTGTAATAATTTTTACTAAATTCACCTCGTCATTTGATGCAAAGCAATCTTGAGACAAAATAAATTCGTCAATATCATTTGGAATGAGATTTTTTTGAAATACAGTCTTAAAATGCTCTTCAGCAGATTCTGCTTCACTTACTCCGCAATATAAGGTTGTTATTTCTTTTGCAAGCTGCATTTTAATATCCCGGGGGTTTGTTTCTGTATTATTAAGCTTTAACTTAATTGCTTCAACTTCATCTGGATGAATATCTGTGGCAAGTTCAAAGTATTTAATAATGAGATTATCTGGGATAGTCATTATCTTTTGGTAAATTGAAATGGCATCCTCACATATTCCAATATAATTTCCTAAACTTTTACTCATTTTTTCAACACCATCCGTACCTTCAAGTAAAGGCATAAATAGAGCTATTTGACTTTCCTGGCTATAATCTCCTTGTAGTGTACGCCCCATTAAAACATTGAAGGTTTGATCTGTACCACCCATTTCAATATCTGCCTTTACCGCCACAGAGTCATACGCCTGCATCAATGGATAAAAAAATTCATGTAATCCTATAGGTTTATTGTTTTTATATCTTTTCTCAAAATCATCTCTTTCTAGTATTCTTGCAACAGTAACTTTTCCAGCAAGCTTTAGCACATCTTCAAAATTAAGCTTAGATAACCATTCGCTATTAAACCTAACTTCTGTTTTATCTCTATCAAGTATTTTAAATACCTGTTTTTCATAAGTCCTAGCATTTTCAATCACCTGCTCCGTTGTCAATTGTCTGCGGGTTTTGCTTTTTCCTGAAGGATCACCAATTTTTCCAGTGAAATCACCAATTATGATTACTGCTTGATGTCCTAAATCTTGCATTTGTTTGATTTTTCTAAGTACAACTGCATGACCAAGATGTATATCTGGTGCAGAAGGATCTAGTCCGAGCTTAATTCTAAGAGGAATTCCTGAGGACACACTTTTCTCCAGCTTTCGCTTTAAATTTTTTTCGCTCACAACCTGACTTACACCTTTCATAATAATTTTAAACTGTTCTTCAACATCTTTCATTTCTGTCATCCTTTCTTATAAACAAAAAATTAAAAACTCCCGTCCGCTGCATTACGCAAAGGACGGGAGTTTTACTCACGTGTTACCACCTCAAAATTTATTTATACATCACTGTATAAACCTCATCGGGTACGGCACAAAAGGCTTATACCCTAGCGATGTAACGGTCGCACCCGGCAACAACCTACTAAGATATAAATCTTTTCAGTGTACCACTCAGAGATGTATTTCAAAATCTGTTTTCTACCCCTCTCATCAACCGGTAGCTTTCTGTTGAAAACTTATGATTTCTACTTCTTCTCATCGCAGTTTTGAATATTTAGCTCATATTATATCACTTAAATCTAATGCAAGTCAATTTTTATTAGATACTTTCATTTAAATGATCACTTATAAAATAAAAACATTATGAATATAATCACACCGACCCTAAAATTTACAATGAGAATATTAAGCATTAATTAAATTCTGGATTTCATTCAATAAAACAGGAAAATCAATATATCCATCACGAGCAATAAAATGCTTTCCTGATGAAAGGATCATAAGATTTGCATCTAACTCTTGGGCTAATTTTTGTGTTGCTTTGGTTGGAACAATATCATCATCTTTTGCAGTAATAACAATTCTTGATTGAACTAGACTTTTTATTCTTTCAATGTCAAGTGGTCCATCTACAAATTCTTGTAGACCTTCTGTTTGTTTCTCCATGGGATTTTCATTTATGAAACCTGAAACAAGTATTGCACCTTTAATTTTTATGTTTTTTTCAAGAACATAGCGAAGTGCCGTAACACATCCCAGACTATGACCAATAAATATCGTATTTTCATCAATATCCAAAACATTTTTACGAAGATGTTTAAGCCAGGATTCAAGATGAGGATTATCCGAATCAGGCATGTTAGGAATATGAATTTTAACAGGATTATTTTTAAACTGTTCTTTTAGCCATGGAAACCACTCTGCTTGATTGGAAGATGTATAACCATGAATAACATAAATATTAGTACTTTTCATTTTATTATTTCTCCTAATTATATAGATAATTTTTACTTCATAATTATTTATTATTTTGAATTTATTAATGTTTCATATTTCAAATATATTTATATAACTAAAAGTTGACTTATATTCGGAAAATATGAGGACAAAATTGAAAATCACATTCAAAAAATTTTTTAATAAATCTAGAGCTTGGCATTTTGAAAACCTATATGGATATTCTAACTTTAAAAAAAATCTAGAAGACTTTTATAAATTATATGATGCCTCTAGGTTCACCATAAAATTAAAGTAATCAATGTATTGAAACAAGGCGCACTAACAAGTAATGCGCCTTGTTCTTTTCGATAACTATAAGCTAAGTACAAATATGATATTGTTTAAAATAATCATTTAAAAGTCGCCCACGCTTAACTTAGTATGCCATAAATCAACAAATTTAAAATACTTTCCTTGAATTTATCTTTTTATATAAGATTGCAGATATTAATCCAGTAATAACTATTGCTGCTATAGTAAATCTTGACATAAATTCAACCAAACCTTGTTTATCAAAGAGTAGATAAAATAACCCACCAGTTTCTAGAAAAACTAATACTATAAAAAATATAGGTAATTTTTTTTCTGAATAAATTATGCCTAAAAATGCTATAGCAAATACTATCCATGATGCAAGGTATAATATATAGCTATAATTTCTAAATTTACTCCAAATGCTCTTATAATACAAATCGTCATACTCAGCCATTGCTTTATCGTCTAGCTTATTTTGACTATTTGTATACTTGAAGGTAACACTATATTTTAAAGTTTTTTTATCCTTAGCATAAATATAAGGTACTTTAAAATCAGAATTCTTTTCTGACATTGGAATTTTATTTTCTCTATAATATGAAAATAATTCTTTATGATCTTTCCATACAGAACAATAATAAATGCCATTATTGTTTTGAGAATTATATTTATCAAGTTTTTCAGTTATTTTTTTTTCAGTGTCTTTACTAAAGTTATCTTCGTTTTTTAAAATATCCGTTATTTCAGCTACAACTATGTAGGAAGACTGTTTATAGTAATGGGTACCAAAACCATTTTTATAAAGGATATTCGAATTTTTATTATATGTTAACCCTAGTGCAGCGCCTATTAAGTAAATAATTATAGCACATAAAAACAAACACTTCCAAAACTTTTTCTGTTCTGAAATAATTAATGATAATTCAGCATCTACTTCCTTTACTGGTCCAAACTCTTTTATAGCAATATCAATACTATCATCTTCATTTAATCCCTTATTCTGGAGCTCTTTTGTTCGCTCATTCAAGTGAGTTTTCATTTCTTCTTTTAATATCTTAACATCTTTATCTTTATTATTAAAGCTTTTATAAATTTGCTTAATGTAGTTATTAATTCTGTCCATGACCTTCCCCTCCCAAACTTAATTTGAATCAACTCTTTACTCATCAGTATCTAAAACGAAACGGTTCATTATCTTTTGTAATGCCTTCCATTCTTTTGTCTTTTGTTTAAAAATCTCTTTTCCTTCTTCTAAAATTTTATAGTAACGCCTCCTTCCCCCGCCAGTATTTTTTTCATCATTCCAGTAGCCTTCAATGTAATTTTTCTTTTCTAATCTTTTTAAACATACATATAGTGTAGTTTCTTTCATTTGAAATTCATCATTAGACTTTTCTCTAATTCTCTTTGATATTTCATAACCGTACATATCCCTTTCATACAGAACTGACAGTATCATTGTGTCTATATACCCTTTTAAAACTTCCTTTTCAAATTTCATTCCACACCTCTTCTTTATAATAAGGATTACTTCATATAATGTAGTACATTTTTATGTTATCACAAACTACTGCATAATGTAAAGTAGTTTGTGATAACATTTCCATATTTTATTTAACGTACCCCGAATTTTAAAGTACGATAAACGAACCCTTACTTTCTAATTAACAAATTCACTTGCAAAATAATACTCAAAAATAAGAGAAAATATTATGCCTGCCCAGTAAACGTTAAGTATAAAAGTACTATATTTAGTAGTATTATTATTGTAGCTATTAGAACACCTAACAGTCGTATAGAACCTTTATTAACTAAGATTCCCATCAAATCTTTACGTTTAGCTATAGTTAACATTTGAATTATTGGAAATGGCAAAATAAAACTAAGTGCTACCTGACTTAAAACAAGAGCATACATTGGATTAATTCCAAGTGAAATAATAATTAGGGCTGGTATCATTGTTATAAGTCTTCTTAAATTTATAGGTATACTTAAATTAACAAAGCCTTTCATTATAGTTTGACCTGCGAGAGTTCCCACAGCTGAAGATGATAATCCTGATGCAAGCAATGCTATTCCAAATGCACCACTTGATAAAGAACCTATTAAAGGTTGTAATGATTTATGAGCCTGTTCCATTGTATCTACTATCATTCCGCTTTTATAAAAGACTGCAGCCGATACTACAACCATTGCAGCATTAACAATAAAAGCTATATTCATAGCTATAGCAATATCTATTTTTTCCATTCTTAAATGGTTTAATTTTCCTTTATCTGACAAATCAATACTTCTATCTTGAACTAATTGTGAGTGTAAGTATATTACATGAGGCATAACTGTTGCACCAAGCATACCTACGGCAATTAACACAGCTTGACCATTAGGCAGCATAGGAATTATTGTATGGATGCCTACTTGACTCCAATCTGGTTTAGCAAGAAATATCTCTATTATATATGCAATAGAGATTACAGCAACAAGTGTTGATATTATAATTTCTATCATTTTTTGTCCATACTTTTCCATATAGCAAATTATAAATGTTATTACTCCTGTAAGAAGTCCCGAATATATCATAGGTATATGAAACAATAAGTATAGCCCTAATGTTCCTCCAAGAAATTCTGCTAAATCTGTTGCCATAGCTCCTAGCTCAGCAATAATCCAAAACACCCAGTTTACAGCTTTAGGGAATACCTTGGCACACATTTCAGGAAGATTGTGTCCTGTAGCTATCCCCAATTTAGCGGACATAGTTTGTAAGAATATAGCCATTATATTACTCCATAAAATTACCCAAATTAAGGTATAGTTAAATTTTGATCCTCCGCTAATATTAGTTGCAAAATTACCAGGATCAATATATGCTACACTTACAACAAAAGCAGGTCCTAAAAATTTTATTAATTCTTTTATTTTACCTTGTTCTATTACATTTTTCCTATTTATATCTTTTTTTATAGAGATATCTCCTGGTTGATTTAAACTAACATCAATTGAACTTTTTTCACTCTGCATTAAAATGCCACCCTTCTTATTAGATATGTTAATCACAAATAAAATAGTTATTACTAGTTAACCTTGTTAGCTAAGACTAAATTTTTTTCTAATATAAACTATGTAATAACAAAAAAAATGTTCCAATAAAGCAATTTTTTATTTGCTCAAACATATACTTTATTAAAAGACTACAGCTGAAAGTAGGTGAAAATATGGCTAAAAATAATTTTTACACTTTTAATGAATATATGAAAAAGGAAGATAAACATCTTACTGCTTCCATGGAAGATTATCTTGAGATGATATATAGGTTATCTTTAAATACAGGATTTACAAGAATTCATGAACTTTCACATGCACTTAATGTTCAGCCTCCTTCAGCTACAAAAATGGTACAAAAATTAGCAGAATTGCAACTTTTAAAATATGAAAAGTACGGAATTTTAATACTTGAGAAGAAAGGAAAGGCTCTTGGAGCTGAATTATTAAATCGTCACAATATTATTGAAAACTTTTTAAGGATACTTGATGTTTCAGAGTCTAATGTTTTGGAAGAAACTGAAAAAATTGAGCATACAGTAAGTAAGCAAACAACAAAATGTTTTCAAGATTTTTTAGAATTTATTAGAGATAACCCTGAAGTAATTAATAGTTTTAAAGCTTATAAAAATACTTTTAAATAATAACTGCACATCAGTATAAAAACTTATAATATTTCTATACTGTACAATAACATTAAGGACAGAAATGCCCTTTTTGGTTTTTACATTTTTCTAAACTATTTGTTTTGCTATTGTCAATAAAAATTTCGAGGGGAACCTTATAAGTAGTACCATTTCTTAATTCTAGATACAAAAAAATAACCCCTGATTTTATAATCAGAAGTTATTGATTTTCCCACTAAGTAAGATTCTATTTATAAAGTATTCTACCATCTACATTTTTAACAGACTTACATCCTGTTAAAACCATAGCTGATTTTAATTCACTCTTTAAATTTTCTACATAAACCTTTACTCCTTCTCTTTGTCCTCCAAAGGATGCAGTTACAAAAGGTCTTCCTATAAGTACGGCATCTGCTCCTAAAGCTAACATTTTAAGTACATCCACACCAGTTCTCACGCCGCCATCTGCAAGTATTGTAACCTTGCCTTTAACTAACTTCGCTATCTCTGGAAGTACCTCTGCCACTCCAGGCGTTTGATCTAAAACTCTTCCACCATGGTTTGAAACAACTATGGCACTTACTCCAGCTTTAACTGCAAGTTCTGCTTCGTCTGGAGTCATTATTCCCTTTAGTATAAAAGGAAGTTTTGTACTTTCTACAACTTCTTTTATTTCTTCTAAAGTCTTAGGTCCCACAGGTTTTCCATGAAGTGCTAAAGTTATTAATCCTGCAGCATCTATATCCATTCCTACTGCAAAAGCTCCTGCTTTTTCAGCAAGTTTTATTTTACTTATAACATTTTTATTTTCCCAGGGTTTTATTACAGCTATACCTTCTCCATTAAATTCTTTAAGCTTTTCAAGATTAGTTATAAGAAAAGAATCTACTGCTGTATCTCCTACCATAGGATATATTCCTGCATCCAGACATCCTCCTATAACCGAGGAAATATACTCTTCCTCAGTAAACTTTCCACCCATATTCAAAGTAGTTCCTGATACAGGTGCTGCAAAAACAGGTATGTCCATCTTTTTTCCAAATAACTCTATTGAGGTGTCAGGATCTTTAGCATCATGTATAACTCTCATATTTAATTTACATTTGCTCAGAGAATTAAAATTTTCTTTAAAAGAATCTCCTGTTCCCTTTCCTCCCATACCTGGCACTTCTCCAGCACAGGCGTTTCCATTACAGGCAGGGCATACCCTGCAGCTTCCATTTAAATTTTCCCTTGCATTTTTTAATATATCTTTATAGTTCATAATAATGCCGCCAAATATTAAATTTTTTAATATTTAGCAGTTCTTCACCCCTTTCAAATAATATTTTATTAAAAATAACTCATTTTATTTGAATATTAAGTTTAGGCATTTTCAAAGAAATAACTAATCCATATGCCAGCCTATTTTCTTTCAAATGCCTTATTAAAATCATCTTCTCCATATATCCTTATATTGTTTTTGCTTAAAAGTTCTGCCGTTACTCCAGCACCCTCTATAATATTTCCACTAAAGCTTCCATCATAAATTTTACCAAAACCACAGGAGGGACTTTTAGACTTTAAAATAGCTTCTTTTATATTACATGCCTTAGCTACTTTTAAAGTTTCATAGGCTCCTTTTAAAAATTCACTTGTACAATTTTCTCCAGTAGAACTCATTACAGCAGCTTTTCCATCTATCACATCTTTACCTGTACCACCACATATTTCGCAAGGATTTCTAGGAGTCTTCAGTCCACCTAACTGTTCCGGACATAGTGGTAGCGCCTTTCCTTCTTTCACGAGACTTAGTACTTTCTCACAAAGATTATTTTCCCCATTATATTTAGTATTAATGCCACACAAGCATGCACTTACTAATATCACTCCAGCCACACTCCTTATTTCAATTCAACTATTGTAACTCCTGTACCGCCTTCACCATATTCTCCAAGCCTGTGATTTTTTACATGAGAATGCTTCTTCAACATATCAGTTATAGAATTTCTAAGCACTCCGGTACCCTTACCATGTATTATAGTAACTTCTTTAAGTCCTCCCATGTATGCATCATCTAAATATTTGTCTACAGTATAAGTTGCCTCTATAGAGTCCATTCCCCTTAAATCCACTGAACTTGAAACATTTCTCAAATTTAATTTGGCTTCTCTTTTTAACTTTTTCTTTTCACTTTTTGAATTACCACTAGAAGCTCTCAATTCTTTCAACTTCACACTTATTTTCATGATTCCTGCTTGAACCTGTACTTCCCCTTTGCTGTCAGGTTTTGATAGTACAACTGCTTTTTGATTTAATGAAGGTATGAATACTTCCTGCCCTTCTTTTACAGATTTAAGCTCTTCTCCAACATCATTTTTATTATCATACAACTTTTCTTCAGTTTTCTCTAATCTATCCTTGAGTTTTTTTCTATTTTCCTCTAATTTATGCCTTACAGAAGAAGTGTATCCCATTCTTTCCAGTTCTCTCATATCCTTTAGAATTTTATCTGCTTCTTCTTTAGAATTTCTTATTATTTCCTTTGCCTCTCTCTGTGCTCCAATAATAGCCTTATCTCTTATATTTTGAAGTTTACTTGCTTTTTCTTCATATTTTTCTTTGATTTTAGCTGCCTCACTTTTTAGTATTTCTGCTTCTCTAGCAAAAGTTTCAGCTTTTGATTTTTTTTCCTGAAGGCTTTGAATTAAATCTTCAAATTGTAAGGCATCGCTAGCTATATTTTCTCTAGCATCTTCTATTATAAACTCTGGTAATCCAAGTCTTTTGGATATTTCAAAGGCATTAGACTTTCCTGGTACTCCTATCATAAGCCTATAAGTAGGTCTCAGAGTTTCTACGTCAAATTCTACAGATGCATTTTCTACTCCCTCATTTTTTAAAGCATATACTTTTAATTCACTGTAATGAGTCGTAGCTACTATAGTGCATCCTCTTTTTCTTAAATTTTCAAGTATTGATACTGCAAGAGCTGCACCTTCTGTAGGGTCAGTACCTGCACCTAATTCATCAAACAATACAAGAGATTTTTCATCAAAATTTTCAATAATATTTACTATATTAGTCATATGTGACGAAAATGTAGATAAATTCTGCTCTATGCTCTGCTCATCTCCAATATCTGCAAATACCTCTGTAAAAAACCCTACGGTAGAATTCTCCCTAGCAGGTATCATAAGTCCACTTAGTGCCATGATGTGCAAAAGTCCTATGGTTTTAAGAGTCACAGTTTTTCCTCCTGTATTAGGTCCTGTTATAACTAAACAGCTAAAATTTCTACCTATATATACATCCATAGGTACTACTGTTTTTTTATTTATAAGTGGATGCCTTCCTTCTATAATATTAACTACTCCATTTTCACTTACATTGGGAATATTTCCATTTAACTCATTTCCAAATTTAGCTTTGGCAAATATAAAATCAAGTTCCCATATTATATCTGCATCTCTTTCAACCACTGTTATATTATCATATATTTGCTGAGATAGCTCAGCTAATATCCTATCTATCTCTGCTTTTTCCTTTAATTTTAGTTCCTTTATTTCATTGTTCAAATTTACAAGTCCCATAGGTTCTATATAAAGAGTTGCCCCACTTGAGCTTTGATCATGGACAAGTCCTGGCACGGATGACTTATTTTCCGCTTTTACAGGAAGCACGTACCTGTCTCCCCTCATGGTATATAAGTTATCCTGCAGATAATCAGAGTAACTTCTTATAAGTGAATTTACCCTATCTCTTACTGAAGCATTTTTATCTTTTAGACTTTTTCTAATATTGTAGAGAAGAGAACTTGCCTTATCAGATATTTCATCTTCGCTTTCTATAGCTATAAAAATTTCATCTTCTAAATTTTTTAAAGGAACAATACCTGCACATATATCTTCTATAATTTTAAAATGTTCTTCATCTTCCGACACAGTTATATACTTCTGAATTCTCCTCGCAGCCCTAAGTATTGCTCCTATTTTAAGAATTTGTCCTGGCATTAATGTAGAACCTTTTCCTGCCATTTTTATACCCTGTCTTACATCATAAACCCCTTCAAAAGGAGGATTGCCTTTAGTTACAAGAAGTTTTAAAGCTTCTCTTGTTTCCTGCAAATGTTCTCTCACTTCATACAGGTTGTCATAAGGGCTTAATTTTTCTATTAAATCTTTAGCTGCTCCAGTATTTGCGTAATCCTTTAATCTTTCCTTAACTTTATAAAATTCTAAAACCTTTAATGATTTTTCGTTCATTTAAATTTACCAATCCCTTCAGATCAAATGACTTTAATTTTGTGTTACCCGTAGCCTTACTCTATACTATTTTTATAATGTCCTCTGGTAAACTCACTAAAATCACCATGAAATTCTTCTTTTTCAAAGCATTCTAATATTTTTTTAGTCTTGCTATAATTTTCATCAATAAAATCTACTCTAAAACTATCAATTCCCATATTTCTAAGTTCTTCTATATGTGGTATAAGGTTAGTTGCAACAGAATTATATATGTAGCTTCTGCAGAATTCATCCGTGTCTAATGGAAACTCTTTTTTCTTTCTGTCTATAAGAAAGAACTCCCCTTCTTTACAAGCACCTTTACAATTTTTAGAAGTAGTTTTACCTCCAAAAGTGCTTCCTATAGCACAATACTCACTTACCATAAGCTCCACTTTTCCATATACAAACATTTGAGCTTTAAAATTACTATTTCTAATTAGCTCATTTATTTCATGTTTACTTAGTTCCACACTTAAACAAGATCCATTCATAATTTTGCTATAAAAATCCAGTGCACAGCTGTTTGTTATGTTTAACTTATAATCACCTAATATATTTAGCTTATTTCTAAACTTACTTATTATACCTAAATTTGCAGTAACTATGCCTGCAATTTTATCTAAGTTTTTATCTATAAATTTCTCTATATAATTAAATTCGTTTTTAACTATATTGGGAACTTTAATATATATTTTTTTAGATTCAAGATTATTTAAATTATTTATTTTAATTTGTTTAAAGGGATTTATGCATATGTGTTCAAAACTTGATTCCATCACTGCCTTTAATTGCTCATTAGTATTTACAAATACCATTTTAGGCGGTAAATATACTTTATCAAGATTATTTTTCAGCACAGATACTCCATATACTTTTTTGCTTGAAATACTACTTTTTTTATTTCTATTTAGTATATATTGCTTGATTTCATCTAAAAGTTTTCTTCTAATTTCATTTAAATCAGATATAGGCAAAAATCCAGGTTGAAATATTTCAAATTCTATGCTATCAAATTTAAATATATTATTTCCAGTTCTATTTAAACTTTTATATATTCTCTCTTTGCTCAAAGGCTGCTTTAGAGCCTCTTCTACTATTTGTCCTTCTACCCTAAAATCATTTTTATCGTAATTGCAGTACAAAGTAACTGGCTTTCCAACTTCAAATTGTATTTTTAAACATAAGTTAATTTTCTTGCCATAATGATCTTCATATATCTTTTCTAACTTTTGAAGCTGAATTAAGTCAGAGGTTTTATATATCCTATCTCCTGCTTTATAATTTGCTGGAAAGATTTTGACCCTTTCTCCCTTATAAGCCTTTGCAGTTTCTTTTCCGGACTTCACCAGTTTAGAAATAGTAAAACCACTAGTTCCAATTCTCACTCCATCTCCTTCTGATATATCTTCAGTAAGTAGAACGCTTTTATCACTATTTACTTCACCTATTTCTATACCTGTATTCTTAGGGAAAGAATACGCCATCATATCTTTTCCAGTATTTTTATACAAGTAAGCCTTTGAAAATCCCTGTCTATTAAATAATTGCAAAAGTCTTTTTTTACTGCCTTCTATATAAGATAAATCCTTTAATTTTTTACCGTCTTGATAGAAATTATCAATGACATTTCTATATTCCGATACAACTCCTGCCACATATTCCGGTCTTTTCATTCTTCCTTCTATTTTCAAGGAACTTGCTCCACTTTCTATTATTTCCTTAATATCTTCAATAGTACACATATCTTTTGGACTTAAAATATACCCCTTATCCTTATCTTTATCTTTCTTATTTACAATTTCATAGGGAAGCCTGCAGGGCTGGGCACATCTGCCTCTATTTCCACTTCTTCCTCCAATCATACTGCTCATAAGACACTGTCCAGAATAGCAAACGCAAAGAGCTCCGTGTATAAATATTTCCGTTTCTATTTTGAGAGTTTTAGATATATACTCTATTTCTTTTAATGAAAGTTCTCTAGAAAGTACTATTCTTTTAAAACCTAGTTTGCTTAAAGACAAAGCAGCTTCTCCATTATGTACTGTCATTTGAGTAGAAGCATGCAGTTCAAGTTCAGGAAGCTTTTCTCTTAAAAGAGATGCCAATCCTATATCTTGTATTATAAGGGCATCTACTCCTACATTATACAAAAACTCAGCATATTTACAAGCTTCTTTTAATTCCTTTTCTTTCATTATAGTATTTATAGTAACATATACCTTTACATTATATAGATGGCAATATTCCACTGCCTCTTCCATTGTCTTGTCATCAAAGTTAGAAGCATAAGCCCTTGCAGAAAACTTATTTCCTCCAAGATAAATAGCATCTGCCCCTGCTTGAACTGCCGCATATAAACTTTCTAAATTTCCTGCTGGAGCTAATAATTCTACTTTTTTCATTATTCCATCTTCTCCTGTTTAAATATTTGAATTTATTCACTCACTAATAAAATCCGAACCAAGACCATCGTCAGTTCGGATTTTATTTTACTCCATTATTTAAAAGAGCATTTTTCTTTTTTCTCTCTTTTGCCAGACTTATCTGGTTTTCTTCTAGCTTATGTTGAAGATCTATTATTTTATACTTACCCGATTGTACTTGAAATTTCAGTTCTTTGTTTTGTGCCACCATTTTGGTATTTTCATTCATATACTTTTGAGCTTCTTCTTTTATAATTTTTATTTCTTCTTCTAATTTGCTTATTTTCTCGTCTTTTTCTTTTAAAGCCTCACTACTACTGCTATTCTTTAGTTTTATTTTAAGTTCAGCATTAAGTTCCTCCGTATACCTAAGCTGCTTTCTCAAAGAACTGATCTGATCCTCGTATACTTTTCCTACTCTTTCTAACTCCTCCACTCTTCCTGACAACTGACCTTCTTTTTCCTGAGCTTTTAACATATCGTCTGCTACATTAAGTGCCGATAAAACAGCTGCTGAGGAAGTGCTTAATTTGCTATTATTTTTTATAATACTCTTAACTTTTTTATCTACATAACTTGCTACTTTATGTAGGTATTCTTCTTGCTCGTCACCTTTTAAATTATATTCAATTCCATTTATAAAAACCGTCACCATATTCATTTAAACACCCTCTTAGATCATGCTGTTTCCAATTCTTTATAACAACATTCTATCACAAATTCTTCACATATGAAATATTTTATTTTACCTTAAAGAGCTAAAGCATCATAAAATAAGCTGGATGAACATTAAATTCATCCAGCCTTATTGATCAATGAATCCTTATTGTCTAAGTTGTGCTCCTAAATTATGCTCTAGTGATCTTATTATTTTGCTATGAACTTTATTAACTTCTTTATCTGTAAGAGTTTTATTTTCAGCTCTATAAGATATTGAATAAGCTATGCTCTTCTTTCCACTTTCTATCTGTTTTCCTCTATAAACATCAAACAACTTAACTTTCTCTAGGATATTTCCTCCCTGCTTTCTTATAATGTCCTCTACTTCCTGTACCATTATATTGTCATCTACTAAAACTGCAAGGTCTCTAGAAACTGCAGGGAATTTAGGCAGAGGTCTGTATTTCTTATCTGAATCAGCATGTTCATACAAAACATCTAAGTTTAATTCAGCAATATAACATCTTTCATCTATACCATAATTTTCGCATACAGTTGGGTGAATTTCTCCAAGCACTCCTGCTAACTTTCTATTTACATAAAGGGCAGCTGTTCTCCCAGGATGGAAAGTTGGATTATCGCTTTCTCTCTTAAAAGAAATCTTCTCTATTCCTAAGGTATCTAATATGTTTTCCACTATACCTTTTAAATTGAAGTAATCACATTCACCATACATTCCAATGGTTACAATATTATCTTCTTCAGGTAAAGTATCACCATTTTCTAGTGGAAGATACACTCTTCCAATTTCAAATAACCTTACAATCTCATTTTTTCTTGAATAGTTTCTACCTAAGCATTCCATCATAGACGCTAATGTAGTTGTTCTCATTATGCTGTAGTCTTCTCCCAAAGGATTTTTTATAGCTATAGCATTTCTAAGCTTGCTATCTTCAGGTAAAAGTATTTTATCAAATACTTTCCTACTTACAAAAGAGTAACTTATGGATTGATTTAATCCACTTGAAATAAGTGTTTCTACCAATTTATCATCCAGCTTTTGCTTTGGATTCTTTCCTCCTCTTGTACTTACACTTTCTATTACAGTAGTAGGTACATTACTGTATCCATATATTCTAGCCACCTCTTCTGCCACATCTTCTCTTATATTTATATCTCCCCTAAAAGTAGGAACATCTATATGTAAAATGTCTCCTTTAAGCTGAGTTTTTAATTCCAGTCTATTTAAATAATCTACCATATTTTCCTTAGGTATTTCAGTACCCAAAAATTTATTTACCCAGTTGGAATCAACGTCTACGCTGTGAGGTTCAATTTTTTCATCATATACATCAATTGTACCTTCCATAACTTTTCCTGCTTTTAGCATCTCAACTAAATTGCAAGCTCTGTTCATAGCAATTTCAGCTAAATTAGGATCAAGATCCTTTTCAAATCTACCTGAAGCTTCTGTTCTAAGTGCCAACTTTTGTGAAGAAACTCTTATATTAGTCCCATCAAAGTTAGCACACTCAAATACTATAGAAGAAGTATCATCTCTTATCTCAGAATTAAGTCCACCCATTATTCCTGCAAGTCCGATAGTTCTGTCTCCATCTCTAATTGTAAGCATATCTTGATTAAGCTGTCTTTCCTCTTCATCAAGAGTAGTAAATTTTTCTCCATCTTTAGCTGTGTCTACAACTATAGTGCCAGATTTTATCTCCCTTACATCATAAGCATGCATAGGTTCTCCTATTTCAAGCATTACAAAATTAGTTATATCAACTATATTGTTTATTGGCCTTACACCTGCTTCTAAAAGTCTCTCCTGCATCCATGAAGGTGATGGCTCTATTTTTACATCTTTTATGCCCCTTGCCATATACCTTTTGCAAAGTTTATCTTTTATTTCTACTTTTAATGTATCTTGAATATTTTCGCTGCAGGAAGGCTTATAATCTAATTCCGGAATTTTGTAGCTTTCATTTAAAGTTGCAGCAGTTTCCCTTGCCATTCCTATAATGCTAAGACAATCAGGTCTATTTGAAGTTATCTCAAAATCCAGTATAGTACTTGTCATATCAAGTACTTCCTTTATGTCCTTGCCAATTGGCGTATCTTCTTTTAAAATCATAAGTCCATATACAGGTTTATCTCCTGCTATGCCAAGCTCTTCCTCAGAACAAAACATTCCATTTGACATAAGACCTCTTAGTTTTCCTTTTTTAATCTTCACCCCACCATGAAGTGTAGAGTCATGAAGCGCTACAGGAACTATATCTTGTTCTTTCATATTAGTAGCAGCTGTTATAATTTGAATAGGTTCTTCTTTTCCTATATCTACCTGACATACAACAAGTTTATCTGCCTGAGGATGACTTTCTATCTTCATTATTTTACCTGTAACTACATTTTGGATTTCATCTCCAGTTACAATTGCCTCTTCAAGTTTTGAACCACTTAAAGTCAATCTATCTCCTAATTCTTTTCCTGGAATATCTATTTTAACATAATCCTTTAACCATTTTACTGGAACTTTCATACAAAAATCTCCTTTCAAATTTTTAATCTTTGCAAACCTTCTAGTTAAAAATTCACATATACCGCCGAATATGCTGACAAATTTCAGCACCATAAAAACTTTTAATAAGTCTAAAGTTCGATATTTTGAAAACCTAAGAAGCTTAGCTAAACTCGTACCTCAGACATATCTAAACTTCTAAGATTTTCTAAAATATCTCACTAAGACTTATAAAAAATTTTTTAAACGTGCTTTCAATTTTGTCATCATATTCTCAGGTATAAGGTCAAATTTTACATAGAAAATTTTAAGTATAATTTCTAATTTAAAAATTCACTCTATTCATAAGCATATTTTTACAACAATGAAGCACTTTTAAATGTTTTGTACATAAGTCTTAGTAAAAAATTCGTAAAAATCTTAGAATTTTTGAATTGTTTGAGGTACGAGTTTTCAAAAGTTCTTAGATTTTCTAGAATTTTTTGCTTAGACTTATCAAAATATTTAATGGGCTGAAGGTTGTAAAAACATGCGGAGAATGAGTTAACTTTTATTTAGAAACTCTATTAAAATTGATTTAAAAATCTCATGTCACTTTCATACATGTTTCTTATATCATCTATTCCGTATTTTAACATGACCATCCTATCTACACCCATTCCAAAAGCAAATCCACTATAAACTTCAGGATCTATTCCACAATTTCTAAGTACCTGAGGATGAACCATTCCGCATCCTAAAAGTTCTATCCACCCTTCTCCCTTACATACTCTGCAGCCTTTTCCATGGCATACAAAGCAACTGGCATCCATTTCTGCAGAAGGTTCTGTAAAAGGGAAATGATGAGGTCTGAATTTTGTACGTATGTCATTTCCGAATAACTTTTTAGCAAATAGTTCAAGAGTGCCTTTTAAATTTGCAAAAGTTATACCTTTGTCAACTACTAGGCCTTCCATTTGATAAAATATAGGTGAATGAGTAGCATCCACTGAATCTGAACGATAAACTTTACCTGGAGATATCATCTTTATTGGGGGTTTTTGTTTTTCCATAGTTCTTACCTGTATTGGAGAAGTTTGAGTTCTAAGCACTACATTGTCATTTATATAAAAGGTATCCTGTTCACCCCTTGCTGGATGATTTTTAGGTATGTTAAGTGCTTCAAAGTTATAATAATCCTTCTCTACTTCAGGACCTTCTTCTATAGTAAATCCCATAGAAATAAATATCTGTTTCATCTCTTCTAGTGTTTGTTCTAGCGGATGGCGCTTTCCTACAGTTTGCTTTATGCCAGGCATAGTAATATCAATTGTTTCATTCTGCAGCTTTGCTTGTATAGCACTTGATTTTATCTTTTTTGATGCCTCTTCTATAGCATTTTCCAGTGTACTCCTCACTTCATTGGCAAGCTTACCAATTGCAGGTCTTTCTTCTTTGGAAAGATCCTTCATGCCCCTGAGTATTTTTGTAAGTTCTCCCTTTTTACCTAAATATTTAACTCTTATATCCTCTATATCTAACTTTTTATTTTTTAATTCGTTAAAGGCATTTTCCTTTATCTGTTTTAATTCTTCTTTCATTTTAAACTCTCCTTTCACTACAATCTTTTTAATTTAAAACAAAAATAAAAAGCCCATCCCTCTAAGGGACGAACTTTGATCCGCGTTACCACCCAAATTGATACTATTAGAAATAATATCCTCTTTGTATATTTTAACGATAATTAACCGCTGACTACTAATTATAATTTCACAGCCAGTACTCCAGGAGGAACTTCAATATATAATGTTTTAAAAAAAGCTTTCAGCCCTGACTTTTTTTCTCTGATAAAAATCATATATCTACTTTCTCTTTCACAGTAAGTGTCCTTATTCAACTTTTATTATTATATCTTTAAATTCTACATATATATTTACATATTGTCAACATTAAATTAAATTTTGTCTTACTGCTTCGAACATCATTATGGACGCCGCTGCAGACACATTTAATGATTCAGCACCACCTGGCATCGGTATCTTTACCTTTATATCAGAAATATCCTGTATGGTTTTGCTAAGACCATTTCCTTCATTTCCCACCGCAATTATAACTTTTCCTTTTAAATTTGCGCTATAAAAGCTAATATCAGTGTCCAGAGAACTTCCTATCAACTTAAATCCACTTTTTCTGAGAAGTTCTACTTTTTTCAAGTCCTCATCATAGATTACAGGTACATGAAATATAGAGCCCATTGTTGATCTCAACGTCTTCTCATTATATATATCTACCGTTCCCTTTGTAATTATAACCCCTAAAGCTCCAGAAGCATGTGCACTTCTTATTATAGTACCCATATTGCCTGGATCTTGAATCTTATCTGCCAGTATATAAAATCCTTCTTTGTTTGAGGCTTTCAATTCTCTATTTTCCACTACAGCAGCTATTCCCTGAGGATTTTCAGTATTCACCATAGCCTTAAATACACCTTTTTCCATAAAATACACAGGGAAATCACATTGAAAATTTTCTTTTAGTAAAAGTTTTTCCCACTTATCTGTAAAGTCACTGCTTAGAAAAATTGAAGATATTTTGAAATCAGAATAAAGTGCCTCTCTTACAAACCTAAAACCTTCTATTAAAAACTTGCCCTCTTGAACCCTGTATTTCTTTTCCTTTAACTTTTTCACTTCTTTTATATGTGCATTATCTTTACTTTTAATTATATCCATAATAGTCCACCTTATTATGATAATTTACCTATAAAAAAGTACAGCATAATTATGCTGTACTTTTTATGTAATATAATATTATGCATTTAGTTGTTTTTTAGCTACTTCAACTAATTCAGTAAATCCTTTAGGATCATTTATAGCTATTTCTGAAAGCATCTTTCTATTCATATTAATGCCTGCAGTCTTTATTCCATTTATAAACTTGGAATATGAAAGTCCATTCATTCTAGTTGCAGCATTTATTCTAGCTATCCATAATTTTCTAAAGTCCCTCTTCTTTAATCTTCTTCCTATATATGAATATCTTAGAGCCCTTAAAACTGTTTCATTAGCAGTTCTAAATAATCTACTTTTTCCGCCATAATAACCTTTTGCAAGCTTTAATATTTTTTTATGATGTTTACGAGCGTTTACTGCTCTTTTTACTCTTGCCATAGTAAAACCTCCTTTTAGAATCCTTCAATTATACGTAAGGCATTAATTTTTTCATAATTTTTTCTTGAGTTTCTGAAACAAGTCCTGCTTTTCTTAAATTTCTTTTAGTTTTTGCACTTTTCTTTGTAAGTATATGACTTTTAAAAGCTTTTGATCTCTTTAACTTACCAGTTCCTGTAATCTTAAATCTTTTTGCTACACTTCTTTTAGTTTTCATTTTTGGCATAATAAATTCCTCCTCTCAATTATGCTTTCTTTGCTGATAAAAACATTATCATGTTTCTTCCTTCAAGCTTAGGTTGCCTTTCTATTACACAAACATCCTGAAGTTTAGAATGAAATATATCTAAAATTTTTTTACCTATAAAGGAATAATCAGCTTCCCTTCCTCTAAATCTTACAGTAACTTTAACTTTATCTCCTGCAAGTAAAAATTTTCTTGCATTTTTAGCTTTAATGGAAATATCATGTTCTTCTATTTTAGGGCTAAATCTAACTTCTTTTATATTAACAACTTTCTGTTTTTTTCTAGCCTCTTTATCTTTTTTAACCTGCTCATACATAAATTTCCCATAATTCATGATTTTACAAACCGGTGGCTTTGCATTTGGAGATATCATAACCAAATCCAATTCCTTTTCTTCTGCAAGTCTTAATGCTTCTTTTGATAATATAATTCCCATTTGACTTCCATCATCTGAAATAACTCTTACTTCTTTTTCTACTATATCCTGATTTATAAGAAAACTTTTATTAATGATTTTCACCTCCTAGGTGGAATTTAACAAAGCATATAAAAAAGGACAGCTGCCGCCGTCCTTTGAATACATCAATAATAAAGAATCCTTTTAATTAAGAAATCTTCATAACCTTACTGGCTGTGCCGTAAGGTGAGAAACGGCTAGTTTCTTCTTAACGAATTACATTATACTATTGTTATAGCTTATAGTCAATATATAATTTTAATTATATATCACTTATTTTTTTATCTATTTCATCTTTAAGTTTTGAAATGAAATCATCTAGTGCCATAGTTCCCATATCTCCGCCTTTTCTGCTTCTTACAGATATAGTTTTATCTTTCATTTCTTTTTCTCCTAGTACAATCATATAAGGAACTTTCTGCATTTGAGCTTCTCTTATCTTATATCCTATCTTCTCATTTCTCATATCTGATTCTACCCTTATATCATTTTCCTTTAACTTTTCAACTACTTCATTTACGTAGTCATCCTGAGCATCAGTAATATTCATTACTTCAACTTGTACTGGTGCAAGCCAAGCTGGAAATGCTCCTGCGTAGTTCTCTATCAAAATTCCTATAAATCTTTCTATAGATCCAAATACAACTCTGTGAACCATAACTGGTCTGTGCTTTTCCCCATCTGCTCCAACATAAGTTAAATCAAATCTTTCTGGCATCTGGAAATCCAATTGAACAGTTCCACACTGCCAAGTTCTTCCTATGGAATCTTTTAAGTGGAAATCTATCTTAGGTCCGTAGAAAGCTCCATCTCCTTCATTTACCTTATAATCAAGTCCTACTGCTTTTAATGCATCTTTAAGTCCTTCAGTTGCAGCTTCCCAGTCTTCATCACTTCCCATAGAATCTTCAGGTCTTGTTGATAATTCAACGAAATACTCAAATTTAAATACTTTATAGAAACTGTCTATAAGTTTTATTACATTTACTATTTCATCTTTCATATTATCTTTAGTCATAAATATGTGAGCATCATCTTGAGTAAAGCATCTTACTCTCATGAGTCCATGAAGAGCTCCAGATTTTTCATGTCTATGAACAATTCCCATTTCACCATATCTTATAGGAAGGTCTCTATAAGAATGTATTTTGTTCTTATAAACAAGTATAGAACCAGGACAGTTCATTGGCTTTATAGCATAATCTTCATCATCTATTTTTGTAAAATACATATTTTCTTTATAATGATCCCAATGTCCTGATTGATGCCACAATTCTTCATTTAATATAATAGGAGTCATTATCTCATCATATCCTGCTTTATGGTGAACTTGTCTCCAGTAATTTTGAAGTTCATTTCTTATAATCATTCCCTTTGGATGGAAGAATGGGAATCCAGGTCCTTCTTCATGTATGCTGAAGAGATCAAGTTCTTTTCCAAGTTTTCTGTGATCTCTCTTTTTAGCCTCTTCCATCATTGTTAAATAATCTTTAAGGTCATTCTTTTTTTCAAAGGCAGTACCATATATTCTCTGGAGCATTTTGTTCTTTTCATTTCCTCTCCAATAAGCTCCTGCAATTGAAAGAAGTTTTACAACTTTAACTTTACCTGTTGATGGTACATGAGGTCCTGCACATAAATCTACAAAATCTCCCTGTTTATAAAAAGATATAATTTCATCTTCAGGCAAATCTTTTATAAGCTGAACTTTATAAGGCTCATTCTTTTCTTCCATTAACTTTACAGCTTCATCTCTTGTGAGTTCAAATCTCTCCAATTTTTCATTTTCTTTTATTATCTTATTCATTTCACCTTCAATTTTCTCAAGCAATTCCGGTGTAAATGAAAAGTCAGCATCCATATCATAGTAAAATCCATCATCTATAGAAGGTCCTATAGCTAACTTCACTTCTGGATACAATCTTTTAACTGCCTGTGCAAGTATATGAGATCCAGTATGCCTTAATATCTTTTTTCCATCTTCATCTTCAAATGTCAAAATTTCAAGTTTACAATCTTCATTAATTTCCTTGTTAAGTTCCTCTACTTTACCATTTATTTTAGCTCCTAGAGCCTTTTTACCAAGTGAAGTGCTTAATTTTGCTGCAACATCAGCTACTTTTAATCCTTTTTCTACTTCAAGTTCTTTTCCATCTTTTAAGACTATCTTTATCATATTTACTCCTCCTCATATAATTAGTTTTATACTGAATTTACATTCAAACAGTACTTGAAACTTAAAATTAAGCAATAAAAAAAACTCTCCCACAAAATGGGGCGAGTATTATCACGGTTCCACCCAAATTAATAGCATTAACCTTTTAATAAAACAAATAAATATACTGCAAAAAAAATCATACTACATATTATATGTAAATTAAAACTTTTTTCACAATTACTTATAAGATTAAGCTGTCTGCTTTAATTAAAAAATTAAAAGCAACATGCTATTATCTTTGAATCCATAACGCAGATTAGCGGGAAATACTTACTTAATTTCAGTATACAACTCAAAGGTGGTATTCAATAAATCTTGCCTAAAGGATATTTCAGCTTAAAATCCTTCTCTCTTAAGGTAATTGATTTACTTACTTTTCCTCTTCATGGCCTTTATCCTATTTGAGCTTATTATATTATTCTGCAATGGGTATGTCAATATGAGAATGTAAATTTTTTATTCTATAGTTGTCCAATTCTATAGCATACGGAGACTTCTACACAAAATTTAAATCATACTCTGAATAGTTAACTTCTGAACATATGAGATTTTGACTTAATGTAAAAATAATGCGAAGCAAAGCTTCGCAAGTTAAGAATTAATAATGAAAAATTAATTAAAAATATCTACACCCTATTTAAACTATTTTTTATAGTTTTGCAAATACCACAATTATTACAAAATTGTACTTTATGAGTAAACACTTTTTTAATAGTATCAATAAGTTCTGTATTTTTACAATTTTCCACGCAGTGAATAACTATTTTTTCAGGTGAATTAGTTATAAGTGCACTTATTAAAACATCATCAGAATAAGTATCATTTCCATATCTTAATTCCGTTAAATCTCTAAAAAAATTATCTGTTATTTCTTCTCCCTTTTTATTTTTTATAATATAGCTTCCATCATTATCAATAATTATATTCACATAATCTATTTTGCTCTCTTGGATATCCACAAAATACTTTAAAAGCTTTATAAATTCATCGTATTCTTTTTCTACCATATATTTTTCCACTACTTTATCAACTATAACTTCTAAATCATTAAAAATCTCTTTTCTCCTAAAAGTTATGAAACCATCTACATTTATTTCCTTATTTTCAGCCATACAATCTGATATTTTATTCAAGATATCGTTCTTTTTATTTATACAATAAATGGAGTTTTCATCTATAATTGTGCTTCTTCCCTTTAACACTTCCATGCTCTTTTCTCCAATTTTCTCTAAATCTTCATATTTTAAAAAGAAATACGTATCTGATAAAAAAAGCATAGCATCTTTTTCATAAAATTCATCTACCAATATGTTATAAATTATATTTGAAACACACATATTAAATATATTCATAAGTTTATTGTTAATTTCCCCGTCACAAAATACCTTAAGGAAGTGAGTACCTTTTTCAATATTTTCATATATTCCAATGAGCACATTTTTATTTTTAAAATATTCTTTTAAATCTCTTATTCCCTGGATTATACACTCTCTTTCTTTACTATATACCATAGTCAATAACAGCACCTCTCAACACTCCCTTCCAAAATAGTATGTGTCTAAAATAAATCTATATTCAAATTTCTATTGTCAAATATCGACAGCTAAATTCTCCAAAAATACCCAATAAAAATTAATTTGGTAAGTGATTCTTAGGTTCAGATAGAATTTACTTATAAGGATGACTTTCTTCATCTGAACCTTATTAACAGTATATAAAAGACGTACGTTCTAGTAATGGTAACGATCAGATAAAATTATTACAAATATTTAGTGCACAAGTATTGACAATATACCTATACCAAGATATAATATTAACTGTTGTGGCAGTATTGTCGTAAGGGCGCATAGCTCAGCTGGGAGAGCATCTGCCTTACAAGCAGAGGGTCACAGGTTCGAGCCCTGTTGTGCCCACCAATTTATATACTATTACTTTTTTAAAGTATAGTTTGTAAATGTTCGAGGCAATATATTGTCTTTGGCCAGATAGCTCAGTCGGTAGAGCAGAGGACTGAAAATCCTCGTGTCCCTGGTTCGATTCCTGGTCTGGCCACCAGATTTAAAATATGCGGGAGTGGCTCAGTGGTAGAGCGTCACCTTGCCAAGGTGAACGTCGCGAGTTCGAATCTCGTCTTCCGCTCCAATAATGGCGCTATAGCCAAGTGGTAAGGCAGAGGTCTGCAAAACCTTTATCTCCAGTTCAAATCTGGATGGCGCCTCCATAAAAAAGTAGTCTATTCAATGGACTACTTTTTTTATTGTATGAAGAGTATTGTTATACAGTTAAAAGTCAATTACTTATGGTGCACAAAATATGTCACAAATAATAAGCCTATGTAATAGTAGCTATTATTGTGCAAATTAATCCATCAATATTATTCTAAGCTTTTTATAAAAATTCTTATCCACATCATGGCTTTCCGGAAGTTTATTATCCCTTCTAAATTTCATCACACATTTTTTCATACTCTCTCCATAGATACCATCCATACTTCCGCAGTAGTATCCTGCATCTTTTAACCTTCTCTGTATTTCATACACATCTGCTCCCCGAACTCCAGGAGTTAATGTTCTCAATTCTTTTCCAAAGGGACCATACGGACCGCCATAAACAGCTACAATCATACCATAATAAACGTAATTATATAAATCTTCTACATCGCTGTTAAGCATTCTTATACATCCATGAGAAGCCTCACCTCCTATACTATGCGGTTTATTTGTACCATGTATTCCAAATTTACCCCATGGAACATTTAGTCCTATCCATCTTGTGCCAAAGCCTCCGCTCCAAGAAGCCATACTGACAACCTTCCAGGTTCCTATAGGTGAAGGTGTTTCAGACTTACCGCTAGCCACAGGATATTTTCTTATAATTGTGTTTTTATCTTTATCAATAAGATACAGTATTTCTTCTGTAACATCTACCAGTATTCCAAGGTTTTTCTTGGATTCCTTAGCTCTAATTATCGATGCATTAGGGAAAAACAAAATTAACAATAGTATAAAAGATATTTTTCTCAAAAATTACACCTCCACTTTACTAGTGTTTTATTTCATAATGAAAATATACGTATATATAAAAAGTGGAATAATTTTATGAATTAGAGTACAATTCAAATAAATAAATATATAGATTGGAAGTGAAAATTTGAATAGTATATCAAAAAATGTTAGTTCTATAGAACTTTCAGGCATTAGAAAATTTTATAACAAATTAGTTAACTACCCGGATGCCATATCTTTAACCTTAGGTCAGCCTGATTTTAATGTACCTAAAAAAATTAAGGAAGCCATGATACAGTCTATTGAAAAAAATAAAACCGGATATACCTCAAATGCTGGAATTATAGAGCTCAGAGAAGAAATATCAAAATATCTTGCAAATTTAAGCATACATTATACTGCAGAAGAAACCTGTATTACCATAGGTGGAAGTGAAGCTTTAATGGATGTATTTGCAACTCTTGTAAATCCAGGTGATAAAGTATTGATACCAACTCCTGCCTATCCTGCTTATGAAAGCTGTGTAAAAATTTTAGGTGGAAGTATAATAAACTACAGTTTAAATGATGACTTTTCCATTAATTTTGGCAGATTAAAAAAAGTGTTGGAGAAAGAAAAACCTAAATTAATAGTTCTCTCCTATCCTTGCAATCCAACAGGTGCTATTTTATCTAAAGAAGACAGCACTAATTTATTTAATTTGCTGAAAGCAAATGATGTATTAGTGTTAAGTGATGAAATATATGCTTCATTATGCTTTGAAAAAGATTATTACTCTATTGCACAATACAAGGAAATAAAGGATAAAGTTATTTTAATAGGTGGTTTTTCCAAAATGTTTTCAATGACAGGCCTTAGAATAGGCTATGTATGTGCAAACACATACTTTATGAATGAGATAATAAAAGTGCACCAATACAATGTATCCTGTGCTCCTTCCATTTCTCAATGGGGAGCTTACGAAGGCTTAAAAAGCTGTATGGAAGATGTAAACTACATGAAGTCTAAATTTATAGAAAGAAGAGATTATGTTTTCGACAGGTTAAAATCCTTGGGATTCGAGGTAAACCTACCAAAAGGTGCTTTTTACATATTTCCATCAATAAAAAAATTTGGCATGAACAGCAATGACTTCTGTGAAAGGCTTCTAAAAGAAGGTGGTGTAGCCATAGTACCAGGTTCAGCTTTTGGACCAGGTGGAGAAGATCATGTGAGAATATCCTATGCCTACAGTATGGAGGAACTTAAGTTATCCCTATCAAAAATAGAAAAATGGTTAGATACTTTAAAAATATAAATAAACCATCCATAACCTTCAACTATTAATTGTTTAAAAACATATATACACTTTAAAAGGGCTGACACACTGATTAATTAGTGTGCAGCCCTTTGTATTATTTACCATCAATTACATTTTCCATTGAATAAAAGCCTTTTTCTCTCTTATACATAAACTCACAAGCATGAAGTGCTCCTACGGCAAAAACCTCTCTTGAAATAGCAGTATGCTTTATCTCAATAGTCTCACCCTGGCCTGCAAATATAACTTCATGTTCTCCTACTATAGTTCCACCTCTTACGGCATGAATGCCTATTTCATTGTGAACTCTCTTTCTAATTCCTTCTCTTCCATTTACATAGTCAACCTTTTCTGGTATACAATCCTTTATTGTATCTGCTAAAAGTAATGCCGTTCCACTTGGAGCATCCACTTTTTGATTATGGTGCTTTTCTATTATCTCTATATCAAAGTTTTTATATAAAAGAGCACTTACATCTTTTAATACTTTATTTATGACATTTATACCTATAGACATATTGGCAGATCTGAAAATTGGAATAGACTTTGAGGCTTCCTGAATTTTTTTAACTTGTACTTCACTATATCCTGTAGTGCAAAATATAATTCCTATATTATGTTTCTTACCATATTGTAGAAGTGAATCCAAGGAATCCGGTCTTGAAAAGTCTAATATTACATCTCCTTCTACATTACATTCTGATATATTGGCAAACACAGGGAATGCTGATTTCTCATCCTTCTTATCTATTCCTGCAGATATGGATAAGTCCGGGAAATCCTCTACTAAATTGGTTATTACTTTTCCCATTTTACCATTACATCCACTTAGTATAATTTTAATCATTTAAACCTCTCCTCAAATTATTTAATAATCATTAATTACAACGTCATATATTGATTAACGTGAAAGAAATAAATCTTTCACGTTAAATTAAAGAAAGCTAGCTTTCGTTTTACACAATAATTTAAATAGACTTGTTTTTTATTTTAAAAGTCCATAGTTTTTAAGCTCTGATTTTAAAACATCCAAATTTTCCTTAGACATGTCACAAAGTGGAAGTCTTAAATTTCCAACATTCATATTCAAAACATTCATAGCAGTTTTTATAGGTATAGGATTTGTTTCTATGAACATAGTATTCATAAGTGTAAGAGCTTTTAATTGCATCTTTAGTGCTTCTTTTACATTGCCCTCTAAAAATAATTTACACATATCATGCATATCTTTAGGAATAATATTTGCAAGAACAGATATAACTCCAAGCCCTCCTAAAGACATTATAGGAACTGTCTGATCATCATTTCCAGAATATAAATCAATATCATCCCCGCATAGAGCTTTCATTTTAGCAATTTGACTTATATTTCCACTGGCTTCTTTAACAGCTACCACATTATCTAATTTGCATAATTCTTTTAAAGTTTTAGGCTGTATATTTAATCCTGTTCTTCCAGGTACATTATATACCACAATAGGAGTTTTTATAGCTGAAGACACTGCCTTAAAATGCTCTATCAATCCCTTTTGTGTAGTTTTATTATAGTAAGGTGTGATTACAAGAACTCCATCTACTCCTATACTTTCTGCCCACTTGCTCATGTTTACGGCGGATTCTGTACAATTACTGCCTGTACCTGCAATAACTGGTATTCTCTTATTAACAGTATCTACTGTAAATTTTATTGTATCTTTTCTTTCCTTTTCAGTCATAGTGGAAGCTTCACCTGTAGTCCCACAAATTATTATTGCATCTGTACCTGATTTTATTTGCCACTCAAGTAATTCTTTTAATTTATCAAAGTCCACCCCATTATCTTTAAATGGGGTAATAATAGCTACCCCTGAACCTTTAAATAAGCTCATTAAAAGCACCCCTTCTCAATTGAAATTTAATATGCTTATCATCTTAAAATGTATTGTTATTTATCCTTAATTATGCATTCTGCTATTTGAACAGCATTAGTAGCAGCACCTTTTCTTATGTTATCTGCTACAACCCATAGATTTAATCCATTATCTACGCTAAAGTCCCTTCTTATTCTTCCTACAAATACTTCATCTTTTCCTGCTGCCTCTACTGGCATTGGATATACTAAATTGTCCACATCATCTTTTAACACTACTCCAGTAGCATTCTTGTACAATTCAAAAATATCCTCTATTTTAAAGTCTTTTTTAAGTTCTACATTTATACTTTCACTATGAGAATAAGTTACTGGTACTCTTGCTGTAGTAGCTGTAACTCTCAAAGTATCATCATGTAATATTTTTCTTGTTTCGTTTACCATTTTCATTTCTTCTTTAGTGTATCCATTTTCCAAAAATACATCTATATGAGGAAGTATATTTCCTGCTATTGGATATGGAAATTTCTTAGGTGCATTTCCCTTATATCCTTCTAGTAAATCATTATATCCTCCCATTCCAGCGCCAGATACAGCCTGGTATGTAGAATATACAATTCTTTCTACTCCATATTTATCATAAAGAGGTTTAATTGCCACTATGGCTTGTATAGTCGAACAATTAGGATTTGCAATTATACCTTTATTCCATTTTATATCCTCTGGATTTACTTCAGGGACTACCAAAGGTACCTCTTTATCCATTCTCCAAGCACTACTATTATCTATAACTACTGCACCATATTTTGAAAATATAGGTGCAAATTTAAGGCTTACACTTCCACCTGCTGAAAAAAGAGCAATATCTATTTTCTTATTTTTTATGTTATCTTCTTTTAATTCCTCTACAGTATAATCTTTATCTTTAAATTTTAATATTTTTCCACTTGATTTAGCAGATGCAAACAAATACAATTTTTCTATTGGAAAATCTCTTTCTTCCAGCACCTCTATAAATTTTCTTCCTACCATTCCAGTACACCCAACTACTGCCACGTTACAACTCATTTTAATATTCCTCCTAAAAATTTTATAATATAAATTGATTAAATATTTAAGTTTAAGATCTATTATTAAATATAATACCATGATATCTTAATAAAGATAACCTATTTAATTTTAAATATATCTTACTAAATATTTTACACTAAACTTTTGAAATATGTTCATAGAAATAAATATTATTGGGAATTAAAAATAGCGCATACTTCATACTGCTTAGTGCATTATATGCAACATATAATGCACCTTAGAATAAAATTAATTGTTTTGGTTTAAAAATCAAATAATAATTTTGCTTGAGAAGCTTATTTAATGGCCATAATATTCCTATAGTTATGTGCATATCATTGAAATTGCTCCTTTAAATGTATATTATATTTAAAATATATACTATAATTATTATAGTATATTAGTATTTATTCTATAATTATTATAGTATGTATAAATCTCGCTTTTGGGGTAAAAATAATCTATAGTAAAAGTGGGAGGATGGTATCAATGTCAAAAACTCCATTAAAAAAAATCATAAAAGCAAAATTGAAATCAAACAGAGAGCTTACAGAAGCTGAAAAACTTAGAGAAAAATTAAAATATGAAATAGCTGAAGAACTAGGATTAAAAGATAAAGTTAATTCATTTGGCTGGAGCAGTTTAACAGCTGAAGAAACAGGAAGAATTGGCGGCATGATGACTAAGAGAAAAAAGGAATTAAATATACCTAAAAATGAAAGTTTAATAAACCATAGTAAAAGCAAAGACAAACAATAAATTTGACTTATACCTCAAAAATATATAATATTAATTGATAAATACAATTTTACCTTTTTTAACTTTAAACACCTATAAAAATACCTGTAAGAAGGGAGTTAAAGACCGTTATAAAAATTTCATAACGGAAATAAAAATGAACTGCTATGGAAAATTTGCTCATATATATGACAATCTAATAAACAGCGATATAGATTACAGTATATGGGCTAAAAAAATTATGAACATATGTGAAAAATTAAATATAGATAGAGAAAATTACCTGGATTTAGCTTGTGGTACAGGTAATATGACAGAAAAGTTGGCACTTTATTTCAAAAATACCTGGGCAGTAGATTTATCCAGTGAAATGCTATCAGAAGCAGATATAAAACTTAGGAACAGTGGATTAAAAGTAAACTTTATATGTCAAGACATAACTAATTTCGAGTTAACCAGGAAATTCAATCTCATAACTTGCTGTCTTGATTCTACAAACTATATATTAAAAGAATCAGATTTACAAAGTTACTTTAAAAGTGTGTTCAATCATTTAGAAAACAATGGAATATTCCTATTTGATATAAATTCCTATTACAAAATTACAAATATACTAGGTAACAATACCTATACTTACGACGATGAAGATATTACCTATATGTGGGAGAATTATTTAGAAAATGACATTGTGGACATGTACCTCACATTTTTTATACGTCATAAGGATTTTTATAAACGATTTGATGAAAACCATCGTGAAAGAGCTTATACTTGCGAATATATAGAATCCACATTGAAAAATTGTGGATTTAAAATTATAAATAAATTGGACAACTACAGTGATAAAACTGTAACTGATGTTTCTGAAAGAATATCATATATAGTAACTAAACTTTAATACACGTATGATTAGGAGATGGAAATTAAATGATAGATAAATTAATAAGAGCTACAGCTAAAGATGATAACATTCGAATAATAGCAGCCTCTACTACAAATCTAGTAAATGCAGCTGTTAAAATCCATGAATGTGCTCCTACAGCTGCAGCAGCCTTTGGAAGAATGCTCACGGCAGGAAGCCTTATGGGGTCAATGTTAAAATCACCTAAAGATAGTTTATCCCTTATAATTTCAGGAGGCGGTGAAGCTAAAGGAATATCTGTAACTTCCTATGCCGACTGTCATGTAAAAGGATATATAGGAAATCCTTCTGCAGATCTTCCCCCAAATAGTAAGGGAAAACTAGACGTAGGTGGTATTATTGGAATTAATGGAAATTTAACTGTCATAAGAAATATGGGACTTAGAGAACCTTACTCCAGCAAAATTCCTATACAAACTGGAGAAATAGGAGATGATCTAGCTTACTACTTTACAGTTTCAGAGCAAACTCCATCTGCAGTAGCCCTTGGAGTTCTCGTAGATGTAGATTTAAGTATAAAGGCCTCAGGAGGATTCATAATTCAGATGCTTCCTGGAGCAGAAGATCTCCTTGCAGACTTAGTTACCTATAGGCTACAGGAACTTCCACCTATATCAAATATGCTAGCTAAGGGCATGAGTATTTCACAAATATTAAATGATATCTTTAAGGATATGGGATTAAAGATATTAGATGAACTAACACCTACTTATAAATGCGATTGTTCAAGGGAAAGAGTTGAAAAGGCTCTTATAAGCATAGGTGCAAAAGATTTAGAGGAAATTTATAATGAAGGAAAAACCGAAGAATTAAAATGTAACTTTTGTAAGACATCTTATAAGTTTACCCATGAGCAAATAGGTGAAATACTTAAAAACTGCACAAAAAAATCCTGATATTAAATACAAATTATCTACATACTTAAACTTTTATATGTTATAATTTGCTTAAAAAACTAAAAACGTAGTTATGCTTACTATAAAAGACTAAAATTTATTCATTATAAATAAAATGGAAAGGATGATTTAAAATGGAAGCAAAATACGATCTTACAGATCCATACCAAATAGCAAAGTATATAAAAGAGGCTAAGAAATCTACTCCAGTCAAAGTTTACCTTAAAGGTGACATATCAAATTGTGATTTAGGCAATATAGAAAATTATAATAGTGGTGATTTTTTCATTCTCTTTGGTGAAAGCGATGAAATATCAAAATTTTTAGAACAGAACAAAGATAAGATCACGCAATTTAGAATAGAACAAGACAGAAGAAACTCAGCCATTCCCCTTGCTGATTTAACAAATATGAATGCCAGAATTGAACCTGGTGCTATTATAAGAGATAAAGTTAAAATAGACAAAAATGCAGTAGTAATGATGGGAGCAGTTATAAACATAGGTGCAGAAATAGGTGAAGGCACTATGATAGATATGAATGCAGTAGTAGGTGCTAGAGGAAAACTTGGTAAAAATGTTCACTTAGGTGCTGGAGCTGTAGTAGCTGGAGTTTTAGAACCACCTAGTAAATCACCTTGTGAGATAGGTGACAATGTACTTATAGGAGCTAACTCCGTAATCCTAGAAGGAGTAAAAATTGGAACTGGCTCTGTAATTGCAGCAGGTTCAGTAGTAACAGAAGATATACCTGAAGGAGTTGTAGCTGCTGGAAGTCCCGCAAAAATAGTAAAGTCAGTAGATGACAAAACTAAAGGTAAAACTAAAATTTTATCAGATTTAAGGAAATAATTTATATGGAAAATACAGGGTATAACCTCCTTAAATTTCAAGGACAAGGTCTATACCCTGTAAATACAAATTTTGTTTACGATATACGCTTATCGCCTATGTTATCCCCTAAGCTATTTTCATCTTCATTTTTAGGTTGTTCTTTTTCATCTTCTTCGTTTTCTTCCTGCATTTTTTCTTTATCTCTGTTAACTTTTTCCATTTTGGATATAGAAACTTCATACGCTATTTTCTTTACAGTTTCAGTATCTGATATCTTTTTTTGATATTCTCTACTCTGTAATCTTCCCCAAACCCTTATATTGTCACTTACTTTTAATGACTTACAGAACCTAGAATTTCTTCCCCAAGCAATGGTAGGTATGTAATCAGACTTATTATAAGCTCTGTTTACAGCTAGAAGCATATCTGAGATTTCTCTACCAAAGGGAGTTGTCCTATAAACTGGCTCCTTACATATAAATCCATCAAGAAAAATTTGATTTGGATTTTTACTCCTTTCAGTGCAAAAATCTATATTTCTCGCAAATACAGTTAATATCAATCTGTTTGCCCCATCCACAAATTTATTGTAGGACCTAAGCTGTCCTTCTATTATTACATCGGTTCCAACTTTGATATCCATTCCACCTATAAGTCTCTCTGAAATTGTAATGAATAGTATATCCTTACTTTCACTTAATCTAGGAACCTCAACATTAAAGGTGTAAAAACCCTCTCCATACATTTCGTGGCTAAATTGTAATTCTGAAGCTACTGTACCTTCAAGATAGATCTTATTGTTTAACATTAAATTGTCCATCATAAACCCCTCTTTCCCTTAGTTTTAAATGTTTCACTATCATATAGTTATTCATCAAAAAACAAAAATATACTTATAATTTAGCTTAAAGTCATAAATGTTTTATTTTTGATCAAATCATAAATGCACTTGTCTTCCATAAGACCTATAGTTATAGCTACTACAGCTGCGTAAAGTTCATCAATATCTTTGAGTGCCATATTAACTGGAATTTCCTGAGCCTCAATCACCCTTTTTCCCTCATATATAATATCCCTTTGGAGGCAATATACAAATCCGCTAGAATAGTCTAAGCTCGATATAGTAACCGTATTCTTATTTCCCAGTCCATAGGTTATGATGCAACCGGATATATCTACATTATTTTTCTTTTTGCTTATTAAATCCATATTTACAAAACAATAATCTCCATCTAGAACTTTGTACCTTTCATCTATAGAATTTAGCACTACATAATTTACCCTTCTACTAACATCATTGTCTGTAAAAGTGGAGTAGTCTAAATTCATTAAATCAAAAAGCTCTACCAAATATCTCTTAAACTGGGCATTAGTTTCAATAACTTCTATAGATTGCATCTTTATTACCTCCTGTTAAAATATATGTTTTAAAATTATTTTAAACAGGATATGTTTTTTTATACTATTTTCTAAATTGTAATCCAATCATTGATACTTGCCCTCATTGCCATTATAATACATATTTATTGTGTTTTTCAATAACTGTTTAATATAAGTCATATTAATTTCTCATCTGCTTTCCGTCATAGTCCATTTTATAGTTATCTTTGTATATCAAATCCCCTACCTTAACAAACTTGTATCCTTTTTCCTTTAAGTTTACTATTACCCTTTCTAAATTAAGTGGTGTATACTTTGCACTATTATGAAATAATAATATAGAACCAGGTTTTGTACTTTTTATAACCCTGTTGTATTCAAGATCTGCCCCCTGCTCTTTCCAGTCTATACTATCTACATCCCATTGAATGCAGTAATATCCTGAATTCTTTACTGTATCTATTACATCGTCATTATAAGACCCTTCAGGACATCTAAATAATTTTGTTCCACTTCCTATTATGCTTCTTATTTTAGCTTCATTTATGTTTATATCTTCAATAATTTTATCTCTAGATATTTTCGTCATATTAGGGTGCCTATTTGAATGATTTCCTATTTCATGTCCTTTAGTATATATCTCCTTTAGCTTATCGGGATTTTTATCAACCCAGTCCCCTACTACAAAGAATGTAGCTTTTATATTATGTTTATCCAGTACATTTAATATCTGATCAATGTATTCATCTCCTAGACTAACATCAAAGGTTATAGCAACTTTTTTATCTTTTGTGTCAACACAATAAATAGGTAATTTCCTATTTACTCTTGCAAATGCCCCTTCATATCTATAATTTGCAAATAATGATACGCCAATAGCTATAAGCAATAATATTGACACCATAAATATTTTTTTTATACATCTTGATTTCAATTTTTACCTCCACAATATATTTATTTCATAATTTTATATAGTATTTTATAACAACAAATATTACAAAATTTAAAAAATTTATTGCAGATATATTACATTCAAAAATATGCATTCAAATATTTTATACAACTATGCTATAATATACATATATATTATTTTAGTATTCTTAATTCAATGGAGAGGATTTTAAATGTTTGAAAATACTTTAGAACTAGCAGAAAATAAATTACTTCTGCTTTACATATTTAAAAAAATCAAGTTTCCTATTTCCAATAATCAAATAACTGAAGTCATACTGGAAAATGACTTCATAAATTATTTTACTCTTCAGCAATATTTAAATGAGCTTCTATCTTCTAATTTTATCAAGCAGATAGATTCTCAAAGTAACCATAAATTTATAATTACAAAAAAAGGCATAAAGGTGTTGTCCCTCTTCGGAAATAGAATTTCCAAAGATAAAATAGATATATTAGACAACTATATAGATCAACATTTTAATGGCATAAAAAGTAAAATCTCAGTAAATGCCAACTATACAACTAAACATAAAAACAGTTTTATGGTAAATTTAAAAATATCGGAAAGTAATTCCACCTTAATGAACTTGAAGCTAAATGTGGACTCTAAAAAAACTGCCCAAAAACTATGTGAAAAGTGGGAAAAAAACTTTTCAGAAATTTATTATAAAATAGTTGAATTACTTATGGAAGATTAAATATTTATTTGACAACCATACCTGTAGGTTCTCCACCTATAGGTATATATTTTTTATTCTCATCTTTTAAATTTACCTTTATCAATAAATTGTTATAATTATCACCCACATATAAACTTCCCCTTCGTTTTAATACCCTCGCAGGCATCCCCCCTACAATCAACCTCTTTTTCTCCTTATAGTTATTTATATCCAAAACACTTATTGTACCATCTCCAAAATTGGATACAAAACAGTATCTACTGCTGCAGTATATGTCTACTGGCGAATTTCCCACAATAATTCTACTTATAATTTTATAGTTTTTAAGTGATAATATGGCTATACTTCCCCTAAACTCCGATCCTATATTGCTTTCACAGATAAGTATATGCTGTCCATCCACTGCAAACACAGCCTTAGTAGGGTAGCATCCTACTCTTATGTTAGCTATACGTTCATTTTTTTTGCAGTCTATTAAGGTTATGCTATCATCTTCCATATTAGATATTACTAGCAGCTTTCTTTCCTTATTCAAACATATACTATAAGGAAGATTTCCGCAGGGAACTTCTTCAACTACTCTTCTCATATTAAGATCAAAAACAAGCAGACTGTTTAAATCACTGCATATTATATATGCATTATTTTTATAGGTAATAATATCATTGCAGCATGCCCCAACATAATAACTTTCTTCCTGAATTTCATTTTTTATATCTATTATAGATATGCTGTTATTATATTTGTTTGCCGTTATAAGCTTAGAATCATTTAAACATACACCATGGGGTCCAACTCTATAGGTCATGTCCTCAGATTTTAAATGTATTCTAGTTTCTTCATGAAAATCATCCAAATTCACCTTTGATACCGTATCAGAAGAAGTGCTACATATATAAAGATACTCCAACACACCATCGCCCCCTTACAACTATAATATGAAGGTTAGCTAAAATAGGTAATACTAATTAATTATTTTATTTTGTTGTATATTAACTTTATATTCTATATAATTATTTTGTTAATACATTATTTTATATGAAACAAGGTGATGAAATGTACAGTTATGTAACAAAAGGAGTTTGTTCAAGTCAAATAAATTTTGATGTTGTAGAAAACAAAATTAGAAATGTAAATTTTGTAGGAGGATGTAATGGAAATTTACAAGGTATATCAAAATTAGTAGAAGGAATGGATGTAGCTGAAGCTGTCGAAAAATTAGAGGGAATTTCCTGCAGTGGAAAAGGGACTTCCTGTCCTGATCAATTTGCAACTGCCCTTAAAAAATTAGTTTTAAGCCGTAAGTAAAAAATTTATTTAACATATAGATCTTCTAAGCAAAAAATCAACTTATTCTATGGATATTTTTTACAACCTTCAGTTCATTAAATATTTTGATAAGTCTAAGTAAAAAATTCTAAAAAAGCTAAGAACTTTTGAAAACTCGTACCTCAGACAATTCAAAAGCTCTAAGTTTTTACGAATTTTTTTCTAAGACTTATATGCAAAATATTTAAAAGAACTTCATTATTGTAAAAATATGCCTACGTATAAGTTGATTTTTAAGTTAGAATACCCATATAAATCTATATAAGACTTCTAATTGAAATTTAATCTTATACGTAAAATGTAATGACAAAATTGAAAGCGCCTTTAAAAACTTTTCCATAAGTCTTAGCGAGGCATTTTAGAAAATCTTAGGAGCTTAGATATGTTTGAGGTACGAGTTTATCTAAGGTTCTTAGATTTTCAAAATGCCGAGCTTCAGACTTGTCAAAAGTTTTTATGGTGCTAAAATTTGTCATTACATGCTTTGTATAAGTTAACTTTCAATTAGAAGCATAAGTTTATTTTTAGTTAAAAGCCATAACTTCAAACTTATTTGCTGTTATTGTGCTTTCTTATAATTTTTCTCATGTCGCCTATCATATAAAGAGAACCTGATATCAATAGGATGTCATCTTCGCTGCAGTAGGAAAGTGCCTTTTCGTAAGCCTCTTCATAAGTATCCAAAGCTTCGCATTTGGAATTATATTTTTCTATGACCCCTTTTAACTCTTTTGAACTTTCAGCTCTTGTATTGTTTGGGGTAACGGCTATTACTCTCTCCGCTAAAGGAACAATAGTTTTTACCATTACTTCAACTTCTTTATCTGCCAATATACCCAGTATAAGTATCATCTTATTGTAGTTAAAATAGGTGCATAAGTTTTTCCTCAGCATGGAAATTCCTTCTCTATTGTGTGCTCCATCTATTACAACTAGTGGTTTGCGGTGCATTACTTCAAGTCTTCCAATCCATTTCACATTAGAAAGTGCTTTTAATATAGTCTGCTTATCTATATTAAATCCATATCTAGACAGTTCCTCTATAGCAAATAGGGCACAAGCACAATTTGTAAGCTGATGTCTACCTAAAAGGGATAACTCAATATGGTAATCTTCTTTTTTTGTATGTACCCTTATCTTTTGCACATATTCTTTGCTGTTATTGTTCACCTTTTCCTGATCTTCAGGCTCTACACAATCACAAGGAACCTTTATAAGTGTGCTTCCCCTTTCACTGCATACTTTTTCTATAGCTTCTTCTGCTTCTTTCTCTTCAGGATAAAGTATTACGGGGATACCAGGCTTAACTATTCCTGCCTTTTCATGAGCTATCTCAGCTAAGGTATCTCCTAGTATCTGCATATGATCATAACTTATAGAGGCAATTATGCTAAGCAATACTCCTCCATCTTCTTCTTTTGAAAATGGTGCCATAACATTTGTGGCATCAAGTCTCCCCCCAAGTCCCACTTCAACTACAGCTATATCAACTTTCTTCTCGTAAAAATAATAGAACATAGTACAGGTAATTATCTCAAATTCGGTAGGGTTTTCATACCCAAGTTCAATAACTTTTTTAACAACTTCTGCCACCTTGGTTACTACCCTACTCAAATCATCCCTAGGTATATTGACACCATTTATCTGAATTCTCTCTTCAAACACCTCTAAATAAGGTGAAGTATACATACCTACCTTAAATCCTGCTTCCATTAGTATTCTATTTATCATTGCCGTAATAGAACCTTTTCCATTGGTACCCGCTACATGTATTGTCTTTATTTTCTTCTGTGGGTTACCTAAAAGCTCTAACATCTTTTCTGTTCTATCAAGTCCATAGTTACTTCCAAATTTAGCAGTAGTTTCTATATACTCAACTGTTTCATCATAATTCATAGTAACACATCCCCACATTTTTTTATTTTATCCAACGACCGCGTCCCTAGATAAGTTCTTTTCCTAAATAATAACGTATTCTAAGTGTTAAAGGCACTAAAAATACTGTTAATAAGACTCTGATGGAGATAGAGGTATTCCTCTTAGCAAAACTCCACCTGAGTCTTAGAATTACTTGATATTCTGCAATCTTTCAATTACAGTATTCAGCATTTCTCTGTACTTATCTCCTTTTTCCCTTTCTGCATTTACCACAGCTTCCGGTGCCTTGGAAACAAATTTTTCATTTGAAAGTTTATTTTCCACTCTCTTTATTTCTCCCTCTAGTTTTTCCTTTTCCTTATTAAGTCTTTCAATTTCCTTATCCATATCTACTAGATCAAAAAGTGGAATAAATAATTCTGCTCCTCTAGTTACTGCCGATACTATATTTTTTGGTGCATCATTTTTATCTTTTAAAAATTCAACTTCACTAGCAGAAGCTAATTTTTTGAAATAATCTTCTCCATTTTGAAAAGCTTCATATGCATCTTTTTCAGCTACATGAACCATGATTTTTGCTTTTCTGGAAAATGGTACATTCATTTCTGTTCTAATATTTCTTATTTCTCTAATAGCCTCTATAATATATTCCATATCTTTTTCTGCCTTTAAATCCTTCAGGCTTTCATCATATTCTGGCCATTTTGATATAGTTATGGATTCATACTCTGTATAAAGGTGAGTATATATTTCTTCAGTTATAAAAGGCATTACAGGATGTAATAGCTGCAAACTTGTAGATAATACATTGTTTAATACATTGTATGCCACACCCTTAGCTTTTTCATCCTCACCATACATAACAGGTTTAACAAGTTCTATATACCAATCACATAATTCTCCCCATATAAAATCATATAATTTCTGAGAAGCTATTCCAAGTTCAAATTTTTCTATGTTGTCTGTAACTTCTCTTACAAGAGTATTTAATTTAGACATTATCCATCTATCTGCACCACTGTAATCTTTGCAGTCTTTATACTTATTCATCAAATCTTCATCTATGTTCATAAGTACAAATCTTGAAGCATTCCATATTTTATTTGCAAAATTTCTAGACGCTTCAACTCTTTCTGGATAATATCTTATGTCATTTCCTGGTGCATTTCCTGTAATAAGAGTAAATCTAAGAGCATCTGCTCCATATTGTTCTATTACCTCTATTGGGTCTACACCATTTCCAAGGGATTTTGACATTTTTCTTCCTTGAGAATCCCTTACAATACCGTGTATAAGTACATTTTCAAAAGGAATATCATCCATACAATAAAGACCTGAGAATATCATCCTTGCAACCCAGAAAAATATTATGTCATATCCTGTAACAAGAGTATTGTTAGGGTAGAAGCATTTCAAATCCTCTGTCTTATCTGGCCATCCAAGTGTTGAGAAAGGCCATAGTGCAGAACTAAACCAGGTATCAAGTACATCTTTATCCTGCTCTAAGTTAGTTGAACCACACTTTGTACATTTCGTAGCTTCTCCATCTGTTACTATAACTTCGCCACAATCCTTACAGTACCAAACAGGAATTCTATGTCCCCACCAGAGCTGTCTTGAAATACACCAATCCTGAATGTTTTCCATCCAGTTAAAGTAAGTCTTTTCAAACCTTTCAGGTACAAATTTAACCTTTTTATCTCTTACAACCTTAATAGCAGGTTCTGCTAGTGATTTCATCTTTACAAACCACTGCTTTGAAAGCATAGGTTCGATAGTAGTACCACATCTGTCATGACATCCTACATTATGTGCATGTTCTTTGATTTTAACCAAATATCCCTGCTTATCTAAATCTTCTACTACTAACTTTCTAGCTTCATATCTATCAAGTCCATCATATTTTGTTCCAGGTAATTTTATAGTTCCATCTTCATTCATTATTATTATTTCAGGAAGGTTATGTCTCTTTCCTACATGATAGTCATTAGGGTCATGGGCTGGTGTTATTTTAACTGCTCCTGTACCAAACTCCATGTCTACATAGTCATCCTCAACTATAGGTATTTCCCTATTTATAATTGGAAGTATAGCTTTCTTTCCTACTAAATGCTTATATCTTTCATCCTTAGGATTAACTGCAATGGCTGTATCTCCAAACATTGTTTCAGGTCTTGTAGTTGCAATTTCAAGGTATTCGTCACTGCCTACAACCTTATATTTTATGTGCCAAAAATGTCCCTGCTGCTCTTCATACTCGATTTCAGCATCGGATATAGCTGTCTGACATTTAGGACACCAGTTTATTATCCTGTTTCCCTGATATATAAGGCCATCATTATATAGTTTTACAAAGAACTTTTTTACTGCCTTATTGAGGCCTTCGTCCATAGTAAATCGCTCTCTTGTAAAATCTGTAGAACAACCAAGCTTCTTTACCTGATTTCTTATTCTTCCCCTGTATTCATTACTCCAATCCCAAGTCTTTTCAAGGAACTTTTCTCTTCCTATTTTCTTTTTTTCTATTCCCTTTTTTAGAAGTTCTTTTTCAACTTTTACCTCAGTTGCAATACTTGCATGATCTTCACCCGGAAGCCATAGTGTACTGTAGCCTTGCATTCTCTTTGTTCTTATTATTATGTCCTGTATAGTATCATCTAGCGCGTGTCCAAGGTGCAATTTTCCTGTAATATTTGGAGGTGGTATTACTATTGTATACGATTTTTTATTTTTATCTGCTTTGGGTGTAAAATATCCTTTTTCTTGCCAAAGATCATAAAGTCTGTCCTCAAATTCTTTTGGGTTATAAGTAGTTGCCATTTCTTTCTTTTGTGCCATCAAATCTCCTCCTAATTATTAGATATTCTAATATTAATACCAATTCAAGTATTTACATTCTTAAATCAAAAAAAAGCCTTCATCCATAAAGGACGAAGACCCGCGTTACCACCTTTTTTCCTGTAAATACAGGCTCTTAAAAAATAACGATTAAGAAAACCGTCTTTACCTACTGTTATTTCAGCAAAGAAACTCCAAAGCTACCTTCAAGATAATCCATATAGAAAACCTCTCAACTAACAGATTTTCCTCTCTTTATACTCCATTATCTCTAATCCTCTTTTTCACAGTTAACAAATTCAAATTTATATAGTTCTATTATAACGTTATTTTTCAACCTGTCAAGAATTTTTATAGTAAATTCCTATATACATCAATCTTATACAACTAGTATTTTTTAAACATATTTCCTGGCGAATCATTCAATAATTTTACACACAATCTATATTTATAGTGTATCATAGAAAGGTATTCTTCTTCCGATAATACATCTTGAAAATCATCTTCATCTACAAGACCATATTTAGGATGAAATATAATAGCTCTATAATTTATGCCACCATTTCTTACTCCTATAAAAAATACAGCAATAAATTTTTCATTATCTGCATTTAACAAAGTTCCTGGAATATATGCTTCATCCATTTCATTATATGAAGCTCCATATAGATCTTCAAATTTCATACCTATGTCCCTATACACCTTTTCAAAATAAAATGGATTCTCTGCTATTTTTTTAAAATCAACCTTTCGAGCATAATCTTCTATATAATCTAAATATTCATTATTCAAAACGTACACCACCTACCATTCATACAGTAAAAAGACTAATTGTATTTTATTCCATTATATCAAAAGTTATGTGTGGGCAGAGTTTAAATTTAAAATTAATAGTTAAGAATTAATAGTTATAATTAATTTTCACTCATTTTTCACTATTAATTCTTAACTTAAATGTAATTTTCAATTACTAATAATCTATTGATGTATATAAGTTATTTAATAGCTTTTTCTGCAAAAGAGTTATTAACTATCTTATTAAAGTCTGGTCTTGAAGGTATTAAACTAGGTTTATAGTTTTGTATTATATCCTCAAGTCTGTTTAAATCCTGCTGTTTTATAACTGGCGTAGTCGCATAGGCATTTATAGCTCTATAATTTTTCACTACAGAAATCAAGATATCTTCATCTGTTCCAGGGAAAAATGATTTTATAGCCTCAGCCACTTCTTTGTCACTGTGTTTTTGAACCCATATTTGTCCTTGATGAATTGCATCAGTGAATTTTTGTATAGTCTGTGGATTCTTTTCCATATAGGATTTAGTTGAAAAATAACAGGTATATGGAAGCACACCAGCAGATTTACCTACTGAAGCAACTACGTATCCAGTTTTATCTTTTTCAAGCATACTAGCTGTTGGTTCAAAAAGTGCAACATAATCCCCTGTTTTCGATTTAAAAGCTCCTCCTGTTGCAGTGTAGGCAATATTTGTCATCAAGTTAACGTCTTTTCCAGGTTGAATTCCATTTTTCTGCAATACGTACTCCAGAGCCATTTCGGGAACTCCACCAGGTCTTCCCCCAATTATACTTTTACCTTTTACAGATTTCCAATCAAAGTTTTTTTCCGCTTTTCTACCAACTAAAAAAGAACCATCCGTAGTTGTAAGTTGTGCAAAAAGTACGGGGTAATCCTTTCTCTTCTGGTTATATATATATATTGTCTGCTCCGGCCCACAAAATCCAATATCACAACTTTTACTAAGTACCTGCTGCATAGTCTTATCTGCTACCATTACAAAAACACAAGTTTTTATTTTTAGCATTATATTTCGAAGAACGTGTAAAATTCGTTCTCTTTAATATTAGTAATAACTTTAGCAGCCTATTCTTAAAACTTAAAATTTAATGACTTAGTAAACATTAGAATTTTAAAAGTCAAATAGAGATGAAACGCTGTGTCCACATCGTCCAGATTAATATTCATAACTTTTTCTATAGTCTTAATATGTGATGTCAAAGTATTCCGATGGATTCGCAAATCAGCAGCTGTTGCTGCTATTCTCTTTTCGTTTTTAAGATAGGTATAAAGTACTTTCATATTATTCGTATGTTGATTATTATCATACTCAATTAAAGTAAATATAGATACATGACAAAACTTTATTAATTCGTCTTTACTTTGGCAAATGTCCAATAGGCAGTATAAAACATACTTCTCATAAAAATAAAGGTGATCTTTCTTTGCTGTAATTATTCCATATTCTATTGACTTTACAGATTGACGGTAGTATTCTTGCAAATTGGAAATATTGTAAAAACATCTGCTTACCCCACCGTACATATTGCTTTTTTTAAGGAAGTCTGCAAGTTTTTTTATATCATTCTGCTGAGCAGTCATTTTTGTGCTGCAACTGATAACTGCTACAACGGAATTATCATATATAATACATTTGCTCCCGCTTATAATTTGTTCAAAAATATTACATAAATATTGAACATCGACTTTTTCTATAATGTCAGATTCCGTAAATTGAATGGTCAATACATATAGATTTTCTTTCAGGTTTAAATCAAGACATTTAATTCGATCATTTATAATTTTAGAATTGATTTTTTTTCCATCAAGAATTTGGGTAATAAAGGATTCATACATATATCCATTTGAATTTTGGATAAATCTTCCTTTTTGCATTTCAGAAGAAATGATTTCACATAAAAGTTTGAAAAGTATTATGTCATTTTCGCTAAAAAGTTTTTCATACTCTAACATGGCGATAGAACCAACAATTTTATTATCAGAAACAATCTTAGAAATAAGTCGTGCAACGTCAAAGATTTCTTTTCCAACATAAACCGGGTCAACATTTCTGCTAATAATATCAGATAGCTTCTTAGCTTCAATCATAGATATTGACTCATAGGAAAAGTATCCATTTAAGACTAAGTCATTCCAAAATATATCGTTTACTTCAATACTGCCGCAATAAGAAAGCAGCTTAGAGCTAGAGTCAATAAGAATTATTGGATTACTAAGCAGTTTATAGGCAGTATTAATAATACCCTGCAGACCCTTTCCATGAATAAATGCATTAATTAATTTCTCACGCTTTAATTGGATTTTCTGCTCATTGGCGAAAACACTTTGTATCTTATTAAAGATACAAGCCACTTCAACTTTACTCTGTATCAAAATTAAATTTAGGTTTTCCTCTTTAGAATTCACATCAAAGTGTGTATTTTCAGTTACACAAATGATATTTACTGGTATATTTGAAGGGATACTTTTGGGAAAATCTAAAACTAAGCCAACATATAAATACTGTGGTTCAAATATTACCTGATTAATTTCCAGTAGTTTAACAGCTTGTACTAGTATTTCGTTATCTTGTGATATAAATACTTCCAGATTAAACTCTATCAATTCTTGTATGATGCTATTCAGACTCACAGCCATACTATTCACCTCTTGATTACAATTATAGTACTTAGGGGAAAGCCTTTATTAAAAATATTATCATCATATTTGATGTATTTCAAACTTTCATAAGTTACTAATGTAAAAACTGATTTTAGCTTATAGCTATTGTTATGCCTAAACTTTTAAAAAAGGACAGTGCTTTTTGCTGAAATTTATGTATACATATTCAGCCTAATGTTCATTGTAATGAAAACGTTAACTTGTTATAATTATATAGCAAAGTTTATTTTTAAAAAAACCATATATGATTATATTTATAACATATGGAATAATATTTAAGATGTAAAACATTACAAGTTTAAAATTAGCGGAGGTGAAATAATATGAAGACATCACAAGAATTATACAATGAACGTTTAACCAGAATAAAAAAAGCAATAGCACTTGAAAAACCTGATAGAACACCTGTTATTCCATATGCAGATGCTTTCCTTGCTAATGTAGCCGGTGTTAAATTATCTGATTATGTATCAAATTTGGAAATCTCAAATAAGGTTCAAATAGATGGAGCAAAAATGTTTAGATTTGACGGCTCATCTGGAACCTTTTCAAATGCAGCAATGATGGGAATGATATTTTTTTCCAATATAAAGCTTCCTGGACGTGAACTCCCTGATAATACGCTCTGGCAAGTTGATGAGCGCGAATATATGACCGTTGATGACTATGATACCATAATAGATAAAGGTTTTGAGGAATTTCAGAACAATTTTTACGCTTCAAAGATAAATGTTGATTTTCAAAAAACCCAAGAAATAATTACTAAAGCTCCTCAATTTAACAAAAACATGCGGGATGAGGGATATCCTCTTTATTACGCAGGTACAATTTCCCATCCTGTTGATTACTTGAGTGGAGGCCGTACCATGGCAAAATTCATGGTAGATATAAGAAGAATACCTGAAAAGGTAGAAGCAGTAATGGATATAATAACTGATGCCAATATTAAGGCAATGAAACAGAGTATTCAAAATGCTGTAGATCCTATTTCTGTATTCGTAGCTATGGGACGCGGCTGTCCTGACTTCTATAATCCTAAATTATGGGAAAGGTTTATATGGAACCCTCTTAAAAAGATAACTTATGCCGTAATAGAAACAGGATTAACTGCAAACTTTCATATTGATGCCAATTGGCAGCGTTCTCTTGACTATTTTAAAGATTTTCCAAAAGGCACCTGTGTTTTTGAAACAGATGGAACAACTGATATTTATAAAATTAAAGAAAAATTAGGAGACCGTATGTGTATTAAAGGAGACGTACAAGCTGCAAAACTTACTCTTGGAACTCCTGATGAAATATACAATTACAGTACTCAGTTGATAAAGGATATGGGAAGAGGATTTATACTTGCTTCCGGCTGTGGTATACCCCCAAATGCAAGACCCGAGAATGTTAAAGCAATGGTGGCAGCAGCACTAGGAAAGTAATAAATTTGAAAACATTCATATCAACATTATTTACAAAACTTAATGGATTTCAGTTAAAAGTTTAAGTAAAAACACCCTTTTCAATATTACAATAATTCAATATATTTAAAAATTTCTTTTCGAACTTATTCAGATAACTCATAATGAGCATTCCTGAATAAGCTCTCTTTTTCTGTTCTTAATATTCTTAAAATACAGCCTAATATCAACACTATTCTTTAACATATACTAAATTAAACACTTAAATTTTCTGATCTTTCAGATAACTAAGATTTATTAACTAAAAATTTTATCAACCTGTTTAAGCAGTTTAAAATTAGTAAGATCATAGTGAAGTGGTGTTAAAGTAGCATAACCTTGTTTTATAAAATATCCATCTGTGTCAATAACAAGAGATTCACTCATCTTACCTTTTAGTTGAAAAGTCTTTCCCTCATCTTTGGAATCCACCTCTATAAAATAACCAGTATATCCTCTTTCCCCAATTTTACACACTTTAATTCCTTTTTTTATCTTCATAGGCATATTTAAATTAAATACAACATCATCTTTCATGTGTCTATCTTGAAGCTTTTCCAGCACTTCTGAAACACATTTTGCTGCATCCTCATATTCTCCTTCAACTCCATCTTCAACTTCCATAGATGCAGCCAGTGAAGGTATTTTATTAATGGCAGCCTCAATAGCTGCAGAAACCGTACCGGAATACAACACGTCCAATCCAATATTCAATCCATTATTTATTCCAGATAAAACCATATCTATATTTCCATCTACAATTTTATCTATTGCAATCTTTACACAGTCTGCAGGTGTACCAGTGACGCTGTAAGCTTTCGATTTTATTCCTTCAAGCTTCACTTGTTTTACAAATAAAGGATCTCTTACTGTTATGGAATGACTGCTGGCACTTTTTTCAACATCCGGCGCAACAATTATCACTTCATGCTTTTTTTCTAATTCTTTAGCTAATGCATATATTCCCTTTGCATTAACTCCATCGTCGTTAGTCAATAATAATTTCATAAATTAGCCTCCACACTTATAAATTGATCATTTAAAACTATTCTACTACAAATACAGGAAATTAAATGTAGAAATAAATAAAAAATCAACTTATATTTTTATAATTCTCCTTGAATCTATAATTTTAGGATGGGCATTTTTTGCTCAAGATAGATAATATCTTGATTTCTAGCGAGAATGGATTTAAGGTGTTTATAATGAGGTACACATGCCATAGGCAAAGCTATTTCACATGCAGCTTCAAGACGTTCCCCTGAATAACTCTTACTTAATTTCAAAACTGATAATGCAGAGTTATATCCTTGTTCTTTTATGTTACACTCTTAAATATACGTTCAATAACTTCACTTGTGTGGGTAACCTATACTGCTGCCCATTGTTTCAACCGGATATCATTCATTTCTGGTTGATTAAAAGCATCAGCACAATGTGCAGAACGATAGGTATTCCAAGGAGCTTGGTTTATTATAAGAGAAAAATAATACAAATCATAGACAAATACAGGCTGGTTTCAGATTATACTATAAAAGTAGAGAATTTAGTAAATAGAGAATTTGATAACAGAAGTGATTTAGAAATAGTAGTAAGTGATCTTACATATGTTAATGCGGCTGGAAAAAGTTGAGCTAATCATTATTAACATTTGTATATACTTTCTTAATAGACTTTATAAATAACAATGCTGGCTTGCTTAATATTGTTCCTGTTTTATATGCAATTGTGATTTCCCATTGCAAAGGAGGAGTATCTATTTTAAAGAACATGAGATTTTTTACGTTTTCTTCTATTTTAAGTATTGATTCTGGTACAAATGTAACGCCCATATCAGCAGATACAAGATTTACAGCGGTCATTATATTTGATGTTTCTATAGTAGGGATAATGTTAATTCCTAGTTTGTTTAAAAAATTTTGTGAAACTTCACGGAGAAGTTGCCCTTCCTTTAGCATAAAAAATGGTTCATCTTTAAATTGTAGAAAGTCTTTCTGGCTCATAAAATTTATTCTTTTATTCACATCATAGTCTAATTTTTTTAATAGTGGATTATGATAGTTTACAGTAAAAAGGATATGTTCAAATGCAAGATGTTCAAAAATAATGTTATGGTGACTGTTAGGTGACTGTAAAATACAAAAATCTACTTTGTTTTGTTTCAGCAATGAGAACATATATTGATGGGATCCTTCTTGTAATTCAATATCTATTTTAGGGTATTTTTTTTTAAAATTGGGAAATACGATTGGTAGTAAGATAGAGGATCTCCATACTGTAATACCTAATGTCACTCTCCCACTGACTGAATTTTTAACATCTGAAAAATCTTGTTGTAATTTTTTATTTCGTTTAATAACATCTTGAATGTATTGCATGAATAATTCGCCTGCAGGAGTAAGTTTTAATGGGTGAGAAGCTCTTGTAAATAGCTCAGTGCCTGCATTTTCCTCAAGCTTTTTTAAATATTTGCTAAGTGAAGGCTGAGAAACATATAATTTAGATGCAGCCTTTGAAATATTTCCTTCTTTAACAATTGTAAGAAAGTACTCATAATTTTTTAATAGCATATCTTCTCTCCACTCCTCTCCACTCCTCTCTATGTCAAACTGTATACGTTTTTATCTACATAAATTAATAATATACCTTTTTCTCTCTGCATGTCAAACTTTATTCCTTTTTGTCTATACAATTAATATAATAATAGATATTTTACAAAGTTTCTATATGTTAATATAATTTAATTAAGGTTTAGCACTGGATATCATGTGATGGCCATCACCTTTACAATGCATAATCTATATGTAAACATATACAGGAGGTAATATTATGTGGAATGCTGTCATAGTAGATAGAGATTATGGAAGTGTTAGTCTTGAAAATCAAAATTACATTAAGAAACAATATTTTCAAAATGGAATTAATTTAAGATTAGAGCACTATAACACTTCTGAGGAAATTATTAATGGATGTCAAGATGCAGATGTTATCCTGGGTACAGGCAATCCGCCAATTACAAAAGATGTTATAGAAAATCTTCCAAAACTAAAACTAGTTCAACGATTTGGAATTGGTGTAAATTCCATAGATTTGGAGACGGCAACCAAAAAGGGAGTAATAGTACAATTTATGCCAGGATTTTGTATAAAGGAGCTTTCCATTCATGCTGCTGCACTCATTCTTAATTTGATTAGAAATGTAGGATTTTATGATAGAGGTATTCGAAAAGGTGAATGGAGAAAAGCAGCGGGTTATGTACCTAGGAACCTTGAGGAAATGACTGTAGGTATTTTTGGCTTTGGGGCTTCAGGGAGACTTTTGTATCAAATCTTTAAAAAAGGATTTGGGTCGAAGGTAATTGTATGTGATCCATTTATTGATAAGAGTATTCAAAATAGTATGGACGTAACTGTTGTATCATTTGAAGAAATGTTAAAAAATTCTGATATTATTTCAATTCATGCACCATTAACTCCAGAAACACGTCATATTTTTGATTATAAAGCTTTTAAACAAATGAAAAATACTTCAATGATTATCAATGTTTCAAGAGGAGGGCTTATCAATCAGCAGGATTTAGAAAAGGCACTAGCAGATGGAGAAATTCGTTATGCAGGTTTAGATGTTTTTGAAAAAGAACCATTGTCACCAAATAGTCCATTAATTAGTAATGAAAACGTTGCATTAACATGTCATAGTGCGTTTTATGGTGAGAATGCTCAGAAAAATCAAATTAAACTTGCCATTGAACTTGTTGATTGTGTATTGAACAAGAAAAGTGTGAAAAGAAAATATGTAGCTAACAAAGATGTTTTAAATAAGTTTGAAGATTTGAATATCATAAAATAAATATTTTAATAAAATAATAGGAGGACAATAATATGTCAAATATTGGTTGCAAAATAATTAGTGATTTTAAACGTCCAGATAAGTCTTTAGTTGAGGGATTTAGGAATATACCTGTTGCAAATATTGATGATTGTATGAACAGAACAGCAGCTGTACATTACGATATTAAACCAGTCAATAAAGCAAAGTTACTAGGTACTGCATTCACTGTTAAAGTAGCACAAGGCGATAATTTGATGTTTCATAAAGCCATGGATATGGCTCAAGAAGGTGATGTAGTCGTTATAGATGCTGGAGGAGACACTTCACGTGCAATATTTGGTGAATTAATGATCAATTATTGTAAAGTTAGAAAACTTGCAGGTGTTATTGTTGATGGGTGTATTAGAGATTATGATGAAATATCAAAATTGGATTTTCCCGTTTATGCTAAAGGCACTACACCTAACGGACCTTATAAAAATGGCCCTGGAGAGATTAATACCACAATCAGTTTTGGAGGACAAGTTGTACATCCTGGAGATATCATTATCGGGGATGGAGATGGAATCATAATTGTTAAACCAAGTGAAGCTGAAGAACTTGTTAATAAGGCTAAAAAAGTTGTAGTAAAAGAAGAAGGAATTATGGACATTATAATGAAAGAAGGAACATATATTAGGCCTTGGGTTGATTCTAAACTAAAAGAAATTGGTTGTGAATATTTATAAAATTTTAAATTAATTTTAATAATAATATAAAATTAATAGAAAACATTCTTTTTAGAAGAATGTTTTCTATAATACATTTATCTTATCAATGTAAACAATTTCATTAAAAATAAATTCTTTTTTGTAGACTAATTAAAATTTAATTAATAACGTTATTAATTTTGATTTTTGCAAAAGGTAAAGGCTTTAAATATAATAAAACAAATAAATATGTCTTTAAAATTCAGAATTTATAGAAAAAATAGGAGGTAATTTGAATTGAAGAAAGGAAGATATCGTTATTTTATTATTTTCATGGTACTGGCTATTATGACAATAAATTATATAGACAGAGGAGCTCTTTCTTATGGACAAGCAGATATTATTAAAGAATATGGACTAAATGCACAATCATGGGGAGCAGTTATGGGATACTTTGGATATGGTTATGCTGTTGGTGGATTATTTGGCGGCTTCCTAGCAGATAAAAAAGGTCCTAAATTTACTTGGATTGTATTTGGTTCTATTTGGTCTGTTTTTGAGATGTTAACAGCCTTTGCTGGAGATATTGGAATTACAGTATTCGGCGGATCGGCTCTTGCAGGTTTCTTTGTAGTTCGAGTATTATTTGGTCTTGCTGAAGGTCCTTCATTTGTTTCTATGAGCCGTACTATGGCAAACTGGGTTGCACCAAAGGAAAGAACATTTTGTTCCTCTTTAACTCTTATTGGTACTCCACTAGGTTCAGTAATAACGGCTCCTATAGCAGTTACAATTATTTCACTAACTAATTGGAAAGTTATGTTAGTGACAATGGGATTGTTAGGACTTGTTTGGGCTTCAATTTTTAGTAGGGTTTTTACGAGTTTACCAGAAGATAATCCTAGAATATCAAAAGAGGAACTTGCCGAAATAAGATATAATACCGATCTTAAAACTAAAGATAATGTTTCACAAGATAAAATTCACTGGTTTGATTTTTTTAAAAATCCATCATTGATTTGTAATACGGTTGGTTTCTTTGCTTGCAGTTACATCATTTTTTTATTACTAACATGGACACCAAAGTATCTCCAGGATGTATATCATTTTAAATTAACATCTCTATGGTATTTAGGAATGATACCATGGATTGGTCCTATTTTTACTACAGTACTTGGCGGAAAAATTTCAGATTATATTCGAATGAGAACTGGAAATCTTAGATTTGCTAGAAATAGTGTATCGGTTATATCATTACTTCTATCTTCTATATGTTTTTTATTAATTCCTAAAATGGGAAGCGCAATGCAGGTTTTACTTTTAATGGCTTTAGGAAATTCTGCAGCTCTAGCAGCTAACTCCATATATTGGAGTAATCTTATAGACATTGAACCATCAAAAACAGGTACATTTAGTGGAATTATGCATTTTTTAGGACAAACATCTGCATTTATAGCTCCAACTTTAACAGGAACTCTAGTAAAAAATTATGGATATTCAGCAGCGTTTATCATAGCAGGAATTATCTGTGCTGTTGGTATGGTTTGTATGTTCTTTGTAAAATTTAAAAATGTGGAAATTGACAACGGTCAAGTGGAAAAAAATTTTTCTGCATAAATTAAAAAATATGTATAATTTAATTAAGATGAAAACGATTTTCCACATGCAAAGAAGCTTCAATATTGTGTAAAATCCTTATAAAAACAAGATACATTAGTTAAAAATATAATGCATTAGGAGGAAAGCAAATATGAAATATGATTTAATTGTTAGAAATGGTTATTTATTGGATCCGGCTACCGGAAATAAAGGTAAGCATATAGTTGCAGTAAAAGATGATAAAATTGCAGATTATTCTCAAGATGGGCAAGCAATTCAGACTATAAATGCTAAAGGTTGTTATGTTTTTCCAGGCCTTATCGATTTTCATACACATATTTATGAAGGAAGTGATTTTGGGGTTTCACCAGATTTATTATTAGCCAATGGTGTTACAGCAGCTGTTGATGCAGGAAGTACAGGATGTGTCAATTTTGAAATGTTTTATAAAAATTCAATGATGAATAGTAAACTGAAAATAAAGGCATTTTTAAATGTATCATCTATTGGCCAACCGGGCGCAGGGATTGATGAACCTCTTGATCCAAAATTGTTTCAAAAGGATTTGATACGATCTTTAATTAGAAAATATAAAGGTACAATATTAGGCTTAAAGATTCGTTTTAGTAAAAATACTGTGGGAGGTTTAGGTACGAAACCATTGGAAGAGACGTTAAAACTTGCTCAAGAATTAGGGGTACCTGTATGTGTTCATACAACTAATCCGCCAATTGATGCTGCTGAACTGGTAAGCATGCTTAGAAAAGGTGATATATACTGTCATATTTATCATGGAACAGGTTCAACTTTACTAGAAGAAGATGGTACAATAAAACCAGCATTTTTAGATGCTGCAAAAAGAGGAGTAATTTTTGATTGTGCAAACGGAAGGTTCAATTTAGATTATAAGGTAGCCAAACAATCCATTTCAAATAAGTTCTTGCCGGATATAATTAGTACGGATACGACAAAAGTTACTTTAAATGTACCGGCACAAGTTAAGAGCTTACCATTTGTCATGTCAAAATATCTTAGCTTTGGTATGAGCTTAGAAGACGTTTTAAAAACCGTAACTGTTAATCCTGCAAAATTAATGGGTATGGAAGGTAAGATTGGAACACTGAAAAAAGGAGCATATGCAGATATTACTATTTGTAAAATCGTAGATAAAAAAGTTGTATTTAGTGATTCAAAAGGTGCAACACATGAGGGAAACCAACTGATAGTCCCAGTTCTTACAATTGAAAATGGTAGGATTGCATATTGTCAAACGGATTTTAATATTTAACAGTACTTACGCAGCACAAAAATAACATTGAAAAATCAATAGCTTTAACCACTTAACTTATCCCAAATGGTTGTTACTATGGGACTTGTAATATCATTTACCTGTTTACTTTTACAATCTTTTGAGGAATACCCGGTATCGAATGTTGCGTATTCGACCTGTAATCCAAATTTGTGAGCGAAAGTTATCATATCTATTGCCAGTTCAAGCTTGATGTGATAATCTTCGCATTTTTGCTTTGGAATCCACATTCGAAAGCAAACAGTTAATTTAAACCATCCATTTGAGCACAGCAAAACAACTATATGCATTCCCATAGCAACAACCTTTTACATAATACTTTAATGTTTAAGCTATTGATTTTTCTATGATTAAATCATTTTGCATAAGTACTGTTAACTAAATATCATATGCCAAACCGTCCTTCACCTATTAATCTTATAACTTTATATTCATTAATAAAACAGCCTGCTGGATATGTCTTTTTCTTAAAAAACGATATCATGACCATGAACTTTTATATCTTCTATGATGTCTCTGATTTGAATAATGCCGTCTATCGGAATGATGGTTTTGATGTAAACTGTGAGAATACTGGTTATTATACTTCCTGCCTGAATTGGAAAGTGACCCAAACATTCTCAATATACGGCTTAAAAATCCTTCTCTTTTATAATAGTTACTACCTCGATGCTTATCTCCATATCCATTTTTTTCTGATGATCTTGAGAAAAAACTCATTAAAGCACCTCTTTTCAATAATTTTTAATATGATTGAATAATTATCAATTGACAATATAAATCACATATATTTACACATTCATTTTATAATTGCACATATATTATTGCAGCCCACTAATAAGTAATAAATAATTGACACATATATCATTTAATGATATATTATACTAAATGATATGTCATTTAATGATATATAGGAGGTAAAAATGGCTAGAAATAATTCTTTGGAAATGGGTGAACTTACAGACGCATACTATTATATTTTGCTATCTTTAATAAAACCTAAACATGGCTATTTGATTATGAAATCAGTTGAAAAGATGTCAGAAGGCAAGTTTTCAATAGGTCCTGCATCTTTATATACAAGTATAAAAAAACTTCTTGATGCAAAACTCATAAAACTTACAGAGGAATCAGAGCAAAAAAAAGTTTACATTGCTACAGATAAAGGAATTCAATTTCTAAAAAATGAAGTTAAAAGGAAACGTAAGATGGTTCAAATTGCAGAAGAAATATTTAGCAACGAGGAGATGTTATAGTATATGTCCAACACAAAATATGTCATGAGCAAAGGAGTAGCTTTTGGAGAAGAGGAAGAAATGGAAATGCTCTCTGATTATGCAAGCAAAGGCTGGATTTTATATAAATTTAGCTTTATGGGATACAAACTCAAAAAAGCTAAACCTGAAAAATTGCAATATTCTCTAGATTATAGATATAATGCAGATGAAGAATACTTTTCATACTTTGAAGAAGCAGGATGGAATCATGTATGTTCTGCATCAAATTCAATGCATATATTCAGTGCCCCTGAAGACACAAAACCAATTTATACAGACAGCGATACTAAATCAGAAAAATATATAAACCAGTATAAATTAGCTAAAAAAATCGCAATGCCATCACTTTTATGCCTTATTGTATGCTCTATTTTATTTACTATTTTAGCATCACTTGCTAAATATGATTATATACCTCATATATATATAAAAATTGGATGTATTATTTTAATACCTACATTAATAATAACATTAATAATAACTATTATAACAGGACTACCTTGTATATCTTATTACACTACATTAAATAGAATTAAGGATGGTTATCCAACTCATGTAAAGCATAAAGCATTAAAAAAATTATTAGATACATTAGCAGCAATTTCACCTATATTAATAATATCTCTGTTCCTTTTAAGTATATTTAACATTATAATTATAAGCAAAGCAGCGTTTTTGTTAATTTGTCTAATTGCTTTCATAACTTGTCTATTAAGTATGTTCATAAAATAAGCTAAATAAAAGGTGACCAATTATGAATTGAACACCTTTTATTTTATCCTAACTTTAAATATAAAACTCATCAGCTTATAACAACCTTTTTCTTTTCTTCTCTAATAACAATAATTCTCTGCAGTGCAATAAATATAAATAACAACATTCCTACTGCAATCTTTGTCCACCAAGAATTAAGATTTCCCTGAAACATTATAAGGCTTTGAATTATACCCATAGTTAAAACACCGAATACAGGTCCTATAGGATATCCTGATCCCCCTGTTAGTAATATTCCTCCTATTACACAAGCTGCAATGGCATCCATCTCCGTTCCCAAACAATGTAAGCCATAACCAGATAGTGTATATAAAGTAAATAACAGCCCAGCTAAAGAAGAGCAAAAACCAGATACAGTATAAACAAGAATTTTAACTTTTCCAGTATTTAGGCCCATAAGCATAGCTGAATTTTCATTTCCACCAATTGCATATACGGTTCTACCAAACCTTGTATACTTTAATACAAATATAGCAACTGCAGCTACTATCAAACTAACAATTACATTAATGGATATAGCTACACCTGGACCAATGGGTATTCTAAAACCTGAAATAGCAGTAAATACCGGATTTTTAATACTTATAGTATCTATACTTATAACATAACTTGATCCTCGTGCAAAGAACATACCTGCTAATGTTACAATCCATGGGTGAAGATCAAATTTCTCTACTAATATCCCCTGAACTGTTCCAAATACAATTCCTACAATTAAGACAAAAATCATAACCAAAAATGGATTAACTCCATTTTGCAATAGGCTTGCAGTAATCATACTTATAAAAGCTATCATAGAACCTACAGAAAGATCTATTCCACCTGTAATAATAACAAAAGTCTGGCCAATAGCTAAAACTATTAAATAAGCATTATCTATAAAAAGGTTTGCTAATACTTGTCCTGAAAAAAATCCACTAAACATAACAGATCCAATTAAAAATAATACTATAAACAAACCAATTGTAGCGTAAATCGAAATAAATGATGAATTCAATTTTAAAATTTTCTTCTTATTAGTTAACCCTTTTATCATACACGAGCCACCTCTTTTTTAGGTTTACTTTTAGTTGTATTATTTTTTGATTTCTTTCTTACTAGCATTTTTCTAAATGCCTCAGATTGTATAATACAAACTATTATAACTACTATAGCTTTAACTACAAGAGTAATTTCTGGAGCCACTCCCATACTATAAATGGTTGTTGTTAATGCTTGTATAAATATTGCTCCTACTACTGTTCCTCCTAAATAAAATCTACCACCTGCCATGGAAGTTCCTCCAATAACAGTAGCTAATATAGCATCTAATTCCATCCACAATCCTACATTGTTTGCATCTGCACTCTTTATGTTAGAGCATAAAATAATGCCTGCAATACCTGCTAGAATACCCGATATAATATACAGTGAAAAAATAACTTTTCGTGCCCTTATGCCACAGTATTTGCTGGCACTGCTATTTACTCCTATAGATTCAACAAATAAACCCAATGCTGTTTTTCTAATAAGTAAATAAATTGCAAAAACAATTACAGCAGCAATAATTATTGCCACAGGTAAGAAAATATATCCTGTTCCTATAAAAATAAATGACTTATTAGTAAATGTTAGTATTTGACCGCCTGTAATAAGTTGGGCTATACCTCTTCCAACTATGTATAAAATAAGCGTAGCAACCATAGGTTGAATTTCAATATAAGCTACCAAGAAACCGTTCCATATTCCACAAAGTACACCTACTATTGCTCCTGATAATACTGCCGCTGGAACAGAACCACCTCCAACTATAACTGTTGCCGAAACCGAAGCACTTATAGCAATTATAGATCCAACAGAAATATCTATTCCCTGGGTGGCAATAACTATTGTCATACCTAACGATATTAATATAAGTGGCGCTGAATGATTAAGTATATCTATTACATTTCCAAATAAGTGTCCATCCCTAATTGTTATATTAAGGAAACCTGGTCTTACTAAAAAATTTAATAAAAGCAGCGCAATTAATGCTGCTACCGGCCAAAATATCTGCATATGATAAAATTTCATAAATATATTGGAAGTTTTAGTATTATGCACTAATATTGCCTCCTTCCGCAATAGTCCTAAGTATATTAGATTCTTGTACCTCTTCTCCCGCTAACTCCCCTATAATTTTTCTATCTCTAAGTACGAGCACCCTATCGCAGCAACTTTCTATTTCTGAAAGTTCGGAAGATATAAATATAATTGACATGCCTTTTTTTGCTAGTTTTATAATTAATTTTTTTATTTCATCCTTGGCACCTACGTCAATACCTCTTGTAGGCTCGTCCAAGATTAAAATCTGAGGGTCTGTAGCAAGCCATCTTGCCAGTATAACCTTTTGTTGATTTCCACCACTCAAATTGTCAATTCTCTGTTCTATACTAGGAGTTTTAATATTTAGGAGTTTAACATACTTTTCAGCAATTTCCTGCTGCTTTTTCATTGGAATGTATTTAAATATTCCTTTAATGGATTGAAGAGCCAAAATTATATTTTCTCTTATAGTTAGTTCTCCAACTATACCAGCTGCTTTTCTGTCTTCGGGACAAAGTCCTAAACCTTCCTGAATAGCTTTTTGAGGATAAATATATGAATATTCCTTACCATCAATGATCAATGTTCCATGATCTGATTTATCTATACCAAACAACAATTTAGCACATTCAGTTCTTCCAGAACCTAAAAGTCCTGCTAGTCCAAGTACTTCGCCCTTTTTTATATTCATACTAAAAGAATCTATAGTTCCTTTTCTGCCAAATTGTTTAGTTTCTATCAAATTTTTATCTCCCTTACTGTAATAATCACGAGATAACTGCTTATTTTCTTTTACCATTTCTTCGTACTTTTTTCCTATCATCTTCGAGATTAGATCCATTTGAGGTAAATCTTTTACAGCATAAGTTCCAACCAATTCTCCATTTCTAAGTATTGTTATCCTATCTGAAATTTCATAAACCTGATCTATGAAGTGAGTTACAAACACAATTGACATGCCTTCGGATTTTAACTTTCTCATAATACTAAATAACTGTTTAACTTCATTACTATCCAAACTAGACGTTGGTTCATCAAGAATCAATATTCCACTTGATATATCTACAGCTCTTGCTATAGCCACCATTTGCTGAATTGCAACAGAATAGCTAGATAATAATTTTTTTACATCTATTTTCAAATTTAATCTTTCTTCCAATAATTTTGATGCATTTTCATTCATGGTATTCCAATCAATAAATCCTCTTTTCATTGGTTCCCTTCCAATATAAATATTCTCAGCTACAGTAATGTTTGGACATAAATTGACTTCTTGATAAACAGTGCTTATCCCATTTTCCTGAGCATCATGGGTTGATTTAATAATAATTTTTTTTCCATTTAAAGTTATGATTCCTTCATCTATTTCGTAGACCCCTGTAAGCACTTTAATTAGAGTTGACTTTCCAGCCCCATTTTCCCCCATAAGAGCATGTATCTCACCTTTTTTAAGTTGAAAATCTACATTTGAAAGAGCTTTAACCCCGGGAAAAGATTTGCATATGCCTTCCATGTTAAGAACAATATCGCTTTCATCCATTAAATTCACCCCCATTTATCAAAATTTCATAATGTATGAATGTGGAATATCCAATTCATACATTATGATTTACAATTCTAATATTTTCTGTTAGGTAATTCTTTTTTAGCTTGATCTTGAGTAAATACACCCTCTTTAGTGTGTACAATTTTATCTTTAAGTTTGCCACTTAGTACTTGTTTTGAAGTTTCTAGCAATTGAGGTCCTAAAAGAGGATTACACTCAACTATACCATTTGATTTTCCATCAGCCATTAACTTGAACATATCTTTAATACCATCAACAGAAACTATAAAAATATCTTTTCCTGGTTTTTTACCATATTCCTCTATAGCTTGTATAGCTCCAACTGCCATATCATCATTGTGAGACCACAAAACATTAATTTTATTTCCATCAGATTTCAAAAATGCTTCCATAACTTCCTTACCTTTTGCACGAGTAAAATCACCTGTTTGTGATTTTATGATTTTATAGTTTGGACAATCTTTTATAGTTTCATTGAAACCTTTTTGACGTCCTATCATAGCTGTTGATCCAACAGTACCTTGAAGCTCTGCTATGTTAAGCTTTGCATCTTTTCCAAATTTATCAATTACAATTTTAGCTGCTCTCTTACCTTCTTCTTCCATATCTGATCCAAGAAAAGCTGTAACAAGAGAATTATCTGCTACTTTTACATTTCTATCTACTATAACAACTGGTATCTTGGCATTTTTTGCCTCTCTCAATACTGTATCCCAACCAGTTTCTACTACAGGGTCCAATGCGATTATATCAACCTTTTCAGCTATAAAGGATCTTATTGCCTTTATTTGATTCTCCTGTTTTTGCTGGCCATCAGAAAATTTTAGTTCAAAATTTGGATCTAATTTAGGAATTTCCTTAATGGAAGTAGTTTCTGCTGTTCTCCAACCACTTTCAGCTCCAACCTGTGCAAAACCAATTACCTTTTTCTTACTTGATGAATTTGAGGAGCTTGTCTGCTGACTTGCGCCGCCGCATCCTGCAAATATACCAATTGTTAAAACTGCTGTTGCTGCTAAAGCAGCAATCTTTTTAAATTTCATATTTCTTTCCCCCCATTATATTTATTTTTATTTCAGAAAATCCAGGATATATAAAAACATCCAAACCATATATGTAAAGATTTGATTTTTTATATAATTAGGACTATTTCTTTGTATATTTCTCCTGCATTTTTGAAATCAACCAATTAATGTTTTGAAAGCGATTTCTTAAATATAATAATAATATTTATTGGTACAAATGTCAATTACTTTCATATATTATTATTTATTACCTTAATTCAATATTATGCTAATACAATTATTTCAATAAAATACATATATTTTTATTGAAACAAAAAATGTTTAAAAAATAGTTACATAAGTGATATTTATTGGTATAAATACTGGATCATTTCACCCCTACTGGTGCTAATTTGTCCTATTCAAAATATACAATTGGATTTGGTTGGGTATTAATTATCCACAAGAGTTGTAAAAGATGATATGATAAGAGAAGACAACCCGCCATGCATGGGTTAAATTATAGAACCATCATGCTTCACGGCTTGTCTTCTCTTAATTTGAATACATAAGATTATTCTTTGAAATAAGGATATTAAAGCAATGATTGTGCTTATATATGTTAAAAACAGGACGGGAAAAATACATCTACCTTTTAAATATTCATTCATGGAAAGTACAATAAAAGGCATTATATAAAATGAAATAGCAGCTGCTCTTCCCATAAAATCAAATACAAAAGTTTTATTCTTCTCTGACTTATACTTATTCATGATTTTAGAAGTTACAAAGAAATCAATAATCTTTGCTATTATTACAATTAAAAACCACCAGGCAATAAGTTTGTATTTTATCAGTATTCCTGTAGCACACAATATAAACAAAAAGTCTGCTAAAACATCAAGAAAACTTCCAAAACTTGAAACTGATTTAAAATACCTGGCGATTCTTCCATCTATAAAGTCAGTTACACATATTGCAAAAAAAATCATTACTAGATAAGTAAATAACTCATCATTTCCATCTAAAGCAAGCTTTCTGTTTAAAAATAAAGTAAATATTCCTGTTAAAACTACCCTTAACAAAGTAATGAAGTTAGGAACTGCATACCTTAAATATTTTTTCATTATCTCTACTCTCCAGTTAAATTCTTTATTGCATCTGCTGCCTTAGTTGTTTGTCCTTTTAAAAGTTTTATACCTTCAACTTTGTCTGCTCCCTTTGCTAATTGTACTAAGGGATCTATTTCTTTTGTTACCTTATTATCGCCACCAGTTGAAAATATCATCACTCTTTTATTTGAAAAATCTTTAATTGCCTTCATATAGGATTCCAGCACCGTTGAATACTTTCCGACATAAATAGGAGTTCCAAAAACAAGTACGTCGTATTTAGAAATGTCATAGTTTAATTCTTGAGATGGGTAATTAATTGTAACTTCATAGCCTGATTTTTGCAAAGTTTCTGCTATACTACTTGCCATAGTTGATGTTAACTTAGTTCTTGATGGCTGATAAATAACCAGTGCTTTTTTACTACTGCTGCTTAAAAGTAATTTTCTCTCATCACTCTTATGAACTATTGAATTAGCATTTACTACCCACTTAAAAAATAGAATGGTTCCCACTATAATAACAACTAACAAAATTAATACAACCTGCAGTACTCTTTTCATTGTAATCCCTCCATTTAACATAATTTATCTGATGACCAATTCTTGAAACAGCTGCTTGAGATTTGACAAAATTTTAGCTTTAGTGTCTTCTTTACTAACCATAAGTCTCCGCTTGTTAATCCACAGGGAAATTTCGCCGTGTAAGTAAGCAAAAAATACATCACTTACAAAGCTTGCCCTTTCTTCTAACAACTTGCCCCTAGCTGCTTCTAAAATATTTTTATCAAATTCTTTTCTTGCACTTGCCACTATGTTCATTACTTCACTGGGAGGCTCTCCATCTATGGATTCCATCCGAAGAAGTTTGTACAATCCAATATGATCTAATGAAAAATCAATAAAATTAGATAGGAGCACATAATAATCTTTTTCTGGATCATCTTTAAAAGTTAAATTATCTCTTGAATAATTTATCATCTTGATCAATACTTGTCCCAAGGCTTCCCAAAGTATTTCGCTTAAACTGCCAAAATAGTTATATAAATTTGTATGAGAACATCCTACCTTTTTAGCTATATCTCTCAATGTAACATTTTTAATTCCTTCATTTTCATCTACTAACTGCAAAGTTTTTTCTAAAATAATCTCTTTAGTTATTTGACTTTTATCAGTCTTCATTCTAATTCACCGTCCTTATTACCAATGGTAATTACCATTGGTAATATAATAGCATCATAAAATTTGTATGTCAACATTTTTTCATTCTATTACCTCTAACTCTAAAGTATGAATTAACGAAAATCCAAAAATTATTACATAACATAAGCAATAATCTTTCCCTTATGGATAATCTTAATATATAAATTATCCATAAAGGTTTTAATTATAACATACTGTTGGTTTACTTCTTCTCATTATTTCTTTAATTATCAGCTATTTTTTTACAAACTATCTTAGAATTTTTACCAACATCTACTTTATTTCTATATTCCACTATCTCGATATCACAATTAGCTCCTATAGTAACATTATTTCCTCTTACTACTTTTGCACATGTATTTTCAAGATAAATATCATCTCCTTCAATTGTGCCTGTTACAAGTCTTGCAGAATTTGAGAAAAGATTTATCATCTTCATGAAAAAATGACCTTCTCCCAATTTAACACTTATATTTTCGCCACCTATATCTTTTACTGTACATTTTCCATACATCTCTATATCTATATTCCCTGCATTTAATAATCCGTCTATATTAAAGCCTCCTCTTGCATTAAAATTTTCTGCTTCACAATCTCCACTTATGGATGCTGAGCCTGATATTGATATTTCTTCCGTATGCAAATTACTATCCATACGGGAAGATCCACTTATTTTAACTTTTTTTGCAGTAACACTGCCTACTATATGAGAAGATCCACTTACAGTTATTTCTTCACAATCAAGATTTCCACATATTTTAGTACTGCCGCTGATTTTAGTTATTTTACTTTTTAAATTTCCGCTCACATTAGAAGATCCTGATACTTTATAAGAGCTGCACTCTATATCTCCATTCATTTTAGCAGTTCCACTTATTTTAACTTCGTCATACTTTCCACCTCTAATTATTCCAGCCCCAGAAATTTTTACATCTTGTAAATTCTCTTCCATTTTAAAACTCTCCTTTATTTTATAATGTTAGTTTTGATTTTAATTGCTCCACACATTCCCCTGCATTTATCTTTAATACAAGCATGGCTTCAGTTTCAACATACACTTCATTTGGTATCAGCATTAAAAAACATACAGCAACTCCAAGCTTTCTTATAAGTACTACATCACAATATCTTCCATAAAATTTCTCATAGTTTTTTTCCAGAGTATCAAGTACTAATTTAGCTTCCCCCAAACTCACCTTTCCAGATTTTAAAAACCTATCTACTATAGTCATAAACAGCAGTTCATTAAAATTGAATTCACTGCTTTCTTTATGAACATCTTTATATAATGTGAAAGTAGGTTGTGAAACAATGTTATGTGATGATATGTCACTTTCTTTTAAAATAACTTTCGAAAGATTTGGCGAAAATATGCTTGCAAGTTCATCTAAAGATACATCATCTTTAAAATTCTTGATCTTTTCTACTCTATCCAGTATTTCCTTCCTTGGAAAAAACGTCTCCTGGCCTGTAAAGCTGGACCTTTTTATAAACCATTCTTCGGGTATTAATTTTTTTCTTTTCCATCTATACAATTGGCCATAGGAAATACCTGTTACTTTAAGCAATTCTTTTTTAGAAATTAGATTTTCCTCTTCCATATTTTCATTCCTCTCAATAATTTCTTTTTCAAAAACAGTGTAACATAACATTGTTACGTTAGCAATAGTTATTTTATCCGATGGCTACCAGCCGTAATCCCCCATCTTCTTATAAAGTGTGGGGATAACGGCTGCTACACCCCTGGATAACGATTTCTAAGTTTCAGATGGAGAAAAAAAACTTCACCTGAAACCAAGAACTCTGTTTATTTAAAATAAAAAACTCACCTTAAAGCAATAACTGCTAAAGGTGAATTTAAATAAGACTCCATTAAAATCCTATGTATTATTCTTTTTAAAAACAATATCCATAAAGGACATTCCAAATGCCAATGCTAACGACATCCATATTCCACTGAGCAAACTTCTATTTGTGATTCCAAATATATAATAAAAAATGCAATCCAAAATGGAAAACAAAGCAAATAGTAACATTAATCTCAAAGTTCTCTTTTTTACCTCAATCCATTTCAATTTTTTTAAATTTATTACAGCCACTAATAACATATATAATATATAAAAAAATGCAAAAAAGAGATATGCCATTAAAAATTTAGCAGCAAATTTATTTCTTATACCCCTATAGGCAATAAAAAATGAAATTGCCGTACTTACTAGAAACACTATGCTTATTATTCTTGTAAAATATGTCATTAAATTTTTTTTCATATTATCCCTCATATATTCTATTACATAGCCATTCCACCATCTACATTGATGACTTGCCCTGTAATATACTGGCACATATTTGAAACAAGAAATAAAACTGCATTTGCCACATTTTCTGCTTTTCCGTAAGCTTTCATTGGAATTTTAGACAGCATCTCTTCAGTTACCTTATCAGAAAGTACAGATGTCATATCTGTTGAAATATATCCTGGAGCAACGGCATTTACAACTATACCACGACCTGCAAGTTCCCTTGCAGTTGCCTTTGTAAACCCAATAACTCCTGCTTTTGAAGCAGCATAATTTGCCTGACCAACATTTCCTATTATGCCTACAACACTTGCTATATTTACTATGCTTCCTGATCTTTGCCTTAACATCTGCTTTGATACAAGCTTAGTACAGTTAAATGTCCCGGTAAGATTTGTATTTATTACTTTATCCCAATTTTCTTTTTTCATGGTCATCACTATGCCATCACTTGTAACACCTGCATTATTTATCAATATGTCTATCTTTTTAAATTTTGCAATTACAGATTTTACAACTTCTTTTGTCGATTCTTCTGAACTCACATCATGCTTTAAACCCAGGGCTTCAACACCATAAGCTGATGATATTTCATCTGCTGCTTTTTTTGCTCTTTCTTCATTAGTTCCCGTTACTACTATTTTTACTTTTTCTGCTGCCAATTTCTCTGCAATAGCTCTTCCAAGCCCCCGAATGCCTCCAGTTATTAAAGCTACTTTATCCGTTAAACCTAAATCCATCATGTTCATCCTCCTATTTGCAATAATGGTCACCCTGCCTCTCCCTTTAGACATGAGATAACAGCTTATATGCGGCTAGATAATTTCTTAATAAAATACTAGTGGTAATTATATCATACTTTATGTATCAAACAAATCCAAAATTCACCAGTTTATTTCCAGCCCCACTCCTACTTCCTTTATAGGTAAATATTTATGTATTTCTGCTTTAACAGCAAAGGAGGTACAATGGCATGGGTACAACTCTTTCACATCGCTTTTTCTTAGATATTCAATAGTTTTTCTAACCCCGGAGTTAACTTGAAACAAATGAAATCCACCTATAATTCCAAGTACCCTATTGTCACTGCAAACTTTTTTTGCGTATTCCACTATATTACATATGCCGCTGTGAGAACATCCTGTTATGACGTAAATGCCCTTTTGACTTTTATACACAAGTGCTGTATCATCCATTACATAATCATCAACTAAAGCTTTCCCTGAAACCTGCTTTCCTATAGGTTTTTTATTTTCAAAATCATTGGTTCTTGGTATCTCCCCTAAAAAGGTTATATGTTTGCTAACTTTTTTAGGTTCTTTGGAAAGAATCAAATTACACTTTTCTTTTAGCTCTTCTTCCAAAATAGAAGAACAAATTTTTAAATCTCCATCTATTTTTTCCTTAAATGCATCAGGGTGGGCAAGTATTGAAATCTTATTTTTACAGTTTTTTTGAAAGTAATATTTAAGTCCTCCTGTATGGTCATTGTGTCCATGTGAAACAGCAATTATATCTATGTTCTTTAAATCCACCCCCAATGCAGCTGAATTTTTCAAGAATATATCAGAATAACCTGTGTCAAATAGAATCTTAGTGTCCTCATCTTCAATATAATATGAAACAGCAGGTTCTCCAAAATAATATCTATCTATATAGGTGTTGTTATCTACTAAAACTTTTAGCTTCATTCTTTCATCTCCCAAAAATAATTTTCACTGTCTTCATTATATTTTATAAAACCATTCTTTTGCAAAACTTTTTGGGATGCAGTACGAATCAGATAACCTCCAAAATTTTTCAGAATTAAAAAATCGCCTTCAGTTTTCTGCTAAAGGCGATTTTAATTATTTCATTTTTGATAAAATTTTCTGTATGGTTTTAGGAGATAGATAGTATGTTTCAGAAAGGTAGTCTATAGATGCTCCCTTTCTGTATTTGCTGTAGATTTCAAGGTTTCTGTAAAATAACATATTTCTGCTGCCACTTTTCTCTCCCCAGGTTTTTCTGCTGCATTGTTTTCTCGGTATATAGATATATTCGCCGTCAATATAATCCTGAATTTGAGATACGAGTTCTTATGGTAATACATCTGCTGCTTTTTTATCCGATCGCTACCATTGCTAGCACCCCCATCGCACACAGCGAAAGCGACTATCAAAGTGAGGGATAAGTACTGCTACGCGCCTGGATAAGTTCTTCCCCTAAAGGATAACGTATTCTAAGTGCTAAAGACACTAAGAATACTGTTAATAAGGTTCAGCTGGAGAAAGTAATTCTTATAAGCAAACTCCATCTGAACCTAAGAATCACTTGATAGTCCAATTCCGTGCTCCTCCTAATATATATTTTTAGGATTGTGCAGAGGCTATTTGTATTTGTGCAATAGCCCCTGCTATGCACACACAATCAATGTTAACACAAAAATGCTCCTTTCTTTAAGCTCTTATATATAGTATATGTATCCATTTTTACTCACTTATTATTCTTTTTTGTTCTTTTTGCAATACCAATTAGATAGCATTATATAAAAATCCTGTTCTTCTTTTATTTTTGCATTTTTAAATAATTCTTTTAAGTCCCAATACGAATATTTTAAGAATTGTTCATATAAATTATTTTGTTTATTTGTTTTCTCTATACTAATTCCTCTAACAAATAATGCTTTTATTATATTATATCCTAATACACCTCTTATATAAATAATTCTCTGGAAGTGTACATCTTATGTTAAGGTTCAATTAAAGAGACTGTTAAAAAATGCATACAGAGAAATTTATTTAAATACATCTCATGTTGAGGTTCAACAGGAACAACTGGGTGGAGTGCTGATGCTGTAGATAAATTTAAATACATCTCATGTTGAGGTTCAACGCTATCAAGAATTTGTTCTTCAAGCTTTTTAATTTCATTTAAATACATCTCATGTTGAGGTTCAACTTTCTTCTGCTGCTTGTACATCCCTGCGCATTGAATTATTTAAATACATCTCATGTTGAGGTTCAACTAATGGAAGATGTAAATGAAGAATTAAGTATTCAAACATTTAAATACATCTCATGTTGAGGTTCAACCTAACAGAAAATAAAGCCGGATTTTAAAGGAGGGACATTTAAATACATCTCATGTTGAGGTTCAACAATTAAATCTTCTATTTCTTTATCTGTATTGTTTAATTTAAATACATCTCATGTTGAGGTTCAACTTAACATAGTACCTGATGCGTATTATTTTGCAAACTATTTAAATACATCTCATGTTGAGGTTCAACCACAATGTGCAAACGGAGGAATTGTTTCTTCTGATAATTTAAATACATCTCATGTTGAGGTTCAACTTAAAACCCTCGGTATATTGTGCATCGCCTAAAGCTAATTTAAATACATCTCATGTTGAGGTTCAACACCCAATAAAATATACGTTGGTATACCTGTAGACATATTTAAATACATCTCATGTTGAGGTTCAACAGAAAAAGCCTGAACATATACGTATTATATTTAAAGATTTAAATACATCTCATGTTGAGGTTCAACGGAATTAAAAAGTTATAAGATAGACGACATATCATAATTTAAATACATCTCATGTTGAGGTTCAACTTAGTTATTCCAGTTCCGAGATTGGTATCTGTATTCATTTAAATACATCTCATGTTGAGGTTCAACGTAATTCTCTACATATTCAAGCCCGGCGTTTATATCATTTAAATACATCTCATGTTGAGGTTCAACTTATATGGCAAGTCTTTTGGTGTACTTGGATCTGCAATTTAAATACATCTCATGTTGAGGTTCAACGCATCAACTTCAGGTATAATTTGAAGCTTTTGAAATATTTAAATACATCTCATGTTGAGGTTCAACCCAAATGCCTTTCAGGAACAGGCATAACCTTAATTTATTTAAATACATCTCATGTTGAGGTTCAACACAACCACTACAAAGAATACTCCTACAAAAGAAACATTTAAATACATCTCATGTTGAGGTTCAACGGCCATTAGTGCATTAGGCGTTGACGAGTTTTGGCAATTTAAATACATCTCATGTTGAGGTTCAACAAGTATATTTAAACAAATTATAGAAGGATGGAGCAAATTTAAATACATCTCATGTTGAGGTTCAACGGGAAGCTTTATATTTAAATTTAAGTCTTTAGCAGGAAATTTAAATACATCTCATGTTGAGGTTCAACCACAGTAAAATAGCCATTCCTTATTTTCATTATAACCCTAAAACCCTTAATAATAAAGGCATCAACTGAAAATTTTCCAACCGTTTTTCAATTTTCATAAACTCAGCCAAAAAAGTGCCTCAATTCATTACATATCAATGCATTGAAGCACCTTCTATCTTCAAAGAGGTTGGAAAAATCAAAGTATTAAATCTTCAGTATTATTTTCATTTATCCCTAAAGTATCCTCCTCAAAACAGCTGTCATTCATAAGCTTTATTATTGTGACAAAATCCTTATCCTTTATAATCTTATTTAATTCACTCTTCAACTTTATCATTTTAGAAGTCGTTATAGCCCCTCTAAAAACAGAATTCTGATGGTGGTGGAAATATTTTTTGCATACCTTAAATACCTTATTTACCCTTTTCTCATTTACATCATAAAATACAAAAGCATAGTTGAAATTAAAATTTTTTCCCATAAAGCTCCTCCAATTATTACATCATATTTTTCAGGCTGAAAGGCTTAAATTCTTCACCTTCCACCACATACTTTATAAGCTTATATCCATCCAACCTTATGGCTGTCTTATAACTTATCTTCCTTTTAAGCTTTTTATGGTCAAAAACACTTTCAAATCTCTGTTCAATTGCCTGTACAAATATTTTCTTCCCTTCTTCATTCAAAAGACAGTAATTGTATTTTTTATCAAAATGCTTGTTTACTTGAATTTGCTTTGTGTTTACCAGCTCAAAAATTGTTCTATACACTATTACTGGTTTAAAAACTTCGGATAAATCCAAACTTAGTGAAAATCTTCCTTCAGATGGTTCATGCAGATAACTTATAGTCTGGTTTAAATGGGTATTATAAATTTGAGATACAGTTTTGGAATATAAAATTGAATTACCAAAGGATATAAGTGCATTTATAGGATTATCGGGAGGCCTTTTCACTCTTTTATTCATTATAAAATCTTCTGGTAAAATGTACTTGAAGTTTTCATAAAATCTCTGCCATATCTCCCCTTCAACTCTCAATACCTGCTTTATACCTAAATTACCATCCTCCAAATACTCTGGAACTTTTTCTTTTATCCAGTTAATTGTAGGCTCAACCTCTTTTTTATCATGTCTGTAATAATGGTATAGTATCTGGCATATGTTTTCTCCTATACCCCATACAAAGGACTTTGCTATATAATTTCTATTATTTAAAAAAGCTTCTACTTGCTTTATAGTAACCTTGCCACTTACAAGACTTTCTTTAGGATAAAAACTTCCACTATAGTATCCATAGTAATTAAAAAAATGAATGACTATACCTGCCTTTGCAGCAAAATCAAGAAATTTGCTGTTTACTGTAATTTCATTCATGCAGTATATTTCTCTTGTAGATTCTATTGGCAGATAGAAATTACCTTTTTCATTATGAAATAGAACAGAATTATCTTTTCGCTTGAGTTCTCCCATACTCATCAAATATTTAGTTCCGCTGGCCATTAAATTTCACCTTCTTCTTAAATATAACAATATTCATAGTAAGCACATTTTTTGCATCCTTTAACTTTACCAACTTTAGGAGGCATGTCTTTTTCAAGTAATTTTTCCATTTCAAGATTTAGCTCTTTTAATTTCATTTCATTTTCTTCTGTAAGGCTTACATATATTATTTTTTTGTCTTGCTTGTTTTTCTCCTGAAATTCAATTTTTCCCTCTCTATAAATTCCCTTGTTTTTTAATATACTGAGATAAAATAACACCTGCCATTTTACTGCTTCTACATCTGCATCAGATTTTTTTATCTCTACTAAATAATCCTTTGTAATCTTATCTATCTTTACATTGTCTATACATATTTCTGCATTTTTATTTCCTTCTGCTTTCAATTCATGAATCACTTTTCCAATCTTTACATCTTCATTTGTATATTCCATGTTGATTCTGTTTGCATGGAGCCAAAATTGTCTTTTGCAGTGAAAATAATAATTTATAAGCGTACCGTTTATTTTCATTTACATCTCCCCTAACAGTTACATAAACAAATTTGCCTCATCCGGCGCTTCCCCTATGAATATTTCCTGATTGAACCTGCCGTCTCTTATATATTTTTCTCCATCTGATATGTAATATATGTCGCCCAGCATATCACTGTATTCTGTAGGAATTTCTTTTACCTTATATATGAAATAACCTAAATTGGGGGTTATCTTTGATAATTTTACTTTTTTCTCTGCATACCCCATACTCTTATCCATTAGAACATCTTTATATTCTTTCCAGATATCGTCACCATATATAACGTCATTGTTTCCCAGCTTTATTTCTCTAGAAATAAATACAGTATATTTGTTTTGATCTTCATCTATGAGTTTCATATAGTCCTGTACAGCTTTAAAATTCATGGAGTCCAATTTTTTAGTAAATGCTTCATATCCATGGTCATTGCTTTCCTGTTTTTTTAGCTTGATTTTTTCTATGACTTTTTCATAGTACTTTTCAAAATCCTTTTCCCCTAAAAGTTTTTGAATTTCACTTTGAATTAAAGTAAGTTCCTTTTCTCTTCTCACATCGCCTTTGTAGATAACCCTGCAATCATCTATTTTAAAAAATTTCACTCTTCCTTTTTTCAAGCAGGACCTGTTTACCCTTCCCATAAATTGTTCTTCTGCATCTAAAATAGATATGTTTTTATAACCTAAATCCATATCTATATCAATTCCTGCTTCTACTATCTGGGTAGCTATTAAAATAATCTTCTTTTCTTTATCTCTTGCCATTTTTACAATTTTACCCCTGTCAATTTTATTGTCATCCGCAGTCATAATCTTAATTTCATGTCCATACTTATTTTCAAAGTTCTTATTCATATAATCAAAAAATCTATCAGCCCTCTTTTTAAATATGAATTCAATTAGTATTTTTCCATTATCTCTGCTTTCAGCTTGTATATCACGGGAAAGCTTTTCAAACTGTTCTTCTTCATCACCTAAATCAAGCATTTCAAATTTTACCCTGCTCTTAAAATATGGATTTTTGAAATATTTGTTTCTGTCTTCTATCAAATATATAAAATCATTGCTATTTCCCTCTACAAGCTTATTTAATCTGGGAAGGGTGGCTGACATTATTATGACTTTTATATTTAAAAGTTCCGAATATGAATCTAGAAAATTGATTATTTCCTTCCATATTTCATTTTTATAACTTTGTATTTCATCTAGTATTATTATAGAATTACACAGATTTATAAGGGGAAAGACCTCTTTCCTGCTTGTGCCAAACAGAGAATTAAAAAGGTTGACATGAGTGGTTATAACAAAGGGATAATTTATGAAAATCCTATTTAAAAGTGACTTTTCATAGTCAGTTTTCCTGCCAGAATCTAAATCCGATTCAACTTCATAGTCTTTATCCACTGTCTTTATAGGAGTTATTGAATTTATCACAGATATACTTTCTCTTATTTTACTGTCATTTTTAAATATTTTTATAAACGCACTTTCAGTCTGTTCAACTAAAGTATTAAATGGAAATACATAAAAGAGTTTATTTATTTTCTCATTAGAGTTTAGCATATGTCTTACCAAATTTATGGAAGTTATAGTTTTACCAGCTCCTGTTGGTGCCTCCAGGTAATATATGTTCTTATTCCTGTTTTTCAAATAACTTTTTTCACTTTCAAGGGTTATTTTAGATCTTAATTGATTTATATTACTGTACTTTCCATCTATCACCGGATTTTTTTCATAACTTCTTATGCTCTTTAAAATATCATAGTCTTCTACATCTCTGCTAAATCTTTTTTTCAATTCATCATCCATAATTCCCATATCATCTACTTTTTCGCCATTCATAAATTGAGATGTGGCATAATAATCTGCTGCTGTAAGAATGGAAAATAGCAATTTGGAATAAATGTATAAAGTAAAATCTAATTTGCTGTTTGCTAAAAAGCAATCTTTTATGTATTCCTGTGAATTGCAGAAGGACTTGTAAATTACTCTTTCCCCCAGCACATCCATATTTAAATCAGGGTAGTAGGTTTCCTTTTTATAGTTTTCTGAAAAATTCTTCAGCTTTTCTCCATAACCTTCTATACTGCCTAAAAATCCATGATGCCTGGATATTATATAGGAGTTTAAATACATAAAGTATTTTAAATAATACCTGTCGTATCTTTTCTTTATTTTATTTATCCTTCCATTAAAATAGCTCACATATATATAAGATCCTAGAAGAGAATGATTTTTTTCTCCTGCCGAATTATCCTTGTAGAGTTTATTTAACATATTGGCATACTGAAATGCGGGATTTATCTTTCCTATGTCATGCATGTATATTGTATTTGCAAGCATTTCCTTCCACAAACAAATTACATCTTCACATCTATCTTCTAAAATATCCTTTTGCAAATTATTGAATACATTATCTAAATCTTTTTCACTGCATATAAATTCAAAATATTTGTAAGTTAAATTTATATGGTCTGTAAGTTTTTCTCTTCTAGTTTTGTCGGTTCTATCTCTATGGGCATACATATTATCCAAATTACTTATAAAAAACTCTGGATTAAATAACTCCACGTCATCAAAATACATAAAAATTACCCTCTAAAAAAAGTACAAGTTTTTGTCCAGTTCTTCGTCTCTATACACATCTACACTTTCGTTAAATGAGTCTACAGCCATATTTGTCTCTGTAAAATCGGAAAACTGATATTGATTTAGATCTTTGTCAAGAGCCACAGGAAGGTATTCTGTATACTTCCAGGCCGTATCCGTATCCTCTTCTTCATCCTGATATTTATCTATTTTGAAATACTTCGTTTCAAAAATACTATCTACTTTGTCTACATCATCTTCTTTATGGACTTCAAGTTCACTGACTTTAGTTATATCTGCAAAATGATCATTTGTTCCAAGATAGGGTATAAATTTGGCCTTATTTTTTCTAATCATATTTGAAAACTCATCTGTTATATTATCTATTTTCACATAAATCATCCACTTGGGATTTTGAAGCCACTGCTGTTTTACTATGAGATTTCCTCCACTTTCCCTGCTTGCATACCCAACAGAGTTGTTGAACTCTTGAACCTTTTTGGATATATAGCCATGCTTATTGATAGTAACTACAGCAACTTTGGCATTTTTAAGTTTTTCATAAAACTCAGGATATACATTTTTCTTAAAATTTCTGCTCTGCTCGTTATAGCCTCTAAATCCAAGAACACTTCCCATTATTCCAAGAAGAGCTATCTTGTGTATATTTCCATATGTAAAGCAGCAATAAGTATTTACATCCGGCTTTTTGAAAAACGCAGTTTTTCCAGAAAGTTTGAACCTTACTACTTTCATGCCTTAAACCTCTTTTCTTGTAAATATATTAAAAAGCACAGCTCCTTTTGGTATATTATTTAATTTTAACTTATAGTCATTATAATAAATTTCTATTTTTTTAATATCATCTTCAATGCCCTGCAAAATCTCTTCTAGATTTAAAGTCAATATTTCCTTGTCTTTTCTCTTTTCAAATTTCATAAATTGGGTTAAATTGGGAAGGTAAGTTTCTTCATCAGTTTCAACAAATAGTGCAAATTCATTTTCACAGCCTGCCTTGGCATTTGTATTTAAGGCAGTGGCACCTAGTAATGCTCCCTCCTTAAATTTTTTGTAGTCCTCTTCTGTATAACCTTCTGTAACCTTCATATCCACATAATCTCTATAGGAAGTTGGGTTTATATAAAAAGGATACATGTAATGAGCCTCATCACTTACAATTTTTGTACCAAGTGTACTCTGGTTTGCTTCTTCCGCTTCTTTTCCCTCTTTAGGTTTTTTGTCACTTCTAAAAGGAGAAAGTATCTGCTGCTCTTCTGCATTTGAATCTTCATATACATTAAATCCTTGACCTATCTGCACTGCCCCTGTAAGGGATATATTGTTTCCTTCTTCTGCAAATGTTGCTCCAAAAGATTTTACATCTAAAGCAGAAAATAGATTCTTAAGTATAACTGTACTTTCATCTTTTTTAGTAAGAGTCGTATCAAATACCTGGTTATAGCGTTCTTCAAGAGATCTAGGTCTGATCTTTCCTTTATCAGTTTTGAATGATTTTATATATAATATTTTTTCTCCTCTATCTTCCCAATATTTTTTTATACTGTATTTAAGTGCCTTGTCGCTTCCAAATATAGATCCATCACTGATTGTCTTAGGATAGCCGCTGAAATCAGCATTCCAATTTGCCATAATTGATTTAATTCCAATAACACCATATACTCTGTTCATTTAATTTGCCTCCTCGTTTTGATTTTCCTTTTCAGATTTTTTATATATTAAATTGGGACATAAAAATCCTGCTATTATAATGTCCTGATCCACCTTTCCTTCTGTATTATAGGAAGAAACCATATAGTACATATTGTTAAATCTAAAAGATGACTGTATAGCATAATCATATTTTATAAACAACTTTCTCAGTTTTTCCTTTATAAACTCACTGCTTTTTGCATTTAAAAAAGGATTTATAAAAGAATAACTTTTGTTTCCAGACTTATTCAAGCTGTAAAAATATTTAAGCAGCTGGCCTATGCAAAAATAATATTCTTCATCATTTTCAGCCTCCACCTTATACTCAGGATCTTCTTTAATATTTATCTTTTCGTCTATACTCTTTCGAACACTTTTAACAACTGCATCCATACTCTTTCCTCCCTTTTCATTGTTAAAATAATAAAGTACTGCATGCCTTAAGTTAAATTGATTTACTGCCTTGTTTATATTTCCTTGATTTATAGAATTACACAAAAGATATAAGGTCATGCTGTTCCAAAATGTACTTGCCAAAAAATCTTCACCTTTATAAAACCAGGTGTAAAGTCCATACCTGTATTTCAAAAGACACTCTTTAACTCTTGCATCATTCAAATTTATACTTTTTGCTTCTGTAAAAAAGTTGTTTTCCAAATACTTGTTAAAGAACACTTCACTTATTCTACTTTTTACTTCACCTAAATTATTTAAAACTCCCAGGAACAATTCAAAATCTTTGCCTGCTCCTCCATTTATAATAGGAAGAACTTCTATGGATCTTTTCAACTTATACCTGTATTCGGTTATGGTATCATAATCTGCAATTTCCGCTTCTTTCCCCTTGTTTATTCTCAGGAAATACCCCTTAAAGTCATCTTTCTTATTTTCTTTATAGTCTACGGCATCTATATCACTACCTGCATATATGTAATTTTTCTTTTCTTGTGCATAGTTCATGAAATAATCAAATAATTTTTTCTCCATAGAAATGGTACTTGAATCTACAAGTACAGGCAACTTGCTTTTTCTAGTCTTGTTTTCAAGGTAAGGCTTTTTTGAATTCAATCCTATATTAAAGTCGGGCAGTCCATACACTTTATCTCCGATCTTAACATTGTAATCCGTGCTGTTATAGATATTAGGTATTATATATCTCTGGCTTTCTCTTTCATAATTTTTAGAATCGGTATTATAGAATAATTTAAGGTATGTTTTATCTAGACTTTTGCGACTTGCTATTTTATATATATTTTGCTTTATCCAATCTCTTATTTTGTCTATAAGTTCTCCATCTGGCTTACCCTGTTCTTTTTCAAACTTCAAGTAAAGCTCCAGACTTTTTTTCTTATTTTTATACTTATCTTTAGGATTTTTTAAAATGTCATAGTATTTATCTATTATTTCAACATTCAGCTTTCCCTTAGATGGATCTAAATTTTCTTTTTTCACATAGAAAGTATACATGTTATTACTGTGTATTACCTTTGTCGGATCTACTGGCTTATTCATGGATATAAGGCCGCTAATACAATCCATTTTTGCAAATTTTCTATAATCATCCTGTGATTTATCTGTTTTCTTGTCTACACTAAATATTTCTACTCTATCTCCACTGTCTTCCAATGTAAATTCAACGTAGTCACCAGGTGAAAGCGTATAGTTATCCACAATGAGTGCATCACCTTTTTTTCCATATTCGCTGCTGAATATTTTACAGATTTCATTTATCAAATATTTTCACCTCTGTTTCTATTTGATATATTGATAATTCACAAATCCGTACCCCCTAGGGCTCATGTCTGCAAGTCCTGTCCCAAGTAGCATGTATGCAATATTTTGGGCGTCGCTATTTGTTTCCAAATTCAATGTTACTTTATCTCCTAGAATTCTTTTATCCTTGAAACTAGCAGCTATAGGTTTTTTGTTGTCTATTTTTGCATAATTAAACAGTTTTAAATTTTTATCCACAGCCTCTCCTGTCAATACTTCATATTTTTTTATACTGGTTGTTCTTATGTATTCAAAGAATTCTTCTTCAGTGTATTCATTTCTCCAATATTCAGTTTTTTCACTGCCAGGCATTTTAACTATTACAGGAGTTATACTATATATTCTGTCCATAGGCCTTTTAGGTATGTTTTTGCTCTGGCATACAAGAACTTTTATCTTAGAAGTATATTCATTTGACAAGAATTTTAAAAAGTGATTTTTTAATTTGGAGCCTATACATCTCAATTGGAAATTATATATGCCTCCTTCTTTATACATCTTAGTTTTTACATCTAAGGGGTACAAGCTGTTGAAGCAATAATTTTTCATCATATTTTCTTCGTGAAAATTTTTCATGTCCTCATTTTCATAAAAAGATTTATCCATTAATTTGCTTAGATCTTCCAATGCCTGTTCTATAGAAATATTCTCTAGAATGTATACTTTAATGTTTATTTGATTTATTTCCATAATCACCCTCCATTCATTTGTATATTACAAAGATTTGTCTTCCATATATGTTATTATTCGATTAATTTATGGAAAGTCCTGCAAATATGAGGAGCTTTTTAGATAAATTTAGTATAACAGGATTATCTTTTTATGGTTAGCTTTGCATCTATACATATTGTTGATTTTACTAAGCAGATGATAAAAAAGACGATAACCATAATCCAATATTTTCTGATGTTTATATCATCTATAGAGTAAATTCTGTTTACATTTATATTATTGTACTTAAATCAAATTTATATTCATAGTAAAACCAATAAAGTTGAAGTATTGAGAAATATTTAGAATTAATTTAAACAAATCTGTTTCATACAACATTTGTTACGGTTCAACTATCATCACTTTGACGATAATTCAAAGTTATACCAATAAAGTATTTAAAAACATTTCATATTATGGTTCAATAATTCCTTTATAATGTATTATTTACAATTATTATTTATTTAATCACATCTCATGTTGAAGTTCAACTTATAGCTCCAGACGAGGAAAATGCCAGAGATTATTAATTTAAATACATCCCATGTTAAGGTTCAATTAAAAAATAGACCATATACTTCTTTAAAAGATTTTCAATTTAAATACATCCCATGTTAAGGTTCAACCAACTATAGAGCCACTTGGAAGGGTAATTAAGTTATTTAAATACATCTCATGTTGAGGTTCAACTTGAAATACTTGATATGTATCCTAATGATGGAAGTTTATTTAAATACATCTCATGTTGAGGTTCAACTTATAAATAGAAACTTCACAAAAGATCCTAAATCCACATTTAAATACATCTCATGTTGAGGTTCAACTTTAATTTTCGCCAATTCTACATTACTATATTTCAATTTAAATACATCTCATGTTGAGGTTCAACTTTATTGTTTACTTTATCAGTATTTGCATTGACTTATTTAAATACATCTCATGTTGAGGTTCAACTATGGAAGAAATAAGACTTTTAACAGCAAATGAAATATTTAAATACATCTCATGTTGAGGTTCAACCGTCACAAAAGAAGAAATAGAAAAAATTGTAGATGAAATTTAAATACATCTCATGTTGAGGTTCAACGCAGATACAAAGAAGAAGGATTCCCTTGGGCAAGAAATTTAAATACATCTCATGTTGAGGTTCAACAAAATCAAATAAACCTATTGAATGGATAATCTCCCAGATTTAAATACATCTCATGTTGAGGTTCAACATCATTATTGAAAGCTCTTATCCTTTATTCGATTTAATTTAAATACATCTCATGTTGAGGTTCAACATGCCGTGCAATCAGACTGGATGGTCTACTATTTAATTTAAATACATCTCATGTTGAGGTTCAACAAACATTTCTTAGATGCTATATCTGGTTATGTAAGATTTAAATACATCTCATGTTGAGGTTCAACTTTTAGGTACTGGTATTATTTTTGCTCCATATTATTGATTTAAATACATCTCATGTTGAGGTTCAACAGTCTAGGCTTCAGCAATTTTAAGAAGGTAAAAAAAATTTAAATACATCTCATGTTGAGGTTCAACGGAGGCAGTAAATGATCTTGGACATACGCCTGTAAGATTTAAATACATCTCATGTTGAGGTTCAACTAGGACAAGGTAGAGATATGGATTTTTCTGCTTACAAAATTTAAATACATCTCATGTTGAGGTTCAACTGAAAAAGAAGGAGATAACCCAACTCAAAATAGTAAGATTTAAATACATCTCATGTTGAGGTTCAACTTAATATCTCATCTATCATATTATACTTCCTTTCCAATTTAAATACATCTCATGTTGAGGTTCAACTTAAATAATTAGTATAAAAATGGAGGAATGTATAAAATTTAAATACATCTCATGTTGAGGTTCAACTATTGGCCAAACTTTAAATATACATCTGCAATGTCATTTAAATACATCTCATGTTGAGGTTCAACCTCTATAGCAGTTCAATTTCATCCTGATCTAATCCCATTTAAATACATCTCATGTTGAGGTTCAACTAGACCACAATTAAATGCAATGTTAGAATTTGCTCGATTTAAATACATCTCATGTTGAGGTTCAACTTTTAAAGATAGTATAACTAAGCAACAAAATGATTAATTTAAATACATCTCATGTTGAGGTTCAACCGATAAAAGACACACTCAAAACTGTATGGGATGCTAATTTAAATACATCTCATGTTGAGGTTCAACTTTGGCTTACTACTTATAGCAGTTCCAACAGTTATTACATTTAAATACATCTCATGTTGAGGTTCAACAAAGCTTCGGCATATAAAAGTTGGAGCTTTATACTGATTTAAATACATCTCATGTTGAGGTTCAACTTAAGCAGTTTAAGCCATTGTATCGAGTAGACTGATTTAAATACATCTCATGTTGAGGTTCAACGTTGGTGGAGAAAAGGAACCTCTATTACTAGAAAAATTTAAATACATCTCATGTTGAGGTTCAACTGATAACTTAATAAAAAATATAGAGTTAAAAAAAGGATTTAAATACATCTCATGTTGAGGTTCAACGGTGCTAAAGATACTGGATTAGGAATAATTACATCAATTTAAATACATCTCATGTTGAGGTTCAACGCCCACTATTTTGTGTATAATTTATTACTCCAAACAATTTAAATACATCTCATGTTGAGGTTCAACTACATTCTCTACTACAGAATAATCGAATTTTACCTGATTTAAATACATCTCATGTTGAGGTTCAACATAATGGATAAGATAATATTATATTAGTCATTTTTTATTTAAATACATCTCATGTTGAGGTTCAACATTGGTTAGGCTCAAAATTCCTAGCGTTTTGTCCTTATTTAAATACATCTCATGTTGAGGTTCAACTTTGCACAACTTCGTTAAAACATAATTTAGCGAAGTATTTAAATACATCTCATGTTGAGGTTCAACAAATGAAAACATATGTTTTACACCTTATCAAGTTGGATTTAAATACATCTCATGTTGAGGTTCAACAATAATAGCAGTAATTTTATTAATTACAGGCATATAATTTAAATACATCTCATGTTGAGGTTCAACATGTATAAATAAAGAAACAAACCAAATTGTAGAATAATTTAAATACATCTCATGTTGAGGTTCAACGCAGCTCCAGGAGCAAAAACCAAAGGTACTATTCGCATTTAAATACATCTCATGTTGAGGTTCAACCACAGTAAAATAGCCATTCTTTATTTTCATTATAACCCTAAAACCCTTAACAATAAAGGCATTCGCTGAAAATTTTCCAACCGTTTTTCACTTTTCATAAACTCAGCCAAAAAAATGCCTCAATCCATTACATATCAATGCACTTAAGCACACTTTACCTTCAAAGAGGTTGGAAAAAATCTACCCATGATATTTAGTTTGAAACACACAATAAGTTTTTACCAAAATTCTCTAACCATTTTTTTATTTCAAATAAAAAAGCACCTTTAAGATTCAACTTCATTTTCATAAACTCAATAAAAAAGTGCCCTAAGCCATTAAATTCAAATAACTTTAAGCACCTTTACTTCGTAAATTGGTTGAAAAAGACTTATCATAAAAAAGATTTTTTCGAAATAAGAATATCAATACTACTGTCAAAATAGATAACATGCTTAGCTCTATGAATTCAGTATAAAATAAACTTGACGACAAATAATTGGTGTTTTGGAAGCAAATAAATCTTGTAAACTTATATGGATTGTCCAAAAATAACATCTGTTCAGTAGCATCATAAAATAAATGAGTTCCAACAGTAAACATAAGAGACTTTGTTTTTATCACAATAACTCCAAATATTACACCTATTAATATAGCATCAATAATTCTTATCCACGTGTGAGGTTGTTTTGAATAGTTGGAGTAATGCACTAATCCAAATACTAATGCTTGTAAAACTATTGCCAATACTTTAGGAAGTTTTCTAAATGCTACCTGCATAACATATCCCCTATACAATCCTTCTTCAAACAATGCTACTCCTAAAAATCCAAAACTACTTGCTAAAGTAAAAATTATAAATTTTGCCATACCTGGCCCATTTACAATTAACTCCATTGTGCCGCCAATGATTCCTATTGACCCTACTGCTAATTTATAAAGCAGTGCCACAATAATTCCAATAACAAATAGCTTAATATCATGTTTTTTTAAACTTATCCAATATACAGGAGTATAGTCCTTATTACGAATGGATTCAATTTTTTTGACAAGCATTATAACAATAATAAACAATGTTATATTAATAAAAGCATTTACTAATCCATCAACGACCAAATTTTTGCCTCCAATTCATTATAAAATATTCAAAATATTAACGATATTATTATGCCTAATAAATTATTAATTGAATGAATTAAAAACACCACAAAACCAGCCACATCAATTCTTTTTGACTTAAAAAAATATACCATAAATGCATATCCCAATATCAATCCTTTAATTCCAGCTTGTATTGCCCAATATAATCCCCATATCATATCATTGGTGTTAAAAAAGTGAGGAATTCCAAAACATATTGCAGCTACAATTACTGCAATTATTTGTATGGTTTGGGAATATGAATAATATAAAAATATACTTATTATTATTACAAATATAAATGTTTCAACTAATGGTGCAATAAAAATGCCATTAATAGTAAATGATACATTTGTTATTAATGAATTATTTACCTTAAGAATGTCATTAGGAAATTGCCTTACATAATTTTTTATTACTAAACTAGCAATATATGATATAAAGAACGGTATTATTGATGTAATTAAAATAAACTTAAATATGGATAAATTTATTAGATACCCATGCAATTTTTTTATCAAAAATACCACCCTTCCTGTTATATTAATATAAATTCAGAGAAAAACCTTAGTAATTTCAATAGTTTTAAGACTATAGACTTTCATCAATCTCACGTTATAATAGAGTCTACTATATTCCTAATTTTTCAAATTAGATACATCTCATGTTAAGGTTCAACAGTAGCTAATGATCAAATATTAACATTCCAATTACTATTTAAATACATCCTATGTTAAGGTTCAACAGGTGGTTATTTTCAAAATAGTTATCAAGCCACACCGATTTAAATACATCTTATGTTGAGGTTCAACTATATCAACTCTCCCCACTTTTGGGGAACGTACTCTATTTAAATACATCTTATGTTGAGGTTCAACGATGATTATAAAGTATGTTTGCTAACAGCTATAGCGTATTTAAATACATCTTATGTTGAGGTTCAACATTTGTACTTGGCTCTGCTATCTTGAATATTAATTTAATTTAAATACATCTTATGTTGAGGTTCAACTAATTATATATATTCTGATTGGGTTTATATAAATTCATTTAAATACATCTTATGTTGAGGTTCAACAAGAGTTGATACTTTACTTATAGATTACTTAGGTGCATTTAAATACATCTTATGTTGAGGTTCAACGGGCATTAAATATAAAAAGAAATATATTCCATGAATATTTAAATACATCTTATGTTGAGGTTCAACTCTATTACCTTAAGAAAATTAAGTCCACTAGCATTAATTTAAATACATCTTATGTTGAGGTTCAACCTATCCCAGCAATTAATATCTCTATTAATATCTCTCAATTTAAATACATCTTATGTTGAGGTTCAACATTGCTCACCCATTTTAAATAGTAATTCCCAAAAAATTTAAATACATCTTATGTTGAGGTTCAACGTGGTTACTTGGGATACACCAAGGCGGCTAACAAAATTTAAATACATCTTATGTTGAGGTTCAACGGAAATATATCTTCTCCTAGATCTCTGTACTTATTTATTTAAATACATCTTATGTTGAGGTTCAACATATTAGGCTGTTTAAAAGATACCTTACAGTTAAATATTTAAATACATCTTATGTTGAGGTTCAACGCTGCAGAAAGAAAAAAGTGAGATGGAAGAAAAAAAATTTAAATACATCTTATGTTGAGGTTCAACTATATACGTAAATAATTTAAGTGGAACAACAACATCATTTAAATACATCTTATGTTGAGGTTCAACCAACAACTTTCTCATGCAGGGGCCATATCAAAAGAATTTAAATACATCTTATGTTGAGGTTCAACAAAAGAAAATGAAAATAAAGTTCCAAGTGCAACCATATTTAAATACATCTTATGTTGAGGTTCAACCTTCCACGCACTATGTAACACATTTTTGCTTTAGAGATTTAAATACATCTTATGTTGAGGTTCAACCATAACCATAGATCAGTGCAATAAATTGTTTTTTACATTTAAATACATCTTATGTTGAGGTTCAACTTGCCTTATTAGCGAATACAATAGAATTAGAAATTAATTTAAATACATCTTATGTTGAGGTTCAACATGGCTTTTGTTGCTGCTATGTGTGCAGGAGGTACATTTAAATACATCTTATGTTGAGGTTCAACTTGAGAAGGAGTATAAAATTGCTAATAAGCAGATGAATTTAAATACATCTTATGTTGAGGTTCAACGTATAGATACTACATGCATTAAGCATATAGATGTATTATTTAAATACATCTTATGTTGAGGTTCAACTTTGACAGCAACAAGAGAAAGAATTTCACATATATTATTTAAATACATCTTATGTTGAGGTTCAACAAATACATTTTATAAATTATTAAAAGAATATGAGGATTTAAATACATCTTATGTTGAGGTTCAACGAAGCTATAGAAGAATTAAAGGATCTATAAGAGAAAATTTAAATACATCTTATGTTGAGGTTCAACGAGGTATTTAAATTGTTAAAAGGTATAGATATATAATTTAAATACATCTTATGTTGAGGTTCAACATCAACTCCTAAAATATTCATAAATTTTATACCTCCATTTAAATACATCTTATGTTGAGGTTCAACAAGGCGGATCCACAAATATTAAATCAGCCTCTTTCAATTTAAATACATCTTATGTTGAGGTTCAACTATTTGTTATTGGAGTGTATGTAGCAACAAAGACAAATTTAAATACATCTTATGTTGAGGTTCAACGTATGATAGTGTGACAGGTGCTATTATATTAGACACATTTAAATACATCTTATGTTGAGGTTCAACTAACGGAAAAGGATGGGAGCACGTAAGTATAACACAATTTAAATACATCTTATGTTGAGGTTCAACCACAGTAAAATAGCCATTTCTTATTTTCATTATAGTCCTAAAACCCTTAATAATAAAGGCATCAACAGAAAATTTTCCAACCGTTTTTCACTTTTCACAAACTCAATAAAAAAAGTACCCTCATCCATTGAATTCAAATGACTTAAGACATCTCTATCCTCCAAATTAGTTGGAAAATACTCAACAAAATGTAGTAATATATTGTATAAAATAGTATAATTTATTTGTACAATATACAGATAAATAGTAAATTTATGAGGGAGAATGTGTATTATGAAGGAATCGACCATTACAACTACATTTAAATCAGATATTAAAAAAGTATGGGACGTAGTTACAAACAACAATAAATATGAGTGGCGAAGCGATTTAAGTAAAATTGATGTTTCAGAAGATGGAAACTCTTTTACAGAATATACAAAAAATAATTTTCCTACTAAATTTAACATTACTTTAAAAAAGCCTTATGAGCGATATGAATTTGACATGACTAATAAAAATATGAAGGGTCATTGGATTGGAACTTTTAGTCCTGCTAATAATGGTACCCAGATTGAATTTGCAGAAAAAGTATCAGTAAATAATCCTATAATGAATTTGTTTGCAGGTTTGTATCTAAAAAAACAGCAGTCACTTTATATTGCAGATTTAAAAAAGGAACTAGGTGAATAAATTTCATATTACTTTTATGTTGCTATGACCCGTTTATAAATTATTTCTGCTGCATCTTTTGCTGAGATTTCATCTACATCTATTTTATCTGTATCCATTTTTAGATAATTGTTTAACCTGGGAACACTTCTATCAATGACATCTTCTGTTCTGGTTCCATTTTCAATATCTTTTGTAATTCGTTCAATTAATGATTTTTCTGAACATATAAGAGAAAACTTATACACCTTACAGCCCCTTTTGTTTATTCTAGATAATACATCATCAAGAATACTTTGCATATGCATTACCCAACAAAATATAATATTTTCATACTCCGAACATGAAATGAAATTATTTAGCATATATGTAATATTATCAATTACCATACTTTTAGTTTCATCTGTAACGATGAAGGGTGACATATTCCAGCACCAATCACCGTCAAGGAAGACACATTTAGGCAGCAGTTTTTGTAATTCTTTACTTGTTGCTGTCTTTCCTACACCCATTGTTCCATTTATGAAAATAAGATTTTTTATCATTTTACCCTTGTCATTCATAATCAATTACTTCCAGCTTTCATAATGTATAATTTCTTCCAGTTTCTTTCGTGGACGAGGTTTAGGCTTTTCATCTGCATAACCAAGTGTGACAATTCCAACTACATATTTATCATCAGGTATATTTAAAATTGGTCTTATTTCATTTTGTACAAACCATCCAACCCAGCAAGTACCTAATCCCAGGTTATCAGCTCCAAGCAATATATGTTCTACAGAAATTGAAGTATCTCTAATTATCTGTTTAAGTTCCTCTTCCGGACTGTTTTCATCCAATGATACAGCTATTTTTTCGTCTATTCTGCAGCGTATGTCTGCTACACAAGCAATAAAAACTGGAGCAGAAAGCATCCATTTCTGATTATGACATACTTGTGATATTTTTTGCCTATTTGATTCTGATTTTACCACAATAAAGTGCCATGGTTGAGTATTGCTTCCTGATGGAGCAAGCCTTGCGCCTTCGATCAACTGCAGTATTTTTTCATTTTCAACTTCTCTATCTATGTATTTCCTTATACTTCTGCGTGTTGAAATCTCTTCAATCATATCATCCGCTTCCCTTCTTAATAATTATTTTAACATAACATTATATATTAGCAAAATGTAAACATAGCCTTGCAACTTTCAAATTTCATAGTATAATTTTATACAAATATTCAATTTACTTAACCCACATTGAAGATACAACCGCAATTTGTTTTCCTAAGAGTGTTTTTACCTTGATAATAATATGATTTGGAGCGTTGAAAATGAAAATTAAAAAGAATAAATTTGACATTATGGTCAATCTTTTAAGTTTATTATGTTTAGTTGGGACAGTTGTTGTTTTGACTATTCTATGGAAAACAATTCCTGCAAAAATACCTGGACATTATAATGCTGCTGGTACTATTGATAAAGTAACAGACAAGAACTCTTTGATTGTGCTTTTACTTGTAGGATGGATTATATTTATTGGGATATCCATTGTAGAAAAATTTCCTCAAATATGGAATACAGGAATACAAGTAACAGAGCAAAACAAAGAAAAAGTATATAGAATTTTAAAAAACATGATAGGAACTGTAAAACTTTTGATAGCCTCAGTATTTTCATATTTGACGTTACAATCAACTACCGGGAAAAATTTATCACCACTATTCCTACCAATCTTTTTAATTTTACTGTTTGGATCGATTGTATTTTTTATATTTCAACTAGTAAAAGAAAAATAAATGAATTTTGATTTTCATAAATTACTACAGAAATTTTTTCTAAAATTCAGCGGTGATACATTTTTAACTTTTTTATATATACGGCTGAAATAATTTACATCACTAAATCCACAATTCAGTGCTATTTCTGTTATATTTAAATCAGTTTCTTGCAGCAATGAATCTGCTTTTTGTATTCTAAGATTATTTATGTAATTCGTTAGAGATCTACCTGTAATTTGTTTAAATGTCCTGCAAAAATGCTCTTTACTAATATGAGCCATTTCTGAAATTTCATCTAAAGTTATCTTTTCAGTAAAATTTTCGTTGATGTACAAAAATATATTTTTTAATCTGTTTAGATTATCAACTCGACAGTTAAATTGACCTGCTGTTAAAACTTTTTCAACATATTTTCTGAGTAGCAGTACAATAACCTCATATATATATGCTTTTACAGCCAGTTCATATCCAAGCCTTTTTGAAAAATACTCCTCAATAATTTTATCTGCACAATTGAGTATGTCCTTATCATTTCTAACTAGATTTTTAAATAAAATAAGGTTCTTTGCCAGTGGTACCATAAACTTGGTCTGGCAGGAGTCCATCTGACTACTAAAGAGAAATGAAAGGTCAACCCTTATAATATAATATATTAAATTATCACATAAGCTTTCACAGTAATGAAGTTCATTGCTGTTTACAATTATAAAATCCCCAGCTTTTACATGAATACTTTTATAATTACACCTGATCAAGGCACTACCCTGGATAAAATAAAAAAATTGAAGATGCTCATGCCAATTTTCTTCAAATGTAGCTCCCAGCTTGTTAACTTTTACTTCGAATATATCTACAAAAAAATTTTTATCGGGCATGTCTTTATAGTAATAATTAATTTTAGATTTATTCATAATTACAGCATCCCCTTATATCAATATAATGCTAATATTAATCAATATATTCAATGAAATTCAATACTTATATTGTTATTATATATCTAGATGTTTCACTAGTAAATATCAATAAAATACTACTATTTTAAAAAGAAAGGGGTTATCTAACTAACATGGAATATAAAAATAAATACGGAATTTTACTTGTTGTTATATCTATGACTTTTATGTCCTGTCTTGTCTCTAATATTGTGAATGTAGCTCTGCCTGTAATGTCAAGAAAACTTTCAGTACCCATGGTGTCTATAGAATGGGTTGTAGCAAGTTATATAATCTCGATTTGCTCAACTATTTTAGTATTTGGAAGACTAGGTGATGTAATAGGCAAAATGAAGGTATTTAAATTTGGAATGGTTGTCTTTACTATCGCTTCCTTCACGTGCGGCATTTCAACTTCATTTACAGAGCTTATTATATTTAGAATTATACAAGGCATTGGTGCTTCAGCTTACATGGCCAACAATCAAGGTATTATAACTCAGGTCTTCCCAAGAAATGAAAGAGGAAAAGCCCTTGGAATCTTGGCATCTTCTGTTGCCCTGGGAACTTTAATAGGATCACCTGCAGGTGGATTTATTACCTACTATTTAAGCTGGAATTATATATTCTTTGTCAATGTACCTATCGGAGTAATTGCATTTATCGCTGCTTTAAAAGTATTACCTCATAGTAAAACTCAAAATAAAGAAATAAATAGTGAACTTGATGTAAAAGGATCAACTTTTATTTTCCTGTCAATGGTACTTTTATTTGGTTCCCTGATTCAAGGGCAGAAGGTCGGATATAATAATCCTATTATAATTACAATATTTATTGTATCTATTCTATTTGTAGTAGTATTTATTGTATTAGAAAATAAAATAGAAAAACCTCTCATACAAATGAAAATTTTTAAGAACAACGTATTTTCTTTAAGCTTATTTTGTGCATTTATATCATTTGTTTGTCTAAATGCTTCAATAATTATAATACCTTTTTATCTTCAAGATGCAATGAAACTAAACTCTAGTATAACAGGTCTTATAATGATGATACAGCCACTGGTCATGGCTGTGATTTCTCCGTTTTCAGGAAACTTGTCAGACAAAATAGGATCTAAGCTTTTAAGTTTTTTAGGACTTTTGCTTATGAGTATAAGTTTTATATTTCTATCATTTTTAAATCAATATTCTTCTATCACAAAGATTATAATTTATATTGTGGTATTAGGTTTAGGACAATCCTTGTTTCAACCTTCAAATAATTCACTCATAATGTCAACAGTTCCTAAAAATGAACTAGGAATAGCTGGCAGTGTCAATTCTCTTGTGAGGAACTTAGGACAAATTATAGGAATTATACTTTCCACAAGCCTCCTATATAGTTTTATGAGCATTAAGATAGGTTATCGTATAACAGACTATGTTACAGGAAGAGATGATATTTTCGTATATGGGATGAAATATGTATATATTGTTCTAACTATTGTATGTGCCTTCGGAGCACTGCTCACTGCTTTTAGAATGCATAATAAGAAAAGCATACAAACAAATCAGTCACCTGCAGATATACATGGCAAAAATTTCTAAAAGTTATCTCTTATATAAGATATTATTTCAAAGCATTTTAAACAATATTTACAGCAGTAAAAGCAATAAAAAATGTAAAATTCTAAACTATAATGTGATGTGAACTTAGAATTAGAAAAGGGAAGTGAAATAAATTTGGTTACTATAACTAGAATAACATATGATGATTTAAATGACTTATCAAATTTATATGAGGAACTTTTAGGTAAAAAAACAAATTTGCAAAAATTCAAGGATAAGTTTACATTAATTAATTCAAACAAAAACTATATATTAATTGGAGCAAAAGATAGTGATAATACTTTAGTTGGCTCATTATTAGGTATTATTTGCCAGGACCTTGGCGGCGAATGTAAGCCCTTTATGGTCGTTGAAAATGTAATTGTAAAAAATAATTGTAGACGAATGGGAATCGGAAAGACTCTAATGACTTTTATTGAAAGCTTTGCCAGGAAAAAAGACTGCTATTTTACCATGTTAGTATCAGCTTTCAAGAGAAAAGACGCTCATAAATTTTATGAATCAATTGGATATAACAATGATGTGGTTAAAGGATTTAAAAAGTATCTATAATAGAATAAAAAAAATTTGCATACATGGAAGACATATGGTATGATTTTCATAAAAAGGGAGCATGCTTAAGCATGCTGAGAGGAAGTATATGCTTCGACCTATAACTTGATTCGGATAATGCCGACGTAAGGAAATATTTAATTTATGCTGTTTTTGTATGTTTTATGAGTGTAGATGGAATGTGCCTTACAAGGTATGTTCCATTTTTTATATTTAAAAAGCAGTGGGGGAGCGCCCGGGGCTTTATAATAAAAATACAACTAAATAGCGAGGGAACTTGTGTTTCAAGGTGAGAGGAAGCTTTTGAGCTTCGACCGACCAATATGATTTGTCATATAGGGAATTGCTATTTGGTTACTCTAAAATTATGCCTACAATAATGATGTTTATTTCCTATGTGATAAATTTAGAAAATAAATATTATTATGGAGGTACTTTATTATGGAAAGAAACTCAAAACTATTAAAAAAACTTATGCTGGCAATGATGGTGGCAATGGGAGTTGTCATTTCGCCAATTCTTCGTATAGAAGGAATGTGTCCTATGTCTTCTGTTATAAATATTACATGTGCAGTTTTTTTTGGACCTTGGTATGCGCTGCTTTGTGCTGTTTGTATTGGAATTATAAGAATGTTTCTTATGGGAATTCCACCTTTAGCTTTGACAGGTGCTGTTTTCGGAGCTTTTTTAGCAGGATTTTTATATAGAATATCTAAGAATACTTTGATTTTTGCAGTTTTAGGTGAAGTTATCGGAACAGGTATTATAGGCGCTGTTGTCTCATCGCCTATTATGACATATTTCTGGGGCAAAAAAGGCCTTTCACTTATGTTTTATATTCCTTTATTCTTTACTGCTACAATTATTGGTGGAACAATTGCCTTTATTTTTTTAGGAACATTAAGCAAAAATGGAATGCTTATAAAGATTCAGAAAGACTTGGGGGTAAAAGTCTATGACAAATCAACAGACACTGATAAACAACCTATTGCAAATAAAACGCAATGTTAAAATAAAAAAACCTCTTATTCATTATATTACAAATCCAATTTCAATAAATGATTGTGCAAATGCAATGCTTGCTATTGGGGCAAAACCTATTATGGCCGAGCATCCTCTAGAAGTTTCTGAAATTACATCTGCTTCTAACGCACTTGGAGTTAACCTTGGAAATATAACCGATGTTAGAATGAAATCCATGTTGATTTCAGGCAAAACGGCTTTTAAAGAAAGAATTCCCCAAGTAATTGATCTTGTTGGTGTTGGCTGCAGTAAATTGAGGTTTAATTATGCAAAGAAATTTATTTCTCAGTGTCATCCAGACGTCATCAAAGGTAATTTATCTGAAATAAGAGCACTTTGTGGTATAGAAAGCAATGCAAAAGGAATAGATGCAGGGGAATGTGATAAGATAACAGAGGATAACTTTGATGAAAATATAGAAATTGTAAAAAAACTATCCCTTAGAACAAATTCTGTTATTGCAGCTACTGGTGCAGTAGATGTAATAACTAACGGCAGCAAAACATATTTAATAAAAAACGGTTGTGAAATGCTTTCAATGGTAACAGGTACAGGGTGTATGGTTACTGCACTTATAGCAAGTTATATTTCTTCCTTAGATATATTTGGTGCTACTATTTTAGCTGTATCACTTATGGGAATATGCGGAGAACTTTCTCATCATGTTACCGGTATAGGAAGTTTTAGAACTAATCTTATAGATAACTTATTTACAATTTCTGATAACACTATAATAAATAAAATAAAGTGTGAATTAAAATAAAAAAGCTTTAATAATTGGGTAACATACCTAAACCAAGTACGTTATCCCTATTCTACCGGCATATAGTTATAAACAGCTGACTCCCTGGTATCTTTACAATCACTGCTGTATAACGTCAGCACAGGAAACTCAACAATTTTATGCGCCTGGGAAATGAATGTAATTAACGGTATTTCATTTTTCATAAAGCTCTTTAAATTTTTACTTTCTGAAGTAGTATACCAGGCATGCTTATGAGAAGGTATAGTAAATACTTGCATGTCTTTCGGTATTTGTTCTGCTTTTGAAACTTGTACCCCTACTATAAACGAAAAGCTTAATTTGTGAATTAAAGTTTTAGGCTTTTCATATTGAGGAAGACTGTCTATTCCATTTATTGTATAAATATCACCGGGATTTATCACATTACTAATTTCATCAATTCTTTTTCTAAAATTCTCAATTAGTTTAGGTGTTTTGCCAGGGGGAATAATTTTTTTATATTCACAGCCAACAAAAGTCATTTCAGGTAAAGTAATTATCCCCATATTATTTTCAATTTCATTAGCACTAACCTTAGAATTCTCTGTGTACACCTTTTTCATTTTGCAATTAACTGATGAAAGATTTTCTTGAAATTTTTTGTACTTTGAACTGAGTACCTTTAAATCTTCATCTATTAATTTAAGTAAATCGTTCATATATTTTATATTATCCTTAGAACTTGTATAACTTACAAACTGCTCTAACAATTTCAAATCAGTTTCAGTTAGTTCAGCATCATACAAGTTATCTACATAATTTTGAATGTCTTCTTCATTCATTGAATAAAAATCTTTATCTCTGTTTTTAATTATTTCTTCAAGCAAATTCCAATCAATTTCATCTAATTCCATGTTTTCTAATATTTCTTTATTAACTTTTAACTCATGACTGTCGTCAAGTGTTTTAACAAGATGAATCCAGGCATTTTCCTTTTCTCTACTGTCAATTGGCTCATCAAGGTAATTTGAATACTTCAAACAAATATATCTACCAAAAAATCCAGGAAAGATGCGTATCAGCTCTCTTTTCATATACCCTTCTTTTTCCCTTTCACTCATGTCAAGGCTTCTTTTTAGCAGCATCATGTCATCAGTAACTTTGCCTATATCGGAACTTGGAAAACTAATGTCATTTATGCACAGCTGGAAAATTTCCTTCGATCTTTCCATATTTAAAATTTGTGCCTTTATCTTATTTAAATGTTCTGTAAATATCTTTTCCATTTCTTTAGGGTTCACTAATATTTCTTTAATCTTTTTTACTGGTATATCAAAGTTTCTTAAAACAGAGATTTGCTTTAATTTTTCAATATCTTTTTTAGTATAATCCCTATAGTTATTTTCCTTATTTACTGAAGGACTAATAAGTCCATTTTCCTCATAATAGTTTATGGCTTTTTTTGTAAGAGATGTGATCTCCATAACTTCACTTATCTTCATTAAAAATTCCCCCTTAGATACTATTCATAGTATAAACCAGTACCCAAGGCATCAGTCAATAATCAATTTTTCATACATTCAAAATAGAATCCAGGCCATCAGGCATGGACAATGCTCAAATAATATAATTTAATTCTTGGCACGGGTAATTAAAAACTGTAATAAATTTTCCTTCAATAAAACCTATACTCTGATACAATTTTCGTGCAGCTATACCTTTTACATCACCTTCACGGTAAGTTATCACTTTTAAATTTGTACCTTTAGGGAACAAATCAAACATATGCTGTATTAAATTTGTCGCAATTCCCTTCTTTCTGTGCCTTGGATGAATTGCAAGAAATGCAAGTTCACAATTCTTCCTTGAAAATATTAGTTCCCCTACTAATTCTCCTTTATCATTTTTTGCAATTAATGCCTCTTGATTCAAAATACTTTGGTGCAGCACATTTTTATATTCTTTTAAATCTAGTCCAGGAAAGCTTTCTTTAACAAGCTCCAGCAAATCTATCCAACTCTGAAAATCGCAGTTATCTGCATAATCTACTTTCACAACCTTCACCTCTATTTCGATACTTAATTTTTCTATAATAATAAGTTTGTAAATCTTTCATGCCTATATTCTTATATCAAAATTGTGCTAAATTTCAGCAATACAATTCTTGCTTTATACCGCCAATACAATTATTATAATACAAGTACCTGCTACTAATAAGCACAAAATTTTTAAAGTGGTGATAAAAAGTGAAAAAATCAAAAGTTGAAAGAATAAATTTTTACAGCAATATACTTCGTAAAGAAATGGCTGTATCAGTATATTTGCCTGAAAGCCATAATGACTCAGCTCCCCTGCCTGTATTATATTTTCTACATGGAAGAAGTGGAAATGAAAATATACTTCTTGATCTGGGTATAGATACTAAAGCCGATGAAATGATAAATAGCAGAAAAATAAAACCTATGATAATTGTATCTCCAAGATATGAAAACAGCCGCTGCTTGAATTCATCCTTAATCTGTAAAGAAGTACCTGATCCCGGGAATATCAATAGAATTATAAATCTTGGAATGTATGAAGATTATTTTATAAAAGAAATAATACCTCTAGCAGATAAAACCTTCAATACCATAAAAGATAGAAAAGGAAGATATATAGGTGGAATATCTGCCGGTGGTTATGCAGCCCTTCACAATGCCCTGAGACATCAATCTATGTTTTCAAAAGTTGGAGGACATATGCCTGCTTTAGAACTGAAACTTGAAGATGAAGACAAACCATATTTTAAAGACATGGATATATGGGAAAAATATGATCCCATACATATTGCCAGAAACAGTAGTATTTCTTCCCATATTGATGTATATCTTGACGCTGGAAATAAGGACGAAGGCGGATTTTATGAAGGCTGTTCAATTTTACATAAAATATTGAAGGAAAAAGGCGTAACTTCTCAAAATCATGTATTTTGTGGTAATCACAATGCCGAATATATAAAATCAAATATTGAAAAATATCTACAGTTTTATGGACGCTAATATTAACTCTTAAAGGTATAGGATTTCTAACTTGGAAGTTCACTTAAATTAGAAACCCTATATTTTATTATGCCATCTAATTGCACAATTATTTAAATGTATTGTAAAAATCTTTCAATTCTTCTTTTACTTCTTCTGAAAGATTATGCCACCTAATTCCCTCTATGGCACCCTCCAAAGCATACAACCTATTTATACACGCAGAATGATCAATGCTTTTTATTCTAGACCAAGCTCCCCTGCTTCCGATATCAGTTAATTGTTCTATTGTTTCTATCCCAACTTGATTTAATTGTTGTTCAACTGTTTTTCCAATATTAGGCAAGGTGGACAATTCTCCCATAGCATCATTCCTCCATTTATATATGATAAACACTTTATTCCATATATTCTATCATACTAAAGCTCATATTTACTGTCATCTTTTACCTTTACATCTCATGTTAAGGTTCAACCAGTAAAACAGCCATTTCTTATTTTCATTATATATGTAAAACCCTTAATAATAAAGGCATCTGCTGAAATTTTTCCAACCGTTTTTCACTTTTCATAAACTCAGCCAAAAAAGTACTCTCAGCCATTCAATTTAAACGGCTTAAGGCACTTGTGCTTTTCAAATTGGTTGGAAAAATGTTTCTGTCTTCCACTTGCCAGGATCTATTCAATAAAGCCTTTTGTCTGCATTTTTTCTGCATTACAAAACAATGCCATTCCTGTTTTCATTTTTCTAAAACTTAATTTTTCATAAAAAGCTTCTTTACCAGGTGAAGCATACAATATAAAATTGCACTGTGGAATACGATTTAAAATACCATTAACAATTGTTCTTCCAATATTCTTACCTTGATATTCAGGTAATACTGCTACATCATAAATTGCAGCCTGGTAAACTCCATCTGAAATTGCACGACCAAAACCAATTAATTTATTATTATCAAAAACAAATATAGTAGTATGACTATTTTTAAAAGCTTTCTCATGCACTTTTCCTTCAAAATATGACATTCCAGCTTTTTTCAATATTTCACATACGTCATCCCAATTAATATTTAAACAATTATACTGAATCTTAAGATCCATATTTTCCCCTCCTTGAAATAATATAACCTTATCTATAAGTATAAATGCTTACACAGCGTAAGCTTCAAGTGAAATTTTTAATTGCTATATTATTGGCTACATTCCTTCGCGTTTAAATTTCTCAATTTTCAATTTACACTTCCATACAATTCTTATCATTGTCAAAAATATTGCTGCAAGTAATACTGTAAATATTACAAAGATATAGTCACCTGTATTAACTGCTCCTATTAGTTCCACAAAAAAGCAAATAGCTTCTACAAAGGAAAATACCTTAAAAAGATTTCCAATCCTTCTGTATTGAGCAATTTTTGATTCCACATCTGTATACATTTCAAAAGGACCATCTGATGCTTTCTTTTTCAAATATACCCATCTCCACCACTGACCTACAACTTGTACTCCTACATTACTCATAAAAGATGAATAATCAACTGTATCACCTTTCCAATTATCAAGCAAATCTATTTGATAATTGTATTCTCCAGGTTCACATGGTTTAAAAGTGTAAAATCCAAGAAAAAATTTTTTAAATTCCCATCCATCTAAACACATTTTTTTTAGCCAGGCTTCTTCTGCATCTTTGTCATAATACAATTTAAATTTTAACATATATTTATACCCCCCTAATCATCCATCTTTTAGCGTTGTTTATAAGTTCTTCCAGCCTATTGACTTCTTTTTTTAATACTTCTGTCCCCATATCTGTAAGGAGATATTCCTTTTTTTTTCTTGATTTTGTATCCTCACTATATAAACTAATCCATCCTTTTTTAAGCATTGAATTAATAGCACCATATAAAGTCCCTGGCCCCAACGTTACCCTTCCATCTGTCATTTTGCTCACATCTTGAATAATTCCATATCCATGGTTTGGTTTTTGTGTCGCCAATAAAATATAAAATGAAGCCTCTGTTAAAGGTGTACTATTGTCCAAATCTATCATCCTCCGTTATATCGTCATACGATATATACTAATATATCATCTCCCGATATATATGTCAATAATATTTTATCTAATTTTTAAACATTTTTGTAGAATTATATAATATAATAAAGTAAAAAAAAAATAAAATAAATCAATACGAGACTATAATTTAAGTGGATATAGCAACATGTTTTTAATGTTTGTTCCATTTAAATTATATAAGGAGCTACAAATAATAGGAAAAAAGAATTTAAATAAGAAGCTAGATGTTAGAAAAATGTTATTCAATACTTTAATAATTTCTTTCACAGTTTTAATATTAGGATTTGCTATAAATTTTAAATATGCAGTAGGATATCTATCTATTCTTATTGTCCATGAACTGGGCCATTACATTACAGCAAAGTTTTTGAAACTGAATGTCACTTTTGGAGGGTTCACCCCTATTGGAGCATATATAACTCATGAAGATCCTAAGAATTGCAAAGAAAATGCACTTATTACACTGGGAGGACCATTATTGGGAGGGATACTTGGTCTTATTTGCTATATAATTTATTATATTACAGGAGACTATACCTTTTTAGCATTGAGTTTCACTGCAATAACAATAAATTTGAGTAATTTAATACCTGTAAAGCCTCTTGATGGCGGACATATAGTTGAATCAATATCTCCTATTCTATGTTATATTGGATTTCCATTTTTAATATATCTATTTATATCAGTAAATAATTTAAAAAGTAAGGTAATATTACTTTTTATTATGGCAGCAGGTGCTTATCAAACGTATAATTTTACCATTAAGTATAAAACAGATTCTTATTATAAAGTGGACAAACATAGTAAAATAATTTTTATAATCATATATAGCCTATTGGTATTATCTTTAGCTGGAAGTGCAATATACATTTATAACGCCTTTGATTATAAATGTATATTTAAAAATATCTCCAGGTATAAATAATCATAATTATACTACTTTTCTCAAGTGTAATTTACTTTTGATACATTCCATGTTTATGAAACTCATACCATTTATTAATTTCATCTGCAGGTTTAATCTTTAAATATAGCATAATTTCTTTAGCAAATTCTAATGCTGCTGTGCCATTTGCAGTAATCACGTTGGAATTACTTACTGCTTGTTTATCAATATAATTACTATCTCCTTTATAAACATACTATTCCCCCTATACGATTACCAATTTTAGTTCATCATAGTTTACTTTTAAGTCACATAATATGAAGAATGCGTACTAATAATTATACTTATTAACTTTAGTCATTGCATCTTCTCCTCCAAGCAGTTCCAAAGGTTAATGGATTCTTCCTTCGGCACCATAGCTGATTATCGGAGTATTATAATCATAAACAATGAAATACTCTTGATTCCTTAGAAGGGTGTTGCCAACACTTCCGACAAAACCCACGCTAAAGTGGAAAGTGGTGAAAAGTAGCTATCTTACCATCTTTAAGCCATTTTATTGAATTGAGCTCATCAACTCAAAGAAATATTTTGACTCTTGGGTTTTATAAAGATTGTACCAGGAATCTAGGGTTTGCGGTAAGAACACATCTAGAATTTTCAATATATGCAAAGCAAATTCAAGGGGAGCTATTCCAGAAGCAGTAATCAAACTTCCATCAGTTACTACACATTCCTGCTTATAATACTTTTCTCCATCATAGCTTGGGCAGACCATTTTAAGATACCCCAAGTCATTGCTTGTATGAGCTCGCTTATTCAATACTCCCCCCATAGCAAGTCCTATTGTAGCACCACAAATTGCCCCTACAACAATACCTTTCTCTAAATATTTTTCAGCCATTCTTATAATGGGAGAATGAATTGCTTCTGTCCATGTATTCCCACCAGGTAGAATCAAAGCAGCAGCATCTTTAACACTACACTCCTTAAGTTCAATTTCTGGCAATATTTTCAGACCTCCCATTGTAGTAATAGGGGTCTTGGTAATTCCTACAGTTACTACTTTTAGCGGCATTAATCCCTTTTTGTAGTACCTTCCCGAATTGATTTCAGTGCTCAAATAACCTATTTCCCAGTCTGCCATTGTATCAAATACATAAAGATATACTGTATTCTTCATTTTATATTCCTCCACATTCATTTTATTGTTGCTATTTGTTACAGTATGGTCTCAAACTCCATCTCGATCTATTATATATTATCTTCACTGACAAATTCGGTCAGTGAAGATAATGGGCCATCAAATCTTTAAGAAATTCAGCATCCATAAAATTGCTAGCATATTATCATTTTTTGGCATAATACGCCCCACTTTCCTAGATTTTTAATAGTATCATTTATAAATAAATGTAATGTATCTCATTGCCAAGACATATTTTTCTCATATTTAAGTTAGTATCTTTAACACCCTTTGTTTGTTAAAGGGAATCAATGTGGACAGTTCTTTTTCTTCATAATATATAAACTAATACTAACATTATTAAGCACATCCTTTCTTAAACATTATATAAAAAGAAAGATGACACCTGTATGTCATCTTTCTAAATTTATTTTCTTGTTACTTGCCAGTTATCTTTGATAAATCATTTTCAACGTCCTTGCTTACTGCTCCTGTTCCACCAAAAATAGTTACTTCTTTTAGCTTTAAGCTTTGCAAAAATAAATTTTCTTCATTACTTAAGCTAGTATTAATTAACAATATTGGTGCATTGCTATTTGCTGCATAAGTGCTTCCTGCTAACGCATCTGGAAAATTATTACCTGATGCTGCACATACTATATCTGCATTCGAACTAAAATACTTCGCAACATTAAGAGAAGTTTGAAATCTATCTGTTCCACCTATTCTCACTACCTTTGACTTATCTATACCTGCAGTTTGGACAACTTGATTTTCTACTGTATCACTTACAGCTCCTTGCAGCCCTATAATATATATCTTATCTGGTTTTATATCTGAAATCTTTTTTCTTACGTAATCAGATATTTCATTTTTTTTCACCAATAATATAGGGTACTGATTTGCCGCTGCTGCACTACTTACTGATATTGCATCTGGATAATTTTCTCCTGATACAATAATTACTGGTGTCCTTTCTTTTACTGCTAGCATATCATTAATTTTTGCATTCGTTTCATATCTGTCCTTACCACCTAATCTCTGGATATTCTTAAAGCCATCCGCCTCCAATTTTTCTTCTACATCTGGATCTACTGCACAATTTCCTCCAAGAATATATATATTTCCTGCTTGATCCATGTTTTCCTTCAAATAAGCTAATACTTTTTCTCTATCCTCCATGCTGTTTCCAACAAGTAGTATTGGTGCCTTTAGCTTATGTGCCAGTACACTTCCTGCTAACGCATCCGGATAATCACCTGACGATGCAAGTATTACATTTGAAACTTTATCCTTATAAGCTGCTTTAGCAATTGCTATAGCTGTATCAACCCTGCTTTGTCCTGATATTCTCTCTAATTGTACATTAGCTGGTGTTGATGATGAACCTCCACTGCCGCCTGATCCTCCACTTGAAGAAGATACCGATTTATTCATTTTGACATCAAATTTCACAATTTCCTGTCCTACAGAAATGGTAGGACTTGTATATTTGTCATATCCTTCTTTATCTACTGTTATATAGTAATCCGTATTAGGGAATACCATAAAGCCATACGCCCCACTAGCATCACTCACTTGTGGATTTTTATTTTTATTTGGCTTAAAATCATCTATAATTGGAAGCGATACTGCTGTATCTGGAGTTTTCCCATTTGCCTTGTTTCTATCTGTATTTGCATAATAAAGCGTTAAGTTTGCTCCATCAATTATCTTTCCTGTAACTGAATCCGTTATTATTCCATAAGGGTCAATTAGCGTACTAGTTATACTTACAGCTCCACTTTCAGAAACTTTTACATCAATCGTTCCAATAATAATCTTCTGACCATTGCCAACATCAAGCGTTACATTTATTTTTGATTGTGTACCATTTGCTAAATCTTTAACTTTAATAGTTCCATCCGATGACAATGTAACATTAGTATTTCCTGTTGTTGAAAAACTTAACCCTGAAATATCCGCTAAAGGTGATACTGTACCATCTGGTGTCCTTAATACTATAGCATCCTGAGACTTTACTGCCACAGTTTTAGTTCCATCTGTTTCTGTAGTTACTTGTGCTTTTATTCCCTGAACAGGTTTGCCAGAGTCATCTACTACACTACCTGTTGTTTCTACAGGTGTTGGGTCTGGTGGTACTATAGCATTTACAGTTACCGTATATGTCACCTTCGTTGTTCCATCTTCTGCTGTCACTACTATCTTATCTCCACTTACTACAGGATCATGCAATAATGCTTCGTCAAAGTTTTCATGGTATTCTCCCTTTGTCAGTGCTGCTATAAACTCTGCTTTTGTTGTCCCATACGGCACATTTGTTATTGTTTCATCTCCTGTTCCTCCTGCACTTACTGTGTAACTGCCTGATGTTACTGTTGCTACCGTGCTCTTCGCAGGATTCACTGTTACCGTATATGTCACCTTCGTTGTTCCATCCTCCGCTGTTACTACTATCTTGTCTCCACTTACTACAGTGTCTGATAACGCTGATACATCCCAAGTCTGATTTGCATTTCCTTTTATTAAGGCCAATTGAAATGCTGCTTTTAATGTCCCATAAGGTACATTTGTTATTGTTTCATTTGCTGTTCCTCCTGCACTTACTGTATAGCTGTTTGATGTCACTGTCGCTACCGTGCTCTTCGCAGGGTTCACTGTTACCGTATATGTTACCTTTGTTGTTCCATCTTCTGCTGTTACTACTATCTTATCTCCGCTTACTACAGGATCATGCAGTGATGCTTCATCAAAGCTCTCATGGGATTCTCCCTTTGTCAGTGCTGCTATAAACTCTGCTTTTGTTGTCCCATATGGTACATTTGTTATTGTTTCATCTGACGTTCCTCCTGCACTTACTGTGTAACTTGTAGATGTTACCGTTGCTGTAGTGCTCTTTGATGCTGTATGTCCGTCTGCTTCTACCGTTACATTCTCTATTGTTCCGCTGCATAGTGTCTTTAACCCATTTGCATCTACTGCTACCACTCCTACATATAAGTTTTCCCCTGCTGTCCAGTCAAAGGCAGCTGTCTGTATTCCTTTTGCTATACTTGTCTCTCCTGCCACTGTATCACTAACTTCTGGTGCAGCTCCTACCTTTGCTACTATTTCATAGTGATCTACTGCTGCTGTTATCGAATCTGTCCAGGTTACTGTTACACTACTTTTTCCATCATCATTTACTCCATTATCTGCACTTGTTGGCTGGTTTACAGTAAATACTTCAGGTGCTGTTGCCGCATTTACTGTTACTGTATACGTCACCTTTGTCGTTCCATCCTCTGCTGTTACTACTATCTTATCTCCAGTTGCTACCAGATCATGCAGTGATGCTTCATCAAAACTCTCATGGGATTCTCCCTTAGTAAGTGCTGCTATAAACTCTGCTTTTGTTGTTCCATATGGTACATTTGTTATGCCTTCATCTGCTGTACCTGCTGCACTTACTGTATAACTTATGGATGTCACTGTTGCTACTGTGCTCTTTGCAGGGTTCACTGTAATTGTGTATGTCGCTTTCGTTATTCCATCTTCTGCCGTCACTACTAGCTTATCTCCACTTACTACAGTGTCATGCAGTAATGCTTCGTCAAAACTCTCATGGGATTCTCCCTTAGCTATGGCTGCTATAAACTCTGCCTTTGTTGTCCCATTTGGTACGTTTGTTATTGTTTCATCTCCTGTATCTCCTGCACTTACTGTATAACTGTCTGATGTTACCGTTGCTACCGTGCTCTTTGCAGGATTCACTGTAATTGTAAATTCATGACTATCTGATGGTTCACACACTCCATCATCATTTACCGTCACTGTAAATGTTTTTGTTCCTGCTTCCGTTGGCGTTCCTGACAAAACTCCATCTTCTGAAAGGTTCAATCCTGCTGGTAGGTTTCCTGCTGTTACATAGTAAGTTTTGTTTCCTGTTCCCCCAGCTGCTGTAAATGTGTATTGAGTATACGGAACTCCTACTGTTCCTGCTGGCGGCAGGTCATCTATTCCTATTGTCACCGTCACTCCACTTACTGTTAAGGTTATGTTCTTGCTGTCTGATATTCCTAAACTATCTACCCAGCTGCTTCCATTCCAGCTTTGCTTTTTATAAGTTACAATTATTGTATAACTTCCCACAGTACCTGTTACATAATTTGCATTATAACTTGTCCCATTAAAACTAAAGCTACCACCTTTTCCTAATTCTGTAGATGTCCACGTATTTGGTATATATCTCTCGTCTCCAACTATTGATCCTGCCACTTCCTGTCTATCTCCTGATGCTGTTATGGTTATAGTTCCACCTGCTGTTATACTACTAGTACTTAAGTCTACTGTATTATTCGATGCATTTGCAGCAGTTGGTGCTGGATTCACTGTAATTGTGTATGTTACCTTTGTTGTTCCATCTTCTGCCATAACTACTAGTTTGTCTCCACTTACTATAGTGTCATGCAGTAATGCTTCATCAAAGCTCTCATGAGATTCTCCCTTAGTTATGGCTGCTATGAAGTCTGCTTTTGTTGTCCCATATGGTACATTTGTTATACTCTCATCTGCCTTTCCTCCTGCGCTTACTGTGTAGCTTGTAGATGTCACTATTGCTACCGTACTTTTTGCAGGACTCACTGTAATTGTAAATTCATGACTATCCGATGGCTCACACACTCCATCATCATTTACCGTCACTGTAAATGTTTTTGTTCCTGCTTCCGTTGGAGTTCCTGACAAAACTCCATCTTCTGAAAGGTTCAATCCTGCTGGTAGGTTTCCTGCTGTTACATAGTAAGTTTTGTTTCCTGTTCCCCCAGCTGCTGTAAATGTGTATTGAGTATATGGAACTCCTACTGTTCCTGCTGGCGGCAGGTCATCTGTTCCTATTGTCACCGTTACTTCACTTACTGTTAAGGTTACATCCTTGCTGTCTACTGCTCCAGCAATATCTTCCCATGCACTTCCATTCCATTTCTGCTTTTTATAATTTGCTGTTATTGTATAGCTTCCAGGTGTATCTGATTGGTATGATGATGTATAAATATCATCACTCAATTCAAAGTTTCCACTTTTACCTGATTCTGTAGACGTCCACGTACTTGGTATATATCTCTCATCACCAACTACTGATCCTGCTTCTTCCTGCCTATCTCCTCCTGCTGTTATTATTACTGTTCCTCCAGCAGCTATACTGTCTCCATCCAAACTTATTGTGTTATTCGATGCATTTGCAGCAATTGGTTCAGGATTTACTGTTACTGTATACGTCACCTTTGTCGTTCCATCTTCTGCTGTTACTACTAGCTTGTCTCCACTTACCACTGGGTCATGCAGTGATGCTTCATCAAAGCTCTCATGAGATTCTCCCTTTGTCAGTGCTGCTATAAAGTCTGCTTTTGTTGTCCCATATGGTACATTTGTTATACTCTCATCTGCCGTTCCTCCTGCACTTACTGTATAGCTGTCTGATGTCACCGTTGCTACATTACTTGATGAACTAGGGAAAAAATCATTTACATCTCCTGTAATAAAGCCATAACTCAAACTAGTGTTATCAAAATAATGAACCATTAATTTATCTGTTTGAGGTATAATTGGATATATGGTAATGCTATATTGATTTGCTGCATCTTTAAGATAATTTAGGCTGTCAATATCCATTTTACCTTTTGTCCATTGACTACTTCCTGCTTTCATGCCATAAAAGTATAGCCCGTTTATTTGCCAACTATCAGGATCATATACTTCCGAAATAAAATACATATTATCATTTGCATCAATTACTAGATCTCCAAGGTCTCCACAATTACAAGAAAGTATATCTTTAGCTTCTATGGGGGATGTTACCCATGCACCATCATCTCCTGTATTGAAAACGATTCCATTTCCCCCATTTAAACTATCAGTATACGCTAAGTATATATTACCTGCCGAATTCGTAACCGCACCATAAATATCATATCCACATCCTTTTGTAGAGCCATCAAGTATTTGATTGGGATTATCATATGGATAAGCAAGAGCATATACATCATTACCATTGCTTCTTGTTATAGTATAAATAATGCTAAATTTTCCTAAGGCATCACTGACAAGATACTTTATGCTTACTGATTCACCAGAAGATAAATTCAAGGGTAATTCTTTAACTTGTGACCACGTACTATTTGAATTTGCACCAGATTTAACAACGATATAGCTGTCTGAAGTATTATTACTATTTCTTTTTATATATGCTAAAGTAATATTACCAGAAGCATTTATTTGCATTTTAGTATATTCATACTGATAATGTGTAACTGAAAGTGACCCATCACTAAGAGCTTGTGTTTCAATTGCATTAAAAGATCCATCCCATGTTCCTGAATTTGTGTTGTATTTTCCAAAACATAGACCTTTATTGTATTTGCAATACAAATGATTGTCAGTATTGAGAACTGTTCCATTCTCAACAACTGCAATATTTAAAATTCCAGATGAATCTATGAGCATAGAAATTCCATCATAATAATCGCTATCTTGGTTTAGCCCTACTTTTGAGTTTAAACTAACAATACTTGTCCATATATTAGTAGATGGAACATATTTATATATCTTGTAGTCAATGGTACCAGAACCGCCTTTTACATTTCCTTGTACAGCAAAAGCACAATACATATCACCATTTGATGCTTTTGTAATTGCCATCGGACTTCCATAGTAAGAACTTCCCGAACCATAAATGTCAGAGGTTACGGATGCCTTAACCGGGTTATAATATATAAATGTTAGTAAAATAGCACTAAACATAAATAAAAAAACTCTCATTAAAGTAAAAAAATCTATTTTTTGCTGTCTAGATACTGTACTTTTTGTACAGTCCATATTAACACCTCTTTTCTATAAATTATTAGTCACCTATAATTTAAATTTGAATTCAATTTTATGATGTAAAAATAATTGTTGATTAAAAACCAATTCCTCTTAGAGCTTAATTGATTTTCCACCCTATTATTGAAAGTACATATTTTCATCATAAGTCGACTTTTTTTGCATATATTTATTATATCATGAAATTCTGATAATGCAGAAAATTTTTACTAGATATTAAATAAAAACTAATTATATTTATTTCTAAATTTAAACTTTTCAGATCATATAAAAAAATGATCTCAAAAAAAATTTCCCCCTAGATACTATCCATAGTACCTAATGAGGCAATCAATAATTAATTCACAAATAATGATATAATTATATTATCATTTGTGAATAAGCGAGGTATTGTATGCTGGAAATATTTATTTGTGACGACAATAAATCTTATAGAGATAAAATTAAACAAATTATTGAAAACACTATTTTGAGGGAATCTTTAGATTTGCATATATCCATCTGCACTGACAGCCCAATAGAGCTATTAAAGTATGTAGAAGATCATACAGCAACTGGAATTTACTTTCTGGATGTTGATTTAAAAAGTAATATGAATGGAATAAAGCTTGGTGAAAAGATAAGGGACTTAGACCCCTTTGGATTCATAATATTTACAACTATCCATATGGAAATGAGCTATCTTGTCTTTAAATACAAAGTTGAAGCAATGGACTATGTTGCTAAAGACGAAGATGATTTTAAAGCACGGGTAACAAGTTGTCTTATGAAGGCTTATAACATTTATACTAGAGAAAATCTTAGTGAAGGATATATTAAAGTAAATGAAGATTCTAGAATAATAAATATAAAGCTGTCTGATATCCTATTTATTGAGACAAGCAGTACCCCCCATAAGATAAGGGTACATGAGGAAAATAGACAAATAGAGTTTTATGGAAATCTTAAAGATATGGAGCAAAAACTAACTTCAAACTTTTACAGGTGCCATAAGTCCTATATTGTAAATAAAAACAAGATTGATGAAATAGATCTGAAAAATAACAAAATCATTATGGTAAATGGAGAAGAATGTTTTGTTTCTTTTAGATACAAGAGAGGCCTTATAAAATGATTATCAAAAAATTCCCTATAAGTAAGCTTTTTACAGACGTGATCTTCCCTTCACTGCAAATTAGTTTATTATGTTGTATTTCAATATACATATTATTTAAAGATAAAGTTACCTTAAATGTAATGAAAAAGTACTTTGTCATATCTTTTATAATTGGAATGGTGCTTCAAACTGGTTCATATACCATAATACTCCCTATCTTTACAATACTAATAATATTTTTATTAAAAAATAGTAAAGACATCAAAAGTACTATAGAAATACTCATAACCATTTTTACAATATACTTTATTAACATCATGTATAATGGAATTTTAAAATTAGATGTTTATAAAACAATATCTTTTAAAAATTACATTGTTGAACTCATAATTATTCTATTTTTTACACTTTTAATATATATAATTAAAAAGCATATTCCATGTAAACTTAGAAAATCAAGAAAAACTTCACTACAGCAAATAAGATATAGAATGATTCTAACTATAAGTATTCCTATAGCTTTAAGTATATTCTTTATTTATCCTCTGGTAGATTCAGTAAATTATTTTGGAATATATTTTATAACTGAATGCTATCTTCCTCTTGGAATTCCTCTTATTTCAATAATACTCATACTTATAATAATTTATAATTATGACAAGAGTTTAAAAATTGAAATTGATTTAAAAAGAGAAATTGAAGAAAAATATAGAATAGAAGAATATGCACATGTAGTTGAAGAAATGTACAGTGAAACGAGAAAATTCAAGCATGATTACATAAATATGCTTATTCCTCTTAAGGAATATATAGATACTTCTAATGTCAATGATCTCAAGGATTTCTTTTATGATAATGTACTCAACATAGACAAAGATATAAAGTGGAATAACACAAATATAGATAAGTTAAAACATATTAAGATACTGCCTTTAAAGGCCCTGATTTCTACAAAACTAATAAAAGCATTATCCTCAAGAATAAATATAAAAGTAGAAATAGTAGAAGATATATCTCAAATATATATGAACATAATGGATTTATGCAGGATACTTGGAATACTTTTGGATAATGCAATAGAAGCATCTATGAAATGTGATTTGCCTAAGCTATATTTCTGCATTTGTGTAAAAAAGGATTATGTAGTTATAGCAGTTCACAATAACTTTGGGAATACAAAACCAGTGATACACAAAATATATGAAAAAGGTTTTTCAACTAAAGGAGATGGAAGAGGCCTTGGCTTATATATCTTAAAAGATACTATAGATACAAAATACAATAATGTATTTATAAATACATCCGTTGAGGACAATATGTTTATACAGGAATTATGGATTAAGAATATACATGGGACATCCTAACTAGGGTGTCTTTTTCTTTAACGTAAATTTTTTAATCTTAACCGTATCAGCTTCTGCTATTTATGAATTCAGGACATCCTCTTTGGACTAATACATAAAATATGCACTAATACCTGTTAATATGTAATGGATGTTTAGGTTTGCAAACTAAAAATTAATCTTTTAAGAAAGGATAAAAAATGGAACCAATTTTAGAAGTAAAAAATTTAAGTAAATATTATAAAAATAAAAAAGTAATTGACAACATCAATATAAAGGTATTCAAAGGAGACATCTATGGTTTTATAGGTCCAAATGGAGCTGGAAAAACAACAACTATAAAAACTATTTTACGTTTACTAAAACCTTCAAGTGGTGAAGTCTTCATAGATGGCAAAAATGTATTTAAAAATGGAGAAAACAATCCTTCAGATATAGGAGCTATGATAGACTATCCAAGCTTTTACAACAACTTATCTGGATATAAAAATTTAATGCTCTATGCAAATGTCCTGAATCTAAGCAAAGAAAGAGTTTATGAGGTTTTGGAATTAGTAAAATTAATGGATGATAAAGATAAAAAAGTAAGCAATTATTCTATGGGAATGAAGCAGAGGCTTGCAGTGGCAAGAGCATTTTTATCAAAGCCCAAAATTGTAATATTAGATGAACCAACTAATGGCCTTGACCCGGAAGGAGTAAGAGATATGAGAAATTTAATTAACAAATTAGCTAGGGAAAATGATACAACTTTCATATACTGTTCTCACATTTTAAATGAAGTACAAAATATATGTAATAGAGTTGCAATGATAAATAAAGGCAGAATAATTATTGAAGATTCTATGAAAAATCTGCTTAATAGTAGTAACTCTTTAGAAGATTATTTTATGAAAGCAGTAGGACTTTAATATGATTAAAAATGAATTCATAAAATTTTTTACTCCTTTAAAAATATCAATATATGGAGGTATCATATTTATATTCATTTTATTAAATGATGTAATATTTGCAGATAAAACCGCAGGAATAGTTACTTTTCACAGCTTGCTTTATAGTGATATGTCTTCACTTATATTTATGCTTCCCATAATTTTAGCACCAATAGCTTCCGATATGATTACAAGTGATTATGAATCTGGCTGCATGAAATTTGTTGTAATTTATAAAGGCAAAGCAAAAGTACTTTTATGCAAAATAGTTTCTCTTATTTTAATAACAGGCATTATGATAATTTTTACATTTGCTATTTTAAATGTAATCTATATTTTCAAAGATTCAGTACATATTAATTTACTTTTAAATATAAAAATGGGATTGTTGTTTTTAACTGCGCTAATGCCAGTACTATTTATATATGTTTTAATTTCTATACTATCTAAAAACAGCACTATAATATCATTACTCGTATTTCTTTTAATTGTAATGTCGGACTTTATTCCCAAAGCAATTGGAAATATAACTCCACGAAGATTCTTATGGGAATGCCTTTTAAAAAATCAAACTGATAAATTTTCTATAATATTATTTTTAATATACATTGTAGTTCTTGTAATTTTAAACTTTAAGTTATTCAACAAAAAGGAGCTGATACATTGATACTCAAACTTTTTAAGAATGAAATCATCAAAATGCTGCATTCTAAAAATTTATATATACTTATAGGATTCTTGATATTCATGATTGCAGCAATATGTTATCTTATAAATTTAGATAAAGGACATATAATAAATAATACACCTATAACACGTAAATACAGCAATCAGCTTAAAATGGACATTTTAAATATGAACAGTGTAATTTTTTTAAAACAATTCAGGACAGAATTTATATTTAGAACAGTCGTACCCTACTTCGCATTTTTCATGACTGTATTTTCAGTTGGAATCTTTGGTGAAGATTTTTTTAGTGGAAATATGAAATACTTTGCAAGATTAACTAAAGACCACGTTGATGTATTTAAATCTAAAGTACTTATTATTATCTTTTATTCAGCACTAGTAGTTATTTTGACATTGATATTGGGATTTACCATAAGTGCCTTTGTTTTTAAATTGAGTTTTGATGGTTTAGAAAAAATTGTATTAATTTATTTATCTGCAATAATTCCAGTTGCTTCATTTGGATTAATCATAGGAATAATATCTTTGTTTTTTAAAAACACGACAATCAGTATAGCTATAGGCATTGTAAGTTCCATATTTTTAACTGTTTCAGACAGACTTACAATCACAAGTAATTTTTCTCCCATAGGAGTACTTGGTCTTATGGAGAAGTTTAGAGCTAACAATATATCGCTAATATCTTTGCTGATTGTAAATGGAGTATCTATTATATATTTGCTAGGTGCTTATTTCATAGGAAGAAAACTATTCAAAAATAAAGAATTTGTCTAAAACTTTTCTAATTATCTTTCAATCTTCAGAGTTTATACTAAAAAAGTACTTTAATCCATTATACTTACATGGTTTAAAGTGCTTTTGTGGTACTTGTCCTATTTTTCATCTTCCTTTATGGAGTTTATTTCTTCAAACCTTTTCTCTGCTGCGTTTATTGCCTCCACGCCTGCTTTACATAAAACATTAATACCTTTAACAATAGTTACAATCACAAATGCTTCTACTAATTCTTCCATAGTCAATCCTGCTTCTATGGCAGCAACGGCATGTGACTTTGCACCACTTACTTCATCATCTAAACTATCCAATATAGCAAAAATTAATTCTCTTGTTTTTTTAGGTAAATGTCCTTCTTGAACCGATTCACGCATGGTTAAATAACCTTTTAATCCATCAGGGCAATACTTAGATAGAGCTTTAGCAAAAGGCGGATCCCATTTTAATTCATTCTTATAATAATCAAGTATACTTTCTAAATCTTTCACAATTAATTCCCCCATTTTCATAATATATTATTTTTTCCTTTATTCTACATTTTCATTATAGTATAAAAGCTATTTTAAATATAGGATTTTCTAACTTAAAAATTAACTTATACGCAGACATATGAAAATCTAAAATTCAAAAAGCTGCTGACAAAATATTTTATCAACAGCCTTACTAATGCAAAATACTATATTACTTTATTTTTGTTAAGTTTAATTTTTAATTAATTTTATCACCATGATACTGCATTCCATAACCAGGTATGTTAATGGTAATACCTGTGACTTGTCCATCTGAATTTTTATCAAATGTAGTATCTCCATATAAAATTCTCATAAAGAATTTATCTTGAGATTCAGCAAAAAGCTCGTATTTTTGATTTGTTCCATCTGCTGAATAATAAAGGTGTCCCCCTTCATTTGTTATTGAAATATTTCCCATATCCGTAGATTTATATTTACCTACATATTTATTTAATATACTATCATCAAGTTTTATAACATTCTTTGCTTTAGGCATACTATAGTTATTTTTTCCAAGTGCTATATTTGAAAGAGCATATGTAAGTGGATTTATCGTATAGTATCCTGAATTTGTAAGTATGATTATACTTAAGCCTTTATCTGTATACCTTGCTATATTGCTTGTAAATCCAAGTACATTTCCATCATGAAAAACTTCATGACCATTATCTCCATCAGCTATCATCCAGCCATATCCATAGTAGATGCCGCTTCCTTTTGCCATTTCAACATACTTTGAAAATATTTTGTCCATAGTTTTCTTGCTTACAAGTTTTTCTGTATCAAGTGCCATATTCCACCTATATAAATCTTCTGTAGTAGAATATAAATTGCCTGCTCCGTGTACACCATCAACTATAATTTCATCACTTATTGGTGTTACATCCAAATATCCTTGATATCCACTTGAATTATACATTTTTTCTTTTCCTATATAGCCAATTCCTGTATCATTCATATTTAGTGGTTTAAATATATTCTTATTTAAATAATTTTCATAATTCATTCCACTTACTTTTTCAACTATATATCCAAGCAATAAATATCCCGAATTAGAATATTCAAATTGAGTGCCTGGTTTAAAATCAAGAGGTTTATTCTTAAAAAAGTTAATTGCAGTATTTATATTTTGTAAGTCTTCAGGCTTCATATTCAAAAATCCAGGCATCTCATTTAAACTTTTAATACCAGATGTATGGGTAAGTAAATTATAGATAGTTATTTCATCTCCACGCGGAAAATCAGGTACGTACTTTGAAAGTTTATCTTGTTCACTTAAGAGTCCCTTTTCTTCAAGCTGCATTATTGCCATTGCTGTAAATTGTTTTGTCATTGATCCTATCAAGAATCTAGTCTGAGATGTATTTTTAATATTTTGTTCAAAGTTTGCCATACCATACCCTCTATTTAAGAGTATATTTCCATCTTTAGCAACTAAAACACTTCCATGAAAGTTATCTGATTTTTGTAAGGCAGTTAAATAATCATCCAACTTTGCAGCAATTATTTTATCATTTGCATAAACTAATTGCTTATTGAAGCTATCTTCAGTATTTTTTTTCATATCAGATATTTTGACTATCTGAGTAGTACTGTCCCAATCAACTAATTGGTTAAATGCTTCACTAAAAAACTCAAGTGGTACAAAAACTTGTCCATAATTTACTATTGGAATTGTGGACAGTGTAATAGCCTTACCATTAGCAGTTACTTTCTCATCTCCACTTTTAAATGTAACATTTACATTAGAACCTTTTATTGTAATATTATTACCTTTAACCTGTAAAACAGCATCACTTCTAATTTGTTTAAGTATTGGAATAAGTGGCATCATAACTTTTGAATTTGAATTCACATATGGCTTTTGATCTAATGTAACTGTCTTATCATTTATCTTTACTACAATCGAACTAGTTTTAGATGCAGTTATATCTGTTACGGTCCCATCAATTGCTTGTGCACTTACAGGCGTTACAGCTGAATAAGTGACAAGAGTAAGCGATACAAGAAGACCTGATATACACTTTTTAATCATTCACACATCCATCCCTTCAAACTTTTGATTGAGGAATTGCATTTTACAAATCTGACTTACCTTCAATAAAACTCCCCCCTTATCAATATATCATTAAATGATATATTATAAATAAATCATATCATTTAATGATATATATGTCAATGTATAACTTCATTTCCTATATACCTAAATTATACCGTGATTTCGATAAGTAATATTAAAGAAAGTCTTAAGAAAAACTTAAGATTAATTCCACCATTTTTGGTGTATATTCTCTAACTTAAAAATCAACTTACACTTCGATATTTTTAATTATTAAAAATATCCCAAGTATAAGTTGACTTTTGTTTGGGAACTCTATAAATTTTACTTAGAAAATATTAAAGGTTTTTTTCTTTCTGGTGGAGTCATTTTAGTTTTCATATATCCCATGCTCATGGTAGAAACCAATTCATATTTCTCAGGTACCCCATGTTTTTCTTTAAATTCTTTTGTATTTAATAGAGCCTCTGCAAATCCAATCCAGCAAGTTCCAATTCCCATACTATGAGCTGCAAGCATAATATTTCCTGCTGCAAGACTGCAGTCATAAACATGCCAGTGAGATTCTTTATTTCCATAAATAACTAGTACTGTACCTGCATTATTAAATATATTATATTTAGGATTCTTTAACCAACTTTCATATTGACTTAAGTAGGGACATTTTTCCATATTGTTCAATAAATACTGTTTTGTAGCTTCAGATAAAGAATCTATTTCCTCTTTGTCCTGAATAACTACAAATCCCCATGGTTCAAGACCTGATCCAGTTGAAGCTTTTGTTCCAAGTTCTATAAGATTAGTTATAGTTTCTTTAGATATCACTTCATCTGTATATGCTCGAACACTTCTTTTGCCGCTAATACATTCTAAAACTTCCATTTTATTACCCCTTTCAACACCTGTTTTTTAACTCAACCTTCAGATATACAAAGTTTTAATTAATAGTTACTGTAAAAGTTGAGTTTTTAATAACCAGTATTCTATACTTCTAATTCCTTTATATGTTATTTTTCTTTTCTTGTCAATAAAAAATGTCAAAAAATTCATAGGAATAATTTTTATATATGATTCAAATAATTAAATTAGTAACTATTTTTCAATAAAAAACGAAGGTGATATCAATGATGGGTTATTATGGATATGGAATGATGGGATATGGCTGGGGACTTCTTATGATGATATGTATGATTGCCTTAACAACTTTAGCTGCTGTGGCTCTTATACGCTACCTTCATCAATCAAGCAAGCCAAATAACCAACCGTCTGGAAACAATAACGCCTTAAATATACTTAATGAAAGGTATGCCAGAGGAGAACTAACTGAAGAAGAATATAGAAACAAGAAAACACAAATTCAATCATAACATTATGTAAAAAATACCAGTAAAAATCACCTGGTATTTTTTAATTACATCCATATTATTTCTCTTTCGTCTTTTCTGCAAAAACTAATCTTTTCATTAATTAAATATTATGATTTATGGATAAATAGACATTTTATATAATTGATCATCGCACTCAAAGGATTGTTTGGAAAAAGCTTTTCCCCAAATAACATAAAGACAATTACAATAACTAATACCAATATATCTTTATAATCCATTTATCTTACACCTCCAAAATAGTAGCAAAATATTTCTTTTACATATCTTTATTGCTATATATTTTTAAAGATATGGAATAGGAAATCAGCATAGCTAAAATTGTTATTAAAAGTAATACAACAGGCAAATACTGCAAAATAATATGTATATACTGTACAGTTAAAGGGGAAAATCTTAATTTTGAGCTGCCAATAGCTACGCCAGCAGGTGCTAAAAAAACTAAAAATATAACAATACGTGATTTCTCCACTCCAAATTCATAAATAACAGGCAGCGTAACACTTATAAAAAAAAGCCCGCCTGCCATGGCTGCTCCATTGACTGTAAATATTTTTATGACATCTAAATTATGTTTATTAATTCCCTGAGCAAAACTCAGAGCTGTTGCCAATACTGCTCCCATAAAAATTACAATGATGGAAACCATATATTTTGAGAGGACTACATCTCTCCTTGTAACCGGCATGGTAAGTGCATATTTATCCCACTTTGCTGTATTGTCGTAGGACATAGTATTTACAACAAGTATACTTCCCAAAAGTATTATAAATACATTCCAAACTTCCATATTATCATTATCGCCCTGTAAAAAATATATTAAACTAAAGACCACAATTGCAATAAGCAAAGATCCTCCACCGTTTTTTAAGTTATACAAATCTTTCAAAATCAACCCATTCATTACTTATCACCCCTAATGTAAAATAACATGATACCCCTCTGTCATAAAAATTGCTACATATCTTTTAAAATCATATCAATATATAAAAATGGATAAATAAACATTTTACATATCTTTATTACTATATACTTTTACTGATATGGAATAGGAAACTACCATAATTAAAATTGTTATTAAAAGTAATATAACAGGCAAATACTGCAAAATAATGTTCATATATTGTACAGCTAAAGGGCTAAGCTTTAATTTTGCAAATTTAGATCTTCCAACCATTATTACAGCAAAAGGTATAATGAATATTACAAATATGAAAATACGTGATTTCTCTACTCCGAACTTATAAACAATAGGTAACATAAAACTTATAAATAGAAATCCTATTGCGAGAACAATTCCAGTAACTGTTAATATTTCCATAGCATCTAAATTATGCCTATAAATTCCCTGGGCAAAACACAAAGCTACCGCTATTGCTGCCCCTATAAGGCTTACTATAATAGAAACCAGATATTTTGAGAGGACTACACCTTTTCTTGTAACTGGCATAGTCAGTGCATATTTGTCCCACTTTGCTGTGTTGTCGTATGACATAGTATTTATTACAAGCATACTTGCTAAAAGTATTGTATAGCCAGTTAAAAACCCTATATCATTCTGTGAAAAAGATACAAAGCTAAACACTACAAGTATAAAAACTATACTTTTGCCATTGTTTTTTAAATTATATAAATCTTTTAAAATCAACCCATTCATTATTTATCACCCCTAATATAAAATAACATGACATCTTCTATAGAAGTGTTGTCCACCACAAGTTTTGGATGCTTCTTTATAAAATCATATTTGTCATTTATTAAAACCTCATACCCAAATTGATTTTTTCTGTAATTTATAAATTCTTCCTTAGAAAGATTATTAAAGTCTGAAGCTCCACACTTCAACATACCCATATTTTCTCTCAAATCATCCTTGCTTTTACTAAAAACTATCTGCCCCTCGTGAATAAAAGTAATATAATCTGCTATCTTGTCAAGGTCGCTGGTTACATGGGATGACAGCAAAATAGAATGTTCTTCATCTTGAATAAAATCCAAAAATATATCAAGAATTTCTTCTCTGGCAACAGGATCAAGTCCTCCTGTTGCTTCATCCAAAATCAGAAGTTTGGGATTATGAGCCAGTGCAACAGCAATACACAATTTCATCTTCATTCCCCTTGAAAATTCTTTTACAATCTTATCTTTAGGTACCTGAAATTTATCCAGATAATTGAAAAAAAGATTACTGTCCCACTGTTTATAAATCTTTGCCATAAATTTTGAAATGTTTTTTGCATTTAAAGTATCGTGGAAATTACTTTCATCAAAAACTACACCTATCTGTTCTTTTATATACTTTTCATCTTTTATATTGTCACGACCTAGTATTTTTATCTCTCCACTTTCCCTGCTAATCAAATTTAAAATAGCTTTTAATGTAGTAGTTTTTCCTGCACCATTCTCACCTATAAATCCTACGATACTGCCTTTAGGTACAGAAAATGAAACATTTTTCAAGCTAAAATTTTTATAAGTTTTGTTTAATCCCCTAACACTTATTGCTTCATCCATAATTATTCTCCTTTATATAATAATTTTAGAATATCTTCTAGTTCCTCATATCTAATGCCGCTTACCTTTGCAAGATCCACAGCTTTTTGTAAATGTTCTTCTGCAAGGCGCAGCTGTTCTTCTTTTATAATCTCCATATTCTTGCCTGCTACAAAACTTCCCTTTCCCTTTACTGTTTCAATAAAACCATCTCTCTCTAAATCTGTATAGGCACGTTTTGTAGTTATAACACTGATTCTCAGTTCTTTAGCCAAAAGTCTCATGCTTGGCAGGGCATATCCTTCAGGCAAGGAACCACTTATAATCATGTTTTTTATTTGGGCTGATATTTGTTCATAAATTGGCTTATCGCTGGAGTTGCTTATGATGATATCCAACTAATCACCTCTTATCCTAAATTATGTATTTCATGTATATTGTATATATCATATATATACAATATATTAATATGTACGCTCTGTCAATAGAAAAACTAAAAAAATTCTCTACTACAATTATTACACCGTAGTAGAGAATTCCTTTTTATTTACTCATAAGTTTGGAAACTTCATCTTCAATTTCACTGCTTACAGCACCTGTTCCTCCTAAAATGTTGGTACCTTTTGGAGTATTTTTTATATAAGTTCAAATAAATTTTTATACTTAAATATTTTCTTCTTCAAGCATTCCCATAAGTTCATTTAAATCATCAAAACTCAATATGCCTTTAAGATAATTAAGTACTATCTTAGCTTCAACAACCTTTAATTTTTCCACAGCCTCTTTTGTTTTTGGATAATTAACTATAACTTTTATGGTCATAACCATACCCCTTTTAGCATTTTTACCATAATATGAGATTAATTTTAAAAGGTGATTAATATTATATAAATAGATGGGGGTGATAATCATAATAAGAGCTGCCATATATTCAAGGAAATCAAAATTCACAGACAAAGGTGAGTCCATAGGAAACCAGGTAGAGATGTGCCGGCAATATTTAAACAGGATGTATAACAATATTGAGGAAATAATGGTATACGAAGATGAAGGCTTTAGTGGTTCTAATGTTAAAAGACCTCAATTTCAAAAATTAATATCAGATATAAAAAAGAGAAAATTTACTCACTTAATATGCTACAGACTTGATAGAATATCAAGAAATGTAGCTGATTTTGCAGGTACTCTTGAAATTCTAAATAAATATAATGTATCTTTCATCTCTATTAAAGAACAGTTTGACACATCTTCCGCTATGGGCAGGGCCATGATGAACATAGCTGCAGTATTTGCCCAGCTGGAACGAGAAACCATAGCAGAAAGAGTACGGGATAATATGCTGGAACTTGCTAAAACAGGTAGGTGGCTTGGAGGTACTCCACCTCTTGGATTCAAATCTGAACCTGTAAAATATGCGAATTCTAATGGTAAAGGGAAAAAAATGTTTAAGTTAAGCAGTGTACCAGCTGAAATAAATCTTGTAAAATTTATTTATAACCTATATTTGAGTAAAAAAAACTTTAGTTCTACCGCAAGTTATCTTTGTAAAAAGGAGTATAAAGGTAAAAATGGTGGAGAATTTTCTCGTGGAACTGTACAGCAAATAATACTAAATCCTGTATACTGTACAGCAGATGAAAAAATATTTAGCTGGTTTAAAAGTAAAGGAGCTATAACTTGTGGTATTCCTGATGGAAAGCATGGACTTATGGTATACAATAAAAAAGCAGGAGGTAAAAAAGAAAACCCTATAGATAAATGGATTGTATCTGTTGGCAAACATAAAGCCATTGTCAGTTCTGATATATGGGTAAAGTGTCACAATATACTAGAAGAAAGTAAGAAAAAATCTTCTCCTCGCTGTGGTACTGGCAAAAAATTTTTGCTTTCAGGAATGATTATTTGTGGTGAATGCGGCTCAGGCATGTCCTCCTGGTCTCATTACAATAAAAAGAAAGATTTCTTAGAACGCTATTACAGATGCAACTTAAAAAATAGAGCCAGCAGCAGATGCAAAAATAAAATGTTAAATGCCTACAAGGCAGAAGAATACGTAGAAAAATATTTTTTGCATTTGGATATATCTGCACTTTTACGTATTTATAAATCAGATCCGTCAAATAAGGTAAACAAAGATGCATCAGAAAAACAAATGCTTAGATTAAAAAAAAAGATTGATGCTAATAACAAAATTCTTAAGGGTTTGATTAAAAAATTCTCCCTTCTAGATGACAATATAGATATTTTACAAATAATAAAAAAAGAAATGTCTGATATAAGAAAAGAAAATGTGGATTTGGAAAATAAAATAACTAAATTATCAACTTCTACAAATTCAACTGTCTGTTCTAAGAAATTTTTAAATTCAATAAAAGATCAGCTTTTGGATTTTAAAAAGTTCCTTGCTTCAATGGATATTGACAGTAAAAAATTGCTTTTAAACTCTTTAATAAAAAATATAATATGGTATGGTAAAGATGAAGTTTTACAAATAAATCTTATTGGATGTGATACTAGTATTAAGAAGACGTAATTTCACGGATTGCGCCTTCTTGTGTTTTTGATATGGCAGCTTCTGCACCCTGACCTGTTGTTAGATCTATATTTATACCCTGTTCTTTAAACATTCCCTTATTTATTGCCACATACATAGGTGCATAAAATACAGACCTTGCTACCTCGTTCAATTTTACTGTAACTAATGCCTTGTTATCTTTCTTACCACCACATCCCGTAAAAATAGTAACTATAAATATAAAGGAGAGTAAAATACAACCTATGCAAAACTTCTTTCTAGTCATAAAATCCTCCAAAAAACATTAATATTTATATTATTAATATGAAGGATACTACAATTATGTTAAAATGTTTAGAAATTCTATCATCTCTATAGAGTTTCTAATTGAACGCTCTATATATTTATGAGGGTTTCTAACTTAAAAATCAACTTATACGCAAGCATATTTTTACAATAACGAAGCTCTTTTAAATATTTTGCATATAAGACTTAGTAAAAAATTCGTAAAAAATCTAAGGACTTTCGAATTGTTTGAGGTACGAGTTTTCAAAAGTCCTTAGATTTTAGAATTTTTTGCTTAGCCTTATCAAAACATTTAATCGAGCTGAGGGCTGTAAAAAATATGTGAAGTATACGTTGATTTTTTGATTAGAAACCCCATATTATTTAGTTCCACTTTGAGCAAGTGCTGCTTGAGGTACTAATTTTTCTTTTGGTTTTTGGACTGAAGTTTCATTTGCCATAGATTTAAATGCCACAGACAACATAAGTTTTAATCTATTTAGCTGATTTACCTCACTTGCTCCTGGATCATAGTCTATAGCAGCAATATTACTTCCCTTGTATCTTCTCTTTAATTCCTTTATCATTCCCTTACCTGTTACATGATTAGGCAGACATGCAAAAGGCTGCATACATACGATATTTTTTGTTCCACTTCTTATAAGCTCTATCATTTCAGCTGTCAAGAACCAACCTTCACCCGTTTGATTTCCTATAGAAAGCACTTCAGAAGCATATTTTGCCAGTTCCTCAATGTCTGATGGAGGAGTGAACCTTTTACTATTTTCAAGTGCTTTTCTCATATGCCTTCTAAAATATTCAATGCATTTAATTGCCCATTTATTTATGATATTGTCCTTATAACTTCCATCTAAATATTTATATTTGAATTCAGCATCATAAGCACAATACAAAAGAAAATCTGTCAAGTCGGGAACTACTGCTTCCGCACCTTCTTTTTCCAAAACATCTACAATATTGTTGTTAGCTGTAGGATGGAACTTAACTAATATCTCTCCTACTACTCCAACTTTAGGCTTTTTAACTTTATTTAATTCAAGATTGTCGAAGTCTTCTACTATGCTGTATATATTTTTTTTAAATTCACTGTGACTTCCACTTTTAACACTTTCCTTACATTTATCGACCCATTTTCTATAAAGAGTATTTGCAGATCCTGGTATCTTTTCATAAGGCCTTACCTTGTACAGCACTCTCATAAACAAGTCTCCATATAAAAGCGCAATCATAGCCTTATTTACAAGTCCAATGGTAATTTTAAATCCTGGATTTTTTTCTAATCCCACTGTGTTTAGGGATATTACAGGTATATTTTCCATACCAGCTTCTCTAAGTGCCTTTCTTAAGAAACCTATATAGTTTGTAGCCCTGCATCCTCCCCCTGTTTGAGAAATTATTAAAGAAGTATTATTTAAATCATATTTTCCAGATTTTAATGCCTCTATCATTTGTCCAACTACTATTATGGAAGGATAGCAAGCATCGTTATTTACATATTTAAGTCCCTCATCTACTGCTTTCTTATCTACAGAAGGTAACACCTCCAGGTTATATCCAGATGCTTTAAAAGCTTCCTGCAGAAATTGAAAATGTATAGGTGACATCTGAGGACACAATATAGTATGCTTTTTCCTCATTTCTTCAGTAAACAGTACCTTTTTATAATCAGTTCCAACTTTATGAGGTTTAAAACCAGATTTATCTCTCTCTTCAATAGCTGCCTTAAGAGAACGCATTCTTATTTTAACAGCCCCCAAATTACTACCCTCATCAATTTTAAGTACTGTATATATCTTTCCGTATTTATTTAATATTTCCTGAGTTTGATCTGTAGTTACTGCATCTAATCCACAGCCAAAGGAATTTAATTGTACAAGTTCTATATTGTCCTGTTTAGCCACAAAACTTGCTGCAGCATATAATCTAGAATGATATACCCACTGATCTACTACCCTTAAAGGTCTTTCTACTACTCCAAGGTGTGCCACAGAATCCTCAGTAAGTACTGCCATACCGTAAGATGTTATTATATTAGGTATGCCATGATTTATTTCCGGATCAATATGGTAAGGTCTTCCTGCAAGTACTATGCCCTTTTTGCCTGTATCTTTAAGATATCTTATTACTTCTTCACCTTTTGACCTTATATCATTCTTTACCTTTCTACTCTCTTCAAAAGCTTTTGCCACTGCAGAGGATATTTCCTTTTGAGGTATATTAAACTCTTTAAGTTCTTCTCCAAGTCTCTCTGCCAGCTTGGGTTCGTTATTCAAAGACAAGAATGGATTTTTGAAATTAATATCTTTCTCCTTTAGTATATCCATATTGTTTTTTATAACTTCAGGATAAGATGTTACTATAGGACAGTTATAGTTATTATCTGCCTCTTGTTGTTCTTTTTTCTCATAAGGTATACATGGATAGAATATAAAATTTACTCCTCTATTTATAAGGTCCATTATATGTCCGTGGACCATCTTTCCAGGGTAGCAAACTGACTCAGAAGGTATTGTTTCTATTCCAAGTTCGTAAATTCTCTTTGATGAACGAGAAGATATTTCTACTCTAAATCCCAGCTCAGTGAAAAATGTAAACCAAAATGGATAATTTTCGTATAAATTTAACACTCGAGGTATCCCTACTATCCCTCTTTTTGCCTCGCTCTTTTTAAGAGGAATGTAATTAAATATTCTTTTATACTTATAGGCAAAAACATCAGGCACATCTTGACTTTTACGTTCTAATCCTGCACCTCTTTCGCACCTGTTTCCAGATATAAATTCTTTTCCATCGGAAAATTTATTTACAGTTAAAAGACAATTGTTAGCACACTTTCCACATCTTCTCATAGATACTTCTGATGTGAAATTGCCTAGTTCATTTTCACTTAAAAGTGTACTTTCACACCCAGCCTGATGTCTTTCCTTTGCAATAATTGCAGATCCAAAAGCTCCCATAAGCCCTGCTATATCAGGTCTTACTACTTCCCTGCCAGATATGATTTCAAAGGCTCTAAGTACAGCATCGTTATAAAAAGTTCCCCCTTGTACTATTACCTTTTCTCCAAATTCTTTTGAATTTCTCATCTTTATTACTTTAAATAAAGCATTCTTTATAATTGAATAAGAAAGTCCTGCAGATATATCTCCTACTGAAGCTCCTTCTTTTTGAGCTTGTTTAACTCTCGAATTCATAAATACAGTACACCTGGAACCCAAATCCACAGGTTTTTGGGAAGTTTCTGCAGCTTTTGCAAAGTCTTCTACACTCATATTAAGTGATTTAGCAAAAGTCTCTAAGAAAGATCCACATCCAGATGAGCAGGCTTCATTTAAAATTACGCTGTCAATTACCTTGTCCTTAACCTTCAAGCATTTCATATCCTGTCCACCAATATCCAGTATAAAATCTACTCCAGGTTGGAAAAATTCTGCTGCCTTATAGTGGGCAATAGTTTCAACTTCACCTATATCCACATGCAGTGCTGCTTTTATAAGATTTTCTCCATAACCTGTAACTGCTGAACCTACTATATGTGCACCTTCAGGCATCTTTTTGTATAGATCCTTTAATATTCTTACAGACGACTTTAAAGGGCTGCCTTCATTACCTTTATAGAAAGAATAAAGTAAATTTCCTTCTTCATCTATAAGTGCCGCCTTAGTTGTAGTTGATCCTGCATCTATTCCAAGATAACAGTTCCCTCTAAATGTATTCAAGTTCGCTCTTTTTACCACACTGGTACTATGTCTTTTCTTAAACTCATTTAATTCGTTCTCATCTTTAAATAATGGCCTTATGGTTTGTATTTCATCTGCTGAAGAATTGCTTAAATTAGGAAGCCTGTCTACTAAATCTTCAGCAGAAATAACTTTTCCATTTTTAGAAGAAATAGCTGCTCCAAGTGCTACAAACAATTGAGGATTTTCAGGAAAAATCACCTGCTTATCCGTAAGCTTTAAAGTTTCTATAAATCTTTTTCTAAGTTCTGATAAAAAATACAGCGGTCCACCTAGAAATGCCACATTACCTTTTATAACTTTTCCACAAGCAAGTCCACTTATTGTCTGATTTACAACTGATTGAAATACAGATACTGCAATATCTTCTTTTGCAGCTCCCTCATTTAAAAGAGGTTGTATATCAGTTTTGGCAAATACACCACACCTTGCTGCTATAGGATAAATCACTTTGTAATTTTTAGCTAATTCATTTAGTCCCTGCGCATCTGTTTGAAGAAGAGATGCCATTTGATCTATAAATGCACCAGTTCCACCTGCACAAGTTCCATTCATTCTTTGATCAATTCCACCATCAAAAAAGGTTATCTTGGCATCTTCACCGCCTAATTCTATTGCAACATCCGTCTCCGGTATAAATTGTTCTATAGTATTAGTACAAGCTACTACTTCTTGAATAAACGGTATGTCAAGCCACTTAGATACAGATAACCCACCTGAACCCGTAACCATTACAGTGATATTTGAATCCTTTAATTTTTCATAGGCATCTTTAATAACTTTAGCTATAGTACTTTTTATATCAGAAAAATGTCTTTGATATTTATGATATACTATACTATCTTTAATATCTGATATAACTATTTTTACTGTAGTTGAACCTACATCAAGACCTACATGAAATAAATTTTTCATAAGCAATCACCTTTTAATAAAATAATAATTTGAAATAGTACATTGATATTGTAATATATTTTCACTCAACAATAAACAGGAAATAATAGCTTTTATCCATATGCTTTATAGTATATGCCATTACAACCCATATTTAGAAAATAATTCTACGAATATGCCGCATAGTTACAATACAATTTGGATTTAAACTGTGTTTAAACCTAATTCAGTAATTATATTATAACACATGTTACCCCTTAATTAATTTTAAGTTTAAAATACTACCATAATATAAATTAATATGTGAGTATTTTCATAGCTATGTGTTGAATTTTGTGATGTTATAGTCTTTTCGTCAGGAACAATAAATTACGAGCCTTCATATAATAAATCATAGTTTGTAATAAGACATTTCAAAGAAAATGCCTAAACCTAATAAATGCCAATTAATAACTGTAAACTGGCGGGAGATGATATTTTGAGTAAATTAACAGTAAAAGATGTATTTATGAACTACCATTCACTTAAAGGATTTACTAAAGCCTTGACTGACATAAACTTTTCCGTAGAAGAAGGAGAATTTTTAAGTATAGTAGGTCCATCAGGCTGCGGAAAAACTACACTTTTAAATATAATAGCAGGTCTTATAAAGCCTTCTTGTGGTGAAATATTTATAGATAATGAACCCTTAGCTTCTGCTTCCTCAAAACTTGGATATATGTTTCAAAGAGATCACCTATTTGAATGGTCCAGCGTGTGGAACAATATAACTCTTGGTATAAGAATACAACATAAATCACCAGACTTATACAAAGACAAGTTAACTGCTCTACTTAAAAATTATGGTCTTATGGACTTTGTAAATTATTACCCGGATGAACTATCGGGGGGGATGCGTCAAAAAGTTGCCTTAATAAGAACTCTTGCCTTAAATCCTGAAGTTCTACTTTTAGATGAGCCTTTCTCAGCACTAGATTATCAGACTAGATTAAATATAAGCGATGAAATATTTAAAATATTGAAGAGGGAAGGAAAAACAGTCATAATGGTAACCCACGATATATCAGAAGCTATATCTATGTCAAATAGAATAGTAGTACTTTCAAAAAGGCCTGCTAAAATTAAAAAAATATTTGATATAACTTTCAGTGAATCTTATAATTCTCCTTTAAAATGCAGGGAAGACCCAGAATTTAGAATTTACTTTAACAGCATATGGAAGGAGTTGAATTATTAATGTTGGATTACAACAAGGAACACCAAATATATATAAACAATATAGTAACTAGAAAGAAGAAAGTTATATTAAGCAGAATTATAATTTTAATAGCTTTTTTTGCATTATGGGAAATAGCAGGCGACCTTGGATGGATAGATCCTTTTCTAACCAGTACACCATCTAGAATGTGGAAAAACCTTATAAAGCTCTATGCAGAAGGAACTCTATTTAGACATATTGGCATAACTTGTTATGAAACCATACTGGGATTTTTACTTAGCACAGTTCTCGGAACTATAATTGCTATACTTCTATGGTGGTCTGACTTCATTTCAGATGTACTTGACCCTTATATAGTTGTATTAAATGCACTTCCTAAAATTGCCTTAGCACCTATAATAATATTTTGGGCAGGAAATGGTATGTCAACTATCATTGTAATCACCATATTAATTTCTGTAATTGTGACCATAATAAATGTATTTCATGGGTTTAAAACTGTAGATAGAGATAAAATCAGGCTTCTAAAAACTTTTGGAGCTTCAAAGCTACAAATTCTCACTTATCTTATAATACCTTCTTCAGTACCTACTTTAATATCTGCTTTAAAAATAAACGTAGGCCTGTCCTGGGTTGGCGTAATAATGGGAGAATTCCTAGTAGCAAAAGAAGGCCTTGGTTTCTTAATCATATACGGGGGCCAAATATCACAGTTAGATACAGTAATGGTTAGCATAATCATACTTTCAATTTTAGCTTATCTAATGTACAGAGCAGTGGAACTTGCAGAGAAAAAACTGACAAAAATAATGCTTCATTAAATTGCAGGATTGTAAATAATTAATTCGTATTTTAAAAAAATTACGAAGCAAAGCTTTTGAAAATAACAAAGTTCAAATAACAAAGAACAGATAAAGATGATTTCCATCGTACCTCAGGGAATCTATAATTTTAATATTTTCCGACGTTAGGAAGAAAATTATCCTTATTTGATATTTGAACTTTGACCTTTGTTCTTTAAAAATATTGCTTCATTAAATACATAAAATTATTATTCTGAAAGTGATTCACTCCTTCCCTTTGCTTTTAACCATTCTTTAGCATTTAATTTTATTTGTTTTTCTAGTCCTAAATCACGACCTGAGTCACTCATAGCTTCCTCTGCATATTTACGTGGAAACATTCTTTTTATAGATGGCCCACATTCATCTCCATCTTCTGGCTGTTGAAATTTAACAACAGTAAATTTATCCTTATCTTTTCTCAACACAACAAGTGCTGGATTTGATCCGCCGCATGAAGATCCAAATTTTCCGTTAGCAAATGCGTATCCTTCAAATAAGGTATAAATATAAACATTTATTAATCCATCTTTCTGTTCAATTGCATATAATTTATGTGCTTCAAAGATCTTGTCAGCGTTGGTTAATATATGAGAATAGTACTCCATAATATAATTTGATGTTACTTCATTTATTACCCTTTTAGATTCAGGTTCCATATTTTTATTATCAGTTATTTTTGAATTGCTGCACCCAATGCTAATAATAAGTATTACAGAAAAAAATATTAAAATAAGACTTTTAAAATGTTTTTTCAATTTTACCTCGTCCCCCCCCAATTCTTTATAAGCAATTACATCTTACTATATAAATACTGTACCTCTTGTTTAAAATCCTTTAGATTCTGTAATAATATAAAGTTTCTAATCACATTTTTGAAATATAAATGGAATATTTTTAGAAAATATGGATATAAATTTACTAGAGAACCATGAAATTCCATAGGAACTGAGGAGGATTAAAATGAGCTACTTTCAAGAGGCTAACGAATACTACAATGACAGGGATTACAAAAAAGCTATCGATATGTATGAAAAGGCAATACAAATAAAAGATAATGAAGCATCCTCACTGTATAATTCAGCAGTATGTTTCATAAAACTTAAAGATTATAAAAAAGCAATTAACTTATTAAATTCTGCTCTAAATATAAAGAGAGAAAGTAAATACTTTTTTAACCTGGGATATTGCTACACTATGCTAAAAGATAACAAAAAAGCCCTCATATATTTTAACAACGCATGGTGCTTAGATAATGAGGACTCTGATTGTGAAAAAGCAATAAATGCCATATTGAAAAACTATATAACAAAATCAAAATAAGTAAGTACCACTCTAACACAATATGAGTGGAACTTACTTATGCTACCATTCTCCTGCTATCTGTGCGTCTTTATGATCAAGTTGAAATCTCCTGCTGTCAAAATAATTTCCCCCTTTGTAAAAGGTAGTATCCACATTTATCCACTTTTCTTCTTCAGGAATATATACTTGATTCCACGCGTGGCTCACCCAACTTATTCCATTAAATCCCTCTCCAGTTATAAGCCTTACTTTCATATTATTGGCTCTAGCCATAGCCACATACAGACAAGAATAGTCAAAACAAATTCCCTTTCTAGAATAAAAAGTTGGGATTGCACCTGATTTTACATTGAATTCATTATTCAACACCTTATTTGCCTTTTCATGGTCATAGCTTATATTAGTGCCTATCCAATTATATAACATCTCTGCTCTCTCATTGGTATTACCACCTTCTGAGGCAAGTGCTTTAGCTAAACTATTTATTTCGCCATTGGATTTTACTCCTTCATCTAAAGTAACTCCATTATAATAGACTACTGTATTTGCTTCATTTTTAACCCTATCTAATTGATCTACGCTCTTTGTTTCATTTGAATTTGCATTTCTTATTACTATTTTAAAAGAATTATTTATTACATTTGGCAGTTGTTTTGCGATAGTAGAATTAGTAACGGGAATAACTACTTCTTTGCAAATGCTCTCATAAGGTTTTGAGCCCTCTAAGTATGTGCTCAATTTAGGACTTACATTTAATATAGACATTATATTTAATACAAATACAACTAAAAGAGCATAACATACTGCCTTAGGCAGCTCAAATACCATTCCTGCTATTCTCTTGAACATGTTCCCCTTTGGTCTTAAAAACCTATCTATACTATCTAACACAGGATAGAAAATAATACGATTTACTAAATTAAAAAATAATTTTATTATTCTATAACATATAAATATTAGAATGGGAAGCAGAACTGCATATACTATAAAGTTATTGTTATCAAAGTATTGTGTGAGATTTTGAGGTATTAAATTATATATCTTTTCATATATACCCTGGTCATGCTGTATAAATATCTTCTTACCAAAATATATCCCTATTATCAGAGATATTATAAATGAAATGCTTCTGCTTACATCATCAATATCCAATTTTAAATCATTAGAAGAAAACTTAAATAAAAATCCCTTTATGATGGGATATAAAAATATTACCCCTATCATTAAAGTTATAGGGTTTACTTTCATAATAATAATCACCTCTAAATGGCAAAAAATTTATTGATAGTGATTATACATCACTTCATATACAAGCATTCTAATCCTTTAATAATTCATTTAACGTATTCTTTATATCTGTCCATAAATACCCCCTTCTTAAAAGATATTCTCCAAGCCGCCTATATATTTTATTTCTATCTGTTTCTGATTTAGTTATTATCCTATACCTTTTACTTGCCAGATTATATAGTTCATCCTTACTTTTTTCCTGCATATTTTCTTGAAAACTTTCCTTTTTCTCATCTTCTAGCTTGGCATACTTTTTTATGACTTTATCCGATACTGTCCTCGCCTTTTCAAAACTATATCCGCTTCTTGCCAAGTAGTTTCCCAACTTTTCATATACTTTTCTTATGTTGTTTTCACTTTTTATAAGCACAGCATACTTTTTTTGTGCTATGTTAAAAGCAGCTTTTTCCTCCTGTTCTTCATCTATAAGATCCAATTTTTTACTTATAATATCCTCACTTATTCCTTTTTTAATGAGGGAATATCTTATTTTATTTTTACCTTGAGAATAAATTTTTTCTTTTATATAAAGTTCTGTAAACTTATCATCATCTACGAACTTGTATTCTTTTAAAAACTTTATAGTTCTTGAAATAGCATTTTCATCATATTGTTTTTGAGCTAATTTATCCTTAATCTGTTTTTCTGTTTTATAAACCTTCTCTATAATTTTCAATGCACAACTTTTACATTTTATAAAATTATCTTCTTCAATTATACTTTTTAAATAATTCATATCAACAGACGTTCCCTTTGATATGCCATAACTATACACAAGTTCTGCACTGCAGGCAAATGCAAATTCTTCATTTATATATACATTTACCCTACCTTTATTTTTCTTTTGTAATTCAATTTTAGTTACTGTATAATTACTCAACCTAGCCCTCCCCCATATTATTCATAATTTCATTAGTGAAAACTGCTGCGTTTAGATTCTCTTTTTAAAACATGAACCGTTGGATCTTTTAAGACAGTTCTAGCCACTTCGTATATATTTTCTCTAGTTATACTTTCAATTTCATCTATATCATCAACACATTTATATATACTTTCACCTTCTATAGCCTGATGTAAAACATAATTTCCTATATCCGTGGCATCTTCAAGGGTAAATACTACTGCAGTTTTTAATATCTTCTTCATTAAGTTTATAGTATTATCATCAAATTTTATTTCCTCATTCTTTACTTTATATATGCATTTTTCTATAGTATCCATAGCAGATTTTATATTCTTTTCACTGACTGAAGTATATATATAGAGAGTCTTTACTCCCGTAGTTAAATCCAAATCCGTATATACGTCATAAGCAAGTCCTTTTTCCTCTCTTAGTTTTCTAAATAAAATAGAATTGCTGCTTTCACCAAATCTATGATTCAATATTTTAAGTGCCAATTCCTCTTTTTTATTTAATCCATAAAAAGTAAAAAGATACACAATAGTACTCTGTTCTATATCTTTTTTATAAGAAACCTCCCTACAGGGTATATTTTGTTCGATTATTATGTCGTTTCTAGTAAATTCCTTGTACTTCCAGTCTTTAAAATATTTCCATATCAAATCATAAATCTCTTCGTGTTCATAAGAAGAAACTACTGTTATGAAGCAATTATTGGGAACATAATAATTATTATAAAATTCTATTAAATCTTTCCTTGTAAATTTAGTTACTCCCTCTTCATCTCCTGCAGTATCATATCTCAATGGACCTTTTTTAAAAGCTAGTTTATTTACTTTTTCAAAACTATAAGATTCTATATCATCTTTACTGCTTTTTATTTCTGATAATATAACTTCTCTTTCCTTTTCAATTTCTTCATCCGGAAATATAGAATTTATAAACATATCGGAAATAATTTCCACAGACTTTTCTAATTCTTCCCCTAATGAAGTAATACTATACACTGTAGAATTATTGTCTGTATATGCATTATATTCTCCTCCCAGGATTTCTAAATCATTGTTTAATTTCTTATTGTCTCTAGACTTAGTACCTTTAAAAAGCATATGTTCAATAAAATGTGATATACCCTTTTCCTGAACACTTTCATATATAGCTCCTATTTTAATCCCAGCATGAAAAGCCGCTATATAAGTATCTCTTTTTATAGTAATAAGTTTTATACCATTAGGTAAAACTTTCTGTCTAGCATCAAACATATAAATTCTCCTCTTTAAATAAAAACTATCGTACATTATATTATAATTTATATACAGTGAAATAGAAAGAGCATAAAATTAGACTAATTGTTAATTACAGAAAATTAAATTAAAATTTGATAATATGTATATACTATGATATGATAAACTTTGTTTTGTAATATAAAAAAGAAAGAGGAGTTTTAATGGAAAATATTAATTTTAGTGATTTAAATTTAGATCCTAAGGTTCTTCAAGCAATTGATGATATGGGATTTGAAGAACCATCTCAAATTCAAGCTGAATCAATCCCTGTAATACTAGATGGGAATGACGTAATTGGTCAGGCACAGACAGGTACAGGAAAGACCTTAGCTTTTGGAGCACCTATGTTAAGCAAGATAACTACCAAAAGCAAACACATCTCAGCTCTTATAGTTACTCCCACCCGAGAACTTGCAATTCAAGTAAATGATGAGTTGTCCAGAATTGCTAAATTCAAAAAAGTAGCCCTATTACCTATATACGGTGGTCAACCTATAGACAGGCAGATTAGATCTTTAAAAAGAGGTATGGATGTAGTAGTAGGCACCCCTGGAAGAATACTTGATCATATAAAGAGAAAAACTTTAGATCTTAGCAATATAGAATTTTTAATATTAGATGAAGCAGATGAAATGTTGGATATGGGTTTTATAGAAGATATAGAAAACATAATAAAAGCTACAAATTCTGACAGACAGACATTACTTTTCTCTGCTACTATGCCAGATCAGATAAAGAAATTGTCTTCCAGGTATATGAAGTCAAATATTAAGAGTATAAAAATAGCTAAGAACACATTGACTGTAGATAAAACAAAACAATATTACTATGAGATAAAACAAAAAGATAGATTTGAATCTTTATGTAGAATTCTAGACGTAGATGAACCTTCAAGTGCCATAATATTTTGCAAAACCAAACGTGGTGTAGATGAATTAGTAGAAGGTTTGCAGGCTAGAGGATACAATGTAGAAGGTATGCACGGTGACATGGGACAGAACCAGAGATTAAATACCCTTAGAAAGTTTAAAGAAGGTTCCCTTGAATTCTTAGTTGCCACAGACGTAGCTGCAAGAGGTATAGATGTGGAAAATGTCTCCCACGTTATAAATTATGACCTTCCACAGGATACAGAATCTTATGTTCATAGAATTGGAAGAACCGGAAGGGCAAACAAAGAAGGTATTGCCTATTCTTTAGTAACACCTAGAGAATACATACTTTTAAAGCAAATAGAGAAGTTCACCAAAAGTAAGATAAGAAGGAAGGAAATTCCTACAGTAGATGATATCTATGAAGCTAAGTATAAAAATATAGAGGAACAAGTTAAAAGCATTATATCTGAAGACAATTATAAAAACTTTATTCCTATAGCAACTGAATTAGATGAAGAATACAATCTAGTAGACGTAGCAGCTGCTCTTATGAAAATAATTTTTGACAAAGAATTGAGCTTTGATTATAAGGAAAATTCCTTAACTGTAGATGAAAAAGATGTTAGGTTATTCCTCTCAATAGGTAGAATGGATAATTTAACTCCTAGAAAACTTTTAAAATTTATAAGTGAAACTTCTTCAGTCGAAGCCTATGAAATAGGTGATATAGATATACTAAATAAATTTACATTTATAAATGTCCCAGAAAGAGTATCTTCTATTATATTGAAAAAAACTAATGGTAAAAAACTTCAGGGAAGAAGAGTTTCCGTTGAAGTGGCTAAAAGCAAAAAATCTCATTAGTTTACTTTAAGTATACTATTTAAACGTCTTATAATAAAACAATTAAGCCCTATGTCCCAAGGAATACGTCTCAATTTAAGGGTTTTGGGGCTTTTTGTAATTTAAAAATATTGTTTCTAAATTATATATACACATATAAAATTGCAAAAATTTTTATCATAATAATATTTACCATAATACCTCATATTAAATAGATTTTAAAGCAATACTTTAATAGAAAAGGAGATTTACAATGTCTAAAATATTTTTTAAAGGCAGTTGTATGCTGAATCCTGTACCTTCAGTACTTATAACTTCAAAAAGTAAAAATAGCGATATAAATGTGTTCACTGCTGCCTGGGTAGGCACTGCATGTACTAAACCACCTATGATTACTATAGCTATAAAACCAGAGAGATTATCCTATAAATACATAAAGGAGACAATGGAATTTGCAGTAAACCTTCCCTCTAGAAATTTAACCAGAATTGTAGATTTATGCGGTGTAAAATCTGGCAGAGACTTTAATAAAATAAAAGAATGTAAATTAGAATTAGAAAAAAGCGAAAAAATATCTGTTCCTTGCATAAAAGAATGTGCTGTTAACATGGAATGCAAGGTTAAAAGCATAATTCCTCTTGGAAGCCATCATTTATTTATAGCTGAAATTTTATCGGTTCACGTAGATGAAAATCTAATAGACAATAAGGGGAAAATACATTTAGAAAAAGCTAATCTCATATGTTATTCTCACGGAGAATACTTTCCTATAAATTCAAAACCTCTAGGCAAATTCGGATTTTCCGTCAAGAAGAAAAGGTAGTTTTAAATTAAAATACATATAACTTAAAAGTGAAGGTTGAACTTATAAATATCTTATAGTTTTTTAACTTAAAAATAAACCTATACGTAAGAACATTTTTACAACAAACAAGTGCATTTAAATATTTTGTACATAAGTCTTAGTAAAAAATTCGTAAAAACTTAGGGCTTTTGAATTATTTGAGGTACGAGTTTTCAAAAGTTCTTAGTTTTTTTAGAATTTTTTATCTAGACTTATCAAAATATTTAACCGGACTTGTGTTTGTAAAAAATGTTCGGAGTATAAGTTTATTTTTCCTTAAAATACCTACATAGATATTTTATTCTCCTACATCTATCCATTCTCCTTTTGTAAGTTCACTTATTTCTGAGGGACTTATTTTAAGTGCATATTCTTTAGATCCTGCTGCAGGATAAACATAATCGAAGTCCTTTATTGAATCGTCCAAATAAATTTTAATATTATTTTTTATACTCAAAAAAATCTTCCTGTAGATAAGTCTACAGGAAGATTTATATTCTTCCACTTCTTATCTTTCAGGTAATACCTGCTGGAATTGGCACCGTTGGATTACATCCAGGTTGCCGGGCTTCATAGGGCCAGTCCCTCTGCCGCTCTTGATAAGAACTTAATATTTAATTTAATAAATTGTAGCAAACTGCTAATTATTTGTCAACATATTTTCATCAATTTAACTTATAAAAATAAAACATTCAACACACTTATTTTACAATAATTTTTCAACCTGCACATCATAACTTCCATCAGGAGATGCCACAGTTGCCTTTTGACCTACTTTTAGTTTATAAAGTGCCTTTCCTAAAGGAGACTCTATACTTATCTTCATATTCTTAACATCTGCTTCTACTGTACTAACTAAGGTAACTTCTTCAGTTTCATCTACGTCACAAAATTTTACTAATGCGGTTTTATTTATATCGAATACATCTGCTTCCGAAGAGCTTTCGATTATTACTGCATTCTTGAGCTGAGCTTCAAGTTCCTGTATTCTAGTCTCAGTCATAGATTGATCATCTTTTGCAGCATCATAATCTGCATTTTCACTTAAATCACCTTGTGCACGTGCTGCTTTCAACGCTAACTTGATTTCTACCCTCTTAACTGTTTTTAAATATTCTAATTCATCTTCTAACTTTTTTTTACCTGATTCTGTAAGAATCACATCTTGCATAAAAAAATCACCCACTATTCTAAATTTTATCTGATGGCTATCTACTGTAACACTTTCACTAAGTAAGATTCATTGATAAGGCTTTGCTGCAAAACTTGATAAATTTTGTATAAGTTTAATAGCTTTTATACATTTATTTACTTTACTATTTTATTATAATATTACTAATTAAATAATACAAGTTAAATGACGAAATCACTTATTATGCATACTATTTAAACCCATATTCCGCAAATAATGTGACGTTAAGATCATATTGACATTAAAATATCTATCATTATATAATATTATTGGAAGTAAATTTGAAAAGACATTCTCACAATGAATTTGTGTGTAATGAGAGCATATAAATCTAAGAATTTCTTACTTGGATTTTATGTGCTTTTTTTGATGAATAAACTACGAAATTAAATAGAAATTATATATAGGAGGCTTTGACTTATGAAAATAAATTTGAAAGATATTTTTCTTATACTAGTAGGTTCACTTTTCGTAGCTTTTGGCACTTATTTTTTTCTAGCTCCAAATCATATAGCAGCTGGAGGAACAAGCGGTATCGCTATAATTATAAACAGTATATTTCCAAATATTCCAATAGGCCTTTTAATGATGGGCATGGAAGTTATACTTTTTACCATTGGTATAATTGTAATAGGACCTGTGTTTGGTGGTAAGACCATATTTTGTAGTTTTTCTATATCCGCTCTTGTACTTTTAATGGGAAAAATATATCCCAATATAAAGCCTTTCAGCAATGATACTTTAATTCAACTTATATTAGGCATACTCATATGTGGATTAGGTATGGGAATTGTATTTAACTTAAACGCCTCTACTGGTGGGACAGATATAATTGCAAAAATAATAAACAAATACACTCAAATAAGCATAGGCAAATCTGTTCTAATGGCAGACATCGCAATAACTATAGCAGCAACCCTAATACTTGGAGTAAGCAAAGGAATGTATGCAATTCTTGGAGTAATATTGAACTCTACTATAATTGATAAAGTTATATTAAGTTTGAACTCCTATAAGCAAGTTGCTATAATAAGTAACAATGGTGAAAATATAAAAAAATATATTGTAAATGAACTATCTAGAAGTGCGACTATCTATTACGCCAAAGGAGCCTATAAAAATAGCAATAAAGAAGTTATAACCACCATTTTGGACAGAAAACAGTTTTTAAAGTTAAAAAATTATATAAAAGTTTTAGATGACAAGGCCTTTATTACTGTAAATGATGTAAATGAAGTACTAGGAGAAGGATTTACTCGTATAATATAAAAAACTGTCTAGTTTTTTATATTCAATTTTCATTGTAGAATAATAATCCAACTCTTGGTAATAATTTAAATTAGTACTTAAACTAGAGGAGGATGTAAAAATGGCACTGCCAAATCACATAGGTATAATTCCAGATGGAAACAGGCGCTGGGCAGTTAAAAGAGGGTTAAGCAAAGAAAAAGGATATAGTTTTGGTCTAAAACCTGGAATAGAATTATTTAAATTATGTGAAAAATTAGGAATAAATGAATTAACCTATTATGGATTCACTACAGATAATACTAAAAGACCATCAATTCAAGCTAAAGCCTTCACCAAAGCTTGTATAGAAGCTGTAAAAATACTTTCAAAAGAAAATGCTTCTCTTTTAGTAGTTGGAAACTCTGAATCTCCTATGTTTCCAAAAGAACTTCTCCCTTATATGGTTAGAAAAGATTTCGGTAAAGGGGGAATAAAAGTTAATTTTTTAGTAAATTACGGGTGGGAATGGGATTTAGGTAAAACTAAAAATTTATCAACTACAAATAGACATTCCATTATATCCAGTCTAAATTCCCATGATATATCAAGAGTAGATTTAATAATAAGATGGGGTGGTAGAAGAAGGCTCAGCGGATTTTTACCAGTTCAATCTGTATATTCAGATTTTTACATAATAGATGACTATTGGCCTGATTTTAAAATGGAACATTTAATACATGCTCTAAAATGGTATAACGATCAGGATATAACTTTAGGCGGATAACTTTCTTAATTTAAATATAGAGTTTCTAGATTGAAGTTACCTTATACAAAGCATATAATGACAAATTTTAGCACCATAAAAGCTTTTGACAAGTCTAAAGCTTGGCATTTTGAAAATCTAAGAACCTTAGATAAACTCGTACCTTAAACATATCTAATCTCCTAAGATTTTCTAAAATGCCTTGCTAAGACTTATGAAAAAGTTTTTAAAGGTGCTTTCAATTTTGTCATTACACTTTATGTATAAGTTTAAATTTCAATTAGAAGCCCTATATAGATTTATATGGGCACTCTAACTCAAAAATCAACTTATACACAGGCATATTTTTACAATAGTGAAGCTCTTTTAAATATTTTGTATATAAGTCTTAGAAAAAAATTCGTAAAAACTTAAAACTTTTGAATTGTTTGAGGTACGAGTTTTCAAAAGTTCTTAGGTTTTTTAGAATTTTTTTCTTAGGCTTATCAAAATATTTAATGAGCTGAAGGTTGTAAAAATATCCGGAGTATAAGGTTGATTTTTTGCTTAGAATACCTATAATCATATTTGTTTAATTTACATATAATAAATTGTGTGTTTATTTCCCTATTATTTAGGTTATATTGAAGTCAATTTTCTTTATCAATTGAGAATACATATCGAAGTAGTCTTCTATTGACTTATAATGATTTTTGTCCTATTATAATAGGTATTAGTTCTTATCATTTGATAACTGCTAAATTTTAGGGGAGATGTTTTTTAAATGGATGAAAAAGTAAAGACAGCAAGACTTTCTATAATTTCTAATGCATGTTTAATAACTATGAAATTAATAGTTGGGATAATTACAGGATCAGTTAGTATCCTGTCAGAAGCCATACATTCAACTATGGATTTAATTGCAGCTATAATATCGTTTTTTTCTGTTAAAATATCATCCAAGCCTGCAGATGCAGAGCATCCTTACGGGCACGGTAAATTCGAAAATGTATCCGGTGTAATTGAAGCACTGCTTATATTTGCTGCATCCATATGGATAATAGTAGAAGCTATAAAAAAGATAGTAAGCGGAGGAGAAGTATCCTCATCCAGTCTAGGATTCTTTGTTATGTTTTTTTCTGCTGCAATAAACTTTTTAGTATCCAAAAGATTATATAAAGTAGCTAAAAAAAATGACTCTATTGCTTTAGAAGCAGATGCTCTTCATCTTAAAACAGATGTATATACTTCCCTTGGAGTTGGCGTAGGGCTTTTTCTAATATGGATTACAAAACTGCATTTTCTAGATCCTGTAATAGCAGTAATTGTAGCTTTATTTATTTTAAAGGAAGCCTTATGTCTGCTAAAAAAAGCCTTTAATCCATTAGTAGATGTAAAATTATCTGATAAGGAAATCAGTATTGTAAAAGATTGTATATCTAAATACAGTTCCGGTTACTGCAACTTTCACAAACTTAGAACAAGAAAATCTGGAAATAAAAGATATGTGGATGTTCATTTAGTATTTCCTGAAGATATGCATATAAAAGATGCTCATAAATTGTGTGATGACATAGAAAACGAAATGAGTCACTCACTTCAAAATACAGAAGTAATGATTCATCTGGAATCCTGCGATGATAAATGTACTAGCTGTAGACTTGCTGATACAACAAAATGCAAAAATAGATAGGATTTTATCATCCTATCTATTTTAATGTTTTTTATCTGATGGCTACCTACTGTAACACTCACACTTCTATCAAAGTGGGAGATAACAGTAGCTACACCCCTAGATAATTCATCTAAACTTAGTGGAAGAAAAAACTACCACTAAGTAAGATTCATTGATTATTTATCTTCTACTTCATTTAAAGCTTTAACTAAACTGTTAACATCAATGCCATGTACTGCAGCAGCTTCTTCAACTGTTTCTGCTAAAGATGCAGGACAGCCTATGCATCCCATTCCAAAATTCATTAATGTTTCAGCATATGCTGGCTTCATTTTTACTATTTCACCTATAGTTGTATCTTTAGATATCTTTGCCATAATTTTCAACCTCACTTTTCACTTTTTAATTTATATATTCATTTAATTTTTTAATATACTTTTTATTAACAAATTCCAATTCTAAGATAGTGCATTTAATGCCCTTACTAAATTATCTGCATTTAATCCATGTACATTTGCAGCTTCTTCTAATGTCTCTCCTTGAGATTCACCACAGGTCACACATTCCATTCCAAAAGTCATCAATCTTTCTGCATTTTTGGGATTTATTTTAATAATTTCAGCTATAGTCATATTCTTAGTTATTTCAGACATATTAAATACCTCCACCTACATTATTATAATTACATTAAATATATTTTATACAGTGAACTACCTTATACTCAAATCTTTATAAATATAAAATTCAAGCCTGTACTCATTATTTAGGTACATTATTACCTAATAGACATTGTCACCATCATAATACTACTAAACTTGTCATATATCAAGTTTTATATATAATTCCTTGCTATTTATTATTTATCATCTTGCAAATAGTTGCATATTATAATGTGCAGCAATTATATATTCTACTTCTACCCTTTTCATGCCATTCATGTATAAAGTTACTTTTTATCCATAAGCTTAAAACTCGAATTAGTAATTTGAAAATTACCTTTTAATCCATCTGTGACATAAACTTTTTTATCCTTTGTAATAAATATAGCCTGTAATCCATTTTTTTTGTTTACATAGTCCATTCCCTTATCCACTCCTAGATAAAATATATTTTTAGTCATGGCATCAGCATCTATGGAAACATCTGTGACTAAGGTAACGCTAGCTAAATTATTATCCATAGGATATCCTGTAAAGGGATTTAATATATGGTGATATTTTTTCCCATTTTTTTCGAAATACCTTTCATATATGCCTGAAGTTACTACAGTTTTATTTGTAACATTTAACCCTCCAGCAGGATCTCCTCTTGTTTTAAAAGGATCTTGTACTCCTATGTTCCATGGTTTTCCGTTAGTATTAGTATTTATAGCTAAAATATTTCCTCCCAAGTTTACAATGGCGTGTTTAACCCCATTTTCCTTTAGTATTCTTGCAGCCTCATCTGCAGAATATCCCTTTGCAATTCCACCTAAGTCCAAAGACATACCCTGTCTTTTTAGCATTACCTTACTATCCTTTTCATCTAATAATAGATCTTTATAATTGATAAGTGATTTCTTTTCATCTATTTCGCTTTGAGAAGGAAGTCTAGCGTTATCTGTTCCTATTCCCCATAGTTTAACTAAAGGCCCAACTGTTATGTCAAAAGCCCCTGATGACTGTTCTGAATAGTATTTTCCCTTTTTTAAAACATAAAATGTATCCTTGGATACTTTGACAAAATTCTTACCTGCAGCATCTGCCACTGCATCCAATTCTGTGCCAGGTTTATTTACACTCATCTTATTTTCAATTTCTTTAATTCTGGCAAACGCTTTATCTATAACTGATTCAGGCTTATTGTCATATACCGTTATAGTACATATAGTACCAAGCATATATTCAGTTTTTGAAATAGGCTGCACATTGTCTTTTATACAAGAAGTTAAAGGAATTATAGAAACTATAATTATGATAATTAAAAATATATTTAGTTTTCTATTATGTTTCATATCATTTAACCTTTCTAATAAAAAATAATTTACTTTAGCTTTATAGGCAAACCACAAGCTACCATATATACTTCATCACTAAAGCGAGCTATAAACTGATTAACCCTTCCTAAAATATCTACAAATACTCTGCTTAGCTTATACTCAGACACTACACTATATCCTACTTCATTAGTAACAATTAAAATATGCTTGTCACTATGTTTTACAGAAGATATTATATTATCTACTTCCTTAATTATATCCTTTTCTAATTTTTCTATGTCATCAGATGTAATATTGTCAAAGTCATAGTTTTTTTGAAAAATTATATTAGTTACCATAGTTCCTATACATTCTAACATTATGTATTTACTGCTGGATTTTTCTATAGCCTTGTCTAACTTAGTAAAACCTTCATAAGTTTCCCATTTCTGATTTCTTCTCAGTTTATGCTTCTCAATTCTCTTTTCCATTTCACTGTCGGTAACTACAGCAGTTGCTATATAAAGTACGTCATCTTCATTTTCAAGAATTTTCTCTGCAAATGTACTTTTTCCACTTCTACTGCCTCCTGTTATTAAAGTTATCTTTCCCATATTTTATCCTCCATATCATGCCAATAACTCTGTTTATACTAACTTAGTAAGTATAACAGCAGCTATTATCATAGTAAGTATTTCTACCATCTCATTATCTGCCCCAAATAAGTCTCCTGTAAGGCCTCCAATTTTTTTGTTACAAAATACATTTATTAAAAGTGCCATAATCAAAGCAGCAGGTATCATTATAGCAGCATATTTTGGATTCATACCGCAAAGTAAAATGGCAATAGTTACAACAAGTGCTAGAAACATCTGTAACTTTCCTATATTTCCTATAAAGAAGTTTCCTGTTCCTGTTTTCTTAGCCGTTCTACCTATAAAAGCTATAAATACTATTGAAAATCTACCTATAACAGGTGCAGCTATTATTATAAAAGAAAACCTAGGCACTATAGAACAAAGAAGACTGTATTTTAATATTATATCCATAACTATAGTAGCACACGCATAAGTTCCTATTCTGCTATCTTTCATTATCTCTATAATTTTGTCATTACCTTTAAAGGCAAAAAAACCATCACTCATATCTCCTAGTCCATCTAAATGCAGTGCACCTGTAATTATGATACCGAGTAAAAGTATTATAGCTACACTTACATTTACAGGAAGCACCATTATACATAGTTTGTACACTATCCATTGAATTCCCCCTACCAATAGTCCTATAACTGGCATAAAGACAGTGCCTCTCCTAAAATTTTCTTGTTCACAAGAGAAGCTTTTATTAATTGGAATTCTAGTCATAAATTGAACCATTAAAAAGAAATCATTTATTAAATTCTTCAAAGTAATTACCCCCTAGTATAATCTATAGTATATTTGAATAAAATTGTAATCAATATTATGTATTAACATGGGTGATACTATCTATAAATAAATTACTATATTCATACTTAACTAGAGTAATATCTCCATTCTTTGAAGAAAATTTCCAGAAAAAATCAAGTATACCATTTAAAACATAACAATAAACTGATCTTATAACACCGCTGTGAGTAACTACTAAAACGTTGTCTTTGTTTAACTTTAAAATATCATCCATAAAGCTTTTTACTCTAGAATAAAATTCAACATAACTTTCTCCTTCAGGTGGTGACACACTTTTCCAATCGTCACTCCACTTTTTCCATTCTTCAGGGTAAAGTTTCATTATTTCTTTGTAATTTTTGCCTTCAAACTTTCCAAGATTCATCTCATTTAATCTTTCATCTGTAATAATCTCCTTAGAATTACTTCCTAAAATTATCTTAGCTGTCTGAGATGCCCGTTTTCTGTCACTTACATAAATATCATCAAATTCTATATTACTTAAAAGCTTTTTTGTCTGTTCTGCTTGACTTAAACCCTTTTCATTTAAAGATACGTCAAGCTTTCCGTAATAATATTTATTATTATTTTCATTTGTTTGTCCATGTCTTACAAAATAAATATTCATGAGTTTTACCCTCCTGCATAAAGCCAGCATTGCGTGCTAACTTACCTTAGTTATTATATAATATTTGAATAAAATATACAAATTCTAAGGATAAATGTAAAAAAATAAGAGTGAAAATTTCCGCTCTTATTTTAAATGAGAAATAGGTATAAAGTATGTTAATTTATTAACTTTTATAAGTTAATAGTACCACAATTTTCTTAATAATCAAGCTTTTTATAATAATAAATATATATTTTATAACCTTTTATTAATTTATGATCATTTTGTTTCAGTTATGTATTGTATATTTATTAACAACTATATATATGTTATCTTAATCAATATAAGTATATAACATTTATTATAATAATTACCACAAATTTAATTTTGACAACTAATAATTTTTATTATATAGTAGAATTGATTATAAAATAAGGATGGTGCATATGGATAATTTAACTTCTATTTTTAGAGAAAAAAAGCTAAAACTTACCCCACAGCGTATTGCTGTATATAAATATTTACAATCTACCAAGAAGCATCCTTCGGTTGAAACCATATATAAAGCCCTTCAGCTAGAATATCCTACTATGAGCCTAGCAACTGTTTATAAGGCTCTAAAAACTTTAGTTGATGTAAATTTAGTACAGGAAATCAATATAGGAGAAAGCAACTTTAGATATGATGGAAATGTTCATCCTCATTCTCATATACAGTGTATAGTTTGTGAGAAAGTAGATGACGTAGAAGGAATTTGTTTTTCTAATTTAAATGATAAAATTAAAGATTGTGTTGACTACGAAGTATTAAGTAATCAAGTTTATTTTTACGGCATATGTAAAGACTGCCAAAAAAATTCTAAAGAATAATGCTTGTGGGTAGCAAAATCTAAGGCAGTTATCTTTTATAATTAAGATAACTGCCTATTTTTAAGATGACTCATCTACTACTTCATTCCATTCATTTTTAGTGTATTTTCCAGAAAGTATACTGTCAACCTTGCTTGATATATTATTTTTAAAGCTTTCTGGTACATTATATATAAATGCTATATTGTCTTCCGTGCTGTTTTCTAAATGAGTTATTACACACTTTTTTATACCATCTTTTGAAATGTCTGAGCTTTTAAATCCTGTTACAAAACCTTTGTCACTTAACTTCTTTTGAGCATCTTTTCCAAATGCAAACTTTATAAATTCGTTTGTCTCTTCTGTGTTCTTACTACTTATAAGAACACTCATTATAGCATCTGCCATAATTGGGACTTTTAACTGACTTTTAGAATTTGGGCTATAGTACTCAAAGCATTTTATATTTTTGTTTTTTAAATTATTCACATAATATGAAGATGCTATTATTACTGGAATGTCTCCTTTGTCAAACTTTTTTAAACTTGATTCATTTCCTATTTCAAAAGTATCCTTGTTTATAGATCCATTTTTTACAAGATCATTTAACAAATCGAAACTTTTTTGAACCTCAGTTAACTTTTTGTATGCAGAAGGTCCGCTATCATATATATTTTCAAGTTTCTTCATAGTAATTGTATTGCTTGATATAATAGAAAATAAAGTATTATTAATATCCATTCCTTCATTAAGAACTACAGGTACTCTCATTGATGTAGAGTTCATTGTCTTCAAAGAAGCATTAAATTCATCTATATTATTCGGTATTTTTAGGCCTAACTTATCGAAGGCACTTTTATTGCAGAGTATCTCTATAGTATAAGGCATTACAGCAATTCCATAATATCTATCATTAAACCTACCATAAGATTTTACTGAAGTATAATATTTATCAGTTAATTTATTTTGTTCATACGTATTTCCCATATCCGCTAAAAGTCCTTTTCTAACTAACTTTAGCATGTCATTTCTTGAAGCAATTACGATATCTATATCACTAGATTCACTTACATTTTCATCCACTTTTTCTCCTATCGCATTATTTATGTTTACCTTTACTTTAGGATTTTTCTTTTTATATTCATCTGTTAAAAATTTTATTATATTTAAAGATTCTTTATCCTTTACACCTACATATACATTTATCTGTCTATTTTTTTTGAGTGTTTCTGTATTTTTCCCACATGCAGATAAATTAAATAACAATATTATCATTAATAAAAATGTAATTGTCTTATTTTTGAGCATAAATTCTATCATCTCCTTTAAATATAATTTAAGCCCCTTTTCTATAAATTTATTTTGTACATAATAATTAAATATATAATACATTCATATAATTAAGTGGAGGTGAAATTTATGAAATTTAGGATAATATTTCTAAAGAAAAAATATATCTACTTTTTTATATTACTATTGATATTTATATCAGCAGTCATAATTTTTATAGTATCCAGAAGCTCTTCTCCTTCATTTAACACTATTTCAAATAATAAAAAAATAAAAGCAGATTTTAATGGTGATGGAAAAGATGATATATTATCTATTGTGCGTAATGAAAATAAGTATTCAATGAAAGTAATGATTGGAGATAAGTCCTTTAATTTTCAAACAGATAGAAATTCCCCTACAATCGAAAGTTATTCTCCTTATTGGCCCATTAGAGTAATTCTTATGGATGTATCCAGAAATAAGATTCCTGAAATATTTGTACAAGGTTCCATTGCAAATAAACCAGTTCAACGTGTTTTTACATTCAATAATAACAAATTTGATAATATATTTTCAAATTATAACAACATATTGGGATTTATAGACTGTAAAAACAACAAGACACCAAAAGTAATATCTGGTAAACTCCAAGGAGACAGCATGACACTTTCAAATTACATTTTTTTAAACTATAAATTTAAAAATTACAATTATGAGAGTGACAGTACTTTTATGGGAAAGGATACTATATGTGCATTTATTAAATTAATTCAAGGACTTCCTCAAAGTGAATCCTACAAACCTAAAGATATATTTTATTCTAGCATATCCAGTGAAAATATGTCTCTAATAGGTAACATGTCCGGTGAAAACAACTCCTATGTATTTCAGGATGCACTGTTCATGGAAACTAAATGTGATACAAATGGAAATACTTCTGAGTTATCCTGGACATTAAACTTTAAAGCCATTTCTAACACAGATACCAACATAGTAAAAAATTATACTCTAAACTTAGCTCTCATACCAGATAAAAGTAGTGAAAAAAAATATCATTTTAAAATTGCATCTATGTATAAAGCTAAATAAAAAAGGGACCGTTCTCGCGGTCCCAAGGGGGATGGGGGGTTATTACATCAAATAACATTTTTATTACTTGATGCTAGGAGATTTAAATCTCCTAATTACATTTATTATAATGTCCCATTCCAAACAAATTATTCATAAAAATTAAAATTTTTAATATATTTTATACAATTCCTCTAATTCTCTCTTTATATCTTTTCTAAGCTCTATAGGTTCAATTATTTCCGCATCTTTTCCAAAGCTCAGTACCCATTTTTTAATGTCTTCCAATTCATTTAAGTATATAGTAAAAAGTATCTTTCCACCTTCAAGTTGGTCTATATGCTGATGTATATGCCATGTAGTATCTTTTATAAAAGCAGCTTCCTTCTCACTAAACTTTATTACTACCTTTATTTTATCACCCATAAATATACCCCAGTTCTTGTCCAAATATTCTTTTAGTGAAAATGTATGAGGTCTCATATATATATCTTTACTAATTTTCAAATTTTTTACTCTATTTAGCTTAAAGCTGCGTATATCACCTTTCATATGACAATAGCCTATTATATACCAATCTCCTTCTTTAAATATCAAATCGTAGGGATCTATTTTTCTCATAGTTAAATTATTTTTATTTACTGAAAAATAATTTATGCTTAAACTTCTTCCCCTGCTCATAGAATAATTTATCTTAGATATCTTATCTTCTAGATTTTCCATATTTCCTACATAATTTATTGAAAAATTCTTATTGTCATTTATTTTACTTAAATCCTCATTTTTATTTACATTTACGCTTTTTACTTTAAAAATCGCATTTTTTAAATCCTTTTCATACACAAAACCATTTTTTGATGTAAGTATTTCCTCCGCCATAAGAAGAGCTTCCAGTTCATTTTCACTTAAGTTGGAAGGTTTTATATAAAAATTTTGGTCTATATAAAATCCACCATTTCTTCCTTTTTTTGTATATATAGGTACACTTGCTTCGTTCAAATTTCTTATATATCTATATATAGTTTTTTTATCCACTTCCAAAATTTCAGATAATTCTGATGCAGTAGTTAAACCTTTATATTGCAGCATTATTATAATTTCTAATAAATTAGAAATTTTAGACATAGTCCTTACCCCCAATATATTTAGTGTTTATAATAATTTATATCGTTACTTTTTATAAACTTTTTAGTAAAACTTTATTCTAAATTAAACCTGTTCTAGTTTAATTTAGAATTTTAGGTATAAGCTTTAATTTTAGTATCAAATTTTTTACCTATGAATAATATATATTATAAATTAATTATGTTTAATTTAAATAAATACAAATCTGTTTACTTAAAAATGAGGGGTGAATATGATGTCAAAACACCATCGCAAAAATTACAATACTGGTTTCAATTTAGGTGATCTTCTAAATAATATAGATATAACTCAACTTGTCTCAATAATATCTGCCCTAGGTGGTAACTCCAGAAACTCTTCCAATGACCAATTGGGTGCAATGTTGAGCAATCTAAATTTAGGGGATATTTCCAAGAAAAATAATGTGCCTGAGTTTAATCAGTCCAATATAAACTCTCAGCTTGCAGAATTGGAAAGAAAATTGTCTCAGACGGAAGACAATAGCAGTGGAAAAGGTGAGATATTAGATGCATTAAGACAACTTCAAAATTCTCCAGACGCAGCTAAAATATTAAATAGTTTTATGAATTCCAATAATAATAATAATAATAAATAATTAAATTACATTTTTTTAATTATCTCCTTCAAAAGGGAGTGTTACAATAGCAATTTTTTAAATTGTTTTGAACACTCCCTTTTTATATTATTACATCATATTAAGTTTTTGCAGTAAAAGTGCTGCCACTGTTACTGAATTAAATGCACAATGATTGAAGACTGCATACCAGTATCCCTTTTTATTTATTAAATAGCAATTATAAATACCAATCCATAATATTATAGGGAATGCATTTAAACTAAAATGAATTACTGCAAATATTAAGCTACTCAAAATTGCAGCCAGATATACTCCCATTCTCTTAGTAAATATTTTTTTAAATAAAAGCCATCTAAATACAAATTCCTCAAGTATAGGTGCAAATATTATGACTACAGGTATCATTATCAAAAATTTATTTAAAGACATATTAGCCATATGTGTAACTATATCCTGCTGTTTTAATTCAACTCTAAAATTAGAAAGTATAATAGTTTCAGTTATAGATATACCTATTGTTATCAAATAAAATACCACCACTGCTGCTAAAGCTTTAAAAAATTTAAATCTTCTTATATCAAATTCATATGGTCCATCCCTATGTCTTAAATATCTTATATTTAAAAGCACAAATATAAAAGGTATAAAATTTTCCGTAAATATGCAAGTAATCATATAAGCTATTCCAATTAACACTAATAGTAAATTACTCTTCTTTTTATCTCTCCAAAACTTTGAAAACACTAAAAATGGTGGTACATATACAATTGAAAATACAAGGACATCCTTTATAATATCCAATTTAAACATGGCTAATTTCTCCTTGCTATTATTTGCTTGCCTTTACTTAAATTTATTCTATGAATCCTGCACTAATATTTTACCCTTTAATAGGAATTTATTGTAGATTCCAAAACTTCTAAAATTTTCTCTTTTCCTTGCTTATTTAATGCAGAAAAAGTTAAAATCTCATCTTCCCCACTCATTTTTAAAGTATCTCTTATAACTTTTAAATTCTTAGACAGTTGGTTCTTAGACACTTTATCAATTTTAGTAGCTACAATAGCAATATCATAGTTGTAGTGCTTAATCCACTTATACATAGTTATGTCATCAGCTGTTGGTTTATGCCTGCAATCTAAAATAAGCACTATCTTTTTTAATTGCTGTCTAGCATTTAAATACTTTTCTATTATGTTTCCCCAACTTTCCTTTTCCTTCTTGGAAACTTTTGCATAACCATATCCAGGTAAATCTACAAGATAAAAGTCATTATTTATTAAGAAAAAATTTATTTGCCTGGTCTTTCCAGGCGTAGCACTGACCTTAACTAGCTTTTTTCTATTTGTTAAGGTATTTATGAGTGAAGACTTTCCTACATTAGATCTACCTACAAAAGCTACTTCTACTCTGTTATCCACAGGATATTGCCTAGGACTTACTGCTGAAATTATAAATTCTGACTGTTTTATTTCCATAAATAATACCCCGCTTAATTATCTCTTAAGATTGCATTTTCAAGTACAGTATCTATATTATCTGCAAGTATATATTTCAATTTGCTTTTAACTGTCTTTGGAATTTTCAAAAGATCTTTTTCATTTTCCATAGGTATTATAACCGTATCTATACCTGCCCTATACGCTGCAAGACTCTTTTCTTTTAATCCGCCTATAGGAAGAACCCTTCCCGTTAATGTTATCTCCCCAGTCATAGCTACATTGTGTTTTACTTTATTTTTGTTAAGTGCAGATATCATTGCAGTAACCATAGTGACTCCTGCAGAAGGTCCATCTTTTGGTACTGCACCTTCTGGAACATGTATGTGCACATCATAGTTTTTATAAAATCCACTTTCTATTCCATATTTATGGGAATTAGCCCTTATATAACTATATCCTGTTTTAGCTGATTCCTTCATCACATCACCAAGTTGGCCTGTTAATTGCAACTTACCATTTCCAGGCATTACGCTTACTTCTACAGGAAGAGTATCCCCTCCGTATCCTGTCCATGCCATTCCCGTAACTACTCCCACTTTATCTTCCTTATCTACCTTATCATAAGTAAATATTTCAGGTCCAAGGTAAGATTTTACTTTAGTTACAGTAACATTTATATTTTTCCTGCCCTTTTCCATAATCTCTGCTATTGCTTTTCTTATAATGGATGCAACTCTCCTCTCAAGACTCCTAACTCCTGATTCTCTAGTGTAACTGTCTATTAACTTGTATATAGCTGAATCCGAAAAAATAATTTTATTATCCCCTACCCCATTTTGTTCTAACTCTTTAGGTATAAGATGTTCTTTACATATATGAAGTTTTTCTTCACTAGTATACCCAGATACCTCTATTACTTCCATTCTATCAAAAAGTGGTCTTGGGACAGTTTCAAGGGTATTTGCTGTAGTTATAAACATTACATTTGACAAATCAAAATCTAACTCAAGGTAATGATCTCTAAATGTGCTGTTTTGCTCACTATCCAATACTTCTAAAAGAGCATCTGCAGGATCTCCTCTAAAGTCACCACTCATCTTATCTATTTCATCTAATAAAAATAGTGGATTTTTAGATTTGGCTTGTTTCATTCCATATATTATCCTTCCTGGAATAGCCCCTACATAGGTCTTCCTATGTCCTCTTATCTCAGCTTCATCCCTTACTCCTCCAAGGGACATCCTTACAAAATTTCTATTTAAAGCATGAGCTATAGACTTTGCAATAGAAGTTTTTCCAACTCCAGGAGGTCCTACAAGGCACAGTATTGGACCTTTAAGTGATTTACTCATTTTTTTAGCTGCAAGATATTCAATTATTCTATCTTTAACATCTTTTAGTCCATAATGCTCTTTTTCAAGTATTTCTCTAACAGACTTTATCTCTAAATTATCTTTAGTTTGGGCATTCCAAGGTAAATCAAGTATCCAATCCAAATAAGTTCTTATTACCCCCCCTTCTGCAGAATAGGTTCCTGTATTTTTTAATCTATCTAATTCATACAGTGCCTTATCTTTAACATCTTTAGGAAGCTTTGCTTTACTTATTTTGTTTTTATACCTTTTCATTTCTTTTTTATCTTCGTCATCTTCCCCAAGTTCTTCTTGTATTGCCTTTAGTTGTTCCTTTAAATAATATTCTTTTTGAACTTTATCTATCTTATTTTTTACTTTTACTCCTATTTTTCTTTCCAACTTTAAAATTTCTATTTCATTTACAAGTACACTTAAAAGCTTTTTAAGTCTTTCTTCTATGTCATAACATTCCAGGATTTCCTGTCTTTTTTCTTGCTTTAGCATTAAATATGAACTTACAGTATCAGCTAATCTTCCACAATTATTTAATTCATCTAATGTTATTATTGTTTCTACTGGTATGTTTCCAGACAATTTTATGTATTCATCGAATTTATCTTTAATAGTACGGGCTAGAGCTTCACAATTTTTATTGTCGCTACACTCTTCTCCGTCTTCCAAAATCTCCACTTCTACTTTAAAAAAGGGATCTTTACTTATACACTCTTTTAATACTGCCCTTGTTTCACCTTCTACAAGTACTCTAACTGTGTCTCCCGGCAATTTCAATATTTGTTTTATATTACAAATAGTACCTGTTTCAAAAATATCTTCTTCTTCTGGTTCTTCAATTTTAGCTTCTTTTTGAGCGGTTAAAAATATTTTTTGATCTACAAGCATAGCTTCTTCTAGTGCAAGTATGGATTTTTTCCTACCTACATCAAAATGTAAAACCATGTATGGAAATACAGTAATACCCCTCAATGGAATTAGAGGAAGAACTTTTAAGTTTTTATCCATCTTTCTCTCCTCACTTTAAATAGTTTAAATTCATATATCAGCATTTTATATACTTAACTATTGCTTAAAAGAGAGTACCGAAACCAGTACTCTCTTTTTAATAACCTATGCAGTTTCAGGGCCCTTTCGTGTTCTTGATTTTTTTAATTTGATAGGTGTCCTCTTTCCATCCTCTGCCTCTATAAGTTCTGGCTTCTTTGTATCCACTGCATTCTTATCAATTATTACTTTAGCTATTTCCTCTTTTGAAGGTATATCAAACATTACATCCTTCATAGTTTCCTCTATAATAGCTCTAAGGCCTCTAGCTCCTGTATTTCTCTTTAACGCTTCATCTGATATAGCTTCCAGTGCATCTTCTTTAAATTCAAGTTCTACATCATCAAATTCAAAGAGTTTTTTATACTGTTTAATCAGTGCATTTTTAGGTTCTTTTAATATTCTTACAAGAGCACTCCTATCTAATGCCTCTAAAGTTACTATAATAGGAATTCTACCTACAAATTCTGGTATAAGTCCAAACTTTAGAAGATCTCCAGGCATTATATCTTTTAAGAGTTTTCCTATGTCTTTTTCCTTTTTAGATTGTATTTCTGCACCAAAGCCTAAAGTACTTACTCTAGTTCTACGTTCTATTATATTGTCTATGCCATCAAAAGCTCCACCGCATATAAATAATATATTTGTAGTATTTATTTGAATAAACTCTTGATGCGGATGTTTTCTACCACCCTGAGGTGGCACTGAAGCTACTGTACCTTCTAATATCTTTAACAGCGCCTGCTGTACGCCTTCTCCTGAAACATCTCTAGTTATAGATGGGTTTTCTGATTTTCTTGCTATTTTATCTATCTCATCTATATATACTATTCCATGTTCAGCTCTTTCTATATCGTAGTCTGCATTTTGTATAAGCTTTAACAATATATTTTCTACATCTTCACCTACATAGCCAGCTTCCGTTAAAGTAGTAGCATCTGCAATAGCAAAAGGTACATTTAAAAATTTTGCTAAAGTTTGAGCTAACAATGTTTTTCCTGATCCTGTAGGACCAAGTAATAATATATTACTTTTTTGGAGTTCTACATCATCATTTTGATTATTCGAATTTATTCTCTTATAATGATTATACACTGCTACAGACAGTGATTTTTTTGCATCTTCCTGACCTATTACATATTGATCAAGATAATTTTTTATTTCTACAGGTTTAGGTATAGAAGTCATATCTATTTGAACATCTTCTTCAAATTCATCACTTATTATTTCAGAACATAATTCTATACATTCATCACATATATATACGCCTGGTCCTGCAATTAATCTTCTAACTTGATCTTGTGTTTTACCGCAGAATGAGCATTTAAGTTGTTTTTTATCATCATTTTTGGCCATTTCCACACCTCACTAAAGGTTATTTCTTTTTGGTAATAACTTCATCTATCAATCCGTATTCTTTTGCTTCTTCTGCTGTCATAAAGTTATCTCTCTCAGTGTCTTTTTCAACTTTTTCAAGGGGCTGCCCTGTTCTTTCACTTATTATAGTATTTAACTTTTTCTTTATGTCTAATATTCTTTTTGCATGAATTCCAATATCAGTTGCCTGACCTTGGAATCCTCCAAGTGGTTGATGTATCATTATCTCTGCGTTTGGAAGTGCAAATCTCTTTCCCTTTGCACCAGCTGTAAGCAAAAATGCTCCCATAGAAGCTCCCATGCCTATACATATAGTGGACACATCTGACTTTATATACTGCATTGTATCATAAATTGCCATTCCTGAGGTTATTGATCCACCTGGACTATTTATATAAAGATATATATCTTTGTCAGGGTCTTCAGCTTCTAGGAATAACAGCTGTGCTACTACCAGACTAGCAGAAACATCATTAACCTCTTCACTCAGCATTACTATTCTATCTTTTAAAAGCCTAGAATAAATATCGTAAGACCTTTCCCCTCTACTTGTTTGTTCTACAACTACTGGTACTAAACTCATAAACTCTCCTCCTCTTATATAACCATTTAAGGCAATTAATATATATTAAAATTAATTTATATCAATCTATAAGGATGAACCTTTGAACTTTTTTATTTTAAATTAATTGCCAGAAAAGCTCCTGGCAATTAATTTAAATATAATCTATGCTGTTGCTTTACTACTATCTACTAACATTTTTACAACTTTTTCATTAACCACATCTGTCTCTAAATATGATTTTTGATTATTAAAAATTATTTTTGCAGTTTTTTCTGCTTCTTTATTACCATATTGTGCAGCCATTTCTTTTGCTCTTTCCATAAGTTCATCATCAGTTGCTTCTATCTTTTCTACTTTTGCTATTTCACCAATTACTAAATCTGTTCTTACTCTTTTTTCTGCTGATTCTTTCATATATTCTCTTACTTTTTCTTCAGTATTATTTGTATATTGATAATATGTCTTAAGATCTAATCCCTGATATTTTAATCTCAATTCTAAATCTTTAAGCATAGTATCTATTTCTTTTTTTATCATAACTTCTGGTATGTTAATTTCTGCATTTGAGCAAACTTTATCTAAAACTGCTTCTTCAAATTCTCTTTTAGTCCTAAGTTCATTTGCTTCTTTTTTCTTATTCTTTATATCTTCTTTAACTTTATCTAAAGTATCAAATTCTGATATATCTTTAGCAAATTCATCATCTAATTCAGGTAGTTCCTTAATCTTTATTTCTTTAACAGTAACTTTAAATACAGCTTCTTTACCATTTAGCTCTTCTCTTCCATATTCTTTAGGGAATGTAACATGAACATCCTTTGAATCACCAGCATTAAGTCCAATTAGCTGATCTTCAAAATTATCTATGAAAGTACCGGATCCGATTTCTAACTGATAATCTTTTCCTGCTCCACCTTCAAACTCTTTGTCATCTACAAATCCATTAAAATCTATTACTGCTATATTTCCCTTTTCTATACTTCCGCTTTCTTTGGTTTCTATTCTAGCATTCTTTTGCTGCATTGTCTTTAATTCTGCTTCTACTTCTTCGTCTTTTACTTCATATGTATTTTTCTTAACTTCTAAGCCTTTATACTCTCCAAGTTTAACTTCAGGAAGTACAACTACTTTTGCAGTATATATGAATTCCTTTCCTTCTCCTATTTGTACTATATCAATTTCAGGATAATCTACTGGCTTTATATCATTTTCCTTAATGGCTTGTGGATATGTATCATCACAGCAGAAATTTATTGCATCTTCATAAAATACGCCTTCACCATAGTATTTCTTTATTATATTCATAGGGGCTTTACCTTTTCTAAAGCCAGGTATATTGAACTTCTTTGCATTTTTAGCAAATGCTTTTTTCATAGATTCATTAAACTTTTCTGCTTCTACAGTTATTTCTAATTTTACAACATTTTCTTCTATCTTTTCCTTCTTAACATTCATTTATAAAATTCCTCCTACTAATTACTATACATGCTTATATCAACTATGCTATTATACCATATATTTATAAACATTCCTATATGATGTGAGCATTGCCTTTCTTTACTGCCTAAATTGTAAAACTCAATAGTGATATTTTATATAATTGCACCGTAAAATTCAACTAATATTTTAGTATATATACAATAATTATATTGTAAAAGTTAAATTCATAGTTTTACTCTATATATTTCTTATTATTGGGAATTAAAATTGGTATTATAATTATATACCAAAAATCTCAAAGTTTATAGTTTTTTTTAATTTTTACAAACACTTTTCAATATAATCTTTAGATTCTTTTAAATCATCATAGTTTTTATAATTGTCACTATACACTTCAATTATACCAACCTTATTATAATTTGCTTCCCGCAGCTTACAAAATAACTTCTTATAATTTATATCACCTTTACCTGGAAGCAAACATGAACTTATTGAATTTCTATCGTTTATATGTAAATTTTCTATAGCTCCTGACATAATATCTATATATTCTTCAGGTAACCTTCCTGCTCTATAGGCTTGCTTTATATCCAGTGTAAAGTATAGGGAATCCTCATATTTTTCTCTAAGTGTATATAAAAAATCAATATTTCCTGACATACACCAAAATACATTTTCCTGGCACAACTTTATGCCTTCTTCTCCTGCTGTATATAATAATTTATCATAAACATCAAAAACCAGATCATAGTTAATTACATTATAGAGTTTTTTATGTTTCATTCCGTGAAACGTATAGCACTTAGCTCCAACTTTTCTGGCTAGTTTACATACTTGTTTAAACTGTAAAAATGCATCATTTCTTCTCCTCTTATATTCATCAAATAAATTAGGTTCAAAAGAAGAAGAAAAAGCATGAACAGAATTTATAATAAAATTGTTCTTTAATTTTTGCTCTAAAAGTATGTCTCCAAAATTTTCACTATATTCACTGATACTATTTAAAAATACTTCTCCTAAATTAAATCCTAAATTTTTCATCAAAGCTATACTATTTTCCGTATTTACATTTGGGTAAAAGCTAGCTGATGACAATCCTATATCCATAATTCCTCCAAATTTATCATATGACTCCATTGCAAAAATAACCAGTAGAAGGATGCACCTTCTACTGGGTAACGGAACCTGATGCCGTTAAATAAACAGTTTTACCATCTACAATGGCCGTAAGTCCCTTTTCATTTATTCCCTGAAACTTTATATCTTCACCTTCTATATTCTGAACCATAACATGATTTTTATTCTGCAAGCTTTCTATCCACACGTATTTTGTAGTTTTTCCAATCCATGGGAGTTGACTTACATATGCAATATTATTGTCATCTATAAATTTAGGTGAAGAACACCATACATATCCTGGATTATTAGTTAATTGAGAATCTTTTGCTATTACAGTTCCTGTAGTAGATACATACTGTGGATTTGTTATATCCTGCTTATTTCCACTTGCATCCACTAACAATATACTCTGAGACTTATCATCAAACAAAAGTGCATTCTTACCTGATGGGCTTACATCATATGTACCGCTGCTATCTGCCTTAAATACTTTATCATTACCCTTACCTTGATATATTAAACTTACATCTTTTCCACTACTCAATTTTATTTTATATGAATTCTGACTTGCTGCATCCTTAGACTTAGTTTGAGTATTTGGTTGAGATGATTTTTGACTATCCGTATTATTTTTTGTCTGTTTGTTTTCAGAAACAATATTATTCTTTACTTTACTTGTTTCCTTTACTACATCTCTAAATGCTCCCCTTATGTAAACTACAACTAACACTGCTGCCATCAAACATACTACAATAAGTATAACTTTATTTCTCTTATGCCGCTGCATTTTCTTTTCATATTCTTTGCTAAAAATACTTGGTTTACCCACTAAAAAACTCCTCCTATACTTAGTATTAATAACTATGGGAAGTTAAATCACCCATTATAGAAAGTGGTGATTCCCTGATTAATATTCCCAAAGGATTATCCATTATATAAAATTATACACAATAAAAAATCACTATTAATTTTTCATGTATATAATAAATAATATTGTAGGAATTCATTACTTATTATACCTCAAAAATCTTATAAATAGTAATAATTTTTTGTAAAACTCCATAAAATTGTGAAAGGCTTATTTAAGCTATTTACTTAAATAAGCCTATTCCTAAAAACACAGTTAATGTGCTATAGAAATAGGCTTATTTTTAAGTAATCAATTCACAATTTCTGTGGATTTTTCTCCGTGAGCGTTATGAAAAATCTAAAATCTAATAATTTAATTGTCAATTCTGCATCGTGCATTGATTTTTTCGACTTATTTGAATACTCTACTTCCAGGCTTTACATATTCTTGTCCTTGCTTACACATAGGACAATTTTCCTTATCATAAGTGTTTATATTAAGTTTTACTGCACTATAAATTGGATATTCTATTTTGACACCTTCTGCTCTTCTGTCTACTATGCAACATATGCCTACAACCTCTCCACCTAATTCCTGAATTACCTTAGCAACCTCTACAGATGATTTTCCTGTAGTTACCACATCTTCAGAAATTATAATTTTTTCTCCTTCTTTTATTTCAAATCCCCTTCTTATAGTCATATTTCCATTTTGCCTTTCAGCAAATATTCCTGGTTTGCCCGTTTGCCTTGCAAGTTCATAGGAAACTAATATCCCCCCCATTGCAGGTCCAACTATTTTATCATAGTCAACATTCTCTAATTTGTCTGCAATAACTGCTATTACATCTTTTGCCCTGTCAGGATACTGTAAAAGTTTTGCACACTGACAATACCTATCACTGTGTTTTCCTGAAGAAAGTAGAAAATGCCCTTCCAAAAGTGCTCCTACTTCTTTCAATGTATTTATAACTAAATTATCCATAACTGTCCTCCTAAATTATTCCTCTTATTTCACTTAAATCTTTTATATTCTCATCTTTCATATATTTCTCTATACCATCTATTATATCCAAACATATGTCTGGTTTTATAAAGTTTGCAGTACCTACTTGAATTGCATAAGCTCCCGCCATTATAAATTCTATCGCATCTTGAAAGCTTACTATTCCACCTATTCCAACTACAGGAACTTTTACAGCTTTTGAAACTTCATATACCATTCTTAATGCAATGGGTTTTATTGCCGGTCCCGACAATCCGGCAGTTATATTATCAAATACTGCCTTCCTGTTTTTAATATCTATAGCCATAGCCTTAAATGTATTTACAAGGGATAAGCTATCCACTCCTGCATCGCAGCACTTATACGCCATATCTACGATATCTTCAGCATTAGGAGATAACTTCACCATAAGTGGTTTTTTGCAGACTTTCCTTACAGCACTTACTATTTCATAGGCTACCTTTGATTTTATTCCAAAAGCCATACCCCCACTTTTTACATTAGGGCAAGATATGTTCAGTTCTATAATGTCTACATCCGAACTACTTAGCTTCTCCACGGATTCAACATAATCATCTATAGTACTTCCGCCTATGTTAGCTATAACAACTGTATCAAATTTTTTCATTTTAGGAAGTTCAAAATTTATAAAATGTTCTACTCCTGGATTTTGAAGTCCCACACTATTTAATATACCTGCTTTAGTTTCATAGCTTCTTATGCCGCCATTTCCTTCTTTTCTTTTTAACGTAAGACCCTTAGAACATATTCCTCCCAATTTTGATACATCATAAATTTGATTATATTCTTCACCAAATCCAAAGGTTCCAGATGCTCCGATTACAGGATTTTTAAAATTCACACCGCATATATCTATCAATTGGTTAAACTTCCTTTCCCCTTTTATATTTGTGCATTTGAAATAGCATACTAACTAGTTATTTCAAACTTTTTAAAAATTACAGTACTATATCGCTTCCTAAGAAAACTGGTCCATCTTTACATGCTCGTTTATTACCTTTAATGGTACTACAAGTACATACAAGACATGCTCCCACTCCACAGGCCATACGATTTTCCATTGAAACATATACGGTTACCTGTTTTTTGCTACACATACTTATTACTTTTTTCATCATAACTTCCGGCCCACAACATAGTACAGCATCATAGAGTTCAGGCCTAAATTCATCAGTTACATAGCCCTTTGTACCTTGACTTCCCGTTTCTGTAGAAATGTATATGTCATCTACAAAAGGTTTAAATTTATCTATAGAATACACACTATCTCTAAAACCAGCATAAAGATCTAATTTACAATTCTCATGTTGTTTTCTTATGCTTTGAGCAAGATAAAACATTGGGGCAATTCCTATACCTCCTGCAATAATAGCAGTTTTTGTTTTCAAATTTTCTATATCAAATCCATTTCCCAAAGGCCCTAAAAGTTTTATTTCATCGCCCGTTTTCAATTTGCTTAACTTTTCAGTACCTTCCCCTACTACTTGATACAAAAAAACTATTTTATTTGTATCTAAATAATGTATGCTTATAGGCCTTGAAAGCAGTGGTTCTAGTTTCCAGCACCTCAGCATATAAAACTGCCCTGGTTTGCCCTTGAACTTTCCCTGAATTTCAAGTTTATAAATACCTTCAGCTGTTTTTTCATTTTTATATACTTTTTCAGTGGTATAGCTTAACTCATTTTTCAATGCATTTCTTCTCCATTTCTAAATATTTTTTGATGCCTTAAGGCATTTGAAAGAAAATAGACTAGCATACTAACTGGCTATTTCTTTGAAAATACCTTAAATATATCATCTCTAATTCTAATACACTCTTCTCTAGCACATTCTCCATAATTCTTTTCGCCATTTTTTCTTTTTCTATATGCTAGAAGTATTCCTCTTGAAGAATTCACTACACCGCCGTTGCCCTTTTTAAGATAAGCAGCAATGTCCTGAGCTGTTCCCCCTTGGGCTCCATATCCAGGTATTAAGAAAAATACACTATCTAGATTGTGTCTAAGCTGTATTCCTTCTTCCTGATGAGTACACCCTATTACCCCACCTATGGAACTGTAGCCACAGTCTCCTAAATATTTCTTTCCAAGAAAATTTACTTTTTCTCCTACTATATTGTAAAGTTTTTTATCCTCTTTAGTATCTATATACTGAATATCTTCTGCTCCTCTATTTGACGTACGTATGAGCACAAACATTCCCTTATTGTCATTCTCAATATAAGGTAAGTAAGGTTCTAATGTATCAAATCCCATGTAAGGATTTAAAGTTATAAAATCACTTTCAAATTCACCTTTAAAATGTGCCTTTGCATACATTTCCGCTGTTTTTGCTATATCTCCTCTTTTGATATCTGCAATCGTTAAAACCTTTTTATTTCTTATATACTTTAAGGTTCTACTATATGCCCTGAGTCCCTCCATACCCAAGGCTTCGTAGTATGCAATTTGTACTTTATAACAAGCTACTACATCGCAAGTACTATCTATTATAGTTTTATTAAATTCAAATACAGCATCTGCTATATTTTCATTTGAACTTAATACATGTTTTGGTATATATTCTAATGCAGTATCTAGTCCCACACATACATTTCCCTTTTTTAAAACATCATCGTACAATTTATCTATAATCATAAAAAGCCCTTTCTTTAAATATAATTTTACTTTAATTTAAAGATATTTCGATAAATTCTCATATATCTGATCGCAATATTCACATCTATAGGCACCTGTTTTTTCGTCCACCAGATTAAAAATATGAGGTATATTTTTTTCTACAGAAGTAACACATCTTGGATTTTTACATTCTATTATATTTTCAATTTTGTCTGGAAGTTTCAATTTTATCTTCTTATATATTTTTTCATCTTTTATTATATCAATTGTAATGTTAGGATCTATAAATCCAAGTACTGTAAAATCCAGTTCCAAATTATTTTCTATTTTAATTATATCTTTTCTTCCTAATTTTTCACTTACGGCATTCATTATAAGCGCCACAGAATACTTTGCCTTGTTTAGTTCTAGGTAATTAAATATTTTCATTCCGTATCCTGCTCTTATATGGTCAATTACAATACCGTTCTTTACACTATTTATTGTAAGCATGTTTATCTTCCTCCCCTACCTAATTCCAAGTAATTTCAACATTAATGCCATTCTCACATACATACCATATTTAACTTGTTTAAAGTAACAAGCTCTTGGATCACTATCTATTTCATATGGAATTTCATTTACTCTTGGAAGTGGGTGAAGTACTATCATATCCTTACCCGCTTTAGACATTTTATCTTTGCTTAATATATATATATCTTTAAGTCTTATATAATCTTCTTCATTAAAAAATCTTTCTTTCTGTACCCTGGTCATATAAAGTATGTCAAGAGAACCTATAGCATCTTCTAAATTTTTAGTTTCGCTGTAGTTAACACCTTTTCTATTTAATTCTTTTTTAACGTAATCAGGTACTTTCAATTCTTCCGGGGATATAAGAGTAAAACTATTGTTTTCATATCTGGACATGGCATTTATGAGTGAGTGTACTGTTCTTCCAAACTTCAAGTCACCACAGCAGCCTATTTTTAGATTGGATAATGTTCCTTTTATAGATTTAATGGTTAAAAGATCTGTAAGTGTTTGTGTTGGATGTTGGTGACCACCGTCTCCTGCATTTATAACAGGTACTGTAGAATACATAGATGCTATCTTAGGTGCACCTTCTTTAGGATGTCTCATAGCTATAATATCTGCATAACATCCAATTACCCTTATTGTGTCTGCTATACTTTCACCTTTTGAAACAGAACTTGAATTAGGTTCCGAAAAACCTACTACCTTTCCACCTAACCTAATCATAGCAGATTCAAAACTAAGTCTAGTTCTAGTACTTGGTTCATAAAATAAGGTTGCTAGAAGCTTTCCATCACATACCTTTGAAAAATCCTTCTCTTTTGAAATTATTTCATTTGCAAGTTTGAATATCTCATCTAATTCTTCTATTGAAAAATCCATTATATCTATTAGATGTCTTCCTTTTAACATTAATAATTCCTCCTTCTCAGCCTCTCCGTGCTAAATTTAAAGGTGTAAAAAAATGCCTTCCTTTAAGGAAGGCATTATTATACCATAATATAATAATTTTATATTCTACATATGCCTTCCTAGTCTCACAGGACTAGTTTTAAAGGTCTTTTACTGTTTAATTTTTACTGTGTTTAGGATATCACAGTTTCAAATCAAAGTCAACATGTTATTTTAATTTTGAAGCTAAAAGAGCTGCTCCAATAGCACCTGCATATCTTCCAAATTTACTGTTTTTAACAGGTGAGCTTAATTTTTTAGAAAGGGTGTTTATTATATACTTATTTTGACTTAAACCACCAGTTAAAAAATAATTAAATTCGTCTCCATGCTTTTGACATAAAGATTTTACTTTACTTGTAATAGAATCAACTACTCCAAAAGCTATATCTTCTCTCCTTGTACCATTTCCAATTAAACTTGTTATTTCAGATTCAGCAAACACAGTACACATAGAACTTATAGTAACTCCATTTCCACTCTTAGCTTTTTCACATAGTTCATCTATGGTAAAGCCTAAAGTACCAGCCATTAGCTCTAGGAATCTTCCTGTACCTGCTGCACATTTGTCATTCATAGTAAAATTAGTAACTCTACCACCTTTTATGGTAATTATCTTGGTGTCTTGGCCGCCTATATCAATTACTGTACAGTCATCTTTTAAAAGGTAGTAAGCACCTTTTCCATGGCAAGTAATTTCAGTTATAGTTTTATCAGCATAGGGAACAGATACTCTTCCATACCCCGTAGCTACTATTTTACAATTATCTTTCCCCAATCCTATTTCCTTTAGTCTATCTTTTATGACACCAGCAGTTTTTACACTGCTCCAACCTGTTGGAAGTGCAAATGTTTCCTTAATTCCACTGTCATATATACAAACTTTTGAAGCAGTAGAACCTATGTCTATACCTACGTAAATCACAAAATTCCACCTTCTATATTAAGATAAATTAATAATTAATAATGAAAAGTTAATAGTAAATGGTGATTTTTTGTAGTGTAACAAAAAAAATCCACAATAAGTATTAATTCTTCATTCTTAACTATTAACTAAAAAAGTTGAGTTATTATAAATAAGGATTCACAATTTTTTTATCTACACAGTGAAAGCCTAATGTTTTTACATTATGCTGTTGTGCCATCAGCTTTATTTCTTCTTCATCCTTCTTGTTATACATTATAGATATGCCGCAGCAGGATGAAATTTCCCTAGGTGTAGGCACAATTGTATATTCTAATTTACTCCCTTTTAATAACTTTTCCATCTTTATCCCTTCAGTATGAGATGGAAAAAGTATATAGTATCTTTTATTTGACATACTATAAATCTCCTACATTATATCATCTCTAAAAATGCTTCTACTCTTGTTTTTATCTGTCCTGAATCTTCTGTAGAATAATCCGTTTCTATCTGAATTAAAGGTATATCTTTTTCTTTTAACACTTTTTCTACATCCTTATGTTCTACTGCATAAGTATGGCAAAATGAAAGATTAAAATCAATTACCCCATCTACATGATATTCATCTACATATTTTATTATATCATCAATTCTTCCTGTATTTGGGGTAAAGCAGGCACAGTTTATCTTCATATATCTGTCAGCTAAATTTTTTACTAAATCGTCTATAGTTTCTCCATCTTCACAAACTTCATTTTCAAAGTATCTAGTTCCTGTACATGTTTCTTCAACTACTACCTGTGCATTTAATCCTTCTATGATAGAATGAAGTTTCCAGTTAGGCAGTGCCATTGGGGTTCCTGTTATCATGATCCTTTTTTTACCCTCGTCTACACCTTTTTTAACTCTTTCATCCAATTCATCGCATAGTTCATTTAATTTTTCTACAAATCTATCTGGATCATCATAGAAAGCAATTTGTGATATCAATAAAACATCTAATCCACTTATTGGAGATGGCTTATATTTTCTCAAATCATATAATCTTTTAAGTGCCCTTCTCTTCGCATTTGCAGTCTTTATGCCCTGTCTTAAACTTTCTACAGTTACCTTATTGCCCGTAAGTTCTTCCATCTTGCTTATAAATTCCTTTATTTCTTCTTCCCAAGCCTTACAATTTTTTTCTCTTTTCATCTGTGGTAATTCCATAACATGAACTGGAACATAGTCATTTAATATTTCCCAAGCTTTCTTCTTTCCATCACAGGTTGTTTCTCCAATTAACATATCACACGATTGAAAATATGGACACGTTCCTCCAACTTTTGCACCCATAAGTGCCTTAATTAAAGGGCATATGTTCCTTGGTAAAACCTTTTCACCATCTTCAACCCAAAATTGAGATCCTGAGCAAAGACCTACCCCTATTGCTTTTGCTGCAAGTATAACTTCATCAGGAACAAACACACAAAATGTGCCTACTACTTTTCCACCTTGTGCTTTATAGTCATCCAGTTCCTGTATCCTTAATCCATGGACTTCAGCTACTACAAGATTAAAATAATTCATTCCCTCTGGTCTATTTTTTTGGGTTAAATAAACGCCACCGTATAATTCTGGAAGCACTGCACATAATTTATCATGTTTTTCTAGATCTATTCCCAACTTACTCCATAATTCTCTATAATCTGCCACTACATATTCCCCCTTAACTCTAGATATTATAACATTTGATTTTATGATATCACATTTAGCTCTATCCACTTATTTGATTTATAAATAGTTATAACAGCAACTATAATATATTTTTATACACACTTTCTAGGCTAAAAGTTGTCTTATATCAAATCACATAATAGCAATTTCAAATTGGCATCCCTATAGTGTTACTTAAAAAAGTAAACATATATGTAATAATTCAATCATTATGTTTAACATACTATAACAAATATTTGATATTATAATCAAATACAGATTTTATAGCTTAAAAATGGACTTATACGCAGGCATATTTTTACAATAAACAAGTACATTTAAAAACTTTGTATATAAGTCTTAGTGGAAAATTTATAAAAAACTTAGGTCTTTTGAATTGTCTGAGGTACGAGTTTTCAAAAGACCTTATGTTTTTATAAATTTTCTGCTTAGACTTATCAAAGTATTTAATCATACTTGTGGTTGTAAAAAATATCCGAAGTATAAGTCCATTTTTACTTAGAAAGTCTCTTTATTCTGCTACATCACATTGTTCCATATCTATTTCAGAAAAATGTCTTACATATGGTTTTTTATAAGCCAATTTCCATCCAATTCCACAAATTAGTCCTATTACAACAGTTAGAGCTCCTATTACAAAAACTTGATTGGGCCAATTAAATGAAACAATAACCATGCCTACGCTTCCCATAATCATTGCAAACCCACCTATAAGTGAGGATGCTGAACCTGTATCTTTCTGCTGCTGCTCAAGCATCAAGTTAGTACTTGGCGGACGCATGCAGCATGATGCTATAGTAGAAGGCAAGAGAGCTAATGCAAATACCCAAGGTTTGCTGTTATCAAATATACAAACTAATATACCGCTGGCTATCATTACAATAAAGCAAGCATCAATGATAAATTCACGTTTAAGATGACCTGCAAGCTTAAGATAAAGGAATGGACCAAATAACATTCCCACTGCATTTAAAGTAAAATAATAACTGTATACTTCACTTGTAAGTTTAAAGCCCTCTTGATATATATAGGATGATGCAGATATAAACGCCATACATGCTATATTTACTACAGAAAATATAAGTAACATAGAAAAAAATCCTGGATTCTTAAGTACTACGCCTAACCTTCCCAATGTCTGCATTACTGTTCCTTTATTGTAACTTGTTAAGGTTTCATTTAGCAATACAGATCCTATTAGAGATGCCACTCCTATAAGGGCAAGCCCCACAAATATTCCTCTCCATGAAGTTACTTTTAAAGTCCATGAGCCTAAAACTGGTGCTACAGCTGGAGAAATTACTGTCATAGATTGAACAATAGATAAAACCGATTCTCGTTTTTTGCCGCTGTAAACATCTTTAACAATAGCTGTAGCTACTGCACTAGCTGCACTTCCTCCAACAGCTTGAATAATTCTAGAAAATATTAAAAGAGTCATATTGGCCGAAAATACACACATTACACTGCCTATTAAATAAAATACAAGACCCATAATAAGTACTGGTTTACGTCCATATTTATCACTTAACGGTCCAAAAACAAGCGTGCCTATGCTAAAAAATACAAAAAACATTATAAGCGTAAGATTAGTAACAGCCTGTGATACATGGAAATATTCAGACATCATAGGCAATGCTGGAAGATAAAGATCCGTGGATAAAGGCACAAATGCACTTAATAAAGAGATAAGGATTATAAGACCTTTATTTCCTAGATATTTTTGTTTTACTTCATTACTTTTAGATGATTCTGACATATCACTTTTTCCCATAAATACCTTCCTTTCAGATTTATATATTAGCGTATAAAAATAAGCCCTACGGGCTATTATGTCAATCTATATATGGCATTTACCATATATAGCAAATCATAACATAATTCATAATACAAAATAATCAATTGCAATTCGTGAATTGTGAACTGATTTAGGTTCCATTATTTTTTAATTATTAAAGATATATAGCCGTGAATAATGTCATGTATTGCTGATACTTATCCACGGCTGCTTAATTTCTACTTTCTAAATGCTGTCTTGATCAGTTAAAATAATAGGTCCATTTTTCGTTATAGCGAGAGTATGCTCATACTGTGCTGAAAGACTTCCATCTGCAGTACGTGCTGTCCAATTATTGCTATCTACTACAGTTGAATAAGTACCTATATCTATCATAGGTTCTATAGTAATTACCATACCCTCTCTAAGTTTAAGTCCTCTTCCTGGTTTACCATAATGAGGTACACATACATCATCATGCATTACTTTTCCTATGCCATGTCCTGTATAATCTCTTACTACTGAATATCCTAGTGGCTCTGCATAGCTTTGTATTTCGTGTCCTATGTCACCTATTCTATTTCCAACAACAGCTTTCTTTATACCTCTGTAAAGACATTCTTTTGTAACCTTCATAAGGTCCTCAGCTTCCTTAGATATATTTCCTACTGCATAGGACCATGCAGAATCAGCCAACCATCCATTTAAATTTACAACCATATCTATAGTTACAATATCACCTTCTTTTAAAGGTTTGTTGCTTGGAAATCCATGACAGATCTCATCATTTACTGAAGCACAAGTAGCATACGGAAAACCCATATAACCTTTTTGCTCAGGGGTTGCCCCATTTTCTTTTAAAAATTTCTCCGTAAAAGCATCTATCTCCATAGTAGTTATACCTGGCTTAATCATTTTTCTAATTTCTTTATGACACGATGCTAGTATCTTCCCTGCTGCAGCCATATATCCTATTTCTTTTTCAGTTTTTATATCTATCAAATTTCTCGCCTCTATCTTAAAATTTATCCATACCTATTTCTATTTTAACATATTAATCTAAAAAAAACTGTTGTCAATTATTAATTATTATATACTACAGTTTACATATTTTCTACAGTTTTGTATTATAAACCTCGAAAATACTTTACAGCCTGATTATCAAACTATTTTTTTGTTCTTAACTCCACTATATAATTTAAATCCCTGTCCTAAAACTTCATGGGTATCACTTATTATTATAAATGAGTCTTTATCGATATTTTTTATGAAAGTTTTAAATCTGTTCAATTCTGATTGATCCATAACTACCATTAAAACTGTACGTTTTTCTTCAGTATAACCACCAAAACCAGACAGCACGGTAACCCCTCTGTTTAAATCCTCTAATACAGCTTTTTTTATTAGTAGTGATCTATCAGAAATTACAAAGGCAACTTTTGATCCACTAAATCCTAGCTGTATTAAATCAATAGCCTTACTAGTTATATATATGGATATAATCGCATAAAGTGCTTTTTCTGCACCAAATACAAAACCAGCACAAATAATTACAGATCCATCTATTAATCCTTGAGAATTTCCAATGCTCAAAGCTGTATATTTATTGGCAATACTAGCTATTATTGAGGTTCCCCCTGTAGATCCATCACTTTTAAAAACTAAGCCAAGTCCTATACCTGATAGTACTCCTCCATATATAGCACCTAAAAGAGGATTTAATGTCAAAGCATGAAAATGTGTTGTAAAAAGTATGCATAAAGGTAGAACCAAAGAGCCAAATACAGTTCTCATTGCAAATTTTTTCCCCATAAAAAATAATCCTACAAAAATCAGCGGAATATTTGCACACCACTGGGTAATAGCAGGCTCTACACCAAATACATGCTGTACTAGTATTGATATTCCAACCGTCCCACCAGAAGCTATTTCATTAGGCTTTAAAAACAGATTAAATCCAAAGGCTACTATTATACATCCTATCATCATTTGTAAATACTGTTTTATATATTGATAGATAGTACTTTTATTAGTCCAAACATTGTGCTTTGTCATTTTCAATTTCCTTTCCATGAAAATCATCTAAACTTTTAAAAGCCCTATAGCATAAAACTATAGGGCTTTAGTAAACACCGTATTATCTTCTGAATCCTCTGTTGTTCTGTTGTTTTCTTTTTCTTCTACAATCAGGACATCTCTGAGGTTCATTTTCAAAACCTTTTTCTTTATAAAATTCTTGTTCGCCTTCAGTGAATACGAATTCTTCTCCACAGTCTTTGCAAACTATAGTTTTATCTGCCATTTAAACATACCTCCTTTTCCAAAAATCAAGATCTAAAACGATTCACAAATATATTTCTAAAAGAGATATGTTGTTCATCTAATCAAATCTAAGCATTAGTTATTACTAATACTTATTCAGTGTATCATACTAGTATTTAATTTGCAATATAATTGACCTCATTTTAATAAACTTCATCAATTATATAGCTGCTCCTATCCCTATTTCCTTTGGCCTGTTTTTTTAAAGTACTCATATATTCACCAATTTCATCTACATCTTTAAATCTATTGACATTTCCGTACATTCCTCCAAATGCAATTGATGTAAGTGGAAAGATATCCTTATTACCCTTTCGATCAAAGGATTCTATGTAATTATTTTCTTTATCTTTTTCATTGAAAAAATTAAGTATTTTCAAATCAAATTCACGGATCATCTCTTCACATAATTTATAACACTTAGCAGCAGTATCTTCTATTATACACACAAAATCATCTCCTCCTAAATGTCCTATAAATCTATTGTATGGAAAAGATTTCTTAATCTTATTTTCTAAAAAAATTGAAGTGAATTTTAATACCTTATCTCCATTTTCAAAACCATAGGTCTTTTTAAGAACACTGAGATTCCATATTTTGTAGCAAGCATAGAATCAAGATTGTGTTTCATAATTAAACCTGTGGGAAAATCTTCATTTACTATACATACTCCTGTAACACTTGATTGTTCAAAAAATTTTTTTATATTTTCACTTTTAGTTGATCCCGAAAATGTTTTATTTTCTTGGGCAATATCTCCAATATAACTTTTTTCAAATTTAACTTTGTTATCAGATATTTTATTATAATCAATTATTTTTTCTCTTACATTTTGAGGAATATCTAAAAATGTTCCTGCTGGTCTTTAAAGAAAATATCCCTGTCCAGCACAAACACCTATTTCAATTAAAGTTAAAAGTTCTTCTTTCGTTTCAATCCCTTCTGCAATAAGTTTCATATTAGTAGATCTTGCCAAAGTTACAAATGTTCTCATAAGTTCCTGTTTAAATAAATCTTTATCTACATTTTTTATGAGAGAAATATCAATTTTAATATACTGAGGTTTTATTTCCATTAAAGTTTTAAGGCCTGAATAACCTGCCCCTGTATCATCAATTGCAATTTTATATCCTTGATTAATATAATTTTCAAGGGCATTTTTAAAACTTTTATAATCTTCTATAGCAGTTTTCTCCGTAATTTCAAAAATAATTAAGTCTGGAGACATATTGTGTTTCTTTAAAAATCCTTTGTAAACCCACTTTTAAATCTTTCATCTCTAAATATTTTAGGATCTACATTTATAAATAGTAATTTATTTTTATCAATTGAATTTGCCTTTTCAATGCTTTTACCCTACACAAAAATTCAAGTTCCCATGTTTTATTATACTTTTCTGTAGTCGAAAAAAGTTTATCTGGGAAATACAAAGGTGAACCTTCAGGTCCGCGGCTAAGTGCTTCGTATCCTATAACAAAACCATTTTTCAAAGAAACGATAGGCTGAAAAACAGTATTGATACTTTTTTCCGCTAATATTTTCTCAAGTTCATTCTCTATGCTCATTTAATACACCTCATTAATTTGACTTCAAAAAAAGTATACATTTTACAAGTTAACTATATGTTATCTATACCATAACAGTTTGTTAAAAACATTAAGTTCTAGTTACTAAATAACCCTATTTTCCATATGCATCAGTAACACTTTTAACCTACATTACATATTTTACAGTAGTGAAAGAACTTTAGCCTAGACTAACAAATTTTTTATAAAGAAGGTAAGTTTAGAATATGGAAAACGAGTTAAATGTATTGAAGAAAAATAGAGGAATACTTGGGAAAAGCCGTGAATTATCCAAATTTTTAGGGCCTGCTTTTATAGTAAGCGTGGCTTATATAGATCCTGGAAATTTTGCTACAAATATAAGTGCCGGCTCCCAATTTAACTATACTCTCCTATGGGTAATCCTGTGGAGCAATATAATGGCCATCTTCCTCCAGTCCATGTCTGCAAAGCTAGGCATTGCCACAGGACACAACCTACCTGAAATGTGTGGAATGATTTTTTCAAAAAAAGCCAACTGGTTTTTATGGATTTGTGCCGAACTTGCTGCTATGGCAACAGATTTGGCAGAATTTCTAGGCGGCACTCTTGGATTGTATCTACTATTTAAAATTCCTATGATTTATGCAGGTCTTCTCACTGGATTAGCAACTTATATCATTGTATATATGGAGAAATATGGTCAAAGGATAATAGAAGCAATAATCACTACATTAGTAACTGTTATATGCATTGCATATTCTATGGAATTATTTATAGCTAAACCTGATTGGACAGCTGTTGGGATACATACCCTTGTTCCCATACTGCCAAATGGAAGTGCTGTATTGATAGCTGTAAGCATGTTAGGAGCTACTGTTATGCCCCATGTTATATATCTGCATTCTCAATTGGTTCAAAGTCGTAATCATAGAAATGACAGCATAAAAGCTAAGCTTAGTCACTTAAAAATGGAGAGAATTGACATAATAATTGCCATGAACATTGCATTTATCGTAAATGCAGCAATGGTAATAGTTTCAGCTGCAGTATTTTATAAAAATGGAATAGCTGTAGACTCCATCGAACAGGCACATAAGTCTCTAGAACCACTAGTAGGTTCCTTATCCAGTGGAATTTTTGGCATAGCCTTAATTGCATCTGGATTGTCTTCATCTGCAGTAGGAACGTTAGCAGGACAGACTATTATGAAAGGTTTTGTAAATCTAAATATACCACTTAATGTTAGAAGACTTATAACTATGACACCTGCAATGGTTATTATATGTCTTGGAATGAATCCAATGAAAGCTTTAGTGCTAAGCCAGGTTGCATTAAGTTTTGCCCTCCCCCTTGCAATAATACCTATGCTGCTTATAACCAGTCGAAAAGATCTCATGGGTAACCTTGTCAATAAGCCTCTTACAAAAACTGTAGGATGGATTATAACCTGTGTAATAATAGGGTTAAATGCTTTACTCATATGTTTAACTTTTACGGGCAATGTTTAATACAACATTGCCTATATGATCGGCAAAGGTTATAATTACTTTAAATATATCAATTTGAAAGGAAGATAATATTGGATAAAGAAAAATATCATCATGGAAATTTAAAAGAAGAAATGATAAAAAAGGGAATTGAGCTTCTAACTAATAGTGGATATGAAGATTTTTCTTTAAGAAAAGTAGCTAAAATGTGCAGCGTGAGCCATACCGCACCCTATAAACATTTTAAAAATAAAGATGAACTCATTTCTGCAATCATTATGGAAGTATCAAAAAGCTTTGAAAACTCTTTGAATGAAATTGTAAATAAATATCCTTCCGATCCAAAAAAACAACTTGTTGAACTCGGAAAACAATATGTAAAATTTATGATTGAAAATCCAGATTATTTTAAATTTATTTTCTTAAGCGATTTTAGTAAACCTGTAAATATAAGCAAAGATGATAATTCATCCTATGAAGGTGGAGCTTTTCAAGTATTTAAAGCAAGTGCCATTAATTACCTAAAATCTGTATATAAAAATACTATAGAAGAAAAGGATCTATCTTTAGACATATTAACCATGTGGAGTGCGGTACACGGTATTTCTGTGTTACTATTAAATAATAGTATAAAATACGATGGAGATTGCATTGATTTAGTTGACAAAATGTTGAATGAAAAAATAATAAAAATATATGATACTATTAAATTGCCCTGCGACTCTTGCAAATAAAATAAGGCTATAAGCTAACATACTCATAGTCTTATTTATTTAAATTTTTAAGCCAATTGCCTAACTTTTTTTGCAGTTTTAATTACTTTTTTACCACTTAGTATATCTCCAGTAGGACATATATTTGCACATAAATGACATCCCTCACATTTATCTTCAATAAGCTGTGGTTTTCTAGATTCATAGTTCCATTTTATAGCTTGATGTCCTCCATCAAAACAAGATATATAACATCTTCCACATCCAACACAATTGTGATCTCTAAATTCAGGATAAATTATATAATCCCTTTCAAGTTCATCTGCATTCACTACATTTTTAACTGCCAATCCCACTAAATCTTTTACTTTTTCAAATTTTTTATCTTCCATATAATAGGACAATCCACTTATCAAATCCTTTATTATTCTATATCCATATTGCATAACAGCTGTAGTAATTTGAATATTGGATGCTCCTAGCAGTAAAAATTCTACTGCATCTTCCCAAGTTTCTATTCCACCTATTCCACTTATAGGAATTTCTTTTAGTTTTTCACTCTTAGCCAAGTCACTTATAAATCTAAGAGCTATAGGCTTGATTGCCTTTCCTGAATATCCAGATACAGCTGACTTACCATTTATTATTGGATAAGGTGAGAACTTATCTAAATCAACCCTAGTTATACTTTTTACAGTGTTTATAGCAGCTATTCCATCTGCGCCGCCGTGTATTGAAGCTTCTGCAGGGATTACCATATTCCCTATATTGGGAGTCATCTTGGCAAGTACAGGAAGTGAAGTTCCTCTTCTTACAGCTTTGCAGTATTTCTCTACAAGTTCAGGATTTTGACCTACATCTGACCCCATGGATTCTTCCGCCATCTGGGGACATGAAAAGTTACATTCAATTATATCTGCACCTGCCTTTGTAACTAACTCCGCCAGCTTAGTCCACTGCTGTTCATTTTCTCCCATAATGGATGCAACAATAACTTTATCTTTAAATTCTCTCTTCAATTTACTTATACATTCTAGATTATATTCTAAAGGATGCTCTGATATCTGCTCCAAATTTTTAAATCCTATAAAAGGAGTATTCTCTTTGCCTATTGCATCAAACCTAGGAGATACCTCATCTGCAACATAAAAGCCTATAGTCTTAAATACCACACCAGCCCAGCCCATGTTTAGAGCTTTAGCGCACATTTCAAAGTTATTGCTAATTACAGAAGAGGACAAGAAAAATGGATTTTCGCACTTTATACCACAAAACTCTATAGAAAGGTCCCTCATTTTAAATTACCTCCTCCACTTTTAAGCTCTCTTCATGAAGAAATTTGTGTATCATCCTTATCTTTATGGGTCTATCTATTTTTCCCCTTATGCAATTTCTTTGACAATACATCTTATTATTGCATGCAAGACCACATTCACCAGATTTATATAAGTCATTCATAAACTTATGACAGGCTCCTTTATAATTCTTAAATCTTAGAGACATTATAATATCTGCTGCATTTTTTCCTCCCGGACATGCTTTACTGCAAGGTGGATCATAACATAAAAGACATCTAGAAACTTCTTCTGTTATCTGACTAAATTTCATATCATTTTTCTTGTCCATATTAAGTCCTCCTATTAAGGCATTTGAAAGAAAATGCCTAATTACCTCTTTATCTTTCTCTTTAAGAATTTTCCCCAACCGGGTTTTCCTACAAATTCTCCATCTTTAAATACAAGCTTTCCTCTTGATAAAGTCATAACTGGATATCCTTTCAATTTAACTCCTTCCCATATGGTATAATCTACATCAGAATGCATATTATTCTTTGAAATTGTAAATTCCTTTTTAGGATCATAGATTACAATATCAGCATCTTTTCCTATTACAATACTACCCTTTTGATTATCACATCCAAATATTTTTGCAGGGTTTGCACTGCAAACTTCTACTGCCTTGTTAAAGGAAATCCTTCCTTTATTTGCTTCACTTAACATATATGGATACATATTTTCTATGCCCATACATCCATTTGGTATCTTTGTAAAATCATCTTTTCCCCAATCTTTTTCAGAACTTTGAAATGGACAATGATCTGTAGCTATAGTAGAAATATCACCTGTTTTTATACCTTTCCATAGGGCATCTAAGCTTTCTTTCCCTTTCATTGGTGGGGAGCACACAAAATTTCTACCGTCTTCTCTCTTGTAAACTTCGCTTGTAAAATATAAATATTGAGGACAAGTTTCTGCATATATTTCATATCCTTCATCTTTTGCCCTCTTTACTTCTTCCATACCTTCTTTGTTTGCAAGATGTACTATATAAAGGGGAGCATTTAGTGATTTTGCCCAGTGTATTGCCCTCTTATCCGCCTCTGCTTCTACAAATTCAGGTCTTGACATATAGTGATACCAGGCAGAAGTTTTTCCTTCTTTCAGATATTTATCCGTTCTTATGTCTATTAAATCAGGGTTTTCTGCATGCACTGAAATAAGTGCTCCTGTTTCCTTGGATTTTTCAAGCACCTGGCAAAGCACTCCATCATCTGCCATAAGCCCTTCTTTTTTATATACCATATACACTTTAAAGCTGGGAAGTCCATAATCTACTGCAGCTTGAAATTCATCTAAAATTTCTGGTCTTAAATCAGATATAACTACGTGAAAAGCATAATCAACACAAGCTTGTGGTGCACAGAGCTCATCTCTTTCCCTAGCCGTTTGAATTATGCCGTGGCCTTTCTGCTGCAGTGCAAAATCAAAAACTGTAGTTGTACCTCCACAGGCAGCAGCTCTCGTACCTGCCTCATAACTATCTGCAGATATGGTGCCCCCAAAGGGCATTTCAAGATGTGTATGTGCATCTATTGCCCCTGGTAATACATATTTTCCTTCTGCATCTATTATCTCTTCTCCACTACCCTCAATTTCTTTTCCTATGACTGCAATTTTCCCATTTTTTATGCCTATATCTGCTTTATAAGTATCTTTAGCCGTTATTATAACTCCATTTTTTATAATCAAATCCATAATTTATCACCTCATAAAATAATCTAAAAGCTTTATTCTTCAAATTCTTCAGGCTGACTATTAATTTTGCCTGAATCTTTAGATCCTGCACTTAATAAATAATAAACAACAAATGAAACTCCAAAACCTACAAACCAAGCATAATTTACTATTCCACTTAAGCTAGGGACTATTTTACCTATAAGAGCTGCAAAAATTCCTAAAACAAGTGCAATAATTGCCTTTGGATTAAACCCTTTCTTATAGGTATACAATCCTTCTTTAAGATACAGATCTTTAAGATTTACCTTGGTCTTTTTTATAAGCCAATAATCACATATGATTATTGCAGCTACAGGTCCAAGTATTCCAGAATAAGTGTCAAGCCATGTATACACATATCCACTAGGATCTGCTAAAAGCTTCCATGGCATTATGAGTATTCCTATAATACCTGTAATAAGCCCTCCCATTTTAAAACTTATATGTTTCGGTGCTACATTTGAAAAATCATTTGCTGGTGAAACAATGTTTGCGGCAATATTAACAGAAAGAGAAGCAACTACTATACCAAAGAAACCTACTAACATTGCAAAAGGATTTGAAAATTTCGATATTATATCTACCGGACTCCACATGCTTTTTCCAAATATTACTGCAGTAGCAGAAGTTATTATTATACCCATAGCAGAAAATACTGTCATAGTTATAGGAAGTCCTAAAGATTGTCCTATTAACTGCTCTTTCTGACCCTTTGCATATCTTGTAAAATCTGGTATATTTAAAGACAGTGTTGCCCAAAATCCTACCATGCTGGTAAGTGAAGCAGGAAATACTTTCATAAAATCACTCATGGTATGCAATTTGCCTGGTGAACTTAAAAGTGGTCCAAAGCCGTGAGCAGATTTAATTGCCCAAGCCATCAAAACAAAAGCTAAAACCATAACTAGTGGAGCTGCCCAGTTTTCAAATCTTTTCAGCTGCTCCATGCCTTTAAATATAACAAACATCTCAAGGCCCCAGAATATCATAAATGTTATACCAGACGGCAAACTAAGTCCTGCTATTTGAAAACTTCCCCCAAGAGTTTTCCATCCTGGAATTACAGCTGAAAACAATACATTTAATGCACTTCCGCCTATATAGGTATTTATTCCAAACCACCCGCAGGCAACAACTGCCCTTAAAATTGCAGGTATATTTGCACCAAATACTCCAAAGGATAGCCTTGAAAATACCGGAAAGTTAATTCCATATTTAGTTCCAGGATGGGCGTTCAATAAAATTGGTACTAAAACTATTAGGTTTCCAAGAGTAATTGTAAATAATGCTTGTTTCCAGTTCATTCCCAGTGATATCAAGCTTCCCGCTAGCATATAGGTAGGTATACAGTGAGCCATTCCAATCCAGAGAGCAGTGAAATTATAGGTATTCCAGGTCCTTTCCTTAACCGGAACTGGTGCGTTATCGCCATTGTACAGTTTACTTTCTGTAACAGTTGTATCGGATTGATCTAATTCATATATTTCTTTTTCTACTGGCTGTTCCATATAGATCCCCTCTTCCTTTTAATAGACTTATAATCAAATTTACATCTTATCGATGTCTAGTATAGTTTGAAGCAGTACATTGGCACCTTTTACACAATTATCAAGAGGAGTTTTTTCTATTTCACAGTGGCTGTGTCCTCCAATACTTGGAACAAATATCATAGTTACAGGAAGCATATCAGCTGCAAATTGAGAATCATGTCCAGGACCACTGTACATTCTCATATTGGAATATCCATAAAGATTTGCATTTTTTTCAACCAGATTTACTAATTCTTTATTGAAGCTGACAGTTTTACGTGCCCACAATTCCTCATAGCTAACTTTACAGCCTGCGAGTTCAGATGGAATGTTCTTAATTATATCAACTACCTGCTGTACTACTTTTGGATCTTGATGTCTTGCATCCAAAGTAAATTTAACGTCATCTGGTATAATTGTATGAACATTTGGTGAGCAGTTAATTCTTCCAGTAGTATAGACTAACTTGCCATCAAGTTTATCTAGTTCCTTGTGAAGATATAAAATGGCTTCAGATGCTGCCAAAAGAGCATCTTTTCTTAATTTCTGTGGAACAGTTCCTGCATGCCCAGCTTGACCTATAAATTCGAATTCATAGTTAACCATTCCAACAACGCCCTCTACAACTCCAATATCCTTTTTGGCGGCTTCAAGTACTGGTCCCTGTTCAATATGCAGTTCTAAAAGAGCCATATAATCTTTAGGATTTATTCTATTTTTTTCATCACCCTTATATCCACTTGCATCCAGAGCTTCACCAAAAGTTACGCCTTCCGGGTCCTTTGATGCCAGCATCTTTTCTTTATCAAATTTACCAGTAACAACACCAGATGACATCATAGCAGGATCAAAACGTGCTCCTTCTTCGTTAGTCCATATCATAACTGTAATTGGATGGCGGTGAGGAATGTTTTCCCTAACTATAGTTTCAGCTGCTTCCATTGCAGTCATTACTCCTAAAATTCCATCATAATTTCCTCCTTGTACTACTGAATCACAATGAGACCCCATTGCAATATGAGGCAAGTCCTCCAATCCTTTGAAAGTAGCATACATATTTCCCATATCATCTGTTACAATATATGCACCTAGTGATTTCATTCTCTTTGTAAATTCTGCTCTTGCTTGAAGGGCTGCTTCTGATAGGGATAACCTTGTTATTCCACCGTGTCCTGTAGCACCAAATTTACTAAAAGTAGCAATTTTATTTTCCATTCTTTCTTTATCACAGCTAATTTTTTTCATATCTTTTACTTCCATAATCAATATCTCCTTTACATTTTTTCAAATTGATTTATAATATAATTGGTTAATTAATTTTAAGTGTCCTATTCTTCCACAAAAGGGACGCTTATTTTTTTAATGTTTTTACAAATTCATCTATAGAATACATAACCCTATCAAAAATATTCATAGCTTCTTCCATCTCTTTTTTATTTATAATAAGTGGAGGTGCTATCATTAAGCAGCTCTCATGAGAATAAGTTGAAAATCCTTCCTCTTTTAACATTCCAACTATCTTTGACATTATTCCATCTGGATCTTTTCCATAAGGCACTAGAGCTTCTCTAGTTTCTCTATCTTTTACTAGTTCTACTGCTGAAAACAATCCTATATATCTGACGTCTCCTACACTCGAATGCTTTTTCTTTATTTCCTCTAATTTTTGTCCTAAAATGACCCCCATCTTCTTAGAATTTTCTATTAGATTTTCTTCATCATATACATCTAATGTTGCGCAGCCTGCAGCACAAGCTAGTGGATGTGCATTGTATGTTAGCCCACACATAAGTACATTATCATCAAAAAACTTTGCTATTTTCTCACTTACAATTACTCCTCCAAGAGGTACATATCCACAAGTAATTCCTTTTGCAAATGTGATAATATCTGGTTTTACATCCCAGTTATTGCAGGCAAACCATTCTCCAGTTCTTCCCCATCCAGCCATAACTTCATCACAAACCATAACTATTCCAAATTCATCACATAGCTTCCTTATTCCTTGGAGATAACCTTCAGGTGGTATGATTACACCATTGCTGCCAGTTACACTTTCAACAACAATAGCTGCTACTTTATCCGTACCCTCGTATATAAGCTGCTCTCTAAGTTTGCTTAAATAAAATTTTGAAGCTTCTTTTTCACTTTCAAATCTTATTTTTTCTCTGTAAATATAAGGATCAAAGAACTTTACAAATCCAGGTATTCCAGGTTCACAAGTATATCTTCTTGGCTCTCCGCTTAAATTTGCAGCTCCAAAACTTGCTCCATGGTAAGAACGATATCTCGAAAATATCTTAAATCTTCCAGTAACCATCTTAGCTATTTTTATAGCATTTTCATTGGAGTCTGATCCACCTAATGTAAAGAATACTTTAGCCATATTATCTGGTGCCTTTTCTATTACCCTAGCAGCCAATTTTGCCCTTACATCTACAGCATAGGAAGGTCCCATAAATGGCATTTTTTCTGCCTGCCTTTTTATAGCCTCTATTATCTTTTTATTTCCATGTCCTACATTTACATTAACTAATTGAGAGGACATATCAAAATACTTTTTCCCATCACTGTCCCAAAAATAAATTCCTTCAGCCTTTGTAATTACAAGTGGTTTTAGATTTTTCTGTGCACTCCAGGAATGCAAGTTGTACTTTTTATCATACTCTCTAATTTGATCAACATCTAAATCTAACTCAGTATCTTCTAAAACTTCCATTTAAATTCCTCCTTAATATATCTTTTCATATATTTCTACTAACTGCTCTACCGTAGGTTTTCTCGGATTAAGAGCTGTAGTTTTACTTTCCATAGCATCTTCTGCCATCTTTCTAAAATTGTCTTTGTCTACACCAACTTCTTTAAGTGATACTGGAAGCCCTGTTTCCAAGAAAATAGACTTTATAGTATCTACTGCAATCAAGCTTGCTTCTCTTACAGATTTTCCTTCTACATTTTCTCCCATAGCTTCCGCTATAACTTTAAATCTTTCAGCACAAGAAGCTCTATTAAATTTCATAACCTCTGTAAGCAAAATTGCATTTGCCATTCCATGGGGAACTTTATAATAAGCTCCTAAGGGTCTTGACATTGAATGAACAAGTGCTGTAGATGCATTACTAAAAGCAAGTCCTGCATACATCTGTCCAAGCAGCATTTTTTCCCTAGCTTCAATATCACCTTTAAGCACTGACCGTGAAATATTACTACTTATAATCTTTATTGCCTTTATTGCAAATGTATCTGACATTGGCTGTGCAGCCTTTGAAATATATGCCTCAATTGCATGAGTGAAAGCGTCCATCCCTGTAGCTGCCGTAACCTGAGGCGGCATCATCATAGTCAAAAGTGGGTCTAAAATTGCTACTTCAGGTATTATAAAGTTACTTGAAATAAGCATCTTTATCTTTCTTTCAGTATCCGTTATTATAGAAAACTTACTAACTTCACTTCCAGTTCCTGCTGTAGTAGGAACTGCTATAATAGGTATTCCGTAAGTTTTAGGCTGAACTTTTTCATAATCTAAAATATCCCCTCCATTTCCTATAGCCATACTTATGGCTTTGGCTGCATCCATAGCGCTTCCTCCACCTAAGGCAACTATAAAATCTACTTTTTCTTTTTTTCCTGCTTTCACTCCTTCCCTTACAGTAATTACACTAGGATCTGATTCTACTTTATTAAATATAACAGGATCTATTCCCTGATCTTTTAAACTATAGTAAACTTTATCTAATGCACCTGTCTTTTTTGACGAATGTTTTCCTGTAACTATCATTGCCTTATTTCCAAACACCGCTGCTTCACTTCCAATGAAATTTACGGTATCTTTCCCATATATTATTTTCTTGGGACATTGAAAAACTGAATAATCCATAATTCCATCACCTAACCCGTTTAATTTGTAATTTATCAATTTAATTGCTATTTATTTAACTGTTTATTAAACTTAATGTATATAATTTACCATATTTCTAAACTAATTAGTATGTCCACTATGAACAAATATATGTATAAATTTTTGTTCACCATATAGAAATTGCATTTAAATCAATCTTAAAAACACCCCAATTTTTATACAGAGCATAATATTAAAGACAGTTTCATCATCCTTCAAATCACAGTTTAATATTTCCTCTATTCTATTTATCCTATATTTTATAGTATTTCTGTGGATGTACAGCTTTTCTGCAGTTTTACCTAAGTTTCTATTTTCCTTTAAATATGCAATTAACGTTTTTACTAGCACAGAGGAGTTTTTTTCATCATATATTTTAAGTTTAAGTAAATTTTCATCAAATAGTTTTTTCATCTCTGCATTGGTTTCTATATCAAAAAAAAGCCTAAATATACCTAAGCCTTTATACTTTATAACACAATTCTTCTTTCCAAAAATCTTAGATAACTTTAATGCTTTTATTGCCTCTAATATTACGCATTTAAAATCTTTTAGATCACTGCATTCATCTCCTATTCCTATACTTACAGTAATATCACCCATTCTCTTTGATATTTCATTTCGTATAGATTCTGCAATCCTGTCTATATTTTCTACATTGGAACATACCATAAAATAAAATGCATCACTTTGAACTGCATAAAAATATTTTTTGTTATTTTCATCTAAAACGTATTCTACTATATCTTGTACACGGTTTTTTATATTTGATATAATTTCCTCGTCATCTATATTTTTTTTCTTTATATAAGAGCTAAAATTGTCAATATCAACTATTAGGCTGCAATATTTCTTTTCTCTTTTGTATCCATATAAAATTGCCCTATCCAACATTTCCTCATCAATATTTATATCCTCAAAAATCACTTCTCGCATAAAATTGTTCACAGATTCCTTATGCGCATTTCGTGCAAAAATGGCCCTGCAAATAATTTGAGTTACATCTATCAATTTCACCTCGAAAGGTAACTCAAATATAGGAAAACCTGCAGTATTTGCAAAATCTATAACTCCTTTAGGTGTCTCTTTTATATAAGGCCCTATATTTATAACAAGGCCAGATAAATTTCTAGAAATAATGTCTTTAATAAATTTAAGGAGAACTTCTGAATTATTTCCTATTGCTATACCAGTAATAAATAAAAGTTCTCCTCCTTTTACAAAATCACCAACATCAGGTACTTCTATTACATGTGCCCAGGTAATTCCCCTGTCTAAACCGCCCTTTCCAGCTACAACTTTCATTTTTTCAAGTCCTGGTAAATTTAATATATTTCTACAGGTAACAATCATATTTTCTATCCCTCTTTTATAATTTAATGTATATTTGATAAAAATATGCTAATATTTTTATTATTTGTTTAAAATATCCTTGTATATAATTATAATATATTAATATTTTTTTGTAAAAGTACAAAAATGAAAATTGAATATTTTTACCTTTAATGCAGAGAATAAGCATAAACAGAATTCTTGGCATCAGATGGGGTCTTGACTCCACCTGATACTTAGAAATCGTTATCCAGGGACGTATCTGCTCTTTACTCCCACTTGGATAAGTTGGAGTATTAGAGCAGGTAGTCATCGGATAAATTATAAAATAATTTTTTCTAGGAGAGTGATCTTTAATTGTGAAGAAGTTTTTTAATTCTAAAAACACTTCAGATCTTATTTATGTACAAAAGTTATCCGATGATAGATATAATTTGCCCTTAAATAAATCTCTTTCAAATAATTTAAACGTATTGCACGAATTATTTTCAAATTGTGCTGATGTTGTTTACCATAAATTTGTTATACATTCAATGAAATGTTCCTGCGTACTTATTTTTATAAATGGACTTTCGGATATAAGATCAATTAATGAAAGCATATTACCTTCTATCATGAATATTAAAGAGGTTACTGAAAGTGATTTAAAATGTGATCATACTGTAGAAATAATTAAAGAATATTTTCTTGAAATTGCAAAAATAAGTGAAGTATCAACTATTGGGCAAATTACAAATGCTCTCCTAAATGGAAATACCATACTTTTACTAGATAGTGATGATATCGCTTTAGAAATAGAAACACCCGGATGGAAGGAAAAAAGCGTATCAGACACAGATGTTGAAAAAGTTATAAGGGGACCAAATGAAGGATTTACGCAAAATATTTCCACCAATATATCTCAACTCAGAAGAAAAATTAAATCTTCAGAGCTAAAATTTGAAGATTTTACAGTAGGGAAACAGACACAAACAAAAATAAGCATTACCTATTTGCAGGGAATAGTAGATAACAATATTGTTGAAGATGTAAAAAAGAGACTTTCCAAAATAGACATAGATTCTGTTTTAGAAAGTGGATATATAGAAGAACTGATAGAAGATACACACTACACATTATTTCCCCAAATTCAGCACAGCGAAAGGCCAGATAGAGTTGCCGCTGGGATTTTAGAAGGTAGGATAGCACTCTTAGTAGATGGTACTCCTTGTGTTTTAATACTTCCTGCTACTTTAATTCAATTTTTGCAAACTAGTGAGGATTATTATGAAAGATATACCACTACCATATTTGTGCGTTTCATAAGGTTAATTTTCTTCGTAATTTCACTGCTGCTTCCTGGATGTTTTGTTGCAATTATTTTATATCATAAAGAAATGATTCCTACACCTTTACTTATTAGCATTATGGGAGCTGCCCATGGAGTTCCTTTTCCTATTTTTATTGAAGCACTGTTAATGGAAACAGCTTTTGAAGCACTTAGAGAAGCAGGCATCCGTCTTCCTTCACCAGCTAACCAAACTGTAGGCATTGTTGGTGCCCTTGTCATAGGTGATGCAGCCGTTAGAGCTGGTGTTATCTCTCCTATTATGGTTATTGTTATAGCCATTACAGCTATAGCTTCTTTTAGCATTCCATCTTATGATATGGGCTATGCCATTCGTATTTTACGTTTTTCCATGCTGTGTTTAGGAGCGTTTTTAGGCTTATATGGAGTTCTGTTAGGTATTATTGTACTTTTAATTCACTTATCATCATTAAGCTCCTTTGGTGTAAATTATCTTTCTCCACTAGCACCTTTAAATTTAAAGGAACTCAAAGACATTTTAATAAGATTCCCCTGGCCTCATATGAAATGTAGGCCTCATTTTGCCAATAATAATAATTTGCACCGGCAAAAATCATCCTATGAAAATGGAAAAGACGAGAAAGGATAATAAAATATGAAGTATAAATCAACGTTATTTTATATTTTGCTCTTTATATTTTCAATTTCACTTTATGGCTGCAGCACGGATAAAAGTGAACTAAACGAAATTAGCCTTGTAGTGGGCATGGGTATTGATAAGATGTCCAGTGATAACTCCTTTGTTGTAACATTAGAAATTATCAACCCAAACAGCACAAAAGACGGCAATAATGGATTAAAAAAAGAAAATAATTCTATTATACAAACAAGCACAGGAAATTCTATTTTTGATGCAATTCAAAATTTTTCGAAAAATAGTTCTGCCCTGCTGGACTTTTCACATGCTAAAGTAATCATTTTATCAAAGGAATTATGTGAATCACAATCAGGAGTTTCTGAAGTAATGGATTATTTAAATAGAAATCGTCAAATACGAAGTACTAATTGGATTCTTATTTCAAATAAACCAGCTAAAGAAATCTTAAAAGGCAAAATTCTTAATGAAGCTTCAATTTCAAATGGCATAAACACTATGATGAGTTTATTCGAAAGAAGCGGATCTATTGTACCCATGACCATAAATAACTTTATTATAGAATCAAAAAAGGAGTCAAATTCAGCCTTTGCTCCTGTAATTGATATAGAAAAATCAAAAGATAGTACCGCTCCCAGAATTACAGTGGAAAAGATGGCTATTTTCAAAAACAATCGTTTAATAGGAATACTTACAAGTGAGGAATCTAAAAATTTTTTCTGGATGGCAGACTATACAAAAGGCCATACAGATATATTTCCCCTTAAATCAGCTAAAAATAATATAAATATAACCGCCAGCGTTTTTAAACAATCCACTCAAATAATTCCTCACTTAACTGAAGAAGGTTTTAACATGGAAATTCGATGTAAAGGCAGTGCTTTTATTGAGCAGGCAGAAAATATCGATATTAGTCCTGAAGATGTGTCTAGATTTGAATATGCTATTGAATCTGTACTAAAAGATGAACTAAATAAATTGATAACAAAGTCACAAAAAAATCTAGATACAGATTTTATTGGTTTTTCAACAAAAATATATAATAACTATCCAAAGAAATGGTTTAATATAAAAAAAAATTGGGATAAAATATTTCCAAATATGAAATATGAAATTAGTTTTGAAATTAAATTAACTAATATAGGAATAATTAAAGATCCTGTTATGAGAAATGAGGAGGAAACAACTAAATGACCGCAATTGTAATTATCTTAGCAATTCTAATAGTGATGCTTGAGGGAATATTTCTAATAAAAAAAAATATGTGGAAAGAATTTCTATGTACTGTATTTTTACTTATGATGTCTTTGTTTTTTCAAATTGGTAAAAATTTAGGTATCCCAGGTCCTATAAATTTAATAGAAAATTTATTTAAGCCTATTGGCAAAACATTTTTAAATAGGTTATAAATTTCACATTGAGGTGAATAGATATGCGTGAAAAAGAAATTATCACTACAAATCAGTTTATATGGATGCTTTTTTGTATCATTACATCTTTCAGTGGACTACAGGTAATTAGACTGCTAATTTTTCAAGCAAGAAGGGATGCCTGGTTGTCTGTAATTCTAGCCTGGATTTTAGATGTACTCCTTGCTGTTGTCTATGCTTACATGGGCATAAGATTTCCAGGCCAAAATATGGTACAATACAGCATAACTATTTTAGGTAAAAAATTAGGTAAAATTATAGGAATATTATTTCCTATTTTCTTTTTACTTGTATCTGCTATACTGCAAAGATCACTGAGTATAATTCTTAACATAGTATTCTTTCCAAAAAATTCATCAGAACTACTTCTTATTTCCTCTTATCTTGTAATTTCATATGCTGTTTTTAAAGGAATAGAAGTAATCGGAAGAGTATGCGAAATTTTGGGTCCCTTCTTTTTGTTTGCTCTTATTTTATTTTTTTTATTTGCTATACCAGATATAAAGTTAGATAGACTTAAACCTCAGCTGGAAGCTGGCTTATACCCAGCTTTAACAGGCACTCCTCTGATCTTATCCTTTATAGGAATATGTATTATTATGGGAATGTACATTCCCATTTGCAATCATCCAGAAAACGGATTTATCGCAAAATTTACTGCAGTTAGTTTAGGTACTTTGATCATCATGATGTTAGCTATAAGTGCAATAGGAATTTTTAGTTATCCACAAGCCAAAAATATGATAAATGTCAGTCTTGAACTTACAAGATTTGTTCATTTAGGTCACTTTTTTGAACGAGTAGAAGCTATCTGGCTTATGATTGTCATCGGTGCAGCTATTACATCATCTTCAGCTATGATATGGGCCTTTAGTGTTGGTATATCTCAAATTGCAGAACTAAGTACATATAAACCTCTTGTATTTCCTGCTGTACTACTTTCTTTTGTTATTGGTATGACTTCCTTTAAGAACAGCTTGCAATTAGTGAATTTTAGTTTTTATTCATACCCTCTTTTATCTATATTTGTTGGAACAGGATTAGAAATGTTTCTTTTCTTTGCAGCTTTAATCTTGAAGAAAAAAGGATAGCTTAATCATCATCTTTATCTACTATATTTTTTACTTTATTTTTATATTTACTAAAAAGATACTTTTGAAAAAAATAAAAGATTAAAAAGCAGGTTAAAACTAAAAATATTCCTATAATAATGGAAATAAAATTATTGAAACCTATTCTATCCATACTTATGCCTCCCCTCTTACAATATATTTCCCAATATTATATATTTCATTAATCTTATAAAGTCTCTAAATAAAAAATCAACTTATACAATATCATATAATGACAAATTTCATCATCATAAAAACTTTTAATAAGTCTAAAGCTTGGCATTTTGAAAACCTAAAGGAACTTAGATAAACTCGTACCTCAAACACATCTAAGTTTCTAAGGTTTTCTAAAATGCCAAGCTAAGACCTATTTATAAAAGTTTTTAAGTATGATTTCAATTTTGTCATTATATTTCATGTATAACTTTAAATTTCAATTAGAAACCTCGTATATTGCAGCTTAAAAATCAACTTATGTGCAGGAATATTTTTCATTTAGAAACTTTATATTTAATGCTTCTTTAATTGTTCTTCATAAACTTTTTTTATTTTCTCAATAATACTATATTCATTGAAACTTCTATCATAAATACTAGAGACTTTCATTATCCCCATAATGCTGTTAGTTAAAAAAGCACTATCTGCCAACATTAAATCCTCCTTACTGAACTCACCTTCAGTAACATTAAAGTTATTTATTATGAACTTTCTTACTGTACCCTCAAGTAATCCACATTTTTTAGATGGAGTATATATTTTTTTATTCTTTGTAAAAAACACATTAGATACACTTCCCTCTGATAATTTATCCTCTGTATTAAAAAACAGCACCTCATCATATCCCTCATCAATACATTTTTCATGTTCCAATATATTTTCTAAATAATTTAAAGATTTTAGGTATGTAAGCTGAGAAAATTCATTTCTCCTAACAGAACTTATTTTAACTTTAAAACCTCTTTTATACTGTTCCTCAGTATAATTGTTCTTTCTAGTATTGAACAACGTATTTTCCTCTGTAACTACTAACTTCAGCACGCAATTGTTACACTGAAGCTTGTTAACAGCATCCATAACTTCGTCTTCAGTAATTTCTTTATCTATTCCTATAATAGAAAGACCTTTATTTATCCTATATAAATGATTTTCAAGAAAAAGTGGTTCATTGTTTACAAGCATAGTTTCAAAAAGTCCTCTTCCAAAGTAAAAGCCGGTGTCTAAAAAAACTTTATCATCTTCTACCATCTTACCATTTAAGAGCATCATAGCTGCTATTCACCCCTTTATAATACTTTCATCAAAGCTCTAGCCTTATCAAGTGTTTCATCATATTCTGCTTCATCATCAGATTCCCAGGTAATTCCTCCACCAACACCTAAATAAGCTTTTCCATTTTTTATAAGTATAGTTCTAATAACTATATTTAAATCCACATTGCCATCAAAACCTAAATATCCTATGCATCCTGTATAAATGTTTCTTCTAGTAGGTTCTAATTTTTCAATTACCTCCATAGACCTGATTTTAGGTGCACCAGTTATAGAACCACCTGGAAAACATGCTTTTATACAATCTACTGCTGTATACTCATCTTTTAATTTTCCTAAAACAGTTGATACCAAGTGAAATACTGTACTATATTCCTCTAATTTAAAAAGTTCTGTTACCTTTACAGAATGAGGCTTGCATACCTTGCTTAAATCATTTCTCTCTAAGTCTACAATCATTAATAATTCAGATCTATCTTTTTCACTATCTATAAGTTCTTGTCTGTTTTTTAAATCCTCTTCTTTATTTTTACCTCTAGGTCTTGTCCCTTTAATAGGTCTTGTTTGAACAAGGTGATTTCTTATTTCTAAAAACCTCTCCGGTGAAGAAGATACTATACTAAAATCTTCAACATTCATTAATGCAGCAAATGGTGCTGGATTAATATGCCTTAAATCTTTATATACTTCATAAGGATCTTTTTTTGTCTCGCAGCAAAACCTTTGAGTTAGATTTGTAATATAAATATCCCCATTTCTTATAAACTGTCTGACCTTTTCTACAGTTTCTATATATTCCTCCCTGCCAAAGTTTGATACAAATTTTGTATCACTATCATTTACTTTTCTATATTTAATTTTATGTCCTTTAGATATTTTACTTTTTATTTCATTAATGCTATCTTCTTTTTGCTTTAATATACCTAAAGAAGTAATATAGGTCTTCTTTTTTAAGTTATCTACTATTACTGCATTATCATAAAAATAAAAATAGCAGTCAGGTATTTTTACTTCTTCTATAGTCATAACAGGAAGCTCTTCTATAGTTCTCCCTATATCATAAGAAAAATATCCCATAGCCCCAGCTATATATGGAAGTTCTGTATTATTTTCAATTTTGTACCTTGCAATAAGTTTTTTAAGTTCGTCAAAAGGATCGCCATTAAATTCTTTTTTATTTATAGTACAAATATTATTTTCATATTTAAAAGTAGTAAAAGAGTTTAATCCTATAAAAGAGTATCTGCCTAAATCTTCAGCACCCATGCCGCTATCTAAAATGGTAACTGTTCTGTCTCCCTTAAACAGCGAATAAATATCAAAAGCATCTAATTCTGTTTTTATTTCTTCAATGAAGAACTTCATATAATTCCCCCTTACTAAACATTCTTGCTTCTTCTATAAAATTCTTAAGCATTTCATGTCCGCATTCTGTGAGTTCTGCTTCAGGATGAAATTGTACTCCTTCAACAAGATACTTTTCATGCCTAACGCCCATTATAACTCCATCTGAAGTTTCACAGGTTATATTAAGACACTTAGGAAGTGTTTTCTTTTCTATTACTAATGAATGATATCTTGTAACCTCTACAGGATTTTTGATTTCTTTAAATACTCCTACATTTTTATGATGGACTTTAAATATTTTACCATGTACAGGCTCCTTACCCTTTATTATATTAGCACCAAAGGCATACCCGATACATTGATGTCCAAGGCATATACCTAAAATAGGAATTTTCCCACTAAATCTTCTAATTATATCTACACAAATGCCCGATTGCTCAGGTGACTTAGGTCCTGGAGAAATTATAATTCCCTCTACATGCATTTTTTCCACATCTTCCAATGTTAATTTATCATTTCTACAAATCTTAACCTCTTCATTTAGTTCTTCTAAATACCTTACCAAGTTGTATACAAATGAATCATAATTATCGATCATAAGAAACATGAATTTTCACTCCTCGGCATTAATTTATATTTGTTTTTAACCTTATTCATTTACATTTCGGAACAATTATCTTTACAATTTTCACTAATTCCGCCATAACTCTTTTGGTTAGTTTAATAAGTAATCAGCAGTTCTAATCAATTACCTCCCTTATCAAGTGATTCTTAGGTTCAGGTTAAGTTTGCTTATAAGGAATACCTTTTCTCCATCTAAACCTTAGAAGAACTTATCCAGGCGCGTAGCAGTGCTTATCCCCCCACTTTGAAGAAGCTAGGGGTGTTAGCAATGGTAGCGATCGGATAAAATATTTTTATTATATTTAAAAATAAAAAAGCACATAGCGCATTTAATTTATCCAATGTTATCATCCGCAAACAACTCGCCTGCTTTACAAAAGCTGCAAGTTTTATGCTGTGTATAAAGAACTCTTTGGCTTTAATCCATTAGAGTTCTTATGTACATAGGTTTGCTAAACCCTGGATAAGTTTTATACACTATATGCCTTTATTTTTAAATTCTATTATTAATAAAAGATACTAACTAAAATCTTAAATTTCTATAAGTAAGTATATCACATTTCAATAAATCATATCAATAATGACAAATTCCAATTAGATTACTGCTGTCAATATTAGTTATTATAGGTTAGGAATCTCATTTAATAAGTTTCTCTAAGTATACTGATTCGATAAGTAATTAATTTTATTTTATACATAACTTTTTCTGAATATAAGGCTGTATAATTGGTTATCACTATATAATGGAGGTGATTATATATGACAAACATAAAATATAATAAAACCCCTCATATTAAATTTAAACATTCTAATGATAAATTTAATATGGAAGCCGCAAGGGAATTAGGAATTGATTTCCCTAATTTTAATCAAACAACCTCAAAAATTATATATGCTTATGAGCTTGGATTAAACGATAGGCTCTAATCTTATCTGCACTTAAAAAATCAAAATAAAAGGATGGCGATATTTGTCCATCCTTTTATTCTTATCTTTGAGGGGATATCAATTATATCAATTATGTACTACACTTTATTGTTTTCATTTTTGCTAAGTCTATTTTTCTTAGGACACTTATAATTATATTAGTTATTTGTTACAATTTAATGTCCTATAAATAAAATAACTATTTATTTTTTGAACACTATGTAAACAATATAAGAACTCTTGATAATATTATCCAGTTACTTCTTTTATTTATAGTATAATAATTTGAATTTCGTACATTCTATTATTATAAGGATATCAATGTATTAAAGCTACTAAATGTTTAAGTTTTAGATAAACCAGAATATTCTTTCTTCAATACGTTGATAATTACCTTTATGCTGGGGATGATGAATCCTCAGCATTTAAGTAATTTATGGTTAATTTTGTATAGTAATATTATTTTCTTTCATCTAAAACTTCTTTTAAAGCATTAACTCCATTTATTGCTGAAGGGAAACCTGAATAAACTGTCATAAGCAACATAATTTCTTTTATCTCATCAGCAGTTACCCCAATATTAAGCCCTGCGCCAATATGAAATTTTAATTGTGGTTTGGCATTACCCAAAGCAGTTAATGCAGCAATCGTAGCAATTTTCCTATAATTTTTACTTAGATTATTTCTTGTCATAATATCTGCTTGACCATATACTATAAATTTAACTAGATCCGGTGAAAATAAGTCCAATCCGTTTCTGGAATATATGTCTCCAAAAGAGTATTCAATCATATACTTTACCAAGTCAGGACATATATCACTTAAACTATTTTTTACCTCTTCACCTGCTTTTCCATCAATCTCTTGTAATTTCTTATATCCTCTTTCCAATCTATTTTCCTTTTCCATTGATTTTTTCCTCTATCCCACTATAAATTTGAACTTTTCTTGCAACATAATCTCTTGCTTCGAATAATTTCTCGATTTTTTGTTCTATAAACTCTAAATGTTCTTTCATAATATTTTTTCTTTCCGTAACCGTCTTATCTCCCATATACCTTAACCTAGCATATTCTTTCATCTTATTTATATTCATTCCTGTTGCCCTAAGTCTATTTATCATCTCAAGCCATTTCAAATCCTGTTCACTATAAATTCTCTTTCCTGATGAATTTCTTTTCACATCTATAATTAACCCAATACTTTCATAATATCTAAGGGTATGTGGTTTTAATTTAGTTGATCTTGATACGTCGTTTATTTCCAGCTCCAACATAAAATCCCTCCCAATAACAAAAATCATAGCACTTAAAGTGCACTTTAAGTCAATAACAAAATGAAAACTTTTTTAGAATTCATTACTTCTTTTCCATATAAAAATAGGCGTCCTAAATAACGGACGCTTATTTTTATATACTATGCTTATGCACTGACAACCTTGTTACGACATTTTTTAGCTTCATATAAAGCTTCATCTGCAGTCTTAATAAATTGTTCAATAGATAACATATCAGACGGAATAACAGTACAAATTCCTAAACTAATGGTAATATAATTAGAAATAGAAGAATACATATGCGGAATAGCTAATTGCTCAACCTTTTTTCTCAATTGTTCTGCAAATTCCAGCGCACTTTCTTTTTCCATATGGGTAAGTACAACAGCAAATTCCTCTCCCCCATATCTGGCAACAGTATCTGAGGAACGCCTTGCAGAAGATGAAAGTACCCTTGAAACTTGCCTTAAACAATCATCTCCAGCTTGATGACCATAACTATCATTAAATGCCTTAAAAAAATCAATATCTATCATAATTAATGACAGTGGTATAAAATAGCGTTTGCATCTATCCCATTCTGCTTCTATTGTTTTATCAAATACAAAACGGTTGAAGATACCTGTTAAACTATCAATTTGAGAAAGTTTTTCTAATTTTTGATTTACCCGCTTCAATTCATCGTTTTTTTTCTGTATTATTTTTCTATTATTAAAATCATCTACTTGATTTTTATATCTTATACATGATATCATCCAGGATATTATTAAAAAAGTAGTACTATTAATACAGTTTGCCCACAATATATCACTGGATTTCTGAAAATATGGCAGGAAAAAAAGAAATGGTAAATGGACAATCAAATACATAAGCAATAACGTAATTGGTTTAAAAATCGGAGTTACAGCAATTGCTATAATTGATATGGCATATACAATAATCTGTCCAGAAGATAACTGATCCAATAAAGATATACCTTCACACCAAAATAGTATCATGATTGTAAAAGATACCGAAGCAACATTAATACCCGTTTCATGTTTAGAAATGTTATTTTCTAATTTAACAAATATCAGTAAATACACCACCATTACTAAAATTAGTAAAGTATACATAGTCGCATAATATATATGGGTTCTTGGTGGAAAAATATTTTTCCCTATAGTAAACAAAATTACAAGCTCTGCAGCCTCTATAACAATGAAAGTTACTGCCGTAATTTTTCCCCTAGTTAAATTAATCTCATTAATATTTACAACAAATTCTTCTTTGTGCTTGTCCAGTACTGATGCCAATATAAAACTTCTTATCAATCTGAATATTTTAAAAAACATCTTTTTTCACCTTTATTTGAAAGATTTTTATATCATAAACAGAGTTCTTGGCATCAGATGGAGTTTTTGACTCCACCTGATGCTTATTAACAGGATTCTTAGTGCTTTAGCACTTAGAAGGCGTTATCCTTTAGGGAAAATCGTTATCCATGGACGTAGCTACTCTTTACTCCCACTTGGAAAAGGAGTATTAGAGCAGGTAGTCATCGGATAAACTACTTTTATCAATTAGCGTACAAATAAATTATATCATCATTTATAAGAATTTTCTCCTACTATTTATTCTTCTTTTATCCATACTTATCAATGTTAACATCCTATTCACTTATTTGTAATAAAGCTGTCACAGAGCAGTGAGATTATGTGATAAATCAAAGAAATATTTAGGAGGTAATTAAAAATGTTAAAAAGGAACCTTAAAATAATATCCGCTTTAGCCCTTGTAGTATCAATTGGTACAGGGTTTACTACAGTTAATGCAGCTTCACTTTCTAGCAAGACAGCAAAATCAGTATACTGTTCTAGTAAAAACTTCAAAATGAAAAATAATGAAAATTTCTTAAAAACTAAGCTTGATCCTCTAGTAACCGCAGGTACCATCAATAAGGATCAAGAAACTGCCGCATTAAATCTTCTAACTCCTTCTAAAACTGATAAAAAATCAAATGCTCAAAATTTCTTAAAGACTAAGCTTGATTCTCTAGTAGCTGCAGGTACTATTACTCAAGATCAAGAAACCGCTGTATTAAATCTTTTCACTCCTTCCTCAACTAATACAGGAAATAAAAATACTAAAAACTCATTAAAGTCTAAACTTGATTCCTTAGTAACTGCAGGTACTATTACTCAAGATCAGGAAACTGCTATTAAGAATTTATTTACTTCTAATAAGGACACTCAAGCTAAAAAAGAAAAGTCTACAAACTCATTGAAGACTACTCTTGATTCCTTGGTAACTTCAGGAACTATCACTCAAACTCAAGAAACTGCTATATTAAATAGCAGTAGTCAAGAAAAAGCTGAAAGAAAAGCTGAAATGGATAAAGTCAAAAATATGACTCAAACTGAACGTAAAGCTTATCTTCAAAGTAAAAAAACTGCAAGAAAAACTAACTTCTTAGACTCTCTAGTAACTTCAGGCACTATTACCAAAGATCAAGAAACTGCTATAAAAAATCTACTTACTTCTAATAAAAATGCAAACATTCAAGCTAAGAAAGAAAAATTTGCAACTTTCTTAAAGACTAAACTTGATACTCTAGTAACTTCAGGCTCTATTACTCAAGATCAAGAAACTGCTATGATAAATGCTTTAACAACTTCTACTAGTAAAAGTACAAAAAATTGAAAATAGTTTTTAATAAAAAATGTAATCATTTTATATGGTCACATTTTTTATACAATTCAGCTAAGGAAAAAGAAATAGGTTTTAGGCCTATTTCTTTTTCTGGTACTTTATAACGGCTGATATGTCCTCCTTTAGATCTTCAACAGATTTCACTAAAAGATCAATCTTATTTTCAAATCTTATAAGCAAATATATACTAACTGCTATGGGAAACCCAACGGTACTGATTAAACTAACCAGATGGTCATACATAAATATCACCTTCCCTTTTGCCATTATAAATAATATATATCTATTTTAAATATTTTCCCAATTAATTGTGAATTGATTTGGCAGCTCTAATTATTTCATCAGCTGCTTCAGAGCATAATCCGGCTAAATCTTCTACATGCAACTCTTTAACTGCAGAACAATCGTAAAGAATAGTAGCATCTGCTGGAAACTCCTCATCTGCTGTCCATAGCCCAAAGGCCATAGGCACATTAGGCAATACATCAATCTTTATACCCATATCTCCAACATCAACTTTTTTTCCACCTAGTTTAAGACCAGCTTCCAAGAAAAGGTCTCCCTTATGCCCAAAAAACTCAACTAATTTATCTATACCTTTTTTTGCAAATCCCTGATAAGCATGACCAACTCCTTCTAATTCTCTAAGAGGCACCCACTTATTTGTTAAGCTGCTATTAGTAGCCCTGTATAGATAACTAAGCATAAGCATTTTTAGCATAAGCATTGTATTTATATCTACAGATGGATCTTTATCTTCATTATTCTTTAATACAATATTCCCCTCTGGATAAGAAATTAAGTATTCTTTGTTAAAACAGGTTAATGTAAATTGTTTTTTTTCAGAGTCATAATAAGCCCTACTTCTTTTAGCCACTTCTTCTGGATCATATTTAACAAATTCCTTACACATATTTTCATAACAAATCTCATAATTATTTTCCTTATTCATACTTTCACCCCTTAAATACATAATAACATATATTACTAATAGTTTTTGCCTAACTTATAATAAATACACTTGCATTTGCTAAAAATATATGATAATATTTATTTATTAATAATTTATATTAATAAAAAGGAGATGGCAAAATGGCATTTAAATGGAAAGAAGAATTCAATTTAAATATCGATGAAATAGATAAACAACATAAAAAACTAATGGAAATAGGAAAAAAAGCCTATGATATTGCAGTAATAGACGATGGGTATGATAGATATGATGAAATAATGACAATACTTGATGAACTTTTAGAATATACAAAATATCATTTTGAGTATGAAGAAAATATGCTAAAAAAATATAATTATGATCATATTCATGATCAAGAAGAAGAACATGGTTTTTATGTATATAAAATAAATGAAGTAGCTTCTAGAGAAGATATAGATGATAATCAAAAAAAAGTAATATTAGAAATTATAGACTTTTTATCTGAATGGATTAGTAACCATATTATGATAGCAGACAGAAAATATGCAGTATTTTTAAAAACTGTTTAATCAAGTTATTCTTAAACTCAGATGAAGAAAGGATTTCCTCTCTCCATCTGGGTCTTATTAACAATGTTCTTAATGTCTTTATTACCCAAGTGTATATCAACCGTTATACACAGCATACAAACGTAAAATCATACTAATAACTTTAATTTCTATTATTCCACACCTATTGACTCTCGCTTTGATGTCTTTAGATTAAACAATGATTGAACAATTGAGTAGATCACAAGACATACAGCGCCAAATACAAATGGAAATCTCATAGATGATATATTAAAAGTATTCTTAACAAAAGCAAAGAAGAAGCTTGAAACAAAACCACCTATGCTCATAAATGCAAGAGCTATAGAAATTGCAAAAGGCTGTGCTGACTGAGGCACCGGCATACCAACATACATAATTACAGCTGGCACTACAAGTCCAAATCCCATTCCAACAATAGTTGTTGCAACAGTAAACATAAAAACGCTATTCCCGTAGATCAAAATGACAAATCCTATAGCATGGAGAATCGTTCCTACAACTATGGTGTACTTTGTAGCCACATGGTATAATTTTCCAAAAACTGCGCCAGTTAACATCCCACCTATAGAGAACATAGTAAGCGCCATCGCTGCACTAGCTGAAGTCCCCAATTTATTATCAACTATTAAAGATGATATACCCGTTAACATTGGGTAATTTATTAAAGTATAAACCAGGAAAATTATTGACCATACATATACCATACCAGGCATCTTCACTTTTTCATTCTTTGCCTTTTCTACCTTTGCAGGTTCAGGTAACATGAAAATAACTACGATAAGAGATATAACAGCCAAAAGATAAGTTAAAAAGGTAGTTCGCCAGCTAATAACACATAAAAATCCTCCAAGTATCTGGAATACGATACCACCTATATTCTGAATAACACTATTGTAACCCATGAGGTTTTCTACATCTTTTCCTTGGAAAAAGTTCATAATAAGTGCTGATGGAATTGGAGATATTAAACCTACCCCAGCTCCCAATATAGCCCTCATAATAAGAATTACAACAAAGCTATTTGTAAAATAAGGGAAAGCACCACCAATGATAGTAAGAATTATTCCAATAATGGTAACACTTCTAAATGTCATAATATTACCGGCTAATTTTCCTCCTATCATTGAAAATGGAATCGTGGTTAAACATGGTAATGTAGCTATAAGTACCACTACACTAAAATCTATTTTGGGGAAAGCCTGACCTATACTTGCAAGTGCAGGAGAAGTTGCTCCTTGTGCCATAACTAGAAATGAAAAAGAAAATATTGCGAATATAGTTGCTGATTTACCTTTACTCATAACTTTAAACTCCCTTCTTCGCTCTTTGATTTTAAAAAACCTTACATATAAATTTAAAATACATCTGTCCGGAAAGCATAATTGGAATTCTATCTGGTTTGTCCATGTTTAGTGCAGCTAACATTCTTTTATCACGTACTACAGTCATCTCTTTTGGTGTCATATTATTTCACCCCCATAACTTTTTTGAAATAGAATTGAATTTTTTAAATTTTCTGTATGTATATAGTATAATATTTATACGTTTACATTTCACCATACATGATGTAGAAATTTATGATAATATTTTATACATTTATGTAAGATAAAATTTTTGTATACTAATAAATGTAAATTAAATACTCATTTATTATTTTGCATTTCTAATTTTTTATATGTTTTAAGCTTTTCTAAATTGTTTTCATTTAAAATAATTATTCTTGCTCCTTTAGCAAAGCCTTTTTTTCCGTAAGAGTTGTATCCTGTCTTACGCCCATATCCTAAAGTAATACCATTTAAATCTCCTATATAATCGTTAGTATGATCATGCCCTACCAATACTCCTTTAACATCCCCCATTTCAATAAGTGCAGAAAACAATCCACTATCAACAGCTTGTGGAGATTCTTTTTCATTTCTTTCTCCTATGGCTTTTCCACTTTGCCATACCTTATATTGCTGCTGCAGTGGAATATGAAAAAACATAAGTGATGGAATTATTTTGCCAAATTGTTTTTTGAGATCAGTTGATAATTTTTTATACCAATCTATTTGTTCTTTTCTTATATATCCATACCCTTTTATGTCGTAGCTGCCTGAATCAAGCATGTAAATGTTAAATATAGGTTTATCATTTTTAGAATTGTTGATGATAAGATTATAATCTCCTGCTCTACCAATTACACTTGAAAAGCTTTGACTAAGATTATACTTGTACGACATATACATTTTCATCTGATTTTTTCTATTTACCATACATAATTCATCATCATGATTACCTAAAACTACTGCCCAGGGGATTTTTCTATCTTCCATTGGTTTTGCAATATTTGCAATTGCCTTTTTAACTTCTTCTTTTAGTTTACAAAACCTACCGTCTATAATATCTCCAGTTAGCACAACAAGATCTGGGTGTTCAGTGTCTAATACATTTTCTATAAGCCTTATAGTTTTTTTATTTTTCAAGGAATACTCATGTAAGTCTGTAAATTGAACAATTTTAAATTCTCCATTTTGATTGAATTTTAAATTAATTTTCTGTGGAATTACTTTATACTTTCTTTTAAAAATGCCATTAAAAAAAGTTAGTATTGATTTTAATACATTATCTATCATTTTGTACCTCCATAATTAAATTTTTAAGCAAAAATAAAAGGAAGCCTTTCTGCAGATAAAGTGCTTCCTTTGTTAATATATATAATTATTTGAAATGAATTTTATATAATCCACTTTATATTTTTAAATTATGATAGGAATGTTTATTTTATTACCTATGAGATAGTCCAAATTTGAATTGAATTTGAACTACCTTATAATGTACAAATTAAAAATGTTATTTATTATCATCTTTAATAATTGGCTTTCCATCTTTATCAACCAACAATGTTAATCCCCCAGCATATCCATCATAACTAAATAAATATTCAACCCCTGTTTCTTTATCTACTATTATCTTATATCCAGCTGTAGTACCCTCTTTAAAAATTACCTCAAATCTTTTATTAGACTTTTCACCAAACATTCTTTACTTCCTCCTTTCAAGATTGAAGAAATTTACCGCTGCTCATTAATCTATAAGTAAATTATATCATTTTATACAATATCTCTCTATTACTTTTTATGACAGTTATCCGCTCTTCTCATTGATTGCCATAGTACCTTTCCCTTTTAATTGTTACTTTAAATAAGAATAGTATATAACATTACTACAAATAATATTAAAAAGAAACTTTATTAAGTAATATCAAAAATATAGGTGAGGTGTTAGTATGAGTGATAAATCTAAAGTTATAAAGGTAAAGAAAAATCCTCAGGGAGATATAACTGATGTAATGCTTGAAAATGGGAATGTATATTCAATAGATGAAGCTATAATGATGACAAAGGATGGCTTAATAGAAGGCATAAATGTTGGAAAAGCCAAAAATGGTAGAGAATATTTGAGAAGCAATCCTAATGGGGATCAAAGTGATAACCTAGACAATAAACCAATTTTTTAGCCTTTAAGTAAAAATGTGTTAAACTTTTTATCTACACTTAAATGAGAGAATATCTAAATAAGAGTAGAGTGTCTGTTATACTAATTTCTTAGTGCAATAGACACTTTATAATTATATAAAATTCGATGTTAAATATTACGAGCGGATTCTTCTTTATAATGAATGGTGTTATAATATTGTGTATAATAATTCTATTATAGAGAGGACGTGTCAAGCTTGTACATAAATGAAACAAAGGTAGTTGTTAGATATGCAGAAACTGATAAGATGGGTATAGTTCATCATTCTAATTATTATATATATTTTGAAGAAGCTAGAACACAGTTTATAAAAAAGACTGGTATAAGTTATTCACAAATGGAGAAAGACGGTATAATGTTTCCTCTAGTTGAAAGTAACTGCAGATACTTACAGGGTGCAAAATATGAAGATGAACTACTAATAAAAACTTGGATTAAAGAATTAACACCAGTTAAAGCGGAATTTAACTATTCGGTTATTAGAGAAAACGACCAAAAGGAAATTGCAAAAGGAAGCACATTACACGCTTTTGTTAATAATAACTTTAAAATAATTAATTTAAAGAAAAATCATACAGAACTATTTAAAAAATTACAGTCACTAATATAATAAAAAAGAAATTAGTTGATAATTCAAATAAAATAATTTATATAGGAATAGTGTATTTATGAAGGATGATATTCAAATTAATAAATATTTAGAAAAAGCAGAGGAAGCCTTTGAAGAGAATAAATTAATTAAAGCATTAAATTTGTATAATAAAGTTTATGAACTTTCAAATGGCGAAGATATAGATTCAATAATTAATTTAGCTTTAATATATGATACTTTTGGAAAATCAGAGAAAGCTAAGGCGTATTACAAAGAAGCTTTAGGTATAGATAACTGCGAGGAAAGAGCTTACTATGGTTTGGCTGCAATATATGATGATGAAGCAAATTATGAACAAGCTATAAAATTATACAATAAAGCTATTTATATAAATCCAAATTATCATAAGGCTTACTTTTTCTTAGCAAATGCTTACGATTTATCTGGAGAAAAGGATTTAGCAATAGAAACTTATGAAAAACTTTTAAGTTTAAATCCTACGGATTTTTGGGCAAATTTAAACTTAGGAAGTATCTATGAAGAACAAAATCAAAACGATCTTGCGTATAAGAAGTTTTCAAAAGCTTTAAAAATAGATCCAAATAATTATTTAGCTTTGTTCAACATGGGAGTAATTTGTTATAAGTTTAATATGATAAAAAAGGCCGTTGTTTTCTATGAGAGATCAATTAATAAAAACAAACATTATGAATACAGTTATTTGAATTTAGCAGTAATTTATAAATATAAAGATACAAAAAAGGGTATAGAAATTTTATCTAATGGAATTAATAATTGCAGCAAGGTACATTTTTTATACTACAACAGAAGTTGTTTTTATGCCTTAATTAATGAAGAAAATAAGGCCTGTGAAGATATAATTACGGCTTTAAAGTTATATCCCAAATTTTTAAAATATGTTTTAAAAGATGAGGAATTAGAAAAAGTAAGAAAACTAAGTTCATTTAAGGAATTTGCCTCTAAGTGACACATTCCTTTATATTACCCCATCAAAAGATAAACTACTATCCCGACGACTCCAGAACCAAGCATGATGTAAATCGGGTTCGTTTTCCATCTGCGCAGAATGAACAGACAGGTTAGAAACATGACTACAGCTTTCCAATCTACATGAGAAAATACACTCAAAGTGAATACTTCGGCATTGAACAGCGATAAAAACAACATGGACATTCCCACTGTGGCAATCAGAGAAACAATAGCCGGGCGCAGTCCTTCAAAGATTCCTTTTACAAGCGTTATGTCCCGATACTTGTAATAATAGTAGCCAACAATAATTGCTAGTACTGTCGTTGGAAATGCGCAGCCAAAAGTCGCCACAATAGCACCTGTTACTCCCGCTATTTTCATTCCTACGAATGTGGAAGCGTTCAAGGCAATGGGTCCTGGTGTCATTTGAGAAATGGTAACTACATCGGCAAATTCTTTCATCGTCAGCCAGTGATTCTGGGTGACAACCTGCTGCTGAATAAGTGGAAGGATTCCATAACCACCGCCGAAACTAAAAAGTCCTACCTGTAAGAAACTCAAAAGTAATTGCCAATAAATCATGTTTTCATCGTCTTCTTTCGTTTTTGAATGGCTGTTAAAATACCACCGAATGCACCGCAAACCAGAATAACCCATATCACATTTACACTTAGAAAATAGATTGCACAAAAGGAAGCGATCATGATAAAAATTGAAAGAGCGTTTTTCGATTTGCAGATTTCAATCCCACCGGAAATCACCACATCAGCAATAACAGCCACAATTCCCGCCTGCATTCCCTTTAGAACGGCATTTACCACTGGATTTGTTTTAAACGTCTGGTAAAAGAGTGAAACAACAGCTATAATTACCAGAGGTGGCAAAATCGTTGAGATAAGCGCCACAATTACTCCTGGAATACCAGCCAGACGGTAACCGACCAAAGCAGAAGCATCGATGGCCATTGGTCCCGGCAAAGACTGTGAAATGGCTACAATATCCAGCATCTCGTTTTCATCAATCCAGTGAAGTGTATCAACAAATTTATGCTTCATCAGTGGAACAATCACATATCCGCCTCCAAAGGTGAAAGCGCTAACTGAAAATGTTGACACAAACAGTGTTTCGTAAAACTTTAAATTTCTTTTCATCTTTTCTCCTTCACAGCTGATTAGTGGGTGTTTTTATACTTGAAGAATTTACATAATCAAAAATTAAACATCCTAATATATATTTTTATTATAGTACAAGTTCTATTCCTTCTCCATAAATATGTAAAAAATGTATTATTTTTATGATAAAGTTTCATGAAGACTCAACTATTTACAAACAAAAGAATTGATCACTTTAATCATTTAAAAAATAAAACTTTTATCTGTCATAAGTAAGCTTAAATTATCAAAAAACTTTTAGTTTCATAATCATAAATAATATTTTCGCCATATTCTAGACTTGTAGCTACACTATGAAGATGTTAAAATTTATATACGTAGCAGTATAATTTTATCAATAAAAAGGATGTGTTTGAGATTTTTAATAATAAGGATATAGAAAAATATTCATCAGCAGTTACCCTATCAGATATGGAAATTTTCATATTTCCGGAACTTCTATATAGTCTCTTGCTAGCAAACATAATGTCTCCAATTATATGGGAATGGAAAAAGGATGAATGGTTTAAGGATATTGACAAACTAAATCCATATAGGAAAATATTAAGACTTAAGCAGTATATAATGGACAATTATGATTTCAATCTGGATATTGATACATGGGGACTTACAACTAAGGAGAATGAAATAGCACGTTTTGAACCCTTTATGAATGTTGAAACAATAAGCAGAAGTAATGCCTTGTTTGGTTATGAAGGAGACAAATATTATTTTAGTATGGATATTAGACGACATTTTGGCCTTGATAAATATAACTCTAATATGATTCCTTATTGGAAGACTGAAACTGTAGAAGCAATGAATGCGTTCAAATACAAAAAGAACTATGAAAAAGGTGCAGGTGAATGTGTGTCCCTATCTACTCTTTATGCCGCTGCATTGTTTATAATATGTAAAATACCTCTTAAAGACATATACCTGCTTGCAACACCACTTCATTCACAAAATTTTGTAGATGTAAAAGGTGGAATAGTAACAAATAATAGAAGAATTGTTACTAAAAATATGTGGTTTAACGGTACTGAACTTACGGTAAAAGCTCAAAGAGCAATACGAAACGAACAGATTACAATTATTTCTCATAACACAGGTTTTGTCCATGTAGTATATCCCGAAGCAACCATAGATCATGAGGTATATATGGGCTTTGAAAAAAAGCTCAAGAAATTCCTTGTACATGACATAGATTATGAGATGTTATGCAATTTTCTTAGACAGGAGAGCCATCTTCAAAAATTCTTTCAAATTAAGCATGAGTATCATGGCGGCCACAGATATATTCCAGCTGAAAAAGCCTATGCCTATGAACATACTAGCTCTTTTAAGATCAATAAGAGTACGAGAGACAAATTGCTGTCTGAGATTGACGAGTATGAATTTTGTCAGGAACCGATACAAAATAGGATATGTCTTAATAATTTTGATGAATTCTTTAAAAAACACAAAGTAGATTTTAATGATGAGAAGGATATTATCAGTGTAATGGATGAACTTAACTGCCCTAATATGCCTTTAAAGGAGATTTTAACTTCATTATATGAATTTTGCAATATAGATCCAAGACTTCCTGGAAAGAATAAGAATTTTATTAAAGCAGAACCAATACAGTTGTCGCCAGAAATGAGCCGTGAAGATATTGTTAACTATTTAGAGTCTATTAGAGACACAAACGTTTCTGCAGATCTTGCTTTTTACGCATTAAGAGATTTTTCCAGAACCGAATGGGATCCTTTTATCAAAGCAGCCTTAGAACGAAATCCCGTTTCTATTAATATGTATGAAAACTTAAATGAAGATGAAGTTATAAATGCATTGGAGAATATGCCTAATGTATCCATATATAACGGCTCCCGAATGGCTCAACCAGATGAAGTATGCAACTATCAAATGGGAGATGGCCTGGAAAAAGCTATATGTTTAGCTAATATATTAAAGTATAGAAATAATTCTCGAAGTATATGTATTAGGGTTCTAAATGATCATGTTGAAATTAATTTTAATAACAGAATTATCAATTGGCCGTCAAATAAAGGCTTAAATGGCACTATAAAACTTTAAAGTTTGTTTCTATTTATTAAAGTGATATTCATCTAAAAATAATGGGTATAGATTTAGTTTCTACACAAATCTATACCCATTTCCTGTTTGGATAATTATATATTGTTTTCAAGTTCTCACCAGTATCACTCTATTTACTCTATTTAATCTATTTTGCTTTAGCCGTTGAATCTCTTTTCTATTTGATTTTGCAGCATACTTTTTTCATTATAATATTTCTCTTCCATTTCATTTAATATATGCTTTTTAACCCAAACATTATTAGCAAATACTGTTGCCACCCCTAAATAATAATATTGAAGACCTTTATTCCCACCAATATCATTGAGATATTGGTTATATTGCTCAAAACAATACTTAAATTTTAAATTTTTATCTTTATTAGTTTTTATTATCTCACTTATTGAATTAATCCAATATATAGTGCAAACAATAATTTTCTTATCTGTATTATTTTTACTATATTTTAAGAAACTTTTCAATGTTTTAATATAACTATCATTATCTTCACTATCTAAACTATTAGCTTCATTATCTATTAAGCTGGTCATCGTTGATTCCAAATCTCTCAATTTATGATTAATTTTAGAATCCATTCCGTCTAAATTCTTATTTAATTCTTCTATTTTAAATTTCATATCATTAATCTGATTCAGTCTGTTTGCTGCTACATTTATTTCTTGTGATACATCTGCAAGATTATCAAATGCATCCTCAAATTTGCTCTTTGTCTCTCGCGATACGTCTACAAGATTATCAGATACATTTTCAAGTTTGTTCTTTGTATTATTAGATTTCTGTTCCCCATTTATTGTCACTATTATAGCAATTATTGATAATATTATTGATGATATTGCCACTGCAAAAGACACTTCATCTACAAATTTAATATTCCAATAACACGACGTTGTTATAAAAATTGCTATAACTGCTATACTAATGATTATAATGTATATTATATGTAATTTTAACTTTTCATGATCTACTATGCAGCTTATATCTTCTTGTTTCATATTAATCACCTCATTACATAATATTCTTAAAAATATAATTAATTCCTTTTTTAAATTTTTTCTATAATTTATCATTTCTATTTAAATTCTTTATTTCAAATTTTCATTAGTACTATAATTTAACTTAATTTTATATTAACATTTCATAATTTTATCAAAAAATAATAAATATTTTTGTCGAATAATACGATATGCATAGTATTCACCTTAATTATTATTTTGGGAGTTGTACTTAATACATTCAACATTTTAGGGCAAATTTTCTTTATGTTAAGCAAATTTTAGTAAAATTTTAAGGAGGCGCAAATTATGCAGTGGTTTAAAAATTTAAAGATGATACAAAAATTAATATCTTCATTTGTTCTAGTAGCTTTATTTATCGGTGTAGTTGGATTTATTGGATTACATAATATGAAAACCATCTATTCTAACGCTAATTCTATGCATGATTATAATTTTAAGTCAATAGAAAGCTTAATGATCACGAAACAAAATTTTGCAGATATTCGATCAGATTTATTAAAAATTGTTTATCAACAAAATTTAGGTGACAAAAATAAGTTAAAAAAAGAAATTAATGATTTAAGTGCTAAAAATGATTCAATTATAGATAATTATGAGAAGACATTATTATCTAAGAATGAAGATTCAATTTTTTCACAGTTAAAAAAGGATAGGAATGAATACAAAGAGGCATTTAATAAGGTATTAAAATTTATTGATGAAAATAATTATAAAGACGCACAAGAAAATTTTTCTGATATTACTAAGGCAAGAACGAAAATCTACAGTGATATGGATAAATTAATAGCAGCAAATTCTAATGAAGCGGATAATGCAGATAATCAAAATAAAATTACATATACATCATCTTTAGTTATTACCAATACAATAATTATATTAGGGCTTGCTGTTGGAATTATTATTGGTTTATTTATAGCAATTATGATTTCAAAAGAAATTACTAAGGTTTTAAATTTAGCAAAAGCTTTGGGAGATGGAGATTTAACTAAATCTATAGAAGTGGATAGCAAAGATGAAATAGGAAACTTAGGCAAAGCTTTAAATAAAGCTTGTGAGAATATGAAAGAATTAATAAGTTCAATAATGAATAGTGCTGGAGATATAAGTTCTTCTAGTGAAGAGCTATCTGCAACTACTGAGGAAATTACATCTATGATGGAAGCTGCAAATGAATCCACCGAACAAATAGCACAAGGTGCACAAGAATTAAGTTCAACAACAGAAGGGGTAAACGCTTCTATGCAGGAGATTTCTACTTCAACTAATAAATTATTAGATAAATCAATAAATGCCCAAAATTCTTCAAATGAAATAAGTAAACGTGCAGTTGAAATAAAAAATAAAGCGGCTAAAAATATAGAGGATGGAAATGCAATATATAAAGAAAAACACGATAATATTATAAAATCTATTGAGGATGGTAAAGTTGTCGAAGAAGTTAAAATTATGGCCGATTCCATTGGAAGTATAGCAGAACAAACAAATCTCCTTGCATTAAATGCTGCAATAGAAGCTGCAAGAGCTGGGGAACAGGGAAAGGGTTTTGCTGTAGTTGCAGAGGAAGTAAGGGATTTGGCAGAACAATCTTCTCAAGCTGTAGTAAGTATACAAAGCATGGTTTCTCAAGTGAAAGATGCCTTTGATTCTTTATCGAAAAGTGGACAAGATATCTTAGATTATATATCAAATAATGTAAATCCTAATTATAAACTTCTTATGAATACAGGCATACAATATGAAAAAGATGCTGCATTTATAAAAAATATGGCTGAGGAAATTTCAGCTTCATCAAAACGAATGGATAATGCTATAAGTAATATAAGTGGTTCAGTTGAAAATATATCAGCAACTTCAGAAGAATCAGCAGCTAGTTCAGAAGATATAATGAGCAGTATAAATGAGATAACAAAAGCTGTAAGTGAGGTTTCTGAATCTGCTCAAAGTCAAGCTGAACTTGCACAAAAACTTAATGAAATGGTTCATAAATTTAAAGTATAAATTTAAATTTATAAATGGGATATCTCAAATTTAAGATATCCCATTCTAAAAAACCTCGTAATCAATCTTATAATCACAATTAAGAATATGCTGTGTAAAATACAAGTAAATTTTTAAAGTCTATATTCAATAATGCTATCTGGCGTCTTTCTAGGTCTTGGATTTGGTTTCTCATCAGGATATCCAAGTGCAACAGCCCCAACCAGCTGTGTTTTTACATCAATATAATTTACCAGTTCATTATATGCAAAACATGTATTTGCAATCCATAATGTACCTACTCCTAAATCTTCTGCCTGTAACAACATATTTTCAATAGCTGCACCTATAGAAAGTGTATCTACAATTTCCGTAAATCGTTCGTCTGCCGTAGTAATATTTGTAAATGGCGATTTACCATTTGTATTAAAAACCATGATGATAATTGGAGCTTCTTTCATAATTCGTAAAGTATTCTTTGCATCTGGTATTCCATCTCTTGAATTAGGCAATAATGCTTCTTCTTTTAATTCACGCTGGATTCCAGCCTCCATTTTTGATAAAAGTTCTTCTTTTTTAATTCCTCCAAATACAATAAATTTCCAGGGCTGTTTGTTCTTCCCCGATGGTGCAGCTCTTCCAGCATCCAATATTTCATTAATAATATCTATTGGTATTTCTTTAGATTTATACTTTCGTATACTCCTCCTATTGTAAATTGCTTCTATGCTCATTTATTTCACCTCATTAAATTTGAATTTATGTTTTACAAACCAATATACATTCTGGCAACATTTTTCCTGCAATTACAGAACTATTAATTATATCAAAGACTTTTTTTCGGACAAATTCTACATATTCATCAGATTTCCATTTGTGAAAAGTGTGAAATCCAATCCTTTCCATTAGTCAAATTCGTATCTTATTGATTTTTTCATTATATACAAATGTCGGTGCAATCAACAATCCCCCTTTTTTAACACACGACGAATTTCTGTTAGTGCTTTATCAAGATTTGGCATAATATGAAGTGCATTTTACTGTTATTCCTTAGTTTGTTTTCAATAACTACTATTGCTATAGTAGCATTATCTAAAAAAAATAATAGATAAGTTTCCTCAAACTCTATCTATTATTTAACACTTATATAAGTTTATAAAACAGACTAAATTCATAATCCACCTTCTTATTACTAATATTATAAAACAAGTATATAAATATTTTAATTTTAGTTGCCCTAAGTAACTAAAATTGTATACTACAGGGCGTTAGTAGCACCCTGTTTTTATTGTGTCTATTGTTAAGTTAATTATACAATACATTCTGCTAAAGTGTACCTGAAGATACACCCATATTGACATAATACCTACTTAGAAAGTAACATGTATAATGTAAGTATTGTGAGATGATAAAGAATACAGAAACGACGGGTAAAATATAAGGGGGAAACTATTATGCTATTTGACTTTGTAGCAATAGATTTTGAGACAGCAAATAATAATTTCAACAGTGCTTGTTCACTTGGAATTGCTGCTGTAAAAAATAATGAAATATGTAAAAAAGATTACTTTTTAATTCATCCACCAACTCTTGATTTTAATAAAAAGAATATATCTATAAATGGAATAACTCCTAGGGACATAGAGAATTCACCTGTTTTCCCTGATATATGGAACGATATACATACTTATTTTGATGATAATATAATAATTGCTCACAATGCCGTATTTGATATGTCGGTGCTAAAAAATTGTTTATTAGAATATGATATTTCTATGCCTAATTTCAATTATATATGCAGTATACCTATATCCACAAAACTATGTAGAGGAAAAGGAATCGGTAAATCCTTAGAAGATCGTGCCAAATATTTTGGAGTAGATTTAGGACATCATCATAATTCTTTAGATGATGCTACAGCATGTGCCAATTTAGTAATTGAATGCATAAAACGTGCTCATAAAAAGAACCTTGAATCTTTTTGTCATACATACACCAGCCTTCCAATAAAAACTTTTAAAGATCTAAATCCTCAAAAAGGTTTTATTGCGAATACTAAAAACAGTTTCACTAATAACAAATTCAATACAGTTAAAATATCTGAAATTAAACCTGACAATGACAATATTATCGATACGTCCAATCCATTTTATAATAAAAATGTGGTCTTCACAGGTGAACTTGAAAGTTTAGGTAGAAAAGAAGCTATGCAAAAAGTAGTCAACTTAGGTGGCACATTAAAAAGTGGTGTATCTAAAAAGACAGATTACTTAATAGTTGGAAACCAGGATAAATCTCTTGTAGGTGAAAATGGAATAAGTTCCAAGGAAGAAAAAGCAGCTGAATTAAATGAAAACGGATCTTCTATAAAAATTTTAAATGAATCCGAATTTCTAGAATTGATCAAAATTCCTAATAAAGAAAATAGTTTTGATGATTCCAATGAAGTTGTTGATTTAAATTCAACTATTATTTTTAACACTTTAGATGACAAGATAAACAAGTTAAAAGAATGGAAACTTTTAAGCCGTACAGCAGCTGATTTAAAAGACATATATTATAAAAATAAAAATGAAACTTATAAATGTGACATCATAGGATACTCAACTAAGAAAACAAATTTAAATTGTTTAAGTCAATTTTATGAAACCATAGTAATAAAAGTTAATGATAAAATTATAAGAATAGCTCCAGCATATTTATTAGATATGCAGAAAAAGGATTTTTATCTTTCTTATAACAGTGTACAACCTATAATAGGTTAAATAAATAATTATAAAGGTAAGTGATTAAAGTGATACACTATTTAAAGAGTATACCTGGGCCTCAATTTCTTGTACTATTTTTTAAATATGCTTTATGCGTTATTCTTTTTACAAGAATTCCTCTATCTTTTACCAGAACTAGATTGAGACATAGATATCATAAAGAGATACTTAAAGAAGATTTAATAACACCAATAGAATTAATAGTAGTAAAAGATAACAATGTATGCAGCGAAATTATTGAGTTCTATCTTTATAAACTATGGAAGGACAAATATCTTTTATTAGAAGGTGATAAAATTAATCCTTATTTAAAAACAAATAAAGATAGTAAGCTCTCTTTATTGTCTCCAGATGAAATAGAACTGGATATATTAAAACATTATGCTAATGGAGATACCCCAGATAGTATCATGCATTCAAAAACTTTGCTTAAAAAAGTTGAAAATCTTATTAAAAAAACTAGAAAAAAATTAGAGAATAAAAAATGTGTTAATATCAATTCATTCAATGATAATGAAAAAATTATAAGTACAGTAGGTTTCCTAACTTTAACAATCCCATTTATAATCAAACTTTGCCTAGGCATTATTAACAGAAAACCTGTTTTGGCATTAGTAGTTCTTTATGTATTGATGTTATTTATTTACTCCTTAATTAATAAAGTCAGAGATAAACCATTAATAATAGATGAAATGAAATCAAAATATCCAAAGGTTTCTTCGTCAAACGCATCAGATAAAGAATTAGAATATTGTATGTGTCTATATGGACCAACTTCATTGATAAATTATCCTGAAACAATTTTATTTAGCTCTATAATAGCAAATCAAGATCATTATTCTTCTTCAAATAATAATTCAGGAGGAGGAGGCTCATCTTGCAGCAGTTGTTCTTCCTGCAGCAGCTGTAGTAGTTGTTCGTCATGTGGCGGCTGTGGAGGGGATTAATATGTTTTGTGTACCAACCAGCCGATTAACCTTGCAATGGCATATAACAGCAAAATGTAATCAAAGGTGCAAACACTGTTATCAAGAGTGTTATGCAGGAAAAGAGCTTTCATTTAATGAAATTCTTAATATTTTGGAGCAATATAAAGACCTATTAAGACTTTATTCAAAAAGTAAAAATAAAGATTTTATTAGAGGACATATAAATATAACAGGAGGAGAACCTTTTACTAGGAAAGACTTTCTTCAGATATTGAAAGTATTTAGTAAAAATAAAAAGTATTTCTCTTTTGGAATACTTACTAATGGCAGTTATATTACAGATGACATAGCTAAAAAATTGAAAAGTTTAAATGTAGCTCATACACAAGTAAGTATTGATGGGAACAGAGAAACTCACGATGCTTTAAGAGGCAAAGGAAATTTCGATAGAACTTGGAATGCTGTTAAAATACTCAGAAAACATAATATAAGAACTTTAGTATCATTTACTGCACATAAAGGTAATTATAAAGAATTTCCTGTAGTTGCCAGGTATGCACGAAAATATAAGGCTTCAAAATTATGGACAGATAGACTTGTTCCTATAGGAAATGGACAGGATATGTCGGACATGTTATTTACTTCTAAAGAGGCCTTAGAATATTTCTCTATAATAGTTAATGAAAAGAAGAAAACTCTTAGAAATAAACTAACTGGTCTTGAAATTTATTCTAACCGAGCTTTGCAATTTCTAAAAAGTGGAGAAATGCCTTATGGATGCAGTGCAGGAGACTCATTAATTACTATTCTTGAAAATGGCGATGTACTTCCTTGCAGACGAATGCCTATATCATGTGGGAATGCTCTTAAAACTTCTCTAAAGGATATTTATTTTAATAATAATGTATTTAAAGACTTAAGAAATAAAAACATTCCTGATAAATGTTTTAAATGTGCATACTCAGAAAAATGCAGGGGCGGACTAAAATGTTTATCTTATGCACTGTATAAGGATTATAAACAAGCAGATAACTGCTGCCCTATTATTTATAAATAAAACTTTCTGTATAAACTCATACAAAAAATAAATAAATATCCTTATTTATTTTTTGATAGCCAATGCTTCTTTCATGCAAATATTTTTTTAGATCCGCACCCTTTTCTGTTTCTACACTAATTACCCTTAGCTGGGTACGCAATTTTATATGCTTTAAAATATAATAATTCTCCCGCCTGTTTTTTTAGCGGTTCAAATACTAGATCATGCCTCACAAATAAATCCTTAATTTTTTCAGGTGTTTCTATTTTTTCATTGATCCTATATTTTTTATTTCCATTCTTTAACGACACTGGAACACTGCATAGATATTCTCCGCCTTGCCGTAAAATATGGTATAGTCCATCAGCAAAATCATCTATATTAATAAAATAGGTCATTGCCAAGTTGCAGATTACCAAATCAAAGTATTCAGCCTCAAATTTAAGATTACATGCATCGGCTATTTCAAATACAGTATCTTCAAAACCCATCTTTTTAAACTTTGATTTTGCTATATTTAACATTCTCATACTTACATCTGTTCCAATATAAGAATTGTCTATAGGTAGAACCTCTGACGTACTCCCGGTTCCTGCAGCCAACTCTAGCACTTTTTTTCCATGTATATCCTTCAACTCATTTTTTAATATGCCCATATGTGTTTCTATTGTCGTATTAAAGCATCTTGGAAACATGATTTTTCTCATGAAACAATCATATAGATTCACGAACAATTTTATATCATATACACTCTTCACTTACACGCCCTCTTTTATAAATTAATCCCCACAACAAATAACTACTTATATTAAGATTTTTATATGCTAAATCAGCCTTTAACACCATAATAGCATCTTTTAATACAAAAATGCATCAAAAGCATAAATCATCCCATCCAAGCAGCTGCCTCTCAAGCTCCTTAAAATCATACTACCTATACCTTCACCCATATCCATCACACTCTTATTACTCCTTACTTCTTGCCTATTAATTATTATTTTTTGCTCTATAAATTCCGCTTTACCAGTTGTGGTAAGCAACTAAAATTGCATACTATAGGATGTTACAAATAAAGTTAATTTAATACTATATATAACTATAATCATGAGAATCTATATTATTTTCATAATTTTTATTTTACCAGACCTACCCTAGCAGAAGAGTCTTCCTCTTCTAGCTTTAATGCACCTTTAGCTGGAGTCTTAAATTTAGGTATACCAATTATTATAGCCAATACTGATGCAATGCCTAAAAGATATGGATAACAAATGTATTTCATTATTAAAAATGGTGAAATTGTTGCAAGACTAGAAGCAACCAAAAGTTGGGCACCATAAGGTATACATCCTTGTATAAAGCAAGCAAAAGTGTCTAAAAGGCTGGCAGTTTTTCTCCTATCTACACCATAGTTTTCAGATAAATCCTTAGCTAGTGAACCAACTATAATTATAGAAACAGTGTTATTAGCAGTACATAAATTTACTAAACTAACCAATATACCTATGCCAAATTCAGCACCTTTCTCGGAGTGAATTCTTTTTTGTATTGTATTTAATAAAAAATCTATACCGCCATTGAATTTTATTAATTCACCTATACCACCAATTAGTATGGATATTATAGATATGTCTTCCATACCTGCAATACCTTTTGCACAAAGTTGAAATACCATAAATATATTAAAGGAACCATAAATAAGACCTATTATAGATGCGAGTACGATACCTCCAACTAATACTAAGACTACGTTAAAGCCTGTTAAAGCTACTACAAGTACAGCTATGTAAGGTAATATTTTAATAAATTGGTAGTTATAAACTCCAGTATGATTGACTTGCATACCAAAAGTTAAAAATGCATATATAAGTAATGTTATAATAGCTGCAGGAAGTACTATCTTAAAATTAGCTTTGAACTTATCTACCATTTCACAATCTTGAGTTTTAGTAGCAGCTACAGTAGAATTAGATATCATAGATAATCCATCACCAAACATAGCACCACTAACTACAGCAGCAATTAAAAATTCCACAGGTAACCCTGTTTTTTGTGCAATCCCAACTGCGATAGGTGCTAGAGTTACTATTGTTCCAACCGAAGTTCCAAGTGACATTGATATAAAAGAACCAATTATAAATATACCAGCTACTATAAAGCTATGTGGTAAAACAGCTAGTCCTAAATTTACAGTAGAATCTACAGCTCCCATAGCTTTGCTGACTTCAGCAAAAGCACCTGCTAAAATAAAAATTAAACACATAAGTATGATACTGGAGTCTCCGGCACCTCTACAAAATCTTTCAACCTTTAATTCTACAGGTATTTTTTTGTTTTGGAGTATAGCTATGGTGGATGCAATTATTAAAGCTACAACTACAGGCATTTTATAAAAGTCTTTCATTATAATTGAAACACCAAGAAATAGAACCATAAATATACCTAATGGTAATAATGCAATGGCACTTCCTTTTCTTTGGTTCATTATTTTGAATACCTCCTTTTATGTTTCTATGTAAGTTCAATACAATTAACATTAGCATTTATTATGCCAATATGTTCAAAAGTTGTAATAGCTTGAATTTTAATAAAATAAGCCAACTAATAAAAAAGCATGTAAACATTTTAAACCACTTTACTAATTAAAACGTAAAGAAATTTTTATAATTGTAAACATTTCTTTACAATTATAACATAATGTCATTTTATAGGTAAATTAATCATAATTTAAGTTAATATAAAAGTTTTTAATATGAATGATATAAAATATAAGAAAATTAATTTTAGCTTTTTTAATTCTAGTCTAAAATTAGAGTTAAAATACTTGACACTACAATGAGAAAATCATGGGGAACCCACTAAGCAAGGACTTTTTAGAATTGATGATGTTGGTACGTTAAAAAAGATAGATATATCAGATATAGAAAATGAAGATTTTATTGAGTGGGAGTATATAAGGCATAACCTAGATGCTGTTAGAATGCCTTTAAGTACTGCATGAAGCCCAAGAAACAAGAGTGTCATACTCAATTGAATTCTTGTCTAACATGCCGTAAGCTTTGTACTACACCTGACTTTATAGCACAATTTGAATTGGAGACTAATGAATTTTTATTCCGTATTTATTTAATTTATTTATTATGGTAGTATGAGATACTCCAAGAGATTTCGCAGCTTTTCTGCAGCTTTTATGGCCTTGCATAGCGGCAATAAGAGCTTTCTTTTCAGCAGCTGCTACGACATCTTTCAATTTAAAATTAAAGTTACAATTTTGGGAGGTTACTTCATGATTTGTAGTTTTTTGAAAACCCATAATTAAATTTTCTTTTTTAAGAAAAACTCCATGACACATATTCATAGCTCTTTCTACAATATTTTTTAATTCACGTATGTTACCAGGCCAGTTGAACTTTACAAGTTCTTCTATGAATTCCGTTTCTGCACCTTTTATGTTTTTATCCATCTGCTTATCTAAGATTTTTATAAAAAAATTAACTAACATAGGTATGTCCTCAATTCTATCTCTAAGACTAGGAATATATATAGGTATTACATTTAGTCTATAATATAAATCTTCTCTAAAAGTATCTTTTTTAATCATATCCTCCAAATTTCTATTAGTTGCTGCAATTATTCTTACATCTATTTTTTCTTCTACAGTATTGCCTATTTTTCTTATAGTGCCTTCTTGTAAAACCCTTAAAAGTTTTGCTTGAATTGGAAGAGATAATTCACCTATTTCATCTAAAAATAAAGTGCCATTATCTGCTGCTTTGAATAAACCATCCTTACCCTTCTCTGCTGCACCAGTAAAGCTTCCTTTTACATATCCAAAAAGTTCACTTTCTATAAGATCATCTGGAAGAGCAGCACAATTTATAGCCAGAAAATTTTTATCTGCTCTTGAGCTTAACTTGTGTATAGCTTTTGCAAATAGTTCCTTGCCTGTACCACTTTCGCCACGGAGAAGTATGGTTGAATTACTTTTTGCTACAGATGCACATATATTTTTAGTTTTTAGAATAGAAGAGCTATTTCCTATAATATCTTTAAATACGAAATCTTCTTTTGAAGTAATGACATTTGACATTTCAATGGCTTCATTAATATCTTTAAGTGATGCAACAGCAGTTATAGTTTTTCCTTTATCATCTTTTACAGAACGTCCTGAAGTAATATAGTGGAAACCATTTTTTTTATTTTTTGTAAGCACTTCAATATTGTCATGATCTTTACCAGTTCTTAAAAGGTTGATAATACGACCTTCAAAGCCTAAAATTTCTTTTATATTTTTTCCAACTATATTTTCTTTTTTTACATGAAACACTTTTTCACAGTAATTGTTAAAAAGTTCTACTTCTCCATTATGGTTTATAGCCAGTATACCATCTTGTACAGCATCTATAATAGCATGAAGTCTCCTTTCACTTTTCTCATATGAAAGTAGTTCAACTTCATGAACTTTTAAAACACCATTTATATTACGTAAATTTTTAATAATATTTAATTTTTCTTCTTCCTCTTGCAAGCCTTCTACTTTTACATATACTTTGTTTGGAAAAACTTCGAGAGAATGAATACTCATGTTATTCTCATAAAGTTTTTTTAAAATATCTAAACACATTCCTATTCTATCTTGTGAAATTATTTCAAGTCGTAAGTATGTTTTCATGAATATCACCTTTCCTATAATATAGTGCGAATTGATTATTAAGAGAAATGTTTACTATATAATTCTATATTTAGAATAACAATTATTTCAAGTAAAAGTATAGCATTATAATAAATTCTAATAGCTTTAGTGCTAACTATTAGAATTTATTCTATTAATGAGAAAAAATGATTTGCAAAGTCATTAACGATCTAGTTTTCTGCAGCATATATGGTAAATACTTAAACTGCAGCAATCTCCGTAAAAGATTTAAAAAAGTAATCACTAATGCTGGCCTACAAGATAGGAAATTCCATGATCTAAGACATACCTTCGTCACTAGGTTACTTGAATTAGGTTAGGAGCCAAAAACGGTCCAAGAGTTACTTGGTCATAGTAATATATCTATCACCTTAGATATATACTCATGTGCTGGAAGGTATGAAGAAAAAAGCGGCATCTAAATTAAATGATTTATATAAATTCATGATGGAAAAATAACTCCTTTTTTATTTTTGAAAATCTATAAGGGGCAAAAAATAGGGCAAATTTTATTTTAGGGTAAAATAAAAAACACTAGAATGTAGTGTTATCAATACTTTGTGGTGCACCCAGGGAGATTCGAACTCCCGGTTGTGTTACGGTTGTGTTACAGATCAAATATTAAATTTCACAATTTCATCAAAACATATTATATATTTTGTAAATAACTATATAAGTAATCTTGATGTATAAAAATACATATTAGTATGCAAATTATTATATTTTAAGTTATATTACCTACTTTATTTTGTATTACCATTTCTATATTTTTTAATAATTTTGTTAACCTTTATTTACCACTATTTTATTTCTTTTATATACATAACTCTCTTATAGCACACTACCAATATAATAATTACAATAGTTTTTTACACCACATTTCAGGCATTTAGGATTCTTTTCAGAACATATGCATTCCATTTTTTCTTGATTTAATTGCCCGTAAGATACAAAGATAATATCAATATATCTAATTGGCAATTTTGTTGCCCTACTAAATAATCTTCCAACTTTTACTGCACTAAATAAATCTTCTTCATTATCGATTAATCCTAAACGATAAAAGATTCTTAATATAACTCTATCAGGTTTCAACACATTTAATCCTATATCAGTCATAAAATGATACGCCGTAGTTCCTCCTATAAAACTAAAATTCTTCTCTAAACTTTTCTTTAGTTTAAAAAGGCATTCATCACTCGAGTTTGGCTTAAAGGAATCTATATATTTTTTAAAGGATCCATACTTTTCAACTATCTTTTTTATTCTTACTGCATTTCTAATGCAAGCATCTATTTTGGCCTTATTTTGTATCATATTTTTATCGTTTTTAATTTCTTCAACTTGATCCAGATTATATTTTGCAACAATCTCATAATCTTCAAAATGTGAGTGAATTACATCCAGATATTTATCAACTGTTGAAGCTTTAAAACCTGAATAAAAGATAATATCTACAAGTAATCTATAATATTCATTATCACTAATATCCCTATTTTCATAACTTTTAAATCTACTAAATTCATCCTCAAATTCCTGTTCAGTATACTCACTATTTAAACATAATGTATCACATACATTTTGAAAAATACTCACTAACTTATCATTATTGATTTTGGACTTTTTCGTTGAAACTACCCTTGCACCACAATATTTACAAAATCGGCTATCACTATCAATAGTCTTTTGACATGACATACATATTATTTTCTCCAATTTTCATGCCTCCAAATCTAAATAATACTGAAGAATTCATCTCACAACTCAATATTATATCTTTTATTACCATTCAAATTAAACATCATTGAAAAAATACCACTTCAAAATCAGCAAAAACTATTTTACTCATTTTCATATACCGGCTTTCCGCCAAAAACTCCGCTCGTATACATTTTTTCTATGTTCTGTGCTTCTCTTGGTCTTTCATCAGAAAACCTATTTATAAAACTTCCATCGTTTCCTCTAAATTCAACTGCATATTCCTGATCCGGTCTAAAGATAGTATTTGATAATAGGTTAGTTGAATGTGAAACTATAAATATCTGAGCCTTACTTGACTTTTCCATGAAATATCTAACAAGAAGTTCTTCTAAATCATTGTGAAATGCACTGCTAAATTCATCTATAATTAACATACCTCCATTTTTTATAACATGGAAAAATGCAGGCAGCATATTTAAAAGATTTCTATTGCCTAATGACTCCATCACAAATGGAATTGGTTCTCCAATATCATCTCTTTTAAAGAAAATGCTTTTGTTTCCTTCTGCATTTATAGAAATTAAGCTTCCCGTACTTTCCTTTGAATACTCTATTAATTGGCCGAATTTATATTTTTTAAAGAAACTATTAATATCATCTACGCCGTTATTGTCCAGGTATTCTTTCAAATCCAGGTTATTGTTTGACGGATTTATTCCTCCCCTGAGAAATGCATCGAGAAAAACTGAATTTATCAAATAGTTAAACCACTCTTTTAAAACAGGATAATTGTTAAACTTTGTATTAAAATATATGGATCTTAAAAGCAAGGATTTTTTATCAAGATTATCAAATACTTCATTATCTGTAATATATGATTTTGCGCTTTCTCCAATCCTATTTAGCATAATTTTATTATTCACGAGCAAAGTCTCAACCATAATTTTTTTATCTGTATCATATTCAATATTGTAATTAATAATGTTATCTCCAAATTGAAACTCATAGTGAAGCCTTATGTTGTCGCTACTGGAAAATAAACATTTATATAAACCAATATCAATTATTTTTTCTGCAAATAGTAATTCTAGTAAAAGCTTAATGGATAGTATTATATTAGTTTTGCCTGAGGCATTAGATCCTACAAATATTCCACCTTTTAGTATTCCATCATCTGAAACATTCCTTTTTTTAAGAATTTTATAATTAGTGCTTGTAAAATCTACTGTTGTTAAATGTTTAAAAGACTTAAAGTTTTCTATTTCTATTTTGCTTAACATTTTTATCACCTTCTCCTATTTATATTATACTCAAATTTCAAAAAAGTGTATGCTTTTTACGTCTGTTTTTATTTATTATGTAATTTTTTTACGTTTATTGTATGTAAAAGTTATAACCTATAAGCTGAAGCACTGGCCAAGCTTTATCTCTTCCCTCACTCAGACAAAAGCTTGGCCAGTGCCTTTAATTTTAATGGGATGCTCCGCCCCAAACCCAGGGAGTAATGCTCCTATGTCTTATAATAGGCTCGGGTTCCCTCGCAAGGAAGCTTTGGACTAGCACTTTCTTTTTCACTTAGCTACTGCATCAATAGTCACTTAAAGTAAAACATCTATTATATGTAGGACTTATCCCTACAGTGCTCAAAACAAAGGCTTGTCCAAAGGCAATTTATAAATTATTTCATCTATCACTTCAAATAAGCAGCCCAGTGCTCCTCCATCTTTGCAAAATAGGTTCCTATATTTTCATGAAATCAATATCTGCGTATGAATTTAAAATACACTATTATGATCTTGTTTCGCTATCACCTCAAAAATTTATTACTACACATATAGATACTTTATATATACCTTTAATTTATCCATATGTTTTAAAATAATAAACCGCTTTATTTTTTCTTCAAGCACCAGCACTTTTTTAGTCCTCGTCAGCTTTATGATAGATAAATTTCCAGATAAAAATAAAAGGAAGGCTTCCTGCGGATAAAGTGCTTCCTTAATAATTCATAAAAGTTCCTATTTTAACTGTACTGCCGGTGTATTCCTCTGGTGTCTTCCATCTACGCACAAAGTATTTAATTAAATTGAATTTTTCACACACGATTGGCGCCTTTGACAAGCCCATGTCTAGTCCACCTTATACGTGCTTTTATCAAAGCAAGCATACTCAGGATGAATATTATACTAAAGCTAAAATTTTTCAAGGCTATTTTGATAAACCTGCAACAGAGCCAGGAGAAAAAGATATCAGAGCCTTCCTCCACTATCTTACAATAGAAAAAAACTTGCCCATGGAAGTGTATTTGTAAGCAGCTTACTAATACATCTATCTTGGCTAAAGAGAATACTTCAACCCTTGAACTAATTCAGAAGCTATTAGGCGGAGATTTATCCTTATGCCCCCTCTGTGGTTGAAACAAATTCGTCAGATTTATTACCCTTGTAAATCTCCTCCTACTAATAACAAAACTGCATAGAATTAAAAATATGCCTTGCTATGGATAATTGGAAGTTGTACTAGGCTTTCTTAATCCCATTACTCATACATGAGTTATGTCATAATTTAAGAAGAATATGTAATAACTGAACTGAATATTATGCTTGTTACTTAATTTTTCATTAATGCATGAAAAATTAACAAATCATTCCCTCATTGTTAATTCTCGTTTATTTTTATTTCTCTACCCAAGTATGGGTGATTTTTCCAAATGCATATTTGCGGACTTCATTTGGATCTTTATAAGCTTCTTTTATATAGTCTTTAGCTTCTTTTGGGCAAAAATCATCGGGATTTGCGGTAGTGATTTGTATTAATTTACATTCAATAATTAGTCTGGCTTCCTTGAAAGTCTTTGCTAATTTAATTGACGCCTACTTGTCCTTAAGCCATAAGAATCTATCAAATATTTTTTCTTGTATGTTATCTGCATTTATATCTATCAATTCTTCAGTGTAACATACTGCTCTTTTTATCCCCCAATAAGAACTATCTGCTACTGACTCCTTTCCTTTTTTAGGAGTCCATATTTTATAATCATCAGTCTTTACACCCTCAAACTCATTCATATTCCTTATCGGCCAATAAAAACGCCAATGATTGGTTGGTGAACATCCATTACTCCAATTCTCCATATTCTTATATTCAAATTTTGAAATATATATCTTTGGAGTATCACCATAATTAAGCTCTATATCTAGCACATAAATCGGCCCATTACGCCATCCATTTTCTAATTCTTTATCATGTTTACTTTGAAAAAGTACTATAAAATCATTAATTAACCATCCATCAACTTCAGCGTCAGATTTCCATCTTAAAAACTTAGGAACTGAAACAACATATTCGTTTCCTTCATCTGCGATTGTTTTACAATAATTCATCATTTTATTTATGTTCTCATAAGTTTTATTTACTACCTTAAATGCATTTCGTATATTCTCAGCTGAATTCATAATATAAATCCTCCTCTATTGTTTCTTTCACATCAAAAGAAATAGTATTTTTTTTTACAGCACCAAAGTCATACCACTTTTCTTCTACATTACCCTCAATTATAAAATCTTTAAAACTTTCAAATCCTTTTTTTATTAAAAGATTTTTTAAATCACTTACTATGACTTTTTCATAGACATTATTTATTTTTAAATTTTCAAGACCATACAAAATGCCTTGCCATGAAATATAGGCAAATTCCACATTATTTTCAATAATATTTCTAGCTTTAATATTTTTATAGACTTCTCTGCAGGCTTCTCCATCTGCTACAAATAGTAGTATCTTATTTTTATTATTACCTGACCGTGAAACAATTCTTGATTCACGTGAAAGTTGGTTTACGCTCTTAACATTATCATATGTTGTAAATTCACCTTCCAAGCCTAGAGAATTACTTACATCATCATCAGATGAAATGCCACTAAGATACTTTACTTCAATACCAATAATAGTATTTTCAAACTTTATTAAAGCATCAATCTCTCCTTCTTTATCATAAGGCCAAAATTCAATAAATTCGCTCCACTCATCTTCATCAATATTATCAATGATCTTTGATAAACTTCTTGGATATATCCCTTGAATAAGAATTTGTTTTAAACCGTGATTAAATGACATATATCTTAAGCTACCAAAAACATTTCCAGTTAAATCATCTTCTAATCTATCATTAAGATTTGAGCCAGTACTACTTATCTTCCCTTTTATTTCTGCAATCATACTTTCATCTCTTTTCATATATTTTTTAGGCTTACGCATAATTATATTTCTCTTATTTAAAGCTCATTAGAGCCTAAAAATCGTTATCACTTAAGTTTTCACGTATACTTAGAAATACTTTGATCAATAATATACCCATCAGGTAAGACTAAATGATTTAGTTATTCTAAGTGGAATTTATAGTAAATGAATTTATATACTGTGTTATAACTATACTTATAATTCCATACGATAAAATTAGTTTTCTATTTTTCATTTTAAACATACTCACATATCCAACTTCCTTTATATTTATATAACAACATATATACTCAAAATCAAAAAACTATATAACAATTGATAATTATATAAAATTTTACTTTAGAACACATGAACAATTTATATTATATAATTGCTGAAAAGAATAAAAATTTAAAATTCACTTAACATAAAGTTAACTCCTTCTTTTAACTTAATAACTATAAATGAAAAAATAAGTATAAATACTTACAGTATATATTTGTAATATAATTAAACATCTTTATAGTTTTTAAAACAGTCTTAAATAAAGTACCATTTTTAGCAGATTAATATATCCATTGAATAGTATTTTTTTAACCTGATTTCTCCGTAATATAAGTCCTTTTCTGAAGGAATCATTGGCACTTTCATGTATTGAGCAGTAAATATATGTTATGAAACTTTCTCAACTATAGTAAAAAAACAGAATTGTATCCACCTTTATAAATATAATAAAGATGTCATCACCAAACATAAAAATCTAGGAATGACATCTTTCAATTCTAATAAATTAAAATTATTGTTGTAAACTATTTATAGCTGCATTAACTGTATCGTATAAGCTTGATATCCCAGCACTTCCAGTTTGTATATCTGGCGGTTGAATTATATAATTTCCTATAGATTTAGCTTTATCAAAATCTAAATCATCTACTGCCTGTTTAAAAGAATTAAACTTGTATACATAACTGTTCATATAATCTATAGACTTATCTATATCATCAATTTGAGTATTTATGTTATTTAAATACTGACTATTCAAGTTACTAAGTTTGTCTGGTACCTGTAAATTTGCAACTTTATCTTTTAAGCTGTTTAAATTATTTTTATAATCTGACAGATATGAATTGACTTCATTCACCGCTGAAATTGATTGGGATATGCTATTATCTATATCCTCCACAGTATTATAAGTTGATGTTAAGTTGCTAACTTTATTTTGGACTGTATCCAAGTTATTTAAAAATGTATCTGTTTCCTGTTTATAGGACTCGCAATAATTTTTCAAATTATTCAAATAATCTTTTTCAGCCTGAGGAATTTTTGATGGATCTACTAGCTGATATTCTACAGCTAACTCTACCGAAGCAAATCCACCAAGTATAGTTACATTTTTATAGCCTTTTGGGTCCATAAAACTTTTTTGATTTGTTATATTTTTGCCATCTGTAAGTATTATAGGTGCATTCAATTTTGAAGCTAGTGTACTTCCAGATAATGCATCCGGAAAATTTACTCCACTTGCAAGTACAGCTGTATCTGTATTCACATTAAAATATTTACATATATTTAATGAAGTATCATATCTAGTTTGTCCATCAATTCTTTTTATACTATCATCACTTAAAGATGGAACAAGTGATTTTAACTGTGTTAACACTTTATCTTCAACTGAGGCCTGTCCACCAATTATATAAACCGTACTTGGATTGATACTTAAAATTAAGTCCTTAGTTTCATCTGGTAGACTATCAGCTTTCGTCATAAATATAGGATAACCATTGTCTGCTGCTACACTTGATATACTTAATGCATCCGCAAAACCATATCCATTTGCAATTACAATTGGAGTTCCACTTTTAACATCCATAGAATCAACTATTTCTTTATTTGTGCTGAATCTATTATCTCCTCCAAGTCTTATGATATTATTATATCCTAAATCTTTTATATGATTTACAAATTTATCACTTACAGATCCAGTACCCCCAAGAATATATACGTTTCCATTTTTATCAACATTATTTTTTATATAATTTAATTGTTCTGAATTACTATTCAGGTCACTATTTATTAAAAGTATTGGTGCATTATATTTCTTTGATAGAATACTTCCTGCCAATGCATCAGGAAAATTACTCCCACTTGCAAGTATTACATTTTGAAGGGTACCGCTCTGAAAATTCTCTGCAATTTTTATTGACGTTTCATATCTATCATTACCACAAAGTCTTGTTACATTATAACTTGTCTTAGCATATGCTGCAGTAGATATACCAAATACTATAGTGGTAGTTATACAAAAATTCATTAATTTTTTTAACATTCGTAAGTCTCCTTTCACTCTTTATTATATATTGAATGTAATAAAATTACTTTTTGCCTCTATCTATACATCCTGCAATTCCTGTTTTTACAGCTACCTTTTCATGTAGAGTTGATGATGAAATTACATTTCATCATAGAAAAATTGGATAATCTATATTTTTCTTTGACATTACTATACTTTAGTATATATTCTATATATTATATAAAATTCCTTCATATAGAAAGTAAAAGTTTTAAAATCTTTTACATGAGCATTTTTCTCGAGATTTAGAAGTAATGAAAACAAGCATATCATGTACTGAAAAGTAAGCTTTTCACTAATTTATCATTTCTCCTTATATTTTTTCTATTTCATATATAGAATTATTTATAAATTTCAATGAAAATTAGCATTATTAGGTTCTTTACTTATCTAGAAAATAAAAGTACATTTATTTTCTAGTAATGATTTTTAATTTCTTGATGAATCTTTATGTTACAAGGAATGTTTCCATAAACTTCGTGATAGAAACATTCCTTATATGTATTGAAAACAACTATCCACAATATTTATCCAAACAACTTATTCCACGTATTAATCCCAACAATACCATCAACTGCAAGTCCACTGTCTCTCTGAAAATTCTTTACAACCTCCAGGAATAAACTTAAAGATATAAACAAGCTTAAATTTATTACAAAAGTTGCGCTTGATTCAATAATAGATCAACTTGAAAACCTTGTTCTATTCTGTGATGAACAATCCAAAATAAAGCTTAAAGATGAGATTTTAGAATATATCAATGGAAATGAGTTTAATAAAAATTATTTTTCAAGACACTTAAACAAATCTTTTACAGATCTGGTTGATGATACACTAAATTCATTAAAATACACAGTCAAACAGCAGTCATAATTACATATAGAAGAAATGGGTAATATATGCCCTCTAAAAAAGCAAATGCTGAAGGCTCCATACAAAAATATTATAAAGATAGAGTTCTAAAAGGATGGAGAACTACAATTACTATAAGACATGACGATACTGGAAACCTTGTACGAAAGCAATTTTACGAAAAAACAAAATATGTAGATAATGATTTGTTCGCCCTATAAATTCATAGGGCGTCTTTTTATTTGTGTTTATATATTTTTATGGTGGTTGTGTTACGGTTGTGTTATTTGGCAATAAAAAAAGCCTCACGACATCGTGAAAGCATTGATACTGGTGCACCCAGGGAGATTCGAACTCCCGGCCTCTGGATTCGAAGTCCATCACTCTATCCAGCTGAGCTATGGGTGCTCATACTATTTAATTATAAATATGAAAATGGAGCGGGTGAAGAGAATCGAACTCTCATAACTAGCTTGGAAGGCTAGCACTCTACCATTGAGTTACACCCGCATATCTTTATTAAATTAAATGGTCGGGGTGACAGGGATTGAACCTGCGACCTCATGGTCCCAAACCACGCGCGCTCCCATCTGCGCCACACCCCGTTATTAAATTGAACTTATGGTGCGTCATCGGGGGCTCGAACCCCGGACAACCTGATTAAGAGTCAGATGCTCTACCAACTGAGCTAATAACGCTAATCATGGTGCGTCTTAAGGGATTCGAACCCCCGGCACACGGCTTAGAAGGCCGTTGCTCTATCCAACTGAGCTAAAGACGCATATTTGGAGCGGGTGAAGAGAATCGAACTCTCATAACTAGCTTGGAAGGCTAGCACTCTACCATTGAGTTACACCCGCAATTTATTTGGAGCGGAAGACGAGATTCGAACTCGCGACGTTCACCTTGGCAAGGTGACGCTCTACCACTGAGCCACTCCCGCATATATAAAAATTGCATTTATTATTACAAATGGTGCAGGTGAAGGGAGTCGAACCCCCACGCCGTAAAGCGCTAGATCCTAAGTCTAGTGCGTCTGCCAATTCCGCCACACCTGCATAGACTAATGTAATAATTTAAAATTAAAATGGTGGCTCACCGGGGAATCGAACCCCGGACAACATGATTAAAAGTCATGTGCTCTACCAACTGAGCTAGTGAACCATTTTGGCTGGGATGGCAGGATTTGAACCTACGAATGATGGAGTCAAAGTCCATTGCCTTACCACTTGGCTACACCCCAACAGTGGGGTGAACGATGGGGCTCGAACCCACGACAACCAGAACCACAATCTGGCGCTCTACCAACTGAACTACGTTCACCACATCTTGGTGCGCCATCGGGGACTCGAACCCCGGGCAACCTGATTAAGAGTCAGATGCTCTACCAACTGAGCTAATGGCGCTTATGGTGCGTCTTAAGGGATTCGAACCCCCGGCACACGGCTTAGAAGGCCGTTGCTCTATCCAACTGAGCTAAAGACGCACGCTTGGAGCGGGTGAAGAGAATCGAACTCTCATAACTAGCTTGGAAGGCTAGCACTCTACCATTGAGTTACACCCGCATAATCTTTTATGTCAAATAAAAAGAATTCACTACTTTATTTCTTCCTTACATTCAACTAAGTTTTATCTCAATTAAATGGTCGGGGTGACAGGGATTGAACCTGCGACCTCATGGTCCCAAACCACGCGCGCTCCCATCTGCGCCACACCCCGTTATTAAGAAATCATCTTGTTTATCTTGAAATCTTTTTTGTAACTCCTGACAACATCAATTATTTTACACGATATATTCTAATTCGTCAATACCCTATTTTACTTTTTTTTATTTTTATTTATAATTCTATGATATCTGGCCTTATAATTTTATCATTTATGCTTATGATAGCAGCGCTTTTCAGCCCATTTCTAGGCAAAGACGGACTTCCTGGATTAACAAAGTATATACCATCCTCATAGGCTATTTCAGATACATGAGTATGCCCAAATAGAACTATATCTGCCTCTTCCTCTAAAGCCCTATATCTTAACCTAGATAAATCGTATTTAACGTCATACCTATGCCCATGAGTTATTAAAAACTTTTTACCTTCTATAATTTCTATCCTTTCTGGAGGGACATCTACAGAAAAGTCACAATTTCCCCTTACGTTTATAATGTTACCATGATAAAATTTTTCTATTTCTTTTACATCTTCTACATTATCTCCAAGATGAATAATCAAATCCATATGATTTAATACCTGCATAACTTTTTTTACCATTTGCTTGTATCTATGTGTATCACTTACTACTCCTATTTGCAAATTCTAAACCTCCTCCATAATGTCCCTCATTTGCTCCTTCAATTTTTTAAGTGCATTAGCTCTATGGCTTATAGAGTTTTTTATTTCATAGGGCAGTTCTCCAAAAGTTTTATGATATTCGGGCACGTAAAACAGCGGATCATAACCAAATTTATTATTTCCTCTCTCTTCATCACATATTATACCATTTACTTCGCCCTCAACTTTAAATGTCCTTTTTGAATCCACTATAAGTACTAGTGCACATACAAACTTAGCTTCCCTATCTTGTGGTTTCATACCTTCTAAAAGCTTTAACAGCTTTTCATTGTTTTTTTTGTCATTTCCATGTTCCCCTGCAAACCTTGCAGAGTACACCCCTGGTGCCCCATTTAGTCCTTTAACCATTAATCCTGAATCATCTGCAAGAACCATACACTTATCCTGCAGTATATGGTATATAGTACTGGCTTTTTTATAGGCATTTTCTGAAAATGTTTTTCCATCCTCTAAGATATCCACATTTAAATTCATATCTTTCATAGACAAAATTTCTATAGGATATTTGGAAAGTATTTGCTTAATTTCTCTTATCTTATTACAATTATTGCTTGCCACTACTAGTTTTTTCATCATTTTCCTCCTGTACCTATCCATAGAGAATCCATTTTTAAACTCTCTTTTTGGGCATGAATCATATTGTTTATTCCTTTTTCACCTAAACGTAAAAGTTCCTGCAGATCATCTCTAGTAAATGGGCTTTGTTCTCCTGTACCCTGTATTTCAACAAACTCTCCTGAATCCGTCATTACTATGTTCATATCCACTTGAGCTCTTGAATCTTCTAAATAACATAAATCAAGCATTCTCACATTATTTACTATTCCCACACTTATAGCACTGACAAAGTCTCTTATAGGATAAACTGTAAAAGGGGTACGTTTATGAAGTTTATTTACAGCATCTACAAGTGCTACAAAAGCTCCTGATATAGAAGCAGTTCTAGTTCCTCCATCTGCTTGGATTACATCACAGTCAACCCATATAGTTTTTTCTCCCATAGCTTTCAAATCCACTACAGATCTAAGTGCTCTTCCTATTATTCTTTGTATTTCCATTGTCCTTCCATCAATTTTTCCTTTAGTTATATCTCTAATTTTTCTAACTTGAGTAGCCCTAGGCAGCATATTATATTCACAGGTAATCCATCCTTCCCCTTTTCCTTTTAGGAAAGGAGGTACTCTATCTTCTATAGAAGCAGTACATATTACCTTTGTATCTCCTGTTTCTATAAGTACTGATCCTTCTGCATATTTTGTATAATCTCTTGTTATTTTTATAGGCCTAATCTGATCATATTTTCTACCATCAATTCTCATACTTTACCTCCAAAATCAAAACTATATTACTAATTATACATCAATTATTTCAACTTTTCCTCTAGTACAAATAACTCATCTCTTTTAGGCGGTACAACCTCTTTTTCAAATTCATCACAAACCAATATTCCCTTTTCCCTGGTAATTTTGCCTATAATATATGCATTAATATTTTGGCTTTTTAAAAGTTTAACGAGTTTATTTCCATCTTTTGTAGTAATGAGCATACTTCCTGAAGATATAAACCTCAAAGGATCAACTGCGTACTTATTACATATCTTTTCTGTTATTTTAGTAATTGGCATCTTATTTTTATATACTTTAAATCCTACTTTACTTGCCTTGGCAACTTCCCAAAGTGCCCCTAGTACTCCACCTTCAGTTATGTCATGCATAGAATTTACTCCTGATTTTGCTGATAAAATCCCCTCTTTTACCACACTTATATATTTTATATAACCTTTTGCCTCTTTTATTTCCTCAGTGGTAAGTATATTCTTTAACTTATCTTCGTAGTCATTTACTACAATACTAGTTCCTTCCAGGCACAAATGTTTTGTTACCAGTATATCATCCCCTTCTTTTGCACCTGAAGTAGCTACAGCTTCTCCGCTTTTTCCTTTTCCTATTACAGTACAGGATATTACCATTTTATTTACAGCTCTTGTTATTTCCGTATGCCCGCCTAAAATTTCCACATTTAGTTTTTCCGTTTCCTCACTGATTTCTTCCATAATTCTTCTTATGTCTTCTAAAGAACTACTTTCTGGAGCTAAAATCGTAACTAAAATTCCAACAGGCTCAACCCCACAAGATGCTATATCATTACAATTTATATGAACTGCAAGCTTTCCACTGTTCACACTAGCCCCTGTAATAGGATCTGTAGACATGACACATTCCATATCTCCAAAATTAACTACACTGCAGTCCTCTCCTATACCGCTTCTTATTCTCACATCTTCTCGTACTACTTTCCTATTTTCATCTATTATAGTTTTTAAATCTTCCCAATTTAATTTTCCAGCTTTCATAAAAATTCCTTCTTTCTAAAAATAAACAAGCACTATTTTACATCTCACCTCATATTATATATATAAGGATTAATTTATGGTAGGTGTGAATATTTTGAAATATATAGGACCTTTTTTGAGAATTAATAAGGTAAACCCGGCTAACATCAAAAATCAACTATTTTATTTATCAAAAGAATCTTTAAAGGAAATTGTACTGCACTCAGAATGCGGAGTTTCCACTCCAGTTAAAGAACTTGATATAAAAAACATACCCAACTTTGATATTAACACATTTAAAGGTGTTTCTCCACTTATATGTATTTATAGGAAAGCAAACCCTATTCTCATAAATATGGACAATAAGTTATGTTGGAACCAAGATAAATTTAAAAAAGAAATAAACATAGATAGCAATACACTTATGACTCTATGTTTACTAGAACTTTGTGATTACTATAATCTATTTAACAACATAGATAAAAGAAATTATAATTTAGGGAAATTGTATGAATCCCTTTGTAAAAGTCAATTAAAATTTTATGCTCTGCACTTTAGAAATAATGAAGGTGTATTTACAGATAAAAAACTAGAAGACGGTTCCCTTATGGATGACTTAAAATTTGCAGATAAAAATAAAAAGTTCAAATTTTCATCTCAGGCACTTTTAATGGCTGCCTACTACAAATGCAGCACTTTACTTGAAGGAGAAGAAAGGGAGGACTTTAGAAATTTTTCTTTTGACATTCTAAATATGCTTATAAAATTAAAAGAAGACTTGTATGATTTATCTTTTGAAGAACTTACAAGATTATGCTTTGGTCTTAATATATTCTACAGCTATTCCAAAGACTTGACCTGTAAAGATCTAATACTCGACATATCAGAGCTTATATTTGAAAAATTTTATTCTGACAACACCTTGGCTGAATCTTTAAGAGAAACAGATGTAGAAAATGATTCATTGAATTATATAAATTATATGCTTATATATAAGTACACAAATATTATAAAGTCTAAGGACAATGCCGACTTTATATTTAAAAGACTTTTAAAGTTGTATGATGCAGAAAAAGGATTATTTATTAAAAATACCTCCAAAAAAAACATTGAATTTACATGTTTAGAAATCATGCTATATCTTATAGTCTTTCTCATAGATGTAGATGTATATAAGGATAAAGATAAAAACAGTTTAATAGTACTGGACATATTTAAGCGTCAGCTTATAGACTCAGGTATAATTTTAAGTTGGCCTGATGCCCCTGATCTAAGTAGTGCAGAAAGGTACGAAAACTTTTCTCTTAAATCTGAAGATTTAAGAGAAGAACAAAATTTTAAAACAGATTCAATTCCATCACCTGAATCATGTGAAATAGCACCTGTTTTTACCAAATACGTAACTTACAGCAGAAAAAAGGAAAGTTTTAAATCTGTAAAAACTTCCTTTGACGCCTATAAAAATATGTCTATATTTTTTCTTGTAATACATCTTTTAAGTCCTAAAATAGCACAATAATAATACATCAGTACTAAAAATTTTTAAAAATATTTTTTAATATTTAGGACATAATAATATAACTACAGTACAAGCACTTCATAATTTAACTTTAAAACTAAGTCTGCTTCTATAAGGTAGGTGATACCTAATGATGAATATTAATTGCTCGGAAAGTTGCATACATGAAAAAAACGGGAAATGTACCTTAGATCAAATTAATGCTATTACAAACCTTTCATCTTTAGAAACAAACTGTATATACTTTACTCCAAAAGGACAATTAAAAAGCACTTCAAATCAATTTACAAATTTCAATTCTAATTAAGGAAAGGGTCTCATATTTATGAGACCTTTTCAAGCCTTGCAAAAAACTATATACTCTATCAATGAACATCTAAATAAGCTTTATCTAACTTTATATTTCCCAACTTATTAGTATAAATACCCTGTACATAGCTTTTTTCACTTATAATTACATCATTGAAATATAGAGGAATAATTGGCATGTCTTCCATCAACATATTTTCCATTTCCTTAAGTATTTCTATTCTTTTAGTTCCATCTTTCTCAAATGTCGCATTCATAAATTTATTGTCAAATTGCACATTTCTATATCCATATAAATTATATTGGGATGCAGACCTCCACATATCCAAAAATGACAGAGGATAATCATAGTATCCCTCGTATTTTATCTCTGCCATATCATAGTCACCTTTTTTTAACTTCTCATTGAATTTAGAAGACTCATATCCTTCACACTTCACATCTATTCCAACAGCTTTTTTTATACTTTCAGCTATGGTTTCACATGTCTTTTTGTTTTCAACTGTGTCCAAATATATGAGTTTTAATGAAGTTTCTCCATAACTAGAGCTTACACTTTTCATCATATCAGAAGCTTTTTTTATATCTTCATTACCTTGAAAAAATACCTTATTTATATATTTGCCATTCAGTCCATCACCTGTATATTGGGGTATATAAGAGCCTGCTTCCAAAGCAGTGCTATTTAATATATTTTTAACTATATTATTTCTATTAATAGAAGCAGCTACTGCCTTCCTAAAACTATTGTCATTTGCAATACCACTCCTTTTTAAATTAAAAGCTATGCCTTCCCCTTGAAGTAAAGGTGAAACTTTATATTTTGCCTTACCTTCTATAGTTTTTAATTCTCCTAAAGGAGGATCTGTGAACACATTTATTGTAGAACTTTGAAATGCAGCAAGTGCACTTTCTCTAGTTTTTAAGGAACTCAATGTTATACTATTACTTTTCACCTGTGCCTCGTTCCAGTAATGAGAATTCTTCTTTAATGTAATCTCCCCGCTGTCAGATATATTGTTTATACAAAAACTCCCTGAATACATTATTGATCTATAGTCTTTTTTCCAATCTATAAGTTTAGAATCAATATTTCTAAGTGCATATATAGGCTGAGAGAGTATATTCAAAAAATAATTACAGGGATAATTTAATCTTATATTGAGCGTTTTATTATTCAAAGCAGTTATAGCTACATTGTTAAAATCACACTTTCCTTTTCTATAATCTTCTACTCCAAATATACAACTTAGCTGATCTGAAAATATGTTATTTGTGTTTTTATTTAAAATATCAGAAAAAAAGTTCACAAAATCATCTGCAGTAATATCAGAACCATCACTCCACTTTCCATCTTTTCTTATTTTAAAAGTATAATTAGTTCCATCTTGACTTATATCCCAACTTTCAGCAAGTGCAGGAACTATTTTGCCATTTTCATCGCAATTCACAAGTCCTTCAAATGTGTTTGCAAGTATATCCTTTTCCCTTAAATTATTGGAATCAAGCATTATAAGATCTTCAGGTAACTTACCCAAATTATATGTCACATTATTCTTATAATTACTGCTTTCAGTTTGCTCAACTTTCTTTTGCAAAGATCCTCCAATTAAAGTTATAGAAACTATGGAAATTATGAGTATACCTAATATTATATAAATAAATTTCTTCATATATATCTCCTCATTCCCAATTCATGGGATACTATTTAAATTATTGTCACTTATTATAAAAATAAACAAATTAGGCTGTATTATTTTTAACTCATGTTTTTTATGATATAATATTCACGTAAATTTAGATATAAGGAGTGTAAATATGATACTTACATTAGAAATCTTAGGTATTTTAACTATGTGCACTATTATGTTTATTTCAATTTGGGGATTTATAATTATGAAGCAAATGTTGTCCCAATTAAAATATAGGAATTACTTAGTAGAAAAGCTAACTCAATATATGTATTTTTTGACAAAGAAAGATGACGGATCTCTAACTAAAACAGATAATAATAAAAAGGAATAAGAGAACCTTAAAATAGTCTCCTATTCCTTTATTTAGTTAGTTTTTATTAAATTCTCTATTTACAAGGTCATTTACAATCTTAGGATTTGCCTTTCCCTTAGTTTCTTTCATAACTAAACCTATCATAAATTTAATAGCTCTTTTCTTACCGTTTTTATAATCTTCTAATGGTTTAGGATTGTCTTTCATAACCTTTTTTATTATCTGCAGAATTTCATCTTCACTGCTATTTTGTAAAAAGTTCCTCTTCTCAATTATTTCTTCAGGTTTTGCACCACTTACAAACATTTCCTCCATTATTTCTTTACCTATATTATTAGAGATCATACCTGAGTCTATAAATTTGATTAAACTTACTAGGTCTTCCGGCTTAAATTTAAGCTCATTTAATGATACTGATTTTTCATTCATAAGCCTTGATATATCTCCCATAATCCAGTTAAAAGCAGCTTTAGGGTTTCGGCTTAACTTGGCAGTTTTCTCAAAGAAATCTGCTGCCCCCATATTTAATATTAGTACCTCAGCATCGTGTTTTGAAACATTGTACTCCTTAGTAAATCTCTCCACTTTATCATAAGGAAGTTCAGGTATAGTTTTTCTTATATCCTCTATCCATTCATTTGAAATATTTATAGCTGTTAAATCCCCTTCTGGAAAGTATCTATAATCTCTAGCTTGTTCTTTAGCCCTCATAACCTCAGTTCTATTTTTAGACTCATTCCATCTTCTGGTTTCTTGTACTATCTTTTCTCCAGACTCTACAGCCTTTACTTGCCTTAAATATTCATACTCAAAAGCTTTCTCAAGAGCTTTAAAGGAATTCACATTCTTTATTTCCACTTTTACACCAAATTTTCTACTGCCTTTAGGTCTTATAGACATATTACCATCACACCTTAAAGAACCTTGTTCCATCTTACAATTTGAAACTCCTATGGATCTCAAAATATTTTTTAACTTTTGAAGATAACAGGTAGCTTCCTCTGGGGTTCTTATATCTGGTTTGGACACTACCTCTATAAGAGGTACACCTGCTCTATTGTAATTTATCAAGGTACCTGCTTTTGTATGAATTAGTTTTGCTGCGTCCTCTTCCATATGTATTCTTTCAATACCTATTTTCTTTTTTTCTCCCTCACTATTTTCTACCTCAATGTATCCATCTCTACATAAAGGAAATCTGTGTTGGGTTATTTGATAATTTTTAGGGCAATCCGGATAAAAATAATTTTTTCTATCCATTCTACTCTTTTTATTTATTGAGCAATTAAGGGCAATTCCCGATTTTATGGTATACTCTATTACCTTTTTATTTATTCTAGGGAGCGCACCTGGAAGTGCAAGGCATATTGGACAAACGTGACTATTGGGTTCTCCTCCAAATTCAGTGCTGCATCCACAATACATCTTAGTTTTTGTCGAAAGCTCTACATGAACTTCCAGGCCAATTACCAATTCATATTCCATAATTTTTACACCTCACTAATTTGTGGACTCATTTTATGCCAGTTAGTAGATTGTTCAAAACTATAAGCTATATTAAAGATTGTATCTTCTCTATAATAATTTGTCATAATTTGAAATCCTACTGGAAGTCCATCTACCATACCACAAGGTACAGATATAGCCGGCATACCGGATACATTAGCAGGGAGCACATAAACATCTGAAAGGTACATAGATAATGCATTCTTTTTCTTCTCGCCTATTTTAAATGCAGTAGTAGGTGAAGTAGGTGCTATAAGTGCATCAAATTCCTTCATGACTTCCTCAAATTGGTTTTTTATAAGGTTTCTAACTTTAAGTGCCTTTTCATAATACTCATCATAGTAACCTTTAGAAAGCATATATGTTCCTAACATTATTCTTCTCTTAACTTCCATTCCCAATGCTTCACTTCTAGATTTAAAATATAAGTCCCTGTAGTCCTTAAAATTTTTTGATCTATATCCATATCTTATTCCATCAAATCTAGCTAAATTTGAAGAAACTTCAGCACTTGCAATTACATAATAAACTGCCATAGAATACTTTACAAGTGGAATAGAACACTCTTTAACCTCAGCCCCATTTGCCTTTAGTACATCTACAGCTTCTTCTATGGATTTTCTAATTCTATCATCTAACCCATCCTCAAAATATTCTTTAGGTATACCTATCTTCATGCCTTTAATATCTTTAGTCAAACTTTTGCTATAATCCGGTACTTTCATATCTACTGTAGTAAAATCATTTTTATCAGACCCTGCTATACATTGTGTTAAACATGCACAATCTTCTATATCTGCTGACATAAGACCTATTTGGTCTAAAGTTGAAGCAAACGCAACTGCTCCATACCTAGAAACTCTTCCGTAAGTTGGCTTTAAACCTACTACACCACACAGACATGCAGGCTGCCTTACAGAACCACCTGTATCTGTTCCAAGAGACATTACAGATTCACCAGCTGAAACTGAAACAGCCGATCCACCTGAAGATCCTCCCGGAACTCTGCTTAAATCCCAGGGGTTTCTGGCTAACTTAAAAGCACTTTTTTCATTTGAAGATCCCATGGCAAATTCGTCCATATTTGCCTTTCCAATTATTATTCCATCCTCAGCCTCTATCCTTTTTATTACGCTAGCATCATAAGGAGATATGTATCCCTGAAGCATCTTTGAAGCACAAGAGTTTTGCATACCCTTAACGCTTATATTATCTTTTATAGAAATAGGTATTCCAAAAAGTCCACCCATTTTTTCACCATGTTTTATTTTCTTATCCAAATCCTTTGCTCTTTTAAGTGCTCCCTCTTTTTCTACATATAAATAAGCTCCCAATATAGTATCAAATTTATTTATTCTATTTAAATAGGATCTTACAATTTCTTCTACACTTATTTCTTTGTTTTTCAACATATTTCTAATTTCATGTGCAGTCAGCTTCATAAAACCACCTCCTGTAAAATTATTCTATTACCTGGGGTACTACTATATATTCTTTAAGATTTTGTGGTGAATTATCCAGTACTTCTTTTATATCCATAGATTCTTCCACAGTATCTTCTCTAAATTTATTTTCCATGCAATATGGATTTATAGTTATATTCACCCCATCTGTATTTAATTCATTTAAGTTTTCCATATATTTAAACATTCTATCTAGTTCTTCTATGACTTCTTTTTCTTCTTCTTCATTAAATTCCAGCTTAGCAAGCTGGGCTACATATTTCATTTCTTCTTTTTTCACTCTCATATGGTATCTCCTTTCACTTTTTTCTCGAAACAGATACTAACTTTTTAAATATTTCAAGCATTTTGGTATTATTAGCTGCAAGTCCTTCTGGATGCCATTGAACACCAAAAATGAAGTTATCTTTTGTTTTTTCTATGGACTCTATTACACCATCTTTGGCTACGGCACCTACTTTAAACCCTTTTGCTAAATTCTTTATACCCTGGTGATGAAAACTATTCACCATAGACTTTTCTCCAAGTATCGGATACAATATACTATCTTTTTTTACAAGTATGGTATGACCTGTAAAGCTTCTACTGGAATCTTGAGAATGTTTAATGTAAAATCCATCTTTATCGTCAAGATCTTGATATAATGTTCCTCCAAAATATACATTTATTATTTGTAACCCTCTGCAAATGCCAAGTATCGGCTTTTTCAAGCTGCATGCTGCCTTAATGAGCTTAAAATTAAAATTATCCAGCTCATATGAAGTAAATCCCTGAGCCTTTATAGGTTCTTCTCCATATAATATGGGATTCACATCATATCCACCAGAAATAATTATTCCATCAACTCTTTTTACTTGATCAAAAATATACTCTTCATTTTCAATTACAGGAAGTATTATCGGTGAGGCTCCAGCCAAAGCTACAGATGAAACATAATCGCTATTCACATATGTCCTTTTTATACCAGGAGCTGATCCACCTCCCATTTCTAATATATTACCAGATATTCCGATAACTGTATTCATGTTTTTCCTCCCTGAAAGCTATTTCAAATTTAATATAATTTTTATAAGCATTTTTTATGCCATACATTAAAGAAAAAAATATCCTGTGGACGGCTTACTTGCGTAAGTACTGTATATTAAATAGGTTATTTAGGTTATAATTTTGCCCTGTTTTCAATCCATTTTAAAAAATTGTTCCCTTTCGTTGTAATTTTGCTTCCTCTTCTCCCCAAATTGCATGATATCAATGACAATTTGTTTAAAATGCTCATTATTCTTCTTATCTCAGCTTCGCTTAACCTTATATTATTTGCTTCTAAAATTTCCTTTATATTTTTTCTACCAATTCCTGACTTTAAAATTCCTTGCTCTTTAATAATTTTTAATATTGATACTGCATCAAAAATACAATTTTTGCATTTGAGATATGCAGCTTCCTCATCAAAGTTTATATTATATTCAACCAAATAGTAAGGCAAATCTCCAATATTTACTTCATCATCGTCATTCATAATTTTTATATAGGAAGCAACATTCTGAATTTCTCTTATATTACCCGGCCAAGAATAATTCATAAAGATTTCTATGACTTCATCAGATAATCTTATAGTCTTTTTTCTTCCCATAAAATATTTTATAAGAGAAATAATATCTTCTTTTCTTTCTCTTAAAGGTGGTATATTTATAGGCAGTACATTGATTCTATAAAATAAGTCCTCTCTAAATTGCCCTTCTTCTACCATCTGGAGTAAATTTTTATTTGTAGCTGCAATAACCCTAATATCAACATTTATAAGCCTATCAGAACCTATCCTCATTACCTGTCTTTCCTGCAATACTCTAAGCAGTCTGGCCTGCAAAGTTAAAGGCATATCACCTATTTCATCTAAGAATATAGTTCCCATATTAGCCTGTTCAAATAATCCAACTTTTCCTTCTTTGCGTGCCCCTGTGAAGGCCCCACTCTCATATCCAAACAATTCACTTTCTAACAAGCTTTCAGGAACTGCAGCACAATTTATGGCAACAAAAGGCCAATTTTTTCTCAAAGATGCATTATGTATTGATTGAGCAAAAAGTTCCTTTCCAGTGCCACTCTCACCTGTTATTAAAACTGTTAAATCTGATTTTGCAACTTTATTGCTTAATTTGATGCATTCCTTTATACTGCTTGAATTTGTTTTTATAGAATTAAAATCATACCTTGCTATAAGTCCTTTATTTGTATATTTTACTGTTAGTTTTTTTGCAAGCTGTTCTAAATACGTAACTTCATTTATACTGATATAGCATCCTTTTTTTTCTCCATAGTAGACAACAATTTCTTTATTAACTACTATAAACTTGTCTCTATATTCTATAAGCTCATCTTTAACACTATTTTTCACAAGTAAGCATACCAAATTTTTATCCAAGACATCTTCAATATTTTTACATTTGATATTTTTTCTTATATTAAATAACTTTTCAAAGGCATTATTGTAAAATGATATATTTCCATCTAAATCCGTAAACATTATTCCTTCTTTAGACATATTAAGTACTGCATTCAAATCTTCATTTTTAATATAAAGTTCCTTATATTTATCTTTGATACCGCTATCTAAATTTACAATTTTTTCTGAATATTTAAACAATCTGGTATCAATCACTCTATTTTTAAGTGCTAATTTATTAGAAATATTAATAAAAGTAGATATATCAATGTGTCGATTTCCTATATCTATAATTTTTTCAATATATTTTGGTACTCTGGAAACTTCACCAGGAGTTATTGCAAATTTTATGTTTTCATAATTTTGATTTTCGTCATAAGGTATAAGGGTAATATTATTTACGCCTATCCTATATAATAGAGATATGGTTTCCAATGTGGCTGATTTCGCATTATTTACCACAAGAGCTTTAGTGCCCTGAGGAATATTAAATATTTTATAAACTTCATTTTCTTTTATCGTTCTTTTAATGACTATTATATTTTTTTTATTTTTTACATATCTCTCTATTTCAATTGCTATTTCATCATTCATTATGAGTATTACATCATCGTTTATCTTATCTGTACTTTTAAGCTCATTCAAATAATAATTATTTATTACAGCAAAACCCTTATATATCTCTTCTATATTGCTTTTCAAAAATACAGCCACTAAAGAATTGCTATTTGTAACAATTCCAATAGATTTCAATATATTCACCCCCAAGCTGTCGCCCATATTGGGCGCACCTAAAAAATGAGACAATCTACCAAAAGATTGTCTCTATAATCTTAATAAACTTTCATATACATAAAAAACATAGTTGCGCAAGCTATCAATACACATGTTATAGGGTATACTATATTTCTAAAGTTAGCTCTAGAAATTATCATATTTATAGCCCAAGCTACCATAGTAACAAATATGCTCCACTGCAGCGTGCAATAATCATTAAAGTACTTTACATATGTAAAATGATATGTAGTAAGGAGCGTTAATATCAATGCCAAGATAGTAAAAATAACTCCTATCCACCCTAATAAATTTATTGTCCTTTTCATTTTTATCCTCCACTATAGTGATCCCAAGCAAAACTTAGTAGCATATTAAAGAAAATAAGCTGCCTATAACCTAGAATCTCTATACTATACAAATAGTTTAACTTTCATATAAAATTAAACTATTCTTATAATAATCCTTTTTTACTTCTTTGTAAATATTTATAGCATGCCTTCAAATTCACTTTTCTTTTATTATTTTAACTCCAAATCTTAATAATTCTTCTATGCTCCTTATTATATTTCCCTGTTTAAAAAATTCTATTATTCCTTTTGCCACTGCTTCTCCTACATCTTGATTTACAAACATTTAATAATTAGCAAAATTAATAAAATGTTATATCTTATTTAGTGACTTATTTGAGCATTTGTAATAACTCCGCTTCAGATATTACCTTAACTCCTAATTCCTGAGCCTTAGTTACTTTGCTTCCAGGAGCATCCCCTGCAAGTACATATGTGGTTTTCTTAGATACCGAACCTGATACCTTGCCGCCATGTTTCTCTATAAGCTCCTTTGCTTCAGTTCTTCCCATTGATGGAAGTGTTCCTGTAATAACAAACTTGCTGCCTTCAAGTAAATTATCTTCTTCTTTATTTTCGTTCATTACCATATTTACACCGCATTTAGCAAGTTCGCTTATAATTTTAAGGTTATCTTCATTTTTGAAATATTCAAATATTGCTGAAGCACTTATATCACCAATATCAGATACTTTCTTGATTTCATCAATATCTGCATTAATGAGATTATCAATAGATTTAAAATATTTCATAAGTTCTTTAGCTGTTGACTTACCAACATTAGATATACCCAAACTTGCTAATAGCCGCTGTGGCTCATTTTTCTTCGAATTTTCAATGGCATCAAGAAGTTTATCTGTATTCTTTTCTTTTCCGATTATACCTTCTTCAACAAGCTTATCCCTATATTCATTAAGATGATAAATATCCGGTATATCATCTATATATCCTTTATCAACAAGCTGTTCAACATAAGCTGCACCAAATCCTTTAATATCCATGCAATCCCTGCTTACAAAATTAATAATTCTTTTTACAAGCATAGATGGACAATTAATATTAGTGCACTTAATGTCAGCTGCACCTTCTTCTCTAGCAACTGGACTGCCGCATACAGGACACTTATCTGGAAACTGAAATTTAACTGTTCCTTCAGGACGTTTTTCGTGTATAACTTTCTTGATCTTAGGGATAATTTCTCCTGATTTATATACTACGATAGTATCACCAACACCCACATCCAATTCATCAATAAAATCTTGATTATGGAGAGTGGCTCTTGATACGCTTGTACCACACAACCTTATTGGTTCAAAAATAGCAACAGGGGTAATCCTTCCTGTCCTTCCTACTGTAAGTTGAATATCAAGAAGCTTAGTTTCTTTTTCTTCAGGTGGATATTTATAAGCAATAGCCCACTTTGGAACTTTAGAAGTACTGCCAAGCTCTGTTCTGTATGCTAAATTATTAATTTTAATAACCGCACCATCAATATCATAATCTAAATCTCCACGGTTTTCACCAATTCTTTCAATGGCATCCCATATTTCACCAGTAGTTTTACATACTGTATAATTCTCAATAACTTTAATACCCTGTTTTTTTAGAAATTCATACCCTTCGGTATGAGTTTTAAATTCCATACCCCGAACATCCTGAACATTAAAAATAAAAAGAGATAAATTTCTTTCTTTTGTAACTTTACTATCCAGCTGTCTAAGAGTACCTGCTGCACAGTTTCTAGGATTAGCAAATACCTTTTTTCCCAAGAGTTCCTGATGTTCATTAACATTTTCAAAGGCCTGTTTAGTCATATATACTTCTCCACGAATCTCCAGATACGGGATTTTATCTTTAAGTGATTTAACTACATCATTTATCACTTTAGCATTGACTGTAACATCCTCACCATAGACAATACCATCGCCTCTAGTAATAGCAGTTATAAGTTTTCCATCTTCATAGCGTAAAGCCATTGATAAACCATCAATTTTTGTTTCCACTACAAATTCTACATCAGGAAATTGAGCTTTAACATCATCAACAAATTGTTCAACGTCTTCTTTGTTAAAAACATCCCTAAGACTTAACATAGGAACTCTATGTCTAACAAGTACACCTGATTCACGCTTAGCATTACCTCCTACATGCTGAGTAGGAGAATCCGGAGTGATAACCTCCGGATGTTCTCTTTCTATATTCTTCAGTTCCTGCATTAACATATCATATTCATAATCAGATACTTCAGGATTATCCTGATTGTAATACCTATCATTATGATAATTAATTATTTTCTTTAATTCATTATACCTATCTTCATATATCAAAGCTAAAATCCTCCATAAACAATCAATGCAACTTATACAGCTTCCAGTGGTGCTACTCCGTACATTAAATTTTTTATTCCCATCTTATCAAAAACTATAGTAAGTTTTATATCACTGCCACTTTTAGATATACTTACAATAGTCCCTAATCCAAACTTCCCATGCTTAACTTTTGTTCCTTCTTTTATATTCTCTAGTTTTAAATAATTACCCTTTGGTACATTTTCTACAGAAGGAGATACTGGATTTTCTATCAAGCTGCTCTGGTGAACCTTTTTACCCCAGGAAAAAGTATTTTTATTTAATTGCTTATTTATAGAACTAGTAAAATTGGATTTTTTTAAGCTATCATACTCTATAAGGTCATGAGATATCTCACTTATAAAACTAGACTGCTGGTAAGATACCATTCTTCCAAATACCCTTCTGGTTTCCGCAGAAGTCATATAAAGTTTTTCCTTAGCTCTAGTTATTCCAACATAACAAAGCCTTCTAGACTCTTCCATTTCCTTAAACTCATTTAAAGACTGGGTTCCCGGGAATATTCCATTTTCCATTCCCGCCATAAAGACTACAGGAAACTCTAATCCTTTAGCACTATGTACTGTCATAAGTACAACTGAGTCAGCATCTTGATCAAAATTATCTACATCTGAAACCAAAGTCACCTTCTCTAAAAATGCAGAAAGAGACGGATCTTCTGAAGAAGTTTCAAACTCTGCAGCAGCAGACACAAGCTCCTGTAAATTTTCTACCCTGCTTATACTATCTGCCTCATTTGAATCTTTGAGTTCCTCTAAATATCCAGTAGTATCTAATATCTCCTTTATAAGACTGGACACAGTAATCTTGTCCCTGCTTCTTATAAAACTATTTATAAGGCTTACAAATTTATTTATGCAATTAATATTCCTCTTTGTTAAATTTAAAACCTCGTCTATAGATAAAAGTACATTGTACATGGATTCATTCATAGAATTAGCAAAATCCTGTATTTTCTGTACTGTAGAATCCCCTATACTTCTCTTTGGCACATTTATTATCCTTCTTAAACTAACATCATCCAAAGGATTATTTATAAACTTTAAATAGGCCATAATATCCTTTATTTCTTTTCTATCATAGAACTTTAAGCCTCCAATAATTCTATAGGGAATGTTTGATTTCATAAATACATCTTCAAATATACGGGATTGGGCATTAGTTCTATAAAGTATTGCAAAGTCCTTGTACTGTTTGCCTTCATCTTCTTTCAGTATTTCTTTGATCTTAGATGCAATATACCTGCCTTCATCTATATCCGAATAAGCCCTATATAATTTTATTTTGTCTCCATTTTCACTTTCAGTTCTCAGCATTTTTTCTTTTCTATTTGAATTATTACTTATGACATCATTAGCTGCCTTCAATATATTACCCTTGGATCTATAATTTTGCTCTAACTTTATTACCTTTGCATTTGGATAATCTTTTTCAAAATCCAAAATATTTTTTATGTCTGCACCTCTCCAAGCATAAATACATTGATCATCGTCTCCTACTACACATATATTTTTATGTGCCTTTGCAAGAAGCCTTACAAATTCGTATTGAGATCTATTGGTATCTTGATACTCGTCTACCATTATGTACTTAAACTTTCTCTGATAAAATTCCAGTATATCTTCATTTTCCTTAAAAAGCTGTACAGTTTTATATATAAGATCATCAAAATCCAGTGCATTGTTATCCTTGAGTTTTTTTTGATATAACAAATAAACATCTGCAATTTTATTCATTCTGAAGTTTCCTTCATTTTCTTTTTTAAATTGATGTGGAGATATTAAATTATCTTTTTGTCCACTAATTTTATTTATTATCTCTCTGTCAGTTATATCCTTGTCACTTATATTTAATTCCTTCATGCACTGTTTTATAAGCACTTTTTGATCATAACTATCATATATTGCAAAATTCTTATTATATCCTAATTTGTCTATTTCTCTTCTAAGTATTCTCACACAGCTTGAATGAAATGTAGATACCCACATTCCATCTACTTCATCTCCTACTAATTCTTTTATCCTGTCTTTCATCTCTCCTGCAGCCTTATTAGTAAAAGTTATAGCCAGTATTTTAGAAGGATATATATTCATATCCTTAATCATATGAGCAATTCTATAAGTTAAAACCCTGGTCTTTCCAGAACCTGCCCCAGCTAAAATCAATAGAGGACCGTCTACATACACTGCTGCTTCATACTGTTCTTTATTCAAAAGGCTTTTTAAATCCATAACATTCACTCCTGTTTGTTTATCTCCTCTAATTTAAAGTAGATACAGAGATACTTCCTGTTTAATATTATAACATTCTACAATTAATTTAATCATGAAAAGCATAAAAAATGTGCTGATATTTTTATCAACACACAAAAAAAATTTATTTGTACTGATTGAATATATTATTTTAGTCTTCCTAAAACTATCTTATAACCATCACTTCCATAATTCAAACACCTATTAACCCTACTTATGGTAGCAGTACTTGCCCCTGTTGCAGCTGCAATGTCCAAATATGTTTTTTTGTTTTTCAACATTTTAGCTACCTGAAGCCTCTGTTCTAATGCCTTTATTTCATTTATAGTACATATATCCTCAAAGAATCTATAACACTCTTCTTTTGTCTTTAAAGACAATACTGCCTCACACAAGTAATCCATTTCTTTACTCTGTAATTTAGATTTATATTCTTCCATGAACTACACTCCTTATTCATGTACATTTAATGTTAATATTCCCCCTTTAATTTTATCACGTATTAAAACATTAATCTATAAAATTGTAGATAATTAAATTCAAAAAAGCAAAAACAGCCCATTGGGGCATGGACTGTTTTGCTCATAAATAAAAAGGGGGCTATTCATTCCTTTTATTTATCCTTGCAACTTAATTATAGTAAAACTTGAATAAAATATCAAGTAAAATCTGATACATTTATGCACATATAATTGTAAATTTAATATAATTATGATTGAATTTAATTCATATTTAAATTCTTTTTATACTTTCAATCTCATTTTTAGATAATTCCCTATATTGTCCTAAATTTAGATCTTTATCCAAATCTATAGGTCCAAATTTTATTCTCTTTAAATAAACTACATTTTTTCCTAATGCATTGAACATTCTTTTAACTTGATGAAACTTTCCTTCTTGTATAGTAACTTCTACCTTAGCACCATCTTCATCTGATTCTATAATATGTAGTTTACCAGGTAAACATTTATAACCATCTTTTAGTTGTATTCCTTTTTTAAACCTATTTACATCTCTTTCATCTAAATACTTATCTATTTCAGCATAGTAAACTTTATCTACATGATTTTTAGGGGATATCATCCTGTGATTTAGCTCACCATCATTTGTAATAAGTAAAAGTCCTTCTGTATCTTTATCTAGCCTTCCTACTGGAAATGGCTTAAATGCCTGGTACTCAGGCTCTAAAATGTCTATAACCGTTTCATCATAATTGTCAAAAGTTGCTGACACTACTCCTTGAGGCTTATTCATTAATAAATATATATTTTTTTTGTACTCTACAACATTACCTCCAACTTCTATTGTGCTTTTATCAGGATCTATTTTCATGGAACTATCTTTTATAACAGTTCCATTTATTTTTACTTCTCCATTTTTTACTACAGCTTTTATCTCTTTTCTCGTTCCAAAGCCTAAATTTGCTAAAATCTTGTCTATTCTATCCATATTTCCGCCTCCTCTCATATATTATACCCTTTTCTGCATTTATAAAAAATATACTATTATAATTAATAGTTATGGGCAATTTTCTTTCGTTAAGATTTTTCGCAGCGTAGTGGAGAAAAACCTTCATTCACTATTCACTTTTAATTATTAAGTTTTAGTTCAAAATTCAGATAATTGGCTTAATTTATGCATAAGTAGAGTTCTTGGCACCACACAAAAATACAGGATATTAATATATTTTACTAATATCCTGTATCTTGCATAATTAAATATTTATTGCAATTTTATTCAAATATCATTAGAGAAAGTCGTACTATTTTCCGTAATATTTCATAACTTTTTGTACATAATCTCTCGTTTCATAAGGTAACCTTGAAATACCTGAAACACTGCTAACACCCCTAGACTGCAAAGTGCCGGGACCCGCATTGTATGCAGCTAGTGCAAGTTCCTTGTTATTTCCATACATATTAAGCATTTCTTTTAAGTATTTGGTACCTCCATCTACATTCTGATCTATGTTATATGGGTCATTGACCCCAAGTTCACTAGCAGTACCTGGCATAAGCTGCATAAGTCCTTCAGCTCCTGCACCAGACGTAGAATTTGGATTAAAATCAGATTCTTGCTTTATAACTGCCTTTATTAAATTAGCATCAACTCCATATTTTCTTGAAGCATTTGCAATTGCCTGATCAATACTTGCAGATCCACTCTGTATGTCACTTTTTACACTATTATAAACAGTATTTAACCTTTGTCCTGCCCCATATCCTAGTTTACTAAGATCTTCTTGTCCCAAGTTTAATTTAGACAAGTCAATATTTCCACTGCTGTCTGATAATGCTTTAGTTAAGCTTTCCATTACAAGTTGAAAGGAATCAGAATCTCCAAAGGCTTGTTTTAATATTTGAGTCATCATCTCATATTGTAATACTTTTTGAAGATTTGTATTTTGATTCTCATTACTTACGTTATTTACACTCATTTTTTCACCTGCTTAAAAACATAATCTACTCATTTTCATCGTGTTAATATGTGATAACTTTATAGCTATTCAATTAACTTTAAAGGAAAATATGGTATAATCTTCATAAAACACTTTATTGTACTGACTTTTACTAAGTACAAGCACTTTATATTCGTCTTTTTCAAAGGGAATAAATGTATAGTAATTTTTTTTACTATAGTTTTGAACTAAATTCCAATCCCCTTTCTCCATTATATAAAATTCATATAGTACGTCTTTACCTCCTTCACTATGAGCTGTAAATATAACTGATTTATTACATAGAAAATCTGCATTGTCACAGGTTATTCTCGTATTTGTTACAGGTAGTGCTTCATTTACTTTAATTGTAACTTCTTTTTTGCAATCAAATTCTCTGGTTCCTTTAACATTCTTTGCAAGTATATCCACCTTATATCTACCACTGTATTTTGGCGTAAACACATAGGTCTTTTCTCTCACAAAATCCGTCTCTTCCACCTGGTGATTATTTATACTAAGCACATACTTCATAAGCACATTTGTAGTATTTTGAACTATACAATTTATAGAAATTTTATCTCCTACTAAATAATACTCCCTTAATGGATACAGCACATAATCAATTGCAGCAGGTATATAACTTAGAACCGTTATATTTATTATGGAATGACAGTCATATTCTCTCTTTGAATATTTATCTTTTACTCTAACTTCCAGCTCATAATTTCCTTCTTTTTTAGGAATAAATTTCATGTGTTTATTTTTACAATAATTTATTTTATATAACTCTGCTGCCTTTTCCCTTATTATAAATGAGTATCTAAGGTCTACTCCTCCCGATGCTTCTACCTCTACATTAATATTTTCATTTATTAACACATGATCATTTTTATCCATTAAAACTTTTTCAATTTTAACAGGTTCATCACTTCTCTCATCTATAACATAATTTAAATGTTCCATAGCCTCATAACTTCCCTGAAAGGATTTATCCTTCACCATTAAAGTTATCTTGTAATCTCCTGGCGCCTTACTTTCCCAAACATAACTATTAGAATGAGTATATCCAGAATCCTCGCTGGATTTTCCATAAATTATATACCTGTATAAAACATCTTTTCCACCTATAGTTTCCGCCTTTAAAGTTACTTTTGTTCCACATAATTGTGGATAATTTATATCTGTAATAAAATTTTTTATATAAATTTTACTGTACTTTTTAACTTCAAAATTAAGCATAGCCCTATCGTCAAATTTATTTTGGGAGTACATATCTTTTACCATACACAAGAGCTTGTACTCACCGCTATTATGTTCCACATAACTTACTGTCCTCTTGGTAGAATAATTTTGTATACACTGTACCTGTCCATTAGAACTTATTTTAAAAAATTTATAAAGTATAGTTCTATCTGCATCATACTGTGCATCTACTTGAAAAGTAAGTTCAGAATCTACTAAAATTTCTCCAGTCAGGCACTTAAAATCTATTATCTTAATTTCTTTTAGAGGAAACACCTGAAATTCTTCAATTTTAAAGTCATCGTATTTGTTTTTTGAATCTACATTTTTACATTCTACTAGAATTTGACACTTTCCATCACTTTTAACTGTCCAGGAAAGCGTATTTTCAGCACAATAGTCTTTTATCATTTCCCATTCATCTTTTATCTTTATCCAGTATCTAAACATAAGAGGCATTTTAGATGTACTAACTGTTATATTTAATTTATCCCCTAATTTCAATTTCTTCTTATCCATATGTACAGCAGTTATTAGTTTTTCCTCTACTTTTCCTATTACATAGTCCATCCTAGATACATAATCAAAACTTTTACTTCCATTTACCTTTTTAGCTTGTACCATTAATATATACTTTCCTTCATTCTTCGGAATCCACTCTACATTCTCACTTTCTGTAAAATCTTTTAACACACTCCAGGTTCCATTGCATCCAATCATATACTTATAAACAAGTTTTTCCTTTAAGTTATTATATATATTTATAATGATTTTTGATTTTTGCTTCTGTGGACTTTCTAGATTACAGCTTATAGCAAGTTCATTCATCTACATCATCCCCCATGTAAAATAATATTCCTAGGCATTAATTCCCATAAATTTATTATACTATAGTTCCATATTTTGTAATAGTATTTTTTGTATATTTCCATTACAATTTAGCAATAGGTGTCTACGTTGAAATATTCCAGTATATCACAATATTGAGACTTAGCTAAAACCAAAAATACTCCCTTTAAAAATAAACTATTTTAAAAGGAGTATCCTATTTTCATTTGTAAAAATTATCTACACTAATTAGCCTTACACCTGGATATTAATTTAAGTAAATTTTTTTCAAGTCTCTCATCATCTTGTTTTGTCCTTTTCTTAGGGCTGAAAGTTTTTCCTCCTGACCTTCTTATTTTTGAAGATATATGTCTTTCAAAAAGAAGTTGATCCATATTATTATCATCATATATATACCCTTTAGGATTTATGGCATAGGCCTTTTTGCCTAGGGTCATGGCTGCTACTCCATAATCCTGACTTATAACTATATCTCCACTTTCAACTTTATTTATAAGGACCATATCCACACTTTGAAATCCACCATCTACATACTTAATAGTACTATAATTGCTATTTAAAACATGATTTATATCGCAGTACATTATAACTTCCACATTATTTTCTCTAGCAACCTTTTCTATTATAGATTTTCCAGGACAGGCATCTGCATCTACTAATATTTTCATCTAATTCACAACGTATAATTTTACGTATTTTCTCCTTTACTATTGATTTCTTTTTTGTCCCATCTTTCCGAAGGTAATCTTTAGCAAAAGCATAAGTCCTCCAAGACACCCACCTGACAATAAAGAAATGCCAATAATTTTAAAAACTGATCCTAAATTTTTATCCTGCAGGTTAATAAAATATAAAACAAAAAATATAAGTGTAAATATTACAAATCTTTTTATAAAATACTTTTTCAAATAACTTCCCCCTACACCTATAAAAATATATTACAACACTTCCTATTATATATTATATTTACACATTTAACAGATAATTTATAAAAATACTTCTAGGGTTTCTAAGCAAGAATAAATTTATACTCCAAATATTCAGTATAATTTCAAAAAAACATGATCGCAAAGCAATAAGCCTTACGATCTTTTCTTTTTCATCAATTTAAAATGATTTGATATCAAATCAAAACTTAATTTCCTTAGGTGCGTCTGTGAAAGATGATATAGTAGCTGTGGCATCCTTGAGGTAAAAAACTTGACAGTTGCCATCATCAGCTTTATACATTTTCTGGAGTGATGGGTATGCATCCAACATATGCTGTCTTGCTTCTACTCTATCATCCTCAACAGCAACAGCTTCCACTCGAATCCATTTACCATCTGCCATACCACAGATTTCAATTTTCGGATTTGCCTTCATTTGTTTTGATACATTTTTGACCTTGCCGGTTTGAATATAAAGTTTATTCTCAAAAATATCCGCCGTGCCAAAAGGACGAACTCTCGGCTGATTACCTTCAACAGTTGCCAAATAATATGTTTCGCATTTTTTCAAGAACTTACAAACTTCTTCCATAAATACTTCCTCCACTCCTTTTAGTGATTGACTTTCAATCCACTTTTCTATATCATTAAATCATAGTACGATATAATATTCAAGTACAATTTTTTAATATAGTAAGTATCAAATAGATACTAAAGGAGGAATTTATGCAAGAGGATTTATTTGGAATTTGTCCATATGTGACGGCACAAAAATTGCTTACAGGAAAATGGACATTGCTCATTATGTACCACTTAAGCGTAAAAACAATGCGCTTTAATGAACTCCAAAGAACGCTTCCCAATTTGACACAGGCTACCCTGACAAAGCAGTTACGCATGATGGAAAAGAACGGCCTAATTATCAGAACAGTATACAACCAAATACCACCAAAGGTAGAGTATTCACTCAGTGAGTTGGGCGATCATTTTAAACCCGTTTTGGATGCACTCCAGATATGGGGAAACGAATATATTGATTATCTTAAAAGCAATAGCTATTAATGTTCAACATTTTAACCATAAATTTAATAATAAAGGCCGCTTTCTGAAGTTTTTCCAGTCATTTTTCAAAACTTGAATTTAAAAAATCTCAAGCACTTCTATTTTAAAAATTGGGTGGAAAAACTTAGTTATAGGTTTTCTAATTGAAATTTGCTATTATATGAAGTCCACCTTCAAACTAGAAACCCTATATCTGTTTTTCAAGTTCTAATTTCATATTTTCATAACCAGGTTTTCCAAGGAGTGCAAACATATTTTTCTTGTATTTTTCAACACCAGGTTGATCAAAAGGGTTTATTCCCATAAGATAGCCGCTTACAGCACATGACTTTTCAAAAAAATATACCATATGTCCAAAATAATACGCTGTTAATTCAGGTACATTTAATACTATACAAGGTACATTTCCATCACTATGAGCTAAAACTGCACCTCTAAAGGCTTGCTGGTTTACAAAATTCATAGTTTTTCCTGCAATAAAATTCAATCCATCAAGGTTTCCTTCATCTGACTTTATTGTAACCTCTTTTCTTGGCTTCTCGACATTTATAAAAGTTTCAATTAAACTTCTAAATCCATCTTGTATATATTGTCCCATAGAATGAAGATCTGTTGAAAAGTCTACTGCTGCTGGAAATATTCCTCTATTATCTTTTCCCTCACTCTCTCCATACAGTTGTTTCCACCATTCTCCAAAATAATGCAAACATGGTTCAAAATTAGCTAATATTTCTATAGATTTACCCTTTCTTTGCAAAATATTTCTCACTGCTGCGTATTTATAGGCATCATTTTTATCTAACTTTGGATTTCCATATGCAATAACTGCATCTGCAGCACCTTGCATTAATTGATCTATATTAATGCCAGCTACAGCTATTGGAAGCATACCTACTGCTGTAAGTACAGAAAATCTTCCTCCAACATCATCTGGAATTACAAAGGTTTCATATCCTTCCATATCTGCCAGAGACTTTAGTGCACCTTTTTTCTTATCAGTTGTAGCAAATATTCTCTCTTTTGCTCCCTCACGTCCATATTTATTTTCAAGTAATTCTCTAAGCATTCTAAATGCTATTGCAGGTTCTGTTGTAGTACCTGATTTGGATATTACATCAACAGATATGTCTTTTCCCTCTATAATTTCCATAAAGTCTGCCATATAAGTTGAACTTATGTTATTTCCCAGATAATATATTGCAGGGCCACCTCTTTTTTCTCTAGGCAAATTGTTATAGAAAGTATGGCTTAACATTTCTATAGCTGCTCTAGCTCCCAGGTAAGATCCGCCTATTCCTACAACTACAAGGACATCAGAATTGTCTCTAATTTTTTTTGCACATTTTTTTATTTTCTCAAACTCTTCTCTATCATAATTTAGAGGCAAACCAATCCATCCTGTAAATTCACCACCTATTCCTGTTTTCTTATGGAGCATTTCATGAGCCTGATTTATAAAAGGCTCCAAGGCTTCTATCTCATAATTTTTTAAATAATTCTCACATTTACTCAAATCCAAGTTTAAACATCCTTTAAACATATTTTACCTCCATAATTATATATCTATAAAATAGTTTATACTAAAAAACTTAAAAAATTAATAAATTTGCTTTTTATTTTTACTTTTTATCTTTTAATATATTAATTTTTCTGATTACATTATTTATTAATCTATTGCATATTAAAAGTGTATCACAACCATATACTGTTATGATACACTCTTAAATACACTTTTATAATATCCTTTACAATTTATGTGCAATTTTATTTAATTCTGATGACATAGAACTTAATTCTTGTATACTCGCCGTAATTTCTTCTGTAGCAGAAGCTTGTTCTTGACTTTCTGCTAGAGAACCCTGGCTTTTTTCACGAGTTTCATCAACTTTCTGTTTGATGCTATCGGTTAATTTCTTAATTTGTGGAACTGTATCTTTTGATTGTTTAGATAATTTTCTTATCTGCTGTGCAACAACTTCAAAGCCTTTTCCGCTTTCTCCTGCTCTAGCTGACTCTATGGCAGCATTCAAGCCAAGCATATTTGTTTCATCAGCAATATTTTTTATAAATACTGATACTTTATTAATTTCTTCGGACAAATTTATTACTTCCTTAATACCGTTATTAAGATCCATTTCATTTGAGTGTATGTTTGTTGCAGATACAGATAACTGTTCAATTGCAGAAGCGATTCCAGAAATACCACTTTCAAGATTAGCAGACATATCTCTTAGATCACCTGCAACCTTTTTTGGAATCACTATTCCTAATGTGGCCACAATTTCATTTGAATTTTCTTCATCGAACAATGGTAAACATGTAACTAAAGTAGGGACTCCATACTTTGAACTATCAAGTTCTAGTGTAACTTGCTTTTTCTTATCTATAACCTCTTTTGCAATGTCGCCTTCTACTAATTTATATCCTACAGTTACAGTAGGCATATCAAACTGTTTTGAGGCTTGTCTGTATGCTACTTTGTATAAATCAGTCATATAGATAAAAACTCCTTCTGGAAACATTTCAGATAAAACAGGCGCAAAATTATTAAAGGATCTTGCTACAGGATGAAGCCTAGGGAATACAATTGAAAGTGCTCCAACAACTTTTCCACTTTCATCAACTAAAGGTTCTGCAACTGTCTTTAATCTTACCCCATAAAGGGATCTTGGAACATTTTCCATCAATGTTCTATTTTCTTTCATTGCCCTACCTACTACACTGTTTGAATTTAATTTATCACCAATCTTAAACATATCCAAATCAAATTGTTTTGATGCTTTTCTCCATGTAAATGTCTCTCCTTCAATAATTAAATATAACACTCCACCAGGTATCATTTCTAATTGCAATTCTAATATAGCTTTTAACTGTTCCAGCATGTTTATAGAAATCATAATAAATCCCTTCCTTTATGAAATATTTGTAAATCTATAGCTTAATTTAAGTTATAATTGTTTATTTTGTCGTAATTTAAATAATAATATATTTTCAGTATATTATAAAAATTCAATTGTATCAATTAGTAATGTGCCTTATTAATGCTTAATTTGTTTTGCCTCTCTAGTCAAATTTTTCCATATATAAAAATAAAGTGCTGCAAAACTACTTTAAAAAGTATTTCTACAGCACTCCATTTTTACTAATATTAAATTTAAATATATATGTTTTATTCCCATTCAATAGTAGCAGGTGGTTTAGAAGTTACATCGTAAACTATTCTGTTTACTCCTTTAACTTCATTAACTATCCTTCTACTTACTTTATCCAAAACATCATAAGGTATTCTTGCCCAATCTGAAGTCATGGCATCACTGGATACTACAGCCCTCAGTGCAACTGTGTAGCAGTATGTTCTTTCATCGCCCATTACTCCAACAGAACGTATATTAGGAAGGCAAGCAAAATACTGCCATATCTTTTCATCCAGTCCTGCATTTGCTATTTCTTCTCTAAATATAGCATCTGCCTCTCTTGTTATTGTAAGTTTTTCTTCAGTAATTTCTCCAAGTACTCTTATAGCAAGACCAGGTCCTGGGAAAGGCTGTCTCCAAACCAATTTATGAGGTATTCCAAGCTTTTCTCCCACAGCTCTAACTTCATCTTTAAACAACTCTCTAAGAGGTTCTATAAGCTTAAAATCCATGTCTTCTGGAAGTCCGCCTACATTATGATGGCTCTTTATAGTTGCAGAGGTTCCAAGACCACTCTCAACTACATCCGGGTATATAGTACCTTGAACTAAGAAACTTATATCTCCTAGTTTTTTAGCTTCTTCTTCAAATACCCTTATAAACTCTTCTCCTATTATCTTTCTCTTCTTCTCAGGGTCCGATACACCTTTTAATTTTCCTAAAAACCTATCTTTGGCATTTACTCTTATAAAATTCATATCAAATTGCTTTTTAAATACATGTTCTACCTGATCACCTTCGTCTTTTCTCAAAAGACCATGGTCTACAAATATACAGGTAAGCTGCTTTCCTACAGCCTTATGTACAAGTACTGCTGCCACAGAAGAATCAACTCCACCGGACATGGCACATATTACTTTCTTATTTCCTACTTTTTCCCTTATTAACTTTATCTTTTCATCTGCAAAGGAAGACATAGACCAATCTCCCTTTAAATTACATACCTTAAATAAAAAGTTAGAAAGCATTTCTCTTCCAAAAGGTGTGTGTTCAACTTCAGGATGGAATTGAACTCCATATATTTTTTTATCAGTGTTTTCTATTGCTGCAACAGGACATCCATTGGTCTTTGCTATTACTTTAAATCCTTTTGGAGGTTCTGATACAACATCTGTATGACTCATCCATGAGATTTGATTTTTATCTATATTAGAAAATAAAGCACTATCTGTATCAAGTTCTATCTTTGTCTTTCCGTATTCCCTTACTTCTGCACTTTTAACTTTTCCACCCAATATATTGCATATAAGTTGATGTCCATAGCATATACCTAAAATAGGTACTCCCAATTTAAATATCTCTTCACTTATTCTAGGAGCATTTTCACCATATACGCTATTTGGTCCACCTGTAAATATTATTCCATTAGGACTTTTTTCCTTTATCTTATCTATAGAGCAAGTATAGGGAAGTATTTCGCAGTATACATTATTTTCTCTAACTCTTCTTGCTATGAGTTGATTATATTGTCCGCCAAAATCAACTACAACGACCATCTCTTTTTCCATGAACTTCCTCCTAACCAATTATAGAAAATCATTTTATATTAAACATTACAAATACAATTATATTATAAAAACTTCTATTGGACTACAATTTTTACTGTCTAACACTGTAATTTGGAGCTTCTTTAGTCATGGAAATATCATGTGGATGACTTTCTCTAAGTCCTGCTGAAGATTGAACTACAAAAGTAGCTTTTTCATACAAATCCTTTAAAGTAGGTGATCCTAAATACCCCATTCCTGAGCGTATTCCTCCTAAAAGTTGGAATACAGTATCTGCTACAGATCCTTTATAAGGAACCCTGCCTTCTACACCTTCTGGAACTAATTTTTTATTTCCTTCCTGAAAGTATCTATCTTTACTACCACAAGCCATAGCACTTAGAGATCCCATTCCTCTGTAAACTTTATAACTTCTTCCCTTATATATTTCAGTTTCACCTGGTGCTTCCTCACATCCTGCAAACATTGATCCCATCATAACTACTTTTGCTCCAGCAGCTAGTGCCTTTACTATATCTCCTGAATATTTTATTCCTCCATCTGCAATAGCTGGTATACCGTATTTATTAGCTTCTTCTACACAGTCCATTACTGCAGTAAGCTGTGGGACTCCTACTCCTGATATTACTCTAGTAGTACATATGGATCCAGGTCCAATACCTACTTTTATTGCGTCTGCACCAGCCTCAATTAAATCTCTAGCAGCTTCTGCTGTTGCAATATTTCCTGCAATAACCTGTACTTCTGGATATTTTTCTTTTATAATTTTTACTGCATCCAAAACTCCTTTAGAGTGTCCATGAGCTGTATCAACATTTAAAACATCAACTCCAACTTTCACAAGGGCACTTACTCTCTCCATCATATCTTTGGTAACTCCTACAGAAGCACCGCATAAAAGCCTTCCTCTAGAATCTTTAGCGCTGTTTGGGAATCTCTTTACTTTTTCTATATCTTTTATGGTTATAAGCCCTCTTAAATTATTATCCTTATCTACTAAAGGTAACTTTTCTATTTTACTTGTTTTTAATATTTCTTTAGCTTCTTCTATAGTAGTATCTTCTGGAGCTGTTATTAGTTTTTCTCTTGTCATAACCTCGGAAATCTTCTTATCATAATTCGTTTCAAATACTATATCTCTATTAGTAATTATACCAACTAATTTTCCATCTACAGTTATAGGTACTCCAGATATTCTATATTTACTCATAAGACTCATAGCATCATTTATGCTGTTATCTGGTGAAAGGTAGAAAGGATCTGTTATTACTCCATTCTCCTGTCTTTTTACCTTATCCACTTCCATAGCCTGTTCTTCTATAGTCATATTTTTGTGTATTATACCTATGCCGCCTTCTCTTGCCATGGCAATAGCCATTTTTGAATCAGTAACGGTATCCATTCCTGCACTCATAAGAGGTATGTTTAATTTTATAGTCTTAGTTAGATTAGTAGCTAGAGAAACTTCCCTAGGTAAAACCTCTGATTTGTTTGGTACTAAAAGTACATCATCGAAAGTATATGCTTCTTTTAAAATTTTTGCCAATTAAAATCACTCCTAAATTATAATAATATGTTATTAACTAATTGTTTTTGATATAATTTAATAAAAAAGCCATATTAAATTCACATATATGCGAAATTAGTATGACTTGTACCATAATAATTCCGCTCATAGTCAGAAATTTACGGCTTCCGGTAGATACTCCCTGCCTTATTGAGGGTATATATGAGCTGGATAAAAGATATTCACTTTTTACAAATTTTAATGAATTTCTATCTATTTTAATAACTATTTACACTATTTTATTCAATTTTTTTGTTTTTGTCAATGAAAAGTTACTAATATGTTTAAAATGAGCCTAAATAGCATCTAATTATCCTATTTATTGAAAATATAGTAAAAATCAGTATTAATATAATAACTGACACAATATGAATCAGGATAAATTATAGATTCCCCTTTAGATATCCTATATATACATTAAAATAGCTTTCTAATTATAATACCATAATAAAGCTTAAACCCCGCATTAAAGTAATACGGGGTTGTAAACTTTTTCTTATATTTACTTTTGAATTAGTACATTCCTTCCATTCCGCCCATTCCTGGTGCTCCTGCTGCTGGACCTGCAGGTGCTTTTTCTGGAATATCTGCAACTGCTGCTTCTGTAGTTAAGAATGTAGCTGCTACGGATGCTGCATTTTGAAGTGCTGATCTTGTAACCTTAGTTGGGTCTACTATACCCTTTTCTACCATGTTTACATATTCGCCTTTTAATGCATCGTATCCAACACCAATTTCACTATTTCTAACTTTTTGGATTATTACTGAACCTTCAACACCAGCATTGCTTGCTATTTGTCTAACTGGTTCTTCCAATGCTTTTCTTATTATGTCTATACCAACTTTTACATCCGGTACATCTGAAGTTAATTTTTCAACTTCTGGAATTGCATTTATATAAGCAGTTCCGCCTCCTGGTCCCATACCTTCTTCAACACCTGCTTTTGTAGCTGCTAAAGCATCTTCTATTCTTAATTTTTTCTCTTTTAATTCAGTTTCAGTTGCTGCTCCAACTTTTACTACAGCTACTCCACCTGCAAGTTTTGCAAGTCTTTCTTGAAGTTTTTCTTTATCAAAATCTGAAGTAGTTTCTTCTATTTGAACCTTAATCTGGGATACTCTATCTGCTATAGCTTTCTTATCTCCTCGTCCATTTACTATAGTAGTATTTTCTTTATCTATCTTTACAGATTCAGCTCTTCCTAAATCCTCTAATTCAGCTTCTTTTAAGTCTCTTCCCAATTCTTCTGATATTACCTGTCCTCCAGTAAGTATTGCTATATCCTGAAGCATTTCTTTTCTTCTGTCACCAAATCCAGGTGCCTTTACTGCTACACAAGTAAATGTTCCTCTTAACTTATTTACAACTAAAGTTGCAAGTGCTTCTCCTTCTACATCTTCAGCTATTATAAGTAACTTCTTTCCTTGTTGAACTATTTTCTCAAGTAATGGTAATATATCTTGAATATTTGATATCTTCTTGTCTGTTATTAATATATATGGATCTTCTATTGCAGCTTCCATTTTTTCTGAATCAGTAACCATATATGGACTTAAATAACCTCTGTCAAACTGCATACCTTCAACTACATCTAACTCAGTTCCCATAGTTTTTGACTCTTCAACAGTTATGACACCTTCGTTACCTACCTTTTCCATGGCATCAGCTATTAATTTACCTATTTCTTCATCAGAAGCTGATATAGCTGCAATTCTTGCTATATCTTCTTTTCCCTTTACAGTTGTTGAAACTTTTTTTATTTCTTCTACAGCTTTATCTACAGCCATCTTTATACCTTGTCTTATAAGCATTGGATTTGCTCCAGCTGTAACATTTTTTAATCCTTCTCTTATTATTGCTTGAGCAAGTAAAGTAGCTGTAGTTGTTCCATCTCCAGCTACATCATTTGTCTTTGTAGCAACTTCTTTTACAAGTTGTGCTCCCATGTTTTCATATGGATCTTCTAATTCTATTTCCTTTGCTATTGTAACACCGTCATTTGTAATAAGCGGTGAACCAAATTTCTTATCAAGTACTACATTTCTTCCCTTAGGTCCAAGTGTAACCTTTACTGCATTTGCTAGCTTATTTACACCTTCTTGCATTGATTTTCTTGCATCTTCACCAAATAAAATACTTTTTGCCATAAAAAACCCTCCTTACAACTAACCGTTATATAGATACTTATTTTTCTTTTTCAATTAACTACTCGATTATAGCTAATATGTCGTCCTGTTTTAAAATAGTGTACTCTTGTGCATCTATTTTTACTTCATTTCCAGCATATTTGGAGAATAATACCTTATCTCCTACTTTTACTTCCATTTTAACTTCTTTTCCATCTACTGTTCCACCAATTCCTACTGCCACAACTTCTGCTTCTTGTGGTTTTTCTTTAGCACTTCCTGGTAAAACAATACCGCTCTTCGTAGTTTCCTCAGCTTCTAATTTTTTAATTACAACTCTGTCTCCAAGTGGTCTAATTTTCATCTAAACCCCTCCTTAAAAATATTTTAAATGTATTTAAAATTAATTTTTAGCTTTTATTGTTAGCACTCATTAATTATGAGTGCTAATACAATTATTATAATAGTGAATAGTATTTATATTTTCAAATTTAAATTTACCAGTTATTAGCCTATTTTACAGTAAAAATATTGATTATACTTTAATTATATAGTTATTTCGCCTTATTACTATTAATTTCATATATATCTTAATATGTAAATTGTTTATATGTAAAGCCATACCTATTATTATCTTCCAATTAGGCTTTATATATACAAAATATTTAAAATTTATTAAAAAAGCGATAAACAATCCAATTAAAGTTGTTTATCGCTTTCTGAAGTTCTATTTTTTGTTATCTTAACTATTATCTTTTCGCCTTTTAACACGCCTATTATAAATAAAAGTGTCATTATGATTCCTATTAATATAAGCACCATTTTATTTCCAGTATATATTTTTGATCCAAAATAAGCTGAAATAATTACTCCAGGCAACCTTCCTAAAGTTGAATAAAGTATAAAGTGTTTAAACCTAATGTTTGATATTCCACATATATAAGCCAGAACATCTTTAGGTATTCCTGGAATCAAATATAATAGAAACACTATAAAGTTTATACTGCCTAAATTCAATATTCTATGAAAAAACTTTAAATCCTTGTCAGATATTATTTTGTTTATAAGCGGTTTCCCATAAATTCTCGATATACTATAGGCTGCTATGCTGCCAAAAGTTATGCCCAAGATTGATATGATACTTCCAAACAACGTTCCATATATATATCCTCCTGCAATTTGGACAATCTCCCCTGGTATAAAAAAAGCAACTACCTGCAAAAATTGGACAAATAAAAATACTACTACCCCATATTTGCCATAGGACATAATCCAATTCTTTATTTTATTTGGATCTCTAAATATATACATATATTTATTGTAATATTCATATGCAACTGCAATTAATATAAACAATATAATTGCTAACACTATATAAGATTTATATTTTTTTAAAGTTCTTTTTAATCTTTTCAATCCATACCACCTAATTTAATGTAATTAATATTAATTATGTTCAATTCATTTTGTTATATACTTTAAATCTTACCACAGTTTTTTGTATAATTTATTAAATTTTAATTAACCATATGTTATTCTAACTTAAGAATCAACTTATGCGTAGGTATATTTTTAAGTTAATAATTAAGAATGAATAGTAAAAGTTGATTTTTTGCTTAGAAACCCTATAGTTTATCTTTCAAGATCTACATCTCTAAATTTTTCAAGTTTTTCATTAGAAAGCACGGATTTTTTATCAGATTGTTTACTAAATTTAATCAATTGGCCTCTAGCTTTCATAGAAGAAATCATAGTAGCCGGTCCTCCAATACATCCACCTTCACACATCATTCCCTCTATCTTTACAAATATCTTGATTTATATGAGCCCTTCCATCTACCTTTGATATTGCTTTTGCCGGACATACTTCCATACATTTGTGTTGGATGCATCCCCTGCAAGCCTCTGTCACACGATATTTATATATAGGAATAATATTTTAAACTAAAAAAGGGATTCTCCCTTTTTTAGCCCATGGAGAGTCCCTTTTATTTTTAAACCTGCGAGCTATTATCTATTCTATTTGCGGTTTACATGTAATAGTTCGTGGTTTTTACCTTTTAACAATCCTGAATACAGTGATTTCATAAGCGGATTGTCAGCTGTACGTTTTATAGTGCTCATTTTATCTGATTGATATATTCCAGCACTACGTTTTAGCTTTCCTTCAAGTTTTTCAAATGGTTGTCCACCACCAGAAATGCATCCACCTGGACATGCCATAACTTCAACGAAATCATATTTTGATTCACCAGATTGTATTTTCTGTATAAGATTTTCTGCATTTCTAAGACCGCTTACTATTGCTATTTTTATTTCACGATCACCAACAGTAATGCTAGCTTCTTTAGTACCTTCCATGCCCCTAACACCATTAAACACAATTGCACGTAATGCAGCATTTGATTTATCAGCTAAAACTTTACGTATAACAGCCTCTGTAACACCACCTGTTACTCCAAATATAACTCCAGCTCCACTGCTAAGATCAAATGGCATATCAACTGCTTCAGGCTCTAATTCAGGAAATACAATTCCTGCTTGTCTTATCATACTTATAAGCTCCTGTGTAGTTATTACATAATCTACATCAGGTACACCATTTTTTGAAAATTCTTCTCGTTTTGCTTCATATTTTTTAGCTGTACAAGGCATAACTGCTACAACTACAATTTTTTTATCACTATTTTTATAGTACTCCTTAAGTACAGAAGCAAACATTTCCATAGGTGATTTGCAAGTAGAAACATATTTCATTAACTCTGGATGTGTATTCTCTACATAATTTACCCATGCAGAACAACAGGATGTAAACAATGGTAAACTTTCATTTTTTTCAAGTCTTGAAGTAAATTCTGCTGTTTCTTCCAAAACTGTAAGATCTGCTGCCGTTGAAGTATCAAAAACTTCATCAAATCCCATTCTTCTAAGTGCAGCTACTATTTTACCCATTTCGTTTTCGCCGTTTTCCTCACCTAATTCCTCATTAAGACCAACTCTTACAGCGGGCGCAATTTGAGCTACAACCTTTGTATTCTTATCACTAAGTGCTTCCCATAATTCAGCTGTATCATCCTTTACTACAATAGCACCAGTAGGGCATACTGCCGCACATTGACCACATCCAACACAATTCGAATTTGCTATAGGTTCATCAAATGCAGTAGTTACAGTCATATTAGAACCTCTTTTAACAAAATCAATAGCTCCAACATTTTGTACTTCTTCACACACTCTTACACAGTCACCGCATAAGATACATTTACTCCTATTTCTTACAATGCATACTGATGAATTATCAATTTTTTTATTTATAGAAGTATTTTTAAATCTTACTTTCTTTATTTTAAAACGCTTTGCTAAATCTTGTAGTTTGCAATGCTCATTTTTTTCACAAGTTGTACAATCTCTGCAATGATTTGCGAGTAACAACTCAAGAATGTTTTTTCTGTATTTTCTAAGTCTTGGAGTATTTGTATATATTTCTATACCAGCTTGAGGAGGAGTAGAACATGCAGCTTGCATACGGCCGCGTTTATCTTCAACCATGCACATACGGCATGCACCATAAACTGAAAGCTCCGAATGATAGCAAAATGTAGGTAAATCAATGCCAGCTTTTCTAATTAGTTCAAGAATATTTTTTTCACCATTTATCTCTACAGGAATATTATCTATAATCATAAATTGTCCACTCATTCTATTAATCCTCCTTTACAGCTTTAAATGCACAAGTATCAACACAGGTTCCACATTTTATACATTTATTTTGATCAATTGTAAATGGCTTCTTGATTGTTCCTGAAATTGCTCCGACAGGACAAGCTCTTGAACATTTTGAGCATCCTTTACAAATTGTCTTATCTATATATATTGTTCTAAGCTTAGTACATGTTTTTGATGGGCATTTTTTATCAACTATGTGAGTTTCATATTCATCACGGAAATTCTTAATAGTACTAACAACTGGTGATGGAGCCGATTTCCCAAGTCCGCATAGTGCTGTTGAAGATATAGTATCTGCTAGCTCTAATAACATATCTATGTCTTCTATTTTACCTTTGCCTTCAACTATGCCCTCAAGGATTTCAAGCATTCTCTTAGTTCCTTCACGGCAAGGAACACATTTTCCACAGGATTCATTTCGTGTAAAGTTCATGAAAAATTTTGCAGTATCAACCATACATGTATCTTCATCCATAACTACAAGTCCGCCAGAACCTATCATGGCTCCTACTTTTTTAAGTGAATCAAAATCCAGTGGCAAATCAAGATCTTTACTTGTAAGACATCCGCCAGATGGCCCTCCTATTTGTACAGCCTTAAATTTTTTACCGTTTCTTATTCCTCCACCAATATCAAATATTACTTCTCTTAGGGTTGTACCCATTGGTACTTCAATTAATCCTGTATTTTCAATATTTCCTGTTAAAGCAAAGGCTTTTGTACCAGGACTGTTTTCAGGTCCAATGTTTCTATACCAGTCTGCTCCTTTAGCAATAATTACAGGTACATTTGCAAAAGTTTCAACGTTATTAAGTACTGTTGGCTTACCAAAGAGTCCATGTTCAACAGTTCTTGGAGGTTTTACTCTTGGCATACCTCTTTTTCCTTCAATAGAAGCTGTAAGGGCACTTCCTTCACCACAGACAAAAGCACCTGCTCCTTTATTAATTTTAATATCAAAGTTAAAACCTGTTCCAAGAATATTTTTACCCAAAAGTCCGTATTCTTTTGCTTGTGCAATTGCATTAGAAAGTCTCTCTACAGCAAGAGGATATTCTGCACGAACATAAATATATCCCTCTTGTGCACCACAAGCAACACCTGCAATCATCATTCCTTCAAGTACTCTATGAGGATCTCCTTCCATTACGCTTCTATCCATGAATGCACCTGGATCCCCTTCGTCACCATTACATACAATATATTTCATATCTGTCTTTTGACGTTTTACTTGAGTCCATTTACGGCCAGTAGGAAATCCACCGCCTCCACGTCCTCTTAAATTTGATTCATCTATTTGCTTAATAACTTCATCCGAATCCATGTCAAATAATGCTTTTTCAAATGAGGAATATCCTCCTAAGGCAATACATTCTTTTATTGAAGTTGCATCAATGTGACCACAGTGCTCAAGGGCAACTCTTGTTTGTTTTTTATAAAAAGGAATTTCCTGCTGCTTCCTATATATTTGTCCATCTTTTTTATATGCAAGTCGTTCAACACATTCATCATTAAGTATAGTTTTATCTAAAATTTCTAAACAGTCATCCGGTTTTACTTGTATATACAAGTATCCGAAAGGTTCAACTCTTACAAGAGGTCCCATCTCACAAAATCCATGGCATCCACTTTTCTTAAGTCCAACTGATTTATCATGCGACTCTTTTTCAAGTTCTACTGTACAATTTATTCCTTTTTCTTTCATCAATCTTAAAAATTCATCATAAATTTTTAATGAACCACCTGCAACACATCCAGTACCACCACATATGAGAATTTTCTTACTTTGCATTTCAAGGCTATTTTTATAAATTTTTCTAGCATTAATCAAATCATTTCTACTACTAAACATGCTATTTTTCCTCCTTAAGTGAGTTTAAAAGTTCCATTGCTTTATCAGGAGTCATAGAACCATGTACCTTGTCATTAATTGTGATAGCAGGGGCTAGTCCGCAAGCGCCAAGACAAGAAACCGTTTCCAAAGAAAACATTAAATCATCAGTTGTAGTTTTAGTATCTGAAAGCTTTAATTCCTTTCTTAGTATATTCAATATAGGTATAGATCCTCTTACATGGCAAGCAGTACCATTACATACTTTTATTACGTATTTACCTTTAGGTTCTAAAGAAAAATTTTCATAAAAGGTTGCTATACCATATATCTTCGCTTTGCTAACTCCAAGATTTTTTGAAAGATACGGAAATATCTCCTTAGGTAAATACCTGTATATTCCTTGGATGTCCTGCAATATTGCAATAATATTGCTAGATTTAAATTCATGATTTTTCAATATAGTATCTAACTTACTGTAATCAAATGACTTATTCATTGTACACCCTCCTTATGATAAATATTATTGTTGTGACTTTCGGAAAGGCATAAATATAAATTTTTAATTAAATTCTATCAACATTTCTACGCATTGCAAAAGCTTTATTTGAATATTATAGTAATTCTTCTTAAGCTATTTCTTTAAATACTGCCAGCTTAATCTTTATTATTTTATTTATAATAAATAAAATAATAAAATAAACCATAGCATACATCTCAATAGAGCTTAATGTAGATAAAATTATTCCTTTTATTTTTGAATTTTCAATTTTATAAATTGTTGGCAGGCTTCATTTTTTAGTTCGATTATTAAAAATTAATTTATCATTATGAAATTAATTTTTAATGCAGTAGGTAATATATCTTTTAGTAAATCATTATAGTAATCAATGCAACGTTTACTTTCAAAATTTAAAAATGTTGATATGTTTTAAAATGTTCATCTGCAAAGGCAACATTTATTCAATATCCTTCTTAGCCTGAATTACTTCATACCTAATAATTGTTATAAATTCTTAATATGAAGAACCTCTTACTTTTTCATCCAAAAGGATATTGTAACTTTACCTAAAAGATTAACCTTTGTATTTTTCACTATGTAATTAACTATCTTGTGTTATTAAAGAAACATATTCCTTTAGCACCAAATACTCTAATCTTAAGTGAATTTCAAAATTTGTTATCTTATGTTTTCCTTTGTCACATTTTATAATTTGTTTGTTTAATTATAACACTTTTAGATATAAAATGTAACTACTTTTCATTTTTTATGAACAATATAATACTTTCCTTATATATCAGTTGTTTGCAAGGGCATGGTTTTTTTAACAAATTTAAACAGCCTATTTTAAAAAATAGTACAGTTTTAAAATTATTACTTTTATTACATTTATTATAATTTGATGCTATTTTCTCTAGCATAATAAAATAAATACTGCTGAGCAAATCCTGACAACTTGCCAAATTTGCTTATTCCAAAATCCCTTATCTTTTTTAGTGATACATCTGGTGCCAAATAAAAATAATTCATAGCTCTCTTAACCCATACATCTACAGGAAATGCAGAATATTTCTGCATAGAGAAAAGCATAATGCAATCTGATACTTTAGGCCCTATACCCATAAATTTTTGAAGTTCTTTATGGCATACCTCATCCTCTTGATCTTTAATCCAATTAATATCATATTTTTCATCGTAATTTTCTTTAATTTTAGTTCCATTATAATAAATCTTTGATACAGTATCTTTAATATATTTATTTCTAAAGCCAGTTCCACAAGAAGCAAGTTCTTCTAAAGTAGCTTCCTTTAATTTATCTATTTTAGGAAAACTATAATAAATTTTATCTTTATATTCTAAAGGCTCTCCCCATTTTTTACTTATATTTTTTATAGCCCTCTGTATCATTGGGATTCTATTATTAGCAGATATTATAAAAGAAACTATCAATTCAAAGGGATCCTGCTTTAATAATCTAATTCCTTCTCCAAATTCTATAGCTTTCTTTAAAACAGGATCTTTACTAAGTATATTTTTTATTTCATTGTAGTCCCTATACAAATCAAAATAATCTGCCCAAATTTTCTTAAAATCCTGCTGCGATGTGTTATATAAAATCACATCCTCTCCCTTTTTTTCTACCTCTATTACTTTTCCAAAACTCACACCTATATAGTTGCCATTTTCTTCTCTATGCCATCTAAAACACTGCCCACATTCAAATATATGGGCTAATTCAAAATTTCGAACATTTTTTATTATAATCCCATTTTCAAAATCCTCTACATAATTAAAATCCATATTATACTTCCTTTTCTCCGTAAAATTTTTACCAAAATCGTATACTTATTTCTGATAGTATACCATTTTATTAAGATAATTTTCAATCAATATTAAAAAAGCTGTACCAGAAATCTGATACAGCTTCTTTATTCAATATATGATTATTTTTTCAGATATTCATCTATAGCCTTAGCAGCTTTTTTACCTGCACCCATCGCAAGTATTACAGTAGCAGCACCTGTTACTGCATCTCCACCTGCATATATTCCTTCTCTTGTAGTAAGTCCAGTCTCTTCTTCTGCTATTAAGCATTTACGCTTATTCATTTCAAGTCCTTTTGTTGTAGTTGATATAAGTGGATTTGGTGAAGTACCAAGGGCCATAATTACAGTATCTACATCTAAATCAAATTCTGAGCCCTTTATTGCAACTGGTTTTCTTCTTCCAGATGCATCTGGTTCTCCAAGTTCCATCTTAATACAGCGTATTCCATTAACCCAACCTTTTTCATCTCCTAATATTTCTACAGGATTAGTTAAAAGATTGAACTTTATTCCTTCCTCTTTTGCATGGTGTACTTCCTCTGCTCTTGCTGGAAGTTCTGCTTCGGATCTTCTGTATACTATGTATACTTCTGCTCCAAGTCTTAGAGCTGTCCTTGCAGAGTCCATAGCTACGTTTCCGCCTCCTACTACAGCTACTTTCTTACCAGCTTTTATAGGAGTTGCATAATCATCCCTATATGCTTTCATTAAATTACTTCTTGTTAAGAATTCATTTGCAGAGAATACTCCATTTAAGTTTTCTCCAGGTATTCCCATAAACCTTGGTAGTCCTGCTCCTGAACCTATAAATACAGCATCAAATTTTTCTTTTTCTACTAGTTCATCTATAGTAACAGTTCTTCCTATTATTACATCTGTCTCTATTTTTACTCCTAATTTCTTTACATTTTCAACTTCATGTTTTACTACAGTATCCTTTGGAAGTCTGAACTCTGGAATACCATATACAAGTACTCCTCCTGCTTCATGAAGTGCTTCAAATATAGTAACGTCATATCCAAGCTTTGCTAAATCTCCTGCACAAGTAAGTCCTGAAGGACCACTTCCTATAACAGCTACTTTTTTGCCGTTTTTAGGTAAAGTCTTAGATAAATCGATATTATTCTTTCTTGACCAATCTGCTACAAATCTTTCCAGCTTACCTATAGCAACAGCATCACCTTTTTTGCCAAGTACACATTTTCCTTCACACTGAGTTTCCTGAGGACATACTCTTCCACATACAGCAGGAAGTGCACTTGATTCTGCTATTATTTTAGCAGCTTCTTCAAAGTTTCTATTTTTTACCTGTTCAACAAACTTAGGTATAGTTATTGTAACAGGGCACTGAGTAACACACATAGGCTTTTTACAATTCAAGCATCTTGAAGCTTCTTTTACAGCTTCTTCTTCAGTGTATCCCAAGCAAACTTCATCAAAATTAGTAGCTCTAACTTTAGGATCCTGTTCCTTTATAGGTACTCTTTTCATCCTAGCAGCTTTATCTTCATTGTGACACTCACAGCCTTTTCTATCAAAAGTGTCTCCTTCTTCTTCTTTCAGAAGTTTCTTTCCTTCTTCAGTTTTATACATAGCCTGTCTTCTCATAGCTTCGTCAAAATTTACAAGATGACCATCAAATTCAGGACCATCTACACAGGCAAATTTTAATTCTCCACCTACAGTAACCCTACAAGCTCCGCACATTCCAGTTCCATCTACCATTATAGTATTTAAACTTACTATTGTTTTAATTCCGTATTGTTTCGTAACTTGAGTTATAAACTTCATCATTATCATAGGCCCTATGGCAACTACACAATCGTACTCTTTATCTTTCTTGTCAATAAGCTCTTTTAAAAGATCCGTAACAAATCCTTTATATCCATAACTTCCATCATCCGTTGCTATATATAAATTCCCACAAATTGGTTTTAATTCATCTTCAAATAATAGATAATCTTTTGATTTACATCCAACTATAACATCTGCCTCTACCCCATGCTGATGAAGCCACTTTACCTGTGGATAAACTGGTGCAGTACCTACACCACCTGCTACAAACATTATATTTTTCTTCTTAAGTTCTTTAAGATCCATCTCTACAAGTTCTGAGCAATGTCCAAGTGGTCCAACAAAATCTTCAAAATATTCTCCCACTTCATATTTAGCCATTTTTTTAGTTGAAGCTCCTAATGTCTGAAATACAATAGTAACAGTTCCTTTTCCTGCATCATAATCACAGATAGTAAGAGGTATTCTTTCCCCTTTATCATCCATTTTGACTATGATAAATTGTCCTGGTAAACAGGACTTGGCAACTCTTGGTGCCTCAATATCCATTAAGAATATGTTTGGTGATAACTCTTTTTTGTTAACAATCTTGTACATACTTTTGTGCCATTTTTTCTAGTACATAAATCATAAGATCTATGGCTATTTCCCTTTTCATAGTGTTCGATTTTGCTAGTTAGCTACTTTCGTTTGGTCTTTCACTCCAAGGGCGTAAATTCGGATGAAATTCACCCTACAGCATCAGTAAATACCCCCCAATAAGATACATCTGACTAAACGGCTTTTTGCCCCTTTCTCAACTCATATTTGACCTAATATAAACCTATATAATTATATCATATAATTATGAAAATTGCACAAGAAAACAATTACAATATGCTAAAAATATAAACTATATTCATAATATTGCTCATTTTTTCTAAATATTTATGATTTAAATTTATTTTCTAACAAATGAATTTTTTAACTTAAAGAATTCATTTAAGTTTTTAATCTATATCATTTAAAAGACACGTTAATGTTAATAAACTATCACTTAAATGAACATTTTCAATCTTTATATCTTCTGGAGTAACCAAATCTACAGGAGCAAAATTCCAAATACCTTTAACTTTGTTTTTGACTAAAATATCACAAACCTTTTGGGCATTATTGTTAGGTACACATATAACGCCTATATCTATACTATTTTCTTTTAAGTAATCATCTAAATAATCTATATCCCTTATCTCGATATCCCTGATTCTAATACCTATAAGTTTAGGATTTATATCAAAAATAGCTTCTAATCGAAAACCTATTTTTTCAAATCTAGAATAATTAGCTATAGCCTGACCTATATTACCTGCACCTATTATAACAGTCCTATAAGTTTTTGTAAGACCAAGTATATTGCATATTTGCCCATATAATTCACCTACATTATACCCATATCCCTGCTGTCCAAAGTCCCCAAAACAGTTTAAATCCTGCCTTATTTGTGAAGCTGTAAATCCTATTTTTTCACTTAATTCCTTAGAGGATATTCTATCCACGTCATTTTTCATTAAATCCATTAAATACCTATGGTATTTTGGCAATCTCTTTATAACAGCCATTGATATATTCTTTTTTTTATCCATACTACACCTTCTTCTATATTCTTTGATTTCTCTTAAATACTTTTTTGATTTTTAGAATACCATTATTGTATCTAAATAAATTACTTTGATATATATTTAATTATCCTATTCATACAGACATAAATCAATACATTTATATGTAAATTATATTAATTATTTACATGCTTTATACAATATAGTACTCACTTTTTTAGTTACCTTTTAACATTCGTAAATAATGAGCAGTAACAACTATTGTTAATTTGCCTACATTCCTAATCCTTACAAATGTGCTTAAAAGTTAACTATAATTTCTTTTTTAAAATAAATTTAAGCCAATAATTATCCCATATCATAATTTTCTAATTATAATTATAACATAGGACTACAAAAAAGTTACTATACATAGTAAAATGTTAATGATTAAGGAAGGTGTTACTAATGGTTGTTTTAAGTTGCAATAATATTCATAAAAGTTATGGAATAGAAATTATACTTGAAAATATAACTTTCAACATAAATGATGGAGAAAAAGTAGGATTAATTGGTCCAAATGGAGCTGGCAAATCCACCTTATTTAATATTTTAACAAGTAAAATAAATTATGACAGTGGAAATTTATTTATAGATAAAGCTAAAACAGTTGGATATCTAACTCAACATCTGTCATTGGATTCTTCAAATACTATATATGACGAGATGCTTACTGTGTTTCAGGATCTAATTAATTTAGAAAATAAGTTAAATAAATTAGAAGTCTTGATGAACGAACCTTATGATTCCAAAAATGAAGAGTATAGAAATAAATTGATAGATAAATATACCACCTGTTCAGAGATATATACAAACAGGGGGGGCTATACCTACAAAGCTGAAATAAACAGAGTTTTAAGTGGACTAGGTTTTCAAGAAAATGAATTCCACGATCCTATAACTGTGCTAAGCGGTGGGAAAAAAACAAGGGTTGCACTTTGTAAACTGCTTTTATCTAAACCTGATATCATTCTTTTAGATGAACCTACTAACCACCTGGATCTAGACGCTATAGAATGGCTAGAAGAATATTTAAAATCCTATAAAGGCACTATCATAATAATATCTCATGATAGATACTTTTTAGATGCTATAACCCAGTCAACTATGGAACTCATAAACGGTCATATAAATTTTTATAGCGGAAATTATACTACTTCTTTGGAATTAAAACAAAAAAATTATGAAGTCCAGCTAAAAGCCTATAATATACAGCAAATAGAAATAAAAAAGCAAGAAGAAATCATTGAAAAATATAGATCTTTTAACAGAGAAAAGAGCATAAAGGCAGCAGAAAGCAGGCAAAAGAAGTTAGACAAAATTGATAGACTAGCTGCTCCTGACAAAGATGAAAAAATTAAAGGTATAACATTTAAAACTCAGATAAACAGTGGAAATGACGTACTTCACGTAGAGAACTTGAGTAAAAGTTTTGATAAAAAACTATTGTTTAAGAACTTAAATTTTGATATAAAAAAAGGAGAAAAAACAGCTTTAATTGGTGAAAATGGTAGAGGCAAAACTACATTTTTTAAAATAATTCTAGGAAAATTAAAACAAGATGATGGTCTTTGCAAATTAGGTAAAAATGTATTGGTAGGCTACTACGACCAAGAACAATCTGACTTAAATATTGAAAAAACAATTATAGACGAAGTATGGGACAGTTTTCCAAAGCTCACCACTACAGAAATAAGAAATGCTCTAGCCAGCTTTTTATTTACAGGAGATGACGTATTTAAAAAAATATCTTCTTTAAGTGGTGGAGAAAAGTGCAGGATAAATCTATTAAAACTTATATTGTCTAAATCTAATTTTTTACTTTTAGATGAGCCTACAAACCATCTTGATATAACATCCCGTGAAGCCTTAGAAGAAGCTTTATTAAACTACGATGGTACCGTACTTGTAATTTCCCATGACAGATACTTTTTAAACAAATCCGTTAATAAAATATATGAATTAAATGAGAATGGTGTAAAAGAATACTTGGGTAATTACACCTATTATGTGGAAAAGAAAAAGAATCCCTTGAGATTTGAAATGGAAGAGGAACAAAGTTCAAAAACTAAAACTCAAATACAACATGAGAAAAAAAAGAAAAGAGAACTTGAAAAGTCTAAACGTGAAAAAAAATCTAAAGTTAAAAACATTGAAGAAGAAATTTCAAATTTGGAAGATCACGTACTTGAACTTCAGAAAAAACTGTGCCTAGAGGAAGTTTATTCTAATCCTGAAAAAAGCAGTGCTGTAAATAAGGAACTTTCAGATACACAAAATGAAATAGAAACTTTATACGCTGATTGGGATAAAATGTTATAAATTTATAGAGTTTCTAAACAAAAATAAACTTATGCTCCGAATATTTTTACAACCACAAGCACGATTAAATATTTTGATAAGTCTAAGCAGAAAATTTATAAAAACCTAAGGACTTTTGAAAACTCGTACCTCAGACAATTCAAAAGTCCTAAGCTTTTTCATAAATTTTCAACTAAGACTTATATACAAAATATTCAAATGTACTTGTTTATTGTAAAATATTTCTACGCATAAGTTTATTTTTAAGTTAGAAACAGCTATAAATTGTTGATATCTGCACATTAAAGGTAGTTTTTAACTTGAATTTAAAGTACATTCAAAGAATTAGAAACAGCTATTTAAATCAATTTCTCAGGAATAAATTTAGATGAAATCCTTTTTATCAATAGATAATCAAGTACTAAAAGAACTCCACCCGCTATAAGCATTACAAGGTTATTGAGTAAAAGTATACCTGTCATTTGAGCTACTAATACAAGAATCACTGGAATGACGAGAAGGCCGCTTACCTGCTGTGCTTCCTGAAAAGTTTCTGACTTTGCTGATACCATAACAGTAAATGTTAGTGATAATAAATTGATTGCAGGTGAGATCCAAAGTATGATTATGAGCCATTTTATGTCTGGAAAAATAAGTCTTCCAAAATAGATAAAACCACCTATATTACATATGATGCCAAAGACTATAAATGAAATGAAAGTCACGATGTAAGATGGCACAAAAACACCTAAAATCTTAGCTCTAAGCAGTTGTTCCATGGATATTGGTGTGTAAAGCAGAGACTCCAGAGTTTTATGCTCTTTTTCTCCCACAAAACTACTGGCTCCAATAACTCCTGAACACATTATTGGAATTATGAGAAAGTATGATGGGAACATAAAGTCTATACTTACTTTTATTAAAAGCTTAGCTGGAGTATATGCTGCATATTCAGGAGGCAATTTTCTTAGGAGAGGAGCCATTTTTGTAAGCATACTTGAATCATTTTCAACAAAGTTCGCACCAATAAGTATACCTAATGGTATGATTACAATCAAAATAATCGGTACAATAGTCATAGGCATAATAACACGTTTTGAACTTGTTATTTCATTTATATCTTTATAGATCAATGCTTTTTCACTTATATTCATACCCTAACCCCTCCAGACTTATAAAGTTACATCATTAGATGTGCCTTTTATATATTTAAAGTAAAGTTGTTCTAGTGACCATTTCTTCTGCATCGCCTCATAAATTTCTCCACCACTTGTCAGTATACCTTGTATCAGAGTATTTACCTCTTTATCTCCTAAAATAGATTTGCTATATATATCATTACCTTCATGGATAAATCCAAGTTTTTCCGAAATATTTTTTCCTCTAATTTTTAATTGAAGAGCCGCATTTTTCCTTAAAGCAAGTTCATCAAATGTACCTAACCCGAGAATACTACCATTATTTATAAAACCATATAGTGTGCAGATATCTTCAGCATATTTTAATTGATGGGTACAAAGAAATATTGTAACCTCATTTTCCTCTGCAAGTTCTTTTATAAGCCTTGTAACATTCAGTGCATTTTCTGGATCTAAACCAGAAGTAGGTTCATCAAGAAATAAAATCTTAGGATTATGAACTAATGCTACAGCTAGAGAAACTCTCTTTCTCATTCCCGTACTAAAAGATTTTACCTTCCTGTTTCTTACATCTAATAACTCCAGCCTTTTCAATATAAAATCAGTACGTTCATTAAGCAATTTTTCACTCATTCCATGCATTTTGCCAAAAAATATTAAATTTTGCTCAGCAGTAAGGTTTTCGTAGCAGGAAGAACTTTCAGTCATAACCCCACATAATCTATGAATTTCAATATTATTTTTTCCCACAGGTATTCCTAAAATTTCAGCATATCCTGACGTTGCCGAAAGAATTTCATTAAGAATTCTAACTGTAGTGGTTTTTCCTGAACCATTAGGGCCAAGAAATCCAAATATCTCGCCTTTTGGTATACTTAGACTTATATTGTTCAAAGCATTAATCTGCCCATCGTAAGACTTTTTAAGATTTTTTATACTTATTGCATTCACTTTTTTCACCTAACCTTTCTTTCAGTTTTTTCTTGATTGTTGTCTCATCTATACGAGTATTTGTTCCATTACAATTATTATCCTCAAATCATTTATCTACCTTATTAAAATATTCATTTCTTTCTATCGCCTCTAAATAATATTTTAGATGTTGACCTATTTCCCGTAAATGGAGTTGTAGTTGATCTTAGTTGAAAAAATCAACTTGCAGGAAACATGATTTCATAATTAAAGCCCTGCTTCTTTTAATTAAGCAAGGCTCATATATATATAATCTTTAATTTATACTTTTTACAACTTGGCATTTATTACTTCTATTCTTTTAACACAACTCCAAGCAGACTAATAATTAAAACAGCCTGTTTTCTCGTCTTTATACACAATAGTTCCCTTATATATCGTTCTCTTTACTTTTCCATACAACTTTTCACCTATAAAAGGAGAATTGCAGGACTTAGAATAAAAGTTACTTACCACATATTCTTCCTCAGGATTAAATATTACAATATCTGCCCTATGTCCTTCTTTTATATATCCTCTATCTAATCTATACAATTTCGCAGGATTTACAGTAAACTTTTCTATAACATCCATGTAACTTAAATATCCTGGCTTAACTAATTTTGAAATTGCAAGGGAAAGTGCAGTTTCAAGGCCTATCATTCCACTTGGTGCTTTAGAAATTTTACCTTCTTTTTCTTCCCTTGAATGGGGTGCATGGTCTGTAGCTATTATTTCAATTGTGTTATCTTTCAGTGCCTCAATTATAGCCTTTCTGTCACTTTCCATTCTCAAAGGTGGATTTACTTTTGCACTTGCTCCCTTTTTCAAGACTTCCTCTTCTGTTATGCTAAAATGATGTGGTGTTGCCTCTGCCGTTATATTTGCACCCATTCTTTTTGCCCATCTAACAAGTTCAACAGATAAACCAGAACTTATATGTTGAATGTCAATTTTTGCTTTAGTTGATATTGCAAGTGCTGCATCTCTTGCAACAAGCACATTTTCTGCTTCTTTTGGAGAACCTTTTATATCTAATGCGTCTGCTATTTTCCCTGAATTTATTCCATTTTCACTTATTAGTTCTGGATCTTCTTCGTGAAAGCTAAGAACTACATCAAGCTCTCTTGCCATGTTCATAGCCTCAACTGCTGTTTTTGAACTTATAATTGGTTTACCATCATCAGAAAATCCTACTGCTCCAGCTTCCTTTAACTTTTTCATGTCTACAATTTCTTTTCCAGCCATTCCTTTTGTTATAGAAGCTACTTGAAGTACTTCAATTCTTGCCATTTTAGCCTTGTTCAATATATAGTTTAAAGTCTCAACATTGTCTACCACCGGTTTAGTATTGGCCATACATATAACCGTTGTGTATCCTCCCCTTGCACCTGCATTTGCTCCAGTAAATATATCCTCTTTATAGGTAAAACCAGGATCTCTAAAATGACTGTGTATATCTATAAAACCTGGAGCAACTATGCAAGAAGAAGCATCTATAACCTTATCTACGTTTTCTTCATCTATGTTTTTGTCAACTTTTATTACATTTTCATTATCTATTAAAATATCCATATTTTTATTTAATTTGCTCAATGGGTCAATAACATATCCGTTTTTAATAAGTATCATTCCAAATCCTCCTACTATATTCATAAGCTATTTTGCATTTATTCTACCAGAAATAAGTGTCTTTAGCTATCTATTTCATTGATAATACAAAAACTGCCGACAAAATATATTTGCCAGCAGCCTGTAATGTAGAGTTTCTAACTTAAAAATCAACTTTTTTTGAGAGGACAATTGACAATTGACAGAGGACAGTGAAGGAATATTTTTCTCCGCTGCACTACGAAAAATCTTTAATTTAAAAGAAACTCACGTTTTTTGTTTCTAAAAAGTACTTTCTGAGCAAGCAATTATCTGAAAATCACAGATTTTAGAGCCTGCTTAAGCGATGTTTTGCATTAGCAAAACAAGCTTAAAAAATAAATTAGTTTTCTGACGTAAGGAGGAAAACTCACCTTCATTGTCCTCTGTCCTCTGTCAATTGTCCTCTTGAAAAAGTTATGTCGTAATTTTTTTATTTTCTTATGTTAGAAAGAAAATTATCCTTATTTGATATTTAAACTTTGTACTTTGTTATTTAAAAACTTTATTTTCCCTTAGAATCTCTCTCTAAAAAGTCTAAAAGTACTTCTGTACGTTCTTTTTGTTTCTTTTCTAAATCTTCTGGTGTCCAATTATAAAATCCTTGTCCACTCTTACTTCCCAAATTTCCAGCTTCAACTTTATCCTGCATTAACTTAGAAGGTTTTGTATAATTACATAAATCTTTAAATAAATATGTAGATATATTATGAAATATGTCTAAGCCTCCTAAATCTGCACTGCATAATGGGCCTGTAACAGGTAATCTTCTACCATGTCCATATTCCATGGCTTTATCTACCTCTTCTGGTTTTGCCCAACCTTGTTCTACTATATATAAGGCTTCTCTAAGAAGTGCAAGTTGAAGTCTATTCCCTATAAACCCTAAACATTCCTTTTCCATGCGAACAGCTTTTTTACCTATAAATTCAACCCAGTTCATGACTATTTTCATCGCATCCTGTGATGTTTTTTCTCCTGGTACTACTTCTACCAATGGAATCAGCTGTGGTGGATTCCAAAAGTGGGCAATTGCTACTCTTTCAGGGTACTTTGTATTCTTAGCTATAGCCGTTGGACTAAGTCCTGAAGTATTACTAGTTAAAACTACATCTGGTGAACAAATTTCATCCAACTGCCTAAAGATATCCTGTTTTAACTCTAAATTTTCAGCTAATGCCTCTATTATAAAATCAGCATCTTTGGCAGCTTCTTGAATTGTTTTAACACCTTTTATTTTGCTTAAAATTTCTTTACATTTTTCATCTGACAATTTTCCTGCAGCCTTTAAACTATTTAGGCTAGATTTTATATTATTAAATCCTCTTTCCAAGCTTGCATCAGATCTGCCATACATAACTACATTTAATCCTGCCTTTGCAGAAAGTAATGCTATACCATGTCCCATAGTTCCAGTTCCTAAAACTGCTATGTTTTTAATGTTCATCATTTTTCATCCCTTCTTAAATATAGCAATTGCTGACTATCTATACTTGCCAATTTTCTCTTTCATTGTTACTCCTGTTGGTTTATAATCTATTTTTACTACAGATGCAACTCTCTCTGCACCTGCTTCTGTACATATACTTTGAGCCTTTTCTACTATTTTCAGAAGTTCACTCAATTCACCTTCCATAGTAGTTTCCATAGGTCCTACTTCATACTTTACCCCAGTAGACGCTATATACTCTATAACCTTATCAACAACACCATACAAATCCTTATCCTTCACTACAGGTAATACTTGAAGACTTACATTTACTAATGCCATAATACATTTCTCCTTTTCAAATTTAATTTTTAACTATTTTGTCATTACATGATCTGTATAAGTTAACTTTTAGATTGAAAACCCTATATGAGTATTCTAACTTAAAAATCAAATTATACGCAGGGATATTTTTACAATAATGAAGCTCTTTTAAATATTTTGTATATAAATCTTAGGAAAAAATTCGTAAAAACTTAGAACTTTTGAATTGTTTGAGGTACGAGTTTTCAAAAATTCTTAGCTTTTTTAGAATTTTTTACTTAGACTTATCAAAATATTTAATGAGCTGAAGATTGTAAAAAATATCCGAAGTATAATTTGATTTTTTGCTTAGAAACTCTATAGTTCATATCTTCAATAATTCTCTTAATTTTTTTACGTTACTTCTGCTTATAGGAATTTCTGACTTTTCTTCATCATCCATAACCAGCTTATAAGTTCCATTAAACCAAGAATATAATTCTTTTATATTATCCATGTTTACCAGGTAGCTCCTATGACATCTAAAAAAATTAGTTTTCTCTTCTATCTGATAAAGAGTTGTCCCAACCAGATATCTGTCATTTTTAGTTTTAACATAGGTTTTATCATCTTCTATGTAGCAATAATAGATATCCTTTACATTTACTAAAATTATCTTTCCTTGCCTCTCACAAGGAATTCTTTTTACCAAATTACTCTCTTTGTCTATTTTACTTACTATTTCATTTAATATATCAGGTATTTTTTCATTTTCTGAACTTTTTTCACGCCATTTGCTAATTAATCTTCTTATAGTAACAGCTATTCTCTTTTCATCAAAAGGTTTAAGTACATAATCAAGGGCATATATTTCGAAAGCCTGAACTGCATATTGTTCATAAGCAGTAACAAATATTATATCTATTGACTTATCAAATTTTTTAATGACTTTTGCCAATTCAATACCATTTTTTAAAGGCATATTTATATCTAAAAATACAGCATTTGGTTTTTTATTTTTTATAAGATCTAGTCCACTTTTACCATCGTATGCAATTCCTTCTATACATAAATCCTCATATTTTGATATTATATAATTCAATTCCTCCGCAGCAGGAATCTCATCTTCTACAATAACACATTTCAGTTTATCCATTTGCCGATGAAACCTCCTTCATTGATATGAGGAAACTAATTTTAGTTCCATTATTTAAAGAAGTCTTTATACTTAGTCCATGGTCTTCCCCATATAATAGTTTTAATCTTTCATTTACATTCTTCAATCCTATTCCAGGCCATTTAGTTAAAATTTCATTTAATCTTTCATTACTCATACCTACTCCAGTATCTTCTACTGAAAATAGTATTTCCTTATCCTTAAAAGATGCCTTAAGATATACACTGCCGCCTTCAGGTTTGGGCAGTATTCCATGTTTTATAGCATTTTCTACAATAGGCTGTAGTATGAATGCAGGAACCTTGGCTGTCATCATTTTATCTGGTATATCAATAATTAGCTTCAGCCTATTTCCAAATCTAGCTTCTTCAATAGAAATGTATGATTTAGTAAATTCTAATTCATCTTTTAAATAGGCAAAATCCTCTTCTCTCTTTAAAGTTTGTCTAAAATAATTTGATAAATCTATAATAAGTTCCCTAGCTTTAGAGGGGTTTGTCCTACAAAATGACGATATAGTATTTAGGGCATTAAACAAAAAATGAGGTTGTATCTGGGATCTTAGCGCTTTAAATTCTGCTATAGATGCTTCTTCTGCCAATTTATTTAGTTTATATAATTCTATCTGGTTAGAGAGTAAATCGCTTAGTTCTTGTACAAATTGTATAAAATAATTGTTAATATCTTTTTTTGACTTCAATCCAAGTCCCAGTACTCCTTGAAAACCAGAGTTTGGTATATTAAATGGTGCACACACAAAAAACATCTGTCCTTCATTTATGATTTTATAAACAGGAAATTTATCACCCTTATATATACTTTCTCTTAATCTTATCTTATTTATGTTTTTAACAGAACAAGTCAAAATATCACTTTTATCCCCTATAAGTATTCCATCAATATTTGCTACTTCATATATTATTTTTGATACATTTTTAGCTGTTTCCTCTCCAAGTCCTTTTCTCATATATTTTACAGTTCTCTTTGCAATGTTTAAAGCCTTTTGTGCTTCTATAGCTCCAACTTTATTATATTCTTCCTTAACACTTTTTATTATACTTATAAAAATAACAGTACCTAATGAATTTATAAGTATCATTGGGACAGCTATAATTTTTACTAATATAAGTGCACTTATAAGAGGTCTTGCAAATATTAGAATTATTATCATTTGAAAACATTCTGCAACTATGGCCGCAAAAAATGCGTGTTTTACATTAAGGCTTTCATCCTTGGAATATTTTCTTGCAATACCTCCTATAAGCCCTTCTACTATAGTTGCAATAGTGCAAGCAACAGCTGTAAACCCACCTAAAGCATACCTATGGACTCCTGAAATCAATCCTACTATAACTCCAATTAAAGGTCCTCCAATATATCCGGACACTATGGCTGCAATAGGTCTTGTGTTAGCTATAGCATCATGCATTCCCAGATACCCCAAAGCCATAGTTTCTGAATTAATATTATTAGCTGGTTCTACATTTACCCCTGTATAATTACTTAAAATACCTAGAGTACTAAAAAATATTACAAGTAAAATTTTATCTGCAGTTCCCAGCTCATCTTTGATTAATTGTTTTAAAATACTAGAATGATTGTACATATATGCAGATAAAGCAATTAAGGCCATGTTCTGAAGTAATTTAAGATAAATCAAAGTATATCACTCCTCGTATAATTATCTATGAGAACTAGCAGGAACCAACTATTTGAACTTTTATCCGATGACTACCTGCTCTAATACTCCCACGCACACAGCAAAAGCGACTATCACCAAATCAAAGATTTGGGATATCTGCTTTTCTCTAAGTGTGAGTAAAGAGCAGCTACGTCCCTGGATAACGATTTCTAAGCATCAGATGGAGTCAAAACTCCATCTGATGTCAAGAACTCTGTTTATGCCTAAAAAATATAATAGCACCCCTTATATTATAATAACAAAATTCAATTGCTTTGTTAACTTTATTATATAAATACCTCTTACCGATTACCATCTATTTTCGACTATTTATCACCCTTTTTTACCATTTTAGAGTGCATTAGTATGAAAACGAATAAATTCGGACTATTATCAATATGTAATAACGTTACCATTGTTATTTATTAATCAAGCACTTTTAATTTATTAAAAATTTTACAAGGAGGTACTTATATGAACTCTATAGTACTAGTAATTATAGGAGCTTTAGTATTAGTTATAGGCTACAGACTTTATGGATCATTTTTAGCCGCAAAAGTCTTAGTTCTAGATGAAACAAGAGAAGTTCCCGCTAAAAAATTTGAGGATGGGCATGACTATTTGCCTACAAACAAATGGATGCTTTTAGGACAGCACTTCGCAGCCATTGCCGGTGCTGGGCCACTTATAGGACCAGTTTTAGCAGCACAATTCGGATATCTTCCAGGTACACTTTGGATTTTAATAGGTGGTGTACTAGCTGGAGGAGTTCACGATATGGTTATATTGTTTGCTTCAGTTAGACAAGATGGTCAATCCATAGCCGAAATTGCAAGAAAAAATTTAGGCGAAAGAATGGGTTATATTACATCAATTTCTGTTATTTTTATACTAATAATTACCATGGCAGGCCTTGGGCTTCCAATAGTAAACTCTCTTGCCAGTAGTCCATGGGGAACTTTTACCGTAGGTTTTACTATTCCAGTCTCAATATTCATAGGTATTTATCTTAAATTTATAAGACCAGGTAAAATAGGTGAAGGTACCATAATTGGTATGGCACTTATTTTATTAGGAGTTATTTTAGGACCAACTATCCAAAGTTCAGCACTTGCTCCATATTTAACTTTTAATGTAAAGCAAATGTCACTTATACTTGCTATATACGGTTTCTGTGCAGCTGTTCTTCCTGTATGGCTCTTACTTATTCCAAGAGGTTACCTAAGCACTTACATGAAAATTGGAGTTATGGCCGCACTTGTAGTAGGTATTGTACTTGTAAGACCAGAACTTCAAATGCCTGCTCTTACTAAATTTGTAAATGGTGGAGGACCTATAGTTCCAGGTAAAGTATTTCCATTTATATTTATAACTATAGCTTGTGGTGCTCTATCAGGTTTCCATTCATTGATAAGTACTGGTACAACCCCTAAGCTTATTGCCAATGAAAAGGATATTTTAGCTGTTGGTTATGGATCAATGATTATAGAATCTTTCATAGCTTTAATGGCATTAATTGCAGCAACTTGTCTTCCAACTGCTGATTACTTTGCTATAAATTCAACACCAGCTCTATTTGCAAAACTAGGTATGGTTCCAAAAGAACTCCCTATGCTGCAGCAGTTAGTAGGAGAAAACTTAGTAGGAAGAACTGGCGGTTCAGTATCATTAGCTGTTGGTATGTCTTACGTATTCTATAAAATTCCTGGACTTAAAGGATTGATGTCTTACTGGTATCATTTCTGCATAATGTTTGAAGCATTATTTATACTCACTACTATAGACTCAGGTACTAGAATAGGAAGATATTTATTTCAGGATTTATTCGGAAAATTCTGTAAGCCTCTTGCAAAACAGGACTCCTGGTTTAACATAATATTCTTCAGCTTGCTTATGTCTTTCTGTTGGGGATATTTACTGTGTACAGGTAATATATCTACAATATGGCCTTTATTTGGTGTGGCAAATCAAAGTTTGTCAGCTATAGCCTTTGCAATAGGTACTTCAGTACTTATAAGAATGGGCAAGAGAAAGTATATACCTATTACAATAATACCTATGGCATTTATAAGTGTGGCTACTTTAACTGCATCAGTTGAAAATATAACAGGAAACTATATTCCAAATCATAAAACTACACTTACAGTGTTATCTTTAATTCTCATAGCTATAGTAATAATTATACTTTATGAAAGCATAAGACACTGGATTAAAGATTTAAAATCCGGAGATTATGATAAGCCTCAAGAAGAAAAAATAGTTGGATAAATAGGGTTTATCCTTAAAAGTTTTATTCACAGTGTGTATGAAAAAAAATTCACACTGTGAATTTTTTTTATAAATTTTTCACACTGTAAAATTCAATTATGTTATTCAACTCATTGTAAATACCATTCACATGTTATTTTTGACCATTCGCATCCGTTTTTTTGCACTTTGGAATATTTGGGTATGAAAATCAATAAATTCAGACTATTATAAACATGTAATAAAATTCATATAATTAATTATTAATGAACTATTTATAATTATTAAAAATTAAAAAGGAGGTTTTTATATGAATTCTATAGTACTAGTAATTATAGGCGCTCTTGTATTAGTCGCAGGCTACAGAATATATGGATCATTTGTAGCAGCAAAAGTTCTAGCATTAGATGAAACAAGAGAAGTCCCGTCTAAAAAGTTCGAAGATGGACATGATTATGTACCAACTAACAAATGGATACTTCTTGGACATCATTTTGCTGCAATTGCAGGTGCTGGACCACTTATAGGACCAGTTTTAGCAGCGCAATTCGGATATCTTCCAGGTACACTTTGGATTTTAATAGGTGGTGTACTAGGCGGTGCCGTTCACGACATGGTTATCTTATTTGCTTCAGTTAGACAAGATGGACAATCAATTGCCGAAATTGCCAGGAAAAATCTTGGTGAAAGAATGGGTTATATTACATCAGTTTCAGTTATATTCATACTCATAATAACAATGGCAGGTCTTGGACTTCCTATAGTAAACTCACTTAACAACAGTCCATGGGGAACGTTTACAGTTGGATTTACTATTCCAGTTGCACTTTTTATAGGTATTTATCTTAAATTCTTACGACCAGGTAAAATAGCTGAAGGTACAATTATTGGTATGGTACTTATATTACTTGGAGTTATTTTAGGACCAACTGTTCAGCATTCAGCTTTAGCACCATTTCTTACTTTCAATGTAAAACAAATGTCACTTATACTTGCCGCTTATGGTTTTTGTGCAGCTGTACTTCCTGTATGGCTTTTGTTACTGCCAAGAGATTATTTGAGTACTTACATGAAACTTGGAGTTATGGCAGTACTTGCAGTAGGTATTATATTTGTAAGACCAGAACTTCAGATGCCTGCTATCACTAAATTTGTAAATGGCGGCGGTCCTATAGTTTCAGGTAAAGTATTCCCATTTGTATTTATAACCATTGCCTGTGGTGCTCTATCAGGTTTCCATTCATTAATAGGTTCTGGTACTACACCTAAACTTATTTCAAATGAAAAAGATATACTTCCTATAGGTTTTGGTTCTATGCTTCTAGAATCCTTTATAGCTTTAATGGCATTAATTGCTGCAACTTGCCTTCCAACTGCGGATTACTTTGCTATAAATTCAACACCAGCTGTATTTGCAAAACTAGGCATGATTCCAAAAGAACTCCCTATGCTGCAACAGCTAGTAGGAGAAAATTTAGCAGGAAGAACTGGTGGATCTGTATCTCTTGCAGTTGGTATGTCCTACGTATTCTATCAGATTCCTGGCTTAAAAGGATTGATGTCTTACTGGTATCATTTCTGTATAATGTTTGAAGCATTATTTATACTGACAACTATAGACTCAGGTACTAGAATAGGTAGATACTTACTTCAAGATTTAATCGGTAAGTTCTGCAAGCCTCTTGCAAAAAAGGATTCTTGGTTTAACATAATATTCTTCAGTTTGCTTATGTCTGTATGTTGGGGCTACTTACTGTATACAGGTAATATATCAACTATCTGGCCTCTATTTGGTGTAGCAAACCAAAGCTTAGCAGCTATAGCCTTTGCAATAGGTACATCAGTACTTATAAGAATGGGCAAAAAGAAGTACATGCCAATTACAGTAATACCAATGGCATTTATAAGTGTGGCAACTTTAACAGCTTCAATTGAAAATATAACTGGCAACTATATTCCACACGGTAAAACTACACTTACAGTATTATCTCTAATCGTTATGGCCATATTGATAGTTATACTTTACGAAAGTATCAAGCATTGGATTTCAGATTTAAAATCAGGGAAGTATGACAATACACCTGAAAATACCGCAGTTTAGTAAAACACCCTAAAGTTAAAATGTTATCCACAGTGTGAATAAATATGTATTCACACTGTGGATTATTTTATTTTATGCTTATTCAAACAAACTAACCATATTATTAAATATATCTTTATTTTCTTTTATTTTTTGTTCATTTCCAAGTACACATACATTATTTTTGTCCATTACGCTGGAAATAAGTTCTGAAAACCCTGCTATGTCCTCAGGCTTAGTACTTAGTATTTCTTCTCTTTCCTTTTGTAGGTCATCATAACTTATGTGTCTTATATAGTTTTCAGCAGCACGTTCTCCCTTCATAGAAGGTGACAGTGGAAAATCCAAATCTGATATAGTACCTATTATATATTTAGTCATCTGCCTGCTGTCTGCTTTAAAGTTTGCAAAGAACTTACTTGCATTATCATATACCTCAACAGTATGTTTCAAATTTGGATCTCTATAGGATGTAAAAAACATATTTCCATTTCTCTGAAAAGATGCAAAGCTTCCGTAAGCTCCTCCTTGAACTCTTACCTGATTCCATAAATATTCATAATTAGCTATGGATCTTAATACCTGAAGGCTTCCACTATAAGAATATCCGAGATCTATATAGTTATAAGCTTTAGCTACATATTGAACTTTAGATGAAGTCATAAGTCCTTCATTTTTAGGCTTCAAGTCAAAATTATACTCTACTTTACATATCTCATTATCTTTTAATTCATGAAATAAATCCTTAGAAGCACTTTTAAAATTACCATAATCTTTTTCATCACAAGTTATATTTACAGTCAGGTTATTTTTATTAAATATATTATTTGAAACTTCCTCTAATTTTTTGCTTATTTCCTCTGACTTACTATCAAAATTCTTTTCTAAATCTGATATAAATTTATAAAACTCTAAACCACTGAGCATATCTTCATATTTACTTATAGGCGAAAAATAAGATGAAACATGATTTGCAGCTACTACATGGCCTCTTTCAAAAATAGCCATCTCTATTCTAGATTTAGTTTCCTGAATTATTTCTCTCAATCTCTTCTTTTCTTCAAATTTTGTATGATTTATTATATCATTCAATATTGAAATTAATTTTGGTAAGTTATCCACAAGAACCTTTGATCTTACTACAAACTTAGGATAGAATTTGTGGCTATTTCCATTTTCTCCAAAGGATTGAGCAGAATAACCTATTCCTCCTGTATATATATTTATTTCTTTGGCCAGTTCTTCATAATAACAATTTTCAGTGCTGACTTTTCCAAGTACCGCACTTAAAAGTGATATATATGGAATAAGTTCTTCTTTTACTGTATTACTATCAAAATAAAGGTTTAAATAATAAATTCCATTAGTGAATGTTGGATAAAACAATACTTTTACTTTATCCTCTTCCTTTTCTTCAAGTTTCAATCTCTTAGCCTTTGGATCTATATCTGATATGGACAAAAGTGGTATTTTCATCAAGTCTTCCTTGCTATCCCCACTTTCCTGTCTCTTTTTCAATTTTTGAGTATCTTGTATTATTTTTTCTAATTCACTGTCTGAAAGTCCCTTCTTAAAATTATTTAGTTTTTCCTTTAATGCTTTTTCCTTCTTTTCCTCAAGACCCTTTTCAGGTTTAACTATTACCATAGATCTATGGTTGTTTTTTAAAATATATTTATCTATAAGTTTTTCAAAATAATTATTGTCCAATTCAGATTTTATCTTATCCAATACTTTTTCATAATTTAAGTGAATCCATGGCTTCTCACCATACAACCAACTGTCCATAGACTTCATTCCATATATTAATCCCTTAGGATATCCCCTATAATCTGCTTCTCTAAGCTGGAATTCCTTTATATTCAAAGAAGCTTCTACAAGTTTTTTATCGATACCCTTATTAACCATATCCTTTAAAGTAGTTTCAACTACCTGCTTAAATTTATCTTTTTCACTTTCATTAGAATTTTTACATACTATTCCAAGCATAGGCTGAAGCATACTTGGTTCAAATACTCCAAATACATCCTTTCCTATATTGGCATCGATTAATGCTTTTTTTAAAGGTGAAGATGGAGTTTCTAAAAGTAAATGCTCCAATATGTCAAAGGCTAGATACAGTTCACTGTCCACAGCTTTTCCCACTGAATAATTCATACTTAAAAATGTTTTATCTTCTTCCCTTTCACTACTTGAAATAGGATATTTAATTGTCATCTGTCTCTCACTACTAAAAGAAGTCTGATTTAATATAGTAGAATCTACATTTTTTTTAGTAAAGTTACTTAAATACTGTTCATCTAAAAATTTCAGTTTTTCCATAATGTCCATGTTACCATACAAATATATATAACTATTTGATGGATGATAATACTTATTATGAAATTCTACAAACTGCTGTTGGGTTAGTTCCGGTATCACATCCGGATCTCCTCCAGATTCTACTCCATATTGAGTATCTGGATAGAGAGATTCCATCATTTTTCTAAGAAGTATGGACTCTGGCGATGAAAAGGCACCTTTCATTTCATTGTATACTACACCTTTATAAGTTAAGTCTTGGTCTTTGCTGTCAAGTTCATAATGCCATCCTTCCTGCATCATGATTTCTGGATACTTGTATATATTAGGATAAAAAACTGCATCCAAATATACGTCCATAAGATTTACAAAATCCTTGTCATTAACACTCGCTACAGGATACATTGTTTTATCTGGAAATGTCATCGCATTTAAAAAAGTATTGAGAGAGCCTTTCACTAGTTCTACAAAAGGTTCTTTTACAGGAAATTTTCTTGAACCACACAATACAGAATGTTCAAGTATATGTGGAACACCTCTGCTGTCATCCGGCGGCGTCCTAAAACTTATTGAGAATACTTTATTGTCGTCTTCATTTTTTAGGAAAAATAATCTAGCACCACTTTTTTCATGTTCAAAAAGCATTCCCTCAGAATTTATCTCATCTAATTTTTCCTTCTCTAGTAATTTAAAGCCATTGTATGTTTTTCCTAAATCCATATCAATTCTCCCTTCCTATTATTTACCCCACAATCCATTTCTCTAATTTATCATAACACTGTGAAGCTTCTTTATACCCTTGATTATATAGTTCAGTGAGTTTATTTTTATCTTTTTCTAACTTTAAGCTGCACTTTTCTTACTATAACCTCAAACACGCTTTGACATTTCAATTGATTTTTCTGTACATTTTTTCACAGCTTCAATAACCGTTCCCCTAAAGTTATTTTTTTCAAGTGAATAAACTGCATCTATAGTTGTACCTGCTGGAGAACATACATTATCTTTGAGTATTCCCGGATGCTGTCCTGTCTCAAGTACCATTTTTGCTGCACCTAAAACTGACTGTGCTGCAAATTCATAGGCCATTTTTCTTGTCATTCCACTTAAAACTGCACCATCTGCCAGTGCTTCTATAAACATATATACATAGGCGCCTGAAGATCCACTTACACCTACAACTGCATCCATAAGTTTTTCATCTACTATTTCCGCTCTTCCTAAGCTTTTAAAAATATCCACCGTAAAATTTAAATCTTCTTCTTTAACTACATCATTAACACATACTGCAGTCATACTCTCCCCCACTTGAGCAGAGGTATTTGGCATAGTTCTTATTATAGGTAATTTCTTTTCGAACCATCCTTCTACAGATTTAATATCTACACCTGCAGCTATAGTAACAATAACTACATCTTCTTTTATTTCTTCTTTTATTTCTTCTATAACTTTCCTATATATGTTTGGTTTTACACTCAAAAAAAGCAAATCTGAAAATCTAGCCACTTCATCATTGCTTTTAGCTGTCAAAATTCCGTATTTCTCTTCAGTAGATTTAAGTTTTTCATAAGATCTATTACTTGCCATTATATTTTTACTGTTAATTAATCCTGACTTTACTATTCCTCCAATTATAGCTTGAGCCATATTTCCGCATCCAATAAATCCAATATTTTTGTTCATCTTCATACCTCTTTCCTACAAGTTATTTTCTTTCAAATGCCTAAACTTACACCGCTAAATTGTCATTATTAATATATTCTAACATAACTGGTTAAGTTAGTGAAGTTAAGCTATAGAGTATTAAAAAACAAGGTACTATTAGAAACCCTAATAGTACCTTGTAATAATATTTATTTACTTTAATTTAATTAAAAGTTCTCCAGTTTTAACTCTCTGGCCTTCTTTTACAAATACTCCATCAATTACTCCTGCTTCAGCAGCTGAAACATTTGTTTCCATTTTCATAGCTTCTATTACAATTAAGCTCTGGCCCTCTTCTACTTTATCTCCTGGTTTTACAAGTACTTTAACAATGTTTCCAGGTATACTTGATCCTATTTCTTTTTCATTATCTTCATCTGCCATAACACATGAATTTTCTTTTATTCCTGATCCAGAGAAAGCCAAGTTATCTTTTATCCTTATGTCTCTCTTAATACCATTAACCTCAAACACTAAGAATCTATATCCTTCATCGTCAACTTTTGTAATCTCTAGTAATTGTACAAATAAACTTTTTCCTTCTCCTATTTCAACTTCACAAAGTTCTCCTTCTGCAAGTCCATAGAAGAATGTTTCACTTTCCATTCTGCTGAGATCACCATATTCATCTATGAATTTAAGGTAATTTTCAAATACATCAGGATACATAGCATAACTCAAGAGTTCTTTATTTTCAAATTTTCTCTTATATTTTTTAGTTAAATGATCTTCTATCTTGCCAAAATCTTCTGGTGGCAAAAATTCTCCTGGTCTTCCCTTTAAAGGTTCCTCTCCCTTTAGAACTATTTTTTGAAGTTCTTTTGGAAATCCTCCCATAGGCTGACCCATCATTCCCTTGAAGAAAGAAATTGTAGAATCTGGGAAAGTTAAATTCTTACCTTTTTCATAAATATTCTTTTCATCCAAATCATTTTGTATCATAAATATAGCCAGATCTCCTACCATTTTTGAAGAAGGAGTTACTTTAATTATATTTCCAAGCATTTTATTAACTCTCTTATACATTTCTTTTACATCTTCAAAACGATCTCCCAACCCAAAACTTTCAACCTGAGGTTTTAAGTTTGAATACTGGCCTCCTGGTATCTCATACTTGTATATTTCTGCAGTACTTGACTTAAGTCCCGACTCAAACTGACTATATATAGGTCTTACATCTTCCCAGTAGTTAGATATTTTTTGAAGATTATCTGCATCTAACTTAGTATCTCTATTTGTATTTTTAAGTGCTGCTGCTATTGAATTCAAAGCTGGCTGGCTAGTAAGCCCAGACATACTATTGAATGCAGTATCAGCTATATCAAGTCCTGCATCAGCAGCCATAAGTACTGTTGCCACACCATTACCTGTAGTATCATGAGTATGAAGATGTATTGGAATAGAGATTTCATTCTTAAGTGCTTTTACAAGTTTATAAGCAGAATATGGCTTTAACAAAGCAGACATATCCTTTATTCCAAGAATCTGTGCTCCAGTTTTCTCTATTTCTTTAGCTAAGTTTATATAGTACTGAAGCGTATATTTATCCTCCTTGTCATCTAATACATCTCCTGTATAGCACATGCATGCTTCAGCTATCTTTCCTTCTTTTAATGTCTGATCTATAGCAACTTTCATTCCTTTAAGCCAGTTTAGTGAATCAAATATTCTAAATACATCAATGCCTGAAGTTGAAGATTGTTTTATAAATTCTCTAATAACATTATCAGGATAGTTCTTATATCCTACTGCATTAGCTCCTCTTATGAGCATCTGGAATAGTATATTAGGAACCTTTTCTCTAAGTTTTTCAAGTCTTTCCCAAGGAGATTCATTTAAAAATCTATACGCTACATCAAAAGTTGCTCCTCCCCACATTTCCATGGAGAAAAGATCGTTTGCCAAAGCTGATTGGGCTTTTGCTATCTTAAGCAAATCTCTAGTTCTCACCCTAGTTGCCATAAGTGACTGATGAGCGTCTCTCATAGTAGTATCTGTAATAAGAAGCTTATCTTGTGATTTTATCCAATCAACTAATCCATCTGCTCCTTTTGTATCAAGTATTTGCTTTGTTCCACTCAATTTAATATTTTCTTCTACTTTTGGTACAATAGGTATATTAAATTTCTTCTTCTTTCCACGAGTCTCATTTACTACTTTATTTCCTATAAATTTAAGTACACTCATTTCTTTATCTAATTTTGGTTTTATATCAAATAAATCTGGATTATCTTCAATAAAATTAGTATCACATTCACCTTTTATAAACTTTTCATGACTTAACACTTTTATTATAAAGTCTGCATTTGTCTTTACCCCTGATATAACAGTCTCATTTATAGACCTTATTGCCTTTCTTATAGCATCTTCAAAAGTTCTTGACCAAGATACAGTTTTTACCAGTAAGCTATCATAATAAGGACTTATTACTGCACCTGTAAATCCATTTCCTCCATCAAGTCTTATACCAAATCCAGAACCAGTTCTATACATATCTATTCTTCCTGTATCTGGCGCAAAATTATTTAAAGGATCTTCTGTAGTAATTCTGCATTGTATTGCATATCCTTTTAACTCTATATCATCTTGAGATTTTATTCCTATTTCCTTAGAATCAAGTGAATGCCCTTCTGCAATAAGTATTTGATCTTGAACTATATCTATTCCTGTAACCATTTCAGTTACAGTGTGTTCTACCTGAATTCTAGTATTCATCTCTATAAAATAGTGATTTTCATTTTTGTCAACTAAAAACTCCAAGGTACCTGCACTTGTATATCCTACAGTTCTCGCAATTTTTAAAGCATCTTCACATATTTGTTGTCTTTTTTCTTCTGAGAGGGCTAAAGATGGTGTAAATTCTATAACCTTTTGATGTCTTCTCTGTATGGAACAATCTCTTTCATATAGATGAACAATATTGCCGTACTTATCTCCAAGTACCTGCACCTCTATGTGTTTTGGATTTTCAATATATTTTTCAATGTATATTTTTTCTGAACCAAAAGCTTTTCTAGATTCATTTTTAGCACTGTTATAGGATTCTATGAGATCTTTTTCTTCCCTTACTATTCTCATTCCTCTGCCGCCGCCACCGTCAGCTGCTTTAATCATAACAGGATATCCACAGAAGTTAGCAAATTTTAAAGCTTCTTCTTCTGTCTTTATAGCTTCTTGAACTCCTGGTATTGTTGGTACTCCAGCCTTTTGTGCAACAATTTTAGATTTTATCTTATCACCAAGCATCTCCATCATATCTGATGTAGGTCCTATAAATTCAATACCTGCTTCTTTACACTTTTTTGCCAATTCAGGATTTTCTGATAGGAATCCATAACCCGGATGTATTGCATCTACATTTTTCTTCAAAGCTATATCTATTATTTCATCAATATCCAAATATGCTTCTACAGGTCCCTTATTTTTCCCTATCATATAGGATTCATCAGCTTTAGTTCTGAAAAGAGATCTCTTATCCTCATTTGAATATATTGCTACAGTAGTTATTCCCAATTCTTTGCATGCTCTGAATATTCTTATGGCTATTTCTCCTCTATTCGCTACAAGAACCCTCTTAAACCTCTTTAACAAGTAATCCATCCCCTTTTATAAAAATTATATATTTTGTATAAATATTAATTTTTATTAATATTTATTAATATTTATTATTAAATATCTGAGTCACATTACTATTATATATAAGTATTAAAATTATTTCAATTGAATTTTTATTTTTTTTGCCTTGCATAATAGTTTTATTTTGAAAATCTTCTTGTATAGTGTATGAATACTGTATGTATACGTTACAATGGAATTCGTCATATATAGTTTATAGTTTGACAATATATATATTAATATGTTATTTGCAATTTTTCTTTATACATGAAATCAATATCGATACCATTTATTATATATCGTGTAATGGATTTTGTAAATAGTATATTCTATATCTTATTTATGCTACTCAATATATAGTGGTAAATTATTCAACATGATAGAGTTTTTTAACAAAAAATAAACTTATACTTCAAATATTTTTACAACCACAAGTACGGTTAAATATTTTGATAAGTCTAAGCAGAAAATTTGTAAAAACCTAAGTCCTTTTGAAAACTCGTACCTCAGACAATTCAAAAAGCCTAAGTTTTTTAGCAAATTTTCCACTAAGGCTTATATACAAAATATTTAAATGTAATTGTTTATTGTAAAATATTCTTACGTATAAGTTTACTTTTTTAAGTTAGAAAACCTCATCATATAACTATAAAAGAGCTTACAGTTCATCATTGAAAACTATAAACTCTTCTATAGTTATATTGGATTCTAATTGAAATTTGAACTTATACACAACATATAATGACAAAATTGAAGACACTTTTGAAAACTTTTCCATAAGTCTTAGTGAGGTATTTTAGAAAATCTTAGAATCTTAGATATGTCTGAGGTACGAGTTTAGCTAAGGTTCTTAGATTTTCTAAATACCGAACTTTAGACTTATTAAAGTTTTTAAGGTGATGTAATTTGTCATTATATGATTTGGTATAAGTCAACTTTCAAGCTAGAAACTCTATAACTTCTCTATCTTTCTCCTAGTTTTAAATTTGGAATTGCATTTAAATTTAGAGGACTTCTAGTCCCTTTCATATATTCAAAATATGCGGCACTTCCTATCATAGCTCCATTGTCCGTGCATAATATAATCTCTGGAAACAAAACCTCTATATTCCTTTCATGACCTGCATTTTTTAAAGTTTCTCTAAGACAGCTATTTGCAGCTACTCCTCCTGCTACAGCTATTTTATCTACATTTTTCAACTTACATGCCTTCATAGCATTGTCTACTAAAAAGCTTACTACAGCCTTTTGAAACGATGCTGCTACATCAGCTCTGTTTATTTCTTCATTTTTCATTTCCTTTTGATTCAAATAATTTAGCACAGCAGATTTTAACCCACTAAAGGAAAAATCAAGGGAACTTCCATCATGAAAATTTGCCCTAGGAAATTTAATTGCATCTGGATTTCCTTCTTTCGCTAACTTATCAATTTTAGGTCCTCCTGGATACCCAAGTCCAATAGCCCTTGCAACTTTATCATAGGCTTCTCCAGCCGCATCATCTCTAGTTTGACCCATAACCTCAAATTTTCCATAGTCCTTCATATAAACCAAATAAGTATGCCCTCCAGATACAACCATACATACAAAAGGCGGTTTTAAATCTTTATATTGTATAAAATTAGCACTTATATGTCCTTCTATGTGATTTACTCCTATTAAAGGCTTGTTAAGTGCATAAGCCAAACCCTTTGCATACTGAAGTCCTACAAGGAGTGCCCCTACAAGTCCTGGTCCATAAGTAACTCCTACAGCATCTATATCATCAAATGTAATACCAGCCTTTTCAATAGCCTGCTGTGCTACAAGACTTACAACCTCTATATGTTTCCTTGAGGCTACTTCTGGCACTACTCCTCCAAATTTCGTATGTATATCTATCTGCGAAGATATTATATTAGACAAAACATTTCTTCCATTCACCACTACAGCTGCAGAAGTTTCATCACAGCTGCTCTCTATAGCAAGTATTTTTATATCTCTTTCCATAATTTCTTACCTTCCCACATTTCATATAAAGTTATTAAAATTCGTCTCTAATCCACTTGTTTAGCTACCATTGAATTATACTACTTATCTTTTTTATAGTATAGTGTATTTCCGTTTTATTTCCCGGGACTTAAAGTCCATATGATATAATATAGCCATATTATAATTTAACTCAACTTTCACATTTTAAAAACTGTGCAAAGGAATTTTTTTAAAGAACAAAGTGCAAAGTTCAAATATCAAATAAAGATAATTTTCTTCCTAACGTCAGAAAATATTAAAATTATAGATTTCCTGAGGTACGAGGGAAATCATCTTTATCTGTTCTTTGTTATTTGAACTTTGCTATTTTCAAAAGCTTTGCTTCGCAATATTTTAACATTAAGTCAAAATTTCATATGTGATAGAATTAAATTATCTAAACTTTATATACTGGAGAAATAAATATGATTAAACCTTATGCAAAAATTGTAGTAAAAGGTTCTCCTATATCCAAATCAAATTTTAAGCTGTTTAACGTAAATGGAAGGGCTATATTACCCTATAATTCTGGGAAATATCACGACAGATATGCCCTGTATGAAGAAGAAATAGCTTATGAATGCAGGAGTCAAAATCCTGGACTAGTTATAGAAGAATCCCTTATAGCCCTTTTAAAAGTATACTATAAGAGTAAAAAAAGACATCCTGATACCAACAACATAACTAAAAGTATATTTGATGGTATTGAAAAAAGTGGACTCATAATAAATGATGCCCAAATTAGAAGATTGATCATAGAAGAACATTATGATCAGGAATATCCTAGATTTGAACTGGAGTTATTTGGCGAGAGTACCTATGACATGAGTTACAATGTTTTTAAAAAAACTACCATTGATGAACCTATAAACTACTCACCTCCTCCAAATAAAAAAAGAAGTTTTAAAAACACTAAAAAAACATCCAGTTTCCATGAGGGGCATGAACATAGTATATGTGAAATTTGTCAAAAATCAGTAAGTAGTAGTGAACTAATATCTGCAAACAAAGGTACAGTCATGATTTGCAAAGATTGTTTTAATAAACTATTTAAATAATTTTTTAAACTATTATTGTACTTGTACATAAACAGAGTTCTTGGCATTAGATGGAGTTTTGACTCCACCTAATGCTTATTAACAAGATTCTTAGTGCTTCAGCACTTAGAAGGCGTTATCCTTTAGGGAAAATCGTTATCCAGAGACGTAGCTGCTCGCAACGTACACTTGGAGAAGTGGAAGTATTAGAGCAGGTAGTCATCGGATAAATTTGCAAGTCTGCAAATTTATGTACACAATTTATTTTCCAAAGAAATTATCTATTATACTTTCCGCCATTTTCTTTTCTATATTCGCCCTTACAATCAACATAACTACAACTGTTATAAGTTTATTTTCATCCTGTTCTAATTCTTCCCCGTTACAATTAAAGGTATCATTCTCAGTAATTTTCGATTTAAAATCTTTTACAAAGTCCTCCACTTGAATTTTTTCTATTTTCAAAAAATCCTGGTATATCTTATCTAAATCTTTTGTATGATCTTCTCCTTCTTTTATGGATTCAGCTAGGGAAGAAAATAAGCTCTGTATATCACCTATGGATAAAATTTGTTTTAAGTAATATGTCAATATAATAAGTATCATATGCTGCTTAGAATATTTTTTCTTTTTAGGCGGCATTAGTATACCTGCTTTAGTATAATTGTTTATCATAGTTTTAGTAATAGCCGTATCTTCTTTATTTCTCTTTAAATATCCTAACTTTTCTTCAATAAAAGTAGTTACCTGATCCATGTATAAATCTATATCTGGTATGCTTTCAAGTTTTAACTGTGTAAAGTTTCCAAGCTGATTTGTCAATTCATCTAATGTAGTTTTATCCATATTATACCTCCTAGCTTTATCTCCAGTAAATTCTCAATATTATTATAACATATTCTTCTGGAATAATATTTATTTACTGTTACACTTCAGTTTACTTACTGTAGCAAAAAAAGTAAGTAGGTTAGTTTCTCTTACTTCTTTTTACATTTTTCGTAGCTATAATATTTATTCCTGAATTTACTACATTTTCTACTATTATATCTCCTATTTTAATAGGTGCCTTAACTACTTTCCCCTTGAGCAGCTTTATACAATCAAATACCCTGTCTTTAGGGATGTCCATTTCTGTTTTAACCGGAAGTACATCTATTTCTCCGCCTTCTACATATACAGAAGAAGTAACTATCCTAGTAGGATTAGTACATTCCTTTTCTCCATACTCTTTTCCATTTTTACAGGTGTTTCCAGCAACTTCTACAACTTTATCCTTATTAAGCTTAACTAAAAGCTGACATCCCATAGGACATCCTATACAAGTTAATTCTCTTGTACTCATACTACTGCTCCCTTTCCAGCTTTATTGTTATCTCCCTACAATTCGTATATTTATTCAGCAGCTCTTTACTAATATTAACTGTTTCCATTTTTCCTGGAGTAAGTATCCTCTTTTTTATATACATTTCTCTGGTCTTATCAAAATAAACTGATATAAAACTATCTTTAAATACATCCCCTACTCTAAATCTAACATCTACTGACTTTTCTACATTTTTAGGATTTATATACTTTGGTACTGTATACCTGACACCACTAGCAGCTATAACTTCTATTTTATGTCCGCTAAATCTTTTTCCACCTTTTACATATCTAGCTGCATTCTTACCTGCATTTATGCTTTCTAATGTTACATTATCAACTAAATCATGAACATGCAATACATTTCCACAGGCAAATATTCCGTCTACATTAGTCTCCAAACTTTCATCGACTACAGGTCCTCCTGTTACATCAGATAAATTTATTTCAGCTTTTCTCGAAAGTTCATTTTCCGGCAAAAGTCCAACAGATAAAAGTAAAGTATCACAAGGTATATATTCTTCAGTACCCTCAACAGGCTTTCTATCTTTACCTACTGCAGCAATAGTCACGCCTTCTACTCTTTTCTTTCCCTTTATATCTATTACGGTATAGCTTAACCTCAGTGGAATTTCAAAATCATCAAGGCACTGCACTATATTTCTCTTAAGCCCGCTAGAATAAGGTAAAAGTTCCACAACTGCTTTTACCTTTGCCCCCTCAAGCGTCATTCTTCTTGCCATTATGAGACCTATATCACCAGAACCAAGTATTACAACTTCCTTTCCCGGCATATATCCTTCTACATTTACAAATTTTTGAGCTGCTCCCGCTGTATATATTCCAGCACATCTGCTTCCTGGTATATTTATGGCCCCTCTTGGTCTTTCCCTACATCCCATAGATAAAATTATAGATTTAGCCTTTATTTCAATTATACCTTCTTCTTCATTGACAGCCGTTATACACTTATCTTTATTCAAATCAAGCACCATAGTATTTAACTTATATTGTATCTTTAAATCTTCTATCTTATCTATAAATCTCTGAGCATATTCAGGTCCTGTCAATTCTTCTTTAAAAGTATGGAGACCAAACCCATTATGAATACATTGATTTAATATTCCCCCCAGCTCATTTTCTCTTTCTAATATAAGTATATTATCTATCCCTGCTTCTTTAACTGATATAGCAGCTGCAAGCCCTGCAGGTCCGCCTCCTATTATTACTACATCATATTCTTGCATATTTTAAACCTCCAAATCATCCTAATTTATCTGATGGCTACCCGCTGCCCATCCATAACTCTCCCATCACACACAGTGAAAGCGATTCGCTCCTTCTTTATCCGATGACTACCTGCTCTAATACGCCCACTTCTCCAAGTGAGAGTAAAGAGCAGCTACGTCCCTGGATAACGATTTCTAATCATTAGGTGGAGTCAAAACTCCATCTGATGCCAAGAACTCTGTTTATCTTTCCCTACTAATATATTTGAATGATTTCCAAATTTAGTTACTTCTTGTGGTGAGATCTTCAATTCTCTTGCCAAAATCTCAACTACTCTTGGTGAGCAAAATCCTGACTGACATCTTCCCATGCCTGACCTAGTTCTCTTTTTCACAGCATCCATTGTTCTTGCACCAAGAGGTCTCCTTATGGCATCTAATATTTCTCCTTCTGTAACAGTTTCGCATCTACATATAATTTTACCATACTTTGGGTTACTGGCAATCATACGTTTTCTCTCTTCATTTGTCATTTCTCTAAATTTAGGTATTCCTTTTCTTATAGGGTTAAATTTATCGTTCTTTTCTGGTTTTAACTTACTAACTACAATATCTCTAACCATTTCTGCTATAGCAGGAGAACTGGTTAAACCAGGTGATTCAATACCTGCTGCATTTATAAAATTCTCCGCATCCTCTGCTTCTCCAATTATAAAGTCTCCTTCTGTACTATGTGCCCTAAGCCCAGAAAAAGAAGTTATAATCTGTTTCATTTGCAGCTTATTTACACTTAAAGCTGCCTTAGAAATTACAAAATCTATCCCCCTACTTGTAGTAGTTAAGTCTGTTTTATCTTCTATATCTTCTGCATCAGGCCCTATAAGCAAATTTCCATCTACTGTAGGAGTAACTAAAACTCCTTTTCCCTTTTTAGTAGGCAGCTGAAATATAGTCCTTAAAACAGTATCTCCTACTGATTTATCAAATAAACAATACTCACCTTTCCTTGGAATTATTTTAATCTTTCTATCACTTATCATATTATTTATTTCATCTGAAAACACTCCTGCTGCATTTACTACAAGTTTTGTTTCTATATCTCCCTTATTAGTCTTTATCAAGTAACCATATTTATCCTTTTTTAAAGACATTACCTTTGTATTTAATCTAAACTTTACTCCATTTACAGCAGCGTTTTCAGCCAATGCTATAGTCATTTCATAAGGACAAACTATTCCTCCCGTTGGAGCATATAGTGCAGCAACTGCTTTCTTTGATATATTGGGTTCTAATTCTCTTACTTTATCCCCATCTATTATTTCAAGATCAGGAACTCCATTTTCAATTCCCTGCTGTTTTAATTTCTCCAGATTCCTCACCTCAGATTTATTAAAGCAAAGCACTAATGAACCAACTTTTTTAAATGTGAAGTCTAATTCTTTAGAAAGGTTATCAAACATACTATTTCCAATTACATTTAATTTACTTTTTAACGTATTGGGTTCTGCATCAAATCCCGCATGAACTATACCACTATTTGCTTTGCTAGTACCATTTCCCACATCAGAATCTTTTTCTACAACACATATATTAAGTTTATATCTACATAACTCTCTTGCTACGGCATTTCCAACAACTCCAGCTCCTATAATAGTAACATCAAACACTGAATATTCCTCCTTATGTACTAGTAAAAAATAAAAAGAGCCAACCTTAAGGCACCAGTTAAATGTCTTAAAATTTTGGCTCTCTTTTTTCTTTGTCATAACCACATTTCTTAGTATTAAATTAAGTTTAACATATACGATCACACTATTCAAGAATAAAGAATGATAATTAAATAACAATTAAGGGTATAAAAATGCCTTATTTATATACGCTCTCCTTTGGTTTAGAAGATTTATATTTATAAACAACAAAATATGCTAATCCAACAAATATTGATCCTCCAACTATATTACCTAAAGTTACAGGTATTAAATTATGAACTATTCCAGCTGCAGATACTATTTTATCTTGTGAAATACCTGATGCTGCTACAAATGAAGCATTGGATTTTGCAAAAAGTCCAGCTGTTAAAAAGTACATATTAGCAACACTATGCTCAAATCCACAAGTTACAAAAGTCATTATAGGAAACCATATTATTACAATTTTACTTATTATATCTTTAGCTGCAAAAGCCCCCCACACTGCAAGACATACTAAAAAATTACACATTATTCCGCTACAGAAAGCAGATCCAAAAGAAAGTGATGCCTTAGTGGAAGCTACCTTTATAACCGTTCCACCAAGCTTTCCACTACTCATGCCAAAAGTCCCTGATTCAAATACCAAAAAAGCTACAAGAACTGATCCTATAAAATTAAATATATAGACTACTATCCAGTTTTTAATCATAGGCTTAAAGGTTATCTCCTTGCCAACTAGTGGTACAACCATAAGACAATTTCCTGTAAAAAGCTCTGCTCCACATATAACTACTAGCATAAGTCCTACCGGGAAGACAGCTCCCCCTACAAACTTTGCAACTCCAACATTTGTTATACCATGAGATGCAACGGCAGAAACAACACCACCACATGCAATAAACGCCCCCGCGAGTATTCCAAGTACTGCTTGTTGATAAGTCTTTAGTGCTGCTTTAGAACAACCCGCTCCTACAGCAGCATTACATATTTCATTTGGCTTTAACATATTACTTTCCATTTTCGAGACCCCCATCTCTTATTTTTTATATGCTAAATTTGTTATAATTCCTATAGATGTGTCTCCTACCACAGCTAAATCTTCAGCCGTAAAATAAAATGGCACATTACTATTGAATAATATCTGGGACGAAGGTGCAAATTCTTCATCACCTTCCCATAATGCAAAAATAACATATATGTTGTTTAAAAATCTAAATTTATAAGCAGCATCCCCCATGCTTACTTCTTGAGCTTCTAAATTTTCAAACACTTCTTTAAATTTGTTTATATTGTTTCCAAAGGTTTTAGATAATCTTAATAGACATCTCCCATAAAAATTATTATAATATACATTTCCGCCATCCACTTCTCTATAGGTTATATATTTATCAGAAGGTGCTAATCCTTTGCCCTGCATCAGATATCTCAAAATTAAAGTCTTAGGAGGATATTTTTCTATTTCAGAACCATCCTCATTAAGAACCTCACCGGAAGGATATTTTACTATTACATTTTTGCCCATTAACTTTACTTCTATTTCTCCTCTGGATTCATTGTATACACACCCTGTATTTTTTGCCATTATTTCAGGTTCAAAATTCTTAAATATACTTTTATAGTGATCATAGGGTATTTCATCCTTTGGTTTTTTGTCTATACCATTCTTGTACATCTATTACACCCCTCCAAAACAAATAGCATTATTATTTTTTAAATTTTCTAATAATTATATAATCTCCTCCATAGATGGTATATAGGATTAAACAACTTCAATCCTATATCTTTTCATCTGATGGCTATCTACTGTAACTCTTCCACGCACACAGCGAAAGCGACTATACCAAATCAAAGATTTGGAATATCTGCTTTTCTATCAAAATGGGAGATACTAGAACTCTTGAGCTTTAGCGATTTAGAGTTCTTATGCTGTGCATAACAGTAGCTACGCCCCTAGATAATTCATCTAAACTTAGTGGGTCCCACTAAGTAAGATTCATTGATAAAATTGAAGTTGTTTAACAAACTTAAGCTAAGCTATTCCATATGCTTTTCCGCTTCTTCCAACATATTGTCAGCTTGTTTCATAAAACCGATTGCCTTTTCAATAAATTGTGAAGTTTCTACTTTTCCCATATTTTTTGCTTTGTCTACCCATTCTGCAAATCCCTCTTCATGGGATTTATTATGCTCTACCCAATGACTTAAAAGTATCTTTAATGTTTTTTCTTCCTTACTTTCATCACCATCTAACATTTCATGTGTATGATGATGATCATCATCGTGAACATGTGTATGAGTATGAGCTATACCATCATGATAATGTTCATGAGTATGAGGTGTATTGTCATGATGATGGTGGCATTCATGTTCGTTGTTCATTATAGTACCTCCTTATACAATAGCTACATTGCTTTTTCTATTACAATCTTATGCTCCAAAAGTCTTACTTCCTTTAACATTCCCTCTATTATCTCTTCTTCTCCTAAAATGTCTGTCAATGACAACTTACCATTTTCTTTTGGAACTATATCCACTACATAATCCATAATTTTACGTTCACCTTCAGGTGTTACCAAATAAGCTGTTGATTCACACATTTTCAATTACCTCCTCTTAAATTTTACACATAAGCAGGGTACTAATTCTGATACCAGGTAAAGCATTTGCTTAATCTGATATCAGAATAAATGTTTACCCTAAGTTAAAAATTAACTTTCAATTTAAGTATACTCCTTTTACTATGTTATTAAAATAACATAACGATGAAATGATAATATATTAATTTCAATATGACTAAATAGATTTATCTAAAAGCTTCTTAACAGTAGGAAATTTTTCTATATCCGTATGTGGTAAAAAACAAGCTGATACAAATTGATCCATATATAATGGATCTACGCTAAGCTCCACATAGGTCATATGATTTGCTATCTGCTCCAATTTGTGCCTTGCATCCTCACTCATCAGTGTCAAATAACATCCCATAAGAGAACTATTACCTATATAATTTATTTTATGCTGATCTATATCAGGCAGCATTCCTATCTTTACAGCATTATCTATATTTAAACTATTTCCTATACCTCCTGCTATATAGATTTTATCAATCATGGTAAAATCCATTCCCAGGTTGTTTAAAAGTGTAGTAATTCCAGAATAAATTGCTGCTTTTGCTCTGATAAAATTGTCTATATCCACATCTGTTATACTTACATCTCTATCCAAATCATATTGTTCTTTAAAAACTAAAATATACTCCCCAATTCCGTTTTCATCAAATCTAACTCTATTAGTTTTTAAATTTTTTACTATTTTGCCCTTCCTATCGATAATTCCTGCAAACATCATTGAACATATTAAATCTATAATACCTGACCCACATATTCCAAGAGGCTTTTCATTGCCAATAACGCTAATTATAGGTTCATAGTCACTACCTATTTTTACCTTTTCTATGGCACCTCCTGATGCCCTCATTCCACAACTTATTTCTCCACCTTCAAAGGCAGGTCCTGCAGAACAAGCACAGGTCATCAGATATTCTTTATTACCAAATACAATCTCACCGTTTGTTCCTAAATCTATAAATAGTATATTATCTTCAGTATTCCACATTCCCGAAGACAATACACCTGCAGTTATATCTCCCCCAACATAACTTGCTACACAAGGGATCAAATATATAAATGTTTCAGGGTTAACTTCTATATTTAGTTCGGAAGCTTTTATAAAAGGAGTCTTAACAAAAGCAGGTATATATGGCTCCATTCTTAAAAAATTTGAATACAACCCCAAAAAAAGATGAGACATAGTTGTATTACCAGCCGTAACAAAGGATACCACTTGTTCCTTTCTTATTCCTGAATCCATATACATCTTATTTAAGAGGGGATTTATAGTTTCCTGTATCACTGCATTATTCAATTCCTGTAGTCCGTTACCTTTAGTAGAATACATTATTCTGTTTATAACATCTGCTCCATACTTTATTTGAGCATTTCCAGATGAAGCTTTTGCAATTAATTCACCATTGTATAAATCCACCAAGCACGCTGCCACAGATGTAGTGCCAATATCCACTGCCACTCCATAAATCTTATCTGTCGTATCCCCTTTTTCTATATCAATAATTGTAGTTTTACCTACTCCTCTAGGTATATGAGTTATGGTTACTTTAAAATCTGCCTCTCTCAAAAGCTGAGGTATCTTCCTCAATATGGGTAATCTACAAAATACATTATTACAATTTAAATGATTTTTAATATGCCTTTTTAATCTTTCAAAATCAGATATATTATCATTTAAATTAGGAAGATCTAACTCTAAATAGTCCTTCCTTACATAAGTCTTAAATTCCATACCACATTTTAATATTTGATTTTTAGCTCTTTCAAATATATCATATTCTCTCTTGCTTGAGAAATCTTCTATTTTCATTCCATGCATTGAAGAGGATGCAGTTCCTGGTATTTCTACTACTATATTTTCTTTAACTTTGCACTGACAAGCAAGCACATATCCTTCCTTTTTTTCCTTTTCTGTAATGTGCCTGCTATCTTCTGATATAACACTTCCAGTTGTTATCTTAACTTTACATTTTCCACAGGACCCACTTCCATTACATGGAGTGTCTATAAATACACCTGCTTTTCTGATAGCCTCCAGCAGGTTTTCTCCTTCTAAAACATCTATTTCTTTGTTGTATGGAGTAAATTTAACTTTTACCATATTTTGTGAATACCTCCTTGTGAAAAGTAACCTTTGTTTATTTCAAACCTGCTTCGTATTCAGAAGCATCTACTAAGCTTTTAACTTCTCCACTGTCTTTTACTTTTATTTTTACTATCCATGCATCATAAGCATTCTCATTTATATATTCTGGTTCATCATCTAGTTTTTCGTTAATTTCGAGCACTTCTCCAGATAATGGAGATATTACATCTGAAGCCTTTTTGGATGATTCAACAACTCCAAGAGAAACTCCTTGAGTAATTTCATCTCCTACATCTGGCATTTCTACAAATAATATCTCTCCAAGTTGATCCTGTGCAAAATCACTTATGCCTATAAGTGCTGTGTCTCCTTCAATCTTTGCCCATGTGTGTTCTTTGCTATACTTTAATTCTTTTGGGAAATTCATAAATAACACTCCTTTATAAATTAAATTTTTTATAATTGGATGAGTAAACGGCTTATACAAAATTTCAGACTTACACTCTAACTTAATGATTCATTTATTAAAACAATAGTGACAGCTGCTCCTGTCACTATCATTTAAGTACTTAAAAAATTTTACTACATTATTGGATCCATCTTTAATGCAGGATGACCTTTTTCTTCCAAGAATTTTACTACTTCTTCAGATTCTGTAGCTATAGTTTCATCACAGATCATATCTGCAAAATTATCTATATTATATAATTCCTTTGCTGTCTTATTTAATTTTTCTGCAACAAAGTCTTTTAATTCTTTTGGCATCCAAACTATTCTGCCAAGTCCGCCTTCACCTTTCATAAACTTCTTTGAAGCTATGAATTGTCTTCCATGTCCCATAAATCCTGGAGTCTGAACTCCACCACCTGTCATAGATGCAAGTTCACCAAATGTCATTCCAAGAGGAGTTGTTGCACCAAATTCTCTGTTTACCATTACAACACCATTTGCTTCTGGCATTATACCTGTAATACACTCAAAACATCCACAGGAAGTCATTGGATCTTGTAATATACTGTATAATGTAACACTAGTTACAGCACCTTGAGAAATTTTTGAAACAGTTTCATTTACTTTTTCCCAAATACCTAAATTTTCATCAACCACGCCTTCTTTTGGAACGGCCTGACATGGTCCTGTAGGATTTAATTCAAGTGTAGCTTTAGCATCAAGCCATGAAACTGCACCGCAAAGTCCAAGTCTTTCAGGAGTTACTATACATACATGTGCAGGTGCAAAGGATTGACACAAATTACATGAATAGAAAGTATCAACTTTTTCATCAACTAATGATTCAAGTCTTGCATCTCTTTCTTTATATCTTGGTACAGCATATTTGCCTTCCAATTCTTCAGCCTTACCTGGATCAGTTATTATAGTTACTTCACATTTATCTACAACTGAACCAAATTCATCTAACATTTTAGCATATATTACTTCACCAAAATGTTTCAATCTAAATCCCTTTTCAAAAGCTTCCTTACCTATTCTTACCCAAGTAAGATTTCTCTGACCAACATGCATTACTCCTTCTATATAGTTTAAGAAGTAGTGAAGTCTTCTTTCAAGCACTGGCTCAAAATCCTTCTGCATATTTGTTCCACTTACTTTAATAAGCATTCCAAGAGGCATTCTTCCAGGAGCCTTATCTATAGTATCTATATCTGGTCCTATAACTTCTATCTTGTGATCTTCAACTTCTCCCTGATCTGCACACATAACTAATTCCCAAGCTTTAGTCTTATTTCCACCAAACTCTGCAAGCATATCATTCTTTCTTATTCTTTCACCTTCAAATGCTGCTGCAAAGGAAACTGGAATTGGGATCTCAGTTATCTTTATCTTTATATTTCTAGCTTCTAATGAAGTTTTAACCATTTTATCATAATCTTTTTGAGTTAACAACAATGTAGGAACTTCTGGTACAACCTGATCAGTTAATACAGGGAATCCAAGTGCTATAGCTCCTGCACCAGCTGAAACTACAAGTTCACTTAATGGTCCAAATGCATTTACAAAAGCAGGTACCCTTTCTGCTGTATATTTCAATATGTCATTTAACTGACCACCCTTAATTCCTCCGAATATAAGTGCAGCTCTTATAGCTATAGTTACAACGTGAATTACAGATGTAACATCATATCCAAGTGGAATAACTCTGAGGTCAAGACCCATCTTAACTTTTCCTTCTATTGCCTGATCAATTACTTTTCCAACTAAGCATGTTAAAAGACCTTTTGATTGATAATCCTTTATAATTTTAGCTGCGGTTTCTGAATCTGGACATTCTCCTAATATAACTGCTACACCTGGTATATCTCCGGTAACAAGTGGTACACCAAGAGAACGAATTATTGGGTCAGATATAAATCCTACACATGGTTCTGCATAAGGAGCATCGGAAAGAACATACTTTGCAGCTTCTATAATTTCTGCTGCAACAGCTGTTGCAAGTCCTGAATTTAAAAGCTTATCAAGCATTTCCTCCTCAACTATCAAACTTCTTACTATATCTAATGCACCTTCTAATTCTCCTACATTAGTTATCTTTTTTCCTGTAGCTGCAAAAATTACTGGTAATGAATATGCAGTATCAGGAAATGCTACTTTATAGTCTCTACCCTTCTCGTCAACAGCTTGCTTAACTATGCCTTCAGCAGCTGCTAAAGCTTGCTTTGAACCAGTGAATACAGTTTGAAATAAATTCATTTTTAGCCCCTCCTAATTTAAAATATTATATATTATAACTCTAAATTACAACTCTAAGTAAGAATCTGCATATAAAACAGCACCATTTACAACATCACAAGTCTTTATTGTCTCCATTAATCTCTTATCACATGGATTCATTATTGCAGAAGTAAGACCACATTGTATTGCCATAGCTGCAAAAGTTGCATCCATTATTGGTCTTATTTCCTTAGGTGCTCCATTTGAAACATTACTTAATCCACAGCAAGTTCTAAGACCCATATCACTTATTAATTTAATAGCCTCTAATACTTCTTTTTGTTTATCCTGCATGCCCTTTATTACTAAAAATAATGGATCAAACAGTAAATCTGTAGGCTCCATTCCAAGACCCATACCTTTTTCAAGCATTTCTGTACAATATGCTATTCTTTCATCATTGTCTTTTGTTATTCCTTCTTTTGCACAAAGTGCTATGCTCATAGCATCATACTCTGCAGCTAAATCTATATTTCCAATTCTTTCTCCTGCATCTGCAGAATTTATGATAGGTTTTCCTTTTTCTCTATTGTAAACTTTAAGTCCTGCTTCTATAGCCTTCTTATTTGTTGTATCAAGTGCTAGTGGAACATTGTCAAATTCACTTTGAAGAGCCTTAACGCCCCACTGCATTATTTCTTCTCCATCTTTTCTTGCTGGTCCTATATTAAAATCTAGATAATTAGCTCCTGCATCCAATTGTTCTTTTGCTCTTTTAAATATTGGTTCAGGATTTCTCTCCTCAATAGCCTTCCTTATAGATGGAGATATGCAGTGAATTCTTTCGCCTATGATCATAAATTTATCCATGTTCAGATGACCTCCTATTTACCTTAATCTTTATAAACTAGTATTAATTTATATTGTCAGGCAATAATTAAAAATTTTTAATTATTGCCTATTTTTTACTTAAATAATTCTTACTTAGCAGTTAACTCTTTTAATAACTTAGGAATAAACATAGCTTCTGTACTACTAATTACTATATTCCAGTCTGGAAGAAGTTCCTCTAATTCACCTTTCAAAACTGCAACCTTTCCTGGGATTAAAAGAGTTCTGTTCTTAGTCTTCTCTGCTATTCCACATTTCTTTATTTCATCAGCTATTGCAGCACCAGTAAATTTACCTGCAGCCCAAGATGTAAGAACAGAATATCCGCCTGCATCTGGTATAACCATCCATACTGGAACTTTAGATCTCTCAACTTCTCCTGAAACTAGGAAGTAAGTAAGAGCAAAGTCAACAGTACATAATACTGGTGAGTTTTCATCTGGGTTGTTAATTCCATGTATACCCAAATCAACTGTCATTGGTTTTTGTGGATCTGTAAATACATTCTGTCTTATACTATAAAGAGGAAGTGCTCTTGAATAATCCATATCACTTAAAACAAGTAATGAACCATATTTCAAAGTAAATAATGTAGATAAAGCTACTTCCATAAATTTATCAGCTTTAGTAAGTTCATCTAGGAATATTATAGAAGGATATCCAAAAGTTCTATCCTGACCTTCAATATTTATTCTTCTAATTTGAACTGTATTTTCAAAAGCTTCTTTAATGGATTTTCCACCTGGATCAAGTACTAAGTTCTTATATCCTAATTTTTGTATTTCTTCTACTAAACCATAAAGAGCTTCCAATCCGTCTGCCTTTACACCTAAAGCTAATTTATCTCCTTTTACAAGTTCAACCATTTCTTTAAAATTATCTTTATTAGCTCCATAAACTAATGGATTTTCATCTTTAACTAGTGGAAGAGCTTCTTTCATTACTGCTACATCTTCACAAACTAGGGCATAAGCTACTTTTACTCCACTTGCTTTTATTTTGTTTATTAAAGCAAGATATTTGTCTTTATTTCCTGCATATTTTATTGCAGCAAATTCGGTTTTCATTTGTTCACCGATTCTAACATAATCTACATCTTTTATATGTTGGATCTTAGCATCTACTTCTGCATCATCCATACTATCGGAAAATGCAACTGCAAATCTATTTCTATTTACAAAAGTTTTTTCATGACGGAATAAAACAGTTTCTCCACCTAATTTATATTCATTATCTCCCTTACCAATAGTTATTGTCTTCATAATTGGTGCAGTAGCTTCAGCTAATTTTTCCATTGCCTCGTCACTCATATGAGGACATTTTCCTATTTCCACAGCTCCTGCTGCTACTTTCATTGAAAAAGCTAGACAAGTAGGGAAACCACAATCCTTACAATTCTTTTTTGGTGTTAATTTAAATATATTTAATCCTGTTAAAGCCATTTTTAATCCTCCTTATTTAATCCCAGTATAAATTTTAATTAACCTAATAATTCCTTAATAAAGTTTCTAATTACTTCTACAGATTTTGGATGACGTAATATTACAGCATCTGTTCCTGATGCTAATACTCCGGATGCTGTTGCAACTTCCATGGAAACTGTTCTGTCTTCCTGACTTCCCCATTGTGGTGAATCTTCTTCTGAATCCATTGCTTCTTTTACTTTGCAAGCTTCGAAAGAAACAGGGCTTATTATAGGAACTTGAAGAGTTTTATCATCTTGACCAAGTGCTGCAAGCTTTACTCTGTCTAAAGTTGATATAACATATTCATAACCATATCCACCTGCTGCACATCCTACGTTGTCAACAAACTTTGTATTGTCTATTCCAAGTTGATTCATTAAAATATTTATTTGTTTTGCAAGGTTTATATCAACTGAAGATTCAGCTACAACTTTGTCATTATAAGCCATTACACCTGCAGCTCCTACTGACTTATAGTTATCTTCTACTGCTGACATTAAAAGTATATTGTGTCCTTCAGTTTCCTGAGCAACTTTTTCAAATAATTTTGCATCTTTTTCATGATTTCCTGTACCTGCAACTACTAATGGAGTTTTTATAGCTTCAACTACTGCTTTAGCTGTTTTAGCACAATCTTCTGGTGCAGCATCTGTACCGTTTGGATCAGCACTTATAAGTCTTAGGCATATAAAATCTGGACTATATTTTTCTTCTACAAATTGTGCCCATTTAACAGGGTCTTTTGCAACATCCTTGTATATGTCCTTTAAAGGATCTATCCAGTCTTCTGGATATACATCTAAAATTTCCATACCTACTTTTGGGGTATTTCCTGTATCTCCATCAAAAGTATAAAATGGTAATACTGATTCTCCTCCTAATTTTAATGCTTTTTCTCCTGTTCCAATTTCAACTTCACCAATTTTGCCTGAAAATTTTTGTGTTGGTTTTTTGAACATAATGTATGCCTCCTTAATTTAATTTTCAAATTGAATTTTTGATAGTATTTCATTCAATGCTTTTCTGCATGAAGAATCCTCTGGCAGCTCTACTAATGCTTTTCCATCTGAATCAAATTGATAGACCATTTGGTCCATCGGCACAACTCCTACTAAATCCAGTTCTTGCTTTTTTATTTCTTCTTTTATTCCTGAATTCAATTTACCTTCTGGAGCTCTATTTACGATAAGAAAGATTTGGCCAACTGTTAACTTTAATTCAGCAACTAACTGTTTTATTCTTCCAACAGCCTGTATACCTCTTCTGGAACAATCGCTTATCAGAAATAGAGTATCAATAGGATCTATAAGTTTTCTACTTAAGTGTTCCATTCCCGCTTCATTATCAACTACTATGTAATCATAATTACCAGAAAGTGAATCCACTTGTGCTTTAAGTATTCCATTAACATAACAATAACATCCTGGCCCCTGGGATCTTCCCATAACAATAAGGTCATAACCGTCTCCTTCAGTTACTGATGCATTTAATTTATACTTTAAATAATCTGCTTTCATCATACCTCCAGGAAAATTATCCCCTGCAAGTGATTTTTTATTTACATCTTCTTTTATTTGTCCAATAGTCTCTTCAATTTCTGTTCCAAGTACTTCATTTAAATTAGCATTTGCATCAGCATCCACTGCTAAAATAGGTCCTGAACCTTTTTTTATTAAATAATCTATTAAAAGACCTGTCAAAGTAGTTTTACCGGTACCACCCTTACCTGCTACAGCTATTTTATATCCCATAGTACAACCTCCTTATATTGCTGTGTTTCAGATTACTTATAAAAAGCCTATTATAAATTTTATGCCTCTTATGTAGAAAACATCTTTAATTATATATTATATGTATAGGGCACGATAGCCCTATACACATTAAACAATTTAATCAACAGAATGAACACATTGTTTGTGTACATCATGAAGAGCTTCCATCATTGCCTCAGATAAAGTTGGATGTGGATGAATAACTTCACCAACTCGTTCTGCTGTTAAACCAAGCTCACAAGCAACACCTAGTTCTGAAATCATATCTGTTGCTCTATCACCTACAATAGCAGCTCCAATTATTACGTCCTTTTCGTCTGTAATAATCTTTACAAATCCTTGTAATTTACCCATAGCTTGAGCTTTTCCAAGCCCCCTAAAGTCAAATTTTCCAACCTTGTACTGGATTCCTGCTTTTTCAGCATCTTTCTCTTTCATACCTACAGAAGCTATTTCTGGTTCTACAAATGTACAACCAGGTACTGCTTTGTAACTCATCTTCTTCTTTTTATCTAAAACTGCATTTTGAACAGCTACAATACCTTCTCTTTCAGCTACATGTGCAAGAGCAGCAGTAGGAATTAAATCACCTATTGCATAAACTCCCTCTACATTAGTTTCTAAATATTCATTTACAATTATTCTTCCTTTTTGATCTTTTTTAATACCTATATCATCCAAACCTAAACCTTCAGCATAAGCTCTTCTTCCAACTGCTATGAGAAGTGTTTCAGCCTCTAAAACTTTTCCGCTTCCCAATGTAGCAGTTACCGTATCACCTTTAACTTCTACACTAGTTATACCATCACCTACAAAATATTTAATCTTATTTTGTTTGAAAATTCTCTGAAGTTGTTTTGCAACATCTTCATCTTCAAGTGGTGCAAGATGTGGAAGAGCTTCAACTACCTTAACTTCTACTCCCATACTATTTAGGAAATATCCTATTTCACAGCCTATAGGACCTCCACCAACTAATATCATTGACTTTGGAAGTTTTTCTAAATTCAAAACTTCATCTGAAGTTATAACCTTTTTACCATCATACTTGAATACTCCAGGTGTAACAGGTACAGAACCAGTAGCAAGTATAATTTTATCTGCCGTTATGGATTCTTTAGATCCATCCTGCTTTGTAACCTCTACCTCTTTATTGCTTATAAGTTTTCCTGTTCCCCTTATAAGCTTTACCCCTCTATGTTCAAACATATATTCTATGCCTTTTACAAGTTGATCTACTACTTTATCTTTTCTCTTCATAATTGCATCAAAATCAGGTTTTGCTTCACCTTCAACATTAATTCCAAATTTTGATGCTCCTTTTATTACGCTTAAAACATCTGTGGAAGCAAGCAGTGCTTTTGTAGGTATACATCCTACATTTAAGCAAGTTCCTCCTACAGCTTTCTTCTCAACTACAGTAACATCTGCTCCTAAAATTGCAGCTTGCAGTGCAGCTACATATCCTCCTGGTCCTCCACCAATTACAACTAATTTCATTCCTAATCGCCCCTTATTTTTTAATCCTATATTTTTATAATCCTGCTTCATCCAATATTAATGGCACATTTTCTTCCGCACCAATTGCCATTATATGAACTCCATCGCAAAGTCCTGATTCTTTTACGGCCTTTATAAATTCTCCTGCTATCTTTATGCCTTCTTGAACTTTATCCTCAGCATTCTTCATTCTATCTATAAGTTCATCAGGTACGAATATACCAGGTACGTTTTTATTCATGTATTTAGCCATACCAGCTGACTTTAAAGGTATTATGCCTACCATAACTTTAGCATCTACACCTTGAGCTTTAGTCTCTTCTTTGAATTTCTTTAAAGTTTCCATATCATAAACAGCTTGAGTTTGAAAGAATTTAGCTCCAGCTTTAATTTTCTTCTTCATCTTTATAACTTGAAGCTCTAACGGATCATATCTAGGTGTAACACAGGCCCCTAAAAAGAAATCTGGTTTCCCTTTTAAATCAGTTCCACCCATGTCTTTTCCACCATTTAAAATGCTTGCCACCTGTAATATTCCAACACTATCTAGATCATAAACTGGCTTTGCACCAGGGTGATCTCCTGTAGCAGTATAATCCCCAGTAAGAGCTAAAACATTTTCAATTCCAAAAACACCTGCAGATAACAATTCTCCTTGAATTGCTATTCTGTTTCTATCTCTTCCTGTTATTTGAAATACAGGCTCTAATCCTGCATCTTTTAATACTTTACAAGTAGCTAAAGATGTAGCTTTTAATGTAGCAGACTGAAAATCCGTTACATTAACTCCCTGAACTCTTCCTTTTATCTTTTTGGCACATTCAATTAAATGAGAAAGATCCGTTCCCTTTGGAGGTGCCATTTCAGCTGTAATTGCAAACTCTCCCTTTTCAAAAGCTTCCTTCAATAAGCTCATTTTTTTAATCCCCCTTCTGATTATTACTTAGCATTTAAATTTATTTTTCTAGGATGAGCACTTATTTGATAATCTCTTGGCTTTCTTAATTCTGTCAAATTATCGAGCTGTCCTAGTTCTTTTAATTTATTGTATATTAATATCCAAGCACAATCATTTTCAGGATCAACTTCACATTTACCATCTCTTGCACCACCACAAGGTCCATTCAAAAGTCCCTTTGCACACATTGTAATTGGACATATTCCCCCTGTCCATCCAAGCTGGCAATTTCCACAAGCTTTACAAGCTTCTGCATATTGTCCAACTCTTTCTACTTCACCTATAAACATAGTGTTATTACCTGGATAAACGGGAATCTTTACTAACTTGGCCACAGTTTGAGTTCCATCACCACAAGCTAGGGATACTACTGCATCTGCTTCTTTCAATTCAGCTTTTAAGGACTTTAAATCTTTTCTTGTTTTTAAAAGATTGCAGGAAGGATCAAGTATTTTATATCCTAAAACTTTTTTGCCTTGTTCTTCTAACTTGGCTTTCATTGCTAATACTTCTTCTTCTCCGCCTACTTTACAAGTAGTTGCGCATAAAGAACATCCTGTGATTATTACTTTTTCACTGTCTTTAAGGTAATCCAATAATTCATCAAAAGATTTTTTTTCTGAAATAATCATATTTATTCCTCCATTTATTTCACAGGTTTATAGGTTATTTTGTAACTTACATGCTTTTACAATATGCTGTGCAAGTATAGATGACGTAACTGAGCCTACTCCTTTAGGAACTGGCGTTATCATTGAAGCTTTTGCTTCACAGTCTTCTGTATCTACATCTCCACATAACTTTCCACTTTCATCTACATTTATGCCTACATCTATAACTACGGCACCATCTTTTACATATTTTGAATCTATCATTTTAGCTTTTCCTATGCCTACTACCAGTATGTCTGCCTGGGAACAAACCTTTGGCATATCAGTAGTTTTTGAATGGCATACGGTAACTGTAGCATTTTCATTTAAGAGCAGCATGCACGCTGGTTTTCCAACTACCATAGATCTTCCTACTATAACTGCATTTTTTCCCTTCATAGGAACTTTATAATGCTTAAGGATTTCTATAACCGCAGATGGTGTACAAGGTGCAAAACCTGTCATATCTTTTTCCATCAATTTAGCAACATTTACAGGACTAAAGCAATCTACATCTTTCTCAGGGGCGATTATATACTTTATAACACTTTCATCTAATTGCTTAGGAAATGGTCTGAATACCATTATTGCATTTACAGTCTTGTCCGCATTTATTTTTTTCAATTCTTCAATAAACTTGTCCTGTGATATATCTGCTGGTAGCTCTTTAACGACTGCCTCTATTCCAATTTTTTCGCACTTTTTTAGAGCTCCTTTTTCATAAGCAAGGTCACTTCCGTTTGCTCCAACTCTTACTAATGTAAGCTTTGGAGTAATACCCTTTACCTTTAAATCATTAACTTCTTTAGTTAAAGTTTCACTTATAGCATCTGCCACTGGTTTACCTTTAATTATTTGACCCATACTTATATCTCCTTCATATTAAAATTAGCTATCTGTACCATACTAAACTAATTTACAAGTGCCTCCAGAAGAAATTAAAATTTCTTCTGGAGAATAATAATTTTATTTGGAAAGTGCACTAACTACTTTTTCATATACCTTATCTGCAATCTTAATGCCTTCTTCAACTAAAGGTTCCGTCTCCGCTTTTACCTTTTTAACATATTCCTGATCTTTAATAGAATTTATGTTGATTATGACATTAAGCTGTGCTCCAATAATAGCAGCTCTTAGACACTGAACTCCTACACCAACATCACTTATTGCAAGTTTGGAACAGTTATCTACAAGTGCCTCATGGAGTTTTATTGCTTCATAAGCTTGCTTAACAATGCTTACTGGAACACTGCATGCTTGTTTTAGACACTTTTCTAGAGTTTCTTCTTTTATTTTTTTCTGCTCTTCAGTGTCTTTTGGCATTCCATAAGCCTTTGAAAGAGGTAGAAAACACTCTGCATCTGCATCCATCATCTTTAAAAGCTCTGCTTGAAGCTCATCAGATCTTTTAAGTATGCCTTTTACCTTTTCGTCATACTGTGCATACTTTTTCTTTCCTATTGTAAGGTTACATACCATGCCTCCAAGTGCCATTCCTATAGCACCTGTAATAGCTGATCCTCCGCCTCCACCAGGAGTTGCAGCTTTAGATGCAAGAACTTCTATAAAATCTGTGCAACTTTTATCTGCTAATTTCATATTGTTTCCTCCTAAATGTTTTTAGAATAATCCGCTTATTACTCCATTTTCATCTACATCTATTTTTTCAGCAGATGGAACTTTTCCAAGGCCTGGCATCTTCATTATTGAACCAGTTACTGCAACTACAAAACCTGCTCCAGCAGAAATTGTAACCTGTCTTACTGTAATATTAAATCCTGTTGGTCTTCCAAGTTTAGTCTGGTCATCAGTTAAGGAGTATTGAGTCTTTGCTATACATACTGGTGTTTTACCAAATCCTAATTTTTCAAGCTCATCAATTTCTTTGTCTGCCTGATTTGTGAAAGTAACATCATCAGCACCATATATCTTTTGAGCTACTGCTCTTATTTTATCTCTGATTGGTAATTTTTCATCATAAGCAAACTGGAAGTCATTTTTCTCTTCTTTTATAAGTCTAAGCACTTCTTTGGCAACTTCTATTCCACCTTCGCCGCCTTTAGCCCAAACTTCTGATAATCTTACATTTACGCCTAATTCTTTACATTTATCTTCTACTAATTTTAATTCTGCCTGCGTATCTGTAGGGAATGCATTTAATGCAACTACTGCTGGTAATTTGTATACCTTGGTTATATTCTCTACATGTTTTAATAAATTTGGAAGTCCTTTTTCAAGAGCTTCTAAGTTTTCATTATTTAAGTCAGCCTTTGGAACTCCGCCGTTGTATTTCAATGCTCTAACTGTAGCAACTATTATTACTGCATCTGGTTTTAATCCTGCCATTCTGCACTTGATATCTAAGAATTTTTCAGCACCTAGGTCAGCACCGAAACCTGCCTCCGTAACTACATAATCACCAAAGTGAAGAGCCATTCTAGTAGCCATTATTGAGTTACAACCATGAGCTATATTTGCAAATGGTCCGCCGTGTACAAATGCTGGTGTTCCTTCAAGAGTTTGAACTAGATTTGGTTTTAATGCATCTTTAAGAAGTGCTGCCATAGCTCCTTCAGCTTTTAAATCATGAGCTGTTACAGGCTTGCCATCTCTAGTATATCCTACAACTATTTTAGCAATTCTGTTCTTTAAATCAATTATGTCACTTGATAAACAGAATATAGCCATTATTTCTGAAGCAACTGTTATATCAAATCCATCTTCTCTAGGTGTACCATTGGCTTTTCCACCTAATCCATCAACTACAAACCTGAGCTGTCTGTCGTTCATGTCTACGCATCTTCTCCAAGCAATCCTTCTTGGGTCTATGTTAAGTTTATTGCCTTGATATATATGATTATCTATCATTGCTGCAAGTAAATTGTTAGCAGCAGTGAGTGCATGTATATCACCTGTAAAGTGTAGGTTTATGTCTTCCATAGGTACTACTTGAGCATATCCACCGCCGGCAGCTCCACCTTTTATACCAAATACAGGTCCCATAGATGGTTCTCTAAGTGCAACAACAACAGATTTTCCCATTCTATTTAATGCATCTGCTACACCTATTGCTGTAGTAGTTTTTCCTTCTCCAGCAGGTGTTGGGTTTATAGCTGTACATAATATAAGTTTTCCATTCTTACCAGGTGTAGTCTTTAACAAGTTGTAATTTACCTTTGCTTTGTATTTACCATACAATTCAATATCATCTTCGGAAATATTTAATTTCTTTGCAATTTCCTTAATGTCCTTCATTGTGCATTCTTGAGCTATTTCGATGTCTGATTTATAAGTCATTTAAAAAACCCCCATTTCTAATTTTTGTTTTATATTTTTTACCTCCTTAACAGTTTCCTCATTGGAATCGTAAGGAGATTGATTGACTCTATCAGAACTTCCAACTGTGTCACTATAATGTATAAATCCAAGACATTCTTTTTCATCTACATTTTCCAATACAAATTCTTCGTCCTTCTTATTTCTAATTTTATTTGCTACCACAAATATCTTTTCTATTCCTATATCCTTAGCTAATTTTTTAACATGCTTGAACGTCTGTATACTTCTTATTCCAGGTTCTACAACAACAATAAATACATCTACACCTTGTGCTGTTCCCCTTCCCAAATGTTCAATACCTGCTTCCATATCCATTATGACGATATCTTTGTTTTGGAGCATTAAATGTGACGTGAGTTTTTTAAGCAAAACATTTTCCGGGCAGAAACAACCTGTTCCGCCTGTATCAACTGTTCCCATAGTTAAAAGTCTTACACCTTTGTATTCCTTACAATATCTTTCTGGTATATCATCAACTTTAGGATTTATTTTAAACATTTTTCCAAAGGATCCTGGAGTAGAATTTGTTCTCTCTGCTACTAACTTTTTCATTTCTGAAATTGGAACAATCTCATCTGCTATCTCTTTAGGAAATCCTAATGCTAATGCCAAATTGGGATCAGGATCTGCATCCACAGCTAAAACATTATATCCTTCTTCTGCATATATTCTACTCATTATCGCTGAAAATGTAGTTTTACCTACACCACCTTTACCTGTTATAGCCATTTTCATTTTCATATGTAGTCCCTCCCATTTTGAACAACCATTTTATATAATTTATTTAAAACACAAATTTAATATATACTTTTATCTGCAAATATATTCCCTTATAATTTATGTATTTGTAGATAAATTATAAATTTTATTCTACATTATACCATCTATAAATTAAAATTCTTCTCAAAATGATATGTAATCTTGACTTCATATCACTTTGAGAACATATTTTTATATCATATTGAGCCATGCAAAATTAAAATTAGCTTTTAAGGCATTTTAACTTTGGCATGGCAATTGCTTGTCTTTATTATTAGATACCTAATTTTTTACGTTTTTCATTCATCCTATTTACAATTTGTTCAACTGCTTTATGAGGATCTGTTTCTATAAAGAATTTAGCTCCTACCCAGTCTTCCATCTTATTAGTAAGAATGTCAACAACTTCTGGGCCGCCTGTTACTGGAGGTGCTACTCCAAGCCAAGTATCTATACCTGAAGTTACTACATAAGTACCTATTGCTACGGCTTTTTCTGACATCCATTCAGGTGCTACACCTGCAACTGGAAGGTCACTCATGTCAACGCCCAATAAATTAGCCACTCTTCCAACCAAATCTAATATACGACTTATATCAACACAAGAACCCATATGAAGTACAGGTGGTATGTCTACAAGTTTACATACAGTAGCTAGTCCTGGTCCTGCATATTTTTCTGCTGCTTCTTTTTGTAATAAGCCATATTTTGCTGCTGCTTGAGCTGCACAACCTGTAACAACAACAATTACATCATTTTTTATTAATCCTTTTATAGTTTCAATGTGTGCAGAATCTTGTACAACTTTAGGATTATTACATCCAACCACAGCTGCAGCACCTCTTAATACTCCTGATACTAAAACATCTGCCAAAGGTTTTACAGTTTGCATTGGTCCTATTTGTGTATTTACAACCTTGTCTAATTTATTTATAATTTCTTCAACACTGTATCCCAAAATTGCCTTTCATTTCAATTCAGGAATCATTACTTTGCTCTGATCTCTATTTTTAAAGTTTAATATTGCTTCTTTTAGAATCTTCTTAGCTGAATCAAGTGGGTTTTCTTCATCAAATTCCATATAAATTGAATCTGTGATGTGTGCCTTTGGTGAAGTTGTTATAAACTTAGTATGATATGACTTGGACAATTTTGCTAGTGCTGGCATAATACACTGTACATCAACTATAAGTCCATCTACTGCTCCTGTAACTACAGCCAATTCCTGCTGCATAAAGTTTCCTGCTATTTTGATGCCATGTCTCATGGAAACTTCATTTCCAGTACAGCACATTCCACATAAATTTATTCCATCAGCACCTACTGATTTAGCAAGTTCAACTAACTCTGGATCTGATGCTGCTTCTACTACCATTTCTGAAAGAAGTGGTTCATGTCCGTGTAAAACTACATTTACAGAATTCTTTTCAAGTACTCCAAGATTTGCCTCTGTATCAATGGAATGAGGTGTTCCAAACATTATATCACTGAATTCTGTTCCCATGAATGAGCCCATCCATCCATCAGTTAGTGAACATCTCATAGACATTTTAATCATAGCTTCTGCATCTGCATTACATCCTATATGTGTTGAATGCATAACTGCAGCTATTTCTCTATCAACTGCCCTTGGATATACACCTAATTTTCTCCACAATTCTTTTCTCTTTTCTGGTAAAGAAGGTGGTAAAGTAACTTCTCCAAGCTGTTTACCATAATTACTTAATCCTTCTTTTGCTACATCATGAGCTATGTCATATATATCTCTTCCCTCAGTTTCAACATTAAAGCTCTTTGCAACTTCTTTCAATTTATTTTCATCTTTAACTTTTATATCTCCATCTTTACTAGTGTGATACAAGCTAAGTGCTATACTTCTACCATGATCTGAGTGTGCTGCAGTACCTGCTGCAACCATTCTTGCAAAATTTCTAGATACAATTACATCTGCTGTAGCTCCACATATACCTCTTTCTACACCTTTTCCTGGCACTGGACTTACTCTACATGGGCCCATGCTGCAATTTCTACAGCAAACTCCTGCTGATCCAAATCCACACTGTACCTTCATGTCTGCTTTTCTATCCCAAACTGTTTCGACCCCATCTTGTTTTGCCTTGTCCAATAATTGTAAAGTAGCCTGATCAATTGATTTTGCTTTTTCTTCCATTTTAATAATTCCCTCCTTAAAGAAATAACTTCAATTTTTATTGTAATTACTTCTTAAAATAACTTAATTTTACCTAAAACCCTATTTTTTATTTTAATTAATTGTAATAAATACAATTATAATTATAACCTTTTTACTACATAAAATAAATATATTTACTATAAAAGTGTTAAAAAATAAACATCCATTTAAGTATAATCTTGGTTATTGATATTATTAATAAATTATTTGTGAATTTAACGAGAAAATAAATATTGTTATTTGAAATATACAATTGCATGTGACATATTTTGGTTTTTTAAGCACTACATGGATGTAAAAAAATCAAGAAACGTTTACAATATTACTACATAACTTCTTCAATTACATATTACCATAACAATGTACAACTTGAAAAGGATTTTTTAAAAAAAATTGAAAAAATTTTTTAGGCAAATTACTACTGTTTAAGTCCAGTATTTAAAAAATATCTATACTAGTTTGGTATATATTTAACAAACATTTTGAAGTTTAGTCTAATTTCTAAATTGAACTATTCTGGAACTATTATGACTATCTTTGGTGAATTTTTAACAACTTTACTAGTAACAGAACCAACCATTCTAGCTAATCCCTTTTTAGTAGACTTAGTCATTATTATAATGTCGAAATTATCCTGTGAAGCTTTTTTTAATATTTCATCTCCAGCATATCCAAAATCAAAGAACTTGTTTACAGTATATCCCTGAAGTTCTTTTTCTGCCTTGTCTAAAACAAACTCCCCTGTTTCACGTGCTCTATCAACTTTATCTGTAATCACCATATCATTTACTATAACTATTTCTGAAATATTCATAAGTGTAACTTCTACTTCATCTTTCTTAAACATTTTTTTCAATAGATCAAGAGAATGCATACTCCTGTCAGTTCCATCTAAAGGTATTAATATTTTAGTTTTTGCCATACCATACACCTCTTTCTATACCTTAGTAAATATTTATATTTATCTTATTCTATATTAGAACTCATCTTTCCTGCTTTTATAAAACTTTATTTAAATTTTACTGTTGTATCTGCTACTGGATAGACTATTCCTCAATTTTTTCTTAAAAAGTCTCTAAACAAAAGATCAACTTATACTCTAGATAAGTTGATCTTTTGTTTAGAGACTCTATTTTTGTTTAGTGTTCGCAATGATGATTGCAAAGCTCATTTTTATCTTCTAATTTTCCATCAATATAACTTTGAACAACATCTCTGTATTCTCCAGATGCTCCTTTTATTACTTTGAGACCACACTGCTGTAATCCCATCAAAGCTCCTCCACCAATGCCTCCAGTTATTACTAAATCAACATTATGTTTTACTAGTAAATTTGCAAGGCCCTCATGTTGATGAGCTAACTGAACTGTAGATACTTCTTCAACATTTCCAATTTTATTGTTCTCAACAGTCACAATTACAAAACTCTGACTCATACCAAAATGTTGGTTAACCATATTTCCGTTATTAGGTAATGCTATTTTCATAAACTTTCCCTCCATTTTTGTCATATGCTATTTTCATTATAACATTTTTAATCTTATTTGCAACACTTTCAAATAGTTTTTCCATAATTAGACGTCATTATCATTTTTTATATTTCTACACCATTTTTTACAAAATTTCGCCTTTTTATTACATATAACTTCTTCTGATCCACAATTAGGACACGCATACCTATCCTGTTCATATTTTATTTCATATACATTTCCGCAATTTAAGCATTTAAATTTGCAGTAGTTTGTTGTATAGTTTCCACCATTTATTCTTATAGCGTTCCCTTCCGTTAAAGCAACGGCTACTTTTTTTCTGGCACTATCTATGATATTTTGGAAGGTTTGCCTGGATACCTGCATTTTTTTCGCACACTCTTCTTGATTCAATTCTTCAATATCCTTTAACCTCATAGCTTCTAATTCTTCTACTTTTAAAACTGTTTCATCAATTTCACACTTACGTTTTCCCAAAGGTACAAAATAAGTATTTTCCGGGAAAAACTCTACTCTTCTAAATTTTGTTGGTCTTGGCATTTTAACTCCTCCCTGCATTTACTACATAATCCTATAAACAGAGTTCTAAGTCATTTTCTGCTTCTATTTTTTATTTAGTCCCAGATAATCAAAGTTTGAACTTTGACTATCTATATCAATTATACTATTACAATTAAAACATTTAAAATGCATATACAGGGGTTTTCTACTAAACATTTCCATTTCCTAGTAACTCATTCCATATCCTTTTTAAACTATTTTATTTAAATCAATTCCATCAGGATATGCCTAAAAATCTACCCATAGTTACAAAAACGTTTACGGGTAATTTATAATTCATTTATAAGTATTTGTCTTTATTTTTCTAAACTCTTCATTACGTTATCAACGATAGGATAAAAAACTTTTTCAAGGTCTTCATCTTCATCTTTATATGTAGGGTCTGATAAATTACCTATGCTATTTAAAACAGGAATTTCTCCTAAAAGCTTCAAATTCATTTCTTCTAAAAACTTAGTTGTACTTTCTCCATTAAATAGTTTTATTTTTTTACCGCAATCCGGGCAAGTTATGTAACTCATATTTTCAATAACACCTAATACATCAATATCAATTGCCCTTGCCATATTTACAGCTTTTGAAACTATCATTGAAACTAAATCCTGGGGAACAGATACCATAACTATTCCATTTATAGGAATAGATTGCATAACTGTCAGTGCAACATCACTTGTTCCTGGAGGCATATCAATAACTAAATAATCAAGTTCTCCCCATAGTACATCCGTCCAAAATTGTTTAACTACACCCCCAATCATCGGTCCTCTCCAAATGACAGGATCATTTTCATTGTCCACTAATAAATTTAGAGACATAACCTTTATACCATCATCTGTATCTACAGGATGCATTAGTTCTCCATCTGAAATAACTTTTTTATCTTTTAGTCCAACAAGCCTTGGTACACTTGGGCCTGTTATATCTGCATCTAAGATTCCTGTACTATATCCCAGTTCCTTTAAACGTTTTGCAATAAGAACTGAAATTGAAGATTTTCCTACTCCACCTTTTCCACTCATAACACCAATAATTTTTTTTACTTTGTTTAAAGGATTATTTTCAATCATGCATTTCTGCTTATCCTTATCACATCCCCCATTAGATGGGCATGAATTACATTCTGACATAAAATCATCTCCTAAATTTATAATTAGCATTTGCTACTTATATAATAACTCCATTTATAATTATTATCAAATGCCAATTATAATAATCATTTTTCCATTTAAAACAAAATATCAATCACAGCGTTTTTTTCGCAATAATTCTTCTAACTCATTAATGCGTTTATTTATTTGTTCTATCTCTGCTTCATATTTTCCTACTGTAGCACTAGATAAATGAATGCCTTTCTGTCCTAGTACAAGTGATCTTTCTTCTTCTATATCTTCAAGAGAGTCTTTAAATTCTGCAAGTTTTTTTTCTAATTCAGGAATACTCATTTTTTCAAAATCATACATTATAATCTACACTCCTTTTTATTATTAGTATCCTGCACAATATCACAATCATTAATTCACGATTACTGCTTTCCCAACTAAATGAAATTCATTGTTATCTTTACTACTTTATTGTACATAAATCTATAAAACGTTTCATTGTCTCTGTTAAATATTTGTTTTTATGATATATGATTTTAAACTTTCTTTTAAATTTAATACCTTTAACAGGTATTTCGCAAAGGGTACCAGAGGATAATTCATTTATCACTGAATTTCTAGAAATAACTGACACTCCCAATCCTTCTGCAACTGCAATTTTTATAGTATCAGTATTGTTACATATCCAGGAAGCCTTCCATGATAATTCATTTTCTATCATTTTATCTTCAAATGTCTTACGAGTTCCACTTCCTTTTTCACGAATAATAAATTTTTCTTTTTGAAGTTCGCAAGATTCCACATAAGGAAGTTTTGCAAATCTGTGGCAAGCTCCACAAATAAGTATCAATTCATCATCCATAAATGGTTTGTTTAAAATATCTGAATTTGTCGTTTCTCCTTCTACAAGACCTATGTCAATTTCATCGTGAAGAAGCATTTTTTCAATTTTTGTAGTATTTTCTTCATACACTTGTATATCAGTTTCTGGATATACTTTTTGAAAATGTGAAACAAATTTAGGTAAAACATAAGCTCCAACAGTAACACTCGCGCCAATGCGGATAGAACCATTTTCATGCAAAGTTTTCATATCATTTTCTAATTCCGTATTTAATTTGATAATATACCTAGCATAACTCATCAGTTTTTCTCCTGCCTGAGTCAGATAAAGTTTTCTTGAAAGCCGTTCAAAAAGTCGTATGCCATAGTGACTTTCAAGTTCAGAAATTGCCTGACTAACTGCTGACTGAGACATAAAAAGTGTTTCAGAAGCCTTAGTCATATTCATTTTGTCACATACAGCAACAAATATTTTAAAATGTCTTAAAGTCATAATATTCTCCTTACACATTAGTATATACTTATTACATTCATTAAATAATAATATTTTACTTATATAATGTCAAGGTGTATTATGAATTGCAGATAGGGGGAAATCTTATGAAAACAATAACTAATAAAGTATCAGGAATTATACTTGCACTAATTATAGCTATTCCAGCATGGCTACTTGGAAACGCTTTTTCTATTATAGGAAGCCCTGTGATCGGAATTTTATTTGGAATGATTTTAGCGTTTTGGAAAAGGCCAAGCTATTTTAACGAAGGTATAACCTATACTGCCAAAAAACTACTTCAATATTCCATTATCCTTATGGGTTTTGGCATGAATCTTTTTAACGTTTTTAAAGTAGGAAAACAAACAATTCTTTTAATGACTTTCACACTAACAGCAGCATTTATTACTGCTTATATTGTAGGTAAATTATTAAAGATAAATGGGAAAACGGCAACTTTAATTGGCGTTGGTTCTTCCATATGTGGTGGTTCAGCTATTGCAGCAACAGCTCCTGTTATTAATGCAAATGAACAAGAAGTTGCCCATTCTATATCAACCATATTTCTTTTTAATGCCATTGCAGCCTTTTTATTTCCATTCCTCGGACATTTATTTGGCATGAGTAATCAATGCTTTGGGCTTTGGGCCGGAACAGCTGTTAATGATACTTCATCTGTAGTAGCTGCTGGTTATTCTTACAGCAATGCAGCAGGCAATCTTGCAGTCATAGTAAAACTTACAAGAACCCTGGCTATTGTTCCAATTACATTGGTTCTGGCTATTTACACTTCTAAGAAGGAAGCTAAAAATAAAGAAGGCTCTTATAGTCTAAGTAAAATATTTCCCTGGTTCGTACTTGGTTTTGTAGCTGCATCAGTAATTAGCACATTTATTCCATTACCAGCTGTATTTACTACGTTTTTATCACAGGTAGGAAAATTTATTATTGTAATGGCAATGGTATCTGTGGGGTTAAATACTAATATTATAAAACTTGTAAAAAATGGTTTGAGTCCAATTTTATTAGGCTTTATATGCTGGATAGTTTTAGCACTTACTTCACTTGGCGTTCAACATTTCATAATGGGAATTTTTTAAGTATATGTCAGTAAATATTTATAACTCAACTTTCGCACATATAAAACTTTGACTTAATATAAAAATATTGCGTAGCAATATTTTTGAGAGGACAGTGAAGGAGGAAAACTCACCTTCATTGTCCTCTGTCCTCTGTCAATTGTCCTCTTGAAAAAGTTGCGTCGTAATTTACTTAAACTGCGAAAATTAAGTTTACAATAGTTTAAAGAAGTCGAATTTTATGAAAATTAATATCTCCATTATCTTTAACTTTTACACTAATATCACTTAAAAACATCATATGTCCATTAAGGTTCCAGTAGAAATTCAACTTAAGATATCTTTGTCCTTATATTCTTCCAAATATATATTTCCTTATTTAGTCACAAGTGATATTATGAAAGCAAGTAATATTGATAAATAAAACACAAAGATACGTCATTTCTTGTTCAGAATATGGATTTTCTTATTATAGCAAACTTATTAAAAATGAATGATAACTTTAAAGGAGATGTATAATTAATATGGTTAGTGCAAAAAGACAAAAAGAAATGAAATCATTAGGATTTTTATTACAAAATGACAAAGAACATTATTCTGTCAGATTTTTAAGTAAAGCCGGCAATTTTACAGTAGAAGAATTAAACAACATTAATAAAATTGCGGAAAAATATGGACGAGGGTATTCAGGACTTACAACAAGACTTCAAATTGAAGTTCCATGGATCAAGGATGAAGATGCAGAAAAAGTAATTCAAGAAGCTAAAGCTTTAGGTTTACGCCATGGTGGTACAGGCCAAAAAGTAAGACCTTTAGTTTCCTGTAAGGGAACTGTATGCCTCCATGGTAATATTGACACCCAAGCAATTTGCAGAGAATTAGACCGCAAATATTTTGGAACTGATACTCCACATAAATGTAAAATAGGAATAGTTGGGTGTGCTAATAACTGTGGAAAGGCTAATATAAATGATATCGGAGTTATGGGAAGATGTGTACCTAAATTTGATTCAGATAATTGTGTTGGCTGTGGAGTTTGCGTAACAAATTGCCGACAAAAAGCATTACAGTTAGTAGACAAAAAAATAGTTCATAATAAAAATTTATGTGTAGAATGTGGTGAATGTGTACGAGTATGCAACAGTAATGCTGTTACTGCTAAAGAAAAAGGTGCAGAAATATTTGTTGGTGGAAGATTCGGAAGAGGAATGAGAATTGGAGACTCACTTGGCAAAATATTCAAGGAAGAAGAAATAGTATCAGTTGTAGATACCATTATGGAGTATTATAGACAAATTGGCAATAAAGGTGAAAGAATTTCAGGAGTTATGGATAGGATTGGAAAAGAGAAATTTGTAGCTAATGTGTTAAACAAAATTGATTAATTATTCTACATAATAATCAGTGAAATCATAAAGCATGTCAAGAATATCTTTTAAAAAAGATATTCTTGACATGCTATTTTTACATCTTTCGGCTATTTAAGAAATCCTTTTAATATAGTATCTTCCGCTTCTTTTTCCGAAAGTCCTAATGACATAAGTTTTATAAGCTGATCACTAGCAATTTTTCCTATAGCAGCTTCATGTATAAGTTGTGAGTCTGAATGAAATGCTGATATTCTAGGTATAGATTGTACCGTTGCTTCATCCATTATTATGGAATCACATTGAATATGACCCATGCATCTCTCATATCCAGACATATTTAAATGAAATAGTTGTTTTGACTCGTCTCGTGCTACAGAACGAGAAATTATTCGTGCAGAAGAATCTCTTCCTACCATTTCCACATTTATCTTAGACTCTGCATCTTGATTTTTATATGTAAGAAGTCTCTCTGATACTACAGCTCTAGCATTTTTATGAAGCTTTATTTCTGTATCCCTTTTAGTACTGCTTACTCCTTTTATTTGGACTAGCTCTAATTCAGCAAATCCTCCTTCTTCAACTTCTATTATCGTTTTAGGATTCAATATTCTCTCACCATTCCCACTGCCTTCTCCAAAATGTCTCTCTACATATTTTATGCGAGCACCTTTCCTGACAAAAAATTCATGGACTCCATCATGCTGGGACTTTTTATCACCTGGATTATGTATACCACAACCTGCCACTATAAGTACATCTGACCCCTCACCAATTTCAAAAGTGTTATATACAACATCATTTAACCCTTCTTGTGTTAAAATTACAGGTATATGTACACTTTCACTTTTAGTACCAGGTTTTACTATTATGTCTATACCCGGCTTATCTTTTTTTGTAACTATATCTATATTGGCTGTAGTATTTCTTGCAACCTTTTCTCCATTTCTTCTTATATTATAAGCACCAATTGGCAATTCATGAAGTCCTGACATTTGACTTAACATACTTTTATCCAATTCATCCAACATCTAAAAAGTACCTCCTTTTTGACAAACCTCGCCGCATTTACAATTATCATTCTTTTTTATTTTATCAAGTATATTCTCTTTTGAAGTTATTTCTTTAATTTGACCATCTGCAAGTATGATAACCTCATCTGCTAAATTTAAAATTCTCTCTTGGTGAGATATTATAATTATAGCTGTTTCTTTCTTTTTATTCATATCTTCAAAAGTTTCAACTAATTTGTTAAAACTCCATAAATCTATTCCTGCTTCAGGCTCATCAAACAATGCAACTTTGAGGTTTCTAGCAAGTATAGTTGCTATTTCTATTCTCTTAAGTTCACCACCGGAAAGACTTGAATCAACATCCCTATTTATATAATCTTGAGCACAAAGTCCTACATCCTGAAGTAATTTACATGTATTTACCTTATTATCCCCTGCAGCTAGGTTTAGCAATTGATTTACTTTTATACCTTTAAATCTTGCAGGCTGTTGGAATGCAAAGCCTATACCCTTTTTAGCTCTCTCGGTAATATCTAAATCTGCGATATTTTCTTCATCTAATAATATATCTCCCGAAGAAGCTTTATATATTCCCATTATTGTTTTGGCTAAAGATGATTTACCACCACCATTTGGGCCAGTAATTACATATATTTTATTCTTTTCAAACTTTAAGTTTATATCTTTTAAAATATTGATTTTTCCATTATCATTTTTTATTTCAAGACATAAATTTTTTAATTCTAACATCTATCTAATCCTCCTTATTATATTAAAATTATTTTCGTGCCCTATGTATAATTATAGCATATGCTAATTATATATCAATTTCAACTTAAAAATATTACGAAGCAATTAATTCATAATGCACAATTAAGGGTAATTTTCTTCCATTAAAACTTTAGAAAATCTAAAATTAATCTTAATACGTAAAAATGCATATAAAAAAAATGATATTGTTCTTATTATAATCAATATCATTTTAGTAAAATATATGTTTTATTTTGAGAATGCCTTATCATTATAAAACTAAATAACTTCTACAGGATCACCAACATTTATTCTTCCACCTTTAACTACTATACCAAATCTACCTTCCCTACTAACTATATAAGGTCTGCCATATTCTTTGTATTTATCTTTTCCTATATAAAGTATTTTAATTACAACTTCTCCAATTCGAATTGAACTATCAACGCCAAGATTGTTAAGAGGAATACCTGATATAGTGATATTTTCAGTAAATCCACCTTTTTTTACTTCCTCAATTTTATCAGAAGGAACCCTTTCCAAAGCCTCTACAGGTAATATACTTATCTGCCTATCCCAATTTCCTGCATGTGCATCCCCCTCAATACCAAATTCTTCAATAACATTAACTGAGGGAACTTGAACTTTTTCAGTTCCTCTTTTTTCACTAATATTTAAAGACACTACTTTTCCCATTAAACTCTGCCCCCATATTTAAATTTTTATTTAATATGTTTTACATAGTATTTAATTTGATACTTCTTATCTAAATTATCTTAAACAGTATATGTTTTGTTTACCTATATATAACAATATCAAAGAAATTCTAACAAATCAATTAATTTCAGGTAAAAAATAAGCTTATATTGTGATTATAGGAACATCTATAATATAAGCTTATTTTTTGTTTATGCATGAATTATTTATACATCACTGCTACTTTTTCCAACAAAACCATGCCACTTTAGAAGTTATCTTTTCTTCTACAATCCCATTTATTGCTTTGCTTTCTATGTAATCTCTAATTAAAACTTTATCTTTTTCTGTTAGAGACTTTTTTCTTCCAAAATTAAGTAAACATTTTTTGTAAAATTGATCTACAGTCTGACTTTTACTCCAATCTGAATCTACATAAGTTATCTTTGGATAATAGCCCATATTCCATAGTATATTAAGGGCACTGTACATTTTATTCCCATAGGGCTTATCATTATGGCATCCTAAAATTATCTCAGAAATCTCATTTTTTAAGCTATCTTTTCTCTCTACAAATCCACTTAGAAAATACAAGTTTGTGCCACAATCAATCATTTTTATAAGATCTTCACAGCTATCTACAGCTGGTGTCATAGATGCAAAAACCAAATCAAATTTTTCTTTCCATCTAAATTCTTCTAAGTTTAAGTCTGGCCATGCCTTTTTTACAAATTTTACATTATTTCTGCACTTTGCTTTTAAATTTTTTTGGGCATATTCCAACATATTTTCAGAAATATCTACTGCAGTAACACATTCAGATATTTCCGAAAACTTTCTAGAATAAAATCCTGTACCGCATCCTATATCCAATACGTTCTTAAATTTATTATTTTTACTTGCTTCAATAAATTCTAGTATAGAGATAAAATCTCTACTCTCTTTTTCCTCTATATCTTTGCTATTAAACTCTTCAGCCTTTTGATCCCAAAATTTTTCTTCCATATCATATGATTTCTTTGAAATACTCCATAAATTAGAAAAAAAGTTTATGTCCATTCTTTTTACCACCTTTGTGTATATTCTTCAATAGGTTCTATTTTGCATCCTATATCAATAGGTTTTGCATAATAAACACAGGTTGTTACAACAGCATCAATTCCTGTTTCAACATAATCTTGAATATTGCTTTCATTAATTCCACCAGCAGCTAATATAACCATAGATGGATTAATATCTCTTAGAATACTTATATTTTCCTTTAACTTATTGCATGGAACCTTATCAAATTGAATTCCATCAATTCCATTTTTACAAAGTTCAACTGCATCTTCTAGTGAATCAACTTCAGCTATTACTTTTTTTTCACAAACCTTACCTTTAATTTTCTTAATCATCTTAGCTAATTCATGAATACCGCCTAAAAAATTTAAATGCTGTTTAAAAATCAGTATTGTCTCCGATAATCCTAATCTATGGGGAAAGCCTCCCCCTGAAACAACTGCTTTTATAGCTAATTCTTTAGTACCAGGTATATTTTTTCTTGTAGTTATAACAGAAACATCTGAATTTATATTAACTGCCTTATCAACTAATTTCTTTGTTTTAGTAGCAATGCCAGAACTGTAGTCAATAATATTTTGACAGATTTTCCATGCCATATGTAAGTCACTGGCACTGCCCTTTCCTTCAAGAAAAACCTCATTTTTATTTACTAAACTGCCAGAAGATTTTATTTTTGTCAATTCTATATTTAATTTATGAAATATTCTCGCAGCTTCTTCCGTTCCGCATATCACTGCCTCTTCCCTTGAAAAAAATTGTATCTTGCCTTTTTTATTACCAATTTCTAAAACTAAAGTAGTTAAGTCAATATAAGGAACATCTTCTTTAATGAATTTGTCAATGAGTTCATCTGAAATATACATTTGTAACGTCTCCCCTCTATTAAAACATTTTAATCACAGACTATGACCTATAAAATCTTCCACATACTTTGATTTAGGATGATTAAATATTTCACCAGCAGTGCCTATTGGTAAAATTACAACAGACCTTGCAAAGCAATTTCATTATAAAAATAAACAAAACTAATTAATACTAAATTTAATTAATTGATATTATTGATTTTTATCCATTTATGTTAATTGTATCAAAAACATAATACTAAATCAATTATGTTCAATATCTGCGTTAATAGAAAATGGTCCATACTTTAACTTAAAATATGGACCATTTTATGTGTACTTTAAATGAAATTTTACGTATATATAAAATTTTTTTAAAGCTTCATTTCTGTGTATAATCTTTGTAATCCGGTTTAAACCACTTTATAGATATACTTACTTTACCTGTTTCATCCTTAGGATTTACTTTTAAATCATCATTATCTATCTTAGATTTATTTATTAATAACACTGTATTTTTAGGATTATCACAATAAAAAGTAATTCCTCTTATATTGTCAATTGTAGGAATATATCTTCCAAATATGGGGTCATTTATGGAAGTTATGTTAATATAAGTTTTGCCGTTTTGAGTTAATTTCTGATAGGTTAAGTACTTATGTATATCAGCATAATTTAAAACTCTGGAAGTCTTCGCAACAAGTATTTTATTGTTGTCCTGGTATTCTTTTAATAGTTTCAGTGAGCTTATATTATCTTGTGTAAATAAATCTTCTGTGTCAATACCCAAGTGTTGTGCCACTATACTGTACTGTTTATTATTTACTATACTGTCAAGATTGGCTTTCGTGAGCTGTTTGTGAATATATTTTGGAGTCCAGATCCAATCTATTTTATTATTTACTAAATCATTTGTATACCTATGGAATCCCCACACTTTTTTGCCATCTCTCAATGAAATTTCATAGAGTGGATAATTGTGTCCAAATTTGTGATCTGACCATGAATCCCAAACATATTTAATACCACTTTTTAAAGTTATGTCTGTATGATAGTAAGGTGATTTAGGGTTGTCCCCTTGTTGATAACTCATAAAATTTCCAGTACCATATGCACCAAAATTTTGTTTATTAGCTTTATTACCATGGTTTATCCATACCGTTTGTTTTAAGTTTTCAGAATTCAAAACGTTCCATGCATTTTCAGCCAAATTTCTATTAAAAAGAGTACCTCTTTGATTTTCAGTTGAAAAATCTCCAAAAGTATGGATACAATCTATCCATCCTGACTTAATATAGTGAGTTATCTCATCAGCATTATGTTTTTCAGTTTGACTTGTCCCATTAAAAAATGTCATTATGCTTTTCACATTATGTCTTCCATGAACATCAACTACAGAGTTGCTGTTATCACCCATATACATCCAAAATGAATCTCCAATATCTAATCCTAGTCCTTGCCCATATGATGTCTCAGATTTGGTATTTAAAAACTTGTGATATGTTTTAAATTCCTCCAATGTTCCATCATCAATATCAGAACATATTGCAAGCATAGAACTGTAAGGGTATGGAAACTTCCTCAAATCTTTATTCTGGGAATCAGTAGTTTCAGGAATTGAATTTAATGCATTTTTAGGTATATCATCCTGAGTTTTTTTAGTTTTATGGGAATTTGCAGAAGCTGATACTTCTACAGAATTAGTCAATTTTTTTTGAAGGTGAAATTTATAGCTGCAAAAAGAAGCCACTATAATTACTAGTGTAAAACAAATTAAAGTTGTAGTCTTAAATTTTTTATTTTTCTTAATTCTTTTTGTTCTTCTTGATCTTGGCATAAGTCACATCCTCATATAAATTATTTGTTAATAAAAAGAGTACTATGTCTCTTTTCACTTTCTCATAATTATCAAATTTAGTCTACATTATGTTAAAAATCCTATATAAGTATAAACTTTGCCAACCTGTATGTCAAACATTTAATATTTTCCTATATTGTGGAATATAGTCAAGATAGTGAACTAATTTATTTAGAAGAATTGTTCCAACACCTTCCACATCTTAAACAAGCTTTAGTAGAATAATCATTACAATATCCAGACTTACTCTGCTTAAATTCTTTTTCCACTTTTATTATTCTTTTTAACCAACTTTCTTTATTTGTGTCTTTAAGTTTTAATTTCATAAGGCCCATAATTTAACCCTCCCTAAACATCACTAATTATCATATTGAATATAAGCATTATATTATAAAACACCTATATAATCTGTGATAAATGTTACCCTCTTTTCTAAAGGTTTGATATTAGAATAAATATTTTTCATATTGGAATACTGATTAGAGAGGTGAAAGATATGTCTAAAAGTAAAAAAAATGAAAACATAAAATCCAAAAACGTACAAGAAAAACTAAGCAATGCCGTTAATTCTACTCATAGTGATAACCAAAATGAAAATCATAACACAAAAAAAGAAGCATTAGGCTCAAACACTAAGAGATGATGAACTTGAATAGATTGTACCTCAATATTGAGTATCACTTGCTGAATGATTCGAAACCATCAGATTATTTAAAAGGACTCTATAATGATCCATTATTTCAGCAGTATCCCTTTGATATGCTTTACAAATTGAGTATTACGAAGCAATCTCCAAAATACCACCCAGAAGGTACTGTTTGGAATCATACTCTACTTGTAGTAGACGAAGCGGCAAATGTAAAATCAAAAAGTAAAAATCAAAAAGTATTTATGTGGGCATCACTGCTTCATGATATTGGGAAACCTTCTACCACCAGGGACAGAAAGGGTAAAATAACTTCCTATGACCATGATAAGGTTGGAGCAGCTCTATCAAAAGAATTTCTGCTATTTTTTACACAAGATAAAGACTTCATTGAAGAAGTTTGTGAGCTTATCAGATACCATATGCAAATACTATTTGTAGTAAATAATTTGCCCTTTGCAGACATACAGGGTATGAAAGAGCACACAGATATCCATGAAGTGGCTTTACTAGGCTTATGCGATAGAATTGGAAGATTAAATAGCGATAGAAAAAAAGAGAATCATACCCTTCATCAGTTTCTCCAAAAATGCAAATAAGTTTACTTTTTTAATGTGTCATTTCAAATAAAAAAGCCGTAAAGTTTTTTATTTGCTCCCCTTAAAGTAGACAGATTAAAAAATAAAAGTCTGTTTATGGATAGGGGAGCATATTAATATCTCCAATACGGTCTTTTATAAAATTATTTGCTACAAATCAATAAATCTTTTATGTATTCCTAAATTTAGACTGTTTATTAGTGTGATCCTTTGCCATTATTATCATTACTACCAGAACCAGCATTAGAGGTATTAATATCTGTTGAAGCTGGCCGAATATATGGCAATGTATAACTTACATTCACATCTTCTCCATTAAATGCTACTGTATAGAGTAAATTTTGATCACTGTATCCTGTACCATTTGTAAAGTTGGTGCTTAAATATTTAGAGAAGGATTGACCATTAATTTTATAAGTTAAAGTATAATTTTCCTGAACATTTCCTCCGTTAGCATCATTTCCAGTCCATTTAGAGCTAATACTGCTGGGTTCTACTAAAACATCACTTACAACCGGAGCTGGTGCTGCTGGTGCAGTAAATGTAAAATCTTGTGAATAGTCTGGTGACCTATCATCCTTTGCAGTATAAGTATAAGTTGTTGAAGGATCTATTGATATAAATTCTTGATTTTCTTCAATTTGACCATTACTTAGATTCTTAATAAGAGTGAAACTCAAATTATATTTATTATCTGACCAATTCCAATTAGAATCAACTACCGGTTTTATCTCAAAACTTTTAATATTTACAGGTGGTATTTGGTTACCTACATTAGCAGGTCCACCATCATACGTTGGATCTTCCCCTAGAATTGAAACCGAACTTTCGCCAGAAACAGTTCCTGTTACTCCTTTAGAAGTTTTTGTTCCATCATCCCAAACTTTTATTAAGTCATAAGAATAGGGATATTGATTTTGATTTCTGTCATAAGCTCCAAAAGTAAAATTGCTATACTCAAAACTATTAACATAAGCTACATGAATATTTTGTTTTTGATCAGGGGCAGATGTATGAGTTTGTCCAGCTGTTTTTCCATTTTTATAAATTGTTTTTGCACTAAGTTTATAATTTACATTGCCTTTAAATGCAGATGGATCTACTTTAACAGAATAAGTATAAGTTTTGTCGGCAACATTTGTAACTGTGATATTACTATCAGGAATAGGGCTTCCATTAGGATCTGTAACGGTAAATACCAACTGAGGTCCATCAATAATAATAGTTCCCGTTAATGTAACTTCCTTAGTTACATTATGATAGACTTGACTTTGAATTGCTGTAGGCATAATCATCCCAGTTTTTATATTTTGTTCTGTTCTGCCTGTAACAACGGTATTTGTTGAAGCTGGAGCTGCAAATACAATAGAAGATGTGTTTGAAACTAATAGGCCTGCTAAGATTGACATACATACTAATTTTTTGTTCATACTATAATCTCCTCCTAGTAAATACTACGAGGCCGGTTACACTACTAGCTCAATATAGCTTAAGTGTCCAAAATACAAGCTATACTTCATCACTTCCATCTAATCGTATTATATCATGGATTTAATACGAATAAAATTAGTATAAAAAATTTTTTATGTCCAAAAATTTTACTATTTGGGCTTTATTAATGTTAATTATATCATAACCTATACAATAAAATATGATTACTTACATATAAGATATCTGTAATTGAAAAATCAACTTAGTGTCCTTACCCAATCACATAAAGTATGAAGTATAGCTGGTGCGGTAACATTTTCAGTTTTAATCATCATATATCCCAAAAATAAGCTAAAAAAGACTAGATAAAATATACTCGTAAAGGCTCCACTTAAAGACAGTCCAGCACTAAAAATTCTTTGAGGTAAGTGCATTAAAACCATCAAAGCAGAGGAAATCATCCACCCTTTATTTTTTCCAAGCCATATTATTAAATGAGTCTGCAAATACCCTCTAAACATAAATTCTTCAAAAAATCCAACTACAGCAAAATTTAATAGTCCCCAAAAATAATTAATGTTTAAATGTGTTATTGCTTTAATAATACTCATATCCATATAAACTAAAAATGATAATATATATATATTATACCTGTTATTATTCCTATAATAACTGACTTTCTTAGATTATGTTTCGACACACCCATGTTGACCCACGGCTGTTTTAAAAACTTTTTTGTTAATACTATAGGACTTATTATTACTAATGTTTTTTTGCTTCTTCAAATTCCTCTCTCCATTCTTCACAATGAGGTAATAATCTAACCTTATAACGCTCAACTCCTTGCATTCTTATGCCTCCCAATATGTAGATAATATTTTTTACGTCACATAATATAAATAATCTGTACTACAAATTACTAATTCATAAAGAATCCTGATTCAAATATTCATGGACTATTATTTCAGCATTCTTATTTAAATCTTCATCTCCATTTAGTCGAAGTACTTTACATGGTAACGAATTAGCCCATTGTGCATGTGTGCGCATACATGGAGAGCCATCGGTATCATATCTTGCTGAGTTATCAAGAAAACGGCAATGTTCTTCATACATATCGCCGCCTTCCATAATTCTCTTCCCATATACTTCATATTCTCTCTTATTAATTCTGGCAATTCTAGTATCAACGGATGCGGTAATATGTATTGCTAAATCAAATAATGGAACAAATGGTTTATTAAAGCTATCCATTGAGCCTGCCATCACGAAATGAGTTCCTTTTGATATATCCGTCATTAATCTGTTGATTTTTTCCTCATGAGTATACATAATAGTAAAAGGTTTATCTGTATCTTTTCTCCAAATATAATCGTCTATATCAAAATACGGAAAATCAAGTTTTTTTGCAACCAATTTTCCCAATGTTGTTTTTCCAGAACCAGATGAACCAAAAATAATAATTCCTCTTGCCATTTCTTTTAACCTCCTTAACGCCAAATTATAATTTGTATGAACATTCTTATATACTAAGTTATAGAAATAAAGCATCATTTATATTAGTACTTGGAACAGGTTTGAGGATAGGGGGAGGTAGTAGCTCTTAAGTGGTCTGACATAGATTTTGAAAATAATGAGCTTAAAGTTCAAAGAACTTTTAAAAGAGTATCTAAAATTAATATAGAAAATTCAGCGTAAAATAAAACTGCAATAATAGCAGTTGATAGAATTAATCATTTATTTGCCCTATAGTTTTAGGGCATTTTTTTATTTGTGCTTATATATTTTTTTCTGGGTTGTGTTATTTCATATAAAAAATGCTTTCACGAAATCGTGAAAGCATTGATATTTGGCAGGGGTAGTAGGTCTCGAACCTACAACCTACGGTGTAATAGAATGGACATCATGTTAAAATTATACAAGTTTATAAACCTTTATATATCAACGCCCTTCAGACATAGCTTGTCCTTCAAATAAACCTAAATACATTACTTTCTTCTCCCGGTTGTGTTACGGTTGTGTTACAGATTTGAGTGTAAATCTCTATAATTTTCTAGAATACAATTATATAAATAATTTCATTACATGGACCTACCTGCAAGATGAATGGATCACTTTTTTGCTTAATCTATGTTTTCTATAGTACGTTCTACTATATTAGCAAAATAATTTATTAAAACCTTTTCAAAAGCTTTTAATAAATTATTTTGCTACACTTAAATTTGTCTTTTTAATCTCACCTTTCTGTTCAATTTGATTTAGTTTCATTAGATATAATAAACATAATTCAATATTGATTCTCTTCTTAAACACAGAAAGAATATTTTCTTTAATATTATATTTTACTGTATTTATAGCATTCTTATTTTTTTTATTAACAAATCTTTTAGAATATGTTGCAAATGAAATAATAGCATTTATATACGTTGTACTATGAAAAATAATTTGTATTTTATAGCAAGCTATAGAACCTTTTAAATTGTGATTTTCATCAAATTGATCTTCTTCATCTTCAATATATTTGTTATGTTTTTTCGCATCTTCTTTTGAATTCCAGAATATCAGGTCTTGTCTAAAATCTAGAATCTGTTTAAAAGTGGAATTATCATTTAATAATTCAGTAGTTGAAATACTTCTTTCTGCGTATACACTCTCAGCAAGATACCACTCTTTACTTTCCTCCGGGAAATTATAATGTAGACACACATACATTTCATTACTATTTATTTTATAATCGCCATATGATAATGTCTTGCATAAAGACTCATTCAAACATTTTATAATTTGCTTTAGCTGTTCTTTGGGTTTACTAACAATCTGTGGTACTTTAATTTTATTATTCTTTATACCATATATTTGTTCTAATAGTGTTGCATATTTACAATCACATATTTCATTAGTGCTGGTACTTATCGTTTGCAATACCTGTAATCCCATTTTATCTTTATTATTATTTAATTCCTCATATTCATAGCACCTTTGGGCTAAAACTACTACTAATGAAAATAATATAACAATAAATGTTAAAATTGATCCCGGCCATGTAAGCGTTCTTTTATTGCCTGAAACTGAAATTAAATTTAAGTCTTGTCCACAAAAAGTGAGTATTAAAGAGAACCATATACTTGCAGTTGACATTATTAAGGATACTATTAACCATCTTTTTTGATTCCACTTATGTAAGGCAATTAATTTTCCTTTTAAAGACTTTCTTATATTCATCAATAGCTCCTTTTTCTATCTAATTTATATACTTCGAAGTAATGAATGTTCTCTTTATTTTTCTCTTTATTTTTCTCTTTATTTTTTATTTTATATACTTCCAAAATATTTTTATTTCTAACAACAGTTAGTTTTAATAACTTTAATACATTTAATATCAAACTACCACCCACCTTAATTGAATATAATATATAAATGAATATTTTTATTTAACTAATTCAAATCTCCATTTTTGTCTTATTTCAGGGTACTTCTCATGATCTACTTCACTAACAAACATATTTATTGGTCTAGCAAACACACCACAATCACCGTAAAGAGCTTTATATATAACTAATTCCTCTTCTGTTTCAGTATGTGTTGCGAAACCTAATATCAAATAATCCTTATTTTTAAAGTGTCTAACCATCTTTCCTTTATGATTTCGTAATTCTGTTTTTCTTTTTTCTAATTCATCCATATCTTTTCACACTCCTGAAATACATCTTAATATATAACTTTATTATAATCTTTCTGATATTTTTGTAAAGTTTGCATTATATTGTGTATTTTGTATGGAATATTAGTTTAATAATTGCGTTTTTATTCGTATAATAAAAGAAAGAATACCATGAAGTTGCAATTTTCCAAATAGCTATGTCCAATTTAGTTACATAAAGCTGAAGCACTGGCCAAGCTTTAACTCTTCGAACACTCAGACAAAAGCTTGGCCAGTGCCTTTATTTTTTATGGGATGCTCCGCCCCAATCCCAGGAGGTAATGCTCTACGGTCTTATAATAGGCTCGGTTTCCCTCGCACGGAAGCTTTGGACAAGCACTTTCTTTTTCACTTAATTTACGCCTCAATAATCACTAAAAGTAAAACATCTGTTATATACAAAACTTAACCCTGCAGCGTTCAAAACAAAGGCTAGTCCAAAGGCAAATTATATAAACTCTTTTGCACAACGCTTTAAATAAATACCGCTTTTATATCTTTATAAAATGAGTTTTTATACTTTTACAAAATAAAAATACCATAAACATATATCTATAAATTTAAAATATAATGCTATAACTTTTCCCTTATCACTAATAAAAATTATTATATATAAATATTACTGTAGACACACTTCTAATTGCACTTATGTACTTTTTAAATAATAAACCGCTGTATATTTTCTTCAAACACCAGCACTTTTTTAGTCCTCGTCAGCCTTATAATAGTTAGATTCCTGCAAAAAATAAAAGGAAGGCTTCCTGCGGATAAAGTGCTTCCTTAATAATTCATAAAAAGTTCCTGTTTTAACTGTACTGCCGATGTATTCCTCTGGGGTCTTCCCTTTACGCACAAAATATTTAATTAAATTGGATTTTTCACGCACGGTTGGCGCCTTTGACAAGCCCAGGGCTAGTCCACCTTATACATGCCCTTTGCAGGGCAGGCATAAGGACGGCTTAGGTATATAAAATAATTTAAAACGCTACTCTTATTTAATAATCAATAGACATAATTTTTATGCAATTTAGCAATTTCTTTAATAAAGTTCTTTATTTAATATTGATAACTTTATAGAATTTCTGCTAAAAGGTCCATCCTTTATAAATTGACTATTTCCTCACCAATCCACATGATGTGGTTGTTTCATAAAATTACTTTTTTACATTTTTTTGTGTCATAGTATATTTTTATGTACTCTAAAACTATTGATATATAAGGAGTGTAAAAATTTTATTATAACCTTGCATATCTTATTAAATTTTATTACAATTTCTACATTGGCGGAAGAATGGCGTAAAACTTCGTTCTTTCCGCCACTTATATTTTAAAATTTTTGCTAATTATATAATAGAATAACATCCTAATAAAACTTTAAAACATTTTACTAAAACAACACTTTAAATCATGTACCTCATAAAAGTATCATATCTGTATGACTTTTGCTATCTTACTCATATTTTCTAAAAAGCAATTAGTTTAAAATTTCTACTTTTACACTCTCCATTATTTTCTTAAAAATTTCATATAGTCGATAAATAGATATTAAAAAATCCAAAAATCTGGATAGTCATCATACTGTTTTACTAAATTACGTATATTTCTTTGTAACGAATCTATATCTTGGTTATTCTCTAATATAAATTCATGCACTAAATTAATAACTTCAGCTACAATACTAGCATGAGTATATTTTACTGGATTTCTACTAGCTACAACACCTATACAATTTTGATCTTCAATACCGCTCACAAGTGTTTCTGGTGAAAGTGCACTACATGCACAATATACAAGGATAAATCTTTTATTATTATTCCCTAATAATTGTGTAAATATCGTTGGATTGTCTAATAATTTCCATCCAAAACCACAATCTAATATGGTATTAGATTTTCCATTTCTACCTGCATGCCCAACTACTACTATAACTTCATGCCCTTCACCATCAATACCTTGCATAGCTAGAAGGTCCTCTCCTCTTATGTCCTTTATTTTTGTTTCTGCATTTATTTTAGAAGACAAATCATTACAAAATTGATTCTCAAATTTTCGTTGATTACCAGTAATATTTATAATTAATACTGACACATTAATCCTCTCCCTTTTTACCTTAATATAGTATATACTCTCAAATTAGGCCAAAACCTTTTTTTATTATATACAATTCATAAACACTTACAATCTCTTAATTATACTATTTATTCTAAAATTTAACCCCAGTAAGGCCATACTATTGCCAAAGCAGCCATTCTGTCAGGTCCATATCTCCTTCCTTCAGTAGCAGAATTCATTACTTTTCTTAAATAGACATTAAATAATAATGGGATGCTCCATCCCAAACCCAGGAAGCAAAACTCCGAAGTCTTATAATAGTCTCCCTTTATTCCAAAAGAAGCTTTGGACAAGCTATTATTTTTCTTCCTACTCGTTTCGTTGCAACTTTGCAAGCCTTATGTATTCCTCTAAAGTCATAAGCTGCACTCCTTACGTTCAAAACAATAGCTTGTTGAAAGTAAATTAATTAAAAATTTTACTAAAAACTATTTACTTTATTTCTAATTTATCATTTCAATCACAGCTGTCTAATACATAAAATTGATGACACTTTTAGCATGTAATATTCATATATATCGAAATTTTTTATACATGATTCACAAGGTTTAATAACTGATATGAATTTAATGTACTAATTCTATTTGCTAATAAAATAATATCTACATTGTTAAATAAGGATGCATATATTCCAAAACCTCCTAATTCTATTTCTTGTTGGCATACCATGTTTACCAACTACTTTTTCCATGATAGAAAGGTAGACTTTTTTAAAAAAAGTCTACCTTTAACAGCTAGTAACCTTTATAGCAACATATACTCTTTGGCAATACGTGTAACATTTTCCTTTGCCTCTTTCCTAGCATACTTCTTCTGTATGCTTTCATTTAATTCCCCACCTAATACTATATCTGTTAACGTTTGAATTAACTTACAGTCGTTGATAATTACCTCTGCTTTTTTCACTACCACCGTGGCCTTGCCATTATTTCTAAGTAAATGTCTTTGACTATCAAGGAAATCTTTGAATATTTGCATTGTGGCTAAAGTTTGTGAAAATACGTTTAAAGCTTTTGAAGGGTTTTGAAGGGTATCCCATGATTCAAGAAACACATTAAACTGATTCTCTGTAGTTTCAACCTTCAATATTTTTCGCGCCTTATTTACTTTTTTCGCACGCCTATTAAACTCATTCATTGCTGCATCAAATTGCTTTTGGTAATCTCTATAGTTAATTTTACCACCTTTTTTAAAAACCATCGGTATTATATAAGTAATTTTTCCCATTCCATTCAGCTCCTTTTTTAAATCCGTTTTCAAATTTCATATTAAGTATAACAAACAATTTATCTTTAGTCAATACTTAATTAAAGATTTGTTTTCGGATTTAATTTAGGATTATATGAAAATAATTATATTTTGTTGTAAATCTTTTAATTACTTAGTTAAAAAGCGACATTAATTTTAATTTATATTGTAAACAAAATAAATGACGTAAAATCCTCATTACTTGAAAATTTCACATCATTATTATTAATAAAATATCTATGTTATAGCTTTTCGAAGCTTATTGTCATCTCCTGTGCTAAAAGCTAACTCTTGACCATTAATTTGAATAGGTATTCTTAATCGTCTCTCTTTAATTTGAATATTTATCTATCAGCGTACCCTGAGACGCGATAAACTTACTTATTTTTTCTTCTCCATCTGTTAAGCAATATAAATATCTTGGTCTATTTGTAGCTTTAGATATGTTATCTGTATTATTTTCTAGAACTGCACCATCTCTAAATAGTGTGTAAGGAAATATGGATAATTCCGAATTAACTTCTTCATTTATCTTAAATTTAGACCCTTACTAATATTTAAGTAAAGCGACTATCTTCCTCCTTGTTTTCCCCATAGAATAAATATATCATTTAATAAATGAGCAAATATTATGGATTTCAAAGAAGAAAATAGAGTAGAGGGAATATGCGTAACTGATGGAAAAAGGGAACATTATGCATATCTAATAGAGCTAATGTACAGATGATGGAATGGGAAGTTTTAGATAGTGTACCTTTTATACATAGTTATGAAATTATTGAAGAATTAGCTTAAGAAATTTGATTAAAGCAACCGTCCAAACAAAATGACTTTCTATTGTATAAATATTTTGGTTTACATAGGGTGGACTTGCCTTGTAACACCGTCCATATAAGTAATCTCCACATATAATCATATCTCCACAAGGTGTTAGAAGCATGTCCACCCTTTCGCCTGTATACTACAAATTGTTTAAAAATATTTTAAAGAGCTGTCTAAAACTTCATGCATATAAAAGTCCCTTGAAGACTCCCCTGAACGCTTGTTTATTTTGCTAAACAATAGATTTGACGACTGTATCAAGCTTTGTAAAAGCTTGTACTTTCGTTAAATCTCCCTTTGTTTAGCGAAGTAGCACAAGCGAAAGACCCCAGAGGAATGCCGGAAAGGGGTGGACTTGCCTTGCTGCGAAACCTTATATGGACATGTCTTTTCAATGCTTGTACATGAAAGGTTTCTGCAGGGAGCATGTCTCACCCCTCTGCACTCTGCCGGGTACCCAAATAAAGGACTAGTTAAAATCGTGTATTTCTTTGCTTTTAGAAGGTCTGGATAAAGGAGGAACTTATAAAAGCAAAGAAATACTAGATAGAAACTTGTCCTTTTTTGGGTGGCAGTCAAAGTGCCTTAATATATAAAAGTGAATTATATGTAATACCAATTTTACTTGCGTAAGAGTTTAGCTTCTTTTATAACCTAGAATTCATATCTAGATTAGTTGAACTTAATAAATCAGGATTTATTTTTTATCATATGATATTTCTATAATTTGTAGGATTAATATTATATATTATTACAAGAGGGGAATTTACTTTGTTATGATATGATTTACTGAGCAGAATATTATGTTTGCCTTTGGACTAGCTATTTTTTGAACGTAGTAAATAATAATAGCTAGTCCAAAGCTTCACTGCGACTAAAAGGAGCCTATTATGGGACTTCGAAGGATTGCTTCCTGGGTTTTGGGGCGGAGCATCCCATTAAATTGATTGCTGTGGATATGCTTTAATTCTGACTGCAGGAAAAGTTAAAGCATATCCACAGCTTCATATTTTAAATAAAATACTGAAATGACACACATTATAAATAAACACAGCATATTCTATTACTATCTGTATAGATACTAAATTTGACTTACCACAAATTATTTATACTTAATACACTTATAATTATTAACTATCTTTAACATTCCTTAAAAATGTAATATTGGTGTGGATCAGTAGTAGACGAAGCTACTTTCTTCAGTATTCCTTTATTTACAAGATTATTTAATAAACTTCTTGCATAGGTAGCACTCCTCTTTATTATGTCTGCATATTCTTTAGTATATAACTTTTCTATTGAATAAGCCATTTCTATAGCTTTTTTCTCATCATCTGAAAAACTATTCCAATCAAAATCTATTAGGTTATTAACCCTTTCCTTACGTCTTTGTCTTCTCGTTATAATATTATTTTTTAAAACTAGTTTTACAGAGTAGTTTGGTTCATCATAAATTGGATCATCGAGAAAATATTCCTTCATTTCTTTATATATTCTCTTTACTCCCTCTCCAAGTTCCCTTACCCAACCTAACTCTGTAAGTACTCTTGCTACTCTTGGGTTTCTTGAATATCTAACTTCTTTTATATTTCCTTTACTTACTATATTGGGAAACTTGCCTGGGCTTATTATTTCCAATCTATCGTCATACATAAATATTTTTATATCATCACCCTGTATATTATACGCTCTATGAGTAACAGCATTAATTATGCCCTCTTGCCATGCAAATTCTGGATACTCAGGAACAGTAATAAACTTTCCATTCATAGGATTAAGTGCTGTAAATTCTCTTAGCTGTGCTTTGACTACATTTTTAGCTATCTCTATTTGTTTCGGGAGTGGCCCCTCTATCATTTCTTGTTTTACAATATTCATACCTGTTCCAACTTCTGCACTGCTGCCTTCATATCTAAAAAATCTAATTCTCGCATTTGGTAAAAATATGCTTGGATTTTCTGCAAATAATAAAACACCTGCTACTGTTATTCTAGGACCTTCCTTACTCCTTCTTGCAAGCCCTCTGGCATAAAGGAGCTTTTCATAATCTTTGTCCTTATATTTAACTGCTTCTGCATAACTTTTAAGTACAGTCTCATCTAAATCTTCCATTGTACATTCTGTAATTATTTTATCTTCAAAAAGCCTTTCACCTTTATCATATTCTAGGTTTAATCTTTGTTCGAAATTAAGCTTTTTATTTTCATCTCCAACCCTTAAATAAGCTTCATCAGCTGCAGTTTTATGTACTTTATCTATGCTTGCCTCAACATGAATAAGAAGTATTCTATCTTCCTTGCCATTATCTTTAATTACATTTACAAATTCACAATTTGCTTTAACAGGTGGTATACACTTATCAAAACTGCATTGAATAAAATCGTTTATCTTAATATTTCCCTGACTATTTATACCTAATATTTTTCCATCCTCAATTCCTATAGCTATGGTCCCTCCATCTGCATTTGCAAAGGCAATTAAAGTTTCTGCTAATTTATTTATTTGTATTTTGGATGACTTTCTATCGAAGTACTGGCCTTCTCCCATTTTTATTATTTCTTCTATTGGCATTTTAATATTCATTTAAGAGATTCCTCCTTTCTGTTTCAAGTAACTCTATATTACTTTCAAGTAAAATAACTTTAGTGTTAAGTAAATCTATATTTATTATAAGCTAGTAAGGGTTTTTTATAATAAATAGCGCTAAAAACTAGCATTTATCTTATATATCATAATATATTTGCTTTCAAGTAATCAAGCTCTTGTGTTAAGTAAAAGTTACTTTGTTTCAAGTAGATTGAAGATATTGTAAATAATATATTCAATATTAAAGAGAAAATTCCTTTTTAATAAATGAAAACTGATCCAAAAATTTAAAAAATAAAAGAAAGGCTTGCTGTAAATAAAGTAATTCCTTAACACCTTTCCATTAAAAAAAATAATCTTTTCCAATACTTTGTTTCTAAACTTTCTCATAATTTTTTATTAATACATATTGCTACTTATTACCATGAGTTCATCAAACATTTCCTTTTTTCTTTACTATCAAGCACTTCTGCACAACTTTCCCAATCAACTTTTCCAACACCACTTTCATACCTAAGACTAAATGGATGACTTTTAGGTACTTCATCAATAATTCTATTTGCCTGCTCAATATCATCTAATGCAACTTGTATCCATACATCTTCTAAAACATCCGGTATCTGGCCAAATATATCATAAACATTTTCTAACCTCTCAGACAACATATCATGAACCTTATCTTCAACAGAATCTTTATATCTCATATTATAAATATATATAACATCATTCACCTGACCAATTCTTTGAATACGACCTTTTCTTTGTTCTAACCTCGTAGGATTCCATGGTAAATCTAAATTTATCAATGAACCTAGTGTTTGTAAATTTAACCCTTCGGATGCAGAATCAGTTCCCAATAAAATTCTTATTTCGTATTTCTTAACCATTGCTTTAATTTCTTCTTTTGTTTTTTTAGTATATATTCCATCTACAATTATTCCTGATTTTTCTCCGCCAGCATATATACCTATTATTTCTCCTTTTATATCATTTGATAAATTTTCTGCGACCCAATAAATTGAATCATAGTATTGAGAAAAGATAATACACCCTTTATCTTTCCAATTTTTATTAATTAATAAGTCATAAACTAAATCATACTTAGGATCTCTTTCTTTATTTATATCAATAGTTTTAATAAACTTTTTAAGACAATCTCTTTCATCATCAGTTAAATCCTTTATGCCTTCTTCCTTTACATTAATATCCTCATCATCTTCATCATCAAAGAATATTCCCCATTGCAACATTTTTTTAGCTGTATTTTCTCCTGCCACCATAGTGCTTCCTATTCTTTTTAACAATAATGTTTTGATAAATCCTCCTCCTTTACACCTTTTAGAAAGTAATTTTGAAAATTTTTCTGCATAACTATAAGCTTCTTTAAGATATACAGGTAATAATATAGTTTCATTTTCTTTTTCTCCAAATAATTTAACCTCTATTTTTTTTAAATATGGTTCATTTGTTTCTGGATTTATGGTATTCTCTAAAAAATCTCTAGTTCTTCTTACAATATGTCTTATAAAAGGATTATGATTTTCAATAAAACCTTTATCTATAATACGTCCGATTTTTCTTTCTTCAGGAGTTCCTTTTAAATCATTCAAAACATCTGGATTAATTACGAAGTCATCTTCACTCATATGCAACTTTCTTCTAATCCTGCCAAAAGTCATTTCTCCTTCTTCTTTTGAAGGAAATGGATTTCTTAGCCATTCCCAATTTTCAAGACTTAATCCTTCAAGTTTTTCTTTCCCCATAATTAAATTCATTGCCTTCTCTGGATTACATCTCCATTTACTAAATTTATCGCCTAGAACACTTGAATTTTTCTGAGAAAGAATATTTAATAAATCCCAACATTCTATAGGATACATTTGAACAGGTGTAGCTGTTGCTAAGAGCATACTCTTTGTTTTTTTTGAAATATTAAGTAAAAATTTCATTAAATTATTAGACTGAGGTTTTTCATTTTCTTTGTCGCTGCCTAAATTCTTTCTTCTAGCTCTATGTGCTTCATCTACTATAATACATTCAAAATTCATTGACATAATATACTCTGCGCACTCAGAATTGGCAGTAATTAATCCCTGAGATATAATGCCAACTCTTCTAGGACACTTTTTAATAGATTTACTTCCCTCTGATGGATATTTTAAACCACTTTCATCAATCCATTCTCTACCTGACCAAATAGCAGACGGCATGTCAAGTAAATTATTCATTTCTTCTTGCCATTGCCACATTAAAGTTTTGGGAACAATAATCAATATTGGTTTGTCTCCATAAAGTGCCATTAATTGCGCAGATAATGCTAATTGTATAGTTTTACCAAGTCCAACCATATCAGCTAGTATATATCTTGCACCATAAGATTTTTTATGATCGTTAAACACAAGATTTACAAAATATTTTTGATGTTCCCATAATCCAAATTCTTTTCTATAAACTGGTGATTCAACAACAACAGATGCAGGATTTGATTTTTCTTTCCACTTATCAACAGATGATATTTTCGTCCTTTTAGATATTCTATCAATATCATCTATAACAAATTCTGAAATAGGAACTGAAAAAGGACTATTCCATAATGCATTAAATTCTTCCTGAACCCATTTAACCGATTCATCGGAATCATCTTCCCAAAGTAATTCATAATTTAATTTCCATGCTGAAAATGTTTCATTGATACTTCCTATAAATGAAGTTTTCAAACCGTTTTTTAAAGTAATAACTCCAGCCTTTCCATGGATCAAACCAAAATATGCATTTGGTAATACCCTAATTTTCAATTTTTTACTTTTTAATAAATTGTACAATTTTTCTAAATTAGTTGTGGACTTAAAAGGTATTTCCTCTAATTTAAAGTCACACCACTCTTTTCTAATAGCATCTTTAGCCAACACAGCTGTAGCTACGTCTTCTTTATTTAAATTTGAATTACAAATTACTCTAGCTTGTCCTTCCATACTTTTAATATCTTCACCAGCCAATTCTAAAATAGAAGAACTAAAATATCCTGCTATCCTATCATAAGCTTTAGCCCCTTTTAACTTATCATTTAAAAATGCCCTATCTAATTTTTGTCTTCTTGAAGAAAATCTTCTAAGCAAACTAATACCCCCCATTTTAAACTATATACTGTCATTTTCAACTAAATTTTTTAGCATAAATGCTTCATGGGCACATTCCTTCCACTGTTTCATATTACCTATAAATTCAGTTTTAGATAAATAATCTAAAATGTTCAATATACTTTCTCTCTTATCCCAGTAATTGTTTACTTGAGTTTTAAGCCAATTTCTACCTTTAACAGTATCTTCTTCTTTTAATCCTATATGTATAGATACTAAAATATTTCTAATAAGTGAATTTCCAAAAGCTGAATTATCATTTAAATGTTTCATATCAAATTCCTTAGGTGTTTTTACTCTCGCTGAATTTGCTTTTTTACTTGCCAACATTTCACTATAATCATTAACTCCAAAACCACGTGCCAATTCCTGATATGCTGATATTTTATATACATTTTGCTTTTCAAGTTCAATTCCTTTCAAATATAGTCTTTCCTCAGGTATAAGAGTCTTCCATATAAAGCTATCAAATTCATTTGGAATCAGACAATCATACGCTATTTTGACTGCACCATGAATGATTTTTTCTATTGGTGAAACCTCTTTACTATCTCTAGATTTTGAGAGTTCATATTTTACATTTATATCTTCAATATTTTTATAGGATGTTAGAACTTTAAGTGATGCTGCATATGCCGCTAACAAATAATCAGGATCACTAAAATTAGGATCTTCTTTATCATCTAATTTTCTCATGCTATCTATTTGATTTTTAACTTCAGTTTCAATTTCTGAACTTAGTTCATCTAAATATGCAGTTTCATTTGAAGTCTGTTTTCTCAATACTAAAAGTACTGTTCCTTTAACATAATTTCCATCCTTTAACCCGCCTGAATCCGTTTCTGTAGCAATATTCCACGCTGCAGTTACTTGTAAACCTGCCGACCAAAGGATCATAGAAAGTTCTGCCCATATTTTAACATCCTGATGTGTAAACATAACTATCTGCAATCCATTATCAGGCATATGATTAGCTAAATTACTATAAATTTCAATCATACTTTCATCAAAGTATTTTCCCGTGCCGCTAATTGCCAATACTCTTTTACTATCTGTATACCAATCCGGAAATACATCTAATATCATCCTTTTGTCCCATGATAAAAAGAACTCTGAAAGTTCATGATAATTAACTGCATCAGCATATGGAGGATCTGTTATCCATATGTTGCAGATTTCTTCAATATTTCTAGCGTCTTTCAACTTTATTATTGAATCACTATTAAATTCTTTATTTCTTATATTTAAAATCCACGGATTATATAGTGTACTCAATCCTCTAGTTGCATAAACATATAATCCATTTAAAGCTTGATTTGAAAACGTTGTTTCTCCTTTATCATATGAAGTATGCCACATACATAATTTAGACATTCTATCTAGAATTTTATTAAGCCCTAACAAAAAAAAAGATTTACAAGTTCGGCTAGTCTTACACTTGATAATTACTTCCTGAAATAAACCCAATATCAACAATTGTCTATTATTAAATAATTGATGCCAATATTTCCATCCCTTTTCTCTTATTATTTGATTAGTATTATATCCTGGTTCAATCTCACTATTAGGAATAATATTTTGATTTTGCCATTTTTTAAACCTTTCTTTCAATAAATTTTTAACCTTTTCCTCCCTTTTTAAATCCATTTTGTCAGGTGCAACATAATGTATTTTCCCATAATACGCATCTATAGCTGGAGCAGGTTTCTTCATTACCTCTTCCCATGTTTTTGTATTGAACTTTTCAATATATTTAATGCAATACAATCTTTCTGTAAAAACATCATCATCTCTTGGAATAAACTCATGCTTGTCCCATTTTCTTAATCCGTATTCAATACTTCCATCTTCAATTTTTCTATCTTTTCTTATTGATGAAATAGGTGTTTTTTTATGGCAATGAGGACAAATTAAATTTCCTTTTTGTATTGTTCCATTATTTCTCGCATTTTTCATTTCTTCCTTTGATGCATCATTTTGTATGATAATATCAAAATCATTATTTTGCTCATTATATTTTAATACTACAATAGTCTTAAAGCTACTACTCACTATCCAATTAGGTGACAGAGGAACTTTACATCCACATTCGGGGCATATAGTTTCATTACAGTATAAATAATATTTTGCCCTCCATCCTTTTTCATTTTCTTCAATTTGCCATTCTTCAACTTGTTTTGCAACATCATCATATACTTTTTCCTGGAATTCTTTTAATTTTTTTACTTCTTCATCCGATTTACTCAAAATATTTAAATCTGCCCATGTTAAAAGACCTGCCAACGGATTTAAATCTGAACCATACGCATCACAGCCTATCCTTCCAGCTTCAAAAGGTATACTTCCCCCTCCACAAAAGCAATCCCCAACCCTTGGAATTTTTCCAAATTTTTTAATACCTAATTCTTTAACTAATTCTTGCATATTTCCGACATTAGTTCCTAGATACTCATTAATCTCTTTCCATTCAATAACGGCTTCATTATTTATTTCTTCAGTCCTTAAACAATATTTAAGTTTTTCATCATAAGAAAGCCTATTAAATATATTGATTTGAAGTTTTTCTTTATCTTCTTTTGAAATACCTTTCTTATACTTGGCCAAATATTCGTCATTTTCATTAATAAAGTATTTTTGCTTTTCATCTGATTCTGCATTCTTTAATAACTCTCTAGTCGAAATCGGTTTGTTCTTCCTTAACTCTAAGCCTTTGTTGTCCATGGCTAATATTTTTAAAAATATTTCCATATCTTTTTTGGGATTATCAGTTACAGGAAGCAATATACCTAAAATTGCAGCTCTTACAAGTATTAGTGGCTTTCTTCCCCACCATTTTCCGAGTCCAGTAAGGGTCTGGTTACTCCCTGCTTTTCTTTCTTTATAGCTTTCTTTTGAAATTTTGGATACTGGAAATTGTACTTCTATAAATGATTTATCATAAGACATATAGTATTCTCCTTAAATTACTCGTTTTTCTTATTAAACAAAAATTCAAATAAATCCTCTTGATGCTGTTTTTTATTATCTATTGGATTTTCTGTTAAAGCATATCTTATAGCTTTTCTCCAACCTTTTCTATCATATAACCCACCTGTTGCTCCATTTGCCATTGTGAAAAGCCACCATCTTTCTTCAGGCTCAAGTCCAAGCCAATTTCTAATGGCTACTGGTATAACACTCGGGTCACTATCTTCTATTGCCCATATTAATAGCAGCATTTCTTTGCCAAGAAGATTTTCAATGGGTATCTGCCCGGTTTTCCACCTTCCAACTACAATGTTTTGTTTTTTTAATCTATCATTAAATTCTTTTTTCAAAGTCTCTTGTATTAACTTCCATTTATGTTTTGATATTTGTGCTTTAGGTTTATCAATAGCTTCATTTACAGATTGAACTACTCTATCATTTTCCCAACGAAATCTTTCATAAACCATAACATTGCCATCTTTTGATTTTGGTACAATAACTAAAAAATGATGTTTTGATTCTTCTGGAATAAAGCCAAAACCAATTGCTGACTTTTTTTCTGCCATTATTGTATTATCTCCGTTTCTCTAAATTCTGATAAACTTAATCCCTTTTCATTGACCCAATCTATAAATTCTTCACCTTTGTTAAACTCAACAATATTATAATCTAAACTTATATTTGCCTTTGTATCATTCATAAATGAAGATTTTAAGTTATCTATAGTTTGACATAATTTATTCAAATCAACCTTGGTACTTTTATCCATAGATAATTGTATCCAACCTTCTTCACTATTTTCGTCTTTAACTAGATTGATTTCTATGTCCCGTATTGTTGCATTAAATTTTTTTAAAGATTCAATATCTTTATATGTCGCATTTGTATCCTTACAATTAAAGTCTTTATATAATTTTAGGGGCTTTGAATTATCAATATTAATTTCTTTCCTATTCTTTCTATCAATCTTTATAGTCTCAGTTTCAAAATACTCTTCCTTATATTCTGCTACTGCTTCAACAAATGCAGTATTCTCAGAAATCATAAATTCACCTTCATAAACTCCACCATTTTCTTTAGGATTTGAACCATCTGTCGTATATTTAATTATTACTTTAGGATGTGATCTAAGAGTTAAATATATTCCATCTATTTTATCTGTTATCTTGTATTTTATTTTCACCTGATTTCTCCATGTAACAGCTTTTCCAGTAGGATGTTCATTAGAAGAATCAATACATAAAAAAGACAACTCTATTTCATGTGTTTTAAAATTAATAAGATTATCAACCCGTGATGATGCTGTTGTTGCAATTCCTCCAACTTCATAGTAAATCTTATCTCCATAAACAGGAAATATTTTTAATGTTGCTTCTCCAGTTTCATAATTTACATTTATAGTTTGAATTTTAACACTCGTTGGATCTTTCTCAAAAGGTCCTTTTTCTATATATCCTCCATGCTCTCTCCATCTATCTTTTTTAATACACTCACTTTTTATAGTTTCTAAAGCCTTTAAATGGTGCCATTGCCATGAAGTATTTGTAGCCGCTCTTTCCTCAATTTCATTCCACGTCATTTCTTTTCTTGTAAAAAGCCTATCTTCACATTTTTTTATAAATAGTTCTCCTGAACTATCTTCCGTAAATTTCATTTTATCTTTTAATGCTTGTCTTATTTGTTCTTCACCATTATATTTGCTACTTTTAAATTGCATTAAAAAGTATGTTTCAGCTATTCCATTTTTATTAGGGAAATATAAAGTTACAAATGTCTGTCTTGCACATTCAAGTACTGCCATAATCTTCTTTATTTCCATATCACAGGCTATTTGATATTGTTGATTAGACTCAGATACTTTTTCATCCTTCATATCTGCTATTATCGTCCGTATGGCCTTAAGTTCTTTTGCAGCTTTATATAACCTGTCCATAGTATCTCTTTTACCTGATAAAAACATAACTCTATTTTTATATGGGGTTGAATCATAGAATTTCTGTAAATCTGGATGAATCTTTGCACCACTATATGGTTCGAATAATACCAATGTCACTTTATCTATAGACAAATTTATTTCATCAATAGCAGGGAATACCTCCACTTCTTGATAACAATCTTTAGTTGATGGTACAAACTTTTCTTTTAATAATTTTTTTAAATCCATTTTAGCTTGTTCATTGTTGTACAATTCTACCAATGATTGCATTTGAGCAATCATATTTTTAGTATTTTTAAAAAATAACCTTCCATCCTTATCGTGGTCTAAATACCATGCTTTCATTTCAAATTCTTCTAAAGCTTTTTTTATACCAGTTATATCTTTTTTAGGTTCACATAAATCTCCTATAATTTCAGATAGAGATAACCCTAGTAACGCATGCGGAACATCCGCTAAAGATGCAACTAAAATCAACTTAGCAACATCCTGAACGACATTTTTTCCGTATACAGCATCAATTTGTTCCGCAATTGCATTTCCTCCAGATGCTATATCATGAGATATTGCATTAGTTAATGATTGTTTTAACTGCGTTACAGTAGTTAACATATTTCTATCATTTAAGTCAAAATCAAAAACATTTATCATGTATTTACTCTTAGCCTTACAATTTTCACCTGTATATAGCTGTGCTACAATTTGTCTCATTAATCTAATTAGGCCACGAGTTTGCTGGAATCCTGGATTTTCTTTAAATCTAGCATATAAATCTTTTATCGAAGGGTGAAAAGGATATGAATCTTTTGCTGCTATATATAATTGATCTCCTGACATACTAGTAAATCCCATTTGTTTAGCCTCATTAACCGATTCTTTATATGCCATTGCTACATCATTAATTTCATTATCATCCGGAACTTCTTTAAATAACCTTTTTTTAAGGATATAATAGACTTCATCTGATCCACTTCCAACTGGCTCTATATCTAAAGCTGAACGATTAACTTCATTTTCAAGTTCTTTAAATGTAGATTGAAGTAATTCACTTCCCGATTCATAAGTAGATTTCAAATCAGAAATCACAAGACACACGTTTGAAAGTTGTTCTTTTCCAAGTGCTGAAAACAAATTTGATAATGCCGTTGTAGTAACAACTGATAAATCTGAATTTCCAATCATTCTTGATTTAGCATTTTCCAAATACGGTGGCAATTCATCTAAAAGTATTAATAAAGGTTCCCCTTGAAGTAATCTTATCCATGCATTTTCTCCTGGTGCTGCTAAAGGTGAATAATAATCTTTAAATACTTCTTTTTTCCCTAACTGTTCAGCAATAGAGCCCCATATTCCATAAGGTGCATCACTTTCTCTACCTGTAAACGCAACAACTTTAATTTTTCCTAAATAATCATTTTTATAGTTTTGGCCCATTATTTTTTCCCTAAACTCAGGATATTTTGCCAATAATCCTAATGCAATCATGTTATGAGTTTTTCCACCACCCATAGCTTGTGTTAATTTAATTACTGATGTTGAATTTTGTCTTTTAAATCTTCTAAAAGCAGTTTCAAATAGTATATTCATACCCTGAGTTATGAAATTTTCATCAAAAAAATCATTTGGATTTATTCTATTATCAACTAAATCAGATAAATTTAATACATCATCCCTTTTTGTTTCACTAAATACACTTTCTCTTGGTCTGCATAATTCAAATAATGTCTTCATAACTATCCCCCTATACAGTCTTATATCTTAGCTATTTTTTTAATCAACTCAATTCTTTTTTTCCCACACTTTTGCTTAATGATTGTTGTATAATTATTTTCTTTTATTATTTTTTCTTTATTATTTTCAAATATCTTTTTTATACTTTCAATCATAACATTTTCTTCAAGTTCATCATTCCAGTAGCAATCTATAACTTTACACAAAGCATTGGCAACTTCCACCTGGTTTTTGTAAAACATTTTAACTTTCAAATGAATTTTCACCAACTTTTATATTATTTTTATATTACTTTTATATTCTAATTATATTCTAATTAGAAACAAAATAAAAGAAGGGAAATCTCTACGTAATCTTTCTATTTTATTTTATAAAAAAAGAACCTATATAATAATGTCTATATTATAGGTTCCATTTTAGACTTTCTTTATTTATTCAAATTTATCCAAACAGCTTATTCCATGTATTAACTCCAACAATGCCATCAACTGCAAGTCCGCTGTCTCTCTGAAAATTCTCTACAGCCTTAAGGGTACCCCCTCCAAAGAATCCGTCAGCACCGCATCTTCCAACACTGTAACCTCTACTCATAAGCTTTTCCTGAACAGCTTTTACATTACTATCCTCCAAACCAGGATTCATTCTTATAAGGTATCCAGGGTAAATTAATTTACCACCGCTTACTGCATCCTCATTCCTTATCCTGTCCAGCGGAAAATTCTCTCCAGGACAGTCTGTAGAATAAAGCTCCCTATGTCCATATACTTTACTTATTTCATACTTACTTAACATGGAGCGGGTTAATTCTAATAAGGCACTATACTGTGTTTGTCCTATAGCCTCAACGTTGAAATCTCCCTCAGCGCATATTCCTATAGATTTGGAATTATATCCTGGACAATGGGCACCTACAGCCTTTTCATTTCTTCCCGTATATATAGTACCATCTTTCCTTACAAGATAGTGATAACCACAGCCACACCAGCCATTTTCAAGGTGCCACCTGTGGATGTCCTCTATGCTGCACACTTTTGCATCCGCATGGTGGAGCACAACTGCTTCTGGATTATTGCCCCAGCTTAAATTACTCCTAAAACTTAGATTAGAATTTATTATGTTCAAAACGCCACCTCCAAAATTTAAAGGTCCTGCACATCTGCAGGACCTTTATGATCTATTTCATTTCAAATTCTTTTGAGTCTGTTGTTACAACCTTAGCATCCTTCTTGCCAACCAATGCACCATTCTTAGTAACAAATATTTTCTTTGCAATTATAAGATCCATGAGAGATATAACCTGTTCCTTGGTAACTGAAGGCTGTCCATTTGCATCTTCTTTTACATTGTCTACACTCAGAGAAAAATATTTGCCTTCCTCCTCTGTAGTAAACCTCATATTAAGTCTGTTTGCCATTTAAACTCCTCCTTTCCTGATTTTTGCCCACTTACTAGGCGTTAGTAATTACGGTGTTGTCCACTTTTTGAATCTCATTTACAGGATAAGTAAGTATGTCACCTACAGCTTTTACTACATCATATACATCCTGATCTGCTGCATCCATTGCAATCTTGCCCAGTGTAACTTTTTTAAGTATCTCTTTACCCTGTTTGTTAAGCCCTGTCTTTTCTACAATAGAAAGCGTACTTGAAAGCTTTGTTGACTTTGCTGCCATAACAATTCTCCCCTTTCTTTAACTTTTACTTATATATATGCCTTTCTTAAAATTAGTGCAGAAAAAAAGAAATAGGCTTTTACCTATTTCTTCTCCTGGTTTTTTATAACGGCTGATATATCTTCTCTTAAGTCTTCAATAGATTTGACTAAAAGGTCAATCTTATTTTCAAACCTTATGAGCAGATATATACTAACTGCTATTGGGAACCCTACGGTGCTGATTAAACTAACCAGCTGGTCATACATAAATATCACCCTCCCTCTTGCCATTATAAAAATATATATGCTATTTCAGATATTTTCTCAGTTTATTTAGGGCAGATTTTTTTATTTCTATAGCATGTCTATATTTTATGTTAAGCATTTCAGCGGTTTCCTTAAGTGTCCTGCCTTCCATGTACACGGATTTAATTATTTTTATTTCTATATCCTGAAGGTTGCAAAGTGCAAGTGTTATCTTTTCTGCCTGATCAAATGCAATAACTTCATCTTCAAGGGTAAAGTCATAGGGCTGAATTGACAGCACCCCTTCATCCTGTACTTCTCTAAAGTGCTTTATATGGCGTTTTAAAAGGGCATTGAAGTTATTTACTATGGAATTTGTACAGTAAGTTGTAAAAGATCCTTTCCCAATTTTGTAGAGTTTTACTGCTTTTATTACAGAGAGGTAGCCATGCTGCACTAGATCATCAAAGTCATAGGAAGGAATATTGTATTTACATGATTTTTTTATTATGAAGCAGCTGAATTTTGCAATGATAGAATCCATGGAGTTTTTGTCGCCGGATTTGGCTTTTCTAACAAGCTCTTCTATGGTAACCACCGCCTTTTTATTTGATTATACAGGTAAAAAGGCAGTGGCTAACCATTCTTTGACATAATGGAAAACATTTATTTTTAAATTTTATCCTAATGTATTCTCAAAACTAAAATACTTTGCTCTAGCAATAAAGAACTAGTCCTAAGTATCATTATAGTTCTATCCGGTGTCTTTCTCGGTCTTGGATTTAGTTTCTCATCAGGATATTCAAGTGATACAGCTCCAACCAGTTCTTATAGCATCAAATATTTTATTAAGAATATCTATTGGCATTTCTTTAGATTTATGCTTTCATATACTCCTCTTATTGTAAATTGCTTCTATGCTCATTTATTTCATCTCATTGAATTGAAATTTAGCAACTTAGCATTGCATTATATAAGTACTATATTATAGAGCACATAGCTAATTCCATTTTGAATAATACCCATCAAGGCTCTTCATAATCTTGCTTTTTCTGATTTTCATATCTTTTGGAAATTTTCTCCCTCAACCCGTTTTCATCTAACTTTTTTTGTACTTCTGGATATCTTTTTCTGATTTGATCTATTAGCACATTCATTTCATCAATAAGATCTTTTTTCACCACTGTTTCTGATGAACCAGCTTTTCTTAATAGCTTCCAATCGCCTGTTATTAAAATATTCCTTTTCCTATGATAAACTGTAGCAATAACCAAGTCTTTATATCCTGATATTATATAATACTTTGTTCTTGTTGGAGTATAAAATGAATACCCCCATATCATGAAATCAAACAATTTCACAACATCCGAAAACCCCAATTCACTCAAAGTATACATATAATTTTTGACTTCTGATATATTCTCGGGTAATTTACTTTTTTCGTATTTTTCAATCTCTGCAATAATTTCACCAAAGCACTTACCCTTTAAATCAGGCATTTCAAAAGTTGGTTTTGCAACACTCTCTTCTGGGTTTTCATCTAAATACCTCTCATAGAGAAATCTTCTCAGTTTATGCTCGTACTCCCCTAGATAAGCTCTCTCACTGTCATCTTGATATGAATGCTGTACATACAAGTCATCATATAGAATTCTCCAAGCAACTGTCAAAGCATAGAAATCAGTATCTTTGCTTACCTCTGGAAGGTTATCAAAAGGGTTCTTCAAATATTTATCCAAAAACTGATTTACAAATTTCGTCTCATATTTACTAAAAAACTCTTCACAATCATGGCAAAGCATGGGCTTCTTTTCCCCATCCTGAAAAATCTTTTTCGGCTCATAAAAACTACGGAACCTAGAATTTTCAAAAGTCTTTGCTCTTTTATATACTGCTTTAGGGATAATATGACTTTGCATCAATTCAACATTTTCTTTCTGGCACAATGCACAAGTCCCAAATACTTTTTCTTTTGACATAGCGCACTCCTTTCTTCATGGTGTTTTGGAAATCGAACAAGGGCACCTTATTATTGTTCATCTTCCTGTCATATAAGAGGCTCTGACCCCAAGAACTCCCAGACCACCTGCATTATTTCAAATATCCATAAGGCCACTCTTATTCCTAAACTCAAGAATGAAATAAGGTCAACACTTACTTCAACTGGAATCTCGAAACATATAAACGTCTCTCTCACAAGTAATGTATTGTTACAAATTTCTGTTTATAAATAAACTTTTCTACAAATTACTAATTTATAGTACTCAACTTTAAATTGGAATTTGTGGGGATTCGCAAGATTCTCATTTTCTGCACCTTTGGAATCAGAATAGACAATGCCAGCAATTTGTGGAAAGGGACATTGTATATCCTTTAGGTGTCTTTCTCTTTATTATTATTTTATAGTGAATCCGTTATCTTCCGAAAAATATATTCCAATTTTCTCTTCATTAACTTGATTCCTAAATTTTTCAAACAACGATTCTGTCATATTTTTTTTATCATAAAAATCTTTTATTTCATACCTCAAATCAACTTCTTCTTTTTCGTCCCCATGTTTCAATAAAAATAAAGTTTGTGCTGGTTTGGTAGCAATCCAATTGCCATTTCCTTTCCCCAAATTCTTAACATTATATCCTTTATCTTTATATTTTTGTGCTTTTCTCCAATCTCCTTGAAATGTGATACTTTCTGATGAAATATACCTTGAGTTAATTATTTTACATTCACTCATTTTTAACACCTCCACTAATACTGATAATATGTAAGTTAGAACTGTTCGACAAATTTCTATTTACATTACTGAACCCTAAACTGAAATTTATTTCTTAAATGTTATGTGTGAGTATAGGCTTAGATTTTTCTATTTCAAAATCCTCCTTATTTCTTTTGGTAATTATAAGATACAACTTATTCATTGTATTGTCATCGGACAATTATTTTAGAGTACTATGTCCAGCGTTCTTTTTTCGTTCTACTCTATCTTTAATAGCCATAATTTCATTCAATACTTCTTTATCAAGTTTTACATCCACTTTTTCATCACAGATATCTCGGATTTTCTCTTTATCCTCTCGTATACTGTCTTCGGTAAAACGTATTAACTTCTTATAGTCATACGGTGTTACATCTGCGCAAGAAGCAACAATTTCTGATCTAACAATTTTATCAAGAGAATCTAATATCTTTCCTTCCAGCAAATCATTTTTATCTAAAACAATATTTAATTTGGCCATAATTGACTTATATCTCATACTACTAGATACATTTCTCTCAGCCTGTGCAAACCACTGATACAGCTCATGTTCAGTTAACATTGAAATATCATATTGCTTTACTGCAAGATATGTTGCCGGGTATGATAGCTCCTCATTCTCTGTAATATAATGATATTCTTCATTTTTTCTACGCGCATCCAAAACCTTAATCATCAGCATATCAATCATATCATTTTTAAATGGACCTTCACCATCATCCGCCATTTTAATTTGTTCTGCATCATTCTTTGCAAATAATCTACGTATAATCTTTATACGTTCATTCCATTCGTTCATCCATCTACGAATTCCAATTAACCTGTCCATACATTCTAACATATACTGATATCTGATGCTCGGATCAGCATTATACATTAAATTAAGCATGCAAGTAAGCTCATTCGTAATGATTGGCATGAGCTTCGCTTCTAAATTAGCATTCAAATAAGAAGGATCCTTCTGTATCTTTGCTTTATCCTTTTCCTTCACATATTTACCAATATTATGAGCAATTTGAGCATGTAATTGAGTTCTGTCTTCAATTCTCTTATCATTTTTATTTCCACCGAAGTAGTCTGTATCAAATAAAGCAATTAAAATATCATGGTATTCTGGTTTAAATTCATATGCATTATTGTCTCCAGTTCTAAATTCACTAGCCTTCAATATTCCATGACTCATTTTGCATAGCTTATTAATATATCTTCGTATGCATTTCTCATCAATACAATCCGGTTCTTTTAAACCTCTAAGATGACTCAAGTACACTGCTACTTCTATTGCTGAAATAGATTCTTTTCCAATCTTCGGCAGTACTTTATCTAAAGAAGGAACTGGTGTCTCTCCATTTTTAATATGTGTACTTTCACCTTGCTTAGCTATTCTATCACTTTTTCTTATTCCTCCAGCCAATCTCATCACCTCCAACTAATAAACGCTAACATAGTAGCACACCAACAACTTAATACAATATGCTGTTTAGCTTATTTCTAATAAGCGCAGCGAATTTGCTAATATACCTTATGTCGCATCCAATTGCCAAAGTACTATTTATAGTACTCATCCTTAAATTGGAATTTATGTGTGTTCTTCAGCAACTAGAATCTTATATTACCTTTTACTAAGAGCCGCCAAAATCATATAACCTCTTACCTGTATTAAAATGCATATAATTTTGACTATATCTTCTATGTCTTTCATTTCTGTACTCTTTTTTCCAAAAGAAAGTAACGTCAAATCATTTTTCTTATCAATCATCTTATTCCATTCTTCTATCCATTCACAGTATTCTTGAGCATGAATTTCTTCCAACTTTCTGTTATTAAGTTTTTTTTCGAAAAGATCATCGTAGATTTCTTGAAAATATATCTGCTGGCATGTTAACTTCATATATTCATTATAAGAAATTGCAGAACTGCATGAATATTTCTTCCAATTTTTTCGGCAATAATCTAACAAAAAATCCCATCGCTCATTTTTATCTCTATGTATTTGCTGTAAATGTCTTCCCTTCTCTTTCAGGTTAGGAATAGGTGCAAAATTTCCGATAGTATAGCTAATAGCTTTCCACTCCTCCAAAAGAGAATGACATCGTTTCTATGCATTTGAACCAATTCTATAAAAGTCTCTTGATGATGGCTTAGGATTATTCATTAAATCAAATGAAAATTTTATTGAATCATCCATTTCCATTGATATCTTTGAGATTCCTTCAATATACACTTTAAATTTATACTCAAACAATTTTTTGAAAATAAATTGTGATAACCAAGAAGCTTCTGAATCAAAACTCTTAGGAAATTCTTCCTTAAAATCATATTTCCAATTTTTATCCTTCATAAAAATATTATATTTGTCCATACATAGGTTTAAAAAATCATCTTCTGCAATATAAGTCACAATTAGTAACACATCCGTTCTGTTAAATTTTAATTTGACAATTTTGTATTATTCTTAAACTATGCTGTATATATAAATCTATTTATTAAATTCCCATATTGATAAATCCGATATAGATAATGAATTATTAGGATCTAAAATTTCTTGTGGAATAATATACACTTTGTTATTATATTTGATGCAATAATCAGTAGAATACCTCTTATATCCTGGATCAGATATTGATTTTATGTTTACTCTTATTCTACCTTCACTTATATCATAATTTGAGCTTACAATTGGATATCTCACTACTGTGTTAAAATGTACATAAGATGAAATTGGCATCAGGTTAAAGGAAGTGACTGAACCTGCACCCATGTTTCCGTCATCAGTAAAATTACCATTCGTATCAACATAGCTTTTTAAATCACTATAATACGTACATATTACATTTTCAAAATGTCCATCTGTTGCAATTTCATACTTTCCCTTTACTAAAATCAGAATAATAGAATATAATAGTTCAAGTTTATCCGAAGAAATATCAAGGTTAAAATTGGTTCCTTGTGGACTGCTATAATTAAAATGAAATAAATCATTTTGAGATATAATAGCATTTATATTATGAACAAATCCATTTCTTATTGTTTTCATCAGTCTATAGCATTCTTTCTCAATTATGTTTTGATTTGTAATAAAAGGCACTTGATTATACTTTTGTTTAAATGATATTCCAGGATCCATACTATATTTATTTTCTATATAAGCATCAAACAATGTAAAAACGATTAAGCATGAGATTGCTGGAGTTTTAGCCAATTGAGTTTGACCAGACCTTAAAACGTCACTAAAATTCATACTAACAGTCTTTATTCCTTCATTTTCTTCTATTGGTCTAATTTCTGTTGTGCGAAATCTTATATCTGACTTTTCTAACAGAGTAATAATATTTTTATAAAAATCATTATCCATCATAACCATTCCTTTCTTTCAATAAATCAAATTGTTTGTAATAATACATAATTAAGTGCTCTCTAAATTACTATTTCTATTAACATTCTTATATACTAAATCAGCCTTTAACACCATAATAGCCCAAAAAGTATAAATTATCCATCACCCCATCCAAGCAGCTGCCTCTCAAGTTCCTTAAAATCATACTGTCTGCACTTTTCCCCCTGATCCCGTATATTCTTATACTTCTTAACGTCACAAGCAGTCTTTAAGTCTCTCTTGCTCCAGCTTCTCAGTATCTTACCCACATAATTTATATTTCTGGCATTGTACTTTAAAGCCTCCTCAACCGCAAGGATAATCACATCACACTCCATAACACCGCTCCACATACGCAGTTTCTCCTTCTCAGCTTCCCCTGCAGAGTGTATGTTCTCCTCAAAAAATGCCAGCACAGTACTGTAGGTGTCAAAAGGTTCCGCTTCACCTGCACTCTTATTACTCCTTACTTCTTGCTTATTATTTATTATTTTTTGTTTATTATTTATTACTTCTTTACTTATAGGGTCCTTACAAGCCCCTTCCAAGGGGCTTGTAAGGGGCTCTTTTAAATCCTTAGCAGCTTCATTTTCAGAATCAGCAGAATTCTCTATCTCTATTCCATCAAAAATACTTTCAATATCCAGTTCTTCATTAAGACACTGTTTGTAAAATAGTGAAACAAATTCTTTGTTTTTAACATTTTTAAGTTCTCTATTGACACATTTTACAGCATTTAAATTATTTGGTTTATTGTATTTAATCCAGTTTAGAATCATTATTTCTTTTGTTTCATCCAGGTAAAATATCTTTTTATACTCCTGAAATCTGAGAAGCAGTTTGTCCACTGTTTCTCTATTGTAACCAGTCTGAGTTTCTATAATTCGCTTAGGAAGCTCATAAATACCACACTGGGTAGTGTTCGAGTTAGTCATCAAGTATATGTAAAAAAACTTTTCCTCGGGAGTTAAATCTAAAACAAATCCGTCATTCCAGAAATCAGTATGGAGCTGCCTGTACTTAGCCATCATAATAACCTCCTAAAAATTAATAATGCCCATTCTACCCATTAAATTTATATTTGGCTGTATTATTTTCAAGCCAGTTAATCAATTCCTCTTTAATTATTCTTGTCCTCCTGGATTTAAGCATAATTATAGTAAAGTTTTCCCTGTAAATAATTTCGTTAGCAGTACTTCTTTCTATCCTAAGTACCTGTGCCATTTCTTTTACAGTTATAAGCGGTGGAAGTTCATTGAGTCTTTCTTTAATCATATAGATCCCCCCATATTATAAGATAAAAGTAACTATCACAAAAAAATGTCCTCTATTGTAGTATTAAAAAATCTAGCAAGTTTACCAGCCTCTCCAATAGTGAAATTCCTGCTTCCTATTTCTTTACGGCTGTATGCAGATATACTCATGTGCAGCATATATGCAAGTTCCTTTTCAGTTACATTATTTCTAATTCTAAGAGACTTAAGTTTATAATTTACCCCCATACTCATCACCTAAAAATTATTAAACAATATTCTAATGTGACTATCTTCAATGACATAATATAACATTATTTCTATATTTATAATTTCATTGTAAGATATTTCTGTATTATTTTCAATATTCTGACTAAAAACATTTCATCTGTCACATATAAACTATAAAGAAACATACCTATCAAAATTTCTCACCTAAATGTCCTAAAAACCATTCATCAACTTTATTTCTTATGATAAGTGCTTTTCTACCGCAGAAAACCACAGGGAAATCCCTGCAGTGTATTAACTCATATGCTTTGTTATGCCCTATGCAGTATTCCTCCATAAATTGAGATACTGTCATTACTTTTTTCTTATCATGTCTCATCCTGTCGGCTGTTTTATACTCTTCCATTTCAATCCCTCCAGCCCCAATAAATATTATTTAAAGAACAGTTCCTTCACATCTTCCCCTAAAAGTTCTGCTATCTTTTTCATCAGATCTCTCCTGGGTTCAACTTCGCCTTTTTCTATTTTTCCTAAATACTGAGGTGTTATACCAAGTTGCTTTGAAAGTATTATCTGCTTTATCCCCTTTTCAACCCTTTTAGCCTTTAATTTGTACAACATATAATCATCCGCTCCCCCTTTTAATGATAATATCTTTTTACTAATTTGTTGATTTTATAATTTAATTGTATCACTACTTTGATGATTGTCAATAATTTTATGAATAACCTATTTATAAATTTAATGATTTTATGATATACTATGCTCATAGGAGGATTATAAAATGGAATTTAAGGATAGACTTAAACAGCTCCGTGAGTCTAAAGGTTTAACTCAAAAGGAACTAGCAGATGAATTAAATAAACTCAATACGGACTTAAGTAGTAATTCTAAAATATATACACAGACTATATCTTACTGGGAGAACGGCAGGGACCCGTCAATTGGAATGCTTATAAAAATAGCACAGTATTTTGACGTTCCGACAGATTACCTTCTTGGTAAAACTAATTCTGTAAGTATAGATGAAATTAACTTTGAATATTTTTCTAAATATCTTTCAAAGCAAAACATTGAAGAACTTATAAAAAATTACCCTGACAATATGAAAAAGGCAGTGTATTTTTTGCTCTCAAATTATACTTCTGATATTTTTACAAATTTTAATAATGAAAAAAAGCAGTATGAAATAAACTTAGATTTTCTATATCTCATAACTAAAGCTGTAGATATACTGAAAAGTTTTTATGATGAAATGGAGAATAAAGTTTTATGTTATAACACAGAAAGTTCCCTTCAGGACCTTAAATACATAGATTCTATATCCATGGATACACTTAAAGATATAAACAAACTTAAAGCTCTTACAAAAATAGGTCTTGATTCAATAGTAGATAAACTTGAAGATCTCGTTTTGTTCTGCAATGCCCCATCTACTCTAAAACTTAAAGATGAAATTTTAGAGTATACAAGTACAAATGACCTTAATAAAAACTATTTTTCAAAACACTTAAAGAAAGCTTTTACAGATTTAGTTAATGATGTACTAAATACATCAAAATACACAGGTGACAATCACAAATAATTCTCTATTACATGTGAAGGAAGGTGTTAATATGCCCTCTAAAAAAGCAAATGGTGAAGGCTCCGTACAAAAATATTATAAAGATGGAGTTCTAAAGGGATGGAGAACTACAATTACTATAGGCCGGGATGATACTGGAAAGCTTGTCCGAAAACAGTTTTATGGAAAGACAAAGCTGGAGGCTATAAAAAAGAAAGATGAATATATGAATAAATCCGCTGCGGGACTTCTTCCCTGTGATGAGAAGATAACCCTGCAGGAATGGATTAAAATATGGCTTTATGAATACAGAATTAATGATTTAAGACCTTCTTCATTAGCGGAATATAACAGCCTATATAAGAACTACATACTTAATTCTCAAATAGGTATGAGAAAGCTAAAAGATTTAAAATCAACCAATATACAGGCTTACTATAACACGCTAGTAAAAGATAAGCACAAAACTCCAAATACTATAAAATCAATAAATAAAATGCTCAAGCCTGCCATAAATCAGGCAGTTAAAGAAAACTATATTATAATTAATCCCTGTAACAATGTAATACTGCCTAAGATAACTGATAAAAAAGAAATTCAAATATTTACTTTAGAAGAAGAAGAAAAATTTTTGAAATCTATACAAGAGCATAGAAATAAAGCATTATTTATATTAGTACTTGGAACAGGTTTGAGGATAGGGGAGGTAGTAGCTCTTAAGTGGTCTGACATAGATTTTGAAAATAATGAGCTTAAAGTTCAGAGAACTTTTAAAAGAGTATCTAAAATTAATATAGAAAATTCAGCGGAAAATAAAACTGCAATAATAGAACAGGAGCCTAAAACTAAAAGCAGTAAGAGGACTATACCTGTACCTCTAAATATAATGGAAGAGTTGAAGAAACATAAGAAAAGGCAGCTAGAAGAAAAGCTTAAAAGCGGCGATATATATGTAAATAACGATTTAGTTTTTCCTAATGAATTAGGTGAACCTACCGATACAAGGAATCTAACTAGAAGTTATGAGAGAGCATTAAAAAAAGCAAAAATAGATTATAGAAATTTTCATGCACTGAGACATACCTATGCTACAAGATTATTTGAAGCAGATGTTCCATTAAAAACAGTCCAGGAACTTTTGGGTCACGCAGATATTTCTACTACAGCTAATATTTATACTCATGTTTTACCTAAGCAAAAAATTAAAGCAGTTGATAGAATTAATCATTTATTTGCCCTATAGTTTTAGGGCACTTTTTTTATTTGTGTTTATATATTTTTTTCTGGGTTGTGTTACGGTTGTGTTATTTCATATAAAAAATGCTTTCACGAAATCGTGAAAGCATTGATATCTGGCAGGGGTAGTAGGTCTCGAACCTACAACCTACGGTTTTGGAGACCGGCACTCTACCAATTGAGCTATACCCCTAAGACGTTAATAATTATATAATATAAACTAATAAAATGCAAGCTTTTTATTTTTTATAAATATTTTCTAGACTATTTATATTGTGTTTAAGGGTTTCTTCATAGTTAAAATCCCCATTATAAATTTCTATTTTAGAAGTTTTTATATTATAAATTTTTATCAACTCTTCATTACTTTTAACTACAGCATCATTATTATAAAGAAGAACTACCTTATTGTCTTTTAATTTTTGTTCTAAATCTTTTTGACCTGCTGAATCCAAAGGCATTATACTATTATCTTCCCTTGGACTTACATCTAAAAGTTTCAAATTATTATACTTTGCAAAATAAATAAGTTCATCTTCTATAACAATAAAAGTGTAATTACTCAATTCTCCATCTACTGACTTTAAGTCTTTTTTATAACTATCTAACTTATTCAAAGTTTCAGAAAAATTTTTTTCATAAAAATCTCTACTTTTAGCATCCCTATCCTCAAGTGCGTTTTTAATATTCATAAGTGCTATCCTGTAATTATCTATATTGTTAACATAATAAGGATTATCTTTTAAAATTGTATTGTTATATTTTATTACTCTGTTATAAGATAAAAGATTTATTCCTCTTGAAACATTTATAACTCCAACCTTACTTTTATTTAATTTGTCCACAAAAGTATCTACCCAAGGCTCATAATCTGCACCTACATAAAAAAATAGATCTTTTTTAGATACATTATTTACACTGTCTTCAGTAAACTTAAAATTCATTTCACTTTTTCTATCATTAAACATATATTCTACTACATGTCTGTTTCCTACTATAGACTTTACCATATTATATAAAAATTTATCTGTAGTAACTATATTTAATTGTATATTATTTCTTACCTGCAGCTTGCTATTACTTTTATATTCTTCTTTACTATTGCATCCAACAACAATAAAAATTATTAAAAAAGACATAATTAAGCTCAATACTTTTTTCAAGTCTTTCACCTTCCTATCCAGAATGCAAATCAAAGTATATCATTTTATCTGTTATTGATAAATTAACTCATAACAAATACATTTTACATAATGTATTTTAACATTGCAAATCACAATACCTGTTTTGCAAATAATTTTTATTTTTCACATTGCTTATTCATAAGTATTTATTGACACATTCCATTGTGATAAAATTAGGTGTACAGAGTATATTCTATTTAAGGGGGTTTATCCATGAAGGTTAGTATGGACAAAACAATAAGGGCCATGTCAATTGCACTGGATTTAGCTCAAATGAGTTCCAAATATGATAGCTTTAATGGGAATGATCCAGTCATTGAAAATATAACAAATATAAACTATTCAGATCATCGATTTATCCATCATTCCCAGAGGACTACTTATATAGCGCTTGAAATTGCAAATTATCTAAAATTAGGTGATGATTTTAAAAAACAACTTTATGTATCAGCTCTACTGCATGATATAGGAGCTGCTACCTTTTTATCTCAGAGTCATTCTGCTAATCTATTTATAAAAGAACATTGTGAACTTGGTAATAAAATAACTAAATCTTTTCCCTACTTTCATGATATATCAAAGGTAATATTATATCATCATGAAAATTTTGATGGAAGTGGTGCCATGGGTCTAAAAGGAGATATGATCCCTCTAGAAAGTCAAATAATAAGAATTTCGGATTTAATAGAACTTATATATAACGAAAATATATCTAACTATCAGCAAAAAAATAATATTATTTTATGGATTAGAAAAAACTCTAAAAAGATTTTTTCCGAAACAATTGCAAATGCCTTTTTAGGAAGTGCATCTTCTGATATATTCTGGCTTAATCTTCAAAATATAGACTTCATTGACTTTATACTAGATGAAACTCACCCTAAGTTAAATATGTTTATGGATCTAGAGGAGTTTGAAGCGATATCTAAAATATTTGCAAACATCATAGATAACAAAAGTAAATTCACTGCAACTCATTCCCAAGGTATAGCAAACCTGGCCTATTTAGTTTCAAAATTCATTGGATATCCAGAAGAAAAGTGTCATGAAATGAAAATTGCAGGTCTCCTCCATGATATAGGCAAGTTATCTATTCCTCTCTATATACTTGACAAAAATGGTTCTCTGTCAAGTGAGGAATTCGGTATAATAAAATCTCATGCCTATTATACTAGAATAATATTAAATAAAATAGGCGATATTCCTAATATAAGCAAATGGGCATCAAATCATCACGAAAAGTTAAATGGCAGTGGATACCCTCAAGGCTTAAAAGCAGATGAATTATCTGAAGAATGCAGGATTATGGCAGTATGTGACATATATCAAGCCCTTACAGAAAATAGACCTTATAGAAATGGCATGAGTTCAGAAAAAGCCTTTAACATAATGGACGAAATGGTATCTGGAGGATTTATATGTGACCATGCGCTAAATCATCTAAAGGAAGCAATAAATAATTTTTCTAATTTAAGTTCTTATGAAGATAATATAGCTATTTCCTACAATCCTGAAATGAAATAATATATTTCTTCACTTTTTAATACATTTTAGATACAATATTCTATGAGGTGAATTGCTGTGGAATTTATTTTAAATAGTGTTGAAGACACCATTAATCTAGGCAAAAAAATAGGTAGCTTATTAAATGCTGGTGACATAATTTGTCTAAATGGTGACTTGGGTACAGGAAAGACCCATTTTACAAAAGGAATAGCAAAGGGACTTAATATAGATGATCCTATAACAAGCCCTACATTTACCATAGTAAATGAGTACTATGGAAGACTAAAATTATACCATTTTGATGTATATAGGGTTAATGATATAGATGAAATTGCTGAAATTGGATTTGATGAGTATATTTTCAGTGATGCTGTAAGTATTATAGAATGGGCAAATTATATTGAGGAATTAATACCTAAAGAATGCATATGGGTAAGTATTTATAAACTGCCAGAAAAAGGTCCAAATTATAGAAAAATAATAATAAAATATCATGGTAATAGATATGATTACATAAAGGAGCTAAAATAAGAACATGAAAATATTAAGTTTAGATTCTTCCACCGAATCAGCAACTTGTGCTGTAATAGACGACAATAAATTATTTGGTGAAATTACTTTTAATTATAAAAAGCAGCATTCCACAGTATTAATGCCTATGATAGACACTCTTTTAAAAAACTTAGATATGGATATTCATTCTATAGACGGCTTTGTTGTTTCAAAAGGTCCTGGTTCTTTTACAGGACTTAGAATTGGAGCTGCTGTAATAAAAGGATTAAGCCAAGGTACAGGCAAACCCTTTGTAGGAGTATCTTCCTTAGATGCGTTAGCCTATAATTTATGTTATACCTCTGGTATTATTTGTCCTATATTAGATGCCCTTAGAGGAAATGTATACACCGCCCTTTATAATTTTACAGATAATAAATTAAATATGATAGGCGACCACATGCTCATTTCCATAGAAGACCTAATTAAAACATTGAACAGCTATAATGAACCCGTATGTTTCATAGGAGATGCTGTTCCGAAATTTAAGGATGATTTAACTTCAAATATAAAACAAATTCGTTTCTCACCTGCAAATTTAAATTTAGCAAGAGCCTCTTCTTTGGGTGAATTAGGATTAAAACTTCTAAAATCCGGCATACAAGACGATTTATATAGTTTTGCACCTTTTTATCTAAGGAAATCCCAAGCTGAAAGGGAATATGAAAAAAAGCTGAGGTCCCAAGTCCATGAGTGATATAGAAATTTGCCCTTTAAAACTAGAACATATTGATAGGATTCTTGTAATAGATTCTTTATGTTTTCCTATGCCCTGGAGTAGAAAGTCTCTAGAGAAAGAAATTGAAAACAGTTCACTTACCAAATATGTTGTAGCAAAAAAATCAGGCATAGTCATAGGTTATGCAGGCATGTGGGTTATACTAGATGAGGGCCATATAACAAATATAGCAGTTCATCCAGAATACAGAGGTATAGGTGTTGGAAGTTTACTCTTAGAAGCCCTTATAGAAATATGCAAAATTGAATTTATAAAAAGTATGACCTTAGAGGTTAGAAAATCCAATATACGTGCTCAAAGTTTATATAAAAAGTACGGATTTTTACAAAACGGTATACGGAAAGGATATTATAGAGACAATAAAGAGGATGCTCTAATAATGTGGAAATATAATATTTAAAGCATTTCAAAGAAAATGCCTAATAATGGCTTCTTTTATAGGTGATCTATAAAAGAAGCCATTATTAGTTTATAAATTACTTACTATTTTAGTATAATCCTATTATACTTTTTCTTTCCTCTTCTTATAAGCATTTCTCCATCTTTAAAACTATCCTTGGTAATTAAAAGTTTTGGATCAGTTATTTTTTCGTCATTTACAGTGAGTCCATTTTGTTGTATTAACCTTCTTACTTCGCTTTTTGAAGGAAGTATTTGTAAATCAGCAAGTAATTCCACTATGGAACATCCAAGTGAATTTTCACCTATCTCTACAGTAGGCACATTTTCCATATTCTGTCCACCAGAAAACAAAGCTTCTGCTGCTTCCTTAGCTTTTTCAGCTTCCTTTACACCGTGTACAATTTTCGTTACCTCATAAGCAAGCACTTTTTTAGCTTCATTTATCTCCTCACCTGGAAGTGAGCCAAGTCTTTTCACTTCATCCATTGGAAGAAAAGTTAAAAGAGCCAGACATTTTTCCACATCAGCATCTCCTATATTCCTCCAGTACTGATAAAATTCATAAGGTGATGTTTTTTCAGGATCCAGCCATATAGCTCCCCCTTCTGTCTTACCCATTTTTTTACCATCACTTTTAGTTAAAAGAGTAAAAGTCATCCCAAAAGCAGGTTTCTGCTCTTTTTTTCTAATTAATTCTACTCCTGCTATTATATTTGACCACTGGTCATCTCCCCCTAATTCCAGCACACAGCCATATCTTCTATTTAACTCTAGAAAATCATATCCCTGCATTAGCATGTAGTTAAATTCAAGGAAAGACAATCCCCTTTCTAATCTCTGTTTAAAGCACTCTGCTGTAAGCATTTTGTTTACGGAAAAATGAACTCCTATATCCCTCAAGAATTCAATATAATTCAAATTTAAAAGCCAATCTGCATTGTTGGCAAGGATAGCTTTATCATCTTTGAAATCCACAAGCCTTGAAAACTGCTTTTTAAAACACTCTGCATTATGTTGTATTTGTTCTTTAGATAACATCTTTCTCATATCAGTTTTTCCAGTAGGATCACCAACCATTGTAGTACCACCACCAAGCAAAGCTATAGGTCTATGTCCTGCTTCTTGCATATAATGCATAACCATCATTTGTAAAAAGTGTCCTACATGGAGGCTATCTGCTGTTGGGTCAAATCCTATATAAAATGTCACTTTTTCTTTTCCTAATAACTCTCTTATTTCTTCTTCATGTGTACTTTGTTTTATGTATCCACGTTCCAATAATATGTCATAAACGTTAGGCAACCTAAATCCCTACCTTTCAAATAGTCAGTACAATAGTACTCTTATATATTGTATAGTATATATTTAAAACCTATTTTTATCAACATTTAAATGATTTACCTATGTAATTTTAATTTAAAGTTATTTTAAAAATTTTAAGACTGAAGATGCACTCTCCAGTCTTAACTATATAAAAACCAGCATTATTTTCTCACAAACAAATTACTTCATTAATCAGGCTACATACTTCATAATACACTCAGGTATCTCCTCTTTTTCTCCATTTACACTTATATAGAAATTAACCTTGTATTCCTCCGACAGCTTTTCAATGGCATAAAATAAATGCGCCATATCCTGAAGATTTTCTTTTACAATATTAAACAATCCATCAATAAAAATTGTATCAATATCATAATCTTCTGAAAGTACGCCGCACAAAAAACCATAAAACTCTTCTATTTTTTTTAATTTAAAATCACTTGTTACTATAAATCTTACTCCTCTGTTCAATTGCCACAGTGGTCCCCTATCATCATCTATATAGACAACGTGCCCCCTCCCTATCATTGTCTTTTCATTAGCCAAATTAATCAGTTCTTTAGTTTTCCCAGATCCTCTTTTGCTGCAAAATACATGAATCATTTTTATCACCCCTTAATTTAATATTCAGGTGTCATCCTTATAGATAAATTATATAATATTCAGAATATTTTTTCAATAACTTAGGTGTATTATTTTGGAAAATATTATTTTTATTTTTCTACCCTTGTTACTAGTATATTAGTTGCTCAACTTCTTAATACCAGGATATATAATCTTAAAATAATCATTTTTTATAGAATTTATAAATTTAACTCTTCCTACATTCTTAAACAGCTTCTGAATTCTACTAAAACTTGCTGCAGTTCCTGTAAACCTCTTTTTAGAATCCAGTGTAATTATTTTTTCATATATCCACATATTCCTTCTTGCATAATTATAGTAACTTGTATTTTCCCTATTTGATAACATTCCAGGGCTAGTTATTACTACACTATTATAGCTTACTATAACCTCTATTTCCCTAGAAAAATCAGAATAGTCCCTATACATTACGGCATTTCTTATTCCTTCACTTATCCCCTCTGTAGGATATGATTTCACTGTTATAATATTCTCAATAGCCTCTTGTGCTTTATCCATAATTGACAGTAGATTTCCCTGAATTATACTCACCTTTCTAAAATCTTTATTTATCTTATTAACTATTTTTATCATATTATGGGGAATATATACATTGTTTATATTAGAAAAAATTAGAAGCCCACCTAACGTTACCATATACTTACCTGAATCCTTATCTATATATATTATAGAAGCATCTTCCATTAACCCTAATCTATTTTCATCATTTACTTTTATCCCTTGAGACAAAAAATACTTATCTACTATACAATTATCTATACAGTTTAATTTGCTATGTGGTATAGGACACAATTCCGTATTTACATTTAAATTTTGCTGAAGAGCCGATATTATTTCCTGTTTACGCATCGTATCATTTGTTGAACCTCTTCTCGTGTAAAAGGCTCCATTTTCTCTCATTTGATATGGTTTTTGAGGTCCATCATATATATTTATAATAACTATATCTTTTCCCTTATACTTTAAAGTTTCTAGAGAAATTGGTATGGGAGGTTCTATTCTAGAGCTTATTATCTGCTGTATTTGTTCTTCACTAAAATTTCTGTCTACTCCTACTATTTTCTTAGTCTTATCTTCAATTCCAATTATAATATATCCTCTTCCCCCTCTAGAATTTGCTATAGCACATATGTCCTTAGCTAATTCTTTTCTTCCACTATCAGTTTCAATATTTAGTAATTGTTTAAAATCTAATTTCGGTCCTTCCATTTTCTTTAATAAATTAAAAAATTTTTTTATATCCATGAAAACAACCCCATTATTTTTTTGAGTTTAATATATAAAACTTTAATTTAATTATACCCTATTACTATTGTTATTTGACAGATTTTTAATTCATTCAACTTTAATTAAAATTAACATTTGCATTAATTAACATTTTCCCCTATGCTAGTTATATCAACGAATTGGTACAAGCCATAATTATTTAAAATATTGTTTTTTTATTAAAATATGGTATAATTAGCTTAGAGTTTTACTCTAATTATAATATTTATATTAGGTCAAATTTTTTCAAGGTGCTATATTCTCCTTTTAATCCTAGGAGGTAGGTTATCAAGAATAAAATTAGTCCTAGGTTAAGGAGGTTTTATTATGGCAGATAAAACAATCGTATGTAAAGATTGCGGAAAAGAATTTGTATTTACAGAGGGTGAACAGGAATTTTACAAGGAAAAAGGATTTGAAAATGATCCTGTAAGATGTCCTGAATGTAGAAGAAAAAGAAAAGCTGAAAAGAACAGAATGAGAGCTAGGTAAATAATTAGGAGAGGTAAAAACCTCTCCTTTATTATTTACCTAAATTAGCTCTTTTTAAAACTTTTGCTAGTGGAAGCGCTATAGCTATTCCTACAATACTCTGGGCTATATTTCCCGGGATTTCTGCTGCAGATAAAATAATGGCTTTTGAAAAAGCTATATTTGTGACAAAATGCATTATAAGTACTCCTGCTGCATAATATGCAGATACCATCCAAATACAAGCTACAATAAATGCGATTATATTATTCCAAAACTTTTCACCATTATATTCTCCCCTGTAAGCAATAGTTGCTGCAATCCAAGCCATAATTCCTTTTATAAGAAAAGTAAAAGGAGCCCAAATAACATAGGATGAAAGAACATCAAATAAACTCATTCCTATAGCTGCAGATAAAAATGCTTTTTTTCTTCCAATTAATATAGCCGCTAAAAGTACCATACTGTCTCCCATATGTACAACACCTTTAACCAATACTCCTGTTGGTATATTAATTATAGCTGTAGCAATATAAGTTATTGCAGCCATAAGTGATACCTGAATAATATCTCTGACTTTTAAACCACTTACACTTAATCTTTTCTGTTCCATTATAATGATAACCCCCTAAATTTGAATTAATAACATTATATTTTTTTTTATGAAAAACTCAAAATGTAGCGATACACTTTTGTATTAATTCATACAAAATAGGAAATACTATTTTATACATTTGATATTTTTATTTAATTATATAAGGGAGATTTTAAAATGATTTTTTTTAAATGGCTCTGCAGCCTTTTTTTGATATTCCTATTTATAGGTGCAATATTTAAAATGGGATTAACTTTCATAAATATGCTGCTTTTAATATGTGCTTTTGTTTTTATAATAGACACGGCATTTATGGGCAAAAAACGATTCTAATATGCTGCATAAAATTAACATTTTATACTTGATTTTAGTTTATTCCTCCCTAATGCCAAATAAATATAGAAAAGATAATTAGGTTATATTTATGTAAAATAAGATAAAATATTGTTAAATTTTTTTATATACTTACCCTTTTACTAGTGATATAATTTATTTGTCCATAAGGGGGGTATAAATTTCATGTATAAATTTGTAGAAAATAAAATGTGGAAAACTACGCAGCACACGTTTAAAATATTATTGAATTTACTAAGTAAGTACTACTTTATTCTTATAGGTTTATATTTCTTACATAAGACTTTACATCTAGTTCAATATCCATCTATTAGTTTGACTAGTAAAATATATCTGGGTATGCTTGCTTTAATGTGTTTCACAGTCTATTCAGATATTAGAAATGATATTAAAGTAATTCCTTTCTTAATATTATGTATTCCATTTTTTGCGTTCATATTTTACATAGAACAGCACGGATATGCGTTTTGGGGAAAAATGCTAAGTTGGCAAATAAGTAGGAAAATAGTAGTAGATCTTAATCCTATATTTAGTAAAATACCATTTAATAACGGAAGTTTTGCAAGAATTTATAAAACAGAAACTTTAACCTGGTTTTTTAGAATGGTATATAATAACGGTTTTGTACTACCTGTTTTACTTGCAGTGTATAGGTCTACCTTAGCCAAGGACTTTAAGAAAATGCTGCGTTATATTTTATCTGCACATGTAGTACAGATATTTTTAATAACTCCATTTTATCTTGCTTTCCACTTACAGGAAGTATGGTTCGTGCTTGGGCAACCTGATGGTCTTGATAGGCAATTAAGTCCAAGCGCTGCTGCAGGTGTTACTCTTAATTGTTTTCCATCTATGCATACATCTATATGCTTTGCCATGTTTTTATTAGTTCTTAGGGAACGAAACAAAATATGGAAATGCGTATTTGGTTTTTTCTGTTTAAGTGTAATATTCTCAACACTATATCTAGAGGTTCACTGGGTAATAGATGTTTTTGCTGGAATGATATTAGCTTACGTAACTGTAAAATTAGTAGACTTTATTTTGGCTAAAGGTAAAGTACTTGTCCAGAAGCCATTAGACATGCTTTATTACAAGAAGAAAAAGGCTATATATGTAAGTAATTACTATTTAGAAACTATGAAATATTAGTTCTATCGCTAGCACGCTTATATTATATTAAGTTAAAAGTTGATAATTGAAAGTGGAGAGTGAATGATAATTTTTCTCCAACTCTCCACTATATTTCATGTATAAGTTCAAACTTTAATTAGGATCAACGAATAAGCTTTCTAACTTAAAAATCAACTTATACGCAGGCATATTTTTACAACAATGAAGCTCATTTAAATATTTTGTATATAAGTCTTAGAAAAAAAATTCGTAAAAACTTAGAACTTTTGAATTGTCTGAGGTACGAGTTTTCAAAAGTTCTTAGCTTTTTTAGAATTTTTTACTTAGACTTATCAAAATATCTAACGAGTTGAATGTTGTAAAAAATATCCGAAGTATAAGTTGATTTTGGGTTTAGAAACTCTATGGAGATTCTATTTTACAGCACATTGTTCTAGTATAAATTTATTTATTACATGTGCCACTCCATTTTGCTCATTAGTTTTTGTAATATAATCTGCAACTCTTTTTGCATCGGAAAAAGCATTTTCCATAGCCACACCTAATCCTGCATATTTTATCATATGAATATCATTTCCAGCATCACCTATGCACATTATTTCATCCCTACTTATATTTAGCTTCTCCTTTAAAACTTGTATACCGAATCCCTTATTTACATTTTTGTTTATAAACTCTAAAAAATATGGTTCACTTCTAAGTACAGTATATTTCTCATATACTGTTTTAGGTAAATTTTCTATGGCCCTTGAAATCTTTGCTTCCTCATCTACAAACATAACTTTTATTATAGGTACATAATCAGGAATTTCATTCAAATCTAATATTTTAAGCGGTATCTTATTTAAAGAAGCTTCCAATTTACTATATTTATTTAGCTTAGACGCAGCACAAAAATCAAAAGTAAGAGTATGAATATTTACACTTAATTCCTTACTTAGGCTATATAAATATTTTAAATCTTCATGCTTAAGTAAATTTTCACTTATAACTTCACCATTATGGTTTTTTTGAACTACTGCTCCATTAAAGGCTACAGAATAATCTCCTTCTGAAGTCAATTTCAATTGTTTTAAATACGTTTCAATTCCCTTTAAAGGCCTTCCAGTAGCTAGTACAATTTTTATTCCAAGCTCTTTAGCCTTTTGAATAGCATTGTAATTTTCTTCTGAAATGCTTTTGTCATCTCTAAGCAAAGTACCATCCATATCTATTCCTACTAGTTTATACATAAATTTCCTCCATATATAGGTGCTATCTTATTCCCTTAAATAATATTTCATAATAATTATATCATTTACAAAAAATAAGTTTAAATTGTAAAAGACCTTATATTAACCTATAAGCATTAGAATTAAACGTTTAAATTTTACAAACAGCACAAGTTGACATTAATATATAATAAAGTTAAAATCAGTGATGAAACTAATAAAAAAAGAGGAGAGAAAAGGTAGTGGCAGACTTAAAAAAAGAGATAGAAAAAAGAAGAACTTTTGCAATAATATCTCACCCAGATGCAGGTAAAACAACTCTTACTGAAAAACTGTTATTATACGGGGGCGCCATAAGACTTGCTGGTTCTGTTAAGGCAAGAAAGGCTTCAAAACACGCAGTATCTGATTGGATGGAAATAGAAAAACAAAGAGGTATTTCTGTAACATCATCAGTAATGCAATTTAACTATAATAATTTTTGTATAAATATATTAGACACACCAGGCCATCAAGATTTTAGTGAAGATACATATAGAACTTTAATGGCAGCAGATAGTGCAGTAATGGTAATAGATGCAGCAAAGGGAGTTGAAGCACAGACTAAAAAACTGTTTAATGTATGCAGTTTACGTGGAATTCCCATATTTACATTTATAAATAAAATGGATAGAGAAAGTAAGGATCCTTTTGAATTAATGGATGACCTAGAAAATGTTTTAGGAATAAAATCCTACCCAATGAACTGGCCTATAGGATCCGGTAAAGACTTCAAGGGAATATATGATAGGGAAAAAAGTCTAATAGAAGTATTTAATGGCGGAAATCACGGTCAAACAGCAGTAGAATCCATAGAAGGCTCTGTAGATGACAATGTTTTTAAAGACTTATTAGGTGAAGCTTTACATGAAAAACTAAAAGACGATATAGAGCTTTTAGATATTGCAGGAGACCAATTTGACATAAAAAAAGTTAGAGAAGGTTCACTTACTCCTGTGTTTTTTGGAAGTGCCCTCACCAATTTCGGGGTAGAGCCTTTTTTAAAGGAATTTTTAAATTTGACTACAACACCTCTACCAAGAAAATCAGACGTTGGAGAAATAGATCCTTTTAGTGATGATTTTTCTGCTTTTATATTTAAAATACAGGCAAATATGAATCCCGCACATAGGGATAGAATTGCCTTTATGAGAATATGTTCAGGTAAGTTTAAGAAAGGTATGGAAGTATTTCATTTCCAGGGAGGAAATAAAGTAAGGCTTTCTCAGCCCCAGCAGTTCCTAGCTCAAGATAGGGAAATAGTAGAAGAAGCTTATGCAGGGGATATACTAGGTGTATTTGATCCTGGAATTTATAATATAGGAGATACATTATGTCCTGCAAATAAAAAATTCAAATTTGAAAGCATACCGGTGTTTGCCCCAGAACATTTCGCCAGAGTAAAAACCATAGATACCATGAAAAGAAAACAATTTATAAAAGGTATAAGTGAGATTTCAGAAGAAGGTGCAATTCAAGTATTTAAGCAGTTAAATATAGGAATTGAAGAAATCATCATAGGTGTGGTTGGCGTTCTTCAGTTTGAAGTGCTAGAGTACAGAATGAAAAATGAATACAATGTAGATATAAAAGTCGACATGCTTCCTTATAGAGCTATAAGGTGGATAGAAAGCTCTTCTACAAAGGTAGAAGATCTTGTTTTAACAAGTGATACTAAAAAAGTAAAAGACCTAAAAGGAAGAGACCTTTTAATATTTCAAAGTGAGTGGTCTATTAGTTGGGCACTTGAACACAATAAAGGCCTTGAACTATCAGATATAGGTAAAACAGAATAAAATAAGCCAGCTTTAATTCTCTACTGAATTGAAGCTGGCTGTTTTCTTAGTAAAAATTTTATTTACTTTGAAACAGGAATAAATCCTATCTTTTTCTGCATTTTTCTAAGTACTTTGCTTGATACATAATAAGCCTTTTCTGCACCTTTCTTATATATGTCCTCTAGATATTTCTTATCTTGAAGGAACGCATTGACTTTATCCTGTATTGGCTTTAGTTCACCTATTAAGGCTTCTGCAGTATCATTTTTAAATTCAGCATAGCCTTTGTCTTCATATTTTTTCTCTATTTCCTCATGGCTCATTCCAGTTACAGCACTCATTATATTTATAAGATTTTTAACTCCTGGTTGGTCATCATTATATTTTACTTTTCCAATACTGTCAGTAACACACCTATTTATCTTTCTTTTTATATCTTCTGGTTTATCCATAATAAGTATATAGCTGTTAGGATTATCTGATGACTTAGACATTTTCTTTGTAGGATCTTGTAAGTCCATTATCTTAGCTCCATCCTCTGGTATATATGCTTCTGGCATAGTAAATGTAGGACTATATAGATTGTTAAACCTCTCTGCTATATCTCTAGTTAATTCTACATGCTGTGTTTGATCTTTACCTACAGGAACAAGGTCTGCATTATAAATCAATATATCTGCTGCCATAAGTACAGGATAGTTTAAAAGTCCTGCACTTATAGAACCACCATTTTCGTATTTTTTAGATTTACTCTTATACTGAGTCATTCTTTCCAATTCTCCTACATAAGTAAAACAATTTAAAAGCCATGCTGCTTCACAGTGAGTAGGAACATGAGATTGAATAAATATAGTATTTTTTTCTGGATCTATACCTGCTGCTAAATATATTGCAAGCACTTCCAGGGTTCTCCTTCTCAAATCTTTTGGCTCCTGCCTTACAGTTATTGCATGTAAATCTACTACGCAAAAATAACAATCATATTTGTCTTGAAGCTTTACCCAATTTTTTAAAGCTCCAAAATAATTTCCTATAGTTAAATTTCCTGAAGGTTGAATGCCACTAAATATTACTTCTTTCTTTTCTTCCATGATTATTGCCTCCCTTTAAGCATTTATAAAAAAAATCCCTATGATATAAAAATCATAGGGCGTATTTACCGCTGTACCACCTAAATTCAAAAAGATAAAATTACATCTTTTTCTCATATGGATTACGAAATATCCTGTCTTTATAACGTAAGACTTACGGTTAAAACTACTAATTTAATTCATTTTTCTCCTCAAGAATCCATTCAATTCAAGCATAATTACTGTAATTTCACCTCATACAGCTCTCTAAAAATCTGTTTTTAAATTTACTTGCTTTCTTTCAAAGGATTTAAACTATATCGAATATTATCATATATTCTACTATAAACCCGTAAAAAATGCTATGGAAATTTTTGCCTGGGTTACATATATACTTTTACTTCATGCTCTCCCTCTCTTAAAAAAGGTATTATATCTTGTGAAACCTTGTTTCCATCTAACCATATTCCCTTTTCATTGTCTTTTAAAACCTGTATGTTATAAGTACACTTTCCTCTCGTGTATTTCATACTAAAACCATTCCAACTATCTGGTATACAAGGAGAAACTGTAAATCCTAATTTTTCTTTGAATTTCATTCCAAGTATTGACTCTATTCCAGTTCTATACATCCATCCTGCTGCGCCTGTATACCAGCTCCATCCGCCTCTTCCTGTATGAGGCTCAACTGCATATACATCTGCTGCCATAACATAAGGTTCCACTTTATAAACCTGACAATTTAAATATGTGTTACTATGGTTTATAGGATTTATCATAGAAAATGCACTGTATGCCTTATTATTATATCCCATTTTAGCTAGTGCTAAAATTGACCATATAGCAGCGTGGGTATACTGGCCTCCATTTTCCCTGACGCCAGGCACATATCCTTTAATATAACCTGGTTCTAAATCAGATTTATCAAAAGCCGGGCTTAAAAGCAATATAATTCCCTTATCTCTTCTTATGAGATTTCTTTCCAGGGCCTCCATAGCTTCTTTTGCTCTAGACTCTTTTGCGGCACCTGATATAACAGCCCAAGATTGAGAAATTGAATCAATTTGACACTCTTCATTCATTGCAGAACCAAGTGGAGTTCCATCATCAAAATAGGCTCTTCTATACCAGCCGCCATCCCACGCATTTTCCTCTATGTTTTCTCTTATAAATTCTTTTAGTTCTGAGTATTTATTTGAACTTTTCACATCCCCTTCAAATGTGCATATAGGTATGAATTTATCCAGTATATTATATAAAAACCATCCAAGCCATACACTTTCACCCTGTCCTTTATTTCCTACAGTACTCATACCATCATTCCAATCTCCGGAACCAATAAGTGGTATATTGTGACTTCCAAATTTAAGGGATTTTTCAATTGCTCTTATACAGTGTTCATATATGGTTTCGCTCTTTTCTGACACATTTGATATATTATATCTTTCATCTTCTCCATCTTGAAGGGCAGTGTCTTCCAAATACAAAGCTTTTTCAGACAATATGCTGTAATCGCCTGTATTTTGTATATAGTCTTCTACTACATAAGGAAGCCAAAGTAAATCGTCAGAAAATCTAGTTCTAATTCCACTTTCAACAAATGGATGCCACCAATGCTGTACATCTCCCTCAAGATACTGTCTTGAGGCGCTGTATATTATGTGTTTTCTAGTTTCAGATGGATCTATATAGCAAATAGCCATTACATCTTGAAGCTGGTCTCTAAATCCATAGGCACCTCCAGATTGGTAAAAAGCTGTTCTTGCCCAGTATCTGCAAGATATAACCTGATACATAAGCCAGCCATTCAACATTATATTCATAGATTCATCTGGCGTATCCACTTGTATAGTTCCGAACAATTTTGACCAATACTCCTGAACTTTTTCTAATTCCATATATGCATTTTTTATACTACTATATTTTTCAACTACCCTTCTCACTTCTTCAAAACTATCTTCTTCTCCAAATAAAATTAGTACCTCTTCTTCTGAATTTGTATCCAATTCTACTTTTACATTCTCAGCTAAACAAGGATCAAATCCTGCCCCTATTTTATTAGAAAATTGTTCACCTTCCAGTGCTTTAGGTTTAGATATATCTCCTCCCCTACCTATAAATTCCTTTCTACTAGCAGTATAAGAAAGTTCTTCTCCTCCTAAAATTTTCATGTAACATATTCCTTGATTAAAGTGCTCACTATATGGATTTCTAGCATATATATATTCCGATTCCTTATTAAATCCTGTACATATATACTGTGCTGTTTGCTCATGGCAAACTCCCAATACTAATTTTGCATAATAAGTTACTGAAATCTTTCTTCTCTTTCCACTTATATTCTTTAGCTTTATTTTAAACACTTTTACGCTTTCATTCATATCAGCAAAAACATCCATTTCTCCTACTATTCCATTAGCCTCATGTTTAAAATTGGAATACCCGAATCCATGTTCTATTACATACTGTCCGGAATCTCTTATAGGTTCAGGAGATATACTCCATATCTGTCCCGTAACCTCATCTCTTAGATAAATGCTTTCAGCTTCTCCATCCATAACTGGATCATTTGACCAGGTTGTAAGTTTATTTTCCCTACTATTTTTATTCCATGTATAAGAAGTACCACTTTCAGAAATATGAAATCCAAACTTTTTGTTTGAAATTACATTTATCCACGGAACCGGAGTATAATTATGATCTTTTAGCACTATAATATACGATTTTCCTTGTGAACAAAATCCCCCTAGCTCATTAAAATACTGAAGCTCTGGAAGTTGAAAATGATAAGAAGATTTGTTTTCAAAGGCTAACTTTGTATTTTCAGCAATCTTCTCCATACTACCCTCTGGTAAATATATACTATCTTCAATTTGCTCAAACAGTTCTCCCTTATCTCCATCTATTACAAATTTAGATATGCCTATAAGGAGTTCTATATCTTCTTTCTTCATAGTATCTTTATTATATAAAAATATTCCCCCATCTATATTTTTCTTATATCTTGAAGCTTTAGAATTCACAGCATCCCCTAACTTATTTTGAAGAGGCTGCATATATGAGCTATCTTGTAAATTTATAAAAACTAAATCTACCGACAACCCTTTCCACATCCAGTACTCATGTGCACTTAAAAGCTGTCTTACAAGTGACATGTGATTTTCATTCCTTATAACGGCAAGTACTATAGGTAAATCACCTGAAATTCCATAAGCCCATAAAGCAGACTGTCCTTTTCTTATATTCATAATATATTCTTTTCTTTGCTCAAGGGAGCTATTTAAGAATAAAATCCTTGAGGCCATTTTTTGATACATATTTATTTGATTGGATTTTATGCCCAAATACTTCATTTCCATTTGAGATTCTGTCCAGGACAGTTTAAATATTCTATTTACATTAAACATATCCCTATACTTATTTGCAATTTCGATTGCCTTTTCTCTGGAGCTTGTAATTGCAGTAGTATATGCTACCTTACAGGTCTTTCCTGGATCTACAGCTATTCTTACCCTAATGCTTATTACAGGATCAATTACAGCTCCTACGGACTTAGTAAGCTGCACATCATTGTCCATTGCCCTTGGATTTCTTAGATTTCTATTTCTTCCTATAAACTTCATTCTGCTGGTCTCATACTGGATAGAGCCTAATTGTTCTCCTTCCACTGCTATGGTCTGCACTAACCATGGTCTTTTTTCATCTTTTTTTCTAGGTCTCCTACTTGCAAGTAAACATACAGGATTGTGTATAAATTCAGTCTCTATAAATAATTTTTGGAATGCAGGATGAACCAAATCCGCATTATAAGGTGACAAGGTTACTTCCATATAACTGGTTATTTCAACTTCTCTCCTCTTTTCACCTGTATTTGTAATAGAAATTCTTCTCACTTCACCTTCTTCTTCTTGACATACAGTAACTTCTGTATAAGTTCTTAAGTTTCCATCTTTTCTTCTAAATTCTGATTTATCAGGCGAAAATACTACTTCATATTCCTCTCCTTCATATTCACAAGGTTCATAAGCAGCACTCCAATATTCATTTGAATTTATATTCTTTATATAAAAAAACATTCCCATATCATCTTTTGTGGCATCCTCACGCCATCTATAAATTGTCATGTTCCCTCTCTTACTATATCCACTGCCGCTATTGGTCATCATCATAGAATAATTGTTACTAGAAATTATATTCACTACTGGTATTTCTGTACATGCTCCCGTAAACTTTCTAGCAATTACATTTTCATTCTTTACTATAGGTTTTTCATTTACACTATGTTCTTCATGATTATAGATTATATTCTTAGGAATCTTCTCTTGAAGTAAAAGTTCTGCAGATTTTACCCTAGGAATTCTATGAAATCTTTCCTGAAGTACATTTTCCATAAGCACATTATCCAGTGACATAAAGCTCATTCCCTGATGATGTATCATAAAGCACTTTACCAGAGCACACTTTTGCTTTCTTGCAAGTCTTTCCTTGGTATAATCTATAGCTTCATAAAATCCATATCTGCCCTCAGCCTTAGATTTTATAAGACTTTTTACATTATAAAATGCACTTTTAAAATCAACCTGAAGGGCCATTAAGGATGCATAAGGTGCAATTACCAATTCATTAATAAGTCCCCTTTTCAATCCGGCTGCCGGTATTCCAAAAGCCTTATACTGATATATAGAATTTATATCAAAGTCATAGTAAGCAGATTCTGAAATTCCCCAAGGGACTCTTCTTTTCTCACCATATTTTTTTTGAGCTTTAACCACATATTCATAGGTTTCACTTAACAAGGTATTAGGAAAGTTTTTCATAATTATAAGTGGCATTAAATATTCAAACATAGTTCCAGACCAAGAAACTAATGCCTTTCCACCTCCCATAGAAGCCATGGATCTACCAAGATTAAACCAGTGATTTTGCTTAATCTCACCTTTAGCTATAGATACAAAGCTAGCCTGCCTTGCCTCAGATGCTAGAAGGTCATAATAATTTTTGCCAATAGTATCTTTTTCAACATCATATCCTATAGCAAAAAGCTGTCTTTTTTTACTATAAAGCATGCTAAAATTATGATCTTCATCAATGGTTCTCAATTTTTCTATTACATTTTTTACACTAGATATGAAATTACATAAATTTAATTTGCTATCCAATAATAATTTTTTCAAGTCATTTCCATGTCTATTTTCTTCTTGTGAAGAGTCTTTTTCATTACCTTTATCTATAAGATTAATTAATTTATCAAAAGCTTCTGGAACCTCTTTTAAAGAAATTTTAGTTGCTAATTCGTTTAATTCACAGCTAAAATCATGGAATTCCTCATTTTCATTTATTAAATAAATCCAGGGGAAAAATTCATTCAATTCATCCATAAATCTACAGGTCATATTTTTAACTTTCTCATTCCAATATAAGTTCTTACCAGCCCGTATAAACTTCACACATTCTGTATTTAAATCCTGCAATAAACTTTCTAAGGAAAATATAGTTAAATTGTCCTTAGAAAGTTTATCTATAAAATTACCATAAGCATATTGAATTTTAAGTTTACTATATAATTCATTTTGCGCTAGCTTCAAAGTATCCTTAAATCCATCTGGTAAATTTTTATTTATTATAGGATAGCTTAGATATTCTTCCAGTGATTCTTCTGTAAGCCACATATATGCAACTAAATTTCCACTATCAACTGTAGATATAAATCTAGGCCTTAGAGGAACTTTATTTTTTATATCATACCAATTATAAAAATGTCCTCTATACCTTTCTAAGGACTCCATATTGGATATTATATGTTGGAGTCTATATATGAGCTCTTTTATGCCTATATATCCTAAGTCGTAAGCAACTATATTAGAAGAAATCCCCATAGCCATATTAGTAGGAGAAGTTCTGTAGGCTACTCCCTTATACGGTTCTTCCTGATAATTGTCTGGAGAAAGCCAATTACTTTCAGGTGATATAAAATCTTCAAAATAAGCCCAAGTTTCTCTTCCCAATCTTCTCAATATATCTTTTTCTTCTTTATGAATATCTTCCTCAGTATTTTTTCTCTCATTGCTTATATTAAATGCAATCCACGGTGAAAAAATCCAAATTATGCAGGAAGGTATTACCAAAACAGCATCTTCTACAGAGCTTCTAAAGCCCAAAAAAGCTATAATAATACCTAATGCACTGCCTATCCACATAGAGCTTAAATAACTTTCCAATCCCTTTTTACAAGTGGCCTCTGCATCTGCTGCAGTCTGCCATTGGAGCAAATTCCTTTTACTTATAAAAAGCCTGTAAAGAGTTCTAATTATAGCATCCAACATTAAATACGCCTGATAAGGTAGAAAACTTAGTATTAGAAAAAATTGTTCTACTACAGTTTTAAAATTACTTATTTTACCTGAAAGTCCATTTCCCCTTATAGGAGAAACTACTGTTTCAGATACGTCAAAAAGTATAGGTGAAAGTATTGAAACAAAGGCTACTACCAAAAAATCATTTAAATTTTTAAATAATGTCATAGACACTATAATTAACACCATTATGGAGGGTGCTATAACGCTTCTTCTTAAGTTATCTATTATCTTCCACTTTGATAACCTATTTAAAGAACTTTTTTTAAATAACCAGGGAAGCAGCTGCCAGTCTCCTCTTACCCACCTATGAAGTCTTTTACAACTGGTATTATAGTAAGCAGGATATCCGTCTACAAGTTCTATATCAGTCACAAGAGCAGCTCTTGTATAAGATCCTTCTAAAAGATCATGGCTTAATACAGAATTTTCGGGTATTTCACCTTTTAAAACACTGTTAAATACATCTACATCATAAATACCTTTACCCGTAAATATACCTTCGTCAAATAAATCTTCATACACATCAGAAATGGCATTTGTATATACGTCTATTCCTGTTTCACCTGAAAATATGCTGGAATGAAGCGTCTTATTTGCACTTAATACACTGACGCTTACTCTAGGTTGCATAAGTCCGTGTCCCCTTACTACTTTTTTACCGTCACGATTCAGATAAGGTATGTTTAGGGGATGAGCCATAGCTCCTACGAGGAATCTAGCTGCGTCTTTAGGCAATTTAGTATCTGCATCCAAAGTTATAACATACTTTACATCATATAAATTTTTTATGTCGCCACTTATAACATCATAACTTGTATTATCGTTTCCCCTTATAAGAGAGTTGAACTCCATAAGCTTTCCACGTTTTCTTTCCCATCCAATCCACTTTCCCTCTTTCTCATTATATTTCCTAAACCTGCTTAAAAAATAGAATTTGTCTTTTTGCCCTTGAGAATATTGCTTATTTAATTTTTCTATTTCATTTAAAGCTGTATCTACTATTAATTTATCATCTTTCTCTTCTCTTTCAAGACTATCCTTAAAATCCCCCAATAGTGCAAAATACAAATTTTTTTCTTCATTTGCTAGATAATAAACCTCCATATCACCTATAAGTTTTTTAACCTGCTTAATATCGTTTATAATAGCAGGTATTACTACTACCGTACTAAACTTTTCAGGTACACCATCTCTAAATTCAATTTTAGGTATAAACCTTGGTTTTACAAGCTTATTTACACTCCAGTTGAATATAGATATAAATATATCACTTAAAGGTATAAAGAGTACAATTGCTCCTAATATATATTTCCACAAAGGTAAATTCTCTACATAAAAATTTATACCACTTATGAGTGCATCTAGAAAAATAGTTCCAAATACAACACTACCTATATAGAAGTTAACCGTTATCTTATTTTGAGCTTTGCAATGCAAATTTTTATATTCTCTTGTACTATTTTTTATTTTTTTCTCAAGACAGCTTATACCCTTATCGATTAAATAATACCCTACATGTTTTTCGTATTCTTCTCCACAAGCTTCTTTTGCACACTCTATAGCTTTCTTGGCTATAAAAGATTCAGGTATGTTTATATTTTTAGACATTTTTTCTATTCTATGTCTGTAATAATCCTTAGACTTAAAATCCATTTCACTGTAAATTCCTGCAGGATCCATTTTCAATATTTCTTCTACGTAGGACAATCTTTCAAAATTTTCTTTCCAGTTCAATGCAGATATTTCTACCATTCCACTTATGGAATTTTCCATAGAAATCTGGCATACACCCTGCTTTTGGTGATTTATATTTACCATCCTTTTAACGCTGCTATCTTCTTTATCTAGTTCTTCATCTATCCACTTGTATATTTCAGCATTTCCTATAAAATTATCCCTTAATGTTTTAATGAATCCTTCTGTAAAATGGGGTGTAAATTTAATATTTTTATCCTTTAACTTATGAATTATTTCATTTCCATTCTCTTTAGAATTTATAATATCCTCTGCTTCACTTTTTGCCCTCTTTCTTTCTTTTTGCATAAATACCATACGATCAGTTATACTACTTATATTTTGAATCAAAGCTATCCTTATCATTATAGGTATTGCCCAGAGTTCTCCACTTCTTAATATTGTGTTTTCTTGATATGCATTTATGAATGTCTCTATGGTATCTTCTTTTACAGTTCCCTGAGTTTTTGATAACATTTCCCTCGCAATGTAATATATTCTAGGGAAACCCTTCATAGTGCCTTCAGTCATTACAGGAAGATTTCTATAATATTTTTCAGACATATTATTTTTTATATCTTTGTATTCCTTTTTTACCAAATACAAATTATCTAAAAGCCATTCGGCACAGGATACTATTTCCTCTCTATCTTTAATTTCCTCATCAAAAAAATTGTATCCAGCTAAAATTCTTCCATAACTTTTATCCAAACTCTTTATTAATTGCTTCTTGCAGCTTTTTCTTTGAACTGCAGACGGAACAGTTGATATTTCTCTAGCATATTTCTTTAATTCTTCTCTATCAACAATTAGTGTAGAAATATCCTCTCCTACATTTTCATTTCTACAATCAACCCTATTGAGTTTGCTATAAGTCATCATGAGCAATAAAATTATCCCTATACCTATAATGCATATAATGTAAAGCATAAAAAATCCATCCTTTCCTGTGAAAAAGAATTTTGCTTTGATTATTGTTCCCAATAAAACCACAAAATATTAATTCACACTCAGGATGGATTTAAATTATAACATTATTTCATTTTCTATTAGATCATCAAAGGTTTGTCTTTTAGCAATTAGCCTTGCCTTTCCTTCCTTTACTAAAACTGCTGCAGGTTTTGGAATCTTATTATAATTACTAGACATAGAATATCCATAAGCTCCTGTGGTAAACACAGCTAATATGTCACCGCTTTTGCTTTCCGGGAGCTCCACATCTTTTATCAATATGTCTCCCGATTCACAGGATTTTCCCGCTATGGTAACTGTTTCTTTTATGCTGTCATTTACTCTATTTGCTAAAACACATTCGTACTTTGCACCATACAAAGCCGGCCTTATATTGTCCGCCATGCCTCCATCTACAGATACATATTTTCTTATACCTGGAATATTCTTTATAGATCCTACGGTATAAAGAGTTGTTCCTGCATTACCAATTATAGACCTGCCAGGTTCTATCACAAGCGTAGGCAGTTTTAAATCAAGCTCTTTAGCTTTTTCCTTTGCCTTTTGAAGTATAATGCTGCAAAAATCTTCTACAGATTTAGGTTTATCCCCTTCGGTATAGTATATTCCAAATCCGCCGCCAAGGTCTAATTCCTCTACTTCACAGCCCAATTCATCTTTTACTTTTTTAACTAAATTTAACATAATTTCAACTTCGTCTTCATAAGGTTTGGTTTCAAATATTTGAGAACCTATATGACAGTGGATTCCAACAAATTTTAAATTAGGAAAATCAACTGCACTTTTTATTATATTCATAACTTCATTATTTAACATTGTAAATCCAAATTTAGAATCTATTTGACCTGTTTTTATATAGTCATGGGTATGAGCCTCTATTCCTGGCGTCACTCTAAGGAGTATTTCTTGTATTTTACCATATTTTTTTGCTGCGGAATTTATCTTTTCCATCTCATAGAAATTATCTACTACAAACTTACCTACTCCCAATTTTACTCCCATATCTATTTCATCTAAAGTTTTATTATTTCCATGAAAATAGACTTTTTCCATAGGAAAGCCGCTTTTTAGTGCAGTATACAATTCTCCATCTGATACTACATCCAAATACAATCCCTCACTATTTATTATCTGACACATAGCCAAAGTTAAAAAGGCTTTACCTGCATAAGTAACCTTATTAGCTTTATCAGCCTCAAAAGATTTGTAATATCTCCTGCACCTATCCCTTACTAATTCTTCATCCATTACATAGAGAGGAGTCTTAAATTCTTTCACTAATTCCCCTGTACTCATCCCACCAATGTATAAAACATTGTTTCTGATCTCCATACTACCCATCATTTTCACACTGGTTTCCTCCTAAAAGTTTTTAAATATGCTCTTAATTTCATAAGCATACTCCGAATATACGTCAAGATTTATCCGAATAAAACTATAAATTAAATTCTTTTGCTACTAAGTTTATAGTTTTCATTTTATCTTCTTGCTTTATAGCACAAGTAATTCTTATCTCAGATGTAGTTATCATCTTTACACCTATATTGTTTTCTTTAAATAATTTAAGCATCTTTGCAACTACTCCAGAAGTAGTTTTCATTCCTATACCAACTACTGAAAATTTAGTAATGTTCTCATCTATATCAACCTTAGTTTTTTCATTGAAATAGCTTTTTAAAATGGTAAGACAATCTTTTAAGTCAACTTTTGGTACAGTAAATGATATATTCACCTTTCCACTTACAGGTGCAGTTTGGCTTATCATATCTACATTTACTCTTTTTTCTGCTATCTTCTCAAATAAATTGGAAATAATGTTTATGTCGTTATCAATATTTGTTAGCGTTATTGCTGCATCTTCATCACTTGTTGCAAGTCCTGTTACTGGTTTACTCTCTAAATTCATACTATCTACCCCCTTAATAACTGTTCCTCTTATATCACTATTGCTTAATCCCACATATACGGGTATATTATACTTTTGAGCTAATTCTATGGATCTAGAATGCATAACTTGAGCACCTAAACTTGAAAGTTCAAGCATTTCCTCATAATCTATTTCATCTAGCTTTTTAGCGTCTTTATATTTTCTAGGATCTACACTGTATATACCATCTACATCTGTATATATCTCACAACTTCCTTTTAGCTTTACAGCTATTGCAACAGCTGAGGTATCTGACCCTCCTCTTCCCAGAGTAGTTATATCTCCTTTATCATTTATACCCTGGAAACCTGCTGCAATTACAACTTTTCCTTCATCCAAACTTTTCTTTATTTTTTCTCCATTTATATCACATATAAGAGATTTGCCATATTGTCCACTAGTTTTTATGCCAATTTGATAAGCTGTATAACTTACAGCATCATATCCTAAATCTTTGATAGCCATAGCAAGCAGTGCACAGGACATCATTTCGCCAGTAGACAAAAGTGCATCTAATTCTCTCTTATCTGGGGTATCTGTAATTTTTTTGGAAAGGGCTATTAAGTCATCTGTAGTATCTCCCATAGCTGATACTACAACTACTAGACTGTCTCCATTTTCAACCCTACTAACTACCGTCTTTGCTACATTCTTTATCTTCTCTGGAGTTCCTACTGAACTCCCTCCATATTTCTGAACAATAATTGCCATAATACTCCTCCCTAAATTGTTTGTTATCAATGAATCTTATAAAAAAATAGTGCAGTAAAGGGACACAACACCTATACTGCACAAATATGCATGGTCGTGTACCTTTGTAGCTCTCCACTAAAAGTATATCCATTAAATCATATAAAATGAATATGCCTTTTCAATGACAGCTTTGAACATATTATGTACAAAGCCAAAAACAGTTTCGCCAAACTAGTTTTTTCGGCTGCAGCTCCTTTCTTTATTTTTCAACGTCCGCCGACTAAAAATAAATACTGATAGTTACAGCACCTCTACCCTAAGGTAACTAATTTATTAAATTGTTCTAAGTTTATCACAAATATCTAATGATTTCAACTATTTTTTACTCTAAATCCTTTAGAACCAGATATGACCCTTCCTATAGTAATTATTTTACCGGTTATACAATCTCTGCATTGGGCAGGAGTATCCCCTGTGCAAATTTTACCTGGATATAGTGCATAAAGCTTCCTATATACACCTTCCGTTACATTTGGCATAACTACATTAGCTCCACTCTGAAGAGCTATAGTCCTGCCTCTTGGATTTAAAGTTTCCATAGCTGTTGTACCAGGAAGATTAATATCTGGCATAATTAGTCTGCTTATAGCCATAACTTTAAGAGCATTTATAAACGTTCCACCTTTTTCATCTCTTAAAGGCGTATCTGCATTTGGAATAAAAGGCCCTACTCCTACCATATCTGCATCTATTTCTTTAAAAAATAATATATCCTCTGCAAGCGACTCAAAAGTTTGGCCAGGAAGACCTATAAGACATCCTGTACCAACTTCATATCCTAACTTTCCAAGATCTTTCAAGCAGCGTTTTCTATTTTCATAACTCATCCCAGGGTCCATTTTTGCATACAGTTCCGGATCCGTAGTTTCTATTCTTATTAAATATCTATCTGCTCCAGCTTCTTTAAAAGCTTTATACTCCTCAAAAGTTTTTTCACCTATGCTGAGAGTTACAGCTATGTCCATTTTCTTCATATTTGATATTATGTATTTTAGCTTATCTACAGTATAGTAATCGTCTTCTCCAGACTGCAAAACAACTGTTTTATAGCCGTATCCTACTGCTTTTTTTGCTAATTCAATTATTTTATCCGGCTCTATTCTATATCTTTTGATATTTTTATTATCACGTCTAAGTCCACAGTACATGCAATTTCTTTTGCATATATTAGAAAATTCTATCAGTCCTCTTAAATGTACTTCATCCCCTACATATTTTTTTCTTACTCTGTCTGCCGCTTTAAAAAGTTCTTCATTATGTTCGTTACTGTTAAATAATTCAACTATTTCACTTTTATCAAGTGTATGATTCAATTCAGCTTTTTCAATTGATTCTAGTAATTTATCCCCCATAGATCATGTCTCCTTTATCAAGTGATTCTTAGGTTCAGATGGAGTTTGCTTATAAGGATGACTTTCTCCAGCTGAACCTTAGAAGAACTTATCCAGCCGCATAGCAGTGCTTATCCCCGACTTTGGTAGAATATGGGGTGTTAGCAATGGTAGCGATCGGATAAATAAACACTAAGCTTCAGGATAATTGATTTAACCCTGAAGCTTAGTAAACTTTTAATTAATCGAGGAAGTCTTATACACATATAATTCATGCAGCGCCCTTGTAGCCATTATATATTTTAATGTATTTTCATTTTTTTCACAGGTATCTATCATTATAACCGCGTCAAATTCTAAACCTTTGGCAAAATAACTTGGAAGTATAACTTCGCCGCTGGAATAAATCATATCTTCTCTATCAAGCACATTTATATGAATTCTTGCTTTTATTAAATTACCTATAGCTTCCGTATCTTTTAAATCCCTGCAAATTATGGCTATACTTTCATAACCTCTTTCTTTTAATTTTACAACATTATCTAGTATTTTGTCCACAAGTTCTTTGGAATTATCTACCCTTTTTTCCACAACTTTTTTTCCACTTCTAACTAGAGGTACAGTTTTATCCCCTTCTAGATATTTATTAGCATAATCAATTATCTCATTTGTGGATCTATAACTTTTATTTAATGAAAAACGCTTTATCTCTAAATCCGGGAGTATGTTTTCCAATTTTTCCACGGCAGGTGTCTCTTTTGAAAATATAATTTTCTGATTGGTATCTCCTACTATAGTAAAAGATTTACACTTTGTAAGTTCATAAATAACCCGAAACTGCAGCGGAGAATAATCTTGTGCTTCATCTATCACTATATGTCTTACTTCATCTCTATATCTTAGCCCTTCCAGCTTTATTTTTAAATATAAAATAGGAGCTAAATCATCATAAATCAACAACTTATTTCCATTAAAATCATTGTATAATGTAATCACATCAGGATTTTTAAGCCAGATTAACTTATTTTTTTTGATATTAATTACTTCTTTTATTACATCTCTTATATCATTTCGTCTTTTGTACTCCAGCTCATTTCCACAATCATTTAGTTCACTTTCCGTTAGACTCTTCACCTTATTTTCATATTCTTTTTGTATAGATATTATTAGCCTGTTTCTTTCATCCCTTACCTTTGAGTATATGACTCTTTTTATCCTGGCACTTCTCTTAAATAGAGGCATATCTTTAAAATAATAATTAAGCATCTTATCTATGTCTTCTCCAGACATTATAAGTTTATCGTAAAAAAACACATCCTCTATTTTAAAACAATCTTTTTCCAAGCTGCCAATAAAATTATCTATATCCTGCACATATTGTAAAGAACCCTTATACTCAATTTCTTCAGAAAAGTCTTTTTGGCCACTTAATACTTTTTCCATATAATCCTTAAAATCCATTATATAAGGCACATTTAGCATATCCTCTGCAAATTCTCTGAAAGTAGTTTGAGTAACCTTTTCCTCTCCTAAACTTGGAAGTACAAGTGAAATATAATCTATAAATATGCTATTAGGACCTAATATCAGTACCTTTCCTTGAAGAACCTTTCTATAATTGTATAATAAGTAAGCTACTCTATGCAGTGCTATAGTAGTTTTTCCACTTCCTGCTACTCCATTTACCACAATAGCCCCTGTTCTAGGCTGTCTTATTAAATTGTCCTGTTCTTTTTGTATAGTCATTACAATATCTTTTAACTTTTCACCAGCATTTTTGCTAAGTACCATTTGCAGGATTTCATCTTTTACATCTATACTGGAATCAAACATACCTACTAGATTAGATTTTTTTATAATAAATTGTCTCTTAGAAAGCACTTCTGTTTCTACTTCTCCCATAGGAGATGTATATTTTACAGTTCCGAGTTTACCTGCATAAAACAAAGAAGATACAGGTGATCTCCAGTCAATTACAATAGGTTCGTAACTTTTCCTTCCTGTCACACCAAACCTACCTATGTATATTTCTTCCTCTCCATATTCATCCTGAAATTTCACCTTACCAAAATAAGGTGAATTGCTCAGTATAGTAAGTTCTTTTATGCTTTTATTTACTAGTCTATACTGTTCTTCCTTTTCGTACATTTCATGGTTAAAATATTCTATAACTTTGTCTTCATCATCTTCGTACTGTTCCAAATTTTTTTCTCTTAGCTTTAAAATATAGTCTATTACTTTTTTTCTACTCTCAATGTATTCTAAAATTTGTACCTCAATTTCTTTTAAGACTTCTTTTAATTTTTCCCTTTCAAAATCCAGCTCGACTTCTTTCTCCAATTCCTTTTTTAAATCATCTCTATACATATTACTATCTCCATTTCATAAGTTACCCATTAGGCATTTTCAAAGAAATAACCCCAGTGAGTATTCTATCCTGTTTTCTTTCAAATGCCTTAGAGTAGTCCATAATCAGAGTTTTGTATCCTGAGTTTCCTGTTTTTTGTCATTATATTCTTTTATTATGTCCATAAATTCCTCTCCCATTAAAGTTTCTTTTTCAATTAAACTTTCAGATATCTTTATGAGTAAATCCTTATTTTCTTTAATAATACTTCTTGCCTTTTCGTGACATTCTTTTATTATTTTTAAAGTTTCATCATCTATAATTGAGGCCGTTTCCGCACTACAATTTTGCACCGGTCTTCCGTCCAAATATCTATCTTTTATTGATTCTAGCCCCATCATATCAAATCTGTCTGTCATTCCATACATAGTCACCATGCTCCTAGCTGTTTCCGTAGCTCTTTCAATATCATTAGATGCACCTGTAGATATGCTATTAAGCTCTACTTCTTCTGCGGATCTTCCCCCTAGCATGACACATATCTTATCTATCATTTCTTCCTTGCTAACAAGATATTTTTCTTCTGTAGGAAGCTGCATCGTATAACCTAGTGCACCCATGGTCCTCGGAACTATAGTTATCTTATGTACAGGATCCGTATGTTTTAATAATGCAGCCACAAGTGCATGACCTACTTCATGAAAAGCAACAGCTCTTTTTTCAGTATCAGATAAAATTCTATCCTTCTTTTCTTTACCAGCCATAACTACTTCTACTGATTCCTCTAAGTCTTCCTGAATTACTTCTTCCCTACCATTTTTCACTGCCCTTAAAGCAGCTTCATTTATCATATTAGCCAAATCCGCTCCTACAGCTCCAGGAGTCGATTTTGCTATAGAATTTAAATCTACATCTTCTGAAACTTTAACTCCCTTAGTATGAACTTTAAGTATACTTTCTCTTCCCTTTAAATCAGGCCTATCTACTATAACCCTTCTATCAAATCTTCCTGGTCTTAAAAGTGCCTTGTCAAGTACTTCTGGTCTATTGGTAGCTGCTAAAATTACAACTCCTTTAGAAGAATCAAATCCGTCCATCTCTGCAAGAAGTTGATTCAAAGTTTGCTCCCTCTCATCATTTCCAGATATGTTGCCGCCTCTACTTTTACCTATGGCATCTATTTCATCTATGAATACTATACAAGGAGCTTTTTCCTGTGCCTGTTGAAATAAATCTCTAACTCTAGATGCACCCATACCTACAAACATCTCTACAAAAGCAGAACCCGATATAGAGAAAAATGGGACTTTAGCTTCTCCTGCTACAGCCTTTGCAAGAAGAGTTTTTCCTGTCCCTGGTGGCCCTACAAGGAGTGCCCCCTTAGGAAGCTTTGCACCTATTGATACATATTTTTGAGAGTTATGCAAGAAATCAACTATTTCAATCAGAGATTCTTTAGCTTCTTCCTGTCCTGCTACATCATTAAAGTTCACGCCAGTTTCATTTTCCGCATATATTTTAGCGGTATTCTTTCCAAAGGACATAACTCCACTGCCCATTTTTTTATCTAGTCTTCCCATTAAAATGCTTCCAAAAAACATAATTATACTTATGGGTAAAATCCAATTTGTAAAAAGGCTTCTCATTAGAGAGCTTTCCTGTGACACACCTTCATACTGAACTTTGGCATCATTTAACTTTTTAATTAAATCCTGATCATCTACCCTTTCAGTATAAAGTATTTTTCCTTTGTGAGCTTTATCCTTATCCTTAGGGGTTATTATTAGCCTATCCTTGGATATTTGTACATTAGATATTTTATTTTGGTTAATATAATTTATAAAATCACTATATTTTATGTGCTCATATTTTAATTGACTAGAGTATTCATTAACTATAAACACAATTATAACAGCTAATAGTGAATAATAAATAACATATTTGAATTTGTTACCTTTAAATTTTTTGCTATTAAACATATGTAAGCCTCCACTTTATTTCAACTCGTAATCTACTTATATTATAGCAATAAATACTCTTTTTCCTACTAGTATTTACAAAATATTTTTAAAGTTATTTTTAACCAAATATCTATGATATTTGCAAGTAACCACTAAGCTTATTCACCAAAAAGAAATACTATCAAAATTTTTGATAGTATTTCCACAAATTAAATTAAAGTATATACTAATGCAGGTTTCTTTTTTAATATATCTAACTTGCTCAACTTTCGCAGTTTAAAAATTTTGCGTCGCAATATTTTTGAGAGGACAGAGGACAATTGACAGAGGACAGTGAAGGAGGATTTTTCTCCGCTGCACTACGAAAAATCTTTAATTAAATTTTTAATGACTTATTTCGCTAAAGCGAAATATTGCTGACTTATATAAATTTGAAGCTTTTTTGCATTAGCAAAACAAGCTTCAAAAAATAAATTAGTTTTCTAACATAAGGAAGAAAACTTACCTTCACTGTCCTATGTCCTATGTCCTCTGTCAACTGTCCTCTAAAAAGTGCTTTGCAATTTTTTATATTAAGCCAAAACTTCCTGTGTACGAAAGTTGACAAATTATACTAAACATATATTAGTATGCTTTTCCCCAATAAACTAATTTATCAGCTTTTTTACCACAGCACACGCAGGTATCTGAAATATGTTCTTGTTCAAATGGAATGCACCTTGAAGATGCACCAGTAACTTCTTTAATTTTTTCTTCACATTTAGCGTCTCCACACCACATAGCCTTTACAAAGCCTATTTTATTTTCCATTATATCTTTAAACTCTTCCATATTTACAGCATTATTTGTATTGTTTTCTATAAGATTTTTTGCCTTTTCAAACATACCATCATGAATTTTATCTAAAAGATCTGGTATATCCTTCTCCAAGTTATCCATGGATACTATTATCTTTTCTCCACTGTCTCTCCTTACAAGTACAACTTGATTTTTCTCGATATCCTTTGGTCCTACTTCAAGACGTATAGGAACTCCCTTCATCTCATATTCACTAAACTTCCATCCAGCCATTTTATCACTGTCATCAAGTTTAACTCTTGCAAATTTAGCTATTCTATCTTTTAGCTCATTTGCCTTATCCAGTACTCCTTCTTTATGCTGTGCTATAGGTACTATAATTACCTGAGTAGGAGCTATTCTAGGTGGAACTACGAGTCCATTATCATCGCCATGTACCATTATAATTGCTCCTAAAAGACGGGTTGTTACACCCCAAGAAGTCTGGTATACATATTGAAGTTTTCCTTCTTTATCTGAATACTGCATTCCAAAAGATTTTGCAAAGTTCTGTCCTAAGTAATGGGATGTACCAGCCTGAAGTGCCTTTCCATCATGCATAAGTGCTTCTATAGTATATGTAGCTTCTCCTCCTGCAAATTTTTCACTGTCAGTTTTCTGTCCTTTTAATACTGGAATAGCCAGTACTTTTTCACAAAGATCCGAATATACATTCAGCATCCTTGTAGTTTCTTCTTGTGCTTCCTTCTTAGTTTCATGTATAGTATGACCTTCCTGCCATAAAAATTCTGTAGTTCTAAGGAAAGGTCTTGTAGTCTTTTCCCATCTAACTACAGAACACCACTGATTGTAAAGCTTAGGCAAGTCTTTATAAGACTGAACTATCTTAGCATAATGTTCACAAAATAATGTTTCTGATGTTGGACGAACACATAATTTTTCTGTAAGTTCTTCATTACCACCGTGAGTTACCCAAGCAACTTCTGGTGCAAATCCCTCTATATGATCTTTTTCCTTTTGAAGAAGACTTTCAGGAATAAATAAAGGCATATATACATTTTGATGTCCTGTTTCCTTAAATCTCTTATCTAAATAACTCTGAATATTTTCCCACATAGCATAGGCATAAGGACGTATTATCATGCACCCTCTTACACTTGAATAATCAGCTAATTCTGCTTTTTTTACAATGTCTGTATACCACTGTGCAAAATCTTCATCTCTTGATGTTATTTGTTCTACCATCTTTTTACTCAATTTTAATTACCTCCAAAATTTGAATCTAGTGTAGCTAGTTTTCCTTTAAATATAAAAAAGCCTCCAATCCCAAAAGGGACCGAGGTTATATCGGCGGTACCACCCTGATTAATATATTTAAAACATTAAACATATTCTCTCAATTATAATTATAACGGCAATTACCGCTGTATTCTAACAGAACTCAAAGGTAGGTTCAAAATGTACATTTAGAAACTTTCACCACCCGTTTCCTCTCTTAAAAAAATATCATTTCTACTAATCCTCTTCTTTGCATATCACTATATTTAATTAAACTCTTTCTATATAATAGAATACAGGAAATTTATTGTCAATATATTTTTTAAAATTAGAGTTTCTCCAAATATTATGCGCCTAAAAATATTCTTATTTTTTTAAACAGCTGCTGCTATACTTTACCAAATGAAATTTCTAATAAACTAGCCAAAAAACCGCATAATAAAATCAGGAGGTAAATTCATATGAAATTTAAAAAATTTATTGTATTAATTCTTTCTATTTTTTTAATTGGTGCATTTATTCCAAATGTACATGCTTTTTTAGGCAAGCCTTATTATGTAAAAAACTCAAAAATACCACATCACCTTTATGTAATTTACCAAAATGATCTAACTCCTGCAGAAAAAACTATGATAGTCACCCTTCAGGGAGTAATATCAGATAAATCAAATTCTCAAATATATACTTTAAACAAAAATCAACCTGATTACAAAATATGGCTGGATGATTTAAAAACAAATTACGGGGTAACCTATACTACAGTAACAGATCCCTGGTATTTATTAGATAAATTTAAATCTCTAGTATCTGGATATGTACTTTACAGCAGTTACCCTGAAAAAAACCCTTCTATTAACAACGCCTGCTCTCTTGCAGCATTAAAAAATTCTATAGTTATAGATAAATCTATAGAAGATAAGGCTAAAAGTGCAGGAATTAAAATGCAGGGCAACTGTATAAACACCGATAAATATTGGGCTTATAATAATTTGTGGAATTCAGGACTAAATCATTCCGTTGTAATTGAGCTGTCTCCAAATAAAAATGCTCCTCTTAGAGATTATGGAATCATGAGTAAATGTTTAGTATTTTATGAGGATGATTTAAAAGATTTCTCACTAAGAGATAAAGTTTTCGGGTCTATGAAAAAGGACTCTACATGCCTTGGATGGGGGCCTGACGAACACAGTAATGTAAGTGCAGCTTCCAAAAATGGAGTAAGTATTGTTCCTGCAGATTGGTCTTACAATTTAACAGTATTAAGTGCCTTCCCATCAGTACCTTTAACACAAAAAAGCAGTGTAAAGCCTGATAAAAAACTTTTTTCTCAACCTATGCACTACGTAACCTTTATAATGTCAGATGGAGATAACCAGCAGTGGAACCTTGGGAGTAATTATGGATCTGAAAAATGGTACGGATCTCCTAAAAGAGGTAGTTTTAATATGGGATTCAGCATAAATCCTTCTATATATGAACTTGCACCTACAGTTTTTAAACTATATTATAAAAATGCATCTTCAATTCCTTATAGAGATAACTTTATAGTATCACCTTCTGGCAATGGTTATATGTACCCTAGTAAATTTAAGGAAGATTCTTTAAACGCATATCTGAAAAGATTAAACAATTATATGGCAGATGTAGATGAAAGGTATGTATCAGTTTTGGATGACTGGTCACTTTATGATACTAAATTATGGGATAAATACACTACTTGTTCAAATATTGACGGCATATTCTACCTTAATTATAATAAGCAAAATGACTATAAAGGTAAAATTGTATGGAGCAATGGAAAACCAGTGGTATCCTGCAGAGATGTACTCTGGTCTGGACTGGAAGAAGAAGATGCTCTTATAAATAACATAAATAATTATGTTAATAAAGGATGCACCAACATATCCAAACCTGAAGCCTATACATTTGTGTACGTTCATGCGTGGAGTAAATCTATGAAAGACATAGAAAAAGTAATAACAGAGTTAAATAAAAATTCTAAAGTAAAAGTTGTTCCACCAGATACATTTATGGATATTATGAAAAAGAATCTGCACACATGAGGTTTGTAGCTGAGAAGTTGACTTATACCAGTTCATATGCTGACAAATTTCATCAGACTAAAAACTTTTTATCCGATCGCTACCATTGCTAACACCCCCCATCTTTTATCAAAGTGGGGGGTAAGCACTGCTACGCGCCTGGATAAGTTCTTCTAAGATTCAGCTGGGGAAAGTCATCCTTATAAGCAAACTCCATCTGAACCTAAGAATCACTTGATAAGTCTAAAGTTCCGTATTTTGAAAATCTAAAGAAACTTATATAAACTCATACCTCAGACATATATAAGCTTCTAAGATTTTCTAAAATACCTCACTAAGATTTATAAAAAAAGTTTTTAAGTGTGATTTCAATTTTGTCAGCATTATTTTCGGGTATAAGTTCAGCTTCCACTTACAAACTCTATATAGATTAATCCCATAAAAATTAATAGTTACAGTTGATTTTAAGCTAGAATACCCACATAGAGTTTTCAATTGAAATTTGGAAGCGCTATTTACATACTTATTTTTAAATTATATATTGAAAATTAAGATGAGATTTAATTTTAATAATATCTGCCATTAAAGAATTGTTATAGAAAGCTACTTTACAGAAAAAGTCTCACATCCTCTTTTTAATACTTCTCTATACATATTTTGCATAGCTATGAATTCACCACCAACAAAAAATCCAGTATCGCATATATTTACGTGCTGCACTTTAATAATTGCAGGTATAGTTACATTATTAAATTTAAAGGCAATTGATAACATGTCGCCTTTTTCAAAACTTATATTGGAGATAAAGGCTATTCCATTAGTAGAAATATTTACACCTAGCACATCTAAATTTATTTCTTTTAAATTTACGCTTTCAATTTTAAAATTATAGTCATACTTATATCTTTTATTTGCTCTTTTTTCTTTTTTTAATATTGTAGCTTTTTTATCTAAAAAATTTTCTATCACTTACTTTACCCCCATATTAATACTGTTCTTATTGGCAAAATTCATGTTATTTATAAAATTCATGGATTTTATTTAATCTTAGTCTAATTTTTTATTTTATCTATAGCACAAAAATACCATTTTCATTTTAAACAAAAATGGTATTAATTTCAATCAATATTGGGATAATTTGATATAATATACTAAAATTTTATTAATATTGGCAATGGTTGTACAATAATATACTGATATTGTAATAGATTAAAGTAATAGTTGAGAATACTTCATAACATTTATTTACAATTAAAAATTTGTATTTAAATATTCTCAACTATAGATTATATGTTACGTATAAGTTCAAACCTCAATTATAAAAACTATATTATTACATTTACTAATTTTTAAATAACTTTTCTAAAAATGAAGAAGCTTTATTAGTTCTTATTGGAAAATAAACCTCCCCTGTATCTTCTGTTATAGTTTTAAACTCATAGCCCTGTAATTTATAGTACTTTATTATTTCAGGGAGAGCAATACAAGTATTTTTATGCATATAATCGCAGTGCATTAAAAGTATTACTGGATTGTGTTTATCTGGATCTTTAGTAGCCTCTTTGACTAGTTTATACGGTGGAATCTTTGGATTAATTCCATCAGATGCCTGTATATTCCAGTCATATATTTTGAACTTATTGTTGTGCAATTTCTCTAAAAACCTTTTATTTAGGTGTTTCCTGCTCCCTCCTGGAAATCTTATTAAGTGACTTTCCTTCCCTGTAATTTTCTTTATCAATTCGTTAGATTTATTCATTTCATCTATAAAACTGTCACCATTTTTGTATATTTTTCTATATTTATGAGTATATGTGTGAAGTCCTATACTGTGACCCTCACTATATATTCTTTTTACTACCTGTTCATTATCTTCTATTTGATTACCTATGAGAAAAAATGTAGCTTTTACATTGTTCTCCTTTAGTATATCTAAAAACTTATCTGTAAGTTTGCTAGGTCCGTCATCAAAAGTTAAGTAAATTATTTTTTTATTGTCCTTCTGTAAATCTTCATTCAAGTTATGTTTTGAATTATTTGCAAAAACCACATTGGAGTTTATTATCATAAAAAATATACACATAAATACAGCTGTCCTGACAAATATGTTATTTTTATGTTTCAATCTATAGGACCTCCTAATCTAAGTCTTTAACTTAATCTTTATTGCTTTTTAACCACTCAGACCAACTAGTATTAAAATTGTCCTTATTTTCTTTTGCATATTCATAGAATTTCTTTATGAATTCGGATCTTTCCGAGGATTTACTCCCAGCTTTATGAAAAGGCTTAAGTAAATTCTTTCCTCCAAGCAAAATCTGCCTCTCCATTATATCGTCTAAGCTTACATCCTTAGCATTTTTCATAATATCGTACATTGTCATAAACGTAGTAGTCCTGCCAATTCCAGCTTTGCAGTGAAAATGCATCCATGTACCTGGAGGTGTTTTCTTTACAATACTTATGAAATAATCTACCATTTCATCTGTAGGTCCTTCTGTATCTGTAACAGGTATTCTTACATAGGACATTTTATTTTCTTCTACCAGTTTCCTCTCATCTTGAACTTTATCTGGAATTATTTCTTTTTCTTCAATATCAAGTTTTTCATTTAATTTGATACCTTTTAACTTTTCGCTTTCATCCTTTAATACCTGCTCCTTAGTAAGTCCCTTATTTGCATTATTTTTTTCTTCTCCCACCCAGCTAACTGCCAAGTCGTTTATAAAACCATGGGACTCTTCCCTTAAATCTACTACCAATATAGGTACATTGCCTATTTCTTCTTTCACCATTTTTATATTCTGTCCAGTAAATTGTGCGCTGCCTGAAGCATTTAAAGAGGATAGTCCCTTCAAATTTAAAGCTTTACCATAAACTCTAATGTCATCTGTAGTTTTTCTGAATCTCTTAGGAATCTTATTTTTCTTTTTAGAGTCTATTTTAAGCTGTACATTTCTATTTTGTATTTGTTCAAGCTGCACATTTTCATTTTGCATTCCTGTAACTTCCCTAGAATATACTACAGGTACTCCAAGTAAAGATACTAAAAACATAGTGCACATAAAAATGCTTAATTTTTTCTTCATACCTTGCCACCTCTTTTTTATTAATTATTTATATATTTTTTCAATATTTGATAAATAATATCTCTGCTTATTATGTGTATATTTTCTTATTCAATGCTAAAAATAACTATGTATTTTGAATCTAAGGAGGGTATTTTTATGGCTAAAGCAGGAATGAGAAGGCCCGATCCAAGTGACCCTCATGGTACTGAAAGTAATAAAAAGATGAAATCTAATAGAAATACTGTGAAGCCTGTGAAAGAAATTCAGGGAAAAGCTAAAACTGGAAATAAAAAAGCAGGATTAATTTAGGAGGTAATATAAATGACAAAGGACAGCCAGCCTGATAACAAAAAGGCAAGAGCTAAAAAAAGTAAAGGCCAGATACCTATTACTGAAGAAGGACAAAATCATAATAAAAACAGTAAAAAGAAATCAGCAAAATAGAAATATTTAAAATGGGAGAAGTCATTAACAATATATAATGACTTCTCCCTAAATTAATTTATTAACTAAACATTTTAAGCAGCAATGTTGCTATAACAACCATAGATGCTCCGCCAATTCTTGTAGATATTTGTGAAAATGGCATAAGTTCCATACGATTTGCTGAAGACAAGATTGCTACATCACCTGTACCACCAAGTCCACTGTGACATGCTGTAACTAAAGAAGATTCTATTGGATACATATTTATATACTTGCCAATAAAAAATCCTGATGCCATCATTGACAAAACTATGGATATACAAATAATAATGTATGCTGGTGTGATTGCTCTAACCAAATCACTAAACGGAGTATATAATACACCAATACCAACTAACAACGGGTAAGTTAAGCTTGATGATACAAATTTATACAAGTGATGAACACCTTGTTCTGTTTCAGGTGGTATCACATTGAGATACTTAACTATTGCTGCAGTAAATATCATAATGATAGGTGCTGGGATTCCTATAAGTGGACTAGTTAAAAGGCCAAATACATAGAAAGTACAAGCAATTAAGAGACCGCTTCCCATAAGCTTAAAATCAACAGGTTTTTCAGCTTTTTGTTCTGCAAGTATTTCATTATCTTCTTTTGTCTTTACTAACAGTCCATTACCAGTAAGGTCTGGTCTCTTTTCAGCATAACGTTTCAATACTCCAGCACTTACTATAGCAACAATATTTCCAAGTACTGCCGCTGGAACTAGTTTTGCAATAAGGAGACTTTGAGGTTGGTGTAGGATATCTGAATATCCCATAGTTAGCGGCAATATTCCTTCTCCAATTCCTCCATCAAGTATAGGTGCTACAATGTAGAAGAAAGTATACCCTGGCTTATATCCAAATAATAAGCCCACTAACATTCCACCTGCAATTGCCATAATAGTTCCTACAACTAAAGGAACAAACATCCTGACAAAACCTTTTATCAGTACTTTCCTATTCATTCCTAGTATACTTCCTACAACCAAGCATGAAATATATAAATATAAGAAGTTAGAATTTTTCATTATTCCGGTAATCGCTTTCATGGATGTTGTGTTAAGCAGTTTAAAATATACCATCATAGAAGGTATTATTATTGATAAAATTGCAGCACCACCAATGTTTTTTAACACTGGAAGCTTTGATCCAAGGTCTCCGAAAAATGTTCCTAAAACTATGATTATTGCAAAACCACCTATCATATCTGCAGGAAGTTTTTTTGTTACTGAAGCAAAATAGATTATTGCCGCCAGTACAATAAATATTGGAAGAGGTGTAACCCCTACTTTATAGTTTACAAATTTTGAAATAAAATTATTATTTTCAGATTTAGGCATGTTAATTGTACCTTGCACGTAAATTCCCCCTTGTTTTCATATCCTCACATATTAGATTCCAAGCAAAGTCTTAGTATGTTTTTCAACCATCTCTGGAGTGACATCCTTTTTCCTCGCAACACCTGTATCAATAGCAGCTTTTGCTACGTATGCGGCTACTTTTGGGGCTATTCTCAAGTCAAAAGCATTAGGTATTATATAGTCTGGTTTCAATTCTTCTTCACTTACAAGTTCTGCTATTGCATATGCTGCAGCTATTTTCATCTCATCATTTATTTCACTTGCCCTTACATCTAAAGCTCCCCTAAATATTCCTGGAAAAGCAAGTACATTGTTAACCTGATTTGGAAAATCCGACCTTCCTGTACATACCACTTTAGCTCCAGCTTTTATAGCTAAATCAGGAAGTATTTCTGGATTTGGATTTGCCATTGCCATAATTATTGAATCTTTATTCATGGACTTTACCATTTCTTCAGTTACACAATTAGCTGCAGATACTCCTAAAAATACATCTGCACCTTTTAAAACATCAGCAAGAGTTCCTTTCTGAAGATTAGGATTTGTTATTTCTGCCATTTCATCCTTAAACTTATTCATTCCAATTGGTCTTCTCTTGTATATAGCACCTTTAGTGTCGCAAAGTATTACATTTTTTGTTCCCATCTTTATTAAAAGTTTTGTAATGGCAGTTCCTGCTGCTCCTGCTCCATTTACAACAATTTTTAAGTCTTCAAATTTTTTATTTACTATCTTTAATGCATTTATAAGACAGGCTGATGAAACAACTGCCGTTCCATGTTGATCGTCATGAAATACAGGGATGTTACAAACTTCTTTAAGCTTTGATTCAATTTCAAAGCATTCTGGAGCTTTGATGTCCTCTAGATTTATTCCTCCAAAAGTTGGTTCCATAAGTTTTACAGCTGCTACAATTTCATTGATATCCTTGCTTTCCAGACATATTGGAAATGCATCTACTCCAGCAAAAGTTTTAAATAAAACGGATTTTCCCTCCATAACAGGAAGTCCTGCACCTGCACCTATATTTCCAAGGCCAAGAACAGCTGTACCATTTGTTACAACAGCTACCCAATTCCCTTTTGATGTATAGTCATAAATGCATTCTGGATTTTTATTAATTTCTAAGCAAGGTTCTGCAACTCCAGGTGTATATGCTAACGTTAGGTCTTCTTTGTTTTTAACCGGCACCTTGCATTTTAGTGCAATTTTACCTTCGTTGTCTTTGTGAAATTTTAATGCAGTTTCTCTTAGATTCATGAATATTACCTCCACCCAATATTTAAATTATAAAAATAATTGCTTTATTACTTTATTTTCAAGTTTATTATAAATTTCATATTGCAATTTATAAAGTTATTGAAACTTTCTAAATAATTTTGTAACTAAAGTAAGTGAAAACCTTTAACTTAAATTTACGCAAAGAAAAAACCTTTAGTTATTAATCTAAAGGTTTTTTTCTTTGCATGTATATTTTTTTATATAACTATTTTCAATGTCTATGCATTTATATTTATGCATAGGCCTTCCAACAGAACCATAAATAACTTCCATTTTTAAAGCACCCAGTTTATTTAAAAAACTTAAATATTTCTTCATAGAAATTCTTGATATTCCAACATATCTTGCAATTTCACTTGTTGAAAATGTATCTTCTTTCATTTCTATTACCTTTGTCCATACTTTTTTTAAAGTATTTTTATCAAGTCCTTTTGGCAACTCTGGAGATACTTGATTTTCCTCACGATTATTTAGAATAAGCTGATCAAGTTCTGTCTGACTAAGCTCTTTTTTTTGCTTCATAAAATTCTGTGCTTCTCTATAAGCAGATAATGCTGAATTAAATCTATCAAATTCAAAGGGCTTTATCAAATAATCCACTGCACCGTATTGTAAAGCTCTTTTTATAGTTTGAATATCACAAGCAGCTGATACAATAATTATATCCACTTCTTTACCCATTTTTCTTACTTGAGATAATAATTCTAATCCACTTAAACCGGGCATATATATATCCAATAAAATCAATTGTATATCGCTTGTTTTTAAAACTTTTATAGCTTCCTCAAAGGAACGTGCTACAGCTTTTAATTTAAATCCACCTACTTGACTGAGGTATTTTTTGTTAAACTCTGCAACCATAGGATCATCTTCAACAATTAAAACATTAATCATTTACCATTCTCTCCTTGCTCTTATAAGGTATATAAATTGAAAATAGAGTACCCTTACCTAACTCTGAATATATTTCAATCTCACCACCTAATCTCTCTACACTTTTTTGTACTAAATAGAGACCCAATCCTCTGTCATTTCCTTTTGTTGAATAACCTTTTATAAAAAGTTTTTCTTTCGTATCTTCATCAATTCCAGAACCACTATCATTTACCTCTATAGTCAGAGTTTCTTTCTCATATAGTAATGTTAAATTTATTATCTTTTCTTTGGAATCCTTTACAGCTTCCACTGCATTTTCAAGTAAATTGCCAAGTATAGTTACAACTTCATGAGTTAACTCAGGATTTTCTGGCTCAGGGATAAAGCAGTCTTCGCATACTTTTAACTTGACATTGATTTCTCTGGCATAGCTCATTTTACCTAAAATAAATCCAGCAAGTACAGGATCTTTTACATGCCTTACTATAAATCCTATCTGCTCTTGATATTTATTTGCAATTCCATTTATATAGTTTGTAAGTTCATCATAGCATTTCATATGTAACATACCTAATATAACATGTAATTTGTTCATAAATTCATGGGTTTGTGCTCTAAGTGCACCTGCATATTGTTTTACTCCTGTAAGCTGTTCCGCTAATACTTTCATTTCAGTTTTATCACGAAAAGTTGATATGGCACCTACAATTTTCTTATTTACTAAAATTGGCATACGATTGGTCAAAATCTTTATTCCTCTGAGATCTTGCACCTGATCAAATTCTGGTTGTCCAGTTTTTAGGATATAGTTTAATCTGGTATTTGGAACACAGTCCTCCGCTTTTTCACCAATAAGGTTGGTAATGCCTGCTTTGTTGAATATCCGGGCTGCCTCTTCATTTACTAGAGTAATTCGGCAGTTTTCATCTACAGTTATAACGCCTTCTCTTATTGAGTAAAGCATTGCATTCTGCTCTTCTAAAAGTTTTGCAATTTTCCAGGGTTCTAATCCAAACATGGTTTTTTTAATACTTTTGGCAAGCAGCATAGCCCCTATAACTCCAACTATAAACCCTATACCTATACCTAAATATATAATCATTCTACTTTGGGAAACAGCCTGCTGTACAGTGTTTAATGATATGCCAACACAAACCATTCCTACTTGCTTGCCGTCTGCAGTAAATATTGGAACAAATGCTCTAAGTGACTTACCCAATGTGCCTTCAGCAGTTGAAACGTATTCATGGCCTTTCAGAACCTCTACATCGTCACCACCAACAAAATGCTTTCCTAGCTGATTTATATCTGGATGTGACTTTCTTATACCTTTCATGTCAGTAACTACAACAAATTCTACATCAGTTGATTTTCTTATTTTATTCGCTAGTTCTTGAATAATTTTTTCATTTTTCTTATTACTTAAAGATTCAATTATAGTAGGTGAACTGGCAGCCATCCTAGCAATATAAGACGCTTTATTAGATAGACTTTTTTCTGCGTTACTTGATATTTTTGCACTTATAAGAACATCAGTTACTAATAGAGAAATGGCCACCACGCCGCAAACAAGTAAAGTTATAGTGGTCTGTAAAGTTAATCTAGGTTTCTTTATTCTCATATTTCCTCCAAACACTTTGTATTCAAATCTATTTTAATTATAACATGTTTTTCATTAATCTTCATATAAATGCTATTTCCGTCATGTAGCGACTTATTTTTTTCCACTTTTTAAAAATATTTTTTCCATTCTTTTAATATTTGACTTATAGTAATCTGGGTGATATAATTTAATACTGCATAAGATAATAATTATGCAATGTTAAGTATTCAAACACTTAACCCAACATGGGGGCGCAATGGTTTCGACAGGGGTGTGATGTGTTTGAGAAGCGAGTCGAGGGAACCTGTGGGCCCGCGTTAAAAAACTATGGGATTAAATATAAACGAAAATAATAACGAAAATTTAGCTTTAGCAGCATAGTCTGCTAGCCGTCAGCCTAGACTTCCCGCGATCTAGGGTCTGGCGCCGATAGCGGGGAAACGAGCCTAGGAAAGCTTTGACCTAGGAACGGAATTTATGAAGCTACTGAATTCAGAAGCCTGTCCTTAGGCGTCTGAAGGAGGGAATTTTAAATTAAGGACTGCACTCGGAGATGCTCAAATGTTTCTGCTTTTGGACAGGGGTTCGATTCCCCTCGCCTCCACCATACATATTAGTATTTTCAACATGTTATAGCAGCTTTAACAGTAATGAATTACAGTCCGATATGGAATAAATTTTTCTGTATCCCAACTGTAATTTTTTATTTTAGAGGTGTTGAAAGTGGCTAAAAGACTTTGGAGCATGAAGAATATGTCAAGGACAGAATTAACGAAACTATAAATATCAGAGTTATTGAAATGTTTGCAGACAGTGCTTTCTCTATTGGGGTGCTGTCTTTTTAGTACCAAAAGTTTTAATACACTGAAAATAAACTCTGTATCCATATCTACCAGTGCGTCCATGTTGGTACAGTAACTTCCAATATCATAACAAATATCTTCTTAACTAAAATTACAGGAGAAAAGTGTAAACTGTCCTCTCTGTTTTTTATTGACAAAATATACCGACTGGTTTATTATGAAGTAAATAACTTTTGTGGAAGGGATATAGAGGATGAAATCAACTAAAGGTGAACAAGCAAAGAAGTGCTTAATAGAAATAGCTTCAAGATTATTTGTGAAAAATGGATATTCGAATACAGGAATAAATGAGATATTGCAAGAAGCTAATATGTCAAAGGGGTCATTTTATTTTTATTTTTCGAGTAAGAAAGAACTTGGAATTGAAGTAGCAAAGTATTATGGAAAAACTCTATTACTTAATTGGTTAGAACCTCTATCAAATAATCCTTGGAACATATTTGTACATAAGATGGTATCTGATATAAAAAGTTCTGTATCATCAGGTAACTATTTCGGATGTCCAATAGCTGTATTAGGTTTAGAAATAGCATTTATTGATGATAATCTTTCAGAAGTATATGCAACTGCAATTACAAAACTAATTAATATTTTTTCAAAGTCTCTACAAGTATCAGGATTAGCAAAAGATAAAGCTGACATGATTGCTAAAAAAGCATTTGCTCTTTATGAAGGACACATACTTTATTATAGAATATGTAAAGATGAAGGTGCCTTTGATTGTGTCCTTAATGATTTACTGTCATTAGTATAATATAGAATAAATTCATAGTTAACTTTATTTGAAATATCATTTTGTTGACTGTGAATTTCCATAAAGTTATTTTTTTGCAGTATATAAACCGACTGGTCTAATATACAAGTGTAATATTATTTAGCATAAGCCTAATAAATTAATTAAAAGAAAGGAAGATAAAATATGCCATGTGCAGAAGTATCAATGACTAAGAGTTTTATTACAGATAAGGAAAAGTCTATTTTATCAAAGAAGTTGACAAAAATACTTATTGAATCAGAAGGTTTGAAAGATAATCCTATCTCACATTCAATCGCTTTACTGAATATTAAGGAGTTCGATAATTTATACCTTGGAGGTGAAAAAGGTAGTCAGGATAAAGTTGTGATAAAGATTTATGGATTTTCAAACGCCTTCAGTGAAGAAATAAAGAAGAAATTATTTTTAGAAATTACCAACGCTTTCATTTCTGTTAGTGATAAAACACGATTGCAGAATGGGAGAAATATATGGTGTATAATAATTCCTTTGGGTGAATCTGATTTTGGTGTTGGTGGAATACCCGTAACGTTAGAATTAACAAAGCAACTTGTTTCATCGTATACAGAATAAAAAATTTGACTTAATATGAATTCGGATTTTCTTATATAACGAAGTAAACAGTCTCGCAGGAGGATCAGTTATCCCCTGTTTTTTTTCTGCAATTTACAGAGTATAACAGCTATAGTACCACTTCATATGTTTTAAGGCTATACATGACAGTTATTAACAGCAATATGTGGAATAACTGCTTGTACTGCAATTATAAAGAGTAGTACCTATCAAAAACTCAATAAATGCTTTATTTTTTATATTTAGAGGATGATAAGCTGATTTTTGTTTTGGAATTCTTAAGTGGAATTGTGGAAAGAATCCAGTCCCCAATAAACATATTGACTATACATATACAGTAACAAAAAAACGAATAGCAACGTTTCGTTGACAAATTTTCAGCACTTTTTGGTAGACTGCAACCTTTCGTTTTCTATATAATTGAAGAATAGAGGGGGCGAGTTAATGAACATATCTGAAAGATTACAAAAATTAAGAAAACATGAAGGATATTCGCAGGAACAGTTAGCAGAAAAATTAGGAGTAACAAGACAAGCAATATCAAAATGGGAAAGTACCCAAGGTAATCCAGATATCAATAATATTATTAAATTAAGTGAAATTTATAATGTTAGTACGGATTATTTATTAAAAGGTGAGGAGCAGATAAGTAAGCCAATAGAAATTAATTCTAAAGAAAATAAGGAGAATATTAAATCCAGAAAAACGTTTAATAAACTTTTATTTATTGCTGGTATTTCTGCTATTGCAATTCTGTTTCTTTTTACATTTACTTTTTTAATAAAAACATTTTTAGGGGGTCATTAAAATGAAAACAAAATGTTTTTTAGTACTTGTTTTTGTATTTACAGTTTTATTATCTGCTTGTGGAAATTTATCAGGCGATGGCAATAAAACGACTGGTTTGTCATCAAAAATTTCCCCTAAACAAACTATACAAATTGCTTTTGAAGCACTAAAAAATGGTAACTTAAAGAAATTTAATCAATTTATTCAATATAATGATCGACGGGAAGGCGTTTTTGTATATAAGGATAATAAGCTTTTTGGCAATAATTTAGATGAAACAGAGAAAGAGTTTATAAAGAATTTTTCTTATGATATAGGGGAAGTTAAAGAAAGTGGGAATGTCACAACAGCTCAAGTGAAAATTACTAACCGTGATTTATCAAATGTAGAGAAAGATATACCACATTATAAAGATGCAGATAATCCACTTATTGAAGCAATTAAAAATTCTGATAATAAAATGGTTACAACTAACTTGAAAATAACTCTTAACAAAACGGATGGAATGTGGAAAATTCAAATGGATGCGGCTTTGGCTGATGCTCTTTGTGGAGGGCTATTGGCTAAGTGGTAATAATAAAAATACCGTTTTTTATGGGAACATCCATTCAGTTACTCCTTCTCTACAAACATCAAATAAGCGGCTTAAACCTTCTCATCCAATTACTCATGTGATTTTGCGCTGCTATAATTATTCACTAGTTATAGTCATGTTTCATCATTTAATATTTCTACCTATTAACATATTAACTAGTTCTTTAACTTTAAGATTTTTTTGACTATGTTTATTAATAACTGCGCCTAGATTCTTTCAAATTGTAGATTGTGTCATAATTGTCTTGTAAATACTTCATGAGAATTAAATGTATATATTTATATTTACAATATGTTAATATATAGTTGTACAACCTATTACAGGAGGACAATATGATACATATAATAATCATTTTACATTTTCTATGTTTTTCATTAGGCGTAGGATGTATTACATTAAATTGGTTAGTATATAAAAAGCATAAAAAAAATATATTAAAAGACATAGTTATAGGAGAAATTATTTTTTCTATATGGTTTTTAATAGACACTCTATTTATTTATATTAGAAAAATATTATCAGAATATAAAATAGAGAATATTGTTAAGATAATAAGTTACTTTTTAGCAGCAGCAGTTATTTTTTATGTGTATAGAATTATTAAGAAGGTTAAGGATAATAAATTATATAAAAAAGTAAATGTGCAGATAAAAATCATTATAGGACTAATAATAGCAACATGCATATTATTTTTATTTAGTTATAAAATTGTATTTCTCAAAGATGTACCTTATTTATGTTTAATATATATACTTCAATGTATATTAGTAATAATATGCTGTATTAAAGAAGAAAGAGAAATAGTGCATGAAGGAAAAAACGATTTAAAATGTCTTACTAATAGAGAAAAGGAAATCGCTAATTATATTTGCATGGGTTTAAGTAATAAGGAAATTGGTGAAAAATTATTTATATCCCCTAATACTGTAAAAAATCATGTTTATAATATTTATAAAAAAGTAAATGTTAAAAATAAAGTAGAGCTTATAAACCTTATAAATAGGCGGGACTAGTACTAATGTACTAGCCTTTTTTTATAAAATGAGAGCTTTAGACTATGTATAAATAAAAAAAGAATTATTATACTCTTCCCATACAGTAAGTATTGGAGGAGAAATTATGAAAAAAAGAAAGATTATAATTTTGGTCGTATGTATTTTATCAATTTTAGTAGGATGCATAACAATGTATTATCCAAATTCAAAGGAGAATAGCAGAAATTTTTCCTATGTGAGAGCAAAGGAAGATTTAAAGGTAATAAGCAAAGAACCACATTCAACTTTATTTCATCAAAAAGCATTAAAGGATGTAAGACAATATTTATTTAATGAGCTAAAAGAATTAAATATGAATCCAAAGATTTTCAGCTACAAAAATATAAAAAATGATAAAGGGCAAACAGCAGATTTAAGTAACATATATGGGAAAATTGATGGTAAAAATGGTGAAAACGGAAGCTATATATTACTTGTAGCCCATTATGATTCTGCTGGAACTAATCCTCAAAATACGGGAGGATATTCTTTTGGAGCATCAGATGATGGATATGGTGTTGCAACAATATTAAAGACATTAAGAAGTATAAGAAACAGTGGAAAAACATTAGAAAATGGTATTAAGGTATTAATAACAGATGGAGAAGAGATGCATTTAATTGGATCAAGGGAGGAATTTAATAATAATTTTTCTTTGTATAGAAATGTATCATATGTTATTAATTTAGAAGCTAGAGGGACTAGTGGACCTGCAATAATGTTTCAGACAAGTGAAAAAAATGATAGAGTATTGGATTTGTACAAAAAAGCAAAATATCCTATAACAACATCATTAATTACAGATTTATATAAGGATTCAGGTAGATCAGATTTCTTAAATATTAAAAAGAAAGGATTGGCAGGCATTAATTTAACTACATTAGATAAGGTAGAGTACTATCATACTCCACAGGATTCTTATAAAAATATTTCTGATAAAAGCTTTATGCATTATGAAGAGCAGGTACTACCAATAGTTGATGAATTTATTTATTCTGATAAATATAATGACCCAAACTATTTTAAACAAGGAAATGATTCCATATTTTTTACTATATTACCTAATGTGATTTTAGATTATAGTGTTAATTTAGGAAGAATATTAGGCATAATAGTTATAATTGCATCCATAGGAATAATGATATATAACAAGGACAAGCTCAAAGGTACACTAAAATCAGTAGCGAAAAATTTGATTCATATTATAGTTGTAACAATATTAGGTCTAATTATTAGTTTTGGTTTAGCAACTGTTTGGAGAGTTAATTTTACTTTAAACCATATGGGAAAGGTTCCAGGAGATGATATTTTAGTTATTGTTTTGCCAATAGTGTTATTAGGATTTATGTTTAAAATAGAAATGAAAGAGAAAGACAAGGTATGTGAAAACTTTTTAGCTGGAGTATTAATTCAAACAATATTATTGTGTGTATTAATAATATGTTTACCTGGTGTTAGTTATTTGACTATGATACCATTGATACTAACTCTTTTTTCATTAGGAATAATAAGATTAACTAATAATGAAAAAGCAAAATATACTTTGCTATTAACTATATCAGTAATGATTATATTATATATTCCACTAATGAATATATTTCATATGGCATTTTCCATATCATCTTTACCATTTATATTTTTATTTTTGACCATAATGAAATCTTTATTGTTCCCAACAATAAATAAAATAATAAATTAGATTTCCACAATGACTATTTATCTTGATTTTGATAAATAGTTATTTTTAATATATTTATAGTTTCAGCAACACCTACCGCAATATGAACTTTCTCTATCATAATCTTTATTTCTCCTATCTAAAAACATAAAAAAAAGGTATCCAACGTATTGGACACCATAATTTTATGTTAGCTATTGATTTTACTTGCTTTAGTATATTAAAAAAATTCATGATACTTATAGTATTTTATTTATAGCTTAATATTTTTAATATCATTTATTTTTATATATTTTACTTTTGGCACACGTACACGCCTCTCACACTTGCAGACAACCAAAAATTCTATCTCTGCTTTTGTTTCTGCTAAAGTTTCTAAGGATTCTTCTATTTTTGTTTCTTTTGCACGATTGTATATATCAACCTCTAATATTAATATTGTGTCCCTATTTGTAATAAATATACAATTTATATAACTATTAACACTTTACTAGTTATTTAATATTGATATTTTCTTTTTAGTAATAATGTATCCTAACAATTGAACAATAAGATAATATGCCAATATTTTAAATGTATCTATCTTAAATTCTCCATTGGTATTTAAAACATAAATATATACAATACTTGTTAATACCGTTAAAAGTGCAGGTAAAAAAAATATTATTCTAATTTTATATGTTAACAATGTATCTATTTCCTTATCAATTAATCCAATATAATATAATTTAGTCCTTTTAAGTTGCCAGCCACAAAAATCTATCTTTGCTTTAAAATATAAAATATTAGAAGAAACAATAAAACTCAATAGTACAATAAACATATATATGAAATTGAAAGCGGACCCACAAAAAATGCTGTAAATATTAAAAAATGTTTTTACATTGGGCAAACTATACACTCTATTGCTGGTAATAAATATAGTGTTTAGGAAAATAATAAAAAGAATTATATATTTATTTTTTTTGAAGGAATCTTCCAGCTCATTTACTAATAAAATTCTTTTATAATAAAAACTTTTACTTCTTTTTATAAAAACGGCAAAAATTTTTATAAAAACTAAAAATAATATATAAATTACTAATGTACATATTAAAGAGTAGTCAACATAATATCTAGATTGAAAGTTTACAAACATTCTTTCCTTAAAATTTATATAACACAATACTAAAATAGAAATTATTGTTTTTGCAAACTCTTTCTTTTTAGAATATTTTATATACAAATTTTTATAGTTCACTTCATTAATTACTGACAGTTTATCGATAAATTTAAATGTCCATAAAATGAATATAATAGTAAGAAAAGCATAGTACCCAATGGTAACTATAAAAACAATTGATTCAAATTTAAAAGTAAAAATAAGCATTCCTGATAATTTTAGTGCAAAAAGTACGATGATTTTTGAAAATGCTGCACCTAAAATCAATCCTATGGGCATATAGATAAAAAAAGTTAGAACATTTTCCATAAAAATTAGCATCTTAATTTCGCTGCATGTCATTCCTAAAGTCAAAAATGTTGTAAATTCCTTTTGTCTATATTTTATAAAAGAAATGTACGTAAAAATGCTCCACAACATTGTATTAAAAACTGCAATTGATGGAAGTATAAAAACATTTTTTAGTCCAATTGCTGTTACATATGAATTATAAAATATTAACTCCGTAAAGAAGAATGAAACTGAAATTACAAGAGAAAATATATATGCAAAATATTGATCTAAATTTAATTTTATAGTTTGTTCAAGCATCTTTCTCCAATTCATATCACTCACCACTAATTACAGCAAGAGTATCCAATATTCTATTAAAAAAAGTATGCTGATCTCCTTTTGTGTATATATCTGCAAATATTCTCCCCGATTTTATAAAGATAACCCGGCTACAGCAGCTTGCAGCATATATGTCATGTGTAGCCATAAGAATTGTTGCTTTTTTTTGATCATTTATTTTTTGCAAATACTTCATAAACTTTTTTGAGGTATTTGGATCAAGACTGCTAGTTGGTTCGTCAGCTAAAATAATACAAGGATCATTTATTAGTGCTCTACATGCAGTTACCCTCTGTTGTTCACCTACAGATACATTATAGGGATATTTATTTCTAATATTGTATATATTAAAAAACGTAAAATATTCTTCTATTTTTTCATTAACCTTTTCTGTACTGATACCTTTAAATATCAATGGAAGTGCAGCATTTTCTGCAAGGGTAATATTATCAAGAAGGTTAAAATTTTGAAATATAATTCCTAAGTTTTCTCGTCTAAAAATGGAACGTTCTGTTTTGTCTAGGGAAGTTATGTATTGATTCATTATCTTTACTGTTCCGCTGGTAGGTTTATCGATTCCCGACAAAATGTTAAGCAAAGTCGTCTTACCACTGCCTGATTGTCCCATAATAGCAGTAAATTCTCCACTTTCAACGCTCAGATTTATACCATTCAAAACATTAGTAGGATTAACTTCTAAATTCCATTCATAGACTTTAATAATATCCTCGGCACTCAAGATCTCCATTAGTATCACCCCGTTGTATTTAATTTTAATGGATAAGTAATTGAAAAAGTAGTCCCCTTATCAACTTCAGAATCTATATTTATATTGTGATTCAACTTTTTTGATATTAATTTACATATATATAGGCCTATACCCGTTGCATTACCTACTTTTCTCCCATTTTCTCCTGTAAAAAATGGTTCAAAGATTCTTTTTATATCATAACCCGGAATTCCAATACCTTCATCTCTAATTGTTAACTTTACTTCTTTATTATCTAAATATATATTAAAATATACATATTTCTTTTGTCTGCTATCTCCAGAATACTTAATAGCATTCGATATTATTTGTTCAAGCATAAACTTATTCCATTTTTTATCTGTAATAATTAATATTTTTTCATAATTAAATTCTATTTTAGGGAAAACATTATTATAAATAAACTGGTTTTTCTTACTATTGATAACTTCTTTTAATAATAAAACTAAATCTACCTCTTGAGGATCATAATCTTTAGAAAAACTATTTAATCTATGAATGTTTAGGATTTGATCTAAACCGCTTTTAACTTTATCATTTTCTTCTCTTATATCCAAGAATAATTTTAATATATCTGTTTGGTTTATTGTGGAATTTTCATTACTATATTTTATTCCTTTAGCAGCTTTTTGAACAACAAGATCAATTATTGAAGTGGGCGTCTTTATATTATGAATCCATTGGGATAAGAAGTATTTATTATCTGCATTTTGTGCATAAATTGTACTTATCTTATTTGTATAGTTTTCATGAATTTTAAATATAGTTTTAGCTATTTCTTTCTGTTCATTTGTTTTTGGATTTAAATCAAAGTATCTACTTTCTATACCTTCATTAAAGCTTCTATTGAACCTATAATATTTAATCCATTCATTAAACATTATAAATACATATATTATTGTAGATATAAGTAAAGGGTATATCACATCACTTTTGTTACTTATCAAATAGCCATAAAAAAGAATTAAAATTGTATTAAGGAAATACCCAACAGTAAATGCTAACTTATATTTTAAAAAGTTTACTAATACTTTTTTATTATCCATACTAATTCCCCTTATTTGCAGTTGTGTGGAATATATATCCTACACCTCGCTTGGTTGATATAGCTTCACTAACACCCAATTTTTTAAGTTTATTTCTTATTCTCGTTATATTTACTGTTAAAGTGTTATCATCTACAAAAAAGGAATCATCCCAAAGTTCTTCTAGAAGTTCTTCCCTACTGACTATTTTATTTTCATTTTTAATAAGCATATTTAATAGCTTGAACTCATTTTTGCTAAGTTCAAGTTCAATCTGATTATAAAGTACCTTAAAAGTGTCTTTATTAAGTTTAATGCCTCCATCACTTTCAAGTATATTTGATTCATTTGCATATTCACCATATACCCTTCTTATTCCAGCTTGTATCTTAGCCAGCAAAAAATCAAAGTTAAAAGGTTTTACAATATAATCATCGGCTCCTAACTCAATCCCACGTATTTGTTCTTCATCACTACATCTTGAAGAAATAATAATTACAGGTATTTTTGATACTCTTCTAAAAGTTTTACATAATTGAAAACCATCATAATAAGGCAAATTTATATCTAAAAGAACTAAATCAGCATTTGATTTTTCTAACTCAGTATCTACATTTTTAAAATCTTGTATATTAACGACTTCATATTTATATTTTTGGAGGTACTCTGTTATTAGGTCATTTAATTTAATATCATCTTCAATAACAAGTATCTTATACAAAGCAATTTCCTCCTTTTAAAATTATGCTATAGTAATTTTAATATAGCATAATTTTGTTTGGGAGAAAAGCTAGGTTGAAATTTTGATATTTTTTAACTAAAATTTAAATCCTAAGAGATTCCAGTAATTTAGATACAGAGTAAAAGCTAAAAATACACAATAAATTAATATATTGGGTATAATTGTTCCTAAATTAGATTTTTTATTATGCCAATATAAGCATATTGATATTATTAGTCCCAAAGTAAGTATGGTAGTTATTATTGGGATCATTAACAGATATATAGCGGCCTTAGGCAATTCTGTTAAGAAAATCAAGGATGATAATAAAGTAATACATTCTTTAGCCATACCAATTAAAAAAACTAAATTCAAAATACAAATAAAAGCTATAGCCCATCTATGATATTTAAAAATTAGAGGCTTTTTGTTGTTTCTATTTTTAAGATTGAATAGTATCATGGCAATAGCCATAGACAAAAATAATACTAAAAAAAACACGAAAATAATTTTATGCAATGTAGGATTCTCATACCAGTGAATTTTATTCATAACAGTATTTGAACCAGCATTAAGCATATAGGATATCTTCCCTTGCTTATTTGCTATAAAGGTAAGACTATTTCCCATAACATTTTTAAAAAGTAAAGGGGATGTTTCTTTGTAAGCATCTTGTTGTCCATTAGGGTTTTGTATAATCAATGTATCCTTAGTACTTTTTACATTTATAGGTTGAGACATTAACATCAATAACTTTCCTATTTCTCCTCTTGGATACCTGCTAGGAATATAAGCACCTTCCAAATTTTTTAAGTTGGTTTTATTGAAGTTAGTTGTATTATTCATATTTGCCTGAGGCTTAGTTTGAGGATAGTATCTATTCATAAATTGTCCAGCTACGTCACCACAAATTTTAGCTCCATTGTCACCATTAGTTGATATAAAAAAACCTACATTGCTGCCTGGTATTAAATATAACATATTGTGAAAACCATAATCATCTCCACCTTGACCAAGTACTCTTGTACCATTTATATAATTTTCCGCAAATCCATAGCACATGCATGGTATATTTTTATCTAATGGAAAATGTTTTTTATGCATATCTTCTATGGATGCTTTGCTCAATATAGAAGTATTATCATAAGTGCCATTATTTAAATGCGCAATCATAAATTTACTCATATCATCTGCTGTAGTTTTTAACCCTCCTGCTGGTAAAAAGGTATTTCCATACATAGGTACTTTTTTGTAAACTCCATTTTTATAATCATAACCTTGTGATAAATTAGCTAGTGTTTTCTTATCAAAGGCAAAACTGCTGTCATTCATATGGAGAGGTTTTAATATGTTATCTTCCATATACTTATCAAAAGTAGTGCCTGATACACTTTCAACTGCATATCCGGCTACAGCCATACCATAATTACTATACTGTATTGCTTCACCTGGTTCTCGAATTATAGGACGAAGACGAGCTGTTAAGGTATCTTTAAGTGGTTTTTCCTGGTGATAGTTATCTAGTTCTGATTCTCCTATAATCCTTTCATCAAAACCACCTGTATGAGTTAAGAGATTATCAAGAGTAACAGGCTTAGAAAAGTTATCCTTTATCTGAAAGCCTTTTAAATAATTATTTACATTTTCATTTAAGTTTATTTTACCTTTTTCTTTAAGCTGCATAACAGCTGTAGCGGTAAAAAGCTTAGAAATGGAAGCAGCTCTAAAAACTGTTGTTTTAGGATTAACTGGTGTTTTTTTATCTATGTCAGAATATCCATATCCTTTTTCAAAAAGTACATGATTATCTTTAACAACAGATAAAACAGCTCCTGGCACATTAAATCTTTTTAATTCTTGGTTAAAAATAGTGTCCGCAAATTTTTCTACATTGTCTTTGTTTAAAGTTTCTGTAGAACTACTGTTTAACAAAGGTGCTGAAAATTCTTTTTTATTTTCTTTTGCTGAAACAGTTGCGTTACTATTAACAATATAGCAAAAGCTACATATTGAAGCGCATAGCGTTGGGAAAATATATGCAACAAGCGAAAAACAAATTATAAATCTTTTAATATAAGTAATAAGTTTTTTCATAATTAGTAACCTCCTTAAACTTCTTAAGTTGACATTTTCTCTTCACATTTCATCAGATAAATAGATTTTATATGAATTAAGAAAATCAACAAATCGATTTATATAAAAAAGCCTTACAGTTTTGTAAGGTTTCTTTGTTTTTCAAAAGTTATCTTTGATATAACAGAAATGTAAAAGTAAACGGCATTTTTATGTTATGAATTTGGGTAATACAAAAATACCGTTTTTTATTTTTTATCGTGTGAACAACTTCTTTACAGAATTATTTATGAACTAGATAGGTTATGATAGATGAGGTTATAATTTGATTATAGCTTAATTAAAATCAAATAGAGGTATAATCATATGAATACAAATTTTCATACTATTGACATGGAGACATGGCCAAGATCTCACACATATAATTATTTTACAAAAACAGTATCCACACTTATTTATTCCATTAATGTAACAGTTGATATTACAATCCTTAGAAATGCACTAAAAAGTAAAGGCTTAAAATTCTTTCCTACATACCTTTACTTGGTAACCAGAGCTATTGGAAGACATCAGGAATTTCTTATGTCAATTCAAAATGATGTGTTAGGATATTGGGATTATCGGACTCCTTTTTATCCAGTATTTCATAAAGAAAGTAAAACAATAACATTTCTTTGGACAGAATATGATGATGATTTCAAAGTGTTTTATAGAAGTTATATTTCGGACATGAAACAGTATGGTAAAGATTATAGTATTATGTTATCAAAGGGAGCACCACCTTCTAACAACTACATAATTTCTTGTGTTCCATGGTTTAGCTTTAATGGCTTATCAATGCAATTGCAAAATGCAAAAAATTATTATGCACCAATTTTTGAATCCGGTGGATTTACTGAAACCAATGGTACAATTATGATGCCTTTATCTATTACAGTTAATCATGCTGCAGTAGATGGCTATCACATAAAAGTGCTTTTAGAAGAATTACAATGGACAATAACTCATCCTGAAGAGTGGATTAAATGAACAAAAATATAAATATAACGTAAGTATTCTTTCATTACAAAAAATAATGTGTATAGATTTGGTTTTTACACAAATCTATACACATTCCCATATCCATTCCTGAATGCCCACTTCTTCCAGAAAAGCTTAAACGCCTCCAATTATAATCACTTCATAGTTTTACTGTAAATAAGGTTTTAAAGCATCTCTCCATACTCTATAACCATCTCCATTTATATGTAATCCACTTACAGTATATTTATAAGATAATTTATTTTCATTAGGTAATGTAAAAAGATGATATAAATCTATGTATTGAACACTTAAGCTTTTACAAAGCTTATTTAAAGATATATTTAAATCTATTATCTGTTTTTCACTTGTATTAGTTTTAAACAAATCCTTATTTATTGGAAGAACACTTTCTACATATATTGTAGTATTAGGTAATTCTTTCTTAATCCTTCCTAATATTTTAGAATAGTTTTTAGTAATTTCATTAGTAGATAGCCCTTTACCGATATCATTTATCCCTATCATAATAAAAATTTTTCGAGGCTTTAACTTTATAACCTCACTTAAACGATTTAAAACTCCAGAGGTATTATCACCACTGATTCCACGATTTAATATACAAGGATTATTTAGTAATTCATTCCACTGACCGATATCTGTAAGACTATCCCCTAAAAATACTATTTGGCCTTGTTTATCATCTGAATTCATATACATCGTAACTTTTTGTATATAATAATCAGAATACGTTTTTTGATCTAAGCTTATATCTCCAACTTTTTTAGGCAGCATTTTATTTTCTGGTACAGTAGTATTACCTAACACTCCTACATTTTTAGATGAATGTGAAAAAAGTTTAAGATACATACATAAACACAATATAATAAAAAATATTATTGTGATAATTATTAATAGTTTTTTATTTTTCATATATGTCTCCCATCAAGTATTTAGGCATGACATATAAAGTGTCCCTCAACAAGTGCTGAGAGACACCCCATATTAACACCATATATGTTTCTAATTGCCACTTTGCTCAAATGTGCTTGAACCTACAACAAGATTAATTAATTCATTCAATTCATTTTCACTTAAACCATTTTTGTTTGAAGAACTAGAATCAAACTTGTAGCAAACACCATTTTCACTCCAAATATAAACTTTTTCTTTATTACCTTCGCCATTTTTTAATTCATATTCATATTTAAAGACTTGTTTACCTGCAATATTTAATAACTGTGTCTTATTTTTTGTTAAGCTTCCACCTAGCCCTGCAATAGTAACATATCCTGTATTTCTTGCTTCCTCATACTGTTTATAATCTTTTGTTTGAAGCAGATTTCCAACTACAGCATTATTCTTGCAGTATTCTATACCAAAATATTTATTCTCTTTGGACACAAAAGCACTTGAAATCTTTATATCTTTATTTGCACTATTCGGGAACTTAAATTTAAAACCAAGTGCATTTTCAGCTGCTTTTAAATCATCTTTATCATAAATCTCATAATCTGAACTTTTACCTGGAGTATTATAATCTAACTTTTTTACTTCCTCTGGATATCTTATGGATGATGCTATTTTTTCTATTTCATCTTGAGAAAGATTTACAGACTCTATTCCCTGATATACACCACTATATTCTAAGCTATACCAGTTGCCTTCATCCTGCCATATGAAATACTTACTAACACTCTGAGTATCTTTACCTTGATTCTTTTGGGCTGGTGTAAAAAATTTTGCAGTAACACTTGTTCCATTTATTTCCCCAAGCTTCATAGGTTGTTCTGACGTTTCGACTTTACCACCGTCTTTTTCAAATTGAGGATCTAGATCTACCACTTTCTTTAGTACCTCTGCATAGTTTGTATGAAAAACTTTAAACGAAATACGATCTATTGGTATATTAGGCATATTATATTTATCATTAAAACTTATAGATAAAAAATTATCCTTATCTGAAATTTTTTCAACCTGAAAATAATTAATAACTTTATAGCCTGCAGGCATATAATCTGGTACCTTAAATTTAAAACCAGCTACTGTTTGTGCTTTTGCTAAGTTATCATATTCTTTTACTTGTGAATCAACAAGAAACTGAATTTTTTGAGCAGAACTCATAGTGCTACTAGAGGTTACAGCAGGGATAGCATTGGGTCCCACAGCTTTAACACTAATGCCATTGACAAGTGTTAATCCTCCAACTAATACACAACATAAAGCAGCCGATGCAGACATTTTATAAGATCCTTTTTTGAATTTTGTTATCATTTTTATTCTCCCTTCGATTTGACTCTCAGTTTCAAAAAAAATTGCTGCTTGAGGATACCTAGCTAAATTTAGAGACTTTCTTGAAAAATTAATTAGTGTCATACCATAATCTACAGTCTCTTTTTCTCCAAGTATTTCAAGTACACAAGCATCACAAGCGCATTCTCTTTGCAACTTCATTTTATTCATAGCAAACCATACCAAGGGATTAAACCAATGTATTAAAACAGCAACTATACTAAGCGAATTATAAAATAGATCTTTTCTTTTATAATGAACTAGCTCATGTAAGATAATATATGAAAATTGTTTGAGGTTGTCCATATTAATTAGGCCTTGTGGTATATAAATTTTAGGTTTCAAAACGCCTAATATACAAGGACTTTTAAAATTGTCATATACATAAATTGGAATATCTATATTTATATCAGCTTTTTTCTTACATTCCTTAATTAGTGTTAATACTTCCGTATCATCAAGGGTTTTCAAGACTTTAAATTTCCTCTTGGACTTTACTAAAACTAATAAAAATATAGAAGCTATAATAAGCAATCCTAATAGCCATACACAAGAAGCTGCCTTATATATATTCACAACTAACTTATTTTTATCTATACTTTGCCATTTATCTTTTATATACATAACTTGCTTATTTTCAATGTTGTTGTTATAATGAGGTTGACGTTTAGTACTATTCAAATTTGCTTGGTTTAACCCTGAAAGATTCAAGGGTAAGCTATGTCTTTTTTGGATAGTATTTTTATTTTGTGAAGTACCCTGTTCATTTCTCGTAAAAATACTAAACAAATTTATTTGATTTTGTGAAATTACAGGTATAATAAGTCTTATAAGCACTATAATCCATAGTGCATGCTTAAACTTTACACCAATATGGTTATTGAATAACTTCAAAATTAAAGTAATTATCAGTATTGCAATACTTGCTGTTAAGGAAGTTTGCAAAACCCATAAAAAAATCCTTTGTAAGATTTCCATCTCTAACATTCCTCTTTCATAATAATCCAGAAACTCTTAAAATTACTTCTTTTTTTCTTTTTTACTCTTAAGAAGCTTTTCAAGATGTTCAATTTCTTTTTCTGATAAAGACTCTTCTTCTAAAAACTTTGTAAAAAGGATACTTACAGCTCCATCATATACTTTATGAAGAAAAGATTTATTTTCAACTTTAATACACTCATCTTCTGAGATTAGCGGATAGTAATTATAAATTCTACCTGACTTCTTAAACCCTATTATTTCCTTTTTTACAAGTCTTGCCAAAAAAGTTTTAATTGTTTGGGCTGACCATCCCATTTTATCAGATAAAGAATTTATTATTTTTTGAGATGTCAACGGGTTTTCCTTCCATATAACCTTCATTATTTCCCACTCAGCTGCTGATATTTTAGGAATATCTCTCATAATATACACCTTTTCCTTTTATAATCTACAATTGTAAACCAACAAGTATAGTCTACAACTGTAGATGATACTTGTCAAGGTATATTATGAATTTTTTACCTCCCAATAAATATGTGCAATAAAATAAATATTCGTTACAAATTTCTAATTATTTTTTATCTGATCTTTTTCTGTTGTATATATGATTGCTTTAATATATTAAAGGTGTTATTAATTATTATGGTTTTCGTGAGAGAAGTTCTTAATTTTAATATACAGGGCGACATATTAATTATAACTATAATAATATATTTTTTAGCTATTATGCTTTACATAATAGCTAAACTATCGTATAATAATAAAACACTAATATGTAATACATAATAGTCAAATCAAGGAGGGATAATTTGAAGCAGACTCAGCTTTTAAAAGGCGTACTGGAAGGATGTGTACTTCTAGTTGTTTTAGAAAACGAAATATATGGATATGAAATGATTCAAATGTTAAAAAAATATGGGTTTAAAGAAATAGTTGCAGGTACTGTATATCCCCTGCTTCAAAAGTTAGAAAAGCAAGGCTATCTTTCAAGTACAATAAAGCCTTCACCAGAAGGCCCTGATAGAAAATATTATTGCATAACTACAGAAGGAAAAACTCACTGTAAGGATTTTGTTGAACAGTGGAAGGATTTAGAGTCCAAGGTTGATAATTTAATATGCTTGAAAGGGGAAAAATTATATGAATAAAAAGGACAATTCTGTGAAAGAAATTATTGAAAGAAATAATAAATTGCGCAAAAAATTAACGGATGAAAATAGAGAGTATTATGAACAACTGCTGATATACATTCGTACCGCGGGATTATTTTATGACGATCATGAGGTAGAAAGCTTGTTGATGCAGATTTTACAGGATATAATTTCCGCCCAGAAAGATAATCAATCTGCCGAAGAATTCTTTGGAAAAAATCAACAGCTGGCGGCAGACGAATTGATTCACAACCTTGGTAAATCCAGCAAAAAAGAGACATTTAAATTAACTGGTCTTGTCTTTGGCATCAGCTCTTTCTTTGAACTCCTGAGTGCATTAACTGCTCCAGACAAGGGAATAAATATCCTTATACTAATCATAAATGCTTTATTGAGCTTCTTAGTTGTGGAAATTGTATTTTTTATACTACACAAAAGTATTTATACAAAAATCATAAAAGGAAAGGTTGCCGCTTTTTTATCTATATGGCTCCTTGTTTCTTTGATAATTGGTTTGTTTGTATTGATTGATTTGTTTACTCCTCACCTGATAACTATACATTTGTCAAATTTGTTGGGAATTTTTATTATATCTATATTACTTATTGCTGCCGCTTTCTTTATATTTAACTGCGACAAGCAGGAACGTCGTATATGGTGGCCTTTTCTACCACCTATATTTATTCTTTGTTTCATTGGAATTACATTAAGAATACCATTAACAAAAAATTGGATGTCAAGCGGTAATGGCAAAATTGCAGCAGTTGTATTAGTTATATTTGGGTATATTCTTTTCTTAGTGCTAAGTTACTTTGGTTCTAAAGGTAAGAAAGAATAGTATTTTTTATATGAATGACAAATCTCTATCTAAAAATATTAACTCATAAAAAGTTATTTATTATACTTCAAATTCACTAATAAAATATAACCGTACTGGACAAACCCAGTACGATTTTTTCCTGATACCAACCTATTAAACTAATTATTATAGCTCTTCATCTAATTTTACTCTTAACAAGTTAGTTTTTACCTTAGCCGCATATTTTATTTCATATGCTGGTATTCCATTATTAATTGCTTGTGCAATTTCATCCATTTCCCTTTTTATTTTTTCTTCGTCAGCATACCAGCCAAGTACTATTGATTTTTCTCCCCAAAACGCTCCACTGTTAACACCTATCAACCAATATTTGGGTTCGTCATTTTTTGCTCTATACATTACATGTGATGCTAAAACTTTATAACAATTAACAATTGATTTTCCATCATATGATTTAATAGTAATCTTTCCAGTCGGTACAATCATATGATTCGATAAATTTCTACTATTTTGAGCAGGTTCCTTCTCCCCCAACATCAAATAATCTAATGATACATTAAGTTCTTTTGTTAACACAATCAACTTTTCCACCTCTGGATAGCCACTTCCCTGTTCCCATTTGGAAACTGCTTGACGACTTACTCCCATTATTTCTGCTAACTCTTCCTGTGAGATATGTCTTTCCTTTCTAATTGATTTTAAATTATCTGCAAAACTCATGATTTTTTACCCCTTTCCTTTGTTATTCTGTGCAAATTATAATAGGTTTTGCACTAACTTAACACCAATCTATAGTTGCAAATCCGCAACTTGAATTTGCAACATTGTGTTTGGTAAAATAAATGTGTTTACAATCTCATTTTTTCATTCTACCGAATGGCGATATATAAATAACAATGTGCCTTTCCATCTTTCGTATATTCACTTGGAACGGTACTCTCATAATCTTCGGTAAAAACTCTCTTTATATCTCCCGATTTTTGTTTAATTACTCATTATTGTGTGAGCTATACATGCGTTAGGAAGTTTTTCTTTGCAAAAATCCCACCATTGCTTTTCTGTCATATTTCCTATTTTAATTTGATGTGGAAAATAATTATAGATTACCCCAGGCACAGAAGTTCCAAGAAGCATTCTAACATTGCCACATCCCATTTCACTAGAAAACAATTCATCACATTTAGAGCGAAATTCTGAAATAACGTTAACACCTATTAATTCTTTTATTTTATCCTTAATTAAAATACACTCCCTCATTGGATAACGTAATAATTCTACCCTGGCATCCAATATAATCATATCTGGCACAGATACATCTACTATTACTTGAATATCATGTTGATGATCCATTAGATGTGAGGTAGTTCTCCAAATATTATCCTCCACTTCATAATAGTTTACTTCAAAATTTCTTGAATAAAGACTCTTTTCCATAAATATACCTCCATAGTTATACTCAGTACTGACTATAATAACATTGAAGGAACTCTTAAGAGAGTTCCTTCAATGTTTCATTTATCCATTTTAATTCAGTTTCTAAATGATATATATGATGATTAAATATGCTAATACAGTAAATTCTGTAATCAGGTAACAATTTGCTTACTGTATTATCCTTATTTCTAGCTAATTCTTTCAGCTTATTTTCTATATACTCTTTTTGTATATTTAAATTTTTAATAACAGTATCTTTATCAGCAAAGTCAGAAAAATATAATACTCCATCAAAATCAAATTCTACACTATAATTTTTAGCTAAAATTTTATTAAGCAAAGAATTAAAATAAGCAATTCCTAAATCAGTAATAGAATATACTGTTTTTTCAGGCCTATTGCCATCCTTTTCGATAACAGAATTTATATAACCTTTTTCAGCAAGTTTATCTAAATGATAATAAATTGTAGGAAGTTTGATTTTAGCAAAGGCTGCTATGTTATCTGATACTATTTGTTTTATACTATATCCATGTTGAGGACCATATCTCATAAGAATCCCTAGAATATATAATTGTACTTTCATTTGTAATCCCCTTATACTCAGCACTGACTATAATTATATCATATTTTGGGGTAGTGTCAACAATATGTACAAATTATGTAATTAATCTAGCATAAAAATCAGCTTTTTTCTAAAATGACATGGCATAACATTATTATTTATTAATTCACAAGTTATACACAAATTATCCACATTATCCACACAATATCCTACCTATGTGCAATAATTTTAGTTGAGTCAGTTCCCTATGGGAGATTTAGCTTAATAGCTGTTTCAATAGCTGCAGGAAACTAGATTTGAAATAGTAAGTGACAATAAAGTATAATACTTGTTATGAGCATATGAATGTGATAATAACACTACTTAAATAAAGGAGCTTTTAAACATATGAATTTTTACTTTGCACCTATGGAAGGTTTGACTGGATACATTTATAGAAATGCCCATAATGCCTTTTTTAATAAAATAGATAAATACTTTTCACCTTTTATTTTTGCAAATCAAAGTGATAAGTTTAAAACAAAAGAATTAAATGATATTTTACCTGAAAACAATCAAGGTATAGTTTTGATTCCACAATTACTAACAAATAATGCAAAAGACTTCATACATACTTCAAAGAAAATAAAGCAAATGGGATATACTGAAGTCAATTTAAATTTAGGATGCCCTTCTGGAACTGTAGTTTCAAAAAATAGAGGATCTGGATTCCTTTCAAAAACAAAAGAACTTGATGCATTTTTAGATGAAATTTTTTCAGAGGCTGCAACAAAAATCTCAGTAAAAACTAGAATAGGAAAAGACAGTCCAGAAGAATTTTATAATTTGATTGAGATATTTAACAAATATCCTATAGAAGAACTTATCATTCATCCTAGGATTCAAAAAGACTTTTATAAAAATAAGCCTAATCTTAAGGTTTTTAAAGACGCCCTATCTTTAAGTAAAAATCCTATTTGCTATAATGGTGATATTTTTTCAGTCAAAGATTACAAGAAATTTACCACTAATTTTCATAGCGTAGAAACTCTAATGCTTGGTAGAGGATTATTAATCAATCCCGGATTGATTAATGATATTAAAAATAATACTAAACTAGATAAAAAATTACTAAAAAATTTTCATGACAAGATTTATGAAGATTATAAAAAAGTACTTTTTGGAGATAGAAATGTCTTGTTTAGAATGAAAGAATTATGGTCTTATATGATTCAGATATTTTCTAATAATACAAAATATGCAAAAAAAATTAAGAAATCAGAAAAATTATATGATTATGATGCGGCGGTTTTAAGCCTATTCAGAGAACAGACTATTTTAGAAAATTAATAAAATCAAATTTATCTATTACATTTTTAATTTCGTTTAGACTTTATATGCACGGGCATACTAATTTCATCAGGTGATTCTTAGACTCAGGTAGAGTTTGCTTAAGATGATCGGAGTATTACAGATGGTATTTCTCAAACTAAATACCATATTTTGCTTCTTAATATTAGTTTATAGGTAGGTGATTAAATGCTAAGTGATAAACCAATCAATTCTTTCTTAGAAAATATAGCTTCTAAACCATTAACTCCAGCTGCAGGAAGCATAGCTGCCTTGAGTGCAGCTTCTGCAGCAGCATTAACTGAAATGGCTGCTAACCTTACCTCAAAAAAGCCTAAATATCATGATATTTCAGCTAAAATGAAAGAAATAGCTGAGGAATGTTCTTCCTATAGGGAGATTTTTCTTAATGATATTGATAAAGATACAAAAGCCTTTAAAAAAGTAATAGATTTATATTTAATGCCGTTAAATACAGAATCTGAAAAAGAAATTCAACAAAAGGAATTACAAAATAGTTTTAAAACAGCTATAGAAATACCTCTAAGTATGGCCAATAATATTGTAGAGTTAATTTATGCTATAAGATTTGTTAATAAACATGGGTGTAAAACATCAGCATCAGATGTAAAGCAAGCTTATATTCTGGCAGAATCTGCAGTCCGTTCATCAATTTTTCTTATAAAATCAAATCTTGTCTTTGTCCACGATGAGGATTTTCAAACCTATATTTCAAAAAAAATTGATGAATTAGAGGCAAACTTAGAAATGTAATAAATAATATATTTATTATGTATTAACTCAATTTTCACAGTTTAATAATATTGCGAATCAATTTAGTTGACAATTGAAAATTGACAGTGGACAGTGAAGGTGAATTTTTTTCCGTTACACTACAAAAAATCTTTAATTAAATTTTTCAAAGCTCATTTTGCTAAAGCAAAACATAGCTGAGTTGATTCATATAAATTTAAAGATTTTTTCCGATAGCTAAAAATCTTCCTTCACTGTCAATTGTCCACTATCAGCTTTCAACTCAAAAACTTTGTTTCACAAAGTTTTTATATTAAGTCAAGATTTCATATGTGCGAAAGTTGAGCTATTAATTTAACACACTTTTCTCACCTTTAATACCAATATAATTAAATATCTCTTGAAACAAAGTTTTTGCCACAGGTGCTGAAACATCTGAAGCATAATAATTTGATCCACTAGGTTCATCCACACTTACAAGCAAAGTTATTTTAGGGTTCTCCTCAGGAGCCATACCGGCAAAGGAAGACATGTATTTTCCCACTGCATAACCTCCTGTTTTAGGATCAGCTACTTGAGCCGTGCCAGTTTTACCTGCAATATCTAATCCCTGTAAAAAGGCATTTTGTCCTACCCCTGAAGTAACTACTTTAGTTAAATCATCTCTTAACTCAGATGCTAATTTAGCATCATACACAGTTTTTTTACCATAATTACTATATTTTTTATCTACAACTTCATTATTTGTATCATCAATATGTGCAATACTTTTCATAACATGCGGTCTTATCCATGTTCCTCCATTTGCTATTGAATTAAAAGCAGCCATGTATTGAACTTGATTGACTGCAACTCCTTGTCCAAAAGCAAGCTCAGATAAATCAAATCTATTAATTTGATCAGGACTTCTCAAAATACCCGCTGATTCTCCAGGCAAATCTATTCCTGTTTTTTGACCAAACCCCATTTTTTGCGCAGTAGCAACAAGCTTGTCTTTACCTAGTTTATTTCCTAACTCTGCAAAACCTACATTACAGGAATTTTTTATTATATCCACAAAACTTTCGCTGCCATGCCCATTTAAATTCCAGCAGTGGATAGGACTTTTATCAATTGTTATGCTTCCATCACATATATAGGTATCATTCAATCCAATATTGTTTTCTAAAGCACTTGCTGCAGTAACAACTTTAAATATAGACCCTGGTTCAAAATTATCTTGAATAGAAGGATTTTTCCAAAGCATTTCAGCATCTTTAGAATTTTTGGCTATACTTGCTGCGTTGTTAAGATCTACACTAGGCTTATTTGCCATTGCTAATATTTCTCCATTTTGAGGATTCATAACTAAAATATTAACTGCTTTCGCATTATTATCTTCTAAAGCTTTTTGAGCTGCTTGTTCAGCATATTGTTGAATAACTGAATCTATTGTTAAAATAACATTTTTACCATCTACTGGCGGAGTATATTTTTCAGATTCATAAGGTAATTGATTATTTTTTGCATCTTTTTCATAAGTCATACTGCCAGGCGTACCCGAAAGTTCTTTATCATAGCTCATTTCTGCTCCAGAAATTCCATCACCTTCAGGATTCACCAATCCTAAAATACTTGTCATAAAATTTCCATTTACATAATACCTTTTAGTATCTGGTGAAATAATAATTCCTTTAATATTTAACGCTTTAACCTGGGTCATTACAGGTTTCTCAATCTGCCTTTTCAATAAAGCTGAATTAGCAGGCAATCCATTAGGTAGTGTTGTACTTAATACTTTTATAATGTCGCCAGATTTCATATTAAGTATGGGAGACAATTTATCAGCTAATTGAGAAAAAGACATTTTTCTCTCACTTAAAGTTTGTCTTAATGTTTTTAAATCCAAGTCAACTCTATAGATACTTTCATTTACTGCCAATTCATTAGAATTTCTATCTAGGATTTCTCCTCTTTTAGCACTAATTGGTATTGTAGTTGTTTGTTGCTCTATAGCCATTGATTTATATTCAGAACCCTTTGCTACCATTAAATACCCTAACCTTCCAACTAGTCCTAAAAATACAATAATCAATAGTATACCAGCAAATATAAATTTATTTTTTTTAACAAATTTTTTTGTTTTCATCCTTCGCCTCTTTAGTCTTTCAGGCAATTTTCCCATTTAACTAATCGCCATTTTATAATATTATTTCTTATATGCTATATAGATTATTATATTAAAAGCTATAATCATATTCAACTATAAGTAATCATGATAATCAAGTTTATTACATAATTGTTTGTGAACTAGATAAATTGCAAAATGCAATGGTATAATTTATTAGTAAAAGGATATGAAGGAGAATTTTCAGTGATTAAACAAGATTTAAGAATAAAAAATATACCTGCAATCTTGTGGGGTCTCAAATCAGATAAACTATTTATAGCAATTCACGGTAGCATGTCAAATAAGGCAGATGATAACATTGTGGTATTTGCAGAAGAAGCACTAGCAAAAGGTTATCAAGTTCTTAGTTTTGACTTACCTGAGCATGGTGACCGCAATAATGAACCCTATGTCTGCAAGGTTCAAAACTATGTTCAAGACCTTAGTACCATTATGGATTATGCAAAATCACTATCAAATAATATAAGTATATTTGCCTGCAGCTTGGGAGCATATTTTAGCTTACTTGCTTACAGCCGTGAACCATTAAAACAGTGTTTGTTTCTCTCTCCTGTAGTGGATATGGAACGCATCATAAATAATATGATGACATGGTTTAACATAAGTGAAAGTAAACTAAAATTAGAAAAAGAGGTACCAACGCCTATTGGACAGACACTATATTGGGATTACTACTCCTATGTAAAAGAACATCCTATAATCACTTGGAATTGTGCTACTTCGATTCTATACGGATCAGAAGATAACTTGTGTGAGCTTGATGTGATATCTGCATTTGCAAAACACTTTAATTGTAAACTACAAATAATGGAACATGGAGAACATTACTTTCATACAAAAGAACATCTTGAATTCTTTAGAAAATGGGTGAGAAAAAATATATTTTATAATTAAAAAGTTTTATTTCAACTTTATTTAACTCTCACTCTACATGTGGGACTTTTAGCCTATAATGATTTATTCTGTTACTTTCGCTTTTGCACTTTATTTTTATACATATTGTTATCTGCTATCTCTATTAAAGTATCAATATCAACCTTTTTTATATTATTATATTCTGCAAAACCATAGCTAAAATCCACTTTATAATTAAAAGAGCTGCCTGCATTAAGCTTGTCCATATCACTTCTTATTCTATTAATAATTAATTCTGCATCTTTTATAGCAATATTAGGAAATATAATAAGGAATTCATCTCCACCTATTCTACAAACATAGTCAGAATTTCTTACATTAGAGACTAACAACTTGACTACATTTAAGATAAGGTTGTCCCCTTCAATGTGACCATAAGTATCATTTGTCTTTTTTAAATTATCCACATCTATAAAACATATTGTTAGATTATTTTTGCTTCTCAATGCATTTTTCATTTCTTTATCCAAGAACTCCATACCTGCCCTTCTGTTGTATAACTTCGTCATTTCATCAGTGGCAGCTGTTTTTTCTAATTCATTTTCTTTGTCTGTTAATTCTTTGAATATAGTATTATAAGGCTGAGTAATACAGGTTATTATAACTGCCTTATATATAAGATAAAAAGATATTATCTTAAAATAATGCCCTAACAAGTTTGAAAATGCATAGTTATTTATATATAAAGTAAACTCAAATTCAGATATTATAGTAAAAATAATAGACCCAAACAAGTACCCATAAACTTTATTATCAAATTTATTTTTGTTCTTCCTTAACAATATGATATCAGTTGTTAATATTCCACATATAATATATTCGCTAATTATTTTAAATGGGGTTTGTCCTTTTCCTTGAATAAAACATATAGGGAATACCTTGAAATAAAAAATTGAAGCTATAATACTTGACGTAACTACGGTATAAATTCCAAAGGTTAAATATGGTCTCAATTTTCTTTTAAAATGTATAAATATAAATGGTATCAACAAAGAAATGCTTTCAAGATAACGTGCTCCTATCCATAATTGATTGGCATAAAAATTATATCCTCTAAAAATGTTCATGCCGTGGTATGACAGCGTATGTAGTAAATCTAAAAATGCTACAAACACATATGCAATACCTATGAATACAAGGTAATCAAAATATTTTTTCGAAAAATTTTTTGAATTCCATGCTACTATAAACAAAGTAAATCCTATTATTACACTAAATAATTCTGCAAGGCTGTGAAACAATAAATAGCTATATAGGTTGGTCATATACAAAGCTGCTGTCACAATTAATAAAATAATAACTTCAAAAATATAATTTTTGTATTTATACATATGATCAGCCTCCCAATAAAATAATAATTACATATAACAAATACTTCAAATAATTTTATTTCTAGATATAAACTATTAAGTACATTATATTATTAAATAATAAGAAAATCCAATAAAATATTATTTGTAAAAAATATATTAAGTTCTTTTATTTGAGAGGTGGCTTTAATTATAGTAAACTGTCCCCTTTTGATAAATTTCTTATGGCATTACTAAAATGGAAAATTAAAAGTAAAAATCCAAAAAAATTAACAAGTGATGAAATAGGTATGCTTGCCATATATGATAAACCAGTGAATTTTACGGCAAGAAAGAGTATAGATGAAATAGTAGCCTACGTTAAATCATAGTATAAAAAATATAGAAAATACACAGTACTATATACAATAATTATAAATTTTATAAGGAAACGTGATTAATATGGGACAAGGAAAGGATACAAATTACTCGAATTCATTTGTTGAACAAAATTTATCTTTTATCAAAAATCAATTAGGAGATGGTATTGGTCTCGGTGAAGGCAGATTTAAAGCATTTGGTGGTCAAAGAGAAATTGGAGTATTGTATGTGACCAGTCTTTGTGATAAAGAGTTTATAAGTGACCAAGTTATTACCCCCCTATTACAGGGAACATTAAAAAATAATATAGAAAATGGTGACATAAGTATATTGGCACAGACAATGTTTATTTCACCAATAAATACTAAAATAATAAAACAAAAAGAAAAAGCTGCAGCTGAATTATTAAAAGGAAATACAGTAATTTTCTTTGAGGGATGCAGCAGTATACTTATAGTTCAAGCTCCAAAGATGGAAAAAAGATCTATAAATAACCCAGAAAATGAAACAACTATTTTTGGTGCTAAAGAATCCTTTGTAGAAGATATAGAAACCAATATTAGCATGGTTATTAGGAGACTTCCTATACCGACACTTAAATTTGAAACTTTCACGTTAGGAAGATTATCCTGTACAAATTCAAAATTGTTATGGATTAAAGGATTAGCTAAGGATGATATTGTAGAAGAAATCAGAAGGCGGATTAAAGATGTGGATACCGAGATAATAGATGGTACTAGTACTTTAGCTGAACTTATACAAGATAAGCCTACTAGTATATTTCCAACCTATAGATTGACAGAACGTCCAGACATAGTTTCAAGGGCTCTGTCTGACGGCTATGTTGTAATACTTTGCAATAATAGTCCCTTTGCATTGATAATGCCAATGACTTTTTGGAATAACTTTAAAACCATAGATGATTATTCACAGTTACCTTTTGCTGCTTCGCTATTAAGAATCATTAGAATTTTAGCTTTCATTATATCTATTACCGTATCACCGTTATACCTTTCCTTTGTTACCTACAATCATACTATTGTTCCACCATCTCTTGCTTTGAATATTTCTCAAGGAAGAAATGGTGTCCCATTCCCTTCAATAGTAGAGCTACTCGCCATGACGATTATAATTGATATAATTCGTGAAGCTGGAACACGTATGCCGGGAATAGTAGGTTATTTTATAGGAACTTTAGGTGCAGTTATAATCGGTCAAGCAGCTGTATCAGCAGGTTATATAAGTGTATCTATTATTATAGTGGTGGCATTTTCAGCAATAGCTACCTTTGCTATTTCATCTACTATGCTAGTAAATATTTCAAGAATAATTAATTATTTTCTAATATTGTTATCAGGATTCTTGGGTATATTTGGTTTTTTTAATGGTAGTTTTATTATTCTATGGAGAATGTCCATATTGGAATCCTTTGGAGTACCTTACTTATATCCAATCATACCAGTTGAATTTCAGGGATGGAATGATATTTTTATCAGAGCACCTTTGAAAATGTTGAAAAACAAACTAACACTTATTGCAAATGTAAGTAGTAATAAAGCTGGAAATACAAAAAAGCAATGAAATATCTTTTATTATAAGAGAAGGTGACCTCCATTGAGGTATGATAAATTCACAAGAGAACAAATTGTTTTTCTTACGTATGCAAGTGGATGTGGTAATATGGCATTTAATTTTATTTGGGCTGTATATTTATCAGGAAGAAGTGGATGGGTTGCAATGTGTATAGGAATTCTTTTGACCATTCCTATTGCCATTGTAATAGTATATTTAAGCAAAAAGTATCCTGAATGTAATATATTTGACATTATAAATATTAGTTTTGGAAAACCTTTATATATAATTGTGATAATAATTAATGCAGTAATAAATATTGTTTTAGCAGCAATTGTTTTGAATTTTATGACCGGAACAGTTAAGATACACTTTTTACAATTAACTCCTGTATGGGTGATTATGACTGTTATTCTTATCATGGCCTTTTTATTTGTAAATAATAAACCCTTGCTATTTGGAAGAGCTATAGAACTACTAACAGTATGGTATATATTAAATTATTTTACAGGGTTTTCTCTTGCTTTTGTGAGCAAATTTGATTTTAAAAACATATTTCCTATATTTGATACTACACTATTAAAATTTGGGCAGGCGACATACTTTTCATTATGTTCAGCCTCAGAAATATTACTGTTTATAATAGTAATGGTTGGTGATATGCCTCAAACCACTGGTAATAGAAAAAGTATAATAAAAGGAATTGTTCTTTGGTCGTTCATATTATCGTTGGCAGTATTTATTATGCAGGGTATATCTGGCAGCAGATTATTATTACGTACCTCATCCACAGGAATTGAACTATCAAGAGCTATTTATCTTGGAGATTTTTTTAGAGGACTGGAAATATTCATTCTAGCTACGTATCAACTAATCGCTACTTTAAGATTATCATTATATTTATATTGTACATGGATACCTATAAAAAAATTATTTAATGAGAAATATTCTTTTATTATATTGCTTTTAATTTCAATTATAATCATAATCCCATCTATAAAATTAAATTCCTATAATAAAGCATTTTTTGCTTCTATATTTATGGATTATTATATTCTTTTACCTTTTGTAGCGTTTATTATAATAATAGCTTTTCTTGGTGATTATATTAAGGGAAAAATGTCTGGAAGTGATGTGGGATGAAAAAGGCAATGCTTATAATATCATCAGTAATTCTTATGCTTTCTTTCGTTGGCTGCTGGGATTATGTGGAGTATGAACAGATGACTCAAATATATGCTCTAGGAGTAGATTTAGATGCAAAATCGAATGAAGTAACTATAACACTGCAATATATTCCAACTGCTAAATCCATGGGAGATAAAACAAATACTACCAATAGTACAGGAACAGTCTATTCTGCATCTGGTATTACAATAATTGATGCCTTAACAAAGCTGCAGCAGGCAAGTCCTAATAAGCTATTTCTTGGGTATCTGCAGGTTATAGTAATTAGTGAAGATGCAGCAAAATACCTTATGAAAGATCTAATTGTATTTTTTGATAGTACCTCAAACATTCGTAATTCTGTAAACATAGTAATTGTACCTGGAAGTGCCCAGGGGACAATAGCCACTCGCGATCCCAATTCTGAAACCTCTTCGGGTAAAAAAATGCATATGCTTTTAAGCTCATCTCAAAGTAATGGTACCACATATTCCGTTACTCTGCATGATTATTTGCAGATGATGGATAGAGAAGGGGTTGAACCAGTAGCTCCCAGAATGTTAACTACAGTGCTCAGTAGTGATTCAGGCGAAGCTTTAGGTGGAACTCGAAATGGTATAAGGTTTTCTGTAGAAAAGAATGGCAATATACTTGCAAGTGGTATGGCAGCTTTTAAAAAAGATAAATTTGTTGGCTGGCTTAATGATAAGGAAAGCATGGGTCTAAATTGGATATTAGGTAATAAGATTACCTCCTATAAAACTTCTAATATAGATAAGCCTAGTATTAATAAGGATGAAAAAGATTTACCGCTTCATGCTAATCTCAAGAAAATGCTCTACTATTATATAACAAAATCAGGGAGCAAAATTAGAGTTAAAATAGAAAATAATCAACCTGCTATATATTTAGAAGTTAAGGTTGAAGCTGCCTTAAGAAAATATTATAGTGATGAGGGAAGTGAGTACATAAGTCCAGATATAGTTAATTCAATTCAGGAAAAACTATCAAGAAGTATAAATTCAGATATTATGGCAGCACTAGAAAAAGGTAAAGGTGAATTAAATTCAGATATATTTGGTTTTGGATTTAGTCTTTATAGACAACATTCTAAAGAATGGAACAAGTATTATAAAGGGGTTTGGGATGATATATTTCATGATGTTCCTGTTAGGGTAAATGTCAAGACTAAGATAACTAATACTGGAACAAATATTAAGAAGCTTCAGATTAAATAGCTAAAAATAATGTATGCTTGTATTAATAACTCTTCTCTCCTTATTTGGTAAGGAAAAAATAGTTGATGTCTATTAATTAGCTACTGCAAAAGCAAATCAATCCGGTGTTATGGTAAGTAAAAGTAGTAATTTAGCACTCACAAATACTACAATGAATAAGACAAGTTGGAGATACCACTAGTGAGGATGAAAGCAACTTTTATGGATTAAACGAGGATTTAGTTGTAAAGTCATGAAGTAAAGTAAATATAAGCAGTACATTCTGGTTTGAATTAAAAATATTTAATTTGAACTTTCATTGATACTGTGAAATACAATAAACTTACTTCCAATATAGTTTGAAATAATAGAAAAACCCGTAGCAAAAACTTGAGAAAGAAAAGTATCAACATACAGTTTGCTCACTAGTAAATGCATAATAATTAAGTTTAATGATAAGGATACTCCATTTACCATAGTGAATTCTATAAGTTGAAGAACTATCCTTTTATCCTTATCACAGAAAGTCCACTCTTTGTTTAAAATATAACTATTTAACATACCTATTGAATACGAAACTACTGTACTTAAAAGGTAATTAATCAGCAAAATCTTGTTAAAAAGATAAAAAGAAAGCAGTGTTATAGTAGTATTAGCGACCCCAACTATACAAAATTTTATTAGCTTAATCATAAGATTTTCCTATTATAAAATATTTTTTATTTAGCATGATAATCTTTACCTTCACCTCTGACATCATTAACTACATATAAGTTTTTTTGGGGACTTTTATATAATTTTATAGAACTATTAGTGGGGTTTGCCAGTTTGTCATCTAAATTTATTTCTTTATCTATTATGTACAGCGGTCTACATTTACTTTCGTCATAAATTCTAGCAATATATTCGCCCACAATTCCTATAGAAAAAAGTTGTATACCTCCTATAAAGCATGCTATAGTCAATGTTGTTACCCATCCTATAGAATTTACAGCAGTTCCTCGTAATATCTTTACTAGAAGATATACAAAAGTTATTAGTGATAGTAAAATAGTTTCAAGACCTAAATGTTCAACTACCTTTAATGGTTTTGAAGAAAAAGAGATTATTCCATCTAGCGCAAATCTTATCATCTTTTTTATGGGATATTTTGTTTCTCCTGCAAAACGTTCTTTTCTTTCATACTCTAAAGGTACTTGTTTGAATCCAATCCAACTCCACATTCCTCTCAAGAACCTATTATGCTCAGGCATTTTCTTTATGACTTCAACTACCTTTCTATCAATAAGCCTAAAGTCCCCTGTGTCTACAGGGATTGTTACACTGCTCATTTTATTTAAAATCTTATAGAATAATTTTGCTGTAATAAGTTTAAATACGCTTTCACCATCACGCTTTTTTCTTTTTCCATATACTACATCATTTCCCTGTTCCCATAACTTAATCATTTTAGGTATAAGTTCAGGAGGGTCCTGAAGATCTGCATCCATTATAATTACCGCATCCCCATTAGACTTATTGATTCCAGCAGTAACTGCAATCTGATGGCCAAAATTTCTAGAAAAGCTTATAACTTTCACATGAAAATCCCTTTTGGCAATTTCCTTTAAAATATTGAAGGTTTTATCTTTACTTCCATCATTAATAAAAATTAGCTCATAATTTAAATCATTTTTTAAAGCTACATTGCTTAACCGGGTATAGCACTCACTAGCAACTTCTTCTTCAAAATACATGGGAACAACTATTGAAATAAGTTTATGGTTCATAATTTACCTCCCCAAAATATACTTAATAAATAGTAATTATCTAACTTTATCTATATTCATTATTTTTCGTATAAGCCCGGTTTTCTATTCCTATCTTATATAAACTTTATTAATATTTTTTGTTTATTTATGAATATTTTTACGTCATGTCTAAAAAAATAAAATAAAGATTAGTATGAAAACATAAGGAGAAGGCCTATGAATTTATCTAATGCAAAATCAGTAGATAAAATAATTAATTTTATTGAGAAAAACTATTATTTTTTTTTAATAATAATTTTATCCGTATCATTGTTTAATATATTTTATAACTTAGGTAGTACACCTATAAATAGCTGGGATGAGGCAAGGCACGGAGTTAATGCTTATGAAATGATTAAAAGAAATAATTACATAGTAAACACTTATGCATATAGTAATGATTACTGGAACTTGAAGCCACCATTAAGCTATTTATCAATAGTTTTAGGCTTTAAGATAGCAGGCTTTAATGCCTTAGGTCTAAGATTATTTTCCGCTGTGGCAGGTATGTTAACAATACTTATAGTAACTATATTCGTTTTATATAATTACGGGAAAATAGCCTCTCTAATTTCAACATCCGTATTAACTACTACATCACCCTTTATTCTTGATCATTGTTCTAGAAGTGGAGATGCAGATTCCCTATTTATTTTATTCTTCACATTATCTATAATATGTTTAACTTTAGCTAAAAAAAATATTTTATGGTTTTATAGTTCTGGTTTTATTTCTGCATTAGCATTTCTTACTAAAAGCTGGCATGCCGGCAGTATAGGAGTTATTATAGTCATATATTTAACTATAAATAGATCAATGATAAATAAAAAAGATATAGCTATATTTATACTAAGTACTTCATTTCCAATTTTAGTTTGGTCATTGTTAAGATACAGTCAGGATGGTTTTACATTTTTTAAAAACATGATATCATATGATTTAATGGCTAGAACCTCCAGAACTTTAGAAGGTCATATTGGCGGCATGTGTTACTACATTGAGCATTTTCAGTGGTCTTATTTTTATTGGTTTCTTGTTTTCACAAGTACTGCGCTTACAATCATTACAATAACCCTTCCAGAAACTTTAACTAGTGATGATAAAAATTATGTTTTATGCACAGCCTTGTGGATAACTATACCCTTTTTGCTTTATACAATGGCAAAAACTAAAATTTGGTGGTACATATTCCCCATCTATCCTGCAATGGCCATAAGTATTGGTACGACTTCAAGTATACTTCTAAAATCAAAAAAATCAAATATTATTATGCCAATTTTGCTAAGCGGAATGATACTGTTTTCTGCAGGAAAAAATCAGCTATTAATTATGGAAAAAATTTCTCATGTCAAAACAGACCCGATTCAAATTCTTTTCAAGGACCTAGAAAAGCACCCTGAATACAAAGGCAAAAAAATCTACATCAATCACTTTGAACAGAGTTACTGGCTGTGTGCTGAATTATATGGTGACTTAGTTCCAACTTCCGGTGGTATAAATGGATTTTTAAAAGATAATAATAGCTGTCTGCTTTTTATTACAAGAGATAAAATAAATCTTTTAGGAAATAATATTTCTAATTTCAAGATAATAATTCAAAATAAAAACGCTTGTATTTATAGTAAGTAGCTACTAGTTTATCAAAAATCCAGGTACACCCAACTAAAAAAGTAATATCAAAAGTATAGTTAAATAAAAAAAGCTGCTTTGCAGTATCAGCTTCCCCATTCCCTATATAGGGCATAGGAAATTGTACAATACCAACAAACATGATCATCCATAAAATTTCTATTTGTAAAGTAATTTTCTCATTCTTTTTGTTTTTAATATACTCAATAAAGGAAACTAAAAACACTAAAGTATAAAAAACTACTATGAAAGATAGAGTCTTCGGCAGTTTTAAATTTCTAAAGTTTGACCAAAATGTGAAACGATTAAATTCAGGATTATATTTTGACACCTTAGATCTTTCATATTTACCTAAGGAGGTTTCGGTATGAAAGCTCTTAGATGCAGTATATTCCATGCCTTTTAATAACCTATCAGGATGTAAAATATAGAATTTTGCAAGTTTTATATTGCTAATCTTTTGATTAAATTCTTTATTGGTTATATCTGACCAAGGAATATATTTTACATATGCACTTTTAGGTAAATAAGCATGCTTCCCTGCTTCCACAGATAAATCTGGAGATAATCCAAGCATAACCAAGTCTTTTTTTGGACTTTGTGAATTTTTCAAAATACCGTAAAAAACTGAATTAAATTTTGTATCTACACCACAAGAGCTATCAATTTTACAATATACTCCTTTTACATAAAAAATTAACGTTAGAGTAGTAATAACAAGAAATATATTAGTTTTATTAAAAATTTGTTTTCTATCAATTTTCACTATCCTTAGCATAATAAGAACTACAAGTGGCAATTCAACAAAACATTGGGCTTTAGCTCCAAGAAACAAAATGGACGAGATAAATATAAATAAAAATTTTTTATAAGACCTATCTTCTCTATGTTTTAAAAAGTAAATAATACTTGAAATAAACAAAAGAAAACCTACAATCATCATTGGTTCTCCATAAAGGCTGTTAAACCATACAATATAGTTTCCATCTACTAATATTATTATAGATAATATACTAAAAAAAACTGCTGCAGCTATATTTTTAAAATGAATACAGCTAAAGCATATATATAATCCTGTCATATACAAAATTAAGTAAATAAAAGCTAAAATTCTAGTGTCAAAATAATTATAACCAATTACCTTACATAATAATTTTCCAAATGTAATAGGATAAATCATGCTTGTAGTTGGAATAATTCCTAAAAGCCTTGAAAAACTGGTTGGAAGCATTTTATATTCAGTTACAACATACTTAAACCAGTGAGCTGAATCTTTCCCTTTGGCATCTGTTAAACCAGTAGCTTTCATTACTCTTTCAAAATCTCCTTGATCTGCTATACCTGGCATAGGAGGATAAAAAAGTATAAATAAAGCTGCTATGAAAGCTCCTAGGATACTAATAATTGGTATATATCTACATAAACTTGAATTTTCCCTAAGAGACCACCTATTTTCTTTCATATTTTAGTAATAACTCTCCCCTTTCCTGGGACTTATCCAAAAATATAACATATCCATATAACCAAAGTATTTCCACAAATTTAGGAATTAAACCTAACCTACAAATAATAAACTTTTTTTAAAGATTAGTCACAACCATTTTATTGTGATAAAATAATAAAAAAGTGTTTGAAAAGTGTCGCTAATTGAAGTATGATGATTGATACAATCACAAATGTGAAATTATTTAATTAAAATTATGAATTTTAATTCGTTTAATAAAATCTATAAAGATCAGAGGAAGTTTTATATGAATAGAGATATAAAAAAAGAAGTCCAACTAAATACAGCTCAAATGCTAGTAAAATGTTTAGAAGCCGAAGGAGTAAAGTACATCTTTGGTATTCCTGGTGAAGAAAACCTAGAAATAATGAATGCAATTTCAGATTCAACTATTGAATTTATCACAACCCGTCATGAGCAAGGTGCTGCATTTATGGCCGACGTTTATGGACGTTTAACAGGAAAAGCAGGTGTTTGCCTATCAACACTAGGACCAGGTGCCACTAACTTAGTAACTGGTGTAGCAGATGCTGATAGTGATGGTGCTCCGGTTGTTGCTATTACAGGTCAAGTAGGTACTGAAAGAATGCATATAACATCGCACCAATTTTTAGACCTTTGCAAAATGTTCGAACCAATCACAAAGAGAAGTAAACAAATCGTTCGTCCTGATACTGTAAGTGAGATTATAAGACTTGTTTTTAAGTATGCTGAAAGTGAAAAGCCTGGAGCATGCCACATTGATTTACCTGTAAATATTGCAAAAATGCCCGTAGGTGCTTTAGAAAAGCCTTTGGAAAAGAAGATTCCACCAAAGGAACATGCAGATTTATCAACAATTGAGGAAGCTGCAAGTGAAATCTTCAAAGCAAAAAATCCTATTATCTTAGCTGGAAGCGGTGCTATAAGAGGAAATTCTTCAAAAGCTGTTACGGAATTTGCAACTAAATTGAAAATTCCAGTAATTAATACGATGATGGCAAAAGGTATTATTCCAATGGATAACAAGTATTCAATGTGGACAATAGGTATTCCACAAAAAGATTATGTAAATAAAATTATTGAAGAGGCTGATTTAGTAATTACAATTGGATATGATATTGTAGAATATGCCCCATCCAAATGGAATATAAATGGGGACATTAAAATTGTGCATATCGATGCAAGACCATCACACATCAATAAACTTTATCAGCCCATAGTAGAAGTAGTTGGTGATATTTCAGATGCTCTATACAATATATTGAGAAGAACTTCTAGCAAAGATGAACCAGTAAAAGCTTTGGAAATTAAATCAGAAATGCTAGCTGAACATGAAAGCTATGCAAATGACAATGCTTTTCCAATGAAACCCCAAAGAATTTTAAATGATGTTAGAAAGGTCATGGGACCACATGACATTGTCATATCAGATGTAGGTGCCCATAAAATGTGGATTGCCAGACATTATAACTGCTATGAGCCCAATACATGTATTATTTCAAACGGTTTTGCTACAATGGGTATTGGTGTTCCAGGTGCAATTGCAGCCAAATTAATTAATCCAGATAAAAAAGTATTGGCTATTGTTGGTGATGGCGGTTTCATGATGAATAATCAAGAATTAGAAACAGCCCTACGTATTAAAACTCCAATTGTAGTTTTAATATTTAATGACAGTAACTACGGTTTAATAAAGTGGAAACAAGAAGAACACTATGGTAAAAGCTGTTATGTAGATTTTACTAATCCAGACTTTGTAAAGCTTGCAGAAAGTATGTATGCAAAAGGATATCGAGTAGAAAAAGCAGAAGATTTAATTCCAACTTTAGAAGAAGCTTTCAAACAAAATGTACCTGCAGTTATTGATTGTCAAGTTGACTATGGTGAAAATATAAAGCTTACAAAGCATTTAAAAGAAGTTTATGAAAATATGTAAAGTGGAGGAATAAAATGAAAGCATTATCTATTAAACCAGAAATCTATACCTTTGATACATGTAAAGAATTTATAAACAAATTTAAAATAGGAAAAGAAGATTTAATTATTACAAGTGAGCATACTTATGTTTCATATTTTTCTAAATATAACCTTGATACCAATGTAATCTTTATTAGAAAATACGGCACTGGAGAGCCAAGTGATACAATGGTAGAAGCAATTTGTAAGGATATAAAAGATATTACTTATAAAAGAGTAATTGCTATTGGCGGCGGAAGTGTCCTTGACGTTTCAAAATTGTTTGCATTAAAGAAAGTCTCGCCAGTACTTGATTTATTTGATCACAAATTAGAATTTGTAAAAGATAAGGAATTGATCCTAATTCCAACAACTTGCGGAACAGGCAGTGAAGTAACTAATATTTCTATTCTTGAATTGAAGTCAAGACATACAAAATTAGGTCTTGCTATAGATGAACTATATGCAGATTTTGCTGTTATGATTCCAGAACTTCTAGAGAATTTACCCTTTAAATTTTTTGCAACTAGTTCCATTGATGCCTTGATTCATTCCATTGAATCCAGTGTTTCACCAAAAGCTACAAGCTATACAGAAATGTTTTCCTATAAAGCAATGGAAATGATCTTAAAAGGATATCAGGAGATTTCAAAAAATGGCCCAGACGCCAGGTTTTCCTTGTTAGATAAATTTTTACTTGCAAGCAATTATGCTGGAATTGCATTTGGCAATGCAGGGTGTGGTGCAGTACATGCTATGAGTTATCCTTTAGGTGCTAATTACCATGTTCCTCATGGAGAAGCAAATTATCAAATGTTCATTGGAGTATTTAAAACCTATTATCGTTTAAAACCACAAGGTAAAATTACAAAACTAAATAAATTCTTAGCATCCATTTTAAACTGCAAAGAAAATGAAGTTTACATTAAAATAGAAGAGTTATTAAATGTATTGATTCCTAAAAAACAATTACGTGAGTATGGGGTAAAAGAAAAAGAATTAAAGGAATTTACACAAAGTGTTATGACTAAACAAGGTCGTTTAATGGCAAATAACTATACAGAATTAAATGAACAAACTGTATATGAAATATATAAATCATTATATTAAAGTAGAGTTGATTTAAATTATGATAAATTTTCTTAATTTGGAATACTTTTTAGTTGCATCAGAAGAATTAAACTTTACTAAGGCAGCAAAAAGACTGTTTATCTCTCAACAATCATTAAGTTCTCATATTTCAAAGTTAGAGCTTGACTTAAATGTCACATTATTTAATCGTACCTCACCTTTGACATTGACACCAGAAGGAAAAAGTTTGGCAAAAAACACTATAAAGATACTGAACTTAAAAAAACAATCTCTAAAAGAACTGTCAGATATCAAAGATTTTAAACGAGGTGACTTATATATTGGTATATCCCCTACAAGAGGACTATCATTTTTGCCAGAGATACTGCCTGACTACAGCGAAAAATTTCCTAATATTCATCTACATTTATTCGAAGGTAATTCAAAAGAATTAGACCTTGCATTACTTAACGGTGATGTAGATTTAATAGTTGCAATGTTACCTTTCCATGTAGAAAATGTAGAAACAATACCTCTTTGTAATGAAGAAGTTCTTATGATCGTTCCAGATAGTATATTAGTAAAATACTTTCCTAATAACTATGATAAAGTTAAAGCACAACTTGAAAAAGATGTAGATTTAGCTTTATTGAAAGATTGCCCTTTTTTAATGTTTAACACAAGACATATGGTTAGGCTTATTGCAGATGAAATGTTTAGTAAAAAACAGATAAAGCCTAATATTATTTTAGAAACAGATAGTATTGAAACAGCCTTAGCACTTTCAGTAAAAGGAATGGGAATTACTTTTTACCCTAAAACTCTAATGAGTAACAAGAATTTAGTATTTGATAAAGACTCCTTTGCAAGTACTAACATATACCATATGAGATATAATAAAACTCATAGAACGCTGGCCATCGGCTATCAAAAAAATCGCTATATATCTCAAGCAGTAAAGGAGTTTATCAAGCTAGCAAAAGAAAAATATGAAAATTTAATTCAATGACAAGTGTAGATTTTAATTATTGTCTTTGCCTGCATCATAATAATAAAACAAATAACCGCATACCTGTTGAATTCAGATATGCGGTAGTTTTTTTAATAATATCTTCTTATTTTTAAAGTCTGATTTCAGATAATATTATTAAACTCCTGCTGTGATACCACCATCTGCAATAACAGGTGATCCTGTCATACAGGAAGAATCATCTGAAGCTAAAAATGTAGCAATTTTAGCAATTTCCATTGGAGCAATAGGTCTTCCAATAGGTTGTACGGATGCAAGATCTTTTAATACAGCTTCTCTACCTCCAAATAACTCAGCATGAGCATCATTAAAAGTTGTGTCAACCCAACCAGGACAAATACAATTTACTCTAATATTATCTTTTGCAAAATCTAGTGCCATTGCTCTTGTTAACATTAGAATAGCCCCTTTGGATGCTACATAAGCAGAAAGCCTTGGTTCTGCAACAAAACTATTTGCTGATGCAGTATTTACTATTGAGCCTCCCCCTGCTTTTTGCATAACAGGAATAACATGCTTAGATACTAAAAAGTGAGATTTTACATTTACATCCATTGTTTTATTCCAAATATCTTCTGTTAACTCAAGAACAGAACCAGGAATATTAACAGCTGCATTGTTACATAAAATATTAATTGTTCCAAACTTTTCGAGAGTAAATTTAACAAGTTCCTTTATATTCTTTTCAGAAGAAACATCTGTTTTAAAAAAATAAACAGAATGACCTTTCTTTTGCAATTCTTCTTCAAGAGCTTGTCCTTCAGCTTCTAAAATATCAGAAATAATAACCTTTGCTCCTTCATTTACAAAATCTCTAACAATTGCTTTCCCAATTCCCATTGCACTTCCAGTTACAATAGCTACTTTATTTTCTAGTCTCATATTTGTTTCCTCCTCATCAAATATAATTTATTTAATACATCATTATATATTATCAATTATAGGTCCTTCTTTTTTATATCCTTTTGATTTGATAAACCCAACAATGACACCTATGAAAATCCAAGAAAGACCTACAATTTTAGTATTTCTATCAAAGCCTGACCATACAAAAGCGCAAACGGCAAATCCTATAAATGGAAATAATAAATGAAACAAAAATCCCTTCACTCCACCTTCTTTTTTCTTGAAAAAGAAATATGCAATTACAGATAGATTTAAAATCATAAATGCTGTTACTGCACCAAAGTTAACAAACATTAAAATGGTCGTTAACTTTAATGTTAAAACAAGAGTAATGGATACAATCATTGATAGTATAATTGCATTTGCTGGAGTCATATATTTGGGGTGAATTTTTTTCAATACATTAGAGCCAGGAACAATGTTATCTCTACCCATAGCAAATAGGATACGGGCTACTGCTGATTGAATATTAAGGGTAACAGCAAGTCCAACTGCAACTACATTTATAAGGAGCATAGCCACATAAAAATACTGTCCTCCAATTTCCTTTGCAATATCAAACATTGCCATATCTGGATTTAAGTTTGCATAATTACTGTGAGCTAAACAAGCCAAATAAGTTTGAACTAAGAATATTAAAGCTGTTGTTACTAATGCTAAAACAGTTGCTTTTCCAACTACCTTTTCAGGCTGTTCTACTTCTTCAGCTAACGTACTTATTCCATCAAATCCAACAAATCCTAATAGAATCATAGAAGTTGCAGTTGCAGCAAATTTCAAATTAACATGTTCTGGTTGAAAAATTGGAAGTAATGAAAATCCTCCTATTCCCAATCCTTCGATAAATACAAACTTAATAGCAAAGCTTACAAATAAAATTAATGCTATAATCTGTAATATAAATAAAAATGTGTTTACTTTAGCGTTTAATTCTACTCCCCGAATGTTAATAAGACCAGTTATGATAATGAATATGATAGCTAAAACTTTTGGATCAAGACCTGGAAAAATGCCTGTTAACCATAAACCTGAGAATAAACACATAAGAGCAGGTGCAAGAATATAATCTGATAAAATAGTCCAACCTGCTATAAAACCAATATGTGGATTAAATCCTTTCCCTACATATGAGTAAACTGATCCTGCATATGGGAATTCCTTACTAAATCGAGCATAACTCAATGCAGTAAAAAGCATAAGCACTGCCCCAATTAGATACACCAAAGAGACCATTCCATAACTTGCTTGAGCAGCTGTACCGAACACTTGAAAAGGTGCAAGAGGTGACATCGTAATCATACCGAATATAATTAAATTTTTCATCGTAAGTGTTCTTTTTAATTCTTGTTGCATACAAATTCCTCCTATTCATCTTTAGTTAAATAAAGTGTATTACGTCTATTATAATATCGCTTGTTTAAAAAAGATAGTATTTTTTTATTCATTATGTATAAATATCGTATTTTTTTTAGAACTTTAACAAATTATGCAAATTATATAGCTCACTACTAAAAAGATACTTTTAAAAAATTCCTCCTATTTCCATATATGTACTTTCTTTAACTTCTTCTAAAAACCTTCATTTCATGTGTGAATAATTTTAACTATATTAAACATACTAAATCTGTATTTAATTGTTCTAAAGGAGGTTTTATTACGTCAATTTTAAAATATTTCCATAATCCTAAGAAATCCAAAATTAAAAAACAAAATCAGAAAACTGAAAAAAAGTTACCTCCTAAAATAAAACTTTCTTTAGATTTAGCTTCTAACATTGAAATAATAAAAAAGATGCTCGGTTTTTCCAGCGACATAACAGTAAGAAATTTTACTATTTCTCCAGATTGTGGAGTAAAAGCAGCAGTCATTTTTATTAAAGGCTTAGCTGAAAGAGAACTCATCAATGAACAAGTTATTGGAGCATTGATGTTAAATGACAGGTTTGGCAATGTAAAAAATACTAATGAATTTTTTCAAATGATAAAACAATATGGTTTACCTAATACCTACGTAAATGAAGAATCTGATATTAATAACATAGTAACTGAATTAATTGATGGCAATACAATTCTTTTGTTGGACAAAATAGACAAAGTTCTTATAGTAGGAAGCACAGGCTGGAAGGACAGGTCAATTTCTGAACCAAGTAGTGAAAATTCGGTAAGAGGACCAAAGGATTGTTTTACAGAAAACATTGAAAATAATAGTGCTCTAATAAGGCGCCATATCAAAAGTTCTGACTTAAGAATAGAATCATTTAAAATAGGTACAAAAACTAAAACAACAGTATTGATAGCATATCTTAAAGGAATAGCAAGGGAAGGCGTAATAAATGAAGTTAGAGAACGACTAGGACGAATTGAAATTGACGGCATACTTGAGAGTGGTTATATTGAAGAATTAATAGAAGATACCCCTTCATCTATGTTTCCCCAGATAGAACACAGTGAAAGACCTGATAAAATTTCTGCAGCAATCTTAGAAGGTAGGGTAGCCATTCTTGTAGATACAACTCCTTATGTGCTCATAGTTCCTACAATTTTCGTTCAGTTTATTCAGTCAGTAGATGATTACTACCAGCGTTTTCCTGTAGGATCTTTTGCAAGATTCATTCGAGTTATTGCTTATTTTATTTCAGTTCTTCTTCCTTCGCTGTACATTGCTTTAACAAGCTTTCACCAAGAAATGATACCTACTACACTGGCCTTGTCAATTGCAGCTTCCCGTGAAGGTGTACCTTTTCCAAGCATAGGAGAGGCCTTTATGATGGAAATTACTTTTGAAATTCTAATGGAAGCAGGCCTCCGCTTACCCAAACAAGCAGGTCAAGCCGTAAGTATAGTCGGTGGTCTTGTTATAGGTCAGGCTGCAGTTCAAGCAGGTATTGTTTCACAGGCTATGGTAATCGTGGTAGCCCTAACAGGTATAAGTTCCTTTGCCATTCCAGCTTTTAATGCATCATCTTCAGGCCGTTTACTTCGATTTCCACTAATGATAGTGGCTTCTGTACTCGGTTTACCTGGTATCCTGGCAGGAGTAAGTATAATTGTTATTCACTTAAACAGTCTGCGCTCTTTTGGTGTAAACTACATGGAACCTTTTATATCAGCAGATAAAAGCATAACTAAAGACACCATACTCAGAAATCCTTGGTGGAAAGTAAATCGACTTCCAGGTTATATTGCCCGTAAAAGTATTGTAAGAGAAGCCCCAAACATGAAACCAGGACCAAAAGCAAATTCTACAGAGAAAGATAATAATAGTTAATTCTGTTTTCAAAAAAGGAGAGATGCAGATGAGAAAGATAGCTTTGGGATTAATTCTTATACTTTCATTTCTACAAACTGGCTGTTGGGATGCTAGGGAAATCGATGAACTTGCCTTTGTATTAAGTATTGGTTTAGATAAAACAGATTATGGATTCAAAGTAACGGCACAAATTGCAAGTCCGGAAACTTATAGTAAAACACCATCAGGTTCTGGATTTACACAAAAGAGTAAACCCTTCTGGATAATTACAAGTACCGGCAAAACAATTTTTGAGGCAATACGTAATATGGCCTCAACATCTTCCCGTCGTATCTTTTGGTCTCATATTAAAATAATAGTTATAAGTGAACAACTAGCGCGGAGCAATACCCTTGAAATATTTGATTTTTTTACCCGGAATCCTGAGCTTCGTTTAAGAACCCTAGTTGCAGTTACCCCGGGAGACGCAGGAAAAGTTCTTGATGTTGTTCCTGTAACGGAGAAAGATCCAGCTGTATACCTGGAAAAAATAATTAGAAATAAAAACTTAACAGGTAAGTCTTATGACATAATGTTAAAGGATTTTATTGAAGACTATCTTGACCCATATGTAGGTCCAGTAACCTCAAGGATCATTATTGACAAATCAAAATCAGAACCCATTCTAAAAACAAGTGGTGCATATGTATTTGATGACAATAAAGTATCCACTGTACTTAGTGAAGAACGGACAAGAGGACTTTTGTGGATAAAAGATAAAATGAACGCATCAATAATGGTTGTAAATTGCCCCTATGATGGTATGCCTGTTACCCTTGAAATTAAAAGATCTAAGTCTTCCATCAAAAGTTATTTGGATGGTGAAGTTCCACATTTTTCAATTAATCTTAAAGTAAATGCTACCATCACCGAACAATCATGTCTTACCAACTTTAATGACATTGAAAAACTAAATAAATTGAAAAAATCACTTGAAAAATCCATTTGCAAAGACATCCAGTCTACAATACTAACAGCAAAAGATATACAAATAGATTTTCCTGGTTTAAGTTTTGCACTACACAGACAGCATAAAAAAGAGTGGAATCAAATATCTTCAAAATGGGATCAGCTTTTTAAAAATAGTAAGGTTGATATAGTTGCAAATGTAACTATTCATCATGTATCATTGGCAAAACCCCTAGAGCCAATAAAAATACAGAAATAATATATGAGATAAAGGAGTAAGAAGTGCTATGATGCAAAAAAAGGAAACCATTAGCAATAATCAGTTTAGAGATCTTCTAATTTGCATTATGTGGCCTACAACAATCAACTATGCAAGTGGCATTTTAGCTAGAGAAGTAGGCCGGGATATGTGGATAAGTGGTATTATAGGTGTACTTACTATAATACCTTTTGCTCTTCTCATTATTTATATTGGGCAAAGTTTTCCAGGCAAAACAATTGTACAATATGGTCAGGACTTGTTAGGCCGTGTATTAGGAAAAGTTCTAGGGATAATACTTACACTGTACCTTTTTATCATGTCTTCTAGTTCAATATCAATGTATGTCCATCATCTTACTGACTTTCTACTGCCGCGAACACCTTTTTTAGTAGTAAATACAATGCATGTTTTGGTAGTATTCTATTTAGTATGGAAAGGTTCTGAGGTCATTGGAAGAACATCTGTTATTGCTTTTGGGGCATCTATAATCTTTTATTTTCTTGTCTCCATGGCTTCTTTTGGTGAAATAGATATTAACAGAATTGCACCTTTTTTTGATTCAGGAGTCACTAATGTATTTAAATCCTCTTTAGAAACTGATACATTTATAGGCATATCTCAAATACTTATAGCAATGATTCTTCCAATGGTTCATGACCAAAAAAAAGCTTTTGGTTCAGCGACTTCTGGTATCCTTATCGGAGGTTCTTACTTTGTCTCCTACTTCATTGTAGAATTGATGGTTATGGGTCCTCATGTAGTAGCCTTAATGCGTATTGCCAGCATGGATTTTGTAAGGTCCATACAAATAACCCAATACCTTCACCGCTTTGAATCCTTTATGGTTGCTCTGTGGTATTGGAGTATGATGACTCATGCAGGAATTCTAGCAAGCTGTTCTTTAACCGCCTTTATGCAAACTACTGGAATAAAAAAGAAAAATCCATTCATTATTATTGTTTTTACCTTAATAATGATAATTGTTACCTTTTATATAGGTCATGACAGAGTATTATTTTTAAATTTAAGGGAGCATGTATGGCAGTATTTTTCACTTCCAATTGACTTCGGAGTACCTTTATTACTTTTCTTTGTTCTAGTCATAAAAAAAAGATTACATATGATAAAAAACAAATAAATGTAGTTGAAAGTTCAACTTTAATATGCTATTATTTATATAATATAGTTGAACTTTCAACTAGCGTTTAAGGAGGTGAAAGGTTATGGAAAGCTTACATAGTCAAATATTAAGGGAAATAGGAGGTCTATCTCGCTGTGTTCAGTCTATAAGTGACTTGAAATTTAAACAAATAAATCTACAAAAAGGTCAATTTACATTTTTGACAAGGATATGTGAAAATGCTGGAATTAATCAAGTTGATTTATCAACTCTCTTAAAAGTAGACAAAACTACAACTACAAAAGCCGTACAGAAACTTATCGAAGCTGGATATATAAATAAAAGAAAAGATGATATTGATAAAAGGATGTGGAGACTTTATCCAAAAGAAAAGGCATTAGATATATATCCATTTATCATTGAGGAAGAAAACAAACATATACAAATTTGTCTCCATAACTTCAGCAGCGAAGAAAAAGAATTTGCCTATAGATTAGTTAAGAAAATGAGGGAAAACATTGAAAATCATTGGAAAGAAATAAAAAATTCTTAGGAGTGATACTTGTGATAAGAAAAGCGACTATGGAAGATATAAAAGATATTATGGAAATCATAAGAAAAACTATTATAGAAATGCGTACTTACAACAATACTCAATGGGATGAAAATTACCCTCAAAAAAAAGATTTTATTGATGATATTGAAAATGAGAATTTATTTATAGTAGAAAGAAATGAAATATTAGTTGGCTTCCTGTGCATCAATAAAATAGAACCAGCTGAGTATAATGGATTAAATTGGTCATTAAATGAAGATTGTTTGGTTCTTCATAGAATGTCAGTTAGTCCTAATCATAGAAGATGTGGAATTGCTTCTGAATTAATGAAATTTACAGAAAGCCTTGCTCTAAAAAATAATATACAATATTTAAAAACAGATACTTATTCGGTAAATGCAAAAATGCAAGCTCTTTTTAAAAAGTGCGGTTATAATTTTGTTGGAGAAATTCACTTTAACGGAAAAGAAAAGCCATTCTACTGCTATGAAAAAATATTAAGCAAATAGAGCACATTTAATTAGAAATTGATATAAATGAACTTTTTACATATACTACATTTAGAAAAGACATTTAATTGGGAGGAACATATGAATAAAAAAGAGCTTTTTTTAAGTACTATAGAAAATGGACATAATGTAAAACTATCGCTAATGGTAATGAAAATAATATTTAAAGATACTTCTAAAATTGTATGTATATTAGCCGATAAAAGTGGAGAAATAAAAGCTAATATGCCAAATATAAATGAAAATATTACACAGGGAACAGTACTCGAGGTTGAAGGAATTAAAGATAATATTCTAGATATAAAGAACTATAAGTTAATTTCTGATTATAACGTTTCAGATTATCTTCCAACAGTAAAAAGACCTATCGAAGATATCTTGGAGGAAATTGAGCTGTATACAAATAAATATATTATTTCTAAGGAAGCTAGAGCTTTAAACGATTATTTCTTTAAAGATGAACTATTTCTAGATAAATTTAAAAGAGGAATAGGTGGTGTCTCCATGCATCATAATTATATAGGAGGCCTTGCGGAACACACCTTGAACGTTATGTATTTAACTGCTGTGCTTTGTGAAAGGTATCAATGCCGGAGAAAAGAAATGGCAATGTTAGCAGCAAAACTCCATGACATTGGAAAAGTTTATGAGTTGTATTATGATGGCCCTTTCAAATATACTCTTAGAGGAGAAATGGAAGGTCATATTGTTATTGGGGTAGAGTTACTAGATAAAGCTATTAGAGAAAATCCTACATTGTATTCAGAGGATTTTATAATGAGAATAAAAGGATGTATTGTTCAGCATCATGGAAAACTTGAATTTGGTTCTCCAAGAGAAATGAAAACAGAAGAATCATTTATAGTTAACTATGCTGATTCCATAGATGCTACTATGAATAAGATTTGTCAGATAAAGGATGAAACTGAGCCTGATAATTGGTCAGAATTCGACAGAAGAATTCAAACAAAATTATACTTATAAATAAAAGAAACTATATAAGTTTAAAATATTCATCCAATTTTTATCATCTAAAAGCCCTCTAAATAATTATATTATCTAGGGGGTAACATATTTTCTAAAAATAATGCTATTTTCTGATTTAATTTTATTACATCATTCATATTTATTCTACAGATATGTAAAATAAAAAGGCATACTTCTACGCTTCATATTTTTGTTTTAAACTCTCCATTATTTCCCTATTCTGCGCAACGATACCATTCATCTTTTTCTGTAGTTTCTGTATATCTTTAATATTTTCTCTTACCTTAGCATCTTCATAAAATGAAGTATATTTTTTTTTACAATGTGGACATTCAAAATAAGTCCTTCTAACACTATCATTTACCCAATCTGTTTCTAGTTTTTCTATTCTAAATGTTTTTCCACAATCATCACAATGAACTTCAATTCCTTTTAAAGTATTTTTCATAACATCCCTCCTAGAATTAGACTAATCTTCTTTATCCTTATTTTTCTCTTCTTTACTATCACTAATTTTTTCTTCATCTTTATTAAGTAAATATCTGAAATCAGTTAAGTCCTTATTTTTACCTCTGCCACCATTTTTACGTCCCAAACAAACCACCTCCCCATTAGGCCCTAAAACTTTATTTTTCATTCCATAACATCTAACTTTTTATACTTATGTCCATATCTATAGTATAACCTATAGATACAATTAATACTACAATTCATAATTTCAGCTAACCTAGGAAATTCTCTAAGTAAGCAATAAACATTTAAAAACTCAGTAAAAAGTATCAAAAAAGGAACCATATTCACTGAAATATAATTCCTTAACTATTTTATCCGATAGCTATCTACCCTAATATTTAGATCTCTCTTTCATTTGCCTGTCTATATCTCTTTTAGCAGCCCTCTCCAGCATTGTATTTCTTTTATCATAGTTTTTCTTTCCCTTTGCTACTGCTAAATTTACTTTTACCCTACCATATTTAAGGTAAAGAGACATTGGCACAAGAGTATATCCCTGTTGAGCTGTATATTGCTGCAATTTAATTATCTCATTTTTATGAAGAAGTAATTTTCTATTTCTTAATGGGTCCTTGTTAAAAATATTTCCTTGTTCATAAGGGCTAATATGCATATTACATATAAATATTTCACCATTTCTTATTTCAGCATAGCTATCTTTTAAGTTACATTTACCTGCTCTTATAGATTTAACTTCTGTTCCAACCAGTTCTATTCCAGCTTCCATGGATTCTTCAATAAAATAATCATGCCTTGCCTTTCTATTTTCTGCAAGAGTCTTATTACTGGACTTTTTATTAGTCAAAGCATCCCATCCCCTTTCATAACGTCTGTTTACCTAGTCCCCATTTTCTTCATCATCTATTTCCTTTACCACTTCAAAATATATCTCATGAGCGAACATATCAACTTTTAATACTCGAATTTTTATCTCATCACCTAATTTATAAATGTTTCTATTTCTCTCCCCTACAAGGCTTAAATGTTTTTCATCATATACATAATAGTCATCTTCCAAAGTACTCATGTGAACTAATCCTTCTATCGTATTTGGAAGTTCTACAAACATTCCGAAATTAGTAACTGAAGATATTATTCCTTCAAATTCTTCTCCAATTCTTTTACTCATATATTCCGCCTTTTTAAGATCGTCTACTTCTCTTTCAGCGTCTTGAGCAACTCTTTCCATTTCAGAAGATTGTTTTGCAGCATAGTCTACTTCTTTTACCAATGTTTTTATTCTATTATCAGTTAACCTGCCATTTATAAATTCTTTAATAATTCTATGAATAATTAAGTCAGGGTATCTTCTTATAGGCGATGTAAAATGGCAGTAGTATCTAGCTGCCAGCCCAAAATGGCCCACACACTCCGATGAATACCTAGCCTGTTTCATAGAACGGAGCAGCAAAGTACTCACCACAATCTCTTCTTTTTTACCCTTTACCTTTTCTATAATATCCTGTAGTGCTTTAGGATGGACTTCCTGCCCCCATTTTATCACATATCCCAAATTATGTACAAACTCATTAAAATGCATTAATTTTTCTTCATCGGGGTCTTCATGTATCCTATATACAAAAGGTAAATTGGTCCAAAACATATGCTCAGCTATAGTTTCATTACACACCAGCATAAACTCTTCTATTATCCTGTTAGATATTCCTCTTTCATAAGGCTCAATCTTTACAGGCACACCTAAGTCATCTAAAATTATCTTGCATTCTTGAAAGTCAAAATCTATAGCTCCTCTTGTCATTCTCCTTTTATTTAAAATTTTACACAGCTCTTCCATCAAATTAAATGTATCCACCAAATAGCTATACTTTTCCATAGTCTCGGCATCTTTATCTCTCAGTATTTTTGTTACGTCAGTATAGGTCATCCTCTCATTGCTTTTAATTACACTTTCCACAACATTATGCTGTACTACCTTCCCAGTTTTGTCTATTTCCATAAGACAGCTCAATGCTAGTCTATCCGTATTAGGATTTAAACTACAGATACCATTTGAAAGCTTTTTAGGCAGCATGGGTATAACCCTATCTATAAGGTAAACAGAAGTCCCTCTCTTTAACGCTTCTTTATCTAACGGATTTTTCTCCCTTACATAGTTGGATACGTCGGCTATATGGACACCTAGGGAGTAATTTCCATTGGGCAACTTACTTATAGAAATAGCATCATCTAAGTCCTTCGCATCTTCTCCATCTATTGTAACTGTAAGTAAATTTCTCAAATCAGTTCTTCTATCATACTCTTCTTTGGGAATTTCTTCAGGTATATTTTCAGCATATTGCTGAACTTTTATAGGAAACTCTTCAGGTAAGTTATTCTTTTTTATTATGGTCAATATATCTATACCCTTTTCTCCTTTTTTGCCCAATATATTTACTATTTTTCCCTCTGGATTTCTTCTTTTTTCAGGCCACTCAGTTATTTCTGCAACTACCACATCACCTGTTTGGGCATCTTTTCTAGATTCCTTAGGTATAAATATATCTTGATATATTCGCTTTTCTTCTGGTACCACAAATCCAAAATTTGTACTATCTTCAAACGTTCCTATAACTACTTTATTGGCTCTTTCTAATACTCTTATAATTTCCCCTTCACATTTTTTACCTTTGTCTTCCATTTTCGTTATTTTTACTACTACTTTATCGCCATTCATGGCACCATTTAAATAGGAAGATGGTACAAATACATCTGCTCCTTCATTCTCTGGTATAACGAAACCATATCCTTTTTGATGACCTTGAAACTTACCTGTCACAAGTCCCATTCTATCCGGTATTCCGTATCTTTTTCTGCGTGTTTTAACTACCAATCCTTCCTTTTCCAAGTCATCCAATACCTTTTTAAAATCTTTTGCTTCAGCCTTTGTTACAGAAAATATACCCTCTAATTCCCTTATATTCATAGGCTTATAAGCCTGCTCTTCCATAAAATTTATAATTGCTTCTTTTATATTCATTTTTTCACCACCTACTATTATCTTGACTTAATTATGGTAAAAATATTCAATATTACCCAAATTATTTATTTATAAAAAAATAAATAGAGCAACATATACCCTATTTATACAAACTGCTATCTAAATTACTTTATGAAATTTTGCACTACACATATAATTGCAAATAGTATAGCTAGTATAACAGTTGTTCTTACTAACATTGCTTCTGAAGTCCTTGATTTATTTCTTGAATAAAAGCTTTCACCTGCTCCACCAGATATAAGTCCACTCAATCCATTAGTTTTACCTGGCTGTACCAATATAACTGCTATAAGCACAGCTCCAATTATCAGCTGCAAAATTACTAAAAAAATGTGCATAGGTAATTTCCTCCTACATATTGCATTTTAAATTAACACATATACTATATTAACATATGTATCTAATAATTTCAATTTACTATTTTTTAAAAAACCCGGTGTTTTTACACCGGGTCCTTTTTTACTTTCTGTTTAAATTGTAAAATGCATCTAGTCCTCTGTACTCAGCTACTTCGCCTAATTCTTCCTCTATTCTTAAAAGTTGATTATACTTTGCAACTCTTTCACTTCTTGCTGGTGCACCAGTTTTAATCTGTCCTGCATTTACTGCTACTACTAAATCAGCTATTGTAGTATCTTCTGTCTCACCTGATCTATGTGATACAACTGCAGTATAACCTGCTCTCTCTGCCATCTCTATAGCATTTAATGTCTCTGTAAGAGTTCCTATTTGGTTTAATTTTATAAGTATAGAATTGGCAACTTTTTTATCTATACCTTTTTTCAATCTTTCTGTATTAGTTACAAAGAGGTCATCGCCTACTAACTGAATTTTATCTCCTAATTTTTCAGTTAATAATGCCCATCCTTCCCAATCTTCTTCTGCCATACCATCTTCTAAGGAGATTATAGGATATTTATTTGCAATATCTACATAAAAATCTACCATTTCTGCAGGAGTTAAAACTTTGCCTTCTCCCTTTAAATTGTATTTTCCGTCTTCATAAAATTCTGATGAAGCAGGATCTAATGCTATAAATATATCTTTTCCTGGAGTATATCCAGCCTTTTCTATAGCTTCAACTATTACCTGTATAGCTTCCTCATTTGATTTTAGATTTGGAGCAAATCCACCTTCATCACCTACACCAGTGTCATAACCCTTGGATTTTAAAAGTGACTTCAATGTGTGATAAACTTCAGAGCTCATTCTAAGAGCTTCACTAAAACTTGGAGCGCCTGCAGGCATTATCATAAATTCCTGAAGATCTACATTATTATCAGCATGCTTTCCACCATTTAATATGTTCATCATTGGAACTGGAAGAACTTTTGCGTTTACTCCACCTATATATTGATATAAGCTTAGTCCCAAATATTCAGCAGCTGCTCTTGCACAAGCAAGTGATACACCTAATGTAGCATTAGCACCTAGCTTAGCCTTATTTTTTGTACCATCAAGTTCTATCATTGTCTTATCTATAAGTACCTGATCAAATACATTCATTCCTATAAGTTCTTCTGCTACGTAATTATTTATATTGTCAATAGCCTTCAAGACACCTTTTCCCTTATATTTTTCAGTATCTCCATCTCTAAGTTCTACAGCTTCAAATGCTCCTGTAGATGCACCAGAAGGTACTGCTGATCTGCCTACAGTTCCATCTTCTAATACAACTTCTACCTCTACAGTTGGATTTGATCTTGAATCAAGGATTTGTCTTGCCATTACATCTACTATTTCTATATAATTTTTCATAAATTCTAACCGCTATGTAAAACAACGGTTTTTTCACTCCCTTCATTTCTTATTTTAATTTTATATACATATTTAAAAAATCAGCTAATTAAGTTTAATCTTTTAATATGAGACTTTTACCTGTCATTTCTGAAGGCTTTTCTAGTCCCATAACATCAAGTATTGTAGGAGAAATATCTGCTAATATCCCATCTTGTCTCAAAGCTTTTGAGTTATTTGATACAAATAAAAATGGGACTTCATTTGTAGTGTGTGCTGTCATAGGATCACCTGTGGAATAGTTTGTCATTTGCTCACAATTTCCATGATCTGCTGTTATAAATACTGTTCCATCTCTTTCTAAAACTTCATCTACAATTTTCCCCAAACATTCATCTACTACTTCTACTGCTTTTTTTGCAGCCTCAAATTTTCCCGTATGACCTACCATATCAGGATTAGCAAAATTTAATATTATAGTATCATATTTATCTTGATTTAGTTCATTTAACACTTCACTTGTTACCTCTCTAGCACTCATTTCAGGCTTTAAATCATAAGTGGCAACTTTAGGTGAAGGAATGAGATCTCTATCTTCATTTTCATTTGGTTTTTCAACTCCACCATTGAAGAAAAAAGTTACATGGGCATATTTCTCAGTTTCTGCTATTCTAAGTTGTCTCTTTCCTTTACTGCTGAGATACTCTCCCAATGTATTTTTATGTAGTTCATTTTTAAAGGCTACATCTACATTTTCCAGAGTAGAATCATATTCTGTCATAGTTACAAATTCAATATTTAAATTATTTCTTTTAAATCCTTTAAATACCTTATCATTTATAGCTCGTGTAAGCTGCCTTGCCCTATCAGGTCTAAAGTTAAAAAATATTACAGAATCTTCATCTTTTATAGTAGCAATTGGATTTCCACGTTCTTCAATTACTGTTGGAATTATAAATTCATCGGTCTTACCATCTTCATAGGAATTTTGAACTGCTTCCAAGGCACTCTTTGCCTTTTTTCCTTGACCATATACAAGTGCATTATATGCAAGCTCCACCCTTTCCCATCTATTGTCTCTGTCCATAGCATAATACCTTCCCGATACTGTTGCTATCTGTCCAAGTCCTATTTGCTTTATGTAACTTTCCATATCTTTTATATAGGATCCAGCAGAAGAAGGAGGTACATCCCTTCCATCAGTAAACGCATGAATATATACGTCCTCTAGACCTTTTTCATTTGCTAGTTTGAGAAGTCCTTTCAAATGGTCCGTATGAGAATGTACACCCCCTGGTGATAAAAGTCCCAAAAGATGGAGGGATGAATTATTTTTAAGACAGTTATCCATGGCTTTATTTAGAGCTTCATTTTTGAAAAAATCCCTTTCTTCTATGGACTTTGTAATTCTAGTCAGTGCTTGATACACAATTCTTCCTGCACCTATATTTAGATGTCCAACTTCAGAATTGCCCATCTGTCCTTCTGGAAGACCTACACTTAATCCACTAGCTCCTAACTCAGTATGAGGATAATTTTTATAATATTTATCAAAATTAGGTTTATGGGCTGCTTTAATTGCATTTCCCTCTGTTTTTTCAGATATTCCAAAACCATCTAATATCATAAGCATTACTGGTTTCTTTTTCATCTTTTCCTCCAAAATACAATAAAATTTAGTAATTAACTATTTTTGCAAAGTCTTCTGACTTTAAGCTAGCTCCTCCAACTAACGCTCCATCTATATCTGATTGTGCCATCTGAGCTTTAATTGTAGCCGGTTTCACAGAACCACCATATTGAATTCTTGTTTTCTCCGCTGTTTCTCTGCCGTACATTTTCGCAATTACACTTCTAATATAAGCTATAGTATCATTTGCCTGTTTATCTGTAGCAGTTTTTCCCGTACCTATAGCCCATATTGGTTCGTATGCTACAACTAATTTTTCGATCTGACTTTTTTCAAGTCCTGCAAGATCAATCTTTATCTGTTTCCCTAAAACCTCTTCTGTTACATCTGATTCTCTTTCTTCTAAAGTCTCTCCACAACAAACTATAGGGTTTATATCATATTCAAAAGCTTTTTTCACTTTTTTATTAATTGACTCGTCTGTCTCATTAAAATATTGTCTTCTCTCACTGTGCCCAATTATTACAAAATCTATTCCAATATCCTTAAGCATATTAGGAGCTACTTCTCCAGTGTACGCACCACTTTCTTCATAATGCATATTTTGTGCTCCTACTTTTATGTTACTTCCCTTTACTGCTTTCACAACTGCATCTAAACAAACATAAGGAGGGCATACAACTACATCACATTTCGCATCACTTACTAGCGGTTTTAACTCTTCAACTAACTTCAGTGCTTCAGTTACAGTCTTATTCATTTTCCAATTTCCAGCTATTATTGCCTTTCTCATATAAATTACCTCCCTTTATTTCTATCTATCGTTTAAAGCCGCTATTCCTGGCAGCTCTTTTCCCTCTAAAAACTCAAGAGAAGCTCCTCCGCCTGTAGATATATGTGTCATCTTATCTCCAAAACCAAGTTGATTTACAGCTGCAGCACTATCTCCACCACCTATGATTGTAGTCGCTTCAGATTCAGCCATTGCTTTAGCTACAGCAAAAGTACCCTTTGCAAAGCTTTCAAACTCAAACACTCCCATAGGTCCATTCCATACTACAGTTTTTGCATCTTTTATAGCTTCTTCATATAACTTAGATGTTTTAGGCCCAATATCAAGCCCCATATAACCATCTTTTATATCTACTCCATCTGTAACTATAGGTTTTGCATTTGCATCAAACTTATCTGCTATTACAGTATCTATAGGTAAAAGTAACTTTACTCCTTTGGCTTTTGCCTTATCTATCATCTGTCTGGCATACTCCAATTTATCCTCTTCTAGCAGAGAAGTTCCTATAGAGTGCCCTTTAGCTTTTGAAAAAGTATAACTCATTCCTCCTCCAATTATAAGGGTATCTACCTTTTCAAGCAAATTATTTATTACATTAATTTTATCAGAAACCTTAGCACCACCTAATATAGCAATAAATGGTCTTATTGGATCTTCTACTGCATTTCCTAAAAATTTAAGTTCCTTTTGAATTAAGTACCCACATACGGCGGTATCCAAAAATTTAGTAACTCCTACAGTAGAGCAGTGTGCTCTATGAGCTGAACCAAAAGCATCATTTACAAATATTTCAGCAAGGGATGCAAGTTCTTTTGAAAAATTGTCTTCATTTTTAGTTTCTTCTTTTCTATATCTTGTGTTTTCAAGAAGGACTACATCTCCATTTTTCATATTCTTAACTGCAGCCCTGGCATTTTTTCCTACTACCACATCATCTGCTGCAAATACAACTTCTTTTTTTAAAAGTTCTGAAAGCCTTTTTGAAACTGGAAGCAGTGACATTTCTGGTTTTGGCTCTCCCTTTGGTTTTCCAAGATGTGAGCAAAGTATAACCTTTGCATTTTTCTCCAGTAAATATTGTATAGTTGGAAGTGCACCGATAATCCTATTCTCATCTGTTATCTTTCCATCTTTTAGTGGAACATTAAAATCACATCTAACAAGTACTCTTTTTCCACTTACATCTACATCCTCAATTGTCTTTTTATTAAAAGCCATATCTGTTCCCAACTCCTTTATAAATTTATTTCACGGTAACATTATACAACTGATTTTAAAATTATTGTAGTAAAAAAGCCCGGCCTCATAGCCAAAACTACAAAACCAGGCCCTATAATATTATAGTCTGTCGGCAACATATTTAGTTAAATCTGCTAGTCTATTTGAATATCCAAATTCGTTATCATACCAAGCAACAACTTTAACCATGTTTCCGCCTATAGCCATAGTTGAAAGTCCATCCACTATAGAAGATCTTTCATCTCCTCTATAATCTACAGATACCAAAGGTTCATCACTGTATCCTAATATTCCCTTCATATCACTTTCAGCAGCTTTTTTGAATGCTTCATTTACTTCTTCTACTGTTACATCTCTTGAAAGTTCTGCAACTAAGTCTGTACATGATACTGTAGGTGTAGGTACTCTAAGAGAAAATCCATTTAATTTTCCCTTTAATTGAGGAAGTACAAGTGCAACTGCCTTTGCTGCTCCTGTAGTAGTTGGAATCATAGATTCACAAGCTGCTCTAGCTCTTCTCATATCTCTGTGAGGAGCATCTAAAAGTCTTTGGTCTCCTGTATATGAATGTACTGTAGTCATAAGTCCCTTTACTATCTTAAATTCTCTATCTAATATTTTAGCAAATGGTGCAAGACAGTTTGTAGTACAAGATGCATTTGAAATTATATTATGTTTAGAAGCATCATAAGTTTCTTCATTAACTCCCATAACTATTGTTGCATCTTCATTTTTAGCTGGAGCAGATATAAGAACTTTTTTAACTGATCCTCCCAAATGTGCATTGGCTTTTGTAGCATCTGTGAAAAGTCCAGTGGATTCTATAACTATTTCAGCACCTAATGAATTCCAATCTATATTTTTAGGATCTCTTTCTGCAAATATTTTTATTTCATTTCCATTTACAACTATAGAATTTTCCTTTGCTTCTACAGTTCCATCAAATCTGCCATATAAAGAATCATATTTTAATAAGTGAGCTAATGTTTTTGCATCAGTTAAATCATTGATACCTACAACCTGTAATTCATTAGCATATCTTTTTACTAATGCTTTAAATACATTCCTTCCTATTCTTCCAAAACCATTAATTCCAACCTTAACCATTTATAATTCCTCCTAAAAAATTAAATATTTATTTTAAAATAATATATTGTGTTTACTTTATAAATTTAACAATTTCCCTAGCAGCACCTTCATCTGTAATAAGGATACCATTATGATTATTTCTTACTGTAGCAAGAATAGCCTCAGCCTTACTACCTCCTCCAGCTACAGCCATCAATATCTCTATTTTACCTATTTCTTCATTTACTATTCCTATGCTTGGAGTAGAATATACTACATTTCCATTTCTATCAAAGTAACATCCAAAAGCTTCGCCTACTGCTCCATCTTCCTGGATCTTATTTATCTTTTCTTCTGGTAATCCTCTTCTTCTTGCCATCTTACAAGCCATTCCTACACCGTACATAAGTATATTTGCATTCGATATACTTTTTAATATATCCTGTATATCTTTTTCCTCAATAATTGCCTTTAACGCATTCCCACTTAAGTTATCAGGAACATGGAGTAATTTATAATTACCTTCTAATTTTTCTGCTAATCTGGCAGATAGCGTATTTGCTTGAGTTTCAACATTTTTACCCATGCCACCTCTAGCTGGCACAACTAATATATCCTTTATGTTAGAAACTTTAGGCATATTATCAATTACTTCTTTTATAGTGGATCCACCAGTAATTGCAATCACATCATTACTTTTTAACACATTCTTAAGATAACTTGCAGCAGCTCTTCCTATTTCATTTAACACAGTTATATCTTCATCACAATTTCCGGGAACAATTATGATATTTTCTAAATCCAGATTATCCTTTATAAATTTCTCAATCTTAGACAATCCCCTTAGTTCATGTATAAAATCCTTAAGTTTGTTTATAATTTCTTCTCCATCTGACGTTATAGTCATACCAGGAGTGTTTATTTCAATAAAGCCTTGAGCTTTAAGAAAATTTATTTCAGTTCTAACAATTCTCTCACCTATACCTAGGTTATTGGCTAATACTCTCCTTCCCACAGGTTGGTTATAGTATATAGTCCTTAAAATGTTATATCTTTTCTCTAATAGTTTTACCAATTCAGGTACTATTCTCTGCTCAAATTTAAGTACATCTTCCACTGCTGTGCCTCCCTGGTCAAAATCAGTCCCACTACATTATTAATTGTCCCACCTATATTATAAAACATATGAATGATTTTTTAAATAGGAATATGAAAAAAATTTAACAACAATTATAAATATTAGGGAGAATATTAAAATCTTCTTCTCCCTTTTGATGATTTTATACCCATCTCCTCCCTATATTTTGCTACAGTTCTTCTAGAAATATTCATATCTTGTTGATTAACTAAATCACATATTTGTTGGTCAGATAAAGGTTTTTTCTTGTCTTCTTCATTTATTATTTTTTCAATACTCTTTTTAATAATTAATACAGACACATCTTCTCCATCAAACCCTTTTGATATTCCTGTAGTAAATAAGTCCTTTATTTTTATTGTTCCCCTACTTGTATATATATATTTATCCCTTATAGCCCTGCTTATAGTAGATTCATGCATGTCCATGCTACTTGCTATATCCTTTAGAGTCATTGGTTTTAAATATCTTTCTCCATAATCAAAATAATCCCTTTGCAAATCCAATATCTTTTGTAACACTTTATATATAGTACTTTTTCTATGTTGTATACTTTTTATAAGAAATACTGCACTATTTAATTTTTCTTTTACATAATCTGCAGCTTCTTTGTCCTCCTGGTTTTCAACTATATCTTTATATACTGAATTTATAATTAGTCTTGGTGTTAAATCGTCATTCATAATTATATAGTATTTGTCTCCAATTTTTTCTATATAAGCATCTGGAATTATATATTTTACATCTTCTCCTGTATAAAATCCCCTAGAGGGCTTTGGATCAAAAGTTTTTATAATATCACCATATTCCTGAGCCTGCTTCACATTTATCCCCATATTCTTTGCTATAACATTATACTTATTTTCCGCAATTAGCTCTAAATATTTGTCTATTATTATAAATATATTTTCATCCTTTACTTTTCTTTGTCTTGCCTGTATCCTCAAACATTCTGATAAATTCCTGGCACCTATTCCATAAGGTTCTAAAGTTTGAATTATACCTATACAGTACTTTACAAGCTTTGTTGAAATCTTAAGGTCTTTTTCTATTTCCCCTTCTTCTATAACTAAATATCCTCTATGATCTATGTTTTCTATAATATAGGAACATATAGATTTAACGTAATCCTTTTCATTTAAGCCCATTATTTCCTCTTTTAAATATTCCTTTAAGGACTTTTTGTGAGAAATAAAGTTAAAAGGAGACACTTCTTCTTCGTCACTTTTTTGATAGCTTTGATGACTAAAATTATTTGAATTAAGACTCTTTATAATTTCCTTATAATCCAATTTGTCTTTTTCTATCTCAGTAGAGTCCGGTTCCTTAACATCAAGGACAGGGTTTTGTTGGAACTCTTTTTCTATATATTCTTGGAGTTCAAAGCTTGACATCTGAAGCATTTTTATAGATAATTGCATTTGCTGAGTCATGATTAACTTTTGTTCTTGAGTTAAATTAAGTCCAAAATCCATGTTCATTTTTATATACCTCCCATTCTCACATTTTACTAAAAAAACAGCTTCCTTATTTTATTATATCATGAAGCTGTAAAAAATTTTATTTCGTTTATTTTTTCTGCAATTTGTAATATACATGAAATACTTTACAATGCTTAAATTACAAATTGCAGGCTTTACATATATCTTAATAATCCTCTACGAAAAATACTCCACAAGCTCCTGATCCCGAATGTACCCCAACTGTACATCCTACTTCACATTCTATAAAATCTAATTTTTTCTCATTTAAGTTTTCCCTCAGAGAATCCAATATATCCACTTCTCCTACATGAAGTAATATCAAATCTTCAGCACTTTTTATTCCTCTTTGATCAAGGTAAGTTAACATACTTCTAAGAACTTTCTTGCTTCCCCTTACCTTGTCAACTACTGACATTTCTCCATCTTTCACTTCGACTATTATCTTTATGCCCAAAATGTTTCCTATAACTCCAGCTGTTTTAGAAAGACGTCCTCCTCTTACAAGGTTATCTAAGCTATTAAAAGCAAGAGTGCTTTTTATATGGGGAGAAATTTTCTTAACTTCATTTTCTATTTCTTTTATTCCAAGTCCTGCTCCTTTTAATTTTGCAGCCTTAATAACTTGAATTCCAAGTCCAGAAGTTACATTCATACTATCTATCACAACTATATCCTCTGATTTAAGGGTTTCTTTGGCAATGCATGCAGATTGATAAGTACCACTCATTTTTGATGAAAGATGAATAGAAATTATTTTATAACCCTTTTTTATATAAGAACTATAACAATCTAAAAACACCTGTGGATTTACTTGAGCCGTTGCAGGAAAAATACTGCTATTTTCCATTTTATTAAAAAGTGTATAAATATCTATATCAATTCCATCCCTATAAGATTCTTCACCAAAATTAATAATAAGAGGAAGTACCTCTATATCGTACTTTTTTAATATATATTCAGGTAAATCTGCTGTACTATCTGTTATTATCTTTATTTTTTCCATAGCTTACTCCTTATTTCATATCCGGAAAGTCTATCTGCCTTAAAGCCTCATAGGCAACTATTGCTACGGTATTAGATAAATTTAAGGAACGAGTGCTTGTTTTTATCATAGGAACTCTTATACATTTTTCAGGGGCACTGTCTCTTATTTCATCTGGCAAACCACAGGTTTCCCTTCCAAATACTATAAAATCACCGTCTTTAAATTTGGCTTCATGATAAAAGTTTTTTCCATGAGTAGTGGAAAAATAAAAAGTACCACCTTTATATTTTTCTCTAAGCTCTTCATAAGAATCATATAAAGTTAAATCGAGATACTTCCAATAGTCAAGACCTGCCCTTCTCAAATGTTTTTCATCTAAACTAAAACCTAAAGGTTTTATCAGATGGAGCTTGGATCCTGTAAGTACACATGTTCTAGCAATGTTCCCTGTATTTTGTGGTATTTCAGGCTGAAATAACACTATATTTAAACTCAATTTTATTTCCTCCTCTATTACAACATATAAAATATAAATAATAATTTCTTTAAGTTTATGGACTCATTAGTTCAAAAGTCCTATTAAATATATTACTCCATATTGATGTTTCAGTAAAGAGCATACTTTTAACTCTACAATTAGAATTCAATGCTGCAAAGTTTTAAAAAAGTTTAAAGTCCAAATATCAAAGTTCAAATAATGACGATTTCCTTCGTACCTCATGGAATCTATCCACAGTTGTGGATTATTTAAGATTAACTTTTCAATAGCAATTTTAAGTAATTATAGATTTAATTTTAAACTTTATGATCCATATGTAGATTTATATGTGTATTCTAACTTAAAAATCAACTTATACGAAGGCATATTTTTACAATAATGAAGTTCTTTTAAATATTTTGTACATAAGTCTTAGAAAAAAATTCGTAAAAACTTAGAACTTTTGAATTGTTTGAGGTACGAGTTTTCAAAAGTTCTTCGCTTTTTTAGAATTTTTTACTTAGACTTATCAAAATATTTAATGAACTGAAGTTTGTAAAAAATATCCGTAGTATAAGTTTGATTTTTTGTTTAGTAATACCTATATTGACGATCATTGAGGATTTTCATTTAAATATTTTATTATGCCATCTGAAATATTTTTTGCAAGTCTTTTTAATACATCATCATTTGACAACCTTTTTCTATCTTCATCATTAGTTATAAATCCGCATTCCATAAGTACCCCAGGTATTTTACTATATCTTAGTACTGCTAGATTTTGTCTTCTTATACCCCTACTTTCCCAACCATCATTTTTTACTGCCTGACTTTCTATTGTCTTTGCTAATCTTATCCTTTCAGATTTTTGATATCCGTTCACATCATAATATAATGCAGTTATTCCATTAAAGTTTTTATCATTTAAAGAATTTACATGAATTGAAACAAAAACATCTGCATGATAAGAATTTGTTTTATTACCTATTTCTTTAAGTGGTACCAGCTTGTCCTTATCTCGAGTCAAAAATACTACATCTCCCTGACTCTTTAAATAAGACTCAGCATACTTTGCTATCTTTAAAGTTAAGTCCTTTTCATTCATATTTCCATAGCTTGTCCCTCTATCTATTCCTCCGTGACCAGGGTCAAGTACTATACGATACTTTTTAGATGAACTATGATTATTTGACATTTTAACTACAGGAGATGCAGCTACCTTCATAGAGCTAACTTGATTCAATATTTTAATATTTTTTACAAAAATAAACATTATCAAAATTAAAAAAATGCAGGAAAACATTAGCTTTTTTCTGCTGTCAATTCTCATAATATCACTGTCCCTTTTTTGTTTTTTATGATATGTACATTATATCATTTGTTTCCTTAATATTCCAGTTAATATTATTCTTCTAGCAAATTATATTTTTACACAGATTTAATTTTGTTTTAATATGCTATTAATAATTATATATTAGTATATTTGTTATAGGAGGTATCAAAAATATGAATATATGTATAGACATTGATGGAACAATTACAGACCCATATTACTGGATAGAAAGTGCCAATAAATACTTTAATAAGAGTATAACTGCCGATAAAGTAACCCAATATGAACTTCATAAAATTATTGGAATAACAAGAGATGAGTATATAAATTTTTACAATAAAATTAAATTTAAACTTCATACTGAAGAGACAATAAGAAAAGATGCCGTAGAAGTTACACAAAAACTGGCAAAATTAAATAATATTTATTTTGTAACTGCTCGTGAAAAATGTCTGGAAATTATAACACATAAATACTTGAATAAATATGAAATACCTTATGATGGTGTTTACGTTCTTGGTTCTACTCATAAAGTAGATACAGCTAAAAGTTTAAACTGTGACATATTTATAGAAGATAGTTATGAAAATGCCATTGAATTATCTAAAAGTAACTTTAAAGTACTACTAGTAGACACAAACTACAACCGCCTTCCTTTAAATCAAAACATCACCAGGATATTAAATTGGAATGAAATATATACTACTATAAAAAAAATGCTGTTACAAGAAAAAGCCATGTAACAGCATTTTCAATTCATCAATTATCCTCTTTTGTGATAGCTATAATCACTGCTATTACTATAAGTGTCCCACCTATAAAAAAGCCAAATGTAAGCTGCTCGTGGAGGTAGAGCCATCCAAAAATTGAACCCGTAACAGGCTGAAAAAATAAAAATAGTGATCCAATTCCTACATCCATAAGTCCAATACCTTTATTCCACAAAAAAAATGCTCCTGCTGTAGATACAACTCCAAGATAGATAATCCCAAGTATAAGATTTCTGTTATTTAATATTAAGGTAAAATTGTTATGCTGTGTGAGCATAAGTGGAGTGGTAAAGATTAAAGCAAATAGCATTGCATATGTAGTTATAATCAGTGAATTAAATCGTTTAGATACTATTTTTAAATAAACAGACGCTAGCGCCCAAGTCACAGCAGCTCCAACAAGAATTATATTTCCTAAAAGATGTTTCATAAACATGGAATCCAATCCAATAACTATGATGACACCAAAGGTAGCAAGTATAAGAGAAATCATTTTTTTCTTTGTAAATAACTCCTTAAGTATGAATCTAGCAAATATAATCACAAATACAGGTGTAGATGCTGTAATTAATGATCCCATATGAGCATCTGATAATTTTGTTCCCATAAACTGGAGACATATAGAAATAAAATACCCTATAAATCCTATCCATGCAATGAGAAGCCAATCCTTCTTCTTTATAACTACCTTACGTCCTTTTTTATAATTAAAAAACATAAGTATTAAAAATAAAACTACAAAAGCAATTGCATATCTAATCCACACAAGTGTAATTGGAGAAATAAATTCCAATATATATTTACTAACTACATACATTCCACCCCATATACAAGCTGCTAAGAATAAGCACATTGATCCAATCAATCTTTTTTTCATTCTTAAATACCTCCATCTTCTTATAATTATATAAGTTAACGCCTATGAGAAGGTATTTTAAACAAACACTCAACCTTCATCCTGGATTATAAAAATACAACTGGTTGGTCATTTTCAAATAAATCTGAAAAATACATATATATTTTTTCCACCTTTCATAACATCATGATGCAAATAAACTAAACATCCATAAGCTTCTCACTAGAACTTATTTGATGTATATTTATGTTTTAGTATATCACAGCAAAATGTGATATACTATTCTATTTAATCCTGATCTATATTTATACAAGCTCCTTAAAATTTTTAACTGACACTACATATTAATTCAAAAAAATTTAAGCATAGCAAAAGGCCCCCAAAATCAATCAGAGGTCTTATATACACTTGGATTATCGGATGGGCGGTGTATCCATCATCTCAGGTACTCTTTCGAGTGTGTCGGGAACCATTTCCGACCTCAATAATCCTATAATTATCATATTCACTTGTCACAATTATTATACATTCTTTACTTATTTTTGTCAATAATAAATTTCTTAACTCTTCCACTATGTAACCTTCGACGAAGCTTTGATTCTTGAATGTCATACATTGTAGATACATATAAATAATTTTCATCAACATCTAACTTTATTCCAACTAGGATATTTTTATCAAGTACTTTAATTAATTCTACAGTATCTCCTTTTTCATTTGGATTTATCCCGACATAATCAGGATTTTTTATGATATTTGATATATCATCTATATGTTTTAAACAATTAAAATGTTTTTCCTTTATTAAATGGGCTGGAAGTCCTTTGGAGCGATATATTTTTTGTAATGGTAAATTTGAACCAATTATATCATTTAATTTTTGATAAAACCTTCCAACTTGAATTAATTTATCATCCGTACCTTCCATTTTCCCATCTCCTCTACAAAATATCTGCTCCTATAATCTTATAACTTTTGGGACAAGTAGTAAATATTTTGTAGAAAATTAGTTATTTTTGTACCCCATAGCTTTTACATATCAACATCCTCTGCTACTTCAAAGTTCTATTATAAGACAAAAATACACCAGTCACTCAAATAATTCTTTAAGTTCTAGTGTATAAAATTTTTATATTAAAATTTAATTAATACTGTTAACCATTGACTTTGGTGCGGATAACAGGACTTGAACCTGCATGAAGTTTCCCTCACTAGAACCTGAATCTAGCGCGTCTGCCAGTTCCGCCATATCCGCACAAATTACTTATCTATTATAGCATACTTTTTTAATTAAGTTAATACGTAACTTCTATTTTGATACTGAAGAATTGGAATATAAATTAAATACTATGTTACCACCTGAAGTATAACCTTGTATGTATATAGGATATTTAAAATCATTTCTAAATTTATAATCTATGTTTCCGTAATCTACCGTAGCATCCATTCCTTCAGGGACATAATGAACAGGCATAGTATGATGAGTCCTTTCCGTAGATGTAAGTCCTGCTTTAGCAACTGCATTATAAAGCGTGGTAGATACCTGGCATATTCCACCGCCAAGTCCTGACTCCACTTTATCTCCAATAATAACAGGAGCTGCCTCATATCCTTTGGCTGCAGTTCTCTGACCTACAACATCATTGAAGCTAAAAGTATCTCCTGGCATTACTACATGTCCATTTATGCTGCTAGTAGCAAGTGATATATTATTTGCTCTTTCACCAGAAGATATGCCGCCATAGGCTGTACTAAAACTAGATATTAATGTGTCCACAGGTTTAAGATCATCTTCCTTTATTTTAGCTTTAGTAGTTTTGAGTACCGCTTTTACAGTTAAATCCTGATCTGAATTATTATCTATTTTAGATTCAATATCTTTTTTCAAAGCTTCTTTATCTAATTTAATCCCATCTTTCTGTGGTATTACTGAAAACTTCACTCCTCCCATCTCAAGAGATGCATTCACAGGTTCTGTATCAACTTCACTTGCAATTTTATCTACCATATTATCTATAACTTTGGTATTATAAGAAAATTTCAAATTATAGTTTACATTTTTAGGATTCTTTAATAATTCATATTTTTTAAATATATTGCTGCTTTTTCCATAAGAATAGGCCAACTTTATCGTATCATCCAAGTTGTACGTAAAACTTAAACTCGAATAAGGTAATTCATAACTTTTATTTCCTGCAGTTATAGTGATTTGTTTCTGTTGAAATTTGTTTAAATATTCGCTGCTCATTATACTTTTAGCCTGATCTTTAGTTTTTTCAGAAAGATCCGTATTATTTATAGAAACTCTAGGATAAATTAAGTTATCCCAGTATTTTACATCATTATAATGGTAAACTATAAATCCGCAGCTTATACTCAAAAAAATAGTTAAAGCAGCTAAACCTAGTATTTTTAATGTTCCGCCTGACTTTCTCTTTGACTTCCTAGTCTTTCTTTTTCCACTCATCATTATCACCTCTTCACTTTCACATAGTTATTATACTATAGAGTAATAGCTTTTATATATAAAAATTATTAATTTAATTATTACTAATTTGTAACAAACAAACATAACTTTTATGCTATCATGAAAGTATGTTTGTTTTTTAAATATACTTAAATATGGAGGAGTACATAAATGAAAGCTGAGATATTATGCGTTGGTACAGAGATTTTACTTGGAGATATAGTAAATACAAATGCACAATTTATTTCCAAAGGATTAGCTGATCTTGGTATAGAAGTGTATCACCAATCTGTTGTGGGAGATAATCCTCAGAGACTTTTAGATGAGTTTAGGAAATCTTTTGAAAGAACTGACATCATAATTACAACTGGAGGACTTGGACCTACACAAGATGATCTAACTAAAGAAACTGGTGCTGAATACTTTAACAGGGAAATGATTTTAGATAAAAATTCACTTACCCAATTAGAATCTTATTTTAAGAAGATGGGGAAATCAAATTTGGAAGGCAATAATATAAAGCAAGCTTACTTTCCTGAAGGTGCTTCTATATTTCCTAATCCACATGGTACGGCTCCTGGATGTTGTATGGAGCAAAATGGCAAAATTTTAATAATACTTCCCGGTCCTCCAAAAGAGGCAAAGCCTATGTTTGAAAATTATGTAGTACCATTTTTAAAAAAGTACAGTAATGGAGTAATAAAATCTAAAACACTGAGAGTTTGTGGTATAGGCGAAAGTTCTATGGCTGAGAGTGTCTCAGATCTTATAAACAATAGTGTAAATCCCACTGTAGCTCCTTATGCAAAAGAAAATGATACAATACTTAGAATTACTGCAAGGGCAAATACAGAAGAAGAAGCTGTAGAGCTTATAAAACCTATAGAATCTAAAATTAGAGAAAAACTAGGGATAAATATATATGGTGAAAATGATGACACTATGGAAGAGGTTATAGGGAAATTATTGATAAATAAAGAATTAACTATATCTTCTGCAGAATCATGTACTGGTGGGCTAATAGCAGCAAGACTTGTAAATTATCCTGGCATATCTGCTGTATTTAAAGAAGGTGCTGTCACTTATACCAACGAGGCCAAAATGAAAAGACTAGGAGTAAAAAAGGATACCCTGGACAAATTTACTGCTGTTAGTTCTGAAACTGCAAAAGAAATGGCAGAAGGTATAGCTAAAACAGCAAATACCGATATAGGCATAGCTACTACAGGCGTTGCAGGTCCTGGCGGCGGTACTTACGAAAATCCTGTAGGTCTAGTATATATAGGACTTTATATAAATGGAAAGACTTATGTTAAGAAGTGCCAATACTCTGGCAGCAGAGATGTAGTAAGACAAAGAGCAACTATGACTGCTCTCGATTTGATAAGAAGACACATTATAAACTCATAGAGTTTCTAAACGAAAAATCAACTTATGCTCCGAATATTTTTACAACCACAAGTACGTTAAATATTTTGATAAGTCTAAGCAGAAAATTTACAAAAATCTAAGACCTTTTGAAAACTCGTACCTCAAACAATTCAAAAGGTCTAAGTTTTTTTGTGAATTTTCCACTAAGACTTATATACAAAATATTTAAATGTACTTGCTTATTGTAAAGATATGCCTACACATAAGCTGATTTTTTAGTTAGAACCACTATAGATTGTAAATCTTGGTTGTATTTATAACTTTAGCATTTAAATCAAACTGGCAATTTGGATAAGTTTAATTGTAGAGTTAACTATCTATATGTACAAATTCTAACTAAAAGTTAAAATATACTTGACGATATTCTGACAAAATTGAAATCACACTTAAAAACTTTTCTTATAAGTCTTAGATTCGTATTTTTTGAAAATCTTAGAAGCTTAGATATGTCTGAGGTACGAGTTTATCTAAGCTTCTTTAGATTTTCAAAATACGAACTATAGACTTATCAAAAGTTTTTATGGTGATGAAATTTGTCAGCATATCCTCTGTATATTCAACTTTTACTTAGAAACTCTATGTAAATTCTAAACTTCAAGACTTAGTTTCCTCTGGATGATTGAAGTATTCACAATAAGGGGCTAGAGGGCAATGCTCACAATCAGGTTTTCTTGACTTACATATGCGCCTTCCATGCCATATTAAATAATGATGTGAATCACTCCACATACTTTTAGGTATATTTTTCATAAGTTCCATTTCTACTTTGTGAGGAGTAGTCCCTTTTGCAATTCCAAGTCTATTTGATACTCTAAATACATGAGTATCCACTGCAATTGCTGGAACTCCAAAGGCGTTTGATAAAACAACATCCGCAGTTTTTCTGCCTACTCCTGGAAGTTCTATCAATTGTTCCATAGTATGTGGTACCTCTCCATCATACTTTTCAACAAGTTCTCTGCTAGTTGCAAGTATATTCTTGCTTTTATTTCTAAAAAAGCCACAGCTTTTTATCTTTTCTCCTAATTCTTCCTCTGTTAGAGATATCATTTTTTCAGGGGTATTATATTGTTTATACAATTCTGATGTAACTTTATTCACTCTTACATCGGTGCATTGAGCTGAAAGCATAGTGGACACTAGCAATTCATAAGGAGATCCAAAATTCAATGCACATTTAGCTTCTGGATAGGTTTCTTTCAGTACTTTCAATATATTATCTATATTTTGTTTATCCAATTTTTATCACCTTCGTTAAGACTTGTATACTCCTCTATATTGTTCAGGCAAAAGTTCTGCTATTTTTTTCATAAATAAATCTGATATTCTGTCTTCATATACATGTTTGTTTTCACCTTTATCTTGGGGCGGTATATCTATCTGCTTTCCTATGTTTACATTTACCTCTGCATTATGAAAACTTTCTAGAGCCATATCCTTGTCACTTATAGGTAAAAGTTTTTCAGTACCAGAGATACCAATAGGAAGAATTGCAGCCTTAGTTAGTTTCTGTATTAAAACTACCCCTCTTTTTCCTTTTGCTAAGCTCGCTGTTCTACTTCTCGTTCCCTCAGGAAACATAAGTATATTATTACCACTTTTTACGGTCTTTATAACTTTAGATATAGCATCCTTGTCCGCACTATTTGGTTTTATATTGATGGTCTTTGTAATACACATACCAAGCTGAGTTAAAGAATTTTGATTCAATTTTTTACCTGCTACAAAAGTCAGGTTTTCCGATTTAAGTACTCTACTTAATACAAGAGCATCAGAATTACTTAAATGATTGCAGATAAATATTACAGGTCTTTCCACTTCATTTAGATTTTCAATGCCTTTTACTTTTATATCTGCACATCTATTTAAGTAACCACCTAATATTTTTTTTGAAATATACGCTAGAAGTCCTTTAGGGAGATGTCCCATTAGCTTGACCATCCATGGAGAAATCATAAATAAATCCACCTTTCCTTTTATATATGGTATACTTTTTTAAATGTACCTCTCTAATATAAATTATAATTTTAAAACCTGTAAAAGTCTATCATAATAATCTCTTACATAGGTAGATCTTATGTTTTTATATTCCAAATTAATACTTTTATTTAATGTAAGCATATTTATAAGCGCATTTCTCTGAATAATATTTTTACCTCTCCATCCACAGGATGTGTTTTTGTATTTCTCTGTAAATTCTTTTTTATCCATATCTACAATTTCATTTAAATCAACTCTATTCATAAAATCAAAAGGTTTAAAATCCTGTATATTAGAAAAAGCAACCTTACTATTATACGGACATACTTTTTGGCAAGTGTCGCATCCAAATAATCTTCCTTGAAATTGTAAAAACCATTTATTATCTATATGTTTTTTTTGAGTTATATATGACATACATATATTAGAATTTTTATCTCCAAGCAAAGCGCCTGTAGGACACGATGTTTGGCATAAACTACAGCTGCCACACTTACTATCTAGTGGGATATCAGCTTCTACTTTTATATCAGTTATTATTTCTCCTAAAAAAACATAAGATCCATATTTCTCTGTAATAATCATATTGTTTTTTCCTATAAACCCTATTCCACACTGAAAAGCTATATATCTCTCAGGCAAGGAATTGCTATCTACAAAGTATACGGCTTTTCCCCCTAAACCTTTTATAAAATTACACACTTTTTGTAAATAATAACGTGCTACTATATGGTAATCTTTTCCTCTAGTATATAGAGAAAAGCTTACATTTTCCTCATCTTGCTTTTCAAATAAATAGGGAAAGGCAATGGATACTATTGTCTTTCCCCCATCCATATACACATATGGATTAACTCTATTTTCAATATTCTTTTCTTCGAATTCATTTTCAAGCAAATTTTCTTTTCTATATTTGAAACTATCTTTTAATTCGGTGAATATTCTGCATTTTGTAAATCCTACAGTATTCAATCCAATCTTATTACAGTAACTCAATATATCTTCCTTATAGTTCAAACCTTTCACCTGCTTATTATAGAAATTATATTATCATTTCATTATATATCTTTTTTCTTCTTCCTGCATAGTCTTTTATTTCTATAACAGTATTACTCTCAGCCTTAACTACTTTAGCTGGTATACCTACTACAGTGCAATTTGCTGGTATATCTTTCAAAACTACTGAATTTGCACCTACTTTTACATTATCGCCTACAACTATTGGCCCTAAAAGTTTTGCTCCACTTCCTATAAATACGTTATTCCCTACTGTAGGATGCCTTTTTCCTGTATCCTTTCCTGTTCCTCCTAAAGTCACTCCATGGTAAAGCGTTACATTATCTCCAACCTCTGCAGTTTCACCTATAACAACACCCATGCCATGATCTATAAATAATCCCTTTCCTATTTTAGCCCCTGGGTGTATTTCTATTCCAGTTAAACCCCTAGCAATTTGTGATATTAACCTAGCAATAAAGAAACATTTCTTATTATAAAAAAAATGTGCTATTCTATACTGTATCAAAGCATGAATAAAAGGATATAATATAAAAACCTCTAACGGATTCCTAGCCGCTGGATCATTTTTCATAGCATTTTTAATATCATAAGCTAATAGCTTAAATGGGTTTCTCATTGTTTTCTCCTTTCAAATTTATTGCTCAAATTTTGACTTAACATAAAAATAATGCTAAGTAATCCATTCATAATGCACAATCCACAATTAAGATGATTTTTATGTTACCATAGAAAGTTTAAAAATTTAACGTCCATCCTACTTAGTTTTTAGATTCTTCATAACCCTAGCAAATAAAAATCCACCAAAATTGTGAACTGTGAATTTATTGAATTACATACTAATCATATAATCCCATGGATAGATATTTCTCTCCTCCATCTGGTGCTACAGTTACTACTTTTTTACCTTTTCCAAGTTTTTTTGCCACTTGAATTGCTGCAGCTATATTAGCTCCTGAGGATATACCAACTAGTATTCCCTCTTCTTTTCCCATAAGTTTAGCATATTTAAAAGCATCTTCATCTGTTACAGTTATGATCTCATCTACAATTTCTGATTTGTAGATATCAGGTACAAACCCTGCTCCTATACCTTGTATTTTGTGAGCACCAGTTTTACCTCCTGATAGAACTGGTGAACCTGCTGGCTCTACTGCAACTACCTTTACATCTTTATTGTGCTTTTTCAAGTTTTCTCCTACTCCTATTGCTGTTCCACCAGTACCAACACCAGCTACGAAAGCATCTACATCTTTTAAATCCTTTAAAATTTCCTCTGCTGTAGTTTCATAATGTTTTTTAGGATTAGCAGTATTTATAAATTGTTGTGGTATATAGTACCCCTCTTTATCTTTACCAATTTCATAGGATTTCTCTATAGCTCCTTTCATGCCTTTAGCTCCATCTGTCAAAACTAATTCTGCACCATAAGCCTTTATCATATTTCTTCTCTCTACACTCATAGTTTCTGGCATTACAATTGTAACTTTATATCCTTTTAATTTTCCTATCATTGCAAGAGCTATACCCATATTACCACTAGTTGGCTCCACTATTGTGTCACCCTTTTTTAAAAGTCCTTCTCTTTCAGCTCTTTCAACCATACCAAGGGCAGCTCTGTCTTTAATACTTCCACCAGGATTAAATTTTTCAAGTTTAACATATATATCAGCTGCGTCCTCATTTTTAAAATTATCAAGTTTAAACAAAGGTGTATTACCTATCATATCTATAGCATTAGTAAATATCATTTTAATACCTCCCAAAATTTTATATAAAAATTAATATTTTAAGCATGAAATTTTACTTTGAAATTAAAAAAACTTCATCTCTATATGTTATATAGAGACGAAGTTTATACTCCGTGGTTCCACTCTAATTAGATTTTTAAAAAAATCCAACTCTTAATCGAACACAGCGCTATGTTCTATCACTATAACGGGTGAATCCGATGTAATCTACTATTAATTCGACCACATAACTCCAAAGGGCACTTCACTTAAACTTAATTTAGAAACTTTCACCAACTGTTTCTTCTCTGCAAAATTTAATTTAAGTTACTTTTCTTTTTCAAAGTATTCTTGAGTGTTTTACTATGATTTATATTTATATTATACAACTACCTAAATTTTTGTCAATAATATTTTTAATTTTATATAAAACTTTTTTGTCCTATGGTTACCATTACTGACACCACCATCTTCTATAAGGTTCAGCTGGAGAAAGTCATAACTATAAGAACTCCATCTAAACCTAAGAATCACTTGATACAGCTTTAGAAAATTTATACAAGCAAGTGTGCTGATACACGAAAAACACAGCTAAAATCTATTTTTTTCTCTTTTAAATAATACTGAGTTAAATTCTCCTCCTAAAATAGTTATTGTAGATAGAATAAAAAGCCACGTTAAAAGGATTATTACAGCTCCTATACTTCCATAAATTTTAGAATAATTTCCAAAATTATTTACATAAAAGGCAAAACCCATAGAAGCTATTACGATACCTATAGTTGAAAAAACAGCACCAGGTAATACCTTTCTCCAAGTAAGCCTTACATTTGGGGTAAAAATATACACTGCTGCAAATATTAATATAGTTCCAAAAAATATAATCACATATCGTAATATATTCCATAAAAATCCAAATCCTTCGGAAAGCCCTAACCTAAAAGCTAAAAAACTTCCAATCATTTGACCAAATACTAAAAACAATAAAGTGCATAATATTATCAACGTTACTCCTAGTGTGCATAGTATAGATATAATATATATCTTAAATATGGATCTAGTTTCTCTTTGATCATATGCTTTATTCAATCCTTTTATAACAGCATGGAATCCTCCTGATAGCGCCCATAATGTAAGAATTAAACTTAAACATAAAAGTTCAATATTTTTGCTATTAGCAGTTTTAATTACCGTATTTTCTATTAATTCCAGTGCATTTTTAGGCAATACATTACTTAAAATTAGCAATATATCATTACTACTTATATCACTATACCCTATAAGGCTTATAAAAAATACCAAAAAAGGGAAAATAGAAAATAATAAGCTATATGCAAGTTGTGAAGCCAGCGCTAATACATCATCTTGTATAAATCTAAAAATAAATTCCTTTAATTTACTAACTGCTCTTTCCTTCAAAGAAAATTCTCCTCTTTTAGGCATTTAAAAGAAAATAGACTAGTATACTGACTGGATGGCTATTTCTTTAAAAATGCCTTAAATTTAATCGTCTATACGCCTTCAGAATATTGTATATTATCCGCTATATAGACTATATATTAATATTATGCTATACTCTTATTTGTTATTATAATTTTGCCCTTTTATATAAAAAATTATAAGCAAATATGCCTAAATCTATTGAACTTATCTAGAGACACAACTATTCTTTACCCCACCTTGAAAAAAGCAGAGAACTAAAGTCTATGATTTTGCATAAATTACTTTTACAAGGTTCGGTGGAGTAATAGGATAAAATTTAACTTAATAGATATGGCATATTTTTTACATAAATTAAAATTAAAATAGAAAGAAGCGATTAAAAAGTGAAGAAACTTATTAAAAACTTCGTATTATTTTGCGGAATTTATGCAATTGCTCAAGGCTCTCACTGTACAATTGCATTAGCTGCAAATAATATGGACAAGTCTTCTAACGTATCAACTGTTACCGCTTCAACTAGTTTAGATACTAATAAAGATATTTCTAATTCAAAAACTATTGATGGTAACACTAATAGCAGCAATGATAAAAGCGCCAGTGAAAACAATACTCCAGAAAAGGCTAATTCAAATGTCAATCAAAGCACAAATTACGATACCATTGTAAAAGTTAGTATTCCTGTAAGTAAAAAGTGGAAAATAAGCTTTAACCAACCAGTAGATGTAAATTCCTTAAGTGGTAAAATAAGACTAGTTGACAATAATAATACTGAAGTTCCACTAACTTTTTCTTCAACAGATTTCGGAATGTCCGTTATTGTATCACCTACGAATGTTTGTAATCCAGACACAGACTATACTTTAACTATAAGTGGAAATATAGTATCCAGATACAACAAAACACTTAAAAATCCTACTGTAGTAGAATTTAAAACCGCACCAGTTATATCTTCTATAGATAACATAAGCGTAACTATAAATCAGCAAGATGATTACACCTTACCTACACAGGTAACTGCTAAAATGTCAAATAATACTACTACTTCTGTAAATGTATCTTGGGACAAGTCCGTAGACACGACAAGCATACCAGGTGTATATGCTTATACAGGTACTGTTGATGGATATAGTAAACCAGTGACATTAAGTTTAACTATAAAGGCATTTGAACCCGTGCCATCTATTATGAACGACTATAGAATTCAATCTCAAATTGGGACAAACCTTTATAATTATCTTATGAATTATGATAATAGACAATCTGTACTAGACAGAGCTATCGAACTTCACGGCGGAGATACAAGTAATAACTGTGTATATTATGCAAGCGAAGCTCTTAGAAGAGCTGGAATGACTGATCTTCCAGAATCTGTAGCAAATACTAATCAACTTACATCTCAGCTTCAAAGCAGAGGATGGCAAACTTCTACAGATTTATCTAAGCTTTTACCAGGAGATATATGCTTTACCATTTCTTATGGGAATGGCCCTACTCATACATATACATTCATGAAGTGGGTAGATCCAAAAAGTTTTGATTATGCGTATATTTGTGATAATCAAGGTTATGACTACAACGGTGATGCTTACCATAAGAGAAATATAGATTTTCAAACTCCAACAAAAGATGCTATATCTTATTTTATGTATTTAGCATAGAGTACAAAAAGGGACTGATACACTAATTAATTAGTGTATCAGTCCCTTGCATTTATCCGAGACTACTGTTTATTTAAAGTATCTATTCAACAATCCCTGGAAAGCAGCTCCATGTCTTGCTTCATCTTTACACATTTCATGTACTGTATCATGAATTGCATCATAGTTTAATTTTTTAGCTAAAGTAGCTAAATCCTTTTTACCTTTACAAGCACCTGTCTCCGCATCTACTCTCATCTGCAAATTTTTCTTTGTATCAGGTAATACTACTTCTCCCAATAATTCTGCAAATTTAGCTGCATGCTCTGCTTCTTCAAAAGCTATTCTCTTATATGCTTCTGCAACTTCTGGATAACCTTCTCTATCAGCTTGACGACTCATAGCAAGATACATTCCTACTTCCGAACATTCTCCAGTAAAGTTAGCTCTCAATTCTTCTAATACTTTTTCATCTACACCTTTAGCGACGCCTACTTTATGTTCATCTGCCCAACTAATTTCGCCTTCTGCCTTTTCAACAAATTTATCTGATGGTGCACCACATACAGGACATTTTTCTGGTGGATTTTCACCTTCATAAACATATCCACAAACAGCACAAACAAATTTTTTCATTTAAAATTCCTCCTTAAAGTTATTTCATATAATTTTCATTTCCCTTGACATAAATTATTATATAATATTAATTATTGTTTTGCAATAGTTTTTATAAAATAATTTTCATTTTATATGAAATAAATACATCATAGGTACACTATAATGTATTTATTCTTACTTGATTAAAAGGTTAAATTTTAAAACCTTTAAACAAATACTTCATATATATTTTTATCCTAAATAACTCAAAAAATTTATCGGTTCTATTAATTTTTACTATCTATTTAAAAATTGTTCTAAATTAACTATTTGTTGTTCGTATATTCCAAAACCTACTTTACAATTTTTTTCATTGAAAGCTTCTACATTATAACGCAGTTTTTTACCTTCAATGGATATTAATGTTACTTTTACAACAACCTTCATATTTGCAGGTATTGGCTTTATATGTTCAACATCAATTTTAGTTCCAACAGGTCTATAATTTTTAGGTATAACATTGTCTACTATATGTAAAGTTGTATATTCCATATACTTTATCATAGCAGGCGTAGATAACATAACAACACCGTTATTTCCAATAAAATTAGCTGTATCTTCAGGTTTTACTATATACTCACTAACATATGTACTTCCAACTTTAAATAACTTGCTAAAATCCATTTGCTCAACAACTCCTTATGTAAAAATTTTATCATTTACTGCTATCTTTAGGCTGCTGCTTATTTTTCTTAAAGTAAATAGCTTTAAGCATCGGACAAAATTTTAGACTTCATCCGATGCTTATTAACAAATTTCTTAAATACTTTTCTATCCTTTAGATGAAATCATTATCAAAATAAATATTTCTAGGATAAACCTACTTTCTTTCAGCTATAGGTACAATAGGACGAACTGTACTTGTAAGTAATATAATAGCACCAAGTATAGATATTCCTGCACCTAAGTAAAGTGCACTTGTATATCCGTGAGCGTCAACCATAATTCCAGTAAGAAGTGGAGCTAATATACCTCCAATTGTAGCAAAAGTTGCATAAAGTCCAGTAATTTTACCTGCATTAGTTGAAGAGAAAATCATTGGCATTGAATAATATCCACCCATAGTAAGACATAATACTCCATTTGATATAGATATTAATGCTACTGCCGAAATAGCGCTAGAAGCCTTAGATCCTAGTATAAGCAGAACACCTGCTCCAACCATACCAAGAAGAGGAAATAACTTTCGTCCCATATTATCTCCAAACTTTTTAGCTGCTTTATCAGCTAACCATCCACCAAATGGATATGTAAAAGTTGCAACAATATAAGGCATCATTGTATAAATAGCACTTGTACCCATTGCAAATCCTCTGCCCTTAACAAAGTACGTAGGAAGCCATGTCATAAATAAGTAAAATAAATAGTTAGTACAGAAAAATGAAAGTGCACCCGTCCATACAGATGGAGTAGAAAATATATCTTTTGAACTTAAAATAGTTCTTTTTCCTGAATTTTCTGATATATTATCGTCTACTCTTATATATTGTAATTCCTCTTTACTTACACTAGGATGATCTTCTGGTTTATCTTTTCCAAACTTCCACCAAATAATTACCCAAATAGGTGCAAGAAAAGCGAAGGAGTGAAATACCATCTGCCAACTCCAAGTTTTTATAATCCATGCAGAGATAGGCATAGCAAGAGCAATTCCCATAGAAACACCCATTATACTTATTCCCCATGCTAGTCCTGATTCTTTCTTTGGTACCCATTTTGCAATAATTGTAGACATGGCCGGTAAAGAAACTCCTTCTCCCATTCCCATAACAATACGAATTACTATCATAAGACCTAAGGTTGCTCCAAATGGGGTTAAAAAAACAAATACTGACCACCATATCGCACCAAACATTACAACTTTGCCTCCACCAAATTTATCAGCTAACCATCCACCTAAAATTTGAGTACAAGCATAACCAATGAAGAAAGCTGTAGAAACCAATCCAAACTGACTTGCATTCCAATGAAAATAATTCATCATAGAGGGGCCTGCCATTGACATACATGATCTGTCCATATATAAAATCAAGTAGCATAGAGTTAAAAGTAAAACAATCTCCCACCTCTTCTTACCAACGCTTTTACCAACGCTTTCAACTTCTGAAATCATATTCATTTCTCCCTTCTATTTAATCTATTAATTAGTTTTATTTTTTCCTGTTAAACTATACCATAATTGTGGAATATTTTATCGAAATATGCTAAAATATTAACAAATACGAGTATAAATTTACAGGGAGGTACACTATGAACTTAAATCAATTATATTATTTTAAAAAATTATCTGAAATACAGCATTTTACTCAAGCTGCTAAAGAATTATATATAACCCAACCAAGTCTAAGTGAAGCCATTTCATCTTTAGAAGAAGAAATTGGTCTAGAATTATTTCATAGACAAGGTCGAAAAATCAAACTTACAAAATACGGAAAAGTTTTTTATCACTACGTGTGCAATTCTTTAAGTGAATTAGAAAAAGGGATTGAATGCTTAAAAGAATCATCTGGTATTGTTGGAGGAATTATTGATATAGGATGTATTCCTACCTTATGTGGAAATTTTTTGCCAAATATAATAAATAAGTATTTAAATACTGTAAATTCAAAAACCAAATTTAACATTTTCACTGGCATGACTTTAGATGTTATAGCTGGAATCAAGTCAGAAAAATACGATATCGGCTTCTGTTCCATTTTGGAAAATGAACCTAGCATTGAATTTATTCCAATTCTTGATCAAGAACTTGTCCTTGTTGTAAACGATAAACATCCATTGGCAAAAGAAAAAATCATTAATTTGCAAGATATTAGCGACTATCCATTGATCACATATCGACAAAGTTTGCCTATTGGTAAAACTATAATGGAACTCTTAAAACCTTATGACCTTCATGTAAGTTATGATTTTGACGATGAAATAACTATTGGTGGAATGGTATGTTCAACAAATGTGGCTGCTATTACTGCACGTACCTCTTTTTTACTCCAATTTCATAAGTTAAAAATTATAAAACTAAATACACCAAACAATACACGTACAGTATATATGGCCTATAATAAAAATAATTACCATTCTATAGCTGTGAAAATGTTTTCAGACTATATGATAAAAAAAAGCAAAAGCCATAAAATTAGGACTGCCAATTAGCATGCATTCTCTCTAAAGGGATTTTAACAATTGCTTTATCTTTTATATATGCATAAATTTCAAATCCCCTTTTACATCTAAAAGTGCATTCAAGGCATGGATCTTCATCACAGTAAACATACGCATCTTCATCTGCTAAAGCAAATACAAAAGATGTCTTTTTAGGATTTGTCACATACTTTAACTGTCCACCTGTAAATGTCCTAAGATAAATCCATTCAACACAAATAGCTTCATTCCTTATTTTCCAAAAGACCTCTACCACATTTTCATTGTACCCACCTGTAATTTTGTAATCAATAATTATATCATCTGAAACTTCTGAAGGATTTTTGGTAGAAAGTATCTCCATTTTTTCATCACAACACATTGGAGATATTCCCTTTCCCATGCTTGTTAACTGAAATACATTTCCACAATGTTTACAATGATAAAATATTAACTTGGGGCACACAACCCTTGGTTTTGTTGTTTCTCTTGATCTTCTTGGACCGAATTCTCGCCCTTCCAACTTGACTCCTCCTGTCTACTCATTCGAACTTTTAAATCCTTTGCCAATAAATTTTTTTTCACCTTTCCACTGTCAGTTCTGGGAATTTTATCTATAATCTCCAGGTGTTCCGGCCAATACCTTTTAGGGATTTTTTCCTTTTCCATGTACTCTAAAAGTTCTTCTAATTTCAGAGAATTAACTTCTTTTTTCAATACGACATAAGCACAAATTCGTTCACCAAGACGCTTATCAGGCATTCCAATAACTGCCTCATCTTTAATTAGTGGAAATTTTGAAATATACTGACTTATATGATTCGAGTTGAGATTTTCACCGCCTCTAACAATTATGTCTTTTTTTCTCCCAATGATATTAATATTGCCACTTATATCACTTACACATAAATCGCCACTATAAAACCATCCTTCATCATCCAGTACCTTATTTGTAGCTGATTTATCACCTATATATCCTACAAATACATTTGGACCTCTCGATACTTCTTCCCCTAGATTTCCAGGTAGTATCTCTTTTCTATTTTCATCTACAATTTTAACTTCTACGCCTTCCATAGCCCTTCCTGCAGTGCCAAATGTTAACTCAATATTTTCATCTGGTCTTACAAATACATGTGGAACACTTTCTGTAGATCCATAAACTTCACATAATTTTATTCCATATTCATAGGCTTGCCTTACCATTTCTTCTGGTACTACAGCTCCACCACAAAGATAAAATTTTAACGAACTAAGGTAAACTTCATCCTCTCTAATGTTTTTCAAAATATCATATATAAATGGTGTAGCTCCCATTGACCAGGTGCATTTTTCTCTATTCATAAGTTCTATTGCCTTTTTACTTTTAAACTTCTGCTGTAAAACCACTTTTGATCCAATAAGCATAGGTGCAATAATTCCATGATGAAAGCCAGTTGCATGATTTAAAGGTGCCGGCATAAACATAATATCATCTTTTGTAATGCCAAGTTCCTTATTAAAGTATTTTTCACTAAATATTATGTTATTATGAGTCAGCATGGCTCCCTTTGCACATCCAGTAGTACCGGATGTGCAAAGGATAGCTGCTACATCATTACTGTCAACCATTACCTCATCTTTTATGTTCAAGGAAAAGTATGATGATAATATATGTTTTAAAGTAATACTGTTACTTTCTTTTTCTTTAAGATTGTCAAGTAATACAATGTGTTTTAAACTTTTTACATCCTTTTTGACTGATAGAATCAATTTTTCATAATTTGTCTTATTGTACCATGTAGGGCAGAGAAAAACTTTACTTTTACATAAATTCAAAAGATATGAAACTTCCCGACCACTATAGCACATGCCAATTGGGTTAACAACAGCTCCCACCTTCATGCATGCAATACTAACAATTACAAATTCACTCCATATTGGTATTTGAAAAGAAATAACATCTAGAGGCTTTACTCCAATACTAAGAAAATAGGAAGCAACAATACCTGCTTTTTCATCCAATTGTCCATAGGTGTAACGATATCCTCTATCATCTACTACAAATTCCTTATCTCTATACTTTTTTACCGACGTATGCCAGTAATCTAAGAGTGTTTTTTTACCCCAATAGCCCATTTTTTCATACAATCTTTTTTGGCTATCATTTATTTTAATTTCATCCATCACGTCATATCTCCTTATAAAAAGAACACAATTAAAGATTTTTTACTGAACTAATTTCCTTTATAAGTGCTGGAACGACTTCAAATAGGTCTCCTACTATACAATAATCTGCTACTTCAAATATTGGTGCAGTTTCATCTCTATTAATTGCAATAATTGTATCTGAAGAGCTCATTCCAGCTAAATGCTGTACAGCACCTGAAATTCCACATGCAATATATACTTTTGGAGAAACTGTTTTACCTGTCTGCCCTACCTGCTTTGTCTGTGGAATCCATCCAGAATCTACAGCAGCTCTTGATGCTCCAATTGTTCCACCAAGTAAATCTGCAAGTTGTTGTAACATCTTAAAGTTTTCTCCATTTTTCATTCCTCTGCCGCCAGATACTATATACTCTGCCTCTTCAAGTTTGACTCCAGAATCTTCTTGGGCTTTAATAAAATCAACTACTTTTGTTAAAATAGAATCTTTGTCTATATTAATAGTCTCTTTAATAATTTCTGGACGGTTATTTTCATTTTCTTGTGGTTTCTTAAAGGCACCAGGCCTTACAGTTCCCATCTGTGGTCTAGTATCACTGCAAAGTATCTGTGCATAGAGATTGCCTCCAAAAGCAGGTCTTTCCCATACAACATTTCCAGTATCCTCTTCTACACTTAAAGCAGTACAGTCTGCAGTAAGACCTGTTCTTAAGCTAACTGCAATTTTAGAACCAAGTTCTCTGCCCCTTATAGTGGCACCTATTAAAATGGTATTTGGGTTATACTTGTGACAGAGTTTTAAAAATGCATCTCCATATACATCTGAAGAATAATTTTTATATTCTTCTCCCTGCACAACATAAACTTTATCTGCTCCATGACTGCCTGCACCCTTAACTGCATCTTCTACGTCACTGCCTATTACTACGGCACATAATTTCTGCTTTAGGCTATCTGCTAAAATTCTACCTTGTCCCAGCAGTTCAAAACCAACGTTCTTTGGTTGTCCCTGAAAGCATTCTATAAATACCCATACGTCTTTATATTCATCGAAATTCATAACCAAAGCCTCCCCTTAAACTAATTTTGCTTCTAATAGCTTGCCAACTAACTCTTTTGCTGTTTTTTCAGGATTTACAACTTTCATTACCTCACCACTTGCCTGACGTTTTGGTGTAAAAGTTGCTTTTACTCTTGTTGGTGAACCTTTAAGACCTATTTTGGTAGTATCTATATCCTTAATATCATCTAAGTGAATTTCTCCTATTTCTGCTTTTAAAGAGTCAATTTTTCCCTTAATAGTTGCATATCTTGGTTTATTGCTTTCTTTTGTCAAAGTACATAAAACAGGAAGTTTTGTTTCAACTATTTCAGCCCCTTCTTCTACTTGACGCTTTACTACACACTTTTGACCTTCCATTTTAATATCAAGCACATAACTTAATCTGGAAATCTTCAAATGTTCTGCAATACTTGAACCTGTCTGTCCTGTATCTCCATCAATTGCCTGTTTACCTACAAGTACAAAATCAAATGTCCCTAGTTTTTCAATTGCTTTTGATAAAATATAACTAGTTGCATAGGTATCAGATCCTCCAAAAGCTCTGTCTGTAACTAAGTACGCTTTATCTGCACCCATGGAAAGAGCTTCCCTTAAAACTTCTTTTGCGTTATCAGGTCCCATGGAAATTGCAGTTACAGTAGCTCCATATTGATCTTTTAAACGAAGTGCCTGCTCTAATGCATTTTTGTCAAATGGATTTAGAATACTTGGAACGCCTTTTCGAATTAATGTATTTTTAACTGGATCAATTTTAATTTCTGTTGTATCAGGAACCTGTTTTATACAAACAACGATGTTCATTTCTCTTCCCCCCTACTTATATTCCTTTTCTAATGCACCGGCTATTGTCATTCTTTGAATCTGATTAGCTCCTTCAAAAATCTGGAACACCTTGCAATCTCTCATAAGCTTCTCAACTGGATATTCTTTGCTGTATCCATATCCACCGAAAATTTGAACTGCATTTGACGTAACTTCCTGTGCACAATCAGATACGAATGCTTTAGTAATGGCACCTTCTTTACGAACAAGATTTCCATTATCCATTAACTTCATAGTATTGTTTACAAGTGCTCTGGAAGCTTCTATCTTTATTGCCATATCTGCAAGCATCTGTTGTACCATTTGAAATTTAATTATAGGCTTGCCAAACTGCTTTCTTTCTTTTGCATACTTTACAGATTCATCCAAAGCCCTCTGCATAATACCTACTGCTAACGTAGCAACAAAGGCTCTAGATAAGTTAAGAGAATTTAATGCAAGTTTAAATCCTGATCCTTCCTCTCCAAGCATATTAGAAGCTGGAACTCTTACATTTTCAAAAGTAACATCTGTAGTATTTGATAAACGAAGACCCATTTTGTCTTCATGTTTTCCAATAGTAATTCCTAGTGTATTTGCATCTACTATAAAAGCTGAAATACCTTTATTGCCTGCTTCAGGGTTTGTTTTAAAAATTCCTACAAACACAGAAGCAAGTGCACCATTAGTGATAAACGTTTTTGTTGCGTTCAATATATATTCATCACCATCTTTTACAGCTGTTCCTCTCATTCCTGCAGGATCAGAACCTGCATTTGGCTCTGTAAGAGCGAAACCCGCAAAATTTCCTTTTCCAATTATATCTGCAAAATATTTGCCCTGCTCTTTGGTACCAGAAAGAATTACATTTCTCAAAGCAACAAATGTAGTAACAAGTGTAATTGCATATCCTGCATCTATCTTTGCAAGCTCTTCAAAAATCATGGCTGTAGTTTCGTAGCTCAGTCCTGTTCCACCATATTCTTCTGGAATCTCAAGCATATGAAGTCCCATATCAAAAGCATACTTAAACAATTCTCTTGGACATTCGCCTTTTTCATCCAGCTCCTGAACATGTGGTTTGATTTCATTTTCTGCCATTTCTTTTACAAGAGCAATTAATTCTTTTTGTTCCTTTGTATATAATAAGCTCATTAATTTTAACCCTCCCCATTATTTTTTAAGCAGTTTCAATCCAGCTACAGCTCCTTCGTTTATGTATTCTTCAACCTCACTGCTGCTGTAACCTAATTCTTTCATGATTTGCTCTGTATGTGCACCTTGAGGTTTACAAGTTTTTATTATAGGTTCTGACATAGAACCAAATAAAATTGGATTAGTAGGAACCATTCTTTTTCCTGAAGGGTAATCTACTTTAGTTAAAATATTGTTTGCCCAAACCTGCTCATCTTTATAAACATCCAAAGGCTCATTTGCTGCTTCACACGGCAGTTCATTGTCTTCAAGTATTTTAAGCAAATCATCCCTATTAATCTTGGAAATAGCCTCATCAAGTATATCTACTACTTCATGATTTAGCTTATCTGAATTTATCTTTGCACAATTATTGTATTTTTTATTTCCTACCATATGTTTAACATCTAATAAATTCATAATTTTATCGTAATCTCTATCATATTCAGGACAGCACATTACAACCCACTTATTATCTTTAGTGCGATAACAATTATTAAATGGATTTGGAACTTCTTTTCGACTCTTTGGATATTCATTTCCATATTGTGCTGAAATCATAGCAACACTTAACATAAATGATGCAGCATGCTGAAGACTTACAGTTATCTTATCTCCTTTTCCTGTCCTTTCTCTGTTAAACAAAGCTCCGCATATACCAGATAAAAGACATATTGAAACCTGAAAATCTCCATATCCATTAGGTGGATTCATTGGCGAACCACCTTTATCTACTGTTGTACCTAGGACACCTCCCCTTGCCATATAGCAAGTAGCATCAAAACCCGGCCTATCCTTTGCAGGTCCTTTTTCTCCATATCCTAAAACCTGTGCAAAAATAAGTTTTGGGAATTTTTCTTTCAAGGTATCATAATCCATACCTAATTTTACAAGTGATTTTGTTCTTGTATTTGTAATAAATACATCTGCCTCTTCTAATAATTTATAAGCAACTTCCCGTCCATGTTCTGTCTTCAAATTTATAGTGATAAATCTCTTATCCATATTTGCTACATCAAACGGCAAATTTTCTTCATCACTAAAAGGCATATTAAATACTGAACCCTGTCCTCTTGCTGGATCTCCTTTGGGGGCTTCGATTTTAATTAAGTCAGCGCCCCATTCTCCCATAATCCTAGCAGTAGTAGGAGCTGCTAAATATGTGGTTAAATCTACCACCTTAATCCCTTTTAAAGGTTCCATTTTTATCCTCCTGTTTCTATATTTTATTTATAGCCTTTTGAAAACTTCAAAAGGCTATAATATAAAATAGTAAATATTTCAAGTAAAAAATTATTCTTCTTCAGTATTGCCTCCATTAGCAATAAGTTTTCTTGAAGCTGTTAATCTTTGAACAGTTCTAGGGCCTTCCTCTAACCACATTGCACGACAATCACGATATAATCTTTCAACTGGACCATATTCGCATTCTTCAAAGTATCCAATTCCTCCAAATATCTCTAACATATAATCAGATACTAACTTAACAGTATTGATACTATGAAGTTTACACATAGCTGCTTTCATCTCAATTTCCTTACCAGCTTCATAATCTTTTGCAAAATCGTAAACCATTAATCTAAGTGCATGTATTTCAGTTCCCATATCAGCAATTGTCTGTTGAATTGCTTGTCTCTTAACAAGTGGTTTTCCAAATGTTACTCTGTCTTTTGCTCTCTTAATTGTCATCTCTAACATTCTCTGAGACATACCAAGATTACTTACTGCAATATGAGCTCTAGATACGGATAAAGAATGCATTGCAATCTTTAAGCCTTCGCCTTCTTTACCAAGTAAGTATTTCTTGTCAAGCTTCATGTTAGTGAATTTTAATCCTGCATGTCCAGCTCCACGGCAACCCATCATATGAGGCATTGGAACGATTTCATAACCAGGTGTATTAACTGGTACAAAGAATGCAGATAATCTCTTATCCTTTGGAGCATCTGGGTCAGTGACAGCGATTACATATGCAAACTCACAGCAGTCAGTATGGGAAATTAATGTTTTTTCACCATTCATGATGTAATAGTCTCCATCTTTCACAGCTCTTGTATGTAAATCTGCTCCTGTACCACCTGTTTCTTCAGTTAATGCAAAGCATGTGAAGATTGTTTTATCCTGAAATTTATCCATATATTCATCTTTTAATTCTTTACTTCCAAAGTCATCAAGAATTCTCCAGTTTAAATCCATTGCATAATGAAGATGCATACGCATTCCGCCTGGTCCTCTACTGAACTCTTCTTGTACCTGTAAAATCTGTGTCTCACTTAATCCCCATCCACCATATTGTTCTGGCAATGCGCATCTGTATAAATTGTTTTCAATTGATAAGTCAAAAAACTTCTGAGGAAATTTATTAGTAACCTCAACTTCTTTTTGTATTTCTTCAAAAGGTCCTTCAGCTAAAGCCCTAATTTGTTTCAGATAATCCTGAAATTCTTTTTCATTTAATTTTGACATTTTATTTCCCCCTTGTGTATTTTATAACAATCTTTATGTTTTCATTATACTTAAATCTAAAATATATTACCAATAGTTACCACCAATGTTATCGTTATCTTTTATAGTTATTGCCTATACATAATACAGTAATTCTATAGATAAAATTTAAGGGAATTGTCTTATACAAAGGGTTGAGATACAATAATAAGGATTTGAATGAAATGCTTTACTAAAATATTTAGCTAGAAATTTAAAATTTTTTGAAAATAAGATATTTTCAATTTTTATGTATAAAAAAGAAGAAAGCTATTGTTAATAAAAAGATTTTTATTAACAATAGCTTAGTGAAAATTCTTAAAATTTTCTTATTTCATCTAATATACTATTTTCTACTTTATTACAATCTGGAACATAGCTTTTAAGCAACTTCATGTTACCTTTTAATCTATATTCTCCAAGAGAAGCTGGAATAAGCACACTGTCTCCTTTAAATATATCTTCAAAACCGCCGCTATAAACTATCTTGCCCTTGCCATCAACACAGGTAAATATATAAAACCTTTCTCTATCACTTTTTTCTACTGCTTCAATTTGAATATCATATAATTCCAGAGAAATTTCTGTTGATAAACAAAGATAAGTTTTTTTATAGCCATCCTTTTTTATACTAATACCTCTGCTCCTATTTCCTTTTAATTTTAGATTTACTACGTCTAAGGCTTTATTAATATGTAACTTCCTTCCCCTTCCATAGTCATATACTCTGTAAGTTATATCACTATTTTGTTGAATTTCTGCCAATATAACTCCTTCACATATTGCATGTACAAGACCGCTTTTTATAAAATACACATCACCTTTTTTAACAGGAATTCTGTTCATATACTTTTCCAAGTTTCCATTGTTTATAGCCTTTTTAAATTCGTCTATGCTGCATCCATCTTTAGTTCCAACTATCAAACTTGCCCCCTCAAATGCTTCAATAACATACCATACCTCTGTTTTTCCTGAATCATTTTCTACTTCTTTCGCATAGATATCATCTGGATGAACTTGTATTGAAAGTTTCTCCCTAGCATTTATTAGCTTTACAAGAAGGGGAAATCTATTACCTTTAATTTTTGTTCCCAATAGCTTATCTCCTTGAGCCTTAACAAGATCATCAAATCTAGTTCCTTTGAATTCCCCATTCTTTACTATGCCCATACCATTTTTATGACAGGCTATATCCCAGCTTTCTCCTATCTTACCTTCTGGAAGGTTACTCCTGAAAAGTTCTAAATCTCTACCTCCCCAAATTTTATCATAGTATAAGTTTTCAAATTTTATTGGATACACACCAAACATCTCCTTATATTCCAAACTTATACTTATATTATAAATCAATTTTAGATAAAATTTACATAAATGAAAAAAGTTTAATTCTAGATTAATAAATTACTTTTTTACAATATGGTAGTTTAATATATCAGTATATTGCATTAAAGTAACTTATTTATCCCCATTCACTTTTTATAACTTCTATCATAAAATACTACTATAATTTATATTTTGGAGAGTTGAAAATGAAACATTATATGTGTCCCTTTACTCGCTGTGGTATGAACTTTCCTAACAATGTTTCTCAGATGGACTTGAATTTAGATGAATACACTTATCCAGACAACTTCAATTCTGCACTAAAGTTAATAGAAGAAGCTATCTCTGGAGAAAGAGAAGATGAACTTTTTTACGACTATTTAATAAAAAATGCTCCTGAAAATGAATCTAAAAAAATTATATCTGGTATCAGGGACAATGAAAAAAAGCATAACAAAATGTTTAGATTTATTTACTATGAATTAACGGGAAATATGATTCCTTCTCCTGAAAATGTAGAGTTTAATACTCCCGATTCTTTCTGCAGCGGCATTAAACGTGCCTTAAATGGAGAACTAAATGCAGTTGTAAAATATAGAAAAATATTATTTGCACTTAATAACAGAAAACACATAAACATGCTTATTGAAATAATAACAGATGAATTAAGACATGCTAGTCTATATAACTTTATATATACATCAAACTGTTCTAAGGAACAATTCTAACTTAACTACTATGTATATGTAAATTTTTTTCATTGATTTGTAACTATATAACTCACAATAACATACTATTTAATTAAGAGTAAAAAATAGGAGTTGTATACATGTACGATTATGATTACTTCAGATTTGATGATGAAGCTAGAGAAGATGATGAACCCGAAGAATTAGATTATTTAGATGATGATTTCGTATGTCCTTACCTACGATTTTCCTCAAACCATACCCCTATGTGTATGAGCAGACAGCGAGATAACTTTCCACCAGGTCCTCCTCCATCCAATATTCCTCAAGCACCTCAAAACTTAGCACCTGGTTCAAGTACAAAATTTGTAGATCCAGGTTCTATAAGACGATGCTTATTTAAGTTCGTTTATATTTGGCCAAATAGAGGCAATGGATTCTGGGCATGGTTAACTCATGTAGGAAGAAGATCTATTTCAGGTTATAGATGGCATAGAAATAGATGGGTTTATTTTGGAATGGATTTACGTCAAATAAGAAGTTTTATGTGCCGTTAATATTTATCCTAAAAATATAACTGACATAGTTACCAATTAAAAATAAGCTTATACTCAGAATATTTTTTATAACCTTCAGCTCGTTAAATATTTAAAAGAGCTTCATTATTGTAAAAATATACCTGTGTATAAGCTGACTTTTAAGTTAAAGAAACTATATAGTGATTCTAATTGAAATTCTATATAAAATATAATAACAAAATTGAAATCACACTTAGAAATTCTATACCATAAGAAACTTTTTAAACATTATGTGAAATAGTATTAGGAATATGAGAAAAAACGCTAATATCCTATGATCCATAAGCCATTTTCCCTTCATATTCCTACTTTTAAGTCCATATATTCCTAAACATGCTGTTACAATCATAACTACAGCTGCAGCAAGTCCCGGTATAGAAATTCCCTTATATTTATACATAAAATAACCATGACACACTACAGCTATAACTCCTATAATTCCAACCAACTTGTGATATTTTACAATGTACTTCATAAAGACTTTATATACACGCTCATACTGTTTTTTATCTTTGGGTAACTTCTTCATATACTTCCTATTTATGTACTTTATAAAGAAATTAAGGAGTAATATAAAATACGCCCAAAATCCAACCCAACCTAAAAGTTTCCCAAATTCTTTCATAATCTTACCCTCCCAACTATAATGTATTTTTAAAGCAATAACTAGTCAGCACGCTAGCCTATTTTCTTTCAAATGCCTAAATAATTTAGTGTGTCATTTATATTAATTTCATATAATATATATTAGAGGTGTGAATAAAATGTCTTGTTTAAACACAATATCCCCTACACAGCTTGCAGTACTTAGTACTTTTATAGCTATTGTTATAACTAAAGATAAAAGTGCAGATGAAATAAATGTTCTTGGAAACGTAATTGCATCAACTGGAGCTACTGTGCTTTCTATCGCAGCCCAGATGCAGTACCTCGAGTCAATTCAGAGTAAAAAAGATCAAATTCATGACTTAAAAAAGCAACTTAATGACCTAAAATAGCTGCATCAAGACATAATTTCCTAGGTCAAATTATCTTAGTTAAAGTGCAGTTTAGCAATATACAGCTTGTACATAAAACATTTATGCATAAGCTGTATATTATTAATTTTAGCATCTCAAATTCAATTCTAACTCGCCTTTACTTACTTAACAATTTAGCTATAACATCTCCCATTTCCCTAGTTCCAACAAGTTTCATTCCATCAGTCATCATATCTCTAGTTCTATAACCATTTTCAAGTGTCTCTGATACAGCTTTCTCAATAGCAGAAGCTTCTTCATTTAAATTAAATGAGTATCTAAGCATCATGGCAGAAGACATTATTACAGCTATAGGATTTGCCGTGTTTTTCCCAGCAATATCCTGCACGGAAGAATGTATTTGATTTGGCTCAAACATTCCCAAGCTTTTCTCCCCAAGGCTTGCAGCTGGCAAGGTTCCAATAGATCCAACTATTTGGCTAGCTTCGTCTGCTATAATATCCCCAAATGCATTTGATGCCAATACTACATCAAATGCACCAGGATTTTTTAAGATTTTCATTGAGGCACTATCTACATATATCTGTTCTAACTCAACTTCAGGGTAATTTTTTGCTACTTCATTTACAGTATTTCTCCAAAGCATGGAACTTTCTAAAACATTAGCTTTATCAATACTAGTTACCTTTTTTCTTCTTTTAAGTGCAATTTCAAAAGCCTTTGAAGCTATTCTTCTAACTGTATTTTCACTATAGCACTCAACATCATAAGCTTCTTTTCCATCTTTGCCCTGCCTTACTCCTTTCTCACCAGAATACATTCCTCCAGTTAATTCTCTTATTATAATCATATCAATACCATCTTTTACAAGTTCAGACTTTAAAGGGCAATCATTTTTTAATGATCTTTGCAGTACTGCAGGACGCAAGTTTGCATAAAGTCCTAATTCTTTTCTCAAAGTCAAAAGTGCTTTTTCTGGTTTTTTATTTAAAGGAAGATTGCTCCACTTATCTCCTCCTATTGCCCCAAGTAAAACTGCATCGCTTTTTTTACAAATATCTAAAGTTTCTTCTGGAAGGGGCTTATCATATTTATCAACAGCTGATCCTCCTGCATAAACTTTTGTGTATTTAAACTCATGTGAAAATATTTCTCCAACTTTATCTAATACTTTAACAGCTTGTTCAATAGCTTCAGGTCCAATTCCGTCTCCTGGTATTAGTGCTACATTGAATTTCATCTCATTTTCCTCCAAATGTTTATTAAAAATTTATACATAATTCATTTATACTACTCATCTGCAAGCCTGTAGCCTACTCCAACTTCTGTGTATATATACTCAGGCTGTGCAGGATCTTTTTCTATCTTTCGTCTTAAATTTGCCATAAACACCCTTAATGATTTAGTTTCACTTCCCAAGGATGAACCCCATATTTCACGAATAATAAAATTATGAGTCAGCACTTTTCCTGAATACTTACATAAAAGTGCCATTATTTTATATTCTATAGGAGTTAAATGTATCTCTTTACCTTCTACAGTTACACGTCTTTTATCGAAATCTATAGATAGCCTTTTTACCTTAAAATTATTCAATATTTCATGTTGATCTTTGTTTACAATAAGATGCCTTAAAGACACACGAATTCTAGCAAGCAATTCACTTATACTAAAAGGTTTAGTTAAATAGTCATCTGCGCCCTTATCAAGTGCTTCAACTTTCTGTCTTTCATTTCCTCTTGCAGATACAACTATAATGGGAATATTGGACCATCCTCTTACTTTTTCTATAACTTCAATTCCATCAATATCTGGAAGACCCAAATCTAATATTATAAGATCAGGATTGTGTGACATTACAAGAGAAATGCCTTCATTTCCCTTATCTGTTTCAATATATTTATATCCCTGGGAAGATAAAGCTGCTGTAATAAAATTTCTTATTGGTCTGTCGTCTTCAATTACAAGAATATAAGGCTTACTATCCATCAATCTTCCTCCTTACATTAACTCATTACTAGTACTTTCCCCTTTAGGAATGTTAAACCTAAAAATAGCCCCTCCTTCTTTTTTGTTTTCAGCTTCAATTGTACCACAATGGGCCTCGACTATGGACTTACAAATGGTAAGTCCAAGTCCCACACCACGTCTTGAATCTGCTATACTGCTGCCATTGGTAAAAAATCTATCAAATATATGTGGCAATATTTTATCTGATATTCCTATTCCATCATCTATGACTTCAAAAAATACATCGTCTACACTTTCATAAACTTTTATTTGTATAAACGATTGTTTTTTAGAAAATTTTGCAGCATTCTGAATTAAATTTATAAGTACTTGCTCAATTAAATTTCCATCCATAGGAACCATTATAAGTTTCTTTGGAACTTCTACCTTTATTTTATGGTCTTTAAAATATTTAGAACTTCTTTGAACTGCCTCTGATACTACTTCCTCCACCAATTCTAGGTTTTTATTGATTTTCATATTCCCCTCATCAAATTTAGTCATACTAAGAAGATTCTCTACAAGGCTTATAAGCCATTCTGTATCGTCATAAATCCCATTCAGCAAGTCTTCCTTAGTCTTTTCTGGTATAAATTTACCATTTTCTATAATAGTACTTACTGCTCCCTTAATTCCTGCAAGTGGACTTCTTAAATCATGAGAAATGGATCTTAAAAGATTGCTTCTAAGTCTTTCACGTTCAATCTCCACCTTAGATTTCTCCTGCTGTCCTACAAGTATTTCTCTGTCAAGTGCAATAGCCATTTGGCCCGTTACAGTTTCTACAATAAATTTCTGATCATGGCTTAAAAAGTCTTTTTCACAGGAAACTCCAATAACTCCTAATATCTTATTTTGCACTTTTACTGGAATATAGTATCCCCTTGCCCCATAAAATGTATCTGTACCAGAACCAGCTTCCCTTCCTTTCAAAAAACTCCAGTAAGCCACAGCAGCCTCATCTTTATTTAAAATTAAGTCGTCCTTTTTTAATTCATCCAAATAATATACAAAAGGAGTTGAAAGTTTGTTATCTATAGACAGGTAACATACCACAGTTCTGTCCACAAGTCTTGATAGATATTTTATAGCTATGGAAACTACATCAGAATTTCCAACTGCACTTAAAAGTTTACTTGTGACCCTATACAATGTCTGTGTTCTTTTTTCCCTAGTATAGGACTCATCCGCATCCTGCTGAATCTTATTTGTCAAATTTCCTATTACAAATGCCTCAATAAGTATCATTATAAATGTAATCAAATAATTTTTATCATAAAAATGAAAAGACCTCTTGGGCGGAACAAATAAATAATTAAATATAGATACACCCACTAAGGAAGATATTATACCCATTAAGTAACCCGTAGTCTGCATGTATACAATTATAACACCTAAAATAAAAATCATAATAACATTGGCTTCTGAAAAACCCACATAGTCAAAAATTATAGCAGCACAAGTTACTATTGATAAAATTAAAGCAGCTTTAATAGCTTCCTTTAAGGATAAATTAAATTCTTTACTAAATTTCTTAGTAATCTTGTTACTTTTCCTATCATATAGTGAATTTGGTATTACATAAACGTCAATATAAGAATTGGAATCCATAAGTTTATCTACTACATCTTTTGCATAAAAGTGAAATACTTTACTTGTTTTTTTATTGTTCTTACCTATTATTATTTTAGTTATATTTCTAAATTTTGCATATTGTATAACCTGATCTGCTATGTCATCCCCATATATTGTAACTACTTCTCCACCTAATTGCTCTCCTAAATTAAAATATGAATTAAGTCTTTTTCTATCTTCTTTACTTAATTTCTGAGATTTAGTAGTTTCTACATATACTACTATCCATTTTGAATGATAAACTTCTGCCATTCTCGCAGCTGTTCGTATAACCCGAAGAGATGAAGGTGATGAACTTATACATGCAAGTATTTGATCGGAAGCAGGTACTACAGTAATCTGACCTTTTGAAAGCCTTGCAGTTTCAATTTCATAGTTTACCCTGTCAGCCGTTTTCCTAAGGGCAATTTCCCTTAAAGCATATAAATTGCTTTTAGTAAAGAAATTATGAAAGGCACTCTTTACTTGATCTCTCGCATATACTTTACCATCGCTAAACCGCTTTAAAAGTTCATCTGGTTCTATATCTATAATTTCAACTTTATCTGCATTATCAAATACTTTATCTGGAATAGTTTCTCTTACGGAAATATGAGTTATACTTTCAACTACATCATTTAAACTTTCAATGTGCTGAACATTTAACGTGGTATATACATCAATTCCAGCTTCAAGAAGCTCCTCTATATCCTGCCATCTTTTTCTATGTCTTTTTCCCTTGGCATTGGTGTGGGCAAGTTCATCTACAAGTATTATCTCAGGCTTTCTTAAAAGAGCTGCATCCAAATCAAATTCTTTTAAAATTACCCCCCTGTAGTCGATAACTTTAGTATTTATACTCTCAATCCCTTTAGTCAAATCCATAGTTTCTAATCTTTCATGGGATTCAATATAACCTATCACTATATCTTTTCCCAAGTTTTTAATGTCATGTGCTTCTCTAAGCATGGAATAGGTTTTTCCAACTCCTGCAGCATATCCAAAAAATATTTTTAGTTTTCCCCGTTCACTTTCACTATCTTCTTTTTCCACTTTGTTTAAAATACGATATGGATCAGGTCTTTCATTATAATCTATAATAATCACCTCCATATAGAACTTATATCACATATTTATTTTCTCATTTTTCTAGATAAAATGTAACATGTTTTTCATAAAATTTATTGAATTCAATTCTATCCCCCTTAATTTTTCCTTCAATATATTCTTTTGGATAGGAAACCGTCTCGCCTTTCTTTAACATTAATTTCATATTGTTATTTTCTATGCTATACTTGCCTTTAGTATAAACAGCTTCTCTGTATAAATTATTTATTATTGTATAATTATTATTTTTATCAAGTATTAAAATTGTATTATTCTGGGGACACTGATATTTACCTATATAGGGATATTTATTATTATCTTTCTTTACAAAAACCACTATAAATACAACAATAATTATACATAATATTATAACACCCATCTTTTTCATGATACTATCACCTACTTCTCCAATTAAAATAAAACTTATTTATTTAAAATCGAGGCTATTTCAAGATTAACTTTTAGTACATTTACTCTAGGCTCGCCTAAAATTCCAAAAGTTTTATCTTCTGTATATTTACGGACTATCTTACGAATATTTTCTTCACTTATTCCTGTTGCTTTAGATACATCAGGTATCTGTACCTCTGCAGCTTTAGGACTTATATCCGGATCAAGGCCAGATCCAGAACTTGTAAGAAGATCTGTAGGTACATCTTCTTTCTTTACCCCTGGATGGGTTTTTAAGAAACCATCTAAATCCTTTTTAACCCTATCCTGCAGCATCTTATTTGATGGTGCCAAATTTTGAGATCCAGATGATACACCAGTGTAAACTACTTTTCCACTCTTATCTGGCTTCAAATCTTCCTTTGTATAAGTGTTATAGTTCACAGCCGAAACCCTTCCTCTAAAAAACCTTGGATCTGTAAAATTCTGTCCTATTAGTTCAGAACCTACCTCTTTGCCATTTACCGTTATAATACTTCCATTTGCCTGTTTATGAAAAAATACCTGACCTACACCTGTTATAAAAAGCGGATATATAATACCGCAAATTATCATAAAAACAATAGTTAATCGAATAGATTTTTGGAGCATTTTCATATTAAAACCTTCCTTTCTCAAAATACCTAACCTAAATTAAGAATTCTAACTAATGGAGTTATTAGTAAATCTATAATTTTTATTCCTATAAATGGAGTAATAATTCCTCCAAATCCAAAAACAAGCATATTCCTCAAAAGCATTGTCTCTGATCTCATAGGTCTATATTTTACGCCTCTCATAGCAATAGGTATTAAAAGAGGTATTATTATGGCATTGAATATTAACGCAGATAGTATAGCACTATAAGGTGTTGCCAATTTCATAACATTCATCACCTGCATTCTAGGTATAGCTACTGCAAACATAGCAGGTATTACAGCAAAATATTTAGCTACATCATTAGCTATGCTAAAAGTAGTAAGTGCTCCTCTTGTTATTAAAAGCTGCTTTCCTATTTCAACTACTTCTAGTATCTTGGTTGGATCTGAATCTAAGTCCACCATGTTGGCAGCCTCTTTAGCTGAAGTGGTACCACTATTCATAGCAAGTCCCACATCTGCCTGCGCTAGTGCCGGAGCATCATTTGTTCCATCTCCTGTCATTGCTACAATTTTACCTTCTGATTGTTCTTTTTTTATAGCTTCTATTTTATCCTCTGGCTTGCATTCAGCAATAAAACTATCCACTCCTGCCTCTTTAGCAATAGTTGCTGCCGTAAGTGGGTTGTCTCCGGTACACATTATAGTTTTGATTCCAATTTCACGAAGCCTTTGAAATCTTTCCACAAGACCTGGCTTTACGGTATCTTTAAGATATATAACTCCATAAATTTTATTATCCACACATACTACAAGTGGTGTTCCTCCCAAGCTTGCTACTTTGTTTACAATATCATCTAGTCCATATGGAATAGCTCCTTTTAATTTCCCCACTCTATCTTTTATAGCATCATAGGCCCCTTTTCTTATAGAAGTACCATCCTTTAAATTAACCCCACTCATTCTAGTCTGTGCTGTAAATTCTTCAAATTCCATGTCCTCATATTTGGATTTTTCCACTTTTGAACCCAATTTATATCCAAGTTCTACTGTGGATTTGCCCTCTGGCGTATCATCCTTTAAAGAACATAAAACAGCATAATCTATAAGCTCTTCTTTAGATACATGTTCTACAGGAATAAAATCTGAAGCTAGCCTGTTTCCAAAAGTTATGGTACCAGTCTTGTCAAGTATCATGGTATCCACATCTCCACAGGATTCTACTGCTTTTCCAGACATAGCTATAACATTAAATCTTGTAACTCTATCCATTCCAGCTATACCTATTGCAGATAAAAGTCCTCCTATTGTTGTTGGTATAAGGCAAACTAAAAGAGCTATAAGAGTAGATATTGAAAGCTTTACCCCTGTATAAGAAGCCATAGGATAAAGTGCTGCAAGTACTATAAGAAAAATAAGTGTTAAACTTACAAGCACAGTATTAAGAGCAATTTCATTAGGTGTTTTCTGCCTTGAAGCCCCTTCTACCAGACTTATCATTTTATCTAAAAAAGATTCTCCTGGAGTTGCTGTTATTTTTACTTTCAACCAATCACTTACAACTTTAGTTCCTCCTGTAACTGAAGCAAAATCCCCTCCTGATTCTTTTACAACAGGTGCTGATTCACCAGTTATTGCAGATTCATCTACAGATGCTATACCGCAAACAACTTCTCCATCATTTGGAATTATATCTCCATTTTCCACTAAAACTATGTCACCTTTTTTTAATTCACTTGCATTTATAACAGTTATATTGCCATTTAAATCAAGTAATTTTGCAGAAGTATCCTTACGGGTTTTCTTAAGCGTTTCTGCTTGAGCTTTTCCTCTTCCTTCAGCTATTGCTTCTGCAAAGTTTGCAAACAATATTGTTATAAATAAAATTAGAGCTACTATAAAATCATAACTTCTTAAATTACTTCCTTTGTCCCCAAATATATTAGGGAAAATTGTGCTAAGCAAAGATATAAAGAATCCAATTTCAACTACAAACATAACAGGATTTTTAATCATATATTTAGGATTTAATTTTTTTAGAGCTTCTACAATTGCATCTTTCATTATGCTCTTTGTAATAAACTTAGATTTTTTAATTTTATTTTTCATAATCACACCATCCCCTTTTTATATTCATAATGTAAGCTGTTCTGCAATAGGTCCAAGAGACAATGCTGGAAAAAACGTAAGTGCGCCAATTATCAAGACAATAAATACTAAAGTTATAGTAAATACCCCATTGTCTGTTTTAAATGTGCCTGCAGTTACAGGTATTGCCTTCTTTGAAGCTAAAGATGTTGATACAGCAAGCAGTATTATCATAGACAAATATCTTCCGAAAAACATTACTATGCCTGCAGTTGTATTCCAAAACATGGTGTTATCTGAAAGTCCTTCAAATCCAGATCCATTGTTTGCAGCTGAACTTGAAAATTGATATAATATCTGTGTAAGTCCATGAAATCCTGGATTTGATATGCCTGCAATTCCCTGAGGTACAACAAGTGCTAAAGCTGAAACCATTAATATCAAAAATGGATGTATAATAATAGCAAGTGCTATTAATTTAATTTCTTTTCCCTCAATTTTTTTTGAAAGAAATTCAGGAGTTCTTCCTACCATAAGTCCACACAGAAAAACAGTAAGTATCGCATACATGATCATATTCATAAACCCTACACCTTTTCCACCAAATATTACATTGAGCATCATGTTTACAAGTGCCACAAGTCCACCTATAGGTGTCAGTGAATCATGCATGTTATTAACAGCACCACAGGATGTAGCCGTAGTAGCTGTAGTAAAAAGTGCAGACATAGGTATTCCAAATCTAACTTCCTTGCCTTCCATATTACCCATAATTTGATTAAGCCCTAAATGTCCAAGTATAGGATTACCTGCTTTTTCAGCTGCATAACATATTACAACGCCAATTATAAATAACACACTCATAGCTGAGAATATACATATAGCCTGTTTTTTCTTTTTAATCATATGTCCAAAACATACCACAGTTGCTCCTGCAAAAAGAAGAAATGAAATTATCTCAAAAGCATTTGTAAGTGGTGTTGGATTTTCAAATGGATGAGCTGAATTAGCCCCAAAGAATCCTCCTCCATTGGTTCCAAATAGTTTTACTGATTCTAAGCTTGCTACAGGCCCCATTGGAATGTCCTGGAGCTTTCCCTCTATAGTAGTAATTGTTTTATTAGCTGATAATGTCTGTGGGACACCCTGTTGAATATAAAATATAGATATTACAATACACACAGGAAGAAGTATTCTTGTTATAATCCTTACATAATCTACATAAAAATTTCCAAGTGTTTTTTTCTTTCCTGCAAGTCCCCTCATAAATGCCAGTGCTATAGAAAGCCCTGTTGATGCTGCAAGAAACATAAAAAATGTAATTACTATCATCTGGCTAAAGTAAGAAAGCCCTGATTCACCGCTGTAACCTTGAAGATTAGTATTTGTTAAAAAACTTATTACAGTGTTAAATGTAAGTCCTTGCTCCATGCCCCCTATATGGTTAGGATTGAAAACAGGCATAAACTGTATTCTCAAAATTATATATGCTAAAATAGCTGGAACAAGATTACATAAAAGTAAAGCTCCAATGTATTGTTTCCATGTCATTTCTTCCTTTGTTATTCCTGAAATTTTATAAATAAAATTATCAACTTTATCAAGTACAGGATCTAAAAATGTTTTTTCATGTTCTGCAACTTTATAAATGTATTTACCTGTTGGAATACAGAGTAGAACAAAAATAACAAGTATAATTCCAATTTGCAATATTTCCATATTATTAACCTCCACATCCTATAGTTAAAACTTCTCTGGATTAAATAATGCATAGCACAGATATCCAAACAATAAAATAATCACAATTACTAAAAAGATCATAAACATTCCTCCAACTTATTGTTTTTTACTTATTTGATTTTCACACCACTTTGTAAAATATTTTAGTAGAAAAAACCCTAATAAAATCAAAATTATAAATATAATATCCAGCATCTTTATCCCTCCTCCATATTTCTTAGCCATAATACTATCACCTAATGTATAAAATTAGAGTTAAGATAAACCCTACCTATGTAAAAATTCCATAAATGTTTTATTTCCAAAAAAAAAGAAATTCACAAAATGTGAATTTCTTTTTTTAACATTATTTAATTTTCATCTATTATATAAGGCACTGTAACTATTGCTATATTTCTTCTTTTAAGAAGAATAGTTTTAATCAACAATGCAGTTTGATTGTGCAAAATATTTCCCCACCATTTAGTAACTACAAATTGCGGAAGAACAACAGTTATTGTATCATTAGGCCCTGCAGCATACTCTTCAGAATCTATAAACTTTGCAAGAGGCTTTATAATGCTTCTATAAGGAGATTTTTTCACTATTATAGGTATACCTATATTATATTCATTCCATTTCTTTAAAAGTTTATTAGTGACCTCATCATCTACAGAAACATGAAATATTATTATATTCTCAGATATAGTTCTAGCATAATTTAAAGCTTTCAGAAAAGATTTATTTAAGGTATCTATAGGTACTATTACGTATCTCTTTTGCCCCTCAAAGCTTACCTTCTCATATTTTCTCAGTTCATCCATGGAAAGCCGCAGCTGCTGTGCAACTTTTAAATAATGTCTTTTTATCTTTTCCATGGTATATACAATTATAGGTATAAGTATGAGAACTACCCATGCACCACGAGTAAACCTGGTAACTCCTATAATAATAGTTGTAACAAAAGTTAATAATCCGCCTAATCCATTTATAAATGCCTTGTGTTTCCATCCGTTTATTTTAATTTTAGTCCACCTTTTGAACATACCGCACTGAGATAAAGTAAATGATATAAACACTCCTACAGCATAAAGTCCTAGCAAGTAGTGAGTATCTCCTTTAAATATTATAACTAATATGGCAGCCAGTAAACCAAGCATTATTATACCATTAGAATAATTAAGCCTTTTACCACGTTTTGCAAACTGTCTTGGGGCATATCCATCTTTAGCCATAAGAGCAAGCAGGAGCGGCAGTCCTGCAAAAGCAGTATTACATGCCATAACAAGTATAATGGCTGTAGCTGCCTGAATTATATAAAATAAAATTCCTCCATTAAATACCTGCCATGAAATCTGAGCGACTACAGTTACATTAGAATTTGGAACAGCATGATAAAGTGTAGCCAAATAGGAAATTCCTCCAAACATTAAAAGTACTATAAAAGCTAAAAGCATTAACACAATCTTAGCATTTTTCTGTGATGGTTCCCTAAAGTTTGGAACTCCATTACTTACAGCTTCCACACCTGTTAAAGCCGTACACCCTGCTGCAAAGGCCTTTAAAAATAGAAATATAGTTATGGTTCCAGAAACATCAGGTATCTTGTAATTAGATTTAGGTACATATCCCATAAAATTTATTTTTATTATTCCCCATATAAGCATAACTAATATTAAAAATATAAATACATAGGTTGGAACTCCAAATACCTTTGAAGATTCTCTTATTCCTTTTAAATTTCCAATTACTAAAATTGTTATAAGTACTAAAGTTATAGTAACTGTATGCGGAAGCAAGGATGGTATCGCTGAAGTTATAGCAGCAGTTCCTGCTGAAGCACTTACTGCTACAGTCAATATATAATCAATAATTAAAGAAGCACCTGCTACAAGACCAGCGGTTGTCCCTAAATTATCCGTTGCTACAATATAAGAACCTCCTCCACCTGGATAGGCATCTATAGTTTGTCTATATGAAAATATAAGCATAAACAGCAAAAATATAATGCATAGTGAAGCATAGAGCATATATCTATAGGATAAAAGACCCATAACCGGCATAAGTATCAATAATATTTCTTCTCCAGCATAAGCTACAGAGGAGATAGCATCACTTGACATTATTGGCAGTCCCCAAAATACATTGAACTTTTCACCTTTTAATTCCTCGGTTTTTAAACTTCTACCTATAAGAGCATTCGATACATTTCCTAAATTTAAATTCATTTTTAACACCTCTAAAAGTAATTTCATATGATTTCCAAAATACGGTATTTCCCCTCAGTGTTATTATTACTATATTAAACCCCATGCCAAGTTGATTTCCTAATTTTGATTTTACTATATTACCACCTTGAGCATAAATTTTGAGTTAAGATTGTACTTGCCTGTATAAAGATTCTATAAAGATTTTATTTTAAAATGTACCGTTACATTTTGCAAATACTCAATTATGAATATAATATATAAATAATAAAGCTTTATTTCATTCATTTATTATAGACTCCATTAATACTAGTTCATGGAGATTTTATAGCTTAATCAATAAGTCTTTAGATAATATAGGAGGATAATAATATGGGACAATATGAAATAAATAAAAACTTAGCCCAGATGTTAAAAGGTGGAGTAATAATGGACGTAGTAAATAAAGAACAAGCCATTATTGCTGAAAAAGCTGGAGCCTGTGCGGTTATGGCTTTAGAAAGAGTTCCCTCTGATATAAGAAAAGAGGGAGGGGTAGCCAGAATGTCTGATCCTAAAATAATAAAAGAAATACAAGAATCTGTATCCATACCTGTTATGGCAAAAGTTAGAATAGGTCATTTTGTTGAAGCTCAGGTGCTTCAGCAGTTGAATATAGACTTTATAGATGAAAGTGAAGTTTTAACTCCTGCAGATAACTCTTACCATATAAATAAATGGGACTTCAAAGTACCTTTTGTATGCGGAGCTACAAATTTAGGTGAAGCCCTAAGAAGAATCGGTGAAGGAGCTGCAATGATAAGAACAAAAGGTGAAGCTGGAACTGGAAATGTTATTGAAGCTGTAACTCATATGAGAACTATGGTAGATGGTATATCAAAAGTTAAAAGTGCAAAAAAAGAAGAGCTTATGACACTTGCAAAAGAATTTGAAGCACCTTATGATTTAATAAAATATGTATGGGAAAACGGAAAGCTACCAGTAGTAAACTTTGCAGCAGGTGGCATCGCAACCCCAGCAGATGCTGCACTTATGATGCAGCTTGGAGCTGAGGGGGTATTTGTAGGTTCTGGAATATTTAAATCTGAAAATCCGCAAAAAAGAGCCACTGCTATAGTACTTGCTACAACTTATTACAATGATCCTAAAAAAATTGAAGAAGTTTCAGAAGACCTAGGGGAAGCAATGCCTGGACTTGAAATTAATAATTTAGATCAAAAATATGCACAGCGAGGATGGTAAATCATGAAAATCGGAGTATTGTCATTTCAAGGTGGAGTAGCAGAACATATTCACCATGTTAAAATGCTTAAATCTGCTGCTGTAGAAATAAAAAACTCATATCAGCTGGATGACATTGATGGTATCATACTTCCCGGCGGAGAAAGTACCACAATAGGGAAACTTTTAATAGACACAAATATGATGGAGCCCTTGCGAGAAAAAATATTAAATGGATTGCCTACTTGGGGAACCTGTGCAGGGATGATATTGCTTGCAAATTCTATAGAAAATTCAAATGAAGGTTATCTAAAAGTTATGGATATTAAGGTGAAAAGAAATGCATATGGAAGTCAAATCAATAGTTTTAGTACAGAAGCTTTAATTCCCCAGGTATCTTCTTCTAAAATACCTTTAGTTTTTATAAGAGCTCCTTTTATTACTGCCATAGGCAGTACTGTTAAAAACTTATGTAGTATAGGTAAGCATGTAGTGGCAGCAAAATATAAGAACATTTTAGTAACCTCATTTCATCCCGAACTTACAGAAGACTTAAACTTCCACAAATATTTTCTATCGATGTGCAGATAAAATAGAAACTTAGGATTCCAATTTAAATCCTAAGTTTTTACCATTTTAAATAATTATCTTTCTTCTCTTGAATATGAAATACCCAAAGCTTTAGGCATAGCTGAAGGTCTACTTTTAGTTTCTCTAGTTGTAAAAATTAGAACTACAAAAGTAAACATATAAGGAAGCATTTGTAGTATATATGTAGGAATAACAAAACCAAAAGCCTGCAGGTGAAGACCCAGTGAACTTATAATTCCAAAAATATAAGCTCCTACTACAGCACGAATTGGATCCCACAACGCAAATATCACAAGAGCTATGGCAATCCATCCCCTCCCTGCTGTCATATTTTCACTCCATGAAGGAGAATAAGCAAGAGATATATAGGCACCCCCTGCCCCAGACAGCATACCACCTAAAATTACGCATGCATACCTTACTAAAAAAACATTTATTCCTGCAGCATCTGCAGCAGCAGGATTTTCTCCAACAGCTCTCAGTATAAGTCCAGATTTAGTTTTATAAAGTACAAACCAGATTACAAAAACCAGTATGAAGCTCAAATACACCAATAGATCATTTTTGAAAAGTATTGTCCCTATTACTGGTATTTTACTTAAGATCGGAATATCTATAGCTTTAAATGAAGCAGCTGGAAGAGCCCCTATGTAGGATTTTCCAAGGTAGGCACTAAGTCCCGTTCCAAATATAGTAAGTGCCACACCACTGGCCACCTGATTGGCTTTTAATTTTATAGTGAGGACAGCATGAAAAAATGCTAAGGCCGCACCAGCAGCAATTCCTGCTATAAATCCCAACCATTGATTCTTAGTATGAATGCTAACTATAAATCCTGTTACAGCACCTACAAGCATCATGCCTTCTACACCTAAATTCATTACTCCTGCTCTCTCTGTCAAAAGTTCTCCAAGACAAGCATATAATAAGGGCGTTCCTGCAACAACTCCCGCTGCAAACACTGAAATTATAAAAGTACTATTCATATTGTCAAGCTTCCTTTCTCACTAATTTATACTTGAGTAATATTTCGCTCCCCAGTACGAAAAGTAATATGGCACCTTGAAACATTAAAACCATACTTAATGAAAAGCCTGATGTTTGCAAATTATATCCACCTACAAAAAGGCCTCCCATAAAGAAAGAAACTATAACTATACCCAACGGACTAAGTCTTGCCAGAAGTGCAATTATAACTGCTGTATATCCATATCCAGGTGATATATTCTGTTGAAGTTTATGAATAGCTCCTGATACCTCTACCATTCCTGCAATCCCTGCAATTCCTCCACTTATAAACATAACAATTAAAATATTTCTGACATAATTCATACCTGCATAGATTGCTGTGCTTTTATTTCCACCGCTTACCCGTATCTCATATCCCCATCTAGAATACTTCAAAACAATAAACATAAGCACTGCTATCCCTATTCCAATAAATAGACCTATATTTATATCTGTATTACCAAAGGAAGTTAAAGTTGCACTTTTAGAAAATGCAGCACTTACTGGAAAATTTTTGCCCTTTGGATCTTTCCAAGGGCCAAATACCAGATATTGAACCCATAATATAGCTATATAATTGAGAAGTAATGTAGTTATAGTTTCATTTATATTTAAAAATGCCTTTGGAATCGCTGCAACCATTGACCATAATCCACCTGCTATAAAACCTGCTATCATCATAAGTGGCAGCAATTCATAAGCGGGCATATTTGGAAAAGATAGTGCAGCCCAAGAAGCCCCAAAAGCTCCCATGAAAAACTGACCTTCAGCACCTATATTCCAGAGCTGCATACGAAAAGCCAGTGATACTCCAAGAGAAGTAAGCATAAGTGGTATAGATTTCGCTACAGTTTCTGAAAGTCCATAGGTTGAACCAAAAGCACCAGAAAATATTTGGGAACATACATCTATAGGATCATTTCCAGTAATAGCAATGATAATAGCTGAAAATACAATTCCACCAATTACAGATATAATAGAAACCATTACCTTTTTCATCATAGAACAGGAGTCCGTTTTTTTTAGTTTCCACCCTTTAAACACGTCAATCACTGTAATTCTCCTTTCTACTTCCAGACATCATTAGTCCAATAGATTCCATAGTAACCTCAGATGAATCTACTATTCCCATAATAGAGCCTTCATGCAAAACACATATTCTATCTGAAAGCTGTATTAAATCTTCCAGTTCTTCAGAAATAAGAAGAATTGCTCTACCTTTATTTCTTTCATCTATTAAAAGTTTTTTTATATATTCTGAGGCACCTATATCAAGTCCTCTGAAAGGATATGCCAAAACAATAAGATTTGGATCTGACTGTATTTCTCTAGCTAAAAGAAGCTTTTGCATATTTCCCCCTGACATAGTTTTCACAGGGGTATTCAAAGAAGCTATCTTGATATGAAACTTTTCTATTATATTAACTGTGTTATCATACACTTTTCTCCAGTTAATATGATATCCTGGCATCCTTCGATAATTTTCAAGTATCATATTCTCGCAAGCATTCATATCGGCTACAAGACCTACCGTCATCCTGTCTTCGGGTACATAACTTATTCCCCTATCTATAAATTTTCTTCTACTTTCATTTATACAATTTGCTTCATTTAAAAATATATTTCCTTTTTTTATTGGTGTCAAACCTGAAATAACTTCTGCCAGTTCCTTCTGTCCATTGTCATCAATACCTGCAACTCCAAATATTTCTCCTTCATGTACGCTAAATGATATATTTCTTAATTTTACAGATCCACTTTTATCTTCTGAACACACATCTTTCAATTCTAAAATTTTCTTTCCATTTAATACTGCTTTTTTACTGGAAACATGTGCTATATTTCCGCCCACCATCATTTTCGCCATATCTTTTTCTTCAACGTCTTTTGTGTTAAAAGTACCCATGGATTTTCCATCACGCAGCACTGTAATTTTATTGGTATTTTTCATTACTTCTCTCATCTTATGTGATATTACTATAATGGATTTTCCCTTTTTAGCTAAAATGCCCAGTGTTTTATAAAGTGATTCCCCTTCCTTAGGTGTAAGTACTGCTGTAGGTTCATCCATTATAAGTATTTTTGCACCATGCATAAGTGCTTTTATAATTTCAACCTTTTGTTGTTCTCCTACTGTAAGCTGCCATATTTTAGCTTTAGGGTTTACATAAAGTCCATATTCTTGAGCACTTTTTTCAATTTCATCTTCAATATATTTCTTATTGTAAATTTCTTTTAAATTTCTAAGTCCTAACATTATGTTTTCCGCCACAGTAAAAGCTCTTACTAACTTAAAATGCTGATGCACCATACCTATGCCACAAGCTATGGCATCTTTAGGAGAGTTGAATTCAACATTTTTCCCATTTATCTTTATTTCACCGCTATCTGATTTATATAGACCTGTTAATATATTCATAAGTGTACTTTTACCTGCTCCATTCTCACCTAAAAGAGCATGGATTTCTCCAGCATTTAATGAGAATGAAATTTTATCATTAACTGCTATTCCTGAAAATTCTTTTGAAATATTAGTCATTTCAACTATAGGTTGTTTCTCCATATTATCACTCCCAACCTTTAAAGTTTACATACCGACCCATTTAGAAGCCGGTATGTAAAAATAATATATTCTATTTAGAGATTGTTCCTTCAACGCCTTTTACAAACCAATTAATAGAAAGCATTTGTTCATCCGTAAGTTTTTGTCCTTTAGCAACCTTTAAGTTACCAGCTTGATCATATATTGGCCCTTCAAATACATTTAACTTATTATCTATAATGTTCTGCCTCTGTTTTGAAATAAGTGTTTTTACATCATTTGTTACCATTGGACCAAAAGGACCTATATCAACTATTGAATCATCTTTAATTCCACCCCAGTATTGTCCAGATTTCCAGGTACCATTAGCTACAGCTTTAACAGTCTTGACATAATAAGGTCCCCAATTCCATATTGATCCTCCAAGCACTGCCTTTGGAGCTTTTGACCTCATATCAGAACTAAAACCAATTCCATATACCCCTCTTTCCTGGGCAGCCTGCATTACAGTAGTAGAATCAAGATGCATTGCAAGTACATCAGCCCCCGCATCTATTAAACTATTAGTTGCAGTTTTTTCAGTAGCAGGATCACTCCATGAATTAGTATAAACTACTTTAACTTTTACATTTGGATTTACTGATTGTGCTCCCAAAGTAAAGGCATCAATATTTCTTACAATTTCAGGTATTGAAAACGGAGCCACAAATCCAATTATATTACTCTTTGTATTCTTACCTGCCAAAATACCTGAAAGATATCTTCCTTCATAATCACGTCCAGCATATGTTCCTAGATTGTTTGACGTTTTGTATCCAGTACAATGCATGAAAATTACATTTGGAAATTTTTTTGCTACATTAACCATATAATCCATGTACCCATAAGTTGTTCCAAATATAACCTTATTGCCTTTTTGAGCAAGCTGTGTGAATACTTTCTCCGAGTCTGCTGTTTCAGGGACATTGTCCACATATGTTACTTCTGCATTTGGCATATTAGCAGCTAAATACTTTCGTCCTTGATCCTGGGCATAATTCCATCCCGTATCTCCTATAGGCCCCTCATAAACAAAAGCTACTTTGATTTTTTTATTGTCAGAAGTTGTTTTTTTCTGGTCCTGACATCCTACAATCAAGGTAGATAGTACAAGAATAGCACATAATAAAATTAAACTTCCCTTTCTTATTTTCTTCATAACACTTTCCCCCTATTTTAATTTGTTAGTGTAAATGTTTTTACACTATTTAACCTCTATATTTTTCATACCCTTAAAAATATAGATTATAACCTTTATTTAATATGAAAATAAGGCCAAGCTTTATTTAATTTAATAAAGATTGACCTTATTTTCATATACTCAGTCAATTAGTATCTTCTTTTTTATAAAAAGTGGATACATTTACATGACTTTATAATATTCTTTTTTAGCTTTTTCGTCAATATATAGACAGAAGGTCAACTTCAAAAGTTGAATTAATTAATAAAGTAGCTAAGAATTTTAGAAAGAAAATATGATCAATTTGTGGTAAAATAATTGTGTAAATCATAATTTTATATAAATATAATAGGAGGTAATAAGTATGAAATTATTTATAGATACCGCTAATGTAGAAGAAATAAGAAAAGCTAATGAAATGGGAGTAATTTGTGGAGTTACTACTAATCCTTCTTTAATCGCAAAAGAAGGCAGAGATTTTAAGGAAGTAGTAAAAGAAATAACTACTATTGTAGACGGGCCAATAAGCGCTGAAGTAATAAGCTTAGAATCTGAAGGAATGGTAAAAGAAGCCAAAGAACTTGCAAAAATACATAAAAATATAATAATAAAAATTCCTATGACTGTAGAAGGATTAAAAGCTGTAAAAATTCTTTCAAAAGAAAATATAAAAACCAATGTAACATTAATATTTTCTCCAGCACAAGCACTTTTAGCTGCAAGAGCTGGTGCAACTTATGTAAGTCCTTTCTTAGGAAGACTAGATGATATTGGAATGAACGGAATTGAATTAGTTGAACAAATATCTGATATTTTTAAAATTCATGACATAAAAACAGAAATTATAGCAGCCAGCATTAGAAATCCTCTTCACGTTATAAATGCTGCTAAAGCAGGATCAGACATTGCCACTGTTCCATATAAAATATTAATACAAATGACTAAACACCCACTAACAGATATAGGAATACAGAGATTTTTAGATGACTGGAAAACAGTACCTAATAAATAAGATAGATTATATAATTTGACATCAACAAAAATGTATATATTATAATTATTAATGTAATTTACAAATATTTAGAATTTATATAAAACAAGGGGTGAAAATTATGAATGATGCGTCACAATTTCATAAAGAGGGATTTAATTGTGCAGAATCTATAATTAAAGCTTTTAACAGAGACAACAATTTAAATATTCCTGTCTCAATTGCAAGTCCATTTGGTCTTGGTATGGCCGTACAAAGTACTTGCGGTGCTGTTACTGGAGCACTTATGGCTATGGGCTCCGTAAAAGGAAGAAACGAGGCTTCTGTACAAAATAAATCTAGAAAAATTGCAAAAGAAATAATGAACAAAGTAACAGAAAAGTATGGCACTTTTGAATGCTCTAAATTAAAACAAAAAGGTATATCTTGTGATGAGATAATAGATTATACTTATGAGATTCTTAAAGATTATGCAAAATAATAGTAATCGATAACCACTATAATATATTATGACCTATTAAAGCTTGTACTATCAGTAAAATGTACACTGATAGTACAAACTTTTAGTTATGCTTAATAACTGCTTTAACTCATATTAATAAATTTTCACTTTATTAATGAACGCTTTATATTCACAAAAAACCACTATATTTCTACTTTGATTTTGATCTTATTTTCTACTCTTATGTACAGGGTTCTCAGCAATATGTTATTTACTAACAATTCTTTACCATATCAGCAATGGAGTAACTTGGCGAGCTTGTGATTGCCTTCACATTTCTTTGAAATCGTTCATATCTAAAACAGCAATAATCAAGAAAATCATCTCCACTGTAATGTCTAATCATAGCCCATACCATCCAAAGTAAATCTTGTGCTACCATATAACTTTTTATCTTTACTATTTCTTCAGGTGTCGGAAGTTGTCCATAGTAGTCAACAAGAAGATATTGAATTGCTTCCTCGGTTAATTTAGATTCAAGAATATATGAAGCTACGTCCCAGCTTGGATCATTCATTCCGGAATATTCCCAATCTATAAGGTAGGTCTTTCCATTACTATCAACAATAAAATTTTCAGGAACCGTGTCATTATGGCACGGAACAGAAATTGTTTTTTTAATATTCTTTTCCATAAAATCAAGCAATTGTTTTTTTAATGTAGCGTAGTCAAAGAAAAAATCACCATTAAGCTTTTGAATTATATGTTCATATTTATTTAACTCCATCCGCCAATTAAATGAATTAGAAAAACACTTTTTGCTAGAGTGAGTTTTTTTCATGAGATCAGAAACAGATCTAAGAGTTATAGGAGAACATGGATCAACTTGAGCAATATTTTTGCTGTTTTCAATATATACGCTAATTTTTATTCCACTATCCTCATCAAAATAAATACACTCAGAATTCAAACCAAGCTCTGCTGCTATTTTATCATTAAAACTTTCAATTTTACGATCAATCATCAGATTGGTCATGGCACCCGGTTGTCGGACAACATACTGTTTTCCATTGATATTCATAATATAGTTATAATTGGTAAGTCCACCTGCAAAACGAGATTTATCAAACATTATACTGTCATCGTTAAAAGCAAGACACAGTTTTTTTTGTACTAATTCTTCCATTTTCATAAATAATCCACCACACATATTTCAATCTTTTGTTTTGTCAATAAAAAACACAAGTAACCACCTAACACCGGTTTGTAACTTTCTGATCATACCCATTATTAATTTAATTATAACAATAATAGTCCCAAAAATCAACATATCGCTTTCTATTAGAGCCTTTATTAAATATTTCATACCTTTTTTATAGATTATATATATTCTAATAGCAGTATTAATTGTAACTTCAAAAAAATGCAATAACAAATCATGTTTTGAAGTAGATATTGTTCAATAAAAGCAATATTGTACCATATAAATTTCTAACTAGATACAATAGTGCTAAAACTATATATTCTATTTACAATAAACTAGCCACTTTGTATGCTACCATGTAAAGTGATAATTGCGAAAGCATTTATTAAAAAAATAACAAAGTTTATTAAAAATCTGTAAAAAGTAACTGTAGAAAGAATAGGAGGGAAAATCATGGAAGACAAGTTTGAAAATTTTAATTTGAAATCCAAGATTTATTTTAATAGGGAATCTATTCAACTTTTAGAGCAAGTCACTGGTTCTCGAGCATTTATTGTTGCAGATGCTATTATGGGAAAACTTGGATATCTTCAAAAAGTAATAGATTACCTAAGCAAAGCTGGAATAAGTTCCGTTGTTTTTACGGGGGTACACCCTGATCCAGACGTCAATGTAATTGCAGATGCAATGAAATTGTACAAAAAAAGCGACGCAGATGTTCTCGTAGCACTAGGTGGAGGATCCAGTATTGATACCGCTAAGGGAATAATGTATTTTGCATGTAATTTAGGAAAAGCAATGGGCCAAGAAATGAAAAAACCTCTATTTATTGCAATTCCATCAACAAGTGGTACAGGCTCTGAAGTAACAAACTTTACTGTTATTACTTCTCAGAAAGAAAAGGTATGCATTATAGATGATTTTATTGCACCAGATGTTGCAATACTTGACTCAAGTTGTATTGATGGTCTGCCTCAGCGTATTGTAGCAGATACTGGTATAGATGTTCTAGTTCATTCTATTGAAGCCTATGTTTCCAAAAAAGCAACTGACTTTACAGACGCTCTTGCTGAAAAAGCAGTTAAATTAATTTTTGAGAATCTTCCAAAAATTTATAACGATAGTAAGGATTCCGAAGCTCGAGATCATGTTCAAAACGCTTCCTGTATAGCAGGAATAGCATTTACAAATGCTGGTCTTGGAATTAATCACAGCTTGGCTCATGCTATGGGTGGATCTTTCCACATTCCTCACGGCCGATCCAATGCACTTCTACTTAATGCAGTAATGGAATACAACGCTAGCTTGGTTGGAAATGCAAGCGAACATGCTATGGAAAAATACGCAAAACTAGCATCAATTCTACACCTTCCAGCTCGAACAACTCGCGAAGGCGCTGTAAGTTTTATTGAAGCTGTAGATAAATTAATAAAATCCCTAGGTGTTGAAGATAATATTCGATCTCTTGGGATTAAAGAAGATGAGTTTCAAAGTGCTCTAAATCATATGGCAGAAACAGCAATGCAAGATAGATGCACTCCAACTAATCCTAGAAAACCTTCTAAAGAAGAACTTATACATATTTATCAAAAATGTTATTAATAAGTATCTCAACTTTCTCAATTTAGTTGAAAGTTGATAATTGATAGTGGACAGTGAAGGTGGATTTTTTGTGATAACTAGAAATCATCCTTCACTATTAATTTTTCATTATTAATTCTTAACTTGCGAAGCTTTGCTTTGCATTATTTTTAAATTATGTCTTAGTGCTTATAGTAAAAATTAATTTATTACTTAAAACTAGGAAAAATTAGAATCTAAATGTTTTATATTTACCCTCTTTTTTTGACAATATATGACAAGAAACTGTGGGAAAGTATAAAATATTGTTTACTTTTATATTTTTATATAATATAATATAAAAAAAGAACGTACTAGAATCTAATTAATTTCTTTTTTTGAGTATAAACTATAGGTCAGGAGACGGGTGTTATAAGGATGAATAAAACTGATAATCCACTTAAAAAATTTATAACCTCAAAGTTATATAGCCGCTATAGTGGTATTTTATCCCTATCAGATGTACCTTTATTTTTGGTAGATACAAATGGGGATATTTTACTTGAATTTATTCCCTCCCCAGATTTTTGTACTCATGTATGTCAGGAAAGAGAGTCTCATGTATGTCCTGACTATCAATGTCGATTACAATCTGGCAAGGAAGGTAGATTTGTATGCCGATATGGTCTTGAAAATATGATTTTTCCGATCATAGTAGACAATAAAACTGTAGGTTATATGGCTGGTATACAAGTATATTTGAAAGATAACGAATACAAAAAGTATATGATTGATGTCCAATCTCACAAAGATACTAAGACTGAGGAGCTAGAGTTTATCGCTAAATCGATTTTCTCACTAAAATCCGTAGAATCAAATAAAATTAAAGTATACGAGCGATTATGTTGCGAAATTGCTAAAAATATTTCTCTTGATTTATCAGAAAGCACTAAGCTGTCCCATCAGGATGTGAAAAGGTTGTCAATTGAAAAGGAAATACTGGAAAAGAAGATCATTGATCTAGAATCAAAAAATATGTCTCTAGTCGTTAATCCTCATTTTTTGTTTAACACTTTAAATTGTATTGCCCGTGTGGCTTATTTTGAACATTCTCACGAAACAGAAGAGCTTATTTATTGCCTTTCTGATTTGCTGCGGTATAATTTAAAGCAGGGTAACCAGCTTCACACCATTGGTGCTGAAATTAACAATATTGAGAAGTATTTATATATTCAAAAAGTAAGATTTAAAACTCGTCTGGAATATGATATCAACATTTCGGAAGATCTTAAGTCTTATAGAATTCTCAATATGATTATCCAACCTATTGTTGAAAACTCTGTAATTCATGGAATAACCCCAAGGCGAGATGGAGGCAAAATAAGTATCTATGCAGAAAAATATAAAGATGAAATTGTTATTTCCATTATGGATAATGGAAATGGTTTCCCAAAGGATGTTTTGCTTGACATACAACAATGTAAAAATAAATCTGGCCTAGGTTTTCAAAGTACAGACAAACGTTTAAAACGATATTACGGAGAACAATATGGATTGAAAATTTTAAAATCTGATTACAGTGGAAGCACCGTTACCATCACAATTCCTGCAGAACCTATTGTGAGGTGATAATAATGAGTATAGTATTGATTGTAGAAGATGAAATACTTGAACAAGAATTTCTCAAATCAATTGTACTTGAAGAACTTTTTCCAGAAGATGTATTACTGACCTGTGAAAGTGGAGTTCAGGCTATTAAACTAGCCAAACAATACAAGCCAAATATTATCATGATGGATGTAATGATTCCCGAATTGGACGGTCTTAGTACTATTGAAGAAATCAGAAAATTTCTCCCCAACGTGCTTATTACAATTTTATCTGCTCACTCGGACTTTTCCTATGCACAGAAAGCAATTAGTCTCCGGGTTTTTGAATACCTATTAAAACCTGTAAAGCCTAACATTATCAAACAAGTTTTTCGGAAGATGTTAGACTCCGCAGCTGATTGTAATATAGTACTAGATAAGAGCTCTGAAGAAAAGAACCCCGAATCCAAAGAATCTCAGCAATACTTTATTGAAAAGTCTATAAAATATATTAAAGAGCATTTTAGGGAAAAAATAACTTTACAAATAGTTGCCTCTACAGTATTTTTGAATCCAAAATATTTTAGTCGTGTCTTTAAAAAGGAACTAGGTGTCTCATTTTCAAAGTATGTAATTAATCTGAGAATTCAATATGCCTGCAGATTATTAAAAACAACTAATTATCGTGCTTATCGAATTTCATCAGAATGTGGCTTTTCAGATCCATCTTATTTTAACAGGGTATTTTGTGCGGAGATGAATATGACTCCTCAAGCCTATAGAAAACATGCGCTTATGTCAATGGAAGATGACTAAATTGTGTGTAGTTAATTTCATAGGAAAGATTGATATTTGAACTGTTCCCTGTTAAATGCACAGTTATATATAATTAAAGCGCCAATTATACAATTGGCGCTTTAATTATATTTTCTGATAACATTTTTCTAAAGATCAAATAAGGAACGTATCTTGATTTAATTTACACAATCTAGATACGTTCCCTATACAAACTATTACTTTTAACTATCTACCATGTCACATCATATCTGACTTATTTCAAAGTCATCTCTGCATATGCATTTAAACGGTAAACTGTAATCTACTTTTCATCTTCCTTTAAATTAGTTTTAGGAAGGATAGTTTCAACTTCAACGTGTGGACGAGGAATAACATGAACAGAAACTAATTCTCCAACACGTTGTGCTGCTGCAGCACCAGCATCAGTAGCTGCCTTTACAGCTCCTACATCTCCTCTTACCATTACTGTTACAAGACCGCCACCAACATGTTCTTTTCCTATTAGATAAACATTAGCTGCCTTTACCATTGCATCTGCAGCTTCAATTGAACCTACTAAACCTTTTGTTTCAATCATTCCTAATGCATCATATTTCATTTTTATTTCCTCCTAGTTTATAATTTATTTTTTTTATTTTTTACTTTGTATCTTATATCCTATATCTTCTAATATTAGTCTTCCTTTAAACCAGTTTTAGGAAGGATAGTTTCAACTTCAACGTGTGGACGAGGAATAACATGAACAGAAACTAATTCTCCAACACGTTGTGCTGCTGCAGCACCAGCATCAGTAGCTGCCTTTACTGCTCCTACATCTCCTCTTACCATTACTGTTACAAGACCGCCGCCAACATGTTCTTTACCTATTAAGTTAACGTTAGCTGCCTTAACCATTGCATCTGCAGCCTCTATAGAACCTACTAACCCCTTTGTTTCAATCATTCCTAATGCATCAGATTTCATTTTTATTTCTCCTCTCCAAATACTGTTATTTTATAATTTATAATTTTACTATTTTACTATTGTAATTTTTGATGAGTTGCCAACACACATTGCATTTGCTTCCTCTGTGTCAATATGGCATTCTAAAGCTGAAGTATCATTTGCTCTAATTGCAACATTATTATAAATTCCACCACGTGGTCCATCAACTTTAATGCTTACTGTCTGTCCATCATGCACCCCAAAATGTTGTGCATCTGCAGGAGTCATGTGAATATGTCTTTGTGCAACAATCACACCTTCCTTTATTTGAACAGATCCCTTTGGTCCTATTATGGCAATTCCAGGTGTTCCGTGTAAATCACCGGACATCCTTACTTCTGGAGCTACTCCCAATTTGAAAGAATCTCCTCTTAGGATTTCTACCTGTGTCTTACTACGTAATGGTCCAAGAATTCTAATCTTCTCAATAGCTCCCTTTGGTCCACATACTGTTACTGTTTCTTTACAAGCATACTGTCCTGGTTGTGCTAAATCCTTTATCTTTGTTACCTGGTATCCTTCTCCAAATAATATGTTAAAATCTGCTTGTGAAAGATGAATGTGACGGTTTGAAACTCCAACCGGGATTTCATTTGTATCTTGCTTTGTCTCTGTAGAAGACTGACTACCTTGAACAGCTTCCAATAAAAGCTTTATAACAGCTTCGTACTTGTCCATTTTAGTTAGCTCCCTTCATTGCAGCTACTAATTCACTTACGAGTCTAGCAAGTTTATCATTATCAGTAGTATCTGCAGCAGTGCTATCACAATTGCTCTTTGCTGCAAATTCTGCAGGGCTTGTAGCACAGAATCCTAAGTCATTTTTGCTTCCGCAAAGTTCAGGATGATTGAAAGTTGTATCGTCTGCAGCTAATGTAGTACAATCTTTAAGACCATATGCTACTCTCTTTATATTGATTAAATGTAATGGAGTAACATTTTCAGAAACAGAGCTTCCTCCCCATGTACCACAACCTAATGTAAATGCAGGTGCTAATCCTGTGCTTGCACCAGTACCTCCCTGGCTTCCACCAGTATTAACTAAGATACGGGATGCTGGTTTTTTAGCAAACTTCATTACTAAGTCTCTATCATTTGTATGAATGTTCATTGTATGTCCAAGACCATTTTGAAGTAATCTTATACTAAGCTCACATGCTTCATGCCAATCTTTAACTGTATAGAAAGCAAGTACTGTTGTAAGTTTCTCATAAGATAGAGGGTAACCATTACCAACTCCGCCTTGTTCTCCTATTAATACTTTTGTTCCTTCTGGAACTGTGAAACCTGCAGCTTCTGCTATAACCTGAGGAGCTCTTCCTACAAACTTAGCACTCATGCTGTGTGTACCAGGTTTAAAAAGTACGCTGCAAACTTTTGCAGTTTCTTCAGCTGTCATGAAATATCCGCCTTGTTTCTTAAATTCAGCTACTATTTCATCATGGTTGCATTCTTCTGCAATTACAGACTGCTCGGATGCACAAATAGTACCATAGTCAAAACTCTTACTAGCTATTATATCTTTAACTGATTGATGAACATCAGCAGTTCTTTCAATATAGGATGGAGAGTTACCAGCACCAACGCCTATTGCAGGTGTTCCTGAACTATATGCAGCCTTTACCATTCCAGGGCCTCCAGTTGCAATTATCATAGCAACTTCTTTAGCTTTCATAAGTTCATTTGTAGCTTGTATAGATGGTGTAACAATACCACCAATTACATTTGCAGGAGCTCCTGCTGCTACTGCTGCATCACGCATAAGTTCTATTGCTTTTGTTGAACATTTTAATGCAGCTGGGTGTGGTGAGAATACAATTGCATTTCTTGATTTAATTGCAATGATTGATTTATAAATAACAGTAGATGTTGGATTTGTAGATGGTACAATACCCATTAATAAACCAACTGGTTCTGCAAATTCAATTACACCTTCACTTTTATCTTCTTTTATAACACCAATAGTCTTCATATCCTTGATGTAATTATATACTGTAGTAGCAGCCATATGGTTCTTATAAGCCTTATCTTCAGCTTTTCCAAAACCAGTTTCTTCTGCAGCCATTTTACCAAGGCAAACTGCATTTTCTTCTGCTACCCTAACCATATTACATAGGATTTTATCAATTTGTTCTTCAGTATAATCAGCAATTTGGTCTGCTGCAATTTTTCCTAAACGTGCAAGATCTCTTGCTTCTTGTATAGAACGTAAGTCTTTATCAAAATTTTCCAATTGTGTTCCCTCCATTGTTTATTATTTATATATTTTAATTTTTATAGCTGGCTAATTATGCCCATAATATTTTTTGAACTCTATAAGCAGTAACTTCTTGTCTGCTTTAGAAATGGATCTTCCTTTGATACCAAAGTTCTTATATTTACGAGCGAGATTTCGAAGCTCTATTACCTTAAACTTACTCAAAATCTCAATAGCTTTTTCTAAACCATAGTCAAGTACCATCTTATCTACGGCTTTCCTATTTAGTTTAGTTAAATCCATTTTCAAAGGATCAGTTATTTTTTCTGGCAAAAGCTCCTCATTCTCTGAATTTTCTACTGTTGAATTCTCTTCTTTAGAGTCTTCCACTGCTGGATCTTCCACTGTTGAATTCTCTTCTATTGAGTCCTCTACTATTGAATCTTCTATTTTAACAGGAACCTCTACAGTATCTTCTTCAATTACTTCAACTGTTGTTTCATCTTCTGGTTGGTTTTTCGCTGGAGCGACAGTTGGAATATTTCTATCTTTCAGTGGTACTGCTGATACAATTATATTATCTAATTCCTCATGTGGACGGGGAATCACATGTTGTGAAACAAGCAATGTGTCATTTATGTTTCTAACTGCCGCTCCACCAGCGTCTACAGCTGCCTTCACAGCACCCACATCACCAGTTACAGCAATCGAAACAAGTCCCCCTCCTACATATGTCTTTTCTAAGAGATTCACATCTGCTGCCTTGAGCATAGCATCTGCGCTCTCAATAGCTGCAATAAGTCCTATTGTTTCGATTAACCCAAGTGCCTGCATTGTTTAACCCTCCTAAACTTTGGTCAAGCATTCCAAATTCTAATATGTAGCATAGAATGCTTTCATCTTGTCAGGTGAACCAAATGCTATCTTAGCTCCCTTAGGGAAGAATACTGAATCACCAGGATGTGCAGTATAAACTTTATTATCCACTGTTACTGTCAATGTACCCTCTATAACATAGTAAAGTTCTTGACATTCTGTTTCCCAATCAAATTTGCAATCTTCAATTGTAATAAATCCCGCATTCATTGAGGAACCATCATCTGCATTGATTATTTCCTGATAAAATACTTTATCATCAGGATTTCCTGTATCTAGTGCTTCATACTTTACTGAACTACCACGAACGATCTTCAAACCGATAGCGTCAGTCTCAGCAAGATAAGGCTTCTTATTGGTAATCAAATCAATCACTCCATTCAAAAGTCCTTTCTCCATCATTACCTTGAATACTTTATAAATTACTTCACTATCAATTCCATTTTCAAAAACTTTTTCAAGTTCAGAAGCTTTTGTTTCACAAGAACCTTTTACTTCACAAGGAACTTCTACTTCACAAGATTTCTTTACTTCAGGAACTGGAGTTTCGGTAGAAAATTCTATTCCACTATTTCTAGCCGCATCTTTAGCTGAAGGAGTAACAATTGTATCGCAATTAATATACACTACTTTTTGACCCTGCTTTTCTGCAGTTTCAACATCTTTTACACAAATTAACTTTTTCATTCCTTCACATCCTTTCATTTATAAAAGTTCTTATATATTAGAACAATGATGCCAATAATCTTTCAGACGGTGAAGGTATAACCTCTGCATTTACTAATAACCCTTTTTCTTCTGCAATAGCTTTTCCTGTTTCAACACCAGTTTCAACAGCAGCTACATCTCCGGTAAAAGTAAAGAATGACTTACCTCCCAATCCATTTCCCAAACGAAGTTCAATTGGCTGCAATTCAGCAGATTTCAAAATTGCATCAGCAGCAATGACCATTGTTGACAGGGAGAAAGACTCCATAATTCCTAAAGCCTGAACTTCATCTGGCATCGTTGCACCTGTGATTGCAGGGAATACTGCCGGGTTGACATTTGGTATAACAATAGAATCAACTAAAAATTCTTCTGCAAATCTTACACCAACACTCACTGAATCTTCAACTGCTGCAACATCACCTTGAACAATGGCAATATACTTTCCTGGGCAAGAAGAACCTGCTGTAACTATTTCCACTTCAGAAGTCTTTACCATCTGGTCTGCTGCATATATACCACGAGCAATGCTTGTAAACTCAACCATTCCTATTGCTTGTGACATATTATCCCCTCCTTATCACAATAAAATCATTTCCACATTCCACAACTGTTCCCGAAATACTTGCATGAATAGCAGCACTTAAACTACCTTCAGGAATTTTTCCAATTTGTTGTCCAAGTTCTACATGATCACCAACATTAACAATTGGTACTGCAGGTGCTCCTACATGCTGTCTTGTTGCAATATGAACTTCTTCAGGATTTACCTGAACTTCAGTCATAGGAGCTGGCCTGTCAAAGTCATGCAAACCTAATCTGGCAATAAGACGCTTACTTGGAACTAACCTATATTCACGGCTTTTGCGGGTAGTAAATTCCGACTTCATTGGTTTATATTTTATGTTCTGTTCTGCTAATTTTCCTTTAAAATAGAGATTTGCAGATTTCGGATAAAGCCCTGCTGGACATGAGAACAATTCACATAAATTACATTGACAGCAAAGCTGTGCAATCTTCTGCTCTTCAACATTCTTCAATGCATAATTCAAAGCTCTCATCATCTTGTGGGGTTGTGTACTATGTCCAAGAAGATAACGAGGGCACATATCTGTACACATGCGGCACTGTTCACAGGAAGATCTATTTACTCTTTTCGCCTGTTCTATGCTAACAGATTTTTTACGAATCAGAGGATGATCTTTTTTCAAAATTACGAACCCTTTATTTTTCTTCGTAACATATCCATCTACATCACTCTTTACAGGTCCCATCATAGGGCCACCATCAATAACTGTATAATCATCAAAATTTTCTATGCCACTCAGCTTCAGTACATCTATAACAGGTGTACCCACTGGTACCTTTACAGTCAAACGTTTAGGGATATCTCCTGCAACTGTGATATATTTTTCTGTAACCGGCACTCCCATAGAAGCGTGATAAATATTTAATGCCGTTTCTGCATTAACTACTACACAACCAACGCTAATTGGAATACCCATTTCAGGAACAACTCTTCCAGTCAATTCATGAACTAGAACTTGCTCATCACCTGCAGGGTAAATATCAGGAATTTCTTTTACTTCAATAAAATCTCCTACTTGAAGTTCTTCAATTCTATTACGAAGTATAGAAATAACTTCCTTATGCTTTCCTTTAATGCCTATAAGTGCTTTATTTGCACCTACTAACTTTCCTGCTGATTCAAATCCTTTAATTATCTCATCTGGAAACATCCTCATCAGCTGCTGATCCACACGAAGCAGCGGCTCACATTCAGCTCCATTAAGAAGTATATATTCTGCCTTTGATGCTAGCTTTGCGTGGGTAGGAAATCCTGCCCCACCGGCACCAATAACACCAGCTTCTCGCACCATATCAAGAATACTCATTCCCGTACCTCCTGAGTTTATTCTACATTGCAGTCTTCATCAATAATTCCAACAACAACTGCGTCAACCGGGATATCTTCACATTCATCTAACATTTTTCGAGCTGACGACCCTGTTGAAACAAGAACTCTATCTCCAATTCCGGCACTGATTATATCTGCTACAACTAAATGCTGACCAGCACCAGTTCCACCAATTACTTCCGCTAACATAAACTTCAATCCATTAAGTGATTCTGCTTTTCTTGTTGCCCATACATTGTCAATTAATCTTGCTATTAACATATATCTTTCTCCTTTTTAACATTGCGCTTAATCTCCTGAATTGCTGATTCAACAGATGACGTATCGCCAAAAATCGCAATCATTATCATGTTCTGTGGACAACTTCCTTTAATATCTTCTACTGTGACACCAACTGCCTTTTCAGCAATATCTGCGGCATAAATCATGTCCAGCATTTTGCCTTGTACAAGACCAACCGCATCAACACAAATTGAATCTTTATTAACATTAGCACCCATACGCCTCATAAGCATATCTATAGTACCCTTTGAAGGTGATTTAATAGTTCGAAATTCCATATTGAATCATCTCCAACTATATACTTTCCTGCGTACAGCTAAGTGCTATGCCTAAAGGGGTTACAAACATCGGATTCTTTGGCTTATGAGTAAATATTCCTGTCTTTTTTTCTATAATTGTCTCAATACCTGTCAGACAGCAAGTTCCTCCTACCAGAGATATTTCCTGAACATCGTACCCTTTAATATGCTGGTTAATAATAGATGCAATTTTTTCAACTACTGGCTTTAGTACAGGTAAAAGATCCTTATGATTTTCTGGATTACGTTTATACAATTCTGCTTCTGCAAAAGGCATTTTATATGCACCAGAAACTACTAATGAAAATTGAGTACCTCCTGTTGGTTCATCTGCAATATAAACAACTTTTCCATCTTTTAAAATTGAAATTCCAGTTGTTCCACCACCGATATCTACAACTGCACCATTCTTAATTCTAAGAACTTTATTAGCAGCCGTTGGTTCATCAAGCACACTTGTAAGTTCAAATCCAGCTGCCTGAACTACATTTTTAACTGCCCCTGAATCCAAATCATCTGTTCCTGGTGGAATAGCTGCAGCTCCATAAATCAACTCTGTACCTAACTTTTCTTCAATTTCATGCTTCATCTCTCTAACAATATTGATTGCACCAATATAATCAACAACCATACCATCTCGAACTACATCTGCATATTTATAAGCACCTGCTACTGGTTTATAGTTTTCATCTACAACTGCTAGGACAACACATGCTGTACCTAAGTCAACTCCTGTATAATAAACAGATGACTTGCCAACAATCGGATGCTTTACTACATGTTCAAAATCTTTCACAAGTTGGTCGCAGAACTTAAAAGTCAAATTTTTCTCTGACATTTTGTACCTCCAAAAATAGAACAAATCATTTGGGACAAAGCATTAATAATTTGATTGATCTTTCCAATAGTATCACTGCACAATGCATCCTCATCTTCACTATCTTCATATGCTTCTAAAATGAATGGTTCGATTTCTCTAAGAGCACATCGCAGTCTATGCAAAATTATGATATCTCTTCCCTTTTTAAGCTGCATATGAAATTCTGTAATTTCAAAGCAATCATCTAAATCAAGTGAATAATTGCTAAAATTTATTGCTGTACATTCCTTAATACAAAGATTTTCAACGGACCCTTTACCCTGAATGGCGTTTTTAATTTTAGTAAACTGCTTACCTAAACTAATAACATTCTGTGCCCAAAGGATATCCTTATTCAAAAGTTCTTCTTCTGTAATAAGGAACAATGCTTCCGTTGATTTCATCTTACTGTAAAGTTTTTTCTTCTTCCAATTATTCTTCTTTTTGGGCTGTGCAGGTGTTTGATTTTCATTTATGCTCTGCACCTTTTCCACAGTTTCCTTTTTCTCTACAGCTTGTTTTTTCTCCACAGTCTGCTTTTTCTCTACAGTCTGCTTTTTATTTGCAGTATTTCTCTTTGTGTAAGGACCATCGTCAAACATATTTATACCTTTATCTGATAGAAATTGACGTGCTCCAGGCGTAAGTCTTGTTCCCGGTTCTAATTCATAATCTGTAAAAGGTTCTTTTCTATATAAATCCCGCAAATCAATTTCGGTAATAAATTTCATTTTGGCCCCCCTTTACTTTTATTTTAAAAATAAACATTTTTTAGGGCTCCGCCGGCTAATCCGCTAGGAACACTAATCTTATAATAAGGCTCTGAAGCTTTTACTTGCCTCAACTGTCGGAAACATAAACTCTAATGTTCCGCCATCAAATCAATTTTATTTACTACACCAATTACAGGTCATATAATAAATCTTTATAAAACCAGGGAAATTACACATTAACACATATTGACTAATTAACTACTTATTAATGCTTAATAACCGAAACCGGGAAATCATATTCTTTAATCCAGCCTTCAATTCTATCCAAATCATCACTGCTTAAGCTTGGATCTCCCTCTATTGGATACTCTATTCCTAGCTGTGTATATTTATTTACGCCTAATTTATGATAAGGAAGTAAATCTATACCTTTAAAGTTTTTGTAATCACGGAAAGGCATCAAAAAGTTAATTACACCATCAAACTCTTCTTTGCTATCATTCAGGCCTTTTAACAGGGGCATCCTAATCTTCACGTTATATCTGTGATTAAGAAGTTCCTTCAAGTTCTTCAAAATTTGTTCATTATGCACTCCTGTCAGTTGATAGTGTCGTTCAGGATCAATATGCTTTATATCAAAAAGGAACAAATCTGTGAACTCAGCAACCTTAAGTATTGCTTCTAATTTTGCATGACCACAAGTTTCAATGGCTGTATTGATTCCTTCCTGCTTACATACCATAAGCAAATTTGCTGCAAATTCCCACTGCATCAATACCTCGCCGCCACCTAGTGTGACACCACCACCTGAAATTTCATAAAACTGTCTGTCCTCTTCTATAATTTCCATAATTTCAGAAACAGTTTTTTCTTGTCCCATAATGGATATTGCTGACTCGGTACAAGCATTCTCACACTTACGGCAACCTAAACAATCAATACTATGATCTACCTCATGTTCCATTCCTTTTGACATTGTATGTATTCCAACCGGACAAACAGAGACACAAGCACCGCAATTAATGCATGAATTTTTTTTGAACATAACTTCATATTTTCGTAATTGTCCTTCAGGATTGGCACACCACTTGCAACGCAATGGGCATCCTTTAAAGAATACCAGTGTCCTTACTCCCGGTCCATCATACATATTGTATTTTTGCACATTAAAAATGACTGCTTTTCTTTCAATCATTGCTGCCTTCGCATTACTCATACTAACCAATCTCCTGTTTGATTCATTTTGGTGTTCAGATAAACTTTTAACCGAGCCTGTCCTCTTGCATACCTTGCAGTATGCAAGATACAGACATCAGATAAATTAATTTAAAATCAATGGAATGCTATGTTTAAAAATGTGTCAACATAGTTCTACTAATAATTTCATCCTGAACATCCTTACACAATTCAACAAAGAATGCACTGTAACCTGCTACACGAACAATAAGATCTCTGTACTGTTCTGGATGCTTCTGTGCTTCAATCAAAGTCTTGTTATCCAAGTAATTGAACTGCATTTGTCCATTACCAAATAAGCAAGCAGTACGTAACAATGTGATAATACCTTCTTCTCCTTCTGGAGTTTCAAGCAATCCTGCCATAAGTTTAAAGTTATGAACCATACCTATGTTCATATTGTCACAAGACATCTTGGAAACAGATTTAATAATAGCAGTAGGTCCTTTAAAATCTGCACCCTGAGTTGGACTAATACCATCAGATAATGGTGTCCAAGCTTTACGTCCGTTAGCAGACGCACCTGTCAACTGACCAAATGGAGTATTATTTGAGATGGATAAAGTACCATGACTCAAAACAGAGTACAGAGTCTTATATTTACGATGTTCCATCTCTGTAAAGTTGATTAAATCTGCAGCAATTAAATCTGCATAATCATCATCATTACCATACTTAGGAGCTTTTAAGCAATCATTTCTAAGTTCTTCATATCCAACAAAATCAGCTTTCAATGCTTGATTTAATTGCTCTAAAGTACATTTCTTGTCATCAAATACTACCTTCTTAATAGCAGCCATGGAATCTGCATATGTAGCCAATCCAGTCCATACAACACCAGGTCCGAAATTGTACATAGCACCACCGGCAGAAACATCTTTACCGTGTTCCATACAGCCTTCATACATGATGGACATCAAAGGTTTTGGAGCTAAATCTCTGTGAACACGCTGAGAAATAACTGTAGCAACGTCAGTCCATTTTGTAATATATTTGATTTCTTCCTTAACAGCAGCATCAAACTCTTCATAAGTCTTAAATCTATTTAAATCTCCCATATCAGGACAAACTTGTTTTCCATACCATAAAGGAACACCATGGTTTAGAACTAATTCTATACATATAGGCCATTGAGTATAAGCTGTAGAAGTCCACTGATATAAACGTCCAGCTTTCTGAGGCTCAACACAACCCATTATACAATAATCTCTAGCATCTTCTATGGAAACACCTTTTGCAAGCATCATCTTAATATGTGCATCATCAAAATGGCAAGCTGGGAATCCCATACCAGCACGAACAACATCAACAATCTTCTTCAAGTACTTCTTAGGTGATTTGTTGTGAATACGACAAGCTAAAGATGGCTGATAAATCTTAACGTGACGAACAGCATCCATCAAAAGATAAGTCAAGTCATTTGTTGCATCAAGACCGTCACGAGTAACACCACCAACACACATATTTACGAATGGTTGGTAACCTGCAAAGAACTTAGAAGCACCTTCGCTTGTAACCCACATCATTTCAGACATTTTGATTAACATACAACCAGCTAATTCAAATGCTTCATAATTATTCATACGTCCTGATTCTATATCTGCCTTATAGAATGGATACATATATTGGTCAACACGGCCGATTGACATACCAGTTTGGTTTTCTTCAACTACGAGTAATGACTCAATAGTCCAAACTGATTGAATTGCTTCCCAGAAATTGCTAGGCTTATGTGCAGGAACATGAGCATTAACTTCTGAAATCTTTTGTAATTCTGCCTTACGTTTAGGGTTTGTCTCCTTTGCAGCTAATTCAGCAGCATATTCAGACATACGTTTAGCGTAAATCATAACTCCTTCAGTAGTATCAATAACGGATTTATAGAAATAAATCTTTTCGATATCTTCAGGATTTTCATAATCTAATTTTGCTAAATGATCCTTTGCTTCCTGCTGAATATCTGCCATACCTTTTTTCATTAAGATAACATCATATCCAGGGTTTGAATCTCCACCACCATTAGTTGCATGGTAAGAGCAATCTGAAACAAATGATTCACCAGAAAGTTCCCAAACACCTGCTTCACGGTACTGGTCTTCACAGTATTCATCAACAGATTTTCCTTGCCAGAAAGGGAAAAGCTCTTCACGCATAACCTTTTTATCTTCTTCAGATACATAAAATGGATCTTGAGGACGTGTTCCAATTGTATCTATTTCATCTTGCATCCATCTCCATGCTATATCAGGAGAAAAAGCTCCAGCACGAGGTGCACCACAAGGAGCTCCTACAATTAGCTCATCATCTTGAATTACTAAAGGTGCAGTTTCACAGCAATAACGGAAACATTTAGCACGTAATAAAATCTTAGGCATACCAGGATTTTCTTTAGCAATCTTTGTAATAGCCTTAGCACGATATGTTGTTATTGAAGGCTTTTGCTTTAAATAATTTTCCTTTATTCTCTTTAAACGTTCTGTCATTCCATTTGGAACTTCTCCATTGTTAGTGCAAGGTTCTGCACTAACTGCAGGTGCTCCATTATCTTCTTTTGTAATCTCTTGGGAAACTCCTTGAAATATCTTCATTAAAGCTGCTTGTTCTTCTGCAGACATATTTTTAGTTGCCTCTGCAAACTTATTTGAAAATTCACGAATATCCAAAACACTTACCTCTTTTCTTTCATAATTATTTTAGATTTAAATATTTTACTTTTAACTTATTGTTTACCATGTTCTAAACACATCTGTACACTATTTAATTTTTTCCATAGCTTTTTTTAAAATATGCTGTAACATTTGTATATCCTCTGGATTATAGTCTGACTTTTTTGTCATTCCATTCAAATCACTTTTTTCTTCTGTAAACAATCCATTAGTATTGACAATCTCTTCTACATTCCGTACGCCATATCCGACTTTGCGGACGTAAATAAGATTCATTGGTGAAACATTATCGGAGGTAATACCTTTACCTGCCGATCCACTACCTAAAGTTAAAGCAGGAAATAAATTACTTGTAGCACCCATACTACCAAAGGAAGCAGGCGTATTAACAAGTATCCTACCTACAGGTTTTTTTAATGCAAACTGGCGAATTACATCTTCGTCTTTTGAATGTATAACAAGAGTGTGACCATGTCTCTCACTTAACAGCAGTTCAATACACTTTTCACATGCATGCATCCAATCATCTTCAATGTAGTAAGCTAGTACCGGACAAAGTTTCTCCTTGGAATAAGGATTATCTTGAGAAACATATTTCTGCTCTGAAATTAGCACTGTGCTACTTTCAGGAATGCTGAAACCTGCTTTTTTAGCCAATCTTTGTGCGGATTTGCCAACCATTTCTGAATCCATACTGCCATCAGAACGGAAAAAGAGAGAACCTAGTTTTTGTGCTTCCTCCTCTGTCATGAAATATGCACCATTATTTTGCAACTCACGTTTAACATCAGATGCAACACAGCTATCTACAACAATAGATTGTTCAGCTGATGGTACTATTCCGTTATCAAAGGTCTTACTAGCAATAATATCTTTTACCGCCTGTTTGATGTCAGCTGTACGTTCAATAAATGCTGGTCCATTACCAGTTCCTCCATATATAACAGGTTTCCCAGAATTATATGCTGCTTTAAGCATCCCGGGAACACCTGTATTCATAATCAAAGAAGTCGCAATATGGTTCATCAATTCGATTGTTCCACTAGGCGTCACAGTATGTAAGTATGCAAGAGCTCCTTCTGGAAGCCCATATCCTTCAGCTGCACGAATCATGATGTCAAGCGCCTTACAAATTGTCTCCTTTGCTCTAGGATGTGGAGAAAAGATAATTGCATTACCAGACTTAATTGCAATCAATGCCTTATATATGGTAGTAGAAACCGGACTAGTTGCAGGACATAATGCAATAATTACACCCATAGGTACACCTACATCCATGGTCTTATCCTGACCATTTTCATTAATAATACCTACACATCGCATTCCTCTAAGCTTAGCTGGCAAATACTCACAGGCAAATCGGTTTTTGATGCATTTATCCTGCCATTTTCCATAACCAGTTTCATCCTGTGACATTACAGCAAGCTCTCGGGTATGTTTTCCGATTTCTTCCGCCATACGTTCAACAATCTCATCTAGCTTTTCTTGTGGAAAGGTTGCTAACATTTTTTGTGCTCGTGCAGCATTTTCCACAAGGATTCGGGATTCTTGGATGGAGAGCAAATCATTATCAATAATATTCATTTCTAACTCTCCCTTTCATTTTTACTAACTAAGTACTCAATTTCTGTACTTTTCTATTTTATGTGGTAGATCATAACATCCACATATTAAGGAAGTAAATTTTCAATTGTATAACGTTTGGTGATTTTCTGAAGATCTGGATGTGGACTTGCAATAACAACTGAACTATAAACTTCAGTTCCCATATCTTTTACAGCTTTTACTCCAGCTTCTACAGCTGCTTTGCAAGCTCCTACATCCCCGGCAACCAATACAGAAATATAACCGGAAGCTACATTTTCATAGCCAATTAATTCAACATCTGCAGCTTTACACATTGCATCTGCAGCCTCTAAAACAAAAACCAAACCAAATGTTTCTACTAAACCTAAAGCTACATATTTGCTCATCTGTTTTCCCTTTCCTTTATCATATTTTTTACTATATTTTTATGCATCGATGTCATGTACTGAAACAATGTCCCCAACACCTTTAATTGGTCTTGGCATAACATTGTGTGCTGTCAATTTTCCTATTGCTGCAGCAGCAGCAGCTCCTGCTTCCACAGATGCTCTAACAGCAGCAACATCACCTTTTACCATAATTGTAACAAGAGTGGAACCTATATTTTCATATGATATAAGTTCAACGTCAGCAGCCTTCAGCATTTTGTCTGCTGCTTCAATTGCAGGAACCATCCCTAATGTTTCAATAAGGCCTAATGCCTCTTCGCCATAATACCTCATTTCATTACCCTCCTCCTCTATACGCAATTACGCAGTATGGATCTTTTTCAATTAAATGCAATTTTGATTCAATTACCTTTGCTTGAAAATGTTTATTTATTATTTGAACTAATAATTTGAACTTATGGAATCCAAGTTATTAGTCTTTAATATATTTATTAATTGTAGCTGCTCCTTCTTCATTTGCGTGATAATAAACTCTCAAATTACCTGATTTATCCTCATCAAATCTTGTTTCTTCAAGGAGACCATTAGCTTCAGCTGTCATTAAAGCTTCAATTACAGCATCTTTATTAAGTGCTCTAAAATTACCATAGTCACCTTTTAAAGCTTCAATAACGTCTTCTGCACAAGCTTCTTTAACTGTTGTAAAGTGTTTTAAAATAGCATAATTAAGTGGTTTCATACAATTAATCCTCCTTTTTTCTGAATAAATCCAGTGGATTCATGGAAATTACTAAAATACCTAATACCATGAGTACTGCAGCAATCCAACCAATAGCAGGTATTGACCAACCTGATTTGCCAAAGATTACACCAAGTACTATCCAGCAACAGAATGGACCCCAGAATGAATAAGTACCATTACAAGCCATACCAAGAGCTGCACCACACATACTATTACCCTTATACCAACTCATATATGAAACAAATGCACAAAGACCACTCATGGAAAACCAAATCATAGCAGATCCACTTGTAAATGCCTGAAATACAAGACCAGTTGAAAGCTTAACACTACCTGCAAGCATACCCATAATAGGTATTAATATAATTAAGTTTGAAATACCTGATGTTGCCTGACGAATAGTAATACCAATCTCAGAGTCAATCATAGATGTACCAAAACCAGCTACACAGCCTTCAAAACCCCAACCAAGAGCTGCTATGAAAGCAATAGCAATACCTAAAAGAGCACCTTTAGGAGCACTTCCTGTAATGCTTGTACTACCAATCATAAAACTAGCAGCAACACAAATAACTATACCTAACATCATACGTTTATTTAATTCTTGTTTGAATAATATTCTACCTAATATAGCACCAATAGCCGGACAAAGAGCTGTAATAGGAATAACTATTGAACCAGCCATTTGAAGACCGATAACATAAGCTGTACTGGAAATTGGTCCTCCTATAAGGGCTGCCAAAATCATTACACGGCCTGGGGTGGTATTAATACATCTCAAGAAATCTCCAAACTTACCTTTAATACCTGCATAAAGCATTGCCCATATAGCACTACAAGAATCATTTACTGCACTACCAAGGGCACCCAATACGTATGTAATAACAAAAGCGGATAATCCTGCTTTATTAGCTCCATACCAGTCACCCCAAACTCCCTTAGTCATACCTAATGACAAAAATGCTGAATAAAATCCATACATAATACCTGAAAATATAGCAATTGATATACCTTTTTTAAAAAATTGTGATGATAACTTTTTTTTAGCAGCAATTGCAGATGCACTAACCGCTCCTGTCATTTCACTCATAAACAAAATTCCTCCTCATATTAAAAAACTAGATTGATGAAAACGTTTTTTGCAATCTAATGATATATTAACTCATTAGAGCATTTTTTCATGGTACAAAATGCCATATTTTAATGCATAATATCTGCTAGTTTTTTGGAGTTCTTGTACTATAGTTATTTTCTTGCACTAATAGTATTGACTTTAATCAATGTATTTATTAATTGTAGCTGCTCCCTCTTCATTTGCATGATAGTAAACAACTAAATCACCTGACTTGTCCAATATAGATCTTGTTTCTTCAAGAAGTCCATTAGCTTCAGCTGTCATTAATGCTTCAATTACAGCACCTTTTTTAAGTCCTTTAAAATCGCCGTAGTCACCTTTTAAAGCTTCAATAACATCATCTGCACAGGCTTCTTTAGTTTTTGTAAAATGTTTTAAAATAGCATAATTTAGTGGTTTCATACAATTAATCCTCCTGTTTTCTAAATAAATCTATTGGATTTACAGCAATTACGAAAATACCAACTGCCATTAATATAGCAGAGAACCATACTATAGGAGCCATTGACCAACCTGATATTCCGAAAATTACGCCAAGTATAATCCAGCAGAAGAATGGTCCGAAAAATGAATATGTTCCATTAGTTGCCATACCAAGAGCTGTACCAGTCATACTATTACCTTTGTACCAAGTCATAAATGACAGATAAGCGCAAAGGCCACTTATAGCAAGCCAAATCATAGCAGGACCACTTGTAAATGCTTTAGCAGTAAGATGAAATGCAAGACCTGCATTATTACCTACAATTACAGATATAATAGGAATAAATATAATTAAATTTGAAAGACCTGATGTTGTCTGACGAATAGCAATACCAATTTCTGAATCTACCATACATGAACCATAACCAGCTATACAACCTTCTAGTCCCCATCCAAGTGCAGCAATAAGAGCGATAACCATACCTAATCCTGCTCCTGCAGGTGCATTTCCAGTAACACTTTGAAGACCAATCAAACCACTTGCACAAACACAGATAAGAATACCTACAATCATATGCTTGTTTAATTCTTGTTTATATAAAACTCTACCTAATATAGCACCAATAGCTGGGCAAAGAGCAGAAATTGGAACAGCAAGTGAACCTGCCATCTTTAGAGCTACAACATAAGCTGTAGTAGCAACTGGTCCTCCCATAAGAGCAGCTACCATAATCAATCGTCCTGGTTTACTATTGAGACATCTAAAGAAATCACCCAATTTACCTCTACCAGCTGCAGCAATTAATGCCCAAACTGCACTAGCAGTATCATTTATTCCACTACTAAGTGCACCAAGTACATATGCAATAGTAAGTGCTGTTAAACCTGCTGTATTTGCACCATACCAGTCACTCCAAACTCCCTTTGTTGTAGCTAATGTCAAAAATGCTGAATATAGTCCATATGAAATTCCTGAAAATAAACCAATTGCAATACCTTTTTTAAAGAAACTTGATTTTACCTTTTTTTTAGCAGCCGCCAAAGCTGCATCCATTGACAATTCCATAAATAAACCTCCAATTATTTTATTATATTGTTATTTGATGAGAGGCCTCATCTTAATGCGAATTTCAGATTAAGACGCTTTTGTAATATTAATATATTAATACATTACTTATTGTAAACGAATAGAAGATCTTTTCATGGCATAAAGCGACATATGTTATTTGGACAATATCCGCTTATTTTTTTATTTTTTTGTACTATCGTTACCTTATTGTATTAATAGTATTAATTTTTTTCAATAAAATATTAAAGGAATTATCTTACTTTGTGAATAATTTAGAATAAAGAGGTGCATTTTGCGATAAGACAGAAGATTATGCCTACCACTTCTAGAATTGTTAAAAATTATACAAAATGTTATGTAATCTGCTTGCAGTACATATCTAGACGCGCAGCAGTGCTTATACCCCACTTTCATAGTCGCTTTCACTATGTCCATGGGAGTGTTAGCAATAGCAGCTATCAGATAAACTTCTGATTATTTGCGAAAGCTTTTTGAGTCCTAGCTCCAAGTCATAAAGAGAAGCATAGGAATAGGATATCCTTATATTATAATTTTTAGTAAAATCGTATATATATCCTGGATTTATTAATATTCCATTTTTACAACATTTATAAAAAAGTTTTTTCATGTCTATTTTATTTTTAAGCTTTAACCATATATAAAATCCTCCTTTTGGCACATTCCAACTAGCCATGTTAAAAAAATATTTTTCAAGAACATTTAATGCAATTTCTCTCCTTATTTTAAGTTTCTCTCTCAGTTCTTTTAAATATATTTCATAAAATCCACTTTCTATCCATTCCGCAGTTACATACTGTGAAATGGAACTTGCACCATAATCCGTTTGCATTTTAACATCTCCAAGTCGCTCAACAACAGTTTCCGGCGCAACAACCCACCCTATTCTTATTCCTGCTGCCATTGATTTCGATGTAGTACCCATATAAAGTACTATTCCATTTTCATCTTTTGCTTTTATTGGATAAGGTGGTATTTCATCCAACCATAATTCCCTATAAGCATCATCTTCAATAATTGGAATTCTCTCTTTATTACATAAATCCAATAGCTTGTTTCTTCTATACTGCGGCATTAATATACCTGTAGGATTATGGAATGTTGGAATAGTATATAGAAGAGATGTATTTCTATCTATATTTTTTAAAATTTCATTTAACTTAATTCCATCTGCATCCATAGATATTCCACTAAAACTAACTCCGGAAAAGTCAAATACATGAAGTGATTTTATATATGATGGTTTTTCCACAAGTATCTTGGAACCAGGCTTTAGTATGCTCATTGAAATCAACTGAAGAGCTTGAAGTGAACCTGAAACAATTAGTATTGAATCCGGTGACACATTTATATGAAACTTTTTTAAATACTTACTTATAACCTTTCTCAATTTAAGTGAACCCTTAGCCATTTCATAGCTTAAAGAAGTTATATTATTGGACACAGTTTTAAATACCTTCTTCATCATATCTTTTGGAAATAATTCAGGAGAAAGTTCACCTGTACCAAGCCTTATTATATTATCCTTATACTCCATCTTATTTATAATTTGGATTGTATGGAGGTTAGGTTTGTGTATTCCACTTTTTATATAAGGTTCCCAACTACCTGGCAGCATAGAAGCCATCAAGGACCAAGTATTATTTATAATTCTGGTACCTTTTTTACTTTTTCCCTCAATTAAACCATCAGCTTTTAACTCGTCTAAGGCTTCTACAATAGTGCTTCTATTTACTTCAAATTTTTCTGCCAATTCTCTCTGTGATGGTAACTTTTCTCCTACAGTCCACTCTCCATTTCCTATTTTCTCCTTTATATAATTTACAATTTGCCTGTACATAGAAATACAAGATTTTTTATCCGGTTTCCAATCAATGTTTAACATACATATTCAAATCCTTTTATTTTGATAATATAAAATTAAAACCAAGTCTTACCCCGTAATAAATTATTATTATACCACATATTCTATTAATTACCTTAATTGATTTTTCATTAAAACTGTGCTTAAAAATTGACATAATAGCTGCAAGAGAAGTAAACCAAAAAATTGATGCCATGCATGATCCCAGTATAAAGTACCAGGAGCTTTGATAAGAAAGAGATGCCCTAAATCCTCCAAGGAGAAGTGAACCATCAATAATAGCCTGTGGATTCATCCAGGTCACAACAAAGCAAGATATAATTACTTTAACTAAGTTTTTTTCTATATTAGTTTTTTCATCAATATCTGGTTTACTTCTTATAAGGCTTATTCCAATGTATATAACAACTATGCATCCAACCAATAGCACAACCGATCTCAAAACCTTTGATTTTTGGATTATGGTTCCTACACCCCAAAAGCAGGTTAGTGCAAGGGAAATATCAAAAAATATAGTTATAAAAGCTGTCCTAAATGCCTCTGCTCTTTTACTAGCAGTTATAGCTGAATTAATTACATATAAGTTCTGCATACCAATTGGAGCCACATAAGAAATTCCAAGTAAAAATCCTTGTAAAAAATATCTAATCATTTTTCCACCTCTAAAAATTCATATTATAGAATTTCCAAGTAAAAAACAAAAACCCTATAAAATCAATTATATTTATTAAAATGCCAATGTCTTCAACCAAAATCTAAAATTTATACCAACCAAAAGATTTTATTTTCTTTGTATTGACAAATCAATACCCATATATTAATATTTAAGTCGGAAACCATATGTACCATATAAGTTTCCATAGTGTAAATCTTGATGAAAGGAAGCTATATTTTTATAACTTTTGTGGTGTAATTATGGAGAATATCAGTACAAAAAATAATGAAATGTTAAGCGTAATTATGTTAAGTTTGGTTCTAGCACTAAGGCAAATGGCAATGACTATTGTATCCCCTTTTATTTCCGTTTATAGTAAATCCCTTTTATACAATACTCCTCTTCTTGCGGGGTTAGCACTTGGCATATTTGGACTTACACAGGCAATTTTCCAAATACCATTTGGTGCTTTAAGTGATAAGTATGGAAATAAAATCATGATGCTTATCGGCATCTTACAGGTTGATATAGGACTTGTAGTTGCTTTTTTAGCAAAAAATATATATGTTTTTATCTTTGCAAGAGCACTTCAAGGAAGTGGTGCAATACTGGGTGTTGGATACTCTTGGGTTTCAAGTATGGTAACTAAAGACAAGGAAATAAAAGCCCTAAGTATTTTAGGTGCTTTTGTATCCTGTGCAGCTGCCCTTTCTTTTGCACTTGGCCCTATTATTCATAATTTTCTTCCCGTAAACAAAATGTTTTTAATTTGCGCCCTCCTTATATTTGTAAACTGGCTGTATATACTTTTATTCCTAGAAGATAGTAAAAACTATACTAATAAAATAAAAAATTCATTTAAAGAAAACTTCAAGATCCTTGTTAAAAATAAAACTTTTATAATATTAAATAAAGCTGCATTTTGTAATAATTTTATGATGATGGCAGTATTTTACGTACTTCCTATTTATCTTAGTAACGTAACAGGTATAAATGGTATGTGGAGAATATTTATTCCATCCATAATTATTGCTATAATATTTATGAAAAAGGCAATAAGGTACATGAAAAAATATGGCAGTAATATAATCCTTGCTGCAGCCTTCACAGTTTCATCCTTAAGTATATTTTTTTACTTTCAAAAAACATCTTATATATTTTTGCTTCTAGGTACTATTTTTTTCTTTTGTGGATATATGTGCCTAACAACAATACTTGCAACCAATGTAAACAATATAGTAAAAGATGATTTAAGAGGTACAGCAAATGGTATATTCAACTCATTTCAGTATATTGGTTCCTTTGCGGGATCTATTGCTGCAGGAGCTTTGTGGGGATTTTCACAAAGAATAACTTTGATTCTCACAATATTTATTGGACTAGGTGGAATTTTTACAATAATTTTTAGTAAATCAAATATAAAAGAGGAAGGTAAATTATGAAAGATAAAATATTAGACACGGCTGCTAATAAAATACAAATGCATGGTTTAAAAAAATTTACTATAGACGAAATAGCCAAAGATTTAAAAATTAGTAAAAAAACTATTTATAAATATTTTAATAGTAAAGATGCAATTGTAGAGGAGTTTTTTAAGACAGTAGTGGAAAGTGATAAAAAAAATATGGAAAACTCTTTAAGCCACCAAAATGACTTTATTTCAAAAATTCACTCTATTATATACTCAAACCATAAGTACAAGATTCCTATTAATTTAATAAATGAAGCGAAAATATATTATCCAAAAGAATGGGGTAAAATCCAGGAATTAAAACAATATAAACTTGGTGCTATTAAAAAATTATTAGAAGAAGGAGTTTCAAGCGGCGTAATAAGACAAGATATTAATTTACCAATACTCATCAAAATGCTTGAACAAACAGCTGATACATTTCTAGATTATAATTTTCTAATGGATAACAAAATGAAATTTTCGGAAGCTATCCAGGAAGTATTAAAAATTATCCTATATGGAATATCAATAAAATAATATTTATTAAAGCACCAGTTATCAATTGTATTAATAACTGGTGCTTCATAAAATTATATTAAGTTTATATTAGGGTTATATTGAGGTCATATTGGGTCATATTAAAAAGTTACCTTTTTTCCATCATATATACATTGAAGTATCTTTTTCATTTGATCAAAATCTATAGGCCTTGGATTAGCTCCTGTACATGCATCTAAGAGCGCATTCTTTGCTATAAAATCAACATTTGAATTGAAATCATCTTTGCTTATACCATAATCTTTTAAGGTCAAAGGTATATTCAATTCCTTATCCATATCTTGTACCATTTTAACTAGAGAATCTACCAATTCATCTTCAGTAGTTCCTTTAAGTCCTAATATTTTAGCTATATTAGCATATCTATCTGAGCAAGCTTTTTTATTAAAATCTAAAACATATGGAAGATATATTGCATTAGCGCATCCATGTGGTATGTGCCATACAGCTCCTGTTTTATGTGCTAAACTATGAGTTATACCAAGAAGTGCATTAGAAAATGCCATACCTGCTAAACATTGTGATATATGCATCTTATTTCTAGCATCTTTATCACCCTTATAGGATTTAAGTAAGTTATCCCTTGTCATAATTATGGAATGTATTGCAAGTGGATCTGAAATATCTGATCTAGCTGATGCTACATAAGCTTCTAGTGCATGAGTTAATGCATCCATACCAGTATGTGCAGTTAATTTAGGTGGCATTGTCTGGGCTAATGCTGGATCAACTATAGCTATATCCGGTGTCAAATTGAAGTCAGCTAAAGGATACTTTATTTTAGCTTTATAATCAGTTATTACTGAAAATGAAGTAACTTCAGTAGCTGTTCCACTAGTAGAAGCTATAGCTACAAATTTAGCTTTTTGTCTTAATTCTGGTAATCCAAACGGAACAATTGCTTGTTTAAAAGTAAAATCTGGATATTCATAAAATAGCCACATAGCCTTTGCAGCATCTATTGGTGAACCTCCTCCAATAGCAACTATCCAATCTGGCCCAAATTCTGTCATTATTTTGGCACCTTTCATAACGGTTTCCACAGACGGATCTGGTTCAACACCTTCTATTAGTTTAACTTCTATGTTTGCTTCTTTTAAGTATTCTTCTACCTTGTCAAGGAAACCGAATCTCTTCATGGATCCTCCTCCAACAACTACTACAGCTTTCTTACCTTTTAACGTTTTCAAAGCACCCAAAGCATCTTCTCCAAAGTAAATGTCTCTTGGCAACGTAAATCTCTCCATTATTATTCCCCCTAATTTTATTTCCATATATTTTTATTCCCATATATTTCATTAGCAAAATTCGTACCAATCAACTTACTTACTTTTCAAATTTTCTATATCATTAGATATTGTACCCAAAGCCATACCAGTTAAGGCTTCGAGGTACTTTTATAGCTTTTCCAACTTTATGCTTATCTTTAATAATACCGGTACCTCTGTTCAAAAAAAGAACAGGGTTTTGATCAAATAAAGAACACAATCTTCAGATAATTCTGTAATGTTATTATTTGGATAATAGCCGTATATTCCTTTGTATTTCATTAAAATTTTTATAATACTATATTTTATTGATTTCTATTTCATCTATTAAGTGCACCTTTTTTGTACACTATGAGTAGATAACTGATAGTTGAATTTTTTCTTGTTTTATTTTAGGCACTGTTCTGTAAATTTTCTATAAACAAATACCTTCTAACAAGTGATGATATTTTACCCAGTTAACTCCAAGGACACTTCCCAATGAAATAAAAGTAGTGGTCCATATAAGAGCTCCTATATATGCATTAACTGAAAATCTTTTATATGACATATCTGCAATGCCTGAAACATACCCCGTAACATGCCTTACACCTGGAATAAAGTAGGCTATAATTAGCAGCTTATTACCATATTTTTTAAGCCATAGAGATACCTTATCAAATTTATTTTTATTCATGTGAATATAATGTCCATGTTTTTCGAAAAAAGCTGATCCTAATATTCTTCCAATAAAATAGGATAGAGTTACACCTATACTTACTCCAAGTGAAGCAATTAATATACTTAAAATTAAACTCATTTTCCCCTTATAAATAACATATCCACAATAGGTCATAAGTGCCTCTCCAGGTAAGGGAAACGCTATAAGTTCCAGCATTAACGCTATTAATAATACAATGTATCCATAATGATTAAATAATCCTATTACATACTGCAAAATTTTCACCTCACATATACAAGTATAACCCTTATGTTATACTCATTGTCTCTACTGCATGGTCACAAAGGATTTCTTAATTTTTCCACACATATTTTAGATCACATTTTAAGTGTTGCATATATCAATCATATCTGACAAAGGAAATATTAATGTAACTTTAGTTCCTTTATTTATATCAGAGTTAATACTAATTTTCAACCCCAATTTTGAACAAAGCTTTTCACATAAATATAGTCCCATTCCTGTGCTTTTGCTAAACTTTCTTCCGTTCTCACCAGTAAATCCTTTTTCAAAAACTCTATTTATATCTCTATCTACTATACCCACTCCATTATCCTCTATAGTTAACATTACTAAATTAGCTTTCTTCGCTGAATATATAATTATCATTGGCTCCTTATTACTTAAGTACTTTATAGAATTTCCTATTATCTGATTTATAATAAATTCAACCCATTTTCCATCAGTATATACAATTTCATCAATATCTTTTATATCTAATTTTATTTTCTTATGAATAAAATCTCTATAATTCCTTTTGACTGCATTTCTTACTGCATTATCAAGGTTAATTTGTTTTATAATATAGTCTTTACTCACATTGTTACTTCGTGAATAATAAAGTACCTGTTCTACAAATCCCTCAATTCTATCCATCTGGAAATCTATTTTATTAGTTACTTCATTTTGATTATTTTCAAGTATAAGTTTTGTAGAAGCTATTGGCGTCTTAATTTCATGTACCCAGGTCTCTATGTATTCTCTATAATCTGCCTGCATATCTTTATAATATTTAACATTCTCATGCATATTTCTGCTTACCACTTTAAGTATAGAATTAAGCTTTTCACCTTCTATAAAGTTTGCTTCTTTTATTACCTCTGGAAGCAGATATTTCTTATCTAATTTTTCTAATATACTGTCAATTTCATCATAATAATTTTTATATTTTATAAATTCTAAGGCCATATATGAAATTAGTGGTAAAAACCAGATGCAAAAAAACAATACAATTATAATGAAGTTAACATTAATAGCAAGCATTATAACTGATAACACAATAAACATCAGCATATTGCATGATATTACTGCCATTTTATCTTTAATAAATTCACCTATACTCATGGCATTATATACCCTAACCCTCTTCTTGTCTCTATTGGATTTTTTATTCCTATCTCTTCAAGCTTCTTTCTTAATCTGTTAATATTAACAGTTAAAGCACTGTCATCTACAAAATAGTCTACTTTCCACAAGTATTCCATAAGTAAATCTCTTTTTACTATACTTCCTCTATTATTTATTAAATAGGAAAGTATCTTAACCTCATTTTTAGTTAGCTCTAAGGATTTGTCTTTATAAATAACCGTTGCATTTGAAAGATTTAAATTAAAGTCTTTGTAATTTAATATATTACTAGTTTTTAAGTTTCCATAGGTTCTTTTTAATATATTTGTTATCCTTGCAAGTAGTATTTCTGTATTATAAGGTTTTGTTATAAAATCATCTGCCCCCAAATTCATACTAATTAATTCATCTGCATCACTATCCCTGCTAGTAACTATTATAATGGGAACATCTGAGGTTTTACGTATTTCTCTACATATATAATAGCCATCAAACTGTGGTAGATTTATGTCTAGCAGTATAAGGTTTGCATTCTCATTTTCAACATATTGTATTATATTATTAAAATCTACAGGAGCTTTCACTTCGTATCCATATTTCATTAAAAAATTTTGTAATTCTTCTCTTATAACTTCATCATCTTCAATAATAATAATTTTTGTCATTATTTTCTTTACCTTTCTATATAGAAGACTATTAAACTTTGGCAAACAAAATTTAATAGTCCTAATAATTATTATAATATTAGATATTATTTTTTACTATATTTTTGTATCCTGTATATGTTGTATAGAAATATCCTACGTAAACTGCGATAAATAATAACGCTGTTGTTAAAGCTGAAAATCTAATATCTATTTGATTAAACTTACTCATCTCTCCATTAACTACTGAAATGGCAATGATAGAATGAATTATCGCAAGCGTAACTGGGAGACTAAAATACATAAAAGTTTGAATGAAGATTGTTTTATCTATCATTTTTTTGTTTGCACCAATTCTCTTTAATGCTTTATATCTTTCTATACTATCACTGGCTTCTGATAATTGTTGAAGAGCAAGTACTGCCATGCTGGTTATTAGAAATATTATCCCTAAATATATTCCTATAAATAATACTGCTGTTGTTCCACCCTTTTCACTGGAATAAATATCATCCTTTGAATAAGCATTCATATCTGAAATACTTAAGCCCTTATACTTGTGATTTAATAAATTCTCGTGTATTTCACTATATTTTTTATTATTTTGTTCCCTATTTTTATTTGAATACATCACATTAAGTATGGATCTGCAAATTTTATTGGACTTTGGTAGAATTTCATCATTTATAACTATCGTTAAATAAGTATCTTGCACTATATCATTTCCGAGATTTTCTTCTATAATTTTATCGTTTTTAACCAAGTACTCTTTTCCTTTAATATTAACTTTCTTATTACTTTTAAGCTTTCCATGAGCTAACTTAACCATCTCATTATAGTTAGACATAAGTAAAACCTCATCCTTGTTTAAGCTTATTTCTTTTTTTCCTCTCAGTTTCAACATTTTATTATAATCGGATATTTTAACAAAGGATACCTTATCATCCTTATGCTCTTCATCTGTAATTGATAATAAACCGCCTACTTTTACTCCTGAAAGATATTCATTGTAAGCTGCATACTTTTCATTTTTACTTGTTTTAAAATTAACCTTAGCTAATACATCTTCTAAATTGTTCTTTTTACTATTATTGTATACTGTTATACTAGCATCAAAAGGTGCCTCTTTTTCAAGCCCTGCTTCAAAATCCTTCTTAAGACTTATTCCTGTAGATAATACAAGTATTGTAATAAATAACATTAAGCATATTACTGACATTGATATAAAATTTGTATTAACTTTACTACTTATTTGTTTTACTACAAATATATTCAATCCTTTTAAATATACATTCTTATTTCTATTTACTATATATAGCATTACTCCAGATAAACTAAAGAAGAATAATACTGTACTTACTACCGAGAGGACTATTAATGGCTTAAACATAGGATTTCTTGTATCTAAACCTATCTTTAGTATAGATTTATACGTAAATCCAAGTAATACCACACATAGAATAAAAGCTAATAAATATGTAAATGAATTTTTAAATTTTATATTTTCATTTTTCCTGCCTGCTGTTAGTAAATCAATTATTTTATACTTAGAAATAACAAATACATTAAATATCATAACAAGCAAAAACATTATTCCAAAGTATAATATAGTCTTACCTATAGCACTTGTTGAAACAGCAAACCTGTATTCATTTATAGGAGTCTCAAATAATTTTAATGTAAAAATAGATAGAACCTGTGATGTTCCCATTCCTAATATAAGACCGACAATTAAAGATATAATTCCAACTATAAGTGTCTCTGCTACTAATATCCTGGATACTTTTCCTTTTCCCATACCTAAAGACATGTATATTCCTAATTCTTTTTTGCGTTTCTTTATTAAAAAATTATTTGCATATAATATTAAACTCCCTAATATCATTGATACAAATACTGATACGCCAGACATCATTTCCATTAACCTGGATATGTATTTTGCATTTGAAGATTTTACATCAATAAGTGCTTTTTGTGAATCTATAGAATTAAAGCTGTAAAATATACAAACAGCCAGTATTAGTGTTAAAAAGTATATCGTATAATCCTTATAACTTTTCTTAATATTGTTTATAGCTATCTTAGAATACATTGTTGTCATCACCTCCAAGAAGAGTTATAACTTCTATAATTTTATTAAAGAATTCTTTTCTAGTGTTATTACCTCTTACAAGCTCGCTGAAGATTCTTCCATCTTTAATAAAAAGTATTCTATGAGCATAGCTTGCTGTAAAAGAATCATGAGTAACCATAAGTATGGTAGTATTCAACTCCTTGTTTAAACTTTCAAATCTTTCAAGTACTAATCTGGCTGATTTTGAATCCAGTGCTCCTGTTGGTTCATCTGCAAGTACCAAAGATGGATTAGTTACTATTGCTCTTGCTGAAGCAACTCTTTGTTTTTGTCCTCCTGACATCTGATAAGGATATTTATTTAATACTTGTCCTATTTCTAAATATTTAGCTACTGATTTTATTTTTTCATCTATTTCTGAAATTTTCTCGCCTTTTATTGTTAATGCTAAAGCAATATTCTCATAAGCTGTAAGAGTATCTAATAAGTTAAAGTCTTGAAATATAAATCCTAACTCATTTTGCCTAAACTTGTCCAATGCTTTTGATTTTAACCTGGTAATGTCACTATCATTTATTATTATCTTTCCCACAGTAACATTATCAATAGTTGATATACAGTTAAGTAATGTAGTTTTACCACTTCCTGAAGGTCCCATTATTCCAACAAACTCCCCTTCATCTACCTTAAAGCTGATATTATCTATAGCCTTTGTTACATTATCTTTACTACCATAATACTTTTCAATTTTTTCTACACTTAATATATTTTGCATTTATAAATCTCCCTTTTTTCTTAGTACTATTCTAAACATTAATGATTTTGTTATCTGATGACATTACCATCAAGCGATTCAATTTTACATGTATATCACTTAATCCGTTGTTTGTCTCACCGGTAATTGATACATTAATATAAATACCCATGATATTATATAACCATACCTCGGTTGTTGCTCAGTAATTAAATAAAGCATCCCAAAACCACAAAATATTATATATAGCAAGTTTATTAGCTTATTATACAAATATTGTTTTACATGAAATAATCGTTTATATATACACATCATTAAAATAATATATAACATTTGAGAATAAAAGAATAATACTATGCTCAAAGTAAATCTTGAATTTAATATGCTAATCTCACCTGTAGACCAATATGCTCCTGAAAAATCACCACTTGACCATTGTCCTATAAATTTAACTATATAAAATCCAATTAATTCATACAACGGTGTACTCGTCAATCTCTCCTTAATAATAGACTTACAAGCTGATTCAACCTTATCATAATTAAAATTATATTTTTCTGCTACTTGACTGTCTTCATTATTCCACATACCTATAGCTTTAATATTTGTACCTTTTAAGGCAGAGGTCCATGCAGCTGGTTCTCTTCCATGCCACAGCGAATATTCTGTTATATTCAATCTTAACAATATGGTGTTAGTAGTGCCTAATGGAATTAAAAATGAAACTATTAATAATATACTTATAGTAATGCTTTTCCTATTTTGATAATAAATTATTAAATAAGAAATGTACGCTATAATAATAACAATACCTACCATTCTAAAAAGATTACCTATACTTAATAATAGTCCTGAAACAAGAATCCACAGTGAACCCTTTTTATTTTTTATTACTAAAATGAATATGTAGATACTTCCTAAAAAAAATGTCATAGCTAAATTTTCTGAACAAATTACAGAATTATAAAATATAAATGCTGGAAATACACATGCTATAAAAGAAATTATGATTGATTCCTTTTTATTTCCGTATAATTCTATACTTATCAAATAAATAATATATACATTTATTGTTGATAAAATTATGTTTATTAATTTAATTACCAATAAAGCATCTGGAAATACTTTAATTATCATTCCAAAATATAATGTTAATATTGTTAAATGGGGAAACCTGGCTATATAGCTTGTACCTTTAAAGACTGAGTAGTCTCCATATGCAAATTTTTGGCCACAATTATAAATTATTTCAAAATCTGAAAATGGTTTAACATCTATTAATAAAATGTATAATAGCCTTAATGAAAATGCTAATAACAAAATTATTAATAATATTACTTTATCAGAATAACCTTTTTTCAAAAGTTTACAAATAAAGTATCCTATTAATGAACAAATCAAAAATAAAATTAAACTACTTACTATTAAGTATATTATATTTTTGAATGATAACTTTATAAGGCTTAAAAATGACATTCCTATACTTCCTAATATAATCATTAAAAAAAGAATTTTTAAAGATATATTCATGAAATTTGTAAGCTTTTTTTTGATATAATTCATACCGCACTCCTTTGCAATATTATTGATAATTTATATAATGCTTTCATTTTGAGATATTAACTGGCTCTATTAACGTCATTTCATGTAACTTATTTTATAAGATTCTATTTATATCATCAATTGAACTATATTTCATTAACATTACATTTTTGTTATATTATTTTCTTTAACATAAACAGAGTTCTAAGCATCAGATGGAGTTTTGACTCCACCTGATGCTTAGAACTCGTTATCCAGGGACGTAGCTGCTCTTTACTCCAACTTAAAGAAGTTGGAGTATTAGAGAAGGTAGTCATCGGATAAATATAGGTCTGCGGCACTAATTTCTTAATGCCGCAGACCTATGTTATAGATGTTCAACCTTAATATAAAATTCTTAATTCCTCATGTGTATGAGAAAAAATCTTATATTTTTATTTCCCCAACCTAAATCCCAGGGTACATGATACCTATCTGTGGTATGGGAGTTAACCAAAGGGTAATTGTGAGAATCAAATCCCGTTACTATTGCAAAATGATCTATATTACCTCTGCCTTTCTCATAAGCTATCAAATCACCTATCTTTAACTTACTAAATACTCCATTAGATGTATTTGATATATTAGCAGTTAACTGATCAAAAGTTCCAATCTTTATAACACTTCCCCTTCCACTGCGTAACAAATAATTTTTTAATCCATCTGCATTTGACCAAGCTCTTGTACCTGGATGCCATTCACCGTTGGTACGCATGGCACCTCCTTCTTTATCTCCCAATACTTGAGATATAAAATTAGTACAGTCTCCCCCTGCTCCATTATAATCATCATATTTCCTATTATACTTAAAGTTATTGCTATTTCCCCAAGCTATACCACAATACTTGTCAGCATAAGCCACTGCGTTTTTCCTGTCATAAACCATTCTCCTTTTACCGCTGAAATTATTGGAATATTTTCTTGAAGAACTTATGTTATTATTTAATGCTGCTGTATAAAGTTGAAGAGAATCTTCAAAGCAATCAGTGTACCAGTCACTAAGTACAAGCCATTTTCCATCTTTTTTTACTACACTTGCCGTATGGCGTATACCTACTCCAAATGAATTTAATGGACTAGCTTCATCATTTTTATATTTATAATCAAACTTATAACTTTCTGCAATAACTAATCTTACTGCGCTACCGTGAGGTATAGCTTTTCTTAAATTTATAGTAGATTTAATATCTTTAAATTCTATATTTCTTTTGCTGCACCAATCCTTCAAGTATTTAGCTCTTTTTACTTCATGCTCTAATGCATATTTACCGCTTGGTCTAGATGTATCATAGTAATTATTCAATGTTGAATAATCACCGGTTTTAAGAGCATCACACCGAAAATTATATATTTTTTGAATTTCTGCACTTATCTCTTCCTTATTTATACTTTCCCTAGACTTACATATTGAACATTTAAGTATAGGGATCGTTAAGAATATAAATATTAAAGTTATGTATTTTAACAATGACATAACTTTAATTTTCTTCATCACATGATTTAATCTCACGAGTAGTCTCCTCCTAAAAGATGGCTTAACAATTTGCCCATTATTTTAATAAACAGAGTTCTTGGCATCAGATGGAGTTTTGACTCCACCTGATGCTTAGAACTCGTTATCCAGGGACGTAGCTGATCTTTACTCCAACTTAAAGAAGTTGGAGTATTAGATCAGGTAGTCATCGGATAAAAACCTTCATATATATGATTAGGAATTTATCATAAAATCATGTGATAAATATATTTCCAAATTTGTGTAAAATTTTGTATTTCATCCTACTTAATACCAAGTATAGCGCTATTTAATGATGTCTATCTTTGTTATTTAAGTATTTAATTATATTAATCATAATTTTTATAAAAGCAAATGTTATACCTTCCAATACAATTAATCCACTTGCAATAATTAAAACTATTCCTACGCTTTGTGACAATCAATATCACTCCTTCTAATTTAAACATATCTATTATTATAACCATTTATAAAAAATATTTTTTCTTTGCGTCTTAAGTTTTAAAAGTGGTATACCACATTGAAAATGGACAGATTGAAATTGCTCAATATAAGATATGCTATGAAAAATAAGAATTTTTAGTAACTTAAAGAAGACTGGGCATGGAGAATACCTAGTCTTCTTTTTTATAATATTGAACCTTCTACAAAACTATGCATATGTAGCTTTGTAAGGTGTACAAAAAGTATATTTAACATTTTTTGCTTTTCATATAATTATTAATTTTATCCAGATAGTATTTATGCTCTCTAATCATATGGTCTGGAAGGAGAGGATTTAATGTACCTATTGCCATAACCTCACAACTGGATCTCAATTTTAATATTTCTTGTAAATATAGGATAAATTTTTTCATTACTTTTTCTATTTCTTCAATCAAGAGCATTAGAGCCTCATTGCCTGATTCACTTTGCATCATCATCATTTGTAATTCATTACCTTTCACTGACAACATATCAAATTTCATCTTAAATTCAAGTGCTTCAGCGCTAAGAATTGATTCAGTAGGATCTAAAAATGAAGCATAAGCCGAGGCATGACCTGAACTATCAGATATCCACTTATTTAATAACTCTATAAAATGTATAGGATCTTGAATACTTTTTAAATAATCTTCTGGATACATAAGTTGAAGTCTAAATTCCATAGCTTCATTTATTTGATGACTAATAAGAGTTGGCGGCAAATTCATCTCTAATTTACAGGTCAAAAGACCTTTAAGTATACTTACTTTAAAATTTATGAAGTCATTAACAGCTTCAATTAAACCAGGTGTATTTTCATTAAAATTGTCTTTGCTTTCAATTTTGTCCATAGTTTTCTGAAAAAAGTTTCTAAAAATTATTGTTTTCTGAATATATGGCACTTCTTTAGATGTTAATGCACTATTTTGAAATATAGCATGGTCTCTCATTATACCTGTCCAAAATAATAAATCTTGTTTTTCATTAGGCAAAAAGCTCCCTCCATACAATTTTCATAATCTACATTTAGTTTATGTATGTTCTTCAATATTGTTACCATAAAACTTATCCATTCTAATATGACCCATTTTTTTCATTCACATATTTCGTAATATTAATCATAATTTTTATAAATACAGCCATTATTGTTCCAATTGTAATTAATCCACCTATAGTAATTAAAAATATCTGTAAACCTCGCGACATCTAATCTCACTCCTCTTCCTAAAATTCAATATTATTTTTATTATTATCACATATTAACTAATATATACACTTACCTCTGTTAGTAAAGGAGTAATACTATTATGGCAATAATTAAAATTATAGCTATGCCGACAAAATCCAATTCATCATTTATTCCAATAATTTATTTGCTATATCATTTGAATAAGGCATCAATATTCTCCTATGGTATAAAAGGCGAGAAAAAAGTTGGCCAAAAAGGAGGAGTTTACTATAAAAACTTTTACAATCCATGTAAACAATCCCGGAGACATGTATACACTTTGAGTTGTTATTTAAAAGAGAATCAACTTGGACATTTGTGGATTCAACCTATAGTAGTATTCACAATAAGATGGAGTTCAAGACTAAAAGTACCTACAAATTCTACTCCTGTTATGAAAGTAAATGAATTACTTTCATTTATAGATAATTTTAAAAGTAAAAATAGAACTATTTCACATGAAGAAATCAAAAAATTAGAGACAATTATTGATACCAAGATAGATTTATAATTGTTTACATAATATGGATAAACTACAGAAAAAAGCCGGTTATTTTAACCGGCTCTAATACTCACGCTTTCCAGTCTTCACAATTCCATACATTCGCTACAATGTCTTCATAAAACTCTGGTTCATGGCACACTAAAATTATGCTGCCGTCATATTCCTTTAAAGCACGCTTAAGCTCATCTTTAGCATAGATATCTAAGTGATTAGTTGGTTCATCCAAAACTAATATATTGGTTGGTTTATTGATGATCTTGCACAATCTAACTTTGGCCTGTTCTCCTCCACTCAATATATTAATAGGACTGTCTATGTGCTGTCTTGTGAGTCCGCATTTAGCAAGGTCACTTCTAACCTCAGTTTGGGTCAAATCAGAAAAAGTCTTCCAAACATCATATAAAACCGTATGGGTATTACTTTCTGCAACTTCCTGCTCAAAGTAGCCTATTTTTTTATAGTCACTTAAAACTACTTTACCATTTACAGGTTTTAATAATCCAAGCAAACTTTTTAATAGAGTTGTTTTTCCTAAGCCATTGGCTCCAGTTATTGCAATTTTTTCTCCTCTTTTCATTTTTAGATTTAGAGGTCTGCTTAAAGGCTTATCATATCCAATAACTAAATTGCTGGCTCTAAAAATTACACTTTCCGGCATTTTTACACTTTTAAAATTAAAGCGAGGTTTTATAAGGTTCTTTTTAATTTCTATTCTTTCAATTTTACTTAGCTTTTTTTCTCTTGCCTTTGCTTGTTTTGCCGTTGCAGCTCTCGCTTTATTTTTTCTCACATAATCTTCAAGCTTTGCAATTTCATTTTGCTGCTCTTTGTATTCAATCTGCAGCTGCTGTTTTCTTATTTCATAAAGCCTGAGAAAATAATCATAATTTCCGTGATATCTAGTTAAGATTTTGTGTTCAAGGTGATATATTACATTGACAACGCTGTTTAAAAAGCTGTTATCATGGGATATCAATATAAAGGCATTCTCATAATTTATTAAATAGCTTTTTAACCATTCTATATGTTCTTCATCCAGGTGGTTAGTAGGCTCATCTAATAACAAAATGTCTGGTGCTTCAAGTAAAAGCTTAGCAAGTAAAACCTTTGTTCTTTGTCCACCGCTTAAATCTGAAACGTCTTTATCTAAAAGTTCTCTAATCCCAAGACCTGCTGCTGTAGATTGTATTTTTGAATTAATACTGTAAAAGTTGTTTTTGTCTAAAGTTTCTTGCATATTTGATAACTTATTGAGAGCTTTGGATAATTCCTTTTCATCCATAGTACCAAGCTTGTTGCATAAGTCACTTATTTTTTTCTCTATATCAAATAACTTTGAAAATGCGCCCTTTAAAGTGTCTAGTGTAGTATTTCCTTTTTTTAGATCAACATGCTGATCCATATAGCCTATGCTAAATTTAGGATTCCATTGAATTGTACCATCATCTGGCAGAAGCTCTCCCGTAATAATTTTCATAAAGGTTGACTTACCTTCCCCATTAGCACCAATAAGACCAATATGCTCTCCTCTTAATAGTTTAAAAGATGTATTTTTAAATAATACTCTTTCACCAAATGAATGGCTCATATTTTCAACTGTTAAAATACTCATTATTTATTTACTTCCTTTATCTATGTATTTCCAATCTAATATATTATGCGCTTTTAAAGCATATCATTTCATGCTATAAATACTCAAGCTCATAAATATTTCTGTATTATATGTGACTATATAGCTAAACAGCCTCAACTATATTCAATTGTTTAGCTATAGTAAAATAAAACAACGGTATATTAGCATACTTTTTTATGCTAATATACCGTTTTACGTTAACCATGTTTTTTTTGTTTTCTGATTATTCTTCTAATACTATTTTCTGTTAAATAATATTGTTTAGATAAGCTTTTAACAGATATTCCTGTACAATACTTATTAAAAATTTCTTTATTCCTTATATAAAGATACTTTTTGGTTTCAGTATTTTCTCCCCAGGATTTTTTATTTTCATTTTTCCTAGGAATATAAATATATCCACCATCAGTATATTTTTGAATTTCTTGAATTATACATTCTGGTAATACACTCTGTGCCTTTTCATATTTCATAAGTCATCTGCTCCAATCTACATTTACTTTGTAAATAATGAAGCAAAGACTGAACAAAACATGTAAAAACTAAATTGATAAATTTATAGGGTCGCTAATTAACTTATACACTACTCATAATGATTTGAAAATGTCATTTTGAAACATACATAAATTAAGTTTAACATTATTTTCCCTGCAGCTCCAAACAAAATTTTTCCATGTTTTTACAATCTTTGCATGGAGCTAACTCTTATAACTAAAATCATTATAAATTCCCCCTTTTTTCCTTAATCTACTAATTGTATATTTACAATAATTATTCTATGAACTCATACATCATGAAAACTATTGAAGATTTCAAATACAATCAAATTAAGTATAATATAAACTCCAACATTTTCAAAGCTTTAATTTAAGATGACTTCAATAAGAAATATTAAATTTTATCCGATGGCTACCAGCCGTAATACCCCCATCTTCTTATAAAGTGGGGGATAACGGCTGCTACGCCCCTGGATAACGATTTCTAAGCTTCAGATGGAGAAAAGAACTCCACCTGAAACCAAGAACTCTGTTTATTATTCTAATAATTTACTTAATATTTCTTCTAAATAAATAGTTTCAATCTTACAAAATAGAGACATTTTTAAAATTTATCTATAAACATCTAAAGAATGTCCATACAAAGTTTTAAGTTTAACACTTGATGAAATAACTCTTTTATAATCTTTATCAAATAAAGTTTTAAGGTTATTAGCCTCATAATCAATTGTATAATCTAAAGCGTCATTTTTTCCCATATTCTTAATACCTGCTTCCTCTAATACAGGTTTTATTAGAACTTTATATTCTTCTATAGCTTTATCAAAACTTTTTGCATTTGAATAATCTACATTTGCAAAAGTATCCATAATTTTTTGTGCATATTCCTTATTAGTGGCACGTTCTAAACTTTTTACGGCATAGTATTTACTATTTTTATCTGTAACCATGTCAATTTTGATATTTACACGTTTCAGGTCTTCAATTACAGTTGATATTTCTGGCTCTGAATCTATAACCTTTTGTATTCTTGCAGACATAGTTGAATTAAGTAACTTCTGCTGCTCTACATTTAGATTTTTTTCTGCATAAGAACTTACCTTACCTTTAGCTATTCCCATTTCTGCATAATCACTATAATCCATACCACCTAAAGTATTTACAATAGAACATGCATAATCCATAACCTTTGAAGAATCCACTAATTCTTTTAAAGTAAAATCAACTCCATTTACCTTAAACTTAGTATTTAAGTTTTCTATATTATTAGAAATACCTTTTGAAATATTTCTTTTCATCTCTCCAATAAGATCAGTTATTCCTTTTTTTATTGACTTTTCATCCTCTTTTAAACTACTACTATCACTAAAATTTTGAGCTATTTTTGCCACAAAATTATTTACATAATAATCATAATAACTTACATCTTTTCCTTGAGCTTTAGAAGCAAATACATCTAAATAATCTTTATTTAAAGTTTCACCTTTAATCTTACAATAACTAGTTACAGTAAATTCCTTTCCATCTTTGCCTGTGCACTTTTCGTAGTCTATATCTTCTGATGGTATATATAATATTTCTGATGGAGTTCTGTTTGTTTCATTAACATTTGCATTTTCAATCTTTAAGGCTTTACTTGTATCAAACTTGGCTTTTGTAATATTGCCATTTTTATCCCATAAATTTTCATTTGTATAAAGTCTGTTTTCTGTTGAATTTGATATACTACTAACATTCATAATTCAAAACCCCTTATATAATAAATAAAAATACGTTAACAATATTCTCGTAGTAAATTTTCAAAGCTTTACCAATATTGTTAGCTACCTCCTGATGTTGTTGAAAAGTATCGTTTTAAATTTAAGAGTTAGGGTACTTGTTTTATATATTTGTTATGATAGAAAGACGGTCCAGGAAATTTTAAGCAAGGCTTTTATTTTAAATGTTTTAGGGGATATAATGAAAAATGAAACTAAATTTATAGATGAGCCACTGGTAGGGTGAGATATTATGGAGAAAAAGAAAAAAATATATAAAGTTATTGATTTAGCTAGAATGTATGGTATTCATTCCAATACTATAAGGCTTTATGAAAAGCTAGGCTTTATATCTAAAGCAAAAAGAAATATAAATAACTACCGCATATTTGGAGAATTACATGTACTACAAATAAAGGTTTGTCGGTGTATTTTTGGTTATCCTTTTACAAACAAACATATAAGGAATGCCGGTAATGAAATCATGTGGTCAATAACAAAAAAACAGTGGGATGAAGCAGGACAAAATACAGATTTATATATAGGAATAATTGAACAGGAAATTAAGAAGGCTCAAAAAGCCTGTGAAATGCTAGATAATTGGACAAACTCAACTAAGAATAATGAAATTTTTTTAGAAAAGAAAATGTTGTCACGTAAAGATATTGCTGATTATCTTGGAGTCACTACTGAAACCATACGAAACTGGGAAAGGAATGGGTTAATTCTTCCAGAAAAAGTAGGTGCAAAAGGTGAAAAACTTTATTCAAGTACTGATTTAGGAAGAATGCACATTATATATATGTTATTACAGTCCGGATATAGTATGGCCTCGATCCATCGTAGTATTTCAATGTATGATAAAGGACATGCCGAGTTAGTGGCATCATCACTGGACTGTCAAGAGTATGATGAGTTTATTTCAGTTGGAGATCGCTGGCTTTATGAATTAAATAAACTACTAAAAGCAGCTCAAAAAATACCTTCAATTATTGAAGAGATGAAAAACTTATAAAAAACCTTACACTTGCACACCACCCTATATTTTCTATGTTATTTTTTTATAGAAGGATGGTGTGTTGTTTTTTCATCCTTAACTATAAAAACTGGAGGTAAAACAATGATAAGTAAGGTTTTTGAAATAATTACGAAAGAACGTGCAGTAGGAACAGCTGCAAATGATGAAATAGTAAATTTTTTAGAAAATAAGTTTAAATATATGAACTATTCAATAAAGTCGCTGCCATTTGAATGTACTGTTTGGGAAAAAGCAAAATCAACTCTTATAAGCCGCAATCACTTGTTCCAGGTTGAGCCAAGTCCTTTTTCCGAGCCTTTTAAAGGAAGTGGAAAGTTGATTATGGTTAAAACTGTGAAGGAATTAGAAGATATTGATTGTAATGATGTTATTTTAGTATTGTCAGGAAAGCTTACAGAAAGTCCTTTGCAGCCAAAAGACTATCCCTTTTATTATCCGAAAGAGCATAAATATCTTATTTCTCTACTTGAAAGAAAGAAGCCAAAGGCAATTATTGCTGTAACCGGTAAAAATCCATTAAGTGGGCAAAATCCATTTCCGCTTTTTGAAGATGGAAACTTTTTAATACCATCAACAAATATCAATGATCAAACCTTATCAAAAATTGAGGCCGCGGGGCTTTTAGGTGAGGTTGTGAATTTAACAATAGATTCCCATAAAAGGTTGTCCAAAAGTCGACAGATTGTAGCATTAAAGAAAGCTACAAAATCAATGGGAAAAATTGTTATAGGTGCTCATATGGACACAAAATATAATACACCTGGAGCTTTGGATAACGCATCAGGAGTAGCAGTGTTGCTGCAGATGGCTGAAGTATTGAAATCTACAGCATACGATATAGAGATCGTACCATTTAATAGTGAAGAATTCTATGGTGCCTGTGGTGAAATGGAATATTTAAAATTAATTGATAATGAAAAAGATAGAATTAAGCTCATGATTAATATAGATTCACCATGCCATAAGGGAGCTCAAACTGCCATTTCCTTTCACAATCTAAGTAATAATATAAGTGAAATTATAAACTGCACTATAGGTAAGAGTGAAGAAATTGTTAAAGGCAGAAAATGGTATGCCGGAGATCATGCTCCTTTTATATTTCGTGGTATACCTTGTTTAGTAGTAACATCATCAGATCTTTTTAGTGGTGGCTTAGAATACACCCATACCTCAAAAGATACGTTGGATACCATTGATTTTGACATGATTGGTCATATAGTCAGGTATATAATTGAAATTATCGCAAATCTTTCTGTTTAAGTATTTCTAAAATGAATAAATTTGAACTGCATAAATAAGCATCTTAATCTTAGAATTTTTTTGGCATATATGTTATGGTAAAATATAGTTAACTGTGTTTATATGAGGAGTTGATTAATACAATGGATGAAAGTAAAGAACTTTATCAAATAGGAAAAGTATCTAAAATATGCAATATTCCAATAAAAACACTCAGATACTATGATGAAATAAAATTGTTGATACCAAGAAAGATTGATCCAGACAGTAATTATAGATATTATTCAAATGACCAATTGGCTTTAGTGCTTGTGATCAAGCATTTTAAAGAAGCAGGTTTTTCATTAAAAGAAATAAAAGTACTTTTGGGCAGAGAAAATTTAGAATATAACACAAGAAAAATTAATGAAAAATGTATAGAGATTGATAACAAAATTAACGATTTAAAGATGCTAAAACAAAAATTGCAGTTTTTTATAAAAGAAAGCAAAAAGGAAAAGAAAAAAAATAAGGATTTTAAAATTGAGATAAAAGAAATACCAGTCTCTTATGTTGCCTATCTCAGGAGCAAAGGGCCCTGTACTATTGAAGAATTTACAGTTAGGTACTGTAAACTGATTTCATTAGTTGAAAAAAACAATTTTCATATTATAAAGAATGCTATGGCAGTGTATTATGATAACTGTATTGATTTTGAAGAAAAAGAAAAGGAAGATTATGATATAGAAGTTTGTATAGCTGTGTCTGAGGAAAGAGAAATAGATGGTCTAGTTAGAAAGTTTGGAGGTTTTAAAGCTGTTACTGCTGTCCATTATGGAAGTTATGATAGTATGATAGATACTTATAGAAAGTTGTACAAATACATTTATGAAAATAAATATGAAATTTGCGGTGAACCTGTAGATAATTATCTTGTGGACATAATGAACACAGTAGATGAAGAAAATTATGTGACTGAACTTATAGTTCCAATAAAATAATTAAAATAAGTGTTGACTCTCCCGTTACTGTATGCATTATTCTTTCAATTGTAGATATTCACACCAGAAATATATATCTTAGATAAGTCTGTTAACTTCAGTGGATGTCTATATGAAGTTTGAAAGAGGTGTATGTAAGTTGAGCGAAAAGAGTACAAAAATTAATGAAAGCTATATTGAAAATGAAAAGCTTGGCAAGCTTATTATGAAGTTTTCAATTCCCTGCGTACTTGCAATGGTGGTCAATGCTCTTTACAGTATTGTGGACCAGATTTTCATTGGTCAGGGAGTAGGCTATATTGGTAATGCAGCTACAAATATAACCTTTCCACTTGTAGTTTTAGCCTTAGGTTTTTCACTACTTTTGGGAGATGGAGCAGCTGCTTTTTACAGTATAAAATTAGGAGAAAAGAACAAAGAAGAGGGCGCTAAGGCAATAGGTAATGCAATTGTTTTGATGGTGATTTTAGGTTTGATATTTTTAGCAGTTGGATATATTTTTATGAAAAAGCTGCTGTGGAGCTTTGGGGCTACAAGCACTAACATTTCTGTAGCACTGGATTATATGAGAATAATCTTAATAGGACTTCCTTTCATGATTTTGGCAGCAGGTCTAAATTCAATAATACGTGCAGATGGCAGCCCGGAATATTCAATGCTTGCGATGATAGTAGGAGCAGTTATAAATATTGTTTTGAATCCTATACTTATATTTCATTTCAGTATGGGGGTTAAAGGTTCTGCTATAGCAACAATAATAGGACAAATTTTATCCTGCACAATTTCTCTAAGTTACCTTAAAAAGTTTAAAAACATAAAGTTTAAAAGAGAATATTTGAAGCTTGATGTAAAGGTGAGCAAGACAGTAATGCTTTTAGGAATCTCCAGTTTAATTACGCAGGCAGCAGTAACAATAATAATAATAGTAAGCAATAATATGCTTAAAATTTATGGAGCACAATCAATTTATGGCAGTGATATTCCCATATCAGCAATAGGTATTGTAATGAAAGTAAATGATCTTTTATTAGGAGTAGTAATAGGTATAGCCATAGGAGGCCAGCCAATACTTGGATACAATTACGGTGCTAAAAATTTTAAACGTGTTAAAGATACCTATTTTATGCTTATAAAAATAGCAACTGTTGTATCAATAATAGGCTTTATTATATTTCAGTTTTTTACACAGAGTATAGTAAATCTATTTGGTCAAAATAGTGCATTATATAATGAATTTGCATTAAAATCTTTTAAGATATTTTTGATGCTCTGTATGTTTATAGGTTTTGAACTTACAAGTTGTATTTTCTTCCAGGCTGTAGGTAAACCTGGAAAAGCAATGCTTCTTACACTATGTAAACAGACCTTCTTTATAGTTCCCCTTATGATAATTTTACCTAAATTTCTTGGAGTTTTAGGAGTTTTATATGCAGGACCCTGTGCAGAAATATTATCAGTTATAGTGACTATTATTCTTATTACCTCAGAACTTAAGAAATATTCGAAGTTAACTGTAAGTTGATTTTGTAAACTAAAATCAACTTTTAATCCATTGTTATCATATATTAAAACCGTATAATTACATTATGGGGTGATAATTATGAAAGAAATTAATATTGCAAAAACACTTGTTGCAAAGCGTAAGGAAAAAGCCATTACTCAAGATAAATTGGCTGAATATATAGGTGTATCCAAAGCGTCAGTTTCTAAATGGGAAACAGGTCAAAGTTACCCTGATATTACTTTTCTTCCACAGCTTGCAGCATATTTTAATATCAGTATAGATGAGCTTATAGGATATGAGCCGCAGATGACAAAGGATGATATAAAAAAACTCTATAATAAATTAGCTAGTGAATTTAGCAGCAAACCTTTTGAAGAGGTTCTAGATAAGTGTCATGAGATTATAAAAAAATACTATTCTTGTTTTCCTCTTTTAGTGCAGATGGCTGTACTTCTTACGAACCATTATATGCTGGCAAAGGGCAAGGAAGCACAGGAGTCCGTTCTTCATGAAGTAATTGATTTATGCCAGAGGATTAGAACAGAAGAGGATGATGTGTATGTAACAAATGAGGCAAACTCACTTGAAGCTGCCTGCTCTCTCATGCTACAGCATCCAGAAGAAGTTCAGGAATTACTGAATGGAACAATGAAACCTAAACCATCAGATGAAGTACTACTGGCAAGTGCATATCAGATGACAGGAAATATACAAAAGGCAAAAGAAGTTTTACAGATTGGTATATATCATCATTTAATTAACATGATGGATATATTGCCAAGTTATTTTATATTGAATCAGGATACTCCAAAGCAGTTTGAAAATATACTCCAGCGCACAATCTCCACAGCCGAGCTTTTCAATTTAAACAAACTTCATCCCGGAGTTATGCTAAAGATATATTTAACAGCAGCACAGTGCTATGCAATGCAAAATAATCAGGATAAAGCAATTGATATGATAAAAAAATATGCAGATATATGCACATCAGAGTCACTCTCATTTAAACTACACGGCGATGAGTTCTTTGACAGTATTGATAATTGGTTTGCAGAATTTGATTTAGGTAACCAGGCACCGAGAGATGAAAAGGTCATTAAAAAAATCATACTCCAAGCAATAACAGAAAATCCCGCATTTGCAGCATTTAAGGATCAGCCCAAATTTAAGAGTAGCCTTGAAGCAATAAAATCAAAATTAGGAAACCTATAAAGGGCTTATGACACTGTCATAGCTTCTAAAGTTCCTGCTTCACAGATGGGTCAATTTAATCAAATAAATATTCTTATTTAAGACAAAGAAAATCTTTGCTTCAGCTAAAATGGAACTATATTAAGTTATAGCTCCATTTTGGTTAAAATAATTTTTAACCAATTACTTCTTCAACTGTTTTAATAATAGCCTCTATGCTTGGAAATAGACTTGGAAATTTTGCCTCTTTATTTTCAACAAATATTACCCCATCTTCTTTAAGTGTTTTCACATTTCTTTGTACACTTGGTTTGCTGTACATTTTAGGATTAATATGAGTTGCAAAAATAATAGGTGCACTTGTTGACAATAGATTTGTAGTAAGAAGATTATCTGCTATTCCATTTGCTGCTTTTCCAACAGTATTGGCAGAAATTGGTGCAACAAGCATTAAGTCAGATTTAAATGACAGCGACTGATGATTCATATCATAAGCCTTTGGAAGTTCAAATTGCTCAATCTGGATAGGTGTTCCTGCCTCTCTCTGTACCATAAGCGGTGTAACAAAATTGGCTGCATTTGTCGTCATAATTACATGCACCTGTGCTCCACGCTTTTTCAATTCCTTAATTAACGTAAGCGACTGGTTTGCTGGGCTGCATGCTGTGATCCCTAAAGTTATTATTTTTCCTGATAACATATTTACTCCCCCATTTTCTTATAATTTTATTATTTCATCAATTACTTACACAATAATATAAATTCTACAAATTAACCCAAACTCCTCTACAAATGACCAAATTTATAATACTTTACTTTGTACGCAGCAAATTATTTTCTTTTAATTTATTTACATTCTTAGTATGATAATCACAAAGTCTTGAATTACATGCTACATCAATAGCAATTTTTCTTAAATTTTCATCACTCTCTATTACTTTGCTCAATGCCACATCTTTTTCATCTTTAAATGGTCTTCCTCCTTTACGATCTCGTGCTCTTGCACTTACTAATCCTTCTTTGGTTCTTTGAATTATTAAATCTCTTTCAAATTGCGATATATCAGCAAATATTGTAAAGAGAATTTTTATATTCTTTTAGAATTTCAAGTAGCTTCTAAACTGATTTTTTATCTTTATTTACTTTTTTGTATATTATCTGTGTAATATTCCATAGAATATACAAAAGAAAAAAGGATACATTAAATATGTAGTATAAGTTAATTACAACCTTAAGATAAAATTTATATTTTAAAATCAAAGAAGGTGTTTTTCTTATGAAAAGATTTTCTATTTTCAACTATAACGCTTTTATGCTTACATTATTACTTGTATGTTTGAATTGTAGCAGTATTACATATGCGAATAAATTAAATATAACTAATAACAAATTTAAAGATGAAACCGTTCAAGAATTGCCTAAAGAAGTATTTTTGACTTTTGATGATGGTCCATCTGTAAATAACACACAAAAAATATTAAAGATATTAAATGATAACAATATAAAAGCTACTTTTTTTGTAGTTGGAATAAAAGCAGAAGAAAATCCTACAGCACTTAAAGAATTAAGTAATAGTGGCATGTGCATAGGAGTTCATACCTATTCTCATAATTATAAAAAAATATATAAAAATTTAGATGCTTATGCTAATGACTATGAAATGTGTAGAAATATAATAAAAAAAATAACAAGTAAAGATCCCGTAAACTATACCCGATTACCAGGTGGTTCGACTAACCTAATAATTAGTAAAACAAACTTATCCTTAATAAAAAAAGCCTTAAATAATAAAGGAATAAAATATGTAGATTGGAATGTTTGTTCAGGTGATGCAGATAGTCATGAAGTACCTGTTGGGAAAATAAAAAGAAACGTTGAAAATCAATGTAAAAATAAAAAAATTGCAGTAATACTTATGCATGATACTTACTACAAACATTTTACAGTAGAATCACTACCTGAAATAATAAAATACTTAAAAGACCAAGGGTTTAATTTTAGAACGTTTGAAAATTTAACGGAAGCAGAGGAAAAAGAACTGATGAAACTTGAAATAATAAATAAGAAGTAATATCTAAAACATAACTACCATAAATACTATTTATAACTTATCTTAATACTTTGATTAGTGGAACGATTTTGGAATTAAGATACAATTATAAAAATGATTTTAAGTTTACATTTCTTATATTATGATTAGATTTAAAATCATTTTTACATTTGTATATTAATTAGTATCCTTTTTCTTAAACAATTCCTTAAAATCTTCCGTTGCATATCTAAAAATATCAAGCAACCATTTCCCAAAAGTATTAATAGGCTGTTTTTTTCTAAGATAAATTTTCATTATTAATAAGATAATTAGTAACGAAAATCCTAAAATTATAAAAGCAACCGCAAGTGGATTCTCTTCATACATTGAATTTGCAAAAAGTTGTGTAGCTGCAAGATACCTTGTAATATAAGTGTTAGCTGGTGATGGAAGTTCAACCCTAGTAGCACTCTTACTATTATCGATTTTTTCTATTATATAATGATAATAGTTATTTTTTGTTAATAACTCTGCTCCTGCGCCACCAGTAATTATATAACGTACACCTTTTCTAGTATAATCAAAATAACTATGTATGTGTAATTACAAAAATACGCTTACCTTGTGCTTTTTTCAAATCCTTTTGAAGCCATACATATTGCTCATCTGAAATTGCTCTTTTTTGAGCCCATCCTGGAACTGAATTTAAAAATGTAAAATGGCTGTCTGCAAAATCAAAGGAATAATAAGACGGACCATACAGCATAGTATAAGTATTATATCCATTACCGCGAATGTCATGATTACCTAGTGTCATACATAGGGTAGTTGATATTTTTGATGCCATCTTGTCAAAAAGTCGATATTGATTAGGTTTTCCACTAAATACAAGGTCACCATTATCTATTACAAATACAGGTTCTTCTCCATTAACTTGCTGAATAATTTTCTGAAAAGTATCATATCCATTACGATTATCACCTAAAATAATATATTGATATTTATTCACATTATTGGGCGTGTTTTTTTTAACTGGTTCAATTTTTATAGTTTTACCATGACTAACAGGAATATTAAGCTGCAAAGTATTAACGGTAACCTTTGACATATGTAGCTTACTATCTTCAATACTCTTCGCATAAAAATCGGGATTAACATTTTCAATAAAGATTGAAACATTAGCTGATTTTGTTCCTTGTATTTTTAATGTTGGAAGTGGAGATAATGCTCTAATAACAAGACTTTTTACATTGTTTTCCCCATTTTTAATCCCTTTAACAAATCCACCATAAACAGTAACTTGTGTATTTTGTATACTATATGTCGAAGAAGAATCATCATAATTGAACTTAAGCGGTATACTAACAAAGTCGCTGCTAATTTTGTAAGCATCTTTAGCATTATAAATAAATGCACCAGCACCTACTATAAGACATACACACAAGATAATTAGTATTAAATTAATAAATTTTTTTATTTTCATAGAGATACCTCTTAATTTTATAAACTATGTATTAATAAAATTGTATTAGAATATGCTCATGTACTTAGATTTCCTAACACTCATAGAAATTATACTTATAAGTCAAAACAAATAAATTTGTAAATCATAATAATATTAAGTTTTAGAAATTATAAAAATACTAATATAATTAGAGTTACAACACTTCCATATTGTTTTAAAATTACAAGCATAAAAATACCATAGAATTTGAAATTGAATAATATGGTATTTCAATAGATTATTTGATTTCTACAGTTTAGTTATAAAACAAGACTACCAAGGGTAGTACCTGTAACAATTAGATAAATAACAGCAGTTATTAGACTTTAACCAATAATTGAGAAAGGAATTGACTTTTGTGGATTCTTTATTGTATTGGACATGATTGCCATACGCTGAAAGTCATCAAAGCACCGGAAGAAAAGCCTTGCGTCAGTCACAATACCAGTTATTCCCGAACCGAAAACATGTGAAAGGTTAGTTACATCAACATTTGACACAGAAATACCTACATATAATACTAGTAAAACTAAATTTATAAAAAATATTTCGATTATTACTTTTGGAGTTGATGTTATCCCGAAGAAATTCACTGCAGCAACAATGAGCAGGATAATACTTGCCACTACTTTGTTTACTATCATTCTTAGGCACAGTTTTATAGTATAAAATAAGAAGGTCTCAGCAAATAAAATTTGCTGAGACCTTTTATAATTCAATATACTATGCCAACCTGAACTGTATACCAAACCCTCCCCTTGGGAAGTTCCAATCAATATTATCATGAGAACAAGCTATACGACATGCCCCACATTCAAGACAACCTTCATAACCAACAGTAACATGTCCATCCTTACATTCATAAACACGAGCAGGGCAAATGAAAGTACAGGTCTTTTCATTACATGTCTCACATATCTTTTGATTCTTTATAGCTAAGTGGGAAAGAGTGTCTACATTATAAGTATTTAAATACAGCTTATCATCAATATTTACTTTTAATTTTGTATCTTCCATTATTTCATCGCCCTCCATATTTTAAATCCATCCATACCCATACTTAATATAGATTTTCCACCAGCCATATGTTTAATAGCTAACTTTTGCTTGTCTCTCTTTGATACTCCATCTACAGTAAACATTTCACTCATCACCTTGTTAGCTGCTGGTATATAATGATTAAAGAACTTCGGATTTTCTTCCATAGTTGTAGATGCATTCTTATATTTTTTTAGATCTTTCATAACATAACTTTCTTTAAGCAGCTCCTGATAATGTGAAAGTGTTTGTTCATTGAATTTGCCTAGTTTCTTAGCCTGTATAATAGTCTCAGCAGCAAAACGTCCAGAGGTCATTCCTAGATTTGATCCTTCTCTATGAATACCATTAACAAGCTGTGCTGCATCCCCAATTACAAGTACTCCATCCCCTACTAATTTAGGTATACTATTATACCCTCCTTCTGGAATTAAGTGTGCATAATATTCACTTGCTTCACCTCCTGCAATTAAAGGCTTAATAACAGGATGCTGCTTGATATACTCTAATAATTCATAAGGTTTAACATTTCTTTCACTCATCTGTGAAAGCAAAGCTCCGCAGCCAATAGATATATGTTCGTTATTAGTATAGATAAAGGCTGTACCTACCATACCTAAGGTTCCATCACCAAACATTTCTACAGTTGCTCCCATACCTTTGTCTAAGTTAAATCTATCTTCGATTTTATCTGAAGGCAGTTTTAATTCCTCCATAACTGCAAGGGCTACCTGATCCTTACGCCATTCTTTATGGAAGCCAAGGTTTTTAGCTAGCAATGAATTAACTCCATCTGCAAGAACAACCACATCAGCATAAATATCTCCATCTGGTCTATCTGTTCTAACTCCAACAACTTTATTGTTTTCTACAATACATTCCTTTACAACAGTCTCGTTGACAATCAATGCACCAGCTTCTATACACTTTTTTGAAAGCCACTGATCAAACTTACCTCTAAAAACTGTAAAGTTGTTATAAGGGGGCTTTGACCACTCCATTCCTCTATAACCGGTTTTAGCTGCGGATTCTTTACCTAGTAACCAAAAGTTTTGTTCTACAATAGGACGTTCAAGAGGTGCTTCCTTCCAAAACTCTGGTATAATCTCGTCCATCATGTGGCGGTATAATACACCACCCATAACATTTTTTGAGCCAGGGTATTTACCTTTTTCAATAACAATAACTTTAAGACCTTCTTTTGCCATTACATATGTTGCTGCAAGCCCGGAAACCCCAGCCCCTACAACAATAACATCAAATTTTTCAGCCACTCTTTAAACCTCCTTCGCAATCGTACACAAACCTTTATTATTTATCTTCGAAACTTCTGTAATTTCTTCTTTAAAACTACTAATTAATTTAGGTAATACTTCAAAAACATCTCCCTCTATTCCATAAGTAGCCAACTTCATCATTTCACATTCAGAATCTGTATTTATACAAACTATTGTTTCAGCTCCTTGCATTCCAACGGTATGCTGTATTGCACCAGAAATTCCTATAGCAAAGTATAGTTTTGGGGATACTGTTTGTCCTGTCTGACCAACTTGACGTTTATGATCTACTAAACCTTTCTCAACAGCGCCGCGACTTCCTGCAACTACACCTCCAACAACCTTTGCTAACTCCTCTAGCAACTTAAATCCTTCCTGATTCTGCACACCACGTCCACCACAAACTATAATTTTAGCATCTTCAAGTTTTGCATTTTCTGCCTGTTCCTTAATAATCTCAAGTACCCAAGTCTTAAGACATTTTTCTTCAATTTTAAAATTCTCTCTAATTATAGCGCCTGTTTTATTTACTTCAGGTTCTGGCATCATCATAACTCTTGGACGCACAGTAGCCATTTGAGGACGGTGTTTCTCACATACTATTGTTGCCATTATATTTCCTCCAAAGGCTGGACGGCTAGCAAGCAATACTCTTTTTTCTAAGTCAATATCTAGTCCGGTACAGTCTGCTGTAAGTCCAGTTTTCAATGCAGTTGCAACGGCACCAGCTAAATCTCTTCCCGTAGTTGTTGCTCCCATTAATAATATTTCTGGTTTATACTTATTTATTAAATAGCAGAAAGCTCTATTATAAGTCTCTGCTCTATAAAAATGAAATACTTCATCATCTATAACATATATGGTATCTGCACCATATCCAAAAAGCTCAGGTATTATAGATTCAACTTTATCACCTAATAAAACTGTACATACCTTTACCTCTAATTTTGAAGCAAGCTTTCTTGCAGCACCAATAAGTTCAAGAGTAACAGAAGATAGCTTACCTTCTAATTGTTCTGCAAAGACCCATACATCTCCAGTAGGTTTTTCTGACTTTGAAGCTTTGCTACCTTCCTTAGTCTCATTCTTCGAGATATCATTGGCTTTCTTGTTGACACCTGAAATATTTAACGCAGAAACTGGACACACCGATACACACTTTCCACATTCAGTACATTTTTCTTTACTAGCCACTAATTTACCTTCTCCATTAATCCCCAATGCATCGAAGGGGCAAATTGGGATACATGATTCACATCCAATACAAGAATCTGTAATTATAACTGCCATCTAACTATTCCTCCTTTCAAGCTATCTGTAAGTTGTTTTACCACCTCATCAATGTTGCCTTTTAGTAACTCCCCACCGGACCTTTGAGGTGGTGGAAATATACGTCGAACTGAAGTTGGAGATCCTTTAAGCCCTAATTGACTCATATCTGCTTCAAAATCATTAATTCCCCAAACTGTTGCTTTATAACGTGCTGCTCTAATAATATTTGATAGTGGAGAAAAACTTAAATCATTTATATCTTTTTCTACTGTGATTAAGCATGGAAGTTTTGATTCAACAACTTCATAGCCATTATCAATTTTTCTGTGTATTATCACAGTATTATTTTTTAAATTTAAAGACTTTATTTTTTCCACATAGGTTAATTGCGGTATTCCAAGTCTAGATGCAATACCTGGTCCAACCTGAGCTGTATCTCCATCTATAGCTTGCTTTCCACAAAACACTAAATCAATAGCCTCTTTCTCCATTATTTTTTTTATTCCCATTGAAAGTATATAACTTGTAGCTAGAGTATCAGAACCAGCAAATGCTCTATCTGAGAGAAGATACCCTTCATCAGCTCCCATTTCAATACACTTTTTAATAACTTCCTCTGCTTGTGGCGGCCCCATTGATATAATAGAAACCTTACCTCCAAACTTATTTTTAATTTTCACAGCTTCTTCTACTGCATGTGCATCATAAGGATTAATAATTGTAGGTGCGCTTGATCTATCTAAAGTATTTGTTTTTGGATCCATTTTAATTTCTGTAGTATCCGGTACTTGTTTCACACAAACTAAAATATGCAACTAAACAACAACTCCTTCAATTTTTATTTAAAATTATTATTTACAATCATTTTTCATTATTTGTGCTCTATTATATAAGTCTCATATGAAGAAAAAATGAAGATTAAATAATTTAAAAAATTTATTTAAAACAAGTTTGGTTATGCAAATATTTTTTATATAAATCTTTATAATTTCTACACAACTATTCTGTATATTATAGCTATTAAATGTATTTATAATGTGAGGACTATACCAATGTACTCAGCTTATAGAATAAAAATAATAATATACTGGTGAGGTAAATTTATGAGTATAAAAAATATAAGACTAAAAGTATATAATATGACTTGTACATCTTGTGAAAAAACTATAGAAAGAACATTAAAAAAGTTAGTAGGGGTTTTTAATGCCAAGGCTAACTACAGTGGTCAATTTATAGACATAGAATATGATTCTAAACTTTGCAATCTAAAGGATATAAAGGATTGTATAAATAGTACTGGATATAGCACTGAGAATTCCTATAATCTTGGATTTGCTGGAATACTTATGGTAGCAGTTTCCATTATTCTTATAGGTAATTCTACTGGTGGTTTCGATATGAATAATATGCTTAAAGGAGCAACCTATTTTGTACTTTTTGTAGTTGGAGTGCTCACCTCTATACACTGTGTGGGAATGTGCGGTGGAATAATGCTTTCTCAAAGCTTAACTAATGAAAGCACCAATAAATTTCAGGCAATTAAACCTGCAATACTTTATAATATAGGGAGAGTAATATCATATACAATTCTAGGTGGAATTATTGGTACCTTGGGCTCCGTACTTTCACTATCTATAAAAACTCAAGCTGCTCTTCAACTGTTTGCTGGTTTATTTATGATCATCATGGGATTTAATATGGCTGGTTTTTCTTTATTTAGAAAGCTGCAAATAAAACTACCTTGGTCCTTTTGTTCAGTAAAGAATAAGCCTAAAACTCCATTTATGGTAGGTATCTTAAATGGTTTAATGCCATGCGGGCCTCTTCAAACTATGCAGCTATATGCTCTTGGTACAGGCAGCTCTTTTAAAGGTGCTCTTTCTATGTTCATCTTTGCCTTAGGTACAGTGCCTTTAATGTTAACTTTCGGTGCAGTTTCTGGCCTATTAAGTAAAGGATACACAAAAAAGATTTTAAAATTTAGTGGAGTCCTTGTAATTGTCCTAGGGTTAATTATGGGTAATAGAGGACTATCTTTAGCTGGAATAAATGTTGTTTCGTCTATAGGTTCTCTTTTACCTGGAACTAACCAATCCCTTGCTGCTTCTGCGGCAAATAGCACTAAAGCTGTTTTAAAGGATGGAGTTCAGGTAGTAAATATGACTGCAGATGGAAATGGGTATACGCCTAATGTACTGTATGTAAAAAAAGGCATTCCTGTTAAGTGGATAATAGATGGGAAACAAATAACTTCTTGTAACAATGCAATTGTAGTAGCATCGCTAAATATAAAGAAGCAGTTGGATAATGGTGAAAATATAATAGAGTTTACACCAAATGACAAAGACATAAACTTTAGCTGCTGGATGGGAATGATAAATGGGGTAATTCGAGTAGTAGATAATCTAGATTCTGTTGATACATCTAAGCCCACCGATCCTTCCGCTCCTCCTGTTGGTACTCCTAATTGCTGTAGTGGTGGTGCAGTAGCACCTAGTGCTAATTCGTCAACTAAATAACAAACTCAAAACATATATGAAAGTTATCTAAATAGTATTCAAGAGTAATTTTGTAGATGCTCTAATTACCATAATAAAAAAAGTGATTGAATAAAAGTAATCTACACATTTTTACTTTATCAATCACTTTTAGTTTAATAATTACTTCTCTATTGTAATCTTTGCCTTTTCTAGTTTAACAACATTTCCTATTGTATCTCCTACTGGGCATCTTTTTTCAATGAGTTCAATAAACTTCCTAATTTTTTCTTCTGAAGCATCACTCTTTATATGCATATTATATCTTACACTCTGGTATCCCGGTCTCACATCCGATAATCCCATAAATCCATCTGGATCCAATTCTCCTTCTAACTCTATCCAAAAATCCTCAAGATTTATTTTCATTTTTTCAGCAAAAGATGATGCAAGAATTGTTTGACATCCACCTAAAGCACAAAGAACTAATTCAACCGGATTCATTCCAGTATTACTTCCACCTAAGCTTTCTGGTTCGTCAATATCTACATTAAACCCCCTTGCTTCTGCTGTAACTGCAAGACCTTTCTTTCGTCTTGTTGTTGCCTTAAATGTTGTTATCGCCATAATACCACTCCTTTATAAATTTAGTTAGCATTACAACTTCAGTATATCCCAATCAATTAATACTAAACATTATTTCTAAATCGTATAGTAAATATGGATCCTTTGCCTACTTCACTTTGAGCTTCAATAGAAGCTGAATGTAGAGTTAAAATATCCTTTACTATGGTTAATCCGATTCCGCTTCCTTCAATTTTATTTCTGCTTTTATCTCCCCTATACAGCCTTTCAAATATAAAAGGTAAATCTTCTTTGCTAATTCCAATTCCATTGTCTCTTATACTAACAACAATACTTTCTTTATCTCTAGTTAAATTAACCCAAACTTTTCCTCCATAATCTGAAAATTTTACTGCGTTAGATAAAAGATTAATAAATACCTGTTTTAATTTGTCTGCATCACCTACTATACTATAGTCCTTATCCGGTCTTATATTATACACTAACTCTATACTTTTCTCTTTTAATGCAATTGAAAAGCCATCACATACTGCAGATAACAATTCATCTAATAAGATCTTCTCTTTATTAACAGAAATTGTCTCTGATTCAAATTCTTTTAGGGTATTTAGGTTATTTAAAAGCTTTCCAAACCTGATAACTTCATCATTTAAACCTATTAACTGTTCTGTATTTACCGGAAAAATTCCGTCAATCATGGCTTCTAAGTTATTTTGAAGAACATTAAGTGGAGTTCTTATTTCATGTGATATATCAGAAACTAGCCTTTTTCTTAATAAATCTTGATGATTAAGTTTTTCTCCTAACGTATTTATACTGCTTTTAAGCTTTTCAATCTCTAATATGTCTGTATCTACATTAGTTTTAGAATTATAATCTCCATTAGATAGCTTTACTGATACATTTGATACTTCTCTAATTGGTACTGAAAACTGCTTTGAAATATACAGGCTGATAATTATTACAATAAGAAGACTTAAAAAAATACTAGCAATAATTCCTTTGTTAATGGATAATTTAAAATTTACATCATCAGCGGATAATAATACTGAAGAATATTGACCTATCTGTACATATCCAACAACATCACCATTATATTTAATTGGGAAACTATTTGTAGTAAAAACTCCACTTTTACCATCTAAGGATTTAAAATGTTCTTTTTCTTTAATATCATTTGGATCCATCATCCAAACCAACTTTTTATTTGAATCTAAAAGAGTTATGCAGTAATTGCTCATATATGCCTCATGCTTCATTTCACTTCCTGAAGCTGCTGTCCATTTTTTATCTCTTTTATAAACCTCTTGGAAATACTGTACTATTCTATCATTTCTTTTATTCTGGTTGTTCACCATATATTCACTAAATTTATTATTTATTGTGATATTTACAAAGATAGCAGTTAATACTACAGCTAATATAGAACAAGCTAAAATTATAATGCTTAGCTTTCGCCTAATACTATACATCAATTGTCACCACCAAACTTATATCCTAGTCTAGTAACTGTCAAAATATACTTAGGACTTTTACTGTCTTCTTCTATTTTTTTCCTTATGTTTTTTATATGAACATCTACAGTCCTGTCAAACCCCTCAAAATCCATACCAAAAACCCTATCTATTAATTGTTCTCTAGTAAGAACTTTTCCTTTATTTATTGCAAGAACATATAAAATATCAAATTCATTAGGAGTAAGGGATATTTCTTGTCCTTTAACTTTTATAATTCTACTATCTTTATAAATTTGGATATTTCCATTATCTAAAGATAAAACTGAAATGTTATTTGCCCCTAACCTTCTGAATAAAGAATTAACTCTGGCAACCAGTTCTCTTGGACTAAAAGGTTTAACTAAATACTCATCTGCACCTGTATTAAGCCCCTCTATTCTGTCTTCTAATGCAGATTTAGCAGTAACCATAAATATATGCACATCAGACTTATCTCTTATAATTTTACATATTTCCTCTCCTTGAATATCCGGCAGCATTAGATCAAGTATTATTAAGCTAAATTCAATTGAATCAAAGAGTTCTAAAGCTTTTAGTCCAGTTGTTGATGTATATACTTCATAACCTTCCTTTTCTAAATATGCCTTTTGAATATTAGATACCTTTTCCTCATCTTCTACTATCAAAACTTTATTCATGTTACTCACCTCAATTTTGTATTGTAAAAAACTAATTCTATTATTAATTCTCATAATAGCTGAATTTTATAAAGATTATATGTAGATTGTAGAATTATATAAAATCTATAGTAATCTCTTATTTAGCTGCACTCCAAAATTGCCCCTAGGAATCTTTATAAAATCTTCACATCGTTAATTTATAGTATGTATAAAGCAAAAATTTAAATCGACTGCTTTTTAAAAGTACTATAAAATTAATAGTTACAAATATATTTAGGGGGATACGTGATGAAACAAAAATTTAAAATATGGTTAATGGCTGCAAGGCCTTTTTCATTAACTGCTTCTATAATTCCAGTTACAATAGGTGCTATATTTGCTGCAAAGGAATCAAAATTTCAGTTTATATACTACCTGATTTCCTTATTAGCTGCTGTACTTTTGCAAGCCTCATCAAATATGATTAATGACTATGATGATTTTATTAACAAAGTTGATACCAAGGAATCTGGATCTTCTAGTGGTATTATTTTTGAAAATTTATTGACTTCTGAAGAACTCCTTAAAGGAGGACGCTTAGTTTTAGCTTTAGGATGTATACTCGGACTATTTTTAGCTTTTCAAAAAGGGGGTTTTATTCTAATTCTAGGTACTATAGGAGCTTTAAGTGGTTATTTTTATACCGGAAAGCCACTTATTCTAAAATACAGAGGCTTAGGTGCCCCTTTAATATTTATGATCTTTGGGCCCCTAATGACACTCGGTGGATACTTTGTTCAAGTTCAGAGAATTAATATAAACGTACTTCTGTTATCTATACCAATTGGGCTTTTAACTACAGCTATTTTACACGCAAATGATATTAGGGATATTTATCATGATAAAAAAGCTGGAATAAAAACTCTATCTATAATGACTGGAAAAACTAATGCCTGCTATATTTATTATGGCTTAGTTTATTTATCCTATATTTCTGTTTTAGCTATGACTTATTACAGAGTTACCCCTATTTGGAGTTTACTTTGTCTAATTACATTGCCAACAGCATTGAAAAATATCAATAAATTGCGTATTTCTAATAGATCTAATTCTAAACTCGCTACCCTTGATCAGGAAACAGCAAAACTACAGGGACAATTTGGAGTTATCCTTATTATTTCAATACTATTTTCTTATATAAGATAAACGGAGGTATTACTCTTGAACAATAAAAACTATAAATATTTAACTTTTACATTGTTTGCAGCAGCAATCTTATGGTATCTAATGTTTGTTATAAAGCCCTTTAACTTTTGGATAGAAATGAGTGGATCGATATTACTATTAATATTAATGGCATTCTTTGGTGATAGAGATATATTCCACTTTGGGAAAATAGAACCGAGGCATATTTTAATTGGAATACTCTCAGCAATAGCCTTGTACGGAATATTTTATGTAGGAAATATTATATCAGGATACTTATTCCCATTTAAGGATACTCAAATTTCATCAGTTTATAGTAATAAATCAAATGCTAACTTAGCACTAATAGGATTGCTACTATTTTTTATAATTGGTCCAGGTGAAGAACTATACTGGAGAGGCTTTATACAAAATACTTTAGGTAAAGAATTTGGAGAAAACAAAGGATATTTATTTTCAGTTTTATTATATGCAGCTGTGCATATTGTTACAGGCAACTTTATGCTAATTATAGCAGCTTTGGTATGTGGATTATTCTGGGGATGGCTTTATAAAAAAGAGAAGAGTTTGATACCAGTAATTATCTCCCACGCTATTTGGGATTTAACAATATTCGTTTTGCTTCCACTAATGTAATTTTTTTAGCTATATATAGGACAATATCCCAATAATCAATTTTTATAGTTTTTTAATTTCTTCACAACTTCTTTATATGTAGGCTATATAATTCAAATAAAATAAAAATTATTTTATAAATTTAGAAAAAGTAATTTGGAGGTATATATTATGAATTGTCATGAAGATAACAAAGAAAAACAAGGAACTCATAAACATATTAAAAAGTTCTCTTCTTAAAAAATAATTGTAGAATATAATAAATTTAATTAAGAAAGAAGGTATACTGGACATGGTGAACAATTCCTTAGAAGTACAAAACATTTTCTCATCTATCGCAAAAAAGTATGATAGATTGAATTCAATTCTAACCTTTAATATAGATAAACTCTGGAGAAAAAAAGCTATAAAAGTGTGTGATCTAAAAGTGGATAGCAAAGTTTTAGATTTATGCTGTGGTACAGGACAGATGATTAATTATGCTTGCAGGGAAGTAGGGAAAAATACTGAAGTTATAGGACTTGATTTCAATCAAGAAATGATTGATGTTGGATATAAAAGACTTAACCAAAACATAAAGGCTTATAATTTTAAATTAATAAAAGGTAACGTTTTAGAATTACCTTTTGAAGATAACAGTTTTCACTGTGTAACAATCGCCTTTGGTCTTAGAAATATTAAGGATAAAAATAGAGCTCTATCAGAAATGTATAGAGTCTTGAAGCCTGGAGGAAAATTAGTTTGCCTTGAGCTATCCTGTCCAGAACTTTCTATTCTTAAAGAGCTTCATTCAGCATATTTGACTTTTGTTCTACCTACTATTGGTTACATAGGTACAAAAGACAAAGGAGCATATACCTATCTTATGGATTCTGTAAAAAACTTTATTTCTAAAAAGAAATTAAAGCTTTTATTTGATACTGCTGGTTTTATAAGTACTGGATATACATCTTTAACTGGTGGAATTGCTTCAGTTCATTACGGAGTCAAAAAATAGATTCTATAGAAATATTACATTAAATTGATTTGTAGTTAGATTAAAAACCCGAATTTAGTTATAACATTCATGACTAAATTCGGGTTTTAACTTATTTAATAGTTTTTTTAATTTTAAAGTATATCTTCATATTTTCTTCACAGCAAATTTCTATAATAACAATTGTAAATAAGATATAAAAAAATTAATTATCCATTAACTTACTTAATTAAAATATACAGGAGGTGAAAGAATGAACTTCGATGGAATTTCAATTCCAATAATAAAAGAACTTAATCAACTTGAGTTAGAGTTAAAAAATATTGCATCAAAATTAGATTCTACTGTTACACAAGATATTTTTACCTACTTTTTTTCAATTCCAGGTAAAAGACTAAGACCTACATTAACATTTTTATCTGCAGGTGCTATTAGTAGCGAGCTTACTTCATCTGCAAAACACAACTTAATTCAGTTGTCAATAAGCTTAGAGCTTATTCACAGCGCTAGTCTAATTCATGATGATATCATAGATGGTGACTTACTAAGACGTGGTCAGAAAACCTTAAATAAGACCTTTGGAAATAAAATAGCAGTACTTGCCGGTGATGCTTTGTACTCAAGGGCCTTTACTATTTTCTCAGATACTCTGCCAAGAGAATTTGCGCAGGTAATGGGCAGAGTTACTGAATCAATGTCTGTAGCTGAAATATTAAATGCTAACAATCCCTCTCCCGATCGTGAAACCTATTTTAAAATCATCTTAGGAAAAACAGCATCTTTCATGAGCGCTTGTTGTAGGCTTGGTGGCAGCATAGCTTATGCCCCTTACGAAGAGTCTAATATGCTTTCTAAATACGGTGAAAACCTTGGTATGGCATATCAAATACTGGATGATTATATCGATGAGGATCCCGTTGCAATGAAAAATGTAACTATTGAAGAGGGATTTGAATTTGCATATAATGCCAAAGCTTCTATTGAAAATTTAAAAGACTCAGCATACAAACAAAGCTTAATAATGTTAGTAGACTATGTTTTAGATTTTTATAGTCCTAAGGTAGAGAATACATTATAGTGACTATTCTACTTATGGCTGCTGGAGCAAATGCCTATATATTTGGCCTTGATAGATTTATTTTACCTAAGTTAGTCAAGCTTTTTAATAAAAATTCTAATATAAAAACGGTGACATAATTTTGTTAATGTTAGCAGCCCTAAAAGACAAAAACATTAAACTAATTGTAAAGGAAGGTATTTAAAATGAAAAACAAACTAATTAAAAAACTATCAATTATTTCAGCTCTAGTTCTAACTTTATCTACATCGGTATTAGCTGATGGCAGCGGAAAAATGATAGAAAAAAACATTGATGGAGTTAAAGCAACTCTTATGCTAACAGGAGATAAAGCTAAAACCGGTGATAATGAGTTAACATTAAAACTATCTGATGATAAAGATAGGCCAATAAATAACGCTGATGTAAAAGTATCTGCAGAAATGGATAAAGGCAGTATGGGTGATATGAATATGGGTGACTCTAAAGCTGAAACTATCCAATTCCAAAAAGGCCATGAAGATGGTGAATATGTTGGAACTGTAAAACTTAGTGATAAAGGTACATGGAAAGTTAAAACAAGCTTTATGACAAATGCTGGAGAGAAGATGGCTGATTTTGATGTTGATGTAGCAAGTTCTGGACCTAACTTACTTGTCGTTGGAGGCTTTTTAGTAGTAGCTGCCTTAATTATAATAACTGCCGGGATATCAAAGAAAAGTAAGAAGGCCGTAAAATCATAGAAAGTGAGGTAATATTTTGTGTCAGAAAAAAAGAAAACTAAAATTGATGAAGAAAAAGCATACTCATCAGATGATAAAAACCTTTTAGACAACAAAAAATTTGCAAGCTTTATGAAGAGTAAATGGTATCCTGGTGTTTTTCAATGGCCAGTAGCAATAGTATTTGCATTTATAGTTTATCAACTTTTATTCAGTTCTACAAGTGCCCATGATAACTTTGGTACCGCTGCAACTTGGGTATTATGGTGGCCTCTACTTCCAATTATAATATTATTGTTAGGTAGATTTTGGTGTACAATCTGCCCTTTTGGGACACTTAATGATCTAGTTCAAAAATTTGTTGGTAATAATCATCCTGTACCTAAATTTCTAAAAAAATATGGAATTTGGATTATCGATGCAATATTCATCTTAATTACGTGGAGCGACCATATTTTCGGTGTTGTTGAATCACCAAGGGGCTCCGGTAACCTTCTATTACTAATTACTCTAGGTGTAATTGCTTCCGGTGCTATATTTGAACGTAGAACTTGGTGTAGATACGTTTGTTTTTTAGGAGGATTGTCTGCTAACTATACTAGAGCAGGTATGATGGAACTTAGAGCTACTCCTGAAAAATGTGCTAAATGTAATGTTGCCGCTTGTTACAAAGGAAGTAATAAAGCAGCAGGATGTCCTATGTTTGAATTTCCGAGAATTATGGATACTAACGCAGAATGTAATTTCTGCGGAAACTGTGTGAAAAGTTGTCCAAATAACTCTATTAAAATATCAAGGCGTGTACCTACTAGAGAATTATGGTTTATCCGTAAACCTAAACTTGAAGAGTCCTTTCTTGCTATTGTAATTATGGGTATAGTATTTGTGCAGAACATCACTATGCTTAATATATGGGAACCTATATTAAATTGGCTTGAAAAAGCTGCTGGTACAGATAGCTACTATGTAACCTTCACTATAACCTTTGCTATAGCAATGCTAATTCCTATAGTAATGTTAGCAACAACAGGGCTAATTGCTAAAAAGTTTAATGGAGATTCTGTCAAACAAAACTTTGCTAAGTTCGGATATGCTATTATACCACTAGATATGGCTGCCCATATAGCTCATAACCTTTTCCATCTACTAGCAGAAGGGAAATCAATTCTCTATGCTTTTGTGGGGTTATTTGGAATTGAAATGCAAGGTTCAACAGCAATATTGGATACTCCAACAATACAAACTCTTCAATATATCCTAATTGTTCTTGGAACTATAGGTTCAATATACACTGCATATAGACTTGCTAAAAATAATTATGGTGGTAAGAGTAGTAAGTCCCTAGGAACTTCAATAGTATATGGCATTTTAATACTGATATTAGGTATTATAAACATAATACTATTCATGCTTCCAATGGCAATGCGTATGTAACTTAGATGCTGTCAGAAAACATTTTTCTGATAGCATTTTCTTCATAAAATCTACATATTAATTTTGTAAAATATGATTAAGTTATTACCTTAATAAGAGTTAAATTTTATAAGGTCACAGAACCTTTTAGCCATTTTTCACACTTTTAAAAAACAAAAGAAACCATACATTCTATAAAATGAGAATGTACAGTCTCAATATTTTTGTAATTTACATACCATACTTCTCCTAATATAGTATTGCCTTTTATATTATTTTAATTTAACTTTTTTTCAAACGATACGACTTTTTTTAAAGTTTCACAATGTGAGTTATAATTAATATTGTCATAAAATACTGGTTAAAATATATGTTTTTATATTTTGAAGCTGTCACAATTTATAAGTATCTTTGCCACAATCCTATTAATTATAAGATAAAATGCCCTATTCTGTATTTAGCAATTTCACAATATACAATTAATCAATCCTTACAGGCTTATAATTATAAGGATATCAGTATAAATACTTATGTGAATAAATAAAAATGGCAAATCAATGCCCTTAAAAATACTAAAAAAGTTATTGCGTTTAATAAGAAGATTCCAACTTAACTTTGCCTCAAATCGGGTACATATCACCATGTCAACAATCATAAAATTGTTGATATTATTTGAAGCCCATATGATTTACAATAAAATGTGACATAAATGAGCTTAGAAGTGAAGTTAGATTAATTATATTTAAGATGAAATAATCCTACTAATACTTAATGGGGCGTAATTTCACTTTTTACAAAGTTACTATTTGTGCTAAATTTACTTACAGGCAGATTTAACTTATATATTAGTGATAAAATTCTTATAATAAATATAATTGCACAACAAATATATAAAGATATTATCTCTGGAAAATATCTATGGATATAATAGAAACATAAAGCCCCTGTTATTGACGCCATGGCATAAATTTCTTTTTTAAAAATGAATGGAACATTTTTAGCAAAAACATCCCTTAACATCCCTCCCCCAACTCCTGTTATCAGCCCCATAGCAATTACTATAAAAGCACTATTTGCACCATGTACAATTGCAGTATTACAACCAACCAATGTAAAAATTCCAAGCCCTAAGGCATCTGATATTATTATTATGTTTTTAAACTTGTTTATTTTTTCATAAAATAAAAACACTATAAGTGCAGTTACAATACTTATTATACAAGATGTGGGATCTACAAAGGCATCTGGAGGCGTTCGTCCTATTATTATATCTCTAAATATTCCACCTCCTACAGCTGTTGTAATAGCCAAAAAAATAATACCGAATAAATCAAGCTTTTTTTCAATTCCAGTTAAAGCACCTGAAATAGCAAAGGCAATAGTGCCTATTATTTCAAAAGAATTTATTAAAAACATCTGCACACCTCTTTTATTGTCTTATTTGTAAAAATTATATTTTAGGAATTAAAAGTTAAAAAAATCTATACAAAATTGGACACTAAAATCCAATCTTGTATGGCATAAAAGGAATATAACTTATATAAAGTCTGATGATCATATATGATGTCACCAAACTTTATATAAGTTATATTTTTAATCTTAAATAAAACAGCTAATATCTTTTTGAATTTATCCCCCTTCTATCAAGAGGGCCTATAGAGTAATTATTAATTAGACTTGATTATAGAAGCAAAATGCAATAATTCAAGCCATATGCTAACAAACAAAATCTCTTAACAATTATTTAAAAGCACCTTAAATTTAGGTGGCTATTCGAAAAACTTATTTTGAGATAACTGTCATATAAGAATCCGCATATACTAAAACGAATTATTTGTTACAGGCTTACTACATCTTAAATTATTATATCCGGATCCGGATCACTTTTTAAACGTTCTGAAACGTCTACATATTTTTCATCAGAATAAATTTTTAGCATTTTAAAATTTGTTATTGCATAGCCTATTATAATTATAGGTGTAATGTACAAAAGTATAAGGTATGGAATGAATGCTCCCGCAGAAACTCCCAGAACTGATGCAGCAAAGACCGTATTAGAATTCCATGGAAAAAATAATGCTCCATATGTTCCTCCAGCCTCTACATCTCTGCAACAACATAATACTTGAAGATTATATCTTTTATATATCGGAGCCATTAAAGTTCCTGTCATTACAATTGCGAAGTTCTGACTTAAAGCAATGGCGTTTCCAAGGAATCCCAATAAAAGGGTAATAAATGTTAGTCCTACAGTAGTATGTACTCGTTTTACCATTGCCTCGGCAATCGTTTCCAGTACCTTCATATGTTGTAGCATCCCAGCAACCGCAAAGCCAAACAAGGTGATTCCTGCCAACGACCACATGCTGTCAATTCCTCCGCGATTTAAGAGAGTTTGCATAACTTTACTTTGAGTTTCCAAACTATATCCGCTATAAAATATATTAAATGCTCTTGCAACTGGAACCCCTTGATAAAAAATAGAAACAAAGATTGCTGAAACTGAACCTGACAATATTGCTATTAAAGCAGGTTGCTTTTTCGCCAACAAAATACCTGTTATAACCAACGGAGTAAGTGTAATAATTCCAAGATGAAAATTTGATTGCAGCCCTGTCACAATCTCTCTTGTTGTACCTGGATCTATACTTCCCCCATACCTGAAACCAATTACTAGAAAGAAAATGACTGTAATCAGATAAGCTGGCACTTGATCGTTCAATGCAAATTTAATATATTTAAAAATATTTATTCCTGTAGTTGTAGATGCAAGAATTGTGGTATCCGCCATTGGAGATAATCTATTCCCAAAATAAGCTCCGCAAATAACTGCACCAGCAGTGATTGCAGGTGGAACATTAAGACCAGAACCAATACCCATCATTGCAACTCCAACTGTTCCCATTGTTCCATAGGCAGACCCAGTAAACATGGAGAGAGCTGAGGACAATAGCAATGTCGTAACAAGGAAAACTTTTGGATTAATTATTTTAATACCATAATAGATAACTGCGGGAGTTGTACCAGCCGCAATCCAAGTTCCTATAAGCGATCCAGCTGCCAGCAAGATAAAAATGGCAGGAATAGCTTTTTGTATAAAATTGAAAGAAGACTTAGTAAGTTCATTACTGTCATATCCAAAGAATACTCCAATTGGTATTAGGAATAACCAACAAATAAAAAACATGGATCCCATGTCACCTTGAAACACGGCCTTTTGTACAGCAATTGCTCCAGCCACTAATACGAATATTAAAACTGCCACACCAACGGACATTTCGCGTTTTTTATTCTGATTTTTTTTTCCTTCCATAAAGTTGACACCCACCTTTTATTTAATTATAAATACTACATAATATCATTTTAAAGAGTTATATCATACTTTTTCTGCAAAAGTTTGCTGAACTCTTCCATGTTTGCTTCACACTCAGGTACTTCACCCACATATTTAGAAGTATTTGCCGTATCTTTTACTCCGCTTGCTGTTATCAGCATCACAACTTTATCCCCACTCTTTATTTGTCCAGATGCAAGTAACTTCTTTACACCAACCAAAGTTGTCGCAGATGCAGATTCACAGTAAAGTCCTTCCTTTTGGGCAAGCTCTAACTGAGCTGAAGAAATTTGTTCATTGTTATCCATAACAGCTGTTAATCCATTGTAATTGCGCACGGTATAAAGAGAATGATAAGTTCCATAAACAGTTGACATAGATGATGCAATACTTCCCCATCCTTTAATAGGTTTAATGATTTTAGAGTTTTCTTTAATCGCATTATGGATTGGTCCATAATCTTCTACAGCAACCATCTGTGGCATTTTTTGAATAAATCCCATGTTCATTAATTCTTCAAAACCTTTATTTATACCAAATAATGCATCTCCATAACAAATAGGTACTACAATTTTATCTGGTAGTTCTTCCATATCAAGAAAGAGTTCATAAGCAATAATTTTGTAACCTTCAATAGCCCAAGGATTACTACCTACGATTGGAACTGTATAATTAGTTGCAGGATACCATCCAAACTTATCAACACATTCTTTTAAGATGTTCCATCGATCTGAAGTAGTTTTTACTCCAACCACACAAGCTCCATATGCCTGCATAAAAGTATCCAACGTCTTATTAACACCTTTTACAGTTAAAATAATGCATGGCAAGCCTGCTTTTGCTGCATAAGCTGAGCCAGATGCTCCGTTATTGCCAGTAGATGCATAAATTACCCCCGGAGCCTTCTTTTCTAGTGCTTTATTAATAAGAATTACATTTAGTCTATCCTTGTGTCCCCAAGTTGGATTTCTCGTTTCATCTTTCGCATATAACTTTATATTCAATTCGTTGCTGATTGAATTTAAATATGTAAGAGGTGTATTCCCTTCATTTAAAGAAACTAAATTTGTACCGGCCTTAAATGGTAGAACAGGAATATATTTTTCGATTCCTTTACCAGAAAAAATATTATTAAATTCCTGCTTTGTTCCATTAGTTTTAGGGAGATCATAAATAGGTGTTATATTAGAAACAAAAGAGTCAGTTTTACAGAATGGGCATCCCTCAAATATTGATTCATCTTCAAAAATGTGCCCGCAATTTAAGCACTTTGATTTTCCTGTATACATAAAAATTCCTCCTAAGTATAATAATGATATAGCCACTAAGGACTATTCTTTTCTTAATAAATTTCTAAAATAAATAACGGAAGAAGGATTTCTTCCTTTAATCAGATGTTATTTGTATAATTTAATATGTCTGACGGTTCATGATAGACTCCATACTTTTCATAAAGTATAATCTTCAAGGTGAACTTCGAATGGTATTTTCCTAATATTCGAAAAGCTTTTCAAAAATTGCTGAAAAAGTCATTCACTCCATGGCCTTAATCAGTATTAGTAAAAGTAACGATGGTTCTACCAAAAATTCTATACTTCGAGACTACTATCTTTTAAAATGTAAGAGCAAGCCTAAAATGGTGGCTCCTAGAGCTGTTATCCATAAAGTTTGCTATATTGTATTTGCCATTCTCTGTGATGAAAAAGCATTTGAAATCATCACCCCAGAAGAACACCAAAGGAATTATCGCAAAGCGAAATATGGCTTCGCTGCTTAGTATAATTCCATAAAAATAACTTTTTTGATAGTTAGTCAAAAGGCTTATTAAAGTTACCCTTTTTTAGGCTCATAAAAACAACAATTATTTTTTATTGACATTTGTTAGTTGGACTTGATATTTTCTATACCTACTTTCTAGCAATTGCCTCTATCTCTATACGTGCTCCCTTCGGAAGTGCTGCTACTTGAACACAAGATCGTGCTGGCGATACATTTTCAAAAAATGTAGCGTATTCTTCATTCACTTCTGCAAAATCATTTAAATCTGCTACAAAAATAGTGGTTTTTACGATTTTATTTATATCACTTTGGGCTTCTTTTAAAATAGCTGAAATATTGTCCATGCATTGTCTTGTCATATCCCTAATATTACCTTCTAATAAATTCCCCGTTGTTGGATTAATTGGAAGTTGTCCAGATACGAAAATTAAATCTCCATGGATGATCCCCTGTGAATAAGGTCCAATTGCTGCTGGTGCGTTCTTTGTTATGATATTATTCATGATATTCCTCCTCTTTATTTAACTATTGTTTAGTTTATGATATATCACTCACTAAAAAAATAGAGCAATATCCATGCCAATAGATATTGCTCTATTTTTTATGTATTTTGCAAAGTATTTTCTAAAAAAGCCCTTCGAAGGTCTCAATTTAAGAACTTTAAATCTTAACTTGAGAATTAGTTCGCATTTTGAGATTTTATATTATATTCTTTAAGTTTTCTATATAATGTGGCTCTACTGATACCTAATGCTTTTGCAGCATCAGTCTTTCCTTCTTTTGTATGTCCATATTTGGCTAATGCTTTCTTTATTTCTCTCTTTTCCAAATCTTTAATAGTCATGACTTCTTCATTTTCCAGTACATGTTCATTTAATTTATTTACCTCAGTAGCTTTTTTTGAATTTTTTATATTTTCATTACCATTGACTTGTATTTTCCCTTTGACATCATTAAAAGATATTATTTCATTTGAACTAATGCAGCACAAATATTCAATAGTGTTTTCAAGTTCTCTAACGTTGCCCTTCCATTCATAATTGATTAACGCTGTCATTGCTTCATCTTCTATCTTCTTTTCAGTAATTTGCAGTTTATCACAGTACTTAGCAATAAAGTGATTAACCAAAAGAGGTATGTCATCTTTTCTTTCTCTTAAAGGTGGAATAGTTATTTCAAAAACATTTAGTCTGTAATATAAATCTTCCCTAAACTCCTTATTCTCTATCATCTTTTTTAGATTTTTATTTGTTGCTGAAATTACTCTTGCTTTTATTGGGATTGCTCTTATTCCTCCTATTCTTTCTACTACCTGTTCTTGCAAAACTCTTAGCAGCTTAGCTTGAAGATGAAGAGGCATATCCCCTATTTCATCAAGAAAAATCGTTCCTCCATTTGCAAGTTCAAATTTCCCTGGTTTTCCTGACTGCTTAGCGCCTGTGAAAGCACCTTCCTCATATCCGAATAATTCCGATTCAAGTAATGCTTCAGGAATTGCAGCACAATTTATAGCTATAAATTGTGATCTATTTTCCCCAATATTGTAATGTATAGCTCTAGCAAATAGCTCTTTTCCAGTACCGCTTTCTCCTAATATTAATACATTTGAGTCAAAACCAGCTATTTTCTTTCCAAGATTGACAGATTCGCAAAATGCTTGAGATTGACCTATCATATCATCAAATTTAAATATTCTCTGTTCATGGATTCTTCTATAGATTGCAGTTTCAATATTTTTAGGCTCCATCAAAAGAATAATTTTGCCATTAACCGCATTATTAGCCTCTATTTGGCTTATTGAGCACAATAGGATTTCTTTCCTATTCTTAAGTTTAATTTCGTTTAACTTTGTGGTCTTTTGCTTTTCATTTGTGTATTTCATATCAAATTTTTCAAAAACATCTTTAACATTTTGTCCTATCAGAGTTTTTTTTGACACTTTTACTAATTTAAATATAGAATCACTGCAGTTCACAATATTACCATCAACGTCTGTAATTAATATACCATCATTAATAGATGAGAAGATTGCATTTAATTGACTATTATTAAGTTCTAATCTTCTTACAATCTCATATTCCTTAATCTTAGAAGCCAATAATTCGGCTATATTTCTAACAAACTTAATTAAAGACTCTCTCTTACTAATAAAAGTTTCTAACTGCTTCTCTGTAATAAAAGTTAGCCCTATACCACCCAACAAATTTTTTTCATCCATTATCGGTACGCCAATATTCACTTTTTCTTTACATATATTCTTCTCAGGGCATTCAGCGCATACTTCACTTTTGGAGGTCTCTTGTACAAATTCTTTTCCTGTTCTAATCATTTCAGATAAATGATAGTATGATGGTATTTTTGTTCTAGCTCTACTTTTGTATTTACCAGCGGCCGCAATTCTAATTAATTCTCTGTTTACAATAACAGTATCAACTTCCAAAGCATTAGATATTGCTTCTGCGCACTGTTGGGCAAATTCATAAAAATCATTCACCAAACTATTTCACCTCAATCAAAATTCAATTTTCGATGTTTGTAAAAACGCATACTCTTACAAATATAGGATCTTTGTTACAAGAACAAATTATTTCTCACAGCTTATGTTAGCATTTAATTGTAAAAAAATACTTAAGCACTCCACTAAAAAAGGATTTACATCTCTATGATATCATACAAACAGCTTTCATTTACAAATATTTTGTCAATAACTATGGAGACTTATTCGCATGTTACCAATAAATTAAAACAGGATAGTGTGGATAGATTTAAAGTAATCATTTCTTCTACAAAATAAACTTCCGCCGTAAATACTCCTTATAAATTTAGCACAAATTATCGTCATCATTTACTACATTGTTGACACTTTTCTATCAGGCTATTTAGTATATTTTCATTTGCTTTTGGATATTATCTTTCCAAAGTGACTCTAAAATTGTCATTTTAATAAAACCTGTTTGTGAATAATAATTTACCTTTGCGAATTAACTTATGAGTAGATTATATCATTTTATACAATATCTTGTATCTATTGATTTTCAAAAAATTCATGATTTCACCATATAAAATAAGAACTTGATATACTTAATTCTTGAGTATATCAAGTTCTATATTTAAATATTCTCTATACTAACTATAAATAATACTTAATTTAAAATTTTTAAATATCATCAACACTATTATTGTTAAACATTTAGCACTATTTTAGTTTCCAACTTTATTTATAGTTCCCGATATTATTTATAGTTTCAAACATTTTTTATACAAAACACCCCTATAGAGTAAAAACTCAATATACTTAACTTTCTAAGTATATTGAGTTCTACATCCTAATGTTCCATATTTAATATTTTAATGACATTATATCTAGTTTAAAACTTTTTTAGAAAATCTATTCTTGATCAGTTTAAGACTTTTTTAATCAATACATAACTTTTTTAGACAACTACAAAATATCTTTTCACTACCTAATTATCTATTCTACCGTAACTGACTTGGCCAAGTTCCTAGGCTTATCCACATCGCAGCCTTTCTTTATAGAAATATAATATGCTAAAAGCTGCAGAGGAATTACGGAAAGTACTGGTGCAAATATATCATTTACCTTTGGAAGATATATTATAGAATCAACTGCTTTGCTAACTTCGTCACTGCCTTCAAAAGCAAAAGCCAATACGTTAGCTCCCCTTGTAGTTACTTCCTTAATATTACTTATCATCTTCTCAACTAAATATCCTTGAGTAGCTCCTACAATTACTACAGTTCCATCCTCAATAAGAGCTATAGGTCCATGCTTTAATTCTCCACCAGCATAAGCTTCAGAATGAATATAAGATATTTCTTTAAGCTTTAAAGAACCTTCTAATGCAACGGCATAATCCAATCCTCTTCCAAGGAAAAATACGTCCTGCTCTTTATAAATCTTTTCTGCGGCTTCCTGTATAATGTCCTTATTTGAAAGAACTTTTTCTGCCTTAATAGGAAGTGTAAGCATCTCATTTTTTAGTTCTTCCATCTTTTCTTCACTTATAGTTCCCTTGCTTTGCGCAAAGAACAATGCAATTATATACATTGCAATAAGCTGAGTTACATAAGCTTTTGTGGATGCAACTGCTATTTCAGGTCCAGCCCAAGTGTAAAGCACGTCATCTGCTTCTCTGGATACAGAACTTCCCACTACATTTGTTACAGCTATTACTCTAGCACCTTGTGCTTTTGCTTCTCTCAAAGCTGCTAAAGTATCTGCTGTTTCTCCAGACTGGCTTATAATTATCATAAGTGTTTTTTCGTCTATTATAGGATTCCTATATCTAAACTCTGAAGCAATATCTACTTCTACAGGCATTCTAACCAATTTTTCTATTACATATTTTCCAACTATTCCTGCATGGTAAGCAGTTCCACAAGCTACTATATATATTTTATTTATATTTTTAATTTGCTCTTTAGTTATCTTTATATCATCTAACGTTATAGGCTTTCCCGGCATAATTCTTGATGTCATTGTATCTTTAATTGCCTTTGGCTGTTCGTGTATTTCCTTCATCATGAAATGGTCAAATCCACCCTTTTCAGCTGCATTTGCGCTCCATGTAACGTGGTATACATCCCTCTTTATTTCTTTTTTATCTTCTGATAAAAGTTTTACACCATCTTTAGTTATGACAACAAATTCATTGTCATTTAAAAGGTATATATCTCTAGTATGATTTAATACAGCAGGTATATCTGATGCTATATAATACTCATCTTTTCCAAGTCCTACTATAAGAGGGCTGTCCTTTCTTACTGCTACTAATTTTCCAGGTTCTTTTGAGCAGATAACTCCTACAGCATAACTTCCCTTTATCTTAGATATTGCACGCATAACTGCTTCAACTATATCCCCTTTGTAAAAATATTCTATGAGCTGTGGAATAACTTCAGTATCAGTTTCAGATACAAATTTGTATCCCTTTGAAGTGAGCCATTCTCTAAGTTGTACATAATTTTCTATTATACCATTGTGAACTACGCTTATAGTTCCATCCTGGCTGTTATGGGGATGAGCATTTAGATCAGATGGTTTTCCATGAGTTGCCCACCTTGTGTGACCTATACCTACTATTCCTTTTAGAGGATGTTCTGACAATTTATTTTCAAGGTTTTTAAGCCTTCCTTTACATTTTACTACATTGATATGATCATTATCTATTATGGCAACACCTGCAGAGTCATAACCTCTGTACTCAAGTTTGCTCAATCCTTCAACCAAAATAGATGATGCTTGTTTCTTTCCAACAAATCCAACAATTCCGCACATAATCAATTCTTCCTTTCACATTTTAATATAATAAATTATAATCTACCTATAAAACACTGCAACTTTATTGATAAAAAATTTCATAAGCAAATAAAACCTGCATTGTTATTAAAATTTTACAGGTAAATATATTTTTGGAATCATATATTTTGATTCCTATTAAAGGTTTTAACACCAAACTGATGTTGTATCAGAAATCACTTCCTGGTTTTATCAGTTGTTAACGGTAGTGCGATACCGTGGGGCACCCGCCGAAGATTCGATACTCCCCATCCTCGTCAGCTCAAAGTGTTGTTTAAGTTAAGCCTTGAGCTCTGGCGCTTTATATTCACATTTTTCTTAAATTCAACCACCTTCTTTTTAAAATATAACAGTATTAAAAACCTGTCAATCTATTATATTCTTTAATCTTATTTTATGTCAACTAGATAGCTAAAATTAACTTTTTGTTCTTATTTTCATATTATGGAATTGAGATTGAAATGTGCTATATACCCTCAAAATTGCAAATATATAATAAGCCGCCTTTAAATTTTACTTTAAAGGCGGCTTTTTTTAACTGTGTTTTTTAAACACTATTAAATCATCTTCTAATTTATCTTGATTTCCAAGTGTAGCATAATGTCTTTGTAAAACTCCTGTAAGTTCCCAATCTTCCTTACCATACTTATTTAATTTTTCTTCTAAGTTTAAATTATCAGTTGAATTTAAAAAACGCTCCACTGTAAATATTCTATATTGCCACGACATTGGACTCACTCCTCTAATAATTTATATCTCAATTATTAGAGTGTCCAATTTCTAATATATTTAAAACATTTAATTTTTACAAATAAGAAATGCACTGTTAAATTCAATTACAGTGCACTTTTATATTTTTAATTCACTTTTGATTCAATAAGTTCAGCCAATTTATGCGCAATTTTATCTATTTCACTTTGATTTTGACCTTCTAACATAACTCTTACTAATGGTTCCGTTCCCGAAGGTCTTATAAGCACTCTTCCACAACCATCTAATTTTTCTTCTATCTTCTTTATCTCAGATATTATTTCTTCATCTTCTGCATATATATTCTTTTTATCATTTGGAACATTAGCATTTGCAAGTACTTGAGGTAAATTTTTCATCATAGAAGCACATTCAGATAACTTCTTTCCAGTCTTTTTTACTATAGAAGCTATTTGCAGTGCTGTTACAAGCCCATCTCCTGTAGTATTGTAATCCAGCATAATTATATGACCTGACTGTTCCCCACCTAATTTATAGCCTTGTTTTTTCATTTCTTCAAGCACATACCTGTCTCCAACTTTAGTCTTTACAGTACTCATTTGCTCTTTTTTGAGTGCTATATCAAGTCCAAGATTACTCATTACAGTAACTACTACCACATTTTTATAAAGTTTTCCTTCATCTTTTAAATGTTTTCCTATTATAGCCATTATAAAATCTCCATTTATGAGATTTCCCTTTTCATCCACTGCAAGACATCTATCTGCATCTCCATCAAAGGCAAGTCCTAAATCATAACCTTCTTTTACTACAGTTTGCATAAGTTCTTCAGGGTGAGTTGAACCACATTTTCTATTTATATTTATTCCATCAGGCTCATTATTTATAACTTTCACTTCAGCTCCCAATTCCTCAAAAGCCTTCACAGAAGTTACGTAGGATGCTCCATTTGCACAATCTAAAACTACCTTTAATCCTTTTAAATCTATATCTATAGTGGATTTTGTAAATTCTACATAGTCTTTTAGTGCTTCTCCTGTTTCCACTACCTTTCTTCCAATTTCAGCTCCAATAGGCATAGATACATCTTTAAAATTACTTTCAATTACTTTCTGTATCCTATCTTCTAATTCATCTGAGAGTTTATATCCCTCACTATTAAAAAATTTTATTCCATTATACTCTACAGGATTGTGTGAAGCAGATATAACTACCCCTGCATCCATTTTATATTTTCTAGTCAAATAAGCAACTGCTGGAGTTGGTATTACACCTACACAAACAGCTTCTGCTCCTACAGAAAGTATACCCGAAACCAGGGCACTTTCTAGCATATCTCCAGATATTCTTGTATCCATTCCAACTAATATCTTTGGTTTATGTGCCGTTTCTGTAAGCACATATGCTCCTGCCCGTCCTAATTTATATGCTAGTTCTGCAGTTAACTCCTTGTTTGCAATTCCTCTTACTCCATCAGTTCCAAACATTCTCTGCATATTATTAATACCTCTCTTATTAAAAGTTAATTTTTCTATAGGTTATCACACTAAATCTAAAATCTGTGCTCCTCTCTTACTTTGAAAATATTCATCTTTTATTATATTACATTAAAAATTTTTCCACAACGCAATTTTTAGCGATGTTTTGCTTTAGCAAAACAAGCTTAAAAATAAATTAGTTTTCTGACGTAGGGAGGAAAACTCACCTTCATTGTCCTCTGTCCTCTGTCAATTGTCCTCTGAAAAATTATTTTGCAAAGTTTTCATATTAAGTCAAGTATATATGCAAAAGTTGAGTTAATTATATTTATAAAAGTGGACTGTATTTTTGTATTATACTCTCTGCAGTTTTTAATCCATCTACTGCCGCTGATATTATACCTCCTGCAAAACCTGCACCTTCTCCACAAGGATATAACCCTTCTAAAGATACACTCTCAAAGTTGCTGTTTCTCATCATTCTTATTGGAGATGAGGTTCTACTTTCAATGGCTGTCATTACACCATCCCCTTTAGAAAACCCTTTTATCTTTTTTTCGAAATCAATAAATCCTTCTTTTAATGCAGATGAAACAGCGGATGGCAAACACTTTCTAAGATCTCTAAATTCATATCCAGGTTTGTAAGTAGGTTTTACTTCTCCAACTTTATTTGAAACTGTATCATTTAAAAAATCTTTAATTAACTGTACTGGAGCAGCATAATTGCCTCCTCCTAACTTATAGGCCAGGTTCTCATAATGCCTCTGAAATTCCATTCCTTTTAAAGGGGAATTTCCTTCAAAATCCTTTTCTCCTACAGTTACAACTACTGCAGAATTTGCATTTTCAAAATCTCTTTTATAGTAACTCATTCCATTTGTTACAAGCCTATTTTCCTCTGAAGCTGCCGCAATTACTTCCCCTCCGGGGCACATGCAAAAACTGTAGACTCCTCTTCCCTCTTTACTATTATAAGCTAGCCTATAATCTGCAGTTTTTAATTTAGGATGGTCTGCAAATTTCCCATATTGATTTACATTTATCATATGCTGGGAATGTTCTACTCTAACTCCTATAGCAAATGCCTTAGGTTCTACCACAACATCTTTTTTTAATATCATTTCATAGGTATCTCTTGCACTATGTCCTATAGCTAATATTAAATTGTCACAGCCTATCTCATTTCCATTTACTAATACTGCCTTTAATTTTTTATGCTCTATTATTAAATTATCCAACTTACTATCAAATAGTATATCTCCGCCCAGTTCAAGTATTCTATTTCTTATATTCTTTACGATTATTTTCAAATTATCCGTTCCCAAATGGGGCTTTCCATTATAAATAATCTCTTCTGGAGCTCCATACTTTGCAAAAACTTTCAATATAAATTGGCATCTCTCATCTTTTATCCTGGTAGTTAATTTTCCATCTGAAAATGTCCCTGCTCCACCTTCTCCAAACTGTATATTGGATTCTAAATTTAACTTTCCACTTTTCCAGAATTCATCTACAGTTTTTGTTCTATCTTCAACTTTTTGTCCCCGTTCTATTATGATTGGCCTATAACCATTTTCCGCCAGCAAGAGACCTGCAAACATACCTGCAGGTCCCATGCCAACAACTATAGGTCGGTATTTCATTTTTTTTGTACCTAAAACTAATTTTTCTTCTACTACCTCTTCTTCTATCTTTATATTCCCATCTCTAATTTTTGATACAATTTTTCTTTCTCCATCACAGGTTAATTCAACAGAGTAGTTAAACCTTATATTGTTTTTCCTTCTGGCATCCAGAGATTCTCGAAGTATTTTAAACCTCTTAATATCCTTCTCACTTATTTTAAGCTTTTTTGCAGCTTTATTTTTTAATTCATCTATACTTTCATCTATGTTTATGCTTAAATTATTTATTCTAATTGCCATTTTGTCCCTCCGACGTTTTTTTCTTAATTTCTATGCTAATTTTTTGTGGGTCTTGTGATACTAAAGACACTCCCTGAGGCATAGATACAACTACATTTACCGTATGAGTGCCTTCTGATAAAGAACTTGCATCCACAAAACAACTTATATTATTTCCATTTAGACTATTTATATTATTAGTAGGTCCATTAAATACTGCAGATACACTGTTACTGCCTAAGCTAGCCGTATACCCGGCATTTAAATTTCTAACCTGTATATTAAGATTCATTGTCTTTTGGCCACTTTTATCGGAAGAAGCCGCAGCCTCATTATTTATATTTACCCTCAATTCTACCGTTCCTGCGTTATTAACTAATTTTACCCCTTTAGGTACTACTAACTTAACTTCTATACTACTTGAACTACCAATTTTACTTAAATCAACTGGCTCTGTATCTAAACTACTTATACCCTTTATTACATTTTCATCCCCAGATACATCTACTTTATCTGGATTACTTACTATTGAATTAGGAACTGATCCATTTCCTGTATTTCCTTGAATTTTTACGTTTATAGGTACAGTCTTTACTTTTCCTATTGGTACAGTAACTTTAATAGGAGAGGGACTTATTGTAACATCCTTTACCACATTTCCAAATGAGTCCTGAGCCTGAAGTTTAACAGATGTATTTACATCACTTCCAGCATATTTTACATCACATGTGGCTGCAGCATACTTTACACTATTTACCGCATCTGCTGCTCCGCTTATTTCCACTTTATCTGTATTTAAGACAGGATCTAATGCATAGTATCCTTCTTTTGGTTTACCTACTACTCCTATTCTTACAGGCACACTTTTCTGTTTTAATTCATCAAGTTGTACCTTTATCCACAAATTTTCATTATTTAATATACTTATGTTATCAGGGCTTTTCTTTACTTCTACAGGTATATTATTTTCCCCTTTTTTCATAACATAAGCATTTAAATCTGATTGTAATTTAAAATCTGATGGTTTTACTGAATATACATTGGAAGCATTGCCCTTTATTAAAAGAGATATACTAGCGGATTGATTATCTATTTGTACAAGTTTCGATTGAGCAAGTGCATCTTTATTCACTATAGTAACAGGTACCACAATCTTTCTTTCCCTCATAGGATCTTCTACGTTGAATATGTACAGCCATAGAATAAATGACGCTATTACACAGCATATTTTTACTAGGATTTGGTTCCTTTTATTTTTTCTTTCCACCCAATCACCCTCTCTCTCCATGTACTCTTTTTCTGAAATCTATTTTTCATTATATTTATAAGAACTTTTTTCAACCTATCCTTTGTATAATTCCTTGTAATTTTTCCATTCATGGCAAGAGAAATAGTACCAGTCTCTTCTGAAACCACTATGATAAGTGCATCGGAATTCTCTGATATACCAATTGCAGCCCTATGTCTTGTGCCTAACTTTTTGTTTAAATCGTTATTACTAGTAAGCGGCAAAAAACATCCTGCTGAAACTATTCTATTATTTCTTATTACAGTTGCCCCATCATGCAGTGGAGTATTTACTACAAATATGTTTTCTAGAAGAGCAGATGATACCAAAGCATCTATCTTAGTACCGGTATTTATTATATCTCCGAGTCCAGTAACTTGTTCTATTACAATAAGTGCCCCTGTTTTGCTTTCAGATAAATTGCCTACTGAATTTGTAATTTCTGTTATAACCTTTTCCATAGTCTCTTCGTCTTCTAAAATATGCTTATCATTAAAAGCGGTTCTTCCTAACTGCTCCAGTGCCCGACGAATTTCCGGTTGAAATATAATAACAATAGAAAGGACGCCTATGGTCAAAGTCTTGGTAAGTATCCAATTGAGCATAGTTAAATTAAAAAAGCTGCTTATTGGTATAAGAAATATTATAAGAATAATTCCCTTTAAAAGCTGTTCAGCTCTAGTTTCTTTTATAAGCATGTATCCTTTATAGAGTATATATGATACTACTAGTATATCCATAACGGAGGATATACTTATATTTCTTATTGAATTAGCTGTCATTTGCAATAATTCCACCCATCTCACCACCTGTCAATAAATATATATTTAAATTATACACTATTTGATATTGTTTATATCACGTAATAAATTATTTTATAAAATTTTAATAAAATACATTTTTATCGTATTTTATTTTTTTATATGGGTACAATATCATTAGCCTAAGTTTTACTAAAAACGCGGGGAAACCAGTAACATTGGGGTGAATCGTATTTACGTAGGTTATGCCTTTACCGAACCCGTCAGCTAACCCCGTCGGTAATAAGGAGAGGATTAGATTGAAAAAAATTTTTTGTTTAATACTGTTTTCTTTACTGTTACTTATTCCTTTTTCTAAAGTAACTGCAAAGAATTTAGACAGTACCAGTTCCAATTTATTTAATGGTCAAGAAGAAGTCGTGCAAGTGTTTAATTACTCTGATCAAAAGATATATATAACTCAAAATGATGTTGATTTAATGGCTAAAGTTGTTTATGCTGAAAGCAATTCAGAACCATTTGAAGGGCAGGTAGCAGTAGCTTCCGTAATACTAAACAGATTAAAATACCCTGAGTTTCCAAAGACAGTAGAAGGTGTTATAAAACAGAGGGGTGCTTTTTCCTGTGTCAAAAATGGTACTATAAATGTATCTCCAAATGAAAGCAGTTATAGTGCAGTTTCTCAGGCTCTAAAAGGTATAGATCCTTCAGGTAAATCTATTTTCTTTTATAATCCCCAAATAGCCACATCTCAATGGATGAAAAACATAGATAAAAGAAATATGAGAACTATAGGGCATCATGTATTTTTTGTAGCTAATTAAAAAAATCCCCCTCATCTTTTTTTAAGATGAGGGGGATTTTTTAATTAATTTTTATCAATGTAAAAGACAGCATTTAGTGCTGCTACCTGTCCCTGTCCTGCGGCTTTCATATACTGATAAGGTCTCCCCACACAATCTCCTGCTGCAAAACAACCTTCAATATTAGTCTTCATATCCATATCTACTTTTATATGTCCATTTTCCATAATAAGTCCCGGTACCAATTTATCTGGTGCTATGCTATCTTTTAAAACAAACACTCCATCTGTAACTATTTCCTTACTTTTCAAAATTACCTTTTCTACTTTATTTCCTCCAGATATCTCTACGACCTTATCTCTTACTACTTCTATATTTTCACTTAAATTTAAGCTTTCTTTATACATTGGTATATAGTATGTTTTTTTAGACAGTTCATTTACATAATTGGCTTCTGCTTCAGCTTCTTTATTATACCCTATTATAGTAACAACCTTTCCTCTATAAAGAGGCGCATCACAGGTAGCACAATATCCGACTCCTCTCCCTAGGAATTCTTCTTCCCCCTTTAATGCTTTTGTATATTCAATGCCAGTTGCCAATATAACTGCACTTGCTTCATACATTTTTTCATTTACAGCAACACCAAAATACTGTCCCATAGCATATATAGTATTTATTCTTTCATAAGTTATATTTATCCCCATGTTTGCCACATGCTGCTGAAATCTATCTTTTAACTGTATTCCTGTTATACCAGGAAGCCCTAGGTAATTATCTATTTTAGGTGCTTTTATTAATTTGCCACTGAGCTCGCTGCTTCCAAAAACAATTATATTTTTATTTCTTATTTTTGCATTAATTGCTGCTGACAGTCCCGCAGGGCCACTGCCTACTATAGCAATATCATATCTAGTGTCCATGCTACCACCTCCAATTTTTATTTTCTAATTTCATAGTTAAAATGACAAATCAACTAAATTGTCAATTTGTCATTTTAACAAATAAATATAATTTAAACTATATATGTTTTTTCAAAGCATCTTTTATTGCATCCTTTGGTCTGAATCCAACAAATTTATCTACCATATTTCCGTTTTTAAATACCATTACAGTTGGAATACTTGCAATTTTAAATTGTGCTGCTGTAACAGGATTCTCATCTACATTTAACTTAAAGAATTTTGCCTTTTCCCCCAACTCATCTGAAACTTCTTCTATTATAGGAGAAAGCATTTTACATGGTCCACACCATGAAGCCCAGAAATCTACAACTACAGGAGTAGGTGCATTTTCAATTGATTGTGAAAAATCTTGATCTTTTATTTCCTCTACCATTATTTGCCCTCCTTATACCCCGTAGGGGTATTATCTTTAATTATATTTTATAATATATTATCTACTAGGTCAACGTTTTTAGTCTATAAATTTAATGAAAAATAAAAATTTTAGTCATTTATCAAATTACTTATTATAGAATTATTGTAAATTGAATTAGGATATTTATCTACCAAGCTTTGAGCATATTTTTTTGCTTGTGACTTATCCGTATCTTTATATATAACGGCAAGTCTGTACAGTACAGTTTCTTCATAATCTCCATCAGAGAAGCCTTTATCATATTGGATATAATAATTTATAGCATTTTTTGTATCTCCTGAGGAATCTAAGGTTGTGGCAAGCATATATATTATGTCCGCATAAAGATAATTTTCACTTCCAAACTCATAAGCTTTTGTCAGATAAGCTTTGGCATTATTATAATCTTTACTATTTAAATAATTGGTTCCTAACTTATAAAAATAGGCAGATCCGTCTTGCTTTAAGAGATTTGAACCTTCTGAAAGAAGTGCTCCTTCATCAGTACTTAATTGTTTATCTTTCCACTTTTTAACCTCTATATATATAGAATCATAATCTTTATTTTGTATATAACCTTTAAACTTTTCCTGTGGGAAAACTTCTTTAGTGGTTTCGACTTTCGGTTTAGCCTTATTACTTACACCTGAAGCCTTTTGTCCACTATTTTTAATAGTAGAAGTTTTTATCTTTGCAAAATTTTTATTAAGCAAACTTTTATTTTTAATACCATTAAAAATTAATACAATTAAAACTACCGAACATATTACACCTGCTGAAATGCAAGCTACCTTTTTAAGTGGGAACTTTTTCTTTACTACATTTAAATCTTCAAGCATCTTCATGGTCTTTTTAGCTTCATCATTGTTTACATCAACTCTTAATACATTATTTAATTTTTCCAATGCACTTTTATACTCTCCCTTTTTTATATAACAAAGGGCACTGTAATTATTTACTTTAATATAATTAAAATCGCTTTCAGCACATTGTTCCAGTAACTTAAGTGCTTCATTTATTTTTAATTCTCTAATTAACCTTAAAGCCTTTACATACAAACTGAATCGAACATCATCTTCCTTTAAAGAACCGAGATATTTTTCTGAAACCCCATCTCCATTAACTTGATGGTTCATCTTCCAAAGTTTTTGAGCTTTATCTAAATCACCCTTAAGATAAAATAAAAGTCCCTTAAGATTAATAGATGCCCTATTTTTTATATTTAAAGATATACTTTCTTCACAAAGTTCTATTGCTTTATCTATATACCCATCATTATATTTTTTTAGAGCTTTATTGTATATTTTCTGAGACTTATCCATTTATCGTATATACCACTTTCCCATTAGAATTTTTAACTTCCATCTTATTATTTAAATTTGTGCTAAAAGAATTTATAGTCCAATTTTCTACATGACATTTATTATACACATCATCATCATATACATTGACTTTTAAATTTACAATATCTCCATTTTTCTCTGCAGACACTATCTGTTGTTTTTTACTTGGCATCTTTATTAATATTTCATTATCCCCTGTATCTACATTTAGCATATAAAGATCTCCACCTTTTGAAATGGATCCATTTGAATATCCTATAACCACCAATAAATTTTTATCATCAGCCCATTCCAAGTATTTCGGAGATAATTTAGTGTTGTTTTCAATTTGAAAGCTATAAACTTTCTGAGAACCTTTTATGATTATTTTCCCTGTACCCTCTTCTAATGCTTCACTGCCTTTTCCTTCTATACAGGCATTATAAGTTCCATTTTTGTTACTTTTCCAGGTAGTGTTAAAACTAACTGTAGAATTATTATTCATTTCTTGCTTTATAAATTTTATTTCACTTGAACTTTTAACAGCAGTAGAAGAAGTTTTCATTTTCTCCTTTGGCTTTTGAGTTTCTTTATTATTATTTGCATTGCTTGAGTCTATTTTTTTACTATTAGTACTACCGCTGCTTTGAGTGGAAGTAGAATTGCCTTTGCTGCCAAAACAGGCTGTAAGTCCTAAAGTAAAAATAACTAATAATGAACACATTATAAAACTCAATCTATTATTTTTCATGTATAATATATTCCTCCTTGTATAAAATTATATTGTTATTTTTGGGGCTATGCAGTCTTAGGCATTTTCAAATTAATAATCAATCAGTACGTTAGCCTATTTTTTATCATACTAACTTAATATTTAATTAAATTATACCATAATAATTCTATGCTAAAAACTACTGGTATGCTATTCTACCAGTAGTTTTTAATGTTACTTTTTCATTATAAGTTCTTTTGCCTTTAATATAGAGGAAGCACTCATAGAGAATTCATCTAATCCATATTCTACTAAAGTTTCAACAGCATTTTCATCTCCAGCCATTTCTCCACACATTCCACATATTTTTCCCTGTTTATGTGCAGCTTCTATGGTCATCTTTATAAGTTTCAAAACTGCTGGATGCATTGGATTGTAAATATAAGCTACTTTTTCATTCATCCTATCTGCTGCTAAAGTATATTGTATTAAATCATTAGTTCCAATACTGAAAAAGTCCACATACTTTGCAAGTTCATCTGAATTTACTGCGGCTGCAGGTATTTCTACCATTATTCCTGTTTGTAAATCTTTATTAAAACTCTTTCCCTCTTTAGTAAGTTCATCCATACACTCTTTCAATATTTCCTTGGCCTTTAAAAATTCTTCCAAAGAACTTATCATTGGAAACATTATTCTTAAATTTCCGAAAACAGATGCTCTCAAAAGAGCTCTTAGCTGGACTTTAAATATATCCGTTCTATCCAAACAAAGCCTTATAGCCCTATACCCTAAGAAAGGATTCATTTCCTCCGGTACAGGTAAATAGGAAAGCTTTTTATCTCCTCCTATATCTAATGTTCTTATAATTACAGGTCTTTTACCCATTTTCTCCACTACAGTTTTATAAGCATTAAATTGTTCCTCTTCTCCAGGCATACTATCCCTATCCATATATAAAAATTCGGTTCTAAAAAGTCCTATACCCTCTCCCCCATTTTTTAGAACCTGATCTACATCTTCTGGCTTACCTATGTTTCCAAAAACCTCTACTCTGTTTCCATACTTTGTAAATGTTTCTACATCTATTAAAGCTTTAAGTTTCTCTCTTTCTTTATTATAATTTTCTTTTTTTATCTTATAAGTATTTAAAGTATTTTTATCCGGGTTTATTATAACTTCACCTTCTACTCCATCTACTATAATAAGGTCTCCATCTTTAACTGAATCTGTTATATCGTTTAGGCCAACTACTGCTGGTATTTCAAGGGTTCTAGCCATAATTGCACTGTGAGAAGTTCTTCCTCCAATGTCTGTAACAAAGGCTATTACTTTACTCTTATCCAGCTGTGCTGTATCTGAAGGAGTTAAGTCATGAGCTACAACTACCGTATTATTTTCCATGTCAATTATGGAAGAGTTATTTCCTGTAAGGTTTGCAAGTATTCTACTACCTACATCCTTTATATCTGCTCCACGTTCTCTCATATACTCGTCTTCCATAGCCTGAAAGGTTTTCATATATAAATCTACTATATCATAAAGTGCACTTTCTGCATTCACATGATCATTTACTATCTTTACTGTTACTGCACCTGCAAATTCTACATCATCTAAAAGCATAATATGACTTTCAAATACTTCTGCCTTATCTTTACCTACTTCTTTTTCAGCTTTTGCCTTAATTTTCTCCAATTGACTTTTTGATAATTCAAGGGCTTTTTGAAACCTTTCTTTTTCCTGTATCACATCATCTATATGCCTTTTTTCTATACTTATTTCAGTTTTCATTTTTACAACTACTTTTCCTATTGCATAACCTTTAGAAGCCGATATACCTTTTTTCATTTATTTTCCTCCTAAAATCGTATATTTATACAAAGTTATATATAAATGTTGCTATAAATATTTATTTTTTACATAATTATATCTCATATTCAAAAATTTTTAAATATATGTACTGTAAATTAATCATTTTAATATAAAATATTACAATTTAGAAAATAACTGTCTAAGTTATGCATAAATAGTATCTATTTAATTAAATCCTGAAATTGACTTGAATCTTTTACAGGATCAAAATCTTTCTCTTCTCTAGCAATAGATTTAATATCTGGTGACATATTTACGGCTATTTTTAAAAATTTAACTGTATTTTCAACATCTCCACGTCTTCCATATATGCTAGCCTTTCCATAATAACTCCAAATATAATTTTCTATCTCCAAATCTTTATCATACCAATTAAGTGCATCATCGTATTTGGCATAAAGTTCATAAGCCAGAGCTTTATTGAACCTGGCATATCCAAAATTAGGGTTAATTTCAAGTGCTTTATCTATATTTTTCATACCTTCTTCATAGTTATTACTGTAACATAATGCTATACCCTTTATATTATAAGCTTTATAAAATTCCTTATCCTCATTTATAATTTCATCCGCTTTAGCAATAGCATCAGAGTACTTTTTATTGCTAAAAAGCTTTTGTGCTTCATCATATTTTTTCTCTTCATCCTTTTTTCCATCTGCAGGTTTTATAACTGAATTTTTTTCTACATTATTATTAGATTTTTGTATAACGTTTTCATTTTTTTTATTCATATAGATGTCTTTTCCTATAAGTGCTATGGAAAATATACAAAGAACACAAAATATTATCACTTTAGTCTTTAAAGAAAATTTCCCGAATAATCTGGAGCCCATTCTTTTTCTATTTTTAAAAGCCATCTATTTCTCCCCCTAAAAAGCCTTATGAAGTTTATTCTTTACAATGTCTCTTCCTCTATCAGAATTTAAAAATTGCCAGGTAGATTGTGGAACAATTTTCTCTATTACATCCATTCTACCTGCACATAAAAGCTTCCTTACCTTGGAAGCACTTATATATTCTTCATTATACTTTTCTCTTTCAATTTCTACAACCTCTACATTATAGATAGGCATAATTTTTTTCAAGGTTTCATTATAAGTGCTAGTAACATCACAATAAGGTTCCTTTCCTACAAATCTTTTTTTTATATTAAACCTCTTACAAATATACTTCCCAAATATGCCGCTGTCTATTTCTTCATAAGCCTGTAATCTTTCATCTGTTTTTTTTATGAAATAATTGGGGAATGTAGCTTGAGATATAATGTATTCTCCTGCTGGAATTACTTTAACATTTTTTAAATCTTGTGTTCCTGTTTTCACCATAGTATATCTATCAGAAAATGGGAAGTCAGATCTATCCTCCTCCACCAAAAACAATAAAACTTGATTACAGTTTTTTGCAGCTTCTTCTACCAAATACCTGTGTCCTTTTGTAAAAGGATTGCAATTCATCACTAAAGCAGTACTTTCTATATTATTGTCTATAGAATATTTTTCACTTATACTATCTAAAAATTTATCTATATTATATATACCATACTCTAAAAGGGCAGCTTTTTCTGCTCTATATAAAAGTTTAAAGTTCAAAGAAGTAAACACATTGATTCTATCTGGTTTTGTAAATATAAAATTATGAAATATTCCTTCATTAAAACTCTTGTCAATTAAATGGGATATAAGTGATGAAGTTAAATTTTCCCCTCTCATGTCTTCTGACACTGCAAAACATTTGAATATGTTGCCTGCCTTAGAACAAGTTGCCTTTATGCTTCTATTATTGTCTCTAAGTACTACAGTGTAGTCTACATCTTCGTCCAGTGTTAAATCAAACTTTTGTAAAAAACAAATTACCTCATCTTTTTCCTGCTCCGAACTCAAATCTATACTTTCAAGGGATAAATCGTACATAACTTCATCCTTCCTTCCCATCTTTTTGTAAAATTAAGATATAACTTTTCTAACTACATCAATTACAGTTCCATCTCTATACTCAACTACTGCTACTATTTCATCAGAAGTTTTTATAGCCTCTGGTTTTCCTGTCATCTTCTCAGCTGTTTCCTTTAATTCTTCTATAGTCATAACTGGCAAATTAGCTTTCTTTAATTTTTCTATTAAATCTTCTCTTTTTGGATTTACTGCTATTCCTCTATCTGTTACAACTACATCTATACTTTCTCCTGGTGTGGTTACTGTAGTTACCTTGTCCTTTATTATTGGTAGTCTACCTTTTATAAGATTTGTAACAACTATGGCAAGCTTTGCTCCTGCTGCAGTATCGCTGTGTCCACCTGAACCACCCATTATCATACCATCTGATCCTGTTGTTACATTTACATTAAAATCTGTATCTATTTCTGTAGCTCCTAGTATCATCACATCTAGATTATTTACTACTGAGCCTCTGTTATGTGGGTTTCCATACATAGAACCTGACATTGTCTGGTGTTTTGGATTGTCTCTATAAGATTCCACTGCTTTTAAGTCAAAACACTGTACATCAAAAATGTTTCTAAACAGTCCTTCTTGAAGCATATCAACTATATATCCTGTTATTCCTCCTGCTGCAAAACTGCCTGTAACTTCTTTTTTCTTCATTATATCTTTCAATTCCATAGCTACTGCAAGAGAAGTTCCTCCTGCTCCTGTCTGAAAAGACATTCCTTCTTTTACAAGTCCTGATGCTTCTATTACCTTTGAAGCCATCTTTGCTATTTTAAGTCCTACAGGATCTTTTGTTATCCTGGTAGTTCCTGATACTATTCCTTCAGGGTTCCCTATGGAATCCATTTTTACTACATAATCTACATATTCCTGACTTATTTCTATTGGACATGCAGGATAAGGTACTAAGTTATCTGTAACTGCTACAACTGTATCTGCATACTGGGCATCTGCTATTGCATATCCGAGAGATCCACAAGCAGATTTTCCATATACTCCATTTATATTTCCATAGGTATCTGCTGTAGGTGCACCAATAAATGCCACATCTATATGAAGATCACCACTTTCAATTGCCCTTGGTCTTCCACCATGAGTCATCATGATTGAAGGTTTCTTTGAATACCCTTTTGATATTGCTTCTGCTACTGGCCCTGATATATAATCCGCTATAATCTGGGTAACTACTCCATTTTTCATATGCTCTACCAGCGGTTCATGTATTGGAAATATACTACTTGCTGCTACAGTTATATCCTTTATTCCTCTTTTGGCAAGTGCATATATTACATTGTTAAGTACAAAATCTCCATTTCTCAAATGGTGGTGAAATGACACAGTCATCCCATCCTTTAATTCTATCTTATCAAGTACTTCATCTATACTATTTAATACCTTATCTTCTCCAGGTTTTACACTTTTTATTTTTACTCCTGCCTTTTCTCTTAATCCATAGTTTGCAAAGGCACCTTCAAAAGGCTTTACCTTGCCATAACCTTCTATGTAATCAGGAATTTCTCTTCCAACTGAATTTTTCACTGTAATCCCTCATTTCTACTTATTATTCTCAATTTATCTAATTAAATAAACAGAATTTTTGGCATCAGATAAATCCAAGTAATTTTGCTAGTTCTACAGTAGTTACTGCTCTGCTTATTACTGGGGCATCTACCATTTTCCCATCTAACGAAAATACTCCAAGTCCTTTTTGTTGTGCTTCATCTCTTGCTTTTAGCACTCTAACAGCATGGTCTATTTCTTCTTTTGCAGGTGCAAATACTTCATGTATACTGTCAATTTGCCTTGGATTTATAGCTGCCTTTCCTGTAAATCCTAACTTTTTCGCTGTTGTTGTATCTTTTTTCAATCCTTCATAATCATTTGTATCTGTAAATGGTGTATCTATAGCATCTACCCTAGCTGCCCTACAAGCTGTAGAAACTCTATTTCTTGCGTAGAATATTTCCTGACCTTCCTTTGTTCTCTTTATTCCAAAATCAGAAGTCAAATCCTCTGCTCCTAAGAGTACAGCTGCCACTCTTTTTGATGAGTTTATTATGTTATATACGTTTTCAAGTCCATAAGCAGTTTCAACTATAGGTATTAATTTTATTGAACCTTTTTCAAATGATTCTTCTTCCTCTATGCCAGTTAATATTTTATCTATTTCTTCTAATTGTTTTTCAGTTGCCTTTGGAATCATTAGCGAATCAGGTTTAACTCTAGCTATAGTATCTATATCCTTTGGTCCATATTCTGTATCTAAAGGATTTACCCTAACTACAAGTTCTACCTTAGAATAATCTACATTGCAAATGGCTTCTTTTACAAGCAATCTTGCACTATCTTTTTCTGTAAGACTTACTGCATCTTCCAAATCAAGTATGACAGAATCTGCTCCAAGTATAGGTGCATTTTGAAGCATACCTGGATTGTTTCCTGGCATAAAAAGCATTGTTCTTCTCAATTTTTTCATTACAATCACCTCTCTATAATGCTCTTCTCAAAGCTGTTTCAACTCTTGCTTTAATAGTATAGTCCAGTGCTCCCTTGTCCTGAGCTTTTATCACTGCACTTTTTACTCCCAGTTCATTTACTTTATCTAATATGGTCTTTTTTATTTGTTTTCCAAATTGTTTCATAACTACACTCTCAAGTTCAAGTTCTATACCATCCTTGTCATTTGGCATTACCATAATGAGTATATCATTTGACTCAAGAGTGCCTGCCTTTGCTGGTTTATTTATTTTCATAAAATGCTACCTCCTTAAAATATGGATTATCCTGCATAATTGCAACATAATCCACATCAATTGTTTGCTTCTAAAATCTATCAATGAATCCTACTTAGACTGGTCCACAGAGTCCAAGTACTCTTTTCGTCCTGATTCATATAAATTATTGCCCTCTGAATCTATTACTACAATTACAGGTAAGTCTTTTACTTCTAATTTTCTTATAGCTTCAGAATCCAAATCTTCATAAGCTACTACTTCTGCTTTCTTTATGGATTTTGCTACAAGTGCTGCAGCCCCGCCTATTGCAGCAAAGTAAACAGCTTTATTTTTCTTCATGGATTCTATAACTTCTTTTGAACGAAGGCCTTTTCCTATCATTCCCTTTAAACCTATATCAAGCAGTCTTGGTGCAAATGGATCCATTCTATAACTACTTGTTGGTCCTGCTGAACCTATTACATGGCCTGGTTTTGCAGGACTTGGTCCTGCGTAATATATTATTTCATCTTTTACATTTATAGGAAGTGATTTACCTTCATCTAATAATTCAACTAATCTCTTATGAGCAGCATCTCTAGCAGTATATATTGTCCCTGATATTAAAACACTATCCCCTGCTTTTAAAGTTTTAACCTTTTCTTCCGTTAACGGAGTAGTTATCTTTTTTTCCATATACATGCCGTTAAATAAAACGGCTTTTCAACTCCTCTCTGAATTTCAACTTGAAATTTAATATTACAATTCTATTTCCTTATGTCTTGTAACGTGACAATTTATATTTACGGCTACAGGTAATCCTGCTATATGGGTAGGATAAGTTTCTATATTTACTGCAAGAGCTGTAGTCTTTCCCCCTAGTCCTTGAGGTCCTATACCAAGGAGATTTATTTTGTCTAAAAGTTCATTTTCTAAATCTGAATAAAACTTATTTTTATTTCTTTCAGATAATGGTCTTACAAGAGCTTTCTTTGCAAGATTTGCAGCCTTGTCAAAAGTTCCTCCTATACCTACTCCTACAACCATAGGAGGACATGGATTTGGTCCTGCGTCCTTTACTACTTTTATTACAAAATCTTTAACACCCTTAAGACCATCTGCTGGTTTAAGCATTTTTATCTGACTCATATTTTCTGATCCAAATCCTTTAGGAGCCACTTTTATGTTAAGTTTATCTCCTGGAACTATTTCATAATATATTACTGCAGGAGTATTGTCCTTAGTATTAACTCTATTTATAGGATCAGAGACTACAGATTTTCTTAAATACCCTTCTACATACCCCTGGCCTACTCCCTTATTTATTGCGTCTTCTAAACTTCCTCCTACTATATGAACATCCTGGCCAATTGTTATAAATACACAAGCCATTCCTGTATCTTGACACATAGGCACATCTTCATTTTTAGATATATCTATATTTTCAAGTATTTTACCTAAAATGTCTTTTGCAGTAGGCCATTTTTCGTCCTCTTCACATTCTTTTATCTTTTTCTTAACATCCTCCGAAAGATAATAATTGGCATCTATACAGAGATTTCTAACAGCTTTAGTTATAGTGGATACATCTACTTCTCTCATAATTTAACACCATTCTCCTTAATTGTATTTTTAATGTATAACAAGCTCATTATATAAGGTTTTAAAGCAAAAAATCAACTCGTTTTACGTATACTAATTTTTAATTACTAAAATATATCTAAAAGTTAATAAAACATATTTTAGGTCCAATAAAGTATATATGAAAAGGCAGTTTAAAAAACCGCCTTTTCATATATTTTCTATTTTCTTCTATTTACTAATGCAACTACTCTATTCATTTCATTATTAACTATCATATATCCTTCATCTACACCCATACCTGGTTTTGCAAGAACTTGTTTTGCACCGCAAGCCATTCCTATGTTAGTTGTAACTTCTGCGGATCTGTTTGTTTCATTACAAGTTCCTCCACAATAAGCTCCCATATCATGATCTTTACAATACATGATAGCATCAGCTATATTGTTAACTCCACCTAAATCCGGAGTTTTTATTTGAACCATATGACCTGCTTTATTATCTGTAAAGAATTTAACATCATCTACTGTATTACACCATTCATCTGCTACTAATTCTGCATCTATTTTTCTACTATCTATCTCTGCTCTCAAATCCCTTAGAGCTTCCATCTGTTTTTGTCTATCTTCTACATCCATTGGTCCTTCAATTCTCAAATGGAATGGATTTGCTGCTTCTGCAAGTGAAGCTATATAGTCAGCCATAGCTTTTGTATCATATTTAAAGGCAATACCTATAGTTCCATATACATCAATGTGGAATATTGGGCTGTAATCTTTAGAAGTTCTAAGTTCTATTACTCTATTTCTAAGCCACTTAACATATTCTAAAAGTTTTTCTCCATGCATTCCAAGTTTTTCTTCTACATTGTTTATAAGGGCATGTGGCATAACATCTGCACCTTTTATTATCATCTTGTCTACATTATCATATCTATCATCACCGGATTGTGTAAATATTGGAACTCTCTTTATTTCACCTTTTGGATTATATTCATTTCTTATAACTTCTGCCATTGTTATTTTCTTTGATTTTGCTACAGCATCTAATATAGCTTGTGTTATACCATATCTTATAGCTGTATGAAGTCTCTTACCATTTACCTTCATACTATCAAATTCTTCTGCTAATGACTTAAACTCGTTTAATTCTCTTCCTATTAATTTGGGAGCTATTTCCTTTTCTATAACTGGTATAAAATCTTTAGCTAAAAATAATGGATCTCTTCCACCTGCACCTGAATATTGAACAGCAGCACAATCACCATAAGCTACCTGTCCATCTTCTAGTACTAGCATTACGGATATAGCTTCTCCTGCCTGTCTAACTTTAGCAAATCCATCTGTTACAGGTTCGCCCACATAAGTAAATCCATTATGTTTAGCTCCTTTTTTTATAGCTCTCTGATCATCAAAATAAAATCCTGTTTTTCCTTCTGAGCAAATTACGTCAACTATTTTCATTTTAAGTCCTCCTTGAAAATTAAACTGTTTTTTAATTATTTTTCTTTTGGTCTTCCTATAAGTACTCCCTGTCCAACTGCAAATATATCATCTATAGTCATTTGAAAGCTTACTTCTCTATTTTCAAATTTTCCTCTTTCCTGTAACTTTCTCTGATTAAAGTCTTTTAATTCCTGACTAAAAGGAACATTTCCAAAGTGCAAATATCTAACTGCTCCTGTATTATCTCTTGCTGGCATCATCTTGCCTGCATTATATTTACTTGGTGCAAATGGTACATCTATAACTCCAGTTTCAAATGCTTTTACTGTTCCTACAGCTAAATCTCCCTTTCCAAGTTCAAATACTTTATCCAATATGCATTTTACTTCTGCTTTAATTACTGATATTTCATCTTCCAGATCTTTTGACATAGGAAGTCTCTGTCCACTTAACATATTTAAAGCCATTTTTGTAGCTTTTATTCCTGCTGCATTAGCTTCTTTGGTAGGGATTCCTATAGCTTCATGAGGTGTCTTAACTATAACTTTTGTTGCTCCTGCAAGGGCTGCTGTAGCCGCTCCTGTAGATATAACTCCAAAAGCTTTTGCTTCATCTGCAGGGAATCCTCCCATCCACTGATGAAATACTGTAGTTATATAAACATCATTGTATCCGTACTTTTTCAAATATTCATCTATCTGCTGCTCTAATGCTTTCATAGCTGCTACATCCTGAATTACATTACCACACTCACCATATCCTACAGTTATATTCTTAACACCCTGTTCTGCTGCAAGTAACCCCTCTATTATAGCTACTGCATTTGAAGTACTTGGTGGTACTAATGTTCCTGTAAGCGGTCCAAACGGTTCTCTATTTATGGATACTCCATTTTCTTCATAGAACCCAACTAATCTATCACAATACTGCCAATCTACAAGTGACTTAGCTATTGAAACATTCTTTGCATAAGGCACATTATAGGATATACATCCTCCTTCATTTGAAGTAAATCCACCTGCATGAATTATTTCTGCTAAAAGTCTTGAATCTGGAGTACCATGTCTAGCCTGTACTGGTAAATCCAATGCTTCTACTACTTGTCTGCATCCCTTGACTCCGTGATTTACTCCTGGGAATCCATTTAAAAGTGACCTTCCCTGAGATTTACTTTCTTTTATACCTACTTCACATTCATCATATCTATTTTGTCTCGTATAACTATCTATAGTTGTTGGAAGGAGATCAGCTCCTCCTTCATCTTGTAAATGTTTTAATAATTTAATATGATCATCTATAAGTGCAACTCCAGCTCTTGGTTGAGCTAAAGTAATTCCCTGTTCTTTTGCCTTTATTAACTTTTTAGGGAAGCTTTTATGCTCAGGCAATTTCTTTAAATAATCTACTGCTTCCTTAAGATCAACTTCCTTACCTGTTGGCCATTGACTTAAAACTTCTTCTCTAACTTTAAAAAATTGTTCTTCTGACCATTTTTTATTTTTAAGTTCCATATCTTTACCCCCTTATATTTTCTATTTTGTTATACAACATATTTTTTTAGTGTTAACTAAATATTTTTTCATTATTCTAACTGCTATATCCGGATACTCTTCTGAAAGCAGTCCCATAGCAGATAATATATAACTTCTATCTATTAAATACTCTGGATTCTTTGGCTTCAAATGCATAGGATCTTCTGTAGTAAAAATTCCCGCTTTTAATATTTCTTCAGGATTCTCACTATGAACCAATACTCCACCTGTTCCTATGAGGTATTTGGTATTCAAAAGATCTTTTCCTATCTGAGAATATACAACTCCACAAGGGGTATACACACTAGTTAAAACTCCAACATGTCTTTCCATAGCCATTTCCGTAGCTACCTTTGCCATTGCTTCATCAAATTTTATATCTCTTTCATTATCAGGAATCATTTTTATATTTTCACTTCTATATTTACAGCCAGCCTCTATATCTATGCTTTTATCATCTAAATATTTGAGTACCCGTTTAGTACTGGCAGCTTCCCACAAGGACACTGCGGAATATCTCATTCCCAGATCTCCTTCTACAGTTCTCTTTGCAAAAGGCTCCTGTAATCCTCTTAAAGTCACTGCTGGTTTTGTAGGCTCTCCGTCAGCCAAAGAATGTACATCCGTAGTAGCTCCACCTATATCCACTACTACTAAATCACCTATACCCTCTTCTTTATCACTTCCAAGGCTCAAAGTTTTAGCAGCTTTCAATACAGCAGCTGGTGTAGGCATAAGGATGCCATTTATATAGTTTTCAGCATTTTTCATACCTTTGGCTTCAACTATTTTTTCCATGAATATTTTTCTTATTTCTTCCCTAGCTGGTTCAACATTCAAAGTATTTAGCTTAGGCATTACATTTTCAGCTACTTTATAAAACATTCCTGCATCTTCTAATATTTTTGATATTTCATCTTCTGCTACTTTATTTCCTGCTACAACTATAGGAATGTCCATTCCACTTTTAGCTAGCAATTTAGCATTGCCAATTATGCACTCTTTATTTCCACCATCTGTTCCACCGGCTAAAAGTATCATGTCTGGCTTTGAATTTTTTATCTCTTCCATTTCTTTTGAACTCAAATCATAACTATAAACATGCATAACTCTTGCTCCAGCACCAAGTGCTGCTCTTTTAGCAGCTTCAGCAGTAAGCTCTGGTACAAGGCCTATAGCAACCATTTTTAGTCCACCTGCAGCAGACGAGCATGCTAGTTTTTTTACAAAATCAACTTTTTTATCTTTTAATTTACTTTGTAATTCTGCATAGGCTTTGTTAAAACCTATCATTATGTCATCTTCCACTGTAGTTATAGCTTTAGCTGTGCCTAAAATCACTTCATTTTCTATATCTACAGCTGTCAACTTTGTATAGGTACTTCCAAAATCTATAAGCAAATATCCTTTCATAATTAACCACCTCTGTTCTCATAAAGAGGATTCAATAATTAGATTACTTTTATACATTTAAATCTTTTTTCAAATCATTAATTGTAACTTCAGGTAATGTTCCTGGTGGATATATTCTATCAAATCCCATACTCTTAAACTTATTATATACATCTTCCCACTTTTGTTTTCCAACTACTAAATTTCCGCCTGCATAAATTAGTATACCTTTAAGACCTGATTCATCACATTTTTCTCTAAGTCCCCTGCAGTCCATTTCTCCATGTCCATAAAGTGATGATACTAAAATAGCATCTGCTTTAGTTTCAATTGCAGCATTTATAAAATCTTCTTGTGGTGAAAGAACTCCTATATTTATTACGTTAAATCCAGCTTCTGTAATGGCATGATCTAATATTTTATTTCCAACTGCATGACAATCAGATCCAATTACCCCTAAAACTATGGTTTTCATTATAAAACACCTCCAAATTGCATAAATACCAATTAATTAAAATCTTTATTAGCATATATTAATCATATATTAAAAAATAAATAATATTATTTATTTTCAATCTTATTAAATGTCAATTTGCATACTCTAGTTTAATTATTTTGATTGAGTTCAACTATTTTCGATTTTAAATCTTTAATTGAATTATCATCCAGATTATATAAAAATCTCATTATATGCTTCTTGTCCACATTATGTGACTCAACATCTTTATATCTTCCTGGTGAAACTATCAATATATCTACATTATTTATAACTCTTTCAAGTTCCTGATCATTAAAAGTATTAGTAAACTGAATATCAATATCCCCAAGCCCTGCTCTTTCAAGTGCTCCTCTTGCTTTAAACATAAACTCCTTAGAAATACATACAAAAGCAAATTTAGTATTACTAGGATATCTAGCAATCTTAACTATTGTTGCCAAATCTACATTTATGGCTACACCTATTACTTCTTTGTGTAATCCTTCCGTTAGTTTAATTACTTCATTCACATGGTTAAAAGTTGCTATTATAACTTGGCTTTTTTCTATAATCTCCCTAGTCTCGCTGCTTATATTCCTTATGTCATCAAGGGTAAAAGGCACTATATTCATGTCTGTGCTTTCCATAAGCTGTTTACTAAACATTCTAGATTGCTCTATGTTACATTCCACATATACTGCACTAATTTTACTTATAAGTTCTTTCTTTTCCCTTATTCTTTGAGTGACAATTTCTAAAAATACATCTGGATCTATACCCGATTCAATAGCTTCTTCAAACGCAAGATCTATAAACTTTGTTATTTTTTCCTTTGTATTTTGAACTTTCCAAGGATTTGCTTCTTCTGCTACAAAAGTTCCTCGTCCCTGGTAAGATTTTAAAACGCCATCCTGTTCCAATTCATTATAAGCTGTGCTTATAGTATTTCTACTTACATTAAGTTTTTCAGATAATTCTCTTTCTGTAGGCATTTTTTCGCCTACCTTAATGAGGTTACTTTTAACTAAATCCATTATTTGGCTTTTTACTTGTAAATATAATGGTACTCCACTATCTTTATTTATTTTAATGTTTATGGCAATCACCTCAAATTATTGGATTAATGGATTAATCCATTACTTTACCTAAAGGGTACCATAATGCAGGATTAAAATCAATAGCTTTTTGTAAACTTTCAATTTTCAGAAAATTCTTATGAAATTGTTTTCAAAATGTGTTTTTAAAGGATTAGAGACTAAACAAACTCCTTCTTCAATTAGTCTAAATTCAAGGATGGCTACCATTAATTAGTCCAATTTTACTTGGCCCAACCTTAAAGTCCAATTTTGAGAAATGTATCCTAAAATAAGATATCTGAACAATTCCCCTTTAAGAATTGCATATCCCTATGCAATTCTTAAAATTATCTCCCTATAAGGGTTATTTTATTGTAAATATTGGGGAACAAAATTTTTTCCAATATAGATATGCTAAATTTTTTATTTAATTATGATTTTCCTTAACAACACTATTCTTTTTTTTAGTTACATTTTTATTAATGCCAAATACATAATAACAGATAATTAAACCTGCTATCCAAATAGGTCCTAACACAACTGCTATTACAGTATCTGGGTTAAATGCCATCATTATAAATACAAATACTAGATATGCTAAACTAATATAACTTACATAAGGATACCCTTTAGCTGGAAATTTTAATTTTCTTATTTGTTCATGTGTAAGAGTCTTTCTAAATTTCATTTGTCCAAGTACAATCATAAACCAGGCAAAAAGTCCTGCAAAAGTTGCAACAGATGCAATATATGTAAATACTCGTGCTGGAAGAAAATAATTAAGTATAACACCTATAAGCATACATGCTGCAGAACCTAATATTGCATTTTTAGGTACTTTTGTACTACTAAGCTTGCTAAATATTTTAGGTGCCCCACCTTGAAGAGATAAATTGTATACCATACGTCCTGTCGTATAAATACCACTATTACATGAAGATAGTGCTGCAGTAAGTACAACAAAATTTATAATTCCAGCTGCAGCTTTAATTCCTATTTTATTAAATGTTAAAACAAAAGGACTTCCCATTGTTCCTATTTTATCCCAAGGATAAAGTGACATAATTACTGTTAATGATCCAATATAAAATATGCAAATTCTCCAAAAAACCTTATTAATGGCTGACGGTATGGTTTTTTCAGGATTTTTTGCTTCTCCTGCCGTAATTCCTATAAGTTCAGTTGCGAAGAAAGCAAAAGTAACTAGTGGAAGTGCTTTTAGTAAACCTTTTATTCCATTGGGAAAAAATCCTCCATTACTCCATAAATTTTTAAATCCTACTATCTTTCCTCCATTTCCTATCCCAGTAAATACCACAATTAAACCTAAAATTATCATGGCAATAATAGCAACAACTTTTATAATTGCAAACCAAAATTCAAATTCTCCATAAGCTTTTACATTAATTAAGTTTATAGTTATCATTAAAGCAAGTGCTACAAAAGCAGATACCCACCTTGGAACTGATGGAAACCAAAAATTTATGTAAATACCAATAGCCGTAATTTCTGCCATACAACATGAAATCCAATTCAACCAATAAGTCCATCCTGTTAAATAACCCGCAAGTGGTCCTATATACTCATTAGCATAAGCACTAAAAGAACCTGCAAGCGGCTGTTCCACTGACATTTCACCAAGTGCTCGCATGATAAAAAATAAAATCATTCCACCTATGGCATAATCCAGTAGAATTGAAGGCCCTGCCATATTAATAGTACTTGCAGATCCTAGAAATAGTCCAACTCCAATGGCACCACCCAGTGCTATTAACTGAATATGCCTTTCTTCCAATCCACGATTGAGATCTTCATGTAAACCAGAATTTTCATTGCCCATGTAAAATCCTCCCTTTATTTTTATATTTATAAGTCATATCTTCTTATATCTCTATATAATGTAGACACACTTATTCCTAACTCTTTTGCAATCTTTTGTTTTGCTAAAAAGGTATTACCATATTTAAGTAATAACTCTTTAATAGAATTTTTTCTCATTAGTTTCAAACTACTAAACTGATTATTTTCTTTATTACTGTTTAGATTATTGTTAAGCTTTGCTGGAATACAATCTGGCATCAATATATTAGTACTGGCCATATTAACTGAGTATTCGATAACATTTTCTAATTCTCTTACATTTCCCGGCCAATTATATAATAGTAAATGTTTTTTTACTTCTTCTGATATACTAACAATATTTTTTTTAAATTTTTCGTTATATTTCCCCAGGAAATATTCAGCTAACAATATGATATCCTCAGGACGTTTTCTAAGAGGTGGTATCATTATCGGTATTACACATAATCTGTAGAAAAGATCTTCTCTAAATTCACCATTTTTCATCATCTCTTCAAGGTCTTTATTGGTTGCTGCAATTATTCTTACATCTAATCTTATTGATTTTACACCTCCAACCCTTTCTAATTCACCCCGTTCAATAACTCTAAGTAATTTAGGTTGTAAATGCAAAGACAAATCTCCAACTTCATCAAGAAAAATGGTTCCACCATTGGCAAGTTCAAATTTACCCGGTTTTCCTCCCTTATTAGCTCCTGTAAACGCACCCTTTTCATATCCAAAGAGTTCGCTTTCGAGAAGGTTTTCAGGTATAGCGGCACAGTTTATTGCTATAAAAGGTTCATTTTTTCTTCTACTCATCTTACAAATTGCCCTAGCAAATACTTCTTTTCCTGTACCACTCTCACCTAAAATTAAAATGTTAGATTCACATCCTGCAGCTTTTGTAGCAAGGCTTTTAGCCTCATTGATAAGTTTGCTATTTCCCTTTATGCTGTCAAAGTTTATATTCAAATGTGAAGCATCTGCTAAAAGTTTATAAGCTATATTTCCTAATTCTTTCTTTTTCTTAAATACAAAGAGAATATCTATTTTTTCATTACTGTTATTAATAAACTTTACGCTTAAAAACATTCTATTATTAGGAATTGGATATTTTAAAACTACCTCAAATTCCTTATCATATTCTTTTGCATCTTTCATAACATATTCAAAATAATTTTCCGAGAAAATATTCTGAATATTTTTCTCATTTTTTAACATTCCCTTCATAACACTGTTATAAATAAGTATATTCCCTGAAGAATCAGTTAATACAACACCCTCACTTATAGAATTTAAAACTGTCAATAACCTATCTTTTGTCTCTTTTTCTTTTATTTTAATTAAAATGGTTTCTCCTAATTTTTTAGCAAATATACTCAGCTTATCTCTCATTTTAATTTGTTTTTCTTTAAGCTTTGGTGTAAGAGATAAAATAGTAATAGCTCCTATACACTTTACATCATTTTTTATAGGATAATATATGGAATATTCATTAAAGCACTTCCCATATGCACTAATGGGGCAAGTTTTACAAATGTCACTTCCATTGGGGCTGTCAATAACTAGAGGTTTACCATTTTTAATAACATAGTCATTGGCACATCCCTTAGGAAGAGCTTGACCAATCGATTTTTTGAATAATCCGCTTGCTGCAACTCTTACTAAATGGCTGTCTACAACATAGATATCAAATTCAATAACTGAACTCGTTGTCTCTATTAAATTTTGTATAAATTCTCTTATCTCATACATTGAACTATACATATTATTTCACTATCCTGACTAAAACTGTATGTTGTTTGATATTAATTAGCATACCATAGTAATAACTAAGAACTTTCCACCATAATGATTAACAATATATCATAAATATAGTTTATACTTAAATATAGTTAAAACTACATAATTATACTTAAATATACTTTATGCATAAAATATACAATTAGGCTATAGTAACCTTACCTTTTCTAGAAACCTTATTTTTTCTACATGCCTCTATAAATGCCTTAAAAATAAGGAGCTGTTCACCATGTTTTTCTTCTAACATTTCAGGATGCCATTGCGTTCCTAATATAAACCTATCTTCTTTCATTTCAATAGCCTCTACTACTCCATCTGGTGACATTGCAGCAACATTAAAAATACTAGCAACATCTTTTATTGCTTGATGATGATAGGAATTTACTTCTAGTGTATTTCTATTTAAAATTTTATGCAATTTGCTCTTTTCATTAACTAAAACTTTGTGTACAGTATTATACTTTGGCGAACCTATTACAGAATGATTTATAGTAGAATTGTTTTTTAAGTTCGATGAAACTTGGCACAAATCCTGATAAAGTGTTCCCCCACAAGCGACATTTAATAGTTGATATCCCCTACAAACACCCAAAATAGGAACATTACTTTTATTAATAATTTTTTTTGCCAAATATAGCTCCTGTGCATCCCTTTCTGGAATAACTTCTCCTATTTCAGGTCCTATTTCTTCTCCATAATACTTTGGTTCAATATCAGCTCCTCCTGCAAAAATTACGCCATCTACAATATCTATAGCATTTTCAATGTTACCCCTATTGGTGAATACAGGAATAATTAAAGGAACTCCTCCGACTTCTTCTACTACCTTAACAAAATCATTTGCTGCAATTTGCCAGTTCAACTTACTACCAAGACCATTATAAATTTCATCCAACCCATAGCAATAATCTGCACATATACCTATAATTGTTTTCATACTTTATTTCCTCCTATAAAAAATATTAATATATTTTAAATATGACAATTTAATTTATTCATTAAATGTAATTCCTCTCCTTTAGTCATTTTATTAACTAACCTCATAAACAAGCAATAATTATACCAACAATAAATCCTACACTATATAAGGCATATGAGCATACTATAAAAATACTATTGTCATAATGAGAAATCATTATGACAATAGTATTTTTATGATTTTTTCAGTACACTGTTCACTTTTATTTTAGAAATAAAACTCATTTTGACAGTATATTTGTCAAAATGAAAATTACTTCTAATTTGGCAAAAATAAAGTAGACTTTGCTCTTATCACAAAATCTACTTTATTTTAGTTGATATTTAATTAGAAGAATAATATTCTTTCACTGATCTAGCTATAGAATCTGCTATTTTACTCTGATACTCATCCGTAACCAATTTACTTTTTTCCTGGGCATTAGATAGGAATCCACATTCTATCAACACAGAAGGCCTAGTATCTTCACATCTAAGTACCTTATAAGAATTTTTTGCTGCTTTTTCTTTTCTATTATTGTTCTTGTCAAGATCATTAACTAAATTTTTTTGAAGAATATAAGCTAACTTTTTACTATTATCATTTTTAGAGTACCACACCTGGGCTCCATAGTATTTAGTCTGAGGGAACATATTTAAGTGTATACTTATAAACATATTACACTTTGTACTTTTTTTCAATTCACACCTATTATTTAAATCTTCAACTTTCTTTTTTCTTATTCTACCATCATCTGTATACAGACCCTCATCTTTTTCTCTAGTCATAACAACTTTAAACTTCTCTTTTAGTAACTTGTCCTTAAGTTTATTACTTATTTTTAAATTTATTTCCTTTTCCATTATTCCATCTTTTGATATTGCTCCACTATCTATCCCTCCATGACCAGGATCTATAAGTATAGTACTACTTTCTTTAGTAACATTTTCATTACCTAATACTAGAAATGGACATACCATATTTATGCTACATATTGCCAATATCAACAATATAACTCTTGCTTTTTTTATGTTCAATATACACTCACTCCTTATAATTATTTAGAGCCTTAATATATATTTACCCAAAACATAAAAAGTTATTAAATTATTTTCAATAATAAAAAAATAGCTTATACATACACAAATTTTGTATGTATAAGCTATTTTGAACTCTGACATTATCTCTTTGAAAATTGTGGAGCTCTTCTTGCTTTTTTAAGACCATATTTCTTTCTTTCTTTCATTCTTGGATCTCTTGTTAAGAAACCAGCTTTTTTAAGTTCCGGTCTTAAATTTTCATCTGCTTTTAAGAGAGCTCTTGATATTCCATGTCTTATAGCTCCAGCCTGACCTGTAAATCCTCCTCCATGAACATTTACAAGTACATTAAACTTTCCTTTAGTTGAAGTCAATTCCAATGGTTGGTTAACTATAACCTTTAAAGTATCCAATCCAAAGTAATCATCCATATCTCTCTTATTTATAGTTACTTTACCTTCTCCAGGTACAAGTCTAACTCTTGCTATTGACTTTTTTCTTCTTCCTGTTCCAAAATACTGAACCTTAGCCATTTTTTATCCTCCCTCCAGCTCTAACCTAATATTTTAATTCTAATACTTCTGGCTTTTGAGCTTCATGATTGTGCTCAGCACCTCTGTATACTTTTAACTTTTTGAACATTTGTCTTCCTAGTGGACCATCTGGAAGCATTCTTCTTACAGCTTCCTGGAATACAAATTCTGGTTTCTTTGCTAAAGCATCTCTATAAGAAATTTCCTTTAATCCACCTGGATATAAAGAATGATGTCTCAACATCTTTTGATCTAATTTTTTACCAGTTAAAACTACTTTTTCTGCATTTATTACTATTACAAAATCTCCTGTATCAACATGTGGTGTATATATTGGTTTATTTTTACCTCTTAATATTGAAGCAATTTGACTTGCTACTCTTCCAAGGGGCTTTCCTGCAGCATCAACAATGTACCATTTTCTTTCAATTTGTTCAGGTTTTGCTATATATGATTTCATGGCTTTCCCGTTATACAACTAACGGTTTTCAACTCCTCTCTTATTCTAGTTTCTTCTAATCTATAAAAAGAAACTTCTAAATTTTCATAAACGATTCTCTATATAAAGACCCGGGGCTGGTGGGTCCTTTATATCCAAAATACAAACAATTTATATTATAATACAATGTGCCTGGTGTGTCAATCTAGTAAAATATTTTTTCCAAACAAAGGCCTAAGGCTGGTACAGGCTTCCCGGCTTTTGACCTATCCTTAGAGTCTAAGATGTCTTTCACATATTCCGGTGTAAACCTTCCTAACCCTACTTCTAACAAAGTGCCTACTATTATCCTTACCATATTGTACAAGAATCCATCTCCAACTATACTAAATTTAATCAAATTGTCTTCTTGTGCAATAGTTAACTCTTTCACTGTTCTAACAGAAGATTTAGCAGAACTTCCTTTTTTCTTAAAAGCAGAAAAATCATGAGTACCTATAAAGTACTTACATGCATTTTTCATTTTATCAATATCCAATTTTCTCCTAAAGTAATAAACATATTGTCTTCCAATAACAGGCCTATTATTTCCCGTTACTATTGTATAAACATATTTTTTACCTAAGCTGTGATACCTAGAATGAAAACTATTATCAACTTCTCTGGCGTTTAATACAACTATATCTTTAGGTAATACTCCATTTAACGCCATTTTAAAATTAGGACTTGGCATTTTACTATTAGTAAAAAAGTTGCATACAAATCCTCTCGCATGAACTCCTGCATCAGTTCTGCTTGCACCTATAACTTCAGAAAAATTCCCTGTAATTTTTTTAATAGCTTCCTCTAATCTTTGCTGAATTGTCATAGCATTATTCTGTCTCTGCCATCCCGAATAATTTGTACCATCATATTCTATTGTAAGCATTACATTCTTCATTAATGCCACCATACTCTACTGAATATGGACACACACACCAATGCAAAAACACACACTGATGCCGTAAAGTCTTTATTAGTTAACTTAAGCTGTTTCATTCTAGTCCTACCTTCTCCACCTGTGTAACATCTAGCTTCCATCGCCATTGCTAGTTCATCTGCACGCCTAAAAGAACTTATAAAAAGTGGCACAAGGATTGGGATAAGATTCTTAGCTCTCTGAATTATGTTTCCAGATTGAAAATCCGCTCCTCTTGCCATTTGAGCTTTCATTATTTTATCTGTTTCATCCATTAATGTTGGTATAAATCTAAGTGCTATAGTCATCATCATAGCCAATTCATGAGCAGGTACCCCTATTTTTTTCATTGGATTTAAAAGTTTTTCTATTGCATCTGTGAGTTCAATAGGAGATGTAGTTAATGTTAGTAATGAGGTTCCTATAATTAAAAATACAAGTCTAACTGCCATAAATGCAGCCATAACTAATCCTTCTTTGTAGACAACTAAAAACTTCCACTTAAATAAAGGTGGATTAACTCCTGTTGTCATAAATATATTTAACACTGCAGTTATAATAACTAATATGAATATTGGCTTAAGTCCTTTATAAATATATGAAAACTGTATCTTAGATATAAGTATTGAAATTATAGTGAATAATACTATAAATATATAGCCTTTAAAGCTGTTTACTATAAATAAATCTACAATATATATTAAAGATATCAATATCTTAACTCTCGGATCCAACTTATGAACAAAAGAATTCCCAGGTACATATTGACCTATTGTAATATCTTTAATCATTTACTAGCTCTCCTAACTTTTATTTAATATCTTAAGTATTTCTTCTTTTGCCTGCTTTACTGTAAATACATCTTTTGATATATTTATACCCTTTTCCCTAAGCTTTTTTACCATATATGTTACTTGAGGTACTGCAAGTCCTACACTTTCCAAAGTGTCAACCTCATTAAAAACTTTTTCAGGAGGGCCATCAAGTATGCATTTTCCCTGATGCATTACAATTATTCTACCAGCCAGCTTAGCTACATCTTCCATACTGTGAGATACAAATATTATAGTCATATTGTATTCTCTATGTAAATTTTTTATTTCTGAAAAGATGTCATCTCTTCCCTTGGGATCAAGACCTGCTGTTGGTTCATCTAATATGAGTACTTTAGGTTCCATAGCAACCACTCCTGCTATAGCAACTCTCCTCTTTTGTCCTCCGCTTAATTCAAAAGGAGATTTATCTTTGTAATCTTCATATTTTAACCCCACCATATTCATGGCTCTCTTTACTCTTTTATTTATATCATCATCACTCAATCCCAAATTTTTGGGACCAAAAGCAATGTCTTTTTCTATAGTTTCCTCAAATAACTGATATTCAGGATATTGAAATACGAGCCCTACTTTTTTTCTTATAAAATTCAAATTTATTTTTTTATCAGTAATATCTACTCCGTCTACTATTATCTTGCCTGAACTTGGCTTTAAGAGTCCATTTATATGTTGAATAAGTGTTGATTTTCCAGAACCAGTGTGCCCTATCAAAGCAACAAATTCTCCATCTTCTATTTCAATATTTATATCATCTAGTGCTTTTTTTTCAAAGGGTGAACCTTTCATATATATATGAGTTAAATTTTCTATTTTAATCGGCATAATTCATTCACCATCTCATCTATAGTTAATATATCAGGTTTAATATCTACACCACTATTCTTAAGTTCATAGGCTAATTCTGTCATTTGAGGTACATCAAGTCCTATTTTTTTCATCTTAGATACCTGACTAAATATGTTTCTAGGAGATCCTTCCATTATAATTTTACCTTCATCCATAACAATTATTCTATCTGCTTCTACTGCTTCTTCCATATAATGTGTAATTAGAATTACTGTCATATTGTACTTGCTGTTTATATCTTTTATTGTACTCATTACTTCACGCCTACCAGACGGATCAAGCATTGCAGTTGATTCATCAAATATTATACAATCAGGTCTCATAGCAAGTACTCCCGCTATAGCTACCCTTTGCTTTTGTCCACCTGAAAGTAAATGAGGTGCATGTCTCCTATATTCATACATATTTACTCTTTTTAAACACTCATCAACTCTTGCTCTTATTTCTTCTGATGGAACTCCTAGGTTTTCTGGTCCAAAAGCAACATCTTCTTCTACTATAGTAGCAACTATTTGGTTATCTGGATTTTGAAAAACCATTCCTGCCTTATTTCTTATCTTCCAGGTATTTTTTTCATCTGAAGTATCTATATCTTCTACATATACTTTTCCATCAGTTGGAACTAAAAGAGCATTTATATGTTTAGCCATAGTAGATTTTCCAGATCCATTTCTTCCAAGCACTACAAGGAATTCTCCCTTTTTTACTTGAAAATTCACATGATCTACAGCTAATTTTTCATTTCCATTATCATTGTCCTTATATTTATAGCTTACATTATCACATAATATCATATCTTTTTCCATAGAAACACCTCACTAATTTGATGAGCAACAAAATTGAAACAGCATTTTATAGAAAAACAGGGATTAAGCTAGTCTTTACTTAATCCCCTTAATTTTATACTAACTCTAGTATAACTAATTCGGCTCCATCGCCTCTTCTTGGACCCATTTTATACATTCTAGTGTATCCACCATTTCTTTCAGCATATTTAGGAGCTATATCTGTAAATAAATTTTTTACAACTTCTTCTTCAGTTACAAAAGAAAGTACCTGTCTTCTAGCATGAAGATCTCCTCTCTTTGCAAGAGTAATCATCTTTTCTGCTAAACTTCTTGTTTCCTTTGCTCTAGTTACAGTTGTTTGTATTTTACCATGCTTCAAAAAGTTAGTAACAAGACTTCTAAGCATTGCTCTTCTTTGGTCAGATGGACGTCCTAATTTACGATACTGTGCCATTTATATCCCTCCTTACTGTAGGTAATAAGTTTATCCGTTCGTTATTTTAACAAATTCTATTCTTCACTTTGCTTTAATGATAATCCTAAGGCATCAAGCTTTTGCTCAACTTCTTCTAAGGATTTTTTACCTAAATTTCTTACCTTCATCATATCATCCATTGTTCTTTCTGTTAACTCTTGAACTGTATTTATTCCAGCCCTCTTTAGACAATTATAACTTCTCACTGAAAGGTCTAATTCTTCTATTGTCATCTCAAGAACTTTTTCCTTTTTATCCTCTTCCTTTTCAACCATTATTTCTACATTATTAGCATGATCAGTAAGAGTCATAAATAGTTTGAAATGTTCTATGAGAATTTTAGCTGATAAACTTACAGCTTCATCTGGTAATATAGTTCCATTAGTCCATACTTCTAATGATAATTTATCATAATCAGTTATTTGACCAACTCTTGTATTCTCTACAGCAAAATTAACTCTTTTAATAGGAGTATATATTGAATCTACAGGAATAGTACCTATTGGCATGTCTTCAGACTTATTCTTTCTTTGAGAAACATATCCTCTTCCTCCGTTGACTGCAATCTCCATATAGAGTTTGCCATCATCATCTAAGGTAGCTATATGTAAGTCTTTATTAATTATTTCAACATCACCATCTGTTTTTATGTCTCCTGCAACAACTTCTCCTGGTCCTTGTGCATCTATATATATAGTTTTAGGACCTTCTCCATTCATCTTTAAAGCTAATTCTTTTATATTTAGAATTAGCTCTGCAACATCCTCTTTTACTCCACGAATAGTTGAAAATTCATGAAGTACACCATCTATTTTTATATGATTAGCAGCAACTCCTGGAAGGGAAGAAAGAAGAATCCTTCTAAGTGCATTACCAAGAGTAATACCATAGCCTCTTTCAAGGGGCTCCACTACAAACTTTCCATAGTTACCATCTTCACTAGTTTCAACACATTCTATTTTGGGTTTTTCTATTTCTAACATGAATATAACCCTCCTTCTATTTATCTAATAATGTATTCTGAGGGCAACTGATTCTATATTAACTACTTGCTGTATAACTCTACGATTAATGTTTCGTTAACAGGAACATCTATATCCTCTCTTGTTGGCTGTCTAAGAACTTTTGCTTGAAAATTTTCTACATTTCCTTCTAACCAACTTGGTAAAGTTTTTGGGTTTTCTGCAAAAGTTTTAAATTTCTCTGATGACTTGCTTTTATCACTTACAGTTATATTATCATTAACTGATACCTTAAAAGAAGGTATATCCACTTTTCTTCCATTAACTAAAAAATGGCCATGAGTTACCAATTGTCTAGCTTCTGCTCTTGACTGTCCATATCCTAATCTATAAATTACATTGTCAAGTCTTGTTTCAAGTAAAACTAACAAATTTTCACCTGTTATTCCCTTTTTCCTATCAGCTGTTTCATAGTATTTTCTAAATTGTCCTTCTAATAGTCCATATATTCTCTTAGCCTTCTGCTTTTCTCTCAATTGTAAACCATAGTTTGATACTTTTTTTCTTCTTTGACCATGTTGTCCTGGTGCATATCCTCTTCTTGAAAATGCACACTTATCTGTATAACATCTATCCCCTTTAAGGAATAATTTTAAGCCTTCTCTTCTGCAAAGTCTGCATACTGATCCAGTATATCTTGCCATTAAAACTTACACCTCCCGTTACTAAACTCTTCTTCTTTTTGGTGGTCTGCATCCATTATGTGGAATTGGAGTAACATCTTTGATCAATGTAACTTCAAGTCCTGCTGCCTGTAATGACCTTATTGCGGCTTCTCTACCAGCACCAGGTCCCTTAACATATACTTCGATGCTTTTTAATCCATGTTCCATAGCTGCTTTAGCTGATGTTTCAGCTGCCATTTGTGCAGCAAATGGTGTGCTCTTTCTAGAGCCTCTGAACCCTAAACCACCTGCACTAGCCCAGGATAAAGTATTTCCCGCAGCATCGGTAATTGTAACTATAGAATTATTAAAAGTTGATCTTATATGTGCACAACCATGCTCAACATTTTTTCTTTCTTTTTTTCTCTTAGTTGTCTTTCTAACTTTTCCAGCTGCCATCTTTTTACCTCCTTATATTATTTTCCTACTACTTTCTTCTTGCCTGCTACCATTTTCTTAGGTCCTTTTCTTGTTCTTGCATTTGTCTTTGTTTTCTGTCCTCTGACTGGCAGACCTCTTCTATGTCTTATTCCTCTATATGAACCTATCTCTATCAATCTTTTTATATTAAGAGCAATTTCTCTTCTCAAGTCACCCTCAATTGTTACATTTTTTACGTAATTTCTCAAAGAGTTAACTTCTTCTTCTGTTAGGTCTTTAACTCTAGTGTCTGGATTTACTCCAGCTTCTTTTAGAATTTTTTGAGAAGTTGATAACCCTATGCCATATATATAAGTTAGACCTATTTCAACTCTTTTTTCCTTTGGTAGGTCAATACCTGCTATTCTTGCCATTAAAATTTACACCTCCTAAAATCTGATTGGTAAGGATTAATTTACTTTATTTATATTATATTAAGCTTTAAAGCCAGCAAAGTAAATAACTTTACATTGCTGCAGCCGCACCTTAAAACGTTATTAACTCATAAATCATACGTTAAGTATTAGTAACGTGTTTTACTAATACTTACTTTTTATTAGTTTAGCCTTGTTTTTGTTTGTGCTTAGGATTTTCACAGATAACCATTACTCTTCCTTTTCGCTTTATGATCTTACACTTTTCACACATAGGCTTAACTGATGGCCTTACTTTCATAGCTAACCCTCCTTATTACTTCGCTCTCCAAGTTATTCTCCCACGAGTCAAATCGTAAGGAGAAAGCTCTACTGTAACTTTATCACCTGGTAATATTCTTATAAAATTCATTCTTAATTTACCAGATATATGTGCTAATATCTTATGTCCGCTTTCTAATTCTACCTGAAACATAGCATTTGGTAAAGCTTCTAAAACAGTACCCTGAATTTCAATAACATCATCTTTTGACATAAGGTATAATCAAACCTCCTTGTTATTGCTGACTGCAAAAATCTGTTTAGCACCGAGCTTATAATCACTTTCAACGTAGCAGTAAATTATGCTTCATATACTTACAGTCCATATTAATCCATAATACTAACACTTTAAATTAAAGTCAATATTTCCGGAGTATTTTTTAAAACACTGTTGTCTTAATATGTACTCCTCTGAAATTCTATCCAATTATTCAGTAGTTATTCTAGATTTTACTGTATCATCAGCTTTTGCTTGGTTTTCAACTTACAGGTTCCAGCATATCTATCTCTATTTGTGTCAAATTATTTACAAATAGATTTTAAACTTTCTTTTACTCTTTGAAAGACCTCATTTATTTCTCCAGTTCCGTCTACTATAGAAAGTGCTTTCTGCTTTTTATAGTACCCAATCAGAGGTTGAGTTTGCTTATCATATACATCTAATCTATCTTTAACAGTTGACTCAGTATCATCTTTTCTTTGTATAACATCATTATGACACACATCACACTTGCCCTCAACTTTAGTAGGATTAAATTTTACATGATAACTTGCGCCGCAAGATGGACAAACTCTTCTACCTGTCATTCTTTCAAGAATTAATTCTTTAGGAACATCTATAAGGAGAGCTGTATCTATCTTTTGCCCTTTATTATTTAAAAATAAGTCTAGAGCTTCAGCTTGATTTACGGTTCTAGGAAATCCATCTAATAAAAATCCTTCTTTGCAATCATCCTTGCCTAATCTATCTTTAACTATATTTATAGTAACCTCATCTGGTACTAATTGTCCGTTATCTAAATACTTTTTTGCCTCAACTCCAAGTGGAGTCTTCTCTGAAATATTTTTTCTAAAAATATCTCCAGTTGATATATGAGGTATGGAATATTCTTCACTAATAAATTTAGCTTGAGTCCCTTTTCCAGCTCCTGGAGGACCTAATAAAATTATTCTCAACAGCACCATCTCCAAAAATATTTTATCAATTCAAAAATCCATGATAATGACGCATTACTAGTTGCGATTGTAATTGCCTTATGGTTTCAATAGCTACATTTACTATAATTAACAGCCCTGTTCCGCCAAAATATATGCCTTTAAAACTAGTATACGTTTCTGCTACTATAGGGGATATTGCTATTATTCCTGCAAAAGCTCCTCCTAATACTGACACTCTGGCTAAAACTCTTTCAATAAATACAGCCGTAGGTTCTCCTGGTCTTATGCCAGGTATAAATCCTGAAGACTTATTCATATTCTCGGCCATTTCTTCTGGCTTCATAGTAACTTCGGTATAAAACCATGTAAAGAAAATTGTAAGCAAGAAATAAAGCACTAAATATGTCCAATTGCTTTCTTTAAATGGACTATACACACTTCCTGTTATAAACTTGTTAAAAGCTGAGTCCGGCCAAAATTGCCCTATAGTCATTGGAAACTGCATAACTGATATGGCAAATATGATTCCAATAACAGCTGCTCCATTTACATTGATTGGAATATTAGTGGATTGCCCTTTATACATTCTTCCTGCATTTGTTTTCCCTGCATACTGTATAGGGATTCTTCTTTCAGATAAACTTGAAATTACAACTCCTAAAAATAGCAAGAATATAACTGCTGCAAGTCCTATTACTTCCACAAAGTTAACAGTTTCAACTTGTTGCATTTTGAAAATTCCAGATACTGCAGAAGGAAATCTCGAAATAATGTTTATAAATATTATAAGAGATATTCCATTTCCAATACCATGCTCAGTAATCTGGTCACCAAACCACATGAGAAAAGTTGACGCTACAGTCACAGTAAATATTATCATAAATATATTGAATTTATCAGATGGATTTGCAAGTGCACCTGCTCTATTTATAATAACATATATGGTTATTCCTTGAATTACACCTAGTGGTACTGAAGCATATCTAGTGTATTCCTGTATCTTCTTTCTACCTTCTTCTCCTTCTTTAGATAATTGCTCTAAACGAGGCAAAGCGACTGTAAGAAGTTGGAATATGATGGAGGAATTGATAAATGGAATAACTCCCATAGCAAATATACTAAATCTGCTAAATGCTCCTCCTGCTAGAAGATCATAAAAGCCAAACAACGAGCCATTGCTAGTTAAACTACTTAACTTTGTAGTGTCAATTCCTGGAACAGGAATAAAATTTCCCATTCTAAAAATTATTATCATAAATAAAGTAAATAGCAATCTTTTCCTTAGTTCAGGAACTTTCCAAGCATTACGCAAGGTTGATAGCACTTTATATCACCTCTACTTTTCCTCCAGCTGCCTCTATCTTTTCCACTGCAGTTTTAGTAAATTTAGCTGCTTTTACTGTGAGTTTCTTTTGCAATTCACCATTCCCAAGTATTTTTAAACCATCTTTAGACTTTTTAATTACCTTTTTCTCTAAAAGTAATTCTGGAGTAATTTCTGTTCCATCTTCAAATGCATTTAATCTTTCAACATTTAATTCATAATATTGTTTTGCAAATATATTAGTGAAGCCTCTTTTAGGAAGTCTTCTATACAATGGCATCTGTCCGCCTTCAAATCCTATTCTTACTCCACCACCGGATCTAGCTTTCTGTCCATTTTCACCTTTTCCAGCATTTCTTCCCCAACCAGAACCAGTACCTCTTCCAAGTCTTTTTGGTGATTTTCTTGATCCTTCTGCTGGTTTTAATTCATGAAGTTTCATTCGTACTTACACCTCCTTTGTATTATGCCTCTTCTACCTTTAAAAGATAGCTAACTTTTTGGATCATTCCTCTGATTTGAGGATTATCCTCATGCTCTACAACTTTTCCTATTTTTCTTAATCCAAGAGCATTTACAGTTGCTATATGATCTTTTTTTCTTCCTATTAAACTCTTTTCTAGAGTTATTTTAAGTTTAGCCAAGGTCATTCACTCCTAACCTAAAATCTCTTCGACAGTTTTTCCTCTAAGACTAGCTATATGTTCTGCTGTCTTTAATCTTGATAAACCGTCAATAGTAGCATTTACCATATTTCTTGGATTATTAGAACCAACTGATTTTGCTCTAACATCCTTTAATCCTGCAAGTTCAAGAACTGCTCTAGAAGGTCCACCGGCTATAATTCCAGTACCTTCAGGAGCTGTCATTATAAGTACTCTTCCTGTTCCAAATTGACCAGCTATACTATGAGGTACTGTTGTACCTATAATTGGAACTTCGATTAAATTCTTCTTAGCATCTTCTATTCCTTTTCTGATTGCTTCAGGTATTTCTATAGATTTTCCAGTTCCTACGCCTACGTGGCCATTTTCATCTCCCACTACAACTAGGGCACTAAATCTAAAATTTCTACCACCTTTAACAACCTTAGCAACTCTGTTTATGAATACAACCTTCTCTTTAAGATTTAAAGCGCTAGGATCGATTCTCATTTATTTCCCTCCTTATTAGAATTCTAAGCCAGCTTCTCTTGCACCTTCAGCAAGATTCTGTACTCTTCCATGATATATATATCCGCCTCTATCAAAAACTACTTCTTTGATTCCTTTTTCAATAGCTTTCTTAGCTATTGTCTGACCAACAACTTTTGCTGCTTCTTTATTACTTCCAACTCCTTGAAAATCCTTATCTACACTTGAAGCAGAAACTAGAGTTGTTCCCTTTACGTCATCTATTATTTGAGCATATATATTTTTTGCACTTCTATATACTGCAAGTCTTGGTCTTTCATTTGTTCCAGAAATTTTTCTACGAACTCTAAGATGACGCTTTGATCTTAGTTTTTTCTTATCATCTTTTTTAAACATAAGGTTCACTCCTTTCTACTACTTCTTACCTGTTTTTCCTTCTTTACGTCTTATAACTTCATTTTCATACTTAATTCCTTTTCCCTTGTAAGGTTCAGGTCTTCTCCAATTTCTTATATCTGCTGAGACATCGCCTACTAATTCTTTGTCGATACCTTTTACTATAACTTTTGTAGGTGCAGGTGTTTCAAAAGTTATTCCTTCAACTGCCTCTACTTCAATTGGATGTGAAAATCCTAAGTTTAAAACTAACTTTTTTCCTTGTAACTGAGCTCTATAACCAACACCTACTAATTCTAATGTCTTTGCATATCCTTCAGTTACACCAATAACCATATTATTTATTAATGCTCTAGTCAATCCATGAAGAGCTCTAGATTCTTTTTCATCATTATTTCTTTTAACTACTATTGAGTTATCCTCAACAGCAATATTCATATCTTTTCTCATAGCCTTTACAAGTTGGCCTTTAGGTCCTTTTACAGTAACAACGTTGTCTGGTGTTACTGTAAAGGTGACACCACTTGGAATAGCTATTGGAAGCTTTCCTATTCTTGACATCATTACACCTCCTGTATTCCTAATAGGTTCATAATAAATATCATTTACTACTAATCTTAGTTCATTTCTAAAACTACCATATGTAGCAAAGTACTTCTCCACCTACTCCTAATTTTCTTGCGTCTCTATCTGTAACAATTCCTTTAGATGTTGATATTACTGCAACTCCAAGTCCATTTAAAACCTTAGGAATTTCTTCTTTTCTACAATAAACTCTTAATCCAGGTTTAGATATTCTCTTGAGTCCTGTTATAACCCTTTCTTTATCTTTACCATACTTCATTGAAAGTCTTATCATATTTACAGAACCATCTGTATATTCCTCTACATTCTTTATATATCCTTCTTGAAGCATTATATTTAATAGTGCCTTCTTAATAGTTGAAGAAGGTACTTCTACTATTTCATGTCTAACAATATTTGCGTTTCTTATACGAGTAAGCAAATCTGCTATAGGATCAGTCATTACCATTTATTGTGCCTCCTTTCATCAATAACTAACATTTACCAACTTGCTTTTCTGCAGCCAGGTATTTCACCCTTATACGCAAGTTCTCTAAAGCATATACGACATATACCATATTTTTTTAATACAGCATGAGGTCTTCCACATATTCTACATCTTGTGTAAGCCCTTGTTGGATATTTAGGTTCTTTTTTCCACTTTTCTATCAAAGCTTTACGTGCCACGTTTTTCCCTCCTTATTTTTGAGCAAATGGCATTCCAAGAAGTTTAAGCAACTCTCTTGCTTCTTCATCAGTATTTGCAGTAGTGACAAAGATAACATCCATACCTCTGACTTTGTCTATCTTATCATATTCTATTTCAGGGAATATTAATTGCTCTTTAATTCCTATGGAATAATTTCCTCTACCATCGAAAGACTTATCTGGAACTCCTGAGAAATCTCTAACTCTTGGTAGTGCTATATTAATTAATTTATCTGCAAATTCATACATATATTGTTTTCTTAAAGTAACTTTACATCCTATAGCCATATTTTCTCTTATTTTAAAGTTTGCTATAGATTTTTTTGCTCTAGTTAAAACTGGTTTTTGTCCTGTAATTAAAGTTAAGTCACTAACTGCTGATTCTAAAACCTTTGGATTATCCTTAGCTTCTCCTACACCCATATTTATAACTATCTTATCAAGTTTTGGTGCCTGCATTATGTTCTTATATTTAAACTTATCCATTAAAGCAGGAATAACTTCCTTTTCATATTTCTCTTGTAACCTTGAACTCATATTTTTGCCCTCCTTTCAAAGATTAAAATGTTTCTCCGCACTTTTTACATACTCTTACTTTTGTTCCATCATCTAATATTTTGTGACTTATTCTAGTTACACTTTTACATTTGTCACAATATAACATTACTTTTGAGCTATATATAGGAGCTTCTTTTTTAATTATGCCGCCCTGCATATTTTGCTTATTTGGTTTCTGATGTTTTGAAACTACATTAACATCTTTAACAATGACTTTACCTGTTTTAGGCATAACCTTTAAAACTTCTCCTGTTTTTCCTTTATCTTTACCGGATATAACCATGACTGTATCCTTTTTTCTAACGTGTACCTTTGCCATTATAGCCACCTCCTTATCTTATAGAACTTCAGGCGCTAGTGATAATATTTTTGTATAATCTTTATCTCTTAGCTCTCTCGCAACTGGTCCGAAGATACGAGTTCCCTTTGGTTGCTTATCATCTTTTATTATAACAGCAGCATTTTCATCAAACTTTATATATGAACCGTCTGCTCTTCTAAGTCCTCTTACAGATCTGACGATAACAGCCTTTACGACTTCTCCTTTTTTAACAACACCGCCTGGTGTTGCACTTTTAACGCTAGCAACTATTGTATCACCGATGTTTCCCCATTTTCTCTTGGATCCACCTAAAACTCTTATACACATAATTTCCTTAGCTCCGGAATTATCTGCAACTTTCAATAATGTCTGTTGCTGAATCATTGAAAATACCCTCCTTTCAGCTATTATACTATTTAGCCTTTTCTACTATTTCCACAAGTCTCCATCTTTTATCCTTTGATAAAGGTCTTGTTTCCATTATTAATACTCTATCATTATTCCTTGCTTCATTGTTTTCATCATGAGCTTTAAATTTAGTAGTTCTGTTAACTGTTTTTCCGTACAGTGGATGACGTACTTTAGTTTCAACTGCAACTACTATAGTTTTATCCATTTTATCTGAGATAACTCTTCCTGTTCTTGTCTTTCTGTATCCTCTTTCCACAGAATAAACCTCCTTTCAAACTATTGTTCAAATGATCTTAGCTCTTCTTCCCTAAGGATGGTTTTAATTTGGGCTATAGATTTTTTGACTTCCTTTATTCTCATTGGATTTTCTAATTGACCTGTAGCCAACTGAAATCTCAAATTAAACAATTCTGACTTAAGATCTTGTACTTTTGCCTGTAAATCTTGAGTGCTGCTTTGTCTTAACTCTTGCAATTCTCTAGCCTTCATTGCTTTCACCACCCACTTCTTCAAAATCTTTTCTTGTAACGAACTTAGTCTTTATAGGCAATTTATGTGATGCAAGCCTCATTGCTTCTCTTGCTACTGGTTCAGGAACACCTGATAGTTCAAATAATACCCTACCTGGTTTAACAACTGCTACCCAATATTCTGGTGATCCTTTACCTGATCCCATACGTGTTTCAGCAGGTTTTTCTGTAATTGGTTTATCTGGGAAAATCTTTATCCAAAGTTTTCCTCCCCTTTTGATATATCTATTTATAGCTATTCTGGCTGCTTCTATCTGATTTGCTGTTATCCATGCACATTCTGTAGCCTGTATAGCGTAATCTCCATATGCTATAAAATTACCTCTTGTAGCTTTGCCTTTCATTCTACCACGTTGTACTTTACGATGCTTAACTCTCTTAGGCATTAACATATGCTATTCCTCCTTCCCTATGCTTTAACTTCTTCCTTGTTTTCAACAGGTTTTTTAGCAGGGAGCACTTCTCCTCTATATACCCATACTTTTACACCTATTTTACCATATGTGGTATTTGCTTCTGCAAATCCATAATCTATGTCGGCTCTTAATGTCTGGAGTGGAATTGTACCTTCATGGTATGACTCAGCTCTTGCAATTTCTGCACCACCAAGTCTTCCTGAACATGTAGTCTTAACACCCTTAACGCCAGACTTCATAGCTCTCTGTATTGTTTGTTTCATAGCTCTTCTAAAGGAAATTCTCTTTTCCAATTGCAAAGCTACATTTTCTGCCATAAGCTGAGCATCAGCTTCTGCCTGCTTTACTTCAACAATGTTTATAAGCACAGTTTTTTCAGTAACCATTTTTTGAATTTCAGCTTTTAAAGCATTAATTCCTTGGCCGCCTTTTCCTATTATCATTCCAGGTTTTGCTGTAAATACATTTAGCTTAACTCTTTTTGCTGCTCTTTCAATTTGAATCTTTGAAACTCCAGCAATAGCAGTTTTTTCTTTTACAAATTTTCTAATTTTATTATCTTCAACTATATTGTCTGCAAAATTTTTCTTATCTGCATACCATTTAGCATCCCATTCTTTAATAACACCAACTCTTAGGCCATGTGGATGTACTTTCTGTCCCATCTGTTTCCCTCCTTCTTATTACTCTCTTTCCTTAACTACCAAAGTTATATGACTACTTCTCTTATTTATTCTAAATGCTCTACCTTGAGCATGTGGTTGAAATCTCTTTAATGTTGGGCCTTCACAAGCATAAGCTTCTGAAACATATAGATTATCCTTATCTAAATCCAAATTATTCTCTGCATTAGCAACTGCTGATTTAAGAACTTTATTAACCACTACAGCTGCATCTCTTGGAGTATATTTTAATATAGCAAAAGCTTCATTTACATTTTTACCTCTAACTAAATTAAGTACAACTCCTACTTTCATTGAAGACATTCTAACATATCTAGCTATAGCCTTAGCTTCCATTTATTCTACCTCCCTTCCTAACTACTTTTGAGAAGCAACACGAGTTGTTTTTTCAGTTTTGTCTGCAACGTGTCCCCTGTATGTTCTAGTTAGTGCAAATTCTCCTAATTTGTGTCCTACCATATCCTCTGATATATATACAGGAACATGCTTTCTTCCATCATGAACTGCTATAGTGTGACCTATCATCTGAGGAAATATCGTTGAACTTCTTGACCAAGTTTTTACAACTTTCTTCTCACCATTTTTATTTAATTCATTTATTTTCTTTAAAAGTGCTTCTTGGACATAAGGTCCTTTTTTTACTGATCTGCTCATTCATTTTGCCTCCCTTCATACAATTTGCATGATATAACTTTTTTGTTTATAGCTAAAAGCGACTAGTTTATTAAATAGAAATCAGTGAAGAGAACATATATTCTCTTCAAACTATTTACTATTTCTTCTCTTAACTATAAATCTGTCTGAATACTTATTATGTTTTCTAGTCTTATATCCTAATGCAGGTTTGCCCCAAGGAGTAAGTGGTCCTGGATGACCTACTGGAGCCTTACCTTCACCACCACCATGTGGATGGTCATTAGGGTTCATAACAGAACCTCTAACTGTAGGTCTTACTCCTAAATGTCTCTTTCTTCCTGCTTTACCTATATTAACTATCTCATGAGTTAAGTTTGAAACTGTTCCAATTGTAGCTCTACATGCTATTCTTACATGTCTCATCTCGCCACTTGGAAGTCTTAATGTTGCATACTTTCCTTCTTTAGCCATAAGCTGAGCTGAAGCTCCTGCAGATCTTACAAGTTGTGCTCCCTTTCCTGCTTGTAATTCTACATTATGAATTATAGTACCAACAGGTATATTTACTAATGGCAAACAATTTCCAACTTTTATATCTGCATCTGGTCCTGAAACTACAGCATCTCCAACTTTTAATCCAACTGGAGCTATTATATATCTCTTTTCTCCATCTGCATAAACTACCAAAGCTATATAAGCTGATCTATTAGGATCATATTCTATAGTAGCAACTTTTGCTGGTATACCATCTTTATTTCTCTTAAAATCTATTAATCTATACTTTTGCTTTGCCCCGCCACCTATATGACGAACTGTTATTTTACCGTGAGCATTTCTACCACCACTTCTTTTTAAAGCTGCAAGAAGTGATTTTTCTGGTACATCTGTAGTTATTTCTTCAAATGTACTTACAGTCATATTCCTTCTTGAAGGTGTAGTAGGTTTAAATCCTTTAACTGCCATAACGGTATTCCCTCCTTTTTTCGCTTATCTGGATTTCTCCAATAACTGCTTTAATTATTGTTCCATTCCATCAAAAAATTCTATTGTCTTACTATCTTCTTTAAGTTTTACAATAGCTTTTTTGAAATCCGCTCTTTTTCCAATATGAACGCCAACTCTTTTTTTCTTTCCTATATATCTTGCTGTTGTTACATTTTCAACGCTTACTCCGAAAACATCTTCTACAGCTTTCTTTATCATTGATTTGTTTGCATGTATGTCAACTATAAAGGTGTATTTCTTCTCATTCATACCAGCCATGCTCTTTTCTGTTACAACAGGCCTTCTTATGATATCATAATTAGTATATTTCATTATGCATACACCTCCTCAATTTTTGATACAGCGTCCTTTGTTATTATAAGTTTTTCATACTTTAATAAATCATAAACATTTAAATTGTTAACAGGTATAACTGATACGCCCTGTATATTTCTACCTGATACATATACGTTTTTATTTGATTCAGCTGTAACAATCAATGCCTTCTTTGCATTGAATGCGTCTAACATCTTTACTATTTCTTTTGTTTTTGGAGTTTCTAATTCTAAGTTTTCCAAAACAACCATTTCGTTATCTGCTACTTTACTTGACAATGCTGATTTCATAGCTACTCTTTTAACTGATTTTGTAAGTGAAATTCTATAGTCTCTAGGTTTTACAGCAAAAACTATACCACCGTGAATCCATTGTGGTGCTCTTATAGATCCTTGTCTTGCTCTACCTGTTCCCTTTTGTCTCCATGGTTTAATTCCACCTCCAGAAACCTCAGCTCTAGTCTTTGCTGACTGAGTTCCCTGTCTCTTATTAGCAAGTAATGCTACAACTACTTGATGAACAGCATTTTCGTTTACTTCAACTCCAAATACTTTATCTGATAATTCAAAATCTTCTACTTTTTGACCTTCTTTATTAAATAATCCTACTTTAGGCATTCTGCATCCTCCTTTCTACTAAGACTAAGCCTTAACTGTATTTCTTATTGCTACAAGTCCTTTGTTAGGTCCCGGTACTCCACCTTTTATTAAAATAATGTTTTTCTCAGGAATAACTTTTGCAACTTCTAAATTTAACACTGTTGTGTTTCTATTTCCCATATGTCCTGCCATTTTCATATTCTTGAATGTTCTGGACGGATCTGAGCAAGCTCCCATTGAACCTGGTGCCCTGTGAAATTTAGAACCATGGGACATTGGTCCTCTTTGAGCATTCCATCTTTTTATTGTACCTTGGAATCCCTTACCTTTAGAAACTCCAGATACATCAACTTTATCTCCTGCTGTGAAAACATCTGCCTTTATTTCCTGGCCTTCCTTGTATTCACTAGCATTTTCAAGTTTGAATTCCTTTATAAATCTCTTTAATGTAACTCCTGCTTTTTCAAAATGTCCCTTCATTGGTTTGTTTACCAACTTTTCTCTTATATCGCTAAAACCAACCTGTACAGCCTCATATCCATCTTTTTCTACAGTTTTCTTCTGTATAACAGCACAAGGTCCTGCTTCAATTACTGTAACAGGAATTACCTTTCCATTTTCATTAAATATTTGAGTCATACCAAGCTTTCTACCTAATATAGCTTTTTTCATTTACATACACCTCCTAAACATATTAGCGGATCGCCAAAACGGTCATAATAGTTAGTAATAAACCACTTATTACAATTTTATTTCAATATCAACACCTGCTGGTAAGTCAAGTCTCATTAACGCATCAACAGTTTTTGGTGATGGGCTTATTATATCTATCAATCTTTTATGAGTTCTTATTTCAAATTGTTCTCTTGAATCTTTATATTTATGTGGGGCTCTCAAAATTGTAACCACATCTTTTTCTGTAGGCAGTGGTACTGGTCCTGCTACTTTTGCCCCTGTGGACTTAGCAGTTTCTACTATCTTTTCAGATGATTGATCTAATATTGTATGATCAAAAGCCTTTAATCTTATTCTAATTTTTTGTTTTGCCATTGTTATTTCCCTCCTTTTCATGCACGCTATGCTTCTTACGTACAACAGCGGATATATTCTGTAAACTGTTCCAGGCGTTTCTTTTATTTTATGAAAGCACTGTCTTTACAAAATCACCGTCGCCTAAGTTCAAGACCTAGGCATACTCAGTCAAGAATTACCCGGAAGCCCGGCAACCTCTTGCCTCATCGCTGTTATAACATCACAACTTCTTAATTATACAATAAATTTATATACATGACAAGTAAAAATTTATATTTCTGCCTATTAAAAAGGAAAGAGTGCACTCTTTCCCTTTTAATACAACATATTTAGTAAATTTTACAAGCAATATATTTCTAGTTTAATTACTCAGTTATTGTAGTAACAACACCTGAACCAACTGTTCTTCCGCCTTCTCTTATTGCAAATCTTAATCCTTCATGCATTGCTACTGGTGTTATAAGTTCTACGTTCATGTCTATGTGGTCTCCTGGCATTACCATTTCTACTCCTTCTGGTAAAGCGATTGATCCTGTTACATCTGTTGTTCTGAAGTAAAATTGTGGTCTGTATCCATTGAAGAATGGTGTATGTCTTCCGCCTTCTTCTTTCTTAAGTACATATACCTGACCTACAAATTTCTTATGAGGATGTACTGTTCCTGGTTTTGCTAGTACTTGACCTCTTTCTACTTCATCTCTCTGTATTCCTCTTAATAGTACTCCGATGTTATCTCCTGCCATTGCCTGGTCTAGAAGTTTTCTAAACATCTCTACTCCTGTACATGTTGTCTTCTTCTTTTCTTCCTTTAATCCTACTATCTCTAATTCGTCTCCGATTTTTAATACTCCACTTTCTACTCTTCCTGTTGCTACTGTTCCTCTTCCTGTTATTGTGAATACATCTTCTATTGGCATTAAGAAGTCTTTATCTGTTGGTCTTTCTGGTGTTGGTATATATTCATCTACTGCATCCATTAATTCATGTATGCATTTTGTTGTTTCTGGATCATCTGGGTTCTCTAATACCTTTAATGCACTTCCTACTATTATTGGTACGTCGTCTCCTGGGAATCCATACTCACTTAATAACTCTCTTACTTCCATCTCTACTAATTCTAGTAATTCTGGATCATCTACCTGGTCTGACTTATTTAAGAATACTACTATATACTGTACTCCTACTCTGCTTGCTAACAATATATGTTCTCTTGTCTGTGGCATTGGACCATCTGCTGCACTTACTACTAGGATTGCTCCATCCATCTGTGCTGCTCCTGTTATCATGTTCTTTACATAATCTGCATGTCCTGGGCAGTCTACATGAGCATAGTGTCTCTTGTCTGTCTCATATTCTACATGCGCTGTATTTATTGTTATTCCTCTTTCTTTTTCTTCTGGTGCTTTATCTATTTCATCATACTTTGTTGCTGCTGCTTTTCCCTCTTTTGACAATACCATTGTTATTGCTGCTGTTAATGTTGTCTTACCATGGTCTACGTGTCCTATTGTTCCTATGTTTACATGTGGTTTGGTTCTTTCATATTTTTCTTTTGACATTACTCTTCCTCCTTAAATACACTAATATATTAATTAAAATTAGCTATTTCTCTCTCCTACAATTTTCTCTTGAATACTCTTTGGCACTTCTTCATAATGGTCAAATGTCATTGAATAAACTCCTCTACCTTGTGTTCTAGATCTAAGTGTAGTAGCATATCCAAACATTTCAGACAATGGAACAAAAGCTCTTATAATTTCAGCTCCTGATCTTGGATCCATTCCTTCGATTCTTCCTCTTCTGGAATTTATATCTCCCATTACATCTCCCATATACTCTTCTGGTATTGTAACTTCAACTTTCATCATTGGCTCAAGTAAAACTGGGTCTGCTTTATTCATAGCATTCTTAAATGCCATAGATCCAGCTATTTTAAATGCCATTTCTGATGAGTCTACATCATGATAAGATCCATCATATAACTTAACTTTAAAGTTTATAGTTTCATATCCTGCAATTACACCATTTTGAGCAGCTTCTTGAATTCCATTATCAACTGGTCCAATGAATTCTTTAGGAATTGCTCCTCCTACAATGGCATTTTCAAATGTATATCCTTCTTCTGAAGGTGACATTTCTATGGAACAATCACCATATTGTCCATGTCCACCAGACTGTCTAATAAATTTACCTTGTGCTTTAACAGTTTTTCTAATAGTCTCTTTATAGGCAACTTGTGGCTCACCAACATTACATTCTACTTTAAATTCCCTTTGAAGTCTATCAACAATTATTTCTAAGTGAAGTTCTCCCATACCTGCTATAATTGTTTGACCTGTCTCTTGATCTGTATAAGTTTTAAATGTTGGATCTTCTTCAGCAAGTTTAGCTAAAGCTATACCCATTTTCTCCTGACCAGCCTTTGTCTTTGGCTCTATAGCTACACGTATAACTGGTTCAGGGAATTCCATACTTTCAAGTACTATAGGACTGTTTTCATCACAAAGAGTATTACCTGTAGTAGTATCTTTCAATCCTACTATAGCACCTAAATCACCTGCACGAAGTTCGTCAACTTCCTGTCTATGATTTGAATGCATCTTTACAAGTCTTGCAATTCTTTCTTTTTTTCCTTTTGTTGAGTTATATACATAAGTACCACTCTTCATAATTCCTGAGTAAACTCTTGTAAATGCTAATTTTCCTATAAAAGGATCTGTAGCAATTTTAAATGCCAATGCAGTTAATGGTGCATTATCATCAGCTACTCTTTCTTCTTCCTCTTTAGTATCCGGATTAGTACCCTTTACAGGTGGTACATCAAGAGGTGATGGCATAAAATCAACTACAGCATCTATCATTGGCTGAACGCCTTTGTTCTTATAAGAAGATCCGCATAAAACTGGAACTATTTTATTTTCAATAACACCTTTTCTCATAGCAGCTACTATTTCTTCTTGTGTTATTTCTGCTCCATCTAAATATTTCATCATTAAATCTTCATCTACATCAGCTACTGCTTCAATTAAAGCTGTCCTATACTCTTCTGCCTTATCTGCTAATTCATCAGGTATTTTAACTTCATCCATAACAGTTCCAAGATCATCTTCGTATATTATAGCTTCATTTCTAATAAGATCTACTATACCTTTAAATTTATCTTCTGTTCCAATTGGGATTTGGATAGGAACTGCATTACAGTGTAATCTTTCTCTCAAAGTATTTATACACATGTAAAAATCTGCTCCTACTGAGTCCATTTTATTTACATAAACCATTCTTGGTACACCGTAATTATCTGCCTGCCTCCATACAGTTTCTGTTTGTGGTTCAACACCACTTTTGGCATCTAAAACAGTAACAGCTCCATCAAGAACTCTAAGTGATCTTTCAACTTCTACTGTAAAATCTACGTGTCCTGGTGTGTCTATTATATTTATTGCATGGCCTTTCCATTTACAAAAAGTAGCAGCAGAAGTTATAGTTATTCCTCTTTCTTGCTCCTGAGCCATCCAATCCATTGTAGCTTCACCATCATGTACTTCTCCTATTTTATGGGTTATTCCCGTATAGAAGAGTATACGCTCCGTAGTAGTAGTTTTTCCGGCATCGATATGTGCCATTATTCCTATATTACGGAACTTCTCTAGCGGATATTCTCTTTCCACTTAAATTTCCTCCTCGCAAGTGTAAATTTAGGATTTGACAAAACTGCTTTAGTAAAAATACCAAAACAGTTTTTAATATTAATATCTATAATGTGCAAAAGCCTTGTTAGCTTCAGCCATTTTATGAGTATCTTCTCTCTTCTTAACAGCTGCACCTGTATTATTTGCTGCATCCATTAATTCTGAAGCAAGTCTTTCTCTCATATATTTTTCATTTCTTTTTCTTGATGCAATAAGAAGCCATCTTATTCCTAAAGTCTGTCTTCTCTCTGGTCTAACTTCTATTGGAACCTGGTATGTTGCACCACCAATTCTTCTTGCTTTTACTTCTAGTAAAGGCATTATATTGTTCATTGCCTCTTCAAAAACTTCCATTGCCTCTTTATTTGTTTTTTCATGAATTATGTCAAAAGCTCCGTAGCATATTTTTTGAGCTACTCCCTTTTTACCATCTTCCATTATACTGTTTACTAATTTTGTAACTACCTTACTATTATATACTGGATCTGGTAATACATCTCTTTTTCCTATATGTCCTTTTCTTGCCACTTTTCTTCCCTCCTTAACAATTAAAATTTAAGTTCATCGGTACTCGGCTTTAATAAAGCCGCAAAGTGCTTTGTACTCCTGCAAAATATGATAAAGTACTGTAAATATATATAAACGCTGAAGACATAGCACTAATACTCAACTTAATTAATCAATTACTTTTGTTTTGGCTTTTTTGCGCCATATTTTGATCTTGACTGCAATCTGTCAGCAACTCCAGCTGAATCCAATGCTCCTCTTACAATATGATATCTGACACCTGGAAGGTCTTTAACTCTTCCTCCTCTTATTAGAACAACGCTGTGCTCTTGTAAGTTATGTCCTATACCTGGGATGTACGCACTTACTTCATATCCATTTGTCAACCTAACTCTGGCAATTTTTCTAAGTGCTGAGTTTGGCTTTTTAGGAGTAGTAGTTTTTACTACTGTACAAACTCCTCTTTTCTGTGGACATTCTTTTAGTGCTGGTGCTGTTGATTTTGTGCTTATTGTCTTTCTGCCTTTTCTTACTAATTGGCTTATTGTTGGCATATCTACACCTCCTCTTTTAATTAAAATATCTTACAATTTATATTAATTATTCTTGAAAGCTTATTTAGTATACTGTATATTTAATCTTTTAATACAGCAGCTGTAGCAGCTCCTACATCTATACCACATAATTTTCCCAATTCTTTCATAGTATCTATATAAATCAACTCAGGGGAATTATCTTCAATTAACACTTTCACTGACTGTATTAACTTATCGTCAGCATCTTTAGCTATATAAACAGTTTTTGCAGTGCTATTCTTTATTGCTTTAACTGTTTGCTTTAAACCGACAACCTTGTTTCCTTTTAGTCTGTTAACCATTATTTTATTCCCTCCTTCAATTCTATATAAATAAAGTACATGATACTTTGTTCTTGAAAAAACATACAGATGTATTTTATCATTTTAATATTGCTATGTCAATAAATTATATGCTACACTTCTGCCTCATCACTTACCTGTTTTTCTTCAGATTTATCTTCTGTATTAATTCTTACAGACCTATACCTGGTCATACCTGTTCCTGCTGGTATAAGTTTACCTATAATTACATTTTCCTTCAATCCTAGTAATGGATCTATTTTGCCCTTTATAGCTGCATCTGTAAGAACTCTTGTAGTTTCCTGGAACGACGCTGCAGAAAGGAAAGATTCAGTTGCAAGTGCTGCTTTAGTTATACCAAGTAAAGCTACCCTTCCTTTAGCTGGTTCTCCACCATTAGCTTCTACTTTTTCATTAGCCTCTTCAAAATCAAACATATCAATCATAGTTCCTGGAAGCAATTCTGTATCTCCCGATTCCTCTATTTTAATCTTTCTTGTCATCTGTCTTATTACTACTTCTAGATGCTTATCATTTATATCAACACCCTGAAGTCTGTAAACTTTTTGAACTTCAGACAAAAGATAATTTTTAGCTCCCTGAACACCTTTTATTCTTAAAATATCATGTGGATTTACAGAACCTTCTGTTATCTCATCTCCAGCACTTATTGTATCTCCATTAGATACTTTAAGTCTTGAACCAAACGGTATATCATAGCTTACTTCTTCTCCAGTATCCATAACTATGGAAACACTTCTCTTCTTTTTGGTTTCTTCCATTTTTACAGTACCTGAAACCTCACTTACTATAGCAAGCCCCTTTGGTTTTCTAGCTTCAAATAATTCTTCAACTCTAGGAAGACCTTGAGTTATATCAGATCCTGCAACTCCTCCAGTATGGAAAGTTCTCATAGTGAGCTGTGTACCTGGCTCTCCTATACTTTGAGCTGCTATTATACCTACAGCCTCTCCTATATCAATTTTCTTTGCAGTAGCCATATTCATACCGTAACACTTTGCACATACTCCATGTTTTGACTTACAGGTAAATACGGACCTAATCTTTACTTTTTTAATTCCAGAAGCTTCTATTTTCTCAGCTATTTTTGGATCCATATAAACATCTTTTGGTATTATTATTTCTCCAGTTTTAGGATCTTTAATATCTTCAGCAGAATACCTACCAGTAAGTCTTTCTGCCAAACTTTCTATAACTTCATTTCCCTCTTTTATTTCAGAAACGTCGTATCCTTCGTGAGTTCCACAATCTTCTTGTCTTACTATAACATCCTGGCTTACATCTACAAGCCTTCTTGTAAGATAACCAGAATCAGCAGTCTTTAATGCAGTATCTGCATTACCTTTTCTAGCTCCGTGAGTTGATATGAAATATTCTAGTACATCCAAACCTTCCCTGAAAGATGCTCTTATAGGAAGTTCTATTATCTTTCCTGAAGGATTTGCCATAAGTCCTCTCATACCTGCAAGCTGCTTGATCTGACTTTTAGATCCTCTAGCTCCTGAATCCGCCATCATAAATATTGGATTGAATTTATCTAGATTATCCATAAGTGCATCTGCAACATCTTCTGTAGTTTTAGTCCATTTCTCAATAACTCTTTGATATCTTTCTTCCTCTGATATAAATCCTCTTCTATACATTTTTTCTATTTTATCTACTGCTGCATCTGCTTCGCCCAAGAGCCTTTTTTTAGCTTCTGGAACCACCATATCTGAAGTGGAAACTGTTATACCACTTATAGTAGAATAATGATATCCTCTAGCTTTTATTTTATCAAGCATTATGGAAGTTTTAGTAGCACCATGCTTCATATAGCACTTATTTATTATCTTACCTAAGTTTTTCTTAGCTACAAGAAAATCAATTTCAAGTTTAAACTCGTTCTCAGGTTTACTTCTATCTACAAATCCCAAATCTTGAGGTATGGATTCATTAAATATTATTTTACCTGGGGTGGCATCAATTATACCACTTATAGTTTTTCCGTCCTTAACCTTAGTAAGTCTAACCTTTATTTTGGCATTAATATCAACCTGTTTTAACTGATATGCCATTATTACTTCGTCCGGTGAAGAAAAAATTCTGCCTTCTCCTTTAGCTCCATCCTTTTCTATAGTTAAATAGTATGAACCAAGTACCATATCCTGTGTAGGCACAACTACCGGCTTTCCATCTGAAGGTTTTAATATATTATGTGCAGCAAGCATTAAAAATCTAGCCTCTGATTGAGCTTCAACAGATAGAGGAACATGTACCGCCATTTGGTCTCCATCAAAGTCTGCATTATATGCAGTACATGCTAATGGATGAAGTTTTATAGCTCTACCCTCTACAAGTACAGGCTGAAATGCCTGAATTCCTAATCTATGGAGAGTTGGAGCACGATTTAAAATTACTGGATGGTCTGATATTACTTCTTCTAATACATCCCATACTTGAGTCTGTACTCTTTCTACCATTCTCTTCGCACTTTTAATATTGTGTGCTAAGCCACTTTCTACTAATTTCTTCATAACAAATGGCTTAAATAATTCAAGTGCCATTTCTTTAGGCAGACCACATTGATACATTCTAAGTTCAGGTCCAACTACTATAACAGAACGCCCAGAGTAATCTACACGTTTTCCCAGCAAATTTTGTCTAAATCTACCTTGTTTACCTTTTAACATATCAGATAATGATTTTAAAGGTCTATTTCCAGGTCCCGTTACTGCTCTTCCACGTCTACCATTATCTATAAGAGCATCTACAGCTTCCTGAAGCATCCTCTTTTCATTTCTAACTATTATATCCGGCGCACCTAAATCTAATAATTTTTTAAGCCTATTATTTCTATTTATTACTCTTCTATAAAGATCATTCAAATCTGATGTAGCAAATCTTCCTCCATCTAATTGAACCATAGGTCTCAAATCAGGTGGGATTACAGGTATTACATCTATAATCATCCAATCAGGCTTATTACCAGATTTTCTAAAAGATTCAACTACTTCCAATCTTCTAATTATCCTTACCTTTTTTTGCCCTGTACTGCTCTTTAGGTCTTCTTTTAGGGTTACAGATAACTGGTCTAAGTCTATTTCTTCTAATAGTTTCTTAACAGATTCAGCACCCATACCTGCTACAAAATTTTGCTCACCATATTTGTCTGCAGCTTCCCTATATTCTTTTTCAGTTAAAAGTTGCTTTTTTAACAGTTGAGTTTCTTTTGGATCTAAAACAACGTAAGACGCAAAATATAGTACTTTTTCAAGAGCTCTAGGTGACATATCCAAGATCAATCCCATTCGGGATGGTATTCCTTTAAAGTACCATATATGGGATACAGGAGCTGCAAGCTCAATATGTCCCATTCTCTCTCTTCTAACCTTTGCCTTAGTTACCTCTACACCGCACCTATCGCAAACTATACCTTTGTATCTTATCCTCTTATACTTACCACAGTGACATTCCCAATCTTTAGTTGGTCCAAAAATTCTTTCACAGAACAGTCCATCTCTTTCAGGTTTTAATGTTCTATAATTTATTGTTTCTGGTTTCTTTACTTCACCTCTTGACCATTCTCTTATTTTTTCTGGTGAAGCTAAGCCTATTTGAAGTGCATCAAAATTATTTAATTCAAACAAGGGTACATCCTCCCTTCCTAATGTTCATCATTAAAATCATCTATTTCTAAATCACTCTGCAAATCATCTAAAGTAAGATCTTCATAATCTAAATCAAGATCTTCATCGCTGTCATTTTCACTATCATTGTTTTCTTCTTGCTCAGTATTATAGTCATCATTTTGTTCTTGAGGTAAATCAGTAGAATCTTCTTTTCCTTCAATATTTACATCTAGTTTTTCCATCTCTTCGTCCACAGACTCTTTAAGTTTGATTTCCTCTTTATTATCATTTAATACTTTTACATCCAAGCATAAAGCTTGAAGTTCCTTTATCAGAACCTTAAATGATTCTGGAATTCCCGGTTCTGGTATATTTTCACCTTTTACAATAGCTTCATAAGTTTTAACTCTTCCAACTACATCGTCTGACTTAACTGTCAATATTTCCTGAAGTGTATGAGCTGCTCCATATGCCTCTAATGCCCAAACTTCCATTTCACCAAATCTTTGGCCACCAAATTGAGCTTTACCACCCAATGGCTGTTGAGTTACTAACGAATATGGTCCTGTAGATCTTGCATGGATCTTATCGTCAACCAAATGTGCTAATTTTAAGATATACATATATCCTACAGTTACAGGCCTATTAAATTCTTCTCCTGTTCTACCATCATATAGTATTGTTTTTCCGTCTTCTCTATACCCTGCTTTTTTCAAGCATTCCAATATATCTTCTTCTGTGGCTCCATCAAATACTGGAGTCGCTACATGCCATCCTAATTTACTGGCAGCCCATCCTAAATGAACTTCTAATACCTGACCTATATTCATACGTGAAGGTACACCAAGTGGATTTAAGCATATCTGAAGAGGTCTTCCATCTGGTAGGAAAGGCATATCTTCCTCTGGTAGTACTCTAGAAATAACACCTTTATTTCCGTGTCTTCCTGCCATTTTATCTCCTACAGATATCTTTCTCTTCTGAGCTATATAACATCTAACTAATTTGTTAACTCCTGGTGAAAGCTCATCTCCATTTTCTCTTGTAAATACTTTTACATCTACAATTATGCCCGCTTCACCATGTGGTACTCTAAGGGACGTATCTCTAACTTCTCTGGCCTTTTCGCCAAATATTGCTCTTAAAAGCCTTTCTTCTGCTGTAAGTTCAGTTTCCCCCTTAGGTGTTACTTTACCTACTAATATATCTCCTGCTCTAACTTCTGCACCTATTCTTATAATTCCTCTTTCATCTATATCCTTTAATGCATCTTCTCCTACATTTGGTATATCTCTTGTAATTTCCTCTGGTCCTAATTTTGTATCTCTAGCCTCAGATTCGTATTCCTCTAGATGTATTGATGTAAATACATCTTTTTTTACTAACTCTTCAGATATAAGCATTGCGTCTTCATAATTATATCCTTCCCAAGTTGTAAATCCCATTCTAATATTTTTTCCAAGTGCTATTTCTCCAAGATCTGTAGAAGGTCCATCTGCTAAAACTGTTCCCTTTTTAACTACTTCCCCTTTTTCAACTATAGGTCTTTGATTGATGCATGTGCATTGGTTAGATCTCTGGAACTTAAGAAGTCTATAAATATCTGTTCCTCCATCTGAGTCTCTCTTAACCCTTACTTCGTTAGCACATACATAAGAGACAACGCCTGCATTTCTAGCTTTAGGAAGTACTCCTGAATCTACTGCAGCCTTGTATTCAATACCTGTTCCTACAATAGGTGCTTGTGGTTTCAAAAGTGGAACTGCCTGCCTTTGCATATTTGATCCCATAAGTGCACGGCTGGCATCATCATTTTCAAGGAATGGTATCATAGCTGTAGCTACAGAAACTAATTGCCTTGAAGACACATCCATATAATCAACGTCTTGACCAGGTACTACAATAACATCTTCTTTATCTCTAACTGTAATTTTATTATCTATAAAATTACCATTTTCATCAATAGGCTCGTTTGCCCTACCTATTAAATATTCATCTTCCTCGTCTGCTGTCATATATACAATTTCATTTGTAACTCTCTTATTTTCTTTATCTACTTTTCTATAAGGCGTTTCTATAAAGCCATATTGATTAACTCTTGCATATGTAGCTAGAGAGTTAATAAGTCCTATGTTAGGTCCTTCTGGCGTCTCTATTGGACACATTCTTCCATAATGTGAGTGATGAACATCCCTGACTTCAAATCCAGCTCTTTCTCTTGAAAGTCCGCCTGGTCCTAAAGCAGATAGTCTCCTCTTATGGGTAAGCTCTGACAATGGATTAGTTTGATCCATGAATTGAGAAAGTTGAGAACTTCCAAAAAACTCTTTTATAGACGCAGCTACTGGTCTTATATTTATAAGAGCTTGAGGTGTTATAACTTCCTGATCCTGTATGGTCATTCTTTCCTTAACCACTCTCTCCATTCTTGAGAGACCTATTCTAAATTGATTTTGAAGTAATTCACCAACAGATCTAAGTCTTCTATTTCCAAGATGGTCTATGTCATCAGTATGACCTACTCCATATGCTAATCCCAACTCATAGCTAATGGTAGCATACATATCATCTCTAACTATATGTTTTGGAATTAATTCATGGATGTTCTTTCTTATTTGTTCCTTAATACTTTCCTCATCACTATAATTATCTAAAATTTTCTTTAAAGTGGGATAATGAACACTTTCTTTTATATTTAAATCATCTATATCAAAGTCAATAAAACTACGTATGTCTACAAAGTTATTACCTATAACTCTTAAAACTATATCTTCAATTTGGATATCTACTACATTTATTCCACACTGTTGGATTTCTACTGCCTTTTCTCTATTTATCTTTTCACCTTTTTGGATAAGAATTTCTCCTGTATCTGGATTAACTACATCCTGTGCTGCTATCTGATTAGCAATTCTTAGGTGTAATGATAACTTCTTATTGAATTTGTATCTTCCAACTCTTGAAAGATCATATCTTTTCGCATCAAAAAATAAAGATTCAATTAGTGATTGGGCACTATCCACTGTAGGAGGTTCTCCCGGTCGTAACCTTTTATATATTTCAAGCAAAGCCTCTTCATGAGTCTTTGTATTATCTTTTTCAATTGTGGCTTTTAGCCTTTCATCCTCTCCAAAGAAATTAGTAATTTCTGCGTCTGTACCATAACCCATGGCTCTAATAAGAATAGTTATGGGTAACTTTCTAGTTTTATCTATTCTAACGTATATTACATTGTTAGAGTCAGTTTCATATTCTAGCCAAGCTCCTCTATTAGGTATTACAGTTGAAGAAAAAAGATTTTTTCCTGTTTTATCAACTGAAAGATCATAATATACACCTGGTGATCTTACAAGTTGGCTAACTATAACTCTCTCTGCACCATTAATTATAAAGGTTCCTTGCTCCGTCATAAGAGGGAAATCTCCCATAAAAACTTCTTGCTCTTTAACTTCACCAGTTTCTTTGTTAATTAGCCTTACTTTTACTTTTAAAGGTGCTGCGTAAGTTGCATCTCTTTCTTTACATTCCTCTACAGAATATTTGATATTATCCATATCTAACTTATATCCTACAAATTCCAAATTAAGGTTAGCAGTATAATCTTGAATAGGATTAATATCATCAAATACCTCTTGTAATCCTTCTTTCAAAAACCAATTGTAGGAATCTAGCTGAACCTCAATTAAATTAGGCATGTGGCCTATTTCTTTAAGTCTGGAAAAGCTCATTCTTGTTCTTTTACCAACCTGGACAGGATGTACCATTGATTTTTCACCCCTTGCATAAACTAAAAATAACCAAAAACATTCACAATGTATATATATGTACTATATGGATGTTTATGGATTTATTAATTGCCATTGTAATAGTATAACCTATTTTTTTATAATTAATTCAATTTGTGTTAAATAATAAAGTATTTATGTTTTCTGCATAACTAATCAATGCAATTTATTATGTTATCATAATATCAAAAAATTGTCAACAATAAAATTTGTAAACTTATAATAAAAAACTATAAAAGGGGCACTTTAAATTAAAGTGCCCCTTTTATAAGCCTTATATTAATTTATTACTTTAATTCTATTTCAGCACCAATTTCTTCAAATTTAGCTTTCATAGCTTCAGCATCTTCCTTGCTTACAGCTTCTTTTAAAGTCTTAGGAGCTCCATCTACTAATGCTTTAGCTTCTTTCAATCCTAATCCTGTTGCTTCTCTAACTGCTTTTATAACTTTTATCTTTTCTCCACCTGCAGCTTTAAGTACTACGTCAAATTCAGTTTTTTCTTCTGCTCCAGCTGCGGCTCCTGCTCCTGCAGCTCCTGCTACTGCTACTGGTGCTGCTGCACTTACTCCAAATTCTTCTTCACATGCTTTTACTAATTCATTTAATTCTAAAACACTCATCTCTTTTATTGCTTGAATGATTTCTTCTTTACTCATTAATGAACACCTCCAAAATTTCTCTCTTTAAATTATTAAGCTTCTTCTGATTTTTGTTTTTCTTCAATTGCATTTAATGCATATACAAAATTTGATAATGGAGCTTTGAAGCTTCCAAGTAATTTTGCAATAAGTACTTCTTTCGGTGGTACTGTAGCAAGCTCTTTAACTTTATTTTCATCAAAGATTTCGCCTTGAACAATTCCTGCCTTTAGTTCTAAAACCTTATGATCTTTTGAAAAATCATTAAGAATTCTTGCTGGTGCAGTTGGATCTTCATATCCAAATGCTATAGATATTGGACCTATAAAGTAATCTTCTAATTGGTCAAATCCCAATTCTTTAGCAGCTCTTAAGGCTAATGTGTTTTTGTAAACTTTATATTCTACACCTGCATCTCTTAATTCTTTTCTAAGTTTAGTATCCTCTTCTACAGTTAAGCCCTGATATTTAGCTAATATTACGCCCTGAGCCTTTTCCATTTTTTCCTTAATCTCTTGAACTCTAGCTTCTTTTACTTCTCTATAATTCTTTTTCACTGTGTATCCACCTCCTTGCAGTCTAAACTACAATACATAATAAACACATATAAATTAAAAAGTCTCTCCATAGACACAGAGAGAGACCAACTATACTTTCTATTGGAATCCTTGATAGGTTGGTTACACCGTTATGCTATCGCACCTATTGTCTACGGAATATTTACATATTTAATTTTTGCATCACATACAAGTTAATTTAATCTAAAACTTTTGTTGAATTTATCTTTATTCCTGGTCCCATAGTACTTGATATTACTACAGACTTCAAATATTGACCTTTAGATGCTGATGGTTTTGCTTTTACTACAGCTTCCATTAATGTATGAAAGTTATCTAATAACTTTTGTGATTCAAAAGATTTCTTTCCTATTGGAACATGAACTATACTAGTTTTATCTACTCTATATTCAACTTTACCAGCCTTAATCTCCTCTATTGCCTTTGCAACATCAAAAGTAACAGTACCAGATTTAGGATTTGGCATTAATCCCTTAGGTCCAAGCACTCTTCCTAATCTTCCTACAACTCCCATCATATCTGGGGTTGCTACAACAACATCAAAATCAAACCAATTTTCTTTTTGAATCTTATCAACATATTCTTGTGCACCTACGTAATCTGCTCCTGCTTCCTGAGCTTCTTTAACCTTAGCGCCTTTTGCAAATACAAGTACTTTAACTTTTTTTCCTGTTCCATGAGGAAGAACTACAGCTCCTCTAACTTGTTGATCTGCATGTCTTGGATCTACTCCAAGCTTTAATGCTAATTCTATTGTTTCATCAAACTTTGCTTTTGATGTTTTTAAGACAAGTTCTATAGCTTCTGATGGTTCATATAATGTACCTTTATCAATAAGCTTAGCACTTTCTACATACTTTTTTCCCATGTCGAAATCCTCCCTTGTGGTTTTAACGGTTTATACCTCCCACTTATTTTGGTTAACTAGTCTTCTACAGTTATTCCCATACTTCTTGCAGTTCCTGCTATCATCTTCATAGCAGTTTCAACTGATGCAGCATTTAAATCTGGCATTTTTGTTTCAGCAATCTGTCTTACTTGCTCTTTAGTTACTTTAGCAACTTTAGTTTTATTTGGTACACCAGATCCACTTTCTATTCCTGCTGCTTTCTTTAGTAATACTGCTGCTGGAGGAGTCTTTAGTATAAAACTAAAAGATCTGTCCTGATATACAGTAATTACTACTGGAATTATAAATCCTGCTTGTTTAGCAGTCTTAGCATTGAATTCCTTACAAAAACCCATAATGTTTACACCATGCTGTCCAAGTGCTGGTCCAACTGGTGGTGCTGGGCTTGCTTTTCCTGCAGGAAGTTGAAGTTTTATCATTCCTACTACTTTTTTAGCCATAATATACACCTCCTATATGTGGTTATGTATAAATACATCTCCCACTTACTATAAACTTTTGCTTTATGCATTATTCTATTTTTTCTATTTGATTAAAATCAAGTTCAACAGGAGTTTCCCTGCCAAACATGTTAACTAAAGCTTTAATTTTTCTTTTCTCAGTATTTATTTCCTGGATAACAGCTAAGAAGTTCTCTAACGGTCCCGATTTCACCTTTACATTTTCTCCTACTGATATATCTACATTTACTGGTTTTTCGCTAATTCCCATATCCTTTACTTCTTCATCAGTAAGTGGAACAGGTTTAGAACCAGGTCCAACAAAGCCTGTAACTCCTCTAGTATTTCTAACTATATACCAAGAATCATCAGTCATTATCATGTGTATTAAAACATATCCTGGGAATACTTTTTTTAAAGTTATTTTCTTTTTTCCATCTTTAATTTCAACTTGCTCTTCCATTGGAACCTGAACATCATCTATCCAATCATAAAGGTTCCTATTTTCTATGGTTTTTTCAAGATTAACTTTAACTTTATTTTCATAACCAGAATATGTATGAACTACATACCACTTAGCTTTATCTGACATAACTCTAGGGACAAAACTATTTCTTAGTCCCTACCTCCTTTTTATTTCATAATAATCTTAGCTAAAGAATTAAATCCAAAATCTATAACTCCAACAATCACCACATAAATAGCACAAAATACAATAACGGCAATTGTAGCTTTTTTTGTATGTTCTTTAGAGGCCCAAGTTATCCGTTTGAATTCTGATACTAGTCCTTTAAAAAAATTAAAGAACCCACCTTCAAGTGCTGTCTGCTTATCAACTTTTTTCATATCACCGTTTGCACCCATTTGCTCACATCCTCAAAACAATTTAATATGTGCCTCTACAATATTATCTAGTTTCTTTATGAACTGTGTGTTTATGACAAAAAGGACAATACTTTTTCATTTCTAATCTATCTGGATCATTTTTCTTGTTTTTCATTGTATTGTAATTTCTTTGTTTACAATCTGTACACGCTAGTATCACTTTTACTCTCATTATTCTCTAACCTCCTAATATAGCTCACAAACATAATCAATTAGAAATTTATTTTGAAAATCATGCATTACTTAACTAAATTATCACAACTTAGTTTTTATGTCAATGGCTTAAAATATAAACAGGTACTACCTAATTTTTTACTTTCAAAGGGACTGGATTTAGAAACCCAGTCCCTAAAATATTACTCAGTTATTGTAGTAACAACACCTGAACCAACTGTTCTTCCGCCTTCTCTTATTGCAAATCTTAATCCTTCATGCATTGCTACTGGTGTTATAAGTTCTACGTTCATGTCTATGTGATCTCCTGGCATTACCATTTCTACTCCTTCTGGTAAAGCGATTGATCCTGTTACATCTGTTGTTCTGAAGTAAAATTGTGGTCTGTATCCATTGAAGAATGGTGTATGTCTTCCGCCTTCTTCTTTCTTAAGTACATATACCTGACCTACAAATTTCTTATGAGGATGTACTGTTCCTGGTTTTGCTAGTACTTGACCTCTTTCTACTTCGTCCCTCTGTATTCCTCTTAATAGTACTCCGATGTTATCTCCTGCCATTGCCTGGTCTAGAAGTTTTCTAAACATCTCTACTCCTGTACATGTTGTCTTCTTCTTTTCTTCCTTTAATCCTACTATCTCTAATTCGTCTCCGATTTTTAATACTCCACTTTCTACTCTTCCTGTTGCTACTGTTCCTCTTCCTGTTATTGTGAATACATCTTCTATTGGCATTAAGAAGTCTTTATCTGTTGGTCTTTCTGGTGTTGGTATATATTCATCTACTGCATCCATTAATTCATGTATGCATTTTGTTGTTTCTGGATCATCTGGGTTCTCTAATACCTTTAATGCACTTCCTACTATTATTGGTACGTCGTCTCCTGGGAATCCATACTCACTTAATAACTCTCTTACTTCCATCTCTACTAATTCTAGTAATTCTGGATCATCTACCTGGTCTGACTTATTTAAGAATACTACTATATACTGTACTCCTACTCTGCTTGCTAACAATATATGTTCTCTTGTCTGTGGCATTGGACCATCTGCTGCACTTACTACTAGGATTGCTCCATCCATCTGTGCTGCTCCTGTTATCATGTTCTTTACATAATCTGCATGTCCTGGGCAGTCTACATGAGCATAGTGTCTCTTGTCTGTCTCATATTCTACATGCGCTGTATTTATTGTTATTCCTCTTTCTTTTTCTTCTGGTGCTTTATCTATTTCATCATACTTTGTTGCTGCTGCTTTTCCCTCTTTTGACAATACCATTGTTATTGCTGCTGTTAATGTTGTCTTACCATGGTCTACGTGTCCTATTGTTCCTATGTTTACATGTGGTTTGGTTCTTTCATATTTTTCTTTTGACATTACTCTTCCTCCTTGTTGGTTATACACATCTTATTTAAGTAAACTCATCCTGGTGTGTTGTAAAAACTTTATACATCATTATTGGAGCCCATGACCAGGATTGAACTGGTGACCTCCACCTTACCAAGGTGACGCTCTGCCTACTGAGCTACATGGGCAATTTCTCTTGGAGCGGGAAACGGGACTCGAACCCGCGACGGCCAACTTGGGAAGCTGGTGTTCTACCACTGAACTACTCCCGCCAATAAACTTCAATTAAATATCAAAAGTAACATATCAGTTATTAATTCTAATACAAGTATATTTTTTTGTCAATATACTATTTTTTATTTATGAATTAAACATTTTTCCAATTTTCTTTTAACTCTCTGTAAAGCATTATCTATAGACTTGGCATGTCTATCTAAATCACATGCAATTTCTTGATATGACTTCCCATCCACATAAGACATAAGTACTTCCATTTCTAAATTTGACAACACTTCTCCTATTTCACTTTGTATATGATTTAGCTCTTCCCTTCCAATTACAAGTTCTTCGGGATCTGCCACCTTAGTTTCAGACAAAACATCCAATAAAGTTCTATCTGATTCTTCATCATATATAGGCTTATTTAAAGATATATATGTATTTAATGGAATATGCTTCTGTCTAGTAGCAGTTTTTATAGCAGTTATTATTTGACGGGTCACGCAAAGTTCTGCAAAAGCTTTAAAAGATGATAACTTATCTGGTTTAAAATCTCTTATAGCCTTATATAAACCTATCATACCTTCTTGGTAGATATCCTCCTTATCCGCACCGATTAAAAAATATGACTTTGATTTTGATTTAACAAAATTTCCATATTTATTTATCAGGTACTCTTGAGCACTTACATCCCCTTTTTTTGCTTCAATAACTATTTCTTCATCTAATTTTTCTTCAAAGGGGGAAACTTTCCTAGCATTATAACTCCTATTATCCAAGGTATCCCCTCCAACATAATTATAAACCACTGCTACAATTATACATTAAAAGTAAATTTATAGTCAATACATTTTAGTCACTTTTACGAATCTTTTCAAGTATTTCCAATACATCCTCTTTTATGCTATCCTCCAAAGTATTTCTTTGCTCGTGATATTTCTTTTCAATTTTACTTTTTATATGGTTCTCAACATTATTAACTTCATGATAAAATTCAATAGAAGACATCCTAACAGCGCCCCTTTGAAATGTTACTTGCTGTTCCAGCGAATCAGAAGTTACTACAAATACCTCATTTTTACGTCCTATATTGTTTACAGTTCTTTCTATAAAACTATCTGCCGTCTCATTCTCTTTAGTAAATACTACTACAACATTTTTATTAATTTTTTCTTTTTTTTCTAAGCTTCCCGATACCATATGGGCATCAAATACTATAAAAACTTTATAGCCCTTATATACCGAATAATTGCTTAAAGTTTCTATAAGCGACTGTCTTGCGGTTTCAAGGCTATAATTTTTTATATTATTTAACTTAGGCCAACTATTTATAACATTATATCCATCTACAAAAATATTTCTCAACTTCTACCACATTTTATTCTTTGCTTTAATATTTCATACATCAATATGCCACCTGCCACAGAAGCATTTAAGGATGATACTCTTCCTACCATAGGTATCTTTACCAGCACATCACATTTTTCTTTAGTCAATTTAGCTATTCCTCTTCCTTCACTTCCTATTATTAAAGCCGCAGGTCCCTTAAAATCGACATCAAAGCAATAATTTTCTCCACTCATATCAGCCCCATATACCCATATACCATCTTTCTTTAATTTTTCTATTGTAGTATTTAAATTTGTAACTTTACATATTTTCATATACTCTGCTGCTCCTACAGAGGATTTATATACTACAGGCGTAATTCCCACATTTCTTCTTTTAGGTATTATAATTCCATGAGCACCGCATATTTCAGCAGTTCTTATTATTGCACCAAAGTTATGGGGATCTTCTATTTCATCTAATACAATTATAAAAGGAGCTTCCTTTTTTTCTCTGGCGTATTCTAGTATATCCTCTACTTCACAGTATTTATAGGGAGTTATCTGTGCAATTACTCCTTGATGTGCTCCTGTTTGGGAAATTTTGTCTAACTTTTTTCTATCCACCTGTTTTACAACTATATGCTTCTCTTTAGCTTTAGCAAGTATTATATTTATAGAACCTGACATATTTCCCTCTGCAAGAAAAATCTGTTCTATAGTTGTATTACTTGATTTTAAAGCTTCAATAACTGCATTTCTGCCTTCAATTAAATCCTCTCTAAACTCAGTTTTATCTGTCAAGTTCGTTGATTTTTTATACTTATTTTTCATAATCCTACCCTTTATACCTCAATTTCTTATTTACTTTTTTCGTCTACCTTATATTTCTTTCGTATCTCTTATAATTTTCCACAAGTCATTTTCCCTTCCGAGCAATATCCATTTACACAGGAAGGTCCACAGTTCATAAACAGAGTTCTTGGCATCAGATGGAGTTTTGACTCCACCTGATGCTTAGGAATCGTTATCCAGGGACGTAGCTACTCTTTAATCCCACTTGGAGAAGTGGGATTATTAGAGCAGGTAGTCATCGGATAAACAAATTAGGCGTATATTCAATTAGCTTAACCTTTAATGCCAATTAAAATCCCCCTTTATTCTTCAAGTTTATTATAAACCTAAATAAATAATTTAATCTATCTCGGTTACCTATTAAATATAAAAAGCCAATTAATGTTTCAAATCCAGTTGCAAATCTATACTCCTGTACATCTGCATTTTTAGGAACTGTCCCTGACTTAGCGTTTCGTCCTTTTTTAAAAAAATACATTTCTCTATCAGATAACTCTTGTTCCAGTTTTTTTATAACTTCACTTTGAGAATGTGCCTTTACAAATTTTATAGCTTCCACATGCAAATTGTGTACAGACATATTTCTGTGTTCACTGGCTAAGTAAGTTCTTACAAACACCTCATATACAGCATCTCCAATAAACGCAAGTGCAAGGGGACTCATCTGTCTTACCTCTGCTTCACTCATTCTTATCTCTAACAAATCATTTTCCATCTTTATCCCCCGTTAAATTATAATCTCTATACTCTTTTCCATCTTACTCCTTCTGGTGTATCTTCTAATACTATTCCCTGCGCCTTCAAATCATCCCTTATTTTATCGGAAAGTGCCCAGTTTTTTTCACTTCTAGCTATTTGTCTCTTCTCTATTAAAGCTTCAATTTCTTTTTCAATGCTTCCTCGTTTAGATTGCTGTAGTATTCCAAGTGGAGCTCCCAGTTCCCTTATTAAATTGAGCGAATCCCTAATTACTTCCACAGAGGAATCCTTATTTATGCTTACATTTATATCCTTTACCAGGTCAAAAATTACAGATATAGCATCTGCTGTATTAAAGTCATCATCCATCTTTTCAATGTATCTTTGCTTGTACTTACCTAATTTATTTCTATACTCTTTTTCATTTTCTGAAATTGGTATGTCTTCTTTATTATCTAAAAGATTTTCTAAATTTGTTATTGAATTGTACAATCTATCTAACGCTGATTTTGTAGAATCTAAAAGTTCCATACTAAAATTTATTTGAGTTCTATAATGACCTGATAGCATAAACATTCTTATTACGTCCGGTTCGTACTTTTCCAGAATTTCCCTTACAGTAAAAAAGTTGTTTAATGATTTTGACATCTTTTGGTTATTTACATTTACAAAAGCAGAATGCATCCAATACCTAGCAAATGTTTTACCGGTCCTACCTTCACTTTGAGCTATTTCATTCTCATGATGGGGAAACATTAAATCAGACCCTCCTGCATGTATGTCTATAGTTTCTCCTAATAAATCATGCGCCATACAAGAACATTCTATATGCCATCCCGGTCTTCCCATTCCCCAAGGGCTTTCCCATGCAGGTTCACCAGGTTTTTGCCCCTTCCAAACTGCAAAATCCATAGGATCTTTTTTTCTCTCATCAACATCTATCCTAGCTCCTGCTCTAAGATCATCTATATTTTGTCCGGAAAGTTTTCCATAATTGCTAAATTTTTTTGTACTAAAATAGACATCCCCATCTATCTCATAGGCATAGTCTCTATCTATTAAATCTCCTATAAATTCAATTATTTTTGTTATGTATAAAGTAGCTCTAGGATTTACAGTAGCTCTTTTTATATGCAAGGCATCCGCATCCTTATAATACTCTTTTATAAACTTATCTCCCAGTTCTTTTACAGTTATATGCTCATCTTGTGCTTTTTTTATCATCTTATCATCAATATCCGTAAAATTTTGCACGAATCTTACTTTATATCCCTTGTACTCTAAATACCGTCTAACCGTATCAAACACAACAAAAGTTCTTGCATTGCCTATATGAAAAAAATTATATACTGTAGGGCCACATACATACATTTTTACTTCATCGGAATCCAATGGAACGAATTCTTCCTTTTCCCTGGTCATTGTATTAAAAATTTTCATGATATTTTGGCCTCCTTGTTTAGTTTCTCTATTTATATAAGCTAAATTAAAAATATAAATAAAGTTTTTTACACCAAATAAAATCCTTAGAATTTCTCATCTGCAATAGATAGCTATTGGATAAAATTTTTACTCTAATTTCGATTTAAATTCCCTAAATATTTTATCACATTATTATAACTTATTTAAGTGCTATTAATATTTTTATCCCCATTGCTTTAGATAAGGAAGACCTATAAGTATCCATAACATCATGGAAACTTATAGGTCTTTAACTTACTTTAATATTTTTCAACTATACTTTCAGCTATATTTAAATCTTCTGGTGTGGTCACTTTTATGTTTTCATAGTTACCTTCATACAAATAAACCTTATTTCCATAACGCTCTACTACCATAGTATCATCAGTAACACACATTTTTTCATTCATTAATTTTTTATGACAGTCATAAATTAAATCATATTTAAAACACTGCGGAGTTTGAACTGCAAATAAACTTTTTCTCTCTAATGTAGAAGAAGAAAATCCACTTTCTTCCCTAACTTTTAGTGTATCCTTAGGCCTAACTCCACAAGCACAAGCCCCATACCTATTAGAATATTTTATTCCATCATCAATAATTTTACTAGTGACAAAAGGTCTAGCCCCATCGTGAATTAGAACAACACTACAGTTTTCTTTTTCTAAAACTCCTAGTCCATTAAATACCGAATCCTGACGTTCTTTACCCCCAGCAACTAATTTAATTACCTTCTGAAGCCCATATTTATCTACTACTTCTCTTTTACAATATTCTATCTCAGTTTCTGCACATACCAGTATAATTCCATCTATAAGAGGATTTATGGAAAATGCCCTTATGGAATAATATAATATAGGCTTACCCTTAATTTTAATAAATTGCTTATTAATAGTAGTTCCCATTCTTTTTCCCTTGCCGGCAGCTACAATAATAGCATAATTACCATTCATAAGCTATAGATCCCCTTTTTGTCTTGCAAATATCATTCTCCCTGCTGCTGTTTGCAGAACAGAAGTTACTACCACACCTTTTGTATCTCCTATATACTTTTTTCCACCTTCTACAACTATCATTGTTCCATCATCTAAATATGCAATACCCTGTCCTGATTCTTTTCCGTCCTTAATTATTTGTACATTCATTTCTTCTCCTGGAAGTACAACAGGTTTCACCGCATTAGCAAGTTCATTTATATTAAGTACTGGTACTCCTTGGAACTCTGCAACTTTATTTAAATTGTAGTCATTAGTCACTACTTTTCCATCTAAAACTTGTGATAGTTTTAAAAGCTTGGCATCTACTTCCGGTATGTTTGGAAAATCTTTTTCATATATCTGGACGTCAATATTTAACTCTTTCTGTATCTTATTTAATATATCTAATCCTCTTCTTCCCCTAGTTCTCTTTAACCCATCTGAAGAATCAGCTATATGTCTTAATTCTGCTAGTACAAAGTTTGGAATTACAAGTGGCCCCTCTATAAATCCTGTTTGGCATATATCAAATATTCTTCCATCTATTATTACAGAAGTATCTAAAACCTTAGGGTAACCTTTATGTGCATGTTGGTGCTCCCCTTTAGATTTTTTTTCTCTAGTTCCCTGAAGTCTTTTAGTTGCTACACTAGTTGCTATATTAGAAAACATGGACATTAATTCTTCCCTTTTTCGTATGGCAATATTTGCACCTAATGCAGCCATAAGTATAGCTACTATTACTGCAAGTACAGTCCCCACAACTGGTATCTTTTCTAACAAGTTAAGAAATACTGCTGATATTAGAAGTCCTATTAATGCTCCCAAAACACCTAATAATATTTCTACTGCAGGAAGTTTTTGAAGGCTCTTTTCGATATAATCCATAGTTTTCATAATAATTGAATTAATCCACGGTGATATTAAAAATAAAATGATTCCAAAAAACAAAGTTAATATAGATAAAAATAAAAATTGTTTAACCGGACTATTGGCTAGATAAAACATTTTAGCAAAATAGTCAGAACTTAACGCACTCTTTCCTAACAAATATCCTAATATTAAGCCTATTATTGTAAAAAGTCCTCTCAGTATTTTTTTTAACAATAGACTCACCTCCCCTACATTGATGTTTTTTCATTACACTTACTATATATTAATAAACTAGATTTTTCAATAAAACCAAATTTATTTAATAAATTATTTACTTTACGTCCTTAATTTAACAACCTCCTTTTAGATAATTATACCAAAAAATAAAATTTATAAACATTTTTGTCCATTATTTCACATGACAATCCCCCTATTCATAAATTTATTCTTGGTTTATTATATATGCATAGAGCAATTTTACTTAGTACTAACTAAAGTTTACAAATAATATCCTAAATATATAAGGAGTTGAACTTGATGAAAGATATAATTTTTGATAATTTTCAAAACGCAGTAAGTGAATCTTTATTAAGGCATAAGAGTATTTTAGATATAATTACGAAACTTCAGGAGTCAAATGCTAGAATAAATAGAGCTGTTGCAAAATCTATTACTAATTGCGGATGTATAGAAGTTTGTGGTAAGAAACAACATATTCCATCCGAAGATAATACTTTGGATATTGAATCCCTAAGATCTTGCTTAAGTACACATGTAAAAGGTAAGCTATGTGACAACTGTAGAGATGTAATACAAAACGAAATAGGAAATAATTTATTTTATCTTACTTGTTTATGTAATACGCTGGATATAAATCTATATGACATACTTTTAAAAGAGTATGACAAAATAAATACCCTAGGTAAGTATTCTTTCAGATAATTTCTAGCACAAAATAATACCAGTCATATTATTTTGTGCTTAAAACTTATTGTCTATCATGATTTGTTCTCTAAGCCTTCTCAATCCATTCTTTATAGCTCTGGCCCTAGCTTCTCCTATTCCTTCAACTCTATCAAGCTGCTCATAAGATGCTTCCATAACACCTTTAAGCTCCTTAAAATTTTTCACTAAATTTTCTATTACATTAGTTGGTATTCTAGGAATTTTATTTAACATTCTGTATCCTCTTGGTGATATCAATGTATCAACTAGAGGAACTCCTGCATATCCTAAAGATTTAGAAATACAATCAAGATTGAATAGTTCACTTGAACTTATTTCTTGAAGTTGCTTATATATTTCATCATAATCCATACCACTTTGACAATAGTCTCTTATCATAAATATTCCGTCTCTCTCAACGCTTTTAATTAATTCATTTAATTGCATTGAAATTAATCTTCCTTCATTGCCAAGTTCACATATGTATCTTTCAATCTCTGATACTATTCTCATTACCATTTCAGTTCTTTGGATAGCCGTCATTACGTCAAATAATGTTACTATGTCTTGAAACTCTAAAATATTAAGATTGTTAACAACCCCATCAAGTACAGAGACGTACTTTTCTAAAGTTTGTAGTGCTTGATTAGCCCTTCCAAGCATAACACTACTATCCTGTAATACATATTTAATGTATCCTTTATATACGGTTATGACATTTCTCCTTTGAGAAATAGCAATAACTATAGCCCCTGTTTGTTTAGCCACTCTATCTGCAGTTCTATGCCTTGTTCCAGTTTCAAAAGTTGGAATAGATGAATCTGGAATAAGTTGAGTATTTGCATATAATATTCTCTTTAAATCACTGCTCAATATTATAGCACCATCCATTTTTGCAAGCTCATATATATAAGAAGAACTGTACTCAGAATTAATGGTAAATCCACCGTCTACCACTTTCATTATCTGTTCACTATCTCCTAAAACTACAAGTCCACCGGTTTTAGCTCTCAAAATATTTCTAAGACCTTCCCTAAGTTGAGTACCTGGTGCTAAAAGTTTTAATATACTTTTAAGTTCTTTATCTTTTTCTAATCTCAAAATCATCACCCTAATTAAAAAACTTTATTTAATGCCTCCTTTAGGGAGGATACACCTATAACATTTATATCTTTAGAATTTACCTTTTCCTTATTTCTATCTGGTATTATTATATTCCTAAATCCCATTTTTTTTGCTTCATTTACTATTCTATCACAAAATGATACTGGTCTAACTTCACTTGTAAGTCCAACTTCACCTACTGCTAAAAGATTATCTAGTCCAATTTCCCTAGATTTAGCACTAGATATAAGTGCAAGTGCAAGCCCTAAATCTCCGAAAGTTCCTTCTATCTTAAGTCCCCCCACTACATTTACATAAACATCACAATTATAAAATGTAATTCTAAGTTTTTTCTCAAGTACCGCTAAAATTAAATTTAATCTAGAAATATCTACTCCAACGGCTGTTCTTCTTGGCATAACTGCTTTAGTTTCGCTAACCAACGCTTGTATTTCTACTAGTATAGGTCTTCTTCCTTCCATTATACCAATAATTACAGAACCTTCTTTTTGAAATTCTCTATCTTCTAAAAATGCTGCAGAAGGATTTAATATTTCTTTAAGTCCGCTTCCTGCCATTTCAAATACACCAATTTCACTGGTAGTACCAAAACGATTTTTTACAGTTCTTAAAATTCTTAGCTCTCCAGTTCTTTCTCCTTCAAAAGACAGTACAGTATCCACCATGTGCTCTAGTACCCTAGGTCCTGCTAGCTCACCCTGCTTTGTAACATGTGCCACTATAAAAAAAGATATATTATTAGACTTCCCTATACGCATAATATCGTTAGAAGTTTCCCTTACTTGAGACACACTACCCGGTGCTGAGCTAATAGATTCTTTAAATAAAGTCTGAATAGAATCCACTACTACAAATACGGGTTTAGTTTGTTCTATATGAGCTTTTATTTTATCAATATTAACTTCTGAAACTATATAAAGATCATTAGACAAAGAATCAAGTCTATCTCCCCTCATCTTTATCTGTTCTTCTGACTCTTCTCCTGAGACATACAGCACTTTCCCATATTTTTCAGCAATATTGCTGGCTGTCTGTAAAAGCAGAGTTGATTTTCCAATACCAGGAGCCCCGGATATAAGTGTTATTGAACCTTTTACAATACCTCCTCCAAGAACTCTATTCAATTCCATTATACCAGTATCTAGCCTTTCGTATTCACCAGATTTTATATTATTTATACTTTTTGGCGTGCTGCTAAATTTCATATTAGAAAATGTTACTTCCTGAGGTGACTTAATCTCTTCTATCATGCAGTTCCATTTATTACAGTTAGGACATTTACCAAGCCACTTTGGGGATTCATATCCACATTCCTGGCATACAAAAACCGTTTTTTTCTTTACCATTGAATCATCTCTTCCTGTATAAATCGATAAAAATAGCTAAATTTATATAAAAATTAAACTTTATACTGTAAAAAGTATAAAGTTTAATTTTATGTGAGTCAATCATTAATTGACTTTATTAAATGATAATTCTCCTTTTTCTACAACTACTTTAACTTTATCTCCTTTTTTAACATTACCTCTAAGCATTTCTTCAGAAAGTTTATCTTCTACAGTTTTTGTAATTGCTCTTCTAAGCGGTCTTGCACCATAAGTTAAATCAAAGCCTTCTTTTGCCAAAAGCTCCTGCGCTTTATCTGTAAATCCAATTTCTATTTCCTGATCTTTAAGCCTTGAGGAAACATCTTTTAACATGAGTTTTACTATTTGTTTTAAATCTTCCTCTTCTAACTGGTGGAAGACTATAATATCATCTATTCTGTTTAAAAACTCAGGTCTAAAAGAATTTTTAAGTTCCTCCATTATATTATCTTTCATCTTTTCATATTGACTTTCCTTGTCATCACCTTTAGCAGCAGTAAATCCCATAGATTTTTGTTTTCTAATGGTAGCTGCTCCTACATTAGAAGTCATTATTATTATGGTATTTTTAAAGTTTATTGTTTTTCCTTTTCCATCGGTTAATCTTCCATCTTCAAGTATTTGAAGTAATATATTAAATACTTCTGGGTGTGCTTTTTCTATTTCATCAAACAATACTACTGAATAAGGATTTCTTCTTACTTTTTCAGTAAGCTGTCCTCCTTCATCATAGCCTACATACCCTGGAGGCGATCCTATAAGTCTAGATACTGTATGCTTTTCCATATATTCCGACATATCAATTCTTATCATATTGTTTTCGTCGCCAAACATAGCCTCTGCCAAAGCTTTTGACAACTCAGTTTTTCCAACACCTGTAGGCCCCAAAAATATAAATGAACCTATAGGTCTCTTTGGATCTTTAAGCCCAACTCTAGCCCTTCTTACTGCCTTAGAAATGGATTTAACTGCTTCATCTTGACCTACTACTCTCTTATGAAGAATTTCCTCTAGTTTGAGCAATCTCTCTGATTCTTTTTCAGTTAACTTCTCTACAGGTATATTGGTCCACTGAGATACCACTGATGCAATTTGGTCTTCTCCTACCGTAAGTGTTGATACTTCTTTTTTAGTCTTCCAGTTAGTTTTTAATCCTTCTAACTTATTTTTTAATTCCTTTTCTTTATCCCTTAAACTAGCAGCTTTTTCAAAATCCTGTACTCTAATAGAATCCTCTTTTTCCTTAGTTGCCTTTTCTAATTCTTCTTCTAAATTTTTTAAATCTGGTGGGGCAATTAAATTTTGTATTCTAACTTTAGCAGCTGCTTCATCTATAAGATCAATTGCCTTATCAGGTAAATATCTATCTGTAATATATCTATCTGATAAATTTACTGCTGCATCTATAGCTTCATCTATTATTTTTACTCTATGATGAGCCTCATATTTATCTCTAAGACCTTTTAATATTAAAACTGCCTCCTCCTTAGTAGGTTCTCCTACTATTATAGGCTGAAATCTTCTTTCAAGTGCAGCATCCTTTTCAATGTATTTTCTATATTCATCTATAGTAGTGGCTCCTATGCATTGTATTTCTCCTCTAGCTAAAGCTGGTTTTAATATATTAGATGCATCTATAGCACCTTCTGCTGCTCCCGCTCCTATTATAGTATGAATTTCATCTATGAATAATATTACATTACCTGATTTTCTTATCTCTTCCATAACTTTTTTAAGTCTTTCTTCAAATTCTCCTCTATATTTTGATCCCGCTATCATTGAAGAAAGATCTAATGTTACTACTCTTTTTCCCCTTAAAAGTTCAGGTATATTACACGATACTATCTTTTCTGCCAATCCTTCTGCAATTGCAGTTTTACCTACACCAGGGTCTCCTATTAGACAAGGATTATTCTTAGTTCTTCTACTTAGTATTTCCAAAACCCTCTGAGTTTCTTTATCTCTTCCTATAACAGGGTCCAACTTTCCCTCTTTTGCCATGTCTGTTAAGTCTCTTCCAAACTGATCTAAAGTTGGGGTTGGCTCTCCATTTTCTTTCTTAGTACTGTTTGAATTCATTGATGATTGCTCTCCCGAAAGTGAATCCACAAGTTCCTTCCTCAGCTTATTAAAATCTACTCCCAAATTATTTAAAATAGTAAACGCAACTCCCTCTGCTTCTCTTATAAGTGCAAGTAGGATATGCTCTGGACTTATATAGTTATGGTTTAGATTTCTGGCTTCAAACAAACTTAGCTCTAAAAGCCTTTTTGTCCTTGGAGTAAGAGGGATTTCTTTATTGTACAAATTTATTTCTCCCCTACCCTCATATTCTTCTATAAAATTTCTTACTGTTTCAATGTTTACATTCATATCACTTAAAAGATTCCTGGATATTCCTTCTTCTTTTAATATTCCCAAAAGTATATGTTCTGTACCTACATATCCATGTTGAAGTGCTTGTGCTTCTTCTTGAGCATAAACTAATACTTTTTGTGCTCTTTCCGTAAATCTTCCAAACATCATAGTATATTTCACCATCCTTCTTATTGAACTTTATCAATATTTAATTTTTCTTTTACAATTTTTGCCCTATTAAGATTCATTTCAATGGCTGATAAAATTTTCTCATTTCCATCTTGTATTGTAGCAGGCTGTGTACTTACTAAAAGATTATTCAAAGTTGCCTTGCTTATATTCTTAATTATTCCCATTTCAACGCCTAATCTTACATCAGACAAAAGTTTGAAACATTCATTTACATTTAAAATCACTGCTGATTTTAATATACCCAATGCTCTGTAAATTTTATCTTCTACCTCATATTTAAATTTTTTCATAAGATTTTCTCTAGAAGCCTTTTCTTCATTTGTTACCTGAACAACTACAGCTTTTAAATTGCTCAGTATTTCCTCTTCGCTTCTACCTAAAGTAACCTGATTGGAAATTTGATATATATTCCCTATGGCCTTTGAACCTTCACCATACAATCCTCTAACAGTCATTCCAACTTGAGATAATGCATTTAAAAATCCATTCATCTGATTGTTTAAAGAAAGTGCTGGCAAATGCAGCATAACAGAAGCTCTAAGTCCCGTTCCTATATTAGTAGGACATGCTGTAAGATAACCTAACTTTTCATCAAATGCATACTTTAAATTTCCTTCCAATAAATCATCTATTTTATCACTTACATTATACACTTCTTCTAAATTTAACCCTGCTGTTATACATTGAATTCTAATATGATCTTCTTCATTTATCATAATACTTATAGTCTGCTGATTATCTAGTATAAAAGCAGATTTGTGGCTGTTATCTATCAAATTTTTGCTTATAAGGTGCTTTTCCAGATAATTTCGCTTCTCATTATCAGTTTCTTCCCACAAATAATTGGTCTTAAATGTGTCCTTATTACTAGAAGGTGTATAAAAAGCATTCTCTACTAGTTTGATTACCTCTTTGCTTTTTTCTTCATTTAATTTATGTGGAAATGGAACTTCAGCCAAATTTCTAGCTAATCTTATCCTGCTACTTATTACCAAACCGCCGTTGCTGTCATCACAAGTAGTCGTCCAATTATTCAAAGTTAACCCTCCTTCCTATTTTCGTTGCTCACATGAACTTGTTTCTCAATTTCTTTTATAGCATCTCTTATAGTTGCTGCTTTTTCATACTCCTCTAAGGATACTGCCTTTTGAAGATCTGACTTTAACTTCAAAAGCTTATTTCTTTCAATAATACTTTTTCCCTGATTTTTAGGTATTTTACCTGTATGACCTAAATTTGCTTGAACCCTCTTAATTACAGGTCCTAAAATATTACTAAAATTTTTATAGCACTCACTGCATCCTAAAAGACCTGTTTTTTTAAATTCACTATAAGATGTACCACAAGTTTTACAAGATATATCAAAGGTTTTATGTTCTTCATTATTGCCACTTGTCATATAATCCATGATTCCACTTAAAATATTTTGGAATCCAAATGGAGAAACAAAGTCTATTTGAGGTACAAAATTAAGTTCTCCCTTTTCCATAGCACATTTTTCACATAAATTAATATCCTGCTTGGAACCATTTATTATTTTTGTTATATGAACTGTAGCTTCATTCTTCTTACATATATCACAAATCATATCATCACTCCTATGCATATATGATTAACATTTAATGTAATTTAATACAATAAATATTATATCATATATTTATCTATCTATTCATACCAAATTTAGGGCTTCTAAATATAACTACTATAATTGATTTTAATATATCTGCCCTCAATTTATTTTTATTATTCAATGCAATATTTAGTGTCCTATCATTTATTATAGTCTTTAATATTATGTTTTCTCTTTCCGTTATAACTTGCTCTTCAAGTAGCGTTTCTATAAGCTGTGCAGCAGTATTGTATGTTATGGTATCCCCTATTTTTTCTATTATACTTTTAAGTAAATTCTCATTACAGTCAAATTCTACTTTTCGTATAATTATACATCCGCCGCCGCCCCTCTTGCTTTCTATGTAGTAACCTTTATCCATAGTAAATCTAGTAGTCAATACATAATTTATCTGGGAGGGCGCACAGCTAAAATAATTAGCTAGTTCGTTTCTGCCAATTTGAAGTTTAGTCTCCTCACTATTATTAAGCATTTCTTTTATAAAGTCTTCTATTATATCTGATAATCTTGCCAATTTACCACCTTCTTGACTTTGACTTTCTTTGACCTTAAATTAATAATATTATTAATTTAGGTTTTATTCAACTTCTATATTTCACTAAATATATTTGTTTTATACATAAATACTAAGTTCAAATACTATTTTCTCCATTTTTCTAATACATACTATTGTATACTGTTTATATGTGTTAAATAAGAATAGTCACCCTGTAGAATAATTTAATCCTCATTCTTAAATGCTTTTATACAATACTTTCCTCCATCACAGGGCCTATTTGGATTAACAGTAAAATACTTATTTTTTAACATATTGCATACTATCTCTACATTTTCATTTTCATTGCTATCTACAACTATAGTTAATTTATCATTTTTATTTACTATTGCTATATAATCATATATACTACTATAATCCTCTAAAGTAATTTTACCTTTTATGCTCATTTTATATTCAGACATATAATCTCTCCTTAATTGAAAAGTTCATCTAATGATTAATAAAATTATTATTCATTGTAGTGAATTAAAATATACACAATATTTAGTTTTAAAAAGCCTCAATAGAATTATATTCTATTGAGGCTGAAATTTATTCTTGCCTAACTTTTATTTTATTTTTGCTTTCTATTATCTTATTTGCTTGAACATCTGGGACTTCTTCATATCTTTCAAATTTCATATTGAAACTTCCTCTAGCTTGAGTCATGGACCTTAAATCTGTAGCATATTTAAACATTTCTGCTTCAGGTACTTCAGCTATTATTATCTGATTCTTGCCGGAAGTTTCCATTCCCAGTACTCTACCTCTTCGTTTATTTATATTCCCAATTATATCTCCCATATACTCTTCAGGGACACATACTTCTACATGTAAAATTGGTTCTAATAATACAGGATCAGCTTCTAAAATTCCTTTCTTATAGGCTAAAGATGCTGCTACCTTAAAAGCCATTTCTGAAGAGTCTACTGGATGATATGATCCATCATGTAATGTAGCTTTTATCCTTATTATAGGGTATCCAGCTAAAACCCCATGACTAATACATTCTCTAAGCCCTTTTTCAACTGCCGGTATATACTGTCTTGGAACTACTCCCCCTACTACTTTATCCACAAATTCTAAATCATCTTCATTATCATTTCTTGGCTCAAACTTGATTTTTACATCTCCATACTGTCCATGTCCTCCTGATTGCTTTTTGTGTTTGCCCTGTACATCTGAGGTTTTCCTTATTGTTTCTCTATAATGTACTTTTGGTTCTCTCAGAATAACATCCGTCCCAAATTTAGACTTTAATTTAGATGATATCACGTCAATATGAACTTCACCCTGTCCAGAAATTATAGTCTCTGCATTTTCTATATCTCTAGATATCTTAAAAGTAGGATCTTCCTCTAACAATTTACTTAATCCATTAAATATTTTATCCTCATCATTTTTAGATTTAGGTAGCATGGCCATCGAAATTACTGGTTCTGGAAATTCAATATCTTTAAATACGACCAAAGACGATGGATCACATAAGGTATCCCCTGTGCTGGCAAATTGTAGTTTAGCAACAGCACCCAAATCTCCAGCTCCTATTTCCGATACAGGTATCTGCTGTTTTCCCTTTAAAAAATATAAGGTTCCTATTTTTTCACTTTTATCTTTTTTTACATTATATACTGTCATATCTGATTTAAGCTTACCAGTCATAACTCTAAATAGAGATAACTTACCTACAAAAGGGTCAGCTATAGTTTTAAAAATAAAAGCTGAAAATGGACTTTTTTCATCTACTTTAACTACAACCTGTGATTTTTGTTCTAAATTAACATCAATTACCTCTGAAGTTTCAGGAGATGGGAAACATTGGATTATATCTTCTAATAAAGTATCTATTCCTATCCCATTTACAGCAGATCCGCACATTACAGGTGCAATTTCACCTCTTGAACAGCCTCTTACTAATCCTTTGTAAATGTCCTCATCACTTAAAGTACCCTCACTAAAATATTTATCTAAAAGTTCCTCATCTGTTTCTGCCACAGCTTCCATAACCATATCTCTACATTTTGTGATTTTATCCAAAATATCTTTTGGTATAGTAGTTTCCTCTGCTATGTTCTTATTATTCATTATTTTAGCTTTTCCTGAAATAACGTTTACAATTCCTTTAAAATTATTTTCCGTTCCTATAGGATATTGAATTGGTACTACAGACATACCAAACTTTTCTTTTAATTCTGCCAATGTTTTATCAAAATTTGAATTTTCTCTATCCAACTTATTTATATAAAAAGCTCTAGGAAGTTTACTTTTATTGACACCACTCCAAGATTTCTCAGCTCCCACTTGAATTCCAGATACACTTGATAAAACAATTATAGCTACATCAATTGCCCTCAGTCCTTCCATAGTCTCTCCTATAAAGTCAAAATATCCTGGCATATCAACTAAATTTATCTTTGTATTTTTCCATTCACAAGAAGCTAAAGATGAAGCTATGGATATTTTTCTCTTTTTTTCTTCAATATCGTAATCACTAACAGTACTTCCATCTTCAATTCTTCCAAACCTATCAATAACTTTTGTGTAATAAAGTATTGCTTCTGTTAATGTAGTTTTACCAGAACCGCTATGCCCAATAAATCCTACATTTCTTAAATTATTTACTGAATATTTTTTCATAAGCAATCCCTCCCCTTACTTTTCGATTAATTATATATTCTATTTGCTAATTAAAATTCCTCCTACAATTAATTAAATTTTCAAAATAATTTTACTTTTATATTATTATCTATGAAAACAAGTACCTAAAATATGCACTTCATAAAAAATAAACCAAAGGTGAGCTACCTTTGGTTTATTTTTACTAATCTATTTTAATTAAATAAATTCAAAAAATAAAAATGGCTCCGTGGAGAGGGCTCGAACCTCCAACCCTTCGGTTAACAGCCGAATGCTCAACCATTGAGCTACCACGGAACAATCTATGCAGTGTATTTCTTTAAAAAACGAGTAACAAAATGTTACTCGTTTTGGTGGAGATAAAGAGATTCGAACTCTTGACCCTCTGCGTGCAAGGCAGATGCTCTCCCAGCTGAGCTATACCCCCGCATGGTGGACCTTCAGGGACTCGAACCCCGGACCCACCGGTTATGAGCCGGTTGCTCTAACCAACTGAGCTAAAGATCCTTATTACCTGGCAGCGACCTATTCTCCCACAGAGCCTCCCCTGCAGTACCATCGGCACCCTGAAGCTTAACCTTCCTGTTCGGTATGGAAAGGGGTGTTACCTTCACGTCATTACCACCAGATATTTTCTTATCACAGTTTTATATTATACAGTGCTTTTAAACAACTGTCAATACTAAACATGAATTTAACTATAAAAATTTTATAGTTAAAGAAGAACTTTGTCCTCTCAAAATTGCACAGTAAACTTTTTTTCTTTCGTTTTTATTTGGTCAAGCCCTCGACCTATTAGTATCAGTCAGCTTAACAAGTTGCCCTGCTTACACCTCTGACCTATCTCCTCGTGTTCTTCGAGGGGTCTTACTAGCTTACGCTATGGGAAATCTTATCTTGAGGTGGGCTTCACACTTAGATGCTTTCAGCGTTTATCCCTTCCCAACTTGGCTACCCAGCTATGCTCCTGGCGGAACAACTGGTTCACCAGCGGTCGGTCCATCCCGGTCCTCTCGTACTAAGGACAGCTCCTCTCAAATTTCCTGCGCCCGCGACGGATAGGGACCGAACTGTCTCACGACGTTCTGAACCCAGCTCGCGTGCCGCTTTAATGGGCGAACAGCCCAACCCTTGGGACCTACTTCAGCCCCAGGATGCGACGAGCCGACATCGAGGTGCCAAACCTCCCCGTCGATGTGAACTCTTGGGGGAGATCAGCCTGTTATCCCCGAGGTAGCTTTTATCCGTTGAGCGATGGCCCTCCCACGAGGTACCACCGGATCACTAAGCCCGACTTTCGTCCCTGCTCCACCTGTTTGTGTCGCAGTCAAGCTCCCTTCTGCCTTTGCACTCTTCGAAGAATTTCTAACCCTTCTGAGGGAACCTTTGTACGCCTCCGTTACTTTTTAGGAGGCGACCGCCCCAGTCAAACTGCCCGCCTAACATTGTCCCGTCTCCAGTTTCATGGAGCCCGGTTAGAATTCCAGTACTATCAGGGTGGTATCCCAACATCGACTCGGTAATGGCTGGCGCCACTACTTCCTAGTCTCCCACCTATCCTGTACAGACAATACCGAAATTCAGTGCTAAACTGCAGTAAAGCTCTACGGGGTCTTTCCGTCCAATCGCGGGTAGCAAGCATCTTCACTTGCACTTCAATTTCGCCGGATTTGTTGTCGAGACAGTGCTCAAATCATTACGCCATTCGTGCGGGTCGGAACTTACCCGACAAGGAATTTCGCTACCTTAGGACCGTTATAGTTACGGCCGCCGTTTACTGGGGCTTAAGTTCTGACCTTCGCTTGCGCTAAGTCTTCCCCTTAACCTTCCAGCACCGGGCAGGCGTCAGCTCCTATACTTCAGCTTTCGCTTTAGCAGAAACCTGTGTTTTTGATAAACAGTTGCTTGAGCCTTTTCTCTGCGGCCACTTGCGTGGCTCCCCTTCTCCCTAAGTTACGGGGTTAATTTGCCTAGTTCCTTAACAACAATTCTTCCGATGGTCTTAGGATTCTCTCCTCACCTACCTGTGTCGGTTTGCGGTACGGGCACATAAAAACTCCATAGAGACTTTTCTCGGCAGCGTGAAATCAGGTACTTCCCCTTGCGGGTTCCCCATAACACCTCATCATTGATATACCGGATTTTCCTGGTATACCTGACTCGATGCTTAGACATACATCCATTTGTATGCACACCTTATCCTCCTGCGTCATCCCTTTTGTCAAACGCTTTTATGCGGTATCGGAATTTCAACCGATTGTCCATCACCTACGCCTTTCGGCCTCGGCTTAGGTCCCGACTTACCCTGGGCGGACGAACCTTCCCCAGGAAACCTTAGGTTTTCGACCAATAAGATTCTCACTTATTTCTCGCTACTTATGCCAGCATTCTCTCTCCTGTACAATCCACCGTTCCTTCCGGTACGACTTCTACTCATACAGGATGCTCCTCTACCACTCTTTCGAGTCCACAGCTTCGGTGGTAAGTTTTAGCCCCGGACATTTTCGGCGCATGATCTCTTGACTAGTGAGCTATTACGCACTCTTTAAATGAGTGGCTGCTTCTGAGCCAACATCCTAGTTGTCTTAGAAATCACACATCCTTTCCCACTTAACTTACACTTTGGGACCTTAGCTGGTGGTCTGGGCTGTTTCCCTTTTGACCACGGATCTTATCATTCGCAGTCTGACTGCCGGAATTCAAGTATATGGCATTCGGAGTTTGATAAGGTTCAGTAACTGTTGTCAGCCCCTACCCCATTCAGTGCTCTACCTCCATTACTCATTTCCGACGCTAGCCCTAAAGCTATTTCGAGGAGAACCAGCTATCTCCGAGTTCGATTGGAATTTCTCCGCTATCCACAGCTCATCCCATGGTTTTTCAACACCAACGTGGTTCGGTCCTCCACGGAATTTTACTTCCGCTTCAACCTGGCCATGGATAGGTCACTCGGTTTCGGGTCTACAACATACAACTTTTCGCCCTTTTCAGACTCGGTTTCCCTCCGGCTCCGTACCTTAAGTACTTAACCTTGCTGCATATCATAACTCGCTGGCTCGTTCTACAAAAAGCACGCCGTCGTACTTTACGTACTTCGACTGTTTGTGGACACACGGTTTCAGGTTCTATTTCACTCCCCTCCCGGGGTTCTTTTCACCTTTCCCTCACGGTACTCCTTCTCTATCGGTCACCAGGTAGTATTTAGCCTTGGGAGGTGGTCCTCCCTGTTTCCCACAAGGTTTCTCGTGTCTCGTGGTACTCTGGATTAGATCTGACTGCTCTTTGTTTTCATTTACAGGGCTTTTACCTTCTACGGCGGAGCCTTCCAGCTCTCTTCAATTAACACTTCACAGTTTTTATGATCTATCCGCAACCCCAGGAACAAGTTCCTGGTTTGGGCTCTTTCCCTTTCGCTCGCCGCTACTTAGGAAATCGATGTTTCTTTCTCTTCCTCCGGGTACTTAGATGTTTCAGTTCCCCGGGTTTGCCTCTACAAACCTATGTATTCAGTTTGCAGTACCTAGCGTTGTCTAGGTGGGTTTCCCCATTCGGATATCTCTGGTTCTCTGGCTATTTGCGCCTACCCAGAGCTTTTCGCAGCTTATCGCGTCCTTCTTAGGCTCCTGGTGCCAAGGCATCCTCCATGCGCCCTTTGTAGCTTGACCTTTATTATTGAAAATTACTTTTAGTAATTTTCTTTGTATCATCTTAAATCTTTAAAATGATATTAAAGTTTATTCTACAAAGGTTATATTATAACCTTAGCTTTACTTTATTTCTTATTTACTGTGCAATTTTCAAAGGACAATTTTTCAATTTACATTCCTAATTGCTTGTAAACTGAAAGAAGAATCTATCTGATCCTTCAAAATTAAACAGAGTAGACTTTCTAACTTACTTAAACCATCAATTTATAAGATAGATTATACTCTATCTTTCGACTCCCTAGAAAGGAGGTGATCCAGCCGCAGGTTCTCCTACGGCTACCTTGTTACGACTTCACCCCAATTACTAACCCCACCTTCGGCCGCGTCCTCCTAAGTTAGACTACGGACTTCGGGTGTTGCCAGCTCTCATGGTGTGACGGGCGGTGTGTACAAGGCCCGGGAACGTATTCACCGCGACATTCTGATTCGCGATTACTAGCAACTCCAACTTCATGTAGGCGAGTTTCAGCCTGCAATCCGAACTGGGGGCAGTTTTTGAGGTTTGCTCCACCTTGCGGTCTTGCTTCTCTCTGTACTGCCCATTGTAGCACGTGTGTTGCCCTGGACATAAGGGGCATGATGATTTGACGTCATCCCCACCTTCCTCCGCGTTAACCGCGGCAGTCTTGCTAGAGTGCTCAACTAAATGTTAGCAACTAACAACAGGGGTTGCGCTCGTTGCAGGACTTAACCTAACATCTCACGACACGAGCTGACGACAACCATGCACCACCTGTATCCCTGCCCCGAAGGGTTTCTCTTATCTCTAAGATATTCAGGGTATGTCAAGTCCAGGTAAGGTTCTTCGCGTTGCTTCGAATTAAACCACATGCTCCGCTGCTTGTGCGGGCCCCCGTCAATTCCTTTGAGTTTTAATCTTGCGATCGTACTTCCCAGGCGGAGTACTTATTGTGTTTACTGCGGCACAGAAGGGGTCGATACCTCCTACACCTAGTACTCATCGTTTACGGCGTGGACTACCAGGGTATCTAATCCTGTTTGCTACCCACGCTTTCGTGCCTCAGCGTCAGTTACGGTCCAGAGAATCGCCTTCGCCACTGGTGTTCTTCCTAATCTCTACGCATTTCACCGCTACACTAGGAATTCCATTCTCCTCTCCCGCACTCTAGATATCCAGTTTGAAATGCAGTGCCCGGGTTAAGCCCGGGTATTTCACATCTCACTTAAATATCCGCCTACGCACTCTTTACGCCCAGTAATTCCGGACAACGCTCGCCACCTACGTATTACCGCGGCTGCTGGCACGTAGTTAGCCGTGGCTTCCTCCTTGGGTACCGTCATTATCGTCCCCAAAGACAGAGCTTTACAATCCGAAAACCTTCTTCACTCACGCGGCGTTGCTGCATCAGGCTTTCGCCCATTGTGCAATATTCCCCACTGCTGCCTCCCGTAGGAGTCTGGACCGTCTCTCAGTTCCAATGTGGCCGATCACCCTCTCAGGTCGGCTACGCATCGTCGCCTTGGTAGGCCGTTACCCTACCAACTAGCTAATGCGCCGCAGGTCCATCTCAAAGCGGATTACTCCTTTAAATCAGTCTCCATGTGAAAACTGATTATTATGCGGTATTAATCTCCCTTTCGGGAGGCTATCCCCCTCTTTGAGGTAGGTTACCCACGTGTTACTCACCCGTCCGCCGCTAATCCACTCCCGAAGGAGCTTCATCGCTCGACTTGCATGTGTTAAGCACGCCGCCAGCGTTCGTCCTGAGCCAGGATCAAACTCTTAATTTAAAAGTTTGTATTGACTCTTCTTATTACGAAATTACTTTTTTAGCTGCTCTCGCAGCTCAAAAGAATTGCTGGTTTATTCTAAATAAGTTGTACTTATATCTTCCTCTGTTTAATTTTCAAGGATCATTTTGCTGCCTCACTTCGACAGCTTTTATAGTTTATCATGTATTTTTTTCTTTGTCAACACATTTTTTAATTTACTTTCAACAAACTGTGTGACTTATTTACGTGACAACAGTTGATATAATACCATACCTACAATTTTCTTTTATATACTTACATATTATATGCATCATTTATCTAAATAATACTATAAATTTCTATAAAAATCTTTAATATTCACATACCGATACACGAGGAAACGTTATTACAATAAATTTGGCAAAAAAAGAGAAATTGCTTCTTTATAACAACTTCTCTTCTCATGTATTCTAAAAATTATTTATTATATCCTTAAACGCATTGCCCCTAACTTCAAAATTAGGGAACATATCAAAACTAGCACATGCAGGTGAAAAAGTCACAATATCACCATTAGTTGATAACTCTTTAGCAACATTTACTGCGTCTGTTAGTGAATCTACAGATACTATAGGCACGTCAATTCCCTTTTCACACTTAAGTTTCTCAAATGATTTTTTAATTTTATCTTTTGTAGCTCCCATAAGTATTAAAGTTTTTATTTTTGAATATCCTTCCTCCGCCAAAACATCAAAAGGTATCTTTTTATCATATCCACCTGCTATTAATATTACAGGTTTATCAAAAGCTCTTAATCCTGCCAATGTTCTTGTAGGGCTAGAGGCAATAGAATCATTATAATATTTAACTCCATCTAATTCTCTTACAAATTCACACCTATGCTCTACTCCCTCAAATGTAGTAGCAACTTTTTTCATATTATCTACAGAAACATCCTCTTTAATTGCAGAAAATGCAGTAAGCAAATTTGCAACATTATGCATTCCTCTAAGTTTAACCTCACTTATCTTGCATACTTTTTTCCCATCAATACATAAAATGTCTCCCTTTAAATATCCACCAGAAGTTAATTCTTCTTCAATACTAAACTGTCTTACTTTTCCTTTAGCTTCTTTTACCATAGCATTAGTACACTCATTATCTCTATTAAGAATGACCACATCCTGGTTTCCTTGATACTTAAATATACTTTTTTTTGCATTCACATACTCTTCCATATCCTTATGAATATCAAGATGATTTGGACTTATATTAGTAATCACAGCTACCTCTGGTGATACATCCATACCCATAAGTTGAAAGCTTGAAAGTTCAAGAACTACCTTATCCTCAGGATCTATTTCTTCTATCCTGGAAAATAATGGGGCACCTATATTTCCGCCAACCCAACTTTTATATCCCTGTTCCTTTAACATATTGTATATAAGCGTAGTAGTTGTAGTTTTCCCATCACTGCCAGTTACTCCATATATCTTAGCAGGACAATATTTAATAAACTCTTCCATTTCTGAAGTTACATATGCCCCATTTTGTTTAGCTTTTACAAGTGCAGGACTATCTATTCTCATAGAGGGAGTCTTAAATATTACATCAAAATTATCTAAATATTCGAGATAATTTTTGCCTAATACTAAATTCACTCCTCGCTTTTTTAATTCCTTGGCAACTTCACCAAGTTCCCCTTCATCTTTTTTATCAAAAGCACTTACCTGTGCACCTAGTCCCAATAAAAAATTAATTAAAGGTCTATTACTTATTCCTATTCCAACTACTGCCGTCTTTTTATTCTTTATAAACTTTTTAAAGTTATCAAAATCTTCCTTCATTAAAAAAACCTCCAAAAATAAATCTGCTAATTATAATCACGCTTATATCATAACATAATTTTCTATAAATTTGTATGAAGTAGATATATCGTACTAGAATAACTCCGACGGTATAGATCTTAAACAATATTTAGCTTATTCGCCCTAATATACTATTAAAGTCTAAATTGTGAGAAAATATTTAATTTAATGACTTTATATGACTCTATTGAAAATTATTATTGTGTTATGTTATACTATATTCGTGCCGTAAGGAAACATTAATATAATTCCCCAAGTTTTAATTAAACATATAACATATCCCCATGATTAAACCCTAATTTACCGGATCTTTTGATTCGGTAAATTTTTTTAATAAAAAATATAGAGTACTGCTATTCCGAACAAATAACCGCAGAATAACAAAAGGTGTCATATAAATTTTCTCAAATTTATATGACACCTTTTTACTAAAACTGCACTTTAAAACTGCACTTTTTCTTGTATAAATGCCGATAATTCTTCTATTTTTATTCTAAACTGCTCCATGGTATCCCTATCTCTTACAGTAACAGTATTGTCATCCATTGTATCAAAATCTACTGTTATACAATAAGGCGTTCCAATTTCATCTTCTCTTCTATATCTCTTACCTATACTTCCTGCATCATCATACTCCACATTAAAATCTTTTCTTAAAATGTTGTATACTTCTAAAGCTTTTTCTGATAACTTTTTACTAAGAGGTAAAATAGCTGCTTTAAATGGAGCTATAGCAGGGTGAAAATGTAGTACTGTCCTTACATCTCCTCCTTCTAATTCTTCTTCATCATATGCATCAACTAAAAATGCAAGTACAGCTCTATCAGCTCCTACAGAAGGTTCTATACAGTATGGTATATATTTTTCCTTAGTTACCGTATCTAAATAAGTCATATCCTTACCAGAATGCTCTTGATGCTGTTTTAAATCATAATCCGTTCTATCTGCTACACCCCAAAGCTCGCCCCATCCAAATGGAAATAAATATTCAATATCAGAAGTGGCATTACTATAATGGGAAAGTTCCTCCTTATCATGATCTCTAAATCTTATATTTTCTTCTTTTATTCCAAGACTCAATAAGAAATTCCAGCAATACTTTTTCCAATAATCATGCCATTCTAAGTCAGTTCCCGGTTTACAGAAAAATTCAAGTTCCATCTGTTCAAATTCTCTAGTTCTAAAAGTAAAGTTTCCTGGAGTTATTTCATTTCTAAAAGATTTACCTATTTGTGCTATTCCAAAAGGTATCTTTTTTCTACTTGTTCTTTGAACATTTTTAAAATTTACGAATATCCCCTGTGCAGTTTCAGGTCTCAGATATATTTCTGATTTTGAATCCTCTGTAACTCCTTGAAATGTTTTAAACATAAGATTAAATTGTCTGATATCAGTAAAATTCTTCTTTCCACAGCTAGGGCAAACAATATTGTTGTCGTCTATGTATTTCTCTAATTTTTCATTGCTCCATCCATCAGCACTAGCCTTTTCTACTCCTTGTGCTGTCATATGTTCTTCTACCAACTTATCAGCTCTAAACCTAGCCTTGCATTCTTTACAATCCATAAGTGGATCAGAAAAGTTCCCCACATGACCTGAAGCTACCCAAACTTCATTATTCATAAGTATGGCACAGTCTATTCCTACATTATGTTCACTTTCATGAACAAACTTTTGCCACCAAACTTTCTTTACGTTATTTTTTAGTTCTACTCCAATAGGGCCATAATCCCATGTATTAGCAAGGCCCCCATATATATCTGACCCAGGATATACAAATCCTCTACTTTTAGCTAAAGCTACTACTTTATCCATAGTTTTTTCAAAAGACATTATTTTTTCCCCTTTCTATTTTAATTCATTACTTATTATTAAACATTAAATTGGGATTTTAAAATATAAAAAAAGAACCTGCCACATAAGGGACGAATTTTATTTCCGCGGTTCCACCCTCTTTAGCACAAGCTCATCTTTAAATACATAGTTAGCTCAAAAGTTCCTTCATAAATAAAATCCCAGTTGTTTACACCATCCACAACTTCTCTGTAGAGATTTACATTAATACTATTCTTTATCACAGCATATATTAATTTTTTCTATATAGTTTTCATCTTATCCTATTATCTTTAAATGTAAATAATAAGTCTTTAAATATTACAAAAAATGAAATGGCTCCGTGGAGAGGGCTCGAACCTCCAACCCTTCGGTTAACAGCCGAATGCTCAACCATTGAGCTACCACGGAATAACTTACATATAATATTATATCATGGGATTTTAAAAATGCAACATTTTTTTATTTTTTATGTAAAAACATTTTGAAGACCTATGGATTTTAACTGAAATTTCCTTAGGTCTTCAAACAAGTTATATACTTACTGCTGTTGATTTGGCTTCATTGTAGGAAATAATATAACATCCCTTATTGAAGTGGCATTCGTAAGGAACATTACAAGTCTATCTACTCCTATTCCCAAACCTCCAGTTGGAGGCATGCCTATCTCAAGTGCATTTAAGAAATCTTCATCCATCATATATGCCTCATCATCACCTAGTTCTCTTTCTTTTAGCTGCTGCATAAATCTTTCTCTCTGCACTATAGGATCATTTAGTTCTGAATATGCATTACATATTTCTCTTCCAAATATAAATCCTTCGAATCTTTCCGTAAACTTAGGATTTCCTCTTTTCTTTTTAGTAAGAGGTGATATTTCTACAGGATAATCCATTACAAAAGTAGGTTGAATAAACTTTTCTTCGCAAAATTCTTCAAACATAGCATCCAATATATCACCCTTTGAACAATCCTTCAGTTCCTTCTTTAATTCAATATGTTTTCCTTTAGCAATTTCTCTAGCTTCTTCATCGTCTTTCACTTCATCAAAATCTACATTTGCAAATTTTTTAACTGCTTCTACCATAGTAATTCTATTCCATGGTGGCTTAAAGTCTATTTCCGTATCTTCATAAACTACCTTTGTAGTACCAAGGACTTTCTCACATACATAGGCTATCATATTTTCAGTAATTTCCATCATATCGTTATAATCTGCAAAAGCTTCATATAATTCAATAGATGTGTATTCTGGATTGTGCCTTATATCCATACCTTCATTTCTAAAGCATTTACCTATTTCATATACTTTTTCAAAACCACCAACTATAAGTCTTTTAAGATATAGTTCTGTAGCAATTCTCAAATACATATCTATATCAAGTGCATTATGATGGGTTGTAAAAGGTTTTGCTGCAGCTCCTCCAGCTATTGACGAAAGTATTGGAGTCTCCACTTCTATGTAGTCCTTATTATCTAGGAATTCTCTTATTGACTTTATTATGGCAGTTCTCTTCAAGAAAGTATCTCTAACGTCACTGTTTATTATTAAATCCACATATCTCTGCCTATATCTCAAATCTGGATCTTTTAAGCCATGCCATTTTTCTGGAAGCGGTTTGAGAGACTTAGCTACCAGTTCAAAATCTGTAATATGAATTGATATTTCTTCTGTTTTAGTTTTAAATACCCTACCAGTTACAGATAAAATATCACCAATATCATAGGATTTGTACTCTTTTAATTTCTCTTCACCTACATCGTTTATCCTTATATATAACTGTATCTTTCCATATCTATCATACAAATCGGAAAATCCAGCTTTTCCATGAACTCTTTTCGAAATAAGCCTTCCTGCTACAGTTACATCTTTACCTTCTAAAGTATCATAGTTGTCCTTTACTTCTTTTGAAGTATGTGTCCTTTCTACTTTATATACGTCAAAAGGATCTTTTCCTGCTTCTTTAAGGTCTTCAAATTTTTGCAGTCTCTCCCTAATGAGCTCATTAGACTTTTCTTCTAGTGCATGTAATTTCTTTTCGTCTTTTGACATCAATGTTACCCTCCAATTATCTTCTTATACTAAGTATCTCGTACTTACTAACTCCATCTGGAACCTGTACTTCAACTATATCTCCAGCTTTTTTACCTACAAGTCCTTTACCTACTGGAGATTCATTGGATATTTTATTGTTAATTGGATCCGCTTCTGCAGAACCTACAATCAAATATTCTACTTCCTCATTAAAATCATAGTCCCTAACTTTTACAATAGATCCTATGCCTACTACTCCTGGCGGAATTTCTTCTTCATCTACTATAGTAGCATTTTTTAGCATATTTTCAAGTTGTACTATTCTTCCTTCTACAAATGCTTGTTCATTTTTAGCACTATCATACTCTGAATTTTCACTTAAATCTCCAAAAGAAAGTGCTACTTTAATCTTTTCCATAATTTCTCTTCTTTTAGCTGTTTTTAAATATTCTAATTCATCCTCAAGCTTTGTTATTCCTTCATAGGTCATTACATATTTTTTTGATCCACTCATTTAACTATCCCCTTTTAACAATTTATCTAAAATTCTTATAGATAACCCTATTAGCCATCAACGTGCTCTCTTTTACTCATACTAATTATTATTTAAGTAATTATAAAACAGCACTATTATAATGTCAACATTTTGAAAATTGAATTTTCATATTACAATTTCTTCTAGATTATAAAACTAGCATATCCTCATTAAATTTTATTTTATCAAGAAATATTCCATTATAGGATAAAGATTTTTCCACATTTTTTTCATTCATTTGACAAAGTATGGACCCTAAAAGTTCAAAAGATACTCCATTGTACTTACAATCCCATGGAACTTTATAACCAACATCGTTCACTATTACGCCTCCATTACTGGGTATATAACTATTATCTATATACCATACATATGCATCACTCTTTACAGTGATATTCTTAGAACTTATTACAAAATCTGCACTTTCAAAAGAAAACTTCATATCAGATGTAATTATGGGAGTTACTCCATAGTTAGCAATAATATATTGTCCAATATCATTAGTTTTCATAATATCTCTAGAAAGTAATATTATATTTTTAGCTTCTTTAGCCAAATAGCATATAGTATCAAATAAAATTCTCTCTGAAGCATCATAAACAACTATGCAACTATGTCTTATACTCTTTTTCTTAATTCTAAGTATAATTTTTAAACTCTTTATAATACTAAAAGCCATTAGTTCCCTTTGAAATTTATTGTATAAATTATAATCTAAATATCTATATACTTTAGGAGCTAGTTCCATATCTCTTATCCTTGATATCTTTTTCGCCCTTAGAATGTTACTATTATAAGACTCTATATTAATATTTGGCGGAAATTTAACATTTTTTATTTCTAATTTTAGTTCTTTTATAAAGATTTTTTCCTTCAATTTTAACCTAAATCTATCCTTAATTTTTCCCCAAAAGCTACTGTCATTATAGAATCTAATTTTTTGCGGTGTAGTATATAAAATCGATTTCACACTTTTCTTCCTGTTACATTGCTTACAGTAATATCCTATTCCCCTATTCTATTAAAAATTACAGCAAAGATTTATATTCATTTAAAATTTTAAATACATTTTCACTCTTTTTTTCACAATTTATTTTATCTTTTATCTCTTTACTATTTTTTAGTCCTTTTATATACCATGCTATATGCTTTCTCATTTCTCTTACAGCCCTATCTTCACCATTATAATATATTGCCCTTCTATAGTGTTCCATACACAAATTTATTTTTTCTAAAGGACTTGGAAATATAACTGGTTGATGATTTCTGATTTCACATATCTGTTTAAATATCCACGGATTTCCCATAGAACCTCTTCCAACCATTACCCCATCGCATCCTGTATTATTAAACAGTCTAATTGCATCTTCTGCTGTAAATACATCTCCATTTCCGATTACAGGAATGTTGACCTTTTTCTTTACTTGACTTATTATATCCCAATTTGCACTGCCATTATACATCTGTGTGCTAGTTCTACCATGAACAGTCACAGCATCAGCTCCTGATTGTTCCATAATTTGAGCAAAGTCCACTACATTTATATTATCAAAGTCAAATCCTATTCTCATTTTTACAGTAACCGGTTTTGCAGAAGCTTTTTTCACTTCTTTTACTATTTGAGAAGCAAGAGAAGAATTTTTCATAAGTGCAGATCCTTCTCCATTTTTTACTATTTTAGGAGCAGGACACCCCATGTTTATATCTATAATGGCGATATCTTCATTGCAATTAAAAAAATCACAAACTTTAGCCATTATAAGTGGATCACTTCCAAATATTTGAACACCTAAAGGCTTTTCTATAGAAGACACTTTGAGCATCTGTTTAGTTCTATCACTATCATAGAAAAGAGCTTTGGCACTTATCATTTCTGTATAGGTAAATCCGCACTTCATCTCTATGCACAATTCTCTAAAAGCCCTATCTGTAACTCCAGCCATAGGAGCTAAAACCACATTATCTTTCAATTCAAAATTTCCTATTTTCATCAAAGCACCTACTCTTTATTTTTGTCATAGATTATCTTAAGTCCCGTTAATGTCAATATAGAATCTATTTTATCTATAGACTTTGACTCCTCATTTATCAGTTTAGCAAGGCCACCTGTAGCTATTACAAAAGGTTCATCTTCTCCTAAATCTATCATTTCTTTTTTCATTTTCCCAACTATATAATCCACCTGACCTATATAACCATACACTATGCCAGATTGCATACTAGCAACTGTGTTTTTGCATATTACTTTTTGAGGCTTGGTTATTTCCACTCTTGGAAGTTTAGCTGCCTTTTCAACTAAAGCATCTGCAGATATTTTTATTCCAGGGCATATTACTCCCCCTAAATAATCTCCCTTTGCAGTAACTGCACAAAATGTAGTAGCTGTACCAAAATCTATTATAATTATAGATCTATTATACATTTCATGAGCTGCTACAGCATTCACTATTCTATCTGCCCCTACTTCTCTTGGGTTATCATACTTCACATTTATTCCAGTTTTTACTCCAGGTCCAACTATAATTGGAACTATTCCAAAATATATCATTATCATATGCTCTAATGAGTACATTATATTTGGAACTACAGAGGATATGATAACTCCTTTTATATCTGAAGGATCCAGTTTTTCATGTAAGAAAAGTTCCATTACTTGAATTCCATATTCATCTGCTGTCCTTTTAGAATCTGTAGACAATCTACATACTGAAATAAGTTTATTTTCATCATATACTCCTAAAACAATGTTAGTATTTCCTGCATCTAGAACTAGAATCATTAAACAACACCACCCTTCTAAATCGAAATAATAATGATTAATCCCATGATATACACAATTAAGGAGCAGCTTTGTAGCTGCCCCTATAAAACATCAATTTAAGTCAAAATAATAATTTAATTGTATCAATAAAATTTTATTTGTCAAGATTAAATTGCTATCATCCACTTTAAAGAAAATCATATACTCCAAAGGTTCTACAACTTTGGGATAGTCACTTTTATAGTATACATAGGAGTATTAGCACAAGTAGTGGTAATATAGAAAAAGTCCCTGCATACTATCACAGGAACTCTCTACTTAAATATATTCAATTAGGCTTGAGCAAATATTTCTTCAAATTCATTTGCTTCAAGTTTTTCTTTTTCTAAAAGCTGTTTTGCTACTGCATGAAGCTTATTTAAGTTATCTGAAAGAAGCTTTTCTGCTTTATCATAACTTTCATCTATTAATTTCCTTATTTCCTTATCTATCTCAAAAGCTACTTCTTCACTAAAGTTTCTACCCTTGCCTAAATCTCTACCTAAGAATACCTCATCATGTCCTGATCCAAATGCAATAGGACCTAAATCACTCATACCATAATCCATTACCATTTTTTTAGCTATAGTTGTAGCTCTTTCAATATCATTTTTGGCTCCAGTACTTATATCGCCTATAATCAATTTTTCTGCTACTCTTCCTCCTAGAAGACCCACAATTTCATCTTCCAGTTTTGACTTTGACATATAAGAACTGTCCTTCTCAGGAAGGTGCATGGTATATCCTCCTGCCATTCCTCTAGGTATTATACTTATCTGATGAACGGGATCTGAATTAGGTAAAAGTTTCATAACAACAGCATGACCTGCCTCGTGATATGCTGTAAGCTTTCTATCTTCCTCATCAATTACCCTACTCTTTTTTTCAGGTCCTGCTATTACTCTAGTTACTGCTTCTTCTAGCTCATCCATACCAATTAGTGTTTTACTCTTTCTAACTGCTAAAAGTGCAGATTCATTCATAAGATTTTCCAGATCTGCACCTGTAAATCCAGGTGTTCTTTTAGCTAATACATCTAACTTAACTTCATCTGATAAATGCTTATTTTTAGAGTGAACTTTAAGTATTTCTTCTCTTCCCTTAACATCAGGTGCACCTACAAGTATTTGCCTATCAAATCTTCCAGGTCTTAAAAGTGCAGGGTCTAATATATCAGGTCTATTTGTAGCAGCTATCATGATTATTCCTTCATTGACTCCAAATCCATCCATTTCAACTAAGAGTTGATTCAAGGTCTGTTCTCTTTCATCATGTCCTCCGCCAAGTCCAGCGCCTCTTTGTCTTCCAACTGCATCTATTTCATCTATAAAAACTATACAAGGTGAATTTTTTTTGGCTTGATCAAATAAGTCTCTAACTCTAGAAGCTCCTACACCAACAAACATTTCCACAAAATCTGAACCAGATATACTAAAAAACGGTACTCCAGCTTCACCAGATATAGCTTTAGCAAGAAGAGTTTTTCCTGTTCCTGGAGGTCCTACAAGTAAAACTCCTTTAGGTATCCTAGCTCCCATTTCTATATATCTTTTAGGTTGTTTTAAAAAGTCTACTATTTCTGCTAATTCTGCTTTTTCCTCTTCTGCTCCTGCAACGTCTGCAAAAGTAACTTTCTTCTTATTATTGTCTGGCGTGGCCATTTTAGCTCTGCTCTTTCCAAAATTCATCACATTACGATTTCCACCGCCACCTTGTGATTGCTGCATAAACATAAACCAAAATGCTACAAGCATAAGTATTAAAAGAACCGTTGGTAAATATTGTACCCACATAGGTATTGTTGCAGGTTTAGCATACATTTCTTGAACTTCACCATCTTTAGGATGCTGACCTATAAATTGAAATAATCTTTCAGATGGGACTACAGTCTCATATGCTGTTCCATTTTTTAAACTACCTTGAACTGTCATTTTATCTTCTCTAAGCTGAAAACTTTTTACATCATTACTTAACCAATACTTCTGAAAATCATTAAAACTAATAGATGTTGAACTTTCACCAGTTCTTACCAGCAACAATGCTGCAACTATCACTAATATAAAAACTACTGCCCAGGCCGTTGCACTTGAAAATTTTTTCATTAAAGGCCCCCCTCTCTTTCTAGTTTTATACTGTAAAATTGTATCATAATTAAAATTCCTTTACAATAAAATTTATTACTAATTATTTGTAAATTTCTTCTTTTAATATCCCAACATATGGGAAATTTCTATACTTTTCTGCATAGTCTAGGCCATATCCTACTAAAAAATAATCAGGCACTTCAAATCCTATGTATTTTGCATTGACGCTAACCTTTCTTCTATCGGCTTTATTTAAAAGACATGCTATTTCTACACTCTTAGCTTTTCTTCCCTTCAAGTAATCCACAAGATAGGCTAAGGTTATGCCTGAATCTATGATATCTTCTACTATTAATATGTGCTTATTCTCTATTTCAAAATCTAAATCTTTTAAAATTCTAACAACACCTGAGCTTTTCGTAGAATTTCCATAGCTTGAAACTGCCATAAAATCCATGCTACATGGAATAGTTATTTCTTTAAGCAAATCTGCCATAAATGGGACAGATCCTTTCAGAATACCTACAAGGAGCAAATCTTTTCCATCATAATCCTGACTTATTCTTTTCCCTATTTCCTTAACTTTCTTTTTAATCTTACCTTCATCAAGTAGTACTTCCTTGATATCTTCACTAATGTTGGTCATGCTTTCCTAGTTCCTCACTTTCAAATTTTATAGCTAAAATATTTCTAGTATTCTTATCAACTTTAAAAAGTTCGCTTATTCTATATCCAACAATCCATCCAATTTTGTCTCCAAAACATATGATAGGAATATCATTTCTTTTATCTTTTGATACTTTTAAATCTATAAACAGGTCTTTTAATTTCTTACTTCCAGTCATTCCAAGTGGTATAAACTTATCCCCTTCTCTCCTATTTCGTAATGTAACATCTCCTTCTATCTTATCATAATCAAAATACTGTACGAACTTATTTTTCTTACAATGTATATATTCTTTAGCTTCAACTAGCTCTATGTACACGGTAGATTTAATTGGGGAGATATTATTGCATCCAACTTGCAGTATATACTGCTTTTTATAATCTGATACAGCTTTTTTTGTATTTTTACTTATTATAATATTTCCATAGTCGTTTAAAACCAATACATTATTGGGAAGCATCTGTTCCTTACCTGTAGAATGTTTTTGAACTTCTATTATATTTAGAATATGAATTCTTTCAAAATCTTTTAAGTTTCCAGTTACAATTTTTAAGGACATTCTTATTATCCTACTTAATATTGCTTCCTTTTCTAAGAATGCCTCTTTAGATATTATAACCTTTTCTCCCTTTATGTCACAATGTTTTTTAAATTTTTCTTGTGAAATATAGCTTAAATATTCATTATCTATTTTTATTGTATCAGAAAATCTATTTAATACTTTAATTATATCTTTATTAAAGTTCTCCTGTATATATGGTATAAGTTGTAACCTTATTTTATTCCTAGAATATAAAGTTTCTAAATTAGTTTTATCAATTCTAGGATTAAGATTATTTAAGCTGCAGTATTTTTCAATTTCATCTCTAGTACTGCATATCAGAGGTCTAACATATATATTATCTCTTACAGGTCTTATTCCCACTAAACCGTCCAGCCCTGCACCCCGCATAATTCTCATTAAAATTGTTTCAGCCTGATCATTAGCATTATGGGCTATAGCTATTTTTTGAGCTTTTAACTCATCTTTAAGTTTTTCAAAAAAGCTATATCTTACTTTTCTTCCAGCACTCTCACAAGATATTCCTTCTTCCTGAGAAACATGATTTACATCTATTTTTAAGCTTTTAAATTGTATCTTCAAATTTTCACAAAACTTTTTTACATATTCTTCGTCTCCATCTGCATCTTTTCCTCTCAGACAGTGATTTACATGAGCTACACATAAAGTTATGTCTAATTTTTCTCTCAAAACATACAATATGTGTAATAGACATATCGAATCTGGTCCTCCCGATACAGCTACTATTACTTTATCTCCTCTATCAAACATTTTATTTTTTGTGATGGTATCTAATACAGATTCTATCAAAACAAACACTTCCTAAAAATTATTATTTTAGAAACAATACGCTAATTTATTATAACATAAATGAATTATTTTTTGTGCAAGAATGACATAAAAGCTATATTTAGACTGCCTACAGCACCAATTCACAATTCACAATTTCAGAAGATTTTTATCCGCCAGTATTATGAAAAATCTAAAAACTAAGTGGCGTAAACTAACAAAATTACGACATAATATTTTTAAAAAACAAAGTACAAAGTTCAAATATCAAATAAAGATAATTTTCTTCTTAACGTCAGAAAATATTAAAATTATAGATTTCCTGAGGTACGAGGGAAAACATCTTTATCTGTTCTTTGTTATTTGAACTTTGCTATTTTCAAAAGCTTTGCTTCACAATGTTTTTAAACTGTAAACGTTGAATACTCAAAGATAATACCTATCTCCTTTAATAAAGGCTGTATACCTTTTCTACTATTGCTGTCATATCATCTTTTGCCTTCCCTCCAGAAAGTTCTTTTGCTTTATCAGTAATTTTCTTGCACATTTCCTTAGGATCAGTGCAATCTAATTCTTTTAGGAATTCTATCATCCAATATAAATTTCCTGCTGCCTCACTTTCATAATCAATCACTCCATCGCTTACCATTATTAGGAAGTCCCCATTCATTATTTTGTTATTACTAATGTCCACGTCCACTTTATCTAATATTCCTATAGGAAGTGTTTTTGATTTTATTACTATAACATCCTCCCCTCTTTTTATAAAACTAGCCGCTGCTCCTACTTTCATAAAATCTACTTCGCCTTTATATAAATCCACACTGCTTAAATCTAATGTGGAAAACTTCTCATCTTCAGTAAATTTTATACCCATTATAGAATTTACCGTATTGATAGCTGTCATTTTATTGAAACCCGCACTTGTAAATTCCTTTATAAGTTCAACAGATGCACTACTTTCCTGTCCTGCCTGAGGGCCTGAACCCATTCCATCACTTATAATCGTCATATATGTTCCATCTGGCAATTTTCCAAAGCTATAACTGTCACCATTACATTTTTCACCATCCTTACAAACTCTACTCACATAAGCTGCTATATGATATTTAGGCGTTTCTTCAAAAGTTATACTACAGCTATCCATAGAAGAATTTATATTACATCCGTCTTCACTTACACACATTAATTTTTTAGTTACATTGTTTATAAGTGGAAGTATATTTTTAACACACTCCTGTTTGCCGCCGCAAGCTTCCATAGATAAGTTTACAACTAAGTGTCCCTTTTTATTATTAAAACAAAACACATCTTTATAATGTATGTTGCTTTTGTTTAGAATTCTTCGTATATCATTTTCCACCTCAGGATTGAACTTCATATTTAAGTTAAAATCTTCTACTATATCACCTATAGTTTTTCCCATATTCTTTATTTGGGATGCTAGTAATTCTCTACATTCACTGAGTCTGTTCTTTCTCATTTCACTTACAATATAATTATTTACAATCTCTTCCGTATTTTTTATAAGTACCGTTCTTTTAGTACATTTTCTTTGAAGTTCCCCTGGCATATGTTTTTTGTTATCCTCGTAATTTTGTATTAATTCTGCAAAAGCATTATAAGTATAAAAAGCTTCTCTGTTCCAACACATGTGCTTCATATCGCAATCAGAACACACTCTATCTGCCAAATTTTCTATAAGTGCACTACTTTTATTTTTCAAAGCAAGCTTATCATTATCTGCCAATTTAGCCAAAACAACTGACATGTTATTAAGTACTTTAGAAAAGCTATCAAATTTATGTGAAAAAATAGATTTGATTTTACCTGCATAATTTTCTTTTAAATGCTCCTGCTTCTTTTCCCAGTCTAACTCCATTTCTATTTTTTTGTATATTTTCTGAGGTATTACAAAAAATATACAACAACTTATAATTATTTCTATTATTTTAAATTCTGTTCCTATATTAGAATACATCTTTAGTACCATAAATCCTATAATATAAGCGCTTCCGCTCATCCACTTACCTGTTTCCCTAAACACACCTGATATAAGTCCACATAATCCATAAACTGAAATATATATCATCATATCGCTAGAGGTAACTCCTATTATAGTTCCCATGGCTACACCAGCGGCTGCCCCCGATGGACTTCCCTTTACATAACCTAATATAAGTATAAAACCTAGTGCTATTATATTTCTAAAAGATACTTCATGTATACTCATTCCCCAAGTTCCTGCTATAATCAAAGATGCAGTTATAGACATACTAATTATTTCCTCACTGCTGTATAAATGTCTAGTTTTTAATTTTTTTAAGCATAATATAGAATAATTAATAATAAAATATATTGGAAAGATACACATAACTTCAAAAACAGAATTAAAAGCAGCTACCCCAACAGTTAATTTCAATATTAAAAACTTATAAGCAAAAAACTCTATTAATGCAGCAGAAAATAATAATACTAACTTCTTTTTTGCACTAATGTTATTTAATATATGATTTAAAGTTGCTAATGTTACAATTACTATACAATATACAGGAAGATATTTAATATTTCCATACATTGAAATATACCCTAATAGTGTTCCCAACGCAGCAATCAGGGAAGGTTTTCGTTTTTCACATTCTGCTATTGATATAAAAAAGGCTATTCCAAAGGGTGCCATAAGATTTACCATCATAACCCTTCCAACTAAAAAACCTGCTAGGAAATAAAATATTATTTGAATTGTTTTTGTTATATCCCTGGCTTCATGGTTTTTTTCTTCATTCTTTAGCTTTTCTGTCCTTTGATAAGGAAATACCTCTGCTCCATATTGCATATAATACCACCCACCTTATAAAATTACTGCTTACATTATAGCAGTAATTTCTGGAAATAAATGTCATAACGTGAGATACCCCTATATTTTTTTTAGGACATTAATTTTATTTTTTTTTCATAATTTTTATTTTATACATACACTAAAAACTAGTTATCCTATTTTATCCACAATGTTAATAAGTTTGTGATTTTGATAATTTTAGAAAGGTATACTGTAACCCGATTAGACTTTAGCCATTATTAAGAACTTCAATGGCAAGTAAATTAGAAACTAAAAAAAACTTGCAATATATGCAAGTTTCTGTGGTTGCGGGGGAAGGACTTGAACCTCCGACCTTCGGGTTATGAGCCCGACGAGCTACCAGCTGCTCCACCCCGCGGCATTAATTGGTGCTGAAGACCGGAATCGAACCGGTACGGGTTTTAAAGCCCGCAGGATTTTAAGTCCTGTGCGTCTGCCTGTTCCGCCACTCCAGCACATCATCAATTGGTAGCGGAAATAGGACTTGAACCTACGACACTTCGGGTATGAACCGAATGCTCTAGCCAGCTGAGCTATTCCGCCATGTTATATATTTCTGTGGTTGCGGGGGAAGGACTTGAACCTCCGACCTTCGGGTTATGAGCCCGACGAGCTACCAGCTGCTCCACCCCGCGACATTAATTGGTGCTGAAGACCGGAATCGAACCGGTACGGGTTTTAAAGCCCGCAGGATTTTAAGTCCTGTGCGTCTGCCTGTTCCGCCACTCCAGCAAAATATATACACAACAAATTGACGACATATATTATTATATATGGTACTAACTATATTGTCAACTAATTTTTAAAAATTTCTATAAATAAAATTTAAAAAGAGGCTAAACAGCCTCTTTAGGTAATCCTACTAGTAATTAGAAGATTTTTTGTATCCTTTGCCTTTTGCATCTTGATGTTTCTTTATATCTTGGAATCTTTCTTCACTATCTTTTAAAAACTTAGATAATCTATCTTCAAAATTACCTTGATTTTGCTTAGTTTTTTCTTTTTGCCAATCTATTTCCATAGGTCTAACACTCTTTTTATCAAGTCCAGCCTGTTTTATAGATAAACTAATTTTTCCATTGTCATCAATAGAAATTACCTTAACTTTTACTTTGTCCTTTTCCTTTAAATAATCTCGTATATTCTTAACATAAGTGTCTGACACCTCAGATATATGCACTAACCCAGTTTTACCTTCAACATCTACAAAAGCTCCAAAACTAGTAATGTTAACTACTGTACCCTCTAGTATGCTTCCTGCCTTTAAGGTCATATTAAAAAAACTCCTCCTTAAAAAATAATACTATATAATATAAACTTCTTCTCTTTTAACAGAGTAGGACTTCTTGGATCTTGCCCAAAAATCTTTGCTACATCCACAACCACTTATCCTCCATAATCTCAACAGGCATAATTTCAAAAAACCTGTTATAGTTTTCTATTACAGCATAACTGGTAATTAGTTTTTATTGTCTATTACAGGAGTTTCGCCTTGCTTAATAAGACCTAATTTTTCTCTAGCTAATTTTTCTATATACACATTAGAATTAGACATTTTAACCTCTTCCTGTAATTTTTGATTTTTATATTTACCCCTCTGCTCTTCCATCTTTTTTTCACTTATCTGTTTATTTATGTTTTGCATAGTTAATTGCTGACTTATAAAAATATAGCCTATATATAGAACTATTAATAAAAAGATTATATTTTTCCACTTGATTTTTATTTTCATTAATAATCACCGATTCTCCCACTAACGATTTACGTTTCTATATACTCATTCTATTAACTATTGCCTTCCTCGATTTATCATAGCACATCTCACTTATATTGTAATTTGATTTTTGATTTTCTTCAAGCTAATTTTTATACTTTTTTTTATTTTTTCTTTTAACACTATAAATAAGGTATTGAAAAGGATATATTATTATATATATAAATACCCTAAATAATCTTCCCAATACTTTGAAGAATTTATTATGTAATTCTATAAGAAAATTGCTGAAAAACTTCAAATATAAACATATACCTATACCTAATAAGATATACACATACATTCCCATATAGGCATAGTTTGTATACATTAAAAATATAAATACAATTATGGCTGTAAATACCCAAAATAGAGTATCCTCGATAAACGTTATTATCTTATTTAAATCTTTAAACCCTCTTATTAGTCTGTAAAAATCAAATAATATTCCCGTTATTATTCCTGCTGTAAGGCTAAATATTATAAGTCGAATTTGAGTACTTATTGATATAATCATACTAATCCTTTCATGGTAACGTGATTTTATTTAAACATCTTTGATATTAAACTTTGGTTCCTTTTTTTCGACTTATTATTAGTATATACACAAGAATTTACCATACCAACTATAACTACATCTCCATTTTGTACATCTAACTTATTCATCTTTAAACTTTTGCCTTTAATATTGAGGGTTCCAAGATTAGTATTTAAAACTATTTGATCTTCATTAAAACTTACTACTTCAATAACACCAGTTAACATTAACTTTCTTCTATTTTCAAGACTTAATAAGCTTTTCTTATCTTCTACACTTATTTCTTTTTTCTCCATAAAACATCCCCTCCACCTATAATAAATATATGTAGCCATTGGGGATTATATTACTTTCTATTTTAAATCTTATTCAGTTGAAATTATCCTATACATACTTTGAACGTTTTCTTTTGTAACATGAGCTGCAATATTTAAGATTTCTGCCTTTAAACACTTATTGGCATATTTGATTTCTATTATATCCCCTTCTTTGACTTCAACACTAGGTTTGGCCACTTTTCCATTTATAGCAACCCTTCCACCTTCACATGCTTCTTTTGCTACAGTTCTTCTTTTTATTATTCTAGATACTTTAAGGTATTTATCTAATCTCATACAAACTCCCCTTTAAAACAGAAAACCTAGATTTTCACCCAGGCTTTCTGAAAAATACATTATTTATTTACTCTATCTTTAAACTCTTTACCAGCTTTAAATACAGGAACTGTTGATTCAGGTATTTTTATTTCTTCCTTAGTTCTAGGATTTCTTCCAATTCTTTCAGCTCTTTTTCTTGTTTCAAAGGTTCCAAACCCTACTAATTGAACTTTATCTCCCTTTTCCAATGTTTCTTCTACACTTTCTATAAACCCTTTAAGAGCTGCCTCTACATCTTTTTTTGTTAATTTTGACTTTTCTGCTATACCTGCTATTAATTCTGATTTATTCACTTTTTTTACCTCCTCTAATTTTCATAGATAAATGTGTACAAATATTCACAAATATCTTTACGGCTAATTTTCGGTCATCATTAACCAAGTTTTTCTAATTAAGCTTTTGAAAGCAATAAATATTGTATACTATTCAAAAATTTTTAGCAACTTACTATGTAATTATATATACTTAAAAATATTCATCACTTTCTAATCCATTGAATATACTTATATGGATATAGTAGCATATTCTGCATTAATTAAAAAATTCCTTCTTTTTGCATATAAAAAATTAAATTTATATATTTTTAGCCTTTTCCCAGAGTTCATCCATTTCATTTAATGTCATGTCTTCCATATCCAGTCCTTTCTCTCTGGCACACTTCTCTATATATGCAAAACGATTTATAAATTTCTCTATAGTATAATTTAATGCAAATTCAGGGTCAATGTCAAGGAATCTGGCTACATTTACACAAGCAAATATTAAATCTCCTATTTCTTCTACTATTTTTGCCCTTTCCTTACTTTTATATACATCCTTTACTTCATAATATTCCTCTAATACTTTATCTAATGCACATTCAACTTTGTCCCAGTCAAATCCAACCTTAGCAGCTTTTTTTTGAACTTTAGAAGCTCTCATCAAGGCAGGTAAAGCTTGTGCAACATGTCTAAGTTCATCTGTATGAGTTTTAAGCCCTTGCTCCTTTTTCTTTAAAGCATCCCAGTTTGTTAGCACCTCCTCTGAATTATTTACCTCTATATCTCCAAATACATGTGGATGTCTCTTTATCATTTTATCACATACACCATTGATTACATCATTAATATTAAAAAATCCTTCTTCTTTTCCTATTTGAGAATGGAAAACTATTTGAAATAATACATCTCCTAGTTCCTCCGTCAGTTCCACATCATCCTTTTTATTTATAGCTTCTAGTACCTCATAGCTCTCTTCTATAAGATATTTTTTTAGACTCTCATGGCTTTGTTCTTTATCCCAAGGACAACCTTCTTGACTTCTTAATTTCTCCATTACATCTAATAAATCTTTTAAATCATATTTGCACTCTAAATCTTTAGGTATATAAATTGATGTCAAATAGTCTATATCCTCTTGTCTGTCCAGCTCATACAATTTTATTTTTCTTATACTTTCACTATCCTTAACTCCTGCAGCTCTTATAAAATATATGTCTGCATCGTCTCTATAATAATCCATAAGACTTAATTTCACTTCAGATGCAATTAACCTATCGTATACTTGAGTTATTATAGTACCTACCCTTTTATCTAATGTTTCGTGTTTTATATCAAAAGCATCTATTATTTTTATTCCTTCAATAACATCTATGTTTAACTTCTCTGCAATAACATCTATAAAGCTAACTGATGGTATCATATCCACATCTACGGAATTTTGTTTACACAATTTTAACAATAATTTTACAGATTTTTCTGCTACCAGGGGATGTCCTGGTACTGCATAAATTATTTGATGAAAACTTTTTTCTTTTAATATTAAATCTTCTGCTATGGATCTATATACATCTTCAAATTTTTGTTTTTTTTCATATAGATGATCATACGTTTCAAAATTTATACCCAATTGTCTTAAGTAACCCACAGTAGGATGTTTCTCCGTCCTCAAATATACTTTATTCACATCCTTCAGTGCATTAACAGCACCTATTGTAAGGGATTCTATGGATCCTGGCCCCAGACCTACTACCTTAATCATTTGTAAATCCTCCTTTATTTTTTTAAGAATCTCCTTTTTATATAACTGTATTTGAATATTCCAAATATAACTATGATTGGTACATATATAATCACACCAGCAATTACAGCTAAAAAACAAGCTATTCTACTATTCATGCTATAATTATAGACATACAAATATATAATTACAACAGCTGCCATCATAAAAATGGATGCAAATGCGGGTTTAACCATAGTTTCAAAATAATTTACACGAATTTTTAATTTCCTGCTTAAAAATATTATGTTTAAAATACAGGTCGCAATATATCCTCCTATACTTCCTAAAACTGCCCCATAAATATTTATATGAGGTATTGGCACAAGAAATAGGGTTATAACTACCTTTATAATGCATCCTAACGCCAAATTAGCTACAGGTCTAACATAATGTCCAATGCCCTGAAGCACAGCTGTAGATGTCTGAACAAGTACAATAAAAGGAATAGACAATGCTGAATATTGAAGTATATCAAATCCTGCAGATTGACCTGGGAAAATCAAATCCAGAATAGGGTGTGCTAGGACATATAATCCAATGGTAGATGGAATTGCAATAACCATAGAAATTTTAAAAGATAAATCCACTTTATTTATGACATCAACTTTTCTATTTAATATATACGATTCTGCAATTATTGGCATCAAAGAAGCACATAGCGCTGAAGATATTGTTAGTGGTATATTTATAAGCACAAATGCCTTTCCAGTAAGCTGTCCATATAATATAGCAGCTTCCCTATATGTAAATCCAGCCTCCAATAATTTCTGAGGTACCAAAGCTGAATCTATAAGACTCATTATACTGCTAACTGCTGCTCCTAGAGATACTGGAATAGCTATGTACAGTAATTTACTCAGTACATCCTTATTATCTGCAACTTTAAATACGTTTATTTCTTTTCTTACATAAACATACTTTACTATTAAATATATACCGCCAAATAGTCCTCCTGCTGCTGCCCCCAATGCTGCTCCTCCTGCGGAATACTCTATACCTTTAGGCAATAGCAAATATGCCAATCCCACTCCTACTATTACTCTGCCTATTTGTTCTATAATTTGAGATGCAGCTGTATAATTCATATTTTGAAGTCCTTGGAAAAATCCTCTGAAAGCACTCATTATGGATATAAATATAGGTGCAAATGCAATGGCAATTAAAGAATAGTAAGATTTTCTATCCCACTTCAAAAAATGTATAATTGGATTTGAAAATATAAGTAGTATAGCTGTAAACCCTGTTCCTAAAATAACCATTAAGAGTATAGATTTTCTAAGTACTTGAATTACCCCTTCATGATCTCCAATGGCATTTCTCTCCGATACCATCTTTGACACCGCTACAGGTATACCTGAAGCTGCAGCAATAAAAAACATATAAAGCGGAAATGACATTTGATAGTAACCCACTCCCTCATCTCCAATAAGCATTTGAAGTGGCCATCTAAAAAATAGTCCTAAGAATTTTGACAATATACCCGCTGCCCCTAATACAAAAGTGCCTTTTATAAGGGATTGTTTTTTCATAAAAATACCTCCGAACGCTATAATTGCAAACAATTTGTTCCATGTTTATAATTATTTAAAACTCGAAGGTATTATTACTTTAAATGAATATTTTTTAAATTATAGTCAATAATGTCAACAGAATATAAATGGCAGCTAATGCTGCCATTATCTATTGTTCCATTTGTTTGCCTAAAAAGGATGATGCAGTTTCAGCTAGCTTTATCTCCATATCTCCAAAGTTAGCTTTTTCTTTAGATACTATTATTACAGCTCCAATTGCATCACCTCCTGCTATTATAGGGCATATAATTTGAGCTGAGTACTTACCCTGTACATCCTCATCATCATACAAAGGAATAATTCCATCTTCATCCTTATCCCCAGCTATGGAAACCGTTTTTCTATTATCTATTAACTTTTCTAGTTCATTACTTATCTTTTTTCCCATATATTCTTTTTTAGGTATACCGCTAATTGACACCATGCTGTCTTTATCACATATCATAATTATATTTCCTATAGTTTGTTGAAGTGATTCTGTATATCCTTTTGAAACATCACTAAGTTCTCCAATAGGGGAATATTTTTTTAATATAACCCCACCTTCTCTATCGGTAAATATCTCAAGAGGATCTCCTTCTCTTATTCTAAGAGTTCTTCTTATTTCTTTTGGTATGACAACTCTACCTAAGTCATCTATACGTCTAACAATTCCTGTTGCTTTCATACTATAATTCCTCCTATAAAATATAATATATAACTTGTATTATTATTATCTTTCTAAATATGCAATTTTATACACAATTGTTATTTAAATTAGAAAAATAAAAAGAACTGCAGCACAATTGCTACAGTTCTTTTCTACCTATTTAAATAAAAATTAATTTACATAATATTTTTTTCTTTTTTAGTTATACTTGCGGCTTTTTTCCACTCTTGAACTTTTTGAGAAACTAATTTACTCTTTTGATCACTTTCCAGCTGCTTCTTTATATCATCTTTAACTTTGTTAAAATCCTTAACTGGGTATTCCTGCTTTTTTATACACTTGATTATATGATATCCGAAACTACTTTGAACTGGATCTGATATGGCACCTTCTTTTAATGCTTTTGCTCCTGCCATAAATTGAGCATCATACCCTGAATCATTATAATTTACAAATCCTAAGTCTCCACCTTTATCTTTAGTAGCGGTATCCTGAGAAACTTCTTTTGCAACCTTTGCAAAATCCTCTCCCTTATCTAACCTTGCTTTCACTTTTTGTGCTTCATCTTTTGTCTTTACAAGTATATGAGCTAAATGCATTTTATCAGGCTGCTCTGTATACTTATCCTTATTTGCATTGTAATAGTCTTTAATTTGTTTATCTGTTACCTTTACACTTTTTGCAAGGTAATTACTTATGTTTGTTTCTATTGCTTGAGTTTTCAATTGTGCTAGAAACATAGTCTTAAATGATTCCTCAGTAAATCCCTGTGCTTTTAATGCTGCATCAAATTGACTGGTATCACCTTTAAAATTCTGCTTTTTAATATCATCAATCTTTTTATCCATGTCTGATTTTAATTTACTTTCATCTGGTAGAAGCTTTAACTCTTTAGCTTTTTGTTCGATTACTTTAGTAGTAATCATATTGTCAAGTATCTGTTCTTTTTGGGTTTTAATAGCACTAGTAGCTTCATCATTTTTTGCATAGTCTGAACCATATTGTTGTTTAGCTTGACTTAGCAATTGGATTGTATTTGGATCTTTATCTAAATCACCCCTTGTGATTTTTTCTCCATTAACTGTTGCCACAGTACTATTAGCTATAGCTTCTGGTGTTTTTTCTATCATATTACATCCTGCAGTTGAAAATGCGAACACTGTTATAAATGCAGCAGCCACCAACCTTTTTATATTCTTCACGGTTTATTCCCCCACTCTTTTTGTGTTTTGCAAAATATAAATTAATTTTAACACAAAACTATTTTTACTACAAAGCTATTTTTGTTCATATATTTTTAGCATATATTTCACAATTTCCTTAATCTGATGTAAAATATCTTCTCTTTTTACATTTTTTAATTTATATCCAAACCCGGGCTTTTTATTCATCTTCAACACAAACTCATGTGGATAAGTTTTAAACAGTTCCCTAAGCACATTTTTGTCAACCCTATCCTGATCTTGAAATGAAAAAACAACTTCGTCCTTTATTTCTTTTATCTCCTCTATTCCAATTTTCTTACTCATACTTCTTATATAGGCTATATCCATCAAGTTGTATACTGAAGTTGGTATATCAGAGAATCTATCTTCCAATTCCTCTTTTATATCAAGCATATCATCATAGGAACTTATAGCTGCTATTTTCTTATATATTTCTATTTTCTGAACTTCACTCTTTATATAATTATCAGGTATATATGCATCTATTTTCAATTCTACAGTAGTTTCTACAGGTTCTTTGTCTATATCTCCTTTTATAAGCTTTATAGTATCCTCCAGCATCCTACAATAGAGATCATATCCTACAGCAGCCATATGACCATGCTGTGATGCTCCCATCATATTACCTGCACCTCTTATTTCCAAATCTTTTAGTGCTATTTTAAACCCAGATCCAAGTTCAGTAAATTCTTTAATAGCTTTAAGCCTTTTTTCTGCTACTTCCGTAAGAACCTTATCTCTCCTATAGCTCAAGTAACAGTAAGCCATTCTATTAGTTCTTCCAACCCTTCCTCTTAATTGATATAGTTGTGATAAGCCCATTTTATCGGCATCATATATTATCATTGTATTTACATTCTGTATATCCATACCAGTTTCTATAATAGTAGTTGCTACTAAAACATTATACTCATTTTTCATAAAATCAACTATTATATTTTCAAGTTCTCTTTCTTGCATTTGTCCGTGAGCTACGGCTACTTTTGCTTCTGGAATTAGTTTGGCTATGTAAGAAGCCATTTCTTTTATGCTCTCAACTCTATTATAGACAAAATAAACCTGTCCTCCTCTATTTATTTCTCTTAGTATTGCATCTCTTATTAATTGATCATTATATTCCACTACATAAGTTTGAATTGGATATCTTTCCTCTGGAGGTGTCTCTATAACACTTATATCTCTAGCCCCTACGAGAGACATATGTAATGTCCTAGGTATAGGTGTAGCACTTAACGTAAGTACGTCTACATTTTTTCTAATCTTTTTGATCTTTTCCTTATGACTTACTCCAAACCTCTGCTCCTCATCTATTATAAGAAGTCCTAAATCTTTAAATTGTACATCCTTTTGTAATATTCTGTGAGTACCAATTAATATATCAACATCTCCTACTTTAACTGCCTTTATGGATGCTTTTTGCTGTGCTGTTGTTCTAAACCTGCTTATCATATCTATTTTTACAGGAAAATCAGAAAACCTTTGAACAAAATTATTATAATGTTGTTGAGCAAGTATGGTAGTTGGAACTAAAAATGCAACTTGCTTTCCATCCATAACAGCCTTAAAAGCGGCCCTTACTGCCACTTCTGTTTTTCCATATCCTACATCCCCACAAAGTAATCTGTCCATTACCTTATCTGATTCCATATCTTGCTTTATATCCTGTATAGTTGTAAGTTGATCTGGAGTCTCTTCATAAGGGAATTCATCCTCAAACTGTTTTTGCCATACTGTATCCTTTGAATACTTGTAACCTTTTAGAGTAGACCTAATTGCATATAATTTTACTAAATCTTCAGCTATTTCCTCTATTGATTTCTTTACCTTTTTCTTAGCTTTGGCCCAATCTGATCCTCCCAATTTACTTACTTTGGGGCTCTTTCCTTCAGAACCTATATATTTTTGCACCATATCCAGTTGTTCTACAGGTACATACAATTTATCTTCTGAGTCATATATAAGTTCCAAATAATCTTTCTTGTGACCTTGAACTTCCAACTGCTTTATGCCTTTGTATATTCCTATACCATGATTTACATGTACTACAAAATCCCCAGGTTTAAGTTCTGTAAAGCTTTTTATTTTGCTTACTCCTTTTTTGAGAACCTTCCTTGTATTCTTCTTTTTTGCTTCCCCAAAAACTTCTTTATCTGATATGACCCCTAGTTTAAAATCCGGATATTCAAAACCCTTGAGTTGGCTTCCAAAAGTTATAACAACTTCCCCTGATTTAATCTCATGAATAACATCTCTATAACTACTTTCTATGCCTTTTTCTCGTAAAGTGTCTACCAATCTTTCTCCTCTAGGTCTTGTTCCAGATAAGATCAAAATTTTATAACCTCTAGACTTTTTATCCTTTATATCCTCAATAAGTAAATCTATCTGTCCTTGGTAACTATTTAGAGTTATCTGAGAAAAATTAGTTATAGTTTTAGGTTGAATAACCTTAGAAGACTTAGCAATAGCATCTAAGGTCATAATTTCCTTATTTTTAAGTTCTTCAAATAAATCAGATTTTGCACATAACATTTTACTCTGTTTGGGGAGTATATTTCCCCTTTCTAAAAGATTTTTATAATTTTCTTCAAATTCAAAATATACACTATCTAATTTCCCGGAGCATCTCTGCACATCATCCATAACTACAAAATAGTCCTTAGCATAATCAAGGAAAGAAGCAGGCTTATCATAAAAATATGGAAGAAAACTATCAATATTTTCAAAGCTCCAGTTCTCCTCTAGACTCTCTAAGTTTTTCTTTGTTAACTCATCTATTCTATCCAATGCTTCTTTATTCTTGCTTTTTTCTAATTTTTTTTCTACTAAAGCTGCGTCATCTTCTATACTTTTTCTTCCCTTTTGAATCTTATCCTTATCAAGAATAATCTCTTTAGCAGGAAATATTTCTATACTGTCTAATTTATCAATACTTCTCTGCGATTCTAAATTTAAAGTTCTAATAGATTCTACTTCATCCCCAAATAGCTCTATTCTATATGCTTCTGCAGCTATTGGTGAGTATACATCCATTATGTCACCTCTTATGGAAAATTGGCCTTTTGAATCCACAATCTCATTTTTTTCATATCCACTTTGAACCAATTTCTCACTTATATCTTTTAAATTTAAAGCCTCCCCTACAGATATGTTAATTATATAATTTTCATATAACCCTACAGGTATATATGCAGAGGCCAAAGATTCCACACAAGTTATTATAATTTTTCTACCTGTATCTATCATTTTCCTTATTACCTTTAATCTTTCCCACCTCAGGTCTCCCGATATGGCATCTATATTATAAAATACCATCTCTTTAGTAGGAAAATAATATACTTCTGCTAAATAAAGGGATAGATCTTCATATAGTTTTCTGGCTTCTACATCACTATGAGTAACAATTAGGAAAGGCTTGTCTATTTCGTTATACACTCCATATATTAAGTAACTTTTAGCTGACTCTGAAAGTCCAAATACCCCTATAGGGAATTTTTTTTTGCTTATTCCATCAATAATATTTCTAAATTCTCTACTCTCCCTCATAGGTTTTATAAGTCCATCTAATCTCATTTTAACAACCACCCTACAAATTTTATTCATCCAACTCTAGATAAATATTGCACTTAAGTTTTTTAATTTAACGCACAACAACCGTTAATCTCTTTGTTTAAAGAGATTATACGGTATCAACTGACTTATTTTGTAATAAGCTTTATCCGATCGCTACCATTGCTAACCCCCCCCTCTTCTATCAAAGTAGGGGATAAGCACTGCTACGCGCCTGGATAAGTTCTTCTAAAGTTCAGCTGGAAAAAGTTGTCCTTATAAGCAAACTCCATCTGAACCTAAGAATCACTTGATATTTTTAATCCATTGAACTTATTCATAGCTTCTTCTACTCCACAATTTATGAGACATTCCAATACATCTGCGCTAGTTTCTAAAACCTTTTCTATATCATTTCTTTCATTTATGTCAAATTTTCCCAAAACATGAGATACAAGATCCCCTTTAGGCTGTCCAATCCCTACTTTTATTCTTGGGAATACATCTGTACCTAAATTTGCTATTACGCTCTTTATGCCATTATGTCCTCCAGCACTTCCATGTTTTCTTATTCTAATTCTTCCAATTTCAAGGTCTATATCATCGTATATAATTATTATATTGCTGCTTTTTATCTTAAAAAAATTTGCAGCCTCTATTACACTCTCTCCACTCAAATTCATATAAGTACTCGGTTTTAATAACATTACTTTATTATCTGCTATTATGCCTTCTCCATAGGTTCCTTTAAATTTTTCCCTATTTATAGGAATATTATACTTACTACTTATTAAATCTACAGCATCAAACCCTATATTGTGTCTTGTATGCTGATACTTAGTTCCTATATTTCCTAATCCAACTATTAAAAACATTATTTCACTCCAATCTCAATACTATATTAAATCCATTACATAATATATATTATACTAAAAGACATAAATAATAAAGAGACCAAAAGTCTCTTTATTTATTTCCCTTCAATTCAGAGAGAACTACTTCCACTTTTATAGTCTTACCATCTCTCCAAATTTCGGCATCAACCTTTTCTCCAATTTTATGACTTTCTATTATTTCTTCTATATCTGATACATCTCTTACCTTTTTATCATCTACCTGCATTATTATATCCGTAGGCTTTATACCAGCAACGGCAGCCCCACTATCTTTTTCTACCTGTTCAACATAAACTCCCTGAATTTTATCATCCTCTGACACTACACTTTCTCCAGATATACCCAGATAAGGTCTCGATACTTTTCCACTGTTCATAAGTGATTTTATTATATTCTTTGCTTCATTTATGTCTATAGCAAAGCCCATTCCCTCTGCATTTAAATTAGCACCTATTTTTAAACTATTTATGCCTATAACATTGCCTTGTAAATCACAAAGAGGTCCACCGCTGTTTCCTGGATTTATAGCTGCATCTGTCTGAATAACTTTATATATTGATCCATTATACTCTATCTTCCTGTTTAATGCACTTATTATTCCTGCCGTAACAGATCCCGCAAACTGCTCGCCTAATGAATTTCCTATGGCAATTGCAGTATCGCCAACCTTTACTTTTGAAGAATCTCCAAATCTAACTACGGGAAGGTTTTTTGCATCCACTTTTATTACGGCTAAATCAGATCTTTGATCTGCTCCTAATACAGAAGCATTTAATATCTTATTACTTGAAAGCTTAACAGTAATCTTATCCGCTCCTTGCACTACATGATAATTAGTAACTATATATCCATTAGAATCAATTATTACTCCAGATCCACTTCCTGCATCCTGCAATCCAAAATATCCTTCTGATTTATTACTTATTCCTACTACTGCAGGACCAACAGTTTCAGCTACTTCTGTTATAGAATTTTCCTTCGTATTTTCAGATTTATCTTTTACTTCACTATTATCTTGCTTTGGTTCAACTAACATTCGATTATCAGGTGTATACATTTTAGAGGCCTGTTTTTTATTAATTACATATGCTCCAGATATACCTCCAGAAACTGCAGCTACTAGTACAACACAAAATAAACTAGCTATTTTCTTTATATTTGACCTTTTCTTACTATTTACAAACTTTATTTTTGCCTCATCATCTTTTACATTTTCCCAATTAGCATCTTTTATGTTATCATCATTCATTAATTACACCTCATAATCTCTAAACTTAGAGTAATTATAATAAAAAAATTTTACACAAATATGAACAGAATGTAATTATTCCTTAAACCCTCTTTAAAGTGAAAGTAAACATAATTCCCTTAGGTTCCTTATTTTCAGCCCATATATCTTCACCTAATTGGGTAAGTATACTTCTTACAATAGAAAGTCCAAGCCCTGTACTCACTTTTGAAGTTCTGGATTTGTCCACCTTATAAAACCTATCCCATATATGTTTTAAATCTGACTCCGGTATACCTGATCCATCATTATAAACAGATACAACTGCCTTTTCACCTTTAACCTTAGTTGAAACTTTTATATTTCCACCAATATCTGAATATTTTATAGCATTATCAACTAAATTTGTAACAACCTGAGTTATCCTGTCTTTATCTGCAGCTACATACAACTTATTATCTTCCAGCAATACATCTACTTTTAGTTTCTTATTGTTTATTTTAGTTTCAAATTTTATAACACATAGTCTTATAATCTCATTTATATCTACTTCTTCTATTCTAAGTTTAAATTCACCAGCTTCAATTGCAGATAAATCCAAAAGATCATTTACAAGCCTTGTAAGTCTTTGTATCTCTGAATAAGTAACTGACAGATAATAGTTCTGTTTTTCTGCTGGAATAACTCCATCAATCATTCCCCCAATAAATCCTTTTATAGAAGTTATTGGAGATCTTATTTCATGAGATACATTGGATATAAACTCTCTTCTATGCTTTTCTACTTTTTCTAATGAATCTGCCATAATGTTAAAGGATTTCGCAAGTTCTCCAATTTCATCTTTGGATTCTATATGAACTCTCTTTTCAACTTCTCCTTTAGATATCTTATCTGCTACATGATTTATTTTTTTAAGGGGATTTATTATTATTTTTTGTGATAAATAGTAAATTACAATGCAGCATATTATAATGGCCAAAACAGCTGATATCCATATAATTTCATACACTCTCTTTAGAGGGCTCTTTAATTCACTTATAGAAGTATGCATCATTATAGCACCTCTGAAAACTCCATTCGAAAAAATAGGTATTTCAAATGTATGAACTGGAGTTGTAAATATACCTGGGTAATTTTGTATCTTATTAACTGTTTTATTCTCTCTAAGGTCTTGTAAATCTTTGGTAACTATTTGTCTAGAAGTAGCTATCAGTTTTTTATGCTCGCTTTTTGATACGGAATAAATATATCCGTAATTATCAACTAGCCATATATCTGCTGATAAATACTTTCCTATGTAACTTAAAGTTTCATTTATATTATCTGAAGTCAAATTTCCATTTAAATACTGTATAGCTTTATATTCTATAAGCTGAGATTCTCTAAGCATCTCTACTTTCCTCTGTTGAAAATAATAACTTTCAAACCAATAGGATAAAAAACCTGACGTCATTACAAAACTAACTATAATGATTCCAGTAAACGCAACCATAAGTTTTGAAAATAACCCCTTTTTCATTTACTTCACCTCAAATTTATATCCCACACCCCACACAGTTTCTATTTGCCAATTTGGTCCTCCTTGAAGCTTTTCCCTTAATCTCTTAACATGTACATCTACAGTTCTAGAATCTCCTGGATAATCGTAACCCCAAACTTCACATAAAAGTTGTTCTCTAGTAAATACTCTGTTTTTATTACTTGCAAGATAATGTAGTAGTTCAAACTCTTTCGGTGGCATTTTTATTTCATCATCTTTATAAACTACTGTATATGAATTTATATCAATAGTTAGTTGATTAAACTTTAGCACTTCTTTGTTTTCGTTATCCACACTATACCTTCTAAGTACCGCCTTAATTCTAGCTAGCATTTCCTTGGCCTCAAAAGGTTTAACTATATAGTCATCTGCTCCCAATTCAAGACCTAAAACCTTATCAAAAGTTTCTCCTTTTGCAGTAAGCATAATTACAGGTGTCTCATATTCTTTTCTTATCCATTTAAGTACATCTATTCCATCTATATTTGGAAGCATTATATCTAAAAGCACTAAATCCGGTTTATATTCTAAAAACATAGTTTCCGCTGTCTTACCATCATTAACAACCTTTGTCTCATATCCTGCACTTTCTACGTACATTTTTATTACTTCACATATATTTTCATCATCATCTACTATTAAAATTTTACCTATAGACCCTTCCATAATTTCACCCTCCTAAATAAATATTGATATATGAATACCTCATCAATCATGTTATTTATAATAAAGAAAATTTCCCTATATTAAATTTATCACATATTCTTGTATAAATAATAATATATTATCAAAAGTTACAAATAAGTCATAAATACTACGTACGCTTTAATATTTTTAATTAAAAGGCATGTAGAATATATTTTCTACATGCCTTTTAATTCTAATCTTCAAATAATTTACTTACAGAAACATCTTCATATATTCTTTTTATAGCTTCTGCAAATACTGGAGCTATAGATAGTATCTTAAATTTATCCAACATTTTGCTGTCAGGTAAGTTTATAGTATTCAACATTATTAGTTCTTTTATAACAGAATCCTTTATTCTCTCTATTGCTGGTCCTGATAATACTGCATGTGTGCAGCAAGCATAAACTTCTTTTGCTCCGCGTTTCATAAGAGCATTAGCACCATTTGTTATTGTTCCAGCTGTATCTATCATATCATCCACTAATATAACTGTTTTTCCTTCTATATCCCCAATTATATTCATTACTTCTGATACATTAGCTTTTGGTCTTCTCTTGTCAATAATAGCTATACTTGCATTTAACTTGTCGGCAAATTTTCTTGCCCTTGTTACACTTCCAAGGTCTGGTGAAACTACAACTATGTCATCTCTCTTGTCAAATTCCTTTTGTATAAAATACTTTGCAAGAATAGGTGCTCCCAAAAGATGATCTAAAGGTATATTGAAATATCCTTGAATTTGTGCTGCATGCAAATCCATTGTAAGTACTCTGTCTGCCCCAGCAGCAGTTAATATATCTGCTACAAGTTTTGCTGTAATTGGATCTCTTGCCTTAGCTTTTCTGTCCTGTCTAGCATATCCGTAATAAGGCATTACTGCTGTTATTCTCCCTGCTGACGCTCTTTTAAATGCATCAATCATAATTAAAAGCTCCATCAAATTATCATTTACAGGGTCATTTGTTGATTGAACTATAAATACGTCCATTCCTCTAACTGTCTCATTAATATCTACAGATATTTCTCCGTCACTAAATGTAGAAACTTTAGAATTTCCAACTTTAGTTCCTAAAATATCCGCTATTTGCTTAGCTAATTCAGGATGAGAATTGCCTGCAAAAATTTTAATGTTTTTACCATGGGTTATCATTATGTAAAGCCCTCCTAAAATTTTATTTCTTTAATCCTTTTTTATATACCCAATTTTCCTTATTTATTTGTCGTGCCCTAGCTACTGCTAACGCTCCTTCTGGAACTTCATCTGTTATTGTAGAACCTGCTGCTATATAAGTATCGTCATTAACTTTAACTGGAGAGATCAAATTTGTATTACATCCTATAAATGAATTGTTTCCAATTAACGTCTTATTCTTTTTCTTTCCATCATAATTTACTACTACAGTCCCACAGCCAAAATTGCATCCACTTCCAACTTCCGCATCTCCTATATATGTCAAATGAGACACTTTTGTCTTATCACCTATAGTTGACTTCTTTACTTCCACAAAATCGCCTATTCTTACAGACTTACCTATTGTACTTTCAGGCCTTATGTATGCAAAAGGTCCTACAGTAGTATTTTCTCCTATAGTACTATCTAGTATTACTGAACTTTGAATTGTTACATTATCTTGTATTGTACTATTTTGTATTCTAGAATTAGGATACAATGTACAATTTTCGCCCACTACAGTATTACCCTGAAGTACATTTCCAGGATATAATATAGTATCTTTACCTATTTTAACGTCTAACTCTATGTAAGTATTATCAGCATCAATAAGAGTAACACCGTTTTCCATATGTTTTCTATTTATTCTTTTTCTCATAATTCTTTCAGCTTCTGAAAGCTGAACCCTTGAGTTAACTCCCATAGTCTCCTCAAATGGAATTGGTAATGCTCCAACTTTTTTTTCTTGACCTTTCAATATTTCTATGACATCAGTCAAATAATATTCGCCTTGAGCGTTATCGTTATGTATTTTATCTAGGCTTTCCATTAAGCTCTCTATGTCAAAGCAGTACATTCCTGAATTTATCTCATTTACTCTAAGCTCTTCCTCTGAGCAATCTTTATGTTCAACTATTTTAGATACTTCTCCATTTTTTTCTCTAATAATTCTTCCATATCCAGAAGGATCTTTCACTAAAGAAGTGAGTATAGTAGCTTTATATTCACCTTCATTATGAAAGCTTAGCATCTTTTTTATGGTATCCTCTTTTATTAAAGGTGCATCTCCTGTAAATATAGCTACAGTTCCCTTTTTATCTTTTAAAAAGCTTGCCGAACATAAAACTGCATTTCCTGTACCCAATTGTTTTTCCTGAAAAGAATAACTTACATTCCTGCTTTCAGTATGTTTTTTTACCTCATCTGAACCTTTGCCAATTACCACATCTATATTTTTTATTTGTGCTTTCTTTACAGTATCAATAACTATATTCACCATTTCTCTTCCGCAAACCTTATGAAGTACTTTAGGATTAGATGATTTCATCCTTTTTCCTTCTCCAGCCGCCAATATTATAGCACAATTATACATTTTAACACCTCTTTATGGTTATAAGCTTCAATTTTATACATTATATTATTAAAACATCCTATAATATTATATTTTATATGAAAATTATTTGCAACCTTATAAATAACTTTCGGATAATAATTTTTAAATGTATTTTCAAAATTATTAAGGAATAATAAAAGGGAGTATAAATACTCCCTTTTATTATTCCTTAACCTTTTCTTCGGTAACAGTTTCTTCACTTTTTACTTTTTCATACTCATCAAGAATTGCCTTTTGTATTTTCTCCCTTGTTTGAGTATTTATAGGGTGAGCAATGTCTTTAAACTCTCCATCAGGAGTCTTTCTACTTGGCATTGCTATAAAAAGACCATTTTGACCTTCTATAACTTTTATATCGTGAACTACGAATTCGTTATCAAAGGTTACTGAAACAATAGCTTTCATCTTACCCTCTGCTGCAATTTTTCTTACCCTAACGTCTGTAATTTGCATATAAATCCACCTCCAAGATGCTTATGTATATACTATTCTCTATATTTTGTATTTTTCCTTCCTATTTTATTAAAAATAAATAAAATTTTTTGAAAATTTTATTAGTTAAACATTTTAGAAGGAAATAGAATTGCATTTCCACTTTCATCAATGCCTTTAAAATCAACTAGTGACACATAGTTTTCAACTAATTTGTTAGATATTCCTATATTGTCTATTAAAATTCCTATTCCTAAAAGTTCACTTTCAAATTCCTTCAAAAGATCTACTATACCTTTAGCAGTTCCTCCTGCTTTCATAAAGTCATCAATAAAAATACACTTACTTCCTTTCTTCAATGCCTTCTTAGACAAAGACATATTTTGAATTCTTCCTGTAGAACCTGATACATAATTTATAGTTAAAGTAGAGCCTTCAGTAAATTTCGTTTCCCTTCTTACAACTACAAGTTGAACTCCAAGCATCCTGGCTACTTCATAAGCTAGTGGAATTCCCTTTGTCTCAACAGTAACTACATAATCAATATCCTTTTCTATAAAAATAGATGCCAATATCAATCCGGCCGTGTATATTATCTTAGGGTTAAACATTATATCTGTCATATATAAAAAATTCCCTGGTATTATTCTTTCTCTATCTTTCAAAATAATACATAATTTTTCAGCAAATTCCCTTTTCTTTTCATTAGACATACCACATACATATTTAATTCCCCCTGCTGCTCCTGATACAGTATTTATTTTTCCCATGTCCAATTTATTTAAAGTATCCTTCACTACTACAATATCCTCACTCACAGTAGACTTTGCAGTATTAAACATTTCTGTGAAGTTATTCAAACCCATTATTTTATTAGGATTTTCAAGTAAGATTTTTGTTACTGCAGCTATTCTCTGATTTCTACTAAACTTTTGCATTCTATCACCCATCTATATAATTTTACGAATAATATGTTATTATTTTATTCTATTATTCATATTGTATTCTAAAAAATGTTATTTATCAACACCTATTTACTACAAGCTCAACTAGTAACTTAAGAATTTATCTCTTCAAAGTTTTTAAAAAGTTTAGGGTTCAAATATTGTAAATTATAAATTATATCCATAAAGTTATGTTTTTTAATTAATTTTTGTATATAATTATTAGATGAGTTAGTTAAATTAAAGGAGTGATTTAGTTGTCATTTGATTTTATAAAAAATAAGAAAGTACATTTTATAGGTATAGGCGGAGTAAGCATGAGCGCTTTAGCTGAAATTTTATTAGAAAAGGGTTCTAAAGTATCTGGTTCAGATATAAAAACTTCTCCTGCAACAGAAAAATTAAAATCAAAAGGAGCTACAATTTATATAGGACAAATCAGTGAAAATATAAAGCCAGATATAGATTTAGTTATATATACTGCCGCAATCCAAAAAAATAATGAGGAATTTTTAAAAGCTAAAACCTTGAACATTCCTCTAATGTCCAGAGCTGAGCTTTTAGGTCATATAATGAAAGGGCATAAGTATAATGTAGCTGTAGCAGGTACCCATGGTAAAACCACAACTACATCCATGCTGTCATGTATTACGCTTAAAGCAGATTTAGATCCTACCATATTAGTAGGAGGAAACTTGGACAATATAAATGGTAATGTAAGAATAGGAAACAGCCCTTATTTCATTACTGAAGCTTGTGAATACAAAGGATCTTTTCTGAAATTTTTTCCATCCATAGGAGTAATTTTAAATATAGATGCAGATCATCTTGATTATTATAAAGACATAGATGATATACAAAATGCCTTTATAAAATTTGCAAATTTAATTCCAGAAAAAGGATACTTAGTTGGTTGTGTGGATGATGCAAGGATGAAAAATGTTATATCAAATGTTAACTGCAACGTATTAACTTATGGAATTAATGCTGGTGACATTACAGCTAAAAATATATGTTTTGATGAAAAAAGTTGTGCATCCTTTGATATATACAAAAATGATGTTAAAATATCATCTTTACATTTGAATGTTCCAGGTAAACACAATATATTAAATGCACTGGCAAGTACAGCCGTATCTTTAATCTTAGATATATCCACTGATAACATAAAAATGGGATTGGAAAACTTTAAAGGTACTCACAGAAGATTTGAGTTGAAAGGTAAAAAACAAGGCATAACAGTAATAGACGATTATGCTCATCATCCTACTGAAATAAAAGCAACTTTAAATGCTGCTATAAATTACCCTCACAAGAGAATAATTTGTGTATTTCAGCCCCATACTTTTTCAAGAACTATAAGCTTATTTAAAGAATTTACTGAGGCTTTCGACAACGTAGATGAATTAATTTTGGCAAATATATATCCTGCAAGAGAAAAAGACACTGGCAAGGTAAGTTCTGCTATGCTGTCTAAAGAAATTGCAAAACGTGGTATAAAGTCCACTAATATCTCAGACTTTAAATCCATAGTTGATTATTTAAAATCTAATTTAAAAGATGGAGATCTTCTTTTAACTGTAGGTGCAGGAGATGTATTTAACGTAGGAGAAATGTATTTAAGCGAATAATTTGGGTGTAAAATACCTCCAATAAGGTAATACTATAGATTAATAAACCTATTGGAGGTGTTTTATTTGAAAAATTTTTTAATATCTGCTTCAGTAGATGTAATTTTAATTCTATTATCCTATTTTTTGTTTCAAAAAATAATAAGCGGCCCTACAAGGCACAAACTATATAAAAAGTTTTTTAGTTCTTTTGCTAAATTTGTAATTTATATTTTTATAATTAGCATACTTTTAACAGGCATAACTGCACTAATATTATATAGAACCTCTTACATAGCTTATATAAATATAATATCGCCGGCCCTAGTATCAGTACTAGTTGGATTTCTCATGTCTACAGTTCCTACAAGAGGCGAAGGCGATAATGAGGATAAAATGAAGAGTATATGATACTGTATTTTTAATTAATAGTTAAGAATGAAGAATTAATAATTAATGTAGATTTTTTTCGTTATACTACAAAAAATCTTTGATTAAGCTTTTCACCACTCGTTTTGCTAAAGCAAAACATTACTAAACACTGACTTATATATTTAAAGATTTTTGCAATAGCTAAAAATCACCCTTATTAATTCTTAACTTGCGAAGCTTTGCTTCGCAATATTTTTATTTTTGTGATAACAGGAAATTATCCTCAATTACAAATCGTGCATTGTGCACTACAGTTTACAAGTATCTTGTGTTTTCTTTATATATGGTATAAAATAGCATACATAAGCGGGGTGTAGCGCAGTTGGGAGCGCGCTTGCTTCGGGAGCAAGAGGTCGCAGGTTCAAATCCTGTCACTCCGACCATTGATATAAATGGACTAAATATGATTTAAGCTTATTAATATTTTAGTAATACCCACCTTTCGTCCACTATTTTTCAAAAGCTTTGCTTCGCAATATTTTTATTTTGTAACAACAGAAAATTATCCTTAATTGTGCATTGTGGATTGCAAAGCACCAATTTAAACTTTAAGTTTATTTTTATATATCCTAGTAAAACAAATTATAGCTAATACTACAAAACCAATGTCGCCAATAACGCCTGTTATATTAGGACCAATAAACGGATTTTCTTCCTTACTCATAAATAAACTTGATGGAGGAAATAAATCTATTGAATTCATTGACGCATGAAATACAGCAGCATATTTGTTTTAAAAAACAAATATGCTGCTATTATACCTATAACAGTCGTAAAAATAATCATTGCTATAACTCCAAATACCGGATGTTCTATTCCGTAATTATATCCTGTTACAATAATAGGACTATGCCACATTCCCCAAATAACTCCTGTTAATAAGGTCGCTTTCCAGGGTGAAAAAACTTTACATAACTTAGGAAGTAAGTAACCTCGCCAGGCAAATTCTTCACCAAAGCATTGAGCAAGACACATTATAGGGTTTATTGCCACTGCTACTGGAATCATTTTAAAAAGAAGTTTGTAATATCCAGCCAGTGATGATGCTTTATATTCTAATGCACATAAAGAGCCTAATGGATTAAAATCATAACTAAAAATTATAAAATATAATAAAGCTCCTATATACGCTATAACAGGTGTTAAAAAATAGGCTGCAATATACCATTTAACATTACCTTTAAAATTGGGGTTTAAATATAGTTCAGCTTTTCCTTCTTTTGTAACAATCCTTGTTAATACTACACTAACTATAGGTGATATCATTAATAAAGTTAGAAGATTTTTATTTCTAATATTCCAATATAATATACTTATGAAGCAAAGTGAAGCTATTGTAATACCTCCAAAAATCATCAATCTTCTACTTGTGATTTTTCCCATTTCAAATGTTTCTCTTTTAATCATAGTTCCTTTTCCTTTCTTTTTATTAATAGTGCAATTCCTGCAATTGATAATACAACTGCCATAATTAAAAGTATCATTGTGGTGATAAGAATAATATTTCCGTTTACATATTTACCTGTCCATACATTAAAATTGTATTTCTGCAGTGCAAATGGCTTATGAGCAATAATAGTAGCTAGTACACTATTGATTAGAAATATATACACTCCGCTAATTGCAAAACAAATAGCTGCTCTAAAAAGTACATCTATTTTTATGTATCGAATAGTAACTAAGAACATCCAAGGTAACAATAATGCAACCAGCGTAACTGGACATACAACTGTAAAAAACTGATTCATATAATTTTGATATAAAGAACACATCCAAAGCATCACAAATAATAGAAGTGTGTCTGCAAAAAAACATATCAGCGCCTTATGTGAACATAACGCCTGCGGTAATTCAATACTTCTTAAAACATATGGCAAAAACACAACTGCAAAAGAAAACAATAACGATGTAAAAGACGCCAAAAACCAATTTCCTCTCGTATAAATGCAGCATACCAAAAGCAGGGCATTTAGAGATATAAAGAAGCCAATAAGTGTTATAAGTCTTCTGTTTTTTTCAAACATCAAAGGCAAGGATGTAAGTGAAAAAGCCACTGCTATAGCCGTGAGTACAATGAAAAACCAGGATAAAGTATGGCTAGTTGCCAAATTACAGATAGAACATACTAGCAAGGTAACCCCATATATAATATAAAATACCACTTTATAAGTTTTTATTGCTCTTTTTAACTTCATAGCCTGTCTTTCAATTTCATGCTGATGTAAATCCTCGCTAGCTGTAATAAGCTCATGTTCACTGATCTTCAAGGCATCACATATACTTAATATAAGAGATATATCAGGATATGAAATACCTCTTTCCCATTTTGATACCGCTGATTCTGAGACATAAAGCTTTTCTGCTAGTTCTTTTTGTGTGAGATTATTTTCTTTACGTTTTTTTATTATAAACTTTCCAAACGCTGCTTTATCTTTCATATAATTAACTCCCCTTCCAATAAACACTACATACTTTATAAATGTTATACTTAAATATGTCAATAAAATTACTCAAAATACCTACTCGACTGTTAAGCCACCTGCCTATTTTAGGCGTTTAACCCAGAAACCCCCTATGATCTTATTTTTATATTGCCATATTTTGATGTTATACTTAAAATGAGGTGATGTATAAATGCTTAAAAATATTAAAGGTGCTATTTTTGATATGGACGGCACTCTTATTGACTCTATGTGGATGTGGGAAAACATTGATGAAAACTATTTAGCAAGGAAAAAACTAAGGGTTCCTCCAAACTTAAAAAGTGATATAGAACATATGAACTTTTATGAAACTGCTGAGTATTTTAAAAACAAATTTAATATTTCTGATAGTATAGAAGAAATTCAAAAAGAATGGTATGATATGGCCATTTATGAATATTCTCATAATATCTCACTTAAACCAGGAGCTAAAGAGTTTTTGCTTTTATTAAAGAAAAAAGGTATTAAAATAGCTTTAGCTACAAGCAATTATAGAAAAATAACAAACGTATGTCTCAAAAAGAATAAAATATATGACTTATTTGACTCAATAATTACAGGCGATGAAGTTTCAAAAAGTAAGGCTTTCCCTGATATATATATTTGTGCTGCCCAAAAGTTAAATTTAAATTCAAAGGATTGTGTAGTTTTTGAAGATGTGCTGTGTGCCGTTAAAGGTGCAAAATCAGCAGGTATGACTGTAATAGGTGTACATGACCTATATTCTGAGTACCAGTGGAATGAAATAATAAACTATTCGGACATGCATATATCTAATTATAATGAATTAATGGAAGCAATATAATTTTCATTTTTAAGCACCTTATTGAATATACTAATATAAAAGTACTTAAATGAGGAGATTTAAAATGCTAGCTTTTTTATTCCTTCTAATTATAGCAGGAAATGCTGTTATTCTATACAAATTTAACGATAAGGTCTCAGTCCAGAGAAGACAAATACTTTCTTTAAAGTATGAAAATGATGATTTGAAATCAAAATTATCAAAACAAACTCCCAAGAAAATAGACATTAAATACGTCACTCCTCAATTTTTAAATGCAGTAGTTACTATAAGTGGAACTCTTCATCTTTCACCTATTTCAAACTCCAGTATAGTTAATACTTTAAAAGAAAATACTTCTTTAAAAATTCAAGATAGTGCCCAAATTCAAAGTCAACTTTGGTATGAAGTTTTTTTACCTGGAGACAACAGGTTGAATTCTAAAGGATGGATAAAATCTAATTATATAAGGATAATTGAATAAAGCCCTTTATTACTTAAAACTAGGGCTTTTTAACATTTCTATAATAACTTGATAACTCCATCTAAATATTCGGGAACACCTTTTATTATATCTTTCTTGCAGCAGTATTTTAAATCATCATACAAATCTAGCTGTTGTATCCTTTTGTAGTGAGATGCATTTTGTATAAATCCTACAATATCTGGATTCTTTTCATAAACGTATAATGCTGTTTTGGATATATCTGTAAGTTCCACCTCTGTCTTTTCCAATATACGCTTTATTATATATCCGCTGCATATAAAATCGTCCATAGAAAATTGTCCGCTTGTTCCAGAATTAACTATCGTTACATCATTTCTTAAGCTTACTAGCTTATCTGCCACCTTAGCTCCATTTATAAGGGCTCCTATTAGCATATTTTTTGCTGCAGCACTTCTTTTTATTGCTCTAGTTCCATTAGTTGTAGTCATTATAAGAATTTTATCTTTTACAACTTCTCTAGTATACTCAAGTGGAGAATTTGAACAATCAAACTCTGGTATTTTTAAGGCATTTCTCTCCCCTCCAAGTATATATTTTTTCCTATCTCTCCCTGCTATTTCTAGAGCTTCTTCTACAGTTAGAACAGGTATCACTGCCTTACATCCATTGTCCATAGCCGTAGTAATTACTGATGTTGCCCTAAGCATGTCCACTATCACCACAGACTTGTCCACAATTTTCTCATCTTTTATATCATCTGCTGATATTATTACATCTATCTTCAATTTTCAATTTCCTCCTCTAAAAGTAATCATGTATTATTTATATCTCAACTTTTACATATATAAAATTTTGACTTAATATAAAAAACTTATGAAGCAATTTTTTTAAAGAGCAAAGTGCAAAGTTTAAATATCAAATAAGGATATTTTTCTTCCTAACGTCAGAAAATATTAAAATTATAGATTTCCTAAGGTACGAGGGAAATCATCTTTATCTGTTCTTTGTTATTTGAACTTTGTTATTTTCAAAAACTTTACTTCGCAATATTTTAAACTGTGAAAGTTGAATAATTAATTACTTCTTATTATCCTCGCAATATATTCCCTGATAGATGTTCCTATCCTTCATAGTTTTGTCTATGTCATTTAGAACTTCCCACTTTTTAAGGCTCCATTTAGGTCCTATAAGTAAATTTCTAGGGGCATCTCCAGTTAACCTGTGAATTACAATATCCGGCCTGGTATTTGACAGTGCTGAGCATATTACATCTACATAGTCTTCTTGACTCATAAGCTTCAACTGTCCTTCGTTATACAATTTTACAAGAGGAGTATGTTCCATTAAGTGAAGCAAATGGAACTTTACTCCCTGTATATCCTGAGTTGATACATATTTTACTGTATTCATCATAATGTCTTTATTTTCATAGGGCAGTCCCATTATTAAATGAACTACCACTTCAATTCCTATTTTTCTTAAATTTTTTACGGATCTTTCAAAAGTTTCTAATTTATATCCCCTGTTTATCTTTTCTGCTGTAAAATCATCGGAACTTTGCAGGCCAAGCTCTACCCAAGTATAAATTTTATTATTAAATTTCTCAAGTAATTCCAACACATCATCTCCAAGGCAATCAGGTCTAGTAGCTATTGCAAGACCAACTACACCTTCTTGATTTATAGCTTCCTCATACTTCTGCTTTAGTATTTCTACAGGAGCATAAGTATTTGTATATGCTTGAAAATAGGCTATATACTTTCCATCTTTCCACTTCTTATTCATCATTTGCTTTATACCCTGAAACTGATTTGATATAGATACATTCCTATTTCCTGCAAAATCCCCAGATCCTTTTTCACTGCAAAATATACATCCGCCTGTACTTATAGTACCGTCTCTATTAGGACAAGAAAATCCACCATCCAAAGATATCTTAAATACTTTACATCCAAATTTTCTCCTCAAATAATAATTCAAACTATAGTATGTTTTGTCTCCCCACAGCATTCTAACCCTTCATCCTCTCAATCTCCCAATAAATAATACATTGTCATTATATCACAATATTACATTTTCACTGCTTTAAAATTCTTTAAGCTTAACTTCCACTTACCAGTTAGTTTAGAAAGCGATTCACTACTATTATTTTTTGGTGTAACATCAAAGTTTAATATATCTTCATCAAAAGAGGAAAAAACTACATCCACTTTATCAAGAGGAAATTTTTCTTCAAACTTGTAATCCACTATATCTCCTGAATTTGCCTTATAGAGTCTTATACAATGCCCTATATTTGCATTTGTATATTGTGCCATGACAAACTTCTCATCTTGAGAAAATGTTACAAATTCTACTTTAGAACCCTTTAGAAGATCTAAAGTAGTTATATTTTTACCTACTGTTTTCTCGACTTCACCCTTTTTACCGCCTTCTCCTCCATCCTTACTATCACCGCCATCACCCTGTTGTCCGTCAGAATCTTGGGATTGTGCTGACATGCTTTCATCTATTTTTATTACACCTATATATGAATCTTTGTTATAAGTAACCATTGCCATGTTATCTCCTGTATAGGAAAAATCAATTATGCCAAAGTTGTTTTTTGGTACAGCAGCCTTATCTATATTTACCTTATCATCTTTTGGGAATACATAATTAGGTACATTTGTTATATCTATTACTACATTTGTCTTTACATCATTTTTATTTCTCATTTTTATTTTATCTTTTTCAATAAATGCTTCCCTATCGACAACATCACTAGTCTTATCAATCTTATAGTCATTACCTTCCTTTACTACTTTTATAGAATATTCATCTAACACTGCAAAAGGTTTGCTTAAATCTACTCTTGCCACCTTTACCTTAAATTGACCCGACTTTCCAATTTCACTGCTGTCACTTAAACTATATCCAACAATTTTTAGATTTTGATTTTCACTCTTTATGGGACTTTTTAAGAGTTCTTTGGAATATAATTTTTTAATATTCTCAACATCACTTTTCATGAGATATTTCATATAAGTATCTACCGTATTGCCTGCTGCTTTCATATCAAAACTTTCATTTGACTCTTTAGTATCTTCTTTTTTATTTAAATTGCATCCGCATATTAAACTACAAGAAAAAATTATAAGTACTAAGGTACAAATTATACTTCTTTTTCTCATATATTTCCTACTCTCAGTTTTTACTCTGCAGTAGAAATTCACCTCCTTCTATTAAGTTAAGTAATTTTGAAAGAAATAACTAGTTATCATGCCAGCCTATTTTCTTTCAAATGTCTTAACTAATTCACTTAAACTTTATTTTTCCCGTAAATAAAATTTTAATTTATAATTCATTATTTTTATATGTTATTTATATATTTATATATAGGACATATTTATCCGATGACTACCTGCTCTAATACTCCTACTTCTTCAAGTTGGAGTAAAAAGCAGCTACGTCCCTGGATAACGATTTCTAAACATCAGTTGGAGTCAAAACTCCATCTGATGCCAAGGACTCTGTTTATCCGATGGCTGCCTTTTCGGAAAAGTGGACATAAGTAAAATTAAAAATTATATTACTGGAGGTATATTTTTGAGTAAAGAGATTATTTTGATTTTCCAAGTAGCCGCTGTATTTATAGGTACAATAGTTGGTGCTGGCTTAGCATCAGGACAAGAGATAAGCCAATTTTTTACCCAATATGGTTACAAAAGCTTCATAGGTATATTGATCTGCTGTATTGTATACATAATAATGTCAATTATAATAATTAACATAAGTAAAAAATATAAGTTAAACTCTTATGACGGCCTCATATCCCTAGTAAGCCCTGGGTTTTTGGGTATAGTTACCAACTCCTTAACTACTTTTTTCTTAATTGGTGGATCAGCTATAATACTTGCTGGAAGTGGTGCCCTAATTCATCAATACTTTAGGGTATCACGGTGGATAGGTATAATATTTATGATATTTATAGCTATAATTATACTATTTAGAGATACTAAAGGTCTGCTTGAAATAAATTCAGTCATAGTTCCTTCACTTATACTAGTAATAGTAACCTTGTTTATATTGTATTTAGCTTTTTATAAAAACTTAAATGTATCTAGCTTAAAAAACATAAATTGCTGTAAAAGAAGCTGGCTTTTCTCTTCATTAATATACTCCGGCTTTAATATGTTATCTTGCAGCGGCGTTTTAGTACCTTTAAGTCTTTCCATAAACAAAAAGAAAAGTCTTATTGCAGGTTCTATTATAGGCTCCCTAATCCTTACAATACTGGTTTTTATAATAAACTTCATGCTAATTTTGAATATACCCTATATATTCAAATATGAAATTCCTCTCCTATACATAGCTAATCGTTTTGGAAAAATATTAGAAATAGTACTGCTTGCTATAATTTGGTTGGAGATGTTTTCTACAGAGGTATCTAATATATATAGTGTAGGAAAGAATTTTGAAGAAGTATTTAATATACCCTATAAAAGCTCAGTAATTATAATAATATTAATTACAATTCCTGTATCCCAAATTGGTTTTGTAAAACTAATTTCATTTTTATATCCTGCTTTTGGTTTAGTAAGTCTTATATTTATAGTACAATGTATTGTTTTTTATCTTAGAAATTATAATAAATGAATTTCTCCTTTATGTTATAATTAAAAAGCTATACTCATATTGATTTTTAATTATCTAGACTTTAAAGGAAGTGCTTTTATGCAAAACTATTTGGAAAATTGCATCTTATGTCCTAGATCCTGCAAAGCAAACAGATTAAAAGGCTCAACTGGCTTTTGTAATGCTGGCAAAAATGTAAAAATAGCCAAAGTATCCTTACACAAGTGGGAAGAGCCCTGCATTTCTGGTATTAATGGTTCAGGAACTGTATTTTTTTCTAATTGTAATCTAAGATGTGTTTTTTGTCAGAATCACACTATAAGTGCTGAAAACATAGGAAAAGAAGTATCCATAAAAAGACTTAGTGAAATTTTTCTAGAACAACAGGATAGAAATGCCCACAACATAAATTTAGTTACTCCAACCCATTACATTCCACAAATAATTGAAGCCCTGGATACAGCTAAATCAAAGGGGCTTCATCTACCAGTATTATTCAATACTAATAGCTATATAAATGCAGCTACTTTAAAAGACCTAAAAGGATATATAGATGTGTATCTTCCTGATTTAAAATATTTTAACAACAAATATGCAGTTAAGTATTCCCATGCCCCCGGCTACTTTAGCTATGCTTCAAAAGCCATAGAAGAAATGTTTAACCAAGTAGGCGCTATAAAATTTGATAAAAACGGCATGGTAACAAAAGGCGTTATAATACGGCACCTCATGCTGCCCGGTTTATTATTTGACTCAAAGAAAATAATAGATTATATATACAATACCTTTGGAGATTCAGTTTACATAAGCATAATGAATCAGTATACACCTATGTATAATTCTTATAAGTTTCCTGAAATAAATAGGCCTTTAAGCCCAAAGCACTATGATTCATTTATAAATTATTGTCTATCTCTAGGGATAAAAAATGCATTTATTCAAGAGAGTACAAGTTCTTCTAAAAGTTTTGTACCTGACTTCAACTTAGAAGGAATTTAAATTAGAAATTGGCCAGAATAGAATCTCTGTTCCTATCCTAGCCAATTTCATTATATTTTGTATTTACCTAGCTGCATCCTAAATATTCATCTTTAATTCCAAGTTAAAGTTTTATTTCAAGTCTATCCAATTTAGCAATTATCTTTAAACTTTTAATCTCAATAGTTTCTGTTCTTATACCACTTCTGCTGCTAATAAGAAGCACCTTATTACTATCCAATTTCTTTATCTGTCTCAATTCCCTTTTTCCGCTATACTCTACTAGATATATGGAATTATTATAAATTTCTCCTGTACTATGTACAAAAACTAAATCTCCCCTTTGTATTCTAAATCCTTCCATATCATCACTTTCTACTTGCACATACATCACTTTATCCTGAGCATATCCTTCTATTTTATTATCAATCAACGGAAGCTGTCTAAATCCTACTACTGTTCTCATATCATATTTATAAATAGGTACCTTTTTTAAAACAGATCCAAAAGCTTCACTCCAAACGTCCTGCACTTTTTCCTTCTTAGTTATTGGAGAAGATTTTGGAGTTCTATCTTCTTTATATACTTCCTCTTCAAAAGACATGGTTATATCATTTATACTTTTACCTAATATTTTGGAAAGTTTATCAATTATATTTTGATTTACTATTCTCTTTCCAGATTCCGCTTCATTTATAAATTTCTCTGAAACTCCCAGTTTTTTAGCTAACTGTTTTTGACTAATACCCATTTCAGTTCTTGCTAATTTTATTTTTTGTCCTACTCTATTCATTTTCTCCTCCTAATTTAATAGATTTTGAATAGTATCTTTCTAATTTTGAATTATTATTTGAACTTTGATATTTGAACTTTAAACTTTCTATATACTTCCCTCTTTTAAAAGTTTATAACTCAATTGTATTATAAATTCACTGTCCATAGAATTAAATATTGTCACTTTTCCTGCTTTATTCTTATTATTTTTTATATGATATTTAACAAGCTGTCTTTTAAGTTGCTCTACAGTACCCTTGCTTCCATCTATTATAGGGATGTCCTCATTTAAAATTTTACGTATGCTTTTCTTTACAAACGGGTAATGAGTACATCCTAATACCACTGCTGCAATTCCTTCATCTTTTAGTGAATTTAGCTTTTCTTTTAAATAGCCTTCTACTTCCTCTCCTTCTGTCTTACCCTGTTCAATAAGTTCTACTAAACCAGGACATGGCAGTGGTTGTATCGATGATCTACTTTCATACTTTTTCATAAGATTACTAAACTTTCTTTCTGAAAGGGTCATAGTAGTTGCCATTATTACTATTTTACCTTTTCTATTAAATTCTACTGCAGGTTTTAAAGCTGGTTCTATGCCTATAATAGGCATAGATTTGCTATATTTTTTTCTCAAATCTATTATTGCTGCACTAGTTGCAGTATTACAAGCCACAACCAACGCCTTTATGTTCTTTGTTAATAGAAGCTCTACTGCATTAAAAGTAAGTCTTTTTACCTCTTCTGCAGTTTTTACCCCATAAGGAGCCATTTTAGAATCTCCAAAATACACAAAATCTTCATTTGATAAGATTTTAACTGCTTCTTTTAAAACACTTATTCCACCTATTCCAGAATCAAAAAAACCAATAGGTCTATCTTCTAAATCCACTCTATCACCTCATTATTCTAATCAAAAAACTTTCTATGTTCATTATATATTATACATTTAAACTATACAAAAAAAATCTAAAAAACTAAATTATGAGTATAATTAATCGTTTAAATCTACAACATAAGTATGTTATAAATTTCTTGCTTTCTTATTAATATTGCAATTACAATTATAAATTCCTTCAAAATTCTATTGACATATATCAATATTAATTATAAAATCATAGATATATAAAATTGAGTTATTAAAATAACGAAAGTAGCAATTTATTAGGTGTAAAAATATTAGAGTATTAAAAATGAGATACTCTTCTAATTATTTATAGGAGGAATGGAATTATGTTAAAAGATCTAGTGTATGTAGTGCCTAAAGAAACGCACTCAGAGGAAAATTTAAAGAAAATGCTAACTGCACATTCAGAAATAAAATTTGTGTCCCTTATAGGTATAGATCTTTCTGGTAACAACACTGATGAGAAAATCCCTATTGAGGTCTTTTTGAAAGATATAAATGGCTTTTTAAATGGAGCAATTCAAACTGATGGTTCATCTGTAGTTCTTCCAGGAATAGCAACTCTAAACAATGCAAAAGTAGATATGTTGCCTGATCTTGATGTAAATTGGTATGTAGAATACAATGACGAAAATGTTGACCTTGAAACAAATAAGCCTGTTGGAACACTGAGAATTCCTTGTTTCCTATATCATGAAAACAAAGCAGTAGATTCTAGATACGCTCTAAAAAATTGTGTAGAACATTTCAAATCAAATCTCTTAGACTTATTTAAAAAATACCCTAGTACCATATCATCTTTCGGAATAAAATATGAGGATATAGATGATGTAATTGCTACTTGTGCTACAGAACTAGAATTTTGGGTAATGACACCTAACGATAAAGCACACACTGAAGAATTATTCACATCTCAGGAACTTCAAGAACAGTATTGGACTAGAACAAAAGGTATAGTAAAAACAGCCTTAGAGAAAACTCTGTTAAATATGAACTTATACGGTTTAAAGCCTGAAATGGGACATAAAGAAGTAGGCGGTGTAAAGGCTAAAGTAGATAAATCAGGAAACTTCAATCATGTAATGGAACAATTAGAAATAGACTGGAAATACTGTACTGCTGTTCAAGCAGCAGATAATGAATTACTTGTAAAAAATATAGTTGAAGAAACTTTTAGAAGCAATGGATTAGATGTTACTTTCCTTGCTAAGCCTATTGAAGGAGTAGCTGGCAGTGGAGAACATACCCATATAGGAATAGCATTACAGCTTAAAAATGGTAAAGTTATAAATCTATTTTCTTCTACTAAAGAACACTTCTTAAGTATTTTTGGATATGCTTCTGTAATGGGAATACTTAAAAACTACGAAGTTATAAATCCTTTTGTTTCTAACACTACTGATTCCCTCAGAAGATTAAAACCTGGATTTGAAGCACCTATATGTATAGTAACTTCTCTAGGTCACTCTGCAGAGATTCCTTCAAGAAACAGAACTGTACTTATAGGGGTTATAAGAGATTCTGCAAATCCTTTAGCTACAAGATTTGAATTAAGAGCTCCAAATCCTCACACAAACACCTATTTAGCTGTAACTACATTATATTTAGCTATGATGGACGGAATAAAATATGCAGTTACAAATGAAAAAACAGAAGATGACTTATTAAAGGAACTTTCCAAGAAAGCTGAAGATGATGCAGATTATTTAGAAAAAGGAAGAGCATATAGAAGTGAGGAAAATGTATTTGAATCCTTTACTGATGAAGAAAGGGTAAGATTATTTGGTACAGCCCCTGCAACTGTATATGAAAATCTCAGCGCTCTCGATAAATACCCAGAGAAAAAAGCTGTCCTAACTGCAGAAGGTGTATTAGATGAGAAATTAATAAACAGCTTTAGATTAGGAGCTACAACTAGATGGCTAATAGAACTAAATCATAGAATATTAAATGATTACTCCAATGAAATAAGAAATTGTAAGATGTTACATTCCATAGATAAAGCTTTAGATCTAGATGTAGCTAATTGGCAAAAAATAAATGACTTAAGATATTACTTAATGAAAGATTCATATTCTAATAAAAGCTTATTTACTAGAATAAAACTTGCATCAGAAGCTGGAGATTACGAAGAAGTATCTAAACTTCAAGTAGAAGCTGAAAATAAAATTGCTGAACTCAAAGATTTATACTCAAGTTATAAGAAAAATTTATTAGATATCTAAATATCAATGAATCTTACTTAGTGGGAAAAGTGACTATGACCAAATCTTTGATTTGATGATAGTCGCTTTCTCTTTAGAGTTTTATTTCTCTCACTAAGTTTAGATGAATTATCTAGGGGCGTAGCTACTGTTATCTCCCACTTTGATAGAAGTGAGAGTGTTACAGTAGGTAGCCATCAGATAAAGAAGGTAGTAAACTTAAAGTCTACTACCTTTTTAATCAAATTATATTAAAAATCCCTTAAAGGAAAATTTTTTATAAGTGTTTCCTTTCTATTATTTATAGGTTTCCAAAGTGCTATTCTATCTATTCGAGCCATTTTATAAGTTTCATCTTTTTTCCCATTATTACAAGCTGAAACATACTCTTTGGATGTCAATTCCTTAATGGAGTAATTTGTATTTGCAAGTACAGTATGTAAACCCCAATCATTTCCATTTTCTTTAACATCAAACTTATAAAGCTTTAAAGTTTCATTTATCTGTCTTGCCAGTCTTATTACATATCCTTTATTTTCTACCTTTAAATTAACAGACTTATAAGATTGATTAAAACAAATAGCTTCATTCACTTTTACTTTAAACTTCTTATAAGGTTTTAATATATCAGAAACAATCTTAGTAAATTTCTCTATATCTGGATTTTCCACAGCTCCAAGAGTTATATGTAAAGGTGGTATATTTTTATACAGTCTATACTTTCTACATATATTCCTTTGTATATGCTCAATATAAGAATAAGAATCCTTATCAAACAAAGCTACTAAATAATATTTCATTATTTTCTCAATCCCCCAAATTAATTTTACAAAAATGTATAGTATGTAACTAACATTATATCACATAATTATCATTCTTATAGCATTAAAAATTACCAGTAATTATAGGTATATAAAATATGTCTAAGTGTAAAAATACTAATGTTATAAAATTTACAAAAAGAAAGAGGTGAAATCCTGCTTTAAAATATATTTATCTTTTAAAAGCAGGTGTATTATGAATAATACTGAAAATAATAGTATTGGATGTATAGTAAATGAATGCAGATTTCATGCAAAGAATACAAACTATTGCACTCTCGACAAAATACAAGTTACAAAGCATGAATCTATGGCTAAAGACGTACAATGTACTGACTGTGGTAGTTTTATGAAACAAGAATAATTATTCTCCACAGTATCTATCTTAAACAATAAAAACTTAAAATTAGAGCCCAGCTTTGTCATTAAAGCTGGGCTCTAATTTTAAGAATAATTGATCTCACTTATATTATAATTTAAGAGTATCATTCATATTTTCAAATTTTATGTTAAAATAACACAAAATTATGATATAATAAATTTTGTGTAATATGAATTAAATTTGAGATTTTCTAAACTTTATATAAATATAAATTTGTGATAAGGATGGATACGTGAATGGATAAATTGGTAATTAATGGTGGAAGGCCTCTTTCCGGTTTTATAGAAATTAACGGTGCAAAAAATGCTGCTGTGGCAATATTACCGGCATCAATAATGGCCAGTAAAGGACTATGCTCAATTGATAATATACCTAATATAGAAGACGTCCACTGCATAGAAAGAATTCTTGAAAGTTTAGGCTGCGAAATAAAAACAGGTAAAAATTCAGTAGTAATTGATAGTACTACTATAAATAGTATAGATGCAAACACTGATGATGTACGAAAAATGAGAGCTTCTTATTATCTCATAGGCGCACTGCTGGGCAGATTTAAAAAAGCTAGGGTTGAACTGCCAGGAGGATGCCCTATAGGGGTTAGACCTATAGATCAGCATATAAAAGGATTTGAAGCTTTAGGCGCCCAAGTTAAAATTAAACACGGTTGTGTATTAGTAGAAGCTAAAAAATTGATTGGAACAAGTATATTTTTTGACGTAGTAAGCGTAGGAGCCACTATAAACGTAATGTTAGCTGCTTCCCTTGCAGAAGGTGTAACTACCTTAGAAAATGTAGCAAAAGAACCCCACGTAGTAGATGTAGCAAATTTCTTAAATAGCATGGGTGCAAATATAAAAGGTGCAGGCACTGATATAATAAGAATAGTAGGGGTTAAAGAACTAAAAGGTTGCTCCTATAGTGTTATACCAGATCAAATAGAAGCTGGTACATATATGATTGCAGCAGCAGCTTGCGGTGGAGAAGTAGTTGTACAAAATGTTATACCTAAACACCTGGAATCTATATCAGCAAAGCTTATAGAAATGGGAGCTGAGGTAATAGAAGATGGTGATTCTGTTACTGTAAAATCAAGTGGAAAATTAAAGGGTGTAAATATAAAAACCCAACCTTACCCTGGATTTCCTACAGATGTACAACAACCTTTAAGTACTCTTTTAACCGTAGCAGAAGGAAGAAGCATTATAAATGAAAGTATATGGGAAAGTAGATTTAAGCATGTAGATGAGCTCAAAAAAATGGGTGCCAATATTAAAGTAGAAGGTAGAACCGCTATTATAGATGGCGTAAGTAAGCTCAGTGGAGCTATTGTAAAAGCAACAGACTTAAGAGCTGGTGCTGCAATGGTTATAGCTGGCCTTATTGCCGAGGGCACTACTGAAGTTTTAAGTATTAAGCACATTGATAGAGGATACCCCAACATAGAAGATAAATTTAGAGCTCTAGGTGCCGATATAAAGAGAGTATCTTATTCTGAGTAATACAAATATTGTTAATAGGGAGATTTATTATGATTTTTTGTCCTTTATACAGCGGCAGCAGTGGAAATTCCATATTTATAGCATCTGATAATGCTAAAATTCTGATAGATGCAGGACTTTCTGGTAAAAGTATAGAAAATGCTCTTTTAAAAATTGGACATAAGCCAAATGACATAGACGCCATACTAGTTACCCATGAACACAGTGACCATATTAAAGGTGTAGGTGTGTTATCTAGGAAATATGATATACCTATATATGCAAACACCCTTACCTGGAAAGCCATGTTAAAATCTATAGGCAAGATAAAAGAGCATAATATTAAAATAATTTATGACAATTATATAAACATAAAAGACATGGACATAGTAAGTTATGGTATATCCCATGATGCTGCAGATCCTTATGGATATGCAGTTAACTGCAAAAACAAGAAAGCATGTGTAGCAACAGACTTAGGTTTTATGTCAGATCACATCAAAGATATATTAAAAGATTCAGATTTAATTCTTTTAGAAAGTAACCACGATGTAGAAATGTTAAAGTTTGGACCTTATCCCTATGATTTAAAAAGGAGAATTCTAAGTAAAGTAGGTCACTTATCTAATGATGACTGTGGAATGGTCATCCCAGACATTTTAAATGGAAAATTCAAAAGAATTATTTTAGGACATTTAAGTAAAATAAATAATTATCCTGAATTGGCCTATGAAACTGTAACAAATAGTTTAAGAGAATGCGGTATTAAATTAAATACTGATGTAAGTATATCCATGGCAAGACGTGATCAGCCCAGCAATTATATAAGCTTTTAAAAGTATGGGAGGGTTTTATACCGTTAATTTTGTCTTGTGAAAACTGTCAGGAGTGATATTAGAATGGAAAGAGAAACTACATACTGCTGTGATCATCATGTTGACATAGCTTTTGATGACTTTTTGGTGGATAATGAAACTTTTCCCTATTTGGTGAATATAACAGGTCATAAGTGTACTTATTGCAACAAAGAGGCCTCTTACGCCTTAAAATCAAGACCTTAAAAAGGAATTGCAAAATATAATAATTTTTATTATAATACCTCAGTATAGGTTTTTTATTAAAGAGATTTTTAACTTAGACAAAATATTTAAAATAGAAGATAAATGTGGTTGTTTTAGGCAAAGGCTAGCATTGTATTAATACAAATTAGTCCTTAAATTAGAACACCTATATATTTATCTGTAGTTTGAAGGGAGGTACTGCTGTAAAAAATGTATGCAGCAGGATAAAGTATGAGTTTGTATGAAGATTGGACAAATATGGTTGTAAATTTTGTAAAGTCAAAAGGTGAAGCTGCCTTTTGGAAAGAATATGGCTCAATTGAAAAAAATATTTATACAAAAATTTTATCTGAACATGAGGGCACTATAGATGGAGCTATAAAGGATTTAGCAAAAAAATTTGAAACTTCAGAAGTATTTTTTATGGGATTTTTAGATGGAATAAATGACAGTCTTGAAAAACCTTTAGTTCTTGAAGACTTAAATGTAGATTCAAAGATTGCTATAAAAATTAATTTTGAAAAATTGTACTTTAACATGTTAGATGCCAAAGCTGATTATCTGTATGATCTTCCTCAGTGGGAGTCTATATTTTCAAATCAAAAAAGAAGAGAAATACATAAACAATGGGTTTCTTCTAAAACCATAGTAAATAAAACTAAGGTTGGTAGAAATGATCCTTGTCCATGCGGCAGCGGTAAAAAGTATAAACAATGCTGTGGCAAAAAATAAGCATATGATTTTCATGTTTAATTTGGAGTAAGCTTTTTAAAGTTTGCTCCATTTTTATTATTATATTATATGTATTATTATTAAATAAACCTTAAGTTTTCATAAAGGAGGGATTTTATAAATATGAAAAATAAAAAAGCTATACTAATAGTTTCAATTTTAGCAATTGCTCTTTTTACGTTTATTTATTTTAATAGCCCACTCAAGTCTAATAAAAATTACCCCATAGTCACCGGATCATTTATTCAGTTAGATCTAACTCAAAATTGGTCCGATAGTGATTGGAAGAAGGAGCTAACATATCTAAAACAAAACAAAATGAATTATTTGGTGCTCTCTGGTGTTTCCCAAACTAATGGCAACATTACTAAGATTTCATATAAAAATTCAAACACAAACTACCCAAAATTATATCCTAATGTTGATCCTGTGGATTTATGTTTAAAAAATGCCCAAAAATTAAACATGAAAGTTTTTATGGATACCAACTATAACGATGAGTGGTGGCAAATATCTCCTGAAAACTCCGCCTGGTTAAATTCTCAAATGGAAAGAAGTAGTCTTATAGCTGATGATTTATATAGGAACTATCACCGTAAATATCCTAATGCTTTTTATGGATGGTACTTTCCCTATGAAGTAGACAATGCCAAATTTAATAAATTCAATAAGTATGACTATCTAATAAATGCTATAAATGTCCACCTTAAAACTCTTAGTGAAAGAAACGAGCGTCTTCCTATTTTATTATCTCCTTTCATGAATTCATCTGCAGGTACTGCCAAAGAATATGAAGCAGACTGGAAATATGTATTTTCAAAAACAAACTTTAGAAAAGGAGATGTATTTTGTCCTCAAGATTGCGTAGGAAGTGGCAGACTAAAACTAGAAGAAGTTAATTCATGGTATACTGCCCTTAGAAAGGCTGTAGACAGCAAACCTGGCATGTTATTTTGGGCCAACGCTGAAAACTTTGATTATGCCAATAACTCCAGTGCACCTTTAGACAGATTTTTAAAACAACTCACTTTGGAACAGCCCTGCGTGGATAATATAATATGTTTTTCTTACAGCCATTATTATAGTCCAAATAATATAGACAGTGGCTTTAATGAAGCATATTCTTATTATGTAAAAAAAGGAAAACTTCCTATAAAAAAATTAGATATTCCCCAAAATTTAACTGTATCAACTATAGAGAAAAATAAGTTTAAAATAACTTGGTCAAGCCCTAAAAACTCTAATAATATTTGCGGCTATGAAATTTACAGAAACGGTACCCTAATTTCTCGTATTATGACCCAAAGGAAATATGGGGGTAATCCTCAATCTTTTACTAAATCCATTACAGATATACCTTTACTACGGGAAGATACAAAACATTGTACTTATGAGGTAAGATCTCTAGGTTTTTCAGGCAATGTATCAAAACCTTCAAAGCCTGCAGTAGTTGCAGTGGATTCTATAAAAAAGCTTCCGAACTTGCTTTCAAGGAATTGTACTTATACCTTGCTTCCTATGCCCCACGAAAATTACAATGATGCAATGCTTAAAAAACTTACTGACGGAAAGTTTGCTTCTGTAAATTCAGTAAAAGACAAAGCTTTGGTAGGTTGGTACACTAAACCCATAGATATAACTATAGACCTAGGAAGCTCAAAACAAGTGGAACAATTCATGGTAAGTTATTTTAAAGACACAATTTCTTGGGCTGAACTTCCTGATAGAGCTTCTATTGCCGTATCTGAAGATGGTGTAAATTTTACACCTGTAGGACTTTTTAGGATTCCTTCTGTACCTTTTTCAGATAGATATGGTTCCAAATATCCACTATATTTAACTTTGTCCAGGCCTATAAATGCAAGATACGTAAAACTGACTTCTGTTACTAAACCTAATTATTATACTTTTATAGATGAATTTGAAGTACGAGGTAACTAAAAACACCACTGTACATATGTTTAATGTAAACTTTTCGTTTGCATACCTATTATATTATTGTATAATATAATAGAATGTGACTAAATAACGATTCCTAAGCATCAGATCGAGTTAAAACTCCCTCTGATACCAAGAACCTATTTATAAAGTTCATGCTAATCTTAAAAGCTGTGTATTCAGTTAATCCAATATTTTAAAGCAGTTATGAAAATTTAAAATACAATGTACCTATGGAGGAAAATTTATGGAAACCACATTGATAAGATCTCTTTATAGAGAAACTGAAAAATTTGTAAACAAAGATATTAAAATTTCAGGCTGGATTAGAACCCTAAGAGATTCTAAATCATTCGGCTTTATAGAATTAAATGATGGATCATTTTTCAAAAACATTCAAATAGTCTTTGATGAAAAATTGCCTAACTTTAAAGAACTAACAAAATTAGCTATCAGTTCATCATTGTCTATAGAGGGCACCTTGGTTCTTACACCTAACGCAAAACAGCCTTTTGAAATACAGGCCAAGGAAATAACATTAGAAGGTAATTCATCTTCAGACTACCCTCTTCAAAAGAAAAGACATACTTTAGAATATCTTAGAACCATCGCTCACTTGAGATCAAGAAGCAATACTTTTTCTGCAGTATTTAGAGTTCGTTCTATAGCCGCCTATGCAGTTCATAAGTTCTTCCAAGAAAGAGGATTTGTATATGCAAACACACCTTTAATAACTGGAAGTGACTGTGAAGGTGCTGGAGAAATGTTTAAAGTAACTTCTATGGATTTAAATAACATTCCTAAAAAGGAAGATGGCAGCGTAGACTATTCAAAAGACTTCTTTGGCAAAGAAACAAATTTAACTGTAAGTGGTCAATTGTCCGCAGAAACTATGGCTCTTGCTTTTAGAAATGTATATACCTTTGGTCCTACTTTTAGAGCAGAGGATTCAAATACAGCTAGACACGCTGCTGAATTTTGGATGATAGAACCTGAAATGGCCTTTGCTGAATTAAAAGATTATATGGATGTAGCAGAGGAACTAGTAAAGTATGTAATAAATTACGTGCTTGAAAACGCACCAGAAGAAATGGCCTTTTTCAATTCTTTCATAGATAAAACTTTATTTAGTAGATTAGATAATGTAGCTAATTCAGAATTTGGTAGAATAACTTACACTGAGGCTGTAGATATATTAAAGAAAAGTGGGGCATCATTTGAATATCCAGTAGAGTGGGGTATTGACCTTCAAACAGAACATGAAAGATATCTAACTGAAAAGGTATTTAAAAAGCCTATATTTGTTACTGATTATCCAAAAGCCATAAAAGCATTTTATATGAGAGAAAATGAAGATGGTAAAACAGTTGCAGCTGCAGATCTTTTGGTACCAGGAGTAGGAGAAATAATTGGAGGAAGCCAAAGAGAAGAACGATATAAAGTTCTTGAAAAAAGAATAGAAGAGCTTGGACTTAATAAAAAAGATTATTGGTGGTACTTAGAACTTAGAAAATATGGAGAAACTAAACATTCTGGTTTTGGCCTTGGGTTTGAAAGAATACTAATGTATATAACTGGTATGTCTAATATACGAGATGTAATTCCATTTCCTAGAACAACTGGTTCTGCTGAATTTTAACGCACTAATTGTTAGGCATTTTGAAAGAAACAACTAGTCAGTATGCTAGACTATTTTTAACTTGTTATTTTCTTTCAAATGCCTTAAGGGGGGTAATATTGTATGGAAAAAAGAATAGGTGTAGTTGGTATAGTAGTAAACGATCTTGAAAACTCTCCAAAAGTAAATACTATACTTCACTCTTTTTCAAATATCATAGTAGGAAGATTAGGTATTCCATACAGAGAAAGAAACGTTTCAGTTATATCAGTAATAGTAGACGGTACTTCAGATGAAATAAGTTCCATGACCGGCAAGTTAGGTAAACTAGATGGAATAACGGTAAAAACTGCTATAACTAAAAAGTAATTTTATTAAATAAGAATAAGAATAAGACTTCTAAAATTTGCATAAAATTAAGGAGGTCTTATTTTTGTGTTTAAAATAACCTTACATACTAGAATTGCTTTGTAAACCTTTTATTTTTGACATCAAAATTACTTTATACGAAAAATTATAAAAATTTATAAATTTTTATAATTTTTTTCATTGTAACCGGTTGCACATTGTTTCAATATTTATTAAATTTCGCTAAAATATAATATGTAGGAAAAGTCATTGTAAAAAAATTTTATAATAATTATATATAGAGAAAGGCGGCCTATGCATGAATATAGTAAAATTATTTGAATTACAAGAAAATTTAAATAGCAGAATTAGAAATAACACTTCTATAAAAAAAGATTCTTTAATTTCAAAGGAAACTCTTGCACTTCAAGTAAAGATGGCTGAACTGGCTAATGAAACCCAGTGTTTTAATTTTTGGAGTAATGATGTAACTGCAAACAATGATTTAATTTTAAAGGAGTATATAAATTCTTTAAATTTTATATTAACTCTAGGACTTGAAAAAGAATTTACTGATATTAAAATAAACATAAAAACCAACGATGGAGATATTACATCTCAATTTTTAAATTTATATATTGATATAAACGACTTTATCGTCTGTTCATCTAAGGATCATTACATAACTTTATTCGAAGATTTTTTGAGTTTAGGATACAGCCTAGGTTTTTCTACTAAAACTATAGAAAATGCTTACTACTCTAAACATTCTGTTCTTATGTAAATAATTTTAATTTCTAATATTCTCAAGTGCATAGCCTTGAGAATATTTTTTTACAAATAAAGTTTTAATAATATAGATCTCCTATGGTTAAACTACTGTGGGAGGCGATATAAATTGTTTGGTATACTTTATTCAATAGTAGCAGGAGTAAGCATGAGCATTCAGGGTGTATTTAATACTAGATTGAGCGATAAATTAGGGCTGTGGATCACAACTACAATAGTTCAAGGTACTGGATTTGTAATAGCTCTTATGTTAGCTTTTTTCAGCAAAAAAAACACCTTGCAAAACATAGGCTGCTGTAAAAAGTTATATCTTTTAGGTGGGATTTTAGGTATAATCATAACAGTAACTGTAATACAGGGCATTAAATTTCTAGGACCAACTCATTCTATTGCAATAATTTTAGTTGCTCAACTTGCTACTGCAGCCTTAATTGATTTTTGGGGACTGTTTGATTCCCAGAAAATAAGTTTTACAACAAATAAAATAATAGGATTAATTATGATGGTTCTAGGCATAATTATACTTAAATGGAGAAGCTAGTAATTTTTAATATATTAGACTAATTAATTAAATAAATATATAATTAATACAGGATATGTTAAAAAACTAAAGTTACCATTTTGAGGGGGAATCTTTAATGGATTTTAAACAGATAGAAGCTTTTATAAATGTAGCCAAATTTAAAAGCTTTTCAAAGGCTGCAAATTTCAGTTTTTTATCCCAGCCTGCCATTAGTTCTCACATTTCTATTTTAGAAAAAGAATTAAAAGTATACTTATTTGACAGGACTCCTAAAGAGGTACATCTTACTCCTGCAGGAGAATCTTTTCTAAACTTTGCATTAGAACTTTTAGAAATCCGTGATAACGCCATATATACATTAACTAATTTCAATGAAACTATAACTGGTAATTTAAAATTAGCTTCTAGTACTACTCCTTGTAACACCTTAGTTCCTTCCTTAATAGAAAAATTTCATAATATACATCCTAGTGTAACCTTCGATGTATTAGAATTAAACTCTTCAAAAATAATTGATAACATAATAAAATTTAATTTTGAAATTGGATTAATAGGAGAACCTATAGACGATGAAAAAATTGAAAGTTATGAATTAACTAAAGATGAGCTAGTGATTATATCTCATCCTTCCTTTAACTTTCCTGATATTATAGACATGCCTTCCCTTTTTAAATACAATTTTATATTAAGAGAAAAAGGTTCTGCTACAAGAAAGACCTTTGAAGATGCCTTAACAAAAAATGGATATAGCATTTCTCACATAACTTCAAGTTTAGAAGTAAATAATATAAGTACTCTTATACAATTTGTAAGAAAAGGATTTGGTATAGCTGTAGTTTCAAAAGAAGTACTTAAAAATTATGTATCCCTAGGACTTGTAAAGGAAAGTACTATAAAAAATATTCCACTAACTAGATCAATATATCTTATTATAAGTTCTAAAAGATCCCTTACTCCAACAGCAAAATCATTTTTTAACTTTTGTAAAAAATGTTTTAAGATAGATTAGTATGATATAGGGCCCTTCTTTCATAAATTAACTTATACATAAAATTTTTTTAAAGAATAAAGTTCAAAGTTCAAATATCAAATATCAAATAAGGATAATTTTCTTTCTAACGTCAGAAAATATTAAAATTATAGATTTCCTGAGGTACGAGGGAAATCATCTTTATCTGTTCTTTGTTATTTGAACTTTGTTATTTTCAAAAGCTTTGCTTCGTAATTTTTTTAAACTGCTAAAATTGAGTTTTTAATTATCATTTATATCTATAGCACATATACTGTAATAAGCATTATAATATATTGTAATAAATTTTAAGGAGAATAATATGTTTTCCATAAAAAGCAAATTGGAACTTAACCTAAAATTATCAATGGACAAGGGATTATATAAAACTTACAGAGTTATAATAAAATGCAATTCCCTTATGGAAACTATAGAAAAAAAGGTAAAGCTGTACAACGGTAAAATAATACGTTCAATTCCAATTATAAATTGCATATGTGCTACCTTAACCTCCCGTTCTATAAACAGGATAATAGAATTTCCTCAAGTACGTTATGTGCTAAATGACTGCTGTGCTCTACTGTGCGCTAATAATAGCGTGCTTGCTTCAAATGGTGTAGTCTTTGAAGGTAACTATAAGCTCACAGGCAAAAATGTGTGTATAGGGTTAATAGACTCAGGTTCTTACCCTCATCCAGATCTTTTGAATCCTAAAAATAAGATAACAAAATTTGTGGATTTAATAAACTCATATAAATATCCCTATGATGACAATGGACATGGTACTTTTATGAGTGGAATTATGTGCGGCAGCGGTATTGAGTCCAAAGGACTATATAAAGGTATTGCAGAAAACAGCAGTATTTACTCTATAAAAGCCTTTAATGCCCTAGGTAAAGGCTATGTATCGGATATATTATTTTCACTTCAACTATTATTGAATGAAAGCTCAGATGAAAAAATAAAAATAATTTGCCTTCCCTTTGAACTAGATATTGATAATCATTTCATACTATCCTTATTTGAAAAAATGTTTCAAATAGCTGTTAAATTAAACATAACAATTATAGTGCCGTCTGGTCACCAAGGTAACCTTCAAGGCAGCATAAAAGGCATTGCCACTTTAAACAATTGTATAACTGCTGCAGGTATTGATACAACTTTTAAAGATCCTAAATCCTATAAATACTCTTCTTGCGGTCCTATTAATAAAGTTCAAAAACCTGATCTGAGTGCTGCCTGCGTAAATATATGCTCTATAAACTCAAATACACAATATATACCCCAGCGAAATGGAGCAAAACTATATCCAAAACCGCTTGAAAATCCATATGTATATTATACTGGTACCTCCTGTGCCGCAGCATATATAAGTGGTGTATGTGCCTTACTGTATGAAAATAATCCTGAGCTCACTTTCAATGATCTAAGTTCTCTTTTAAAAATATCCTGCAACCTACTCAACGTACCAAAGTGGTGTCAAGGTTCTGGTATGCTAGATTTAAATAAATTATTGCCTTAAATATAAAATAACTACAAATGAATAGTTTGATCTATTCTTTGTAGTTTATCATTTAACAAAATATAATTTAATTCTAATAACCCTTATTTATATCTACTATGTTTACTAATTTGTCTCCTGATGCATACCTTTTTAGATTATCATAAATCATATTAAATCTCCTAATGTCAACTTGATCCGATACCCAAGAATTATGAGGCGTTATAGTTACATTTTCAAATTTCCAAAAAGGACTACTCTCATCTAAAGGCTCATTTTCTACCACATCTAAAGCAGCTCCTGCTATTTTCCCATTTTTTATATTCTCTAGCAAAGATTTTTCATCTAATATAGATCCTCTAGCAATGTTCACTATGTAAACTCCATTTTTCATACTTTTAAATAAGTTTTCATTTACTAAATGATTAGTTTTCTTAGTATAGGGAATAGACACTACTACTATATCAGATAACTTTAACATATTTTCTACATTTTCCAAAGAAAAACACTTATCAAAATATTCCACGTCACTACCCTTTGTATTTAAGCCTAAAATTTTTACACCAAATGGTTTCAATCTACTTGCCGCTTCTTTAGCTATACTACCTGTGCCTATAAATCCTACCGTTTTGCCCCACAACTCCAATATTCCCATATCCATTTTCCAGATCTTATTTTTTTGTTTTTCATAGAATTTCTGGCTGTGTTTCAGCATTTCTAATATCTTTAATACTATCCATTCCCCCATAGGTATGCTATATCCACCCTTATTATTAGTCAAGATTATATTTTTCTTCCTAATATCATCCTTGGGAGCCTGATCTATTCCAACACTAAAAAGCTGTATCCATTTTAGCTTGTTCATTTTACCTATATCTAGAGTTTTAAAAGGATCATAGCATAATAAAACCTCTGCTTCCTTAAATTCATCCTTATAATACAAATTGTCATCTTCAACTACTTCTATGTCATATCCCAATCTTTGTATGCCACTGATACTTTTCTTACCAAAATCACGAGTACACAGTAATTTAATTCCCATAAGACTCACCCCTATAAAATCAAATACCTAACATCCAGCTATTCCATAAACTTACCCATTTTTCTAAATTTATTGTATCTTTGTTCAAGTAATTCCTCTTTAGACCTTTTCCTAAGTATGCCTATTTTTTCTATAAGTTCTTCTTTTATGGTGCAGGACATTTTATCTACATCCTTTTGTGCCCCTCCTGCAGGTTCCTTTAATATCTTATCTATTATACCGTATTTTTTTAAATCTTGAGCTGTAATTTTCATAATCTCAGCTGCTTCCTTAGCTTTGGAAGCATCTTTCCATAGTATACCTGCAAAACCTTCTGGGGTTAAAATAGAATATATAGAATTCTCCAGCATCCAAACTGAATCCGCTACAGCAAAAGCAAGAGCACCTCCGCTTCCACCTTCTCCAACTATTATAGATATTATAGGTACTCTTAAATTAAACATCTCCATCAGATTTTTGGCTATTGCCTCTCCCTGTCCTCTTTCCTCTGCTTCCATGCCGCAAAAAGCTCCAGGTGTATCCACAAAACATATAATAGGCCTATCAAATTTATCTGCCTGCTTCATGAGTCTTAATCCTTTTCTATATCCGTCAGGCTCCGGCATACCAAAATTTCTCTTTATATTCTCCTGTGTATTCCTACCTTTTTGCTGGGCCACAATGGTTACAGGCTCACCATTTAACAATCCAATGCCTCCTACTACAGAAGGATCGTCATTAAAATATCTATCTCCATGAAGCTCCATAAAAGAGTCAAATATTCTATTTATATAATCAAGTGAAGTTGGCCTTTCTATCATTCTAGCTAAAGTAACCCTATCCCACGCACTTTTACTCTCAAATTTTTTATTAAAAATTTTTTGAACCTTTTCTAATTTTTCCATATAAGAGCTTCCTTTCATTTAGAAAATTTACCTATTCCTATTATGAATATACAATATCTTCTTCAAGGTACTCTTTAAATTTTCCCTTGAAACTATACTATCTACAAATCCATGTTTTAATAGAAATTCTGCACTTTGAAATCCATCGGGAAGTTTTTGCTTTATGGTCTGCTCTATTACTCTCTTTCCTGCAAATCCAACAAGTGCTCCAGGTTCTGCTAAAATTATATCACCAAGCATAGCAAAACTTGCTGTAACTCCACCAGTAGTAGGATCTGTAAGAACCGATATATATAAAAGTCCTGCATCATTCAACCTGTTTATAGCTCCACTTATCTTTGCCATTTGCATTAATGAAAAAATACCCTCCTGCATTCTAGCGCCTCCAGAAGCTGTAAAAATAATTAGAGGTATTTTTAACTCAATAGCTTTTTCTACAGCTCTAGTAATTTTCTCTCCTACCACGGAACCCATGCTTCCCATCATAAAATTACTATCCATAACACAAATTACTGCAGACTCTCCTCCTATAGTACCCTTTCCTGTAATTACAGCTTCTTTGAGGTTAGTCTTTTTCTGCATATTGCTGATTTTATCTTCATATCCTTTAAATCCTATAGGATTAGTAGACGTCATGTTTTCATCAAATTGGCAAAAGCTATCCTTATCTGTTATAAGATCTATTCTTTCTTTAGCATTCATCCTAAAATGATGCTTGCAATACTGGCATACCCTATTATTTTTTTCTAGATCCTGCTTATATAGTACCTTACCACATCCATCACATTTTACCCACATTCCATTTGGTATACTTGGCTTTGAATCTAAATCTTCATGGATATTATTTAAAGCCCTCTGACTAACTGTAATATATTTTGTTTTTTTAAAGAATTTATTTAACAAGCTTTATCACCTCTCTTATAAGATTGACCACCAAATCGTAAATAGTCAATTTATTTTATAGTAAAGCAATATAACTATTTTACTACAAATAAAGGAAGGAATTAATACTTGAAATTATTTTCTATAAACTTTGTATCATAAGTTCCTTCTATAAATTCCTTACTATCTATGAGTTCAAATTGGAAGTCTATATTGGTACTAACCCCTTCTATAATAAACTCTCCCAAGGCTCTCCTCATTCTGCATATAGCCTCATCCCTATCTTTTCCATATACAATGAGCTTTGCTATCATAGAATCATAATAGGGAGGAATATTATATCCCGAGTACACTGCACTATCTACTCTTACATTAAAACCTCCAGGTACATATAAGTCTTTTATCTTTCCTGGAGAAGGCATAAAACCTCTTTTTACATCTTCTGCATTTATTCTGCATTCTATAGAATGACCGGTTATCTTAACATCCTCTTGAGAAAAATCTAACTTTTCTCCTGCTGCAATTTTTATCTGTTCTTTTACAAGATCTATACCTGTTACCATTTCTGTTATAGCATGTTCTACTTGAATACGAGTATTCATCTCCATGAAATAGTAATTATTATTTTTGTCTAAAAGAAATTCTACAGTTCCAGCATTATTATAATGTACAGCCTTGGCTGCCCTTACAGCTGTTTCTCCCATGGATTTTCTAAGTTCTTCCGTAACTACCTTGCTAGGTGCTTCTTCCATTACTTTTTGATTTCTTCTCTGCATGGAACAGTCTCTTTCCCCCAGATAAACTACATTTTCAAAATTATCTCCAAGTATCTGAATTTCTACATGCTTTGGTCTTTCTATAAACTTTTCTAAGTATATAGTGTCATCTCCAAAGGCTGCACTAGCTTCAGCTTTAGCATTTTCATAATTTTTTATAATCTCAGATTCATCATATACGACTCTTATACCACGTCCACCACCGCCTGCAGAGGCTTTTATCATAACAGGATATCCTATTTTTCTTGCAGTTTCCAAAAGTTCTTCATTTGTTTTTATAGCACCATCTGACCCTGGAACGATAGGAACTCCTGCCTTTCCCATTATATCTCTAGCATTAGACTTATTGCCCATATTGTCAATACATTCCGGAGTAGGGCCTATAAAAGTAATATTACACTGTTTACATATACTTGCAAACTTACTGTTTTCAGATAAAAAACCAAATCCAGGATGAATAGCTTGCGCTCCTGATAAAACTGTGGCACTTATTATATTTTGTACGTTTAAATAACTTTCTTTAGGAGATGCCGGTCCTATACATATGGCTTCATCCGCCATCTGAGTATGAAGTGCATCCCTATCTGCTTCTGAATACACTGCTACAGTTTCTATTCCCATTTCCCTGCAAGCTCTAATTATCCTAACTGCTATTTCTCCTCTATTGGCAATCAAAATCTTATTAAACACTTTTAAAATTCAACTCCTGACAATTTAATTTTTGTCTCCTATCATAAACAACAATTCACCTTCAGCAGCTTTTTTGCCTTCCACATAGGCTACTGCCTTTCCAATTCCTGCAGGTCCTTTAATTTTTACAATCTCTGCTTCTAATTTAAGTGTGTCCCCAGGCACTACCTTTCTTCTGAATTTTGCCTTATTTATTCCTCCAAAGAAAGCTATTTTTCCTTTAAATTCTTCTTTGCTTAAAATAGCTACAGCTCCAGCCTGAGCTAATGCTTCTATTATAAGTACTCCAGGCATTACAGGTTCTTCTGGAAAATGTCCCTGAAAAAAATATTCATTAGCAGTAACATTCTTATATGCTATAACTTTCTTACCTGGCTCCATATACGTTACCTTATCCAACAAAAGAAATGGATATCTATGAGGAATAATTTGTTTTATTTCATTTATTCCAAAATTCACATTAAATTCGTCTTGTTCCATAAGTATTCTCCTCCCACAGCTGTTAAGATTCAGTTTTTATTTTAAATAGCGGCTGGCCATACTCTACCATCTGTTCATTCTTAACTAAAATATCCACTACTTCTCCATCTACCTCGCTTTGAATCTCATTCATAAGTTTCATAGCTTCTATTATACACAGAGTGTCTCCTTTTTTTACCTTAGATCCTACATTTACAAAAACAGGTTTTTCAGGTCCTGATGAATTGTAAAAAGTACCTACTATAGGTGACTTTACTTCTTTTATATTGCTGTCCTCTATATCATCATCTTTTTTTTCTTCAACTTTTTTTACCTTATCTATATTATCTTCTTTTGCTTCAATTTTGTCACTTTGTTTTTCAAAGACAGGTTTTACATTTTCTCCATTTCCTTTTACTATGTTTACCTGTTTTATATTTCCTTCTTCACCCTGCTTTTTCATAATTATAGATACGTTATCCCAATTAACTTCTAAATATCCAAGCTTTGAATTATCCATAGTTTTTATCATATTCTCAATTGCTTTAAAGTCCATATTTACTCACTCCACTTTTTTAATAAAATTACTGCATTATGTCCGCCAAATCCTAAAGAATTAGACATAACATATTTAAGTTCAGCCTTTCTTGCCTTGTTTGGAACATAATCTAAGTCACATTCCTCATCCTGAACTTTATATCCTACTGTAGGAGGTATAATTCCTTCTTCTAAAGCCTTAACACTTATTATAGCCTCTATTGCTCCTGCAGCTCCAAGCAAATGTCCAGTCATTGATTTTGTAGAGCTTATAGGTATATTCTTTGCATAATCTCCGAAAGCTTTTTTAATTGCCTCTGTTTCAACTTTATCATTTATTTTTGTACTTGTTCCATGAGCATTTATATAAGATACCTCTTCTTTTTCAATTCCAGCTTCTTCTATAGCAAGGCTCATAGCCCTTGCTGCGCCTTCACCACCTGGTGCTGGTGATGTCATATGATATGCATCACATGTAAAACCATATCCAACTAATTCCGCATATATTTTAGCTCCTCTTTTTTGAGCATGTTCTAATGACTCCAATATCAATATACCGGAACCTTCTCCCATTACAAATCCATCTCTTTCCTTATCAAAAGGAACAGATGCTCTTTTAGGGTCTGTGCTCTTAGTTAAAGTAGTTGCTGCAGCAAATCCAGCCATAGACAATGGTGTAATACATGCTTCGGTTCCACCTGCTATCATTACATCTGCGAGATTATTTTTAATCATTCTAAAAGCTTCACCCAAACAATTTGTACCTGTAGCACAAGCCGTAACTATATTGCTGCATGGTCCCTTAGCTCCAAATTTTATAGCTATATTTCCAGCAGCCATATTGCTTATAATCATTGGTATAAATAAAGGAGTTATTCTGTTAGGTCCTTTTTCCTCTAACACAGAATGTTGTTTTTCTATAGTTCCTATTCCCCCTATACCTGAACCAATAACTACTCCAAACCTTTCTTTCTCTACACTTTCAATATCAAGTTTAGAATCTTCTACAGCTTCCATTGCTGAAACCATAGCGAACTGACAAAATCTATCAAACCTTTTTGATTCTTTTCTGTCTAAATGCTCATGCGGATCAAATCCTTTAACTTCTGCTGCAACTTTTGCTTTATAATTTTCTGCATCAAAAGCCTTAATAAAGTCTATTCCACAAACTCCATTTTTTATATTATTCCAAAATGTATTGGTATCATTTCCTACTGGTGTAATTGCTCCAAGTCCTGTAATTACTACTCTCTTTTCCATATCTTTCACCAACCCTTAAAAATTTTTACATTACCATTCCACCATCTACGTTTATTACCTGACCTGTTACATAATCTGCACTTGGAGATGCTAAAAAGGCTACTACGTTTGCTACATCTTCAGCATTTCCAAATTTTTTTAGAGGTATATTATTTAATGTAGTATCTTTAACTTTATCTGAAAGAACTTCTGTCATATCGGTTTTTATAAAACCAGGTGCTACAGCATTCACATTTATTCCTCTTGATGCTAATTCTCTAGCTGTAGACTTCGTAATGCCTATTATTCCAGCTTTTGCTGCAGAATAGTTTACTTGGCCAGCATTCCCTGTAACTCCTACTACTGAAGATATACTTATTATTTTACCACTTCTTTGTTTAACCATTATAGGACTCACATGCCTTATACAATTAAAGGCTCCTTTTAAATTTACCTCTATTACTTTATCAAAGTCTTCTTCTTTCATTCTAAGTATCAGTCCATCTCTAGTTATTCCTGCATTATTTACGAGCACATCTATTCTACCGAAAGTATCTACTGCCTGCTTCATAATATTTTTTGCATCCTCAAATATACTTACGTCACCCTGAACTGCAATGGCTTCAGACCCTCTTTCCCTAATTTCATCTATTACTTTTTCTACTGAATTTAAGCTGCTTCTATAATTAACTACTATATTAAATCCGTCTTCTGCCAATTTAAGTGCAATGGCTCTTCCAATACCTTTAGCTCCGCCTGTAACTACCGCTGCCTTTTTACCAACAATATCCATTTTAATTCTCCTATCTATTTTTTAATTCTTCCACAGTAGAATTTAATGATTTAATATCCTGAACATTTAATATAAGGGCTTTTCTGTCTATTTTTCTTACAAATCCACTCAAAACCTTTCCAGGTCCTATTTCTACAAAAGTATCTGCCCCTGCTTCAATCATAGTATTTATACTTTTTTCAAAGAGTACAGTACTCATAACCTGCCTTTTCAAATAAGGTTTCACATTATCTAGTTTTTCAATTACCTCCCCTGTAACATTTGTTACAACTGGAATTGAAAACTCCTTAAGGGATAATTTATTTAATTCTCCTTCTAACTTTTCTGCTGCCGGCTTCAACATAGAAGTATGAAAAGGTCCGCTAACTGAAAGCTCTATAGCTCTGCGAGCCCCCCGCTCTTTTGCTAGCTTACAAGCAGCTTTTACAGCTTCTATTTCTCCTCCAATTACTACCTGACCCGGACAGTTCATATTTGAAGTTTCCACTATACCAAAAGAAGAACTATCTGCACATATTTTTTCCACTTTTACATAATCTAATCCTAGTATTGCGGCCATTGTACCAATACCTTCAGGCACTGCCTCCTGCATATACTTTCCTCTCTTTTTAACTAGGGAAACTGCTTCTTTAAATTCCATAACACCACTGCATACAAGAGCTGAATATTCACCAAGACTTAAACCTGCTGCTATATCAGGCTTAATTCCAAAGCCCTCCAATGCTCTTAAAGCTGCTATACTTGTAGTTAAAATTGCAGGTTGGGTATTTTCAGTTTTGTTTAAATCTTCTTCCGGACCTTCAAAACACATATTACTTATTGAAAAATCCAATACCTCATCCGCATCTTTAAACACATTTTTACATACATCTATATTTTCAAAAAGGTCTTTTCCCATACCTACGTACTGGGCTCCCTGTCCTGAAAATAAGAAAGCTATTTTACCCATATATACCTCCAAATTTTATTTTTAAAACATATTTTCAACTCTTTTTAAGTTCTCCTGAGTTTCTTTAAATATTTCCTGAATAATCTCATCACAGCTTTGTTCTTTACATACAAGCCCTGCTATCTGACCTGCCATAACAGAACCGTTATCTATATCTCCTTCTCGAACTGCCCTTGCAAGAGCTCCTCTTCCTAACTTTTCATATTCTTCCATAGGTGCTCCATTTTTCTCTAACAGCTGAAATTTTCTCACTAGTTTATTTCTAAGAACACGAACGGGATGGCCCGTGACCCTACCTGTAACCTGTGTATCTATATCTTTTGCCTTTAACACTTTTTCTTTATAATTTGCATGGACTGTACATTCATTTGCAACTAAAAATCTAGTTCCAAGCTGTATTCCCTGAGCTCCCAACATAAAAGCAGCTGCTGCACCTCTTCCGTCTCCAATACCACCTGCTGCAATTACAGGGATACTTACAGCATCTACTACTTGAGGTACTAATGACATAGTAGTAAGCTCTCCTACATGTCCTCCAGATTCACAGCCTTCTGCAATAACTGCATCCACTCCTGCTCTTTCCATTCTTTTAGCTAATGCTACAGATGCTACAACAGGTATAACCTTTATATCATTTTCCTTCCACATATCTATGTATTTTCCTGGGTTTCCTGCTCCAGTAGTTACAACTTTAACTTTTTCTTCACATGCCATCTTAGCTACTGCTTCAGCTGTTTCTGATAAAAGCATTATATTTACGCCAAAAGGTTTATCTGTAAGTTTTTTGGCCTTTCGTATTTCATCTCTTACCCATTCAAGTGGTGCGTTTCCAGTAATTATTCCAAGTCCTCCTGCATTTGATACTGCAGCTGCTAGTGAGCTGTCTGCAATCCAAGCCATCGCTCCTTGAATAATCGGATACTTTATTCCTACCATATTTGAAAATACAGAATTAATCATAAATTTAACCTCCCTTTATCCTCTTTAATTTTTTCTAATATCATTTTTAACCTCCAGAGTTTTATATAAATCATGAATTTATCTTTAATATAAATCCTCCATAGGTTAATCCTCCTCCAAAACCTACAATAAGTATTTTATCCCCTTTTTTAACTAAGTTTTTTTTGCGAACTTCATCTAGAGCTATTCCTATACTTGCAGCAGAGGTATTGCCATAAGCATCTAAATTGATGTAAAACCTATCCATACCTATTCCAAGTTTTTTTGCTGCACATTCTATTATCCTATAATTTGCCTGATGAGGAATTATATATTTAATTTCTTCTAAAGTACAATTAGCCTGTTGAAGCAGGGCTTTAACTGATTTTTCTAAAACTTTTACTCCAAATTTAAATATTTCTCTTCCTTCCATTCCAACTACACTCTTAATAGGGCTTATAACACCATCAACATAAGGATTGTTTACAGCTACTGCAGGACATGTTAATGAATCTCCCTTATTTCCATCTGATCCAGTATAAGTTGAAAGTATCTGATCTTCTTCTCCACTTTGCAAAAATGCAGCTGACGCACCATCACCAAACAATATACAAGTGCTTCTATCTTTCCAATCAAGTATTTTAGAAAATGTATCTGCTCCTATGACAAGAACATTTTTAAACCTTCCAGCCCTTATAAATTGAACTGCAATATCCATTGCATATGCAAAACCTGAACAAGCTGCCGATACATCAAAGCATGTAGCATTTACTGCCTTTATATTTTTCTGAACTATACAGGCAGTAGAAGGCATAAAGCTGTCTGGAGTAACAGTTGCAAGCACTATAAGTTCAATATCTTCTACACTTATTTTAGCATCTTTAATTGCCTCTATAGCTGCTTTTGTTGCCATATCTGAGGTATCTTCTCCTTGAGATATCCTTCTCTCCTTTATCCCTGTTCTGCTTGTTATCCATTCATCACTGGTATCTACTATGAGAGACAGATCATTATTATCCACAATCTTGGGAGGAACATAGCTTCCTGTACCTGTAATTTCTACTTTATTCATTATTCTTCTCCTTTGATCCAATTTTTAGATTATACTTTGATCTGAAGAAATTATTGAGTTTCTCCAATGATTTAATTAAAACCCCTTCTTCTTCTTCCGTTAACTCTCCTACGATTTCTTCAACCATATTAGAATGAAACTTATGGTGAACTCTAAAGGCAAGTTTTCCTTCTTGGGTCAACTGTATGTATACAATTCTTCTATCTTCTTTACTCCTTGTTCGTGTAACATATTGCTTTCTTTCTAAACGATTTATGGCCGTAGTTAAGGTCCCCATAGTTATATCTAGTTGACAAGCAACATCTTTCATTCTCTTCGGTTTATCCATACCTATAGCTTCTATAGTGTGTACCTCCGTAACAGATAAATCTTTAAATGTTGCATATTGAAGGGATTTTTGTTCTATTACTAAAATATCGTTAAAAAGATCTACTAACAATTCATTTATAACATTTATACCTTTGTTCACTAGATCACCACTTTGACAATTAATTTATGCCACTTATATCAAATACTTTCTGCCTCTAAAACTAACTCTTTCATAAGTTCCTTAACCTTTACAATTTTGTTTACCCTATAAGCATTACTTCCAACAAAAATAAGCCCTTCATCTATATTTCCTTTAACAGCATTGATCAGTGCTCTAGATATACAATAAGGAGTTTCCTTAGGATTACACTTTTTCAAACAATTGTAACACCTTTTAGGCGCAATTCTCCCTTCTTCAGCTTGCCTTATAAGCTTATTTCTTAAAGCTCTTCCAGGAAGCCCTACAGGACTTTTTATTATTTTTATATCCTCTTTTTCTGAATCTATGTATGCCTTTTTAAAGTTTATGCTAGCATCACATTCTTCAGTTGCCACAAAACGTGTTCCCATCTGTACTGCATCTACACCCAACTTGAAGAATTTTGCAATATCCGCTCCTGTATATATTCCACCACCTGCTGCTACAGGAATATTTTTATTATATTTTTCTCTAAAATATTTAACTACTTTGATTACTTCACATACTATATCTTCTAAACATTCTTTTCCCTCTTGCAATTGTTCTAAATGAAATCCCAAATGTCCCCCAGCTTTAGGTCCTTCTACTACAACTAAATCCGGAAGTCTAGAATATTTTTTCAACCAGTGTCTAATTATAAGAGAAGCTGCCTTTCCTGAAGAAACTATAGGTGCTATCTTTATGCTGCTTCCCTCAACAAGCTTAGGTAGATTAAGTGGAAGTCCTGCTCCGGATATTATAATATCAGCTTTTTCCTCGATACAAGTCTTTACCATATCATTATAATCATTTATAGCCACCATAATATTTGCTCCAATTATACCTTTAGGACTTAATTCTTTAGCTTTTTGTATTTCCTTTCTCAATGCTCTAAGGTTAGCCTCCGTTGGGTTAGCTTCAAAATCAGGTTCTCTATATCCTATCTGCACTGTAGAAATTATACCTATGCCACCTTCATTTGCTACTGCCTGTGCTAAATTATGTAGGGAAATTCCTACGCCCATTCCACCTTGTATAATAGGTATTTTAGCTTTTAGATCTCCTATGATTAATGGAGGTAATTTCATGTGACCCCCTCCTTCAAATAATTTTTGATACTCGAATATTTTGATATTCAAAGTATATATTAAAAACTTTTAACTGTCCAGCATCTTAAAATTTTAAGATTAAAGACTACTATATCCTAAAATTTAATTTTATCCTATTTGCCTTAGTATAATCAAGTAATTTTAATATAATATTAAAATAAAATAGTTTAAAACTATGTCTTTAAACTCTATAATATAATAAATTGAAAAGTTAGTAAACTTAAATATAGAAAATAATTCCAAAAGTATTACATTGTTATACTTTTTATATTTTGTTATAATATTTATATGATAGCTTTTTAAAACAAAGCTTATAAAGGTAGGTAAAAAATATATGAGTACTTTTGTATTTAAGACTGCTGAAGCTAATTATACTCCTGTAAGCAACGTTTTTATAGATAAGTTTATGCCTAAAGCCCGAGGGGAATTTGTTAAAGTATACCTGCTTGGGCTAAAATATTGCAAATCAGGTGAGTTAGGAGTTAGCTCTCAAATTGTTGCAAGTGCTTTGCATCTTTTAGAAACGGATGTTTTAAATGCTTGGAACTACTGGAATGACGAAAATGTTATTAAAATGGTACCTGTTGACAATATGGGGAATTATAACATAGAATTTTTAGATTTATCAGATAGAGACAATGAAAAAGAAGATGATATAAATTTACTTGAAGAATTAAATAAAACTTCTATTAAAGATATGCTTGAAGACATAGAAAAATCCTTGGGTAGGACCTTGTCTTCAAAAGAAATGACTATGTACATAAGCTGGTTAAATGATTTTAATTTTTCTCCAGAGATTATACTTCTTTTAGTTCAATACTGTGCTTTAAAAGGTAAAACCAACAGCAGATATATAGAAAAAACTGCAATATCTTGGTTTGACGCTAAAATAAAAGATATAAATGATGCACAGTCTTTTATAAAAAAACATGAAGATAAATGGATTAAAATAAGAAAAATTTTAGGCTATCTTGGTATAAAAGATGGGGAAATAATGAAGCCTCAAGAGGATTTACTTTCTAAATGGATTCAAGCTTATAATTTCTCAGTGGAAATTATATATAAAGCTTGTGATATATGTTTTCAAAGAATAAATAAGGCTGACTTTAAATATATTGATGGAATATTAACAAGCTGGAATAAAGATAAAATTAAGACATTAGAAGATATAGAAAAAAAGGATTTAAAGAAAGTAAATAAAAGCAATTTTAAAAATGTAAAGAGAATTACAGAAAATAAAAGTTCAAAAGGAACCTTCAACAATTTTAAACAGAGAAACTATGACTTTAAAGACTTGGAGAAAAAACTACTAGGATGGGATAAGAATGATTAAAAGCTATCACTCTAATATAATGAAGATATATGAAAAAATAAGAGACGATGATAAAAAGGCTTTAGGCTTACGGAAGGAAGAAATTAAAAAAAACCTACCTGAAGTATTAAACATACAAAATCAAATAGGTAGACTTTCCTTAAAATTATCAATAAATATATTAAACAATGTTTCAAACAAGGATATTTACTTAAAGGAGCTTCACCAAAAAATTTCAGATTTAAGGATAAAAAAAGCTCATATTTTAACATCTAATAATTATCCTGTAAATTATTTAGATATGTCCTATAAATGTGATAAATGCAAAGATACTGGATTCATTGGGAACAAAAAATGCAACTGTTACAAACAAAAACTTATTAAACTTTACTATAGCAATTCTGACTTCAAAAATATGTTAGTTAAGAATAACTTCGATAACTTTAACTTTCAACTATATTCCTCCACCAAAAGTGAGGGAAATCCTACAAGCCCTAGAAAAAATATAGAAATAATAGCATCTACATCGTGGAAATACATAGAAAATTTTTCTAACTGCAGCGAGAATTTATTATTTTATGGATCTGCCGGAACTGGAAAGACCTTCTTATCAAATTGTATAGCAAAAGAATTGATAGACAGAGGTTTTTTAGTAATTTATAGAACCTCTGAATCCTTGATTAAAGACCTAAAGGATATAAGGTTCAACAATAGCATAGAATTAGAAGATATTTTAATGAATTGTGATCTACTTATAATAGATGATTTAGGATCTGAACAAATAACCGATTTTTCTAAAACTGAACTATTTAACCTTTTAAATAAAAAACTATTGAAACAAAGCAAAATGCTTGTATCAACAAACTATGACTTAGAAGAAATTTTAAAATGCTATTCAGAGAGAATTTCATCTAGATTGCTTGGAGAATTTACCTTATACAAATTTTTCGGAGAGGACATAAGAATAAAACAAAATATACAAAATAAAAATTTCAAATAAAATATCTAAATAAAAAAAATAAGAATGTATTTAAAAATACATTCTTATTTTTGGTGCTGGCAGTAGGAATCGAACCCACGACCTACTGATTACAAGTCAGTTGCTCTACCTGCTGAGCCATGCCAGCACATATGGCGACTCAGGAGGGGATCGAACCCTTGACCTCCGGCGTGACAGGCCGGCACTCTAACCAGCTGAGCTACTGAGCCATATGTGGTGGGCACAACAGGGCTCGAACCTGTGACCCTCTGCTTGTAAGGCAGATGCTCTCCCAGCTGAGCTATGCGCCCACATATACTTACTCTTGGTGACCCCTAGCAGACTTGAACTGCTGTTACCACCGTGAAAGGGTGGTGTCTTAACCACTTGACCAAGGGGCCTTATACTGTTTTATTAAGTCGTACCTGACGACCTGACATACACTATAATACAAAATTTTTTATAAAGTGTCAATACTTTTTTGTGATATTTTATTGGACATCTTTAGGCTTTTCTTTGTAATCCCTTATGTATCAACGTATTAAGTAAATTTCATAATTTAAAATTTCTCATATAATTTTGAATCTAAAAGCAAAAAACGGCCTTCTTATAATAAAATTTGTACTTTAATAACCTTTTGATTCCATGTATCCTATATATTCCATTACAATTAATGCTGTATCCTCTATTGCCCTTTTTGTCACATCTATTACCTTACACCTTAATCTTCTTATAAGCTTATCTGAAAATTCTAATTCCTGAAGAACCCTTTCTTCATTTGCATACTTAAACCTATTAGATATAGTATTGTATCTATCTATTCTATGTTTTCTTACTTCGATTAAGTGGACTGGATCTATAGTAAGGGCTACAATCTTTTTTCTATCAATCTCAAACAACTCCTCTGGCACAGGTACTTCCGGCATAAGCGGTATGTTCAAAGCTTTTATTCCCTTATTTGCAAGGTACATACAAAGTGGCGTTTTAGAAGTTCTAGAAAGGCCTAAAAGAACAACATCCGCATATTTTATTCCTGAATTATCCTTGCTATCATCATACTTTATGGCAAACTCTACTGCCTCTACCTTTTTATAATACTCAGAATCTATTTCCCATACAGCACCTGGCCTATATTCAGGTATTTTATTTAGTATCCTTGATACCATACTTATACAAGGTCCTAAAATATTATTTATAGGAATACCACATTCTACACACCTTTGAACCAGAAATTCTCTTACTTCTACAAGGACTATTGTAGATATAACCATGATATTTTCTTTGCTTTCTAACCCATTTATAAATTCATTTACATCCTCATAACTCTTTATATAAGGTACCCTATGTACTTCTATCTCTGAATAAAATTGGCTAGCAGCACCTTTAGCAACAAGTTCTGCAGTCTCACCTATAGAGTCAGAAACTGCATATATTTTAAGCATAAAAAACCTCCTAAGCTTTATGTTTTTTCGTAAGTTCTACAAGTGCGCATCCTTTTACTGCAGAAATTCCATTATTACTGCAGAAATTTAATATTTCCTCACTTTCTGCACCTGGCTGTATTAATATTTTGTCTATACCAATCTCAAAAGCCTTTTTAACTATATCAATACCAGTTTTAGGATTTATGCATAAATCAAGTACATCTACTTTAAAAGGTATTTCACTTAAAGATTTGTATACCTTTCCGCTAGCATCTCTAGGATTCACTCCCTCTGCATTATACATTGCACCCTTAAGAGAACTTAATATTTTAAAAGCATATTTTTCTTCATTAGACACATCACCAACTACTACCCAGTTCTTATAGTATAGAAAATTAGCAGCTTCCATTTGGACAACACTCCTTTTTACAAAATATATAATATATAAGGTTATAGAAACGAATTTTTACTTCGTTCATGTTTATAATGTTGTTTTTATTATATTACAAACTGCAGTTAAATATATATTTTTTTGCAAACTGTATTAAAAAAAGTACAAGTAAGTTAAAATATAGCTATAAATGAATTTTTTTAAATAGGAGATGTATCTACATGTTTCATGAAATCATAGTAATTGGTGCAGGTGCTTCTGGTATCATGGCTGCAATTACAGTAAAAGACAGAGGAAAAGACGTAGCAATTTTAGAATCTAAAAGTAGAATAGGTAATAAAATATTATCAACTGGAAATGGTAGATGTAATATAACTAATAAAAATATAGATTTTTGCAGATATCACAGTAAAAATACTCATTTTTTTGAAAGTGTCTTAAATAGTTTTTCCCTTGACGACACAATAAACTTTTTTAATTCACTAGGTCTTCCGATTACAACCTTGGAAAATGGAAGGATGTATCCCCTTTCTCTTCAATCATCTTCCGTACTAGATATATTAAAAATGGCTATTGAAGATCGAAATATACCTGTTTATTTAAATTCAAAAGTCAGTAATATAGCCTTTAATAAAAAATCCTTTAAAATATACTGTAATGATGAAATTTACGAATGTAATAAACTAATATTATGTACAGGTGGCAAATCTGCCCCTAATACAGGATCTGACGGTTCGGGATTTACTCTATGTAAAAACCTTGGCCACAGTATAATACCTCCCCTTCCTGGCCTTGTACAGTTGAAATTAAGCTATAATCATTTAAAAGCCTTATCGGGAGTAAAATTCAATGGGTATGTATATATAATTGTGGATAATATAATACAAAAAAGGGAATATGGAGAAATATTATTTACAGACTATGGAATATCAGGGCCACCTATACTTGATATAAGTCGTATAGCCTCCTGTAATTTATTTAGTAAAAAGTCCGTTAAGATCAAAATTGACATGCTTCCAGATTTTGAAGAAAAGGATTTAATAGAATTCTTAGAAAATCGTTGGGGAACTTTTGGTTACAGAAGTATATTCGACTCCTTCATAGGAGTGATAAATAAAAAAATCATACCTATACTTTTAAAGGAATCATCCGTTGAAGATATTCACAAACCATGTAGTGAATTAAACTGGCAGGAAAAAAAGAATATATGTCGCTTGCTCAAATCCTGGCAATTTACAGTATATGATACTAATTCCTTCAAAAATTCTCAAGTTACCTGCGGAGGAGTCGACACCTCTCAAGTAAATAGCATTACTTTAGAATCAAAAAAAATAAAAAATTTATATCTTGCAGGAGAGATTTTGGATGTGGATGGTGACTGTGGTGGTTTTAATTTACAATGGGCCTGGAGTTCAGGATTTACTGCAGGGAAAAGTGCTGCTGAAACATAATTCATCAGCCTTTCTCTCTGCTTTTTATTCTTCATTTTTATCCCAAACCGCTTCTATTACTGATAATTCCTTTTCCTCTTGATCTACTATCTTATGCAGAGATATATAACTATTTTGTTTCTTTTGCAGTTTAGTATATATTTTTATTTTTTCTCCATATAATGCCTCTTTTTCATAAGTTATATTTAGATTTTTTATAGTAAAATTAAGCACTATATCAAGAGGTATAGTTTCCACAATCCAGTCTACATACTTAACATTATTGACATGCCTGTTGGTATCTATATCACTGTATCTTACATTAAAACTTTTTTCTATGTCAAACTGTTCTGGTAACTTTATCTTTTTAATGATCAACGGTTTTATCTCATTTTCAGCTACACCATACATTTTATACATATCTTCAGTTATCCTGATTACTTTACGTTTTTCCTTATCTATAAGAAGCCATATTGAATTGGCTGATGCAATGACATTTCCCTTATCATCTAAAGCCTTAAAGGTCCTATATCCATAGAACTTTCTAAAGGAATATGCTTTAGTTTGAACTGCTATTTTTTCACCATAATTAGGATGCCTATCAATATGTATATCCCATTTATATAGTACCCAAGCTACCCCTTTTCGTTTTAAGTAATCAAGTCCTCCTCCTATGTCTTCTGATTGTTTTGTAGATACATCTTCAAAATAATTCATAAGACTTGTTACAAGCAACTTCTTTCTAAAATCTATTTCATAGTATTGGACCTCGTATTCTTTTTCAGTAACTAACTTTCCCAATTTTATTTACCCTCCTCACCTTATGCATTTTGATCACATCTATATTATAATATAATTTTCATTTTTTCTGTAGAATAAAATTGCTAAAGATAAAAAATTCACCCTTAAATAAACTTAATTTAATAAATTTATTTAAGGGTGATAAATTTAATTTATCCGATGACTACCTGCTCTAATCCTCCTTCTTCTCCAAGTAGGAGTAAAGAGCAGCTACGTCCCTGGATAACGATTTTCCCTAAAGGATAACGCCTTCTAAGTGCTGAAGCACTAAGAAGCCTGTTAATAAGCATCAGGTGGAGCCAAAACTCCATATGATGCCAAGAACTCTGTTTATATTTCACTTACATCTATTGTCTGATCTCTTCTTGGTCCAACAGATACTATAGATACTTTTGTTCCCGTAAATTCTTCTATTCTATTTAAATATTTTTTAGCATTCTGTGGTAACTCGTCATAAGTTTTGGCATTTTCTATTTCCCTGCCCCAACCTTCAAATTCTTCATATACAGGTTCACATTTAGCTAAATCTTCTAAACTTGCAGGTACGTAGTCTATAACTTTTCCATTAAATTTATATCCTACACATGCTTTTACCCTTTCAAGTCCTGCTAAAGTATCTATTTTTGTAATAGCAAAGCTTGTAAGTCCAGAAACTCTGCTGCTAGTCTTAAGTATTACTAGATCTAGCCATCCACATCTTCTAGCTCTTCCTGTAGTAACTCCATATTCATGACCATTTTCCCTAATCCATTCTCCTGTTTTGTCAAAAAGCTCTGTAGGGAAAGGTCCTTTTCCTACTCTTGTAGTATACGCCTTTGCAATACCTACTGCTCCTGTTATCATAGTAGGTCCTATTCCTGAACCAATACATACTCCACCAGCAATAGTGCTTGAAGATGTAACATAAGGATAAGTTCCATAATCTATATCTAGCAAAGTACCCTGTGCACCTTCAAATAATACCTTTTTTCCACCTTTTATACTATTATATACTTCTACAGATATATCTTTAACATAAGGGGCTAATTTCTTTGCATAATCAATATATTCATTGTATATAGTATCAAAGTCAAGAGCCTTTTCTCCATAAACCTTAGTTATTATGTCATTCTTTATTTTTAAATTTTCTTTTAGGTTTTCTTCAAATATGTTCTGGTGCATAAGGTCACAAACCCTTATGCCGCTTCTTTCCATTTTATCCGTATAGCACGGTCCAATTCCTTTTCCTGTAGTTCCTATATCTTTTTTACCTCTTGCTCTCTCTTTTATACCGTCTAATATCTTATGGTACGGCATAATAAGTTGGGCTCTATCACTTATTATTAAATTTTCAGGTGATATGTCTACTCCTAGGTCTTTTAAATAATCCATTTCTTCAAATAATGCTTTTGGATCAAGCACTACTCCATTTCCAATTACATTCACCTTATCTTTATACAATATTCCAGATGGTACAAGATGAAGTTTATATTGCTTATCTCCTACTTCAACTGTATGACCTGCATTATTTCCACCTTGAAATCTGACAACAACATCTGCCCCTTTTGCAAGATAATCTGTCATCTTTCCTTTTCCTTCATCACCCCATTGGGATCCTAAAACAATAAATGCTGACATGAGAATTTCCTCCCCTTTTTTTGTATAACCCAAATCTTTCAAAATAATATATAATAATTTACAATTACTTGCTAACTATGTCTCTTCCAACTACTACACCTGTTACTGATGCCTGCATAAGTCCTCTTGTAATACCTGCACCATCTCCTATGGCATATAAATTCTTTATAGGAGTTTCAAACTTATCATTTGTATCAAATTTACTAGAATAGAATTTTACCTCCACTCCATACAAAAGTGTATTTTTACTATAAAGTCCTGGTGCAACATTATTAAAAGCTTTTAGTGCCTCGACTATAGATGTAAGATATCTCTGAGGCAAAACATAACTTAAGTCTCCAGGCACTGCTGATTTTAAAGTTGGAATAGTAGTAGATTTTTTAAGTCTTGAATAATCAGTCCTTCTTCCATTTAATAAATCTCCCAGCCTTTGCACCATTATGCCATTTCCAGTAAGCATATTTCCAAGCTTTGCAATATACTTACCATAGGTTATAGGTTGGTTGAAGGGCTCCGTAAAGGATGTAGAAACGAGCATTGCAAAGTTTGTATTTTCTGTTCTCAATTCTTTTTCTTCATAACTATGCCCATTTACAACTGCTATGGTGCCATCATAGTGCTCTTCTGATACTACACCACCTGGATTCATGCAAAAAGTTCTAACCTTATTATCAAAAGTATCAGAATAATATACAAGTTTGGCTTCATATAAGTCTTTAGTCAAATGATCCATTATTGAATTTGGTACTTCAACTCGAACACCTATATCTACAGCATTATTTGTAGTTCTTAATTTTAACTTTTTGGATTGATTTGAAAACCATTCTGCACCACCCCTGCCTGGAGCAACTACTACATTATCTGCTAAAACCTTTTTCTTACCATCCTTGTTCTCCACACAAACTCCAATTACACTATCACCTTCTACCAATATCTCATCTACTGTAGTAAGTTCACTAAATTCAGTGTTTGTGTTATTCAAAAGATGGTAATACATTTTTTTCAGTACTTCATAGGCTAACTCTGTTCCCAGGTGCCTAACAGGACACTGTATAAGACGAATATTATATTTGCTTGCTTCATATTTTATCTTATCTATATTTTCATTGTTTAATCCATATACAACCTTGTTAGCTCCAAAATTTAAATATATATCATCACAATATTTTATTAACCTTTTACATTCATCTTCTGAAAAATACTCTAAAATTCTACCCCCGACTTCTGGGCTTAAAGAAAGCTTTCCATCAGAAAAAGCTCCTGCACCTGACCAGCCAGAAGTGATACCACATGGATTGCAATTTACACACTTTCCATTTATCCTAGCCGGACACTTTCTATCCTCTATATTTCTGCCTTTATCAATTATAAGTACACTTAGATTTTTGTTAAGCTTTGTAACTTCTAAAGCAGTAAATATTCCCGCAGGACCAGCTCCAACTATTATTACATCATATTTTTCTTTCAAATAGCATCCCTCCTACAATATGGTATCAAAATTGTATGTTACAGTCAACAGAAAAGTACGAATAATTTTTATTAAAATAATAATAAAATTCGTAAAACTCCATAGTTAAATTTTCTGTAACAAGTTTTTCCTTTCATCATACTATGATAATATAGTAAATCTTATGGAGGCATTAAATGAATACCAGTCAAAATAACTCAAATGATAAAGAAGAAAACATCCAGTATTATGATCGTGCTGATGAAGATACTTATACTTCTTCCCCTGCTTATTACTGCCCTGTATATAACTGCCCCTACAATCCAGAAATGATGGATGAAGAGGATGATTTTGCTGAATCAGGAGATGATCTATACAGGCAACATGGAAGAAGGAGAAGAAGACACAGACGTAGACGTAGACACAGAATGCCATATTCCCCATTCATATTCCCGATTGTATTCCCAATTGATTTTGATGACTGGGATTGGTAAATCTTAATACTTCTATACCTCTTGAAAATAAGTACTTAATTAAATTTAAGTGCTTATTTTTATGTTTGTCTTCAAAATTGCATTCTATTTTATTTTTAGCTTTTTTGTTATAAAATATTAATAAGTTAAATTTTAGTTATTAACTTAAGGGGGATAAAATGTGAACTTTAGAGTAGAAAAAGATTTACTTGGAGAAAAGGAAGTTGAAGCCTCTTCCTATTTTGGTATTAATACTGAAAGAGCTTTAGAAAATTTTAATTTACAGAACAAAACTATTAATTTAAATTTAGTTAAAGAAATTGCACTCATAAAAAAAGCAGCTGCCCTAGTCAATAAAGATTTAGGAGAACTTAAAATTGAAAAAGCCGATGCCATAATTAAAGCTAGTGAAGAAGTTATCGGCGGCAAATTTGACAATCAATTTAAGTTAAGTGCATTTCAAGGTGGAGCCGGCACATCCACAAATATGAATGTAAATGAAGTCATAGCAAATAGAGCTATAGAAATACTTGGCGGCGAAAAGGGAAACTATTCATTAGTACATCCTTTAAATGATGTTAATATGTCTCAATCCACAAATGACGTTTATCCTACTGCTCTTAGAATCGCAGCTATACGACGCATAAGAAAACTAAGCAGTTGCCTGTCCGATCTTCAGGAAGAACTTCAAGTTAAAGAAAACGATTTTTCAGATATATTGAAATTAGGTAGAACTCAGCTAATGGATGCGCTTCCCATGATGGTAGGACAAGGTTTTGGGGCTTACGCCAAAGCAATCGCTCGAGATAGATGGAGAATATATAAAGTAGAAGAAAGACTCAGGGAAATCAACATAGGCGGTACCGCTATAGGTACAGGCCTTAATGCAACTAATAAATTTATATATAAGATAACCGATGTACTTCAAGACTTAACCGGTCTTGGAATTGCCCGTTCCGATTATCCTATGGATGTTACTCAAAATTGCGATGTATTTGTTGAGGTCTCAGGACTTTTAAAGTCCCTAGCCTGCAACCTTTTAAAAATCTCAAATGATTTAAGGCTTTTAAATTCAGGACCTTTTGGAGGAATAGGAGAAATCATTCTTCCAAAGGTACAAGCAGGTTCTACTATTATGCCAGGAAAAGTAAATCCAGTCATAGCTGAAATGGTGGCACAAGTAAGTATGAGAGTAATATCAAACGACACAGCAATTACTATGGCCAGCAGTTCAGGTCAATTGGAGTTAAATGCATTCACTCCTCTCATTGCAGAATGTCTACTTGAATCTCTAGAACTTTTAGAAAGAACAGTTACACTATTTAGAGAAAAGTGCATTAACGGAATCAAAGTAAATGAAGAAAATTGTAAAAAAAATCTTGAAAATTCCACAGCACTGGTAACTGCATTAGTACATTACATAGGTTATGATAAAGCTAGTGAGCTTGCAAAGAAAGCCTTAAAAAATCATAAAACTATAAGAGAAATTCTATATGAAGAAAAAATACTGCCTAAGGAAAAAATAGATGAAATAATAAATCCATATCAGCTGACAAAACCAGGTATACCTGGCAAATAAATATTGGAGGAGATTACTTATGAGTTTAAATGAAACACCTCGCTCAGTAAGAACACATATAGCACTCTTTGGCAAAAGGAATGCAGGCAAATCAAGTATTATAAACGCCTTAACAGGACAAGATATAGCCATTGTATCAGATGTAAGGGGTACTACTACAGATCCAGTCTATAAATCTATGGAGATACTTCCCATAGGCCCCTGTGTAATAATAGATACCGCAGGTCTTGATGATGAGGGCGAGCTCGGCGAACTTAGAAAAGAAAAAACATTAAGTGTTTTAAATAAAACTGACATATCAATAATTGTAATAGATTCAACTGTTGGAATTACAGATTATGACGAGTCTATAATAAATCAAATAAAAAATAAAAAAATTCCCCTTATAGGAGTCTTAAACAAAATCGATGCTGCTGATATAAAAGATTTAGATGTAGAACATATGAAAAAAGAACTCAAAATACCAATTGTAAAAGTATCTGCACTTAAAAGAAAAGGTATACTTGAGTTAAAAAATCAAATAATAGCTGCGCAACCTCAAAGTGAAGATAAATTTAAAGTAATTGGTGATTTAATAAACCCTGGAGACTTTGTGGTTCTTGTAACTCCAATAGATAAAGCAGCTCCTAAAGGAAGACTTATTCTCCCTCAGCAGCAAACCATAAGAGATATACTGGAAAGTGATGCTACTGCAGTGGTAACTAAAGAATTCGAACTTAGAGAAACCTTACAAAACCTAGGGAAAAAACCTAAAATAGTAGTTACAGATTCTCAGGCATTTTTAAAAGTAGCAGCAGATACCCCAAAAGATATATTGATGACTTCCTTCTCCATCCTATTTGCAAGATGCAAAGGAGACCTAGTAGAACTTATAAAAGGAGTAAAAGCTGTAAAAAAATTAGAAGATGGAGACAAAGTACTTATTGCAGAAGGCTGCACTCACCATAGACAATCTGATGATATAGGTAAAGTAAAAATTCCTAGATGGATACGACAAATTACCGGTAAAAAAATAGATTTCGAATTTTCATCTGGCGTTTCTTTTACAGAAGAAATAAAGAAATATGCCTTAGTAGTTCACTGCGGTGCTTGCATGTTAAATAGAGCCGCAATGCTTTATAGAATAAATACTGCAAAAGAGCTTAATGTCCCTATTGTAAACTATGGCATACTTATTGCATATGTCCAAGGTATACTAGATAGAGCTTTAAAACCATTTCCACTAGCTAAAATGGCATGGGATGATGAAAATTGACCTAAAAAAATCAGCGGCTGCAATTTTTACCGTTGATTTTTTATTTCTAATTTTTTATATATACTAAATTTTAATAAAAGGTGAAACAAAAAGAATTACTGAAAGAACAATTATAAATATTACTGTTACCCATATAATAATATTTTGTAATCCATTGTTAACATACTCACCCATAAGTTCTTTGTTATTAGTAAGTAATACCATAAATATTAATATAATAGGACATAAAATTCCTGCAAGCTGTTGGGTAATAAGCATAACCCCTACTAATGATACATTAGGTATCAATACTATTATTGAACTAAATATTATCATAAAAGTAAAAATACCATAAAAAGCAGGTGATTCCTTATACTTATGATCTAATCCGCTTTCAAGTCCAAAGCACTCGCATATTGCATATGAAGTAGACAATGGAATAACCATACATGCAAGCACAGATGCTCCGAAAAGTCCAACTCCAAAGAGGATCGACGCATAGTTTCCTGCTAGCGGCTTAAGTGCCTGTGCAGCTTGGCTGGCACTATCTATTTTTATTCCTGCTTTGTATAAGGTAACAGCAGTACATATTATTATAAAAAATGCAACCAAATTTCCCCAAATGGAACCTAAATATACATCTAATTTTTCATATTTATAGTCTTTTATTTGCAATCCCTTATCTACTACAGAAGATTGAAGATAAAACTGCATATATGGTGTAATTGTAGTACCTATCATTCCTATAAATGCCAAAATAAATCCACTGTCAAATTTTAAAGTAGGAGTAAAAGTTGCTCTTATTACATGATTCCAATCTGGTTTTTCTATAAAACAAGTTATTATATAAGAAAAAAACACAAATGTAAAAGCTAAAAATATCTTTTCTATATTTGAATAAGACCCTTTTGTAATAAGAAACCAAACAACAAACGCCATTATAGGAACAGAAATATATTTATTTATTCCAAACATATCCATGCTAGCAGCTATACCAGCAAAATCACCTACACAAACACCAAAATTAGCAACAAATAAAATTATCATTGCAAAAAAAGCAAGCTTAACGCTAAAATTTTCTCTGATTAAATCAGAAAGTCCCTTTCCTGTCACAACAGCCATTCTAGCATTCATTTCCTGTATAACAGACAAGCTAAATGTTATTAATAACAATCCCCAAAGCATGTTGTAACCATAGGATGCTCCAACAGTCGCATAAGTAGTAATACCTCCTGCATCATTTCCAGCATTTACTGTAATTAATCCAGGACCAATTATGCTTAATATCAATAAAAATTTATTTTTCTTTTTCATATTTTTATTCTCCTATTTTTATATATACATTACATTTATATATACATAAATTATACCTCTTTTCCTTTAGTTGATGTACAAACATGAGTCATATATAATATAACATATGAGGTGATGTAAAATGTTACGAAATGGTGAAAAATACAGTTCACAGATAAAATTCCATGTTTTAAAACTAATAGTTTGTTTGTCATTCATTTTACTACTTAGTTCATGTTCTTACAATAATACTTCTAATAATCAGCTTTATGAAAAAAACATAATAACGATGGATACGCCAATGGATTTAAAAGCCTATGGGCCTAATGCTCAAAAAGCAGTAGATGAAAGTGTTAAAAAATTGTATCAACTAAATGATATGGCAAGTACTACTGTAAATAGCAGCGATATTATGAAAATTAACAATGCTTCAGGCAAAAATTATGTAAAGGTTCATCCTGAAATAATTAAAATGATAAACCTCTCACAAAAATATTCAAAAATAAGTAATAAATGGGATATTACAGTAGGTCCTCTAGTAAATCTATGGGGAATAGGTACCGACAAAGCAAGACTACCATCTGATTCAGAAATTAAATCTAAATTACCACTGGTCGGATATGATAAGATTAAAGTTGATGAAAAAAATAAGAGTGTTATGCTAACACAGCCCGGCATGGCCTTAGATTTAGGCGGAATTGCCAAAGGTTTTGCTGCCGATGAAGTATTAAAGATTTACAAAAAATATAATATAAAAAACGGTTTTATAGATTTAGGTTCAAGTTCTATATATGCAGTTGGTAAAAATGAAAGTAATTCCCCTTGGGGAATAGGAATTAAAAACCCTAGAGGTGATGATATGTTAGGTACAGTTAAACTATCAAACGAAGGATTATCTACCTCAGGTGATTATGAAAGATATTTTATAAAAAATGGTAAAAGATATCACCATATACTTGATCCTTCAACAGGATATCCTGTAGATAATGGAGTTATGAGTGTAACTGTTATAGTTGACAATAATATCTCTGATAGTAATACCATAGCCGACATCATGTCTCTTCTTGTATTTGAATTAGGCCCCAAAGATGGTGTGAACCTTGTAAACAAAATGCCTGGTATATCTTGTGAAGTAACTACTAAAGATACTAAAATTTACACATCATCAAAGTTTAAAGATAAATTTTCTGATTTAAATAAAAATTTTAAAATGGCAAACTAACATAGATAAATTATCTATTGAATTTTAAGGAGGATATTATGAAAAATTATGAAATTGAACAGGCAGAGGAACTTATAAATTATATTTATGAAAGTCCAACTTCCTTTCATGCAGTAAAAAATGCTATATCTGAACTTAAAAAATTTGGATTTGTAGAAATTAAAGAGGAAGAAGCTTTAAAAATAAAAAAATGTGGTAAATATTTTGTAACTAAAAATCAATCTGCCCTTATTGCTTTTACAGTTGGAAAAGGTGAACTTGAAAATGAGGGGTTTAGAATAATAGGAGCCCATACTGATTCACCCAGCTTTAGAGTAAAGCCAAATTCAGACATAGAAGTAGAAGGTGCTTATGTAAAGCTAAATACAGAAGTGTATGGAGGCCCTATATTAAATACATGGATGGACAGACCTCTTTCATTAGCAGGAAGGATTGTTCTAAAAGGTAAAGACTCCTTTCATCCTGAAATAAAACTTTTAAACATAAAAAGACCTCTCATGATAATACCAAACTTAGCAATACATATGAATAGGAATATAAATTCAGGTGTTGAATTAAATAGACAAAAGCATATGCTCCCTCTTTTAGCACTAGTAAATGACAAATTCAAGCAGGGGCATTACCTTACTCAAATTATAAGCGAAGAACTTTCAGTACCCGAAGAAGACATATTGGATTTTGACTTATTCCTATATGAATTTGAAAAAGGCAGCATAATAGGAGCTGACCAGGAATTTATATCCTCAGGAAGACTGGACGATTTAAGCATGGTTTATTCAGGAATAAAAGCAATTTCAAATAGCAAGATTAAAAATACTACAAATGTAATGGTATGCTTTGACAATGAAGAAGTAGGGAGCACCACAAAACAAGGTGCAAATTCACCTATGCTCTTGTCTATATTAGAAAGAATAGCTTTCAATCTTGGTAAAAGCAAAGATGATTTTTACAGAGCTATATCAAAATCATTTATAATATCCTGTGATTTGGGTCACGCACTGCATCCAAATTATGGAGAGAAATCTGATCCTGTAAACAGACCTATTATAAATAAAGGCCCTATTATAAAAATAAGTGCCAGCCAGAGCTATACTACAGACGCTGTATCCAGTGCCATATATAAAAATATATGCTGCAAGGCTGGAGTTCCTGTTCAAGTATTTGTGAATCGGTCAGATGAAAGAGGAGGTTCAACTATAGGTCCAATATCTTCAAGTCATATAAACATGATGTCCTTAGACATGGGCTTAGCTATATTATCTATGCATTCTGTAAGAGAATTAGGTGGCATAAAAGATTATGTGTATGCCTTAGAATCCTTTAATAAATTTTACGATCTATAATATTTTATATAAAAAAGGTTTTTAGATTTTCCAAAAACCTTTTTTAGTTATCTATCTATTAATAAAGAAGCAAAATATTAATATATGTTCAAGAAAATGTCCATAACTTATTTAATATATAGTTAACTATTCCAGTAATAATAGTTGCTATCACCTGAGCTAATATTTCATTGATATATAAATTGTTGATCAGACAAAATAAAATTGCAGTACTAAAAATAAGTGAAATTAAATTTACAATAACAAATTTCGTAAGTAAAGCACTTACTCTCCCATCAGCTTTAAATACCCATATCTTATTTAAGACAAATCCATTGGCAACTCCAAAAATATACGCCATAGTGTTTGAAACTATATAATCAACATTAACCTTAATGAGTAAATTATAAATAACCAATGTTATAATCGTATTTAAAGTTCCTGAAGTAGCATATTTTATAAATTGTTTTTTTCTACCTAATAAACTTAGAATCATCTTATATCCCTACCATATTCATTATTGTTTAATTTTGAAACAAAATAAGTATTGATTATAGATGATTTTAGTCTATTAATCTTAATAATCCCTTAAAAAATAATTATTATATATGGTATCTTATGGTACGTATTTTTACCAAAAACAAGCTTATACTATAATTAAAATTTCTAGGAGGTAACATTATGAACAATTTAATGAGGAACATAGAATTTTCAAAAGTGCTTAATTTAAAAGATCTTATCTCTTATCAAGAAGGTCAGGTTATAAGCAAAACTATAGCACAAATTCCTACTTCAAATATTACTTTATTTTCACTAGACAAAGGTGAAGGTATAAGCACGCATGTGACTTCTGGCGATGCTATGGTTCAAATACTAGATGGCACAGCTGAAATTACAATAGGTGGTAATGTTTTTATTTTAAAATCAGGTGAAACTATAATAATGCCTTCTGACATCCCTCATGGACTAAAAGCTGTAGAAAAATTCAAAATGCTTTTAACAGTAGTAAAATATTAAATAATTTTACACCTTAAATGTTTTTAAAAAGTGTCTGGCTGCTGAAGACAAATATTGATTTTTCATCCATATTATAGCTGTCTGTGTTTCTACAGAAACTAGTTCAATTTTCTTATAATTCAAATTTGAATTGGGAATAAGTCCAATAGCAGCCTCAGGTACAATAGCTGTTCCTATTCCAGTACTTGCCCACAATAATATTGACCTGACATCATCTCCTCTGCAAATAATTTTAGGTTCAAATCCTTCCTTACGGCATGCCTTAACTATAAAATTTTCAAATCTCCTGTCTATTACTAGAGATTTATTTGCAAGCTCAGTCATCTCCATATAATTCTGTTTTTCATTCCAATTTAAACTGCTACTAGCAGCTACCATTGACTCCTTTGGTAAACATATAGATTCAAAAATTTCTCCATTAAATGGTGTTCGTATAATTCCAATTTCTATTATTCCACTCTTTAGTAAATCTAATATTCTATGAGTATCTCCATCCCATATTTGAAAATCAATGCCTGGATATTTTTTATAAAATTTCTGAATTCTATCTGGTAAAAGTGCTGCTCCTGAAGATGGTACTGTACCAATTGATAATGTTCCTTGGAGACCTTCATTTATATCTTTTAATTCTTTTTCAGTAGTTTCCATTAATTTTAACATTTGCTGGGCACGGTATTGTAATCTCTTGCCTACATCTGTTAATTGTATTTTGTGAGTATTTCTCTCTATAAGCTTAACACCCAACTCCTCCTCAAGTAATTTCAATTGATAGCTAAGTGGAGGTTGAGCCATATATAGCTTTTCAGCAGCTTTCGTTATATTTTTCTCTTTTGCAATTGCAAGAAAATATTTTAACTGTTTGATGTCCATATAAATAATCACTTCCCAAATTATAGTTATATTTTATTAATATAATTGTAATACTTTTTATATATTTTTTGTATGTAATCTTCTTTGTTATAATTACACATGAAAATTTAACCACATTACATTCATAAAATATTTATTTATATTAGGGGGATATCAATGACTAACAACCTAATTTTTTTATGTATAATATGCTTTTTTTCAGCTGTTGTAGATTCTATATCTGGAGGTGGTGGAATAATAAGTTTGCCAGCTTTTTTACTAATGGGAATTCCTCCTCACCTAGCATTAGGTACAAATAAATTTACTTCTTGCTGCTCAACATTATCCAGTCCAATTAAATTTACTCAATCTAAAAAGGTAGACTTTAAAATACTAAAGTATTTACTTCCTTTTAGTTTTATCGGGGCTACTTTAGGGGCAAATGTTGTACTTAGCATAAAATCACATTACCTTAATGTAATAGTGCTTATATTATTACTATTTGTAGGGTTGTACAGCTTATTTTCTAAAAATATAGGACTTGAAGATAAATTTAAGCATATATCACCAAAGAATATATGTTTAGGCATTATTCTTGCTTTATCTTTAGGATTTTACGATGGTTTTCTAGGTGCTGGTGTAGGTACTTTCTTAATTTTCGGACTTGTAAGCATATACAAATTTGATTTTGTAAGAGCCAGCGGAAATTGTAAAATAATGAACTTTATAGGGAATGTTGCTTCTGTACTCGTATTTGCAATAAGGGGAGAAATTAATTATAAGATAGGTATCCCCATCGCACTATGCATGATAATAGGTGCAAATCTTGGGACAAGGATCGCTTTAATGAAAGGTTCTAAACTCATAAAGCCTATTTTTATTACCATGTCTTTAACTGTAGCGGTTAAACTACTTTATAGTATGGTACTATAAAAGGTGATGCTATGAATTTTCTTATTGTAAGTAATAATAAAGAAGTTTATTGTCCATTAGCTGAAATTATTGAAAATAATGGCTTAGGTAAAATTATTCAAGGCAACCATTTGTTGAATTACGAAAAAGCAGATATACTTATTATGGAACTATCAAAGCCTGCTAACCGCAGCCTTGAAAGATTGTACAAATTAACTAATTTGTTTAGCGGCGAAATCATCATAGTTTCACAAATAAAGGATAAAGAAGTTATTGCCAAATCATATTCTCTTGGAATTGAATATTACATTGTTAAACCGATATATTCCTCTGAAGTAATAGAAATTCTAAAAAAAGTAATTAAACTTACACAATTTAAAAAATGTATAAAAAATGCTAAAAATATATTGAAGAATTTGAAATTTTGATTATATACAAAGCGAAAATTCTTTTCTACTATTGTATACACTAAGTTAAAAATCATATATAAATTTATTTTATTGCAACTTAACTAACTTTACAACGTAACTTAATAAGCTGGATGGTTTTTCTCCTTCATAAAAATAGTAAGATAAAACATCATCAAACCATATTACTACAATACTTAATACATACCAGTAAATACTGTTCTTTAAACATATTTGTCCCATAAAGTTAAATTTCTCTTGTGAATAGTCCCACAAATTGAAATGCAAATATAAGTTAAAAAATACTCCTGTAAGTAGTTCCACTATACAAATTAAAGAACCTCCCATTATAACCTGCTGCCACATTTTCAAATTATAATATTCAGGTCTATCATTCAAACTTCCAATTAATGCAGCACATAATCCTCCTATAGGAAACATCCAAAGGGAAGTCCATCCGCATAAACTCCATTTACAGATACCACTAAAACCTGTTAATGCACCACAGCATGCTCTGGAAATTATTTCTACATTTAAATAAATACTTCCAAATATAAAAAAATGGATTATCTTGTTCTTTTTATATTTCAAACAAAACACCTCTCATGTATAAGTCCATATACTAGTTTGTTCTATTTAATTTCTTATTATTACTTTTTGTGACACAAAAAAAACATCCCTAGCCTACTGTAAATATTGCTACAATAGACAAGTGGATGTTTCTATATTTAAAACCTGTAATTTTTCTCTGTCAAATTACATCCTAGCTTTACATTGAAAATTTTATAAAACTGGGAATTTAATCTTTTAAACAATTTTAAACCTCTGAACTATGCCATCTAAAGTTACTGCCAATGTATTTATTTTCTCTATAGATTCAACTATATTCTCAACAGCTGATTCTTGCTCCTCCATTATTGCTGCAACTTCTTCTGTTGATGATGATGACTTTTCTATTATTGCAGATATTTCTTCATTAGACCTAATCAAATGATCTTTGCCTTCATTAACCTCATTAATAGTACATTCTAAGTCTTCAATTTGAAGCATAGTATTAGAAATTGATTTACCGATAAATTGAAATGATTTCATGCATAATACCATTGACTTATTCACTTCCCTACCAGTAATTTTAGCTTCATCCATATTATCCTTATTTAAAGCTATTTCTTCTTGTATCTCGTTCAATATCTTGCCTATTTTACGAGTTTCATCAAGAGAACTATCTGCAAGTTTCTTAATTTCATCTGCAACAACTGCAAACCCCTTACCACTTTCTCCAGCCCTAGACGCCTCAATAGACGCATTTAAAGCTAAAAGATTTGTTTGCTCCGCAATAGAATTAATTGTAGACATAATTTCACCTATCAAATTTGATTTTTTGCATAACTTGTCTATATTACCGCCTAAATTTTTTGAGATCTTATCATTTTTGTTTAAATTCTCATTAAGTACTTCAATAGATTCACAACCTTGTGCCTGCATCTTTTTCATTTCTTCTGAATACTTTCCAAGATTAGAAATACTTAATACGGATTTTTCTATATTACTAGCAAGTAAATTTAGTTTGGAAAAGCTATTTTGTATTTTATCTACTTGTTCTCTAGTTCCTTTGGCTAGTTCATTAATAGTTTTCGTAATAACAGCAATAGAAGATGTTGTCTGTGATGAAGACACAGCCATACAATCCAAATATTGTACAATTTCTGTGGAATGTTGCTTTATCGTTTGGACTGTTTCTAATAGTTCCTTCCTAAGTAGCTCCAAACTGTTTCCCATAATACCTATTTCATTTTTATTAGATATTATAATATTTAAATTAGAACAATCATTTTTTGTTAAGTCTAACTTGGCCATTTTAGTAATAAAATCAGTTGCCACTTCTATTGGTTTAGATATTCTTTTTCCCATATATAACGCAGCAACTGTTGAAAATATTATTCCTATTATAATAGCTCCTAAAATTGTATATATTGTATTATCTAAACTCTTAAGTACTTCTTTATTAGGAACAATAAGCCCTACAATTTGCCCATTATATGCGGTATAATATGCAAATAACATTTTTTGCCCTTCAAAATTTATTTCAATAACCGATGACTTATTATTTTTTATTTTACTTATTACACTTTTATACTTTCCGCCATTCATAGTACCTAAATTATATTTAGATGTTATGCTTTTATCAACTATAAAAGTATAGTCGCTACTTAACAAAAATGCCCTGCCAGTATCATACACTCTTGTATTTAATATCAAGCTTTTTAGGCTCTCAAAAGACATATCTGCTCCTACTACCCCTACTAGTACATTATTAAGATATATAGGTGCAGTATATGATATCACATTTATGTTTCTTAAAGAATCAACATAGGGCTTAGACCATAGTCCTTTCCTTGATTTAATAGGATCATAATACCAGGACATCTTACTATCACCCTTTTTATAGTCTGCAAGTGTGTATAAATTTAATTTAATATTACCTTGATTTTTCACATTGTCATATTCATATCCTATATCATAAGTTTCATGTCCTCCTGTAAAATCTGGATCAAAATTCATATATAAATCTACTATATTTTTATTATTCTCACCTAAGCTTTTCATTAGTAGCCCTATATTATTTTCATATTCATTCATATAATTAGTATCATTTATCTTTGAAACATCCATACTCTGCAGAATTGCTTTTGACAATTCACTAACTGTGTTTTCCATTTTGGCAGGTTGTATAGAATACTCATTTCCTTTACTGGATGCTATATTCAACAGCTTGTCAATTGCTTCCGATTTAATTACCTGCGTTGATTTTATAACGCTGACACCACCTACTATAATAGCAACTAAAATAAAACAAACTACTATAGTAGAAACTATTTTTGTTATGATTTTATTCTTCAACTCGAAACCTTCCTCCTTAACGGACTAAGTTCATTTCATGTACTTTTTTAAATTAATACCCAGTGAAACTTTAAATTTAAATCATTCCACTGGGTCAATTTGAAAAGGTATTCTATTTTACATTTTCTCTACATTTGTGATTCTAGTATCATAAACTCTCAATACATTTTAAACTGCTGGCTGTTGTTGTGTAATGCAGTGAATATTTCCTCCACCATATACTACTTCTCGAGTATTAACTCCAACTGCCTTACGTTCTGGGAACATAGCTTGAACCTGTTTCAATGCTAATGCATCATTTTCATCTCCATACTGAGGAACAATAACTCCACCATTTACAATTAAGAAATTCATATATGAAGCAATGCAAATGTCTCCGTCTTCTCTTGGCATAGTTCCTTCAATGGCATCTATAGCAAAATCACCTGAAATTGTAACTGGTTTTTCTGGTAAACACAATTTGTGAACCTTTAATTTACGTCCCTTTGCATCTGTTGCTTCACATAAAGTTTTATATGCTGCCTGTGCCTCTTCGTAGAATGGATTTTTCTTATCGTCTGTATAAATACAAGCTACTTCTCCAGGGCGTATGAAACAAGCTACATCATCAATGTGTCCATTAGTTTCTTCTGGATCAATACCATCTTTAACCCAAATTACTTTTTCACAATTCAAGTAATCGCAAAGCTTTTTTTCTATTTCTTCTTTACTCATGTGAGGGTTACGACCTTCACTTAACAAACACATTTCAGTTGTTATTACTGTACCTTCTCCATCTATATGGATTGAACCTCCTTCTAATACAAAACCTGTAGTTCTGTATGTATCAATTCCTTCAATTTCACATACCTTACGTGCTACTAAGTCATCTTGGTCCCAAGGGAAATAAAGTCCATCTACAAGGCCACCCCATGCATTGAATTCCCAGTCACATCCTCTAATTCCACCCTTATCATTAATTACAAAAGAGGGACCGCAATCACGGATCCAAGAATCATTACTTGCTATTTCAACTACTCTAATTTCTGATGGTAATTGCTCACGGCAATTTGCATATTGTTCTTTAGAAACACACATAGTAACTGGTTCAAACTTATTGATAGCTTTTGCTACTTCAGCGTATGCTTTCTGTGCAGGTTTTGCTCCATCTCTCCAGTTATCTGGTCTTTCTGGCCATAACATCCAAGTCCTTGTATGTTTTTCAAATTCTCCAGGCATTCTGTATCCATCCTGTTTTGGTGTTGTTCCTTCAATTCTTTTTGTCATAATTATAACCCTCCTAATTTTAGATCAATATTTTATGTTAATTATTGGTTTTGCTTTACTAGTTCTTCATTTTTAATTTTTTTCACTCTTATAAAAATTTCTTCAACTACATAACCTATAATAGCTCCTATTGTAATTGGCAATTTTGATCCAATATCGTCTGCAGACAATGGTATAGCCGTCAAGATGATAGCTATTATAGCTATTGTCATTGGAGCATATGCAGCTAGTTTAATAACAAAATTACTTCCACCAACCTTAAATGGTCTTTCCTTATCAGAATCAATTTTACGAAGCTTTAAGAAAGCTGGAAACATTGGTATATAGCTTGATAAAAACATAACTAAATTTAAGGCAAAAAAGCTCCAAAATAAATCTTGATTAGGTATAAATGGTGCAATTACAACAACAACAGTTGCAACAATACCATTCATTATAGATACTCCTATAGGCATACCATTTTTTTTACTTTTTCCAATAAATACTTTTGGCATATTTCCATCTTCTGCCGCATATTGAACTACATTATTAACACCTAATGACCATGAAATCATATTTCCAAACAATGTAAGCATAAATATAAAAGCCATAACTCCAATAAACATCCCAGTTTTTTGGCCCGTCAATATCTGAAGAGCATCAATCATTCCACTGCTTGTACTAATTTGAGATGTAGGTATTGCAGCACTAATACCAAAACTTGAAAATATATAAATTGCAGCTATAACAATACCACCGATAATAATTGCCTGTGGAATTTGCTTTTTTGGGTTTTCCATGCTATCTGTAAAAGTACATACAACTTCAAATCCCAGCATATTAAATATTATTACTGAAATAAGTGATATACTCTTCATATCCAAAGTTGGTAAAAAGGACCTTACTGTAAATGCATTAGCCACACCATGTGTCATAGCGCCATAAATTCCTAGGCCTCCAAGTGTGAGTGCCAAAAGCATTTTTAGAACTGCTGCTCCATTAAGAATCCATACACTATCACTTACTGGATAAAAACTAATAAATACAACAATCCAAATAAATGCAAGTTCTATTATAATTGTTGGCAATGTTGGTATTGAAGCCCCTGTAATTATTTGTAAAATTTGAGGTATCATAACGGCCAAAGAAGCCATCCACAGTGGGAAATTAAGCCAGTAATACCAAGCTGTCCTAGATGCCATTCTATTTCCAAAAGCTCTCTTTACCCAATCATACATACCTCCTTGTCCCTCATAAGTCGTACCAAGTTCTACTGCTATTAATCCATAAGGTAATAAAAATGCCACTATAAGTAATATCCACCAAAAAAACTGCTGATTTCCAATTGCAGCTACAGGAGCAGCTGCTTCTGCTACAAATACTACACATATAACTGTTAAAATGACATCAAACATCCTAAACTTTTTTTTATCACTATCCATTTTAAATTTCTCCTTTCCTACTTTAATTTTCTCTTCACTTCTTGTTCTTATAAATTGTTTACATATTGTCTTACATAACCTTTATTCATTACACTACATTCCGGAAATAGCATAATCTAGATTATCTTTAGGTCCTAAATTTTATTTTTCATATTACTACATTTAAATGTTTACAATATTTTTATTAAGCAATCTTCGTGCCAATAAAAAAAGGCTTGAATCGCGCCAATTCAAGCCTTTTTTTTATACTAATTTAAAAAATCATGTCAAAGTGACATAAAAATATATAAACACCGTATTATATCTAGGTTTCTGGATTTAAAAATGCATTTCATATTGAAATATATGATAAAACTATATACTTTAAATATAAAATGAAACGTAATCTAATTGTATTTTACTGTACAAAAAATTAAAATTAGCATGTTATTATATTTTTCATACTAATTTTAAATATAATAACATACTAATCTTTATCAAGAAATATTAATCATGTCGGGGGGCTCGAGATGATATTTAGCAATTTTTCTATAAACTGATGACCTGCTTATTCCAAGAGCCTCTGCAACTCTAATCTTTCCAGCTTCATCCCATCCAAACCAATCTAGTGTTTTTCTAAGCACCTCCTTCTCCATTTCCTCAATTGGCACAATACCCTCTGGCTTTATTCTTACTTCATTTTCTCCTATAAATTCATTTGGCAAACTTGCCTCAGTTATATACTTGCTGTTTTCAAAATTCATCGCATATTCAATTACATTTCTAAGTTCCCTTACATTACCCTCCCACTTATGAATATTAAATAATTTTTTAACTTTAGGACTTAAGCCAATTATATTTTTTTTAAACACCTTACAATACTTTTCAATTAAATAATCACTTATGAGAAAAATATCATCTTTTCTTTCTATCAAGCTGGGAATCTTAAAGCATATTACATTTAATCTATAATATAGATCCTTTCTGAATTTACCTTCCTCTACCATCTTTTTAAGCTCTATATTTGTTGCCCCTATTATTCTAACGTTTACACCGACTTCTTTATTTGAACCTATTTTGCATATTTTCCTGTCTTCTATAGCTCTTAATATTTTATTTTGCATAAACTGGCTCATATTTTCTATTTCATCTAAAAAAATTGTTCCTCCATCAGCTTCTTCAAACTTTCCAACTTTTCCATTGGAGTTTGCACCTGTAAAGGCTCCCTTTTCATAACCAAAGAGTTCACTCTCAAGAAGTGAATCAGGTATAGCACCACAGTTAACTACTATAAACTTCTTATTCCTCCTTGGTGAAATATCATGAATAGCTTTTGCAAACAGTTCTTTTCCCGTACCTGTCTGTCCCAATAAAAGAATGGTAGAATCGTATCTCCCAACTATTTTAACTTTTTCCTTGAGATTTAACATAACATCACTCTCACCAATAATTCTAGAAAGATACTTTCTTTCTTTACTATTTCCTGCATTTGCTTTTTTCTCAACAGTGCATAAAATATACTTTATTTTTTTTTCTTCTGTTAGATGTTTAATTGTATATGTAATACTGTCTTCTAGGTCAGTTAACTTCACTTCTTTATTTTTTTCGTCATCTTTATAAAAATCCTTTTCTATATCATCTATAAACTTTTCAATTTTGCTCATATCACTATAAGTATCAAAAACATTTCCGCATTTTTCATTGAAGTAAGCTGCATTTTTAATTAGATCAAAAAATATTACGCCTCTATCATACATATCCATGATATTAATATACTTATCAAGAATACTGTTATCAAAAGTATTTTTTTTATCATAATATTTTAAAGTAAACATATACAACATCCCTTTTTAACTTAATTTTTAATTTATAAACTTATAATACTTTTTATAAGCAACATTTATACCAAATAAAAAAGCCCTATAAATATATGATTTATAAGGCTTTTCATTATATTAAATTATAAATTCATCTCAATTTGACATATCAATTTGAAATATCGTTTACACTATATTCAAGACCATACTTTATAACTTTTCTGTAAACTGATGATCTGCTTATTCCAAGAGCTTCTGCAGCTTTAATCTTTCCGGCTTCATCCCACCCAAACCAGTCTAATGTTTTTCTAAGTATTTCTTTTTCCATTTCCTCAATTGATATAATATCTTTTGGCTCTATTTTTACTTCATTTTCTCCTATAAATTCATCTGGCAAACTTGCCTCAGTTATATACTTGCTGTTTTCAAAATTCATCGCATATTCAATTACATTTCTAAGTTCCCTTACATTACCCTCCCACTTATGAATATTAAATAACTTTTTAACTTTAGGACTTAAGCCAATTATATTTTTTTTAAACACCTTACAATACTTTTCAATTAAATAATCACTTATGAGAAAAATATCATCTTTTCTTTCTATCAAGCTGGGAATCTTAAAGCATATTACATTTAATCTATAATATAGATCCTTTCTGAATTTACCTTCCTCTACCATCTTTTTAAGCTCTATATTTGTTGCCCCTATTATTCTAACGTTTACACCGACTTCTTTATTTGAACCTATTTTGCATATTTTCCTGTCTTCTATAGCTCTTAATATTTTATTTTGCATAAACTGGCTCATATTTTCTATTTCATCTAAAAAAATTGTTCCTCCATCAGCTTCTTCAAACTTTCCAACTTTTCCATTGGAGTTTGCACCTGTAAAGGCTCCCTTTTCATAACCAAAGAGTTCACTCTCAAGAAGTGAATCAGGTATAGCACCACAGTTAACTACTATAAACTTCTTATTCCTCCTTGGTGAAATATCATGAATAGCTTTTGCAAACAGTTCTTTTCCCGTACCTGTCTGTCCCAATAAAAGAATGGTAGAATCGTATCTTCCAACTATTTTAACTTTCGCCTTGAGATTTAACATGACATCGCTTTCACCAATGATTTTAGAAATATAATTACTTTTTCTGATGTTTCTTTTATTAGATTTCATTTCAATAGTACATAAAACATATTTTACTTTTTTTTCTTCTATTAAATGCTTAATCGTATATGTAATATCAGTTTCTAAACCTATGAAATTTACTTCTTTATTTTCTCTATCATCTTCATAAAAATCTTTTTCTATACCATTTATAAACTTTCCAATTTCGCTCATACCACTATTAGTATTAAAAATATTTCTGCATTTTTCATTGAAGTAAGCTGTATTTTTGATTAAATCAAAAAATATTACGCCTTTATCATACATATTCATAATATTGATATATTTATCAAGAATACTGTTATTGAAAGCATTTTTTTCATCATAATACTTCAAAATGAACATATACAATCACTCTTTTCTTCTAATTAGCTTTATAATATCATAATTTTCTACAAATTTCTACAAACATTAAAATTCACTTTTAATTATACTTTACTTAATCATTTGGTATAGTTTATGCTTTATTATTTAATTTGAAGGAGTGATTTAAATGAAAATAATTGATTCACATTTACATTTTTCAAATATTAATAGTTTTAAAGAAACAGCCTTAAACTTATCAAACGTAAACTACTCCAGTACAGGATTAAAGGAGGAATTTCAAAAAAGCCACGTAATCATTGGCATAGGTATGGGATTAACAGAAAAAGAAATTGGAGGATTTCCAGATTTAAATTCTGATAATCCTATGGATTTAGATCTTGAAGAAAAAATACCCGATAATCTAGTTTACTGTTTAGGAATTAATCCACAAAAATTAAATGATGAAGAACTATCAAAAATTGAAAAAAGAATTAAAAATAGTAAAGTAGTAGGATTAAAAATTTATCCGGGATATTATCCTTATTATGTTTGGGACAAAATATACGACCCTATATATAAATTAGCTTCATCTTATAAAATACCAGTTGTCATCCATGGCGGTGACCCATATTCAAGCAAAGCCCTTGTAAAATATTCTCATCCAATACACATAGATGAACTTGCAGTAAGCCATAGAAATATAAATTTTGTTATTGCTCACTTTGGAAACCCCTGGATAATGAGTGCTGCTGAAGTGATATATAAAAATTCCAATGTTTACACTGATCTTTCAGGACTTCTAGTAGGCAATCAAAATGATATTGAGGCATTTAAAAATGACCAGTATTTTATCCAGCATATTCAAAGAGGAATTACATTTATTAAAGTTATTCCAAATTGGTACGAAAAATTTCTATTTGGAACAGACTGGCCGTTGGTACCTATAAAAAATTATGTTGAACTTATAAAGTCCCTTTTTGATGAAAAATTTTATGATTATATTTTTTATAAAAATGCTTTAAAAGTATTTCCTAGATTGAATAGCTTTTTTAAGTAAATGTTATGAGTATTTAACTCATAACATTTACCTATTCTATTCTCAATGGGACTATATTCTTATTGAAAATAACTACATTTAACATTATTATAAGAGTATCACAATATTAAATACACTAGAAGATCCGGAGGGATAGAATGAAAAAATCGAAGCTTAAATCTGACAAAGTAATAACATTTTATGAATACATAATAAAAAGATTCTTATTTATAATAATTTTATGTGTAGCATTAACATCAGTAATTTATTATGTATATTGTACAAATATAATGATAAATGATACAAAAGATGCCCTAAAAAAAGTTGCAGTAGCATCTCAGTATATTATAAATGGAGACGAACACGAAAAAATAACTACTGATACCTCACAGCAATATAAAGATATGTGTAATATTCTTACAGATTTTAGACGTAAAAGTAATGTGTCTGATGTATATACTATGATAAAATCAGATAACTCACATACAAAGTTTGTACTTGCTTCCTATGATGCACAATCAACCTTTATGAAAGACTATATGTTTAATGATAAAATGAAGTCCGCATACTACAATGGAAAAATTACAGTTTTAGATACTCCTATTACTGACCTTGAGGGCACATTTTATTCAGCATATGCTCCTCTTTATAATTCCAAGGGAAAAGTAGTAGCTTTAATCGGAGTAGATATATCAGCACAGCAAATAATAAATTTAAAACATAAAATATTTATAACATTTATTTTATTGTTTTTACTAACCTGTTTAATTGGAATATTTATTAGTTATTTCTCTGTTAAACCTATAAATAAGGTTATAAAATCATTGAATGGACTTGTATTAAAAGTTTCAAAGGGTGATTTCTCCTCAGACTTTGATGAATCTATTATTAAAATCAAGGAGATAAAAGATTTTACTCATACTATTAACACTATGAATAAGAACATAAGCTTTCTAATAAAAATAGTTTCTGAAAATTCCAGAGAAATTGAATTAAAAGCAGAGAAATTGAACTCTTTAGTAGATAAAGTAAATTTATCTGCTCAAGTAATTACATCAATAGTTGAGGAAATGGTTTATACCTATGAAAACATAAGAAATTTTACTATAGAAACTATAAGAAAAAATAAAAATAATTATACAACAAACCTTGAAAAAACTTATACTGGTTTTAAAAACTTAGTTGACAATTTCAATGAAGAAATTAGAAAAGTTACTGACAATTTTAATAAGCTGAAACTTGTATGCTTAAATAATACAAAAAGCCCTGATACAAAACTTATTAAAAAGTATATGGATAATCTTGATAACGAATTAGAAGAGATAAATAGTATGTTTAATCTGTCATTAGATATTTTACATGAACTAAATGCCAATGATATAAGAAATAATAAATTATCGGAAAACGAACTATTTAATTATAACAATAAAATAATTGAAAAGTTTGACAAAGTCAACAGTGCTAATGTTTACATATCTGATGGCATAAACGATCAGGCAAAAGCAATTGAGGGAATCCTCGAAGAAATAGTAAATTTAAAAGAGATTTCAAATAATTTAAATAAGAACCTTAAAAAGATTAACTACTATAAGAAAAACTAATAATTATATTTAGGCAGTATTAAAAAGTACCATATAAATTTCCAACCTGGAATTTTATATGGTACTTTTAATCTAGCAAATGTTTTAATAGATCTTATTACAAAGTAATTACTGTACCACTAAGGCCTTTCATAGCAAGTGGTGCCTTTTCTAAAGAAGCAATTACTGATTTTCTCCCGGCTTTACTAGTGGCAAACTGAACTGCAGCCTCTACCTTAGGCAGCATACTTCCTGGTGCAAAATGGCCTTCACTAGCTAAATTTTTTGCCTCTTCTACGGATATTTCTTTTAGCTCCTTCTGATTTGGCTTTCCATAATTGATAGCAACACGATCAACTGCTGTTAAAATAAACAGATAATCTGCATCTACAAGTTCTGCCAATTTCGCAGAACCAAAATCTTTATCGACAACTGCTGGAATTCCTTCATAATCACCATTATCATTTAAGACAACAGGAATACCACCGCCGCCACAAGCAATTACTATAAATTCGTGGTCAAGCAAGTTTAATATAGAATCCTTTTCTACAATATCAACTGGCTTAGGGGATGCAACCATCTGCCTGTAACCCCTGCCTGCATCTTCTTTCATTACTAATTTAGGGTCTTCTTCCATCATCTTTAATGCTTCTTCTTTTGAATAAAATCCTCCAATTGGTTTTGTAGGACATTTAAAAGCATTGTCATTCTTATCTACTAACATTTGTGTTACTACAGTTGCCACATGCCATGGCATTCCCTGCTTCTTTAGTTCTTTTTTTAACCCCTTTTGCAAATGATACCCTATATATCCCTGACTCATAGCCGTACACTCTGGTAGCTCAAACTTTGCAACTTTATCATTATTAGCTGAAGCAATATCAAGTGCCAGACTAATCATTCCTACTTGAGGGCCGTTGCCATGACTTATAATTATTTCATGCCCCTGTTTGATTAATCCAATTAAAGATGGAGCTGCATTATCTATCATTTTTTGTTGTTCTATTGGAGTTTTTCCTAAAGCGTTTCCCCCAAGGGCAATTACAATTCTTGACATATTTTTTCTCCTTTATTTGTACAAATTTCTATAGATAATTATTCCTACTAGCCAATAGAATTTAGAACTACTTCCAATTCAGCTCTAGCCTTCATTTGTGCAACTTTATCTTCTTTTTTTGCATTTTGGTTTAAGAAATATACAAGTAATCCTCTCATAGCTGTCAATCTGTTTTCGCCTTCATCAAACACGATAGAATAATCAGCATCTATTACTTCATCTACTACCTCTTCTCCTCTTGTTGCAGGTAGACAATGCATAAATTTTACATTAGGGCTTGCTTTTGCCATCATCTCTTTAGTTACTTGATATTTAGGATAGAATATTGCCATTCTGTCTTCTTTAGAAAGTTCAGCATCATATAAACCATACCAAACATCAGTATAAACAAAATCTGCATCCTTTAATGCTTCATCTTCATTATCTGTAATCAATAATGAACCACCAGATACTTTACAATTCTCTTCTCCAATCTTAGTAAGTTCTTTCTTTAATTGATAACCTTTTGGTCCATATTGAACGAAATGCATTCCTAATTTAGTTGTAATAAACATTAAGGAAGCACATACCTGAGTAGCATCTCCTACAAATACAACTTTACAATCTTCTAATTTCTTTCCTTCTGGTAAATGTTCTGTCATAGTACAAATGTCTCCCATTTCCTGGGTTGGATGGTTGTAATCAGACATACCATTAATTACTGGTACTGTAGCATTTTTTGCAAGATCAACTACACTCTTATGTCTGTCTACACGTGCCATAAGAATATCTACTAATCTAGATAAAACACGGCTTGTATCCTCGATAGTTTCATGTCCTCCCAATTGAATCTGACCTGGAGCTAAATACTGGGCATGTCCACCAAGTTGTTCCATTGCTGTCTCAAAAGATACCCTTGTTCTAGTTGAACTCTGTTGAAAGATCATTCCTAATGTTTTATGTTTAAGTAACTGTGGATAATATCCATTCTTGATACATCTTTTCAACTTTAAGGATAAGTTAATAATATCCATCAATTCTTCCTTTGTAAAATCATTTGTGTCTATAAAATCTTTTACTGCCATTTTTTCTTCCTCCTAAAAATTAATGTTTTGTTATGAATTTTTTATTACTACTTGTAAAAGTTTTCTCACATAACTATTTAGCAATATCCATGCCAAAAATTAATTATAAGGAAATGGCTATTTTACTGAAATACCATACTTGAAATATTAAATAATTTATTTCAATTTGGGATATGTCACAAAAATTTACTGTGTTTAAATCAGTTTCTATATTTCAAAATGACATATACCTTTTATATATTAGAAATTGTACGCAAGTTTATTTGACATAACAAGAAAATCTATATCAAGTAAAAACTTTTTCGTGTTATTAAAAATAATTAAAACATATTTAAAGATTTCATAAAGTTAAACTTCTATTATGAATAGCCTCACAAGCTAAAATGCTCCTTGTAAATAATTTCACTATACAAAAATAAAGCCTAGAATAACTTTTATGCTATCTAGGCTCAAAATATCACATTTAAGGTAAATAAAATATTTTCTTCAAATCTACACTTTTAGGACTGTTATCTTCATTAGTTTCCATTATATCTTTCATATACTTCCACCACTTTTGACAAATCTCAGTATTTGCCATTTCATTGTATGATTTTTCATCTCTAGCTTCAACATATGAAAACAAATATCCTGTTTCCTCATCTAAAAATATAGAATAATTATCATAGCCATGCTTTTTTAATTCTTCTTTCATTTCAAGCCATATTTCATCATGCCTTTTTTTATATTCATCATAACAATTCTTATATAACTTCATTTTACAAACTTTTCTAATCATATAACAATCCCCCACCTATAATATTTACATTATACTATATAGACATATTCATTTCTTTTTCAATTTGTTTTAAGCTCTTACCAGATGTCTTAGGGGCAAATACTATGCCAACTATCATACTTACTAATAAGAAAGCAGTCATGGTTAAAGCTAATCCCTGAAATCCCAATGTTGCTAATGTTGGTACGAAGAAACTCCAAAATCCAAGTCCAATACGTACAATTGAGAACATAATTCCCTGTGCTGTAGATCTAAATCTTGTAGGGAAAAGTTCACTTGACCATAATTGAAAAAATGGCTGCTGTGCCATACCCTGTCCAATGCCCCAAAGTATAACGTATGATAGAGAAATAACAAAATTTAATTTGAAGAATGCAAACAACGCCATAGAGGTAACGTTTACTATAGCCCCTATAAAAAATGTCCACTTTCTACCTTTGGAACTATCGCTAAAACGCATAAATATAGTTACTGTTGTAAATACAGATATTGCAAATTCCAGACATTGAAGTCCCACACTAGTTGCTTGGGATTGGGATCCAAAATTTTGAAGAATATATGGTAAGAAAAATCCTCCAGTTCCTGCTACCAAATTCCACAATCCATACATAGCTACAAGAAAAATAATTGACTTTAAATTTTGACCTTTAAATAAGCTGGATACACTAACTTTTTCACTTTTATCTATGTTCTTTAACTTTTTCTGTTCTTCTTCCCATGTCTGAGATTCTGACATATCATGACGCATTAACCATGTTATAAATGCTATTACTATAAGATGTAAAAATACTATTCTAGCTCCCCATATACCCAAAGGAGTTAATATAAATGATAAAGCTAATGTGCAAACAGGTCCAAGTGACCACAAAGCTTGTGCCAAACCTCCATGTTTTCCTCTTGAATCTGCGGGTGCCTGCTCTGCAATTAATGTCCATGATGCTGGTATATCTGCTCCAACAGCCAATCCAGCCACTATATATCCCAAAAACAACATCCATGGTTTTACAGCACAAACCAATATAAACATACCTATTATATATACTAAAAGATCATAAGCATATATCTTTTTTCTTCCAAACTTATCGCAGATTCTTCCTCCTATAAGTGCTCCTACCCCGGCAGATATTGCATTAGAACTTATAGCTCCTAATAGTCCAACAGTTGTATTACTCAAGTGAAATTGGGCTGCCCAAAGAGTCAATGCACTTGCGCCAGATACAATAGAGCCTGAATCCAAGTAATTAGCCAAAGCTGCTGATATGGTCCATCTCCAGTGTTTTCTTTTTTCAGAAACTTCCATTACATAACATCCTCCCCGTTTATTAAAATTATTGATTATTACACTTTCATGAGAACATCTTCCAAAATAAAATATGTTCTCATGAAATAATTTTTCTAAAAAACGTTTTTATTTTAATATTCCATCTCTCACGATAACTTTAAATTCCCTTGCAAGCTCTTTTAACTGTTCGTCAGTTAATTCTTGTTTAATCTGACCACATGAATGAACTTTAACGTAAACTTCTGCTGCCTTTTCTACAGTTTCAATTAGTCCAAAAGCTTCATCTACAGTAGAACCTGTCCCAAATATGCCATGATAAGGCCATATAACTAGACGATATTCTTTCATTTTTTCAGCAGTTTTTCTTCCTATTTCATCACTTCCGGGCACCATCCACGGTAATATACCAACACCATCTGGGAATACAACAAGACACTCCGTACACATTTTCCATAATGTTTTAGTAAAAGTTGCTTCATCCAATTCATGAACAAATGTCATAGTTATAACATTTGTAGCATGTGTATGTATAACTACTCTATGATTTTTGTCAATTTTCAACCTTTCTATATGACTCATAAAATGGGCTGGCAGCTCACTTGTAGGACTTGATCCATCCTCATATCCCCAAAGAACGTATATACTATTTCCATTCTCTGAAACCTTTACTATTCCCAAATTTGTTTCTGGAGAATCAATCACATTTTTAAAATACTTACCTGTTCCTGTAACTAAAAATATCTTGTTTGCCAATTCTTTTACCGGGAAAGATAATTTGATTTCCCTTGTGAATTTATTTGTATCAATATATTTACTTACTTCATCATCATAAAGCAAATAGCTTATATTTCCTCCATTTCGTTCATCCCATCCCATTCTCCACATATTATAAGTAACTTTCATCATTTCTTTTAAAAATGGAGCTTCTAATATTTTATTATTACAGCATTTGTTATCCAATGTAATCATTCCTTTCAACTATTTCCTCTTAACTAATACATCCTTTTCATATTGTTTTACTTCATCAAACCATTCTTCACGTACAGGGACATCCATTTTTTCACAGTAATAATCCCATACATCGGAAAATGGATATGATTTAAATTCCTCTAATAACACAATTCTTGAAGTATAATCTTTTTCTAATTCCAATTTCTTTAATAATTCTGTAGGTTCCAGCATAGCCTTAAGCAGTGCCTTTATCATATTTCTTGCTCCAATAACCCATGCTGCTATACGATTTACGCTTCCATCAAAGAAATCCAATCCTATATGAGTTCTCTTTATTAAATCATTTCTAACAAGTTCATGAGCAATTTCTTCAAGTTCATCACTCATTATAACTATATGGTCACTATCCCATCTAACTGGTCTGCTTACATGTAATAACAGTTCATCAGTAAACATCAAAACTGATGATATTTTATTTGAGATAGTTTCTGTTGGGTGAAAATGTCCAGCATCCAGGCATATTGCCTTGTTATTTTTAATTGCGTATCCCATATAAAATTCATGAGAACCAACTACATAACTTTCTGATCCTATCCCAAATACTTTACTTTCAACTGCATCCAAATTGTATTTTTCATCTACGTTCTGAGAAAATATTTCATCTAAAGAATCCTTCAATCTCTTTCTCGGTTCCAACCTATCTATTGGAGTATCCTTATATCCGTCTGGCACCCAAATATTAGTTACACATTTTTGTCCAAGTTCTTTTCCAAAATACTCTCCTATTTTCCTGCATGCCATACAATGTTTTATCCAAAAATCTCGAATTTTTTTATCAGGATTACTTAGTGTAAATCCATCTTCAGATTTTGGATGAGAAAAACATGTGGGATTAAAATCGAGTCCCAGTCCATTTTCTTTAGCCCATTTAACCCAGCTTTCAAAATGCTTGGGTTCTAATTCATCTAGTTCAACTTTTTCATGGGTGTCTGCATATATTGCATGCAAATTTACCTTATGCTTTCCAGGAATTAATGCAAGTGCCTTTTCTATATCATTTCTAAGTTCTAATACGTTTCTAGCTGCTCCAGGATAATTTCCTGTAACTGATATTCCTCCAGTTAATTCTTGGTCTTTGTTTAAAAATCCTCTGACATCATCTCCTTGCCAACAGTGCAGCGATATTTTTATTTTGGATAGCTTGTCCAAAACCTTATCCACATCAATGTCATATTTACCATATAATTTTCTAGCCTCACTATATCTCGTTAATATACTCTGATTCATATTCTTACCTCCATAAATTATTTTAAAATACACAATTTTAAGAATTTTTCATATATACCACTTAAATTTTTAACTTTACAAGGATTATATTCATCTATCTTAAAAGATTGCCTAACTAATTTTCTGGCTTCGGTAATATTTTGAATTTCAAAACTTGATATCATTTGGACTATTATGTTTCCAAGTGCCGTCGATTCCACCGGACCTGCTATTACCTCTCTCTCTATAACATCTGAGGTCGTCTGGCACAAAAGCTTATTTTGCACTCCACCACCAACTATATTCAAAGTATTAATTTTATTTCCGGTTACTTCTTCCAGCTCTTCAATCGATCTTCTATAAGTAAGAGCTAAACTGTCGAAAATACACCTTGATATCTCACCTGCAGTATGAGGAACATTTTGTTCACTTTCTTTACAATACCTCTGAATTTCCTCTATCATGTTTTCAGGTTTTATAAATCTACAATCATTACAATTTATAATATATTTAAAAGCTTGCACTTTAAGAGCTTCGTCAACCAATTCCGAAAAACTGTATTTGTTATTATAATTTCTACGCACCTCCTGTATTAACCACAACCCAATTATATTTTTCAAAAATCTGTAGGTGCTAAAGGCTCCTCTTTCATTTGTATAATTATTTTCAAATGCAGCTTTATTATTTATCGGCTTATTCATTTCTACGCCAAGCAAAGACCAGGTTCCACTACTTAAATAAGCAAAATTTTTATCACATCCTGGTACTCCAAGGACTGCCGATCCTGTATCATGCGTTGCAACCGATATAAGTGTACATTCTGGAAGGTTATACTTCTCTTTTAAACTTTGTTTTATACTGCCAACATTTTGTCCAGGCTGAATTAGTTTTGCAAATTGGCTTCTTTTAAGCCCTAAAATATTTAATAAGTCCCCATCATATTCTTTGGTCTCCAAATTCAATAATTGTGTTGTTGAGGCATTTGTAAGCTCATTTATATAATTTCCCGTAAGTAAATAGTATAAATAGTCTGGAATTAATAATATTTTTTCCACCTGTTTGAGTTCATCTTTATTATGTACATAAAGTTGATACAGTGTATTAAAATTTAAAAATTGAATCCCCGTTTTTTTATATATTTCTTCAAGTGACATGAATTTTGAAAATTCCTCTATAGCATTTTTTGTTCTTTCATCCCTATAAGAATAAACTTTTGATATTCTATTTCCATGTTTGTCAAGTAAAACATAATCAACTGCCCAGGTATCTATTCCTAATGTACATTTATCTATTCCTAACTTAGCAGCTTTTTGAAGTCCTATTATTATATTGTTATATAAATTATTTATATTCCAAAAATACTCTCCATCTTTTCTTATAATTTTATTTTCAAATCTGTGGATCTCTTCAATGACTATTTTACTATTTACCATTTTTCCTAATACTAAACGTCCACTAGATGCCCCTATATCTACTGCTATGTGAAATCTCATCTTATTTAACACCTCTTTTTAGAACTCCCAATAATTAAATGTTTTGTACTCGTTTACATACATATTATATATTTGTCAGTGTTTGTTGTCAACATATTTTATTGTTATCTATTGTTTTTATCTTTTATTTTGTTGTATTTTATCTACATTCGTTATTAAATCAACCTCTTATTTCAAATTTATTTACTATTTTAAAACCTTTGGAAATATTAATATTATATTTTTTACTACTTTATAAATATCTTAATAGATACTAGCTTTATTGGATAGACTATACCACAGTATTCACTAAAACCTTATTATCATTTGTTACTAAAATTGTACAACTAATAAGTAGATAAAAGATTAGTTATATCTATTTTAGAATTATCTTTACTTAAGTCTCAAAACAACATAAAGCAACATTTTGTATTGCTTTCTATAGATTTAAGGACTATATTCTGTTACAATAAATAATATATTATAGTTTTATATACTAATGGGAGGTATTTTGTCCTATGCTAGCAATAGAAAGAAAACAAAAGATAAAAGAAATTATTATGAACGAAAAAAAGATTTATGTAAATAATTTAAGTAAACTATTTGAAGTTACAGAAGAAACTATTCGTCGAGATTTAGAAAAATTAGAACAGGAAGGCATCGTAACAAGAACTTATGGAGGGGCTATATTAAATAGAGAACAGACTAATGATGATCAACCATTCTTGAAAAGAGCAACAAGAAATTTAGATGCAAAACAAAAACTTGCCCTAAAAGCACTTCCATTTATAAAAGAAAAATCTACAATTATGGCAGATTCAAGTTCTACTGTTCTAGAATTATTGAAACTATGCAAAGGAATTAAAGATATTACTGTTATGACCAATTCCATTGAAATATTAAATAGTTTATCAAGATCCTCCGTAAATGTTATTTCAACTGGAGGAATTTTTAATTACAATTCAATGTCATTAACAGGTTCTATCTCCAAAGATGTTATAAAAAAATATAATGTTGACTTAGCTTTTATAAGTTGTAAGGGACTTGATAAAAATAAAGGTATTACTGATTCTAATGAATCTGAAGTTGAACTTAAAAGAGCTATGGCTAGTCAATCTAGCAAAGTATTTCTATTAGTAGACAGTTCAAAGTTTACCAAAGTAGCTTTTATCCACTTGTTTGATTTTAATAATATAGACTATATAGTTACAGATATTAGTCCTTCTCAAGATTGGATAGATTTTTTACATAAACACAATATAGAACTTATCTTCTAAATCCTTACTCCATATATTTGGGGGATGAGCATAGATTTAATTTTTATATAAATCTATGTTCATCTCCATCCAAAAATTAACATCTGGTTCATTAAAGCCTATGTGCCCATTAGCTCCTATTCCTAATAAGTATGCCCAAGAAATTTATGATGTAGGAGTAAGAACTATAACAGTTACTGTAAACGCTGTGGATCCATGTATTGGAAGTAAAATTATATATCCTATGTAAATAAGGTAAATTCGGTATTGATTCCAGGCATTAATAACCAACATATAGGTTCAATAGCTAAAACTGTTAAAGACGCAGGAATATTTCTATACAACATCATGCCATTTATACCTCAACACGACTTCAGCCATATTCCTGTTCCTACATAAGAGTTTTTCAAAGGCTGCTAAAGAAATTTATATTACTCAACAGGGCTTAAGCAAGGCAATTAGTAATTTGGAAGAAGAACTTCAATATCCTTTACTTCATACTACACCTAAAGGAATCAAAATAACAAAATATGGGCAATACTTGCAAAAACGATCGGAACATATTGTACAGGAGTTTGATTTGATTTTAGATGACATGAATAAAATGGCTAATATCAATGAGGGAACTCTAACCGTATGTTTTAGCTTTGGAGTTCTTAATGCTCTATCACCAGATATTATATCTGACTTTCAAAAAACTTATCCTAACATTAAGTTAGTTATAAAAACTTATCCTGATTCAATTTGTGAAGAAGTTGTTATGAATGAAAAAGCAGATCTAGCTGTTTCAATTGGCCCTATTAATGAAAAAACTTTTAATTCTACTGCCATTAAATCTCAGTATCCTTGCATTTTAGTAAATAAAAAAAATCCATTGTCTAAAAAAACATCAGTGGATTTTAAAGAATTAAAAAACGAAAGATTTATTATTCTTAATGAAAAATTTCATTTTTATCACAACTTTATTAATAAATGCAGAGAATCAGGTTTTGAACCAAATATAGTCTTTACTACCTCAGAAATTATTACCGTTCATAAACTAAGTCATTTCAATAAAGGTATTGGAATAAGTATTGATTTCATGGCTAAAGATATTAACTATGAGGACATTTATCCGATTCCTTTTAAAGACCCTTCTTTCAAATGGGAAATTTGTTTAATAACTAAGAAACATCGATTTGAGCCCAATTTAGTGAAAATATTCACAAATTATATGCTAAATTACTAAAACTACTATACATGCGCTATTTTTACTTACTAAGCTGCCGTAACCTCTGTACTATAATTAATTGGATTTCCAGTTGCACTCAAAAGCCAAAAGATAAGCAGTTGTAATTCCTATAACCATTCATTTTTTGGCAGTTATAGCAGCATTTGACCCTGCAGGCCTACTGATTATCAATTAGCATTTTTATATTATGCTAATTAAATTTTTTTAGATACTTCTTCCAATACTTCAGCAGTTGAAGAAAGTTCTTGAATAGATGAAGTTATTTCCTCTATTGCACTACTTGCTGCCTCAAAATTGGAATTTGATTTATTTATGCTATTAGTAACAAGCTCCATAGAGCTAGTAATTTCTTTTAGAACAGAATCAATTTCTTTAACTGATTCACTACTTGATTTAGACAACTTTCTTATTTCTTGTGCAACTACACCAAATCCTTTTCCATTATCTCCTGCTCTTGAAGCTTCAATAGCTGCATTTAATCCTAAAAGATTTGTCTGCTTTGAAATGCTTTGTATAAATTTCAAGATTTCATTTGTATCTTTAGCATTTTTATTAGCTTTATTTAATGCATTAGAAGTATCTTCATTTGAGTTAACTATGTTTTGGATTTGCTCACAAATATCACTGCTTGCCAAAGACATTTGTTTAAGAGAACCAGATACATTTTTAGATAGAGTCAGCACCTTATCCATATTTTCAAGACTTTGTGCTGCTAGCAAAAGACCTATCACCTTGTTATTGTTGTCTTTAATTGGAATTGAATATGATCTAAAACGTACTCCATACAATTCTTTAGGAACAACTTCTATTACTGGTTTCCCAGTTTTTAATGCCTCAGCTGGAGGACCTACTTTAGGTATCGGATCTCCTTCCTTGTCTCCTAAACTTAGTTTATCGCTGTAAAGAATTTTCAAAATTTTTTCTGTATCAGTAATATATATAGTCATATGATGATAAAAAAGTATATCTATGTATTGCAGTGAATCATTTAAAGAATTGAATATTGTATTTTCAACTATTGGTGATAACATATCTTTCCCCCCAAGTAATTTACTATAAATACAACATATATTATACATCTTATTTATATAAATTGAAATATATCCCTTACATTTGTATATAAGTAAATTTGTGTTGAATCCACCATATGTCTATTTTATGAAAAAACTACAAATAAGAAAACACCCAATAGTCTCCTGCAATATTACTACAATAAACAAGTGGGTATTTCCATTTAATATTAAATCTAAGGCTTACTATATTGTAAGGCTTTTCTCCCTTCATCACCAGTACTTATACGTATAACGTTTTCAATATCATAAACAAATATTTTTCCATCACCCATTTCTCCTGTATGAAGTACTTTTTTAGCAGTTTCAATAACAAGCTCTACGGGTACCTCACAGACTACCACTTCTAATTTTACTTTTGGTAGTAGATTAATATCCATGGTCAACCCACGATAATATTCCTTATAACCTTTTTGTACTCCGCACCCTAAAACATTTGTAACAGTCATACCTGTAACACCAATGTCATTTAATGCTTCTCTTAATTCCTCTAATTTAGCTTTGTGAGTAATAATATCCACCTTTTTAAGTTTATTACCCATTGTTTTACCTCCCTTATTAAATATATTTCAGTTTCTTTCATAATTCTACTAGCATTGATCTGGATACTTAAAATGTACAAATCCGTAAATTAATCCTTTACATAATATTATATCAAGTACGATTTCAAAGGTTACCTACTCTTTTCAGATTTTAATTCCGAAATCACTTAAAATACAAATTTATATTATGTATTTAAATTTTATACTATTTTATAAAGACTTTTCAACTATATTTTTATATTTATATTAAACTTACAATCCTCCATAGGCTTCTTCACCATGTTCTGTAATATCTAAACCCATCTGTTCATCTTTTTCACTTGCTCTTATACTGCTTACGACATTAATTACTTTAATTATAATAAATGTAACTACTGCTACATATATAATACTAGATAAAATGCCTATAACCTGAATTCCAATCAATTTCGGATTTCCATGTATTAATCCATTTCCACCAGCTGAATTTACTGACTTCCATGCAAATATTCCAGTAGCGATTCCCCCCATATTCCTCCTACACCATGACATCCAAAGATATCTAATGCATCATCATATCCAAACTTAGCCTTAATAAAAGTAATAGATATATAACATATAACTCCTGCTACTAAACCAACAATCATTGAAGCTAGAGGGCTTACAAAACCTGCAGCTGGAGTTATAGCTACAAGACCTGCAACTATTCCACTAACAACTCCAAGAGAAGTTACTTTCTTTCTATAAGTAAATTCACAAACACTCCAACTTACTACCGAAACTGCTGCAGTTACTATGGCAAACATAAGCTGAAATAGCATAAATGCTTGCTGTGGAATTGTACTTCCATAATTGACGTTTGGCGCAAATTCTACTCCTTTTAAGCCAGCAAAATTAAGACCACCTATTAATCCTCCTATATCCTTTCCAAAACATAGTGTATACCCTAAAGGATATAAATTTTAATTAAACACCCTATAGTGGTATTAAGTCCAATCAAAGAACACACAAAAACACCCACTAGTCTACTGTAATATCACTACAATAAACAAGTGAGTGTTTCTGTATTTAGAACCTGTGAAATTCTTTCTTGGTGCTCCTAGCAGGATTCGAACCTGTGACCTACTGATTACGAATCAGTTGCTCTACCATCTGAGCCATAGGAGCAAAACACAATACTATTTTAATACAAAATTCTATTTTAATCAAATATAAAAAAAATTTTTTTATATTGTTATCATAATCATCCAAATATGATTGATTTCTTAGCATATCTTGAAAATATATGGATAATACTAAATTATATAGTTAGCTCTAATAATAACTAATCATATCTATGCCATTCATTTATTTTTAGACTTTGACTTTCTTTGACCTTTATTGTACTATAATAACTGTAATAAGGATTTACAAAATATAAAAACAATTTAGAAAACATAGAAAATAAAATCTATAAGGAGGTATTCATTATGTTTGATATGGTTCCATTTAGAAGAAACAATTCTTTAAAAAGAGGTGATGCATTCGATAACTTTGTAGATTCATTCTTTAATAATGACTTTTTCGCACCTATGAACATGAATAGTTTTGACAATGGTTTTAAAGTTGATCTTAAGGAAAATGAAACTTCTTATGTAGTTTGTGCTGATCTACCAGGAATAAATAAAGATTCCATAGACTTAGATTTTAACAACAATTATTTGACTATATGTGCAAAAAGAGATGATTCTATTGAAGATAAAAATGAAAACTTTGTAAGGCGTGAAAGAAGATACGGTGAATTCAAAAGAAGTTTTTACATCGACAATGTAGATGATTCAAATATTACAGCTTCCTTTAAAGATGGAGTTTTAAGAGTTGATCTTCCAAAACTTAATAGAGAAAAAGGAAACGGCAAAAAAATAGATATACATTAATAAAATTTGATAATTTTTAGAAAATAATAAAATTTTATTTAGGAGGTATTCATTATGTTTGATATGGTTCCATTTAGAAAAAACAATTCTTTAAAAAGAGGCGATGCATTCGATAACTTTGTAGATTCATTCTTTAATAATGACTTTTTTGCACCTATGAACATGAATGGTTTTGGCAATGGTTTTAAAGTTGATCTTAAGGAAAATGAAACTTCTTATATAGTTTGTGCTGATCTACCAGGAATAAATAAAGATTCTATAGACTTAGACTTTAATAATAACTACTTGACCATATCTGCAAAAAGGGATGACTCTATAGAAGATAAAAACGAAAACTTTGTAAGACGTGAAAGAAGATATGGTGAATTCAGAAGAAGTTTTTATATTGATAATGTAGATGACAAAAACATTACAGCTTCTTTTAATGATGGAGTTTTAAAAGTTATCCTTCCAAAACTTTCACAAGGTAAAAGACAAGGTAAGAAAATAGATATACAATAAAAAATTACTTACTACGAAATCAATATAATCAGACTAAAAAGCACTGTAAATAAACTTTACAGTGCTTTTTAGCTATTCCTGATGTATAACATCTAAATTACCAAACTTACTGAACTGACCCATCCAGGCCAATTTTACAGTGCCTGTAGGACCATTTCTCTGTTTTGCAATAATACATTCCGCAACATTTTTATCTTCTGTATCCTTATCATAGTATTCATCCCTGTACAAAAACATAACTATATCTGCATCCTGCTCTATTGATCCGGATTCTCTTAAATCTGACAGCATAGGTCTATGGTCCGTTCTAGCTTCAGGCGCACGTGATAATTGGGACAAGGCAATAACAGGACATTCCATTTCCTTTGCTAGTGCTTTTATGGATCTGGATATCTCTGAAACTTCCTGCTGCCTATTCTCTGAGCCTTTACCTCCACTCATAAGCTGTAGGTAATCCACAACTATCATATCTATACCATGTTCCATCTTTAATCTTCTGCATTTAGACCTCATTTCCATAATGGTTATACCTGCAGTATCATCTATAAATATCTTTGCAGCAGCAAGAGGCCCTGAAGCTCTAGCTATATTTTCCCAGTCCTTATCTTCTAAATTTCCCGTTCTTAAATTAAGCATATCTACATGTGCCTCGGAACATAAAAGCTTATAAGCTAATTGTTCTTTTGACATTTCAAGAGAAAACATAGCTATTTTTTTACCTTCCCTTAAAGCCGCATATTCCGCTATATTTAAGGCAAAAGTTGTTTTACCCATAGAAGGCCTAGCCGCCACAAGTACCATATCTCCCTTTTGAAAACCTGACGTCTTAGCATCTAACTCTCTAAATCCAGAGGCTACTCCTGTAGTTTCACCTTTATTGTTAAATAACCTCTCTATTTCAGTAAATCCTCTTTCAAGTACAACATTCATAGGCTCAAAATCAGAAACTTTTCTATTACTTGACAAATCAAATATAGATTTTTCAGCCATATCAATGGTTCCTACAACATCATCCTGATTTTTATAACTTTCTTCTATTATCTTGGTAGAAGCCCTAATAAGTTTTCTCAGAACAGATTTATCTTTTACAATTTTTATATAGGATTTTAAATTAGCAGTGGACACTATTGATCCGCTTAGTTCACTTATATAAGTTATACCACCTGCTGCTTCAAGTTTTGATCTCGATTTTAAGTTTTCAGTCAAAGTTATTATGTCTACAGCTATATCTTTTTTATACAAATCAAGTATTGAATCAAAAATAACCTTATGTGAATCCTTATAAAAATCCTCGGTGTTTAGAACTTCCATAGCTTCAGCTATGGAAGTTTTATCAATAAGCATAGATCCAATTACACCTTGTTCAGCCTCTATATTATGAGGTATGCTTCTAATAGATGTATCCATACAGATGTCTCACTCCCTAGAATTAAATGTTACCATTTGCTTAATTGATCTACAGGTGAAATAGAAATTGTTTCAAATTAACACTCTGTTTATTTAGAATCAGAAGATCAATTCTATAAGTTCCTCAATATTTGATACAGCCTTAATTTCTATATCCTTAATATCAGTAGGTACTTCTTTTAAATTTTCTACAGGTAGTAACATTGTCTTTATTCCCTTTCTCCTAGCACCATAAGCTTTTTCAAATATTCCACCTACAGGTTTTATCTTTCCTCTTAAAGATATCTCTCCTGTTACAGCTACATCTTGCCTTAAAGGTTTTTGTAAAAGGGCGCTTATAATACATACTGTAATAGCAGCTCCTGCTGAAGGACCATCAATCCTTCCTCCGCCTATTACATTTACATGGATATCATAATCACTCATATCTTTATCTGTTATTTTTCTTATAACTGAAGCTGCATTAAATACAGAATCTTTTGCCATACTTCCTGCTGTATCATTAAATCTTACAATTCCCTTGCCTTTTTCTTTAGCTTCAAATGTAACAGCTTCTATCTCTATAGTAGAGCCTATATATCCACTTACTCCTAATCCATAAATATGGCCAATTTCATAGGTAGACTTTGAAGGCACTTCTTCAAAAGGTACAAATCTACTTATAGATATAACCTTCTTTAAATCCTCTACTGAAATTTTAACTTTATCATTTAAATCACTTATTCCATTATTATAAAGTACATACCCATAGACATCTGATAATATGTTAATAGCTTTTCTACCTTCAATTGTATATTTACTTATAAGTTCAGAAACCCCACTCTCAATTTCAATATTAAGTTTTTCAGCGGCATCTTCCACTATTCTCTGTATGTCCTTCACAGAAAGCGGCTCAAAATAAACCTCAGTACATCTTGATCTAAGGGCAGGATTTATTTCACTTGGCTCTCTAGTTGTAGCTCCTATAAGTAAAAAATCTGCAGGAGCTCCCTTTTCAAATAAATACTTTATATACTTAGGTATATTCTCATCATCTGGATCATAATATGAAGATGAAAACTCAACTCTTTTATCTTCCAGTACTTTTAGCAACTTATTCTGGAGCATTTCATCCAATTCTCCTATTTCATCAATGAAAAGAACTCCACCATGAGCTTCTGTAACAAGTCCAGGTTTTGGTTCTGGTACTCCTACTTCCGCTAAGTCTCTCTTAGTTCCTTGATATATAGGGTCATGTACAGATCCAAGAAGTGGATTTGTAATTTCCCTAGGATCCCACCTTAAAGTACTTCCATCTACCTCTACAAACTTAGCATCTTTTCTAAAAGGTGTAAATTTTAACTTTTTTGCTTCTTCTAAAGCAATTCTAGCTGCTGTAGTTTTCCCTACTCCCGGCGGCCCATATAAAATTATATGCTGCGGATATGGTGATGCTATTTTAGACAGTATAGACTTTATAGCTCTCTCTTGGCCAATTATTTCATCAAAAGTTTCTGGTCTTAGAAGTTTTTGAATGTTTTTGCTAAGCCCCTTAGAATCCAGTACCTCAAGTTGAGCATACTTTTTCAAGGTTTTTGCGTTTTCAGGTCCTTTTCGCTTTTTTATAATACTGAGTCTAACCTCATCCATATATTTGTCCTGATGTTCTGTAAGGTTTTTCTCTACTTCCTTTTCAATCTTAGTTCTTACATATCTTTCTGCTAATGTTTCTGCTATCCAATTGTTGGTGCTTTCTAGTGCATCATATACATTTGATTCATCTGGTATCTCAGTTAATCCTTTTCCATCACTAACTATTTTATTTAGAGCATATATTCTTTCAAATAAATTCTCACTATTCATATAGCCTTTTAAATTATACCTTACTACTCTGGCATTCACAGTACCTTTATCCATTATCTTTTTCAAAAGATCATATAAAACTTTTACTTGAGTATTTATTGGAATAGAATCATTTAATTCCCTATTTAATCCATCAACAAATTGTAATTTCACAAATTTTCCTCCTTATTTCTCTGCAATAACTACTTTTATTTTAGTGGATATCTCAGGATACAATTTAACTTCTACATCATAGGTACCAAGTTGTCTTATGTTGTTAACTGCTATTTTCTTTTTATCCACATTTATATGAAATTTTTTGTTTAATTCATCTGAAATGTCTTTTCCTGTTATTGATCCAAACAACCTTCCATTTTCCCCTGATTTTACAGTTAGTTTTATCTCTTTGCCCTTTAAGCTAGCAGCAAGTTTTTGTGCTGCTTCTATTTCAGCAAGTTTTTCTTTTCTCTCTGCTTCCTTTTTGTTATTCAATATATGAAGATTTGACTGATTTGCTTCTTCTGCAACTCCCCTTGGTATTAAATAATTTCTAGCATATCCATCTGAAGCATTTATTACTTGCCCTTTTTTCCCTAAAGTTTTTACGTCCTTTAATAATATAACTTTCATCTATTCTTCACTCTCCTCAGTATATTCATTTATAGCCTCATCTAATTTTTCTATAGCCTCATCTATGGTTACAGATTCTAATTTAGCTCCTGCCATAGTCATATGTCCTCCCCCTCCTAGGCCTTCAAGTATAATTTGAACATTTATATCCCCTAAGGATCTAGCACTAATAAATACTTCATCTTTTATTTTAACAAAAACAAAGGATGCTTGAATACCTGTAATATTTAGTAGCTCATCTGCTGCTTGGGCAACTAATAATAAATTTGCCATTTCTGGGGGACATACTGCTATAGCAATACCATTATTTATCTTTGCTGATTTTATAATTTCAGCTCTCTTTAAATAAGTTTCAAAATCATAGGAAAAAAGCTTTTTTATATCTATGGTGTCTGCTCCCAATCTTCTTAAAAATGAAGCGGCTTCAAAAGTTCTTACACCAGTTTTAAAATAAAAATTCTTTGTATCCACACATATGCCTGCTAGAAGTGCTTCTGCCTCTATTGGCTTTATATTTGGTTTTTCTACCATATAAGGCAGCATTTCAGTAACCAATTCAGAGGTAGATGAAGCATAAGGTTCAATGTAACTTAAAAGAGAATTTTTAATGAGATCTGTAGTTCTTCTATGATGATCTATTATAACTATTCTATCAAACTTCTTAACTAATTGCATATTTTGTACATGTCCTTCACTATGTACATCTACAATTATAAGAAGGCTATTTTCATCTATCTTATCTTCACAATTTTTGCTGTGTATAAAAACATTATCGTATTCCTTCTCTTCTTTTATCTTATCTAATATAACTTTTATGCTTTCATTACTATCATCTAATATGATAAAGCATTCTTTATTCATTAAACTAACTACACTGCGAATTCCAACAGCAGATCCTAAACAATCTATATCTGGTTTCATGTGTCCAATTATAAATACATTTCTACTATCCTTTATTATATCTACAAGAGCCTGAGCTATTACCCTAGCCCTTACTTTTGTTCTTTTTTCAATTTCCTTAGTCTTTCCTCCATAAAACAAAAGTTTATCTCCATTTTTTACAACTGCCTGGTCTCCTCCACGTCCTAGTGCCAATTCCTTAGCCGATACTGCATATTTTTCATTCTCCAAGGGAGTATCACCACCCCTGCCAATTCCAATACTTAAAGTTACTGCAAGTTTATTTCCCATATTTATTTCTCTAATAGTATCAAGTATTTCAAATTTCTTTTCCATTTCTTTTTCTATGTACTTATTTTGTATGCAAAATACATATTTATTTGATTCATACTTTCTTATCATAGCATTTAAATTCTGAGCATAACTATTTATAGTTCTTTCTATTTCAGCTATTATAAGTGGTCTATCATCTTCTTCCATAGGCTTTACTACATCATCAAAATTGTCCACTTCCATTAACATTACTGCATCTTTGTTTGCATTTACTGAATTCATAATTTTAAAGGGTTTTGTTACATCATAGAAATATAAGAGCATAATTTTATCTTTAGAGTTTTCTGAAGTATCAACTATATTAGTATATATATCATAATATTTGTCCTTAATCTTTATATATCTAAATATAGTTTCCTTTCCATTTGCCACCTGCTTAACATTAAAATCTCTTACCACATTCTTAATATTTTGACCTAGTATATCCTTTCCTTCTAGTATGGAGGAAAAGTTTTGATTATACCAGAGTACATCACCGGTGATTTTTATTATAACAAGTGGGAAAGGAAGCTTTACAAGTGTATTTCTGGTAGCTATATCAAGTTGAGATGAAAAATCTTCTATAAACTTTTTCCACTTACTCTTTTTATATTCGGTATTTTTTACATTGTAAATTACAAGAAATGCATATAGACAGATAGCTATAATTCCTACTATCATATGCCCATATGCCATCAATATTAAAATAAGAAGAGCAATTATCACCATGTACACTTTATTACCCTTTATAAAGTAATTGTACTTATTATCCATTAAATGAGCCCCCAGTTACTATTTTTTCAATTTTCTATAAGGGTCTAGTTTTCTAAAGTCAAATACCATGTCTATAAATCCAGCCAAGCCATACACTAGGGACAGCTTAGTCATAACTGTAAATACTATAATCAAAACAATAATTTTTTTAGATACCTTATACCTATTCATAAGATAGTATGTAATCAATGATACTCCATCTAGTAAAAATACAAGTTCAAGTATAAGTCCTGAAGAATTAATTAAATACTGTCCAATTGCCATGTTGTTTCTGTTAAATAATATTCCTAAAACAAGTATAACACCAACTAATGTTCCTATTCTTGTATTCATATACCATTGATTAAAAGGTTTTGCTTCATTAACTTCATATTTTAACTTTTTAAGCACAACCCTTGTTATTGTGTAATTTAGATATGCCAAAATAACTGAACTAGCTATAATTACTCCTGGAATAAGTCTCATAATATATTCTGGTGTAAACATCTTAATTAAATCTTCTATAGGTGCCAGTTGACTGCTGGATACGCCTGCCTGCTGATAAATACTTTTACTTATTTCCATGGACTGGTTGAAATTTTTCACTATTTTACTTACAAAACCATATATTCCATCATTACTCATTAAAGTTATGTATATAGTGGTATAGATTGTTGTTCCTAAAGCCATTGCTATGGAAAGAAAGATAATTGTAGTTCCAAAATTTTTTTTATTTTTCACACAATATCCTAGTACAACTCCCGTAAATCCAACCATTATCATTGAAGATATTGCATATATAGGATTGTAAAACATTGCTATAAATATACCACTAGCTATTACAGAAATCAAAGTAACCTTATAATTATGCCTAATATACAAAATCGTTATAGGTATTGGTACTATAAAATTAGCAACTAAGGAAGCTATAGGTACATATATGTTTACAAGCATTATTATTACTGTAAGTGCTATGGTAAGCCCTGCTTCTGCTAAGGCTCTTGTGTTATATGTCTTATTCTGCATTTTTACCTCCATTATTCCCTTTCTTTGAGATAACTATATAGTTTACTTAAATCTTTGCCATCCTTTTCTATTTTGTCTTCTTCAATTATACCAATTTTCAATTTCTTTTTCATAGTTTGATCTACTGATTTATGTGAATAACCAAGCCTCTCTGCAAGTAAATATAATACTATTATTCCCCCGGAAATACAGTCTAGTATGGATTCTTGTGCTACATTACTGCCTCTTGTAAGCAATTTAAAAAAATCTGCTACTATACATAAAAGATTAGCCTTTAAATCTTCTATTATCTTAACATTATACATTATGTTGAAATTTTCTTTTTTCATACAATCATCCTCCTAGCCTTTAATTATATTTTAGTTGCTTTCATAGCTTTATGCAATAAATTAACATTGATTATGCTGCCAAATCATACATAAATTAAATCTATAGTAAAAAAACTAAATATAATTTAAAAAAAGTGAAGAATAAAAATTCTTCACTTTATAAACTACTCTGTTGTAAATGGCAGTAAAGCTATGTTTCTAGCTCTCTTTATAGCTACTGTAAGTTCTCTTTGATGTTTTGCACAGTTTCCAGAAATTCTCCTTGGAAGGATTTTTCCTCTTTCTGTAACATATTTTCTTAATTTATTTATATCTTTATAATCTATAAATTCAGATTTGTCCATACAAAAAGCACAAACTTTTCTCTTAGCTCTTCTCATTTTGCCGGAATTTCTTCTTCCGCCTTCTCTATTATTTGCCATAATGCTTTCCCCTCCTTACTTTTAAAAAGGTATATCTCCATCATCTACTGGAGTAATATCCTCTCCATAAATATTCTCATCAAAGTTTTGAGTTTTTCCAAAATTTTCAGATGAAGTTTGATTATATGAGTTCTTTGCAGATTTCTCTCCCCATTCTAGGAATTGAACTTCTTCTGCAATAACCTCAGTAACATATCTTCTAGTACCGTCTTTAGCTTCATAATTTCTAGTCTGGATTCTACCACTAATACCTATAAGTTTTCCTTTACTCATATAATTTGCAGTAGATTCAGCTTGTTTTCCCCATACAACTATAGGGATAAAATCTGCCTCTTTTTGCCCATCTTTAGAAAATCTCCTATCAACGGCTATAGTAAAAGTGGTAACTGCTGTACCATTTCCTGGTGTAAATCTCAATTCTGGATCTTTGGTTAATCTTCCAATTAAAACAACCTTATTCAATCAAAACACCACCTATTTTTCATCCTTTACTATTATATGTCTTATAACTGTATCTGTAATCCTGAATACTCTGTCTAACTCTTTTGGTAATTTAGGATCAGCATTAAAATTTATTAAGGTATAATATCCTTCGTTAACTTTGTTTATTTCATAGGCAAGTTTTCTCTTACCCCAAACATCAACGTTTTCTATTACTCCTCCACCATTTTCTATTACACCCTTAAACTTTTCTATGTTAGCTTTGCAAGCTTCTTCATCTAATGATGGTTGTAATATAAATATAGTTTCATACTTACTCATTGATTCCACCTCCTCCCTTTGGGCTAATGGCTGTGATTTCACAGCAGGGACTACAGTTATTCATTTTACTACTTTTTTAACATTAAATCAATTAATTTTTTTAATTATTGTGTCTCTTTTTCATCAGGTGAATTTTGCTTAATTATTTTTTTTACACTTTTCTCAAATTTATTTCTTGGAAGCATAACTATTCTTCCACATCCACAGCACTTAATCTTTATATCTGCCCCAAGTCTTATTACTTCCCACTCATTACTACCGCAAGGATGTCCTTTCTTCATTTCAACTACATCACCAATGTAATAAACTTTTTTCATGTACTATTCCCCCTTTAAATTTTTTATTACTAAATAAGGAGTTTTTATGTTTTCCTTTTTTAAAGTTTCTCCTATTTCTCTTCTAAGTTTCATCTCCATATCCCACTGTGTCATAGCCTTAGCCTTACCAGCTACTCTAATGGTTACTCTGTTATCTTTTATATTTGTTATTCCCTGAACAGTAGGTGCTTGGGTAATTGAACTATTTTCTTTGGCAAAATTCTCACACAATTGTGTCATTATTTCTATGACTTTTTGAATATCCTCATCATAAGAAATTTCCACATCTACTGTAATTCTTATGCTCCCCTTAGAATGATTGGTTACTTTTGAAATGAGTCCATTAGGTATTATATGAAGATCTCCATTAAAATCCCTTACTTTAGTAACTCTAAGCTCCATACTTTCTACGATGCCACTTTTATCATCTATACTTATGTAATCCCCTACGGAAAATTGATCCTCAAATAATATAAAAAATCCATTTATAATGTCTTTTATAATGCTTTGAGCACCTAATCCAACAGCCACACCTCCTATTCCTGCAAAAGTTAAACCAGTTACACCTACTTTAGGTGATATGACTGTAATTATTGTAAATATTCCAAAAAAGTATACTGAATACCTTAATACACTTTTTAAAATAGCTCCTATAGTTTTAGCTCTTTTATCATTCAATGAAATTCTAAAATCTTTCTGCCTTGAAACATATCTATTTATTATTTTGTTTCCTAGTTTAACGATGAGATACATAACTATAAGTATAAATATCACTTTAATAATTATCCAAACAAAATTATACATAGCTTGTGTGGATATGGATAATTTACCTATACTAATATTATCTCCATACATACTAACTTTAAGAAAAGAAAAAACACCACTTTCTTTCATGTTTTACCTCCAGAATTATAAGCAAATTTGCTTATATCCTAAACTACTTCTTTCATAAATATTTTTAATAGTTAACTTTTCTTCATTTATCAAACTTTTTACTGTATCTATATCCTTACTGTCAATTTTTATACTTATACCACAGCTTTTAGTTATAACTATTGGTGTAGGCATTATATTTACGTCTATTCCCTGTTCTTTTAAAATTTTTTCCCCATTTATAGCTCCGTGAGTATTTTTAAAAGTTACTACATAATATTCTTTCATAATTATAATCTCAGTTTATTAAAGCTGAACCTCCTTGTAAAATTTTACTATTATTTTATATACAACAACTCTAGATTACTTTATAATTATTGTATAAAGATTTACTTTTAGTGCATAATTTTAATAAAATTCTTTAAAACCAATACTTATTTTTTATATACTATTATATCAGAAATATGTTTTTTACGGATATATCATATAAACTTAACTAATAATTTATCTGATAATTGCCTACTTACTACCACGAACTCTGTGCAAGCAACTATCACCAAATCAAAGATTTGGGAATATCTGCTTTCCCCAATAAGTAGAATTTATTGATAATCTAAATTGTAAAATCTATATATCTAACAATATAATTATATAACAAAACACATTTTATTTTTATATAAACATAAAAAATATGTTTTATTTAATTTATTAATTAGAGAAAATCAAGAAGGGAGCTTTTAAATCGTGAATGAATTTATAAATAAAATAAATAGAATTAGTTTATTTATTATACTTTATACTATAATTTTCTTAGTATTCTTCAGTACACTTAATTACACATTGCCATTTGTTTTAGCTTTTGCTTTTGCTCTAATACTAAAAAGGCCTACTATTTTTATTTCGAGAAAACTTAGAATCAACCATGCTCTATCCTCTTTAATTACTACTATAATATTTTTTACCGTAATAATAACAGTACTATCATTTGGAATAACGGTAGTTACACAAGAAACTATACAATTAGGTAAAAACACTCAGCTATACATTTCTAGGAATTCTGATAACGTTTATAACTCTTTTTACAAATTACAAAAATACTATAATAACTTAGACCCTTATATAATAAATGCTTTAGAAAAAAACTTTACAAGTTTTATTACTAAATTATCAAATATAGCAGTAACTGTTTCAGGTAAATTAGTTTCTTCTTTAATAAACCTATTGACTACAATTCCTTACATATTAATGGTAATATTTTTCACACTACTTGCCACATATTTTTTTACTAGAGATATGACTTCTTCTAAAATAAGTATGAATACTTTGATACCGCAAAACAAAACAGATAAGATATTAAAAATATATAATGAAAGTAAACGGATGTTGGAAAATTACATACTATCCTATCTTATAATAATTTTAATAACTTTTTTGGAAACACTCATAGTATTTTCACTGTTTAAAATTAAATATGCCTTAATCCTCAGTATAATTTGTGCTATAGCAGACTTACTTCCTATTATAGGAATTGGCGCTATATATTTACCTCTTGCTATTATTTATCTTGCAATATTTAATAATTACATCACATGCACGGGATTAATTATATCTTACATTTTGGTTTCAGTTATAAGACAAATTATAGAACCTAAAATAGTTTCTTCATCTCTTGGTGTACATCCTGTAGCCGTATTAGCAGCGTTATTTATAGGCTTAAAAGCAGACGGATTTATAGGCATAATATTTTGCATATTTTTAGTTGTATTTTTTAATATATTTCATAAATTAGACATGCTGTAAAATTTTATAATAAAAAATGTTAATTATACGTATAATTAACCTCCATATGGCAAAAATCATAATATAGGAGGTTTTCTTATGATTAAAAAATTAACGTTAGATTCCACATGTAGAAATTCCGTATACACTTTAAGAGATAAAATAAGTGATGAAATATATCCCGTTGTTAAATCAGGTAGAACTATAGTAATACTTTGTATAGGAACAGATCGGTCTACTGGAGATAGTTTAGGTCCAATAGTAGGAGATAAATTGAAGTTTCTAATGAGGAATAAAGTTGAACTATATGGTAATTTACAGTATCCAGTGCATGCAAAAAATCTTAAAAATATTATAACTGAAATAAATTCTAAATACAACAAACCTTTTATAATAGCAATTGATGCTTGCCTTGGCACTATTCAAGATGTAGGCAAAATAATAATAGAAACAAAGCCTCTTACCCCCGGATCTGCAATGAAAAAATCATTACCTCAAGTAGGAGATTTAAGTATAACAGGCATCGTAAATATCTGTGGAGCCATGGAATTTATGGTATTACAAAATACTCGATTGTTTACTGTTATGCAACTTGCAGACACAATTTCTAGAGGGTTATATCATTCCATATTAAAGACTATAGGTGGTAAAAAGAATACAAGTTTTTTTCAAAATATAGAAGCTTAATGTTTTACTTATACTAAAATACTCTATCTCTAAGTATATACTCTATTTCTTCTATATTCTTTTTTCCTAAATCAATTATTAGAATATCCTTGTTCTTTATATTTAAGTTTGCAAGTCCATCATCTTTTAGCTTGCAAATTATAACATTATATTTAGTATCTGAATCATCTGTTACTATTATATATCCTCTTTTTTGCAATTCATAACTTATATAACTTAGATTCTTAGTAACATATATTTTCATATAAAAAACCTCCTTAAAAGATAATTTTCCCTTAAGGAGGTTCTTTATGTAAGTTATTATATTTTCTTATTTACACATTCTTCTAAAACTTGTTTTTCTTCTTGAGATAACTCATATCTTGACATTCCGCTATCAATAGGTTTTGCATAAGTAGTACTCTCATCTCTTCCATATATTCCTGTAATTATTACACCATCATTTTTCCCATCTAGTAGTGCAACTGAAAAACTCAAGTCACTTCCTACATCCTCAAAAGCCCTGTATCTTATAATGGATATTTTTTGAATGCAGTCTTTTATTTTTAAATTTAAGCTATTATAAAGTTCTTTCATGTCTTTAGATTGTTCTTTTACATCATCTATATTATCTAAGTAACCTACAATAAGTTCTTCTAAATTCTTATTGTTTGAACCTCTCATGATTTTTCTATACCTTTTTTCCAATCTACTTAAAGATGTAAAAATCACCATATTCATAATTAACAATATCAATACTAATACAGCTAATCCAATTATAATATAAGGTTGTAAACTTCCTATTAAGCTAATAATATTTTGCATATCTTTCTCCTTTCATAAAAATGTTTCACATGAAACATTTAAACAAGACGTATTAAATTTTTAGTATATCTAATATTCTCTGCAAATCTTCTTGAGAATAATATTCTATTTGTATTTTTCCTTTATTTTTTTTATCCATTAGTGAAACCTTAGTACCAAATAAATCCTCTAGTTTTTCTCTTATATCTACATAATAGGGATTTGCTTTTTTTATATTATCATTCTTAGCTGCCTTACTAGAATTTAGATTTTTAATAATTTTTTCTATATCTCTAACTGTTAAATTTTCATCTATTATATTTTGTGCTAATTTATATTGTAGTTCTCCATCGTCCACACCCAGGAGTGCTCTACCATGCCCTTCTGTAATAACTCCATCTATTATATATTCTTGAACTCTACTGTCTAAATTCAAAAGTCTCATACAATTAGTAATTGCAGTCCTCGATTTACCTATCTTTACACTTAATTCTTCTTGAGTTAAATTAAAATCATTAATTAATCTCTTATAAGCTAAAGCCTCTTCTATTGGATTTAAATCCTGTCTCTGTATATTTTCTATAAGGGAAATTTCTAGGATTTCCTTATCAGATAAATTCATTATGATTGCAGGCACTTCTTTAATATTAGCTAATTTTGCAGCTCTCCATCTTCTCTCACCTGCAACTATGCTATATGCATCATCTCCTATTTTATTAAGTATAAGTGGTTGTATTATACCATGCTCTTGTATTGACTGAGAAAGTTGTAATATTTTTTGTTCATCAAAGTTTTTCCTAGGTTGAGTTTTATTTGCACTTATTAAGTCAATATCAATAAGTATTGTATCCTTTTTGCTTTCTTCCTTCTCTTCTAACGCACTTTCAGGTATCAATGCTCTAAGTCCTTTACCTAATCCATATTTTTTATTCAAATCTCACTCACTCCTTTTGCCTATGCAAAAATTCTTTAGTTAATCTTTCATAAGCTTTAGCACCTTTACATTTATCATCATAAAGTACTATAGGTAGTCCAAAACTAGGAGCTTCAGCTAATCTTATATTTCTAGGTATGGTACTTTTATATACTTTATCTTTAAAATATTTTTTTACTTCTGAAATCACTTGAGTAGACAGATTAGTTCTCCCATCACACATACTCATAATAACCCCCTCAATTTTTAAGTCTTTATTTAAGGATTCTGTTATCAATTGTACTGTGTTAACTAGTTGTCCAACACCTTCCAAAGCATAAAATTCACATTGGATAGGTATAATCACACTATTTGATGCTGTAAGTGCGTTTATAGTCAAAAGTCCCAAAGACGGAGGACAATCTATAAATATAAAATCAAATTTAGCTTTTAACTTTTTTAAATTATTCTTTAATATATTTTCTCTGTTTTCTTTATTTATTAATTCCACTTCAGCTCCAGCTAGTTCTATAGTTGATGGCACTATAGAAAAATTATCTATCAATTCACATTTTTTTATAACATTATCTATCTCAACATCTGAAGTTAATATATCATATATAGAAGCATCTAATTTTTCCTTATCAATTCCCAATCCGCTAGTAGTATTACCTTGAGGATCAATATCTATATTCAATATTTTATATCCTTGCATAGCCAAATAAGCACTTAAATTGATACAAGTAGTAGTTTTACCAACCCCACCCTTTTGATTAAATATGGATATTACCTTCATTTAAATTCCCTCCTTCCAGCTTTATATATTCATCTTTTCTAATTATATATTTTTATTTAAAAGAATAAAAGAGTTTTTATTGTTAATTAACATTTAAATTTTTATAAAAAAATAAAATGTTTCATGTGAAACATTTTATTTTTTAGGAATAGTAATTATAATCTGAACCTCTTCGTCTGAATCCTCTGAAGTATACTTTGCATTCAACCCATATTTATCAAAAATCTGCTTAATTGTATTTATATATACTTTAGGAGAAAATATTCCTTTTATTTTCTTTCTTTTATTTTTTTTATTACTGGTGAGCTTGTCCAATTCTTTATTGATAAGTTCTTCTGTTTTCTTTACATTCAAAGATTTCTTAATTACGATCTTTAATATTTTTTTCTGAATCTCCAATGTTGGAAGTTTTAATAAGGCTCTCGCATGCCTTTCAGTTAAGTTATTCTCTAGTAACATAATTCTAATTTCTTTATCAAGTCTAAGAAGTCTAATCTTATTTGCAATAGTAGATTGCTTTTTTCCTATAGTTTCAGCTAGTTTCTCTTGAGTATAAGAATGATCCTTTATTAAATTATAGTATGCTTCTGCTTCTTCCAAAAAATTTAAATTTTCCCTCTGCAAATTTTCTAAAAGTGCAATTGCAGCAGATTCTTTATCACTTATGTCTACTATTATTACAGGAACTTCAGTAAGTCCTGCCTTTTTTGCTGCTCTCAGTCTTCTTTCCCCAGCAACTAATTCGTACTTATTTTCACCTAATTTTCTTACTGACAGTGGTTGAACTATTCCATATGAACTTATAGATTGAGCTAACTCTTCTAAACTTTCTTCATTAAAATATTTTCTCGGTTGATATACATTAGGTAAAATTAAATCTACGGGTATATAATTAACGTTCTTTTGCATATTTAACCATCCCTCTTATGTTTCCTATTGTTAACATTTCTTCACGGTTTTATAAAATCCTTCTAATTTATATAATTTTTATCCGACAAATTGTTACATTTATTTTAGTGGTTTTTTAGAAACTATACCTGCCTTTCTTGGATACATATTTGGTGTTCTCCTAATTTTTTTTATTACGACTAAATTATGATTAAGATCATCATTTTCTATTTTTATTATATCCTCTATTTTCCCACCTAAAATACTAACAGCTTTTTTACTTTCCTTAATTTCATCCTCAACAGATGGACCTTTCATAGCCACAAAATATCCACCTAATTTTATATAAGGAATACAAAACTCACTTAGAACAGTTAAATTTGCTACAGCCCTTGAAACTGCTGCATCAAATTTTTCTCTATACTCAATATCTTTAGAAAAATCTTCTGCTCTTCCATGTATACATTTTATATCATTTAATTCAATATCTGATATAACTTGATTCAGAAAGTTTATCCTCTTATTTAACGAATCTAAAAGCACTACTTTTATTTGAGGATTAACTATCTTCATAGGTATACCTGGAAATCCAGCTCCTGTTCCTATGTCAATAACATTAGAAATATCTCTTAATGGTGAAAATTTAAATATTTTTACACAATCTATAAAGTGTTTTTTTATTATATCTTCATCTTCTACTATAGTAGTAAGATTGATTTTGTTGTTCCAAAATTTTAATATATCCTTATATTTTATAAATTTACTATACTTTTTTTCATCAAATTCTAGTCCTACATCTTTACACGCAGTATCTATAATTTTAAAATATTGCATATTTAGTTCTCCAATCTACCTTCATTTACAGATCCTTTTCTCTATATTTTTTCTCCATATAAATTAGTAAAACAGAAATATCTGCTGGAGAAACCCCTGAAATTCTAGAAGCCTGACCTACACTCATAGGTCTTATCTTTTTCAACTTTTGGGTAGCTTCTATTCTCAGTCCATTTATCTTATCATAGTTTATGTCTTCAGGTATAATTTTATTTTCAAATTTTTTAAATTGACTTACTTGTTCTAATTGTTTCTCAATATACCCCTCGTATTTGGAAATAATGTTAACTTCTTCTTGAATATCTTCCCCAAGCTCTGGTCTATCTACATCAAGTGGTTGTACCTTAAAATAGTCAAGCTCTGGTCTTTTAATAAGCTCATATAAGCTTGTAGTTTTCTTTAATTCAGAAGAACCTATAGAATTTAAAAAATCAACTACTTCTTTTTTAGGCGTTATGTGAATATCTTTTATTCTTTCAACCTCTTTCTCAATGTCACTTTTTCTTTTTAAATACTTTCCATATCTTTCTTCGCTAACAAGTCCTATTTTATGTCCAAGTTCCGTAAGTCTCAAATCTGCATTATCTTGTCTCAGTATCAACCTATACTCTGCTCGTGATGTCATCATTCTGTAAGGCTCCTGAGTTCCCTTTGTAACTAAGTCATCTACTAAAACGCCTATATATCCATCTGATCTCTTTAAAATAAGAGGTGGATTGCCTTGTGATTTAAGCGCAGCATTTATACCTGCAATTATTCCCTGAGAAGCAGCTTCCTCATATCCTGAACTTCCATTTAGCTGACCTGCACCAAACAATCCTTCAACTTTCTTAAATTCTAGTGAAAGTTTTAGTTGTGTTGGATTTATACAATCATATTCAATAGCATAACCTGTTCTTAAAAACTCTACATTTTCAAGTCCAGCTATAGTTCTATACATAGCAATCTGCACATCTTCTGGCATAGAAGTAGATGCCCCATCTACATATAGTTCGTCCGTATTTTCACCTTCAGGCTCTATAAATATCTGATGCTTTTCCTTATCTGGAAATCTCATTACTTTATCTTCTATTGAAGGGCAGTACCTAGGACCTACAGATTTAATAGAACCATTATAAAGTGGAGATCTATTTATATTATCTCTTATTACCTTTAAAGTATTCTCTGTAGTATACGTTAAATAACAAGATATTTGGCTTCTATCTAAACTTCCACTCATAAAAGAAAAAGGAACTATTTTCTTATCACCTGGTTGTTCTATCATTTTTGAAAAATCAACACTTCGCTTATTTACTCTAGCTGGTGTACCAGTTTTAAACCTTCTAAGTTCTATACCAAGATCAAGTAAACTTTGAGAAAGGTCATTAGCAGGCATAAATCCATTTGGCCCCGAACTATAACTTACGTCTCCTATGATAACTTTACCCTTTAGATAAGTTCCTGTAGCCAAAACAACAGTTTTCGTCTCAAAATATGCTCCATTTTTAGTTAATACACCACATACTTTTCCTTTATCATCTGTTCTTATACTTAGTACTTCTATTTGTCTTAAAGACAAGTTATTTTGTTTTTCAAGTACTTCTTTCATTCTAACTGAATAGTTTTTCTTATCAGCCTGAGCCCTAAGTGAATGTACTGCTGGCCCTTTAGAAGTATTAAGCATTCTTGACTGTATAAAAGTATGATCAATGTTTACACCCATCTCTCCACCTAAAGCATCTATTTCCCTTACTAAATGCCCTTTAGCAGTTCCACCAACATTAGGATTACAAGGCATAAATCCTACACTATCTAAATTCATTGTACACACTAAAGTCTTACAACCCATTCTAGCAGCTGCAAGTCCTGCTTCACAACCTGCATGACCTGCTCCTACAACTATTACATCATATTTTTCTGAAAAATACTCCAATTTTTAACTACCTACTTTCCTAAACAAAATTGTGAAAATATTTTATCAATTATATCTTCTTCTAAGGTGTCTCCAGTTATCTTGCCAAGATTATCCCATGCATTTCTTATATCTATAGATGCCAAATCTATAGCAGATGTATTCTTTAATGCTCCTAAAGCTTCAATACAACTTTCCTTAGCTCTTATAAGTCCTTCCTTATGTCTAGCATTAGTTATAAATAAATCTCCCGGTTTAACCTCACCTTTAAAAAACAAGTCTTTAATACATGTTTTTATCTTATCCAATCCTTTACCTGTCTTTATTGAAGTTTTTATTATACAACTGGAATCTAAATTACAAATATCGTCTAAATTTATTTTATCATTTATATCAATTTTATTTAATAGAATTATATATTTTTTATCTTTTACATAATTCATAATCTCTTTATCTTCATCATCCAATTCTTCACTTGAATCCAGCATTAATATGACTAAATCAGCTTCATCTATCTTTTGTTTAGATCTTTCTACGCCAATTTTTTCTACCAAATCCTCCGTTTCCCTTATCCCTGCAGTATCAATTACCTTTATAGGAATTCCATCTATATTCATATATTCCTCTATAACATCCCTTGTTGTACCTGGTACATCTGTAACTATTGCCCTATTTTCTCTAATTAAAGAATTTAAAAGTGAGGACTTACCTACATTAGGTTTTCCTACAATTACTGTATTCAATCCATCTCTGACTATCTTACCTTCTTCCGCAGTGCTTAATATATGATTTATTTCGTCTAATATTTCCTGTAATCTCATGGAAACCTTATCTGATGTCATTTCTTCTAAGTCTTCTTCAGGATAGTCCACTGTAGCCTCTATATGTGCAATTACCTCTAAAAGCTTTTCTCTAAGTGCGTTAATTTCTTTAGAAATCTTACCAGTAGATTGCTGTACAGCTGACTTCATCGAAAGTTCAGTTTTTGCTCTAATTATATCAATTACCGCTTCCGCCTGACTTAAATCTATCCTTCCATTTAAAAATGCCCTTTTTGTAAACTCTCCTGGCTCTGCAATTCTAGCTCCAGATTTAATAACTTCCTCGAGTACTTTCTTAGTTGCCACAACTCCACCGTGACAATTTATTTCAACTGTATCTTCTGAAGTATAACTTTTAGGGGACTTCATAAAACTAACAAGTACTTCATCTAGTAATTCACCAGTACTTTTTTCTACTATATAACCATATCTCATAGAATAAGGCTTCATATCAATCAAATTTTTATTACTTTTTCCTTTAAATATACTATTAACTATTTTAAGTGAATCACAGCCTGAAATTCTTATAATCGATATGCCACCTTCACCTAAAACCGTAGCTACAGCTGCTATTGTATCAAACTCTTTCATCATTTCACTTCCTCAAAATATAATTTATCTGATGGCTACCTACTGTAACACTCCCACTTCTATCAAAGTGGGAGCTAACAGTAGCTAAGCCCCTAGATAATTCATCTAAACTTAGTGAGAGAAACAAAACTCTAAAGAGAAAGCAACTATCAGCAAATCAAAGATTTGGAACATTTGCTTTTCCCACTAAGTAAGATTTATTGATAAATATACTTCTACACATAAGATAATCTAAATCTAGCTAACGTTTAAAATTATTTTGTATCTCTCATTTATTTTTCTAAATGTAAAAAAGAAAGCCTTTAGGCTTTCTTTAAATCCACTACAACTCTTCTAAAGGGTTCCTGACCTTCGCTATATGTATTCACATAAATATTATTTTGAAGGGCAGAATGAATTATTCTTCTCTCGTAAGGATTCATTGGTTCTAACTTAATTATTCTACCTGTCCTCTTAACCTTCTCAGCTACTCTTCTAGCAAGTCTCTTTAGAGTTTCTTCTCTTTTAAATCTATAATTTTCTGTGTCTAAAACAACTCTCTTATATTCTGTATCATGATTTTTATTTATTACAAGACTTACAAGATACTGAAGTGCATCTAACGTTTCTCCCCTATATCCTATAAGTATTCCCATTTCTTGACCAGTTAAATATATTTTTATGCCATTTTTGTCTTCTTTTATTTCTATTTCAGCCTCTACCTTAATTTTATCTAAAATACTTCTCAAAAATGTTTTAGCTTCATTTATATAATCTCTCTTAACCGTAACTCTTATTTTGGCTGGCCTCGTTCCTATAATATTAAAAAAACCTTTATTGCCTTCATCTAAAACTTCCATTTCCACTTTATCTTCTTCAACTTTTAATTCAGAAAGTGCAGTTTTAAATGCATCCTCTACTGTCTTCCCAGTCGTTTCTATAAAATCCATAACACATGGCCACCCCCTAAGCCTTAATATTTCCTTTTTTCATTTCAATCTTTTTCAAAACAACAGTTTGTGCTATTTGAATTAAATTACTAACAACCCAATAAAGTACTAAAGCTGCTTTAAACTTTATACTCATAAATACCATGACTGCAGACATTGCTATATTCATTGTCTTTGCCTGCTTTGCTTGCTCGCTATTACCTGACATCATCAAATATCCTGATAAGAAAGTAGTTACGCCCGATAAAATAGCAAGGAATATATCTGTTTTAGCTAAATCCCCTATCCACAAAAAACTAACGCCATTTATTCCTGATAGATTATTAAAAACATAATAGAGAGCTATTAGAATAGGCCATTGAATTAGAAGTGGTAAACATCCACTAAAAGGACTTGCTCCTTTTTCTTTATATAATTTCATCATTTCTTGCTGTGCTTTCTGAGGATCTTTTTTATATTTCTCTTGTAGCTTTTTTACCTCTGGCTGAATTTCATTCATTATAAGTGAAGATCTTGCTTGTTTTATACCTAGTGGAAGTATTATAATTCTAATTATTATAGTCATTAAAATTATTGCGATACCATAAGACATATTCTGATTAGGTATGACGGAAGTTACACTATGATGTAAAAACTCAAAAAACTGAACAAAAGCATTATTTAGATATTGCAAAATATTAAACCTCCCGAAATTTATTTAACTGGGTCATATCCTCCCTTGCAAAATGGATTACACCTCAATATTCTCTTTATAGACATAAATCCACCTTTTATAGTACCATATTTTTGCAATGCTTCTACTGTATATTGTGAACAAGTAGGGTAAAATCTACAACATGGACCCTTCAAAGGTGATATATATTTCATATACAATTTAACTAAAAAAATTAAAAATTTTTTCATTTATTATACAAACCTGCTTTTTTAATTAAATTTTTCATGGAATTCTCTATTTCTATATAACTTTTACCATTTGACAAATTCCTAGCTATAAATACTAAATCATATCCAACTTTTATGTCTTCAATATTCAACCTAAAATTTTCTTTAATTAATCGTTTAATTCTATTTCTAATAACACTCTTTCCTACCTTCTTACTCACTGATATACCTAATCTATTTATACCCTTTTTATTTCTGTAGATATATAATACTAATAGATTATTAGAAAAAGATTTTCCTCTTCTATACACAGCTCTAAATTCTGCATTCTTTTTTATTCTGTAAACATCCATATGTTTTGCTCCTTTTTTCTGCTTGCAGAAAAAGGCCACAAAAGCGGCCCTTATGCTGTTAATCTCTTTCTACCTTTTTGTCTTCTTCTTCTAATAACATTTCTTCCTGACAAAGTTCTCATTCTTTTTCTAAAGCCATGCTCTCTTTTTCTTTGTTTCTTTTTTGGTTGATAAGTCATCCACATACTATAACACAACTCCTTTCCAATTTAGCATTTATTTTTTCTTTACTTATTATATATAGAGCGCAACAAATACATTACTCTCATGTAAACTAACATTTATAAAAGCAATCAATTCACCTAATTATAAATCCTAAAGTTTTACTATTAAATTATATATTCACTAAGTTACAATGTCAATACAAAATGAAGACTACAAAAATGGATAAAAAACATTACCTGTTAATATTTTTTATCGGTTTTTGTGGATAACTTCTTGAATAGGTAGTTAGGTTTTGATATTATAAATAGAGACCTGTTAATAACTTTAAAAATATATAACTTATCCACAACTGTGGATAAAAATGTGCATAAGTTGTTTTATTTTATATAAACTTCCTATTCATTTATACATTTTTAACTATTTTACTAACATTATTCATTGTAGATAATGTTAATATTTATTTTACGGTTATTGTTTATAACTTTTTTTATTTAAAAGATATAAACATATTTATAAACATGTGAATATTTTTATAAACATATGTCAAGAAAATATAATGACGTTTATAATCATGTAAATATGTTGTGAATTATTTTTCTAAGACTGGAGGATACAAAATGAATGCCCATCCAAAAGAAATATGGGAACAATCTTTAAACATAATAAATGGTGAAATTACTGAAGTAAGCTTTAACACATGGATTAAAAGTATTACTCCTGTATCTATTGAAAATGACACCTTCATATTAAGTGTACCAAATGACCTTACCAAAGGCATATTAACTAGTAAATATAAAAATTTAATAGCTAATGCTCTAAAATTAATTACTTCAAAAAAATACAACATTAAATTTTTAATTGCCTCTGAATCAGAAGAAGCTTTAACATTAGACAATACTAATAAAAGACACAATAAAAATTCCGTATTGGTAAATGATGAAATGTCAACCATGCTAAATCCAAAATATACTTTTGATTCCTTCGTTATAGGTAATAGTAATAGATTCGCTCATGCAGCTTCACTTGCTGTAGCTGAATCACCTTCAAAAGCATATAATCCCCTATTCATATACGGAGGCGTAGGACTAGGCAAAACTCATTTAATGCATGCTATAGGACACTACATATTAAACAATAATAGTAAATCTAAAGTAGTATACGTTTCATCTGAAAAATTTACAAACGAACTTATAAATTCAATAAAAGATGATAAAAATGTAGAATTCAGAAATAAATATAGAAATATAGATGTACTCTTAATAGATGATATACAATTTATTGCAGGTAAAGAAAGAACCCAAGAGGAATTTTTTCATACCTTTAATGCATTATACGAGGCTAATAAACAAATAATTCTATCTAGTGATAGACCACCAAAAGAAATCCCTACATTAGAAGATAGACTTAGATCTAGGTTTGAATGGGGACTTATAGCAGACATTCAACCACCAGACTTTGAAACTAGAATGGCTATATTAAAAAAGAAGGCAGACGTCGAAAATTTAAATATTCCTAATGAAGTAATGGTGTATATAGCTACTAAAATTAAATCCAACATTAGAGAACTTGAAGGTGCGCTAATAAGAATAGTCGCTTTCTCCTCACTTACAAATAAAGAAATAAGTATAGATTTGGCAGTAGAAGCTTTAAAAGATATAATTTCAAGCAAACAATCAAAACAAGTTACTATAGACTTAATACAAGATGTAGTTGCCAACTATTATAACTTAAAAGTAGATGATTTAAAATCTGCAAGAAGAACAAGAAATGTAGCTTTTCCAAGGCAAATAGCTATGTACTTGTGTAGAAAACTTACAGATATGTCTTTGCCAAAAATCGGAGAAGAATTTGGCGGAAGAGATCATACTACCGTAATACATGCTTATGAAAAAATATCAACTAATTTAAAACAAGATGAAAGTCTTCAAAATGCTATAGGCGATTTAACAAAACGACTAAATCAAAATTAAATATCAACAATTGTTAATATTATTTAGTAATAACACTGTGCATAAAAAATATTAATATTTTTTTTTCTAATTATGTGGATAACGTCAATTTTTATCAATTACTTATCCACAATTATTTTTCGCATTTTTTTACTCAATATCAACGCATTCAAAGGTTATCCACATAATCACAGCCCCTACTACTATTATTACTAAATTTAATTAATTATCTATATTCTATATACCTTTCTACATTGTGAATAAAGGAGGACATTAAATGAACTTTATATGTACAAAAACAGAATTACAAGAAGCTATTTCAATAGCACAAAAAGCTATCACAGGGAAATCCAGCATGCCAATATTAAATGGTCTACTTATTACAACCTGTAAAAACCAAATTAAATTAACTGGATCAGATATAGACCTCAGTATAGAAACAAAAATAAATGCAGAAATAAAAGAAGAGGGATCCGTAGTAGTTGATTCTAGACTATTTGGAGAAATTATAAGAAAATTACCTAATGACAATATAAATATTTCTACTACAGAAAATAATTCAATAGAAATAATATGTCAAAAATCTAAATTTAATCTAATTCATATGAATGCAGAAGATTTTCCTGAAATACCTAATATAAATGAAAATATTATTTTCTTAATACCTCAAAAAATATTAAAAGATATGATAAAAAGTACTATTTTTGCTGCAGCTCAAGATGAAACTAGACCTATACTTACAGGAATTTTATTTGAAATCAAGGACAAAAAATTAAATTTAGTAGCATTAGACGGATATAGATTAGCTTTAAAATCAGAATATCTTAATACAGAAAACATAATAAATGCTGTAATTCCAGAAAAAACTTTAAGTGAAGTTTCTAAAATCTTAGAAGATAATGATAAAAATGTAAATATAACTTTTACACCTAATCACATACTTTTTAATTTAGATAATACTAAAATTATATCTAGATTACTGGAAGGTGAATTTATAAAATATAATTCTATAATTCCAGATGAATTTAATTTACAAGTAACAGCTAAAAGAGAAGAACTTTTAAGTTGTATTGAAAGAGCTTCACTAATGGCTAAAGACAGTAATACCAATTTAATAAAATTAGAAATAGAAGAAAACAACATGATAATAACTTCAAATTCTCAATTAGGAATGGTCAGAGAAGAACTAAACATATTATTGCAAGGAGACACACTAAAAATTGCATTTAATTCAAAATACTTAATAGATGTCTTAAAAATAATGGACGAAGAAGAAATCATAATGAAATTCTCTAGCAGCGTAAGTCCATGCGTAATTAAAAATAAGGATAAAGATAATTGTACTTATTTAGTACTTCCTGTAAGGCTCTTAAACAATTAAAAATAAAAAAATTGGAGATAATAGAAAATGAATGAAATTAAAATTAATACAGATGTAATAAAACTAGATTCTTTTCTAAAATGGTGTGGGGCTGTTTCACAAGGATCTGAAGCTAAAATGTTCATAAAAGATGGAATGGTAAAGGTAAATGGAGAAGTAGAAACGAGAAGAGGAAGAAAACTTTCGCAAGGATTTACAGTTGAATTTCAAGAAAAAACTTATAAAATTATATAGGTGCAATTAAAAATTTAGTATTAAATGTGCATTATATATTGTGATATAATTATAAATAGGTGTTTTTATATGTATATCAAGTATTTAAAACTTATTAATTTTAGAAACTATAAAGAACTAGAAATGGAATTTGATAAAAATTTAAATGTATTTATAGGAGATAATGCACAAGGAAAAACAAATATATTAGAGAGTATATACTATTGCAGTATAGGCAAGTCACCAAGAACAAATAAGGATAAGGAATTAATAAATTGGAATGGCAAATATGCTTATATAAAAGCTGGGGTATATAGTTCATCACACAACTTAAATGATAAAAAAATAGAGATAAAGATATTCAAAGAAGGCAAAAAGGGAATAAACATAAATTCTATAAGGGTAAATAAACTGTCTGAACTTATGGGAATTTTTAATGTAGTAATGTTTTCTCCAGAAGATTTAAAAATAATAAAAGAATCTCCTTCTTTCAGAAGAAAATTTTTAGATATAGAGCTGTGTAAATTCAGTAAAAGATATTATTATAACTTAGTTCAATATAACAAGGTTCTAAGTGAAAGAAATTTATTACTTAGAAAACGGAATAACAGTAATAGTGATATTCTTGATATATATGATATCCAGTTGTCTAAATATGGTGCAGTTATAATAGATCTCAGAAATAAATACATAAACAAACTTAGCAAAATGGGTAAAATTATTCATGAAGATATAACTTCACAAACTGAAAAAATAGAATTTAAATATGTAACATCTATAACAGACTTAGATAATATAGAAAACAGCTTGTTTAAAGTTTTGGAAACTAATAGGCAAAGGGATATAGAAAAAGGTATTACCCTCTATGGTCCACATAGGGATGATTTTGTTACGAGCATAAATGGTATAAACGTAAGAAACTTCGGTTCCCAAGGACAACAAAGGACATCAGTTCTAACTATGAAATTTGCGTCTCTTGAAATAATAAAAGAAATTACAGGAGAATATCCCGTTTTATTACTGGATGATGTTTTATCTGAACTAGATGCAAATAGACAAAAGTATATATTAAATTCTATAGATGAAATACAAACATTTATAACGGGTACAGGAATTGGCGACATTAAAAAAAATGTAAAAAAAGAAAATCAAATATTTATTGTAAAGAGTGGAAAGATGAATAGAATTTAATTTTGAAAGGAGATTGTTATGTTTTTACATTTAGGTGAAAATATAGTTGTTCCGATAAAAGATATAATTGGAATATTTGATATTGAAACTTCAACATATAATTCTGATACAACCCAATTTTTAAGAATGGCTGAAGAAGATGGATTTGTTCAAAAAATTACAAAAGATAAACCTAAATCATTCATTATTGCGGAAGTAAATAAAAAAAGTAGAATTTATTTATCACCTATATCTTCATCCACACTAGCTAAAAGGTCAGAAATTTTATGTTACGAACTCTAAAATAGGAGGATATAGGTATGATGCAAGAAAAAAAGCAAACTTATGATGAAAATCAAATACAAGTATTAGAAGGTCTTGAAGCTGTTAGAAAAAGACCTGGAATGTATATTGGAAGTACTAGTTCTAGGGGGCTTCATCATTTAGTGTATGAGATAGTTGATAATAGCATAGATGAGGCATTGGCAGGATATTGCGATAAAATAAATGTAATTATACATAAAGATAATTCTATAACAGTTACGGATAATGGTAGAGGAATGCCTGTTGGAATGCACCATAAAATGAAGAAACCAACTGTAGAAGTTATAATGACTATACTACATGCAGGAGGGAAATTTGGTGGTGGAGGATACAAAGTTTCCGGCGGACTTCATGGAGTTGGAGCATCAGTTGTAAATGCTTTATCTGAAATCTGTGAAGTTGAAGTAAAAAGAGAAAGCCATATATGGAGACAGGTATTTAAAAGAGGAAAAGTAGCAAGCGGACTTGACATAATAGGTGATAGTGAGGAGCACGGAACAAAAATTCACTTTAAACCAGATGCAGAAATATTTGATGAAATAGAATATGATTATGATACATTGGCTCAAAGGCTTAGAGAATTGGCATTTTTAAACAAGGGTATAAAAATAAGGTTAGAAGATGAGAGAGATGATAAAGAAGAAATATTTCACTATGAAGGTGGAATAAAGTCCTTTGTAACTTATCTTAATAGAAATAAACAACCAATTCATAAAGAGCCTATATACGTAGAAGGCAAAAAAGATGACTACTCTGTAGAAATTGCTATTCAATACAATGATGGGTATACTGAAAATATTTTTGCTTTTGCTAATAACATAGATACAGTAGAAGGTGGAACTCATTTAGCTGGATTTAAGTCAGCACTTACTAGAGTATTTAATGATTATGCAAAAAAATTTGGTATATTAAAAGAAAATGATAAGAACCTATCAGGAGAAGATATAAGGGAAGGCCTTACTGCAGTTATATCTGTAAAACTTGTAGACCCTCAATTTGAAGGCCAGACGAAAACAAAACTAGGAAATAGTGAAGTGCGTGGTATAGTTGACAGCATAATGGGAGAGTCCTTAAATAATTTTTTACAGGAAAATCCTCAAGTAGCAAAGATGATACTTGATAAATCACTTATGGCATCACGTGCTAGAGAAGCGGCAAGAAAAGCAAGAGAGCTTACAAGACGTAAATCTATACTTGAAAATACTTCTCTTCCAGGAAAATTAGCAGATTGTTCATCTAAAGATCCTTCTGAATGTGAAATATATTTAGTCGAGGGTGATTCTGCAGGTGGATCTGCAAAACAAGGTAGAAATAGAAAATTTCAAGCTATACTTCCGCTACGTGGTAAAATAATGAATGTTGAGAAACAAAGGCTTGACAAAATACTTGGCTATGAAGAAATAAGAGCTATGATAACGGCATTTGGAGCAGGTATAGGAAAAGACTTTGATGTAAATAAAATAAGATACAATAAAATAATAATAATGACAGATGCAGATGTAGATGGTGCGCACATAAGAACATTATTACTTACTTTTTTCTTCAGATATATGAAGGAACTTGTTGAAAAATGTCACGTTTATATAGCTCAACCACCTTTATATAGAGTAGCTAAAGGGAAGAAGGAATACTACGCATATTCAGATGATGAATTAGATGTATTGCTTACTGAAATAGGTGGGAAAGACAGTAATGTAGATATACAAAGATATAAAGGACTTGGAGAAATGGATTCAGAGCAACTTTGGGATACTACAATGAATCCTGAAACAAGGACTCTTATTCAAGTAAATGTAGAGGACACTATGGCTGCTGATGAAATCTTTACTATACTTATGGGTGACAAGGTAGAACCTCGTAGAAATTTTATACAAGAAAATGCTAAAAAAGTTGTAAACTTAGATATATAAGTAGAGAGGTGTAATAGATGTTTGATGAAGGAAAAATTTTACCAGTAGACATAAGCCGTGAAATGAAAAAAAGTTATATAGACTATGCCATGAGTGTTATTGTAAGCCGTGCACTTCCAGATGTACGTGATGGATTAAAGCCAGTTCACAGAAGAATACTGTACTCTATGTATGAGTTAGGACTTACTCCTGAAAAGGGATATAGGAAGTGTGCAAGAATTGTAGGAGATGTTTTAGGTAAATATCATCCACATGGAGATACAGCAGTTTATGATGCTCTAGTTAGATTGGCACAAGACTTCTCTATTAGGTATACTCTAGTTGATGGTCATGGAAATTTTGGTTCAGTAGATGGAGATAGTGCGGCAGCAATGAGGTATACTGAAGCTAAAATGAATAAGATAACACTTGAAATGCTAAGGGGAATAAATAAAAATACAGTAGATTTCGTTCCAAACTTTGATGGTGAAGAAAAAGAACCTTCAGTTTTACCTTCAAGATTTCCTAATTTGCTTGTAAATGGTTCTGCTGGAATAGCAGTAGGTATGGCTACAAATATACCACCTCATAATCTTACTGAAGTTATAAATGGTGTCATAATGATAATAGACAATCCAGATATAACAATTAGTGAGCTTATGACATCTATAAAAGGTCCTGATTTCCCAACTGCAGGAATAATAATTGGCACATCAGGTATAAGAAGTGCCTATGAAACTGGAAGAGGAAAAATATTAGTAAGGGCTAAAGCTGAAATTGAAGAAGTTAAAGGTAGAAACAGAATAATAATAACTGAAATTCCATATCAAGTTAATAAATCAAAGCTTATAGAAAATATGGCTGACCTTGTTAAGAATAAAAAGATAGATGGAATATCTGATATTAGAGATGAATCAGATAGAGATGGAATGAGAATAGTTATAGAATTAAAAAGAGATGCAAATCCTAATGTAACTCTTAATCAGCTGTACAAACATACAAGGATGCAGGATACTTTTGGAATTATAATGATTTCTCTTGTAAATAATGAACCCAAAGTACTGAATTTAAAGCAGATGCTTGTATATTATTTACAATTTCAAGAAGAAATTGTAACTAGAAGAACTAAATTCGATTTAGACAAAGCTCAAGCTAGAGCTCATATTCTAGAAGGATTAAAAATAGCATTAGATCATATAGATGAGGTAATACATCTAATAAGATCATCTAAAACTGCAGAGAATGCAAGGAATGGGTTAATGTCTGAATTTAGTCTTTCAGAAAAACAGGCTCAAGCTATCTTGGATATGAGACTTCAAAGACTTACAGGTCTTGAAAGAGAAAAAATTGAAAATGAATATAATGAATTGATGGAAACAATAAAACATCTCAAGGAAATACTAGAAAATAAAGAATTGCTGCTGAAGATAATTAAAGATGAATTAATTGAGATAAGAGATAAATATGGTGATGAAAGAAAAACTGAAATACAGATAAGCAATGATGATATAAATATTGAAGATCTTATTGAAGAGCAGGAAGTAGTAATAACGCTAACTCATTCAGGATATATAAAAAGAATTTCTGCTGATACCTATTCTTCCCAAAGAAGAGGGGGAAAGGGAATACAAGCAATGTCTACAAAAGAGGATGACTTTGTAGAGCACATATTTATTACATCAACCCATAATAATATTTTATTTTTCACTAACAAAGGTAAAGTATATAAATTAAAGGGTTATGAAATTCCTGATGCGGGTAGAACGGCTAAAGGAACAAATTTAGTTAATTTAATACCTCTACAAGGAGACGAACAAATTCAAGCAGTTATATCCTTTAAGGAAGTTGATAAGGACAATTATTTTATCATGGCTACTAGATGTGGATTGATAAAGAAGACTAAGATAAGTCAATATGCTTCTATAAGAAAAAATGGATTAAATGCTATAAATTTAAAAGATGAAGATGAACTTATAGGAGTTAGAATGACTACGGGTGAGAGTGAAATTCTTATTTTCACTAAAAATGGATATGCTATAAGATTCAGTGAAGATGATGTAAGACCTACGGGAAGAAATACAACGGGAGTAAGAGCCATAACTTTAAGAACTGGTGATATAGCTGTAGCTATGGATATCGTAGATAAGTCTCAAGATGTTCTCGTAATTAGTGAGAATGGATTTGGTAAAAGAACTCCAGTATCCGAATACACTATTCATAGAAGAGGTGGAAAAGGAATTATCACTTACAAAGTTACAGAAAAAACCGGCTTAATAGTTGGTGCTAGAGTTGTAAAAGATGAGGATGAAATGATGCTCATAAATAGCAGTAATGTAGCTATAAGGCTCAATGTATCTGAGATTTCTGTTACAAATAGAAATACTATGGGAGTTACTCTTATGAGAACAGATGAAGAACAAAGGGTTGTTGCAATTGCTAAGATAAATTGCAGTGATGATACAAGTGATAATACAAGTAATGATATAGATGATAAAAAAGTAGAAGAATAATAAGTCCATTTAGATTAAATAGTATTAAATGGTTTAAATAAAATAAATACTAGTGTCTTGATTAGGATACTAGTATTTATTTTGTTATATTAAAAAAGCAACATAACCTAGTGTGTCAGTATAAGAATATTTAAGGAATAAGTATTATAGTGTATGTATTATAAGATAATTTTATATAATGGTGATATTTTTGAATTATGCATATACGTAATGTGTTAGAATAGCAACTGTCGTCATCAAGCGAAGATATTAATTTGAGAATATCAATTGTAATGTCTCGTGCAATTCAAAATTACGTTTTGAAAAAAAGATGTTGACAAAGTAAGAAATAGATGATATACTATAAAAGCTGTCGAAGTGAGACAGCAAAATGATCCTTGAAAATTAAACAGAGGAAGATATAAGTACAACTTATTTAGAATAAACCAGCAATTCTTTTGAGCTGCGAAAGCAGCTAAAAAAGTAATTTCGTAATAAAAAGAGTCAATACAAACTTTTAAATTAAGAGTTTGATCCTGGCTCAGGACGAACGCTGGCGGCGTGCTTAACACATGCAAGTCGAGCGATGAAGCTCCTTCGGGAGTGGATTAGCGGCGGACGGGTGAGTAACACGTGGGTAACCTACCTCAAAGAGGGGGATAGCCTCCCGAAAGGGAGATTAATACCGCATAATAATCAGTTTTCACATGGAGACTGATTTAAAGGAGTAATCCGCTTTGAGATGGACCCGCGGCGCATTAGCTAGTTGGTAGGGTAACGGCCTACCAAGGCGACGATGCGTAGCCGACCTGAGAGGGTGATCGGCCACATTGGAACTGAGAGACGGTCCAGACTCCTACGGGAGGCAGCAGTGGGGAATATTGCACAATGGGCGAAAGCCTGATGCAGCAACGCCGCGTGAGTGAAGAAGGTTTTCGGATTGTAAAGCTCTGTCTTTGGGGACGATAATGACGGTACCCAAGGAGGAAGCCACGGCTAACTACGTGCCAGCAGCCGCGGTAATACGTAGGTGGCGAGCGTTGTCCGGAATTACTGGGCGTAAAGAGTGCGTAGGCGGATATTTAAGTGAGATGTGAAATACCCGGGCTTAACCCGGGCACTGCATTTCAAACTGGATATCTAGAGTGCGGGAGAGGAGAATGGAATTCCTAGTGTAGCGGTGAAATGCGTAGAGATTAGGAAGAACACCAGTGGCGAAGGCGATTCTCTGGACCGTAACTGACGCTGAGGCACGAAAGCGTGGGTAGCAAACAGGATTAGATACCCTGGTAGTCCACGCCGTAAACGATGAGTACTAGGTGTAGGAGGTATCGACCCCTTCTGTGCCGCAGTAAACACAATAAGTACTCCGCCTGGGAAGTACGATCGCAAGATTAAAACTCAAAGGAATTGACGGGGGCCCGCACAAGCAGCGGAGCATGTGGTTTAATTCGAAGCAACGCGAAGAACCTTACCTGGACTTGACATACCCTGAATATCTTAGAGATAAGAGAAACCCTTCGGGGCAGGGATACAGGTGGTGCATGGTTGTCGTCAGCTCGTGTCGTGAGATGTTAGGTTAAGTCCTGCAACGAGCGCAACCCCTGTTGTTAGTTGCTAACATTTAGTTGAGCACTCTAGCAAGACTGCCGCGGTTAACGCGGAGGAAGGTGGGGATGACGTCAAATCATCATGCCCCTTATGTCCAGGGCAACACACGTGCTACAATGGGCAGTACAGAGAGAAGCAAGACCGCAAGGTGGAGCAAACCTCAAAAACTGCCCCCAGTTCGGATTGCAGGCTGAAACTCGCCTACATGAAGTTGGAGTTGCTAGTAATCGCGAATCAGAATGTCGCGGTGAATACGTTCCCGGGCCTTGTACACACCGCCCGTCACACCATGAGAGCTGGCAACACCCGAAGTCCGTAGTCTAACTTAGGAGGACGCGGCCGAAGGTGGGGTTAGTAATTGGGGTGAAGTCGTAACAAGGTAGCCGTAGGAGAACCTGCGGCTGGATCACCTCCTTTCTAGGGAGTCGAAAGATAGAGTATAATCTATCTTATAAATTGATGGTTTAAGTAAGTTAGAAAGTCTACTCTGTTTAATTTTGAAGGATCAGATAGATTCTTCTTTCAGTTTACAAGCAATTAGGAATGTAAATTGAAAAATTGTCCTTTGAAAATTGCACAGTAAATAAGAAATAAAGTAAAGCTAAGGTTATAATATAACCTTTGTAGAATAAACTTTAATATCATTTTAAAGATTTAAGATGATACAAAGAAAATTACTAAAAGTAATTTTCAATAATAAAGGTCAAGCTACAAAGGGCGCATGGAGGATGCCTTGGCACCAGGAGCCTAAGAAGGACGCGATAAGCTGCGAAAAGCTCTGGGTAGGCGCAAATAGCCAGAGAACCAGAGATATCCGAATGGGGAAACCCACCTAGACAACGCTAGGTACTGCAAACTGAATACATAGGTTTGTAGAGGCAAACCCGGGGAACTGAAACATCTAAGTACCCGGAGGAAGAGAAAGAAACATCGATTTCCTAAGTAGCGGCGAGCGAAAGGGAAAGAGCCCAAACCAGGAACTTGTTCCTGGGGTTGCGGATAGATCATAAAAACTGTGAAGTGTTAATTGAAGAGAGCTGGAAGGCTCCGCCGTAGAAGGTAAAAGCCCTGTAAATGAAAACAAAGAGCAGTCAGATCTAATCCAGAGTACCACGAGACACGAGAAACCTTGTGGGAAACAGGGAGGACCACCTCCCAAGGCTAAATACTACCTGGTGACCGATAGAGAAGGAGTACCGTGAGGGAAAGGTGAAAAGAACCCCGGGAGGGGAGTGAAATAGAACCTGAAACCGTGTGTCCACAAACAGTCGAAGTACGTAAAGTACGACGGCGTGCTTTTTGTAGAACGAGCCAGCGAGTTATGATATGCAGCAAGGTTAAGTACTTAAGGTACGGAGCCGGAGGGAAACCGAGTCTGAAAAGGGCGAAAAGTTGTATGTTGTAGACCCGAAACCGAGTGACCTATCCATGGCCAGGTTGAAGCGGAAGTAAAATTCCGTGGAGGACCGAACCACGTTGGTGTTGAAAAACCATGGGATGAGCTGTGGATAGCGGAGAAATTCCAATCGAACTCGGAGATAGCTGGTTCTCCTCGAAATAGCTTTAGGGCTAGCGTCGGAAATGAGTAATGGAGGTAGAGCACTGAATGGGGTAGGGGCTGACAACAGTTACTGAACCTTATCAAACTCCGAATGCCATATACTTGAATTCCGGCAGTCAGACTGCGAATGATAAGATCCGTGGTCAAAAGGGAAACAGCCCAGACCACCAGCTAAGGTCCCAAAGTGTAAGTTAAGTGGGAAAGGATGTGTGATTTCTAAGACAACTAGGATGTTGGCTCAGAAGCAGCCACTCATTTAAAGAGTGCGTAATAGCTCACTAGTCAAGAGATCATGCGCCGAAAATGTCCGGGGCTAAAACTTACCACCGAAGCTGTGGACTCGAAAGAGTGGTAGAGGAGCATCCTGTATGAGTAGAAGTCGTACCGGAAGGAACGGTGGATTGTACAGGAGAGAGAATGCTGGCATAAGTAGCGAGAAATAAGTGAGAATCTTATTGGTCGAAAACCTAAGGTTTCCTGGGGAAGGTTCGTCCGCCCAGGGTAAGTCGGGACCTAAGCCGAGGCCGAAAGGCGTAGGTGATGGACAATCGGTTGAAATTCCGATACCGCATAAAAGCGTTTGACAAAAGGGATGACGCAGGAGGATAAGGTGTGCATACAAATGGATGTATGTCTAAGCATCGAGTCAGGTATACCAGGAAAATCCGGTATATCAATGATGAGGTGTTATGGGGAACCCGCAAGGGGAAGTACCTGATTTCACGCTGCCGAGAAAAGTCTCTATGGAGTTTTTATGTGCCCGTACCGCAAACCGACACAGGTAGGTGAGGAGAGAATCCTAAGACCATCGGAAGAATTGTTGTTAAGGAACTAGGCAAATTAACCCCGTAACTTAGGGAGAAGGGGAGCCACGCAAGTGGCCGCAGAGAAAAGGCTCAAGCAACTGTTTATCAAAAACACAGGTTTCTGCTAAAGCGAAAGCTGAAGTATAGGAGCTGACGCCTGCCCGGTGCTGGAAGGTTAAGGGGAAGACTTAGCGCAAGCGAAGGTCAGAACTTAAGCCCCAGTAAACGGCGGCCGTAACTATAACGGTCCTAAGGTAGCGAAATTCCTTGTCGGGTAAGTTCCGACCCGCACGAATGGCGTAATGATTTGAGCACTGTCTCGACAACAAATCCGGCGAAATTGAAGTGCAAGTGAAGATGCTTGCTACCCGCGATTGGACGGAAAGACCCCGTAGAGCTTTACTGCAGTTTAGCACTGAATTTCGGTATTGTCTGTACAGGATAGGTGGGAGACTAGGAAGTAGTGGCGCCAGCCATTACCGAGTCGATGTTGGGATACCACCCTGATAGTACTGGGATTCTAACCGGGCTCCATGAAACTGGAGACGGGACAATGTTAGGCGGGCAGTTTGACTGGGGCGGTCGCCTCCTAAAAAGTAACGGAGGCGTACAAAGGTTCCCTCAGAAGGGTTAGAAATTCTTCGAAGAGTGCAAAGGCAGAAGGGAGCTTGACTGCGACACAAACAGGTGGAGCAGGGACGAAAGTCGGGCTTAGTGATCCGGTGGTACCTCGTGGGAGGGCCATCGCTCAACGGATAAAAGCTACCTCGGGGATAACAGGCTGATCTCCCCCAAGAGTTCACATCGACGGGGAGGTTTGGCACCTCGATGTCGGCTCGTCGCATCCTGGGGCTGAAGTAGGTCCCAAGGGTTGGGCTGTTCGCCCATTAAAGCGGCACGCGAGCTGGGTTCAGAACGTCGTGAGACAGTTCGGTCCCTATCCGTCGCGGGCGCAGGAAATTTGAGAGGAGCTGTCCTTAGTACGAGAGGACCGGGATGGACCGACCGCTGGTGAACCAGTTGTTCCGCCAGGAGCATAGCTGGGTAGCCAAGTTGGGAAGGGATAAACGCTGAAAGCATCTAAGTGTGAAGCCCACCTCAAGATAAGATTTCCCATAGCGTAAGCTAGTAAGACCCCTCGAAGAACACGAGGAGATAGGTCAGAGGTGTAAGCAGGGCAACTTGTTAAGCTGACTGATACTAATAGGTCGAGGGCTTGACCAAATAAAAACGAAAGAAAAAAAGTTTACTGTGCAATTTTGAGAGGACAGAGTAATTTGAACTCTTAAAAGTTAATATAAAAGAAAATTGATAGAAGCGAGCAGATTGAGGAAAGGCTTGAATGAGGAGTAGAGTTTACTTGTGTAAATGAGCACCGCAATGAAAGACTTGACGAAAATATGAGAAGCTTATAGCAATTTTCGATGATAATCTGGTGGTAATGACGTGAAGGTAACACCCCTTTCCATACCGAACAGGAAGGTTAAGCTTCAGGGTGCCGATGGTACTGCAGGGGAGGCTCTGTGGGAGAATAGGTCGCTGCCAGGTAATAAGGATCTTTAGCTCAGTTGGTTAGAGCAACCGGCTCATAACCGGTGGGTCCGGGGTTCGAGTCCCTGAAGGTCCACCATGAAAAGAACTACATAGTTTTATGTAGTTCTTTTATTTTTTGTCCGTATTATGGTACACTTTAAATAGTGTATTAGTTGGAGGAGATTTATATTGATATTTTATAGAATAAAGCAGTTTTATTGGGCATTAACTTCTAGAATTAATGAACAAGATAGTAGGTTTATAAAAAGTATTTTAAGCATAGAAGAATTAAAGCTGTTTAATAAACTGTCCATAAATGAACAAAAACATTGCGTAAAAGTAGCATATGATGTAGAGCGTATTTGTAATAGTAAGAAGGGTAAAGTAGATGAGAAATTGCTTCTAAAGGCTGCTCTTTTACATGATATAGGTAAAATACATAGAAAGCTAAATTTAATAGACAAATCATTTATAGTATCAATGGATAGAATTTCAAAAGGAAAATTAAGAAAATTTTCTCAAAAGCAAAAGATAAATGTATATTACAATCATAGTAAAATAGGAGTAGATCTATTGAAAAAGATAGAGTATAATGAAAAATTATTTTATTTGATAGAAAATCATCATAATAACGATATTCATCATAATAACTTGGAGTTAAAAATATTAAAGTATTGTGATAAAAGAAATTAAACTTATAAGTCAAATTTTTTAAATTTATAAGTATTTTATGTGTATAAATTTATTCCAGTTTTTATGATATAATTAATGTATAAGTGTATAAGTGTATAAGTGTATAAGTGGAGGTTAAGATGGATTCAAAAAAAAGAAGAATATATATTAAAGAAATTCTTGAAAAAAATGATAAACCTCAAAAAGGGCATATTTTGGCAGAAAAATTAGGGGTTACTAGGCAAATAATAGTTAAAGATATAGCAATTTTAAGAGCAGAAGGTAAAGATATAATAGCAACTCCAGATGGTTATCTGATTCCAAAAGCAGAAAAAAATTTAGTTAAGGCTGTAATAGCAGTTTCACACGAAACAAATGAAATAGAGGATGAACTTAAAACTATAGTTAAATTTGGGGGTAAAGTACAGGATGTAATAGTAGAGCATCCCCTTTATGGTGAAATAAAAAGTATGCTTATGATAAAAAATTTGTATGATGTTGAAAATTTTATAAATAAAATAAAACAGTATAAAGCAGAACCACTATTGATATTAACAGGAGGTGTGCATTTACATACTATAGTTGCAGAAAACGATGACATAATTAAGAATATAAAAAGGGAATTGAAAGAGAAAAAGTATATTATTTCTGACTAATCCATAGCTAAGAGTTTTTATATTTATAAAAGAGGTGGTTGTATTATGAAGAGGAAAATGGCAATAGGTATTTTTATTTTAGTTTTAGTATTGTGTATTTCATTTTTAAATAATATCGTAAATTTCGTAATAAATATACAGTGGTATAAACAAGTAGGATACTTATCTGTTTATTTTACCAAACTTGTAGCGGTATGTAAGCTTATGATACCTTTATTTATTATAAGCTTTATAGGAATATGGTTATATTATAAAAGTTTAAGGGTAAGCATTATAAAGTATAGAAAAGTTGTTGAGGTAAAAAGTAGTAAAGTTAAAATTGAGAGAAAAATAGTTTTTTTTATTGATTTAATTGTGTCTTTTTTAGCTTCTTATGTATTTGCATCAGCTTATTGGTATAGAATTTTACAATTCACAAATTCAGTACCTTTCAACAAAAAAGACCCAATTTTAAATTTAGATATTTCTTTTTATATATTTAAATTACCGCTTATACAATCCATATACAGTGCACTCGTAAGCTTATTTATTTTATTAGGATTGATAACTCTTTTTACATACTTTATATTAAGTATGAAGGATAAATTTGTATCACGAAATTTTAAGAGAAATTTTGGTAAAATAAATATATTAGATAGTGGGCTTACTAGATTTGCAGGAAAACAATTGGCAGTTTTAGCTGCTCTTATAATATTGTGTATATCAATAGGATATATTTTAAAGTGTATTAACCTTGTTTATAGTCAAAATGGAGTAGCATTTGGTGCAAGTTATACAGATGCTCATGTAAGTTTGTTGTTCTATAAAATTATTGCAGTAGCATCTTTTATTGCTGCTATAGTTATATTTATTAGTATAATTAGAGTTAAAATTAAACCTATAGTGGCATCTATAGTTGTAATAATAGTTTTAATTATAAGTGGAAATCTAATGGCTTTTGTTGTTCAAAATTTTGTGGTTAAATCCAATCAAAAAACTTTAGAAAGTCCATATATAAAATATAATATAGATTATACCCGTAGTGCATTTAATATTGATAATGTGGATACTAGGTCTTTTGAAGTCAAGGATGATTTAACTTCAAAGGATATAGAAAATAATATGGATACGATAAATAATATAAGGATAAATTCTTTTGATCCTACACTTGAATTTTACAATCAAGTTCAAATTATAAGATATTATTATAACTTTAATAATATTGATATAGATAGATATAATATAAATGGAAAATTTAATCAAGTTTTTGTAGGTGCAAGGGAAATAAACAGCAAGGCAATAGATCCAAATACATGGCAAAATAGACATCTTATATATACCCATGGTTATGGAATAGTTATGAATAAAGTTAATTCTGTAACTTCAGAAGGGCAACCTAACTTTGTCATAAAAGATATGCCACCTAATAATTCTACTGATATAAAAATTGGAAATCCAAGAATATATTTTGGTGAAAAAACGGATAACTATGCAGTAGTTAATACTAAAATAGGTGAATTTGATTATCCTAAAGGAAGTAATAATGCAACTAATATTTATAATGGAACAGATGGAATAAAATTAGGATTCCTAAATAGATTATTATTTGCAATAAATCAAAAGGATTTAAATTTCTTATTATCCAGGGATATATCAAAGGAAAGTAAGATATTGATAAATAGGAATATAGTTGATAGAGTCAATAAAATAGCACCTTTTTTAAACTATGACTCAGATCCTTATATAGTTGCAAGTGGAGGAAAGCTATATTGGGTATTAGATGGATACACTGTTTCAAATAGATATCCTTTTTCACAACCTCAGAATGATGTAAATTATATAAGAAATTCTGTGAAGGTTACTGTAGATGCTTTAAATGGAGACGTAAATTTTTATATAGTGGATAAAACTGATCCTATAATAAAAAGCTATGCAAAAATATTTCCTAACTTATTTAAAAATATGAATCAACTATCACCTGATATAGTTAAGCATTTTAAATATCCAAAGGATTTGTTTAATATTCAATGTAGTGTACTTGGGAAATATCATGTAACAGATCCAGGAGTATTTTATAGTGGAGAAGATTTATGGGAAGTAGCTAAGAACCAAAAACAGGTTAGTGGCGAAAAGAATCTAATGGAGTCTCCTTATGTTGTTATGAAACTTCCAGGTGCTAATAAAGAAGAAATGATATTGCTGCAATATTTTAATATGAGAGATAAGGACAACATGGTAGCTTTATTTGGAGCTAGGATGGATGGAAAAAACTATGGAAAGATGATTCTATACAAATTTCCTCCAGAGAAGACGATATACAGCCCATACTTGTTTAAACAAAAATTAAATCAGGATACGACTATATCTACTCAACTGTCACTTTGGAATAAAGATGGGTCTAAGGTTCAATTTGGTGATACTATGATAGTTCCTATAAATAATTCTTTGGTTTATATAGAGCCTATGTATCTTAGAGCTAGTGGCAAAGATAGTATACCAGAGATGAAAAGAGTCGTAGTATCTTATGGTGATAAAATAATATTAGCTGAAAGTATAGATGATGCTTTGCAGCAAATATTTAATTATAATCAAAATAATCAATTACAAGGAAATAGCACTGCTCAAAGTCAACTAGTGCCTACTAATAACGACAATCAGGAAAAGATACAACAGGCTAAGAGTTTGTATGAGAATGCATTGAACGCACAAAAAAATAGTGATTGGTCAGGATATGGAGATAATATTAAAAAACTTGGAGATATATTGAATTCACTAAGTAAATAGAATTTAGTATAGAGAGTAGAAACAGGGCTATTTTTAGATTATTAAAATAAAGATTTCTTTGAAGGGGAGATTAACATGGATTATGATGTGCTTATATTAGGAGGGGGAATAATAGGATGTGCAGTTTCCTATGAACTTTCAAAGTATAATTTAAATATAGCATTGATTGAAAAAGATTATGATATTGCTAATGATGTAGCACCTATAGATTATTCTATAGTGTATGATGGATTGGAATGTGAAGATATATCATTATCAAAACTTGAATTTGCTGGCAGTAAGATTATGTCTGACTTAGCATCTAAGTTTAATATTTTCTTTGAGAAGAAGGGATACTTACTGTTAGCAGATACTAAAGAAAGTGAGAAAAAACTAATTTGTATGTATAATAAAGCTTTGAATAGGGGCATGGAAAACATACAATTGTTAGATGGAGAAGAAGTACGGAAGATAGAGCCGAATTTAGGAAAAAATATAAAGAAAGCTATCTATTCTAAAAATACGGGGATTATATCACCCTATGATTTAGCTATTTCCTATGGTGAAATTGCTTGTGATAATGGGGTCAATTTTAAGTTAGGTGAAGAAGTTTTGGATATAGAAAGTATATCCAAAGGTTTTAAGGTAGTGACCAATAAAAATAAATTTACATGTAATATGGTACTAAATACGACCCCAGGTAAAAATTATAGTATAGATAGAGAAAATAGGGTAAATCAAAATGTAAAATATTTAGAATATTTTTCCGTAGAAAAAAAGTTAAGCAAACCCTATAATAATATAATTTCTACAATAGGAGATGGGGATAATAAAACATGTATTATACCCGGAAAAGAAAATAAATTATTAGTCGGATTAAAGAATTATGAAAAAATAAGTTATGAAGAGGGACTACAAAAAATAAGTGGTTTTATAAAAGATTTATCACAGGAAAACATTGGCGATTTTTATAATTCACATTTTTATGATGATTTTTTGATTATAGACGATAGTTTAATTGACGAAGATTATATTAAAATAATAGGAAAACATTATGGGCAGGTTACAATGACACCTTCAATTGCAAATATAGTGTGCAAGACAGTAGTAAACAAACTAAATTGCCGCTTGAAAAAGGATTTTGTGGATAAGAGGAGGGAATTCTATAAATTTAGAGAACTTTCTAATGAGGAAAGAAAAAAAATAATAAAACTAAATAGAAAATATGGAAAGGTAATATGTTATTGTAATAAGGTAACAGAGGGTGAAATAATAGATGCCATAAGTAGACCATTGGGGGCACGTACTATAGAAGGTATAAAGAGAAGGACAGGTGCAACTTTTGGAGATTGTAGAGGGACTAGGTGCCTTTATGAAGTAGCATCAATTCTTGCAAGGGAGACTAATAAAAAAATGACTGATATAGTTAAAGATTCTAAAAATTCCAATATCATGGTAGGTAGAATAAAGGAGTTTGATGAAATGTAATTGGGGGAGTTAGAATTGATAAAGGAGAGAACAGGTACTAAATTCGATAGGCAATGTATAGATATTAAAGATAGAGAGGATATTAAAGAAAATTTATATAGCGGAGAAGAAAATTTGAAATTAAAAGAAGATAATAAGTGTGATATATTTACTACTATAGTTAGAATAAAAGGGTGTAATTGCAACGTAGTGCCAGTAAAGAGCTCTAAGCCACTAGATAAAAGCCTGTGGCTTGAATGCTCAAAAGTTTTAGCTAGAATACATGTTGGGGCACCTATAAAAATTGGAGATATAATTTGCAAGAATATACTAAATACGAAGGTGGATATAATTTGCACTAAAAATGTTAATAAAATTACAAAATAATTTCAAATTTACCTTTATTATTTTTAATATCTTGGTTATAATAAATAGTGGAAATATATTTAGTATATATGTAAATTTAGCATTAGAAAAAAATATATATTTAATTAAAAATTAACTGATGAAGAGGTTAGTAGCTTTAAAATGATTTAAGAGAGTCAGTGTCTTGGTGTAAGCTGATATCATAATATTGTGAATCCACCTTGGAAGTACTGATAAAACAGTTCGGTAATACCGTTATAAATTAGAGAGAATTAGCATTAATTTGTTAATTAAATAGGGTGGCAACACGGAGTCTTTCGTCCCTTTAGGGTACGTAAAGGCTCTTTTTATATTATAGGAAACTATATAGATGATTAGGGAGGATTTATAAAATATGTTAGATTTAAAAAGAATAAGAAACAATCCAGAGGAAGTAAAAAAACAACTTTCAAATAGAGGAGAAGATTTCGATCCAGCGACTATCGATGAAGTAATAGCTTTAGATGAGAAGAGAAGAAAAATCCTAGTTGAAGTAGAAGCTTTAAAGAATAAAAGAAATCAAGATTCAGCTCAGATAGCTAAAATGAAAAGAAATGGTGAAAATGCAGATGATTTAGTTGCTGAGATGAAGCATGTATCAGATAACATAAAACAGTATGATACTGAATTATCAGAATTAAATGGAAAGATAGAGTACATAATGCTTAGGATACCTAATATTCCTAATCCTGCAGTTCCAGAAGGAAAATCAGATGAAGATAATGTAGAAATTAGAAAATGGTCAGAGCCTACTAAGTTTGACTTTAAACCTAAAGCTCATTGGGATATAGGTACAGATCTTGATATACTTGACTTTGAAAGAGGTGGAAAGGTATCAGGTTCTAGATTTACATTTTACAAGGGGTTAGGAGCTAAACTTGAAAGAGCTATAATAACTTATTATTTGGATTTTCATACAGAAAAGCATGGATATACAGAAATATTACCCCCTTATATGGTAAATAGGACTAGTATGACTGGTACAGGTCAGCTTCCTAAATTTGAAGAGGATGCTTTTAGAATATCAAATAATGATTACTTTTTAATTCCAACTGCAGAAGTACCAGTAACTAATTTTCATAGAGATGAGGTTTTAAAAGGAGAAAATTTGCCATTGAAATATGTTGCATATAGTGCATGCTTTAGAGCAGAAGCAGGATCAGCAGGAAGAGATACAAGAGGAATAATAAGACAACATCAATTTAATAAAGTTGAAATGGTTAAATTCACAAAACCTGAAGAATCTTATGATGAGCTTGAAAAGCTTACTAATGATGCAGAAGATGTACTTAAAGGACTGAAAATTCCATATAGAGTAGTTAGAATATGTAAGGGAGACTTGGGTTTTACTGCAGCACTTAAGTATGATATAGAGGTTTGGATGCCAAGTTACAATAGATATGTAGAAATATCAAGCTGTAGTAATTTTGAGGATTTCCAGGCAAGACGTGCTAATATAAAATATAAGGAAACTCCAAAAGACAAACCAAGGTATGTACATACTTTAAATGGATCAGGAGTTGCTATAGGTAGAACAGTTGCAGCTATCTTAGAAAACTATCAGCAAGAAGATGGAAGTGTTATAATTCCTGAAATATTAAGACCATATATGGGTGGAAAAGAAGTAATAAAATAAAATTATCTTATAAAATACAATATCTTTAAAATAAGATATTGTGAGAGTATTTTGGGTATATTGAGAGATATAATGAAATAGTTCATTATATCTCCTTTAGTATACTAAATACAGAGAAAATCACATGAATTATCAGGCTTATTTTAGATAAAAAGTAGTTATATTGAATTTTTTATATAAAAATTCAATATAAAAGATAAAAAAATGTTGACATATATGTAGACTGTTGTTATAATAATACTTGTCATGTTGGTCTAGGAAAGATGGTCGAGTTGGTTTAAGGCACCGGTCTTGAAAACCGGCGTACGGGTGACCGTACCAAGGGTTCGAATCCCTTTCTTTCCGCCATATAATAATTATATTTAAACGTAGGGCATGGAGAAATACTCAAGTGGCTGAAGAGGCGCCCCTGCTAAGGGCGTAGATCGGGTAACCGGTGCGAGGGTTCAAATCCCTCTTTCTCCGCCATTATACTTTTAATAATGGCTTAAATATAGTTACTTAAGGAAGTTATCCATTAAAATGGTTACTTCTTTTTTTATTTACTAGGATAGGTATATAAATTTTAACTTGATATAGTAAATAGCCTTGATTTTAATTGGTATTTGTGTTAATATAACACTGTTAATTTGCGTCAGTAGCTCAGTTGGATAGAGCAGTTGGCTACGAACCAGCGTGCCGGGGGTTCGACTCCTCTCTGACGCACCATAATCCATTCCAAACACTGACTTCCAGTGTTTTTTATTTTATCTAAAATCAGATAATTGTCCCCATTTTGTCCCCAAAGTTTTCAATGGGGCATTTTATTTCACATTAAATATAGAATTTATCTTATCAATTGCTTTAAATTTTTCAGGTGGCATTACGTGAGTATAAATATTAGCGGTTATGTTTATATTGCTGTGACCTAATAACATTTGAACTGTTTTAAGCGGTACATTATTTTCAAATAGACGTGTAGCGAAAGTATGTCTTAAGCTATGAAATTTTTTATATGGTATATTATTATTTTTTAATACTCTCTCATAGGAACGTCTTAAATTACGTGGATCTATAGGTAAACCTAGTTCGGTACAAAATACATAATCATTTTTTGTATAGGCCGGACCCGCTTTAATCTTCTCCTCTTTTTGCTGTAATTGATGTTTTTCTAATATTGGTATAAGATTTTCAGGAAAAGGAATAGTCCTAATGCTATTTTTAGTCTTAGGAGTTTGTTCTATAAGGTGATAGTTTCTTTTAGTACCTTCAATAAGAGTAACACCTTTTATAGCTCTTTTGACTGATAAAGTACAATTCTCAAAGTCTATATCACTCCATTTTAAGCCTAATATTTCACCTTCACGTAGGCCGGTACCTAAATCTAGAAGAAACAAAGCTTTTAATCTATGATCCTGTACTGCATTTATAAATTGATTTTGCTCATCTACTGTGAATACGGTTATATCATCTTTTTTATTTTCATTTACTGAATTGCTTTCAGGAATAGTGATGGATTTTCCAATACAATAGTTTCTTACTATGTATCCTTCATCAATACAGTAATTAAAAAAAGATTTAAGCAGCTTATCTAAGTTTTTTATTATACTGGTGCTCTTACCGCTATTAAATAAATCATTATAATAACGCTGTATATCAAGTGATTTAAGTTCTTTTAACTTTACAGGATATAATGGTGAAGATTTTATATAAATCCTATAAACACCCTCATATCGTTCAAATGTAGATGGTTTGACGGTATTCTTAATTTTTTCAAATAGCCATAGTTTACATACATTGCCCAGGGTAAGTTTATCATAATCATTTGAAAGCCCGCTATTTAAGCCATTCTTATATTCTTGCAGTTTATCCTCAGCATCTTTTTTAGATTTGCCATAAAATGTTTTCCTAATTCTATTTCCATCAGAATCTCTTCCTAGATCTACACGAAGTCTATAATACTTTTTACCATTTCTAATACAGTTAGTTTTAGTGGCCATGGTTTTACCCCTTTCCTATTACTTTAAAATTTGTGCGTCCGAAATTCGGACATACAAAATTATGCCAGTGTTTCTGGATTGCGTAGTTACTATCAGATATCATAAAGTAACTACACATCTAAAGTATTAAAATCAATATCCAGGTCATTATATATTCCAACTTTTATTTTATCTGTAAATGAATAAGTCTCAGGAGCGGCATAATACATTGTATCATCCAATCTGGTTTCAAAATTAATTTGCACCGTTTATGGAAATAATATCCACATTAGTGGATATATAATGATTTTTTCTCAGATACATTCATGTTACTAGGTGTTACACATTAGTAAAACTTAAGTATCTTATCTTTAAGTAAGAAATCTATAACATAATGAATATTATTTACCTAGTTTAAATTGAATGGTTCATTTATTCCACTATTACTTCAAGTACAGTACCAATAATATTGTACTTATGGTGTGTGTCAAATTTGACACAGAGGGATTAAATTTTATCCTCCTTTATGTCGCTTGAAATTACAAGCAGGGTGCCATAAATTTACGGCAGGGGTTTTAAGTATTTATGCACAAAGAATATTTTAAAGTTAGTTAATATAATATTCGTCAGTTAAGATTAAAAATTCCTTTTAAATTAGAAGATTAGATTATAAGTGGATTTCAGATTGAGGATAATTAAATATAAATTTAAAATCACATATAATCTAAAAAGATTAATCTTTATTTTTAGTTAAATTTTGGAAAAAGAAAAAAGTTTACTTAAATCCATACATATATTTCCAATTGACATAGAGATCGCACTGTGTTTTTCTTCAGTTTTTTGAATTTTTTTATTTTTTTCAGTAGTACTCATTTTATAGGAGCTGTTTATAAATTTTTCTGGAGTAATATCACTAACATTAAATGAGAGAAGTTCAATAAATTCAGTTATATCTTTTAACAATTTATTAATTAATTCAAGACCTAATTCATTGGTATCTCCAGCTAATTGATAAGTCCTTGCATATGTGCTAATGTCCTGTTTTAATGTATTTAAAATATTTATTATTTTTTCTCCTTGCAGCGAGTTTTTTTCACTTTCATGCATTTCAATATTTATTGTAGGTTTAATTAAATCGTTTGTATTAACATTCAATTCTTTAGATATATTATTTAATACTTCTAGACTTGGATTAGTATTCATGTTTTTTTCTAAGTAAGATATATATTGTCCCGTTTTTCCTATTCTTCTTCCTAGTTCTCGTTGACTAATTCCAATTTGGGTTCTAAATTTTTTAATATTATCTCCTAACATAGTTTCACTCCTTCTTTATATTATTATGATATAGAAAATGGTATTTGTCAAAATAATTTTAAATTCAACTATTAACAAATGATATTTTATATTGTAATATAATAACAACAAATGCCATTTTGCATAATTGGAGGTGAAATTTAAGATGGGCTTAAAAATTAAACTTAAAAGAATAGAGAGGGGAATTAAACAATATGAACTAGCCAATAAAGTTGGTATCTCAAGATATTATATGCAGTTGTTGGAAAAAGGAAAAGCTAAAAATCCAAGTATTGCAGTAATGAAAGCGATAAGTAAAGAACTTGATATGCCAGTACAAGATCTATTTTTTAATGATGAGGAGGAATAAATTTGGACCAGAATAAGCCAGTAACATTAGATAGCCGAGAAGTAGCAAAGATGGTTGACAAAGATCACCATAAATTATTAAGGGATATAAGAGAATATATTTCACAAATGAAAGAAGCAAATGAGGACAATCCAAAAATGGATACTCCTCTAAACCCGGATGAATACTTTATTGAAAGCACTTATATTAATTCTCAAAATAAAGAGCAACCTTGTTATGAAATAACTAAAATGGGATGTGATTTTATAGCTCATAAAATGAGAGGAGTTAAGGGAACCGCATTTACAGCACTTTATATTAGGAGATTCTATGAAATGCAAAATCCCCAAATACAATTAAAAAAATATAGTTATATGATAGAGGATCCGGCTGAAAGGGCAAGAGTTTGGGCAAATGAGTTTGAAGAAAAGAAAAAAATTGAAGCTGAAAGTAAAGGAAAAGATGAAGTAATAGAACATAAAGAAAATGTAATTATAAATCTTGTAGATGAAGTGTCGTTAGCTCAGAAAAGGCAAGTATTAAATAGAGTTGTTAGATATAAAGGTGCTAACTTTCAAAAAAGATGGAGAGAGTTATATAAACAATTTGAAATGAAGTACCATATAAATCTAAACATAAGACTAGATCACTATAACAGAGAGCATAAGCCTAAGCTTAGAAATAAGTTAGATTACATAGATAAAGTAATGGGTAAAATACCAGAAATTTATGAAATTGCATGTAAAATTTATGAAAATGATATTAAAGAATTAGTTCAGCAAATGTATGAACTTAATAGCAGTAAAAAGATCAGCTAGAGAAGGGGATTGGGAGAATAAGAGTATTGGCAATACAAAGTTATATTTTTAATAGAAATACCTTTAAATCAATTAAAGATGGTACATATGTTTATTGTGTTAAAAGTGGCCAAGGTTACTATTAAAAATTGTTAAAAGTGCCTAAAGAAAAATGAAAATTTTATTCAACAAAATTAGAAGTTATTTTCAATAAATTTTAAAGAAATATTCAAAAAAAGTCAGTAATTTTTTCAACCTGGGATGGGGTTATAATGTTCTTGTAGAAAGCAGAAATCAAAACTTATAATGCCTTTGTTGTTAGGAGGAGAGAGGTTATGGCAGAACATAAGTACAAAATTTTAGATAGTCAACCAAGTAAATGTAAAACAATGACAGTAAAAGATATTTGCAGAGAATATGATATAGGGGTAAATAAGGCATATTCTCTTGCTCACATGCAAGGCGCTCCTGTTATTTACAATGGGAACAGGATACTATTTATACGCAGCAAGGTTGATGAATGGATTTGTAGCATGATTGGGGAAAAGTTTTAAATGATAAGGGCTTGAGTGGGTGATTACATGCTAAGGAAAAAGACGAATTTTCAGAGCTTTCAGAGCAGTAAAGGTGGTAGAATGATACCATTATATTTTGATATGTTCGATAGTGAAGCGTGGCAAAGTTTGAGTGCTAATGCTATCAAACTATATTTACATATGCTCAGAAAATATGCAGCTAAATATGTGAAAGGTGAATTGCTTCGTTGTAATAAAGATAATATATCAATGCCTAGATCAGAATACTTAAAGTTTATGGCAAAAAATACGTTTGAGAAGTGTGTTGATGAATTAATTGATTACGGCTTTATAAGAATTGTAGAGTATAAACCTATGGCAGGAAGTAGAAAGGTTATAATATATGGGTTTAATGATATGTGGAAGAAGTATGGAACAGATAAATTTCATGTTAAAGAAGAATGGAAGCGAGCAAAACACAGAAGTTATATATAAAAATAAAAAGAGAGGTCAAAAACTGACCACGACCGAGGGCAGAAACTAGCCACGAAACCTAAATTTTAGATATTTTCGAGGTCAAAAATTGACCACGGGAAAAAATATGCTAATCATAGTAATATCAACAATTTGAATCTTATTTTACACTTCAAGAGTTATTTATAATTTCGAGGTCAAAAACTAGCCACCTTATATATATATACCATATACTTACTTAAAAACATAAACTTTTATAGAAACAGCGGAGGATAACTTTAATGTATGAAAGAAGGAATAATAGTTGGAAAATTTTAAATATTCGATAAACAATATCTCATCACAGATATTTCACATAAAGAAAATTAATTCTGAACTTAAAGGATTATTAGAAGAAAGTAAAAAATGCTGGAAAGAACTAAAAAGTACCCCTAATGGTCTACCAAATGATTTAAAACATGTTGTTGATAATTTGTTTATGATAGCTTTTAAAGATTCTGCAGTTAAGGACAAACATATAAATAAGTTTACATATATGCTTAAAGCACTAAACCCAGAGGATAAAGCTAAAATTAGAGACATTAAGCAGATAGGAGTTGAGGTTCAAAGATTAAATGATAAAGATACCGTTATTGCTAAAGCTGTTTTAACAATAATAAAAGAGTTTAAGGTTGTTTTTTATAAAGAACTAGAAAGAAGATCCAAAGAGTAGGAAAACAATGGGAAAATTATACTACTTATATCTTAAGCAGCAATGTTTTAATTAAAAGGAGGAAGATAAAATGATAGAAAAACTACTGAAAATTTTAAGGATACTAAAAAACAAGAATAATGAGGATATGCAAGTTTGCCAAAGAAGTTGTGGAGCAAAAGATTCAAACTATGTTAGGGGTTACATAGATGCTTTAAAACAGCAAAATGAGCTTTTAGACAAACAAATAGCAATTTTTGAGGAAGAGTGAGAATTCCAATACTGGATTAAAAGATGCAGGTAATATGTGTAGTTACTGCTTAAACTTTCACAGTAACTACATAACTAAATTTGTCATAGGAGGTAAAATCAATGAATGATGATAGTATAAATTATGTATTAGACAACTATAAAGGGGTTAGAAGAGATAGAGCTTTAAAGATCATATCAGGCCAGTTGAAAGAAACTGATTTAGAGTTTAAACAGTATGTTAAGAATGAACTTGTTAGAGACAGAAAGACAATAATAGAGCAATATAAAAATATAGAAGGATTGCATGAAGTTAGGAAAGCATGTGAAAGAGAATATAAATATTATGAAAAAATCAATGATGTTGTAAATAAAGCCGAATTTCAGCTTAATATATCAGAGGTAGATAAGCTTGCTAAAGAAATTTTAAGAATTATAGCAACTTTAGGTGAACACTTTATAGATGTACTAAGTTTAAATATTTTAGAGGAACATGATGTATGCCAGTTACTAAATATAAATTGGAAAATATTTAAAAATAACAAGCAAGCATATATAAAACAGTTTGGGGAAAAAGATAAGTTAGTTTATAAGGTTATTAGTGTTATGGGACCAGAGTATAGATATAGAAAAGGCAGAATGAAAGAAATATATGACTGTCCTAAATATGAGATGCCTGTATATTGGGCTATGAATGAACGTATAATGCAGGAAGTAGATAACAATAAAGAATTAAAAAAGCTTGCTGATGAAGCATTTGAAAAGTTATTCCCAGATGTAAAAACTTACAGAGTAGTTAAAGATTTAGAGGGAAACGTAATAAAAGTTGTTGAAGAAACAGAAAAAAGTAGTAGCGAAAGTAATTAAAGAAAAAGTGGATATCACAAAAAAACCATAGCTAAAATATTATTACTTATAAGGAATTAGGCTTAAATTCTAAAGTAAGAAAAGCATAGGACATATAGGGGCAATAAGGGATAGATTTTACATTGAATGATGAATTATATCTAAAATGTATAAACATGGCTTAAAATTGATATATGAGAGATTTAATACTAAAGTGCATATTTGAAACTAAATTTAAATTCACGATTAGAATTAGAAGTAAAAAATTAAATTATATTCATATACTGTAAGCCTAGTAGAATGAATGGTTAGATGGGTATTTCATAATATAGGTTAATTAAGTTAAATTAATATTCAGAAAAGTTAATTCCTTATAAAAGTAATAAATACTATAATAGTTTATTTTTCTATAAAGTATCATATCAATAAATAAATTATTCCAAAATGTATAAAAGTATGGAAGTACAGAAGCATAAAAGTATAAATTGGAGATGACAATGTGAATAAAGAAGAGTTTTTAAAATTAAATATTGAGGATAGAGTGAAATATTTTAATGAAAAGATTAAAGAAGTGGGCTCTTATAATAAAGTTTGTAAAGAGCTTAATATTAGTACATGTCAGTCTGGAATTTTAAAAAAACATGGATGGATACGTTCAGGAGATAAATTCATATATGATAAAAATTCAGATAAAAACAACAACGTAAATATAGATGGAAAAGTAATACCAGTGCAGAAAACATTATTTGATACATCAGAAGATCTGAGGGGTTATCAGGGTAATGCAAAAGATACTGGAGAGATTGAAAAGCATACAAATATGGAACGAGAAGACAATAAAATTAGCGATAAAGTAAAAAGACATATGTATCCTACAAATAATAAAAATGATGGTCTTCAGCGTATATGGCCGGATAATAGGCAGTCAATGGAAGTAGAAGCTAATGTTTTAACAAATAATATAGATAAATCAGTAAACCAACAAAAAGTTACTCCAAAACTTGAAATATCTAAAGAAGAGGAGTTATCATATGACACTAATAAGAACGGTATAAAACAAGTAAATGATGATATATATGATTCAGACAATGCAACTAAGAAACTAGGAAGGCCTTCAAAACCTGGTAGAAAAAAATACAGCTTAAATCTTAATATAGCAGATTTCAAGCAACTTCAAATCTATTGTATTCTAAATGATGTAAGTCCCAGTGACATAATAAATAATTTCATTAAAGATTTTTTGAAAACTGTAAATCAACACAAGTAAAACCTTCAGATGTGAATGATTTTCCTATCCCAATAAACAATGTAGGGCTAAAGAGGTAAGACATTTATCTGCTGAAGAAAAACTTAAATTGCATTATGAAATAAAAATATGTTAAATCATCAATTTCAAGGTGTTAAGATATTTTGTGATATTATATGTATAAGAATCAATTACCATTTTAGAAAATAAAAGTAAATATATAAATTAGGAGGTATCAACAATGAAGGATAAAACTAATTTCAGCCATTATGACGGAAAGGTATTTAATGCTGAAAACTTTAAATATATAAATGATCCAATAGCAGTTATAGTTGATAGTATTGCTATCTTAGTAGGAGATTATGAACCAGCTAGAAAACAAGCGGCTATGCTATTACTTAAGGCACTATTAAAAGATAAATTTTTAAAAGATTTATTAAAAGACATTCAAAATGAAAAGGCTGAAAGAGCTAAAAAGAGTTGTGAAGCTTAAGCTACAGGGAGATTAACAGGAGGTGAGCCTACTGAAATCAAAATGGAATGATATAAAAGATAAATTAATATTGATACAAGGTTGGGCTAGAGATGGGCTTACAGATGAGCAAATTGCAAATAATCTAGGAATAGGTACAACTACACTATACAAATGGAAAAATCAGCATAAGGAGTTCCAGGAGGCCTTAAAAAAAGGCAAAGAGGTTGCTGACCGAGAGGTAGAGAATGCATTGTATAAATCAGCACTTGGATTTAAATATAAAGAGCAAGTTGTAACTAATAAAGGTGACGTAGTTGAAGTAGAGAGATATGAAAAGCCTAATACTACGGCCGCTATATTCTGGCTTAAAAACCGTAAGCCAGCTCAATGGAGAGATAGGCAGGAGATAGATCAGAAATGTAATTTAGGTGTGCAGATTATAGATGATATTCCTGATAATTAGAAGAGTACAATATAACATTTTATTTAAAAAATAATATGTTAAAAAGATGGTGATTTAATATTGTCATCTTTTTTAGTTTATTGAAGGAAAGAGGAAAATAGTATTATTTGTGCAAAAAGGATAATTTAACATAAATTTAGTATTTATTTTACTATAATATAGATATAAGATGATGGTTAGGAGGAATTAATATGAAATGTAAAGCTTGTGGATATGAACATGAAGGTCATTATACAGAAGACAATAAATATGTAACTACTAAAGGAGATAAACCTTTTATAGAAGTTTCACAGAATATAGCCGTAAAAGAAAAAGATAAATTTAATAATACGAAGGAAATACTATCAACAAAATTATATGCTTGCCCTAATTGTGGTACGGTTAAAATGGAAGAGGATCAGATGTGTGATGGGGAAAAAGTACATATTTATAAATTTTAATATGTATAAAAACGCTCTTATATATTAGCTAAAACAGGGGGAATAATAGAACATGGAAGTTTATTTTAGTGTTAATAATAGAGAAAAATTATTAAGAGGAGACATAAAAGATTTTTTAGTAGAATATAAACATAAAAATACAAAGTATGGTTCAATATATCAAATATATTTAAAAGGATTAAATCTCAAAAACATAGAACTTCGTAATTTAAAAAGTGATACTGTTTTGCCAGAACCTATGAAATTTTTAGAAGACTTATATTTGAAAAATAAAGAATTTAGATTTGTTATAATCAATAAAAATCTTGTGTTAGAAGAAAGTAACTTTATTGCTACTTTCAAAGAGTTTAGAATAAGTAATAATTTATTATTTGCAATTGTAAGAAAAAAATATAAAGAAAACTTAACTTTATAGAATATATGTAGAGGGTATCTAAAAAGATACTCTTATTTTTTGCACTAAAACGAGATGTATAAGAGACTTAATATTAAAAGATAGTTGATTACTAATATAAGAAAAAGCAGTTATATGTCAATCTGATACTATGAATTTTAAAAAAGTGTGCAACGAATTATAAAACTGCACCCAAAATATATATGAATTACAATATATGTAAAGGAGCGTACTTAAAGAGAGGTAGAAACTATGGTAGATGTAAATAAAGATTTAGTTAAGATAGATTACCTTCAAGGCATGAAGTATAAAGATATAGCAAGTAAGTTTGGCGTTTCTATAGATACTGTAAAGTCATGGGTAAAAAGGTATGGATGGTCCAAAGAAAGACAAAAATTTAAAAAAATGAGTGCACACAAAGAAGCAAAAAAAGTAGAAAATAAGTGCACACAAAACAAAAAAGTGTCAAGTTCTAAAAAAGAGGGTCCAGAGAATAAAAAAAGAGTGCAGAAAGGAAAAGTTGAATTAGATGATTACGAACCTACTCCATATATTGAAAATAAAGAGCTAAATGATAAGCAGAAACTATTTTGTGTGTATTACATAAAATGTTTTAATGCTACAAAAGCTTACCAGAAGGCATATGGATGTGATTATATGTCGGCAGCATCTAACGGACCAAGGTTGATGGGTAATGATAGGATAAGAGCAGAAATAGAGCGTTTAAAGGCAGATAAGTTTAAAGGAGCAATGCTTTCACCTATGGATATACTGCAAAAATATATAGATATAGCATTTTCAGATATAACTGATTATGCTGATTTTGGAAATGCAGAGTATAAGGCTAAAAATAAAGATGGAAAGGAAGAAATGCACACATATAGCTTTGTTAATTTTAAGAACTCGAATGAGGTTGATGGGACAATTATAAGTGAGATAAAACAAGGAAAAGACGGAATAAGTCTAAAATTAGAAAGCAAAAAATGGGCACTTGATTTTCTAGCAAAGCATATAGGTTTATTAGACATACCAACACAAGAAAAGCTTAAAAATGAACAAAAGAAAATGGAGATTGCGGAAAAGCAGGCAGATAATTTAGACGACGATATAGAATATGCTGTGGAGGGTGGCATGAATGAAGATTATGAAGAAGGTTAAATAAGTTTTGAATTCGTAATTTTTGGGGGTACCTAATTATTTTAGTGACTAGATTTTTTGAGTTATAATAAGATTGAAAACTAAAAATTAGATTCCAATCTTATTATTTTAAAAATAGAGTTTAAAACTGTAGAATTAATTTTAAATAGTACCACTTAGGTATGAATATTTTTACAAGGCTGGAACATTAATAATTGCATGAGCTAACCTTTTTTCTAACATATTTTTGATAGTTTTTATATTGTTGAAGTAAGTTTCTACAGACCAAAATGTAACAATGTCATTTTTGATAATATCATAACAATTTTCAAGGTTTTCTAATACTTTATAAAATACTATTAACTCTTCGAGAGTTATTCCAAAGCTACTTCGAGGAATGCCAACCTTTGACATGTCATTTTCTTCCCAACCATTGTCTTCTTTTAATTTTCTGCTAGAATCTTCTATATATTCATTTAATTCATGTAAGTAATCTCTATTTGCTTCTACTTTTTTTATAAGGCTATTAAATATGCCGGTATCTATTTGTTTTGGCATACAAATACTATTTTTATTTGCGTAACTTAATAGTCTGGTTAGATTATCCATTACATCAGTAGGATGTTGAAATTCTATGCAATTACTTATTTCTATGTATGCTTTAATTCTACTTAGATCAATTAGATGCCTTAAATCTACTAAATATTTGTTATTCACTATCAAATCTCCTTGCTATATATGATGTATAAAGTAAAAAATTTTTGTAATAACTACAGTATATAAAATTATGAATAATACAGTCTATAGTTTTTTACAATTTATTTCTGATTTTATAAGTAGGGTTTTTGCCTAAATTCTAATTCTGTGAGAAAACCTGAACTAGATTACAATATATAGAGGAATATTTATTGTAATACTCATAGGATATTATTTAATGGGAGGTAATGCATTGAAAAATCAGCTCTATAAGGAAAAGGCATATGAATTTAACATTGTAAGAGAATGTGAAATTTTATCCATAAGTTGTAAAAAAATTATGAAGGCAATAGATAATACCGATTTAGAGTTAATGTCAACATCTTTTAATTTTATAGTAAGTAGTTGTAACCAAATTAGAAGGACTAAGGCACCGCTAAAATATGTACAGATATATAAGGATATAAGAAGAGTGTGCAACTTGTTGATGAAAATATACCACAATATATTTCATAGGTTTATAGATGAAATATGGGTAAATAAATATAATGAGAAAATTTCTGAAGTTGCTGAATTGTTAAAAATACCATTAAGTAAAATAGAAAATGTTAATATCTAAAAAGAAGAATAGACGGGTAAGGATTTAAAAGTATGTTTATATAAATTAAGCATTTCAATATATTGTTAGGAGGATAAAAGTATTATGGAATATGATGCAAAAAAGGAAGCTAAAAAATGTGAAGATATGTTAATAGAAGCAATAAATAAACGTGGTGATAGTTTAAAAAATATTAGTGAAGAATTAAAAGTTATAGCCGAGAAGAGAGCGTGAATTTTTCTATAATATAAAATATTTCTAATAAAAATAGCTTTCTATGATATCTCATTTATCGTAGAAAGTTATTTTGTTTATTTAAGTGTAGCATGAGATATTTTTAAATATCGTCCATTTTGTACAGATATATATTTATCACCACTAAAGTTATCATTTGATACTATTCCATTTACAGTGTGCCTACTATTGGTGGCTACTTCTACATACCCATCACCAGGTGAATTTACTTTATATTCTCCTGGTTGTATATCAGTTCCTACTTTATACATTCCTTCTTTTATAAAATCATCCTTTTTGGACTGTTCTGATTTAGCAAGTGTTGCAGTGGCACCCTTACTAGAATTTATATCGCTTGTAGATGTTTGCACTGTATTTGATTTATTTGAGCTTACATTTTGATTTGAATTTTTGTATGAATTATTTAATGTATAAATTCCAAGGGCAAACAATATAACTCCAATTATAGCTAATCCTGCCGATGCTTGTTTACGAGTTTGTTTAACATTACGACTAGTATCATCCTTACTAAGATTACCATAAGAAATGTTCTTTTTAAGTCCTTGTTTCCAATGAGCTATTATATACGGTATTAGAACAAATACGCATATTGAAGTAATCATTCCTAAAATATTTACTTTTAAATTATTTATCTAAGTTTATAATTTCATGGTACCAAGGAGTTTCTCCAATAGCATCCATTTTATTTTCGTCAATATTGTCCCAGTTTACTTTATCTAATTCGGATTTATCAAAATCCTGCATATATACTTTATCATTAGAAGTGTTACCGTATTTATCAGTTAAATCAGCGGTTATCATTACACCAATTTTATTACATTTCTTATATTCTGGTCTTTGCCTTGCTTCATTTAGCATTAAATAAGTTTCATATGAAATTCTGCTTCTGGTATCTGCTTGACATTTATTTTTAATTAATATATATCCTGTAGAATCTGTAGAGTCTTCTATTTGTATAGCATTGTCTTTTAATTTATCTCTTAGATCAGCTTGAAGATTAGCATTATCAACTTTCTTTACCTCTTGTTTAGTAGTATTTTGTGCTGGTTGGGAAGCTGATTCCACGTTTTTATGTGGACTATTTACTGTAAGAAATCCTACAGTAACTAATATTACTCCAACTATATAAATCCCTATTGATTTTTGACTAGATGTTTTTTTATATTCATTATTATAGTTATATTTTAACTGTTCCCCACTTGTATTGCTATCAGAAAAATTTCTTTTATGAAGTTGTTTCCAATGAACTATTACATATGGTAGCAAAACAAATACTAAAACATACCCAATAAATATAGCAAAACCATTATTATAATCTTTCAATACATTATATTCAACTGAAAAAAGAAACAAATAAAGCAAAGATACTATTACTCTTACAGCCTTTTTATATCTACTATTTACCCACATCAGTACAACACCAACTGGTATAAATATTGCGAACATTAACCACATAAGCCAATCTTTTTGATAAAACTTATTATTCATAATATTATCCCCTTACTTTTTATTTTATTATAGCATGATTTACCTTAAATACCACACTTTGGCGGGGAAATCTTAACTGTAATAAAATGTAAATAGAGGAGGTGTAAAAAATTGTCATTACAAGATTTAACATATGAAATTGGATACAATGTTGACACAAGTGGTCTTTCAAAATCACTAGACATATTAAATAGTTTTGAAACAAATTTAGTAGGTAAAGCTAAAGAAGTTGAATCAATGTTTAGCAATATCGGGAAAGCAAGCTCCTCTATAACTGAATTGTCTAAAGTCACAAGTGGCTTAAATGTAGATGGTTTAAGCAGTAGTTTAAAAAATTCTGTAGGCAGCTCAAACGAATTAAATTTATCTACAGAAAGACAACAAAGGCTGGAAAAACTAGTTGATGATTATGTAGATGAGTATAATACAAAACTTGAAAAAAGTTCCGATTTAACAGAACAATGGAACAACAGAACAGTAGAATTAAATAAACCTTTAAGTCAATATGCTGAAGAACAACAAAAAATAGATGATGAAATAAACCAGTCAATAAATAAAACAGATGATTTAGCTAGTTCCGTAAATAAAGTATCAGAAAATACAAGCAAAGCTAAAGATAAAACAGATGAACTAAAAAATTCTCTTGGTGCTGTAAATAAAGTTTCTGGTGGAATTGGAAATATGCTAGGGGCTTTTGGATTTATAGGCATAGGATATGGTGTAGCTTCTGGAATAAAAGGTGCTATTGGTGCTTTTACGGAATTCCAGCAAGAGATGGCAAACGTCCATGCAACTTTGGGAGATGTAACAAATAATGACTTAACTGCTTTATCTAACAAGGCTATCGAAATAAGCAATAATTACGGGATAAGTTCAGCTCAAATTTCTCAAGGTGAGGATGAATTAGCATCACATGGACTTAATGCTAAACAAATAATGGACACAATTCAACCATCTACACTTTTAGCTGTAGCTGGAAATATAAAAATGAAGGACTCAACATTAGATGTTTCGTCGGCTTTAAGGAACTTTAATTTAGATATGAGTCAAGCTGGACACGTGGCCGATACTTATGCTGCTGCCGCGGCTTCTACTGCCGCAGCTATGCCAGATATGGCACAAGCATTAAAAAACGTGGCACCTATAGCCGGAGAAGTTGGGTATAGCATTGAAGAAACAGCAGCAGACATAGGAGCATTAGCAGACAAAGGCATTAAAGGCGGGATTGCCGGCACAGATTTAAAAATTATGATTGAAAGATTAATTTCCCCAGTAGGAAAAGGAGCGGAATTAATTAAAGAATTAGGGTTTAATGCTATTGACCCTACTACCGGCAAGTTAAAAAGTATGTCAACTGTAATCAGAGATTTAAATAAAGCGTTTGAAAGCCATGGACTTACTACTGCACCAGAAAAGAATTCAGCTTTATCTATAATTTTTGGAAAAGAAGCTTTGCCAGGTACAGCGGCTATTTTCGGAACAGCACCAGACCAGTTAGACAAATTAACTAAAAGCCTTGAAAATTCAAAAGGTGCTGCACAAAAAATGGCTGATACTATGAATGATACTCTGCAAGGCTCTTTAAATAAATTAAAATCAAAAATAGATAATGTATTTATAACAGACATAAGTAAAACTACTTTAGGAAAATCCATGAAAAATTTTATTGACAGTGTTAATACAAATATGCCTACTATTGAAAATAATTTAGCGTGGGTCTTAAATGGTGCTTTAAAAATCGGAAGTGGGATAAAGCAAAATTGGGGGCCAATATCAGATACCGTTTTAGAAGTTGGACTTTCGTTTCTTACATTAAAAGGCATATTGACAGTTGCAAAATTCGCAGAAAGCATAAGCGTGCTTGGTAAACTCTCAGCTCCAATTTTATTAATTTCCATGTCAGTAGGAGCAGCTGCAACTGGTTTTAAAGATATAAAAGAAGGTAATAAAGGATTAGGAGCTTTAATGCTTGGCACTGCGGCCGGATTAGATGCAATGGCTGCGGCATTATTACTTACTGATATGTCTTTGGGTCCTGTAATATTAGTTGGCGTTGCTGTAGCAGCATTAGCAACTGGCATTATTTATTTTAAATCAAATTGGGCACAAACATGGATTAACATAAAAGAAACTACAATGGAATATGTAAACCCTATTATAGATAAGATTAATGGCCTAATAACACTTTTAGATAAAATACCAGGAGTAAATATAGGAAAAATTTCCGATATAAAAATGAGCTCTGATGACATTAAAATGGCACAAAGTTTAGGAATGTCACCAGATCAAATACAAAAATTAACAGGCAGTGAAAACAAAATACAGTCATTTAAACCAACATCTGGTACTCAGGCACTTACCAATATGGTTAGTAATAATAATAATGTATATAGTTGGTTTCCTAAAACTAAATATGCAAGTGGCACAGATTACGCAACTGGAGGAACAGCACTTGTAGGTGAAAAAGGCCCGGAAATAGTAAATTTGCCTACAGGTTCACAAGTTATTCCAGCACAACAAACAGCTTCAATGCTAAGTAATACAAATTCAAAAATGGGAACTGGTGCGGCAGCTAGTCAAAATGGATTTAACAGTTCTACAAAGAAATTACTTGCAGAAAATAAAGCTATAATTATGGATTATGTAAGTCACCAAACTGTATATGGTCAGAATTCAGTTAAAAATTTTTCAACAGCAGTATTAGATAGAGAACCATTAGCAACTACGGCAACTAATAAAGTATCTACAGACAATAAAAATATAATGAGTAATTTAGCTAATTCAGCTTTAACTTACGGAACTCAAATAGATACAGAGTTAGGCCAAGGCATAAAAGACAGCGAAGGAAGCCTACTTAGTATCGTAGATGATTTAGCAACTAAAGTAGTACAGCAATTTAAAGTAACTTTTGGTATAGCTTCTCCTTCTAAGGTTATGTACAGAATAGGTGATTTTCTAGGTCAAGGACTTATAAATGGTATGCAAGCTAATGATATAAACAGTTTTATAACTAAATGGATAGGAGATACAAGTTCATTAACTCAAAATGGATTAGGAAGTGTTATAGGTCAATTATTACAGCCTATGTTTGTATCAGGTGACAATAAAGGCATCATTAGCATGGTTTACAACTTAGTACATAATGGTTTAGGAAGTTTATTCAGTAGTGGTGGAGCTGTAAGTGGAAATGTTGCTGAATGGTTAACAGCAGCTATAGCTTTAACAGGAGCACCAATGAGTTGGTTGCCAGCATTGGAAATGATAGCAATGGGTGAATCCGGTGGCGATCCTATGAGCATAAATACATACGACATAAACGCACAAGAAGGGCATCCATCCGAAGGACTTATGCAACTAATACAAGAAAACATGGATGATTATCATCTGCCAGGAATGACAGATATATTCAATCCTATAGAAAATGGGGCAGCTTCAATTCGATTAATCGAGCATGATTATGGTTCCCCATGGAATACTCCAGGCGTAAGAAGTGAAATGGCAGGTGGCCCATATATGGGATATGCAGGAGGTACAAGTAATGCTACCCCTGGTATACATTTAGTAGGTGAAAAAGGACCGGAACTTGTTTCTTTTAATGGCGGTGAAAAAGTAACTCCTAATAATCAATTAGCATCTATAAGCCAAAAACCTTATTTTGCCGGTGGCTCAGACGTAAAAGCAGAGATAAGCCCTAATATTTCTTTTAATATATATGAATCTAAAGACCCACGAGCTACAGCACAGGAAGTATATAAAGTTCTTAAACAGCATTTTGGAGACTTATTCGATGAAAAAATGGGAACTCTTAAAATTCAAATGGGATTTAGGTAAGAGGATTAATTATTACAATAAATAGAAATATATTTTAAAATAAATGTATACCAAAACCATTTTTTCTACTCACCATTTTATGCGGGTTTAGAGGCACAAAAAAGTATACCCAAACGTCTTAATTTTTTAAAAGGCATTTTGGTATATACCAAAACGTTACTAAAATGTTGATATGACTGGATTTGGAATTTTCAAAAAAGGGTGCTGTTTAGGGATGTATACAAAATTTCCTTAAACAGCTTTTATATGCAAAATTTTATAATATTCTTATTTTTAAAATTGGATTATATTGGTTGAATGTGTTTCACATATTGTCTAATATATAAGCGTTACTTTTTATAGTTAGCTTGACATATAAATTGTATTTCTATCATCTGCATTTTCTATTTCATCTAAAATATAATTTATCTCTGCTTTTACTTTTGGGGTCGAATTTTAGTCCCCAGAAGCATTGGATATCAATTCTAACTTTTTCTTAACATCATCCCATCTAACCTTAGGCAATCCAGTATTTCCTTTTCTAATTAATCCACATATTTTTGCAGTACATATTAAATTAATAAGTGTAGCTCCTTTATTTGTTGTTACTTTTATTTCTTGACCTTCAAATATTTTTGCCGGTATGCTTTTGCCGATTGGTTATAAAAAACAGATGGAGGAGACAAAGGGACTATAAAATAAATTACTGTAGCCACAATTGGCAACGAAGTTATTAGATGAGGAAAATTTGATAATTATTTAAAGTAATTAAGAGTGTCGTAAGAAGTTGCGACAGAAAATTTGTGCCAGAAATTTATTACAAAAAATTATAATAACGAAAATTTGTCGGAGGAGATAATTTAATTTCAAAATCCAGAATTAATTTAAATACTAGCAGAAAGCGGCAATACTGAATCTAAATGATTTTATCATGCCCAGAAGTGGGCGCAGGCGATTTTATATGGTTTTAGTTTTACTTTGTGGATGAGGTACCTCGCATTTCACGACCCACCTGAAATGTTGTTTAATTGAATTGTTGTATAATTGAAATGAATGGGGGAGATGTATATGAGAAAGACAATAGCAATAGTTGTTATAGTTTTATGTATAATAGCTATAGGAATTGGGGGGTATAAATATAAGGAAAATAAGAATTATCAAAAGGCTTTAATAGAACAAACAAGATTTACAAAGTACTTTAAAACTGTGGGTTCTATTGATGGGACAAAGGTTTCAAATAAAGATTTTATAGATAAATCTATAAGTAGCAGTTCAATTACTAAAAATGATTTGAAACAATCTCATGTAGAGGGTAATAAGTATGTTGTAGCATACAAATTCAAACATAAAGATACTAAGGGCATACATGATGTGGAAGTAGATGCTTATTATTATAAAAAACAAAATGGAGACATATTTTATAAGCATAATAATATGGTATTTAAACAAGATGGAAAGGTTATAGATGCCGATTGGGTTATTTCTATAGCGTTGTACGATTATTATAAGGCTAATTTATCTAGCAGTACGGGTAAGGCTAAAAGCATGATTCAAAATGTAATTAGTCTTAAGAACAAGTATAAAGATTTAGATTTAACTGATTTAAGTAAAGCTGATGCTGATAATGTTATAAACAAGGATGAATTAGCTATAGCTAAGGAAAAAGCTACAGAGGAAGAACAGCAGAGGGAAAGAGCTGAAGAGGAAAAACAACGTGAAAGGAAACAAATTAAAGATAGAATATCAAATTCACAAAATAGCAATGTACAAGTAAATCAAAATAGTAATATAAATACACATCCTACCCAAGCAGAAATTGATGAGTTTAGGAGAATGTGGTATGAAAATCAACTTAAAGATTTAAAAGAGCATGAGGCAAGAAATGCGGCAAATCAGAATAAATAATGTTTTGAAATACTTTACTGTGGAAATATATGTATGAAATATCTATGAGAATATAAAAGGCTAACTAACAAGTAAATAAACTTCGTAGTTAAATTTAAGTAAAATAGGGAAAATCAAATTTAATCCTCCCTATTTTACTTAGAATTCTATGATATGATAGGTATTTTAATTTAGATAATTTCATTTACTGGAGAAGGGTATATGTTTTTTATCATTAATGGTGACAGTTTATTTTAAAATTGGAGCGGGATATAAATAAATGGAATTTTATAGCATAGGAGAGGAATTCCGCTTTTAGCCATGACATTTTTTAAATATTTACTGATTTTTCATAGTTTACGTTACTATTATTTTTACTGTTTTTAAAGTTTTACGAATTTATCTAAAATTGCATGTATCATAATTAAAATGCTTCCGATAATAAATCCCCATTTTATAGATGATTGTATTCCTATATTATTTTTATTAAACAGCTTATTACCCGTAAAGCCAACCATAAAAGACATAATAACATACATTACCATAACTAGATCACTCCTTAGAACAATGCTTTAGGTAGTTGTGTTATAAATTTCTGGTATCCCGCTTTGGTTCTTATTAGATTTAGGCTGTGGTATTGTTTTAAATTTAGAAGATCATCTAGTTCAAAAGGTTTCATTTCATCCGCTAGCTCATTAAACACTTTTTTATCACAACCTTGTAATAACATATAACTTGCACCAGATCCTTTAATCTCACTTTTTAAATCTGGAGTTAGCTGGTCAAGATAATGAGCAGATATAATAATCTTTGTGCCAAATTTACGTAATTGAGATAATACATCCGTGATTACTTCCATAGCTGTTGGAGCTTGATATATTTCATCATAAATTATATTACATCTGCTTGGCTTTTCATGTAATGCACCTCTTAGTTTAGTAGCAAGCATTACTTTACTTGTAAAGAAAGTGGTAAGCACATTTTTAACCATAGTATTATTAAACTTACTCTCTGGCATTTCTATAAGTATTGTTTTCCCTTCTTCCATGGCTTTTACAAAATCAATGTTGTTTTCAGGGATCATATTAAACATGTATTTGCAGTATATATTCTCTTTTAATAGGCTAACCCTGTCCAATATACCATCTATTTCATTGCGTTTGGTTCCAACTACCTCTCTTCTAATAACCTCTTTGGTCTTTCTGTCAGTTTCAGTTTCTACCTTGTCTATGCTCTCAAGAGCCTCAACCATATCTTCAAAATATTTAATGCCATCTTCACTCAAATTTTTATTAACATAGTCAATTAATTCATGTCTATAAGTGTGCTTTTCAAGGCACCTAATAACGTCACCTACTCCAGTTTTATTATGGAGATAAACTATGTTAGCTGCAGCATTTAAAACCCTTCTCATGTTACCTGTTAAGGGTAAACCATCTTTATTCATGGAATTAATTAAAGCTAGTGTCTGCTCTGCTTTCATATTAGCAGTTTCAAATCTATTGAATTCATTCTCCCCCTCGTACTGCACCTCATTAAATGCAAATGCCTGAAAGCACTCTTCTTTAGTTAAATCTAATTCAATAACATCTTTAGGATTCACAGCTTTTTTAACAGCATTACTAAGTTCGCAATTTTTAACATAATCTATAACTATATTAGATTCATGAACCTTATTTGCACATCTGCATAAATTAGCGATAAAATTTGTTTTTCCTGCACCCTGAGGAGCTAATAACATAAGAGCTAAATTAGCAGAATTATATTCCGTAGGCAGGAACGTATTAAAACTTTTACTATTGTATGTGGCAGATCCTAATTCTATATTTCCTTTTTGCAATTCTTCTGGTACATGGCTTTCCAAGACATCAACTTTAGTACTAATCTTATGCCTTTGCAGTAAATCTCTACCTGGTACCTGAATTAAATTATTGCACTCAGCTGTGCTCATTCTATTTGTAGATATTTTACTAAATTTATAACTGCCTATATTGATTTTAGTTTTATCCTTTAGCTTTTTATATTTAAGAGAATTATCCTGAGTTAAAGTTTGGTAGCTTCCCACTACTGCTAAAGCATTATTATGCTCTCTTAATTTATCATTGCTCTTGCTGCATACTACTATTTGAGTATCAATTACTGTAGTAGTTTCTTTCTTATGTGTAAATCTGCTTAAATTATCTAATTTACTGATAGATGTTACTGCAACTTCTGGATGAACCTTTTTAGACCTTTTTTCTTCACCTAAAACTTTGTTGAAAATATCAAAGATACAATCAATAATCTTTATGGATCCAATTAAAATATACTTAGATAAAAAAGTTAAATTTAATTTTTCTTTATCTACAGGTAAATCCTTTTTTACTTTTCTTATTGTTTGATTATATATGCCTTTCCATCTAGCCTGTGATGCTGGAATAAAGTTGTATAATATGTCTACCTTATCTCCTTTTTCCATAATGTCTTTTACATTTAAGATGTTACTAAGAGGTTCATTAGTCTTTTTATTGTATTTAAGGCTTAAAGCATCCTCTTTAGAATAAAATAGTTCGTATTTGTTACCTTCTGGTTCTAAGATATAGTCTACTTGTTTTACTTTAGACCTCTTCCAAACTTCACAGCATTTTTCAACAAATAATTTTTTATATTTCTCAGGGACTACTAGATAAAACTTGCAATCATCTGCGGCTATGCTAATAATAAGTGAAACTTTTTCAGGAAGCTGATAGGTAATTTTTAGACCTGATTTTTTTATATCACTTTGTAATCTTTGATATGGTAATCTGTACATATTAGCTATAGTCAAGGCTATAATCTCTGTATCGTAGTTTCTATTAGAAATCGAGGGTGTTATTTGAAGTGTTACATATTTAGGTTTGATTATTTCAAAGTATTCACTTAATTTTATTGTTTTAGGTTTTGAAAACTTAGAAATGAAATTTATCATAAATATATGCCTCCTATTTAAAATATTGGAGGTTTATCGTTTTATAATCTTATGCATCTTTATAGTGAAGCATTAATGGCTTGAATAATGCCATAAGCTAAAATACTTCCAGTAGCTATTTTTTTCCCTTTATTCCATCCTATTAGCCATGCCATAATAGACACTAAGCACAGCATTAAGCATATCTCTAAACTGTGTGCAACTAATCCTGACCACATCATCCAGGCTAATTGTTTCGGGTGAAATAAATAGTATGCTACTTTTGCCATAGTTTTAAAAAAATCTCCAGTGGTTTCACAAAATTCTTTTATAGATTTTATAGTTCCTTCATTTTCAGATGATGCCAATACCAAAAACTGATTTACACTCATTGTTTTTAACATTATTATCACCTATCCTTAAAATAGCCCTGTAACAAATTTAAAAGCTGATGGAAGCCCATAATCAGCACCTACTATTAATAATCCATATCCAACTTCTTTCCACGTTCCTTCGCCTTTAGCTGCCATTTTAGCTAATACCCTATAACTATACAGTAAAGCTAATCCTGCTACTATCTTTTGAATTATTCCAACTAATTTCCAAAACCCAGGTTCTAAAGTTGTAGATCCACTGGCTGCCATAACTTTTTCAGAATAAAGTATCAACGCCAGTGTGGTTGATGCGACTTTAAAATATTTTTCATTTATGTTAGATTTACTGGTTCTTTGGTACTGCTGTAAATATTCTGGAATGGAATATATTTCTTTTCTTTTTAATGCATTCAACATTTAAATACCTCCAATTGAATAGATATTGATTTCCTGGTAAAAATACTAAATAGTAAATTACAGGGAGTGATTTGATTATGGGATTTTTATTTTTTTGCTCAACAACATATGTTGTATTAGAGTTAGTTCAAGTTGCTGCAGGCGTAAAGTAAATTGTAAACATTCTGTAAAAGCAAACATATTAAGCAATAAAACAGGAAACTTTTTAAAAATAAAATCATACACTACTGGTGTGTAAGCTTTGTAAGTGGCTACGAAGTAACACCTATGAAGCTGGAGCATTAGTAGTGACTTTGGGTAAGTCTGTGATTTAAATCAGGCTTATTTTTTATATATTTCTTGTCAAGATTCACTAATCTAATAAGTTCACTTCCTTCTTTAGTTTTCATTCTCCACCGCTCATAGCTACCATATCTGTTTATAAATTCTGTTAATTTTACAGTAGTCCATCCTATAAAGTTTCCGTCATAAACTTCGATGATCTCTCCGAATGCTCCATATAGTAATTCCCCCTAAATCAAAAGTTAATATCAGTTCTGCCATTTTCTTTACTTTTAGTTACTTCTAAGTACTTTAGGTAATGTTCTAATGCGTCCTTAATAAAATCTGATTTTTCTTCTAAACTATTTACTGTTGTATAAAGTTTTAAGTCTCTGCTAGTTTGCTTAAAACTTACTGTTATTCTTAGCAAGTTTTACAACTCCTTTTCGATTTCTTTACTAATACTATACGCAGGGTTTACAAAAAAGTTTCCTATTTTGAACTAAAATATTTTATTTTGAACTTTTATCTATAAAAAAATAAAGGATACTACTTATCCAAATAAATAATATCCTCCATCTTTATGCCTAACTTTAAACTAATTTTATATAGAGTTTCTAGTGTTGGCTGCTCTTTATTATTTTCATATTTATTATATTGGACACGCTTTATGCCTAAAAATTCTGCAAAATCTTTTTGCTTTTTATATCCCAGTTTTAACCTTATTTCTAGTAACCTATTTTTAACCATATGAATCACCTCATAGTAGAATATGTAAGTATTCTATATTTGTACATATAATACCTTTTAGTTTACATGTATCAATTTCTAAAGGAATGTATGGGGGGTCTGAAGCACCGCTTATAGGAAAAGAGATTACATATTACGGTTAGGTGTGTTGAAGTATATCTATATTTGCAAAATATAAGTATAAAAACTTACCAGAATAAGTTTGTTAGAATAAGCAAAGGATATTGGTATAAATATAGTATTATTTATGCTAAGAATCCATAAAAATAGAATATATCTAAATTATAAACAATGTGATATTAAAAAGGAGGTGAATTTGGTGATAACTGCTAGAAAAGTAAAGTTAACTATAACTGAAAATAGGGAAGATGGGTATAATTTTATCCACAATGAATTAAGAGAGCAGAATCAAGCTTTGAATATGGCGATGAATCATTTGTACTTTAACTATGTAGCAAGAGAAAAAATTAAATTAGCAGATGAAACACATAAAATTAAGTTAGCGGAAGATCAAGGCTATTTAGATCAAAAATATACGGAGCTTAAAGAGGTTAAGACTGATAAGAAAAAACAAAATATTAGAAAATCTATTCAAGCTGCTAAAAAAAGATTGGAAACGCTAAGAAAAGCTGAAAATAAACAAGTAGCGGAGAAATTCAAAGAAATTATAGCTGCATCAGAAAAAACCAATTTAAGAGATTTTATAACGGATAACTTTAATTTAACTAGTGATACTAAAGACAGGTTAACTCAGAAGGTTTCAGCAGATTTTAAAAATGATATTGTAGATGTTTTAAGGGGTGAAAGAACTTTAAGAAGATACAAGAAAGGTAATCCATTATATATTCGCGGTAGAAATTTAACTTTCTATATAAAAGATGAGGAGTATTATATTAAATGGATGAAGAGTATTGTATTTAAATGTGTACTTGGAGTTAAAAAGCAGAATAGTTTAGAACTGCAAAAAACTTTAGACAAGGTTATAGAAGGAAAATATAAGGTGTGTGATAGTAGTATTGAATTTAAGCAAAATAGTCTTATACTTAACCTGACTTTAAATATACCAGTTTGTAACAGTTTTGACAAGGTTGAAGGCAGAGTAGTTGGAGTAGATTTAGGTATGAAAATACCAGCTTATGTTACTTTAAATGATAGTGATTATATTAGAAGGGCAATAGGTAGTATAGATGATTTCTTAAAAGTTAGAACGCAAATGCAAAGTAGAAGAAGAAATTTACAGAGGGCATTGAAGAGTACAAAAGGTGGCAAAGGTAGGGAAAAAAAATTAAAAGCATTAAATCAATTTGAAGTTAAGGAGAAGAATTTTGCTAAAACGTACAATAATTTTATTAGCAGCAATATAGTTAAGTTTGCATCAGATAACAAGGCTAAACAAATTAATATGGAATTTTTAAGCCTTTCAGAAACTCAAAATAAATCTGTTTTAAGAAATTGGAGCTATTATCAACTTCAGCAAATGATTGAATATAAAGCTAATAGAGTTGGAATTAAGGTTAAGTATGTTGATCCATATCATACAAGCCAGATATGCAGTAAGTGTGGTCATTATGAAGAAGGGCAAAGAGAAAAGCAGGAAGTATTTATTTGTAAGAATCCAGAGTGTAAAAATTTCAATATAGAAGTAAATGCAGATTATAATGCATCAAGGAATATTGCTAAAAGTAATAAGTATATAACTAAAAAAGAGGAAAGTGAGTATTACAAAATCAATTGAAATAATTTAAAGTTAATATGACGGGGCGATTTAGCGTCCCAAGTCTGAGGGCATTGGTAGTGTTAATGTAAATCCAAGGTATACCACTCGGAAAGGGTTAACTCTAGGCATTGTGTAACCGCCTAGACATTCCACAAAATATTAAAATGCAGTAAAGCTACTTTTTATATAATGTACTTTAAAGTATTCATTTTACAGGGCCATATAATTATTAGAAAGTTTAATATTTACATTACTGCAGGGTTACTGCAAAAATTTTAATTTTACAAATTATTAATATAGGAAAATCAAGGCTTAAGGACATATAAAAAATAGGGTTATATGTTAACTATGTGGTTTATGATATTAGCAATAAGATAGAAAATTACGAATTTAATATGATTAATTACATGATTTAAATAATAGATAGGTCTCAAGGAAAGGCTATCTATTATTTTTTTGAGGTTATTTATGTGTGCTTTAGAATAGGTGATACTTTGTTTATTTATAATGTTGTATATAGTTTTCTACTTATTTTTAAGTGGGTGGTAAAACACCACATACCTTTTACATTCTGTATAGAGCCATTTTAAGAACAATATTATATGGATATATGGATATTTTTAAATACAGGAAGGAAGTTATAAGAATAATTAATTTAAAAGGAAAAGCTTATGCTGTTGGGGCAAATGTTGTAAAATGTGTTGATATTTTTAGACCAAGCAAGTGCATTATTTAATATTGTGAAGGGGCTACCAAATTGGGAATAGCTTCAAAGGGAGGAAACATAGAAATACATATGAATCCGCTTCTTGCAGAGAAAGTACAGAGTAATTATAATGACGATGGTGTAGCGTAAAAAGGCGTTATAAGAGAAATAGAGAATTTAGAACATGAATTGGATTATGTGAGGAAAAAATATTTCAAAATAGGTCTAGGATAAGAGAATTAAGCAGGGGAACCTCTGAATTAGAAAAAGTCATTGTAACTCATCCGCTGTCAAAAGAATATATGGATTTTATTATTTACAGATACAAGTTAAATAAAGTGTCACCTGGATAGCTAATGAAATGTATGGAATGCTTAGGAGTACCGCTTATAGGAGAAGAAAAGAGGTTATAAATTACATAGGGGAGTTAGCTTAGTTAAGGTGTAACGGATTAATGAAATATAGAAGTTATAAAGGAGTTAGAGATACTTTAAGACAGAAATAAGTAGAATAATGACGAACGATAATTAGAGGATAGTATATTATATTGTAGAAACATTATATAAAAGGAGTGTGATATAATATGGCAAAAAGATTAACTGGTGGTGCAGGAACTGGCAAAAAGATAATGAAAAACTTGGATTTATTTAGTTATAAATTTAATAAAATAGAAGAGGACGATTATATATTTGATGTTAAATTTGGTAATCAGACAGGTAGTTTTGTAATAAATTATAATGAAAATAATATAATAGATGAAGGCTCAACGTTAAATATATATGGACTAGATAGACCTCTTGGAATTTATAATGATCCTAGTTTACGCCAAGTTGCTGAAATGTTAATGAATTATTATAAAAGCAATAAGGATGAAAATGAGAACAATTAATTTTGTCCTTATTTTTTGGCGACACAACAAAACAAGTAGGCAGGTGGTAACATTGTAGAGATGTCGATAGAGAAGTCCGAAAAGTGGCAAAGCATTTGAGATTTATAAAAAACGTAATAGAAATATTGCAAAATTTTTAAGCTTTTACTTATAATAATAATAGGATGAAAAAATAAATATAAATGAATGGAACATTCCAGATGAAAAAAGAATAATATAAACAAAATGATTAATAAAAGTAGTATTGGTAAAAATTAAAATATAAGTAGCTTAGTTGCATTTCTATTGTAGTATAATATAAATAAAATAAAGTAAATTCTTCAGGCTTAAGCAGGAGGCGAAAATTATGAATGGCCAGTATAAATTGTTTAAAATATTTGAATATCAAGAAACATTGCAGGTATTAAATGAATTATTTGGTAAACAACAAATATTAAATATAAATAGTAAGCTGATAGGAATACGTTATGATTATAGTAAGAATCAGTATGTAGATATTCTTAGGAAAGTAAATGATTTAAATATAGGCCAAAAAATAATTACTTCCAGGGCATTTATAAAAATGTTTAGAGCTTGTATAGAAAGACGATATTTTATAAAAAAGTTACAAATAATTGAATCAGTACCTGAAGATATGCAGCAATTTATTAACGATAATATACAAAAAATTAATTCAGAGAGTGAGTTTACTCATAAAATAAGATTAGCGAATTTTCTAATAAGTAAATTAAATTGGTTGAGGCGTATAGATGGTATAGATGTTAAGTTATTATCCTTTAGGATAAAGGGTAATAATAATATAAAAATAGGCGTCAGTATATTTAACAATGGCGTTATATCTGTAGATGATGATAGTATTCTTGATGAATTAGTAGAATTAATAAACAAAATAATTAAGTAAGGATATTTATATGAATAAAGCAATAAAAGCTAGAAATTTAATAGTTACAATTTTAAAAATTTTATTACCAGTATATAGTATTATACTAGTATGTTTTTTTAATATAATGCCAGTAACTTTTATGATGAATTTACTAAATATAAAGGGTAAATCTAATATTACTCCTGCTATAGAGGTTACTGCTACTACTGTAATTCTATCAGCTATAGTTTCATTAATATTTAATAAGATTTCCTTTAAAAATTCCTTTTTAGTACAAGCATATGATAATTTTATGGATGATGAATTAACACTTCCACTCGGAATGTATGAATCTGAATATTTAAATCAAAAATATAAATTATATATTAAAGTAGAATCAAAATATAGTAGTTTATTTATGAGAAAATTTATGGAATCAAGGGACTGTTTAGTTTTAAGAGTATGTTTGCCGAACTGGGTTTCCTATGAAATAGAGAATAAAGATGATTTAGGTGAAGATGTTGTAACAGAAAAGTCTAATCAAATAGTTGATATAAACATATCAAAGTATATGGGAGATGTATGTGCTCAAAAGGAAATAAGCTTTCCAATTATTTTAGAGCTTATGTCGAATTCATTAGAAACAAGAATTGGTGGACAAGTAATTGCTAAATATTATTTGGTAAAAAAAGATGGTACTTATTCTAAAGTATATTCGTTTATTTTTAGAATTATACAGTTTATAGTTATTTTTTTAAAATTTGATGTAAAGTGGGTTGATAAGAAAATTTCAACAAAATAATTAGTTATTGGAGGAATTATATGGATACTTTTTCAATATGGGAGTTTAATGAAATAGAAAAATTAGAAACTTCACAAGAAAAAATTGAAAATAATAAAGAAATATATGAAAATATAGAATGGGATGATGAACCACTTAAGATAGAAATAAAGCAGACTGATAATGGTGATGAGTTTAATAAGATTAAAACTTTAAATATTAATGGTGAAACAATAAGATATATTTCATTTGCAACTTCTGTTGATAGACCCAAAAATGTAACCTTAACTGATAAATGGTATTTGCCAGATGGCAAACTTAAACCAAGAAATGAAAGAGTGAGAACTATAAATTCAGATATAATATTATTTGAAAATGATGGTAAGGTATATGGAGTATTTTTTATAGGTATTAATGGAGCGAAACAGATAATATCAAAATTATTTTCAAAATCAGTTTGGGGAGAAGTTTCTAAATTGGAATTAGGAATAGATGATGATATGCTATTTTGGATGTTTAAAAGCTTTATAGATTTTGAAACAAAACAATTATCGGATAATGTACCTATTTGTATAACGGCTATAAGGAGTTATTTGGCTAAGACTAGGGATACACTTAATACGTTAAGGGGTAAAGGTGAAAAAATTTCGGCAATATTAGGGACATTAGCTTTCCTTTTTAATAATGATAAATTAAAATCAATTAGACCTGAGATACAATACAAAGGAGAGGTATTTTTGATTGAATTATCTTTAAGTGGTACATATAAATTAGATCAAACTGAGTATGAAGGCCAATTTATATCGTTAAAAGGAAATGAAAAAAGAGATGCTATAGTAATATATTTAATTATAGTTCTATTGCCTAAATTAGTTGATGCATATAAAGAAAATATAAAATCTAGTGAATGGTCAAGAGAATTAAAAATTGATTTTATAAAAAGGCTAGGTGTTATGATAAAAGAAAATGTTGATTCTGAACTTGAAGAAATGGAAAAAATTGAAATAGGGCATTGTGATACTAATTTAGATAAAAAATTAGTATCTGATAAAGACATAGATGCAGATATAGAAGAATTTGATAAAGATATAGAAGAATTTGATAAAGATATAGAAGAATTTGATAAAGATATAGAAGAATTTGATAAATAATTTAGCACAAATAAAGTTTGTTTTTTTATCTATAGTTTAATATAAACAAGAAGGGATAAGCATATAGCAAAAAACTTATGTAATAAAAATGTACACACATTTAAAATTTAATTTCAAAATTAGATAGTTGGCATTTTAGTAATAAGAATATATGAGTTATATGAGCAGTATGAAGGAGTTGAATATGTAAAATTAAAATATCTACGTTATAATATTTATATACTTGTGGTATGATATTAGTAATAAGAGGGTGGATTACGAATTTAATCTGCTTAATAGATTACATGATTTGAATAATAGATAGGTTTCGGAAAAGGCTATCTATTATTTTTTTTGGAATTATTTATGTTTACTTTAGTATCAGAGGAAATTTCATCTGGTTTTAAAGTAATTTTTATTGAAATATATTATAATTAAATAAGAAGAATTTAATATAGGGTATTTATGGAAGATATTCTATAATAAAAAGTCATATTATTTGTACTATGATCTATAAATTTATGAATGAAAGGTTTGACAATATAAATGGATAAAGATAAAGAACCTAGAGAAGGTGAAATATTATTTTATACAACAAATGATGGTAATATTAATTTAGGAGTTTTATTTTCGGATGAGACTGTTTGGTTAACTCAGAACCAAATGGCTGAACTTTTTAATAGGGATAAATCAGTTATATCTAGACACATAAAAAATATATTTGCAGAAGGTGAACTTAATGAAAAATCAGTTGTTGCATTTTTTGCAACAACTGCAGCTGATGGTAAAACCTATGATGTAGCTTATTATAATCTTGATGTTATTATATCTGTAGGTTATAGAGTTAAATCAATACAAGGTACACAATTTAGAATATGGGCTACTAAAACATTAAGAGAATTTATTATAAAAGGTTTTGTATTAGATGATGAAAGATTAAAAAATGGCGCTAATTTTGGTAAGGATTATTTTGATGAATTACTAGAACGAATTAGAGAAATAAGAGCCTCAGAAAGAAGATTTTACCAGAAAATTACGGATATATATTCAGAATGTAGCATTGATTATGATAAAGATTCTGAGACTAGTAAAAAATTTTATGCTACAGTTCAAAACAAGTTGCATTGGGCAATTACGGGACATACAGCTGCAGAAATTATTAGAGATAGAGCAGATGCAAAGAAACCTCATATGGGATTAACTACATGGAAAAATGCGCCTAAAGGTAAAATATTAAAAAGAGATGTTAGTATTGGAAAAAATTATTTAACTAAAAAAGAATTGTCTGAATTGAATACGGTGGTAACCATGTATCTTGATTATGCTGAACTTCAAGCATCAAGACATATACCAATGAAAATGAAAGACTGGGTGAATAAATTAGATGCTTTTTTAAGTTTTAACGATTATAAAATACTTAATGATTTAGGAACTATTTCTAATAAAGTAGCTAAGGAATTAGCAGAAGGAGAGTATAAGAAATTTAGAATAAGACAGGATAGGGAATACGAATCAGACTTTGATAAAACAGTTAAAAAATATTTAAAAAATAAACAATAGATTTATATTGCGTATATAGCCATTTTAAGAGCAATTTATAATTAGAAATGGAATTATGCCTATAAGCAATTTGATACTAACTATATAAGCTGTGTGGAAGATGGAATATATAAAATTATGTGTTATAAGATAAAATTTATAGATTTAAAATTGTAGTTAAAAAATGAATATGCTTTTATAAGTCATTGGTATCACAGTGATTGTATATATAGATAATTGTCCCCATATTGTCCCCAAAGTTTTAAATAAACATAAAATATAGTACTTTTAAATAATATATAATAACACCTAAACCATTGAGGTTAAAGCAATATAAAAAACACTAAAAAGTTATAAATTTTAAAAATCGAACCAGCGTGCCGGGGGTTCGACTCCTCTCTGACGCACCATAATCCATTCCAAACACTGACTTTCAGTGTTTTTTATTTTATCTAAAATTATAATTTCACCTCCAAAGTTTTGGACGAAGTATTTTAATATAAGGTTGAAATAAAGAGTGATACTTTGTAATAAAGTTTGTTCAAAATGTATTTGTATTTCCACGTAAAAAATTATAAATCTTAGTTCTATGTTTAGTATTATATAAATTACACATACTAATGGAGAAATCAATATATTAAATATAGAATGGAGGTTTGAAAATGAGGAAACTTGCTGAAGGAGAAATACTTTCATTAACAGGACTATTGAAGCTTGAGAGTGATGGATTAGCAGTTTCACGAGCAATGCAATCGCTTATAAAAGATGATGAATTAAAAAAGCAAGCAAAATCAGGTATATTGGCAGCTGAAGGTAGAATTAAAGGGTTGGAGCAATTTATTAATGAAAATGATGTTACAAGAAAATAAAGGAGGTAAAATTATATGGCAAGTATTTTAAACAACATAGTTAAAAATACTACTGATATAAATGACGAAGTTATATCAGGAAGTATGCTTTCTTCTGCTAAAGGTGCAGCAGATGCTTATTTGAATGCAACAATGACAAGTACAACACCAGAATTAAGAGCACTTTACTCATCTAGTCTTAATCAAGTAGTTGGTGGTCACTCAGCGCTTACTGAGTTGGTTATAAACAGAGGTTGGAATAATCCTTATGATTCACCTACTGAACAACTTTCAGATGTTGTAAATAAGGCTGAAACAACAGTTGAATAGATTAAAAAGAGTCTTAAAGAGTCATTTATATTGACTCTTTATTTTTTCGTGTCTAGAATACCACAGGCTTCATCCAACATCTTAAATTTAAAAACTTTTTAGAGAAAATAAATAGCTGTTATTCAACAGGGTTTGTTGCTATGGAATACAACTGCATAAATATCTGTATAGAATATTTTATGAGATATAAGTATAAAATATAGAGCAAGCGGATAGAGGTAATTTTATAATATGATTAGGAGGTAATTTATGTGGAAGGTAATACAAAATTATCAAGAAAAAAAGCTTATTTTGTGCCTATTATTATTATGATTGTGATGGGAATCGTTTTATTCCTTCCGGCAGGTACGTTAATGTTTTGGGAAGCATGGATTTATTGGTTAGGATTTTCTATAATTACATTTTTTATTGCTGCCTATTTTTTAAAGAAAAGTCCGGAACTTTTATCAAGACGGATGAAGTATAGAGAAAAAGATACTACGAAAAAAACTCCAGCCATATTTAATTTGTTTTTTGTTGGTTATATTATTCCTGGAATTGATTTCCGCTTTCATTGGTCAAGCGTGCCTGTTTGGATTGTAATTATATCAAATATTATTGTTTTATTAGGTTATATTTTTATTATCTTTGTTTTTAATCAAAACAGCTATGCCTCTACTATTATACAGGTCGAAAAAGAACAGCAGGTTATAACAACAGGACCATACTCTATAGTTCGCCATCCAATGTATTTAGGGATGTTATTAATGTTATTATTTACTCCTCTTGCGCTTGGTTCTTATTGGGCAGTACTACCATTTCTTCTTTCTGTGCCAATGAATATATTCAGGATAAAGAATGAGGAAGAAGTGCTTTTACGAGATCTTCCAGGGTATAAAGAATATTGTATAAAGACTCCTTATCGTTTGATTCCGTTAATTTGGTAAAAAGGTTTCGAAAACAAAAAATGAGGGACACGCATTCTTCTTATTATGTGATATAAAAATGATTAATTATATAAAATTAGTTGACTAAGTCAACTAATTTATTTATACTTATATTTACAAGTATAAATAAATTAGATTGGGGTGGTTTTATGAAACATAGAAACTTAAATATAATATCAGAAGTAAGAAATTTTAGCCGCTTTTATACAAATATATTGGGACTTTTAAATCAAGATATACTAGATAGCTCATATTCATTAACGGAAGCTCGTATACTTTTTGAGATTAATAAAACTAAAGAATGTACTGCCAATATTTTAATTGATAAATTAGATATCGATAAGGGATATTTAAGCAGAATTTTAAATCGGTTTAAATCTGATGAACTAATCATTAAAGAAAAATGTTCCAGTGATGGACGTTTGAATTTTCTTAAACTAACGGAAAACGGCAAGAATATTCTATCAAGTCTTTCAAAAAAATCTGATAATCAAATCTCTAAACTAACAGATCATTTAGATGAGAATGAAAAAGAAAATTTGGTTAATTCAATGAGATATATTATAAAATCGCTATCTTATAGTAAAGAAGTTTTTAATATTAGAACATATAGAGTAAGTGATATAGAATATATTATTGAAAAACATAGAGAGTTATATAAAAATGAGTTTGGATTTTCTAATATATTTGGAGATTATGTTGAGAAATATTTAATCGAATTTCATAGAAAGTATAATTCAGACTTAGAAAATATATGGATTGCAGAACAAAATAATAAACCTGTAGGTGTAATAGCCATAGCTGCAGACAAAACAGATCCTTCATTAGCACAGCTTAGATGGTTTTTAGTTGAACCTAATATGAGAAATAGCGGATTAGGACATATTCTTTTAGATACTGCAATTAATTTTTGTAAAGACAAGAATTATAAACATATATTTTTATGGACTGCTGATGTACTTAAAACAGCTCGTTATCTTTATGGAAATTATGGATTTAAATTGACCGAATCAATGGATAATACTACATGGACAAATCATTTGGTTAAAGAAGAACGCTGGGATTTATATATATAATTAAAATCTAACATTAAAAATTGAGTAATTTACTGAAACACCGTAAAATCTTTTAAAGTAATATGATGTTTCAGCAAATTCATTTAAATAGCATTATTAGTGCTAATAATGCTTAATTCAAATTAACAGCATCAATTTGTTCTTTTGCTTTTAATAATAATTCAATTGCCAGTTTGTTTTTCTCCTCAGTAGCTCGGAAAGTTGGAATACTTATGCTGATAGCTGCGGTTGTTTTTCCTTTTGAGGTCAGGGGAACAGCGTAGCAGCGTAAAAATTCTGTTACTTCCTCAACTTCTGTTGCAACATGAGTTTCTCTAATCTTTTTTAATTCCTCTTCTAAAACAGAAAAATCCGTTATAGTATTTTTGGTAATGGGTTTTAAGCCATCAGGATAAAGTGTTTTTATTTCTTCAATATTGTATTCGCTTAATAGGGCTTTTCCTAATGCTGTACAATAAGCGGGTATTCGTTTCCCTACATATGAAATAAGTCGAATATCAATATCTTTTATAGGATCTTCTTTTAATATATAAAGTACATTGTACCCATCAAGAATGCCCATTTGACAGGTTTCATTGATAGTACTGACAATGTTCTTCATTATTTTTTGTATAAAATCTAACATGTTTTTATTTCGTGAATAGGATGCTCCGATACAAAAAGTGGAAATTCCTATTGAGTATTTTAGAGAGCTTTTTTCAAGAGAAAGAAAATTACGTTCTAACATTGTCTGGATAATAGGATAAAGAGTGCTTTTTGGTACATCAATTGCTTCAGAAATCTCTGTTAATGTTAAGCCTTTAGGCTTGACTGACAAAAGATTTAATATATTTAACACTCTTTCTGTTGGTTTATGTGCCATATTTACAACCACCATTCAAATTTTTATAAAACTTTGTTATACAATAACAATTATAAATGCCTTATTAGTAATATTCAATCTCCATTTACACATATAAAAATAAATATTTCTATAAAAGCACTTCAATTAAAATATCAAGAAAAATGTCTCTATTTTTTTTAATTCTACAAAAATGTCCAAATATTACCTTGACATGACAAAAAATTGTGATATTATTTAACTATAACATTCGTATAAACAAATAAGGTTTGTATATACGGAAACATGGAAAAAGGAATAATCTCATAAGTCATTAAGGCATCACTAAAAATTTTAAATTATTACTTAAGTATAGATAAAAGCTTTAACTATTTTTATAAATTATTAAGTAGTTAAGTTAACTATTTGAAATACATGTAAACAATTACAGATTAGGCTTTGTATTTAGTCTAATTGTTACTAAGGGGGAAAACATATATGAAAAAAGCTAGATTTATAACACCAGTTGTTACTGCATTTGATACTAATGGAAACTTAGATATCCAGGTAAATAAAAATATTTATGACTATCTCATAAGCGCAGGAATAGACGGCCTGCTTATTATGGGAAGTTCAGGTGAGTTCTATGCTATGTCTACTGAACAAAGGAAGGAATTAATTGATCTTGCTATTTCCTATGTAAATAAAAGGACAAAACTTATTATCGGGACAGGCTGCATGACAATAGAAGATACAATTGAACTTTCCAATTATGCTATTGATGCTGGAGCAGATGATATTATAATCATCAGTCCATATTACTTTAGTCTAACGGATGAAAGTTTGGAATATTACTATGGAAAAGTAGCAGAATCTGTAAAAGGTAATATTTATTTATATAATTACCCTGACAGAACAGGACATGATTTATCGCCGGAATTAACACTTAATTTACTGAGAAAGCACAGCAACATTGTTGGTTATAAAGATACAGTATCTGAAATGGGACATACTAGAAAATTAATTCAAACAGTACAGAATGAGTTCCCTGATTTTGAGGTATTCTCAGGATTTGATGAAAACTTTGTACGTAATATTCTTTCTGGTGGCAGCGGATGTATTAGCGCACTTTCCAATCTTTATCCAGAGATTTTTGTAGATTGGGTAAAAGCAGTTAATGAGAAAAATATGGATAAAGCAGCTGAAATTCAAAATTGTGTTGATAAGTTAGCAGCTTTATATGAAATTAGTAAATGCTTTATTCCAATTGTAAAAAAAGCCATGATGTTAAAAGGTCTTGATATTAAAGATTACTGCAAAACTCCTCTTCTTAAGGCAAATGAAAAACAAACCAATTCAATTAAAAAGCTTATAAAAGAGATTGATCATATAATCTCAAAATAATCTACTGCAATTTTTAAAGGTTAATATACAAAAATATTTTTAAATTATAGAGAGGAATGGTTATTATGTCATTAAAATCAATTTATGGTGAAGAAGACTCGTCTTTATATGAAATTAATACTCACGCAGAAGGACCAAAAGGTTCACTTCCACTTACCCCGCAATTGCTAAAAGATTCACCCAGTGGAAACATATTTGGAATGACTTTAAATGCTGGTATGGGATGGGAACCATCTAAACTCCTGGGTGGTGACGTGTTGATACTTAGTAATCAAGGAGGAATTCGTGATAATGATGGTACTCCAATTGCTGTAGGGTTACATACAGGACACTTTGAATTAGGATTACAAATGAGAGCAGCAGCTGAAGAAATAAAAAAACTTGGAGGCGTTCCTTATGCTGCATACGTAACAGATCCATGTGACGGCCGTAGTCAGGGTACAACTGGAATGTTTGATTCCCTACCTTATCGTAATGATTCGGCAATAGTATGTCGCCGTTTAATTCGTTCATTGCCAACACGTCGTGCGGTAATGGGAGTAGCTTCATGCGACAAAGGACTGCCTGCCATGATGATGGCACTAGTATCTATGCATGATTTGCCAACTATTATTGTTCCTGGCGGTGCAACACTTAAAGCTATAGACGGGGAGGATGCAGGAACTATTCAAACTATTGGAGTCAGATTTGCAAATAATGAACTTTCATTAGAAGATGCTTGCCGACGTGGATGTAATGCTTGTGCTTCTGCTGGTGGAGGATGTCAGTTCTTGGGCACAGCTGGTACTTCTCAAGTTATTGCTGAAGCACTTGGAATAGCATTGCCCCATTCTGCTTTAGCACCTTCTGGTCAGCCAATATGGAAAGAAATCGCTAGACAGTCAGCTAAAGCAGTTTTAGATATGGCAGACAATGGAATAGCCACAAAGAATATTATTACAGATGAAGCAATTGAGAATGCTATGGTAGTTCACGCTGCTTTTGGGGGATCAACAAACTTGCTTCTTCACCTCCCAGCAATTGCACATGCTGCTAACTGCAAAATTCCTACTGTGGAAGATTGGGCAAGAATTAATAAGAAAGTGCCTCGTTTAGTGAGTGTTCTTCCTATTGGACCAGTTAATTATCCAACAGTAAGTGCATTCTTAGCAGGTGGAGTTCCTGAAGTTATGCTTCATTTGAGAAAACTTGGTCTGCTGCATGAAGATGTTCTTACTGTTACAGGAGAAACACTTGGAGATAACCTTGATTGGTGGGAAAAATCCGAAAGACGTGCTGAGTGCAGAAAACGTCTGCTTGAAGTGGATAAAATTAATCCTGATGAAATTATCATGAACCCAAGCCAGGCAAAAGAAAGAGGATTAACATCAACAGTAACTTTTCCTGTAGGAAACATTGCCCCTGAAGGTTCAGTAGTAAAATCAACGGCTATTGATCCATCAGTTATAGGTGATGATGGAGTATTTAGACATACTGGAAAAGTTAAAGTCTTCACATCTGAAAAGGCAGCTATTAAAGCACTTAAAGATGCGGGAAAGATCAAGGCTGGTGACATAATGATTGTGATGGGCGGAGGCCCAATGGGAACTGGGATGGAAGAAACATATCAGTTAACTTCTGCTTTAAAACATTTATCTTTTGGTAAACATGTTTCTCTAATCACAGATGCACGTTTTTCTGGTGTTTCTACAGGTGCTTGTTTTGGACATGTAGGTCCTGAAGCATTAGCAGGAGGTCCTATCGGAAAATTAAGAGATGAAGATATTATTGAAATAATAGTTGACACTAACAAACTTGAGGGATCAATTAATTTCATTGGAACTGAAGATAACAAGCTTTCTTATGAAGAAGCAGCTAAAGTATTAGAATCACGTAAGCCTCATCCAGATCTTAAACCTGATGCAGATCTTCCGGATGATACAAGATTGTGGGCAGCACTTCAATCCGTCAGCGGTGGAACCTGGAGAGGAAGCGTATATGATGTAGATAAAATTATTGAAGTTCTTGAAGCTGGTAAGAAAGCGTTAACTAAAAAGTAATCATGGTTTTATGTTTAAAAACTAAAGAGGTTAGGGGGAATATATTATGCCATTATTAATGGTAGGATTAGGAGTATTGTTCTTAATTATATTAATTTCTAAATTTAAATTAAACACATTTCTTTCACTGCTGATTGTTTCATTTGCTGTAGCTTTGGGGTTAGGGATACCACTTGGGAAAATTGTTTCAAGCATCGAAAACGGTATGGGTGGAACGCTTGGCCATATTGCTTTAATATTTGGTCTTGGTGCCATGCTTGGTAGATTAGTTGCTGATTCAGGCGGAGCACATCGTATTGCCATGACTTTAATTAACAAGTTTGGTGTAAAACGAATTCAGTGGGCTGTTGTAGTTGCTTCATTTGTTGTTGGTATAGCAATGTTTTTTGAAGTAGGATTAGTTTTATTAATTCCAATTGTATTTTCTATTGCAAGAGAATTAAAAATTCCTCCAATATATTTAGGCATTCCTATGCTTGCTGCTTTATTAGTAACACACAGCTTTCTACCTCCACATCCAGGACCAACAGTAATAGCTGGAGCATATGGAGCAGACATTGGAACAGTTTTATTATATGGTATTATTGTAGCAATACCATGTGTTATTATGGCAGGACCAGTATTCACTAAAGTTGCTAAAAAAATTATACCAAGTGCTTTTGAAAAAACCGGAAATATTGAATCTTTAGGTGAACAAAAAACATTTAAAATAGAAGAAACACCTGGTTTTGGAATTAGTTTATTAACAGCAATGTTTCCTGTTATTTTGATGATGATTTCTACAATAATTTCAATGGTACAAAAAACAGCAGGAATTAAAGGAAATTCGTTTTTTACTGTTGTTAACTTTATTGGTAATCCAGATACTGCAATGCTTATATCTTTAATAGTTGCAGTATATACAATGGGAATAGGAAGAAAAATTCCAATTAAACAAGTGGGGGCTTCCTGCTCAGCTGCAGCTGCATCAATTGGAATGATGATTTTAATTATTGGCGGCGGTGGCGCTTTTAAACAAGTACTTATTGATGGAGGCGTTGGTAAATATATAGCTACATTATTTAGTGGAAGTTCTATATCGCCAATACTACTTGCATGGGTAGTTGCAGCAATCTTACGTATTTCTTTAGGGTCTGCAACTGTAGCGGCTTTATCAACATCAGGTTTAGTTATTCCAATGCTTGCTAGTTGTGGCCATGTTAATTTGGCTTTAGTAACACTTGCAACCGGATGTGGAAGTGCAATAGCCTCTCATGTAAACGATGCAGGATTCTGGATGGTTAAAGAATATTTTGGTTTCAGTATGAAGGAAACATTTTCAACCTGGACTTTGCTATCAACCATTTTATCAGTAACAGGATTAATATGTATTTTGATATTGAATATGTTTGTTTGATATTAAGTAGGATTTGAATAACTATTTTATTTAGTAATGTCTAATGTTATTAACTTAATAATATTTAATAAAACTGAATACTAATAATACAAAACCCTTGAAATCTAAATCCTGTGATTCCAAGGGCTTTGTATTTAATCACATTTTGAAGGACTAAAACATATTATAATTTCGTAAGACTATGAAAGAAAGGAACAATATGTATAATAATTATAGAAAGTATCCATGCAGTGACTGCATTAATACACAAATGTATAATGTTTATCCATGTCCTTTGTATGACCCAAATTATTTGAGACAATTTAATGATCCTTATATTCCTTTTGATGATGAAATTGAGGATGATTCAAGACTTGAAGCTTCACAATTATCAAGGAGTAATGGATCAATTCAATTGAAGGATTATGGACCACAACCCTTTGTAGTTAACATTAATAAGGCAGCTAAACAAAATAATACTTTTCGTACTGTTTTATGGACAGGAAAACATCTACAAGTTACATTAATGAGTATCAATGTTGGTGATGATATTGGTTTAGAAATTCATCCAAATGTTGACCAATTCATACGTATTGAAGAAGGCCAGGGACTTGTTAAAATGGGAAAAAGCAAATACAATTTGAACTTTCAGAAAAAAGTGTACGATGACTTTGCAATAATGATACCTGCAGGTACATGGCACAATGTTATTAACACAGGTGATAAGGCACTTAAAGTATATTCTATTTATGCACCTCCTCAACATCCGCGAAATACAGTTCATATCACTAAAGCAGATGCACAAGCTGCTGAAAAAGATTAGTACTAATTACGTAAAAAAGTAAACAATTATTTTAACACTGTATTATTCAAAAGAATTTTACAGTGTTTTTTATGTTTATATTTTAAATATATCCTTGGATATGGTATAAAGGATAAATAAGCAAAAGTATGTTTCATGTCATAAGACAAAGTAAAGCACAAAAACACAGGAGTATGCTTTCTAATTTTTATATAATGATTTTAAAAGGAGATGAGATCTTTGGAGACAATTAAGCTGCTAAATAATACACTCGAATATATTGAAAACAATCTAGATATGGAACTTAATATAGAAGATATATCAAAGGTTGCATGTTCATCACGATATCACTTTCAACGCATGTTTTATGCATTAACAGGGGTTACTGTAAGTCAATATATAAGAAATCGGAGGTTGACTCTTGCTGCAGAAGAATTAGCTTCAACAGATAAAAAAGTTATTGATGTGGCATTAAAATATGGATATGAGAGCCCAGAAGCGTTTACTAAGGCATTTCAAAGGCTTCATGGAATATCTCCATCAGCTTTAAAAAGGTTTAATGGGAAAATTAAAGCTTTTCCAAAAATCTCATTTCAAATATCAATAAAAGGAGAATGTGAAATGATTTATAGAATAGTAGAAAAGGAAGCTTTTAAAGTTTTTGGAATAGGATTTATGACAACTAAAGTTAATGATGCTGCTTATAGAGAAATACCGAAATTCATAAGTAAGATTTTTGAAGATGGAACACATGACAGAATTAATGAAATACTAGGTAATCCTAAAGGTACCTTATTGGATGGATTTCATTATGACTTTAAAGAAGATGGTACAAGAAAATATATGATGGGATATGAAATACCTAAAACCGATATGTCAGAAGAATTTACCATACTTGAGATACCTAAACTTACATGGGCAGTATTTGAGGGTCATGGAACTACGCCAGATAACTTGATTATACAGGATATATGGAGACGTATATATTCTGAATGGTTTCCTTCTTCTGGATTTGAACAAGTGGAAGGTCCATGTATTGAAAAAAACCTTTGGAATGATAAAAATCAGAGGGAATATAAGTGTGAAGTATGGATCCCTGTAAAAAGAAAATGTATTAATTCATAAACTTCTTTTATATATTTTCTAAATTTGTAGCATACAAAAGCGGATAAATTTAACTATCCGCTTTGTATAAAACTATTTGTTTAATATAAAATTATTGATAGCATAGGCTATTCCAGATTCATTATTGGACTTAGTTACATATTTTGCCTTCATCTTAATAGCTTCTACAGCATTTCCCATAGCTATAGGCATTCCAGCACATTCAAACATCTCAAGGTCATTATAATTGTCACCAAATACAATAACCTTGTCTAAATCCATTCGGAATTTTTTAGATAAAATCTTTAATGCACTGCCTTTGCAAATATTCGACGCCATTATATCTAGTAGGCCATCAAGCGAACTAACAGCAGTAAGGCTTTTATATTTCGAAAAATAATCCTTTAATAATTTTACATCTTCAGTATCAGAAATTAATAAAACTTTAAATACATCCACTTTTTCTAGATATTCAACTGTAGAATTATCTATGTATTCTATTGGTATCTGCAAGCTAGGAGGTGCAGATTTATTTATACTTTCATAGTTCTCTACCTTATAATTTTTCTTACTGGAATATACCATATTATTAGTATAAACTAGAAAACCAATATCATTTTTTAAACAATATAATATTATTTCTTTTACTATATTTTTATCTATTGTTTTTGAATAAACAATTTCTCCTGTCGTTATATTCTTAATGAGTCCTCCATTGCAACATATTATATTTCCTTCTAAATTTAATTGTTTTATAAAGGACTTCATTAAAAGATCTATTCTTCCAGAAGCAATAATCACTTCTACTCCATTTTGTTGAAGTTTTTTTAATGCGGATTCATTTTCTTTCGATATAATTTCCTTGGAATTGAGAAGTGTTCCATCCATATCACATATGCACCATTTATATTTAAGCATAATTAGTTTCTCCTTAAATGTTTAAATATCAACTAAAAATTTTAATATACTTACTTACAATATCTTCAACGAAATTTATTTCCATCAAGGATATATCAGATAAATGATAGTTTTTACCGTCATTTAATGCTTGTCTTATTTTTTCTACAGTATACATTGATATTTCAGTATTAACATTTATCTTACATATTCCGTTTGCTATACAATCTCTTAATTTTTCTTCAGGTGTACCTGAACCTCCATGAAGTACAAATGGAATGTTTACTTTTTCTTTTATTTTTTTTAAGATATCTACCCTTATATTTGGGATACCTTTATACATTCCATGTACTGTTCCTATGGATACTGCAAGTGCATCAATTTCCGTTCTTCTTACAAAATTCTGTGCTTTAGCAGGGCTTGTATAAATTTCCTCATCATCTAGTTTTCCTTCGTGAGAATTTAATCCTGATGCTAAAGAACCTAACTCAGCCTCTACGGATACATTACATGCATGAGCTACTTCAACTACTTTTAAAGTATTTGCAATATTTTCTTCATAGGGTAGTGCTGAACCATCATACATTACTGAAGTAAATCCTGCCCTTATAACTCTATATATGTTTTCTAAACTTTTACAGTGATCCAAATGTAAGGCAAAAGGTACATCAATATTTTTTGATAAAGTGTTTACTAGGTTATATACAGAATCAACATCCATATTTTTTAAATATTTCTCACCGAAAGCAATTACAGCAGGTGTTTTTTGATTTTTTATAGCTTGGATTACACCTTTTATAGTTTCGTAGTTATATACATTAAATGAACCAATAGCATACTTTTTTAACCTTGCATCTTCAAGGAGTGGCTTCATATTAACTAACATATTTTATCTCCTAATTCTATTTAACTTATTTATTTAAAATTTCAACTGCTTCTCTTAAAGTTGTCTTAGCTCCTACGTTCCCAGGAAATATAACATACGCTATTCCAGGAAATTTACTTTCAGCTCCTGTAGTCCAAACAGGTATTCCTGGTTTTATCTGTCCAGCTACGGTTGCTCTTTTTACTTTAAGACCCTTCGTTCCTACGTCACTTGATGTAATTCCACCTTTAGCAACAATATAATTAGGCCTTACATTTAATTTTTCTACAATACTTGTTACTGCATCTGAAATCTTAACAGAAAGTTTTAACTCTTCTTCCTTTTTATTTTCACCAAGGTCTATTCTCTTTCTTGAAGTGTAAACTGCTACAGTTTTACCAGATGCAATAAGTTTTTCAGTTTTTTCAATAATTCTTTGTATTTCTGCCTCAAACTTTTCAGAATCTAAAACAAGATGACAGTTAAATTCAATAAATTCTATGAATGGGCATTTCTTTAATTCTTCTAACTGTTCAGTAGTTTTTTTTACATGAGAACCAACTATTAGTAATCCTCCATTTTTGGAATCTACTTTAATAAGTTCATCTCTAGATAGTAAGTTTTTGTCACTTACTCCGCCAAGTACCTTGGTTAAAGCAGCTGCACTTCTGTACATGAAATTTTTGCCTGATTTTATTGCCTTTACTAAAGCTGTGGCAAATATTTTAACATCTACATAATCTACAGCATTGACTACCACCTTATTGAAATTCTTCACATCCAGCAATTGTTTTGTAATACCTTCTATATTTAAACTTCTAATATCCTCAAGTGATATGTAAGTTGTATCCTTTGCTTTAAAAGTTCCCTTTGTTTTTTCTTCAATATATTCGCCTAAATGGGATTTTGTATATCCAAAAGTTCTGTCTTTTGCAAATTCAGTTTCACCAGCTGGTATTAAGTATTCACCATCTTGAACATAATGAACATTGCCAATGGTGAAACGACCTCCTTCTTTAAAAAATGGCATTAATACTTCTCCATCAAATTTAACATCAGAATTTGCTTCTACAGTTTGTTTTAAAATTTCTGTTTCAAGAGGATAGTGTCCTCTAAGGGTTGAATCTGATCTGCTAATTATAATATAATTTTTATTAAGTTTTTTAGCCACTTTTGAAATATTTAAAGATATTTCCTTATGTGCTTTTTCCGTTTCAGTTGCAGTAAAACCTCTTGAATTTGTTAAGATAAAAAACATGGGATTTTTTTCTTTAAAGCCACTTTCAATGCTGTCTAACGACCAATCAGTGTAAACTGAAATATCATGAACAGTTTGTACACCTGTTGGATCATCATCAAGTACTACTATTTTTTTATTTAAATTTTTCAATTCTTTATTAAGCATTTTATCTACAATTTCCGTACTTACTTCAGGTATATTATTAAAAGCTTCTTTAGCTAATAGTTTATTATCACTCATAATCTCATCTCCTTTTAACTTGAACATTTGCGATTTTTTCATAAAACTGAACTATACCGCCGTGATCATCATTTTCTTTCCCATCTGCTTTAAGAGCATGGAATATTTCTAATAATTCGCCTGTTAAAGGAAGTGGAACATCTATATCATGAGCAGTTTCCATGACATTAGTTATATCTTTAAGATTGATAGAAATTTTTCCACCTGGTATGAAGTTCCTATCAAGTATTCTTGGAACTTTTTGATCTAATACAGCACTTCCAGCAAGTCCACCTCGTATAGCGTTATACATTTTTTCAACATCAATACCTGCTTTTGCAGCAAAAACTAGTGCTTCACTCATTGCAGCAATGTTTAAGTTTACCATAATTTGATTAGCTAATTTTGCAGTACAGCCACAGCCATTGTCGCCAACTAATGTAATTGTCTTTCCCATATCATGAAGTACATCTTTAACTTTATCAAAAACTTCTTCACTTCCACCTACCATTATTGCAAGGGTGCCATCTATAGCTCCTGTTTCTCCTCCACTTACTGGAGCATCTAACATTTCAATATCCTTTTTATTAACTTCACATGCAATTTTCTTTGAAACTACTGGTGATATTGAACTCATATCAATTATAACTGAACCTTTTTTTGCACTTTCAATTACACCATTTTCACCTAAAACAACCTCTTCTACGTGTTTTGAATTTGGAAGCATTGTAAAAATTATATCTTTATTTTCTGCTGTTTCTTTTGGAGATTTGGCACCAATTGCGCCTTCATGTACTAACTTCTGAGCAGCACTTTCGTTTATATCGTATACAGTTACCTTATGGCCTGCCTTCATAAGATTTAATACCATAGGTCTTCCCATTATTCCAAGTCCTATAAATCCAACATTTTTTCCCATATTTTTTCCCTCCAATTTAAATAATAATTGATCTATAAATATATTTTGTTTTTAATGAAACGTTTACTTAAAACTAAGAAATATAGTTTATAAATTTGATGGTAAAAACAATTAAATTTATAAACATGATAGTATTTTTTCTACTTTTATATTAATCATAGTAGTAATTTTACTACTATGATTAATATACTACCTCAAAATTTTTATGTCAATAATAGTTAAGTTTTTATCAAATTTTAGGGTGCAATTTAGCAATAAAAAAACTTATTTTACAATAATTAAAGTTAATTATTGTAAAATAAGTTTTTCGTTTAAGTTTTGTTTTTTGCCACAGCAACTCTTGATTTGTTTATACTATCTATACATTTTTGGCCAACACGTAAAACTGCTGATACATACAAAATATCAATTATTACAAGCTGATTTATTCTGGATATCATAGCATCTGAACGATACTCTGTTTCACGAGAAGAGCTCAATAATAGTATGTCTGATTTTTTAGCTAAAGCTGAATGCGGATAACTAGTTATAGAAGCAATTGTAGCATTATTTTCTTTAGCAAAATCAACAGCATCTTTTATTTCACGGCTTTCTCCAGAATGTGATATGGCAACTATTAAGTCTTCTTTATGGCAGTGAGAAGCTATCATGTTCATAATATGTGGGTCGTTACAAAATTTCACGTTAAAACCAAGTTGAAGAAATTTATGATATGCATCTCCAGCAATCATATTTGAGGCACCTACACCAAAAAAAATAATTTCTTTAGCCTTAATGATGGTATCAATAAATAAATTAACCTGCTGTTTATCCACGATGTTATTTAAATCATTTATGGAATCAGTTGTTAAATCTATGACTTTTCTCTTGACTGTATTTATATCATCATCCGGTTGTATTTCTCCATATATAGATTTTGTTGAATTATCTGAAATTTGCTGAGCTACTTTAATTCTAAAAACCTGATACGATTCGTAGCCGATTTTTTTTAAAAATCTAAATATAGTTGGCTCACTAGTATTGCACTCGCTTGCAAGATCGCTAATTGAATATAAAATAACCTTTTCAGGATTTGAAAGGATATAATCCGCAATATTTTTTTGAGTAGGAGATAAATTATTATAATTAGTTCTTATTAAAGAAAAAACATCTTTTTCTATTATAATCACCTCACCCTCTTATTAAATAGTATTTTATTCACATTTGCTATAGTAACTCAAATTTTAATATAATACAATACTTCCTAATTTTATAATGTCCATTATAAAATTAGGAAGTATTGTAAATTAAAGGCCTACAAATAAAATAATCCTTAGTAAGTAAATTTGGTTCCTATAGTCTCTCCCATAAGTATTTTGGTTTCATACCCTAGATTTGATTGTTTTAGTAAATCTTTATCTATGGTTACTTTGTTCTGCTCAAAAAATAATATAACTGTAGAGCCACCGAACTTAAAATAACCTTTTTCATCACCTTTTTTAATAGTTTCTTTAGGCAAATAGGTTTGAATTATAGAACCTACACAGGTAGCACCTACTTCTACATAGAGTACATCACCGAAGTTATCTGAATGAAATATGCTCCATTCTCTTTTGTTTTTACAAAAAAGATTAGCAATACTTTTTAAGGCAATTGGATTTACAGAATAGTAATTACCTTTAATTTTATGTGTAGATTCACATATACCGGAATCTATAAAATGAAATCTATGGTAATCTGTAGGGCAAAGTCTTAATATTAAACAGGTACCATTTTTAAATTTTGCAGCTATTTTGGGATCATCTATTAAATCAAAAAGACTATATGTATATCCTTTAATCTGAACGATTTTGTTTAAATCTATATTTTCATATACTATTAATCTTCCATCTCCGGGAGATATTAATATATTTTTGTTGCTATCAATAGGTCTTGCAGTATCTTTGAGAGATCTTGAAAAAAAGTCATTAAAACATCTAAAATTCTTATAGTTTTCTCTAAATTCATTTATATCTATATTAAAATCTTTTATAAATTGACTAATTTTCTTTTTGCTGTATTTACTATTGCAAAAGTTCCCATATAATTTGGAAAAAACTTTTTTCTTAATTATGAGTTCTAATAATTTCATTCCACAAGGGGAAGAATAAGTCCAATTTAAATAAGTGCCTCCTGCTACTTTTTCTATTTCATATTTTTTACTTTTTCTATTAAAATATTTAATCATTTTTTCCTACCTTAAAACATTTTATTTACAGCTTATTTTAACACTATAATGTTAATATAGAAATAATTTTTGTAAAAATAATGTATTAAAAACTATTGAGTTATTTTAACAACAAAAGTATAATGTAAATGAATATAATTGTACTGACCAGTCAGCCGTTATATAATAAAAATCTGGAGTGGTATTAATGAGTAATACTAAAAGAACCATTTTTGAATCTGCTATAAAAGTCTTTTCCAAGAATGGATACAGTGGTGCTACTATGGATGCTATAGCAGCAGATGCAGGAGTAGCAAAGGGAACATTATACTATCATTTTAAAAGTAAAGAAGAGATATTTAAATATATTATAGAAGAGGGTATGAATGTAATAAGAAAAAGTATAGAAGAGGAATCTCAAAATGAAACGAACCCTTTAAACAGAATAAAAATTGTATGTAAAGTTCAGTGGGGATTAGTTTATGAAAATAGAGATTTCTTTAAGGTAGTTATGAGCCAACTTTGGGGCCAAGAAGTAAGACAATTGGAATTAAGGGAATATATAAGAAAATACATAGTATATATACAATCTTACTTAGATGATGCTATGGAGAAGGGTTATATAAAAACATGTAATTCTTTATTTTTAGCATATGATTTATTTGGGACAATTTGTTCTGTTGCTATTTATGAATTGATAAATGAAAAAAACAAAGATTTAAATGAAATGATAGATAATCTTATGTACAGAATTTTAAATGGAATAAAAGGAGAGATCCTAAGTTGAATCTCTCTTTAAAGTTTTCCAGATTTAATTATTGAAATTATTAGAGTAATGCCGATTACTATAAAAAATAAAAAGTTTATAACATGCAGTAAAGGTACAGCATGTATTTTTGGACCTGTATTTGAATTTAAAATTAAGGAAGAACTTATAATCATAGAACATAATATAAGTGAGATAGAAAGTCTATTTACCATTTTATTTAATTGATTTAATGAATCATCTATTTTATTAAATTTTAGTTGAATTTTAGCTCTTCCATTTAATATGCTGTCTATTAATTCTACAGTTTTCATAGGAAGTTTGAAAAAATTTTTTGTGAAGTTACCAGAATCTATAAGTATATTTTCTAGATCAAAATTTTTCAAAAAATAAAATTCATTATTGTTTTTCACAAAGGGTATTGCTATATCTAAAATTTCTATGTCAGGAGCTATTTCAGCTACTAAGCCTTCTACTATAATTAAGCTTTTTACTAATAATATTAAATCCCTAGGTAAAGTGATATTATTGTTTTTTGCACATTTAAAGATTTCTGTTATAAGTACGGAAATTTTTATGTTTTTGAGAGAAGTGAACAGATAATTTGACAGAAACAATTCTACATCTTCATACAATTTATTTCTATCAGTTAATTCCTTTTTTATACCTATGGACATAATTACAGATACAAGCTTATCTGTGTCTTTATAGGCAATGGACATAATTGCATCGTTTAAAAGTAATTTTAATCTAGGAGAAATGGAACCCATTATTCCAAAATCAATAAAACATATTTTGTTGTCTTGTATCAATAAATTACCTGGATGAGGATCTGCATGAAAGAACCCATCTGTGAAAACTTGTTTAAAAAAACATAAGGCTAATTTTTTGCCTAAGTCCTGTAAGGAGTACTCCTCTTTTTTTAGTCTTTCTATATTATTTATTTTAAATCCATAGATTTTTTCCATGGTAAGTACTTTGCTTCCACATAAATCTTTTATTATATAGGGAACATAACAAAATTTTACGTTTTTGTTTAGTTCTTTAAATCTTATCATATTGTCTACTTCAAGGTTGAAATCTAGCTCTTTTCTAGTGGAAGATAGCAGTTCTTTTAAAGCTTCTTCTGGATCTATTAGTGCATCTTTAAATTTGTTTTTAGTAAGTTTCATGATTTTATACAATATGGATATATCTGTTTCCATTTTTTGTTTTATATCAGGTCTCTGCACTTTTACAATGACTTTTTTCCCATTTTTTAAAGTTGCATTATGTACTTGTGCAATTGATCCAGAGGCTATAGGATTTCTTTCAAAATATAAAAAGCATTCATTTATATTTTTATTAAATTCATTGAAAAATACTATATCTATATCTTCATACTTCTCTGGAAGTACATCATCTTGGAGCTTTGAAAGTTCTTTAATGTAGGATGAAGGCAATATGTCTGGCCTTGAACTAAGTATTTGGCCTATTTTTATAAAGGTAGGTCCAAGTTCCTCGAAAGCTTTTCTTAGGTTTTCAGGAGATTTATTCTTATTGGAGGTTTTAGTTTCTCTTAAGAATTTAAAACCATACTTAGCTAGTACCTTCATTATTTCCTTAAATCTTTGTGAATATATTTTTCTCATAAGTTATCTCAAATAACTAAAGCCTAAAATGGCTTTAGTCATTATTGTTTATTTTATTTTCAAGTTTAGTTAACCTATCATTTATTGATGCGATATCTTCTTTGGAAGCAAAGTTCATGTTACTTAATATAGATATAACTTCATTTTTGGTTAATGGCTTTATTTGATCTTTTTTTGCTAAAGCATTTTTCTTTAATTCTTCGGATAATTGTTTTCCCTCATCTACTGTTATTTTCCCTTTCTCCACCATTTCGGAAATTAGATTTACTGCTTTTTCATAGGTATATGCAGCTGAACCTACCCCAGCTAAGAATAAACTCTTTAATTCATTAATCATATTTTTCCTCCCTTATAATTAGGTTATAATCACTAATATATTTAAATTTTCAATTATTAACTAAAAAAAATTGACAATTATTATAAACTATAATAAAATAGTTAAGTAGCGATTATATATATGCGCTCGTAGCTCAGTAGGATAGAGCAGCGGTTTCCTAAACCGCGTGCCGGAGGTTCGACTCCTCTCGGGCGCACCATAAGTCTTGTAAATATTATATTTGCAGGACGTTTATTTTATGAGGATTTTCATTGTTTTTTATAGTATATCCTTATTTTATATTTATATTTTATTTATTCAATTTATATGTGTCATAATGCAATAAATACTTAGATTTTTGGGGCATTTTATGAAAGACTTTATGTTGGAAGCCATAAGGCAGGCAAAAAAAGGGTTGAAATTAGGTGAAGTTCCAGTAGGAGCTGTTATAGTAAAAGATAATGAAATAATATCAAGTTGTCATAATTTAAAAGAGACAGTTGGAATTGTTACTGCCCATGCAGAAATGCTTGCAATTCAAAATGCATCAGAGATACTTAGTAATTGGAGATTAACTGGATGCAGTATGTATGTTACTTTAGAGCCGTGTCCTATGTGTGCAGGAGCTATATTACAGTGCAGAATAAACAAACTGTATATAGGCACTTTCGATCCTACTATGGGGGCTTGTGGTTCTGTGGTTAACATATTACAAAATAGGCGGTTAAATCGTTGGGTAGATATTCAGTGGATGTATAATGAACAGTGTAGTGAAATGTTAGAAAAATTTTTTAAAAGTAGAAGGTAATATGGAGAGATGTCCGAGAGGTCGAAGGTGATTGACTCGAAATCAATTGTGCAGCGTAAAACTGCACCGGGGGTTCGAATCCCCCTCTCTCCGCCACCAACAAACCCGCGTAAATCAAGGACTTATGCGGGTTTCCTTATGCCTTTTTATGGTGCACGTGTTTTTGTAGTATTCACCTTCGTCCGGCAATTTCAAAAGTTATTTCATTTTTGCCGTTGTTTTATTCAAATCAACAAGTATTAATGTTGCAAGCCCTCCGCAAAGCAGTAGGCTAATGCAACTAAGTACTATTTGCCATGTCGATGTGTCATAGTAGCCAGAAATGGCAAATACAGCCGTAATAGGATACAGAGCTTTTAGGGTATTTGACATACTCGTAAATAGTCCGGCAAAAGAATAAATTTCAGCAAATAACAGTGCAAGCCAATATCCTTTTTTCATACGCGATACAAAAGCAATAATGGGTGAGATAGCAAGGAATATACCTAAGCCGTCCAGAAAATATGCTTTCAGAAAATTTAGAACCATTCCTATTGATAAATCAGAAAAATGTAAGATGGCCTCAACCGAAAATGTTATAGCAAAGAGCAGCAAATAAAGGAATATGCTGAACGCAAAAGTAACAATCATTTTTGCAGCGGTTAAGTTCGCTTCATTTACGGGAATAAGCCGCAGAGATTTTATAGTGTCATCCTGTTCTTCACGACAAATCATATAACTGCCAAAAAGGGCAATGACAGCTGGAAGAACAAAAATTGTTGCCAGTGGTTGAGCTACATCCATATACCAGCCTGCATTATATATATCAGGCTGAGAGGCACTAAACAAATCCTGACCTCCTAAAAAGACCATCACCGCTACCATAATTGTTGAAAAAACTGTAATCCAAACTATCTTTGAACGGCGAAGTTTTTGACATTCCCCCCAAAGTAATTTTTTCATGCTTCACACCTCACCTTCTTCTTCCCAATGCAATATTTGCAAATAATACTGCAACAATATCCCAAACGCAAATACAAAGAAATGCTAAAGGAATGTTGATTGCTTGTGTAAATGCAACGCCCGGAATATCTTTATTTCGCATGATGATAACATCCATGCTGCATAACGGGTGTAAATACATATTTACCGTCATTAAGATAACACTGGAAAAGGCATACACCAATGTGATACAAACAGGAAGAATATATCCTTTTTGTGCTGCAGCGATTGCTAAAATTGGCAGCATTACAAACGCAGTAAGAACACCAATCTCCAAGCATTTTTTGAATAAATATAAAACGCTTTCCCATTCAAATGCGACATATCCGGGAAGTACACTGAACAGCACAGAAGCAACAGCTGTAATCAGCATGAAACAGATGGAGTAAATTAAAACCACAAAAAATTTGCTGAAAAAGTATCCCATTTTGCTGACAGGCACAATCCAAAGTTGTTTGAGCATATCATACTGATTTTCGTCGTACATAAGTATGGTGCAAAGCACTCCCAAAACAACAGGCAAGATAATAAAAACCGTATAACTGAATGCTGACCATTTATAGAACTGTATTGCTTCATCAAAACCTGTTTTCCATGCATATTTAAATAATAAGAATGCTAGAAATGGCATTATGAGAGCTGACAACATCATAATCCACACAAATTTTCTACGTCGTAGTTTAAGAAATTCTATTTGAATAAGTTTAAGCAATGCCATCTCCTCCTGTAATTTTTCTGAAATAGTCCTCTAAAGTATCATTACAAAGTTGAGAACTGATAACGGTTATATTCTGCATCACAAGGGCTTTATTGATTTCACCCATATCCAGAGCGGTGGCATAAAGCCGTAAAGTATGGTCGTCTTGAACAGAATAATCTTTCAGGTGAAATTGACGCTCTAAAATCAGTGACGCTTTCGGAATGTCTGAAACTTGCAGCAGGATATATCTGCCGTTTTTCCGTTTCAGCTCCTCCATGCTGCTTTCTTCAAGCAGAGCGCCGTGATCGATAATACCAATATCATCCGCCAGCAATGAGATTTCTGAAAGAATATGACTCGAAATAAGAACAGTCTTTCCGCGCTCAACGCTCAAATTCTTAATGAAATCTCGTACTTCTGCAATGCCGATGGGATCAAGGCCATTGGTCGGTTCGTCTAAAATCAGCAGTTCCGGGTCATGCAGGATCGCATTGGCGATGCCAAGGCGTTGCTTCATGCCGAGAGAATATTTGCCGAACAGCTTTTTATCCTTATAGGGAAGACCGACAACTTCCAAAGCGTTTTTAACAGCATTAGGGGCGGCTGTACCGCGCAGCTTTGCAAAAATCTCTAAGTTTTCCGTTCCTGTCAAATTTGGATAAAACCCTGGGGTTTCGATAATAGCGCCGATACGGGGATATATTCGTTTTTCACGGCCTTTGATATTCTGTCCGAATACATCTACCTCACCAGAAGTGATTGGAGTCAACCCTAAAATCATTTTCATAATAGTGGTTTTTCCAGCTCCGTTGCGCCCCAACAGACCGTAAATCTGGCCTTTTTTTACATGAAGATTGACTGTGCTAACTGCTGTCTGCTCTCCATAAATTTTTGTCAGTTGTTTCGTTTCAATGACAAAATCATTCATATAAAAATTCCTCACTTTCAATAACTTGTTTTCGCAATGTGATAACCGATATAATGTCAGAAGCAATCACAATTAAAAGTATAAAACATTAACCTTGCCAAAACCTTGCCAAAACCTTGCTTTTATCTTGTTTTAGAAGTAAGAAAGCCCTGTGCTGTCACAGGGTTTTTGGCAATAAAATGGTGAATGTAGTTCCAGAGCCGAGAATGCTGGACGCTGTAATCGTCCCTTTGTGAGCGCTGACAAGCTCTTTGGCAATAGAGAGCCCAAGCCCGTTTCCTTTAGCAGCCCGTGAATGGTCGCATTGGTACATTCTTTCAAAAATAAGAGAGAGATTATCAGAAGATATACCTTTCCCGTTGTCTGTTATTACAATTTTAGCCTGTTGTTCATTCTCAAAAATACGCAGCGCCATATTATCACCCTCACTGTGGGTGATAATATTTTGTAATAGATTATTGAGAATACGGGTATACGCAGTTGCGTCTATGCGCATGGAATACTCTGTTTCAGGTATATCAAATTCATATTCAAAATGGCTGTTTTCTAAAATAGGAATCCAATCAGCTATAATATTACGGGATAACTCATTCAAATCACAAATCTCAAAATGAAAAATTTGTTCCCCGGAATCTAATTTAACCCATTCAAACAGATTTTCTACAAAATGTTTTAGGTGCTGGGCTTTATTAGACGCAACATGGATATATTCGTCCTTTTCTTCTCCTACAACAATTTTACTTTCGATTGCTTCCAAATAACCAACCAATGAAGCAAGTGGTGTTTTCACATCATGGGAAAGACTTGCCATTATCCGTTTGTATGCCTGCTCTGATTGCTTTTGCTGAATAAGCCGTGATTGGCTGCTTAGTGCAATTTCGTTAATACCATAACAAATTTGCCTTGTCATATCGCTCTCCGTTGCTAAAACACGTCGATTAAGGTTTCCATTTTTTATATCTTCTAAAGCGTCTTTTATAAGTGTAAGCTGTGTTCGAACTCGCCATAAGGTAGAAACAAGGTATGCTATAATAAGCAGGGTAAAAACCAACGCAAAAAGGAGATAAACAATTATATTCATGTCAAGCCTCCTTATTAAAACGATAGCCTACACCCCGGACGGTCAAAATGTAAAATAGATGCTCTGGGTCTGGCTCAATCTTTTTTCGCAATTTACTGATAAAAGACATAATGTTATTATCATCGTAAGCATATTCTTCTTCCCATACCTGCATATAAATCTGTTTTTTGGTAAACACCCGTCCCTTATTGGAAGCCAGAAATGAAAGTAAATCAAATTCTTTGCTTGTAAGCTCAACTGGAATGTCATTAACAGAAACCATGCGATTTGCTTTATCAATTACCATGCCCTTTAACATTATATAATCAGTGTCAGTTATAAAAGTCGGGTTTAAGGTAGTGTAGCGGCGAATAAGGGAATTTACACGAGCCATTAGTTCGTTAATACTGAACGGTTTTGTTAGGTAGTCGTCAGCACCTAGCCGCAGCCCGGAAACCTTATCATCCTCATCACTTTTAGCAGTGAGCATAAGCACCGGCATATTACTTGTTTCCCTAATTTTTTTGAGAACTTGAAAACCGTCTATATCCGGCATCATTACGTCCAAAATTACAAGGGAGCAGCTATTTTTATTTTCGTCAGCTAGACGTAGTCCCTCTACACCGCCATGTGCAATAATAGCAGATAAATTTTCTTGTTCTACACACTTTTTCATAAGAACGCAAAGCTCTTTGTCATCATCTATAATCAAAACATTATTCATGTTGGAACTCCTTTCCCCTCTGTGTTCTGCCGTCAATTGGCTTTTCTGCGTCTTTTGGTATCAGCCACATATAGCCAAGTTTTGAAACGCCTAGTATGCGGTTTTCCTCACAAAGTTTTTGTACTCGCCGCTCTGAAGTGTCCCATTTTTTAGCCGCCTCTGGGGTAGAAATATAATCCATAATCATCCGTCCTTTCTGGTTCATAATAATATTATATACGGACAGCCGAATGATACCAATATGCAGATAGGATAAATATGATTTATTCTTGTCAATTAAATGATATGTATAATATCATACTTTTTCAATTTGCCCTCAATTAAGCTATAGGTAGATATTTACATATAAAATTTTTTATAAAAAGTGTTGAAATATTATTATATTCATAGTATAATACTGATTGTTGTGGTGGTTTCTAAACCACAAAACTTAATATAAATTTATTTCATGAGTAAACCTGTGGAGAGATGTCCGAGTGGTTGAAGGAGCACGCCTGGAAAGCGTGTGTAGGGGCAACTCTACCGGGGGTTCGAATCCCCCTCTCTCCGCCATTTTAACTTTGTCGTGCTAGATGGGGAGTTAGCGGTGCCCTGTAACCTGCAATCCGCTATAGCAGGGTTGAATTCCTAGCTTAGGCTGTAAAATGTGAGGTCTGGCCCATAAAAGTGGCGTTGAGAACTGGATCCCACGCAACGGAAACTCATGAACCCCGTCAGGTCCGGAAGGAAGCAGCGGTAAGTGAATATTTTCGTGTGCCGTGGATAAACCTGGTTTGAGTTAACTGTATGGGTAACGCTTATAGTTTACTAGACGAAGCAAGGTGCACGACTTTAATAATGACTGAAAATTAAAAGATACCATAAGGTATCTTTTTTGTTATACGATTAAAGATAGGTTATAATATATGAAGGAAGGTGATAATATGCCTTATACTGCATTATATAGAGAATGGAGACCTAAAACTTTTTCAGATGTGGTAGGTCAAGATCATATAACGGTTACATTGAAAAATCAAATATTAAACCATAGAATAGCCCATGCATACTTATTTTCTGGAACAAGGGGTACTGGAAAGACTTCTACGGCTAAGATACTGGCAAAAGCGGTAAATTGTTTGAACCTTCAAGATGGAGAACCTTGTAATGAATGTGAAATGTGCAAAAAAATAAATGCAGGTATTTCAATAGATGTAATTGAAATGGATGCTGCTTCTAAAAGAAGATTGGAAGACATTAAAGATGTAATAGAAAATGTAAAATATCCTCCTCAGGAGGGTAAATACAAAGTTTATATAATGGACGAAGTTCATATGCTTACTCAAGAAGCAGTAAACGCATTTTTAAAGACTTTAGAAGAACCACCTCTAAACGTAATATTTATTCTTGCTACTACTGATCCTCAGAAATTACCTGTTACTATACTTTCCAGATGTCAAAAGTTTGATTTCAGAAGGATAAAAAGTTCAGAGATATTTAATAGATTAAGATGCATAGTTAGTGAACAGGGAATTTTTGCAGATGACAGAAGCCTGAATTTAATAGCCAGAATATGCGATGGAGCCATGAGGGATGCACTTAGTATATTGGATCAGGCAATATCTATGGGAAATGGTAAAGTTGAATACGACGATGTAGTTAACATGTTAGGTCTAGTTACTAATGAGAATTTATTAAGACTTACAGATAGCATAATAGAAAAGAACGTAGAGTCTTCGATGAGAGTAATTGATGATATAGTTCTAAGTGGAAAAGATATATTTAATTTTATTAAGGACTTGATAATTCATCTAAGAAATCTTTTAATGGTAAAGGTGTCTAACAATCCAGAAGATGTACTTGATATGTCAGAAGAAAATATAAATCTTTTAAAAGATCAAGCGCAGAAAATACGAGTAGAAGAAATAATGAGAGATATAAGAATACTTCAAGATGCTCAGGAACAATCTAAATGGACTAAACAAAGCAGAATTTATTTAGAACTTTCAGCTATAAAGATGTGTAAAATAGAATATGATACGTCAAAGGAAGTAATACTTGCAAGATTAAATAGATTGGAAGAAGCCTTTAGGCAAGGAAAAATTAAAGTATCAAATGAAAAGATTGATGCTAAGGTGGAAAAAGAGACTGTACCTAAAAAAATAGTAGATACCTATAGAGAAAGTAACACTGAAGAACATAAGACAAAAAATAATTCATCAAATGACGAAGTACAGACAGCAAATAAAGAAAATATATATTCAAAGATAACATTAGATATAGTTAAAAAAAGCTGGAAAGATATACTTGAATCACTTAAAAGTAAGCATCAAATGGTTTTATTTGCAGCACTTACTACAGGAAGAGTAGTTAAATGTGAAAAAGGTATAATAACTATAGAGTATGGTAAAGAATATGCTTTCCATAAACAGAGGCTGGAAAAGAATGAAAATAGAAAAATAGTTGAACAGGTTTTTTCAGAAGTGTTGAAGGAAAAAGTTATAATTAGATATATTATAGAAGACGAAGTGGAGGATGTATCTGTATCCAAGGAGAAATTATTAAAGGATACCTTTGGGGAGGATATAGTAGAAATATTTGATGAATAAATGTAAAATAACCTTAGATAAAATTTGATAAAAATATGGTATAATTAAATATAAATTAGTTAATTGAGGAGGAAATATACTATGGCAAGAGGCGGAATACCTAATTTTGGTGGCGGCGGAAATATGAATAATTTAATGAAGCAAGCCCAGAAACTTCAAAAACAAATGGAGACTATGCAATCAGAACTTCAAAATAAAGAGTTTTCTGCTACTGCTGGCGGTGGAGCAGTTACTGTATCAGTAAATGGTAAAAAAGAAATAGTAGATATAAAAATTAAACCAGAAGTTGTAGATCCAGAAGATGTAGAAATGCTTCAGGATTTAATTTTAGCTGCATGTAATGAGGCACTTAAGAATGCAGAAAAAGAGACTGCTTCTGAAATGCAAAAAGTAACTGGTGGACTTAATATACCAGGAATGTTTTAAGATTATGGACCCCATCTTATTGATGGGGTTTTAAATTGAGGTGATACTATGGATTTTTATCCTGCAGCTATTGAAAAATTAATAGAAGAGTTTGCGAAGTTACCGGGAATAGGCTATAAAACAGCTCAAAGACTTACCCTTTATATATTGAATTTACCAGGTGATGAAGTAAAGGAGTTTGCAAAAGCTTTAGTTAATGCAAGAGGTACTATAAGATACTGCTCTGTTTGTGGAAATTTTACAGATTCAGATCCCTGTGCTATATGTTCAAATCCAAATAGAGATAAGAGCGTAATATGTGTAGTAGAACAGCCTAAGGATATAATGGCTATGGAAAGAATTAAAGAGTACAATGGTGTTTATCATGTGCTGCACGGCAATATATCACCTATGGCAGGAAGAGGGCCTAATGATATAAAGCTTAAGGAACTTATAACAAGAATTAATGGAAATGTGAAAGAAGTTATAGTTGCAACTAACCCAAATGTAGAAGGAGAAGCTACAGCTATGTATATATCTAAAATATTGAAACACCTTGGAGTGAAGGTAACTAGAATAGCCCATGGTATTCCTGTTGGTGGAAATTTAGAATATGCAGATGAAATCACTCTGTCAAAAGCACTAGAAGGTAGAGTAGAGATATAAAGTAAATTATAATGTGTTTAGATCAGGATTCTTTAATAATGTATATTGACGCTAATTTATGTCAATTATTAAAATAACATATAATTTAGGAGGATTCTGATTTTATGAACAAGTATAATATAATCAAATATTTGTTGGCAAAAAATTCTAAATACACAAAAAATCAAAAAAGATTATTAAATGATATAAATGAAGCTAGGGAAGAGTTGGAAAGATGTGCTATATACTTTGATACCGTGAAAGATCCGCACTTGGTTGATTATGCTATATATATGGAAGAGGCAGCAAAATCAAAATACATGTATTTATTAAACGAAGTAAAGAAAAATGGAATAGATTTGAATTACAATAGTATGTTCCCTAATTTAAAGGAAAATAAAAAATCATCTTAAATAAAAATTTTTAGCTTATTCCTTTTATTAATATTTTTTAATTGTTAGAATATAAATTAGATAGTATTTATATTAAGTTTTTTATTTAAATGTTTTGCTATAAGAAAAATGAGGAGGAATAAGCAATATGTTAACAAGCGATATGTTTCAGTATATAGGATATTTTTTAATTGCCATATTAGGACTTTATGTGTTAGTAAAAGTATTTTCGTGGCCTTTAAAAATTTTATTTAAACTTATTATAAATGCTGTACTTGGTGTAGTACTGCTAGTTATAGTGAATTTAATAGGAAAATACTTTTCATTTAGTATAGGTATTAATGCAATTACAGCACTTATTGCAGGATTTTTTGGAATACCAGGAGTGATATTTCTTATAATATTTAAACTATTTCTCTAAAATTCTTATTAATAAACCACTTTTTATTTTTTAAAAGGGTGGTTTTATTTTGATTAACTTAAATTTGGTTTTATTGGAGATGGTGTATTGATATTTAACAAACAAATAGTAAAGGCTAGGTTTATTAGCAGACCTAATAGATTTCAAGCCTATGTAAATATAGATGGTGTGCAATTGATGATTCATGTACCTAATACAGGAAGGTGCAGGGAAATTCTCATACCTGGAGCTACAGTAATTTTAAGAGAGGAAAATAACCCAAATAGAAAGACAAAATACGATTTAATAGCTGCCTACAAGGGAACAAGATTAATAAATATAGATTCTCAAATTCCAAATAGAATTGTAGATGAAGCGTTAAAAATGAATAAAATAAGTTATTTTAGAGATTGTAAAAACGTAGAGCGGGAAAAAACTTTCGGAAACAGCAGGTTTGATTTTAAGTTATTGGATAAAGATAATAAGGAATATTATCTTGAAGTAAAAGGAGTTACTTTTGAAGAAAATGGAGTTGCCAGGTTTCCGGACGCACCTACAGAAAGAGGAAGAAAACATTTATTGGAATTAGTGCAAGTGAAAAAATCTAATATGGGGGCTGCAGTTTTATTTTTAATTCAAATGGAAGGCATTAAGTGTTTCAAACCTTACGATGAAATTGATAAGAAGTTTGGAGAGTATCTTAGATATGCTGATAAAGAAGGGGTAAAAATTCTTGCTTATGATTGTTTTTTAGGCGAAAATTTTATAATATTAAAGGATGAAATAAAAGTATGCTTATAAATAAAAAAATATTATTTTAATATATATTTTATAATGTACCCCCTAATTTTATAGTATAATTAATATATAAATTTTGGAAAATTTTATTTATTCAGGTTAAGGAGGTGTAGCTGCTTTATGAAGCAGTGTGTATATGAAATTTAAATATTGTCCTATGTGTGGAAAAGAATTGGAAGAAAAATACAGTTGGGATGAAGGTGGAGTACCTTATTGCCCTAAAGATGATATAATGTATTTTGATACTCCAAGACCTTGTGTAATAGTGGCTGTAATAAAGGAAAATAAAATATTGTTATTAAAACAAAGTTATATATTTAAAGATTCTAAAGTTTTATTGTCTGGATATGTTACAAATGGAGAAACAGTAGAAGAAACTGTGCATAGAGAAGTATTTGAAGAAGCGGGACTTAAGGTAAAGGATTTGAAGTATTTAGGAAGCGAATATGTAAAAAATAACAGTAAAGAAATAATAATGCTTACTTTCATGGCGAAGTATGATGGTGGAAATATAAAAAAATCTGCAGAAGTGGAATGGGTAAATTGGGGATATATAGAAGATGCATTATGTGAAATGAAAGAAGATGAAATTGGAAAGAGAATAGTTAGGAAGGTTTTAAAGGAATTAGGTTATACTGAAGAAAAAGCCTATAGATGCGATAATAACAATTGTCAAACAGATAGTTAAATACAAGGAGGGGAAAACATGGCTAAATATATACCGCAAGTAGATGGAATTGAAAGAAAGCATATGATTAGAGTACCTGAAGTTATTAGAGAAGCAAGTGGAATAAGAATATTTGGAAAAAGGCTAAAGTCTTTTTTATTCACTACAGATGTAGCTATTATAAAAAATACTGATGCAGATGCAGTTATTGCTGTATATCCATTTACACCACAGCCGCTTATAACACATGCAATTATTTTATCCGCAGATATACCTGTTTTTTGTGGTGTTGGAAGCGGAATTTCAACAGCCAAAAGAATTTTAAATTTAGCATTAGATGCAGAATTTAAAGGTGCCATGGGAGTTGTTGTAAATAGTCCTACGTCTAATGAAGTTATAAAGCAAATGAGAGATAGCATAGATATACCAATAATAGTAACTATAGTATCTGAATATGAGGATGTACAAAAGAGAATAGAAGCGGGGGCTACTATAATAAATGTGTCTGGAGCTGAGGAAACTGCTAAAATAGTTAAAAAAGTTAGAAGTCAGTATCCTAATTTCCCAATAATAGCTACAGGAGGACCCACAGAGGAAAATATGAGAGAAACTATACGTGCAGGAGCTAATGCTGTAGCTTTTACACCTCCTACTTCGGCTGAAATTTTAAGACAAATTATGATTGAACATAGGAAAAAATGTAAAAATAGAAGACCAGAATAAATATTTACAGTATATTATAGGGAGAGGAGCAACTACTTTTATTTTGATTATTTAAAAATAAAAGATTAAATTAGTATGAAAGGTATTTTATATTATTTTAGTGGTACGGGAAATACTAAGTGGGTGGCTGATAGATTTAAGGAAAAATTTCAGCTTTATAACGTAGATATAGACTTAGCGTATATTCAATCTCTAGAAGAAAGAAAAACAAAAAAATATGATTTTATAATCATTGGTTTTCCTGTACATTGGAAGTTACCACCCAAAATTGTAACAAATTTTTTAAATAGACTGAATAATACAAAAGAGAATGTAAGGGTTATAGTATATTCTACACAAGGTGCTTCATCATCTTCAGCTTCTTGTTTTGTTGCAGGATGTTTAAAAAAGAAAGGATATGTACCATCTATACAGATTAGCATAAAAATGCCTAATAATTTTTACTTCTTTATAGGTAAAAAATATAATGAAAGTGAAATAGAAAATTTGCTTATTTCTGTTGATAAAAAGATTACGAATATAGTGGAAAACTTTATAAAAGGGAGGATTGTAAAAGAATCTAATTCTTTAATAAGACTTCAATTTAGTAAAGTACTGCACAGCGTGTTTAAAGGTAGGGTTCCTAAATTATCTAGAAATATATCATCAACTAAAGATTGTATTAAATGTGGGTTATGCCTTAGAAATTGTCCTCAAGGTAATATAACATTTGAAAATGGACATGCAGTTTTTCATAGTAAATGTATTTTATGTTTAAGATGCATACATATATGCCCAATAAATGCAGTAAGATACAGAGGTAAGAAAATAGATCAAACTCAAAAAAATATTATACAGGTATTAGATCTGAATAAATAAATTTTTGATCCTGAATTACACAAATAGCTTCTAACAATTCTAATGTTGGAGGCTATTTTAGAATTAAATTTTTTAGCTTGGGAATAATAAAAATACAATATTTTTCAGGAGTGAGTTTTATGATTTCAGCCCAAGATAAAAGAATTGTTGCAGAAAATTGTAAAGAATATGAATCTAAAAATAGTATTCTGGGATTACAGGTAAGCTATATCTCAGGAAGTTGCAGTAATTGTGTGAATTTTGTAAATAACAAATGCAGTAAAGATTTGCTTTACAAAATTGAACAAGTGATAAGTATGAATTAAATTTAACAGTGAAAGGGGCAGCTAAAATGGGAAGTATAGGTCAAATGGTAGGTGTTGCTAATTCTTGTCCGGGATATGAAAGAAAAGATATTTCATTTAATTCCGGCATAGGAAATTCTGACACTAAAAGCTGTACTAATTGCAGAAACTTGCAAAATGGCATATGTATTAAAGATCTTTATGACAAAGTCTTAACTAGTTTAGACCAAACATAGTTATTAAAAATTATTTTTTAAATTTTAAAAATATGTATTGACATATAAAAATATAAACTATATAATAGTACCAATGAAAGACAAACGTTAGCAAATTTGATATTATTCTATGAAGAGAATAGTAACATAAGTTAGGTGATAGAGAGTCAGTGGAAGGTGTAAACTGATACCAATGCTTTTGTGAATCCACCTTGGAGAATTATTATGATGAATAATACGGAAAAACCGTTATTTTAATGAGAGAGTTATATTATATATAACTAATAAGGGTGGCAACGCGAACCAATCGTCCCTATGTGGGATTTGATTGGTTCTTTTTTATTTATAGTAAATTCTCATATGCTAAATATTTTGCTAATAGTATTTCAAATTTAATATTATTCTATGAAGAGAATAGTAGCGTAAGTTAGGTAGTAGAGAGTCAGTGGAAGGTGTAAACTGATACCGATGCTTTTGTGAATCCACCTTGGAGAATTATTATGATGAATAATACGGAAAAACCGTTATTTTAATGAGAGGGTTATATTATTATAACCAACAAGGGTGGCAACGCGAGGCAATCGTCCCTAAAGGGATCTGGTTGGCTTTTATTTTTTACAACACGCGCTTTATCAGTGTAGAACTTTAAACTGTTAAATAACATTAGATTATTAATTAAATAAATTTATTTGGAGGTAAAAACATGCATAAGAAATTATTTATTCCTGGACCAGTAGAAGTTAGAGAAGATGTATTAGAGAAGATGGCTACACCTATGATAGGACATAGAAGCAAAGAAGCTTCCAAGCTTCAAAGAGACATTAGTGACAAGATGAGAAAAGTATTTCATACAAAGGAAGAAATTTTACTTTCAACATCATCTGGAACAGGACTGTTGGAAGGTGCTATAAGATGTAGTACAGCTAAGAGGGCAGCAGTTTTTTCAATAGGAGCTTTCGGAAAAAGATGGCATCAAATTGCAGAATGTAATAACGTACCAGCAGATTTATACGAAGTAGAATGGGGTAAGGCAGCAGATGTTAATGAAATAGACAAAGTTTTAGCTACAGGAAAATATGATTCACTTTGTATAACTCATAATGAAACTTCTACAGGAGTTATGAATCCAATAGAAGAAATAGCAGAAGTAGTAAAAAAATATCCAGATATAGTATGGTGTGTAGATACAGTTAGCTCCATGGGAGGTACTAAAATAGAAGTGGATAAGCTTGGCATTGATATATGTTTGACATCGAGCCAGAAAGCTTTAGGACTTCCTCCAGGAATGGCTATATGCTCTTTTTCAAAAAAAGCAGTAGAAAGAGCAAAAAATGTAAAATTTAGAGGATATTATTTGGATTTACTTTCAATATATAATTATATACAAAAGAAAGATTATCAATATCCATCTACTCCATCCCTTTCACATATGTTTGCAATGGATTATCAATTGGATAGAATCTTAGAAGAGGGGCTTGAAAATAGATATAATAGACATTTGGAAATGGCTAAATATGTGAGAGAATGGGCTAAAAAGTATTTTGAATTATTTGCAGATGAAAGATATCTTTCAAATACTCTTACTAATATAAAGAATACTAGGGATATAGATGTAGCAGAACTTAATAAAAAGTTGGGTGAAAGAGGATTCCAGATATCAAATGGATACGGAAAATTAAAGGGGAAAGCATTTAGAATAGCTCATATGGCTGATTGTACTCTTGATGATATAAAAGAACTTTTGGAAAATATTAATGAAATATTAGGATTATAAGTTTTAAGGGGGCTAGGGAAATGATAAAAGTATTAGTTAGTGATGGAATGGAAAAAGAAGCTTTAAATAAATTAATAGAAGATGGCTATGAAGTTGTAGACAAACATTTTGAAGAAGATGAATTAAAGGAAAAAATAAAAGAATTTGATGTAATAGTAGTTAGATCTGCTACTAAAATAAGAAAACCACTTATAGATGAGGCTAAAAAAGGTAATTTAAGACTTATAATAAGAGGTGGGGTTGGAGTAGATAATATAGATGTAAAGTATGCTACTCAAAACGGAATAACAGTTAGAAATACTCCAAATGCTAGTACTGTGTCAGTAGCAGAGCTTACTATGGGCCACATATTTTCAGTATCAAGATATATTAATATAGCCAATGTAACTATGAGAGATGGAAAATGGGAGAAAAAGAAATATAAAGGCGTAGAATTGTATGGAAAAACATTGGGGCTTATAGGATTTGGAAGAATTGCAAAAGAGGTTGCAAAGAGAGCAGCTGCTATGGGAATGAGGATAATATATACAGACATTCTTGGTATGGCAAAGGGATATAATAATTATGAATTCTGTGAACTCAACGATTTGTTAAAGAAGGCAGATTATATATCGGTTCATATACCTTTCAATAAAGAGCAGGGAGCTGTAATAGGAGAAAAAGAATTCAACATTATGAAAGATGGAGTTTTTGTAATAAACTGTGCAAGAGGCGGAGTTATAGATGAAAAAGTTCTAGCAAAGGCATTAAATACAGGAAAGGTAGCAGGAGCTGCCCTAGATGTATTTGAAAATGAGCCTAAACCATGTGAAGAACTCCTAAATAATGATAGAGTATCAGTAACACCTCATATAGGTGGTTCAACAGTTGAGGCTCAAAAGAGAATTGGAATGGAAATTGTAGATATAGTTGAAAAATGTTTAGATAAAAATTTGGTTAATGCATAAGGAGGACTAAAATGGCAACTTTAAAAGCCTTCAAAGCCATAAGACCAAGGGAAGATGTAGCTTGTAAAATAGCTGCACTTCCCTATGATGTTATGAATAGTGAAGAGGCAAGAGAAATGGCAAAAGATAATGCATATTCTTTTTTGCATATAGATAAAGCTGAAATTGATTTAGATACAAATATAGATCCTTATGATAAAAAAGTATATGAAAAGGCAAATGAAAATTTGCAAAACATGATAAATAATAATTTACTTATAAAAGATAATAAGAAAAATCTCTATATATATAGACTGATTAGAAATGGAAAGGCACAGACAGGTATAGTAGGATGTACTTCCATAGATGATTATATTGATAATAAAATAAAAAAGCATGAATTTACAAGAAAAGACAAGGAACAGGATAGAATAAACCATGTTGATACTTGTGATGCAAATACAGGACCAATTTTTTTGACATATAGATATAATGAAAAAATTAATGATATAGTAGATAAGTGGACTAATGAAAAAAAACCGGTTTATGATTTTGTAGCTGAGGACGGCGTTACAAATACTATATGGGTTATAGATGATGACAAGGTAATAGATACTATTTGTCAGTTGTTTAATAATATAGACAGTCTTTATATAGCAGATGGTCATCACAGGACAGCTTCTGCAGTTAAAGTTGGTATTAAAAGAAGAAAGGAAAATCCAGATTACAAGGGAGATGAAGAATTTAATTTCTTCCTGTCTGTACTTTTCCCGGATTCAGAGTTAAGTATCATGGATTATAACAGAGTTGTAAAAGATTTAAATGGCCTTACCCGTGATGAATATATGAATAAGATTTCAGAAAAGTTTAATGTGAAAGAATATGAAAGTAAAGATCCTTATAGACCGTCTAAGAAACATACTTATGGTATGTATTTAGGTGGAAAGTGGTATGAGATTGAAGCAAAAGAGGGTACTTATGATCCTTGTGATGTTGTTGAAAAACTAGATGCTTCTGTCCTTCAAAATAACTTATTGAATCCAATTCTTGGAATAGATGATCCACGTACAAATCCTAGAATTGATTTTGTAGGAGGAATAAGGGGACTTAATGAATTGGAAAAAAGGGTAGACAAGGAGAGAGAAGGAGTTGCTTTTTCCATGTATCCAACTACATTAGATGACTTAATGGGAATAGCTGACGCGGGAAAAGTAATGCCTCCTAAATCCACCTGGTTTGAACCTAAACTTAGAAGTGGTTTATTCATTCATGAATTAAAGTAAATATTATAGGAGTTCTAAGTAGAAAATTTACTTATACTAACAAAATTCAATTAGAATCACTATAGACCAGTTAACTTTATAATATTAGGATAATATTAAATAAAGCTTCAGCCTGTTAGGTTGAAGTTTTTATTTAATGGAAAGATTATTATAACTAGTATTAAGGAAGAAAAAGCATTTTTACTGATAAAATAATAGCCATTTTTTATGTTATAATTAATTAAGAAAGTTTAATTTTAAATTAGTATATGCAAAAATATAAGAATTAATTTTTAAATTGGAATTTCTATAGTATTGATTTAATTGGGAGAGATAGAAATGCTTAAAGAACAACTTGTAACCATTAGTTTAGTTAGTGGGAGTAATAGTGAATATATAATAAGGGATAACTGTGGCATAACTTTAGGACGGGTGTTCATAATTGAAATTTCCTCTAAAAATAAATGCTGTATAATTAGAATAAAATTTTATAAGTGGGGGGAATCTAGTTACAGGTTGCTTAAAAATTCACTTAGTATATTTATAGAAATACTTTTTAAAAATGCTAATTTAAATAAAATAAATATATTAGCAGATGAAGATATAAATATAGCTGCATTTACAGATCTAGGATTTGAACTCGAAGGTATAATAGCAAATAGTATTAAGTCTGATTCTGGATATAAGAATGAAATATTATTTGGGTTAGAACTAGATAAATTTAAAAACATAAGCATTAATAGGGGATTACATATAAAAGGTAGTAAGATAAACCTTTCAGTACTAACGCCAGAAAATGCAGAAAGTGTACTAAATTATTATATAAAGAATAAAGATTATCTGAGTAAATTTGAGCCTGACCGTGAAAAAAATTTTTATACTTTAGATATTCAAAAGAGAATTTTAATTGAAAGTTACAGGGAATTTTTGAGCGGAAAAAGTGTGAATCTTGGAATATATAAGGATAAAACGTTTATAGGAAAGATACAGATATCTAATATAGTTATGGGAGTGTTTAAAAGCGCATTTGTAGGATATTCTATAGATAAAGATGAGCAGGGGAAGGGATATATGAAAGAGGCATTAAAATTAACTCTTGAGTATGCCTTTAATGAAATGGACCTTCATAGAATAGAAGCTTCTACATTAGTAGATAATATAAGATCTCAGAAAGTTCTTTTAAGTTGTGGGTTTAAGGAAATTGGATTGAATGAAAAGTACATATTTATAAATGGGAAGTGGCAGGATCATTTAACTTTTAATAAGATTAATCCAAGAGAATAATAATAAAAAGAGTAAGGTTTGGTCTTTAAAAGCAGGGGGTTGTAAGTATAAATTACATAAACATATCCATGTGTATCTTTATATAAAAAATGTAGAAATAAATAGAATATAGAAGTATTAGTGATATAAACTTAAAATTTTTAAATTATTATGTATTATAGAACTTTAACCTGTGGTATAATAATCTTCGTTGTCTTGAGAAAAAAGATTTCAGCGAATATGTTTTATATATTTTATAAGAAATAAAAAAACATGTTGACAGATTAAAACTCAGATGATATACTATAAAAGCTGTCGAAGTAAGACGGTAAAATGATCCTTGAAAATTAAACAGAGGAAGATATAAGTACAACTTATTTAGAATAAACCAGCAATTCTTTTGAGCTGTGAGAGCAGCTAAAAAAGTAATTTCGTAATAAAAAGAGTCAATACAAACTTTTAAATTAAGAGTTTGATCCTGGCTCAGGACGAACGCTGGCGGCGTGCTTAACACATGCAAGTCGAGCGATGAAGCTCCTTCGGGAGTGGATTAGCGGCGGACGGGTGAGTAACACGTGGGTAACCTACCTCAAAGAGGGGGATAGCCTCCCGAAAGGGAGATTAATACCGCATAATAATCAGTTTTCACATGGAGACTGATTTAAAGGAGTAATCCGCTTTGAGATGGACCCGCGGCGCATTAGCTAGTTGGTAGGGTAACGGCCTACCAAGGCGACGATGCGTAGCCGACCTGAGAGGGTGATCGGCCACATTGGAACTGAGAGACGGTCCAGACTCCTACGGGAGGCAGCAGTGGGGAATATTGCACAATGGGCGAAAGCCTGATGCAGCAACGCCGCGTGAGTGAAGAAGGTTTTCGGATTGTAAAGCTCTGTCTTTGGGGACGATAATGACGGTACCCAAGGAGGAAGCCACGGCTAACTACGTGCCAGCAGCCGCGGTAATACGTAGGTGGCGAGCGTTGTCCGGAATTACTGGGCGTAAAGAGTGCGTAGGCGGATATTTAAGTGAGATGTGAAATACCCGGGCTTAACCCGGGCACTGCATTTCAAACTGGATATCTAGAGTGCGGGAGAGGAGAATGGAATTCCTAGTGTAGCGGTGAAATGCGTAGAGATTAGGAAGAACACCAGTGGCGAAGGCGATTCTCTGGACCGTAACTGACGCTGAGGCACGAAAGCGTGGGTAGCAAACAGGATTAGATACCCTGGTAGTCCACGCCGTAAACGATGAGTACTAGGTGTAGGAGGTATCGACCCCTTCTGTGCCGCAGTAAACACAATAAGTACTCCGCCTGGGAAGTACGATCGCAAGATTAAAACTCAAAGGAATTGACGGGGGCCCGCACAAGCAGCGGAGCATGTGGTTTAATTCGAAGCAACGCGAAGAACCTTACCTGGACTTGACATACCCTGAATATCTTAGAGATAAGAGAAGCCCTTCGGGGCAGGGATACAGGTGGTGCATGGTTGTCGTCAGCTCGTGTCGTGAGATGTTAGGTTAAGTCCTGCAACGAGCGCAACCCCTGTTGTTAGTTGCTAACATTTAGTTGAGCACTCTAGCAAGACTGCCGCGGTTAACGCGGAGGAAGGTGGGGATGACGTCAAATCATCATGCCCCTTATGTCCAGGGCAACACACGTGCTACAATGGGCAGTACAGAGAGAAGCAAGACCGCAAGGTGGAGCAAACCTCAAAAACTGCCCCCAGTTCGGATTGCAGGCTGAAACTCGCCTACATGAAGTTGGAGTTGCTAGTAATCGCGAATCAGAATGTCGCGGTGAATACGTTCCCGGGCCTTGTACACACCGCCCGTCACACCATGAGAGCTGGCAACACCCGAAGTCCGTAGTCTAACTTAGGAGGACGCGGCCGAAGGTGGGGTTAGTAATTGGGGTGAAGTCGTAACAAGGTAGCCGTAGGAGAACCTGCGGCTGGATCACCTCCTTTCTAGGGAGTCGAAAGATAGAGTATAATCTATCTTATAAATTGATGGTTTAAGTAAGTTAGAAAGTCTACTCTGTTTAATTTTGAAGGATCAGATAGATTCTTCTTTCAGTTTACAAGCAATTAGGAATGTAAATTGAAAAATTGTCCTTTGAAAATTGCACAGTAAATAAGAAATAAAGTAAAGCTAAGGTTATAATATAACCTTTGTAGAATAAACTTTAATATCATTTTAAAGATTTAAGATGATACAAAGAAAATTGCTAATAGCAATTTTCGACAATAAAGGTCAAGCTACAAAGGGCGCATGGAGGATGCCTTGGCACCAGGAGCCTAAGAAGGACGCGATAAGCTGCGAAAAGCTCTGGGTAGGCGCAAATAGCCAGAGAACCAGAGATATCCGAATGGGGAAACCCACCTAGACAACGCTAGGTACTGCAAACTGAATACATAGGTTTGTAGAGGCAAACCCGGGGAACTGAAACATCTAAGTACCCGGAGGAAGAGAAAGAAACATCGATTTCCTAAGTAGCGGCGAGCGAAAGGGAAAGAGCCCAAACCAGGAACTTGTTCCTGGGGTTGCGGATAGGTCATAAAAACTGTGAAGTGTTAATTGAAGAGAGCTGGAAGGCTCCGCCGTAGAAGGTAAAAGCCCTGTAAATGAAAACAAAGAGCAGTCAGATCTAATCCAGAGTACCACGAGACACGAGAAACCTTGTGGGAAACAGGGAGGACCACCTCCCAAGGCTAAATACTACCTGGTGACCGATAGAGAAGGAGTACCGTGAGGGAAAGGTGAAAAGAACCCCGGGAGGGGAGTGAAATAGAACCTGAAACCGTGTGTCCACAAACAGTCGAAGTACGTAAAGTACGACGGCGTGCTTTTTGTAGAACGAGCCAGCGAGTTATGATATGCAGCAAGGTTAAGTACTTAAGGTACGGAGCCGGAGGGAAACCGAGTCTGAAAAGGGCGAAAAGTTGTATGTTGTAGACCCGAAACCGAGTGACCTATCCATGGCCAGGTTGAAGCGGAAGTAAAATTCCGTGGAGGACCGAACCACGTTGGTGTTGAAAAACCATGGGATGAGCTGTGGATAGCGGAGAAATTCCAATCGAACTCGGAGATAGCTGGTTCTCCTCGAAATAGCTTTAGGGCTAGCGTCGGAAATGAGTAATGGAGGTAGAGCACTGAATGGGGTAGGGGCTGACAACAGTTACTGAACCTTATCAAACTCCGAATGCCATATACTTGAATTCCGGCAGTCAGACTGCGAATGATAAGATCCGTGGTCAAAAGGGAAACAGCCCAGACCACCAGCTAAGGTCCCAAAGTGTAAGTTAAGTGGGAAAGGATGTGTGATTTCTAAGACAACTAGGATGTTGGCTCAGAAGCAGCCACTCATTTAAAGAGTGCGTAATAGCTCACTAGTCAAGAGATCATGCGCCGAAAATGTCCGGGGCTAAAACTTACCACCGAAGCTGTGGACTCGAAAGAGTGGTAGAGGAGCATCCTGTATGAGTAGAAGTCGTACCGGAAGGAACGGTGGATTGTACAGGAGAGAGAATGCTGGCATAAGTAGCGAGAAATAAGTGAGAATCTTATTGGTCGAAAACCTAAGGTTTCCTGGGGAAGGTTCGTCCGCCCAGGGTAAGTCGGGACCTAAGCCGAGGCCGAAAGGCGTAGGTGATGGACAATCGGTTGAAATTCCGATACCGCATAAAAGCGTTTGACAAAAGGGATGACGCAGGAGGATAAGGTGTGCATACAAATGGATGTATGTCTAAGCATCGAGTCAGGTATACCAGGAAAATCCGGTATATCAATGATGAGGTGTTATGGGGAACCCGCAAGGGGAAGTACCTGATTTCACGCTGCCGAGAAAAGTCTCTATGGAGTTTTTATGTGCCCGTACCGCAAACCGACACAGGTAGGTGAGGAGAGAATCCTAAGACCATCGGAAGAATTGTTGTTAAGGAACTAGGCAAATTAACCCCGTAACTTAGGGAGAAGGGGAGCCACGCAAGTGGCCGCAGAGAAAAGGCTCAAGCAACTGTTTATCAAAAACACAGGTTTCTGCTAAAGCGAAAGCTGAAGTATAGGAGCTGACGCCTGCCCGGTGCTGGAAGGTTAAGGGGAAGACTTAGCGCAAGCGAAGGTCAGAACTTAAGCCCCAGTAAACGGCGGCCGTAACTATAACGGTCCTAAGGTAGCGAAATTCCTTGTCGGGTAAGTTCCGACCCGCACGAATGGCGTAATGATTTGAGCACTGTCTCGACAACAAATCCGGCGAAATTGAAGTGCAAGTGAAGATGCTTGCTACCCGCGATTGGACGGAAAGACCCCGTAGAGCTTTACTGCAGTTTAGCACTGAATTTCGGTATTGTCTGTACAGGATAGGTGGGAGACTAGGAAGTAGTGGCGCCAGCCATTACCGAGTCGATGTTGGGATACCACCCTGATAGTACTGGAATTCTAACCGGGCTCCATGAAACTGGAGACGGGACAATGTTAGGCGGGCAGTTTGACTGGGGCGGTCGCCTCCTAAAAAGTAACGGAGGCGTACAAAGGTTCCCTCAGAAGGGTTAGAAATTCTTCGAAGAGTGCAAAGGCAGAAGGGAGCTTGACTGCGACACAAACAGGTGGAGCAGGGACGAAAGTCGGGCTTAGTGATCCGGTGGTACCTCGTGGGAGGGCCATCGCTCAACGGATAAAAGCTACCTCGGGGATAACAGGCTGATCTCCCCCAAGAGTTCACATCGACGGGGAGGTTTGGCACCTCGATGTCGGCTCGTCGCATCCTGGGGCTGAAGTAGGTCCCAAGGGTTGGGCTGTTCGCCCATTAAAGCGGCACGCGAGCTGGGTTCAGAACGTCGTGAGACAGTTCGGTCCCTATCCGTCGCGGGCGCAGGAAATTTGAGAGGAGCTGTCCTTAGTACGAGAGGACCGGGATGGACCGACCGCTGGTGAACCAGTTGTTCCGCCAGGAGCATAGCTGGGTAGCCAAGTTGGGAAGGGATAAACGCTGAAAGCATCTAAGTGTGAAGCCCACCTCAAGATAAGATTTCCCATAGCGTAAGCTAGTAAGACCCCTCGAAGAACACGAGGAGATAGGTCAGAGGTGTAAGCAGGGCAACCTGTTAAGCTGACTGATACTAATAGGTCGAGGGCTTGACCAAATAAAAACGAAAGAAAAAAAGTTTACTGTGCAATTTTGAGAGGACAGAGTAATTTGAACTCTTAAAAGTTAATATATATGAAAATTGATAGAAGCGAGCAGATTGAGGAAAGGCTTGAATGAGGAGCAGAGTTTACTTATGTAAATGAGCACCGCAATGAAAGACTTGACGAAAATATGAGAAGCTTATAGCAATTTTCGATGATAATCTGGTGGTAATGACGTGAAGGTAACACCCCTTTCCATACCGAACAGGAAGGTTAAGCTTCAGAGTGCCGATGGTACTGCAGGGGAGGCCCTGTGGGAGAATAGGTCGCTGCCAGGTAATATGGTTCACTAGCTCAGTTGGTAGAGCACATGACTTTTAATCATGTTGTCCGGGGTTCGATTCCCCGGTGAGCCACCAAAAGAAGTACTTGAATGTACTTCTTTTTTTACGTGGAAAAAAGCCATAGAATATGGCTTTAGTTACTTAATGTAAATTGAATTAAGCAGTTCTTTTCCTGTAGAAGTTTTAAAATATTTATTTTTCATGTATTCTATATCAGATATTTTAATATTATCTTCATATGCGTTTACTAAAAAGTCGCTTTCAATCAATATCTGTAAATCTATTTTATCAATTTTATTGTAACTATGATGATTACCTATTAAAAAGCATATTCTTTCAATTGCTGTATCATCTAGATCTATTTCTTTAAGCAGTTCTTTAGCTACGGGAGGCCCTTCAATTTCTTGATAATTTCCAGCTGAACTATTATATTTCCTTTCGCTTTCTTTAATCCCTATATCATGAAGTATGGAAGCTAATTCAAGTATAAGCATTTCATTATCATTTAATCCTTCTAATCGACCTATAGTTTTGCTAAAACCATGTACTTTTAAAGCATGATTTATTCTTTTTATATCATTTCCAAAATAAAGTATCATTTTTTTAGTAACGTAACTTGCTAAATCTGACATGAGTGCCTCCTTATGTTTAAATTATAGTATTAGTATATCGAATTTGTACTAGTATATCAATTTTACTGTGATAAAATATTTATATATTTATTAATTGAAAAGTAGAGGATTAGGTGTAATGAAAAGTATTTTATTGGTAGAAGATGATAAATCATTAAATAGGGGAATTAGCTTTAAATTAAGTAAAGAAGGATATAAGGTTTTTTCATCAAGAACTATTGAAGAAGCAAAAATAATATTAGCAGAAAATAGTGTTGACCTTATGATCCTTGATGTAGGCTTGCCCGATGGGAATGGATTTGATTTATGTGGGGAAGTTAGGAAAAAAAATGACTTACTTATTATATTCTTAACGGCCTGTGATCAAGAAATTGATATTGTAACAGGACTTGATATGGGAGCAGACGATTATATAGCCAAGCCATTTAGTCTTATGGTATTAATGTCTAAGATAAATGCTCTACTTCGAAGAAATTCTAATAAAAATCAAAGCAAAAAAATCGTATCCGGAGATATAGTTTTTTCTATAACGGATATGAAAGTGTTAAAAAACGAAGAGGAATTATTTCTAAGTAAGACTGAAATAAAACTTTTAAAGTATTTAATGGATAATGCAGGACAAATCATAACCAAAGATCAGCTTTTAAATAAATTATGGGACATAGATAACACATTTGTAGATGACAATACTATAGCGGTAAATATAAGAAGACTTAGAGAAAAAATAGAGGATAATCCTTCAAAGCCTAAATATATAAAGAATGTTAGGGGAATGGGGTATATATGGATAGAAGGATGTGTAAAGATATGATTGAATATTTAAAAGAAAATCCCTTATTGAAGAAAGTATTTAATATAATGATTATTACTATATTAAGTATTTCCGTGATAACTTGTTTTGTAAATTACTATATAACTGAACAAGTGTATAAACAAAATATAAATTCTACACTTCAATTAGTTGGAACACTTACAAGATTAAATCCTGAAAATGAAACTGAAATTGTAAAAACTGTGCTGTTTAAAAAATATGATGCTAAAAATTTGGAATATGGAAAAAGTATTGCTAAAAAATATGGTTATGGTGATGAAGTTACAGCATGGAATGATGATGCATTTAATAAAAATGTATATAATATGATAAAAATTAATTTTATATTGTTTATAGTAATCTTAATTGAATCAATGTTGATTTTCAGAAGCTGCAGTTTATATGTTATGAAAAGGCTTGAGTATATATTAAATAGTGTTGATGAGGCAGTAAATGGAAAACTCTTGACGGATATGAATAGCTTTAATGAAGGAATTTTGTCTAAGATATATTCTAAAATGTGTGATTTAAGCAGAATACTTAATTTAAATATCGAAAAATTGTATAGGGAAAAAGAAAATATAAAGTATCTTGTTACAGATATTTCACATCAAATAAAAACTCCCATATCCTCAATTAAACTCTTTAATTCAATTTTAATAGAAGATGAAAGTATAAGTAAAAATGAAAAAAGAGAATTTTTAAATACAATAAAAGAAGAAGTTTTAAAACTTGAGTGGCTTACAGGTTCCCTTATAAAGTTGTCCAGGCTTGAAGCTGGTATGATTGAGCTAAAAAAAGAAAAAAGGTCTATAAAGTATACAATACATAAAGCTATAGAAGGAGTTTATTCAAAAGTTCTGCAAAAAAATATAGAGATAAATGTTGAAAATGTATATGAATTTTCTATTTTCCATGATGTGAGATGGACTAAAGAAGCAATAGTTAATGTACTGGAAAATGCCATAAAGTATACAGATAGTAATGGGAAAATAAATGTAAGTATGACTGATATGAATTTTTTTATAAGAATTGATATAGAAGATACTGGTATAGGAATACCAGGTGAGGACTTCAACAAGATATTTAAACGATTTTTTAGAGGAAATTGTAAAATAGTTCAAGAATCTGAAGGTTCTGGTATAGGATTATATCTTACAAGAAAGATACTAGAAGAGCAAGGTGGAAGTATAATGGTTGATTCAAAGCTAGGGGAAGGAAGTAAATTCAGCCTTTTCTTACAAAAATGTAAGTGATATTGAAAGTGAATTGTAATATTAACATGTTATCCTCTAAGTATAATAATTAAATATTGAAGAGAGGTAATGTTATGAAGGTATTGGAAGTAAAATCTCTAAAAAAATATTATGGGAAAGATGAGAATTTAGTTAAAGCAGTCGATAATGTAAGTTTTTTTGTAGATGAAGGGGAGTTTGTTGTAATAATTGGTACATCAGGTTCAGGTAAGAGTACACTGCTTCACATGGTTGGAGGTCTTGATAAACCAACATCAGGGGAAGTTTATATTGTAGGACAGAATATATTTTCAATGAAGGATGATAAGCTTGCCATATTTAGAAGAAGAAATATAGGTTTTGTTTTTCAAGCATATAATCTTATACCTGTCTTAAATGTGTGGGAAAACATAACACTCCCAATAGGACTTGATGGTAAAGAGGTAGATGAAAGTTATGTTAAAGAACTTATGGAAACTTTGAATATATATAATAAGAAAAATTCACTGCCAAATGCCCTGTCAGGTGGGCAGCAGCAGAGAACGGCTATATGTAGAGCTCTTGCAGCTAAACCTTCTATAATACTTGCAGATGAACCTACAGGAAATCTTGATTCCAAGACAGCGCAAGAAGTTATGGCGCTCTTGAAGATGTCAGTAAAAAAATATCATCAAACTCTAATTATGATAACTCATGATGATAAAATTGCACAGATGGGTGATAGAGTGATTAGAATTGAAGACGGAAAAATAGTGCAAGGGAGGGAGTAAGTATGAATTATATATCCAATCTTGCCAAGAAGAATTTAAAGTTTTCTAAAACAAAGAATATACTGATCATACTCACTATAGCGTTAGCTACTTGTCTTATAACTGCATCAGGAATAATGTTTTACAGCATACAAAGTTCTATAATAAATTCAGCTGAAGAACAAATGGGAAATTATCATGGAGTGTATATTAATGTAAATAATAAACAAATTGAAATGTTAGAAAACAATAGAAAAATTGAAAAGGTAGGTAAATGCATTCCATTTAAAACTATAAAAAATAAAGATTTAAGTGATTCTCAAATGGAGTTATTTTATACAGATTATGCAGGGGCAGATATGACGAATGTGAAATTAAAACAAGGAAACTTGCCTCAAAAATCAAATGAAATAGCACTAGAATCATGGGTACTTGATAAATTGAAGGTAAAATCTAAAATAGGAGAAAACATTCATATTAAAGATGAAAACAATAAAAGTATGGATTTTATTTTAAGTGGAATATTAAGCGATGATAAAATACGTAAGCAGCAAAATAATGTCATAGGTGTAGTATCAAAAAAACTTGTAACTCAAAATTTATATAAAATAAAAACGGCATGTTATGTAAGGGTTAAAAATCATAGAAATATTATGAGCACTGTTTTTGATATTGGACATAGTATTGGTTTAAAAGATGAAAATATAAAGACAAATTCGCTGTATATAAGTGCAGTAGGAGGAGATCCATCATTACTAATATCATTTCTTGTTATAGCTTTAATTATAGTAATTGCAACTATGGTGGTTATCTATAATATATTTTATGTATCTGTTATTGAAAGAATAAAACAATTTGGTCTTCTTTCTGCAATTGGTGCAACTAAAAAGCAAATTAGAAAAGTTATATTTAAAGAAGGATTTACTTTATCAATTATAGCAATTCCAATAGGGATTATATTTGCACATGTAATATATTATATAGTAAGGCAACTACTAATATCAAAGTACTCCATAGAAATAAAATCTTCACCATATATTATAATTATTTCGGCACTAATAAGTTTATTAGCAGTTGTAATTTCCCTTAGAAAACCAGAAAAGCTTTCTTCGAGAATATCTCCAGTAGAATCAATGAGATACAGCGGTGTAGAAATAAATTCAAAGAAAAAAGAAAGAAATTCAATTAAGAAAATATCTATATCTAAAATTGCACATTTAAATCTTTGGAGAAATAAAAAGAGAACAATTATGACTATGATTTCTCTTACCATGAGCGGCATTTTATTTATTGTAATTTGTACTGTACTTAAAAGTATGAATATATATAATCTCACAAAACAAGATTTTAAACACGAATTTTCATTAACAAGCACAGAAACAGAGGGTAATCCTTTAAATGATGAGATAATAAATAATATAAAAAATATTAAAGGGGTTAAAAATGTCAGTACTGAAAAATATACCGGGAATATATCTGTAAACAATTTAAGCTATGGACTATATGGATATGATGATTATCTTTTAGGTAAATTTAAAAAATATTTAATAGCGGGAAAAATATCTTCTGAGGAATTAAAAAGTAAAGATGAAGTTTTAGTTGCAACTAATTATGATAAAAATGATAACAGAATTTGCAAATATAAAGTTGGAGATAAAATAAATTTATCAATTGCAGTAGATAAAAATGGGAAACAAACAGAAAGTATAAAAAAACAATTTACTGTGGCAGGTATAGTTAGTAAGAACATAGGAAGCTTTGGCTGGAAAATAGATGGATATGACCTTATAACCCACGAAGATGTGTTTACAAGAGGAGAATTTAAGGACAAGTTAGTTAGTGCAAATGACAACAAAATGGCAGGAGTATATATAGATATTGACAGCAGCAAGTTTGAATCTATAAAAAGCAAAATTAAATCAATTTCACAAAAAGACAATAGGATATTCTATGATTCAAATACAGATTACAAAAAGGAACTTGAAAGTCAGTATATGGGAATGCAAATTATTGCAATGAGCTTTATTGGTATTATAGCCCTTATTGGAATTTTAAATCTTATAAATACCATGATTACAAGTATACTTACTAGAAAAAAAGAGTACGGAATGCTTCAGGCTGTTGGGCTTTCAGATAGAGAGCTTCGTAAGATGCTTCAAATTGAAGGAATATATTATTCTCTTGGAAGCTCTTTAATGTCTATAATTTTTGGAACATCTTTGGGATACCTGTGTTTTAAATTGTTTAAAAGGTCCGGAGCAGATTATGCAGAATATAAATTACCACTAGGTTCAATTTTGGTATTGATTTTAGCGTTTGCTATAATAACAATACTCATAACATATTTAATTGAAAATAAATTAAAAAAGGAATCAATTGTAGATAGAATAAGATATAGTGAATAAAATTAAGTTTTCACCTAGAAATTTTACGTAAAGTTTCTAAGTGAAAACTTTTATTTATCCGATGGCTACCTGCTCTAATACACCCACTTTTCCAAGTGAGAGTAAAGAGCAGGTACATCCCTGGATAACGATTTCTAAGCATCAGGTGGAGTCAAAACTCCATCTGATGTCAAGAACTCTGTTTATATGTATGCTATAATTGGATTATGATAGGTTATAAAGTTAGATGCAGAATATATGATAACTAATGTGTAATTAAATTATCAATGTATTTGATTGGAGGTAAAAATGGAGGACTTAGATTTATTCAAAGAAATATGTGAAACTCATGCACCAAGTGGCAGAGAAGATTGGCTGTATTCTATTATAGAAGATAATTTTAACCAATTTGGAGATATAACTATAAGTAAGCTTAATAATATGTATATACATAAAGAAGGAAAAACTTCTAGAAAATTAATGATAATGTCTCATGCAGATGAAATTTTTTTAATGGTAAAAGAAATAACAAAAGAAGGTTTTATAAAATTTAAAGGATTAGGAATAGATGCCAAAAGCCTTGTTGCTCAAGAAGTTATCATTCATGGAAAAGAAAATGTATCTGGAGTTGTGGCGTTAAAATATGATTATAGTGATAAACAAAAAAGTAAAGTTAGTATGGAAAACCTATATATAGAAACTGGTTTTTGCACAGAAAAATTAAGAAGTTTAATTAAGGTAGGAGATTATATTACTTTAGATAGAAAAATGGTAGGGCTTTTAAATGACAATGTAAGTTGTAAGTCAATAGATAACAGAGCTAGTATTTTTGCCATGTACGTTTGTGCGGAAGAACTTAAAAATGTAAATCCAGATTTAAATGTTTACTTTGTGTGTTCATGTCAGGAGGAAGTAGGACATAGAGGAGCCAAAATGGCAAGTTACGAAGTTAAACCTGATATAGGTATAGCACTTGATGTTACTTTTGATGGTGGAACTTTAGGGGATAGCGATAGGGAAAATAAGCTGGGAGCAGGGCCAGTTATATGTATAGGTCCTAATATACATACTAAAATTAAAAATAGGATAATACAAACTGCAGATAAATATAGCATTCCATACCAAATTGAAGTTGAGCCGGGAAACACTGGAACTGATGCTTGGGATATTCAAACTGCAGAAGGGGGAATACCTACACTTCTTATATCTATTCCTATAAAGTATATGCATACTTCTGTAGAAGTGGTAAATTTGAAAGATATCAAAAACACAGGAAGACTTTTGGCTAGGTTTATTCAAGAGTTAAAAGAGGATGAATTGGAGGGATTATTTTGCTTTTAGAAAAGCTATCTAACTGTATAGGACCTTCTGGTTACGAAGAAGAAATTAGAAATGTAATAAAAGAGGAGTTGTACACTTTTACTGATAATGTAACTGTAGACAGAATGGGAAACGTTATAGTCCATAGTGATAATAATGATAATTCTTCACCTAAAATAATGATAGCTTCTCATATGGATGAGAGAGGTCTTATAATTACAGCTTATAATGATGATGGGACTCTAAAGTTTTCAACTTTAGGTAAAATGGAAAAAGGAGCATTGCCTTGTAAAACTGTTTTAATTGGAAACAAAAAAGTACATGGTGTTATAGGCATAAAACCAATACATCTTCAGAATAAAAGTGAAAGGGATAGAAATATATCTTATGATGATATGTGTATAGATATTGGAGCCTCAAGTAAATATGAGTGTAGGAAAACTGTTTCACTTGGAGATTTTGTAGTATTTGACAATAGTTTTTCTAATTTTGGAGACAATTTGGTAAAAGGCAAGGCTTTAGATAATAGAATAGGATGTTCTATACTTTTAGAATTATTGAAGGAAAAATATGAGTGTAATTTATATGGAGTGTTTTATGTCCAGGGAAATATAGATAAAAGAGGAATTTATACTGCAGCTTACAATGTTAAGCCTGATATAATGATAGATTTAGATACTATAAATAGTACTGATGGTGAAGGCGTACCGGAATATTTAAAAACAAATGAACTTACAGGAGGACCCGTTATACCTTTTAATATGGAAGAGTCTATATTTAATAGAGACATTGTAAAGTCTATTAGAAATAAGGCAGATAATATGGGAATTGCTTATAAAAAGAGCATAAGTACTAAGGATACAAGTAAACTTAAACCAGTCCGTTTACCTATTAATAACTGCAAGACAGCAGCGGTATTAATACCATGCAAACATATGGATTATAATATTTCAATGTGCAGCTTGATGGATTATGAAAGTACTTTAACTTTGGTAAAAAGTTATTTGTCAGATTTATAGATGATAATTTAAAATATTGAGGGGTGAAATTTTTATGGATAAACTTCTAATAAAATTAATCAATTCTTTTGGAGTTAGTGGTAAAGAAGATGAAGTGAGGGAAGTAATAAAGGAACGTTTAAATGAAATTAATCAAGATATGTATGAAGATGATATAGGTAATGTAATAGTAAAATTAGGTTCTGGTGAAACTAAAATAATGCTGTGTACTCATATGGATTCTGTAGGATTTATAGTAAACCATATAGACGATGATGGCATGATAAGGGTGGACAACATAGGAAATTTTAAAAAGGAAGATATATCCCATAGTTTTATAAGGTTTGATAATGGAACCTTAGGAAAAATATATACTTCTCACGAAGGCGAATTTGTAGATATAGGCGTGAATGAAAGGGAAGATGCTTTAAAAAAGGTAAATGAAGGTGATATGGCATCCCTTGTAGGACCGTATTTAAGTGTAGGTGACAACAATGTTATAAGCCCACTTTTACATAATAAGGTAGGATGTTATATACTTTTAAAGCTTATAGAATATGTAAAAGTAGAAAATGCAGAGCTTGATTTTGTATTTGCATCACAAGGTGAAATAGGAGGAATAGGTGCTAGAATTGCTGCAAATAATATAAACCCTGATTATTGTATAATAGTTGGTACTGAAAATGCCACAAATGCGGAGGAAAGAAAAAACAACATAAATATAGATGAAGGACCAGTAATTAAAATTATGGATAGTTCACTTATAATGCATAAAGATATAAAAGAGATGTTAGAAAATTGTGCTAAGAGATCAGAAATAAATTTACAATACAGCATAAGTACAGGTAAATCTGAAGGGGAATTAGTGCATAAAGAGAGAATTGGAATAAGAACCGGAGAAATTGCAGTACCATGTAGATACAAGTATTCCACATCTGAAATGGTATCAATAAATGATATAGAAGATACTATAAAATTATTAAAGCAACTGGAAAACTTTAAAGAAATAATATAATAAAAAGAATCTATCTTATAAAGATACGCCATTTATAAAAATAGCTTCTATGATAAATCATCATAGAAGCTATTTTTATAGAGTTTTTACAATATATAATTAGTAAAAGGGAACCTTAAATACTATTTAGAGTGTTCTTTAATTTTTTCCAGTCATTTTCATACATAAGTTTGAAAGAATCATTTCTATTATAAGTTAATGCAGATGGATGATACATAGGGAATATATCCTTTTTCAAATCTTCATTAAAATAGATTTTACCGTGGCATTCACCTATAGAGTTAAATTTAGTAAATCTTTTTAAAGGAGTATTTCCTAAAGTTACAATTATTTTAGGATTAACTAGCTCAATTTCTCTATTTAGTATATCTTTAAATAGTTCAATTTCAGAAGTTTTAGGAGGCCTGTTACTTATAGTTTTTCTCCCATTTTTCCCTTGATTTATTTTTATTGGTCTTAAAAAGCAAGTGTTAGTTATTCTAATATTATCTCTTTGTAAACCTATGGAGTTTAGATAACTTCCAAAGGTCTTTCCTGCCATTCCAACAAAAGGTTTACCTTGTTCTACCTCCGTTTTGCCTGGAGCTTCACCTATGAATAATATATTACAAGGAATAGGCCCATCACCAAAAATGTATCCGCCAGTAGGCGTTTCATCATATCCATCACATATTTTTTTGATTTTTTCTATAAGCTCTTCTTTAGCATTCATAAAAGAAGTCCCTCCTTTAAACTATCAACGTCAATTATATTTTAGCATATAAAGAGCTTTTAAATGCATTTTGAATTAAGTATAGGTTAAATTATTGATATAATGTGTGTATTTTCAAATTGTATGCATACATTTTGAAAAGTATATAGTCGATGATATAATTCTAACTAAAATTGTTTAAGAGGTGATTTTTATGGAAGCTCCATATATAATGACGCCTGGGCCTACAGAAGTTAGAGATAATGTTAGGTTTGCCAGAAGTGAAAGATGTACAAATCCTGACTTAGATATTCAATTTTATGATTTTTATAAAGATACCTGTGAAGATATAGCTAAATTTTTAAATACTAAAAATCAGGTTAGAATATTAAGCGGGGAAGGAATACTTGGTCTTGAAGCAGCTTGTGCTTCTCTTACAGAAGAAGGAGATAGAGTACTTGTAATTGATAATGGCATATATGGTGAAGGGTTTGCTGATTTTGTAAAACTTTATGACGGAGAAGTAGTGTTTTTTAAAGGAAATAGAAAAAGGGAAATAGATGTGGATGAACTGAAGAAATTTTTAGATAAAGATAGTAAGTTTAAGTATGCTACAGTTGTCCATTGCGATACCCCTTCAGGAATGTTAAATAACATATCAAAAATATGTCCTATGCTTAAAGAAAAAGGAATATTAACTGTAGTAGATAGTGTATCTGCTATGGGAGGAGAAAAGTTAGAAGTAGATAATTGGAATATAGATATAGTGGTAGGTGGATCACAAAAGTGTATTTCTGCACCTCCAGGACTTACAATATTAAGTATAAGTCAAGATGCCTTTGAAGTTATGAGAAATAGGAAAAAACCAATAAGGTCTTTTTATTGTAATTTGCTAGCCTGGGAAAATTACTATGAGAAAAAGTGGTTTCCATATACGCCTCCTATAAGTGATATAGTTGGACTTAAAGTAGCGGTGGATAATATTTTAAAAGATAAAGATATTTTGAAAAGACATAGGGAAATAGGTAAAAGTGTTAGGATAGCAGTTAAAGAGGCAGGATTAAGCCTTTATAATGAAAATGGATATTCAAATACAGTTACAGCTATTGAAGTCCCAGAAGGAATAGATGAATCTAAGCTTAGAAAATATATGGTAGATAATTTCAATGTTTTAATAGCAGGATCTTTTGGATATTTACAAGGGAGAGTAGTAAGAATAGGACATATGGGTGAAAATGCAAAAAAAGATATGGTGAGTTATACTTTATATGCTTTGCAAAAATCTCTAGAAAACTTTCAATTTTACTGTCAGTGTGATATGGCTAATTGCTTTTTAAAGAATGCTAAAAGCCTTGAATAATAAAAAATGATAATTTTATCTGGTGGCTCCTATCTTGTTTAGGTGGGAGCATTAGATAGGCTACATATTTGGATAATGTACTCTAATTTCTAAAAAGTTAGGAAGGCTGTTAATAAGCATTAGGTGTCTGATACCGAGAGTTCTGGTTATTTTGTTATCCGATGACTACCTGCTCTAATACTCCCACTTCTCCAAGTGGGAGTAAAGAGCAGCTACGTACCTGGATAACGATTTCTAAGCATCAGGTGGAGTCAAAACTCCATCTGACGCAAAGAACTCTGTTTATATTAAAAAAACAACATAACCTAGTGTGTCAGTATAAGAATACTTAAGGAATAAGTATTATGGTGTATATATTATAAGATAATTTTATATAATGGTGATATTTTTGAATTATGCATATACGTAATGTGTTAGAATAGCAACTGTCGTCATCAAGCGAAGATATTAATTTGAGAATATCAATTGTAATGTCTCGTGCAATTCAAAATTAAGTTTTGAAAAAAAGATGTTGACAAAGTAAGAAATAGATGATATACTATAAAAGCTGTCGAAGTGAGACAGCAAAATGATCCTTGAAAATTAAACAGAGGAAGATATAAGTACAACTTATTTAGAATAAACCAGCAATTCTTTTGAGCTGTGAGAGCAGCTAAAAAAGTAATTTCGTAATAAGAAGAGTCAATACAAACTTTTAAATTAAGAGTTTGATCCTGGCTCAGGACGAACGCTGGCGGCGTGCTTAACACATGCAAGTCGAGCGATGAAGCTCCTTCGGGAGTGGATTAGCGGCGGACGGGTGAGTAACACGTGGGTAACCTACCTCAAAGAGGGGGATAGCCTCCCGAAAGGGAGATTAATACCGCATAATAATCAGTTTTCACATGGAGACTGATTTAAAGGAGTAATCCGCTTTGAGATGGACCCGCGGCGCATTAGCTAGTTGGTAGGGTAACGGCCTACCAAGGCGACGATGCGTAGCCGACCTGAGAGGGTGATCGGCCACATTGGAACTGAGAGACGGTCCAGACTCCTACGGGAGGCAGCAGTGGGGAATATTGCACAATGGGCGAAAGCCTGATGCAGCAACGCCGCGTGAGTGAAGAAGGTTTTCGGATTGTAAAGCTCTGTCTTTGGGGACGATAATGACGGTACCCAAGGAGGAAGCCACGGCTAACTACGTGCCAGCAGCCGCGGTAATACGTAGGTGGCGAGCGTTGTCCGGAATTACTGGGCGTAAAGAGTGCGTAGGCGGATATTTAAGTGAGATGTGAAATACCCGGGCTTAACCCGGGCACTGCATTTCAAACTGGATATCTAGAGTGCGGGAGAGGAGAATGGAATTCCTAGTGTAGCGGTGAAATGCGTAGAGATTAGGAAGAACACCAGTGGCGAAGGCGATTCTCTGGACCGTAACTGACGCTGAGGCACGAAAGCGTGGGTAGCAAACAGGATTAGATACCCTGGTAGTCCACGCCGTAAACGATGAGTACTAGGTGTAGGAGGTATCGACCCCTTCTGTGCCGCAGTAAACACAATAAGTACTCCGCCTGGGAAGTACGATCGCAAGATTAAAACTCAAAGGAATTGACGGGGGCCCGCACAAGCAGCGGAGCATGTGGTTTAATTCGAAGCAACGCGAAGAACCTTACCTGGACTTGACATACCCTGAATATCTTAGAGATAAGAGAAGCCCTTCGGGGCAGGGATACAGGTGGTGCATGGTTGTCGTCAGCTCGTGTCGTGAGATGTTAGGTTAAGTCCTGCAACGAGCGCAACCCCTGTTGTTAGTTGCTAACATTTAGTTGAGCACTCTAGCAAGACTGCCGCGGTTAACGCGGAGGAAGGTGGGGATGACGTCAAATCATCATGCCCCTTATGTCCAGGGCAACACACGTGCTACAATGGGCAGTACAGAGAGAAGCAAGACCGCAAGGTGGAGCAAACCTCAAAAACTGCCCCCAGTTCGGATTGCAGGCTGAAACTCGCCTACATGAAGTTGGAGTTGCTAGTAATCGCGAATCAGAATGTCGCGGTGAATACGTTCCCGGGCCTTGTACACACCGCCCGTCACACCATGAGAGCTGGCAACACCCGAAGTCCGTAGTCTAACTTAGGAGGACGCGGCCGAAGGTGGGGTTAGTAATTGGGGTGAAGTCGTAACAAGGTAGCCGTAGGAGAACCTGCGGCTGGATCACCTCCTTTCTAGGGAGTCGAAAGATAGAGTATAATCTATCTTATAAATTGATGGTTTAAGTAAGTTAGAAAGTCTACTCTGTTTAATTTTGAAGGATCAGATAGATTCTTCTTTCAGTTTACAAGCAATTAGGAATGTAAATTGAAAAATTGTCCTTTGAAAATTGCACAGTAAATAAGAAATAAAGTAAAGCTAAGGTTATAATATAACCTTTGTAGAATAAACTTTAATATCATTTTAAAGATTTAAGATGATACAAAGAAAATTACTAAAAGTAATTTTCAATAATAAAGGTCAAGCTACAAAGGGCGCATGGAGGATGCCTTGGCACCAGGAGCCTAAGAAGGACGCGATAAGCTGCGAAAAGCTCTGGGTAGGCGCAAATAGCCAGAGAACCAGAGATATCCGAATGGGGAAACCCACCTAGACAACGCTAGGTACTGCAAACTGAATACATAGGTTTGTAGAGGCAAACCCGGGGAACTGAAACATCTAAGTACCCGGAGGAAGAGAAAGAAACATCGATTTCCTAAGTAGCGGCGAGCGAAAGGGAAAGAGCCCAAACCAGGAACTTGTTCCTGGGGTTGCGGATAGATCATAAAAACTGTGAAGTGTTAATTGAAGAGAGCTGGAAGGCTCCGCCGTAGAAGGTAAAAGCCCTGTAAATGAAAACAAAGAGCAGTCAGATCTAATCCAGAGTACCACGAGACACGAGAAACCTTGTGGGAAACAGGGAGGACCACCTCCCAAGGCTAAATACTACCTGGTGACCGATAGAGAAGGAGTACCGTGAGGGAAAGGTGAAAAGAACCCCGGGAGGGGAGTGAAATAGAACCTGAAACCGTGTGTCCACAAACAGTCGAAGTACGTAAAGTACGACGGCGTGCTTTTTGTAGAACGAGCCAGCGAGTTATGATATGCAGCAAGGTTAAGTACTTAAGGTACGGAGCCGGAGGGAAACCGAGTCTGAAAAGGGCGAAAAGTTGTATGTTGTAGACCCGAAACCGAGTGACCTATCCATGGCCAGGTTGAAGCGGAAGTAAAATTCCGTGGAGGACCGAACCACGTTGGTGTTGAAAAACCATGGGATGAGCTGTGGATAGCGGAGAAATTCCAATCGAACTCGGAGATAGCTGGTTCTCCTCGAAATAGCTTTAGGGCTAGCGTCGGAAATGAGTAATGGAGGTAGAGCACTGAATGGGGTAGGGGCTGACAACAGTTACTGAACCTTATCAAACTCCGAATGCCATATACTTGAATTCCGGCAGTCAGACTGCGAATGATAAGATCCGTGGTCAAAAGGGAAACAGCCCAGACCACCAGCTAAGGTCCCAAAGTGTAAGTTAAGTGGGAAAGGATGTGTGATTTCTAAGACAACTAGGATGTTGGCTCAGAAGCAGCCACTCATTTAAAGAGTGCGTAATAGCTCACTAGTCAAGAGATCATGCGCCGAAAATGTCCGGGGCTAAAACTTACCACCGAAGCTGTGGACTCGAAAGAGTGGTAGAGGAGCATCCTGTATGAGTAGAAGTCGTACCGGAAGGAACGGTGGATTGTACAGGAGAGAGAATGCTGGCATAAGTAGCGAGAAATAAGTGAGAATCTTATTGGTCGAAAACCTAAGGTTTCCTGGGGAAGGTTCGTCCGCCCAGGGTAAGTCGGGACCTAAGCCGAGGCCGAAAGGCGTAGGTGATGGACAATCGGTTGAAATTCCGATACCGCATAAAAGCGTTTGACAAAAGGGATGACGCAGGAGGATAAGGTGTGCATACAAATGGATGTATGTCTAAGCATCGAGTCAGGTATACCAGGAAAATCCGGTATATCAATGATGAGGTGTTATGGGGAACCCGCAAGGGGAAGTACCTGATTTCACGCTGCCGAGAAAAGTCTCTATGGAGTTTTTATGTGCCCGTACCGCAAACCGACACAGGTAGGTGAGGAGAGAATCCTAAGACCATCGGAAGAATTGTTGTTAAGGAACTAGGCAAATTAACCCCGTAACTTAGGGAGAAGGGGAGCCACGCAAGTGGCCGCAGAGAAAAGGCTCAAGCAACTGTTTATCAAAAACACAGGTTTCTGCTAAAGCGAAAGCTGAAGTATAGGAGCTGACGCCTGCCCGGTGCTGGAAGGTTAAGGGGAAGACTTAGCGCAAGCGAAGGTCAGAACTTAAGCCCCAGTAAACGGCGGCCGTAACTATAACGGTCCTAAGGTAGCGAAATTCCTTGTCGGGTAAGTTCCGACCCGCACGAATGGCGTAATGATTTGAGCACTGTCTCGACAACAAATCCGGCGAAATTGAAGTGCAAGTGAAGATGCTTGCTACCCGCGATTGGACGGAAAGACCCCGTAGAGCTTTACTGCAGTTTAGCACTGAATTTCGGTATTGTCTGTACAGGATAGGTGGGAGACTAGGAAGTAGTGGCGCCAGCCATTACCGAGTCGATGTTGGGATACCACCCTGATAGTACTGGAATTCTAACCGGGCTCCATGAAACTGGAGACGGGACAATGTTAGGCGGGCAGTTTGACTGGGGCGGTCGCCTCCTAAAAAGTAACGGAGGCGTACAAAGGTTCCCTCAGAAGGGTTAGAAATTCTTCGAAGAGTGCAAAGGCAGAAGGGAGCTTGACTGCGACACAAACAGGTGGAGCAGGGACGAAAGTCGGGCTTAGTGATCCGGTGGTACCTCGTGGGAGGGCCATCGCTCAACGGATAAAAGCTACCTCGGGGATAACAGGCTGATCTCCCCCAAGAGTTCACATCGACGGGGAGGTTTGGCACCTCGATGTCGGCTCGTCGCATCCTGGGGCTGAAGTAGGTCCCAAGGGTTGGGCTGTTCGCCCATTAAAGCGGCACGCGAGCTGGGTTCAGAACGTCGTGAGACAGTTCGGTCCCTATCCGTCGCGGGCGCAGGAAATTTGAGAGGAGCTGTCCTTAGTACGAGAGGACCGGGATGGACCGACCGCTGGTGAACCAGTTGTTCCGCCAGGAGCATAGCTGGGTAGCCAAGTTGGGAAGGGATAAACGCTGAAAGCATCTAAGTGTGAAGCCCACCTCAAGATAAGATTTCCCATAGCGTAAGCTAGTAAGACCCCTCGAAGAACACGAGGAGATAGGTCAGAGGTGTAAGCAGGGCAACCTGTTAAGCTGACTGATACTAATAGGTCGAGGGCTTGACCAAATAAAAACGAAAGAAAAAAAGTTTACTGTGCAATTTTGAGAGGACAGAAGGTTCTCTTTAAAAATTAATATAAAAGAAAATTGATAGAAATAGCAATTTTCGATGATAATCTGGTGGTAATGACGTGAAGGTAACACCCCTTTCCATACCGAACAGGAAGGTTAAGCTTCAGGGTGCCGATGGTACTGCAGGGGAGGCTCTGTGGGAGAATAGGTCGCTGCCAGGTAAGTTTTTTGGCCAGATAGCTCAGTCGGTAGAGCAGAGGACTGAAAATCCTCGTGTCCCTGGTTCGATTCCTGGTCTGGCCACCAAAAGTTTCAGATATAATCTGAAACTTTTTTTATTTTATATAGAAAAAATAATTGAACTATGTAATAATTAAGTATAAAATATAAAAATATTAAGGAGAAACTTATATGCAAAATAATGTGTTAGCAATTGTAAATGGAATGGAAATAAAAGAAAGCGATCTTAAAGAAGCAATTAATAGATTTCCACAAGATAAGAGAAATCAATTAAATACAGCTGAAGGTAAGAAATATTTACTTAATGAGATGGTATTTTTTGAATTAGCATATAGTTACGCTAAAGATGAAAACTTAGAAAAAGATGATGAGTATTTAAAGATGCTGGAATCTGCTAAAAAAGAAATATTAACTCAAATAGCTATATCTAAAGTTATGAATAAGGTTAATGTAACTGATAAAGAAAGTCAGGATTATTATGAAGCCAATAAAGATATGTATAAAAAGCCTGAAAGATTAAAAGCAAAGCATATATTAGTAGATAGTATAGAAAAAGCTAAGAAAATTTCAAAAGAGATCTCAGAAGGTATGCCTTTTGAAGAAGCTGCACAAAAATATTCAACTTGTCCATCTAAGGCTCAAGGTGGCAGTTTAGGTGAATTTGCTAGAGGACAAATGGTTCCAGAATTTGAGAACGCTGCATTTAGTTTAGATATAGATGTAGTTAGTGAACCTGTAAAAACTCAATTTGGATACCACCTTATAAAAGTGGAAGAGAAAATAGAACCTTCTATAGCATCTTATGATGAAGTAAAGAACGCTATTAAGAATGGATTATTACAGGAAAGACAGAAATATGAGTATTCAAAATTTAATAAAGAATTGAGAAGTAAATATAAAGTTGAAATGAAGTAATACATATTGCAATAAAAATGCCAAGGTAATAATGGACATAGGTTTGTGTAAAAACAAAACCTATGTCCATTATTTTATGTAACTTTTTGAAATTTAATGGAAATTTATTTCAAATTAAACTAAAATGGTATTTAATATTATAGCATTTTCTTTTATTTGCAGGTAATATAATGTCACCGAAATTTTTATAATGAATTGCATCAGGTAATGTCTGCGGTTCCAAAGCTATTCCCATATTGGAAACTAATTTTTGATTTTGCACTTTCCAAGTGTCATCTTTAATATTAAGAGTATAAACGATTAGAGCATTACGATCTGATTCAATGTCTAAACGCCTACATGTATCATGATTAATTAAAGTAGCAATATTTTTACCATTTACATTAAAGGGATGGTCAAAGCCATTGAGGCCCGATTCAGTTTGCAAATATTTAATTGCATCTTCCAAATTTTTAGGCTGCTGGAAATCAAAAGGTGTTCCAGAAACTTCTTTTAAAGTACCAGTTGGTAATAAGGCTTCATTAATTTCAGCATAATGGGATGCATTAATTTGTAGTGTATGACCTGAGAACAACTTTGTAATGTCATTATTTAAGTTGAAGTATGAATGTACTGTAGGATTAAAAAGTGCATCTTTATTGCTTAATCCACTAAAAGTGATTAATAAATCATTATTGTTATTAAGTGTATATTTAACCTCTACATTTAATGTCCCAGGAAATCCATCTTCGTCGGGAGATATAGTCCTATGAAAAAGTACACTAGTGGCTTCTTCAGAGTCTTCTGTGCTACTATTCCATATAAGAGAATTGAACCCATAAGTGCCACCATGAAGTGTATTTTCACCTTCATTTTTAGGAACGTTATAGGAGATACCTTTAATTTTAAAAGAGCCATTAGCTATGCGACCAGCTACTGGTCCGATAGCTGCTCCTAGAAACATCTTTCTATCTTTTATATAACTATCTAAGTTGTCAAAGCCTAATAAAACGTTTGAAAAGTTGCCTAACTTATCGGGTACAATAATTTCTGTTAAAGTAGCTCCGTGTGAGATACAGGAAACTTTCATACCATGTTTGTTAGTCATTGTATATTTATAAATTTTGTTTCCTTTGAAAGAACCAAAAACACTTTTTTCTATCATTTTATATACTCCTTTAATATTTAATTTTATCCGATGACTACCTGCTCTAATACTCACACTTTTCCAAGTGGGAGTAAAGATCAGCTACGTCTCTGGATAACGATTTCTAAGCATCAGGCGGAGTTAAAACACCGTCTGATGCTTAGAACTCTGTTTATAAGATAAAAAATTTAGGTATGCTTAATTATTTGTGTTATGATAATATTAAATAATAAGCATACCTTTATATAATTAATTATTTTGTAGTTTCTCTTATAACATCTCTTAAATTTGTATTATGATCTATAATAATTGATTCTAAATTAACCATGCGGGCCCAATCATATACTTGTTCAACTGTTAATCCTAGAGTAAGAACAGTATGATGACCACCACCAGCATAAATCCAGGCTTTTACACCATCAGCAAAGTTTGGTTCAGGTTTCCATACCATCTTAGCTACAGGGAGTTCAGGAGTATCCTCTGCAGGTTCTACAGCATTTACTTCACTGATTATCAAACGATAATGTGTTCCAAGATCTAGCATTGTCATTGAAGTACCTTTACCAGTAGATCCATTGAATATCAAACGTGCAGGATCTTCACGATCACCTATTCCTAAGGGTTTTACCACAACTCTAGGTTTATCAGATGCAAATGTTGGATCAACCTCCAACATATGAGCGCCTAAGATTTCCTCATTACCTTCACTTAATTCATAAGTATAATCTTCCATAAATCCTGTCTTTTTATTGTTTGTCATGATTTTTATAAGTCTACTTAAAGCAGCAGTTTTCCAATCACCTTCTCCTGCAAAGCCATATCCTTCAGCATTTAAACGCTGAACTGCAAGTCCAGGTAACTGTTTCATACCATATAAATCTTCGAAATTTGTTGTAAATGCAGTATAGCCTCCTGCTTCTAAGAAGTGACGAAGTCCAATTTCAATTTTAATTTGTTCTTTTACTTGATTCTCATAGAATTTAGGGTCATTTTCTCCTACATCCATAATATAAATCTTTTTAAATTCTTCATAAGTATCATCAATGTCTTTTTGGGAAACTTTATTCATTTCAGCAACTAAATCACCAATACCAAAATAATCTACTGTCCATCCAAACTGAATTTGAGCTTCAATCTTATCACCTTCAGTAACAGCAACATTACGCATATTATCACCAAAACGTGCAACTTTGATGTCTTGACTTAAGATATAACCTGCGGCTACGTTCATCCAATCAGCAATTTGTTTTTGAACATTTTCTTTTTTCCAATGTCCTACAACAATTTTATTATGTTTCTTTAATCTAGCATTAATAAAACCATATTCTCTATCACCATGAGCACTTTGATGTAAGTTCATATAATCCATATCAATTGTTTTCCAAGGAATATGTTCGTAAAATTGTGTTGCTAGATGAAGTAATGGTTTTTGTAATAATTTAGTACCAGCAATCCACATTTTAGCTGGTGAGAATGTGTGCATCCATGTAATAACACCAGCTACATTATCATTGTAGTTTACTTCCTTCATAAGTTTTGTTATTTGGCTCGCAGAAGTTGCAAGAGATTTAAATACAATAGGATAAGGTAATTTGCCACTCTTATTTAAAGCATCTGCAATTTCCATAGAATGTTCTTTTACTTCTGATAGTGCCTCTTCACCATATAAATGTTGGCTGCCTACAATAAACCAAAATTCCATTTCTTTATTTTTTAGCATAATTGACCCTCTTTCCTTGTTTTTATTTATTATTTTGACCATAGTATGCATTTTTTCCGTGTTTGCGTTTAAAATGCTTATCTAATAAAACTTGATCCATTCTAATATTATGGGGATTTAATTGTAAGGAATGATATGTAATTTTTGCAACCTCTTCCAATACGACTGCATTATGAACTGCATTTTTAGGATCGGTTCCCCAAGTAAATGGACCATGATCATTTACAAGAACTCCAGGTATATCATTTGGATTAATACTATTGTCCTTGAATGTTCTAACAATTACATCTCCTGTCTGCTTCTCATAATCTGTCACTATTTCATCTTTAGTCATCTTTGGTGTTACAGGAATATCTCCGTAGAAATAATCGCCATGTGTAGTACCAGCTGCAGGAATGCAAATACCTGCTTGAGCAAAAGACACGGCCCAAGGAGAATGTGTGTGTACAATGCCTAAGATGTCAGGGAAGTTTCTATATAATACTAAGTGAGTTGCTGTATCACTTGACGGATTTAAATCTCCTTCAATTACTTTCCCATTAAGATCTACAACGACCATATCACTTGCTTTCATTTTTGTATATTCAACACCACTAGGTTTAATAACTACAAGACTCTGACTGCGATCAATTCCACTTACGTTGCCCCATGTAAATGTTACCATATGGTATTTTGGCAACATCAAATTAGCCTCGAGCACTTTTTCTTTTAAATCTTCTAACATGAGCTAACCTTCTTTCACTAATAAGATAAATTATCTTAGTTGTTTTTAACTTATTCATCTAGATTAAATAATCTACTGCAGCTTGTTCAATAGGAATTCCATTTTTATAACGTTTCATAAATTGTTCAAAACCTTTAACGTCTTTTGCTTCAGGTTTTACTTCATCAGCTACATAACCAGCAAAAACTTTTTTTGATAAAAATTCTGCTAGCGTGGAGTTACTTTCTTTATTATTCAAATAACTAGCTAATAGTGCAATTCCCCATGCACCGCCTTCACCTGCAGTTTCCATAACTGATACTGGTGTATTTACTGCAGCTGCAACTGCTTCTTGTCCTACAATAGGTGTCTTGAATAATCCACCATGACCAAGTAACTTATCAAGCTTTACGCCTTCATCTTTTAGGAGAATGTCCATTCCAATTTTCAAGGCTCCTAATGAAGTAAAGAGATGTGCTTTCATAAAGTTTGGTAGATTAAAATTACTTTTTGGTTTTCGTACAATTAGAGGTCTACCTTCCGGAACACCTGTGATATTTTCGCCTGCAAAATAGTTATATGCAAGAATTCCTCCACAATCAGGGTCACCTAGAAATGCTTGAGTATAGAGTCCCATATAAAGAAGATCTCTTGGAATGTTGACATTTATTGCTTCGGCAAATTCATGAAAGATATTAATCCATGCGTCTATATCAGAATAACCATTATTTGCATGAACCATTCCAACTAAGTCTCCTGTAGGTGTTGTTACCATATCAATCTCTGGATGAACATTCTTAAGTGGATTCTCAAGGACGACCATTGCAAAAATTGATGTGCCTGCAGAGATATTTCCTGTACGTGGTGCAACTGAATTTGTAGCAACCATTCCTGTACCTGCATCTCCTTCAGGTGGACATAGTGGAATACCACTTTGAAGATTTCCACTTACATCAAGTTTATTGGCTCCTTCTGGAGTTAAGACGCCAGCATTTTCTCCGGCTAGTAAGACTTTTGGTAGAAGCTTCTCTACATTCAATGAATACTTTTCAACTTCTGGCAAATGATTGAATGTTTCTAACATATGTTTATCGTAATTATGAGTTTTCATATCAATTGGAAACATTCCTGATGCATCACAAATACCCAAAACCTTTTTACCTGTTAATTCCCAATGAATATAACCAGCTAAAGTAGTTATAAAATCAAGCTTTTCAATATGAGGTTCTTTATGGAGAATAGCCTGATATAAATGAGCTATACTCCATCTCTCAGGAATATTGAAGTGAAATGATTCTGTTAACTTTTTGGCTGCTTCCTCTGTCATGGTATTACGCCATGTCCTAAATGGAACAAGTAGGTTTCCTTGTTTATCAAATGCCATATATCCATGCATCATTGCTGAAAAACCAATTGAACCAATTTTTGAAAGTGTTACACCATATTTTTCTTTTATCTCAGCAAAAAGTTTTTGATAACTATATTGTAATCCTTTCCAGATTTCTTCTAGCGAATAGGTCCAAATACCATCTCTTAAGCTTGTCTCCCATTCAAAGCTGCCACTAGCTAATGGAGAAAAATCGTTTCCAATAAGAACAGCTTTAATACGAGTAGAACCAAATTCTATTCCTAATGATGTTTTACCATTTTGAATTTCTTTTACTCTATCCTTATTTATAGTCAATAGAATTACCTCCCCCTTACAATAATAGTAAACGGTTTTTTATGATAAATATATCATTTATATACGTACATGTCAATAAATATATAAAAAAAGATACGTACTTATTTTAAATGTATTTAGATAATTACTTATTAAATAATTATTTTTAGTGATGATATTATCGCGTTTCATTACAGCGTTTTAAACAAATATAACTACTTTTTCACAAACAATTGCTATATCATTAAATATTAATTTTACTTGTAAATTTATTAGTACAAATTGCTCGATGATTGTAATTATTTTACTTTTTATATTTTTATGCTTTAATATAATATGATATGTATTATAATATGAGGTGTAATATAATAAACTATTATTTTGTGCAGGAGATAAACATGAAACATAAATATGAAAAAGTAAAAGAAGAAATTATTAGCTGGGCAGTTAATGAAAAATATAAACCACATGAAAAAATTCCAACAGAATCGGAACTTATGGAGCTATTTAAAGTTAGTAGACATACTATAAGGAGAGCAATAAGTGATCTAGCGGCAGAGAAATACTTGTATAGATTGCAGGGAAGTGGAATATATGTATCTGATTTTAAACAAAATGAAATTTACTTGACAAACAACAAGAATGTTGGGGTGCTTACAACATATATTTCCAACTATATATTCCCTGATATAATTAGAGGAATTGAAGATACACTATATGATGAATCATACTCCCTTTTATTATCTTCTACGAAGAATAATATAATGCTTGAAAGCAGCAATTTAAAAAATTTATTAGCACACAAAATAGATGGACTCATTGTAGAGCCTACAAAGAGTGCATATCAAAGTCCTAACATGGGATATTTTAATAATTTAATAGAGCAAGATATTCCTTTTATTATGATAAATGCATCTTATTCTCAAGTTAAAGTACCAAGCTTATGTGTAGATGATTTAAAGGGGGGCAATATAGCTGCAAAGTATTTAATTACTTTAGGACATAAGAATATAGCTGGTATTTTCAAGGTAGATGACCTACAAGGTGTGCACAGGATGAATGGTTTTATTACTGGATGTCAGGAAAGTAATGTATTGTTAAGGCAAGATAAAATTTTAACCTATCTGTCAGAGGAAACAAATACACTACTACCTGAAAAGATAAAGAATGTTTTAAAACAGGAAAAACGTCCAACGGGTATATTTTGCTATAATGATGAAATTGCATACATGGTGTTAAATATTGCATATGATCTAAAATTAAAGGTTCCAGAAGATTTATCAATTATTGGATTTGATGATTCTCCAATGGCAACAATTATGGAACCGAAATTAACATCAATAACTCATCCAAAGGAAAAGATGGGAATAGATGCTGCTAAGTTAATTATTAGATTAATTAATAATAATAATCATTTTAGTGAATGTGATTCAATATTATATGAACCTGAAATTGTTATTAGAAGTTCTACAGCATCAATTTAAATTTATGCACATAATAAAATAAAATTTTCAAAATGATCCTTATGAATAACATAAGGGTCATTTTTTGTAAAAAAACTAATAAAATGATCAAATTTTTAAGAAATACGGGGATTTATCCCTATAAAAATAAAATAAGGTTGACATTTGTACGAACAAATATTATTATTAATTTAAGTAATCGCTTTCAAAAATAAAATTAAAGGAGGAATGTTAGTGTATAAATACTCCTGGTAATGTAGTGGCTTACGATGATGTTTGAAAGAGTACGGTGATATGGTTTAAAGGTACTATCATAATTTATTGCAGATTATAAAGATTTATAATTCTCTAAAAAGTTATATTAAGTTATATTTTATCTATAAGAAAGGAGATTGTTATAAAATGAAAAAAGTTAGTTATTATTATGATAATCATTTTAAGATTGGAGATGTTAATGAAAATTTATATAGTTCATTTATTGAGCATTTAGGCAGGGCTGTATATAGTGGAATTTATGAACCAGGGCATGAAAAGGCCGATGAAGATGGATTCAGAACAGATGCTATGGAAGTAATAAAAGATTTAAAATTGGGATTGGTTCGTTACCCTGGCGGAAATTTTGTTTCCAATTATGATTGGAAAGATGGTATTGGACCAAAGGAAAACAGGCCTAAAAGAATGGAATTTGCTTGGTCAAGTGTTGAAACAAATCAATTTGGAATTGATGATTTTTGTCGTTGGGCAAAAAAAGCTGGTATTGAACCAATGATAGCAGTTAATTTAGGAACAGGTAGTGTTAAAAGTGCAGCTGAACTTGTAGAATATTGTAATCATCCTGGCGGGACTTACTGGAGTGATCTTCGTATCAAAAATGGAAGTAAGGAGCCTTATAATATAAAATATTGGTGCCTTGGAAATGAAATGGAAGGTACCTGGCAAGCAGGTCACTTATCAGCAGAAGACTATGCAAAAAAAGCTTGTGAAGCTGCTAAACTTATGAAATGGGTAGACAAAGATATTAAATTAGTTGCTTGTGGAAGTAGTTATGAAATGCTTCCTACTTATATGGATTGGGATAGAATTGTACTTAAAGAACTTTATCCTTATGTTGATTACATATCTACTCATAATTATAATATGAATACCAATCAAGGAACGTCAAATTTTCTTGCATCATATAAACAACTTGATGACCATATAAAAAATACAGAAAGAGTTCTTGATTATGTAAAGGCAAAAAATAAGGAAGAAAAAGATATAAAAATATGTTTAGATGAATGGAATGTATGGAACTTCCAGGATATAAAACTTGATAGTCTCGACGACTTACAGGGACTGACGACTTTTGAAGTAACTTCAGCTGAGAAATGGGAAGAAGCTCCTGCAATCTTAGAGGAAAAATATAGTCTTTTAGATGCACTAACAGTTGGTGGACTTGCAATAACTTTAATAAATAATGCTGATAGAGTAAAGATTGCATGTCTTGCACAATTAATTAATGTAATAGCACCTATTACAACGCAGAGAAATGGAGGAGTTTTAAAACAGTCGACTTATTATCCATTTAGTATGGTTAGTAATTATGGTAGAGGAACTGTACTTAAACCATCTGTTAATGGTGCAAGCTACAAATGTGATTTTGGTGAATTACCTTTAGTAGAAGCAGCTACTGTTTATGATAAAGAATCTGATGAAATTAGAGTATTTGCATTAAATTGTAACCAGGATGAAGACACAGAATTAGACCTTCAATTTAATGGATTTGGAGATCGTAAAATCTCTAAGCAATTTGTATTATCTGGAGATGACTTAGAACTTAGAAATACATTTGAAAGTCCTGATAACGTTACTGTAAAGGAAAAAGATCTTTCAAATTGTGATGGTACGAAAGTTGTTCTTCCAAAGCTTTCTTGGAATGTTTTAATTATAAAGTAATTTCAATAAATTATGAAGGGAGTGGGAAGGTAAGTGGATATGAAAGTACAAGATAAAGATGTTTTTAAAGAAAATTTAAAATTTAGTGAGAAGTTTGGTTATGGATGTGGTGATTTAGCCATTAACTTTACTTGGGCTTCTTTGGGAATGTTTGTAGTTTATTTCTATACTGATGTTGTTGGTATGTCTGCTGCTATTATTGGAACTATTATGTTGTTCTCACGTTGTTTAGATGGTGTCTTAGATGTTATAATGGGCACAATTGTTGATAAAACTAATTCAAAGTATGGTAAAGCTCGTCCTTGGATATTATGGGGATCAATTCCTTTTGTTGTTTTAACAGTATCAATATTTATGGTACCAAACATAAGCACTTTTGGAAAGATAGTGTATATTGTAATATCGTATAATTTACTTATGATAGCGTTTACTGCAATTGCTATTCCTTATGGTACATTAAATTCATTGGTTACTCAAGATCAACATCAGAGAGAAGTATTAAATCTTTTTAGAATGTTTTTGGCACAAATAGGAGTATTAATTGTTACTAATCTTACAATGCCATTGGTAAATTTATTTGGAGGAAAACAACCTGGATGGGCTTTAACTTATTCAGTTTTAGGAGTAGTTTCTCTATTATTATTTGTTTATGTTTTTAAAACGCAAAAAGAAAGAGTAAAACCAATTAAAAAGGAAAAAATTCCTTTGAAGATTAGTCTAAAGGCTTTATGTCAAAATAAATATTGGTTTATAGCAACTATATTTTTTATAGTTTATAGTATTGGATATGCTATAAATCAAGGTAGTACGGTATATTATGCTAAATATCTTCTTGGTAATTCTTCTCTAGTTGGAGGATTAACTATTGCATATTTAGCTCCAGTATTAGTGGGATTCCTTATGATCTCAAAAGTTTATGATAAATACGGAAAAAGAAATGCTATGATCATTGGTTCAATAATAAGCATAGGTGGTTACTTAATTACAATAATAAATCCGTATAGTTTAACAGTTGTTATGGTTTCTCAAATTGTTAAAGGTTTTGGCCAAGCTTTCTTGCTAGGAGGAGTGTGGGCATTATTCCCTGATACTATAGAATATGGTGAATGGAAAACAGGCATAAGAAATGAAGGATTGCTTTATAGCGGAGGTAGTTTAGGACAAAAGATGGGTATAGGTTTTGGTACAGCCATAACAGGATGGATTTTAGCTTGGGGAGGATATAATGGTGCACAAGCAGTACAAGCTAGTTCTGCGGTATTTTCAATAAAAGCATTGTTTATTCATGTTCCAATAATAATATATGTTGCTCAAATTATATTATTGCTCTGTTATGGACTTGACAAAGAGTATCCACGCATTATGAAGGATTTACAATTAAGAAAAAGTAAAATGAGTGCAGAAAATAACTAATAAATGTACTTGCAGATTTTATACAATATTGTAACTGACATATAAAAATGAATAAGTGAAATAAGGTTTTAGTTTCAATAAAATAACAAATAAATAAGAAGTAAATAATAGGGAGTGTCTTTTCTGATGGTTTTTTTATCATTAGAGATGATACTCTCTATATTTTTTAATTTGAATGTCAAAATATGCCATTAAAATTCAAAAGATAATAATTAATAGAAAGTAGGTTAATTTTATGACAAAATATAAAAATTAATACTGATAATCACAAAAAACAATTGACATTTGTACGAACAAATATTATTATAAATTTAAGAAATCGCTTTCATTTAATGGAATATAAGGGACTAATATGGATACAATGAAGACCATAACAGTAATTACAATTGTTAAGATTAGTAATAAAAATTTACAATATAAACTTGATTTTTTAATTAAAAGGAGAGGGGATTTAAAAATGATTAAATTTAAATCAATTAGAAAAAGCATGAGGTCAATTCTATTATGTGGACTTGTATTAGTTCTAAGTGTAGGTCTCATGGCATGTGGAAGTACAAGTACTTCAAGTTCTGGTACAAGCAGTAAAAAGAAAACGATAGCATTTATTCCACCATCACTTGTAAGCCCATTTTATACTCAGGCTGTTACAGGAGCAAAGCAAGAAGCAGCTAAAGAAGGATTTAACATAAAAGTATTGGCTCCTCAAACAGAAGACGATTTCAATGGATTATTAAAAATAGTTGAAGACGTTATAACTCAGCAAGTTGATGCTATTGCAATATGTACCACAGATGATAAAACTATGGCTGCTGTTGTAAAAAAAGCAAATGATGCAAAGATACCAGTTATTGTATTTAACTCATTAAGTCCAATAAAGGGTGCAGATGTTTATGCTTATGTTGGATATGACCAAAAACAAGCAGGAGCTCAGGCTGCAGACTATTTAGGAACTAAACTTAAAGACAAGCAATTCAATGTTGGTGTATTAGAGGGTCTTCCTGGTGTATTTACAGACAATAGAAAAGGTGGATTTGTAAATGAAGCTAAAAAATATTCAAATGTAAAGATTGTAGCTACACAACCAGCTGATTGGCAGAGAGAAAAAGGCATGAATGTTGCAACTAACCTTTATCAAGCTAATAAGGCTATAAATATGTTTTATGGATTGAGTGATGAAATGGCAATAGGTGCAGCCCAAGCTTTTAAATCAGCAGGGGTTAAGGATGGAGTTACTATTGGTATAGATGGAAATCCAGCTACTTTAGATTCAATCGCACAGGGAGAAACTACTGCTACAATTTATACAGATCCAAAACAAATTGGTAAAGAAAGTATAATAGATTGTTCTAAAGCTTTAAAAGGTGAAAAAATGGCAAATAAATTAGATCAGACAAAGACTTTTGTAGTAGACAAGAGTAACGTTAGTACTTATAAAGCAAAATAATTCTATATTTGCTCTTAGAAAATGTTAGCTTTAACATTTTCTAAGAGTAAAATATTTAGTTACGTAATTTGTGGCAAAAGGGGGGGTAATATTGTCAGAAACTATATTGAAAATGGAGAACATAACTAAAAGTTTTTCAGGAGTTACAGTTCTTAAAAATTCGGGAATTGAAGTTAAAAAAGGAGAAGTTCATATTTTACTTGGTGAAAATGGTGCAGGTAAATCAACTCTTATGAAGATACTTTCTGGAGCATATTCAAAAGATAGTGGAGACATTATACTAAACGGAAACAAAGTAGAGATAAATTCTCCAAAAGATGCTGAGAAACTTGGAATAAGCATAATTTATCAGGAATTTAATTTAGTTCCCTATATGACTGTTGCTGAGAATATATATCTTGGAAGAGAACCTGAATCCAAGGTACCTGGTAAGGTTAATTTCAAAAAAATGTACAATGATGCACAAAAGATGATTGATTACTTAAATGTAGATATACCTGTAGATAAACCAATAAAGAATTTAGGAATTGCCCAGCAACAAATGGTTGAGATAGCAAAAGCACTATCGGTTCATTCTGATATCATAATAATGGATGAGCCAACAGCGGCACTGACAGAAAAAGAAATAGATAATTTATTTAAAATAATGAGAAAAATTAAATCTGAAGGAGTTTCTATAATATACATTTCTCATAGACTTGAGGAATTTGCTCAAATTGGTGATAGAGTTACTGTTATGAGAGATGGAGAAACTGTAGAAACAGTTAATATCAAAGGTACATCTATAGATGAACTTATAAAATTAATGGTAGGAAGAGAAATTAAAGAAAAATTTCCTAAAATAAAGGTTGATTTAGGAGAAGAAATATTAAGGGTTAAGGGATTAACCAAAAAAGGAGTTTTTGAAAATATAAATTTCAGTTTGAGATCAGGCGAAATACTAGGATTTTCTGGTCTTATGGGTGCGGGAAGAACAGAAGTAATGAGGGCTATATTTGGTATAGATTCATTTGATTCTGGTGAAATATATTTAAAAGGTAAAAAAGTTGAAATAAATTCCCCTATGAAAGCAATAAAAAATGGTATAGGATTTGTAACGGAAAATAGAAGAGATGAAGGTCTTGTTTTACAGATGGGTGTAGGTCAAAATATAACCTTAGCATCCCTTGGCAAATATATTAGTAATCCTATAAAATTAAATCTTAGAAAAGAAGTCAAGGAAATAAAAGATTATATATCTAAATTGTCAATTAAGTCTTCAGGATATAGACAAATTGCAGGTACACTGAGCGGTGGAAACCAACAAAAGATTGTTATAGCAAAGTGGCTATTATCTGATTCAAAGGTTTTAATTGTGGATGAACCTACTCGTGGAATAGATGTAGGTGCTAAAATAGAAATTTATAATATTATGAATGATTTAGTTAAAAGTGGGGTAGGAATAATTATGGTTTCTTCAGAACTTCCTGAAGTACTTGGCATGAGTGATAGAATATTAGTTATGTGTAGAGGGAAAATAACTGGAGAATTAAATAAGGATGAGGCTACTCAAGAAAAAATAATGCATTATGCAACAGGAGGTATAGAATGATGAATCAGTTAGAAGATACTGAAAAAAAGAAAAAGACTAGTATAAATGACATACTGGATAAGCTAGGGGTTGTCATTGCATTAGTTGTTTTAATTGTAGTTATGGCTGTGTTGTCTCCAGATTTTCTTACTGTAAAAAATGTATTTAACATATTGCAGCAGATTGCACAAATTGGAATAATATCTGTTGGTATGACTTTTGTAATATTACTTGGAGGAATCGACTTATCTGTTGGTTCAATTATTGCATTTACAGGACTTATTATGGCATTATGCATGAAAGCAGGAATGTCTGTTGTGTTAGCTATTTTAGTAGGTATTATACTAGGTGCAGCTATTGGTTTCTTAAATGGAATTTTAATATCAAAGGTTAAACTCCAACCTTTTATAGCTACACTAGGAACTATGACTATGGCTAGAGGACTTGCATATACTATAACAAATGGACAACCAGTATATTCTTTCTCAGCTGGGTTTAAAAGCTTTGCTGGATTTATTGGAGTTGTTCCAATTCCTGCAATTATTATGGCAGTAATATTTGCATTAGGTTATTATGTGCTTAAATACACAAAGTTTGGAAGATACATGTATGCTATTGGAGGAAATAGAGTAGCAAGTAAGCTTTCAGGAATAAATGTGGATAAATATGAGATGTTGGTTTATACGATTTCAGGAATATGCTGTGCTATAGCTGCTATAATTTTAACAGCAAGGCTTGATTCAGCAGTACCAGTTGCAGGTGATGGAAACGAACTTGATGCTATAGCGGCAGTAGCTATAGGTGGAACAAGTATGACCGGTGGAGAAGGCGGTATAGTTGGAACACTTATTGGTGCCTTAATTATGGGAGTAATTGCGAATGGAATGAACCTACTAGATGTGCAACAGGGACCACAGAGGTTTGCTAAAGGTGCAATTATAATTTTAGCTGTAGGAATTGATGTAATAAGAAAGAAAAGAACTTCTAAATAATACTTTGGATAAATTCACAAGGTGCTTATTAATTTTTATTAAAAAAGTTTCAGATTATATCCGAAACTTTTTTTGTATTTAAATACTATAGTTTTATCTCCAATCCTAAAAGAAATTTGTTTATTAGGGTTATTTAATGATATGTAATAGGTATCATATTTATTAAAAATGGGTAATATAGTTCTCTGTTAGAATAAATTAAGTATAAACATATCCATGTGTATCTATGTAAGAAAAATGGTGAATATAAGTAGTATAAAGGAGAAAATGCAAATTAAGTTATAAAAATACCGGAGTAAGTGAACTGAGTTAAGTATAAGCTGTGATATAATAAATTTCGTTGTCATGGAGATTACAGAAACAGATTAAATCAATAGTTTTTTATTTAAAGAAAAATAATAAAACGTATTGACAGATGTAATTTAAAATGATATACTATAAAGGCTGTCGAAGTGAGACGGCAAAATGATCCTTGAAAATTAAACAGAGGAAGATATAAGTACAACTTATTTAGAATAAACCAGCAATTCTTTTGAGCTGCGAGAGCAGCTAAAAAAGTAATTTCGTAATAAGAAGAGTCAATACAAACTTTTAAATTAAGAGTTTGATCCTGGCTCAGGACGAACGCTGGCGGCGTGCTTAACACATGCAAGTCGAGCGATGAAGCTCCTTCGGGAGTGGATTAGCGGCGGACGGGTGAGTAACACGTGGGTAACCTACCTCAAAGAGGGGGATAGCCTCCCGAAAGGGAGATTAATACCGCATAATAATCAGTTTTCACATGGAGACTGATTTAAAGGAGTAATCCGCTTTGAGATGGACCCGCGGCGCATTAGCTAGTTGGTAGGGTAACGGCCTACCAAGGCGACGATGCGTAGCCGACCTGAGAGGGTGATCGGCCACATTGGAACTGAGAGACGGTCCAGACTCCTACGGGAGGCAGCAGTGGGGAATATTGCACAATGGGCGAAAGCCTGATGCAGCAACGCCGCGTGAGTGAAGAAGGTTTTCGGATTGTAAAGCTCTGTCTTTGGGGACGATAATGACGGTACCCAAGGAGGAAGCCACGGCTAACTACGTGCCAGCAGCCGCGGTAATACGTAGGTGGCGAGCGTTGTCCGGAATTACTGGGCGTAAAGAGTGCGTAGGCGGATATTTAAGTGAGATGTGAAATACCCGGGCTTAACCCGGGCACTGCATTTCAAACTGGATATCTAGAGTGCGGGAGAGGAGAATGGAATTCCTAGTGTAGCGGTGAAATGCGTAGAGATTAGGAAGAACACCAGTGGCGAAGGCGATTCTCTGGACCGTAACTGACGCTGAGGCACGAAAGCGTGGGTAGCAAACAGGATTAGATACCCTGGTAGTCCACGCCGTAAACGATGAGTACTAGGTGTAGGAGGTATCGACCCCTTCTGTGCCGCAGTAAACACAATAAGTACTCCGCCTGGGAAGTACGATCGCAAGATTAAAACTCAAAGGAATTGACGGGGGCCCGCACAAGCAGCGGAGCATGTGGTTTAATTCGAAGCAACGCGAAGAACCTTACCTGGACTTGACATACCCTGAATATCTTAGAGATAAGAGAAGCCCTTCGGGGCAGGGATACAGGTGGTGCATGGTTGTCGTCAGCTCGTGTCGTGAGATGTTAGGTTAAGTCCTGCAACGAGCGCAACCCCTGTTGTTAGTTGCTAACATTTAGTTGAGCACTCTAGCAAGACTGCCGCGGTTAACGCGGAGGAAGGTGGGGATGACGTCAAATCATCATGCCCCTTATGTCCAGGGCAACACACGTGCTACAATGGGCAGTACAGAGAGAAGCAAGACCGCAAGGTGGAGCAAACCTCAAAAACTGCCCCCAGTTCGGATTGCAGGCTGAAACTCGCCTACATGAAGTTGGAGTTGCTAGTAATCGCGAATCAGAATGTCGCGGTGAATACGTTCCCGGGCCTTGTACACACCGCCCGTCACACCATGAGAGCTGGCAACACCCGAAGTCCGTAGTCTAACTTAGGAGGACGCGGCCGAAGGTGGGGTTAGTAATTGGGGTGAAGTCGTAACAAGGTAGCCGTAGGAGAACCTGCGGCTGGATCACCTCCTTTCTAGGGAGTCGAAAGATAGAGTATAATCTATCTTATAAATTGATGGTTTAAGTAAGTTAGAAAGTCTACTCTGTTTAATTTTGAAGGATCAGATAGATTCTTCTTTCAGTTTACAAGCAATTAGGAATGTAAATTGAAAAATTGTCCTTTGAAAATTGCACAGTAAATAAGAAATAAAGTAAAGCTAAGGTTATAATATAACCTTTGTAGAATAAACTTTAATATCATTTTAAAGATTTAAGATGATACATGAAACTAAGAAAATTGATAGTAACAAGCAAGACAAGGAAAAACTTGAATGAGGAGCGGAGTTTACTAGTGTAAATGAGCACCGGAATGAAAGTTTTGACGCAGTATTGCGAAGTTAATAGCAATTTTCGATAATGAAAGGTCAAGCTACAAAGGGCGCATGGAGGATGCCTTGGCACCAGGAGCCTAAGAAGGACGCGATAAGCTGCGAAAAGCTCTGGGTAGGCGCAAATAGCCAGAGAACCAGAGATATCCGAATGGGGAAACCCACCTAGACAACGCTAGGTACTGCAAACTGAATACATAGGTTTGTAGAGGCAAACCCGGGGAACTGAAACATCTAAGTACCCGGAGGAAGAGAAAGAAACATCGATTTCCTAAGTAGCGGCGAGCGAAAGGGAAAGAGCCCAAACCAGGAACTTGTTCCTGGGGTTGCGGATAGATCATAAAAACTGTGAAGTGTTAATTGAAGAGAGCTGGAAGGCTCCGCCGTAGAAGGTAAAAGCCCTGTAAATGAAAACAAAGAGCAGTCAGATCTAATCCAGAGTACCACGAGACACGAGAAACCTTGTGGGAAACAGGGAGGACCACCTCCCAAGGCTAAATACTACCTGGTGACCGATAGAGAAGGAGTACCGTGAGGGAAAGGTGAAAAGAACCCCGGGAGGGGAGTGAAATAGAACCTGAAACCGTGTGTCCACAAACAGTCGAAGTACGTAAAGTACGACGGCGTGCTTTTTGTAGAACGAGCCAGCGAGTTATGATATGCAGCAAGGTTAAGTACTTAAGGTACGGAGCCGGAGGGAAACCGAGTCTGAAAAGGGCGAAAAGTTGTATGTTGTAGACCCGAAACCGAGTGACCTATCCATGGCCAGGTTGAAGCGGAAGTAAAATTCCGTGGAGGACCGAACCACGTTGGTGTTGAAAAACCATGGGATGAGCTGTGGATAGCGGAGAAATTCCAATCGAACTCGGAGATAGCTGGTTCTCCTCGAAATAGCTTTAGGGCTAGCGTCGGAAATGAGTAATGGAGGTAGAGCACTGAATGGGGTAGGGGCTGACAACAGTTACTGAACCTTATCAAACTCCGAATGCCATATACTTGAATTCCGGCAGTCAGACTGCGAATGATAAGATCCGTGGTCAAAAGGGAAACAGCCCAGACCACCAGCTAAGGTCCCAAAGTGTAAGTTAAGTGGGAAAGGATGTGTGATTTCTAAGACAACTAGGATGTTGGCTCAGAAGCAGCCACTCATTTAAAGAGTGCGTAATAGCTCACTAGTCAAGAGATCATGCGCCGAAAATGTCCGGGGCTAAAACTTACCACCGAAGCTGTGGACTCGAAAGAGTGGTAGAGGAGCATCCTGTATGAGTAGAAGTCGTACCGGAAGGAACGGTGGATTGTACAGGAGAGAGAATGCTGGCATAAGTAGCGAGAAATAAGTGAGAATCTTATTGGTCGAAAACCTAAGGTTTCCTGGGGAAGGTTCGTCCGCCCAGGGTAAGTCGGGACCTAAGCCGAGGCCGAAAGGCGTAGGTGATGGACAATCGGTTGAAATTCCGATACCGCATAAAAGCGTTTGACAAAAGGGATGACGCAGGAGGATAAGGTGTGCATACAAATGGATGTATGTCTAAGCATCGAGTCAGGTATACCAGGAAAATCCGGTATATCAATGATGAGGTGTTATGGGGAACCCGCAAGGGGAAGTACCTGATTTCACGCTGCCGAGAAAAGTCTCTATGGAGTTTTTATGTGCCCGTACCGCAAACCGACACAGGTAGGTGAGGAGAGAATCCTAAGACCATCGGAAGAATTGTTGTTAAGGAACTAGGCAAATTAACCCCGTAACTTAGGGAGAAGGGGAGCCACGCAAGTGGCCGCAGAGAAAAGGCTCAAGCAACTGTTTATCAAAAACACAGGTTTCTGCTAAAGCGAAAGCTGAAGTATAGGAGCTGACGCCTGCCCGGTGCTGGAAGGTTAAGGGGAAGACTTAGCGCAAGCGAAGGTCAGAACTTAAGCCCCAGTAAACGGCGGCCGTAACTATAACGGTCCTAAGGTAGCGAAATTCCTTGTCGGGTAAGTTCCGACCCGCACGAATGGCGTAATGATTTGAGCACTGTCTCGACAACAAATCCGGCGAAATTGAAGTGCAAGTGAAGATGCTTGCTACCCGCGATTGGACGGAAAGACCCCGTAGAGCTTTACTGCAGTTTAGCACTGAATTTCGGTATTGTCTGTACAGGATAGGTGGGAGACTAGGAAGTAGTGGCGCCAGCCATTACCGAGTCGATGTTGGGATACCACCCTGATAGTACTGGAATTCTAACCGGGCTCCATGAAACTGGAGACGGGACAATGTTAGGCGGGCAGTTTGACTGGGGCGGTCGCCTCCTAAAAAGTAACGGAGGCGTACAAAGGTTCCCTCAGAAGGGTTAGAAATTCTTCGAAGAGTGCAAAGGCAGAAGGGAGCTTGACTGCGACACAAACAGGTGGAGCAGGGACGAAAGTCGGGCTTAGTGATCCGGTGGTACCTCGTGGGAGGGCCATCGCTCAACGGATAAAAGCTACCTCGGGGATAACAGGCTGATCTCCCCCAAGAGTTCACATCGACGGGGAGGTTTGGCACCTCGATGTCGGCTCGTCGCATCCTGGGGCTGAAGTAGGTCCCAAGGGTTGGGCTGTTCGCCCATTAAAGCGGCACGCGAGCTGGGTTCAGAACGTCGTGAGACAGTTCGGTCCCTATCCGTCGCGGGCGCAGGAAATTTGAGAGGAGCTGTCCTTAGTACGAGAGGACCGGGATGGACCGACCGCTGGTGAACCAGTTGTTCCGCCAGGAGCATAGCTGGGTAGCCAAGTTGGGAAGGGATAAACGCTGAAAGCATCTAAGTGTGAAGCCCACCTCAAGATAAGATTTCCCATAGCGTAAGCTAGTAAGACCCCTCGAAGAACACGAGGAGATAGGTCAGAGGTGTAAGCAGGGCAACCTGTTAAGCTGACTGATACTAATAGGTCGAGGGCTTGACCAAATAAAAACGAAAGAAAAAAAGTTTACTGTGCAATTTTGAGAGGACAGAGTAATTTGAACTCTTAAAAGTTAATATATAAGAAAATTGATAGAAGCGATCAGATTGGGGAAAGGCTTGAATGAGGAGCAGAGTTTACTTATGTAAATGAGCACCGCAATGAAAGACTTGACGAAAATATGAGAAGCTTATAGCAATTTTCGATGATAATCTGGTGGTAATGACGTGAAGGTAACACCCCTTTCCATACCGAACAGGAAGGTTAAGCTTCAGGGTGCCGATGGTACTGCAGGGGAGGCCCTGTGGGAGAATAGGTCGCTGCCAGGTAAAAAAAATAGAGTACTGATTAGCACTCTATTTTTTTATCATAATTTAATTTTATCTGATGATTATGAGCTCTAATACTCACACGCATTTTGTAACAGTTGCTTTTCTCCAAGTGTACGTTGAGAGAAGCTACGTTTCTTGATAATCTCCTAAAGGATAAAGACTTAAGTGCTAAAGTACTAAGAAGCCTGTTAATAAGGTATCACAAGTGGAGTTTTAAACTCCACTTGATGTCAAGAACTCTGTTTATTAAAAAGAATAAAATCTTACAATATACTTTTTAGAACTTTTCCTATACTGTCATGTATAACTATATTAGCCTCATTATCATAAGAAGTAGAAGATTTATTTATAAGAACTAAATATTTTCCCTTAAAATAATTAATTAACCCTGCAGCAGGATATACTATTAGGGAAGTACCTCCTACAATTAACATATCAGCTTGTTGGATGTATTCTACGGATTTATTTAATGTGTCCATGTTTAGACTTTCTTCGTATAAAATTACGTCTGGTTTTATTGTTCCATTACATTTATCACATTTTGGTATAAGACCTGGGGTATTTAGTACATAATCTAAATCAAAAGATTTTCCACATTTAGTGCAATGATTTCTATGAATGGAACCATGTAATTCTAATACATTATTTGACCCTGCCATTTGATGGAGACCATCTATATTTTGAGTTACTATAGCTTTTAACTTTCCCATTTTTTCTAATTCTGCAAGAGCGTAATGGGCGTCATTTGGCTTTGCATCTTTGTATATCATTTTTGCCCTATAAAAATCAAAGAAATCCTCAGTATGAGACATAAAAAAACTATGACTTAGCATTACTTCAGGGGGATATGAAAAATTATTTTTAGTTTTATATAATCCTGTTTCGGATCTAAAATCAGGTATTTGCGATTCTGTAGAAACTCCTGCACCACCCAAAAATACAATATTAGTACTTGAATTTACAGCGGATTTTAAATTCTCATAACTCATAAAATCACCTCTGATTAATATTATAGCATATACTTTTTATATGTTTAATTGTTTAGCAAATATTAGCATGTTTTATGTATAAGAGTAATTCATTTTATTTAGCAGCGGGTTTTTTAGTAATTGGAGTTGACAAAAAGTATTTAAAATGATATCATAAACTCTGTTAAAAAAAGTATGGCGCTATAGCCAAGTGGTAAGGCAGAGGTCTGCAAAACCTTTATCTCCAGTTCAAATCTGGATGGCGCCTCCAAAAAGATACAGAAGTAATCTGGTTGCTGATTTTTCAGTAGATAGGTTACTTCTTTTTTATTGTTTATAGCACTTTGGTATATTGTAGTATAATTATTATTGTATTAATATACCAAAGAAAAGATATGATATTACTATTTGTCAAACTGTACTACAGCATATTCCTGACCCTATTAAGATATTAGAAAAACTGAATTTAAGTTATCATCTAAAACCCAAAATAAGAAGTAATATAAATAAATGACTTATGAATATTGCCCATCTCACTTTTGATTTTCCTCGTTTATCGTTCTATTTCAACTTATTTGATAATTTTATTAGGTCTTAGAGCAATATTTTCTGCAGACAAATACTATTGTATAATTTTTTATGGAAAGTATACTTGATATCTATACTATGTGGTAGTAACATAAAAATGTAAAGTTAACTTTCCGTACAATTTAGGAAAATAGTTGTTATGTGAAAAATAGCTTATAAGAAGTATTAGCTATGAGGAGGAAAAAAATGAAAAGTAAGAGTGCTGCAAGGTATTTAATATTTTCACTCATTGGTTTTGTAATTTTGGCTGCAGGTGCTATATTAGCAAAACTTACAAGAAATGATCAAGGTATCATTGAGACTTTACCATATATTCTTATTGGAATTGGAGGTGGGGTCTTTGGACAAAATCTTGGTACTGCCTTTGACATCTATACTATGAAAAAAAATCCCGAGATAGCTAAGCAAAGGGAAATTGATGAAAAAGATGAGAGAAATATAGCAATAAGAAATAAAGCTAAAGCTAAAGCATATGATCTTATGATATTGGTATTCGGGGCATTGATGATGGCATTTGCACTGATGGGTGTCAGTTGGTCAGTAGTTTTAGCCATTGTTATTGCGTACCTGTTTGTTGTATTTTCAAATATATATTTTATAAGTAAATATGATAAGGATATGTAAAATTGTATATAATAGGAGTTTGCCAACTAGATTAGCTGAGGAAAACATTTCTTCCTAGTTCAAATCTGGATGGCGCCTCTATAGTATAAAAAATTGGTGTGTTTTATATTTGTAAATAAATGATCTATTTCACTACAGATTCTAATACATGTATTTCTCCTTCTTTAAAATTTACTTCTACATTACTCCCAATTGGTAAAGTTATTCTTGGATATGAATGGCCAGATTGAAAGTTGATTAAAGTTGGTTTTTTTAAGCTAAGTATCCTGTCTTCAAGTATTTCGGTTAAAGTTAAACTTCGTTCATAATGTGGAAGTTCACAATTTGTAAACTGTCCTAGAATAAAACCTGAACATTTTTGCAGGTCTCCACTTAGTGTTAATTGAGTAAGCATTCTATCAATTCTATAGGGTTCTTCTCCTACATCTTCTATAAAGAGTATTTTATTTTCAGTATTTAGAGCATAAGGAGTACCTAGAAGACTAGATATAAGGCATAGGTTACCACCTATAAGAGTACCAGCTGCGTACTCTCCATTAAAATACCGTGTGGGGATGTCCTCAGGGTTTTTTATAGTAAAGGGAGCATATCCACACATTAGGGTATCTAAAAAACTTTTTAATGTAAAATCATCAAAAGTAGAAGTACACATTGGAGAATGAAAGGTAATCATATGGCATTTGTTGTAGATATTGTTTAATAAAGTGGTTATATCACTAAATCCTGCAAATATTTTAGGATTTTCTTCTATAATGTTAAAATCAATAAGAGGAAGAAGCCTCATGCTGCCGTATCCACCTCTTGTGCATAATATCATATCTACACTTTTGTCTGAGAACATATCCATAATATCGGAAGCCCTGTCCACATCCTTACCAGCTAAATAACCCCATTTGTCATATATATGTTTCCCTTCTTTAACATTAAAACCAAAGTCTTTTAAAAATTCAATTTTTCCTTTGATTTTTTCAGGTTTCTCTGCACTCGCCGGAGATACAAGGCCTATAGTATCTCCTTTTTTTAATCTTTTTCCAATCAAAATCATCACATCCTAAAATTAAAATAAGTTTTTTTTCTTTAAAAATAATATACACACCAGGCAAATTGAAGCTGTTATGACATATACCATCCAGAAGCCATTTGGAGATTTAGCAAAAGGTATTCCATATAAATTCATGCCAAAGGAACCAAATATTATATTTGGAATTGCCATAACTATAGTTACTGAAGCTAGGAGTTTCATGACTATGTTTAAGTTATTTGATATAACTGAGGCAAATGCATCCATAGTTCCTGTTAAGATATTACTATATATGTTTGTCATTTCTATGGCTTGTTTATTTTCAATAATAACATCTTCTAGAATATCTTGATCTTCAGGATATTTCTGTAAAAGTTCTAACTTTAACATTTTTTCTAAAGTCATTTCATTAGCTTTTAGGGATGTTGAAAAATAAACAAGAGACTTTTGTAAAGATAAAAGTTGAATAAACTCTTTATTTTTCATAGATCTATGAAGTCTTTGCTCAATCATTACACTTTTTTTGTCTATTTGTCTTAAATAGAGCAAGTAATAGCTCGCTATTCTATAAAGTATTTGTAAAATAAACCTAGAACGTTTAAATGTGAAAAAGGATTTAACTTTCCCATTTATAAAATCAGTAAGAATATTACTGTTTTTTAAACAAACCGTAATTAAAGTAGATTCTGTATGGATTATAGCTAATGGATAAGAATCATAGGTTAAAGAATTAACTTCCATTTCTGTAAAAGGAATATCAACTATTACTAGTAGATTATTATCTTCAGTATCTATACGTGACGTTTCTTCTTCATCTAGAGCAGCTTTTAAAAAATCCATTGAAACACCAGACTTCTTTGATATTAAAAGTAAATCTTCATCTGAAGGTGCTACAACGTTAATCCAGCAGCCATGTTCTATGGTATCTACAGATTGAATGTTATTTGATTCGTCTATAGTTTTATAAATTGAAATCATGTAATGCCTCCTTGTAAAAATTAGCAGAGTATCTTGGTTGGTTTATTTATATAGTATATTTATATTATATCTTATGAAAACATACTTTTGAATATATCATTATAAGATATTAATATAAATGCTACTATTTAAATTTATTTATGTGGACAAAATAAGTTTAAGGGTAGAACTGAATAGTATATATTATAGAATATAAAAATGAGAAAGAATTTTTTAAATTGAATATTTTATGTATTAAGGGTAAAAATTTAAATAACAAAAGTAATAATATTAATTTGTAAGTAGTGCCGCTAGGAGGATGTAGATGAAAAAAAAATATTGTATCATATGTGGAAAACCTTTGAGTGATGGTATAATAATATATGGTAGAGGAATATGTAAAAGTTGTGAAGAAAGATTAATAAAATTAGAAAATGATTTAGATTTTTACGAATACTATAAAGAAAGAATAAGTAAAACTATAGCACGTTTTATTATAAGAGGAGAGATAACTCATTGTCAGAATTACCACTTTTAGAAGGAGTTTTAAAATATATTAAGGAAAATAATATATCATTTTGTATGCCAGGTCATAAAAATGGAAGAGGTTTTTATAATACTTCAATAGGAAGAGAATTTATATCTAATATTTTAAAATTTGATATTACTGAAGTAGATGGTGTAGACAATCTTCATAATCAAAAAAGTATAATATTAGATGCAAGTAAGCGTCTTTCAAAGCTTTATGGAAGTAAAAAGTCTTATTTTTTAGTTAATGGAAGTACGTCTGGAAATATGATAATGTTGTTTAGTAGTTTTAATGAGGGGGATAAAATTTTAGTAGAAAGAAATTGCCATAGTTCTATACTAAATGGAATAATTATGAGGAAGTTAATTCCTATATATTTAGAAAATATTATAAGTGAAAAAATAAATGCTCCTATTTGCGTAAATTTGGAGCATTTTTTACAAGCACTAAAGAGAAACAAGAATATAAAGGGAATAGTAGTTACATATCCCAATTATTATGGAATATGCAGCAATCTTAAGTTTATAATAAAGGAGGCAAAAAAGCTTAACATAAAGGTATTAGTTGATTGTGCTCATGGCGCACATTTTGGTGTTAATAAAAATTTACCGGAAAGTGCAGTAACACTTGGTGCAGATATGGTAGTTACTAGTTCGCATAAAACGCTGCCTAGTTTAACTCAAACTGCTTATTTACATGTAAACAATGAGAAATATATAGATAAAGTAGACTTTTATTATAATGCGTTTTTAAGTACAAGTCCTTCATACATAGCACTTTGTTCTATGGATTATGCTCGATTTTACCTTGAAGAGTATGGCAGCAGTGATTACGAAAAACTTATAGAGATAGCTGAATTCTATAGAGATAAGATAAACTCTATAAGAGGATTGCAGGTAATTGGCAGAAAGGATATAATACAATTTAATTCTAAAGAAAGGAAGGCAGTACCAAGTGTAGCAGATATAGATTTAACAAGATATACTATAAATCTAGAACCAGGATACAGTGGCAATTTACTTTTAAATTATTTAAGAAAACTAAATATACAGTGTGAAATGAGTGACAATTCCAACCTAGTATTGATTCTTTCTCCCTTTAATGAAAAAGAGGAGTTTGAAAGATTATATACTGTATTAAAGAATTGTGATTTAGAAAGAATTAAATGTAAAAAAACAAATAGGATAAAATATGGAATACCTCAATCCAAGATGATTCCATTTCAAGTTATAGATGTAGAAAAGGAAATGGTGGATTTAAATGATTCGTGTGGAAAGATAAGTGGGGCAAGTGTAATACCATATCCTCCGGGAGTTCCTGTATTGTCTATAGGAGAGCTGATAGATAAGAATGTAATTCAAGTTATTAAATATTATATAAAAAATAGTATGGATTTAATTGGAGTAAAAGATAATAAAATAAAAGTTGTAAAATAAATTTTGGAGGAAAGCGAATGAGTTTACAAAAAGGAAAACTTATAGTCATAGAAGGATGTGACGGCAGCGGAAAAGCTACGCAGACAGAAAAACTTTATAAAAGGCTTTTAAATGAAAATTATAATTTAAAAAAAATAGAATATCCTAATTATAATAGTGAATCTTCAGCTTTAGTAAGAATGTATTTAAATGGAGATTTTGGAAAAAAACCTGAAGATGTAAGTGCATATGCGGCATCAACATTTTATGCAGTAGATAGATTTGCATCTTATAAGATGGAGTGGAAAAAGTTTTATGAAAATGGTGGAATAATACTTGCAGATAGATATACAACAGCTAATATGATACATCAAGCTTCTAAAATTGATGATTTAGAAGAGAAAAATAAGTTTTTAAAATGGCTCTGGAATTTTGAATTTGATATATTTAGACTTCCTGTACCAGATTGTGTTATATTTTTGGATATGCCTCCTGAATATAGTAAAAAACTTATGACTAAGAGGAATAATAAATTTACGGGTAATGCAGAAAAGGACATACATGAGAGAGATTATGAGTATCTGGTTAATTCTTATAAAAATGCTATACATATTGTAGATAAATATAATTGGAATAAAATTTCATGTATAGAAGGTAGTGAAATAAAGACTGTAGATAAAATTCACGAAGATATATATGATTTGATAAAAAAAATACTATAGTAAAAAGTTAATGTATTAATTAAAAGTTTCAGTTATATGAGATAATAAGTACTTATGGTATAATAAATATAAGCTAATTTGAGAAATTTAGGCAATTATTTGTAAAATAAATTACAAGAGGTGATGTTTTATGAAATTAATTATAGCCATTGTTCAAGATGATGATGCTACTGATCTCTTGGAAATTTTAACAGAAGGTGGATTTAGGGTTACTAAACTTGCAACTACAGGCGGATTTTTAAGAGCTGGTAATACAACTTTGCTCATAGGAGTGGAAGAAGAAGACGTTGATAAAGTAATAGCCCATATAGAGGACGTATGTAAAACAAGAAATCAAATTATAACAACTCCTTCATCTGTAGCAAGTTCCACAGGGGTATATATGCCCTATCCTGTGGAGGTAGAAGTTGGAGGAGCAAATATATTTGTAGTAGATGTAGATAAGTTTGTAAAGATTTAATGGGAGGTATACTGAGTTGGAATTTTGCAATATAATAGGGCATGAGAATATAAAACTCCAGATAAAAAATTCTGTAACTTCCAATAGGTTTTCTCATGCCCATATTTTTGTAGGAGAAGATGGGATAGGTAAAAGTCTTCTTGCTAAAGAAATAGCTTTAGATATATTGGGAAAAAAGCAAATGAAACAGTATGTGGATATAATTGAATTTAAAATAGCAAAAGGTAAAAAGTCCGTTGGAATAGAAGAAGTAAAAAATATAATAGAAGAAATAAATAAAAAACCTTACGAAGGTGACAAAAAAGTAATAATACTATATAATTCTGATAAAATGACAGAAGCAGCTCAAAATGCGTTATTAAAAACTATAGAGGAACCTCCCAGTGGAAGCTTTATGTTACTTTTATGTGAAAAGCTAGATGGAATATTGGACACCATAAAGTCGAGATGTCAAGTATATAAACTTAATAGGTTAAGTCAAAAAGAAATGGAGACTTTTTTAAATGCCAAATTTCCTAACTTATCTACTGAAGAATTAAGATCTGTCTTAGCGTTTAGTGATGGAATACCTGGAAGAGCACAAAAATTTATTTCGGATATATCTTTAAGTGAAATGAGAAATATAATTTTAAATATATTTAAAGAATTATGTCATGAGAATTTTAGTTCCTGTTTAAAGCTGTCAGATTATATAGCTAAAGACAATTATGAATGGGAGGAAGTACTAACCTGTATTTTGTCATATATAAGAGATGTACTTGTATACAAAGAAACGGGTAATAGGAAGTTTATTATAAATATTGATAAATTTGAAGATATAAAGACCATAGGAGAAATGTTTTCATTTAATAAGTTGAATGATATTATTAATATAGTAAAGGATACTAGAGAAAAGTTAGAAAGCAATGTAAATAGAACTTTAGTTTTTAATTCTATGTTGGTGAAAATGCAGGAGGTATAAAAATATGGTAACAGTTATAGGAGTACGTTTTAAAAAGGCCGGTAAAATATATTATTTTTCACCAGGTAATTTAAATATAAAAAGAGAAAATAGTGTAATAGTAGAAACAGCAAGGGGAATAGAATTTGGTGAGTGTGTCATAGAACCAAAAGATATAAGAGAGAGTGATATAGTTTCACCACTTAAAAGTGTTTTAAGAATAGCTACAGAAGAAGATATACAAAAATATAATGAAAATAAAGAAAAAGAGAAAAAGGCTTTTGATATATGTATTGAAAAAATACAACAACATGAATTAAATATGAAGCTTATAGATGTAGAATATACTTTTGACAACAATAAAGTTATATTCTATTTTATAGCTGACGGACGAGTAGATTTTAGAGAATTGGTGAAAGATCTTGCATCCATATTTAGAACAAGAATAGAACTTAGACAAATAGGAGTAAGAGATGAGGCAAAAATGATAGGGGGCCTTGGGCCTTGTGGCAGAGCTATGTGTTGTTCTACGTTTTTAGGCGATTTTGTACCTGTTTCTATAAAAATGGCAAAAGAACAAAATTTGTCATTGAATCCTACTAAAATATCAGGAATATGCGGAAGACTTATGTGTTGTTTGAATTATGAACAAGATACTTATGAAAAAATAAGACAGAAGTTGCCTAAGGTAGGGTCTGTAGTTAGTACACCTGATGGAAGGGGAGAAGTTATAGATAACTCTGTAGTAAAGGAAAGCATTAAAATAAAGATAAAAGTTGAAGATGGTGATGATATAGTAAAAGAAGTGCCTATAAGTGAAATTAAAGTAATTTCAGGAGGATTTGAAGGCAATATAGATGAAAATGAGATAAAAATTGATGAAGAAACAGAAGATGCAGATATGATTAAACAATTGTTTAAGGAGGATTAAGGAGGAACATATGAAATCAGTATTTAAAATTCCTAATATACGTACTTCTGAGGATGTTAATAAAATAAGAAAAGTTATTTCCAGTAGTGAAGGGGTAATAGCCTGCCAAATAAATAAAGAAAAAGGAAAAGTAAGTATAGTATATGATAATTACTTTATAACAGAGAATAAAATTATCCAGTGTATAGAAGATTTAGGTTATGCAGTATTATAAGGCATTTTCAAAGAAATAACTAGTCAGTATGCTAGCCTATTTTTTATCATATTGCGTGGGTAGAACCCTTAGATAGGATTCACTATCTGCGGAACCTGCCTCCTTATCTGATAAAAAATATTCGCTGCATCTTTGACTTGTTATTTTCTTTCAAATGCCTAAAATTATCTTTTAAAATTATAACAAATGTGATAAAATACAGGGGATGAAAACATTATCTAAAAATTAAGGAGGTGTTACATAAGATGGCATATAAAATTACAGAGGATTGTGTAAGTTGTGGTTCATGTGCTTCAGAATGTCCAGCTGATGCTATAAGCCAAGGAGATAGTCAATTTGTAATAGATCCAGAAAAATGTATAGAATGTGGAAACTGTGCTAATGTTTGTCCAGTAGGAGCACCAGTTGAAGAAAGCTAGTTGTTAGGAGGTCACCATAAGGTGGCCTTTTTAATTTATATAAATATCAAATTCTGTATAAAGAGTAAGTTATTTTACACGAATAATTAATATAGATAGGAGATTAAATAAATTATAGTTAGAAAATGTACTAGATGGAGGGAAAAATGGATATATCTGTTGTCATATTTACGATATTTGGAATTGCTGCAGTAACAGCTGGTTTTGTGATGGATGGAGGAAACCCAACGGCACTTTTCGGCGGTGCAGCAGCTGTAATAGTTTTTGGTGGAACGTTTGGAGCTGTAGCTTTATCATTTCCGTTAGATGTATTAAAAAGAGTGCCTAAAATATTTAAAGTAATTTTTAATCCTAGAAAAGCAAGTTTAGTTGATTTAATTTTATATTTTAAAGATGTATCCTATAAAACTAGAAAAAATGGTTTGTTAAGTTTGGAAGGCGAAATATCCAATGACCCTAATTTAGATCCTTTTATAAAAAAAGGTCTTCAGCTTGTAGTAGACGGGGTAGATCCTCAAGCTGTAAGAGATATACTAGAATTGGAACTTGAATCTACATCTGAGAGACATAAGCAGGGGGCAAGTGTATTTGAGAGTGCAGGAGGATATGGGCCTACGATGGGTATTATAGGTACAGTTATGGGAATGGTTCATATTTTAGGTAGCCTTACAGATACAGCTAGCTTAGGTGGTAAAATAGGAAGTGCATTTTTGGCTACATTATATGGTATAGGATCTGCAAATTTATTATGGCTTCCATTAGGTAATAGATTAAAGCAGCAAGATGAAAAGGAAGTTAAGGAAAAAACTCTTATAATTGAAGCAATATTATATATTCAAGAAGGCATAAATCCAAATACTATAGCAGAAAAATTAAAAGGATTTTTGAACAAGCAGGAATTGGCAAAATATGAAGGAATGGATGGGAAGGCTGAATTATGAAGAAGAAAAATAAAAAACCAGATGAAGGACCAAGTGCAGAAAGATGGATGCTTAGTTATGCTGATTTTATGACGCTTCTTATGATATTCTTTGTAGTTATGTATGCTATGAGCCAGGTAGATCAAACTAAATATAATAAACTTTCTCAATCTCTCAGTATAGCAATGGGAGGAGGAAAAACAATAATAGGTGCTGATAATACTTCTAGTGTTAAAGATAGTGTTAAAACAGTAGATAAGCCAACTGAGAGTGACCAATCTGAAGAACAGGTTAAGATGGAAGCAAATAAATTAAAGCAATTAAAAAAGCAAGTGGACTCATATCTTGCAGCTAACGGATTAAGTCAAAGTGTAAGCTCACAGATAGATGAAAGAGGTCTTGTTGTTAGTTTAAGTAATACCTTGTTTTTTGATACAGGAAAAGCAGAAATAAAACCTGAAATCCAAAATACATTAATGGGAATAGGAAAAATGATAAATCAAATGGGAAATTCCATAAGGGTGGAAGGACATACGGATAATGTGCCTATTAGCAATAATGAATATGCATCTAATTGGCAGTTATCTTGTGCTAGAGCAGCTAATGTAACTCAATTTTTACAAAATAAAGTAGGTATTAAACCTGAAAAACTTACATCAGTAGGCTATGGAGAATACAGATCAGTTACTGATAACTCTACAGATGCAAATAGAGCTAAAAATAGGAGAGTAGATATAATTATAGAAAGCAATAAATTTAACAGTATTGAACGTGGAAATAGTACAAGCAGCAGCACCAACAGTTCGCAGGGTACCTCACAGATTACAACTACAGATCAACAAAAGGTAAATCAATCTCAACAACATTAAACATAGTTAGTAATATACTATTTATTAAATCCCTTAATTTTAATGGGATTTTATTTTTTACAAAAATTAATGATAGTTAAGTATCTAGTATTTGACAACATATTTTATTTAAATTACAATTTAAGTTAATGTGTAAACTTGTGTAAAATAAATTTTATAAGTGAGGATGTTTAAGTGAAATTGAAGTTAGTGAGAAGTGATGAAACATTAGATGATCTACAAATAAATGGAATATGTATTATACAGAAAAAAAATAGCTTTAGGTTTGGAGTGGATGCTGTTTTACTTGCAAATTTTGCTAAGATTAAACCTAAAATGAATATAATTGATTTGTGCAGTGGAACAGGGATAGTACCATTTATAATAGCTGGTAAAACAAAGGCTCAGCATATAACAGGTATGGAAATTCAAAAAGATATGGTAGATATGGCAACTCGTTCTGTAATTTTTAATGGCATGGAGAAAAAAGTTGAATTTATTCACAGAGATTTAGTAGATTTTGAATTTTTAAAAAAGTTACCAAAAGCGGATGTAGTAACGGTAAATCCACCTTATAAATTAAAAAATTCGGGAATCACAAATGACCAATACGAAAATGCAATATCAAGGCATGAAATATGCTGTACATTAGAAGATGTTATAAAGGCAGCAAAGATTTTATTAAAAGATAATGGAAAGTTATATATGATCCATAGACCGGATAGGCTTGTAGACATAATGTACACTATGAGGAAATACAATATAGAACCAAAGCTGATGACAATGGTACAGCCATGTGTTAACAAGGCACCTAATATGGTACTTATAGAGGGACAAAATAATGGAAAGCCATTTTTAAAATGGGAAGTACCTATATGTGTACATAAATTAGATGGAAGCTATACAGATGAAATTGATAGAATATACGGAAGATGTTTAAGGAGATAATGTGTGATGGGAAAACTTTTTTTAGTGGCAACTCCTATAGGAAATTTAAGTGATATAACCTTAAGAGCTCTTGATACCCTTAAAAATGTAGATTTAATAGCAGCAGAAGATACCAGACAGAGTTTAAAGCTATTAAATCATTTCAATATAAAAAAACCACTTATAAGTTGCCATAAATACAACGAAAATGAGAAAAGCAAATTATTAATACAAAAGTTGAAAGATGGTAAAGATATAGCATTAGTAAGTGATGCTGGGACACCAGGTATATCAGATCCAGGAAGCATTATGGTAAAAAGTTGTATAGAACAGGGAATAGAATTTGAAGTCCTGCCTGGTGCCACTGCAGTAACAACGGCTTTGGTTTACTCGGGTCTGGATACGTCAAGGTTTACATTCATTGGATTTTTACCTAGGGAAAATAAAGATAGGAGAAGTATACTAGAGGGTGTAAAAAATAGAACTGAAACATTGATATTTTATGAAGCACCACATAGACTGACAAGCACCTTAGAAGTATTAGCAACCGTCCTAGGTAATAGACATATAGGCATTTGTAGAGAGCTTACAAAAGTTCATGAAGAAATATTGAGATTTACATTAGAAGAAGCTATGAATTATTATGAAAGTAATAATGCAAAAGGGGAATTTGTACTGGTAGTAGAAGGTAAGGATGAAAAAGAACTTTTAAGAGAAGAAAGTGAAAAATGGATAAACTTGTCTATAGAAAAACATATAAAAATGTATATGGAAGATGGATTAGATAAAAAAGAAGCTATAAAAAAAGTAGCTAAGGATAGAAAACTTTCGAAATCTGAAGTTTATAAGTATTCTTTAAACCTATAATAAGAAAAAAGTAAGCTTAAAAATTGTATAAAATTTATTAAATATCGTTAATAGATATAGAATATAAGTAACAAATTACTAAAAAAGAAGCTGATTTTATTAGAAACTTATAATGTCTCTGATATAAATTTTATATATGTGTTGAGGTATATACCAATTTAATGGTATAATGGAAACATGTTATTTGCGAATTTGAGTTTTTTATGGTTATAAGGGGCTGAAATTTGTAAGCTGTTAAGTATTTTACGAGGAGGTAGAAAAGTTTTGAATAAAAGAACCTTATCTGTTGCAATTGCATTAACTTTGGCATTGTCAACAGGGGCAAATGTTTTAGCTGCGCCAAGTGCATCAAGTTCATCGACTTCATTAGAGCAGGTTAAACAACAAAAGCAGGAATTGGAAATTAAAGCTGAAAAAATGGACAACCAAGTAATACAAACTATGAATGACTTAGAAAATAATAAAAAAAGTATTGCCTCAGTTTCTAATAGTATAAAACAAACTCAAGCTAACATAGATTCTGTGCAAGCTAGTATAGAAAGCCAGCAGAAAGTATTTAATCAAAGAGCAAAGGCTATGTATACAAATAACATGAGTGGTTACCTGGGAGCAATATTAAATGCAAGTAATTTAAACGATTTTATATCTAGAGTAGATAATGTTGGAAAAGTAATGAGTTTTGACAAGAATGTTGTAGGCGATTTAAAAAGTAAAAAAGAGCAATTAGCTAGTGGAAAAGAAAAACTAAATAATGAAAATAATAAGCTATTGGCACTAAAGTCAGAAAATGAAAAAAAGTTGGCCAAGCTTAATAGTGATAAAGAAAGTGCAAAAAATGTAATAGCATCTTTAGATGCACAAGAAAAGTCTTTAGAAATTACTGATCAAGCAACTTTAAAGGCAATTGCTTCAGCTGCAAGTAATGTTAGTGCTTCAAGAGGAGGTACCATAATATCATCTGATGCAGTAGTAGCATATGCTTCTAACTTTTTAGGAGTCCCTTATGTATATGGAGGAACATCTCCTTCAGGGTTTGATTGTTCAGGATTAGTTCAATATGTATATGCAAACTTTGGAATTAATTTGCCAAGAACTTCAGAGGAACAGCAAAATGTGGGCACACCTGTATCAAGAGATGAGCTTAAGCCAGGAGATTTAGTTTTCTTTGGTTCTCCAGCATATCATGTAGGAATGTATGTAGGTGATGGTCAGTTTATTGAAGCACCACGTACTGGGCTTTCAGTTAGAATAGCAGCTTTAGATAACAGATCAGATTTTACAGGTGGAAGAAGAGTTAAATAATAATTTAGTGACATATTATTTTAAATTTCAGTATACATACATAGCTAAATCCATTTTGTACTCGAGAGTTTAGCTATGTTTTTTTATTTTACAGATATAAACATAAAAGACACGATGTGGCAAATAGGGAACAGAAAACTTTTCAAATGTGAATTTTATAAGAATTTTTAGGCCTATAGTTAGAAAATAAAGGCAAGTTTAAAATTTACATATTTTTTATGAAAAATTGTTAATAAACATAAAATATAATTAATAAATTATTAAAATAATATTTGGCTTTATTTAAAATTTGCAATATTTCTTCTGAAAATTTTATACATGTGTTGAGGTACATATCAATTTAATGTTATAATAGATATACGTTACTTACTAATCTCAGATTTTAGGGGTTATGAGAAGTTCAAATTTGTAAGCTATTAAATATTTTACGAGGAGGTAGAAAAGTTTTGAATAAAAGAACCTTATCTGTTGCAATTGCGTTAACTTTGGCATTGTCAACAGGGGCAAATGTTTTAGCCGCGCCAAGTGCATCAAGTTCATCGACTTCATTAGAGCAGGTTAAACAACAAAAGCAGGAATTGGAAGTTAAAGCTGAAAAAATGGACAACCAGATAACACAGACTATGAATGACTTAGAAAATAATAAGAAGAGTATTGCCTCAATTTCTAATAATATAAAACAAACTCAAGCTAATATAGATTCCGCCCAAAAAAATATGGAAAATCAGCAGCAAGTGTTCAATCAAAGAGTAAAGGCTATGTACATAAATGGCATAAGTAGTTACCTGGGAGTAATATTGAATGCAGATAATTTAAATGATTTTATATCTAGGGTAGATAATGTTAAAAAAGTAATGGGTTTTGATAAGAATGTTATAGGAAATTTAAAAGATAAAAAAGAGCAATTAGCTAATGGAAAAGAAAAATTAAATAATGAAAATAATAAGCTATTGGCACTAAAGTCAGAAAATGAAAAAAAGTTGGCCAAGCTTAATAGTGATAAAGAAAGTGCAAAAAATGTAATAGCATCCTTAGATGCACAAGAAAAGTCTTTAGAAGTTGCTAATCAAGCAACTCTAAAAGCAGTTGCTTCAGCTGCAAGTAATGTTCAACAAAGTGCTTCAAGAGGCGGAAGTTCTATAGCATCATCTGATGCAGTAGTAGCATATGCTTCTAACTTTTTAGGAGTTCCATATGTATGGGGAGGAACATCTCCTTCAGGATTTGATTGTTCAGGATTGGTTCAATATGTATATGCCCATTTTGGAATTGATTTGCCAAGAACTTCGCAGGAACAGCAAACGGTAGGTACAGCTGTGTCAAGAGATGAACTTCAGCCAGGAGATTTGGTTTTCTTTGGTTCTCCAGCGTATCATGTAGGAATATATGTAGGTGGTGGACAGTTTATTAATGCACCTAAAACAGGAGATGTAGTTAAAATAGCATCTTTGGACAATAGATCAGATTTTACGGGTGGAAGAAGAGTTAGATAATAATTTAATGACATATTATTTTTAAATTTAAATATACATACATAGTTAAATCCATTTTGTATTTAGGAAATTTAGCTATGTTTTTTTTACCTTAAATTGTTCAATGGCTATCTTAACGTAATATTCATTTATAAGTTGAATATAGAAAAAAGACCTACATTATAATTATAATGCAGGTCTTTTAAATAATAATTATTTGCCTTCTTTTAATTCATTTAAACAACTTTTGCAGATGTTCTTACCTCTATAATTTACAACGTCTCTTGCGTCACCGCAGAAGATACATGCAGGCTCATACTTCTTTAATATAATTTGTTCACCATCTACATATATTTCTAAGGCATCTTTTTCAGCAATGTCTAAAGTTCTCCTCAATTCTATAGGAATGACAATTCTTCCTAGCTCGTCTACTCTTCTTACAACACCTGTTGATTTCATTGATTTTCCTCCTCTAATTCCATAATTCGACACGACTATAATTAGATAATAGCAAAAATTACATTAAAAGTCAATATAATTTCATAAAACATTTTACAAATTTCTAATCAAATTCCATCTAAAGTTAATATACTACCATAATATTCAAAAGTCAATAACAATATTAATAAAAGTTTATAATATATGATAAACAAGGATTTAAATGTAAGAAATTAATATTAAAATTAAGTACAAAATCAGGAAATTTGAAAAAATATTTTTTATAAAATAGTAACTAAATGGATAATTAAATATTTAAAGTCGAAATTTTCGATAAGAAATTTAATATTGATAATCTATATGGATATAAGAGAGTATTTATATTAAAATAAGAGATGTATGATTTAATAAATAGAAGTAGAGCAGGTTGTATGGGAATTAGTTTTGCAAAAATATATCTGTAATTTAGACACATAATGTTGATAATTTTAAAAAAAGGAAATTTTATTTATAGAAATAGAGTATTTCTATGTGATAAAATAATAAGTAAGTAGGTGATTAATTTGGATTATGTGAAAGACTTTATTAAAAGCACAAGAGAAGTAATAAGTAAAGTAGGAGGAGAAGTTTATTTAGTTGGTGGGTATATAAGAGATAGATTAATTAGTATAACAGCTCAACCAAAGGATATAGATTTTATATTTAACGGAAATATTGAAAAATTTATGGAGGAACTCGAAAATAGACAATATAAATTTTTCCCTATAAAGCAGGAAATAGGTATATATAGATGTATGCTAGGAAATAATTCGATAGATATATCTCTCATGGAGGGGGATTCTATTGAGGAGGATTTGAAGAAAAGAGATTTTACTATGAACGCTATAGCTATAAAACTTAGTGGAGATAAAGTTAAAGTTATTGATCCCTTTTATGGAAGAAGATCTATTGATAATAGAATAATTAAAAGTGTAACGGATATGAGCTTAGAAAATGATCCCATCAGGATACTTAGAGGTATTAGATTTTGTATATCTTATGGAATGCATTTTAATTTAGATACGGAAAAATGCATTGAAAAATTATGTTACAAAATAATGGATATGCCTATGGAAAGAGTCTTTAAAGAATTTATGCTTATATTGGAAAGGGATGATTATGGAAAGGCTTTTGAAGTTTTAGATAACTATGGAATACTAAAAAATATTATACCTTATATAGAAGAATTAAAAACTATAGGAAAATGTGCATATCATATAGAAGACGTATTTACTCATATGAATTTAACTTATTGTGTATTTAAGGATATCTTAAATGGTAAGGTAAGTGTTAAGGGATTAAATTTACATGTGTTTCAAGATAAAATAGGTGACTTTAAGTTGAGAGAGTATATGTCTTTAGCTTGCTTTTTGCATGATATTGGTAAATATGAGGCTTATAGAAAGGACGGAGACAAAGTAAGTTTTTGGGGACATGAAATGAAAGGAGCTGCTATAGCTAGGAATTTCTGTAGGAACATGAAATTCCCAAAAAAAGCAGAAAGCTATATAGAGAATATAGTAGAGGGCCATATGTATCCGCTAAAGATTTTTAAACAAAATTCTAAAGATAAGAAGAATGATTTTTATAAGTTTTTTTCAAAATATGATGGATATATAATAGAAATACTAACTGCTGCATATTGTGATAACTATGCTACAAGAATGCTTTTGGATGTTGAAAATGAGAAAGTTAGATTTAAAATGTTTATTGAAGATATGCTAAAAGAGTATGAATTATACTGCAGTATAAACGAGAATAAGATTTTAAATGGAAATGATGTTATTCAGATTTTAAATATATCAGGGCCTGAGGTAAAAAATGCTCTTGAAGATGTGATAAGACTTAGATATTTAGGAAAAATACAAACTAGAGAAGAAGCATTAAATTATTTAAGAGTTAAGATAAATAACAATTATATTTAAACTAAGCAAGAACTTATCCACATTGTGGATAAGTTCTTGCTTATGACACTATGAATTGATAAATTAGAATTTTGTTTATGCTAATATATAAAAGTTGAAATTTGATTAGAAGTGTTGTATTAATATCAATATTTATAACTTATCCACAGAAAATGTTGATAAGTTCATGATTTCTGTGGACAAGTGTCTGAAAATTCGTTTATTCTTCTATACTTTGAAAAGTTGAGACTATAAAGTCAAATTCTTCTGCATCGGAAATTTCTCCATAACTGTCTTCTGAAATCCCAGGATAATAATACAGAATAAATTTTTCTTTAGATAAGGTATTTTCTATTATTATATACTTTCTGTCTAATTGTACATCTTGAAGAACGGCTAGTACTGTATACCTATCACTTTCACCAGTTTTATCGTTAGTAAGATTTAAAGAAAAGCTATCATGCCTTGTAATGTTTATTTTCTTTTTATCACAATTTACGATTTTAGAACCACTTTTACATCCAAGGCAACTGTCAAATTTACAATCTGAAGTACAGTTAAGGCATTGACAGGTGCTGCATTTCTCAAGTTGGAATAAAGATTCTAAATTATCATTTTTATAATCTTCTAGTAAAGAAATATATTTATCACTTTTTAGCTTGTTTAAAAAGCCTCCTGTATCAAGTTCACCTTGTGCAGCTTCAATTAAATCTATATATTTTTTTAAGGTTGATATTTTGGATACATATTTTCTCCTATTTAAAATATCTTTATCTAAAAAAGGAGAAATGTTATCTATAGCATAATTTATAGCTACAAATATTTTGCCGTACTTATCTTTTTCACATTTTAAGAACTGGTCAGCTTTACTCATGATATCACCTAATTTTGTTTATATTTTTCCAATTCTTTATCAAGGTCAACTTCATCTAATTTTTTAAATTCTTTTTCTAAAGAATCTTCTTCTCTTAAATCTCCAAGGCCTTCAGCCAAAGATTCTTTCTTTTGAATTTTTCTTTCGATGTCATCAATATTTATTTTATTGCTTCCTGTTTCTACATTAGATAGTATTTCATTTACTTTTTTAGAGGCTTCTGCATTATTAAATCTTGCTGCAGCCTCATCTCTATATACTCTAGTTTTGTGTATTTCTTCTTCTAGTTCTTTTAACTTACTTTTAACTGCTTCAGCTTTTTGGCAAGCATCTTTGTAACTGGCTTCTAAAGAACTGTAACTTTTATCAGCTTCTAATTTCCTAGCTAGAGCCTTTTTAGCTAATTCTTCATTTCCTTTACTCATTGCAAGTTTTACTTTTTCATCAAATTCAGTAGATACTCTTTTTGATTCTTCCATTTTCTTTTCAATTTCATGAACATTACCTAGTATTTGTGCTGATGATAATTTAGCTTTGTTTAGGCTGTCATCCATATCCCTTAGTTTTTGATCAAGTAATTCAATAGGGTTTTCAATATCATCTAAAGTATTGTTTACTTTTGCCCTAAAAATATTTGATACTCTTTTTAATACTCCCATAAAAAATCCTCCTCATTATTTTCTATTTTTAAATTTTTTTATCTTTCTTATAATAAATAGTAATATTAAAATTAATATTACAAATTTAACAAAGCCCCAAAAGAAGTTTGCTAAAAGACTATGACCTCCACCATATCCATAATAGCTAGAGCTGTGTCCCCAGGGTATAGGGATGGGTATAGGTATAGGAAAAAAGGACCTATGACTTCTACTGCTATAATTTTGACCGGAGCCAGAATTATTTTGGTTAGTATTTTGATTACTAGATTTTGAAGAAGAATTAGGTGTATTAGAAAAACTGCCTGACTTAAAATCTCCTCCAGAACTATTACTGCTATTTTTTTGTTTATAGGTAGAATTAGGGGAAGAAAAGCTACCCGATTTAAAACTACCACCAGAAGATTTGGAACTACTACTATGTGAAAAACTACTTGTGCTGTGTGAAAATCCACTTGATTTAAATCCACCAGAGCTTCTTGCATATGCAGTATTGTTATTTATGTTTAAGATATTTCCCTGTGGTGTAAACAAATCTACTGATAAGAACAAAAAAGCCATCACTAATGATATAATAAAAAGTTTTTTATTTAACTTAACTTTAGCCACCCCCTTAAAGAAAATAATCTTTTCTTATATGGTAACATAATATTTATAGCTAGTGGATATTAATATTATTAAATTTTTATAACATTAAGTATGAGAGCATTATACAGTATTATATAACTTATAACAAGTATTAGATTAACTTATTTTAGGCAATTTAAGACGGTTTAATAGGATTTATTATGGTTTATCATGATATATATAGAAAATGTAACAAATTCCCGTGGATTTAATAAATAGTTAGTTTGTAAAGAATATATATATAACATATAATATTAATATGGTTTTTTAAGGTTAAAATAACTGTTATTTTGGAGGTTGTAAATAATGAAAGAACACAAATTTGGCATGGAATATATAAACAAAATTGCTAAGAATATATCAGATAATACTATAGTACCTTATGAGGATTTGCCAAGGTATGATTTATTTTTATCTCAAGTTACAGACTATCTAAATGATAAGTTTCAGGGTGAAAAATACACAAATAATATAGTACAAAATTATATTAAAAATGAAGTCATATCTAAACCCGAAGATGGGAAAAAAAGGGGATATACAAAAGTTCATTTGACACAGCTTATTTTATTAAGTTATATGAGACCTATATTAACCACAGAGGAAATAAAAAAGGTTTTTAGACTTGCCTTTAATGAGATAAACGATGGAGAAGATGATATAATATCTTGGGAAAAAGCCTATAAGATATTTTCAGATTTGCATAACAATAGCCTTGATGATTTGATGAGTAAAGAACATTTTAATGAACAAAAATTTCAAGACATGGTAAAGGATATGGACTTAAAATCTGATGATGAAGAGAGGATAGGTATCTTTTTTGTGGTAATGTCTTTAATTTGCCAGGCGAGTGCAATTAAGAAACTAGTTCAAAATATAGTAAATAACTATGAAGGAAAGTAGAAGGGATAAAAATGAGTTTATCGTGATACTTCATGCAACTTACCTAGATTTATCAAATTAAATTTAGGTAAGTTATTTTTTATCCGATGACTACCTGATATAGCACTCCCATGCACCCTGTTTATGGGCAGCTTATTTTGAATTAGCTGTTAACAAACAGATGCTTTGAGCGGCTATGCCTTCTCCTTTGCCGGTAAAGCCAAGACCTTCCTCTGTAGTGGCTTTTACACTTATTACGGCTGTAGTTACATTTAGAGTTTTAGCTATATTTACCCTCATATCTTGTATGTATGAAGAAAGTTTAGGCTTTTCGGCTATTATAATAGAATCTATGTTCCCTATAGTATATCCTTTTTCATTAATCAAAGCTGATACATGTGACAGCAATTTAAGACTACATATGTTCTTATATTTATTATCATTATCAGGGAAATGCTTGCCGATATCACCTAGACACAAGGCTCCAAGGAGACTATCCATTATTGCATGAAGAAGTACATCTGCATCTGAATGTCCCATAAGACCTTTTTCAAAAGGGATATTTACGCCTCCTAAAATAAGAGGTCTATTATAAACTAATTTATGGACATCATAACCAAGCCCGATTTTCACATTTAATTCCTCCTAGATATTTTTATTATATTTTAACACACATAATAAAAAGGTGCACTTAATGGCACCTTAAGATATATCTTTAAAACTTCGAATTATATTTTTATTATTTTTATCTTTTGTTTTATAGGATTTAAACATAGAGTAAAAGAATTTTTTATAAGTTTTCTTTATTAGTAATAGAAGTGAAAATGGATCTTTTTTCCTATTTCTTGAAAAATCTACCTTGATAACGTTATCTTTCATAAATAACCTCACCTTCCATAAAAAGATCTTACTATAATAATAACATAAGTTTAAAAATATGTTAAGAAAATTACCAAAAATATTTAATCAATTGCAATTATAAAATTAAGGGGACAGGTAATCCCCTTAATTTTTGAGATAAAAAGGTATATTGTTTTGTATTGGAAAATGTTAGTTGTGTTTTATGAGCTTTGTGACTATGTGGTTAATAATATTATATGGATATAGGGTTAAATTTGTTACTAAATAATATGTTATCCACATATTGTCCACAAAATTGTGGATAATGTGGATAAATGATATAAAAATAACATGTAAACAAATTTTGTTTTATAGATAATACGTTAATAACACAACTTATTAACATATTATCTGTGGATAATGTGGAAAAGTCAACAACTAGTAGTATTTATCATATTATTAGATATGCAGTACCTATGGCTATTATTCGGAGGTATTTTTTTAATATAGCAGTAATAAGATACTTGTATTATATTTTAAATTTTATCCTAGATAGAAAATTAGAGGAAAAAGATAACTTATATTATTTAAAAATAACATGTTATCCACAAAATATGTAATAATGTTGTGGATAATGTTGAATATAGTTTTTATTTCGAATCAAACGTACAATAGGTCTTATAAATGTAACGAAAGCTAAAATAATTTACACTTTGTTAATATTTTGTTTAACAAAAATGAAGATACATGTTTTAATATGTTAGAGAAAGGATTTTTATGCGGAGTTTAATTTAATAAAAGTGGATGGGAGATAATATATAATGACAACAAGGAACAACTTTAGTAAGATTTTAAAAAATGGTGGATTGATGTTACTTGGATTAATTGTAGTCTTTGGCTTGTCCTATGAAGGATATAATTATTTTCATGGGAATAAATCAAAAACTAATAAGGTAATATCTGCTGATAAAAAAGCTGGGAGTGAAGTTAGTGAGAAAAAGACATCTAAAAGTAATGTGAAAAGTAGTAATAAACAAGATTCAGATAAGAACAAAAACATTAGACATAATGTATCTGAAGATGGAATGAAATATACTTATGATGCACAAAAAGTAAAAGATATATTGGACAATAAAGCTCCAAATGATGGAAAGAAGATAGCATTTCTAACTTTTGATGATGGACCTTCTACTACTGTGACACCAATAATATTGAATACTTTGAAAAATTATAATGTGAAAGCAACTTTTTGTCTGCTAGGAGAAAATGTAGAAAAAAATGAAAAAAGTAAGGAACTAGTAAAAGAAATACTAAAAGAGGGACATGCTATTGGAAATCATACTTATACACACAGCATGAGAAAGTTGTATCCTGGGAATAGACTTGATGTAGGTACTGTTATGGCAGAAGTTGAACAGGATAATACAGCTATAAGAAATATTGTTGGACAAGACTTTAATACTAGAGTACTAAGACTTCCAGGAGGTTATATGTCAAGGGCATACTATCACGATCCTAATTTAAATGAATTTAATGCAAGACTAAAGGAAAAAGGTATGTACAGCATAGATTGGAATGCCTATGATTTTGATGCAGAAGGAAGAAGAAAAAATGCAGATCAGCTTTTAGAACACGTAAAAAGAAGTGTGGGTTCACAACAAAAAGTTGTTATACTTATGCATGATACTTATGGTAAAGAAGAAACAGCTAGAGCATTACCTCAGATTATCGAATATCTAAAAGATCAGGGATATGAATTTAAAACAATAGCTTAAAGCAAAAAATCAGCTTATAGACTTTTGAAATTAAACTTTTTATGTATATGATTGTTTGATATAATAAATTTAGGAAAAAGCCTACTTTATTTACTGGAAAATTTGTAATCTATATAACTAATGAGAAAAGTGAGGGTACCATCCAGGTTAGGTTGGAAAGAAGCGATAATATGAAAAATAAAAATATAAAAGGTTTAATTGCTCTAGTTTTATTGATTTTCTTTATAATTGGCGCACATAGTGTTTACAAAAATAAACTTGTATCTTCAAATGACCAAAAAAAGGTCGATAATAAATCAAATGTAAAGTCTGATAAAAAAAATCAAACAAATATAAAAAAGGTAGAACACGTTAAGGATAGAGAATTTACAGGGAAAAATATAAAATATAACTCTCAATCTATTCCTATTTTATATTATCATTCCATAGATTATGAAAAGGGAAATGAATTAAGGGTGCCAAAGGAAAGATTTAGAGAACAGATGAAGTATTTAAAGGATAATGGATATACCACCCTTACTTTAAATGAACTTTATAATTTTTTAGCTTATAATAAACCAGTACCTAATAAATCTGTAGTGATAACTCTTGATGACGGATATAAGGATAACTATGAAAATGCTTTTCCTGTTTTAAAGGAGTTTGGATTTAAGGCTACCGTGTTTATGATTACAAGTAGTATAAATAATGAGAAAGATTTTTTAACTTCTAGTGAGTTGAAGCAGATGGATAGTTATGGTATGGATATTGAAAGCCACACCGTAAATCATGATAAGCTGGATAGGTTAACTTATGACAAACAAATACAGACTTTAAAAGATTCAAAGGAATTCTTAGAAAAACTTCTTAATAAAAAAGTAAAGTATATTGCATATCCTTATGGCAAATGGAATGAAAATGCTATAAAAGCTTTAAAGGCAGAAGGATATAGCATGGCTTTTACTACAGCAGGGGGGTGGGCTAATAAAGACCAAGGAATATATACTTTGCACAGAGTATATGTAAGTGAAAGATATGGAATGAATGAATTTAAAAGACGACTTACAAATAGTAATTACGAAAATGCCAATAAGTAAAGACTTTTATCTAGGGTAATACGTTCAAGTAATAGGATAATTATAATTAAGATATTTTGGGGGGTAAAAATTGAATAAGAATGTAAAGACACTTATAATAACAGCAGCTTTTGCACTAGTGGCTTTTCAATTTAAGGTATCTGCAGATTCTTCGCTGGGATCTCCTAGGATAAATATTGACACCAATAAAGAGTGGACTGTTAAATTCAGCAGCAATTTGGAGCCAAGTACTGTAAATAGTACTAATATACAAGTTACTGATAAAAATAATGTTCAGGTTCCTGTGGCAGTAACTTTGGGAAATGATCCAAGTACTGTATTGGTAAGTCCTAAGGTATCAGGATATGATCCAAGTGAAAAATATAATCTTGTTATAGGGGAAGGATTAAAATCAGTTTCAGGAAAAAATTTGTCCAACCCTTTAAGTATGCAGTTTACTACAAGTAATAAATATTCAGATGGGACAAGTTATACAGATCTTCCTAAGATAACTTCCAATAAATTTGAATATGAACCACTTTTGTCATCTGAGAAACAAGGGTTTTTTATACAATGTGATAGCTCATCAGATGTACAGTACAGAATTTTTGTAAATGGACAAAATGACAAGGATGGAAATTATACTGAACTTACAAATGGATACACTAGCGAGGATAGCGGAAAAATAACAGCTTTAAAAACGTTGAGTGCAGGTACTAACGGTCAAAAATACAAAGCGGTAATTTATGTGAAAAGGACAGGAGCTACTGGAGCCCATAAAGATGGAAATACAGAGTATGATAATTATTTTGTAGATTACTTTAGATGTGTGGATAGTATAGATGCTGGGTCAAATGAATATGCAAACTATGATATATCTTTAGATGATATGGTAAATACGCAATTAAATTCAGATAGTACACCTGTATTTGTAGCAGCTAATGTAATGGACAATGCTGCAACTAAAAATCAGATAAAATATTATGCGGATCCTAATAATTTTCTTGACAGTTATGGTAAATATCAATTTTTAAAGCTTACATATGCTGATGGCGTTACAGCAGATAGCCTAAATAATTTTCTAAAAGGAAAAGGAATCTTTGATGGAAAAGGACAAGCATTTTTAGATGCAGCTAAAAATAATAATATAAGCGTAGCTTATTTAGTTTCACATGCTATGCTTGAAACAGGAAATGGTACTTCTAAGCTTGCAAATGGTGGAGCAACGGATAGCAATGGAAATTATATTTATGGAGTACCTGTATATAATTTCTTTGGAATAAATGCTACAGACGATAATGCTGTTTTAAATGGGACTAAAACTGCATATGAGAATGGATGGACTACTGTAGAGAGTGCTATTTCAGGTGGAGCACAGTGGATAGGAAAGTGGTATATAAACAATCCATCAACAAATCAAAACACTCTTTATAAAATGAGGTGGGATCCTGGAAATCCCGGACAGCATGAGTATGCTACAGATATATCTTGGGCATATAAACAAATACCAAATATAATAAAGGAAATGCAGGATATAACAGCAGGTTCTAATTTAACATTAGAATTTGAAATACCTAAATATAAGTAATAAATATAGTAAAAACACTATCAAAATCAATGATTGAGGTGACCCCTAAAAGTTAGACTTTATTAGCGGGACAGTTTCGGCTGCCTCGCTAATTTCATACAGCCAAGAGGCTGAGTCTGTATTCAACAGGACTCATCCATCCTAGTTTCTCTTTGATTCTATGTTCATTATAGTACTTTATATATTTCTCTATCGCCTCTTTTAGTTTATCATAGCTGTAATAGACTAATCCATAATACATTTCCTGCTTCATAATTCCAAAAAAATTTTCCATAACCGAATTATCATAACAGTTTCCTTTTCTGGACATGCTTTGAAAGATTCCAGTCTCTTTGAGAGCGTGTGTATAAGATTTCATCTGATAAGCCCAGCCTTGATCTGAGTGAAATGTTCTTCTGTATGGACAATCAGAGGTTATTTCAATTGCCTGGTTTAATGCGCCCATGATATTTGCAGCTGAGGGATGCTCAGATATACCATAACTTAGTATTTCTCTATTGCACATATCCATAAATGGATCCAGGTAAAGTTTCTTGATTATCATACGTCCTTTTGCATCTATTTCATAATATTTGAATTCTGTTGTATCCGTCGTGATTTTCTGATGAGGTATTTTTGTGTTAAATCGTCTGTGAATTCTATTAGGTGAAACCCTTCCAACCTTACCCTTATAAGAACTGTATTTACGGCTCTTTCTCCTGAATGATGTCACCTGCAGGTCATATTTCTGCATAATTCGCTGGACTTTCTTTTTGTTCACAAGATATTTCTGCTTTCTTAGTTCACCATAGACTCGTCTATATCCCCAATCTTTGTTTTCAGAACGGATTTTGAGAATCTTATTCTCAAGTTCTTTGTCAGGATTTTCTCTATCAAATCTTTTCTGCCAATACATATATGTGGCCTTAGGAAAGCCAACAACTGCGAGAATGTCTTTTAATTTGAACTCTCCTCGGAGGCTGTGGACGATTCTCGCTGTTTTTTCAGAAGAGCTTCCTCCTCTAAACGCAGTCTCCTCAGTTCTTTTAAATAGGCATTTTCTATTCTAAGTTTGAGCAGTTCATCTTCAAGCTGTTTAACACGTTCTGCACTGGTATCAACCGGAGCCGCCTCACTTAATGTTATATCTTTCTTTTTATTAGATGAGTCCAATGATTTCTTTCGTCCCTTCTTCTTTGGCCTCAATGCATCAGGACCAGCTATACGAAAGTCATTTACCCACTTTGCAATCATAGCATTATTATTAATGCCTTCACAAAGTGATAACTCCTGATACGAGACTTCACTTGATAGATATAACTCTACCACATGAAGCTTGTATTTAAAAGTATAGCTATTATTTTTTCTTGAACGCATTAACCCCTTATCACCAAATTTCTCATAATAGTGAACCCAATTTAAAACCTGTCGTCTATTCTTAACACCATACTTTTGCGCAAGATAAGAATAACCACCTTCACCACGCTGATAAGCTTCAATTACTTTCTTTTTAAATTCAAAACTATATTTTGCCAATAAAAAACCAACCTCCAATCGTTAGATTTTAGGTCTAACTTTTGGGGGTCGGTTCAGATGATTAGATAGTGTTTTTTTATTTAAATAATTCCTTCACTTTTTAGTATATTTTCCAATTCGTTTACTTTGTCGTAAAGAAGATGAAATTTGTCTTTCAATACCTGATTCTGTGAGCTGTCGCTTACTATGGCCTTTTCCAAACTTTCAATAACTGACAGAGCTTCGTCGATATCTCGTTGAGCCAAATTTAAAGTGTTTTCTTTCATTAATAATTCTCCTTAATTTAATATATTTTTTATTTTTGATAAATCTTCATCTTCTACAAATGGTGCACAAAATTGAAAAGTTTTTTCATGGCCGCATTCTGAACATACACAATTACAAATATCGTAGGGGATACCATCAACTATGGATACATTTGAATTTTCAGCTAAATATTCTCCTCCACATATTTCACAGGGAGTATCATTTATAACTAGATATTCACTTTCTATATATTTCATTATATCTCTAATGGTCATTATTAACCTCCAATTTAAAAATTATCACAACATAAATGGTAACACTATTAAAGGGGATTTTCAATGATTTCATCTCTATAAAATCCATCTGCTTATAGGTAATTTTATATTCTTATTATCATATATTAGTTATATGATAAATATTTGTATATTTTGGATTATAGGGGGAGTGGTTATATTGTGATAAACATTATATGGTTTTTTATTTTAGCTTTTGGAATAGGGTTTGGAATATTATCTGGAAGGGGAGAGGCAGTGTCTAAGTCTATTATAGCTTCTTCAGATGCTTCAGTAAAACTTATGATAAGTCTTTTGGGAATAATGTGTCTCTGGTGTGGAGTAATGAAAATAGCAGAGAAAAGTGGCCTTATGAATAAAATAGCAAGTTTAATGAGACCCATTTTGAAAGTTTTGTTTAAGGATGCCTCTAAAGATGAAAGAGCTATAGGACCAATAGTTATGAACTTAACTGCTAATATGATGGGATTATCTAATGCAGCCACTCCTTTTGGAATAAAAGCTATGGATCAGCTTAGTAATCTCAATAAAAAGAAAGAAGAAGCAAGTGATGATATGGCGCTTTTTTTAGTTTTAAATGCAGCTTGCATACAGCTTGTTCCAACTACAGTTATATCCATAAGAGCGGCAATGGGATCTAAAAATCCTGCAGAAACAATAATACCAGCCATAATTACAACTACTATATCTGCAGTAGTAGGAGTAGTATGTTGTAAAATTCTCCAGAGGTATTTTTAACTTTATTTAAAAGGAGTAGAGTAGTGTGAAGTACATAATAAAAGCTATAATACCAATAATTATTATATTTATGGTTACCTATGGTCAAATGAAAAAAGTTAGAGTATATGAATGTTTTGTAGAAGGAGCCAAGGAAGGGATAGATATATGTATTAAGATATTTCCGTACCTACTAGCTATGATAATAGCAGTAGGAGTTTTTAGAGAATCTAAAGCTTTAGATTACTTTATAGGATTTGTAAAGCCTGTAGTAAAATTTATAGGGCTTCCTCCTGAAGTAGTACCTCTTGTGCTTGTAAAGCCATTATCAGGCAGTGGAGCTCTTGGAATATTTGCTGAAACTTTAAGCAAATTTGGACCAGATAGTTACATAGGTAGAATTTCTTCTATAATTATGGGTTCTACGGAAACCATATTTTATACTCTTACAGTTTATTTTGGAGCGGTTGGTATAAAAAAAATAAGGCATACCCTCTGGGCAGCAGTAATGGCAGATATAACTGCAATAATCACAGCAGTTATAGTAACTAGAATTATGTTTTAATTGAAAATTGGTATGAAATTTTATATTTTACCTTATAATAATTAGTTGTATAATATATAGTATAATTCATAATTATTCGGGATGTGAGTTAAGTTGTTAAGGTGGAAAGAGCTCTATGAAGAATGTTTAAGTTGTTCTAAATGTAGTTTAGGAGATAACAGAACTAATATGGTTTTTGGAGATGGAAATCCTAAGGCACATATCATGTTTATAGGAGAAGCACCAGGAGCAGATGAGGATAGAACGGGAATACCTTTTGTAGGTAGGGCAGGTCAGCTTTTGACGAAAGCTCTTCTTGCTCTGGATTTACATAGAGAAAGAGATTACTACATATGTAATATTTGCAAGTGCAGACCCAAGAACAATAGGACACCTTATGAAGAAGAAGAAAAAGCTTGTATTCCTTATTTAAGAAATCAAGTAGCACTTGTAAGGCCCAAAATAATAGTTTGTCTTGGTGCAACTGCCATGGGATGTATATTGGGAAAGGAATGGAGAATTACAAGAGATAGGGGAAAGTGGATTGAAAGAAAAGGCTTTTATATGACTGCAACTTTTCATCCTTCAGCAGTTTTGAGAGATGCGAATAAAAAAGCTGCATTTTGGGAAGATTTAAAAAGTATAAAAGAGAAAAATGAAGAAATTTTTCAAACAAAAAATGTTGACACATAAAATTATATGACATATTATATTGTTAAATACTGTGAAGGAAAGAGTAGTAAATTAGTTTGCACAAAGAGAGTCGGCAGATTTTGGTGAGAGCCGAATGCAATGAAATTTATGAATATGGCTCTAGAGTATATCGCTTGAAATAATAGTAGAGTGGTACGGTAGTAACCGTTACATTACAAGGTAATGAATAGTTACTTAATGATGCTTTTATTGTGAAGTAAAAGTAAAGTAGAGTGGTAAAGCGTAATTTACGCCTCTATGTGGAAAAAATTTTTCCATATGGGGGTTTTTTTATATGAAAAAATAATTAGAAATACAATAAAACTAGAAGAAAAAGGGAGAGAAAAACATGACCAAGAAAACTTATTATATTACTACGCCAATTTATTATCCATCTGCAAAACTTCATATAGGAAACACCTATACTACTGTAGCAGCAGATGCTCTTGCAAGATTTAAAAGGCTTACAGGTTATGATGTTATGCTTTTGACAGGAACAGATGAACATGGACAGAAGATTCAGAGGTTAGCTGAAGCAAAGGGTGTTACTCCTATAGAATATGTAGACGAAATAGTGGCTGGAATTAAAAAGTTGTGGGATATGATGAATATAAGCTATGACAAGTTTATACGAACTACAGAGGACTACCATGTTAAGGCAGTTCAAAAAATATTTAAGAAATTGTATGATCAAGGTGATATATATAAGGGAAGTTATGAAGGGTTATATTGTACACCTTGTGAATCCTTTTGGACAGAAACCCAAGCAGCAGACGGTAAGTGTCCTGATTGTGGAAGGCCAGTAGAAAAAACTAAAGAAGAAGCATATTTCTTTAAAATGTCAAAATATGCGCCTAAACTTATAAAGTATATTGAGGATCATCCTGACTTTATACAGCCTGAATCTAGAAAAAATGAAATGTTAAATAACTTCTTAAGGCCTGGACTCCAGGATTTGTGTGTTTCTAGGACATCTTTTAATTGGGGAATACCTGTAACTTTTGATGAAAAACACGTGATATATGTTTGGATAGATGCTCTTGCAAATTATATAACAGCTCTTGGATATGGCAGTAAAAATGAAGAATTGTATAATAAGTATTGGCCGGCAGATGTACATCTAGTTGGTAAAGACATACTGAGATTTCATACGATTTATTGGCCTATAATGCTTATGGCATTGGGACTTCCTGTTCCTAAAAAGGTATTCGGACATGGATGGCTTTTGGTAGATGGGGGAAAAATGTCAAAGTCGAAGGGAAATGTAGTAGATCCTGTAGTTTTAGTAGATAATTTTGGTGCAGATGCTGTTAGATATTATCTATTGAGAGAAATACCATTTGGTTCAGATGGATTGTTTAATAATGAAATATTTATAAAAAGAATTAATGCAGATTTAGCTAATGATTTGGGAAACTTGTTATCTAGAACTTGTGCTATGGTTGAAAAATATTTTGATGGAGTAGTACAAGAACCAACAAAAAAAGAGCAAATTGATGATGAACTTATAAAGTTAGCATTAGAAACTCCTGAAAAAGTAGAAAAGAATATGAATGATTTAAGAATACCAGAAGCTTTAGATAATATATGGGATCTTATAACTAGATCAAATAAATATATAGATGAAACTACACCATGGATATTAGCTAAAGATGAGTCTAAAAAAGATAGGCTTGGAACAGTGCTTTACAATCTTTTAGAGTCACTTAGAATAATATCTATATGTGTTTCTCCATATTTACCTGAAACAAGTGCTAAAATGTATAAACAACTTAATACAAACGTTGTTTCCTGGGATAGTATAACTTCTTTTAATGGAACCAAGGCTGGAACAAAGATAAGCAAGGGAGAACTATTATTTCCTAGAATAGATGTAGATAAAAAAATAGAGGAGTTAAATAAATTAAAAGAAGAAAAAAAAGCAGCACAGAATTCCAATGAAAAATCTTTAAAAAAACAAATAACTATAGATGATTTTGATAAAATAGATTTAAGAGTTGCTAAAGTTTTAAAATGTGAAAACATAAAAGGATCCAATAAACTACTTAAATTTCAACTTCAAATGGGAAAGGAACAGAGGCAGGTAGTTTCAGGAATTGCAAAGTATTATAAGCCAGAAGAGCTTGTGGGCAAATATGTAGTATTTGTAGCGAATTTAAAACCTGTAAAATTGAAAGGCGAAATTTCAGAAGGAATGATATTATCTGCAGCTTCAGATGATGATAGTAAATTATCCATACTATCACTTTCTGATGAAATCCCAAGTGGAAGCACAGTAAGGTAATGTGAATTTTATGTAATTCAACTTTGGAACATAAGAAATTTTGATTTAATATAAAAAGTTGCAAAGCAAAGCTTTTGAAAATAACAAAGTTCAAATAGCAAAGAACAGATAAAGATAATTTCCCTCGTACCTCAGGAAATCTATAATTTAAATATTTTCTGATGTTAGAAAGAAAATTATCCTTATTTGATATTTGAACTTTGAACTTTGTTCTTTAAAAAAATTGCTTTGCAATTTTTTTAAACTGCGAAAGAATTTAAAATTAGGTTAGGAGAAAATCATATGGAACTGAACATATTTGATGCCCATGCGCATTATGATGATGAAGAATTTGACGAAGATAGGGACAAAGTAATAGAAGAGTTGAAAAAAAACAATATAGTTGGAGTATTAAATTGTGGGTCTTCTATTGAAGGAGCTAGAGCATCTGTTAAATTAGCGGATAAACATGATATGTTTTATGCAGCAGTAGGAGTGCATCCTGAATATTCAGACATATTTACTGATGATATATTAGAAGAATTAAAAATTTTAGCTAAAAATAAAAAAGTAAAGGCAATTGGGGAGATAGGGCTTGACTATTATTACAAAGAAAATCCTCCGAAAGAAGTACAAAAAGCTGTATTTATAAAGCAGATGAAATTAGCGGATGAATTAAAATTACCAGTAATTATACACGATAGGGAAGCTCATGAAGATACTTTAAATATAGTAAAACAGTTTAAGAATGTTATTGGAGAAATACATTGTTTTTCTGGAAGTGTTGAAATTGCAAGGGAATTTTTAAAATTAGGATATTACATAGGATTTACAGGGGTAGTAACTTTCAAAAATGCAAAGAAAGCTGTTGAAGTTGCAAGGGAAGTACCCTTTGATAGAATTTTAGTTGAGACAGATTGTCCCTATATGGCTCCGGTTCCTTTTAGAGGAAAGAGAAATAGATCTGAATATATAAAATTTATTATAGCTAAAATAGCTGAAATCAAAGGCGTAGAGGATAGTAAAATAAGCCAATTAACAATTTTTAACATGAAACAGTTGCTTAATATGGTAAAATAGTGTAAAATTAAAGAGAGGTTTTATTAAATCTATTTTTAGTAATAAAAAAACATTTAACAGCATAATTTATATAATAGGCACTTTAAACCACCAAAAAATAGCATAGACTGTAAGTTGAGTAGGGAACTCTAATTAGTAGATTTAATGCGAGTTATTTACTCATGAAGTATAATATCGGAATCATAAATAATTATTTTATTTATAGTTTTATGCACAAGGCTGCATTTAACATTTTATAACAGTCTTAATGCAGAGTGATATTTGACATGATTTTGGGTTCCATTTATAATGGAGTATGTCGCTCTCGCCCAGAGGAGGTATTTTTATGGTGGAAAAGTTTAAGACTTACTTGAAAAAATATTTTCCAATTGGCCTTAGAGTAGAAATTATTGCAGTTGTAATTTTATCTGTTTTAATCGGAGTAATATTTAGTACAAGAAAGACAATAGTTGTTTCAGTAGATGGAAGAAGTAAGAAGATTACCACGTTTTGTAGTACCTATAGAAAAGTTCTCGATAATAGTGGAATTAGCATAGGGCCTAAGGATAAAGTGAAGCCTAGTCTAGACAGTAGGGTGGAGAATAACACCACGTTGAAAATCAAAAGAGTAGTAAAAGTTAAAGTAGAAGCTGACAATAAAAAGTTGAATTTAGAGTCTGCCGAGGATAATGTTGAAGATATGTTAAAGGCAGAAAAGATAGGAATTTCAAAACTTGATATAGTATATCCATCCAGGAAGCATGAGTTGAAAAAAGGAATGAATGTAGTAGTGACTAGGGTTAAAACAAAAGACATAAAAGAGGACAGACCTATAAACTATGACACAATTTTGAAAAGTGACGAGCAGGTTGAAAATGGAACTAAAAAGGTTGTGCAAGAAGGACAAAATGGAGAGAAGGAGACTGTGACTAGGGTTGTATACCAAAATGGTAAAGAGGTTTCGAAAAAAGTAATTAGCGAAATCATAAAAAAGCAGCCGGTACAAAAAGTTATAGCCATAGGAACATTGACTAATTATACTCCGTCTAGAGGAACTAATCTTAACTATGTTGAATCACTGCAAATGAGGGCAACTGCATATACTGCAGATTATGCCAGTACAGGTAAGAATCCTGGAGATCCAGCATTTGGTATAACTGCATCTGGCACTGTAGCCAGGAGAAATAATGGAGATTATAGCTCAGTAGCAGTTGATCCTAGAGTAATACCACTTGGTACGAAGCTTTATATAGAAGGTTATGGTTATGCTATAGCAGAAGATACAGGTGGAGCTATCAAGGGAAATAGATTAGATTTATTTTTTGATTCTAGCTCAGAAGTAGACAACTGGGGTGTAAGATGGGTTAATGTTTATGTAATTAGGTAGGAGCATATGCTCCTATTTTTTCTTTTAATTTTATGAAAATACTTTCGAGTATAAGTATAAGGTATCTATTATCTATAATAATAGATTTAATAAAATAGGAGGACATTTATGATTAAGGAAGTAATAGTGGTTGAAGGAAGAGATGATATAACTGCAGTTAAAAGGGCGGTTGATGCTCAACTTATAGCTGTAGGGGGTTTTGGAATAAATAAAAAAATTATAGATAAAATAAAAGAAGCTCAAAAAAGACAGGGCGTCATAGTGCTTACGGATCCGGATTTTGCAGGAAATAAAATAAGGCAGATTATATCTAAAAGGGTAAAGGGAATAAAGCATGCTTATATATCTCAGAAAGATGGTATAAAAAATGGAGATATTGGGGTTGAAAATGCTTCCCCAGAAACTATAATAAAGGCTTTAAAAAATGCCAAGTATGAGGTAAAGGAAAAAAGAGAGGAATTTGAAATAAGTGATATGGTGTTCTTTGGTTTGACAGGAAAATCAAATTCCAAGGCGAAGAGGGATATGATGGGAAAAGAACTTGGAATAGGATATTGTAATACTTCTCAGTTTTTAAATAGACTAAATGATTATGGAATAACAAAAGAGGAATTTAAAAAGGCTATAAGTAAAGTAAATAATATAATAGACAAGGAGAAGTACAATGAATGATTTATCTACTGCAGATGTAGTAAAAAAATATGGATTTAAATTTTCAAAAAGTTTAGGGCAAAATTTTTTAATAGACAATACAGTATTGGATGACATAGTAAATAGTGCTGATATAAGTAAAGAGGATTTTATTATAGAAATAGGACCTGGAGTGGGAACTTTAACAAGAGAACTTTTAAAAAAAGCAGGTAAAGTATGTGCTATTGAATTGGATTCAGATTTAATTCCAATTTTAAAGGAAGAACTAAAGGACTTTAAAAATTTTGAGTTGATACATAAAGATGCGCTTAAAATAGATTTTAATAAAATAATAGATGATGAAAAAAATGTGAAAATTGTTGCAAATTTACCTTACTATGTTACAACTCCTATTATTACACGACTGCTGAATGAAAACTACAATTTTAAAACTCTTACTATAATGATACAAAAAGAAGTGGGTGAGAGAATCTCATCAGAACCTAATTGCAAACAATATGGAGCACTTTCGATTCTAGTGCAATATTATTGCGATGTTGAAGTAATAAGAAAAGTAAGTCCTTTATCGTTTATTCCAAGGCCCAAAGTGGAATCTATAGTTATAAAGTTAACCAAACTTGATGAACCTAGAGTTAAGGTGAAAGATAAAAAATTATTTTTTAAGGTAGTAAGATGTTCATTTAATATGAGAAGAAAAACTCTCTGGAATGCTGTAAAGACCTTAAAAGTTCCTAAAGAAGATATGGAAGCTGCTTTTAAAAAAGCTGAAATTGATGAAAAGAGAAGGGGCGAAACGCTATCTATAGAAGAGTTTGGAAGACTATCTGATTGTATATATGACATATGTATACATTAAAATGCGACATGTTTTTGAAGATAAGTTAAAACTATTTGTTCACTTTTTGAAAGTTATCTCATATATTATAATGAATATAATATATGGAGGTATAGAAGTTGGCACAAAAAAAGAGTTATAGTAGATATTTTATAATATTACAAGAAGATGAAAAAGGATACTCTTTAGCTTCTGACAAAATTGCTTCAGGATATGCAAAGTTGGAGATGAAAAATGATAAGTGTAAAATATCTTATTATGTACAAAATTTAAAAAAAGAAAAAACACCCTATTACATGATGTTAATATGTAATAAAAAAGATATAAAAAATATAATCAAAATTGGTGAAATGAACATAGATGATTATGGAAGAGCAGATATAAGTTATGAATATGCTGCAAATGATGTAGCAGGAAGTGGTATAGCTATGGATAAGGTGTCAGGAGCTGCTATAGTGAGAATGGTGGATGATAACATAATATCTGTAATGAGCGGGTTTGCAAGTACGGAAATACCTGAGTGGAAAGCATTTCCCGTATCTCAAAATAAAAACAAAGATTTAGAAGAAACCGAAGTAAGTGAAATAGAAAAATCTGAAAAAACTGAAACAAAGAGTGTGTTTGATCAGTATGAGGATATTATAGAGAAAGCCAAAGAAGACGAAGAAGAAGTTAAAGAAAATATAGAAATAGAAGAAAAAGATTCGTATAGAGAAGAACAAGAAGAAGAGCAAGAGGAATCTGAGGAAGTTAATAAATCGGAAAGTGAAGAACAAAATAAGGAAGTTCAAGTAGATGCTGAAGTGATGGAAGAAGAGATTATCGAAGATAACTCAAAATCTAATGATACAGGAAAAAATGAAGACAGAAACATAAATTCTAAAGAAGATAGAAATAATGATAGCTCAATATATGTGGATAAATCCCGACTACGATGCCATAAAAAATTAAACTTAAATAGATGTCAGAGAGAATGTGAAAAAGATAATGTATCTAGAAGTTATCCTAAAGGTCCAGAAGGAAAGTTTTTTACACAACTTATGAGTGGCTTTAAAGAAATAAAAGATATAAATAAGGAATTAAAAAGGTGTGTATGGAATAAGGTACCTGTAAGTTCTATGGATGATATGTATAATATAACTGATTATAATAAATATTCTTATATATATTATCCTATGGTACAATATTATCCATATATAAAAAAATATAATTATTATCTAGCAGGTTATAAATGTGATAAAAATGACAGGGTAAAATATTTGATATATGGAATTCCGGGAACTAAAAGCAGAAAGGATCAACCTTATGGAGGAAAATCTGGATTTGTTACGTGGATACCCCTAAAGGATAAAGACACGATGGGCCATTGGCTTATGTTTTATGACTTTAGAGCAAATACTATAGTAATACCTGTTAGAAAGTAATATTGGTCACTTATTATGAGATTAATAGTAATAGATAAAAAAAAAATTGGGGTTACTATAATTATAATAGGACTTATGATAGTGCTTTTAGGACTTGAAAAAAATTTTGATATGAGGTTAAAGTTTACAGCTCTTATTCAAAATAATATGGAATCTCTTACTCAATATAAAGGTCTGGAAGGCAGGTTACTATATAAGCTGCCATCACGATGGACCTGTAGAAATCAGGACACATTTGGAGATGAAATATTATATCATAGTGATTTTAAGAGTGATGACAATGCCATAAATGGTTTTGTAGAAGTATGGAATTTAAAAGGTGACTTAAAATTATTTTTACAAAATAGCAAGAGTATATCCGAAAAACAAAATTTGTACAAAGAGTATTCTATAAAACAAATTTGTATGAATGGCAGAAAAGGATATTTACTTAAGTATACAATTACAAAGGAAATCGGAGATAGTTATAAGTGTATAGAATACTTTACAGAAGAAGGAAAACAATTTTGCAGATTTTCTTTTTTTGTAAAAGAATCAAATTTCAAAGAAAACATGCCTACTATATTTGAGGTTATTGTTAAAACTTTAGAATATAATTAGAAAATATAAGGTTTATCCCCTTCAGGTTTATTATATGAAAGGGGATTTTTTTATACTAATTATGGTATAATAATCATAGATTTCATTAAGATAGAAAGGGGTGAGAATCCCTCGCTGTATACTAGAATGTATTTGTAAATATAATTTTTACATATTAAATTCTTAAAAATTCTGCAGTGGGTGAAAACATTGGACAAGATTACCAAAAAAAGATTAAATATATTTATAATATCCTGCATTTTAATACCTGTAACCTTATTGTGTGGATGTAGTAAATTGGATCAATTAAAAGTTAAGGCAGGTTTAAAAAATTCAGATTTTGAATATATGAAACAGCAGGGAAAAGTTAAACAGATAATTATTCAAAATACAAGGGATCAGGGATTTAAATTTGTAGTTACTGATCAAAGTACCATTAAAAATTTGTACGATATACTATCTTCTGCTAAAAAAGTATCAAAAAAATCATCATTGGATCCTGATTATGTATTCGAAATAGATGAAGGAAACAATAAAGTTCACAAGTTTAGTTATATAGCAGGACTTGATAAGAAAGATTTAGGAAATCTCTATAGCAAAGGTCAAGTATATATAGTATCAAATAGAATAGACAACGATATGATAAATAATTTTTGGAATACAAGGATGCCGCCAAGTGACTTTAAATCTGTGTACTATGGGTCCATAATGGATACGTTAAATAAATATTTTAGTGAAAAGGATAAAACTAAGAAAATAGGAATAAATTTAAAAGATGATATAGAGGCACAAAGATTTATACTTTCCACTGAACAGGAAGAATTTAAATCGGATCTTACTAGTAAATTTAAAAATGCAAACATTGGGAATAATGATGAAGATAATTATGATGTATGGGTAACAATAAAGACAGAAGGCTATAAATCCACATTGTATAAAATGACTGTTACACTTTTTGATAGACAAAATCAAAGTGAGAAGGTTTATTATGTACAGGATACATACAGCAGTGGCGGATGGAACAAGAGCATATCGGAAAATAAGCCTAATGGTTTTTAAAAATATAGGAAATGTTGCTTAAAATTTAATGTGGATTAACTATATAAAAGGAGGAGAAATGATTTGAGTAATTGCGATGGTTGTTCAAGTAAATCAAAGTGCAGTAAAGAGGATAAAGGTGGATGTAAATACATATTGCCTAAGTATGGGAACGTAAAGCATATAATAGGTATTATGAGTGGAAAAGGTGGAGTAGGTAAGTCTACAGTTACGGGAATAATGGCATCAAAATTAAGAAACTCTGGATATAAGGTGGGAGTACTTGATGGAGATATAACAGGTCCATCTATGCCTAGATTTTTTGGAATAAACGATAAAAGGGCGGATATACTACAAGTGGGGGAAAGTGAAGAAATAAAGTTTTCTCCAGTAGAATCTTCTTCGGGAATAAAAGTTATATCCTTAAATCTTTTGACAGAAGAGGAAGAACAACCTGTTATATGGAGAGCACCTATGATAACAGGAGTGTTAAAACAGATGTATTCAGATACAAGTTGGGGAGAATTAGATTATTTGCTTATAGATATGCCTCCAGGTACTGGAGATGTAGCTCTTACTGTAATGCAGGAAATTCCAATGGAAGGTGTTATAATAGTATCTACTCCTCAGGATATGGTATCTATGATAGTAAAAAAGGTTGTTATAATGGCAGAAGACCTAAAGGTAAATATATTAGGTGTAGTAGAGAATATGTCCTATGTTAAATGTGGAAAATGTGGTGAAAAAGTAAGGCTATTTAGTGAAAATTCAGCGAAAGAACAAGCTGATTATCTTGGATTAGAACTTCTTGCTGAAATGCCCATAAATTCTGATTTGGTAAAAAATATGGAAGCTAAGAAGGCAGAAGAATACATATCAAAATCATTGGAATATAATGATTTACTTAATAACTTTATAAAAAAATTAAAGTAGAAATTATTATAATAAGCATTATTTTTGGGATAATATAAAGTGTACTTTAAAGTAACTAATTATATAGCGAGGAGTGAAAACTTGTTATTAATAACAGGGAAATAGTATGAAAGCTGTAGTTGATAAAGACACTTGTATAGGATGTGGGCTATGTCCAAGTATATGTCCGGAGGTTTTTCAGATGGATGATGACGAAAAAGCTAAGGCAATTGAAGATAATGTCCCAGGAGAAACAGAGGACGCTGCGAAAGATGCAGAGGACAGTTGTCCTGTTTGCGCTATTAAGGTAAATTAAGAAAAGGGGATTGTGTAAAAAATTACATAATCCCCTAAACTTTCAAAAACTATTTGTGATAAAAATGTACCACAGTTTTTCACACAGCATATCAATTAGGGTTAAAACAAAACTGGATGCTGTTTATACTTGTCATTTAATGTAACTTCAGATATTGGATGGATATTTATTCTATCACCTATTTTAGAATCGGGTGGTAAATGAGTAGCTCCCACATTAGCAGTAGTACCATCCTGAAAGCTTACAAGTGCGTCTGTAATATTCATATCAATTATTTTGCCGATCATGAAAGTCCTCCTAAAGATAAGATTATATATGTTATTTTTATCTGTATTTTTAAATATTATTCCTAGAAATTTTATCTTATAGGTATTTGATGCATTTCAATTAAAAAGTGTGCTTTATAGGTTTTTATAGGTTTAAAGTAAAAATAAAGCTCAATTTATAAATTGCTTTTTTATATATGGCAAGGTATAATAATCAAGTCGTTTATACAATATATAGTAGTTGGGAGGAAGGTATATGCTACATGTTGTGAAAAGAGATGGTAGAAGGGTTCCCTTTGATTCCATTAAGATAACCAATGCCATAAAAGGATCTTGTGATGAAATAGGTTTTGATTTAAAAGAAAGTGAATTTATTGATTTAACTCAAAAGGTCACAGAAAATATAGAAAATCTTAATCTTAAGGAAGTAAATGTAGAAGATATACAAAATATAGTTGAAGAAGTACTTATGAAGAAAGGCTATGTTAAAATTGGGCTAGCTTATTCAAATTATAGAAGAGAACGAAATGATATAAGAGAAATAAAGTCTGATCTTATGAAGGCTATTGATAAAATAGGAGTTCAAACAGACAGGGATAATGCAAATGTTGGAAATAACTTTAGTGCAAAGCTCTTGAGGATTGCCAGTGAGTCTAACAAGTGGCATAATTTAGCTACAATGCCTAAACATTTAGCTAAGGCTCATGAAAATGGTGATATATATTATCATGACTTAGATTCTTATAACTTAACTGTAAATTGTCTTCATATACCAACAAAGGAAATGCTTTTAGATGGATTTAATACAGGATATGGAAATATAAGGACTCCTAAGAGAATAGAATCTGCTGCAGAACTTTCTTGTATATTACTGCAGTCAGCACAAAATGATATGTTTGGTGGACAGTCTCACCCAGACTTTGATAATGATATGGCCATTTTTGTTGAACCTACAAGAAAGGAAATATTGAAGAACCTGAAGGAAATGGGAGTAGGAGAGGAAAAAATAAAAGATATTTCTGAAAAGAAATTAAGAAGAAGTATAGAACAGGCTATGCAGGGAATAATCTACAATCTTAATACCATGCACTCTAGGGCAGGATCACAGGTACCTTTTAGCTCACTAAATATAGGTATACCAACCTCAAAGGATGCAGCTCTTGTATGTGAGGTATTTTTGACGGAATATGAAAAAGGACTTGGAAGAGGAGAACAACCTATATTCCCTAATATAATATTTAGGGTTAAAAAAGGCGTAAATAAGAATCAGGAAGATCCTTATTATTATTTATTTAAAATTGCATGTAGGGTGGCTTCAAAGAGAATGAATCCTACTTTTATGAATTTAGATGCTGATTTTAATAAAGCATATTATGATAAAGGTGTAATACCTGCAACTATGGGATGCCGTACCTATGTCTGCTCAAATGTAAATGGAGATCCAGGGGTAAAGGGTAGAGGTAATATAGCTCCTGTTACTATTAATTTACCTAGGCTTGGAATTTTATCTAAGGGAAATGTAAGTAAATTTTTTGGATTATTACAAGGAAAGTTAGAGTTAGCAAGGGAATCTTTAATGCATAGATATGGTATTCTAAAGAGGCTCAGAGTTAAAGATTTACCTTTTGTAGCAGGTCAGAAACTTATGAAAGGTGCAGAGAACTTAAAGTCAGAAGATTCGATAGAACCAATATTGAAGCAGGGTACTTGGGCTATTGGGTTTATAGGACTTGCTGAAACATTAATTGCATTAACTGGGAAACATCATGGTGAGGATGAGAGTTCAAGGGAACTTGGGATAAAGATAATTACATATATAAGAAATTATACAGATAAACTTATAGAGGAAACACATTTAAATTGGAGCTGCTATGCTACACCAGCTGAAGGCTTAAGTGGAAAGTTTATAGTACATGATAAGAAGATATTTGGAGAAATACCTGGAGTTACAGACAAAGAGTATTATACTAATTCCTACCATATACCTGTAGGATATCCAATATCTATAAAAGACAAAATTGATATAGAGGCTCCTTATCACAAACTTTGTAATGGAGGTCACATAAGTTATATAGAAGTTGATGATTATCCATCGGAAGAGGTTGTTAAAAGTATAATTGACTATGCCTACGATAATACAAATATAAGTTATATAGGGATAAACTTTCACATAAGATATTGTAAAGAATGTGGAACCTATATGCACGGGGAAGATGTCTGTCCTAAATGTGGAAGCAACAATATACAGGGTATATCAAGGGTTACAGGGTATCTATCTTTAGATGAAAGATTTGGAGAAGGTAAGACAGCAGAAAGAAGGGATAGAATATCCCAGGGAAGTAGCAAACATGTATATTGCTAAATCTCAGTAGTTAATTAAGCCATGCATAAGAAGGAGGAAAAATCAATGGGTTGCAAAAAAATTAGATTGGCAGGTATTGCATATGAGAGCCTAGTTAATGGCCCTGGAATGAGACGGGTATTTTTTGCCCAGGGATGTAGACATAATTGTAAAGGATGTTTTAACCCATCTACCCATGATTTCAAAGGCGGTCAGCTAAAAGATATAGATAAACTGGTTTGTGATATTAAAGATAATCCTATGGTAAGTGGAGTTACATTTTCAGGTGGTGACCCATTTGAGCAACCTGAAGAATTTGCATACATGGCTGATAAAATTAAAGAATTAAATTTAAATATATGGTGTTATACAGGATACACCTTTGAATCTATAGTTAATGGCTCAGATATGGCAAAGAAATGTCTTTTAAATAATGTAGATGTGCTAGTGGATGGAAAATTTGAAGAGAACAAAAAAGATGCAAAATTAAAATTTAAAGGATCCAGTAATCAGAGAATTATTGATGTAAAGAAAAGTTTAGATTCCAATGATGTAATAGTATTGACTTTTAGTTGAAAAACTTTAGCTAAATATATTATAATACTTCATGACGAGGAGTTGATAATATGAATAACAATTCGGAAATTGAAGTTTGCTCTTGTACTGAAATTCATAAGGATTGCATAGAATGTGTCAGAAAAAGTATGTTGGATGAAAAGACTTTTATGGATTTATCAGCACTTTTTAAGGTGCTGGGGGATTATACAAGAATTAAGATTATATATGCATTATTTAAAAAGGAATTATGTGTTTGTGATATTACAGAAATACTCCAAATGAGTCAGTCTGCAATATCTCATCAACTTAGAATTTTAAAGACTGCAAGGCTAGTTAAGTTTAGAAGAGAGGGAAAGTCGGTGTATTATTCCCTAGATGATGAACATATAAATAAGTTGATTAATGCAGGATTAGAACATGTAAAACATAATTAGAGTGTAGTTATATAAGGTTTATAAGCAAAAAATCAACTTATACTCCGGATATCTTTTACAATCTTCAGCTCAGTTAAATATTTTGATAAGTCTAAAGGAAAAATTTAAAAAAATACTGAGAACTTTTGAAAACTCGTACCTCAAACAGTTCAAAAGTTCTAGATTTTTTAAAAATTTTTACCTAAGATTTATATACAAAATATTTAAAAGAGCTTCTCTATTGTAAAAATATGCCTGCGTATAAGTTGATTTTTTAGTTATAAAATCTTATAAAAAGTTTTTTTAGTAATGAACTTTGTAAGTATATTCCTATATGCGATGGGGGATAAGCACTGCTGCACGCCTGGATAAGGTCTTCCCCCCTAAAGAATAATATATTCTAAGTGCTAAAGACACTAAGAGTACTGTTAATAAGATTCAGATGGAGAAAAGGTATAACTCCACCTAAACCTAAGAATCACTTAATATTAGTAAGTTACTTAAAGTTAAGAATTTTAACTAGATTAAAATCTTCAGGTTTGTTATCTAGAGTTAATGTATTGCTTTCAATTCTTTCTGTATTTTTCATATATTTAAGAAATTTTTCTAATCCATCTAATTCAAAAGTTAACTGAGAAGTTTTATAATGCATTGGAATTATTATGTGGCTATTGATGGATTTTGCAAGTTCAGCAGCCTCTTTTCCATCTATAGTGAAATTTCCTCCTATGGGAATCAAAAGCACATCTATGGACCCTAAACTTTTTATCTCTTCTGGAGATAATACATATCCAACATCTCCAAGGTGACATATCCTATAATCGTCCATTTCAATGATAAATATTATATTTTCACCTCGTTTTGCACCTTTAACTTTATCGTGATAAGAAGGTATACCATAGATAGGTATATCACACAGATTAAAAGCGCCTATTTTATTTATAATATGTTTGTAGTTTATCTTTTCAGTATAACAGTGGTCAAAATGATTGTGGCTTATTGTAACGACATCAACGTCTCCTTTAAAAGTTTTATAGCCTACAGTTTCGTCAAAAGGATCTGTTAAAAGTTTTCTACCTTTTGAATCTTCAAATAAGAAACTTGAATGACCAAACCATCTTATTTTCATAGAATATCGCCCCTTTGTAAAATATGTTTTGATTATTTTGAATTAATATGTTAACATAACAATTTTTAAGTACAAAATTCTCATTTTTTATACTATAATTATAATAGTATATGTTACACTAAGGCAATTATTCTGCTGAACGGGGGTCATTATTTGAAGATTACAAGAATTTCTATGATGATATTATTAAGTCTTATATTTGTATTAATTGTGTTTGCAAAAGGAAATACTGTACATGCAATTAATTACAGCGGAATTACTATAGGAAATGATGTGGAAACCAATAAATCCTGGAATATAAAGTTCAACATGAAATTAGACCAAGATACAGTAAATGATTCAAACATAGTGGTAACAGATAGTACAGGAAATGCTGTCCCCATATCTTTGCAGGTTGAAAAGGATGGGATGGGTGTAGAAGTTACCCCTAAAAGCCAGTATGCATATGGTAAAACCTATAATTTAATTGTAAAAAGTGGAGTAAAAGCTGTAAATGGGAAAAATCTGTCCAGCGAAGCTAAGGTGCAATTTGGAGTGAAATCTAACCCAAGTTCTAATAACAAATATACTGTTACAATTGATGCTGGTCATGGAGGAACTGATGCAGGAAATATAAGTGAAGCAGGATTGAAAGAAAAAGATGTAGATTTGTCTGTGGCACTAAAGACTGGAAAAATATTAGAGCAAAATGGAGTAAACGTGGTTTACACCAGGAAAGATGATAATGTAACCTGGAATGATAGTACAAATTTACAAGCTCGTTTTGACATAGCAAATAACGCAAAATCAAATTTGTTTGTCAGTCTGCATGTTAATTGCTATACGGGAAGTGCCTTGGTGAATGGAATAGAAACTTATTATAGAGCTTCAAATGATTCTGCTAAAAATACAGCAAATAATATTCAAAGTGACTTAATAAGTTATACAGGACTCTCTAACAGAGGGATTAAAGAAGGGACAGCTCAGCATAAAATACTGATGGGAACTACAGCACCAGCTGTTATGGTTGAACTTGGCTTTATGACTAATCCTAAGGAAAGCCAATTAATTGGAAGTGAAGATTTTCAAAATAAAAGTGCATCAGCTATTGCAAATGGAATTTTAAAGTCTTTACCATCTCTTCAGGAAGAAAATACAGTAAATGTAAGTTCAATATCTAACTTATCGGATAGTATAATTGTAGGAAGTAAGTATTCTCTGCCAACTAGTGTACAAGCTACCATGAGTGATGGAACTAGTAAAAAAGTAAATATTGTATGGAATCCAAACAATGTTGACACATCTAAGGTAGGTATATTTACGTATAAGGGAACTGTAACAGGATATAGTAAAACTGTAACATTTACTTTAACTGTAAAAGCAAAACAAATAGAGCCAGTACCAGTAATACCATCGGAAGGTGCACCTGTGATAGTTATAGATCCTGGTCATGGCATAGGTAGTGATATAGGTTCAAATGGAAATGGATTTCAAGAGGATGATGTAACTTTAAGTGTTGGCTTAAAAGTTGGGAAAATACTTGAATCCAAGGGAGTCAAAGTAATTTATACTAGGACTACAGATGAGCGAAAAACAACTTCTTTAACTGTCACTGAAAGTCTTCAAAGACGATGTGATACTGCAAACAATGCAGGTGCAACCTATATGATTTCAATTCATACCAATGCTTTTGATGATCCAGCTGCAGAAGGAACTGAAACACTGTATTATGCAGGAAGTGTAAAGGGAGAGAAAATGGCAGAGGCTATACAAAAAAGCTTGTCTAGTGCTCTTGGAACCTATAGCAGGGGACTTAAAGATGGAAGCTGGCTTTATATAGCAAAGCATACTACTGCACCAACGGTTTTAACGGAGTTAGGTTTTCTTACCAATAAAAATGATGCGGGAATATTAGGAACTGATGGTGGTAGAAGTAAAGCTGCACAAGCCATAGCAAGTGCTATATTACAGGTTTTAGGAATATAATACAAAAAAATTGTCTAAAAAAATTGACAATAGAAAATTCATATAATATAATAAAAGGAAATTATATAGGTAGTAATTGAAAAACATTGAACAGGAAAAGTATTTAAGTTTGTTTTTATTTACAGAGAGTGGGGGAGTGCTGAAAACCCATAGAAAAGCTTAAAGAAAATCACCTGGGAGTTGAAGAATTGAACAGTATTTTTATAATCACTTTAGTAAATTCTTACGTAATTCTACGTTACAGAATAGAGTATGGTAGTACTTAAATTTATTACCCATAGGTGGTACAGCGAGTTAAACTTCGTCCTATTTGGATGAAGTTTTTTTATTGCGTATTTTTTAGTTTAAAAATTATATGGTGTATAAACATTGAAAAATAGTAAAAACTTAACAATGAGAATAGAAAGGGGTTAAATCCATGTATAAAAAAATTGATAGTGATAAAACTTTTGTACAGATGGAAAAGGATGTTTTAAAATTATGGCAAGATAAAAAAGTAGTTGAAAAAAGTTTTAAAGAAAATGAGGATGGTGAATACTTTACTTTTTACGATGGACCTCCAACTGCAAATGGCAAACCTCATATAGGACACGTTCTAACTAGAGTTATGAAAGATCTTATACCAAGATATAAGGTTATGAGGGGATATAAAGTATTGAGAAAAGCAGGTTGGGATACGCATGGGCTTCCTGTTGAACTAGAAGTTGAAAAGAGTCTTGGGATTTCTGGAAAACCACAAATTGAAAAATACGGTGTAGAAGATTTTATAAAGAAATGTAAGAATAGTGTATTTACTTATGTAAGCCAATGGAAAGAAATGTCTGATAGGTTAGGATTCTGGGTAGACATGGATAATCCATATGTAACATATCACAATGATTACATAGAATCAGAATGGTGGGCACTTAAAAAAATATGGGAAAAGGATCTTTTATATAAAGGTCATAAAATAGTGCCATATTGTCCTAGATGTGGAACTGCACTTTCTTCCCATGAAGTTTCTCAAGGATATAAAGATGTAAAAGAGACATCAGTATATGTTAAATTTAAAATTAAGGACCAAGATAAATACATGATAGCATGGACAACTACGCCTTGGACACTTCCTAATAATATGGCATTAGCTGTAAATAAAAGCTATGATTATGTAGAAGTTCTTAATCAAGAACAACATTTAATACTAGCAGAAGCTATGTTAGAAAAGCTAGAGGGAGAATATGAAGTCTTAAGAAAGTTCAAGGGAGAAGAATTAGTTGGACTTGATTATGAACCAATCTTCAATTTCGCATCCTTTGAAGGAAAAGCACATTATGTTGTTCATGCAGATTATGTAACCTTAACAGAAGGTACTGGAATAGTTCATACAGCTCCTGCTTTTGGTGAAGATGATAGTATTACAGGGAAAAAATACAATATTCCTATGACAAATTCTGTAGATACTCAAGGAAGATATAAAGAAGAAGTTATTCCATGGAAAGGTCTTTTCGTAAAAGATGCTGATCCTAAAATAATAGAATATTTAAAAGAAAAAGGAATACTTTATAAGGCAGAAAAATTTACTCACTCCTATCCATTCTGTTGGAGATGTGATACTCCACTTTTATACTATCCAAGAGATACTTGGTTTATAAGAATGTCTCAAATGAGAGATAAACTAGTTAAAAATACTAATGATACAAACTGGTATCCTGATAATATAAGAACTGGTAGATTTGGAAACTTTGTTGAAGGAGTAATAGATTGGGGACTTAGCAGAGAAAGATATTGGGGTACACCTCTTCCAATATGGGAATGTGAATGTGGTCATAGAGAGTGCATAGGAAGTATTAAAGAATTAAAGGAAAAAGGAATAAATGTACCAGATGATATAGAACTTCATAAACCTTATATAGATAGAGTTAAGTTAAAGTGTCCTCATTGTGGAAAAGAAATGAAGAGAGTATCAGAAGTAATTGATTGCTGGTTTGATTCAGGTTCAATGCCTTTTGCACAGCATCATTATCCTTTTGAAAATAAAGAAGTTTTTGAGAAAAACTTCCCTGCACAATTTATATCTGAGGCAGTAGACCAGACTAGAGGATGGTTCTATACTCTTATGGCTATATCTACTGTAATGTTTGATAGAAGTCCATTTGAAAATTGTGTGGTTCTGGGACACGTTTTGGATAAACACGGATTAAAAATGTCAAAGCATAAAGGAAATGTTTTAAGTCCTTCTACTATTTTGGAAAATGAAGGAGCAGATGCAGCTAGATGGTATTTCTATACTGAAAGTGCACCATGGCTTCCATCTAGATTTTATGAAGAAGCAGTACAGGATAGTCAGAGAAAATTCTTAGGTACCCTATGGAATGTATATTCTTTTTATGTGCTTTATGCCGATTTAGATAATTTTAACCCTATGGATTATAAAGATTTTGTAAGTGAGAATGTAATGGATAAGTGGATAATCTCCAGATTGAATTCTCTTATAAAGCAAACTGAAGATCACTTAGATAATTATAGAATTACTCAAGCTGCTCAGAATATAGGAAACTTTGTAGATGAACTTTCAAACTGGTATGTAAGAAGAAATAGATCAAGATTCTGGAGTCAAAAGTTAACAGATGATAAAATAGGAGCATATTTAACATTATATAAAGTACTAAATAATTTATGTCTGGTAGCTGCACCATTTGTACCATTTATGACAGAAGAAATTTATCAAAATCTTGTAGTAAATCTTGATAAAAATGCAGTAGAAAGTGTTCATTTATGTAAATGGCCAGAATATGATTCAAGTGCAGTAGATGATAAACTTGAGAAAGATATGGAAGAAGCTTATAAGATAGTTAAACTTGGAAGAAGTGCTAGAAACAGTGCTAATATAAAAAATAGGCAGCCTCTTTCTGAAATGCTTATAAGTGTAAATACTCTTCCTGAATATTATGGAGATATAATAAAGGATGAATTGAATATTAAAAATATAGTTTTTAATGCAGATTTATCAAAGTATGTTAACTTTAGTATAAAACCAAATTTACCTGTATTAGGTAAAAAATATGGTAAATTAATACCAAAAATAAAGAATGAAATATCATCCATGAATCAAATGGAATTGGCACAAAAGATAAATGACAAGGAAACCGTAAAGATAAATATATCAGAGTCAGAAATAGAGTTAAATTCAGATAACTTACTTATTACAATGGAAGGCTTAGAGGGATTTGCATTTGCAGGAGAAGGAAGCACTGGAATTGTTTTAGAAACCGCAATTACAGAAGAACTTAGAGAAGAAGGAAATTTGAGAGAGATTTTAAGCAAAGTTCAAAATATGAGAAAAGAAAGTGGTTTCGAAGTTGCAGATAAGATAAATCTATATATTTCAGGTAATGAAAAACTTGAAGCGGTAGTGAAAAAGTTTGATGAAAGAATAAAAAAAGAAACTCTTTCTATGGATGTTATTTATAATGCCAATAGAGAATATAATAATTGTAACATTAATGGAGAAAAACTAGATATTGCAATGGAAGTAGTAAATAAATAAAGCAATTAGTAAATAGGCTAATCACTAATTTTAAATATATATTTATTTTAAAGTTAGTGATTAGTTTTAATTGGATATATGAAATATTGTAAATTAGCTTGTAATAAGTTAATTTTATAAGTATAATTATTAAAAAAGTAATTGGTAGGTGATAAGGTGGCAGCATCAATTAAAGACGTTGCTAGAGAGGCAGGAGTTTCAATAGCTACAGTATCTAGAGTACTTAATGATGTAGACGTTGTAAATGAAGAAACTAAAAAAAAGGTTTTAACAGCTATTGAAAAACTAGGTTATAGGCCCAATATAGTAGCAAGAAGTCTTAAAACTCAAAGAACAAGAACTATAGGGATAATAATCCCGGATATATCTAATCAGTTTTATCCTGAGATTGTAAGAGGAGCTGAAGATGTAGCAAATATATATGATTATAATATAATGTTATGTAATACTGATTTAGATATAGAAAAAGAAATGGAATATTTAAAGGTTCTGAAAGAGAAGATGGTAGATGGAGTTTTATATATGAGTAATTCCTTAGAACCAAAAATATTGGATCTCATAAAACAACTTCAGCTTCCAATGGTTTTAGTAGAGACCACAAATGAAAAAGAAAGTATACCTAGCGTAACTATTGATAATGAAAAAGCTGCATATGAAGGTGTAACTTATCTAATAAAAAATGGAAATAAGAATATAGCTTACATAGGTGAAAATCCAGATATGGCAAATGCTAGTGCCGTAAGGTACAAAGGGTATAGAAAGGTTCTTGAGGAAAATAACCTGAAGTTGGACAAAAGTAAGGTTTATTTTGGAAATGTTAAAGCAAAAGATGGTTACAAAGGAATGAGTGAAATACTCAGTAAAACTAAAGTAGATTCAGTATTTTGCACCAGTGATGAAGTGGCTATGGGAGCTATAAATGCACTTAGAGATAATAATATTAGGGTACCTGAAGACGTGGATGTAATGGGATTTGGCAATATATATTCTGCCTCCATATTTTATCCTAAGCTAACAACTGTAGCGCAACCCACTTATGACATGGGGTCTGTTGGAATGAGGATGCTCATAAAATTAATAAATAAGCAAGAACTTGAAAAAAAGAACTATGTATTGTCACATAAATTGATTGAGAGGGATTCCTGCAAAAAATAATTTTATTTAGGACAAAAATTTATTTATAAAAATTTAATACAAAAGTATTAAATGATAATATATAATTATAATCAAAAAAATATATATTATAGGGAAAGGAAAACGTAATGGTAGAAAAAATAATTGAAATAGTTATTTTTGTCTTAGATAAAACGGGGTATATAGGCACATTTGCAGCTATGGCTCTTGAGAGTGCCTGTATACCTATTCCAAGTGAAGCTATACTGCCATTTGGAGGATACCTAAGTTATACGGGAAGACTAAGTTTACCTCTTGTTATAATAGTTGGTACATTTGGAGGAACAATAGGTTCTTTAGGTGCATATTATATTGGAAAAATAGGTGGAAGACCTTTAGTTGAAAAATACGCGGAAAAACTCAGATTATCTAGGTCCCATATTGAAAAAAGCGATTATTATTTTAGCAAATATGGAGAAAAAATAGTGTTTTTTTCTCGACTATTACCTATAATCAGAACTTTTATCTCTCTTCCTGCAGGGATAAGTAAAATGGAAGTTAAAAAATTTATAATTTACACTTTACTTGGATCTTCTATATGGAGTATTATTTTAGGATATGCAGGTTATAAAATGGGAGAGAAATGGACAATTATACGACAATGGTTTCATTTTGCAGACATAGCATTAGTTGTTTTTATAATTATATTTGTATTGTATAAGTTAGTGTATAAAAAAATAAATAGGAAAAATTCTTAGACGGAATTTAATAAGTAAAAAAATTCAGTGAAAATATATTTCACTGAATTTTTTTGGCTGAAATTTGTATTTTATAAGGTACATAAAATCATTGAAAAAAATGCCGTCACATATATTTGAATTTTGTTTAACGATTTTTTTGAAGTATTTCCCTTATGATGGTATAATTTAACATAAAAGTAAATACATTAATTAGTTAACCACTATTAGGAGGGGGATTATGGAATACAGGGAAAAGATAAAAGAGATATTTTCTTATTTGCTAAGATTAAAAAAACTAAATGAAAAATCCGTAAGAAATGTTTATGATTATGATAAGTTGTACTGGGAAGAAGAGTTTTCCCATATGGCTGGATGTATTGTTAGTAAAACTGTTACCAGTGAAAATTGGATTGAGGTGAATAAAAAGTGTGGAAAGCTGTATCAGGAGTTTTTTAATCTATACCAGGAAAGTGAAAAAAATGGAGAGAATTTTGAGATAGTTTTTGGACATGGTTTAATTGTATGGAATATAGATAAGGAAAAAATACTTCACCCTGTTTTGACTACTAGAATGAAAATAGAATTTAATAAGGCAAAGGGCTCATTTATATTAATACCTTCAGGTAAGACTAGGTTAGAGACTTCCATTTTTGAAGGCCTGAAAGAATGTAATATGTCTGATATTATTTCCCTTGGAGATGAAGTAAGTCGTTTGAATTTAGATCCGAGAAATATAGAAAAAAGTAAGTCAGTATTTTTAAATTTAATTTCCCACATAAATGTTAAGGGTAAGTTGAGTCAGAGTAAGGTTTTAAAAAAGAAAATTGATTTTGAGCAGTTTCCTGTTATTTATAATTCCTCCGTTATATTGGTAAGAAAAAATAGTATGAAATTATGGCAGGTTGAAATAGCTAATATAATTGATGAAATAGATAATGGATATGAGATACCTGAGACCATTAAAGCTTTGGTTGATGAAGATGGGTCAGATTACAGTGGAGCTGATAAAAGCGAGTGGAAGGATGTGTCGGATAATTTGTTATTCCCGCTTCCTGCAAATTCAGAACAAAAAAGCATAGTAAAGAAAATATGTGAAAATTATGGAGTAGTTGTACAAGGACCACCTGGAACGGGAAAAAGTCATACTATAGTGAATTTGATATGTCACTTATTGGCAAATGGTAAAAAGATACTTGTAACTAGTCAAACAAGTAGAGCACTTAAAGTATTGACAGAAAAAATACCTGAAGAAATAAGACCTTTATGTATAAGTGTTTTGGGAAACGATATCAATTCGTTAAATGACCTTAACAAAGCTGTAAGAAAAATAACGGACAACCTCTCTATGGATCCAGAAATTATGGATGAAGAAGTTAAAAGTTTAGAAAAAGAATTAAGCTTTTGCAGGAGAAATGAGGAGCTTCTGTATGAAAAATTAAAAAAGATTCGAGAGAGGGAAAAGAGAAGTATAAATTATGAGGGAAAAGAGTATGACATTGTATATATAGCAAAGTGGGTCAAAGACAATAAAGACAAATATAGTTGGATGAAAGATAGAATAAAAATTGATCAAGTAATGCCGCTGTCAGATAAGGAATTCAATTTGTTAATATATCTGTTAGGGGATTTAGATAAGGATAAAAAGTGTAAGTTTGATAGCATTAAAAACATAATAAATAAATTACCTGACTTTAATGAAATATATAATAAAATTTCAGAGTATAAAAGATTAAATGGCCAATATGAAAATTATATTAAAACTGTAGAAGGGTGGCATATACCTAACGATAATAAATGCAACTATGAAAAAGTTTTAGAGCTTGCAAATATATGTAAAAGTAAAATTACCAAACTCCAGGAAAAAAATATATGGTGGAATGTATTTCAAGATTATCACAATAGTAAGATATCAAAGCAAACATTTAGAGACTTGTTGTGCAAAAGCAGCGAATACATGTTGAGCTTGAGTAGGATTAACAATCAGATTAGAAATTGCAAAATAGAGATTCCTGAAAATGTAAGCAAAAATAAGTTTATAGAAGACTTTGATATTTTATTTGATGCATTTAATGAAAAGGGAAAAGTAGGAAAAGTATTTATGATTTTTCATCCTGAATGCAAATATATACTGGAATATTGTAAAGTAAATGGTGCCTTATTAAAAAATACGGATCAAGCCTTAATAGTTAAACTCTATACCCAGCAGGAGAGGATTTTTGCTGCATTAAAGACTATGTGGAATAATGTAATGGAAGATTACGGTGGAGAAACAATAAACTCTAATTTAAGGGAAAGTGAGTTTATTGCTATTGAACAAAATTTAAATTATTTGGATGTTATAATAAATTGGGATATGGAGTATAAAAGGGAGATCTTAAGGGCTCTTGGGAAAATATCAGTTCCACAAAATATTGATTGGCATAAGAAAGAGACCTATGATTATTTAATTAAATGCGTAAATTTTATAAAGAATATGAATAAATATAATGAAGACAAAGCCTATATAGAGATATTGAAAAAGTTGATAAAAACTACGGAAAAGTTGAGAGATCTCTATAAAGCTGTGGACAATTTGAATATAGATGAAGTTAAGAGGATATTAAATGAATTTGAAGAAATTAAGTGTGTAAAAAATAAATCACTTAAAATAGATGAGTTAATAGGAAAAATGAAAAAAGTATGTCCCAAAACTTGCATAAATATATTGGATAACTGGGCTTACGATAAGGAAAAGTTTAACAGTTGGGGACAAGCATGGAAGTGGGCTAAATGGAATAGTTTATTACAGAGCACCTATGATTTCAATGATGATAATATAGGTGACCTTATAGAAAATGAAAAAAATAGGGAGAAGGTGCTTATAAAAGATATAGTATCAAAGAAGACTTGGTATAATCAGATAATTAAAACTAAGGAAAGTGAAAAAAGAAGCTTATTTTCTTGGGCTCAGGCAGTAAAAAGAATTGGCAAAGGCAGAGGTAAGATGGTGCCTCAGTATAGGAAGATAGCTCAAAAAGAAATGGAAAAATGTAAAAAGGTTATACCTGTATGGATTATGCCTTTAAATAGGGTTATTGAAAACATAAAGTTATCTAAAAATATGTTTGATGTAATAATATTTGATGAAAGTAGTCAGAGCGATATATTCTCATTGTGTGCACTTATGAGGGCTAAGAGAGCAGTTATAGTAGGTGATGACAAACAAATAAGTCCAGAAACTATAGGTATTGATCAGAATGTGGTGCATGACTTAATAGAGAAGTACTTGGAAAATATACCTCAAAAAGAATGGTTTGATCTTCAAGTTAGTTTGTATGATACAGCACTTAGGGTATTTCCAAGTAGATTAATGTTGAAGGAACATTTCAGATGCGTACCGGAAATAATAAACTTCAGTAATGATTTAAGCTATTCAGGTGAAATAGTGCCTCTTAGATATCCTAAAATATGTGAAAAATTTTATCCAGCGATAAACACTGTTAAAGTAAATGGCGGGGCTAGAGATGCATCTAAGCCTATAAATGTTAAGGAAGCTGAATGTTTAGTAGATAAGGTTGTTTCCTGCTGTAGGGATAAAAGATATTCTAATATGTCTATGGGTGTTATATCTTTACTTGGGGAACCTCAAGGGCATCTTATAGAAAATATGCTTAGAGAAAAAATAGGTGTAGAAGAGATGATAAATAGAAAGCTCATATGTGGAGATGCTTACTCTTTCCAGGGTGATGAGCGGGATATAATGTTTTTATCTATGGTTATTTCAAAGGATGTAAAATTTGCTCCACTTACTAAAGAAAATGACATAAGGAGATTTAATGTAGCTGCAAGTAGGGCTAGAAATCAGATGTGGCTATTTCATTCAATAGACTTAGAAGATTTAAATGAGGAATGTGTGCGTTATTCTCTCTTAAATTACTTCCTAAATTATAATAAGTATAGTGTTAAAAATAAAAGTATGGAATATGCATTTCAATCTAGATTTCAAAAAGACGTGTATGGCATTATAAAAAACAAGGGATATAAAATTGTGCCTGAGGTAAAAATAGGTAAGTACAAAATAGACTTTGTTGTGGAGGACGTGAGAAATAGGGTTGCAATTATATGTGATAGTGAACTGTCTCAGAAAAATTACAGCTCTAAGGAGATTATGGAAATCCAATTAGATTTAGAAAGATTAGGTTGGATATTTTATAAGATAAGAGAAGGTGAATTTTATTATAACCCGGAAAGGGTTATGGAAAAACTTTGGAGTAAGCTAAATAATATAGGTATTGAACAGTACAAGCTAGAAGAAATTCAGAATAAAAATCTTCAAGTTGTATAAAATATAGTGCCTTAAAAATGTTTTTAAGGCACTATATTTTTAGTCTTGTAATGAAATAATATTTTAAACAGTATTTCACAATTACAATAATTTATACATAGTATAAAACATAGCAAGTATTATTTGGAGTGAATTTATTGTTGTATGCACTAATTCTTGCAGGAGGTAAAGGAACAAGATTATTTCCATTATCTAGAGCTAAAAATCCAAAACAATTTTTAAAAATTGTAAATAATAAGAGTTTTTTAAGAAATACTGTAGATAGAATTAAGCCTTTAGTTGATACAAATAATATATATGTAGTTACTAATGAGGAATATATAGATAGAGTTCAAGCGGAACTTCCGGATATAAGTAGAAATAATATATTTGCAGAACCAGAAAATAAGGAAACAGCCACCTGTATAGGATTTTCGGCGGTGAAATTGTTAAAAAAGGATCCTCTAGCTACTATGATAATTTTGCCTTCAGATCATTATATAGAAAGTCAAAAATTATTTATAGATACCATAAATAAAGCGGTTGAGATTGCAGAAAAGAAAAAAGGACTTGTAACCATTGGAGTTAAACCCATAAGACCTGAAACAGGATATGGCTATATTGAAATGGGCGAAAAAATAAATATAGGAGTTAATGCTTTTAAAGTAGAAAGATTTTTAGAAAAGCCCAATATAGAAGTCGCAAAAGATTTGATATTAAAAGGAACCTATTTATGGAACAGTGGTATGTTTGTGTGGAAGGTGGATGTTTTTTTAAGAGAAATGCAGAAGTACCTTCCTAAAATGTATAAGAGTATGGCTCTTATATATAAAAACCTGGATACAAAACAGGAGGAGAAGGTAATACAGGAACAATATAAACGTATAGATGGGATATCTGTAGATTTTGGAATAATGCAAAAAACCAGAAAAGCTTATGTCATTAAATGCGAATTTTTATGGGATGACATAGGTACTTTTACTGCGTTAGGAAGGTTTCTTAAGGATGTAAAGGGTAATAATGTAAAGGGGAATACTGTAATAGAGTCTAGCGAAAGTTGTACTGTATTTGGAGGTGATAAACTTATAATAGTATTTGGGGTTAAGGATTTGATAGTAATAGATTCTGAAGATGTGCTTTTAATTATGGACAAAAATAGAGATCAGGAGGTAAAATATCTAGTAGATATTTTAAAGAATAAAAGTAACTTAAAAAAATACATTTAATGAAGAAATTGTAATTATGGAATATAGAGGCAGTTTCCATCTAAGAGATAATGTCAGTGAGTTTGTAAAATATCAAAGTTGCTGACAATTTTTTATTAAATTTAGCTTATTTTGTCGACTCATTTTTTTTATAATAAATTCTCTATGTAAGGCTTCACCTTTTAGTATATACTCTTCAAAATAAATTAGCTTTACTGGAAGCCTTCCTCTAGTATATTTGGCTCCCTTTCCTTTGTTATGAGTGGATATTCTTTTGTCTAAATTATTGGTGTAACCTGTATAAAGTGTTCCATCACTACATTTTAATATATATACATAATTCATTTTTTAATCTCTTCCATAAGCTTATTTTACAGATACGTAAGCATTATCTTTTATATAAAACCTCCAGAGGTAATCTGCAGCTTCTTCTGCATAATCTACACCTATACGTTTAGAGCTTTTTATGCTGATATTTTCAATATTATTTCCTTCGATGTATAGGTCACTTTTACAAAGATCTTTTCTATTTTGACTTTTATCTATGAGAAGTGCCTTGCATAGTTTACCAGGGCCATTGGTTAAATTCTTAATTTGACGTTTATTTAATAGGCTGTATTCTTTTGCATATCTGTTCAAGGACATGTATTCTAAACAAGTGAGAGGTTCTAATGCTCTTATAAGTACGCCTTCAGGAATACCTTCTCTTTCAGTTACTACATTGAAGCAATAGTACATTCCATATATTATAAATACGTAGGAAAAACCACAAGGGCCATACAGGGCTTCTGTTCGTTTAGTACGTCTGTTTCCATAGGCATGAGCAGCTTTATCTATAATTCCTTTATAAGCTTCTGTTTCCACTATTTTCCCAGACAATTTTTTACCGTTTATTTCATGAACTAATACTTTACCTAAGAGACTTTTTGCAACTGATAAGGTATCCCTTCCGTAAAAATCTCTATCTAATTTGTTAGACAAATTATGCAACCTCCCTTAGTCTTATATGATATTATTATATCATATAAGACTAATAATTATGTTATAGGGATTTTCAACTAGAAAACCCTTATAGAGTGGGAGAGATTAAAATTATGAAAATACTTTATTATGATTGCTTTTCTGGAATAAGTGGGGATATGAATTTAGGTGCTTTAATAGATGCTGGAGTAGATAAGGATTATTTAACTTTTGAATTAGCAAAGCTTAATATAGATGGTTATGAGATTAATATTAAGAAGGATATAAAAAATGGCATTTCAGGGACTAAAGTAGACGTAGTTTTGAAAAATAATTCTGTATGTGCACATCATCATAGAAATTTAGAATATATAGAAAACATGATAAGTTCAAGTAGTCTAAGCTCTAGGGTTAGGGAAATAAGTAAGGGAATTTTTAAAAAAGTAGCACAAGCTGAAGCAAAGGTGCACAGTAAACCTATAAATGAGGTTCACTTTCATGAAGTTGGGGCAGTGGATTCTATAGTGGACATTGTTGGAGCTGCTATATGTTTTGATTATTTGGATGTGGATAAAGTGGAAGCTTCTAAGGTGGAAGTTGGTAGTGGGTTTGTAAAGTGTGCTCATGGTATATTACCTGTGCCAGCACCTGCTACAGCAGAGATATTAAAAAACGTTCCTATAGAATCTAAAGTGAATTTTGAAGCCACTACACCAACAGGTGCAGCTATTTTATCTTATCTATGTTCAAATTTTACTTCGGATAAGAATTTTAAAGTAACAAAAATAGGATATGGAATAGGAAGTAAGGATAATGATGATATTCCAAATGTTTTGAGAGTTTTTATAGGAGAACCTATATCTTATGAAAAGAATAACCATAAGAATTGTTATTGGAATAAAGATGAGAAAACTGAATATATATTAAATAGAAGAAACATGGATAAATCTAGCTTTAAAGATGAAGTAGGATGTATTAAAGAAGAAGCACAAGTTATAGAATGCAATATAGATGATATGAATCCTGAAAAATATCAATATATAATAGATAAATTGTTACAAATAGGAGCTTTAGATGCGTACTTGACTCCCATAATAATGAAGAAGGGAAGGCCGGCAGTAAAATTGAGCGCGCTTTATAAGGATGAAGCAGAAGAAGAGATTAGAGATATTATTTTAACAGAAACTACTACCTTGGGATTTAGAAAATATAAAGTAGAAAGGAATATGTTATATAGAGATTTTACAAAGGTAGTTACAAAGTATGGTCAAGTAAATGTAAAAAATGCTTATTACAAAGGCAAAAAAATAAAAAGCAAAATTGAATATGAGGATTGTAAAAAACTTGCTTTAAAAAATAAAATAAGTATAGATGAAATATATAGGGAGGTTATGTCTAAAACATTTAAATGAAAAAGTGTTTTAGATGAAAAATTGCAGGATAAAATGAATTGTGCAATATTGAGTGGGAATTATTGAATATTTGCATATAAAATTAATATAATATTGTTTTAGATTATATTAATTTTATTAAATGTTGTTATGCTAATAAATGCATCTAATGTTATTTTATTGACAAATAACTGCTAAAAGGTATAATTATGGTATGCGGTTTGAATAATTCATATTGTTTAATAGAGATTCATTTTTTTATATTATTGCGTATTTTCCCATAAATGAGAAGGAAATGGCTATTTTTTAAAGACTTATTTTTCATATTATTATTTATCAGGAGGAATGGCAGATGAAGGTAACTGGAATATTGGAAAAGGCAACTAAGAATGCATTAGCTAAAGCCGGTGTAGAATTGCTGAATAGAGACCCAGAAGAAAGCCTTGATAAGCTGTTTGCTTTGATTAAGAAAACAGTAAAAAAAGACGAAGAGAATTTAGCTAGAGTAGAAAGAGTTCAGGAATTATACGAAACTAATCAAGCAATTCATAAACTTGTTATAGGCATTATTAAAAATTCTAATAAAAAGTGTATGGATAAACTTTTTACCAATTTTTTCTCAAATGCAGTTTGGTATGGAATGCCAAAAAGAGAGCAGTTTTTTCAAGATACAGGTATAAAGACACCATTTACAATATTGATGAGTCCATCTATGAGATGTAATTTAAGGTGTACAGGATGTTATGCTTCAAGTTATAGTAAAGAGGATGATATTCCCAAAGAGGAAGTAGATAGAATTATTGGTGAAGCTAGAAAACTTGGAATTTATTATTTTATAATTCTTGGTGGAGAACCTTTTATAAATGACTATATGCTTGATATATACAAAAAATATAATGATTGTATATTTACACCATTTTCAAATGGCACCCTTTTTGATGAGAAATTAGCGGATAAGATAAAACAGCTGGGAAATGTAATTCCTATGTTTTCTGTGGAGGGTTTTGAAGAAGAGACAGATAAAAGAAGAGGAAAAGGTATATTTAAAAAAGTTATGCATGCAATGGATCTTTTGAAAGAACGAGGAGTTTTATTTGGAGTATCTACTGCAACCAGTAGGTATAACATAGATACAGTTACATCAAGTGAATTTATAGACATGCTTGTTGAAAAGGGAGCAAAAATGGGGTGGTATTTCTTATTTATGCCTGTAGGTAAAGAACCTGATGTAAATGTAATGCTTACTCCAGAGCAGAGAATACGCTTAGGAGAAAAAATAAGAGAAATAAGAAATACGAAGCCGTATTTTACTATTGATTTTTTTAATGATGCACCTTATGTTGGAGGATGTATTGCAGGAAAATACTATTGTCACATAAATTCCAAGGAAGAAGTGGAACCTTGTATATTTGCTCATTTTGCAGTAGATAATTTAAAAGGCAAAAAGCTTGTGGATGTATTTAAGTCAGATTTTTTTAAGGAATTAAGAAATAGACAACCATATAATAAGAATTTGCTATTGCCTTGTATGATGATTGACAATACTAATGAAATTAGGGAAATTGCTAAAAAGACAGGCGCAAAGCCTACAGACGAAGGTGCAAGAATGATGCTTGAAGATCTAGAATTTCAAAAACAACTTGATAAATTATCAAAGGAATACAAGCCTTATGCAGAAAAGGCTTGGAAAAAAGATTTTAATTCTGAAGGAAATTATAAAATGTCTAAAGGCTAAACCTTTAAAATATCCAGAGAGATTTATTCTCTGGATATTTTACTTTAATCAGAAGTTTGTGATTAATCACTGAAGTTGAAAGATAATTGGTATTATTATAAAATATACATATTAGATTGAAATCAATAGGAGAATTTTTATGAAAAGATATATAAGGATAACATTGCTTCTAATAATGTTAGTAACGTTATGTTTAATGGTAGTTTCCTGTAATAAAAAACAGGATAGCGAAAATAATGAAAGAGTACTTAAAGGAAATATTAAAATTGTTACGGATGTAGAACATGGACCTCAATTTGAACTTGCAGCAGAGGCATTTGAAAAATTGCATAAGAAAGTTAATATAAATGTTATTACGGTAAAGGATACAGATAACAATGTTGAAGCGATATTTAATGGACCGCAGTATGAAGCAGACATAACTACAATAAATGATAGCAGTATAAAGCACATTATAATCAAAAATCCAGAAAAATTTTTAGATATGACAGATTCGGTAAAGGGATATAAAGATGAATTATTAACAAATAAGATTTATAACGATACTATAAAAGGTAAAATTTATGCTTTACCTTGGGACACTTACCCTAAAGCCTTGTTATATAGAAAAGATATATTTGATAAAGAAGGCATAGACGTAAATACGATTAAAAGCTGGAGTGATTATATAGAAGCAGGAAGGAAAATAAGTAAAGATACTGGAAAGATATTTATTGCAAATTCTTCAGAAGACAATAATGATATTTATCTACTGCTCTCAAATCAATTGGGAACATCTTATTTTAACCAATCTGGGAAATCAGATTTTAAATCGCAAAAGTGGGCTAGAGTTATCGAAATATCAAAGATCCTTTATGGAGAAGGACTTATACAAGAAATTTCTTCTAAAGACGAAGTTATAAACAAAGCACAGCTAAGCAAGATAGTATCCTTTATTGCAGATCCTACTTATGCTGTAACTTTAATGAACAAGTTTCCACAGTCTAAAGGTAAGTGGGGTGTAATGAAATTACCTGCCTTTGAAGATGGAGGTAATAGGGATGTGTCTTTAGGTGGAATTAATTTAGTTATAAATAAAAATACTTCTGAATCAAATTTGTCAGAGGAGTTTGTAAAATTTTCACTTACAGATGGAAAGCTTCAAATGGATTTATTAAATAAATATGGCAGATTCCCAGTTAGCACAGATGCTTACAATTTTGTAGATTTAAATAAAAACATAACGTATTTTGATAGTACAATATGGAATCTTTTTGGGAGTGTAGAACAAGGATCATTTAGTATAAATTATACAAAAAATTTTCCTGATATAAGAGAAAAAATAAGAGGAGTTTTAAATCAAACAAACATTAAAAGTGAAAATTATAAATCTATAATAGAAGGGTTGGAAGCAATTTTAAAATAATTACATGAAACGTTTACAAAATTAGCAAAATGATGTATAATATGAATATAGGGGATTAATCATAGGGATTTTTTAACATAAATAAAACCTTCTAACTAGGAGCGTCAGTAGTTAGAAGGTTTTATTTTATTAAAGGGTTTGGAAAGATTTACATGTCTAAAATTTTCTTATAAACTTCAATAGTTTTTTCAGAAGATTTTTCCCAAGAGTATTTTGATGATTGCTTTAAGGCTTTTGCACTTAACTCATTTCTTATATTTTCATCATTAAGTAATGCTTCCATGGAATACATAAGGCTTTTTAAATCAAATGGATCTATAAGTATACCACCATCTTCTACTATTTCAGGAATAGATGAAATACGTGAGGTTATTACAGGGGTACCACAGCTCATTGCTTCTAGAGGAGGTAGTCCAAAACCTTCATATAAAGATGGATATATAAATACATCACAGGCATTATAAAAAATAGGAAGCATATTTTCTTCTACAAATCCTGTAAACTTAATGTTATTATCTATATTCAAATCTGTACTCAAGTTTCTCAATTTACATAATTCATCTTTACTGGAACCTATAATAACTAAATCATAATTTTTATCCAAGTTTTTATGAATTTTAGAAAAAGCAGTAATTAGTGAAGATACGTTTTTTCTGGAGCTAAAACCACCTATATAGAGAATAAAAGAATTTTTTATGTTATATTTATCCTTTATGTTGTATTGGCATTTATCTTTTTCCAAAGGCTTATATTTTTTATCTGCAGCTAAAGGAGTTACGAATATTTTATTTTCATCTATAGGAAAGAATTTCAGAATATCTTTTTTTGAACAATTAGATACAGTTATTATTCCATCTGCCAGTTCAACAATATTAGGAAGCTCTTTTAAAAATTTTGACAAATATCCTTTACCTACAGTCTCAGGAAGTATATATGGTATTAAATCGTGAATGGTAACTACCTTTTTGCAGGTTATATTTTTTGATATGCCAATACCGTTTTGGGGAATGTGGTATATATCTATAGCTTCCTTTTTTAAGTTTTCTGGAAAATAATATTCTTCAAAGAATCTATGGTGTTTTTTAGAGCTCATTAATATTTTAGTATTTTTATATAAAAATTTTTCGTAATTGCTCCCGGACCAGTATATATTATAAAAATTCTCTGTATGCTTTTTAAGCATATATTTTAGGATTTTAGCTGTATAAGTGCCTATACCGGTACCTTTATACCAATTGATTCCTCTTCCGTCAATGGCAATTTTCATTGATTTTATACCTCCACAGTCTAGTAATTCTAAAATGGTTAAAGTGTTATATTATATAATATTAATACTAATATAAAAAGGTGAATACAAATTGTAGATGAATAATTAAGAGGACATTTCAATTTAGCACACACGGATATCTTTATTCATATACTACATATATAGTAATTTTTGGAGGAAAAGGCTTTTGGATATATTAGAAGTAAAAAAATATGTTGAAGATGCTTATGATCTCCATATTGAATTTATAGAAAAAGTTAAAAGTATATATAAGGTTCATACAAAATACAATAAATATTGCTTAAAGGTAATAAATTACGATTTTGGACATTTCTTATTTATAATTTCTGCCATAAAGCATCTCCAAAATAAAAGTTTTAAAAGCATACCTGAAATAATTAAAACTAAGCAGGGAAAAGATTATGTAGAAATAGAAGGGGGTCATGCCTATTTATGTAGATGGGTTGATTCTAGACAGTGTAATTTTGAAAATCCGTTGGATGTTTTAGTTGCAACTTCTAAATTAGCAGAACTTCATAAAAAAAGTTGTAATTTTAAGGTGCTAAAAAATATGAATCCTAGGATAGGATGGTTTAAATGGATAGATACTTTTAAAACTAGAGAAAGCGAAATATTAGATTTTAAAAAAAGAATATTAAAAAAAGACCATAAGGAAGAATTTGATATATTGTATCTAAATTCTATGGAAAAGGAAATAAGTATTGCAGAAAAGTCTATAAAAGATTTAAAAAAAACCAGGTATTTGGATGAAATGAAACAAGAAATCTTGAATAATGGATTTTGTCATCATGATTATGCCAACCATAATATTTTAATAGATACTGAAGGAGAAATAAATATTATAGATTTTGATTACTGTATATTAGATACTCATCTTCATGATTTGGCTAGCTTGCTTATAAGAAGGATGAAAAACGGCAAATGGAATATGAATAATGCGTCTTTTATAGTTGATGCATATAGTACTATAAATGTTGTAAAAACAGAGCATATACCTATTATGTCAGCTTTTATGGAGTTTCCTCAAGGGTATTGGCAGCTCGGAATACAGTATTATTGGGAAAAACAGCCTTGGGGAGAAGAGGCATTTATAAAAAAGTTAAAGAGAATTTTAGGTGACACAAGAGAAAGACTGGAATTCATAGATGAGTTTAAGAAGAGCAAATATAATTAAGATTTTAAAAGGAGGAACATCTAATGTCACATAAGAAGTCACATAAGAAGTCTCATAATAAAAATATAGATGAATTTGAAAATAAGGATTTAGGATATTATGAAAGTAAAGTGGATAGTTTAAAGAAAACTGTAAAACAGCTAGAAAAAATGAATAAAAGAAAAAAGGAAGTTATGAAATTAGAGAAAAAGAGGAAAAAGATGTTAAAGGAAATGAGAAAAATGCATAGATAGGGCAATCTCACAGGCAAAACAAAGAGGTGGTTTAAAAGTGTACTTTGAGGATGTTGAATCATGCTTTGTTAATTATTTAGAATCGAAAAAAATATTTAAAGTAAAAGAATTTGATAATACAATAAAGTACAAGGATATATCTATAGATAACATAAAAGAACAAATGTTTATAATTAGTGAATTTCATAGAAGAACTTTAAAATACAGTGGTATTATGAATAAACGACTATATAACAATATAGGAAAGGAAGTAGAACAGTATAGAGTTTATACGAAGAAATTGAAAAAATATTTAGATAGAGTAGAGAAGTTACAAAACAAGACTATATTTCAGGAAAAACTAAATCAAATAGGAAAAAAATATTTAATAAGAGCAGAAAGCTGTATGGATAACCTGGATAAAAACAGTTATACAGATTTAATAATTAGAAGCATGAAAAGGGTGGAAATGTGTCTCAGAAACACATATTTTAATAATCTGAGGAAAAAAAGAGATATAGAAGTTATAGATATACAAGGATGCTGCTATAACATGGTAGAGATGGATGCAGTATATTTTTTAAACAGAATAAAAAGGAAAGGCATAAATGCAGACTTTTATGAAATTATAATGGAATTTTGTAAGTACGAACATTTAAAAAGTAGTAGTGTGCAGTTTATTTTGTCAATGATTTCTTATCCTAATGAGGTTATGAAATGCTGCAGCAAATATATATATGGTACAAAAAATTGGACAGAAGAAGAATATGTACTTAAACTAAATAAAGCCATGAATGAAGATGGAGAGAGTCTAATTAAATTTTAGATGGTAAGGGGGAGGCAGAATTGGTAGACAGATATGGTGAAAAAAAATATTTAACCAAGTATGATTTGTGTACAAAGCTTTTTGATAGATTTGATTTAAAAGTATATGATGTTGTACCGGTTAGAAGTGTATATATGATTTCCACAGACAAAGGGGAAAAAATTTTAAAAAAGGTAGATTATACCCTAGATGAGCTGAAGTTTATATATAATGTTTTAAATTATGTGAGAACAAAATTTCCTAGAATAATAAATTTTGTGAAGAATAAAGCAGGAGAAATATATACTATTTGGGATGGAGATATGTACTGTATAATGGATACAGTAAATGGAACGGAATGTAACTTTAGCAATCCTATAGAACTGAATATTGCAGCAGAAGGCTTAGGTGAATTTCATCTTGCTTCTGAAGGATTTAAGACAGGTATATATAACAAGAGTAATAATGGAAAATTGATTGATTCTTTTAAGAGAAGAATTCAGGAAATGGAATTTTTTAAAAATATAGCAAATATTCATGAGAAAAAGACAGAGTTTGATGAAATATTTATAAAAAATTGGAGTTACTATATAGAGGAAATAGAAAAAAGCATAATATTACTTCAACAATCTCATTATTATAAATTGTGTAGTGAGGAGGATAAAGTAGTAGTATGCCACCATGATTTAGCGTATCATAATATATTAATAAATGAAAATCAAGCGTATTTTATAGATTTTGATTATGCCATCATAGACCTTAAAGTTCATGATCTTTGTAACTTCATAAACAAAGTTATTAAAAATTTTGCCTTTGACATAGATAAAACTAATTCTATAATAAATAGTTATTGCAATAAAAATAATTTAAGTCGTAGGGAACTTGAGGTACTATATGCTATGCTAGATTTCCCTAATGATTTTTACACTATAGCAAGAGATTATTATAGTAAGCGTAAGGAGTGGGAAGAAGAAGTATTTTTAGATAGATTGAAGAGGAAAACTAGATATAAAGAAGATAGAAAAGAATTTTTACAGGAATTTAGAGATAAAATCCTAAATTAGGTGAATAATATATTAAAAAAATAAATAAAGTATGTAAGAAACCGCATATATCCTTAGAATCTATGTATTTCAAAGATATATGCGGTTTCTTACAATTTTAAATTGATTATTTTCTCAGAATTTTGTTGTATGCATCCAAGGTATTTTGGGTAGTTTTCCCCCAACTTAGTTCAGAAGCTCTTTTCATACCTGAGGATATTAATTTAGTTCTAAGGTTGTTATCTGAAAGTACGGTTAACATGGATTCATATAAATTAGTTTGGTCTGTAGGGTCTACGAGAAGAGCACCATTTTCAACTACTTCAGGAAGGGAAGTTGTATTTGATACTATTACAGGTATTCCACAGGCCATAGCCTCTATTGGAGGAAGACCAAATCCCTCGTAAAAAGAAGGATATACAAATAATTCAGCCCCATTATATATATATGGAAGATGATCCATAGATATAAACCCTGGGAATATAACTTTGTCCGATATATTTAATTCTTCAGCACGATTCTTATATATGCTGTAGGATATTCCTTTGTTACCGGCGATAACCAAGTTTAAAGGACTTTTATATGAAGATACTAACTTACTAAAGCTTTCTATAAGCCCGAGTATATTTTTCCTTGGGCTAAATCCACCTACGTATAGTATATAATCTCCAGTTATAGAGTAATATCTTTTAGCAACATATTTGCTTATTCTTTTATCCAGGGGTTTATATATCTCTTCACTGGCTAGAGGGGTGACATATATTTTGTCTTCTGGGAAATCAAAGGCCTTCATGATGTCTTTTTTAGAAAAATTTGAAACCGTAATAATCCCATCACACTGGGGTATTGCTTTAGGTATATAGTCTGAAAAAACTTTGAGATATCTATCACTTACGGTTGAAGGCATTCTATAGGGAATTACATCGTGAAGTGTTATGACAAATTTACAATTTTTATGAATTGGAAGTCCAACTCCATTTTGAGGAACATGATACAATTGTATATTAGTATCTTTTATTGTATTCGGTACATTGACTTCTTGCCAAAAATTGTGATTATTGTCTTGAGGGAGCGTGTCTAGCCTAAAGTTTTTTTTAAAATTTATATTGTCTCTAAATCCCTCCGGCATGAAAAGTAAATAATTATTTATATTATCAATATTATTTAAACAATTTAGTAGTTGGTAAGTATAAGTACCTATACCAGTACCTCTATACCATTTTGCGGCACGTCCATCAATGCCTATTTTCATAAAGTTATTCCTCTCTAAATTAGTATATTTCATTATATTAAAATAAAGGTCAAAATGTTAATATTCTTCTAAATTAATTTAGGACCTCATATAAATATATAGGGGTGATTAACATGATGCGAGAATTTGAAATAGAAAGACAATTTGATGTAAAAATTGAAAATATAAAACCAAGCAAAGGAGTATATCTTCTAAAAACAGACAAAGGAATGAAGTGCTTAAAGAAGGTAAACTATGGGACTCAAAAACTTCTGTTTGTTTATGGAGCAAAGGAGCATCTTATAAAAAATGGGTTTCCATATGTAGATAAGTATTGCAATAATGTAGATGGAAATCCATATGCACTTGTAAATGAAGATATATATACTCTTTCCGAATGGATTAGCGGCAGAGAATGTGATTTTAAAAATAGAGATGATGTCATAAATGCCTCTAAGTGCCTGGCAAGTTTACATGTAGCTTCCAAGGGATATGAGCCGCCGGAAAACAGCAAATTGAAGACAGATCTTGGTAGGTGGCACCACCTTATGGAAAAAAGGGTTAAAGCTCTTGATAAAATGAGAGATATGGGTAGGAAAAAAAGCAACAAGGGAGATTTTGATTTAAATTATACTAAAGAAGTTCAGTTTTATAAAGATTTTGGAAGAAAGGCCATAGAGGTATTGAATGATTCTAAATATGATGAATTATGTGACATTACAGAAAAAGAAGAAGGATTTTGTCATCACGATTTTACCTATCACAATATAGTAATTGACAATAATAATAAAGTAAATGTAATAGACTTCGACTATTGTAAAAGGGAAGTTAGGGCTTATGATATTTCGTCTTTTATGGGTAAGGTTTTAAAAAGATCCGACTGGGATATAGCTAATGCAGAGCTTATAATTAATTCATATAATGAAGTTAGCCCTATTAAAGAAGAAGAATACAGGGTAATATTTGCTTTTTTGCTATTTCCTCAAAGATTTTGGAGGTTGGCTAATAGATACTACTATAACGAAGTTAATTGGCCTTTAAAGACTTATAATAATAAACTTCAGGAATTAATTTCTGAGCAGGGTAAATATATTGATTTTATTGAGAAATTTAAAAAAATATATAACCAGAAGTAAAATTATCAAAGAAGGCTAGGAGCTATACCTGGAATTTTAAATTAAATCCGGTATAGTCCTTATTTTTTGCACTTAAAATGTATTGTATTCATAATATATATCATGACTTTTTATATGGGGATGTATGAAAATATGAAAATAGGAGATGTAGTGGTAAGGAAATCTTACGATAGAGATATAACTTTTAAAATAATAGATGTGAAGGAAGAAGCAGAAGGAAAACTATATATTCTAAAGGGAATAAATTTGAGAATAATTGCAGATTCAGCTGAAGATGATTTAGAACCTGTATCTGAAGATTCTCTTACAGAAAGTGAAAAGATATTTAGTAGACAAGTTAATAGATCTATTAAAGACATTTTAGCAAGTAGGGGAGGGTTCAGACAAGAATATAATATAACAAAATTTTTATCACATAAATCAGGTAAAGAATTGACGTTTGGAAGACCAGGAAAGATACTTCATATAGATGGAGATTCGGAATATTTAGATGTATGTCTTAAAGTATATAAGCAGCTTTTGTTAGACGTAGTTGGGAAGAATATACCAGAGAAAGATCAACCTGGTCAGGTAGTAGAGTTAGCCAGGGAAATTAAGCCTGATATAGTTGTGATTACAGGACATGATGCTATAGTTAAAGGTACTAAGGACTATACAGATTTAAACAACTACAAAAATTCCAAGTATTTTGTGAAAACAGTATCCGAGCTCAGAAATTACAAATCTAACTATGATGATTTAGTAATATTTGCAGGGGCATGCCAGTCCTGCTACGAGAAAATTTTAGATTCAGGAGCTAATTTTGCGAGCTCACCTAGTAGAGTACTTATTCATTGTTTGGACCCAGTATTTTTGTGCGAAAAAATAGCGTATACCAATATAGAAAAAGTTGTATCCATTCAAGAGGCATTAGAAAATACTATAACAAGAACTAATGGCATTGGAGGATTACAAACAAGAGGAAAGTATAGAGAAGGATTTCCCAAATCACTCTATGTATAAAAATCATAAAAATAGTAAATATTATTGTATATATGAGTGACTTAAAGAAATAACAATATAAAATGCTATAAATAGAAGTATCCTGGTTCTGTTTACAAAAAATTAATATTGACAAAGCGATTTATTAACTGATATACTAAAAAGTTTAATTGACATAATAGCGGATAGGGAGTATAATATAAAATGTTGAAAGAGGGTGTTTGGAATGATAGAAGGATCTAATGTATTAGCTTCTATAAGAAAAAATATTGAAAATCATGTGGGAGATAAGGTAACCCTAAAAGCAAATGGAGGTAGGAGAAAAGTTTTTGTTAATAAGGGAACGATAGAAAAAGCTTATCCTAGTATATTTGTGATTAGATTAGAAAGTGACACCCAAAGGAAAGTGACATATAGCTATTCAGATGTTTTAACTAAGACAGTTCAATTAGTTTTCCCAGTATAAAACGGCGTAAATTGGTATTAAATAACCGATTTATTTTTGCAATATTAATCAAGTCAAATTACAGGAACCACTACCTTTACTCTTTTCTAAGTGGTAATTAGTAGAATTAAGGATAGTATATAGAATAATAATTTTAAATAATTATCATTCTATATACTATTTTTAATTCTATAGGGTAAGAAGAAAGATGGCTAATTCCATCTTTCAACTATGGTATAAAAGGGTATTGAGAATTTATGAGAGGTTATATGGTTAACAACCAATTTAATATTACGTCAAAATTCTTTAAATGTCAATATTAATAGACAGCATAAAAATCTTTACAATAGTAGCATATTTTTTACCTCAAATTTATATAAATAAATAGTAGGTTTTTATGGGGGAGGTAATAAATATGAGCATAGATTTTATTAAAGAAAATATAGAATGTGAACAATTACTAGCCGAAGATTTTTCGGATACTGTTATAAAAGCAGAATATGTAATACCTGATACAAATCCGGATGTTAAAGAAATTCTAATTCTTAATGCAAAACCAAGTATAACTAATAAAGAAGTGATGCAGGATAAAGTATTTGTAGAGGGGAAAATAGAATATACTTTGCTTTACTTAGCAGAAGAAAGCGAAAACATGGGTATTTACAGTGTCAATTATACAGGAACATTTTCCAATTATGTGGAGGTACCCGGCACAGAACATATGATGTTATGTGATTCAGATTGTTATGTGGAACATATGAATTGTACTATAGCAAATGAGAGAAAAATAGCTATTGAAGGAATTATAAAATTAAAGGCAGAAGTGTATAAAAAGTATGAATTTGAGGTTATAAAGGATGTAACTGGATCTGAGGACATACAGATGTTAAAAAATCCTGCTACTGTAGATAAAATAGTGGGTACAGTTTCAGGAGACTTAGTTGCTAAAACTGAAATTCAGATATCTGTGGACAAACCGCAGATTGGAAGTGTACTAGAATATAATATAAATGTTCATAAAAAAGATATAAAGGTGTTAGAAGATAGAATTTCTGTAGAAGCTTATGTGCTTATTAGAATGCTCTATAGAGGAAAGGATACAAGAGACATTGTATGCATAGAAAAAGATGTGTTTGTAAATAAGGAACTTCCAATGCAGGGAGTTAATCCTTCTATGGAAAGTCATACTGATTTTAACATTGATGAAGTAGAACATACTATGCGAGAAGATGACTTAGGAGAAAACAGAATAGTTGAGCTAGAAGTACTTGTTAAATCCAATACTAAGGTTATGTATAAAGAAGATATGGATATAATAGAAGATGCATATTCTCCATCTTCCCTTATGCAAATGGAAAAAGAAGATTATGAATTGAATGTCATGCATGGACAAAATACTACTCAAAGTATGGTTAAATCCAATATAGAAATAAATGAAGGAATTAAACCTACAGAAGTAATTATGTGTTATGGAGATGTGTGCATAACTGATAAGAAAATAGTAGAAGATAAGGTTATTGTAGAAGGAGTTTTAAATGCCAAGATACTATATAAAGATTCAGAAAATCAAATAAGAAGGTCTAAAGAGGAGATACCTTTTAACTGCAGTGTGGATATACCTGAAAGTAAAATTGATATGCAGTGTATAGCAAAAGTGTCTTTAGAAAGTATAGAGGGAGAAATAGAAGTAGACACCATAGCAATAAAAGCAGTTATAGAGGTTTATGCTCGAGTAAACTATATTACGCATAAGGAGTTTTTAGTAAATATAGATACCTTAGAAGGAGAGTTCCCGGATAAAAAATCCAGCTTAACAATATATGTAGTCCAGCAAGGGGACACCCTGTGGAAGATAGCTAAAAAGTATTATACTACAGTGGAAAACTTAGTGAAACTAAACAGTATAGAAGATCCCGATGTTATAAAAGCTGGAGAAAAGCTTATTATACCAGGAAGAGCCGTTATATAATTTAAAAACTTTGCGAAGCAAAGTTTTAATTAATAGTTAAGAATGAAGAATTAATAGTTAATGTAGACTTTTTTCCGTTACACTACAAAAAATCTTTAATTAAGTTTTTGAAGGCCCGTTTTGCTAAAGTAAAACATTACTAAGCACTGACTTATATAAATTTAAAGATTTTTTGCGACAGCTAAAAATTATACTTCACTATTAATTCTTAACTTGCGAAGCTTTGCTTCGCATTATTTTTGTATTAAGTCAAAGTTCCGTATAGGTGAAAGCTAAGTTAAAAATAAATAATTTAATTTACATGCTTCAGTAGTAAAGTGCTGAAGTTTTTTGCCTTACGCATAATAATTAAAAATATGGAAAAGATATAGGATATCCACAGGAGAAGGTGTATAAGTTTGAAAGAAAAAGTAGAGGAAAAGTTGATAATAATAGGAGGGGCAGAGGATAAAAAAGGTGATAAAAAAATATTAAAAGAAGTTTGTGGGATATTGGAAAAAAGTAAAGATATACTTGTAATTGCAACTATTGCTTCTGAAATTCCAGAGGAATTAGGATATGAGTATCAGAAAATATTCGAAGAATTAGGTATAAAGAATATAAGAATATTAAATATTAAAGATAGAAAGGATGCATTTAATATAAGCAATATAACTGTAATAGAAGATGCTTCCATGATATTTTTTACTGGAGGTGACCAGCTTAGAATAACCAGTTTAATAGGAGGAACACCACTGTATTCTAAAATCCAAGAGCTATATAAAAATGGATGTACTTTTGTGGGAACTTCCGCAGGTGCTTCTGTTATGAGTGATACTATGATAGTAACAGGTCCTGATGAGGAGTCTCCTAAAAAGTGTACTCTAAAAATGGCTCCGGGACTTGGATTTATAAAAGGGGTTATTATAGACCAACATTTTGCACAGAGAGGCAGGATAGGGAGACTGCTTGTAGGAATAGCAGAGAATCCTCAAAGTTTAGGCATAGGAATCGATGAGGACACAGCCATTATAGTCAAGGAAAATGGGGAATTTACAGTAGTTGGTTCTGGAGCAGTATATGTAATAGATGGTTCTAATATAACTTACAGTAATGTTTCAGAACAACATCCAGATGAAGTGTTATCCATGTTTGATGTAAAATTGCATGTTCTTAAATGTGGAGATAATTTTAATTTACTAAATAAATCAGCCTATAATATCTAGTAAATTTTGATTTTTGTCACTACTAATGAAATAATAAAAACCAATAAAAGGTCAAATAGATATAAAGGGAGGAGTCCGAATAGACCGTTAAATCAGCAAATAGGGCATTCGAAAGGAAATAACAATGCCTAACGTAAAGATAAGTGCTGATGATACCGTTATAGTTAAACGGGATTTTAAGCCCTTGGAGTATCGGACCAAACGAAAGTAGCAAATAAGCAAAATCGGATACTATGAATAGGGAAGTAAGCAGAGTCTTTAAATGAATTTAAAAGTTCTATGCTTGCATAACGGGCAATATATACGAAGATGAGAATAGATAATTTTAGAATTTTTCAGGGAAGAAATATATTTGCTCATAAAAAATGCATAAAAATGTCTGTAGATTTAGAAGGGTACAGCGAAATCCCTACTAAAGACATATCTGGGTTTAATCACAAATTGTTAAAGATCATACCTGAGTTAAATGAACACAGGTGTGGAATTGACGAAGAACATGGTTTTAGAAAAAGATTAGAAGAGGGCACTTACTTAGCTCATGTATGCGAACATATTATACTTTCCATTGAAAATAATTTAGGAGTAGATGCTTGCTATGGAAAAGCTAGGGAAATAAGTGGTGACAAATATTATATAATATATGAGTATTTATATAAAAATACAGGAGTAGCAGCGGGAAAGATAGCTGTAAATTTAATAAATTCTCTTATAAAAGGAACATATTATAATTTCAATGAAGCTATAGAAAATCTAAAGAAAGTATTAAAACGAGAAGAAATAGGATCAAGTACTTTAGCTGTAATATCAGAAGCTAAAAAGAGAGGAATACCTGTAACTAGAATTGGAGACAATAGTATATTTCAATTGGGATATGGAAAGCATAGTAAAATTATAGAAGCCACCATATCATATAATACAAAAGCTGTAGCTGTAGATATATCCTGTGACAAAATATTGACTAAAGAAATACTTAAAAATCAATGTCTTCCCGTAGCAGAAGGCGGAATTGTAAGAAGCCCTTTAGAGTTGCTTATAGAAGCTAAAGAGATAGGATATCCTATAGTTTTAAAACCCTGTTATGGTAATCAAGGAAAAGGTGTATTTATAAATATAAAAAGTGAAAAGGAAGCTATAAATGCTTATCATATATTATCAAAAAAATATGATAACATAATGATAGAAAAAAATATAACGGGAAAAGATTTTAGGATATGTGTGATAAATGGAAAAGTAATAGCTGTTTCGGAAAAAATACCTCCCTACGTTGTAGGAGATGGAGTAAGCACTGTAGTTGAATTAATAAAAAATGTAAATAAAGACACAGCGCGAGGGGATGGACATGAGAAGCCTTTGACTACAATAAAAATAGATGAAGAATTAAGGTCTTGTGTAAGTAAACACAGCTATAAGTTAGATAGTATATTACCTAAAGGTAAAAAGTTGATAATAAGAGAAAATGGAAATTTATCTACAGGAGGGAAGGCAGTAGATTGCACTGATATAATATGTCAAGATAACATAAATATTTGTGAAAGAGCAGCAAAGGCTATAGGACTTGATGTGTGTGGTATAGATATATGCTGTGAAGACATAGGTAAACCTATAGACAAAAGTGGAGGTGCTATATTAGAAGTTAATGCAGCACCAGGTATTAGAATGCACCATTATCCTAGCCAAGGTAAGAGCAGAAATGTAGCAAGTGCTATAGTAGATATGATGTTTGATAAATATAAGCCAATACCTGTAGTTTCAGTTACGGGAACTAATGGGAAAACTACAACTACAAGACTTATAGCACATATTTTAGAAAAGTCTGGATATAATGTTGGAATGACTACTACAGGTGGAATATATGTAAATAATAAGTGTATATGTAAAGGTGATACTACAGGATATTATAGTGCTAAAACGATTCTGGCAAATAGGGATGTAGAGGCAGCAGTGCTAGAAACGGCAAGAGGTGGCATAATAAAAAGGGGTCTTGCTTATGACCTGGCAGATGTAGCAGTTATAACTAATATAACTGAAGATCATCTAGGTATAGATGGAATACATACCATGAAGGATTTAGCTTATGTGAAATCTCTTGTAGGAGAAGCTGTAAAAAAAGATGGGTATGTAGTCTTAAATGCAGATGACTTAGTAAGTATAAGTATAATTAATAGAATAAAAAGTACTATAATTATGTTTTCGAAAAATAAGGATAATCCAGTTTTGAGAAAAAACATAAATAGTGGAGGGTATGGAGTATATATTAAAGATAATATTATGTATGTAGAAAAAACAGAAAAAATAGTACCTATTGCTAAAGTGGAAGATATAAGAATATCATTAGATGGAAAATTAACCTATAATGTAGAAAATGCTATGGCTGCTTGTGCGGCTGCAGTAGGGCTTAATATAGACTATTCTATTATAAGGAAAGGGTTTAAAACCTTTTATGGAGATTTTTCTTTTAACCCCGGTAGGTTTAATATGTATGATTTAAATGGGATAAAAGTAGTTTTAGATTATGGACACAATATAGAAGGTTATAAAGCTGTTATAAGAGGTGCTAAAAATTTAAAATATAATAGATTAGTTGGAGTAATTGGAGTACCAGGTGATAGAACAGATGAGAGTGTTGAAAAAATAGGAAGTATTGTGGGAAAGAACTTTGATTATGTATACATTAAAGAAGATAAAGATAGAAGAGGTAGAGAAATTGGAGCTATAGCAAAAATACTAAAGGTAGGCGTCACGAAGTCAGGCTTTGACATGAACAAGGTAGAAGTTATTTTAGATGAAAAAGAGGCATTAGAAAAAGCAATAGATACTGCAAAACAAGGAGATCTCATAATAATATTCTTTGAAGAAATAGATCCTCTAATAAAGCTGTTAAATCAGAAGCTAAATAAAGAAAAATCAAATTTAAATTCACTAGCTATGATATAGGAAAAAGCTATACTTTTAAATTTTAAAAGTATAGCTTTAATTTTAAAATAGTATTATACTATCTTAAATACCTTAATATTATTAAGTTACTTTGGAGGATTGAAATGTTAGTAAAAGCTTATGCTAAAATAAATCTCTCATTAGACGTGGTGGGAAAAAGAAAAGATGGGTATCATCTTTTGAAAATGATAATGCAGAATATAGACTTATATGATGTTTTAAAAATAGATGAGATCAAAACTGGAATACAGATATGCTCTAATAATAGATATATTCCCTGTGACAGGAGAAATTTGGTTTACAGAGCAGCAAAATTATTTATTGATAAATATAATATAAAGAATGGAATTAGTATAAACATAGGTAAAAATATACCTGTATCAGCTGGACTTGCTGGTGGAAGTGCGGATGCTGCAGCTATACTAAAGACTATGAGAAATATTTATACTCCTGAAGTAAGTGATAAAGAATTGAGCGAATTAGGCTTAAATATAGGGGCAGATGTTCCTTATTGTATAATAGGAGGTACAGCCTTGTGCGAGGGGATAGGAGAGAAGGTTACACCACTCATGCCGTTTAGAAACCATATACTCATATTAATTAAACCACCTTTTGGAGTGAGCACAGCAGAGGTATATAAGAGTTTAGACATAAGTAAAATAAAAAGGCATCCTAATACAGAAATTTTAATAGATGCGGTTAATGAATCAAAATTGGAGATGCTGAGTAAAAACATGAAAAATGTTTTGGAAAATGTAACTTTAAAAAAATATCCCGTGCTTAGAAAAATAAAAACTGATTTGATAGATTTTGGAGCAGTTGGTTCACTTATGAGTGGAAGCGGTCCAAGCATTTTTGCTTTTTTTGATGATATGCTAAAAGCACAGAAATGTTATGATAATATGAAAACTAGGTATAGAGAGGTGTTTATTACAAGAACCATTTAAAGGTATATAGAATCTATAATTTGGAAGTTGAATTTATATTCTAGATATTTTGCTGATAATTGATAAAGTATAATTAAGAGTTATGGATGATTTTCTTCTGTTAAAACTCCAGAAAATCTAAAGTATAGTGCTATTGAAGCTTTGATTCAATAAGCTTTAAACTTAAGATTTTTCAAATCGTAGTGGAGAAAAATCCTTATTTACTATTCATTTTTAATCATTAACTTAAAAAGTTCCTGTTTGGTTACAAAACGTATAACTAAGCAGGAATTTTTTATATAGATTTGAAATAAATTAGCAAAAACAATTTTATGAATAAATAAGTTTTATTAGGCGAAAAATAACTTAAAATTACTTCATATAAAGTTGACAAAAGGGAAGAGGGAAAAATGTGAGAATAGTTCATCTGTTTGACAAATATTTTTTTATACTTATGGTAATTGAAGGAATCATTTTGACATTCATTGAATCAAAAAAATTTAAAAGAAATAGGTTAGTAAAAACTGCTTTTAAATCTAGGGTAATTGGCGTAATTTTAATAGTTCTCTCAGTTGTGTTATACGCCTTTTCTATCTATTCTTTTTAAGGAAGTGATAAAAGTGAAAGAAGAGATAAGAAGCACGGTGTCTTCTAGTGTAGATGAAAATATAAAATATTTAAAAGATCTGTTTAAGGATGATTCAGATGTGGTTTTTAGAGAATTTTATATAGGATCTGTAAAATCTGCAATAGTATACATAGACGGAATGGGAGACAAAATGCTTTTGAATGATCTACTTAGAGGATTAATGGCTAGATCAAGATATGTAAAATATGTAGATAATATAAAAGATAGAATGATGAGTGTATCTGATATGAAGGATTTAGATGACTTGAAAAAAGGGGTAGATTTGGTCTTATCAGGAGATACTTTGATGTTTCTTGAAGGAATGAAAAGTTTTTATATAATTTCTACTAGATTATGGCCTGCGAGAGGGGTAACGGAACCTTCAGGAGAAACTGTTTTAAGAGGTTCAAGAGACGGATTTACAGAAACTATAAGATTCAATACAGCACTTGTTAGAAGAAGAGTAAGGGATACCAGATTTAAAATTGTGCCTAAACCACTGGGAGTAAGATCTAAAACCGATGTGGTAATAATGTATATAGACGATATAGTAAATACTAAAGCTCTAAAGGAACTTGAAAAAAGATTAGATAACATTAAAATAGATGCTATTTTAGATAGTGGATATGTAGAACAGCTTATAGAAGACAATAAATGGTCTCTTTTTCCTCAGGTTCAAAGTACTGAGAAACCAGATGTAGTAGCAGCTGCACTTTATGAAGGTAGAATTGCTGTTTTAGTAGATAATTCTCCTTTTGCAATTATAGTTCCAGCTACGATGCCAAATCTGTTTCAATCACCAGATGATTATTATCAAAGGTGGATATATGGGTCTACTATTAGAATAATAAGGTTTATGTCTATTATTCTTTCGCTTATATTGCCTGCTCTTTATGTTGCTGTTACTTCTTTTCATACAGGAATAATACCTACTAAACTAGCATATTTTATTGCAGCTTCAAGAGAAGGAGTACCCTTTCCAGCTTTTGTAGAAGCCATAATTATGGAGGTAAGTTTGGCATTGCTTTTAGAATCTATAGCCAGGTTGCCAAAGGCCATAGGTGCAACTACGGGTATAGTAGGAGGCCTTATTATAGGGCAGGCAGCAGTTCAGGCTGGAATAGTGAGCCCAATAATGATAATAATAGTAGCAATCACAGCTATAACAAGTTTTACTACACCTAATTATGAGATGACAGCTGCATTTAGGCTTATTAGATTTTTACTCATAATTGCATCCGCAATTGCTGGACTTTATGGAATTATGATTGGACTTATATTAACATTGATACACTTAGTTAAACTTAAAAGTTTTGGAATACCTTACCTGTCTCCAATGGTAAATGAAAACATTAATGATTTTAAGGATATGTACCTGAGATTGCCTTTTAGCTTTTTTAAAAGAAGACCAGGGTATATGAAAACTCAAGATAAAATAAGACAAAGATAACTTAAAAACTTAAATTTACACATACTGTAAGTTATGAATTGTGAACTGTGAATTGGTAAGGAGATGGTTATTACATGACACAAAAAAATTTTATAACTGAATTTGGAATGTTCAGTACTATAGTAATAACTATGATAGGTGTAGGATCATTTTCATATCCCGAAGAAGTGGTAAACTATTTAGGTTCAAATGGATGGATTGGAACCATAGTAGAAGGAATATTAGTTTATTTCTTAATTTACATTGCCTATAAAGTTATAAAATTAAATGGATATAACAAGTTATGTACAATACTACAAAATAGCTTTGGAAAGATATTTGGAAGTATTTTAGCACTTATATTTGTTGCATATAATATATTTTTTATATCCATGGGAATGAGGATATTTATAGAAGTTATAAAAATGTATTTACTGGAAAAGACTCCTTCGGAATTTCTAATAATTGTAATGATATTTACGGGAATCTATCTTATAAGAAATGAACTGGGAGATTTGATAAAATTTAATGAAATTTCTTTTTGGATAATGTTTGTGTCAATAGGGTTAATATTTTTGTTTACTTTAAACAAAACACACTTTAACAACAGTATCCCTAACTTTATTAATAGTGATGTTTATGATTATTTAAAAGCGTTTAAAAATACAATATATAGTTTTATCGGCATAGAGATAATATATTTAGTTGGTCCTTTTGCAAAAAATAAAGGAAGTATAAGAAAAATAGCTTTAAAAAGCATCTTGTTTGTAACGTTATTTTATGTTGTTACAGTTATACTGTCTCTGGCTATTTTTTCTGAAGAACAAACTAAAACTTTATTATGGCCTACTATAACAATGATAAAATCTGTGGATATAAGAGGAGCCTTTATAGAGAGATGGGAAGGTATAGCAATGGCTGTATGGATCATGTTTTACTTTTGCAATTTTTCTAATGTATATTACTTGTCTTCAGATATAGTGAAAGATGTATTTAGATTAGGGGATATAAAGATCTCTTCAGCTTTAATAGCTCCCTTTATATATTTGACAGCTATGTATCCTGAAAATATAGCAGAGCTATATCATATAATTAACACAGTAATGCCTGTGGCAGCTGCGTACAGCTTAATATTGCTTCCTTTAATTATATTTTTGTTCAGCAAACCTAAAAGAAACTTAAATGCAAGTAAGTTTATATGCATATTTTTAGTTTGTACTGTGTTAACTGGATGCTGGGATAAAGTTGAGATAGAAAGAACTCAATTGGTATCTGTAATAGGAGTAGATGCAGGAGAAGATATAGGTAAGGTTAAAGAATTAAAAAATGTAAAGTCAACAGATCTTCTAACGTCTGTAAACCTAAAAAAGATTCATGTAACTTTTGGAACACCGGATTTGAGTAAATTAGAACCAGGTAAAGGAGGTATATCTGGGGACAAATATGTTGATGTAGATGGATATTCAATGGAGGATGCTGTAAATACAGCAATGTCTAAAAGCAGTAGAACTGTGAAGTTTAGTCAAACTAAGCTGCTTGTTTTAGGTAAAGGCTTAATGGAATATCCTGATGTAGTAAAAGAAGTCATAGATTATTTGCAAAGAGAGCCTTCTTTAAATAGAAATATGTATATAGTTTTAGCTAGTGGCAGCTCAGATAAATATATAAAAATTAAAACACCTATGGGAAAAAGTACAGAAGATTATATATTGGGATTAGTTGAAGGAGATGCCAAGGACAATGAAGTTAAGACTGTAACTTTAAATGATTTTCTAGTTAGTATGAGTGAAAATGGAAATAGCATAATACCAAAAGTTGAAATGGATAAGGACAAAAAGAATATAAAAATAGCAGGTACTGCAGCTATAAAAAATTTTAAATATGAGGGTGATTTAAATCAAGTTCAGACTTCTAATATACAATTATTACAAGGTAAATTAAAAAATGGTAAAAGAATGATATATTTAGAAGGCCATCCTGTAGATATAAGGATAAATGATAGCAATAGAAGAATAAAGGTGTCTCAAGAAAAAGGCAATTTGGTATTTAATATAAAGTTAAATATTGAAGGTGAGATAAAAAATTATTATACTAATGGTAAGGTTTTATCAGTAGATAAACTGAGCTATATTGAACAAAGTTTTAATAAGGCCATATCACAGGAGTGTAAAGACGCTATAAAAGTTACTCAAAGGGATCTTAAGATTGATCCTATAGGATTTAAGGATTATATAAAAAGATATCATCCTCTCATGTGGAGGCAAGTAAAAGATAAATGGGAGGATTCTTATAAGGATGCAGTTGTAAATGTAAATGTAGATACTAAGATAAGGAGAATTGGTGTAGTAAAATAATAAAATACAGTGAATATAATTGAGATATATGTAAATAATTACTAATGAAATATTCAATAGTTATTAAAAAGTGGGGATGAGATTATGAAGAAATTTTTATTAGTATTTAGTATATGTGTTTTAAGTATATTTACTGTATGTTCCTATTTATGTAAAGTAAAAAGTGACAATATACAAGATGATATGGCATCTAGGATTATAAGATTTCATGTTATAGCAAATAGTGATTCAAAAAGTGATCAGGCACTTAAACTAAAAGTAAGAGACGAAATATTGAAATATATACAACCTAAACTAAAGGACTGTAAAAATATAGACGAATCAAGAAAAGTTTTAATGGAAAATGATAAGGATGTATTAAAAGTAGCCCGTAGAGTAATAAGTGAACAGGGTTATAACTATGAAGTTAAAAGTACCTTATCCAAAGTAAATTTTCCTATAAAGACTTATGGAAATATAACTCTTCCTCAGGGAAGGTATGAGGCTTATAGGGTGATTATAGGCAAAGGACGAGGTCAAAACTGGTGGTGTGTTATGTTTCCTCCATTATGTTTTGTAGATATTACAAAAGGACAAGTATCATACAAAAAGACAGAGCAAGAAATGAAAAAGGTTTTGACACCGGAGGAGTATAAGATGGTAAATAATAATAAATTTGACATAAGTGACAAAAATAATATAAAAGTTAGATTTAAAATAATAGAAGTGTTAAATAAGTTGGGAATATAAATCTAGTGTACAAGGGGGCTGAATATGGTAAGTTCTCAAAACTTGAGAATTTCATACCTTTAATTAGCCCTAACTTGTAATATATGAATCGAAATCTATATTTAACACAAGTTAATTTATAATTCAAATAATTTTAAAGCTGTTTTCAAAAAGTATTTTTCTGCAGATTTAAAAAAAGTTTTAGGACTATTCTTTTCATAAATTTTATCTTCTTCTGTAAAGGAACTTTTATTTGATTTATTTTGTACAAGCCAATTTATTAAATTAAATATATCATTTCCAGCATAAGGTTTAGAAAATTTACTGCAATTTTCTACCATGCTTTTTAGTGCATCTTTAGAGTGAAGAAGTTTTTCTATGTTTTCACCACACTTTTCTATGTCAGTTAAGTTTACAGCCAAGTTATGCCTTAGCAGAAATTGAGCATTTTTTTCTTCTTGACCTGGTATTGGAGAAAATATACCAAGTGGTATTTTGCATATTAAGGCTTCAGTAATAGTAAGTCCTCCTGGTTTTGTTAAAAGAAGGTCGCAAGCTTGCATGTACTTATTTACATGGTCAGTAAAACCTATAATTCTAGTTTCCTTTGAAGAAGAATCTTTAATCTTTGAAAGCTCTGCATAAAGTTTTTTATTTTTCCCTGTTATTATGATTATTTGAATATCTTCATTTATGTTAGCTAGCTGTTTATATATATCTACTATTTTTCCAAGTCCTAGACTTCCACCCATAACTAGTACGGTAAATTTTGATTCGCATAAATCTAATGATTCTAACGTGTCTCCTCTATCATAATTCATATTAAAATCTGGTTTAACAGGTATTCCTAAGTTATAAATAGTGTCTTTGGATATTCCTTTAAAAATCATTTTGCTTATCATATCTTCATTAGAAACTACATAAGCGTCAATATAAGGATGAAGCCAAGAACTATGAGAGTAATAATCAGTGATTATGGACATACAGGGTATGTTCATACTGTATTTTGACTTTAGTACCGACAGCATTTCTGTAGAGAATGAATGGGTAGCTATTAATATATTAGGTTTAAATTCACGAATAAGTGGAATCAGTTTACAAGTCATAGCTTCAATAAGCTTAGAACTTATAGTGTTTGTAATTGTGTAATCATCTTCTGAGTAAGTGTATAATTTCCCATATAAATAAGGGGATACTTTTAGGGATTTTAAATAACTTCCAATTACTACTTTGTCTATTATAGGATTTATATATTTAATGGTATCAATAATCTTTACTTCTGATTTTGGAGCTTTTAAGGCTATGTAACTTTTTATAGCTTCTGCAGCGTTACCATGTCCGCCTCCCGCAGAAATCGAAAGAATTAAAACTTTCATTTAATCACCTTCTGGTTAAGTATGTAATTTAATTATATAAAATGTACGGAAAATAATAAACTCATTTAACTAACATTTAAGAAAAAATTAATAATAAGTAATAAATATAGTATTGGCTTTTAAATTTTATATTAAACAAATAATACATAACAATTAGGTAAATGCAAACAATATAAAAAGAGTCAAAATGTAATAATGCAGGAATTATCATCGGATCAAGTGATTCTTAGGTTCAGATGGAGTTTGCTTATAAGTATGACTTTTTCCAGCTGAACCTTATTAACAGTATTCTTAGTGTCTTTAGCACTTAGAATACGTTATCCTTTAGGGGAAGAACTTATCCAGTAGCAGTGCTTATCCCCAACTTTGATAGAAAAGCAGATATCCCAAGTCTTTGATTTGGTGATAGTCGCTTTCACTGTGTGCGATGGGGGACGTTAGCAATGGTAGCGATCGGATAAATGGTGAGATTAGTCATAAAAAGAGGTGGAAATTTATGAAGTTTTCTAAAAAAAGAATAATGTATACTGCCATAGTAACTTTAATTGTAGTGTTTTCGAGTACATTTGCCGTATTAATGACACTTGAAAGAAATGATTATAGAAATTATTTGCAGGGTGAGTATGGTAAAAGTATGTATGAATTAATAGATGCAGTGCAAAATATAAGAACTAATTTAACCAAAGCGGCTATAGTTGGATCAAGGGAGCAACAGATAGTAGTTTTTGACGAAATATTTAGGTATTCTGCTATAGCTAGTGATAAATTGCATTCACTTCCAGTGTCCCAATCTACTATATCGGATACTAGTAAGTTTTTAACTCAGGTAGGAGATTTCTGTTATAGTTTAGGCAGATCATCTACAGAAGGAAAACAGTTAAGCGAAAAAGATTATAATGATATAGAAAGATTAAAAAAGCAATCCAATGTACTTGAAAATCAGCTGGAATTAGTATCTAACAATATAAATCAAGGAAAGGTAAAATGGGGAGAAATAAGAAAAAAGATTACAGGTGTTTTTGCCCAAAGTAACGATGTATCAATATCTGAACAATTTAAGGGAATACAAAAACAGGTCCTTCAATATCCTACATTAATTTATGATGGGCCATTTTCAGATAATACACTTCAGATAAACCCTAAAATAAAATTACAAAAAGAAGTTTCTCAAGGTGAGGCAGAAAAAACTGCTAGGCAGGTTATTGGAAAAGATAAGATAGAAAATATGGATGTATCTTCTGTTAATGAAAAATCCAACATAGGGGTATATAGATTTTCTGCAGCATTAAAGGGAAGAACTAAAAAAGACAGCAGAGTGGTATGTGAAATAAGTAAAAATGGAGGGAAGGTATACTACTTAATAAATGATAAGAGTATAAATAACAGCTCTATGGACGTTAAAAAGGCTTCTGAAATTGGATTGAAGTATTTAAATAATTTAGGTTATAAAAATATGATTACTACGTATTCCCTAAGATATAATAATGTGGCAGTAATAAACTATGTGTATAGTCAAAATGGTATACTTGTTTATCCTGATCAGATTAAACTAAAGATAGCTTTAGATAATGGAGAAATTATAGGTGTGGAAGCAGAAAAGTACTTAATATCCCATGAAGAAAATAGAAAAATAGAAACCCCTAAGTTAAGCTATGGAGAAGCTGAGAAGAGAGTTAGCAAGAGGCTTAATGTAACAAGTAAGAGGCTTACTATAATTCCTACAGAAACTAATAAGGAAATATTATGTTACGAATTTTCTGGAAATTATAAGGGGGATTACTTTAAAGTTTATGTAAATACAAGTACGGGATATGAGGAGAGAATAATTCAAATAATTGACACTCCTAATGGTAAACTCGCTATGTAAAGCAGTGCTATTTTCTTTTAAATGTCTAGTTTAGAATGATGGAAACTTCACTTATTTGGTGAGGTTTCCAAAGTGCGAAAAAGTATTTCACGATTGGAATAGATTTTAATATTAAAATTAGTCTGATATAATGTATATATTAGTTATTTTAGACTAAAGGGGAGGCGAAGTACGTTATAGCTTTACTAAAATCCATAGGTTTTGATAAAGTTTTAATAACGAAATTATGAAAAAGAAGGCTATTATATATGTATCCAGTAAACAAACTGATGAGGAAGAACCTATAGAAGTTGTTACTCCAGGAAGTTTTTATAAAAAAAATGATTCCTATTATGCTGTTTATAAAGAAACTGAATTATCCGGAATGGAAGGAACTACTACTACATTGAAGATAAAACAGGATAAGTTCTCTCTCATAAGAATGGGGAGTACTAGTACTAAAATGGATTTTGATAAGAATAAAAAAAATGTGTCCATGTATAAAACACCTTATGGAACTATAGAGCTGAGAATAGAAACAAATAGTTTGAATATAAACGTAGACGAACAAGGTGGGGATATAATGATAAATTATAAAATTAGTACTGCAGGACAAGCATTAAAAAATACCAAGCTAAAAGTAAATATAAAAGTTAATGAATAAGTTTTTTGGGCAGTCTTGATTAAAGTATTCACATATGGCAATTAATTAAATATATAGTAATGAAAAGAGAGGGTTGATTGATTGCAATGAAATATTTTAGAAATAAAGAAGAAGTATATACTAAAATAATTAAAATGCTATGTGAATACAAGGGATTTAGTAGGAAAGATATGTTTAAAATATTAAAAAATGAATCTTGCAGATACTTATTTTTTTTGCTTATTAAAAAATATGAATGCTGTGATATGGAATTATTGAAAAAAGATTTTCCCTCTGTGAACAGTAAAAATGTAAAAAGGAATATAAAAAGAGCAGAAGAAAAATTATTGCTTGATAAAAAAATAAGAGAAATGTATTTTGAAGCAGAAGATATAATAAACAAAGTAAAATAAATATTTATAGAAAAGAATAAAAAAATATGGAATATAAATAGAAAGTGTGATATCATAGTAAATATGTTTTGAACAAAAATACACCATTTTACTATTTATGAAGGTAATTGTTATTATAAAACTAATTAATTAGTTTGTCAATAATTAATTAGTTTTATAATGTTATTTATATTTTTAAATAGTTAAATTAAAGATTGTAATACTAAAACTTTATAGGATAAAAAACAGGGGGTGAAACTGCTTTTAAAAGCAGAAATTTTATGAATACAAAATATATATTTGTAACCGGAGGAGTAGTATCTTCACTAGGAAAAGGAATAACCGCAGCTTCATTAGGAAGACTTCTAAAGAATAGAGGATTAAAGGTTTCAATTCAAAAATTTGACCCATATATAAATGTAGATCCAGGTACTATGAGCCCATATCAGCATGGTGAGGTTTTTGTTACAGATGATGGAGCAGAGACGGATTTGGATTTAGGGCATTATGAAAGATTTATAGATGAAAATTTAAGTAAAAATAATAATGTTACTACAGGAAAAATATATTGGTCAGTAATATCAAAAGAAAGAAAAGGGGAATATCTAGGAAGTACAGTTCAGGTAATTCCACACATAACAAATGAAATAAAATCAAGGGTATATAGGGTTGCCAAAGAACAAGATATTGATGTAGTTATAACTGAAATAGGTGGTACTGTAGGAGATATAGAATCCCAGCCTTTTTTAGAAGCCATAAGACAGATAAAATATGATGTTGGAATAGAAAATGTATGTTTTATACATGTTACTCTAGTACCTTATTTGCAAAAGTCAGGAGAATTGAAAACAAAACCTACTCAACATTCAGTTAAGGAACTTAGGGGTATAGGAATACAACCAGATATAATAGTATGTCGTTCAGAGGCGTCTATATCTAATGACTTAAAGGAAAAGATAGCTTTATTTTGCAATGTAGAAAGAGATTCTGTTATTCAAAACTTAGATGCTGAAAATTTATATGAAGTTCCATTGATGCTTCATAAAGAAGGACTAGATGAATTGGTATGTAAGAAATTGAAATTAGAATGCAGTGAAATAGATAATTCGGAATGGATTAAAATGGTAGATAATATCAAAAAATTATCTAAAGATGTAAATATAGCTTTAGTTGGAAAATATGTAGAGCTTCATGATGCATATATATCTGTAGTTGAGGCATTAAATCATGGAGGATATGCTAACGATACTAATGTAAATATAAAGTGGATAAACTCTGAAGATGTTACTAGTAAAAATGTAGGAGAACACTTAAAAGACATAGATGGAGTGCTGATTCCGGGAGGATTTGGTGATAGAGGAATAGAAGGTAAAATATTAGCCGCAGGTTGGGCTAGAAAGAATAAAATTCCTTTTTTCGGAATATGTCTTGGCATGCAGTGTGCTGTAATAGAGTTTGCCAGAAATGTACTTGGATATGACGGAGCACATAGCTCAGAAATAGACCCAGACACTAAATATCCTGTTATAGATTTAATGCCAGATCAAAAGGATATAGATGAAAAAGGTGGTACTATGAGGCTTGGAATATATCCATGTAAGCTTTTAAAGGATAGTAATTGTTTTAAAGCTTATGAAGAAGAAGTTATATATGAGAGACATAGACATAGATATGAATTTAATAATTATTATAGAAAAAATTTATCACAGGCAGGTCTTGTTCTTTCAGGAACGAGCCCTGATTCAAGGTTAGTAGAAATTGTAGAAATAAAAGACCATCCATGGTTTGTAGGCGTACAATTTCATCCAGAACTTAAATCAAGACCTAATAGACCACATCCATTATTTAGGGATTTCATAAAAGCTTCTTTAAATAATAAAAATTAATATATTTTTAAATTAAGAAATTGGTATGTGTTAGTGAAAACTACATATACCAATTTTTGTCGAGAAAATAATATAAATAAAAGTAATATAAACAATTTTTATGAAGGATTTTAGTAATATTTATAGAAATATTAATGTATATAGTATTAAGATATTTAAAGAAATACTATATTTTATTCTGAAATACCAATTTTATGGGGGGTGAGGTTTATGGTATTTGAAACGAATATAAGCATTGCTGTTATAAGTCCAGAAGGGAAATACTGTATCAAGGATTTCTCTCTATTTGACACTAACAAAATTAATGAAAGTTTCACCTCTTTAAAGGTAAGTTCTATAAATAATGGCGTATTATCCTTAAAAATAAAATGTGGACTTTGCGGGAGCATTCACTATTATAAATATAATATAAATAAAGTAGTTAAAAAAAATATTATAATTGGAGGATGCGAGTTGTTAGGGTTCCCTATATTTTGTATAGGAAATCGTAAGAGCGTAGAAGAAAAAATATTAAGGTATACTCGAGCTAATAAAAAAATATATGCTATGATATAAATTTTTTGTAATTATCAAAAATAATGTAGATTAAAATATAGAAAAAGGGTATAATGTTATATGTATATAAGCATTTCTATATGGAATTTTCTTAATTAGTAATGATATTTTCAATTATATTTTAAATGTTTCCCTAAATTTAATTGTAATATAAAATTAGACAATTGTGAGGTGTTACCTTTTGGACGATAAAGATATAGATAATATGACGGTTTTGCAATTAAAACAAATTGCAAAAACTTTGGAAATAAAAAATATATCAAAATATAAAAAAAGCCAATTGATTGAAGAAATAAAAAAAGTATCTCCTGCCCATATCAAAAAGGGTGGTGTTATACTTAGAGAAAAAATAAGCCCTAAAGATGAAGTCCCAAATAGGCATAAAGAAGCAGAACATACTGTAAGGCATAGTGAGAACAAAGCACAGGAAGATAAAAATGAAGAACAAAAGACAAATGGAAACGAAAAAAGAGAAAAACTTAAAGAAATGATAAGTGAATCAGATAGTGCAAGGGGAGTACTTGAAATAATAGAAAATAATAATTATGGATTTTTAAGAGGAAAGAACTACTTAACAGGACCTGATGATATATATGTGTCTCCATCTCAGATAAGGAGATTCAATTTAAAAACAGGAGATGAAGTTTGCGGTAAAGTTAGGATTCCTAAGGAAGGTGAAAAATTTAAGGCATTATTGTATGTTGAAAAAGTAAATGGAGAGAATCCAGAAAGGGCAGTGGGAAGAAAACCTTTTGAAACACTCACTCCTGTTTATCCTAATGAAAGGATAAAGTTAGAAACCAATAGTGCTGATTTATCTACAAGACTAATGGATATAATCTCGCCTATAGGAAAAGGACAAAGAGGAATTATAGTTGCCCCACCTAAAGCAGGTAAAACTACTCTTCTAAAAAAGATAGCCCAAAGTATTTCAAAAAACCATCCAGGAATACAATTAATAGTTGTGCTTATAGATGAAAGACCGGAAGAAGTTACGGATATGCAAAGGTCCATAAATGGAGAAGTTATTTATTCAACTTTTGATGAGGAACCAGAACATCATACTAAAGTTGCATATATGGTACTTGAACGTACTAAGAGAATGGTAGAACAAGGACAGGATGTGGTAATATTATTAGATAGTATTACTAGACTTTCTAGAGCATATAATTTGACTATAACTCCTACAGGTAGGACTCTTTCAGGAGGACTAGATCCTGGAGCATTAGTAATGCCTAAAAAGTTTTTCGGTGCGGCTAGAAATATAGAAGAAGGTGGAAGTCTTACTATACTTGCTACTGCACTTATTGAAACTGGAAGCAGAATGGATGACATGATATTTGAGGAATTTAAAGGCACTGGAAACATGGAAATACATTTGGATAGAAAGCTTCAGGAAAGAAGAATATTCCCTGCCATAGATGTATACAAATCTGGAACAAGAAGAGATGATTTACTATTTAAAAGTCAATTAGAGAAAGAAGCAGCTTTCAACATAAGAAAAGTTATATATGATGAAAATAATACTCAAAATGTTACAGAACAATTGATAAGTTTACTTTCAAAAACTAGGAACAATTATGAATTTATGAATATTGTAAGCAAGATGAACATGAACAAACTAGGAGAAAAGTAAAAAATTAAAAACCTGTCTTTTAAATAAAAGACAGGTTTTATAATAACAATTTAGAAAAATATGTCTATTCTTCGATTTTTAAATTAAATTTCTTTAAGAATTTATCTACTCTTCCACCAGCATCAATAGCCTTTTGTTTACCAGTGTAGAATGGATGGCACTTAGAACATATTTCCACTTTTAACTCTTTTTGTGTTGAACCAGTTGTAAAAGTGTTTCCACATGCACACTTAACTACCGCATCGTGATAGTATTCTGGATGTATGCCGTTTTTCATATTAGTCACCTCTTTCAAATTTAAATAACAAAACTCTAATTTTAACTTCTGTATTATAACATAGGCATATGGGTAAGTCAATAAAGCCTAATTCGTTATAATATAGAATAATGTGATTTAATGTATAGCTTATGTTAAAATGTATTTATTCCATTTAATACGAGGTGATACAATGTCAAGAAAAACATCAGTTGGAGGCCAGGCTGTGATAGAAGGTGTTATGATGAGGGGAAGTCATGGTATGGCTACTGCTGTTAGAAAACCAGATGGCGAGATTGTTGTAAATAGAGAGGACAGTATATCTTATACTAAAAGAAATAGATTTTTAGGATTGCCAGTGATAAGGGGATTTGTATCTTTAATAGAAGCTATGGTGATGGGGATAAGTACACTTAATTATTCTGCTTCATTTTTTGATGATGAAGAGGAGCCCACTAAGTTTGACAAATGCTTTAGAAGCATATTTAAGGAAAAAAGTGATAATGTACTTATGGGAGTTACTATTTTTATATCGCTTGGAATAGCTGTACTCTTATTTTTTATATTTCCTACTTTTGCAGCAAATATATTTAAAAGGTTCGGAGTGCATGGAAGTGTACAGCTCAATATGATTGAAGGTATAATCAGGGTAATTATATTTTTAGGTTATATATTCCTCATAGGTAATATGTCTGATATAAGTAGAATATTTCAGTATCATGGTGCAGAACACAAGACTATTTTCTGTTATGAAAATGAAGAGGAACTTACTCCTGAGAAAGCCAAAAAATTTAAAAGGCTTCATCCAAGATGCGGCACAAATTTTTTGTTTTTAGTTATGATAGTAAGTATAATACTTTTTTCTTTAACTGGCTGGGGTAATATTTTGCAAAGAATTTTATACAGGGTAATTCTACTGCCTTTGGTTTCTGGAGTCACCTATGAAATTATAAGGTGGATGGGCAGAAGCAATAGTTATTTTTCAAATGTGCTTGCCTATCCTGGGCTCATGCTGCAAAAGCTTACTACAAGAGAACCGGATTATAGCCAACTGGAAGTGGCAATTATAGCTTTAAAGTATGCGGAAGGAATTGAAAAAGAAATAGAAGAAAGTAGATATAGTGAAAGTGGAGAGATAAAGAGGGTTGTGGAATTGGATAACGATGGGAACGAAATTGTAAAAAACGAACACAATGAAGATTGTGAAGAAAACTTAATGAAGGCAGAGAATTCTTATGAAAAGTAGAGTAAGTAGTATAAGAGAGCTTTTAAAAAGAGGATATGAAGTTTTAAAAAATAGAGAAATAGAAAGCTATGCTTTGGATGCACAACTCCTTTTGGGAAAAGTATTAAACAAGGACAGATTATTTATGCTTATAAACGGCGATTATAAAGTCCCAGAAAAAGAAACTGAAGAATACTATAAGTACTTAAAATTAAGAGAGGATAAAATGCCTGTAAAATATATATTAGGACATTGTGAATTTATGGGTATTGATTTTATAGTGAAACCTGGGGTGCTAATCCCTAGGCCTGATACTGAGACTTTAGTAGAGCAAGCGTTAATTCAAATAAAGCATAATAATTTTCATAATATATGTGATGTATGTTGTGGAACAGGGATTATTGGAATATCTATTGCTAAACTTATAGAAGGTATGAATGTAAAATGCTGCGATATATCCTCTACAGCTTGTGAGGTTACGGCAGAAAATATAAGAAGATTTTCCTTAGAGGAAAAAGTTCAGGTAGTCAAGAGTAATTTAATGGAATATTATATTCAAAACGAGGTAAAGTTTCATATGATTGTATCTAATCCGCCATATATAAAAGAAAGCAGTATACCTACTTTAATGGAAGATGTGAAAAACTATGAGCCTAGAGAGGCACTTTCTGGAGGCAAAGATGGATTAGAATTTTATAGAAAAATAACTAAAGAGAGTTTGAGGGTTTTAGAAAGCAATGGAATTATTATGTTTGAAATAGGTTATGACCAAAGAGAGTCAGTTTCAGACATATTAGCGCAAAACGGATTTAAAAATATAATGTGTATAAAAGATTTAGCAGGGAAAGATAGGGTGATTAAAGGAGTGTTATAAATAAAAATGTTATGATATAATAATATATTGTGAAAATATTTATACGGAGTGATAAAAATTATGTTAGAAAGACTTAATTTTATAGAAAATAAGTATGAAGAGTTATCTATTAAGATAAGTGACCCACAAGTTATGGCAGACCAAAAAGAATGGCAAAAGTTATGCAAAGAAAATGCAGAGTTAGAGGAAATAGTTACAAAATACAGAGAATATAAAAAAGCTCAGCAGGAGCTGGAAGACAACAAAGAGATGCTTAAGGAAGAAACAGATAGGGAAATGAAGGAAATGGAACAAGAAGAAATAAAAAGGCTTACAGAAGTTATAGAAGAAAGTGAAAATGATCTAAGAGTACTCCTTCTTCCTAAAGACCCAAATGATGATAAAAATGTATTTGTGGAAATTAGAGCAGGAGCAGGAGGAGAAGAAGCAGCTTTATTTGCTGCAAATCTCACTAGAATGTATACAAGATATGCAGAACGCCAGGCATGGAATATAGAGACTATGAGTATAAATGCCACAGATATAGGCGGATTTAAAGAAATTGTATTCATGGTAAAGGGAAAGGGAGCCTATAGCAGATTAAAGTATGAAAGTGGAACTCATAGAGTACAGAGAGTGCCAGATACCGAGTCAAGTGGAAGAATTCACACTTCAACGGCTACAGTAGCAGTACTTCCGGAAGTTGATGATGTAGATGTAGTTATAAACCCAAATGATATAAGAATAGATGTATTTAGAGCATCAGGACATGGAGGACAATGTGTAAATACTACTGACTCAGCAGTTAGAATTACCCACTTACCTACGGGGCTTGTGGTATCCTGTCAGGACGAAAAATCCCAACTTAAAAATAAGGAAAAAGGCATGAAAGTTTTGAAATCCAGACTTTATGAAAGGGCAGAGAAAGAAAGAAGTGCCAGCATAGCTGAGGATAGAAAAAGTCAGGTTGGAACAGGAGATAGAAGTGAAAGAATAAGAACTTATAACTATCCACAGGGTAGGGTTACAGATCATAGAATAGGATTAACTTTATATAAATTAGATTCATTTTTAGATGGAAATATAGATGAAATAATAGACGCACTTATAACTGCAGATCAGGCAGAAAAAATGAAGGAAATGGGAAATGATTGATAGTAAGTGTAATGAAAATGGGAGAGGAGTTGAAAAACCGTTAAGTGCTATCTAACGGGGAAGTATGAACATAGATAAAGCCATTAGAAAGCAAAAAAAATCTTACAAGATATTTATGCTGTCTATGTGCTTTATTTTTTGTGTAATGCCTACAGCTCTTATTTTAGCCAGGAAATTTAATATATTTTATATAATTTACTTAATAGTTCTAGAAGTGCTTATTTTTCTAGCTATTGTTATTAGAATCAATAATGAATTTTTAAAATTTAATTATGATGGATATAAGCTAAAATTGAAAATAGGAATTAGAAGGGCTAAATTAAGTATAATATGTGACAAAATTGTTTTGGTACATGTAGAAAATTATATTTCAAAGTACAGAGACAACTCCAATTTTAGAATAATCATTTTATCAACTTCCAAGTTTAGAAGTGATAGGATGATATTGGTACATAAAGAATTTTTCAAAAGACATTCTTATGTAGCACATCAGTATAATAAAATGAAAATTTTGCATCCTGAAAATACCTTTTACTATACTATAATAAAAAGAGGGGAATTGAACAAATATCCACTTTTGGACACTATTTATAAGAGTTGTGTTTATGCTCACTTTACTGAGGAAACCATTGAAAGAATAAAATATTATAGAGAAAACTCAGAAAATTACATTGATAATAAGAAAAAATAAAATGTATTCATATATTGAAGAGTCTTAAAATAAACATGATATATAAATAATAATATAAGGTGATTTTTTTGAATGCAAATATAACTTGTATAGTTATAATAGGAAGCATAGTGTCACTTGTAGGAACAATGATAGGAGCTTCACTTGGCGTAATAGTGAGAGAACCCTCTAATAAGCTGCTAGGTGCTATAATAGGATTTGCAGGTGGAATTATGCTGTCTGTAGTAGTATTTGACTTAATTCCTGAATCTATGAATAAATGGAACTTTGTTTTTACTATAATATTTGTAGTTTTAGGAGCTGGTCTTATTGCCATAATTGATTCTAAGGTAGACATAGGAAGTACTAACAAACATCTAAAAATTGCATTTATGGCTTCTTTGGGACTTATGATTCACAATTTTCCAGAAGGTATAATAATGGGATGTGGGTTTGCAGCAGGAGGAACTCTTGGAATAAAGATGAGCCTCATAATTGCAATTCATGATATACCAGAGGGAATTGCTGTGTCAGCACCACTTATGGCATCTAAGGTAAAAATTTCAAGGATACTTTTATATGCTTTCATTACAGCTTTTCCGACTGCCATAGGCACTTTTGCAGGTGTTTACATAGCTAATATTTCTAAAAATGTATTGGGAGCGTGTTTATCTGCTGCATCTGGAATAATGCTGTATGTGGTATGCGGAGAGATGATACCAGAATCCTCAAAACTATGGGATGGTATTACAAGTACACTTGGAACTTTATGTGGAATTGTTTTAGGACTTGTAATAGTACAGGCATTTTAGATTTATATAATTTAAAATATGAAGTATTGTTTTTAGGTATTTGAAAGAAATAACAGTCAAAGATGCGACGGATATTTTTTGAAAATGCCTTAATGTAAAGGTGGAATGTTAGATGAACACAAAAGTGAAAATCGTAGATAAAGAAAACTTAGATATGGGTATTGTTGAAGAAGCAGGAAAAGTCATAAAAGAAGGTGGACTTGTGGCTTTTCCTACTGAAACTGTATATGGACTTGGAGCGAATGCTCTCAATCCTGATGCAGTAAAAAAAATATTTGAAGCTAAGGGAAGACCACAGGATAATCCTTTGATTGTACATATATCTGATATAGAAGATATAAAAGAGCTGGTAGTTGATGTCCCTAAAATAGCTAAGAAACTTATGAAGAAATTCTGGCCAGGTCCCATGACTATAATTCTTCCTAAATCACAAGTTATACCAGATATCACCAGTGCATCTCTTCCAAGCATAGGAATTAGAATGCCATCTAATATAATAGCTAGGGAGCTAATAAGAACATCAAAAGTTCCAATTGCTGCACCTTCTGCAAATATATCTGGAAGACCTAGTCCTACGGATGTAGAAAGATGTATAGAAGATTTAAATGGAAAAGTTGATTTTATATTAGGTGGGGATATGTGTGAAGTTGGAGTAGAATCAACAATAATAGATTGTACAGTAAATCCTGCTTGTGTACTTAGGCCAGGAGGAATAACTCTAGAGGCATTAAAAGAGATAGATGATAGTATATATATTGATCCTGCAGTAATGAAAAAGCCAGATAAAAATTTAAGACCTAAGGCTCCAGGAATGAAGTATAGACACTATGCTCCAAAGGCACCCCTAAAAATAGTTAAGGGAGATTTAAAAAAAACTATTGAAAAAATTAACGAAATGGTGCAAAATTATATAGGTGAAAATAAAGTGGTAGGTATACTTGCTACAGATGAAACAAAAGATTTTTATAAAAATGGATTAGTAATATCACTGGGAAGTAGAAATAATATGATTAGTATATCTAAAAATTTATTTGAGACATTAAGAAGTTTTGATGACAAGAATGTAGATATTATAATAGCTGAAGCTTTTGATGAGAATGGAATAGGGACAGCTGTGATGAATAGATTAAATAAATCTGCTGGATTTGATATTATAATGGTGTAATTTTTAAAATGTGAAAATTTAAACGCAGGATTTTTAGGAGGCTTTTTAATCTATGAAAAATATATTATTTGTTTGTACAGGTAATACCTGTAGAAGTTGTATGGCAGAGGCAATATTTAATTATTTGTGTGATATAGAACATATAAAAGCTATTTCAGCAGGAGTTGCAGTAGTAGAGGACAGTGTAACTTCTAAAAATTCTGCAGCGGTAGTCAAACAAAATATTAACATAGATATAAGCAGCAGGAAGGCCGTTCAGATAAATGAAGATATGATAAGAAAATCAATGCTTGTTTTAACTATGACAGGTTATATAAGAGATATCATAAAGAAGAATTTTCCTGAATTTAAGAATAAGGTATATACTTTAAATGAATTTGTTTCTTTAGAGCAGGATATAACAGATCCTTTTGGAAAAGATATAGAAGAGTACAGATATACTTATAAACAATTAAAAAATGGTATTTTATTATTAATTAACAAATTAAAGGGAGATAGAGACATTAATTAGATGTTAGTATCTTCTTTTTTTGCGGAATTGCCTTTGAAAAATTGATTTAACTTAATAATATATGCTTTAAATAAAATATTATAACTTTGGAGGTATTTTTTATGAAAGTTGCTTTAGGCAGTGACCATGCTGGATTCCCTTTAAAAAAAGAAGTGATGGAACATTTACAGGATAAGAATATAGAATTCAAAGATTTTGGAACTTTTTCAGAATCCTCCTGTGATTATCCTGATTATGCATTAAAAGTTGGAGAAGAGGTTGCAAGCAAGAATTATGACTTTGGGATACTTATATGTGGAACAGGTATTGGTATAAGTATAGCTGCAAACAAGGTACCTGGTGTAAGGGCCGCACTTTGTAGTGATACTTTTAGTGCCCATGCGTGTAGAGAACATAATAATGCTAATATACTAACTATGGGACAGAGAGTTGTGGGGATAGGACTTGCTATTGATATAGTTGATACTTTTCTATCTGCTAAATTTCAAGGAGACAGACACCAAAGAAGGATAGATAAAATTACAGAAATAGAGAAAAAGTATAGCAAATAAATGAATATTATATAATTAAAATTGATATTAGGCATTTTCAAAGAAATAACTAGTCAGTATGCTAGTATCTTTGACTTGTTATTTTCTTTCAAATGCCTTATGAAATGAAAAATAGGAGGAATATATATGAGTAAAGTAACACAAATAACACATCCACTTATACTGCATAAATTAGCTTTAATAAGGGATAAGCATACAGGATCTAAGGATTTTAGAGAACTTGTAGAAGAGGTAGCCATGCTTATGGCATATGAAGTTACAAGAAATCTTCAAACAGAGGATGTAGAAATAGAGACACCTATATGTAAAACAACTTGTAAAATGCTTTCAGGTAAAAAAGTTGCTATAATACCTATACTAAGAGCAGGTCTTGGAATGGTAGGAGGAATGATAAAACTTATTCCTGCAGCAAAAGTAGGACATATAGGATTATATAGAGATGAGGCTACATTAAAGCCAGTAGAATATTTCTGTAAGTTACCACAGGATATAGGAGAAAGAGAAGTAATTGTTACAGATCCAATGCTTGCTACAGGAGGATCCGCATCCGATGCCATAACTATATTGAAGAAAAAAGGTGCTAAGAATATAAGACTTATGTGTTTGATAGCTGCACCAGAGGGAATAAAAACAGTAACAGAAACGCATCCAGATGTAGATGTATACATAGCGTCAATTGATGAAAAATTAAATGAAAATGGATATATAGTACCAGGACTTGGAGATGCTGGAGACAGGTTATACGGAACAAAATAATACCACTAAATGTAGTAGTGAGTTCACTTATAATTTAAGTGAACTCTTTACTTTAGAATTAAAACCTTTGTGGATTGTTTTAAAACTTTGATTAATAGTTTATAATATAGGTTGTAATAATTATATATCAAGGAGATACTTATTATGAGAAAAGATTGGGATAATTATTTTATAGACATCGCATTTAAAGTTGCAGAAAGAAGTACATGTCCTAGGCTGCATGTAGGGGCGGTCCTTGTTAAAAACAGAAGGATAAAGGGAACTGGATATAATGGAAGTCCCAGGGGCTTAGAGCATTGTGAAGATGTAGGGTGTTACATGAAGAATAATCATTGTGTAAGGACAATTCATGCAGAAGTAAACTGTCTACTAGAGGTAGCTCCTGATGATAGAGAAAGTTCAACGTTATATGTTACCCATATGCCTTGTCCTGAATGTCAAAAATTAATAATTACCTGTGGAATTAAAAGAGTTGTATATTGTGAGGAGTATACTCCAGAAATTAATTGGTTTGAAAAAACATCGGGAATTGAATTGATATGCATAAAGAGATGAGAATAACAGAATATGTAGAAAACATAAGATGTGATTAAGGAAGGTTATTATGAATAATTTGTATTTATTTGCAATAGTTTCGATAATGTTTTCAGTTATACTTACACCCTTCATTAAAAAGCTTGCCGTTAAACTAGATATTATGGATGTGCCTAAGGATAATAGAAGAATACATAATAAGCCTATACCACTTATAGGTGGATTGGCCATATACTTTTCGTTTATAATTACTCTATTTTTGAAAACGGGTAAACTTACAGAATCTGAAACGGGACTTATATTAGGAGCTACTATTATAGTAATAGGAGGGCTTTTAGATGATAAGTTTGATATAAAGCCTTGGTGTAAACTATTGTTTCAATTAGCAGCAGCAGGGGTTTTGATAATTTATGGGATAAAAATAGAAATAATTACAAATCCGTTTGATGGAGCATACCAGTTTATAAATATAGGAGTAATATCCATTCCTCTAACTATAATATGGGTAATTGGAATTACTAATGCACTCAATTTAATTGATGGTCTAGATGGGTTGGCAGCAGGTATTGCATTTATATCTTCTATAACTATTTTTATTATAGCATTGTTGAATAATAGATATGAGGCAGCGGTGCTTACTAGTATATTATCTGGAGCTATACTTGGATTTTTACCTTACAATTTTAATCCAGCATCTATATTTATGGGAGATACTGGGGCACAGTTGCTTGGCTTTTTACTTGCAGCCATATCCATGGAGGGTGCAATAAAATCTGCTGCAGCTTTTTCTGTAGCTGTACCTATTTTAGCACTTGGAATACCAATATATGATACTTTATTTGCAATGATAAGAAGAAAAATAAATGGAAGACCTATTATGCAAGCAGATAGAGGACATTTGCATCATAGACTTCTTGATATGGGGCTTACACAAAAACAGGTTGTTATGATAATGTATAGTATAAGTGCAGTGTTGGGAAGTATTTCTATAATAGCCATGGAGATAAATGCACAAAGATCATACTTCCTTCTAATAATAGTTATGGTTATTTTGGTTCTTATGGCCTGGAAGGCTGGATTTTTTAAACATAGAGAGTAAAAAAGGAGGTTTTTAATATGAACAAAATTAAATGTGTTACTATATTTGGCACAAGACCAGAAGCAATAAAAATGGCTCCTTTAGTTAAGGAACTTGAGAAGAGAAAAGAAATAGATAATAAAATATGTGTTACTGCTCAACATAGGGAGATGCTTGATCAGGTTTTACAGCTTTTTAATATTGTTCCCGATTTTGATTTAAATATAATGAAAACTAAACAGACATTGACAGGTATAACTAATAGAGTACTTCAGGGACTTGAGGAAATATTTGAAGATGAAAAACCTGATTTAGTACTTGTTCATGGAGATACGACTACTACTTTTGCAGGAGCATTAGCTGCTTTCTATAAAAAAATAAAGGTTGGGCATGTAGAAGCAGGACTTAGAACTTACGATAAGTATTTCCCATTTCCAGAAGAAATGAATAGAAAGCTTACAGGTGCTATAGCTGACCTTCATTTTGCACCAACCACTGGATCAAAGTCCAATTTGTTAAAAGAAGGTGTGTCTGAAAATCAAATATTTGTAACTGGAAATACAGTAATTGATGCTATGAGGTTTACAGTAGAGAAGGATTATAAATTTAGTAATGATGAATTAAATACCATAAATTATGATAATAAAAAAGTTATAATGGTAACTGCTCATAGACGAGAAAATTGGGGAAAGGGTATCGAGAATATTTGTAATGCATTAAAAAGGATTATAGATGAAAATAAAGATACAGAAATTGTTTATCTGGTACACTTGAATCCTGTAGTAAAGGATATGGTATATAAAATACTTGGAAATGTTTCTAGAGTTCATTTGTTGCCTCCACTAGATACTAAGGAAACACACAATTTAATGAATAAATGTTTTATGGTTATGACTGATTCTGGTGGACTTCAGGAGGAAGCACCCCATCTTGGAAAGCCTGTATTGGTGCTTAGAAATGTGACTGAAAGACCAGAGGCTGTAGAGGCAGGCACAGTAAGACTCGTGGGAACGGATGAAGAAAAAATAATAAAGTTAGCAAATGAGCTTATAAGAAATCCTAAGGAATATGATGTAATGAGTAAAGCTATAAATCCTTATGGAGATGGCAAGGCAGCTTATAGAATAACAGAAGCTATTTTACAATATTTTGATTTAGCAAAAGGTACATATAGTGAGTTTAAATCAAATTAAAAAGTTATAATTTTCAATTTTCATTCTTTTTAAAGGAGATTAGCATACATTTTATCATAATTATACAGACAATATAGTAATATATGATGTTAAAATATCAATATATGGTTAAAAATCTGTATATTTTTTCCCATTTTAATTATTTGTACTATAATATTACACTGAGTGTATTGTATATTTAAAAAATATTTGGTACAATTAGTTAGTTAAATAAATTCTAAATTGTAAATTATCAGAATCCTTATTAAGGAAATACATAGATTTAAGGAGAAATCATAAAAAGGTGTAATATAAACTGGCTAAAATTGAGCAAAAATTGAGCAATTAAGACTTTTTGATTGTATCTTTTTATATATTTAAGGTATATAATCTTATTTATATTGGGGGAACTTGATGAATAAACATATTCTAGACATGGTAAAGAAAGTATCTGTAATTAATTTATTATTTGGCATGATTTTGGCCTGTTTAGTACAGCTTTTTTTTAAAAGTTATGGATTATTTATATTATTAGGTGTTTCCATAGCAATATTTAATTTTTTTATAAATACCATTGTAGGTGCCCTCATATCAGAAAGATTTAGAAATTCATCAGCATCTTTGTATATAATAAGTTTTATTATACGAGTTGTAATGGCAGCAGGAATAGGATATTGGGTATTTATATGCAGTAAATACAATGTAGTTGCTTATTTAATTGGCTATACATCCCATTTATTAGGGATATATATATATTCACTTATTGAAAATAATTAACAATAAATTTAGGAAAGGATGTGATGAAGTGGAGGCTTTTTCACCATTGTTTTTAATACATCTGGGAGCATTTCAAATTCCAATAACTTCCAGTGTCATTGTACAATGGGCCATTATTATAATTTTAGCTATATTGGCAAAATTTTTTACATCTAGTATGAAAAAAATACCGGATAAAAAACAAAGTGTTATTGAAATTATTGTTGAAGCAGTAAGAAATTTAGTTACTGAAAACATGGGAAAAGAGTATGTATCATTTATACCATATGTAGGAACGCTTGCCATATACATTTTAGTAATGAACATTGCTCCAGTGATGATAGGAGTAAGGGCACCAACGGAAGATCTAAGTGTTGCAGTTGGATTGGCATTAATAACTTTTGTATTAGTCCAATTTAATTCAATTAAAAAAAATGGTTTAGTGCGTTATTTTGGAGCATATACTAAGCCAGTAGTACCGCTATTGCCAATTAATATTATAGAAAGGCTAGTTCTTCCAGTTTCCCTAAGTCTACGACTTTTTGGTAATTTGACAGCAGGAGCTGTAATTATCGGTATGGTATATAAAGGATTAGGTAGTATGGCATGGTTTTCTCAATTGTTAATACCAATTCCTTTACACGCTTTCTTTGATTTATTTGATGGTTCAATCCAAATGATAGTATTTGTTATGTTAACAATAATGAATATAAAAGTTATAGCTGAAGACTAATAATAGTTACTTTTTAATACTTATTTAAGGAGGTTTTTTATTATGAATTTAGATGCACATTCATTTATATCAGGTATGGCAGCAATAGGTGCAGGTTTAGCTGCTATAGGATGTTTAGGAGGAGGTATTGGAGTTGGAAATGCTGCTGGTAAGGCAGTTGAAGGAGTATCAAGACAGCCAGAAGCAAGTGGTAAAATACTAAGTACATTCTTTGTAAGTGCAGCTTTATCAGAGGTAACAGCTATTTACTCTCTATTAATAGCTCTTATTTTAGTATTTAAAGTTTGATCTAATGTATACCTCACTAATTTACATATACATTTAGAGGGGAGGATTGGAATTTAATATGCAAATTGATTGGACTACAGTCGTTATAACAATAATAAATTTTATCATATTGTATTTCATTCTGAAGCATTTCTTTTTTAAACCTGTCAATAACACTATTACAAATAGGCAGCAAGAGATTGACAATAAAATAAGAACTGCTGATGAAAATGAAAAGAAGTCTAAACAATTAGTAACTCAACATCAAGAGTTGTTAAAGAATTCAAAACAAGAAGGAAAAGCTATTGTTGAAGACTATAAAAATAAAGCCGATAAAGTTTCCGAAAACATAGTAAATGATGCCCAGAAAGAAGCTCAACTAATATTAGATAGGGCAAAAGTTGAAGCTGAAAGAGAAAGAGAAAAAGCAAAAGACGATATAAAAAATCAAGTGGTAGATTTAGCACTTTTAGTATCATCAAAAGCTTTAGAGGGATCTATTAATGAGCAGCAGCATAGGAAACTTATTGAGGACTTTATAGCTAAGGTAGGTATTTAACTATGCATGAGTATTTAGATAGAAGATATGCCCTTGCACTCTATAAAATTGGAGAAGAAAAAGGAAAAGTTAAAGAATACCTAGAAGAATTAAGGCAGGTTGTAGCCGCTATAAAAGGTAATTCTAAATTTTTGGAAATCATGGAACATCCAGAAGTAAGTACATCAGAGAAGAAAAAAATGTTTACTGAAATCTTTAAAGATAAGGTGAATGAAGACATACTTTCATTCTTATTAGTTCTTATAGAGAAAGATAGAATTAATGAAATTGATGGAAAACTTAGGGAAATGGAAAATATATATCTTGAGAGTAATAATACTGTTAAGGCAAAAGTAAAAACAGTTATTGCTTTGAATGATGATGAGAGAAACACTTTAATTGAAAAGCTAGAAAAGAAATTTAATAAGAAAGTTTTGATTGAAGAAGAAATAGATCCTAGTATAATAGGTGGGGTTTATGTTGAGGTAAATAATGAAGTTATTGATGGTAGTATAAGGTCAAAACTTTCTGAAATGAAAAAAATAATGCTTAAGGGAGAACAGAGGTGAGCCTATGAACATAAAACCTGAAGAAATAACTTCAATTATAAAAGATGAAATACAGAAATATGAAAAGAAAATAGAAACAGTTGATTCAGGTACAATAATTCAAATCGGTGATGGTATTGCTAGAGTTTATGGCCTTAATCAATGTATGGCAAATGAACTCTTAGAGTTTCCAAATGATGTTTATGGTATGGCTTTAAACCTTGAACAGGATAATGTAGGTTGTGTTCTTTTGGGTTCCCAGAAGGGAATAAAAGAAGGAGATACAGTTAAAAGAACAGGTAGAGTTGTAGAAGTACCAGTAGGTGAAGCTATTGTTGGAAGAGTTGTAAATTCACTTGGACAGCCTATTGATGGGAAAGGTCCTATAAAGACATCAGAAACTAGGCCTGTAGATCTTGTAGCTCCAGGAGTTATAACAAGACAGTCAGTTAAAGAACCACTGCAAACCGGGTTAAAGGCTATAGATTCAATGATACCAATTGGAAAAGGACAAAGGGAATTAATAATAGGAGACAGGCAAACAGGTAAGACTGCTATTGCCATGGATACTATAATAAATCAAAAAGGAAAAGATGTAATATGCATATATGTAGCTATAGGTCAGAAGCAGTCTACTGTAGCTCATATAGTAAATGACTTAACAGAAGCAGGTGCTATGGACTATAGCATAATAGTATCTGCATCAGCATCTGAGTCAGCACCACTTCAGTATATTGCTCCTTATGCAGGATGTTCCATGGGTGAATATTTTATGAATAAGGGAAAAGATGTACTTATAGTGTATGATGATTTATCTAAGCATGCGGTTGCCTATAGAGAAATGTCATTATTACTCCGTAGACCACCAGGAAGAGAAGCATATCCTGGAGATGTATTCTATCTGCATTCAAGATTACTTGAAAGAGCAGCAAAGCTTTCTGATAAGTTAGGTGGAGGCTCACTTACAGCACTTCCTATAATAGAAACTATGGCAGGAGATGTTACTGCATATATACCAACAAATGTTATTTCTATAACAGATGGTCAGATATTCCTTGAATCAGAGCTTTTCTATGCGGGTCAAAGACCAGCTATAAATGCAGGTATATCCGTATCCAGAGTTGGTGGTAATGCACAAATTAAAGCAATGAAGCAGGTAGCAGGTACTCTTAGATTGGATTTAGCACAGTATAGAGAACTTGCATCATTTGCTCAATTTGGATCAGACCTTGATAAAGAATCTATGAAAAGGCTTGAAAAAGGTAAGAGATTAACAGAAATATTAAAACAACCTCAATACAAACCAATGCCTGTAGAAAATCAGGTAATGATACTGTTTGCAGCTGGTAGAGAGTATATAATGGATGTACCGGTTGAAAAAGTTGTAGAATTTGAAGGAGAATTCCTTGATTATATGAGTACTCATCATAAAGAAATAGGTGATGAAATAAAAAATAAAAAAATTATATCCGATGAATTAAGTGATAAACTTGGAAATGCTATAGAGGAATTCAAAAAAATATTTTTAGCAGAGGCATAGTTTCTTCTGCGGGAGGTGAAATATGGCAGGGGCAGGACTTGTTACAATAAAAAGAAGAATTAGATCAATAACCAGTACTCAAAAAATAACAAATGCCATGGGACTCATTGCCACCTCTAAACTTAGAAAAGTTAGAAAAAAGCTTGAGGCAAATAATAAATATTGTGAACTATTTAGTTCCCTTATGAATGAATTTGTTTTAGGAGCAGAGGGAAGAAATATTTATATACATGGTAATAAAAGCAATAAGAAACTCTACATAGCTTTAAATTCAGATACAGGATTATGCGGAGGCTTTAATGGCAGTGTAGTAAATGAAGCAGATGCTGCAATGTCAAAAAATAAAGAAAATTGCCTTTTGATATCTGTGGGACAAAAAGGAAGAACGTATTTTAAAAGGCTTAAGTATAGTACAGAAGCAGAATACGTGGATATTTCAGATGTTCCTACTATAAATGAAGCAGATACCATAGTATATAAGGCTCTAGACCTTTATAGAAGTGGCGAGGTTGGAGAAGTTAATATAGTATATACTAAGTTTATTTCAACAGTTAGACAAAAAGTAGTTGTTGAAAAATTACTTCCATTGGAAGCTGATAAAAAAGAAAAAACAAATTATCTTGTTAAATTTGAACCATCAATAGATGAAATGATGGATGAAGTAGTACTTTTACACTTAAAGCAAAAAGTACTTAACTGTATGATAAATTCAAAAGTAAGTGAACAGGCTTCCAGAATGACAGCAATGGATGGGGCAACTAAAAATGCAAATGATTTACTGGATAAATTGAATCTTAAATACAATAGAGAGAGACAATCTGCTATTACACAGGAAATAACTGAAATAGTTGGAGGAGCAGAAGCTCTTAAGTAAGGAGGGACATTGATGCCAAATATAGGCAAAGTTGTTCAGGTTATAGGACCTGTAGTAGATATAAAGTTTGATACAGAAAACCTTCCTAATATATATAATGCCATAGATATAAAATCAGGTGATAAAAAAATTATTACAGAAGTTGCACAACATTTGGGTGATGATGTAGTAAGAACTATATCCATGGAGAGTACAGATGGATTAATGAGAGGTATGGATGCAGAAGATACAGGATCTCCTATATCTGTACCTGTAGGTGAGCCAGTTTTAGGAAGACTTTTTAATATGCTAGGACAGCCAATTGATGAAAATGGAGAAGTAAAGGCAGAACAATACTATCCTATTCATAGACAGGCGCCAAGTTTTGAAGATCAATCTGTTAAGCCTGAAATGTTTGAAACTGGTATTAAAGTTATAGATCTTCTTGCACCATACCAAAGAGGCGGAAAGATAGGACTGTTTGGTGGAGCTGGTGTTGGTAAAACAGTTCTTATACAGGAACTTATAAATAATATAGCAAAAGAACATGGTGGATTATCAGTATTTACAGGTGTTGGAGAAAGAACAAGAGAAGGAAATGACCTATATTATGAAATGCAGGAATCAGGAGTTATAAAGAAGACTGCTTTGGTATTTGGTCAGATGAATGAGCCACCTGGAGCAAGAATGAGAGTTGCACTTACAGGACTTACTATGGCAGAATATTTTAGAGATAAAGGTCAGGATGTACTTTTATTTATAGATAATATATTCAGATTTACTCAGGCAGGATCTGAAGTTTCAGCGTTACTTGGTAGAATACCTAGTGCCGTTGGTTACCAGCCAACTCTTGCAACTGAAATGGGTGCTCTTCAAGAAAGAATAACATCCACAAAACAGGGGTCTATTACATCTGTTCAGGCAGTATATGTTCCAGCAGATGACTTGACTGACCCGGCACCATCTACAACATTTACGCATCTTGATGCAACTACAGTTCTTTCTAGATCTATATCAGAAATTGGTATATATCCTGCTGTTGATCCACTGGCATCCACTTCAAGAATATTGGATCCAAGGATTGTAGGAGAGGATCATTATAAAGTAGCATCAGATGTTAAACATATACTTGAAAGATACAGTGAACTTCAAGATATTATAGCAATACTTGGTGTAGATGAGCTTTCAGAAGATGATAGATTAGTAGTTATTAGAGCTAGAAGAATTCAAAGATTTTTATCACAACCATTTTCTGTTGCAGAACAATTTACAGGATATCAGGGTAAATATGTTCAAATAAAGGAAACTATAAGAGGTTTTAAAGAAATTCTTGAAGGTAAATATGATGATTTGCCAGAAACTGCTTTCTTATTTAAAGGAAGTATAGATGAAGTGGTTGAAGCAGCTAAAAATATGGGAAAAAATTAAAGTGATTTATTAAGCAAAATTGGTTTGAGAGAATTTTGTTTAATGTAAATTTTAAAGGAGATTAATATGTCAGAAGTTTTAAAATTAACTATCCTTACTCCCGATAGAGAATTCTATGAAGGAGAAGTAGTAGAAGTAATAACGGAAAGTATTCAAGGCGACATAGCAATTCTTCCAGACCATATGCCTTTAGTTACCACTTTAAAACCTGCAAATACCGAAATCGTTCAAAAAGATGGCAAAAAATTAAAGGCATTTACATCAACCGGAGTACTGGAAGTAATAAATAATGAGCTAAAAATTTTATGTGATTCTTGTGAATGGCCAGATGAAATAGACATAGATAGAGCAAAAGCTGCTAAAGAAAGAGCTGAAAAAAGATTAGTTAGTCAGAAAGATGGAGTCGATGTAAAAAGAGCAGAAATGGCATTGGCTAGAGCACTGGCTAGAATTAATCTGAAATAATGGAGCTTTTGATATTGCTGTATTTTAATTGAAGATAAAAAACACTATCTAAAAATCATTAATACAATGATTTTGGATAGTGTTTTTTTTGTATCTAAAAATATTCACATTTTGTTATTTAGAATTATATACTAATATAGGTCCCTCCTATGGAATCTTTATTTTTTGAAATACTAATGTCAGTTCTCTAGTATAAAAAAAGACTATCAGATAAAATTTAGCAACTTAAACTAAGTAGAAATCTATTGAATATTAAAAGGAAAAGTTGTCCATAATTTTTAAAGAGAAATAGAAGGGGGTGAAAATGTTCTGTTTAATTTTGTGCAGAACTAAATATATATGAAAAAACTAAAAATGTTAAGCTGTTTATTGGTTCTTGTATTTTCTTTTCAATATTATGTTTGTGCTTCAGGAGATAATTTGGGTGTAAGATCTACATTATTCCAAAAATCCGTTTCTAATCTAAAGGAAACAGATATATTTAAAAACATATTAGAAAAGACTAACAGTACCCCGGTGGAGTGTGGAATTATGGCTACTTTTAATACTTCTAGTGGTAAGGAAAAGGTTGTAGATGAAATATTTAAGGTATTAATGAGATATAGTGAGTGTAACAAAAAAGTGTGGAGAAATAATAAAATTTATTGTATAGAATTTAATGGATATTATGCAGAGGGCTATGTAGAAGGTGTAGAAAATGAAAATTATAATATCATTACAGTTAACATTACAAGAAAATCCAGTCAGTACAAATTACAGGATTTGAAAAGTATGGTAGATAGATCTCTAGGTGATAGAAAAGAAAAGTGTAAGTATTTTGAATATGTAAAGGCAAAAACTCAGAAACAAGACGTAAGTAGTGTAAATAGTGAAGTTAAAAACATTTTAAAATGCTATGGTACATCTGACATTAAAACTATAGCTTTAGAGGAAGGATACAGTTCTACTGCTTATACACATAAGTATGAGCCAATACAAAGTGGCACAGGTTTAATAGATTTTAACTATGCTGTTGTAAAATATGATACAGGCACTTATATAATTATGGGAACTCCAGAAATAATGGTTACATATTAGGAATCATATAATATGGATGTTTTTGTTAAATGTAACTTATAAGGCGGTACAAAAATTAAGTAACATATTAGCAATTATAGAATGGAGGAACATTATGAGTAAAATAGTAGTTAAGGGAGGAAATAAACTGCATGGGGAAGTAAATATCAGTACTGCTAAAAATTCTGTATTGCCTATTATAGCAGCTTGTATTTTAAGCGGAGATAAATGTGTAATAGAAAAAGTACCAATGCTTGAAGATGTTTTTGTAATAAGTGACATATTGAGGAGTATATCTGCAGATATAAATATAGACAAAGATACAAATAAAGTAATAATAGATTCATCTAATATAAAAGATTGTAACCCATGCAGCGAATTGGTAAAAAAAATGAGGGCGTCATTTTTAATAATGGGTCCCATGATAGCTAGGTTTGGAAAGTTCAGATTATGTCTTCCAGGTGGATGCAATATTGGAACTAGACCTATAGATCTTCACTTGAAGGGATTAAGTGCTCTTGGAGCAGAGGTGAATGTAGGGCATGGATATGTAGAAGCAAGTGCTAAGAAATTGATAGGGGATAAAATATATCTAGATTTTCCTTCAGTAGGGGCTACAGAAAATATAATGATGGCATCAGTAATGGCAGAAGGAGAAACTATAATAGAGAATGCAGCAGAAGAACCCGAAATAAGGGATCTGGCAAAATTTTTAAATAGCATGGGGGCAAATATTATTGGTGCAGGGTCAGGTACTATTAGAATATTAGGAGTAAAAAGCTTAAAGGGAAGTACTCATAGACCAATATTTGATAGGATAGAATCTGGTACTTTTATGGTGGCAGCTGCTATAACTAGAAGCAAGATTAAAATAAATGGTGCTAATGAAGAATACTTAAAACCTATAATCGCCAAGTTAACTGAAGTTGGAGTTCATATAAGCTCACAAGGAAGTAGCTTGATTGTAGATGGAAGAGATGAATTAAGACCAGTAGATATTAAAACTATGCCTTATCCTGGATTTCCAACTGATATGCAGTCACAGATGACAGGACTTTTATGTACTGTTATGGGTACAAGTATAATAACAGAAACTATTTTTGAAAATAGATTTATGCACGTAGCAGAGATGAAAAGGATGGGAGCAAACATAAAGATAGATGGAAGAAGTGCTGTTATAGAAGGTGTAAAAAAACTTACTGGAGCAGAAGTTAAAGCAACTGACTTAAGAGCAGGTGCAAGCCTTATACTTTGTGGGTTGGCAGCAGAAGGTGAAACAGAAATTGCAGATATATACCATGTAGATAGAGGCTATGTAGATATTGAAAAAAAATTAAAAGCACTAGGAGCTGATATTAAGAGGATAAATGAATAATACTCCTATTATATATATTATTAGACAAAGAAAAGATTAGAACAAAATTTTTTCTTTGTTTTTTTATTGGAATATTTTATAAGATATTGCAATAAAAATATAATATTGTAGTTTAAAATATATATAAGGCATTTTCAAAGAAATGAATTGATATTTTCTTTCAAGGGCCTAACAGGAGAAAAATATGAAGAATGATGTATTAGACTTTTTAAAAAAATTTATTATTTTAGTATTTATGGGTACATTATTTATAATTGTACTTTCCTTATTTATAGTTGGAACTGGAAACTCAAAATGTGATAATTTACCTCAATTCCTGATAAACTCAAAAAATATAATACTAAAAAAACAGGATACCAATTCAGAAAAAATAAAGGTGTATATAACTAAAGAAGATAAAGTAAAAGAAATGGATTTAGAGCAATATGTAACAGGAGTAGTAGCTGCTGAAATGCCTGCGGAATTTTCGGAAGAAGCACTTAAAGCACAGGCTGTGGCGTCTAGAACTTTTGCAGCTGCACATATGGAGGTGTACGGAGGGAAAAAATACAAAAGCAATACAGGTGCAGATGTATGTGATACAGTCAAGTGTCAGGTGTTTGTTAACAAAGAAGATAGAATTAAAAATTGGCCTAAGAGTGATGGGGATAAGTATTGGAGCAAAATTGTAGATGCAGTGCAAGCTACTTCAGGTCAGGTGCTGACTTATAAAAATAAATTGGTGATGGAGCCATACTATTTTGCAGTAAGTGCAGGAAAAACTGAAAATTCAGAAGACGTATTTGGAGAAGCAGAGGGATATTTAAAGAGCGTAGAAAGTCCAGGAGAAGAAAGTGCTAGAAAATATAAAACTTCAGTGAAAATGTCATATGTGGATTTTATAAACAAGGTAAACTCAAGTTACGCTAATTCAGGGTTATCTTCAGAAAATTTATCTAATCAAATAGCTATAAAAAGTAAAAATGAAAGTGGATCTGTAAAAGAAATTAAACTTGGTGCTGTTACAATATCTGGTACAAAATTTAGAGCTATTATGGGATTGAATTCGGCAAACTTTAGTATAGATTTTAAAGATGGTGTGTATATTCAGTGCATTGGATATGGACATGGAGTTGGAATGAGCCAGTGGGGAGCTAATTATATGGGCAAAAATGGCCAAAACTATAAAAATATATTGTCTCATTATTATGAGGGAACTAGTCTAGAAGATGTAAACTTATTTAAAAAATAATGATTATATCATCTAATTGTATGTTACTAAAATACATTAAATAAATATTAAGTAAAAAAGAGGGAAATTTCCTCTTTTTTTTGTAAAAAAATTTCATAAAATATGTATTTTTTTCTATTCTCTGGACAAACTACAAAAAGGAGGTGTTAGTATGAACAAAAAATCTTTTAACAAAGCAATCAACTTTTTAAAAAAGGAGAGCTTTTATGTAATACTGTTTATATGTTTATGCATTGCAGTAACAGCAGCAGTAATAACAGCAAGAAATAATAAAAATCAAAGTGCACAGCTTCAAAAAAGTCAGGCTGTAGAGCAGAAAAAAATTAGGGAAACAGCAAAGGCAAATGAAAAGCCTTCTTCCAATTATAATAATGCTCTTCAAGTAAAAAAGGATAATAAGTCAAAATCCAATATATCTAATAACGAAGCATCGAAGGGAGTATCTAACTCAGTAAGCACTTCCTTTCAAAAGCCAGTAGAGGGTAATATTGCAAGAGGTTATTCAGAGGATCCAGTATATTGGGATTCTACAGCAACTTATAGACCAAACTTAGGATATGATATACAAACTCCACTTGGCAAACCAGTGTTTGCAGCTATGGATGGAAAGGTAGAATCAGTAAATACAGCAACACAGGATGGAGTAGAAGTTATTATAGATCATCAAAATGGATTAAAAACAGTTTATTCTAACCTAGATCCAAATGTGAAAGTTAGTGCAGGTCAAACCATAAAAAAAGGAGCAGTTATTGGAGTAGTTGGGAAAAGTACATTGAGATCAGCTTATGAGAAATACGGAGATCACTTGCACTTCGCTGTTTTGAAAGGAAAAGAATTTGTTGACCCAGGTAAATATATAAAATACTAATATTTGGCCATTTCTTAGAATTTTATGGAGAAATGGCCCATACACAATGAATTTTAAAATATTAATCAGCATATTTATAAATATATAGGAACAAGTATAATTGGCAGAGATTATTTAGTTTAATGATAAATACGAGTAAATACGTTTATGGATATATAATGTAAAGTTTCATCATCAATTGTTGATTGTAAAACGGTAACTGTAAAAAGGAGTTGAATAAAATTGAAAGATTATATTGAAGAAAGGGTTTTGGAAGTTGCCAAATATATAATAGGATCTAAGGCCACAATAAGGAAAACGGCTAAAGTTTTTGGGGTAAGTAAAAGTACTATACACAAGGATATGACAGAAAGGTTGCCTAAAATAAATCCTCAGATCGCTCAGGAAGCTAAGAGTATATTAGATTATAATAAGGCAGAGAGACATATAAGAGGTGGTAAAGCTACTAAAATGAAATATAAAGCTATTGAAGGCTAAAAACATTCCTATTATAATTAGAATATGATATGATAATAAAGGTAAATAAATTTACCTTTTAGTTTCAAAAGCAAAGGAGATTAGGAGTGAAAAGGGAATGTTTTTTAGCATAGGAACAGATATGGGAATAGATCTAGGTACAGCAACCGTACTTGTTTATATTAAAGGCAGGGGGGTAATTTTAAAGGAACCTTCAGTTGTTGCTATAGATAAGATAAAAAATAGAGTACTAGCTGTAGGAGAAGAAGCATGGCAGATGATAGGTAGAACACCTGGTAATATCGTTGCCATTCGTCCATTAAAAGATGGAGTTATATCTGATTATGATGTAACGGAAAAAATGTTGAAGTATTTTATAAGCAAGGCTTGTGGTAAAAATAGAATATCTTCACCAAGAATAGTTGTTTGCGTTCCATGTGAAGCTACTGAAGTTGAAAAAAGAGCTGTAATTGATGCGGCTAAAAATGCAGGCGCAAAAAAGGTATTTTTAATTGAAGAACCACTGGCAGCAGCTATAGGAGCTGGTATTGATATAACTAAGGCAAGTGGAAATATGGTAATAGATATAGGTGGAGGAACCACTGATGTAGCAGTAATTTCACTTGGAGGAATAGTTGTAAGGTCTTCTATTAAAGTTGCAGGTGATAAGTTCGATGAAGCCATAATGAAATATGTGAGAAAAGAACATAAGTTGATGATTGGTGAAAGAACCTCGGAAGATTTAAAAATAAAAATAGGATCTGCTTTTGATAGAGATGAAGAAGTAAGTATGGAAATAAGAGGTCGTGATTTAATTACAGGACTTCCTAAAAATATAACGGTATCTTCTGCGGAAATGAGAATAGCACTAAAAGAAACTGTAAATTCTATAGCAGATACAACTCGTGCAGTACTGGAAAAAACACCACCAGAATTATCAGCTGATATAGCTGATAAAGGTATTTTTATGACTGGTGGAGGTGCACTTTTAAATGGATTGAGTAATTTAATACAAAAAGTAACTAACGTACCTGTTTATGTTGCAGAAGAACCAGTATCATGTGTAGCACTGGGTACAGGTAAAGTACTTGAATATTTAGACAAAATGGAAGTAGTTTTTAGCGGCGATGATATAACGTTAATAGATTAAAACAAAGAAAAAATCTAACTTATTTAGTATTATGTATTTTTTAATAAGTTAGATTTTAATTTTCTTATATACACTAAAATGTTAGACATAGTTAAATATCAATAAATATGTTGTTGTAATATAAATAATATGAATGAATTAATGAATAAAGTATTACTTCAGCCATACTTAAAACTAAATTAAGACGTATATTGCTGCTGGAATTATTAAATAAATCTTCACTGCTATTTGAATCAACTATACCTATTATTGAGGAATTCCCTACATCCGGGAGAGATTTCCCTACACCTTTGCCAGGATGAACTGGAAAGTCTCTTACTTGAATATCGCCTATAGTTTCTAGATCACCTAAGCAAGCATCTATTCCTATAATGTTTTTATGCGGGTGAAGTAAATTTATTTTATTCAGTTTGCTTTCAATGTTTAAAGCATGTATAGGATCTGAGATTGTACCGTAGACAGGTAGAGGAAAATGTTTGCACTTTAAAAGTGTACCTACTAAGGGACCCAGACAGTCCCCTATATATCTATCTGTACCAATGCATACAATTATGGTATCGTTATTAATGTAATTTTTTAAAAAATAGGCAAGCTTGTAATATGCTAAGGGATCTTTATAATTAGTTTTTGCTTTATTCAATATATTCACCTTCTTTTATGTATGTACTTGTGAAGAACACTATATATAATTTATATGATGAGTTTATACAAATTATTAAAGTTAAATTAAGTGAATATGATTTTGAAAGAAATATAGAGAAATATGGAGAAAGATATATATAATATTAAAATTTAATCATATATTAAATTTGATAATAAGTGAATAAAACTGTATACTAATTTACGTTGAGTACGTTCTTGTTTTAAAGAGCGTAGGGTAATAAAATAAGCTGGCATGGCTCAGCAGGTAGAGCAACTGACTTGTAATCAGTAGGTCGTGGGTTCGATTCCTACTGCCAGCACCAAACATGGAGGAATTCCCGAGTGGCCAAAGGGGGCAGACTGTAAATCTGTTGTCAGTGACTTCGATGGTTCGAATCCATCTTCCTCCACCATAAATATAAGGGCGCATAGCTCAGCTGGGAGAGCATCTGCCTTACAAGCAGAGGGTCATAGGTTCGAGCCCTATTGTGCCCACCATTTAGAATAATAATAGAATAAGCTGGCATGGCTCAGCAGGTAGAGCAACTGACTTGTAATCAGTAGGTCGTGGGTTCGATTCCTACTGCCAGCACCAAATGCGGAGGAATTCCCGAGTGGCCAAAGGGGGCAGACTGTAAATCTGTTGTCAGTGACTTCGATGGTTCGAATCCATCTTCCTCCACCATAAATATAAAGGCACTTTTAGGTGTTTTTTATTTTATAAAAATTTTATAATCTTAATAAATCAAAAAATTATATTATAGCTCTTATCAAGAGAGGCGGAGGGAACAAGGCCCTATGAAACCCGGCAACCAGTGAAAATCACCAAGGTGCCAATTCCTGCAGTATTCTGCAAGATAAGAGAGTAGTTAAGTTATTTAACCTCTTCTTATCGAAGAGGTTTTTTTAATTGATATGCCACTTTAGGTATTTCAGTTTATATTGTGAATATAGGATTTAAATTAGCATTTAATGCAATAGAATTAATTCACTTATTGTAAGAAAAGTATATTTTTACATGGGAGGTATAGAAAATGAGAAAACTATTTACATCTGAATCAGTTACAGAAGGCCATCCAGATAAAATGTGTGATCAGATTTCAGATGCTATCTTAGATGCCATACTGGAACAAGATCCTTATGGAAGAGTAGCGTGTGAAACTGCAACTACTACAGGTATGGTTTTGGTTATGGGTGAGATATCAACCAATTGTTATATTGACATTTCAAAAATAGTTAGAAATACTGTAAGAGAAATAGGATATACTAGAGCTAAATATGGATTTGACTGCCAGACTTGTTCAGTAATAAGTTCAATTGATGAACAATCATCTGATATAGCTATGGGAGTCGATAAAGCTTTAGAAGCTAAGGAAGGCGAAATGGAGGCCATAGAAGCTATAGGTGCTGGAGATCAGGGTATGATGTTCGGATTTGCTACAAATGAAACTCCAGAATATATGCCTATGCCAATAAGTCTTGCTCACAAACTTGCAAAGAGATTAGCACAGGTTAGAAAAGATAAAGTTTTAGATTATCTAAGACCGGATGGAAAAACTCAAGTTACTATAGAATATGAAGACAATAAGCCAGTTAGAGTTGATACCATAGTAGTATCTACTCAGCATGATGAAATGGTAACTAGAAAACAAATTGAAACAGATATAATAAACAATGTAATAAGACCTGTTGTACCACGAGAGTTTTTAGATTATAAAACTAAGTATTTCATAAATCCAACAGGAAGATTTGTTGTTGGAGGTCCCCAGGGAGATTCTGGACTTACAGGAAGAAAGATAATAGTAGATACCTATGGTGGTTATGGAAGACATGGCGGCGGTGCTTTTTCTGGTAAAGACCCAACCAAGGTTGATAGATCTGCTGCTTATGCTGCAAGATGGGTAGCAAAAAATTTAGTAGCTGCAGGTATTGCAGATAAGTTGGAAATACAACTTGCTTATGCCATTGGTGTAGCAAAGCCTGTATCTATAACTGTAGATACTTTTGGTACAGGAAATATACCGGAAGAAAAAATAGTAGATATAGTAAACAAGGTATTTGATCTGAGACCAGCTGCTATAATAAAAGATTTAAATCTTAGAAGACCTATATACAGGCAAGTTGCGGCTTATGGACATTTTGGAAGAACTGATATTGATGTACCTTGGGAAAGGCTAGATAAGGTTGAAGAAATAAAAAAATATATGTAAATAATGAAAAGCTCTATATTGTAAAATGATATAGAGCTTTTTTAGTATGGTGGATTAAGACAAAGTTTAATGTGGTATAATTATTTATAAATATATGATTTTGTTTGCAAATAAGGGTAGGAGAGATTCTATGCAAGAATTACAAGGAATTGTAGAAAGTATAATATTTCAAAATAAAGATAATGGGTATGTAGTTGCTAAAATAAGAGAAAATAAAGATGAAGTAACTATAGTAGGATGTATACCTAATATAATTGAAGGACAAAATTTGAAGGCTGTAGGGGAATGGGTTCTTCATCCTCAGTTTGGGAATCAATTTAAGGTTCAGGCTTCTGAAGAGATAATACCTAGTACTACTATTGGCATAGAGAGATATTTGGCCTCTGGAATAATATCGGGCATAGGTCCAGTAACAGCAAAGAAAATAGTAGAGAAGTTTGGTGAAAATACCCTTCAAATATTGGATAATAACATAGGAAGATTAAAAGAAATAGAAGGTATAGGAGCAAAAAAAATAGCTTTAATAGAGGAATCCTATTCTAAACAAAATGAAGTGAGAAATATAATGATATTTCTGCAAACTTATGGAATAACTCCTAGTCAGTGTGTTAAAATACATAAAAAATTTGGAGCAGATTCTATAAGTATTGTGAAAGAAAATCCATATACCCTTACAGAAGAAATAAGTGGTATAGGTTTTAAAACGGCAGATAAGATAGCAAGAAGCCTTGGAATAGAGAATAATTCTCCATTTAGGATACAAAGTGGAATAAGGTATTTGGTGAATAAGTTTTGCAGCTTGGGAAATACGTATATGCCTATAGATAACCTTATAAAAGAAGGTGTTGACATACTCCATATAACTCAAAAAGAACTGGAAGAAAACATATATGAAAGTTCTGTAAATGGAAAAATAAAATTGGAGAAGTGGGAAGATAAAGTATGTGTATTTTCTATGACCTATTATTATTGCGAATTGAGTGTAACTAGAAAAATATTGATGTTAGCTTTTACTAAATATAAGGATATGGATTTTAATATAGATAAAGAGATAGAAGATTTTGAGAAGGAAAATAATATGAATTTTGCTGTTTCTCAAAAAGAAGCTATTAGAGGGGCAATTGAAAATGGAGTGGAGATAATAACAGGAGGTCCTGGAACAGGTAAAACTACAATAATTAATTGCATAATTAGATTATTTGAAAAGGCAAAGCTTAAAGTTTTAATGGGTGCTCCCACGGGAAGGGCAGCAAAGAGAATGTCAGAATCTACAAAACGAGAATCAAAGACCATACATAGGCTTCTTGAAATGGGAGTGGGAAGCGATGAAGAAGCTTTATTTTTTTCAAGAGGAGAGCAATCACCACTACAATGCGATGTGGTTATTATAGATGAGGCTTCTATGATAGATATAGTGCTCATGAATAACTTATTGAAGGCTGTCTCTATGGGAACTAGGTTAATAATAGTAGGGGATGCAGAGCAGCTTCCATCTGTAGGACCTGGAAATGTGCTAAGAGACTTTATAGACAGTAAGTGTATTAAAGTAGTTAGATTAAAAGAGATATTTAGGCAATCAAAAGAGAGTATGATTATAGTTAATGCTCATAAGATAAATTCTGGAGAGATGCCTATTTTAAATAAAAAGAATAAAGATTTTTATTTTATAAAGTGTCAGGATCCTTCGGATATATTAGATACATTGGTAGGATTAATAGATAAAAGGCTGCCAAGTTTTAATAGTAGTTGGAATAAAATAGAGGATATTCAAATACTATCTCCTATGAGAAAGGGAGTTTTGGGAGTATCAAATTTAAATAAAAAACTTCAACAAGTTCTAAATCCTAAAAGTCCCAATAAGAGAGAAAAAAAGTTTAGAGATATGACTTTTAGGGTAGGAGATAAAGTGATGCAGATTAAAAATAATTATACTTTAAAATGGCAAGGCATTTCAGAAGAAAACAAGGAAAGTGGTATGGGTGTTTTTAATGGCGATTTTGGATATATAGAAGACATAGATGAAGAAAAAAATAGAGTGGTAGTTGTGTTTGATGAAGAAAAAAGAGTTGTATATGATAGTATGTACTTAGATGAGCTGGATTTATCTTATGCAATAACCATACATAAAAGTCAAGGTAGTGAATTCCCAGTAATTATTATACCTATGTTTATGGGTCCGCCGCTGCTTATGAATAGAAATTTATTGTATACAGCTATAACTAGAGCAAAACAGATGGTAATACTTGTTGGGAGTTTGAAAGCTTTGAACTTTATGATAAATAATAATAAAAGCTTTGAAAGGTATTCGTTATTAAAATATAGAATAATGGATATAATGGAGAGTGAAACAAATGCTACTGTGGAATGAATCATGTCTTATTAATGAGAGAAAAAAAATAAGTGAGAATATAGTAAAATGGAGCGGTACTAAAGATATTTTTTTAAACTGTATCTCAGTTCCTTATAATTCTACTGAGATTTTCCTGGAGATTATTGAAAAATACATAAGACAAAATGAAAATATTATTTATATTACTAATGAAAAAATGGGTAATGTGGATATAATAAAAAATATAAAAAAGTATACACATTTTACAGATTATTGCTATGTAAAAGGATGTAAAAGTAATTCAAATTGTAAATTGCAGATATGTAATTTTGAAAATGCGTCAAAGTTGGAAGATAAGTTTGAATTAGTTATATATGATGATATAAGTAGTTTTTCATTATACAATAAGTACGAGATATGCAAATTAATTAGCAAATTAACTCATGAGGATAGTAAAGTTATAATATATTCTATAGAAAGTATAGTTGAAAATAGTAAAAAGGTATTTTTGCCTGCTAAAAATGAAGGATTAATAATTGAACCGAGGAGTATACTTACTAGACTGAATATGAATAAAGAAATGCCTTTTTTGGTATACGATTATTTAAAATGGTCAATAAGTATAGGCAAGAAGATAATAATATATGTACCTAGCAAATATAAAATAGACAAGGTAGCTTCATATATGCATAAATATTGTAAAAATTTAGCACATGATGTAGTATGTTTTGCTAAAGGGGAATCGAATAAGAAATTGATTTATAAGTTTTTACAGACAAAAAACTCAATATTAATAACTAACTGTTTTGAAGAAACTGCATTAAATGCAAAAAATTCAGAATTGATAGTATATTTTGCAGATGATGTTAACTTTACTTATAAAGAATTTGTTTACTTGTGTGGAAGTGTTGGAAGAGGTGAAAAAGATTTAAAAGAGGAGGTTATACTGGTTTCCAATATAGAGACAGAAGAGATTGAGAAAGCAAAGAGTATAACTAGCAATTTTAATAGGGAAGCATGGAACATGGGATTACTAAAAATTTAAAATTTTTATTAGATTGTGTACTAGGGCTTATATATTGTGGAGATGAAAGATGTATACTATGTAAAAAAGATATATATAATGATAGAAACATATGTGAAGCTTGTGAAAGCAATATAAAAGTTTGTAAAGACAGTTTTGAGATTGGATATGATGATAAAAAAATTCAATGCTATAGTAGTGCTTATTATTCTGGAGCGATGATGGAACTTATAATAAAATTAAAGTATAAGAGTTCTTTTAAAGCTGGAGATGTTATAGCAAAGTGTATGAGAAATATTATAGCTAATAATCACATTGATTTCGATGTTTTTACATACGTACCTATGACTAAGAAAGCATTGAAAAAGAGAGGATATAATCAAGCTGAATATTTGGCGAACAGTTTGGGGAGTTATACTAATAAGCCTGTTATATGCTGTCTAGACAAAATAAAGGAAACAAAGGATCAAATAGGATTGGATAAAACAGAGAGATGGAGTAATATGTCAGAAAGCTTTCAGGTATGCAATAAAAAAATTATAAAAAATAAAAAAATTTTGTTAATAGACGACGTTTTAACTACTGGTGCTACAGCTTTTGGATGCTGTTCAGAACTTTTGAAAAATGGAGCAAAAAAAATTAACGTATTGACTGGAGCAAAAAGTAGAGTATAATTTTATTAGTCAAGTTAGGTTTGTGGTTGAAAGTCGATGCCAGTCGCAGGCAAAACGATCCACGTAAGTTAGATAAAATATTTAATGAGCATGGTGCGGCTTAGAAGTAAGTCCTGCCGTAAAATACGAGAGGATTAGTAGTGAGAGGTTAATTCCCGGTAGCGAAAGTTCCAGCAGGCGAGTGTGGGGGCAAAGACCAGGTCAGCTAACTTGCAAATGCACTAACAGTGCAATATAGCAGCCTTTTTTAAGGCTGCTATATTAATTTTAAAAGATTATTTATTATTAGTTTTTGGTATTAATAAAAAAGTAGTATAAATGTGTCATTAATAGCTATTGTAATTTATGATAAACAGTATTAAAATATAACTAACAAAACATAGATTAATCCTTTACATATGTTTAGGATTACAATAGGAAGGGGCTGGAAATATGAAAATAACTGTAAAAGGGAAAAATATCGTGGTAACTGATGCATTGAAAAATGCGGTGGAGAAGAAGCTATGTAAGCTAGAAAAATATTTCAACCCTGATGTAGTAGCGCATGCTACATTAAGCGTACAAAAAACTAGACAAATAATTGAAGTCACTATTCCTTTTGGAGGAGTTATACTAAGAGGAGAAGAAGGAAATTCAGATATGTATGCTTCAATTGATTTAGTTGTGGATAAATTAGAGAGACAGATAAGAAAGCAAAAGACAAAGTTGTTAAGAAGAAACAATTCGGAATCTTTGAGATTTCAATGCATACCAGATGAGTCAGAAAAAGACGAACAAGAACAAAAAATAGTTAGAACCAAGAAATTTGCAATAAAACCAATGTCATCTGAAGAAGCAGTTCTTCAAATGGAACTTTTAGGTCATAGTTTCTTTGTATATCAGGATGCTGAAAATGGAGAAGTAAATGTAGTATATAAGAGGCGGGATGGAAATTACGGATTAATAGAGCCTGAATTTTAAAAGTTAGATGCAATAAAGGGGGAGCATAAAGCTTCCTCTTTTTATACTTTAAAAATAGACAGCATATTATTAAACTAAAGTAAACTATTATTTAATAAGTTGAACACCTAATAATTAGATGATATAATTTATAAGGTGTATACTTTTGTAAACAAATTTAACATGGTGAGGATGAAAATAATGAAACTTTTTCAGAAAATATTCGGTTCATATAGTGAACGGGAAGTAAAAAGAGTTATCCCTATAGTAGATAAAATAGATAGTTTAGATTCAAAAATGCAGGGATTGACGAGTGGAGAACTTAGAGCAAAGACAGATGAATTTAAAGATAGACTTTCTAAGGGTGAATCTTTAGATGAAATATTACCTGAAGCTTTTGCTGTTGTTAGAGAGGTAGGATATAGAACTATAGGCTTAAAGCAATATAGGGAGCAGTTAATAGGTGGAGTAGTGCTCCATCAAGGAAGAATATCAGAGATGAAAACTGGTGAAGGTAAAACACTTGTTGCTACCGCACCTGCATATTTAAATGCACTTACAGGAAAAGGAGTTCATATAGTTACAGTAAATGACTATCTGGCAAAAAGAGATAGAGATACCATGGCACCTATATATGAAGCGCTAGGACTTAAAGTAGGTGTAATACTACATGATTTAGATCAAACCCAGAGACAAGAAGCGTACAATTGTGATATAACTTACGGTACTAATAGTGAATTTGGATTTGACTATTTGAGAGATAATATGGTTATTTACAAAGAAGAAAGAGTACAAAGAGGGCTTAATTTTGTTATAGTGGATGAGGTTGACTCTATTTTAATTGATGAAGCAAGAACACCTCTTATTATTTCAGGTGAAGGAGAAAAATCAACTGAATTTTATAATATTGCGGATAGCTTTGCAAAATCCTTACAAAAAGAGGATTATGAGGTAGATGAAAAGGCAAATTCGGTAATACTTACAGATACAGGTGTAAAAAAGGCTGAAAACTTCTTTCAATTGGCAAACTATGCGGATCCAGAGAATATGGAGATACAGCATTATGTAGTTCAATCTTTGAAGGCTAACTATATAATGAGAAGAGATAAAGATTATATGGTAAAAAATGGAGAAGTGCTCATTGTAGATGAATTTACAGGAAGAATGATGGAAGGCAGAAGATACAGCGATGGGTTACATCAAGCTATAGAAGCTAAGGAAAATGTAAAAGTAGAGAGAGAATCAAAGACACTTGCAACTATTACTTATCAAAATTATTTTAGGATGTTTAATAAATTATCAGGTATGACAGGTACTGCACTGACAGAGGAAAATGAATTTAGAGAAATATACGGACTTGATGTAATAGTAATACCTACCCATAAGCCTATAGCAAGAACAGATTACCCTGATGTAGTTTATAAAAGTGCAAAAGGGAAATTTAAAGCTATAGCAGATGAAATATATGAAACCTATAAAAAAGGCCAGCCTGTACTTGTAGGTACAGTAAGTATAGAAAAGTCTGAGTTACTTTCAGATATGTTAAAGAAAAGAGGAGTACCTCATCAAGTTTTAAATGCTAAGTTTCATGAAATGGAAGCAGAAATAATTTCTCATGCAGGAGAAAAAGGAACAATTACTATAGCAACTAATATGGCAGGTCGTGGTACTGATATAAAGCTAGGAAAGGATGTAGTTGCTCTTGGCGGACTTAAAATAATAGGAACTGAAAGACATGAGTCAAGGAGAATTGATAACCAACTTAGAGGGCGTTCAGGACGTCAAGGAGATCCTGGTACGTCAAGATTTTATGTATCACTAGAAGATGATCTGATGAGAATATTTGGTTCAGATAGACTTCAGGGAATAGTTGAAAAATTAGGTCTCAAAGAAGATGAGGCCATAGAAAGTAGAATGGTTACAAATGCTATAGAAGGTGCGCAGAAGAAAGTAGAAGGAAATAACTTTGATATAAGAAAAACTTTACTTCAATATGACGATGTAATAAATAAACAGAGGGAAATTATATACAAACAGAGATCACAAGTGCTTGAAGGTGAAGATCTTAGAGAATACATGGTTGATATGATAAAGAGTTTAGTATCTTCTATTGTAGATTCTCATATATCCGGTATAGAAGAAGATTTTGAAGATGAAGTAGAAAAGCTAATAAAATATATGGAAGAAGTTTATGTACAAAAAGATTCCATAAAGAAAGAGGATATTATAAATCTTTCTAATGAGGAAATTAAGCAGAAATATATAGATATAGGTCAAAAAATTTATGAAGAAAAAGAAGAAGAGTGTACTCCAGAACAGATGAGAGAAATTGAGAGAGTTATCTTACTTAGAGTTGTTGATACAAAGTGGATGGATCATATAGATGATATGGAGCACTTAAAGAGAGCTATTGGACTTAGAGCCTACAGGCAGCAGGAACCAGCGCAAGCATATCAGTTTGAAGGCAGTGAAATGTTTGAAGAAATGATATATAATATTAAATTGGATACGGTTAAGTATCTTCTTCATGTACAAATTGAAAAAGCACCTGAGAGAGAAAGAGTAGCTAAGAATGTAGTTACTAATCAAGGTGAAGAAACTGCAATGAAGAAAAAACCTATAAAGAAAGAAAAAACTGTAGGAAGAAATGATCCTTGCCCTTGTGGCAGCGGCAAAAAATATAAAAATTGTTGTGGAAAGCTTGCAAATAACTAAGATGACATTGAGGTGGTTGTATGATAATTGATTTGGAAGAATCCCTATCAAAATTGAGCATATTAAAAAAAACATTAAATAAAATAAAGGAGTCTCTTTGACCTAGGTAACTATAAGAATAGGATAGAAGAATTGCAGATGAAAATGCAGGAACCTAATTTCTGGGATCACTTGGAAAGGGCACAGGAAGTAACTTCTGAGGAAAAGTTTTTAAATGAAAAGCTGGATATGTATAATAAGTTGGAGAGTAGAATAAATGATGCAGAAATTCTAGCTCATATTGCGGAAGAAGAGGAAGACGTTTCTGACTGCAAAGATATATTATCTGAAGTGGAAGATATCGAAAATATAATTGATAAACTTAAAATAGAAATACTTTTATCAGGAGAATATGATAAAAACAATGCCATATTGAATTTACATGTGGGAGTAGGTGGCACAGATGCCCAAGACTGGACGGAGATGCTTTTGAGGATGTATACCAGATGGGCAGAAAAGTCTGGGTATAAAGTTGAGACTTTAGATATTCTTCCTGCAGATGATGCTGGAATAAAAAGTGTATCATTAAGGATAATAGGGGAATTTGCTTATGGGTATTTGAAAGCCGAAAAGGGTATTCATAGATTGGTTAGAATATCACCTTTCAATGCTAATGGGAAAAGGCAGACTTCTTTTGCATCTGTAGAGGTTTTGCCGGAACTTACCAAAGACCAAGACATAGATATAAGGCCAGAAGATTTAAGGGTAGATACCTATAGGTCTTCTGGTGCAGGCGGACAGCACGTAAATAAAACGGAATCTGCAGTCAGGATAACTCATATACCTACGGGTATAGTTGTACAGTGCCAGAATGAAAGAAGTCAGCATTATAATAGAGAGACTGCAATGCTCATGTTAAAATCAAAACTTGTGGAACTTAAAGAAAGAGCACATAAGGAAAAGATAGAAGATCTTGCAGGAGAACTTAAGGACATGGGATGGGGAAGCCAGATAAGATCCTATGTATTCCATCCATATACTCTTGTAAAAGATCATAGAACTGGAGTAGAGAATGGGAATGTGTCTTCAGTAATGGATGGAGAAATTGATAATTTTATATTAGCCTATTTAAGACAGCAGGCAAAGTAAATAAAGTGCTATCAGGCGTACAATCTGATAGCATTTATTTGCATGTATTTTTAACGTATAATTGAAAGAAGGATTTAGCTTGAGTTTTAAAAGTACAGTAGGGGATGTCTTTTCATCCCTAAAACATAGAGATTTTAGATATTTTTTGTCAGGACAGCTTTTGTCACTAATGGGAACTATGATTCAAAATACCGCACTCAGTTGGTATGTGTATAAGATAACTAATTCTCCTTTTCTTCTTGGACTTATATCAGTATTTCAATATGCACCAGTACTTTTGATTACACTTATTGCAGGTGTTATAGCAGAAAGATATCCCAAAAGAAAGATTATTTTAATGACTCAGTTTTCTTATATGATACAGTCCTTTATATTGACTTTCGTTATTTATATTGGATATAGTAAGTATTGGATATTAGCTATATTAGCTGTTATTAATGGGATTATAACAAGTTTGGACATGCCTACAAGGCAGTCCTTCTTTATTGAACTTGTAGGAAAAAAGGATCTTCCAAATGCTATATCTTTAAACTCAACTGTTTTTAATATATCACGTATAGTTGGACCTGCATTTGCAGGAATAATAATGAACAAATTAGGAGTATTTCAATGCTTTCTTGTCAATACAATTAGTTTTATACCTGTTATCTATGGTGTGTTTCAAATAAAGGCCAAAGGTAATCCAACATTAAGAACCAAAAATTTCAATCTAATTCAGGATTTAAAAGGTGGGATTATGTATACTATAAATAAGAAAATACTTCTATCTGTAATGTTTATGATGGCTATAGTATGTACTTTTGCATTTAATAGCAATGTAATTATACCTGTATTTGCAAAGCAAGTCATGAATGGAGGAGCGAAAGAGTATAGTATTTTTTTAAGTCTTTCAGGTGCGGGGTCATTTTTAGGAGCTATTTTTATGGCAGGGATAGGCAGGGGACTTAGAAGTAAGCATTTCCTCATTATAAATTCATTTATATTGGCTATTTTACAAATAGTAACTTTATTTACAAGTAGTTATTTATTGGTAGGGATGCTATTTGTATGTATAGGATTCTTTGGGCTTACTTTTTTAAATAAAGCAAATGCTACACTGCAGTTTAATACAGAAGATGAATATAGGGGGAGGGTAATGAGTATATATGCCCTTTTAAATATTGGAAGCACCCCTTTCGGTAGTGCTTTCGTGGGTGCAGTTATGGAAAAATTCGGTGGTAAATTTGGATTCTTTAGCTGTGGATTAATGATGTTTCTATTTACGATTATCACTGTATTTTTTGTTGAATTAAAAAACAGGAAACCTAGATATAATTGATTATGTTACATATATTGGATAATATGGATAAATAGTAATTCAAGCTTGTACAAAATTTTTAGAAGATGATAGAATATGTTTTTGAATTATGTTAATTTTGGTATAATTATAAGTAAAATAGTAAAGATAACTACAATTATTTTATGAAGGAGTAATAATATGGATGGCAAAGAGTATGTTCAAAAAGTTTTAAGTACTGTACAAAAAAGAAATTTAGGTGAAGAAGAATTTCTTGATGCGGTAAAAGAAGTTTTAACTTCTTTAGTACCTGTATTTGATAGAAGACCTGATTTTATTAAAGCAGGATTACTTGAAAGATTAACTGAACCAGAAAGAGCTATAAGTTTTAGAGTCCCATGGGTTGATGATAATGGAGAGGTTCAAGTAAACAGAGGTTTTAGAATTCAATTTAATTCGGCTATAGGACCGTATAAGGGTGGGTTAAGATTTCATCCATCTGTAAATCAAAGTATCGTAAAATTTTTAGGATTTGAGCAAATATTTAAGAACTCCTTAACAGGGTTACCTATCGGAGGAGCAAAAGGCGGTTCAGATTTTGATCCAAAAGGCAAATCTGATAACGAAGTTATGAGATTTTGTCAAGCTTTTATGTCTGAGCTGTACAAGTACATAGGTTCTAATAGAGATGTACCTGCAGGAGATATAGGTGTCGGTGGAAGAGAAATTGGATATCTATATGGCTATTATAATAAACTTAAAGGTGTAAGTGAACAGGGTACTTTGACAGGCAAGGGACTGACTTATGGAGGAAGTCTTGCCAGAACAGAAGCAACAGGATATGGATTAGTTTATTTTACTGAAGAAATGCTAAAGGATCATAATTTGAGTTTCAAAGATAAAAAAGTAGTAGTTTCAGGTTCGGGAAATGTGGCTATTTATGCTATTGAAAAAGCAACTGAACTTGGAGCTAAAGTTATTACTTGTTCTGATTCTAATGGATATATTTTAGATGAAAATGGAATTAATCTAGATGTAGTAAAAGAAATTAAAGAAGTTAGAAGGGGAAGAATAAAAGAATATCTAAAAAGTGTGCCTACTGCTAAGTATGTACCAGATTTTAGAGAAATTTGGAATGTTAAGTGTGACATAGCTCTTCCTTGTGCAACTCAAGGTGAAATAAATGAGAAATCTGCTAAGGCTCTTGTAGAAAATGGTGTTATAGCTGTATCAGAAGGAGCAAATATGCCGTCAACTTTAGATGCAATAAATGTATTTTTAAGTAATAAGATTCTTTTTGGACCTTCTAAGGCAGCTAATGCAGGAGGAGTTGCATGTTCTGCTATTGAAATGTCTCAGAATAGTATAAGGTATTCATGGACATTTGAAGAGGTAAATAATAAGATCAAAAATATAATGATTAATATTTATAATAATTCTAAAAACGCGGCAAAAGAATATGGAAATGAAGGAAATATAGTTGTAGGAGCCAATATTGCTGGATTTTTAAAAGTTGCTGAGGCTATGATGGCCCAAGGCATAATTTAAGTTTACAAAGAAACTTGGAAGTTACGGAGGATTTTTTTAAAGAAAAATCCTCCTTCAACTGTCTATTGTCAATTATCAACTTTTAAGCAGATTTATTTATAAAATTGATGCAAATATAAATTAACCATTATAAGTATTCCACAAAACGATATGACTAATAAATATTTAGAGTATAAAATAAAAGGATTATTATTGAAGGCATAGCTGTCAATTTCTTTTGAAACTACATTGAAACACCTATCTATGGATTTTGTATTTATATATTGAGATTTGTCCATAGGTGTGTGTATTTTTGATGTGTCCGCATCTGATAAAGTTAGGGCGTCTATGTTATAAGCTCTAAAATATTGATGATCACTGGAATTTTCAAAAGCATACTTAAAGTTTATCTTGCTACTAGTACATAATTGTGCTATTTCTTTTACAAAAGGTGAATTTTTTGAATCCCATTTTCCAGCCATTATGGAAAGAGGAACGTTTTTATCACTGCCTAACATGTCAAAATTTATAACTTTTCCCCCTCTTAGGGTGTCTTTATATTGCTGTGCAAAATTTTTTGACCCTAGGCATCCAAATTCTTCTGCATTAAAAGCTGCAATTACTATATTTCTTTCCGGTTTCCCAATAGAATTTATATATTTTATAAGACCAAGTAAAAAAGATGTACCAGAAGCATTGTCTAGGGCACCGCTATATATTGTGCCGGAAAGGTCAGAGCCAAGGTGATCAAAATGGGCAGATAGAACAAGTGGAGGTAGAGCAGGGTTTTTACCTTTTATGTATCCTATTACGTTGTAAGCAGAAGTCAATTTATTATGAAAAGGTATAAAACAGCTTATTTCACAACCTAAATTTAAATAATTTTTTATTTCTCTGGCAGTTTGTTCTTTTATCATAATGTACATACTTCCCCGAGAATTTGAAATAAAGGAACTTCTAAAATCTAAGTTATTATTTTTGGGAGTATAAAACAAAAAATATTGGTTTGATGTCTGTACTTGAAAGCTGTTTCCTAATGGTGAAATAACATCACCTTTTTTAAAAGATACAATACTATTTTTAAAATTTAGCATATCTTCCTTATAATCTGTAGCATACTTATACTGTTTTACTATAAAGCCATTTTTATCCTTTACTATGAGATATGGAGCAGCATCTATTTTTTCAGGATAAACCACATTAAAAGATTGTAGATAGTCCTTATTGTAAGAACTTAAATTTTCTAATTTAAAATAATGTTTTATAAAAGCCGCTGTTTCATAATTTTCTAAGGTCCCAGTAAGCCTTCCTTTAAAATTATCTGAAGATAGATAGGAAATAGTATTTTTAACTTTTAAAGAATTTAGTGGATGTATAAAATAGTAATATTGAAAACTTAACGAACAAATAATACAAAATATAGTTAATGGTAGTATAAACATAAATTTTTTCATTAATAATAACCTCTAAAATAAAGTGTTTCTAAATATATATTAATTTGCCAAAGTGTATATAACTGTTGTAATATATTTTTAGCTGATTTACTTTTTCAATATGTTTAATCCTGCTTTTAACTTAGAGATTTATCATAAATAAAATTAACCAGGAGGTAAAAATGGATAATATAATAGATACATTAGCTGAAGAGCTTAGTGTAAATAAAAAATATATAAATAGTGTAATTGAACTTTTAGATTCAGGTAATACAGTGCCTTTTATAGCTAGATATAGAAAAGAACTTACAGGAAGCATGAGTGATGTAACTTTAAGAAAACTGGCAGAAAGACTTACATATCTTAGAAATCTTAAATCTAGAAAAGAAGATGTAATAAGAATAATAGAAGAACAGGGAAAACTTACGGAAGGATTAAAGAATTCTATAGAACACAGCAGTACTTTAACAGAAGTAGAAGACATATATAGACCATATAAACCAAAGAAAAGAACCAGAGCAACTATTGCACAGGAAAAGGGACTTAAGCCTATCTCAGAAGCTATTTTAGCTGGTAACTTCCAAGATGATATAGAAAAGTATGCAGAAAAATTTATAAATGAAGAAAAGGGCGTTGAGTCTGTAGAAGATGCACTAGCAGGTGCAGTTGACATAATAAGTGAAGTTATTTCTGATGAAGCAAAATATAGAAAATGGATAAGAAAATTTGTTTGGGAAAATGGAATAATTGAAACGAAGGGTGAAAGCAAAGAACCAACTCCTTATGAAATGTACTATGATTATAGAGAAGCAGTTAAGTCTATTCCACCTCATAGAATACTAGCTATAAATAGAGGGGAAAAAGAAAAAGTTTTATCTGTAAAGATAAGTTGTGATATGAAGAATATAGAAATTTACTTAAAAAATCAATCTCTTAAAGGAAATAATATAACAGATACTTATATAGAAAAAAGTGTAGAAGATTCGCTAAAGAGACTAATTTATCCATCTATTGAAAGAGAAATAAGGTCACAACTTACAGATATGGGAGAAGAAGGTGCTATAAAAATATTTAAAGCCAATTTGAAGGCGCTTTTGATGCAATCACCTATAAAGGGAAAAAATGTACTTGGCTATGACCCTGGTTTTAGAAATGGATGCAAAATTGCAGTATTGGACGATACAGGCAAGTTGTTAGATACCGCAATAGTATATGCTACTGCACCTCAAAATGATGTGGAAGGATCTATAAAGAAACTAAAAGAGCTAGTATATAAATACGATGTAAATGTTGTATCCCTTGGAAACGGAACTGCTAGCAGAGAATCTGAAGAACTCATTGGAAAACTTATAAAAGAAGTTAAGGAAGAGAAAGGAAAGGACCTGTACTATGTAATTGTATCTGAAGCAGGAGCTTCAATTTATTCTGCATCGGAACTTGCAGCAAAGGAATATCCAGACATAAATGTATCTTTAAGGGGAGCTATATCTATAGGCAGAAGGCTTCAAGATCCTTTAGCAGAGCTTGTTAAAATAGATCCTAAATCCATAGGTGTAGGGCAGTACCAGCATGATGTTGCACCAAAGAAATTGGATGAATCTTTAAAGGGAATTGTAGAAGATTGTGTAAATAGTGTAGGTGTAGACCTAAATATAGCAACGCCTTCTCTTCTATCCTATATATCTGGAATAAATACTGCTATAGCGTCAAACATTGTAGCTTATAGAGAGGAAAATGGTAAATTTAAAAACAGAAAAGAGCTTTTAAAGGTCAAAAGATTGGGAGCCAAAGCTTTTGAACAGTGTGCAGGATTTTTAAGGGTAATGGAAAGCGGTGAGCCACTTGACAATACTTCTGTCCATCCTGAATCTTATGATGCAGCAAAAGAACTTTTGAAAATTATTGGATATAATATGGAAGATTTAAAAAATGGAGAACTTTCAGGTATAGATAATAGAGTTGATAAAATAGGCATAGACGTTCTTTCAGAAAAGCTTAATGTAGGTGAGCCAACTCTAAAAGATATAATAAAAGAGATAAAAAAACCGGGTAGAGATCCAAGAGAAGAACTTCCTAAACCTATACTTAAGACTGGAATAATAGACATTAATCAATTAAAGCCAGGTATGGTGCTTACAGGCACGGTTAGAAATGTAGCAGATTTTGGAGCTTTTGTAGATATTGGAGTTCATCAGGATGGACTTGTTCATATAAGTCAGTTGTCAGATAAATTTGTGAAGCATCCACTTGATGTAGTTCAAGTAGGAGATATAGTCCAAGTAACTGTACTTGAAGTAGATGAAAAGAGAAAGAGAATATCACTTAGCATGAAATCAAGTGATTCTTAGGTTCAGGTGGAGTTTGCTTATAAGGAATACCTTTCTCCATCTGAACCTTATTAAACAGTATTCTTAGTGTCTTTAGCACTTAGAATACGTTATCCTTTAGGGGAAGAGCTTATCCAGGCGCGTAGCAGTGCTTATACCCCACTTTGAAGAAAAGCAGATATTCCAAATCTTTGATTTGGTGATAGTCGCTTTCGCTGTGTGCGATGGGGTGTTATCGATGGTAGCGATCGGACAAACAGAAACTATAGGACTATTAGATAAGGTAATCATTGGATAAAAGTTATTTTAAGAATATGTTGAAATGTGCTGGTAAAAGTATTATAATAAATTTGAAAATTTAAAATATAATCTTCAGGGCGGGGTGTGATTCCCCACCGGCGGTATAGCCCGCGAGCCATAATTGGTATGATTCGGTGAGATTCCGAGGCCGACAGTAGAGTCTGGATGAAAGAAGGTAAAATGTAGCGTTTATTAGCCCTGATATTTTATCAGGGCTTTTTTGCTTACCTTAGAAGGTTATACACAATATTTTAGGGGGATGTTAGATATGAGAAGCAATAAGTTAAACAGGCTAGTAAAGATATCATTGTTAGGTGTAATTGGATTTTTACTTATGTTCATAGAAGTTGCAATTCCTGTGTTCCCATCGTTTTTACAGATTGATATAAGTGACTTACCGGCTTTAATAGGCACTTTTGCACTTGGACCTGGAGCTGGAGTTGCCATAGAGCTTTTAAAGAATATACTTCATGGAATATTTGATGGAAAAACAGCATTTATAGGAGAGTTTGCAAATTTTGCAGTGGGTTCAGTTTTAGTGTTTACAGCAGGATATTTATATAACAGACATAAAACTAAAAAGACAGCAGCAGTTAGTCTTGGGGCGGCAACTATTGCTATGTCAGTATCTGCTGCAGTACTAAATTACTTTGTATTACTTCCACTTTATGAAAAAGTACTTAATTTCCCTATAAGCGCAATGGTAGCAGCAGCAGGAAAAGTAAATGGAAGTATAACAGATATAAATACCTTGATATTATTTGCCATTGTACCCTTTAATTTATTAAAAGGAGTATTACTTACAGCACTTACACTAGTTTTGTATAAGAGCGTATCACCGGTATTGAAACAAGAGCAGAGTAAAAGAAGAGGTTTGGCAGAACATAACAATTAGAAAAAAATCTGGGTTTATCCCAGATTTTTTTATTTTATCTTTATGAAAAAACATTTTTGTACGATAATTTATACATAACTTAAAAAGAGAATAAATTTATAAAGGGTGATGAATTTGCCAGGTATATGGAATATAAACAGTAGTTATAATGTAGATAACAAGCGTGTATCTACTAAATTATCTTTTGAAGTAGGTGAAAGATTTTCTGCTAGGATTTTAGATTTAAAAAAATCTACAGGAGAAATACTTTTAAAACTTTTAGATGGATGGCAATTTTCTGCAGAGATAGAAAACCCAGTAGATTTTTTGCCAAATAAGCTTGTAAGATTAGAAGTACAAGGATTCGAAAATGGAAAACTTAAATTAAAAATTGTGAATTCACAAGATGGAGAACAAAGTGGAGGCAAAGATTCTATAGATAGTTTTATTAGAGAGTCCGGTGATCTTAATTTAAGTAGTGATGACTACCAGCTTGTAAAAAGCATGCTTAAGCACGAAATACCACTTACCAAAAGCAATATTTCTAATATAAAAACTACCCTGGATTTTATAGACAAAATAAAAAATGATCCTAATGAAGAGAATGAGTTTATAGATAAATATTTAGATAGTAGAGGCATATCTCCTGAAAGTACAGAAGGTAAATTTACCACCAGTACATTAAAAAATTTTTTTAGTCAACTAAAACAGATAAGTGGTGATGATTTGCTTACTTTCCTGGAAAACAATATGGAACTAAGTGAAGATAATATAAAAAGTTTTAACAATGTATTTAAAAAAGACGGCACCATATATAATGAAATAAAGTTCTTGGGAGAAACTTTATCTGGACAGAATTCTACTAATGTACAAACCCAAAACCAAGTTGAAGGTACAAAAGACAATTTAAAAGTTATTTCCCAAAAAGCCCAAGCTGAAGTATATAGAAGTGAAGATAGTGACAGTAAAGCAGAAAACATAGCTACTAAGGACAATATTGCTTCTACACAGAGTGAAAAGGACACTGTTAGTAGGACAGGTACAGAAAGGGCTGGCGTAGAAAATAAAACTGTTTTAAATAGTGAGGGATTGGATGCAAATAAGTTAAATGAGATTTTAAATAAAATCAAAAATTCAGTAGGTGAAGAAAAAACTCAATCTCCAAATGTAGAACAATCATCTAATGTAAAGGAGGATATTTCCTCTAAAGGCATAGAACAGCAGACAAGTATAGATAAAGATATGTCTTCTAAAAATATAGAACAAAAAACAGGTACAGATAAGGGCATTTCTTCTAAGGATATAGAGAATTTAGAACAAAAGGATACCTCAAATACGGTTTCAAAGTTTTCTGAAAAGGAAGGAAGTAAAGTTGAAAGTCCTCACCATAATAATTTTATAAAGCAAAATGGTATGGATGACATTGTAAGCCAGATAAAAGAACAGATAAACATAAAGACTAGTGAGATGAAGGATATTATAAGAACAGTTTTAGATCAAAAAGGAGATGGCAAAAATCAACTTAGTGGAAATATTGTACAGGTGCTTAACAATAACATGAACGATTTCAAAGTATTCAATACTGTATCTAATTCATACTATTATATGGATGTTCCTATAAATTTAAATCAACAAGATTATCAATGTAAACTGATGATTAAGGATGATAGGCAAAAAGGGAAAAAAATAGATTCTACTAATGTAAAAATAGTAACTTCTGTAAGTACTGAAAATATGGGAACAGTAGATGCATATTTAAGCGTTAAAAACCGTAGCATGGATATAGATATCAAATGTAGTAAGGAATGGCTTAATTTATTCAAGAAAACTGAAAAAAGGGTACTGGAGAGCTTATCTGATATAGGGTATAATGTATATGTTAGATTTGATGAAAAGAAAGAAGAGATGAACATATCAACTTGTAGAGAATTTTTTCAGGATAGTGATATAGGTGTTATAAATACAAAGGCGTAACTTTAGGCATTTTTTTCAGATACCTCACTGATTATTATGAACTCATTACTGAACTCTTATTGAAGGGGAATATTATGGATAAGAAAAAGAAAGCAGCAGCTTTAAAATATGAATATAATTATGAAGCACCTATAGTTACTGCAGCAGGCATAGGTCAAATAGCAGATAATATACTGAATAAGGCAAAAGAGAGCGGTGTTCCTATAGTTTATGATAAAGAGCTTGCCAATCTTTTGAGTAATGTGGACATAGGGGATAATGTGCCTTTTGAGTTATACGATGCGGTAGCTAAAGTAATAGCTTATGTGATAGATATAGATAAAAATATAAGTAGAAGGTGATTATTTGGCTTTATTTGCAATATCAGATTTGCATTTGGACTTAACGGGCAGTAAGCCTATGGATGTTTTTGGAAACAACTGGGCTAATCATGATGAAAAAATTAAAAAAAATTGGAACAGTAAAATAACTAGTGAAGACAAGGTATTGATATCAGGAGATATATCTTGGTCCATGAATATGGAAGGAGGAGCTTGTGATTTAGAGTGGGTGCACCAACTTTCGGGAACAAAATTAATGATAAAGGGAAATCATGACTATTGGTGGAACAGTATTACTAAACTAAATAATATGTATGAAGACATGGGTTTTATACAAAATAATTTTTTTACCTATAAGGATTATGGAATATGCGGAACAAGGGGATGGAATTGTCCGGAAAGTGATAACTTTTCTGTTCATGATGAAAAAATATATAAAAGAGAACTTTTAAGAATGAAAAATTCTTTAAATTGTGCAGTAGAGGCAGGGTATAAAAAATTTATAGTAATGATACATTATCCACCTATAAGTGAAAAATTTATGTCCTCGGGATTTACGGATATATTTAGGGAATATGGTGTAGAGAAGGTTATATATGGACATCTTCATGGAGAATCTTTATCTAAGGCTGTAACGGGAAACGTAAATGGAGTAGAGTATATACTGGCTTCTGCAGATTATGTAAAATTTAATCCTATAAGAATAATATAGAGTAAACTTAAAAATAAGCTTACTCTAAAAATTTATGGACGGGTTATTTGTGAAATTTAGAAAAAAGTCCATGTTTTTTATTATCCCCAGAGTCATCTGTAGGATTGATATCTTCAGTTATCACATTCTTTATAAGATCTTTCTGATCTCTAGCTAAATTTTTAATTTTTTGTGATGCTATAGTAGAAGTTGCTACCTCACTGAACCAGATTATGGAGTCTTCTTTTCTACCTGTACGTCTCATAAGTTCTCCTATAAGATACATTGTAGTAAACTTGTCCATACCGTATATAGGAGAAGGCTCATTGTAATATGCACTTTGAAGATTTTCTAATGCCTGGTTTAGGAATTCCATTTCTTTTTTTTCATCTTCCTTAAGTCTGTACATCCAGGCAATTTTTAAAGAATTCATTGCTTTCTTACTAGATCTAGCATTTATAATGTGATAATTTAAAAGAGATAACTTGTACCTTGTTATAGCCAAATCTATATCATATACCTGAGGATAATTCTTACTTTTCCATTTAGGAGAGATTTTTTCCCTAATTATGTTTGCATCGTAATCACTCAGGTGTTCAAAGTCACTTTTCATAGCCGAATAACCACATTCATCACATACCCATACGTCATAAAAATAGGGATTTATAATAGAATATCTTATAAAAAAGTCAGAATCTTTTTTTAGTATTCTATAAGAAGATTTCTTAATAGCTCTTGCATTAAAATTATTATCACAAACAGGACATACTACTTTTTTATTGTAAAGTAGTAGTTTTTGCTTTTCTTCTTCACTTAAGCCACCATCTTCATTTAAATTTTCTAGACCCAAAGAGGTTTTTTTAGACATATCTGTAGCCACCTTCATTATGAATAATATATTGTTTGTATTAATTATTAAGTTATAATATTATTATATCAAAAAAATTATTAAAATTATACTATTAAGTATATAGGAAACATATATACTATATGGAATAATTGAAATTTTTGATATAATAATAATGTACTTATATAATTCGTTGGGGGTGATTTATATGGCAATAGGGGAATGGAAAACATTTTTAATACCATATAGTCAAGCTGTTGAAGAGTTAAAAGTGAAATTTAAAAGTATAAGAAAAGAATATAGGAAAAAAAATGAATACTCACCAATAGAATTTGTTACTGGAAGAGTAAAGGAGATATCTAGTATATTAGAGAAAGCCAATAAATTCAATATACCTCTTGACAGAATAGGTTATGAGATGGAAGATATAGCTGGTATTAGAGTTATGTGTCAGTTTGTAGATGATATAGAAAAAGTAGTTGAGATAATAAGAAATAGGAAAGATATGAGTATAATGTATGAAAAAGATTATATATCTAATGTGAAGGAAAGCGGATATAGGAGTTACCATGTAATAATTAAATACCCTGTTAATATGGCAGAGGGTGAGAAAGAAATATTAGCTGAGTTTCAGATAAGGACTCTTGCCATGAATTTTTGGGCTACTATAGAGCACTCGTTGAATTACAAATATAAGCAGGACATACCTAGTGGAATAAAATTAAAACTTAAGAGTGCGGCAGATGCAGCTTTCCAGCTTGATCAACAGATGCTTGAGATCAAAGATGAAATAAAAGATGCTCAAAAGTTATTTGAAGTAAAGTCAAGCTTGGTTTCTGATATAATGAACAATATACTTACTATGTCTTCTATGGGAAAATTAACCGAATCAACTAGATATCAAGTCCAATTAAATAATTTAATTGAAGAGGGAGAAGTGTTTGAACTTGTAAGTTTACTCCGCTCTACAGAAAAGTTACTTCAAATGTATAAATAGCTGTCATTTTACAATTCAGTTGCAGGTTTTAGCTAAAACTAGCAACTGAAATTAATAATGGCAGCTATTTATATATTGTTATTTTGCTACTATATTTACAAGCCTGCCTTTTACCACTATGACTTTCTTTATATCTTTACCTTCTAAAAGGGATTTGATATGTTCATTAGAAAGAGATAACTCTTTTATCTGGTCTTCTTTCAAGTTTGTAGATACATTTATTTTAGCTTTGATTTTACCATTTATCTGAATGGCTATTTCTGCCTCATCTCTTATAAGTGCATTGGGTTCAAAATTAGGCCATTTTTCATTAAATATGGAATAGCTTTTTCCTAGAGATTCCCATTGCTCTTCTGCAAAGTGAGGTGCAAAAGGTGCTATGATTTTTACAAAATCAATTATAGTATCTTTTAGCAGCGATATATTTTTATCTTTTTGCTGAATGTATTTTGAAAGTGCGTTTGTAAATTCCATAATTCTAGCTATAGATGTATTAAATTGAAATTTATTAGCATCCTCTGATACGGACTTGATTGAAAAGTTTCTTGTATAGTTAAGTTCTTTTTCAGCAGCATCCATAGAAGTTTTTCCGGCATCTCCACTTTCTACAATTTCTTTTACGGAAGAGATAGTTCTTTCAATTCTATCTACAAATTTACTTATGGATTTAATTCCGTCATCGTTCCAAGCTCCACCTTCGCTGTAGTCAAATCCAAACATCAAATACATTCTAAATACGTCAGAACCGTATTCTTGTATGCAGTCATCTGGAGATATGGTATTTCCCTTTGATTTACTCATTTTTTGACCATCAGGACCAAGTATTATGCCTTGATGTCTAAGAGATAGGAAAGGCTCGTCAAAGTCTAAGAAACCCATATCCCTAAGAGCTTTAGTAATAAATCGGGCATACAGAAGGTGCATGCAAGCATGTTCAGGACCACCTACGTACATATCTACGGGAAGCATTTTATTTATTTTAGCTTTATCAAAAGGTTTTTCGCTATTTTTATTATCAACATATCTTAAATAATACCAGGAAGAACATACAAATGTGTCTAAAGTATCAGCTTCTCTTTTTGCTGGACCTCCGCAGCAAGGGCATGTGGTATTCATGAATTCTTCTGATTTTAAAAGAGGAGACTTGCCATCAGGAGAAAATTCTACATTATAAGGGAGTTCAACTGGCAGTTGATCTTCTGGTACAGGAACTGTCCCGCACTTTTCACAATATACCATAGGAATAGGAGTTCCCCAATATCTTTGTCTTGAAATTAACCAGTCTCTCAGTCTATAATTTACTTTTCCAGAGCCTAATCCCATACTTTCAAGTTTTTTAGTTACAGCTTCTTTTCCTTCTTTTGTAGTTAGACCATTGAATTCACCGCTGTTTATCATTTTGCCATGTTCTACATAAGGTAAGGAGTCTCCACCTTCTATAACTCTTTCGATAGGAAGCTTATATTTTGTTGCAAATGCAAAGTCCCTTTCATCGTGGGCAGGAACTGCCATTACAGCACCAGTACCATAAGTATTTAGTACATAATCTCCTATCCATATAGGAACTTTTCTGCCGTTTATAGGATTTATAGCATAAGAACCACTGAATACACCCGTTTTTTCTCTTGTAATTGATTGTCTTTCGATTTCACTTTGCTTCTTAGCTAATTCTTTATATTTTTCTACTTCAGCTTTGTATTTTTCTTTGGTCAATTTATCAACTAAGGTATTTTCAGGTGATAAAACTACGTAGGTAACACCAAATAAGGTATCAACTCTTGTGGTAAATACACTAAACTCAATATCAGAATCTGCTACTTTAAAAGTTACGTTTGTACCGGTAGATTTACCAATCCAATGTCTTTGCATAGCTTTTGTTTTTTCTGGCCAATCTAGTTTATCTAGGCACTGAAGAAGTTCTTCTGAATAATCTGTAATCTTGAAGAACCATTGAGTTAAATCCTTTTTAGTTGCCTCGGTACCACATCTTTCACAATATCCGTCTTGTACCTGTTCATTTGCAAGTACTGTTTTACAACTAGGACACCAGTTTACAGGGGCATTTTTTCTGTAAGCTAAACCATGTTTATATAATTGTAAAAATAACCACTGATTCCACTTATAATATTCAGGACGACAGGTAATTACTTCGTTTTCCCAGTTGAACATTGCACCCATAGATTTAAGTTGTTTTTCCATAGTAGCTATGTTTTTTTCTGTTGAGTCACTTGGGTGTATACCAGTTTTAATAGCATAGTTTTCTGCAGGAAGACCAAAAGAATCAAAACCCATTGGTTGGAACACATTATATCCCTGCATTTTCTTAAGTCTTGCCCAGGAATCTACAGGAGCATAGTTAAACCAGTGTCCTGCATGAAGTTTACTACCTGAAGGGTAGGAGAACATCTCCAGTACATATAATTTTTTATCTAAATTATTATCGTCAAATTTATAAAGTGATGTTTCTTCCCATTTCGTTTGCCATTTTTTATCAGTTTCGATACTATACATAATATCTTCTCCTTTATTTGTAATTTAATATAGCCTTTACGCTTTTGTAAGCTAAGAAGTCTAGTAGAATTGTGGTGTTTATTTGTTGCTAGAATATAAAAAAATCTCTCATCTCTTAAAATCAAGAGACGAAAGATTTAGCTTCCGCGGTACCACTCTAATTAAACCCATAAATTGGTTTCACTCAAAAAATAACGGTTCATACCGTATCTGATTTTCTTCAGATAAGCTCCTAAGGTGAGTTCGTATTCTGTTCACGCTGTTTTTCACCTCACAACAGCTCTCTTTAGTGATATAAATACTACTGTTCCTTTTTCAAAGCTAAATATTAGTTTATCCGATGGCTACCAGCCGTAAAATACCCCCATCTTCTTATAAAGTGTGGGATAACGGCTGCTATGCCCCTGGATAACGAGTTCTAAGTTTCAGATAAAAAAACTCTATCTGAAACTTAGAACTCTGTTTATTTCTCATTTTATAATATTAAACAGTTTTCTGTCAAGAATTTATTTTTAAATTTTATTTTAAAAGAGAACTCCTAAAATAAAGAGTTCTCTCTTGGCTGCCCATGCTGGATTCGAACCAACACATACCTGTTCCAGAGACAGGTGCCTTACCGTTTGGCGAATGGGCACTGTTATGTAAGCCTCAACAATAAACATTATATCACCATAAATCCATATGTCAATAGTTTATTATTAAATACAACATTATTTTATTATTTTTAAAACGTATTTGTTAACATAATTTATAAATAAGGTTAATAAGTAATCATATATTAGAAATGCTATTTGTGCACCTAATACAATTAAATAAGGGCTTATTTTCATTTTTAAAATACCAGGGAAAAATAGGCTGTAAAGTAAAAATAGAACTAACAAACATATATTAAAAAAAGCAAGCTTTATTATAATTTCAAGAGGTAATTTCCTGAGTTTTTCAACAAAATATTTTATTAATCCATAGAGACCAAAAAATACTATGTAGGAAAGCACTGTAATTTTAAACCCACATATTAAAAGAGAGAGTAAGGAAGTAGCTGCATAAATAGTAATAGCATTTTTGTAACTTGTAACGAGCACCGATAATGGTATGATAAAAGAAGCCAAAGCCAGAAGAAAAGCCTTATTTACTGGCACTATGCCACTTAAGTATATTAAAATGACTCCTAAGGTAGTTAAAAAACCTCCTTTAGTTATATTGGAGGTCTTATTTTGAGCTTTTGTCATTGATACCCACCTCTTTTTTAGATTGATAGTTTTAGCAATTTCCACCTCCACATAGGCAGTCTAAACAATATAATGTAGCACAGATGTTACATATGTCAGGGTCTCTTCTCCTGTTGTCATAATAAGGTTGTCTATAGGAATTATTCATGCCTCTTAACTTGTTTAATGCCTCTTGATATTTAAAATTATTTGGATCAAGACTGCAGGCGGTGCTTAAATTAGTACTAGCCTGATCATACCAGCCCTTTCTAGTATTTAAAATCCCCATGAGGTAGTGCCATTCTGCATCTCTTGTATTTATTCCCATGAGTTTTGATTCTGCACTGCTTAAATTCCCATTATAAATATCATTTTCTACAGACTGATATGTGCTAGAATTGCTGCCAGTATAGGTATCACTGCTTCCATTATTATATGTATTTGTTCCTTCATTTTTCATCAAATAGTCATAGGCTTCATTTATGTCTCTCATTTTATCCTCAGCTAAATCCTTAAGTGGATTGTTACCATATTGATCAGGATGATATTTCTTAGCTAAGGTTCTATAAGCCTTTTTTATTTCATCTTTTGAAGCATTTTCATTTATTTCAAGTACTTCATATGGATTTTTCATCTTTGTAAACACCCCTTTTAAAAACTTTATCCATCTTATCTAAAAGTCCATATTGTAATATATTGTGTAGTAATTCTTCATTCTTTTTTATAGGAAGTTTTTCGAAAGTATTCATGCACTGTGCAGCACAAGTACCTAAAATGAAATCAATTCTAGTTTCTATTTCTTTAGAAAATCTTTCATAGCTTAAATTTTCCACGTTAAAACATTTGTTTATAACATTAAATTTTCCCTTTGACATATCATCATGTAAATCATCTAAAGCATCTATAATATATATCCATTTTCCAAGGTTATATCCAAGAAAGTACAGTTCCTCTTTAATTTTTTCATACTTAAAAGAACTTAATATAAATCCAGTAAGGTGTGCAAAAGGATGAGCTATCATATCTATGGATTTATTATTAGTTTTTTTTTCAAGTTCATAAAGACTGCTCAAATTTTCCTTTATATGTATGAAAACTTTTTTATAATTTTCATCTGTTTTGTTAAAGTATGTTTTGAGACAAATCGAAAATATCTTGCTTTTCAAAGAATGGTCATCGACTGTGTCATCTAAAAGTTTGAAATAGCTTAGGTATATATTGCAAAAAGCTGCATATTTCAGAGAATCATTGTCCTTTAAAAAAATTTTTTCTTGCATGGGATGAAGAACACATCTTTTTTTTACATAAGTTTGTTCACCAGTTCCTAAAGAGTCTAAAAGAAGTGCAAGAAAGGTCATGTCATAATTTAGAGAGATCCTGGGAACATTTCCAATGTTATATTTTATAGACCTGCATAATCCGCAATAATAAGCTTTAAATTTTTCATAATCTTTTATTTTAAGCTCCATTTTGTATGGAGTTACATAACCAAACATAGATTCTCCTATTTTTCATTTAATATTTCATATATAGTTTTGGAGGTAGTATCTTTTATGGAATATCCAAGCAGTTCTACCAGTTCACTTAATTCACCATCACTTTTAGTTTCTATTTCTATATAAGGGAAAGGAAAGAAGGATGTATCATTTATGTCTATTTCAATTAAGCTGTTTTTATATTTGTAACTTTCCCGATATTTTTTTATAGATTGAAGTAAGTTTAGTCCAAGTGATTTAAATATTTTTTTACCTGCTTCTGCGTCGAGTATTTCAGTTTCATTTTCTTCCATTACTTTATATTTTTCCTGACTTAAAAGTTTTTTAGTAGTCATGTAAAAATGGGTTGAATTGTGGAGGAGATCTTCTACAACTCTTATTCTAGCATAGCCTTTATTTTTTATAAGACGTCCATCTTTAAAGTCATATATATAATTTGTTTGATTTTCCATTTTAACATTTATAGCTTTCATTTGTTTTAGTTTTAATCTTATATGGTCAGGATCTATTTTTATTATTCTTGTTTCACATTCTTCCAAAGAATTCACTCCCTATGAAAAAACTATTGTTATTTTGAATTATACCATAAAAGCTAATATATAAAGGTTAAATTAATAAAAATTTAATAAGAGGCCTCCTTAAACCTAATAAGGAAGCCTCTTATTTTTTATTTTAAGGAATTTGCGGAACCAAGAACATTATCTATTTTGTATTCTACTACTTTTTGTATTGAATCTCTTCCTGCACCTAAGTATTTTCTTGGATCGAAAACTTCTGGTTTATCTCCAAAAGTTTTTCTCACAGCAGCAGTCATAGCTAATCTCAAGTCAGTATCCATGTTTATTTTGCATACAGCCATTGAAGAAGCTTTTCTAAGCATATCTATTGGTATTCCTTTAGCACCAGCTAAATTTCCTCCATACTTATTGCAAGTTGCTACTGCTTCTTGATCTACAGCTGAAGCACCATGAAGTACTATAGGGAAATTTGGAAGTTTTTCCTGAACTTTTTCAAGTATGTCAAATCTTAATTTAGGTTTGAAGTTTGGTGGAAATTTGAATGCGCCATGGGAAGTACCTATAGCTATTGCTAAGGAATCTATACCAGTTCTATTTACAAAGTCTTCTGCTTGATCTGGATCGGTATATATATGTTCTGCAGCAGATACATTATCTTCTACTCCAGCAAGTACACCAAGCTCTGCTTCCACTACTACGCCGTGGTCATGAGCATATTTTACAACTTCCTGGGTTTTTGCTACATTTTCTTCATAATCAAAATGAGAACCATCAAACATTACTGAAGTAAAACCATTTTCCACACATAGCTTTACAGTTTCAAAATCAGGACCATGATCTAAGTGAAGTGCAAGGTCAATACCTGTTTCTTTTATTGCAGCGTCTACCATGGCTTTTAAATATTTAGGACCTGCATACTTTATTGCACCTGCTGAACATTGTAAAATAACAGCAGAGTTTTTAGCCTTTGCTCCATTAACTACACCTTGGATTATCTCCATATTATTAATATTAAAAGCGCCTATTGAATATTTTCCTTCATAAGCTTTTTTGAACATGTTTTTAGTAGTAACTAATGCCATTATTATTCCACCTTCCAATATAATATTTTATAGCTATAATATAGGGCTTCTAAGTGAAAGCTAGATGTATACACATGAATATATTATAAGCAATTCAGTTTATTCTTATGTTTTATTAATATAAGAATAAAATATTTTTACATATAAATCTATAAGTTTAAGTTATGAACCCTATATAAAGTTTTTAAAGTTATGGACAAACTTATTTTTCGAACATTTTTACAATATTCGCTAGTTAAGCCTAAAGGTACTAAACGTACAATTACAGTATATCAGAAGTAAATCGTTTTTACCATAAATACAATATTGAATATATGGAATTTAAATAGAAAATTGCATTTAAAATAGATTTTGAATGTTTAGTTGCTCCATTTTCAGTATATGATGCAGCAAATTTTTTATTACATTTATGGAGGCTAGGGATTCTTCTCCATTTCTATATGTTATATGCTGCATTAGTTTCCATAACTCACTGTTTATATTGTCTATTTCATTATGATTTGAAAAAATTGATACCTTTGGTGAATATTTTTCCCACTGAACCATGAAATTCTCATAATTTTTACTGGCTTCATTCCAGGAATTTGATTCAATGGATTTTTCTATTTTTATGTTCGAACTTTCTAATTTACTACATATTGTATTTAAATATTGTATTGAAAATAGTATAGATAACATCATCAATATGAATATGGTAAAAGATGTTATAGAACTTTTCATTTAATCACATCCTGTGTATTTTTTTCTTTTAGTTGGTAATAAAATTTCCCTTTTGAATCCAGTAAAGCTATTAATATGTTTTTTGTGGAAACTATGCTGTTTTTCTTCATCATTTGTTTGAGCCACGCTTCATCTTTTTTTGCTATAATCAGGTTTTTGAAGTTTATTTTACCATCCATTATAAGTGTTATGGGTAGTACATCTTGAGAAGGTTTTATTTTTAAATCTGTTTTAGTTACAGGGGTAAGTTCGGTTTTAGGTATAACAGAAAGTTGGCCACTGGTTTCAAGTATGGCATATTCTACATCGGATAAATTATAATATCCCTGCATTCTCAGTTCTTCCATTAAATCATTTATATTGAATTTTTCATCCTTTAATTTTTTCAAATCCAGCTTTCCCTTATCAATTAATATGGTGGGTTTTCCACTAAAAAACAATCTTATTTTTTCACTCTTAAGTTGGAGTAGCGCTAAAAGAGTTTGTAAAGTCAAAAGAGTTATTATTGGAATTATACCGTGGATTATAGAAATTCTAGTATCCTGCATTGGAAGAGAAGCCAATTCGGATATCATTATTGCTACAGCTAGTTCAAAAGGTTCCATTTCACCTATCTGCTTTTTTCCCATAAGTCTCATGGATATTACAACTAGTAAATATAATATAATAGTTCTAAAAAGTACTATGAACATAAAATACCACCCTTCAAGTCGCAAATTATATATTGAAAATATATATCTATTTATATATTTACATTAATACAAAAAAATATAAGTAAAAACGAGAACATTTTAGAATAAATATGAAGTATAATGATAGTAGCACTTAATTTAGTAGGATATTTAAGTCAAAGGGGATGAATTATATGGGGAAGGTAAGTACTAAATTGATATACAAAGATATTTGTGAAATACAAGAGGAAGGTAGAAAAGATGCATTAAATCTTAAAGTTGGTCAGAAAGATATATTGGTTAAAAAGGGAACCAGTTTGTATAAAATATTTAAGGACAATTATCCTGTACAAGATATACCTGTGGTACTTGCGAAAGTCAATGAAGAATATTTTGAACTTACTAATTCATTAGAGAAATCTGGAACTTTTAAGATAGTAGATATAAGGGACAAGTTAGGGAACAAAACCTATGCAAGGACGCTTCAATTTGTTCTTATTAAATCTGTATATGATTTATTTAATGGGGCAAAGGTTACTATAGAGCATTCTTTAAGTAAAGGTATATTTGGGGAAATTCATAAAGATACTCCCCTTTGTGAAGAGGATATAAAAAAGATAAAAAAGAAAATGAAAGAGATAATAAAACAGGATATACCTATAAAAAAAGTAGGGATGACTAAGGAACGTGCAATAGAAATTTTTAGAAACTATGGCATGGAAGACAAGGTAAGACTTTTAAATTATGTAAATACAGATGAAGTAAAATTATATGAATTAGATGGTAGATACGACTATTTTTATGGCTCTATGGCATTTTCTACGGGAGTATTGAAGGTGTTTGATTTAATGTATTATGAGCCAGGATTTATATTAAGGTATCCTGTGGAATCTGATCCTTATAATTTGCCTAAATTTGTAGAATATAAAAAATTAAGTAAGATATTTTATGAAACTGAAAAATGGGGAAATATACTTGAAGTAGGAGATGTAGGATCCTTAAATCATAAAGTTGAAAATAAAGAAATTGCATACATGATAAGGGTAGCTGAGGCACTTCATGAAAAGAAAATTGCCTATATATCTGATATGATAAGCGAAAGAAAAAATGTAAAAGTTGTGTTGATTGCTGGACCAAGTTCTTCTGGAAAAACTACTTTTTCAAAAAGACTTTCAATACAGTTAAGAGTCAATGGAATAATACCGGTTCCAATTTCACTGGATGATTACTTTGTGGATAGGGATCATACTCCCAAAGATGAAAATGGAAATTATGATTTTGAATCTATATATGCCCTTGATTTAAAACTTTTTAATGATGATCTAGAAGCACTTATGAGGGGAGAAGAAATTGAAGTACCTACCTTTGATTTTAAAACAGGATGTAGAAAATGGGTTGGTAATAAGTTGAGACTGCCAGAAAAAGGGGTAATTGTAATTGAAGGAATACATGGATTGAACGAACTTCTTACTTCTGCTATTTCAAAAGAAAATAAATTTAAAATATATATAAGTGCTCTTACTCAATTAAACTTGGATAATCACAATAGAATAGCTACTACTGATGTTAGAATTATAAGGAGAATAGTTAGAGATTCTCTTTTTAGAGGCTATAGTGCGGAAGATACTTTAAAGATGTGGCCTTCTATAAAAAATGGGGAAGAAAAAAATATATTTGTATTTCAGGAAAATGCAGATGTTATGTTTAATTCTACGTTAGTGTACGAGCTATGTGTGCTAAAGGATTATGCACTTAAAGAATTGGACGATATAAATAACTCTAGTCCTGTATATTATGAAGCATTGAGGCTTAAAAGTTTCCTCCATTTCTTTAAATCAGTGGATGTTAATTTTGTCCCTGATAACTCCATTTTGAGAGAATTTATAGGGGGAAGTTGTTTCTATAGTTGATAAAAAGTACGATAAACTGTTTAAATTTTATAAATTCAACTTTCAAAATTGAAATACATTCTTTTGATATTATAATGTATCTAAGAATTTCTTTTGAGCTTGTTGAGATGACTTATAATGTGCATATTGAATAAGCTCTTTTTTTAAGTCTTGTAAAATGATTTTATATTTTATTAAAATAATATATGCTATAATTATTTATGGTATTAATAGTAACATGATTTCATATAACATGTTTGCTATATTATATATATATTTTCACTTTTTATTTAGAAAGTTTATGTAAAATATTTAAATGAACAGTTGTTAGATTAAGGTGAAAATTATAAAAAATATTTTATTTTAAGAGGTGAAGGTTGAAAATTAAAGTATGAGCTGTCACTAAAGTAAAAGTGTATAGCAAACAAGCCATCATTTGATGACTTTTTAAAAATTAAATATTGAAGCAAGTTAAGGTTAGGTAGCTGACTTGATTTTGTAACCTTGAAACTGTGCCATTAAAATCGCTTGCTCTACTGTGATTTCACGTTCAATAGGAATAACGTCTGACTTTCTATAAAGTTCAGCATTATAAGTTTCTTTATTTTTTAACATATTGTATAATGCTGTTAGAAGCATTCTTGCTATTGCAATGATTGCCTTCTTGTGACCGTGGCGTTTCCTTATGCGGAGGTAGCGATTGCGGATTTCCGGGTGCTTTTCACTCTTAACCACAGAATTAGCACATTGTACTAAAAGTGGCTTGATATAGCATCCGGCTTTAGAAACCCGGACAGATTTTTTCTTCCCTGCACTTTCATTGTTGGCAGGTGTTAGACCTGCCCATGAGCATAAGTGTTTCGCCGAAGGAAAAGCCTCCATATTGACACCAATCTCTGAAATGACAGTGATTGCAGAGAAAGAATTTTTAAATGATGGAGCGGTTAGAATTAGGTCGAGTTCTTGCTGATAGGGACTGGCGAGCGCAAGAATCAGTTTTTCTAACTCTGTTTTCCGGGATTCTAAATCTTCAAGATGTCTTTTGATGATCTTTAATTTACCAGCCTGTTCAGGTGTAATATAACCGTCAACGGCGAGCTCTAATTCTGAAATTTTATTTTTCATAGAGCCATGAATTAAAGGTTCAATATCAAAAGAAGTATCCAAAGGATTTTCAAGAATCTTATCCAGAATTCTTGCAGAACTTTTACCTAAAACGTCCGAAACAACGTTTCTCAATTGAATATTGGAAACCGTGAGACAGTTTTGGAGACGGTTCTTCTCACTAGACATAAAGCAGGTTAGTTTGTAACGATAGCGCATAAGGTCACGAAGCTGACGAATATCAGCAGGAGGCATAAAGCTGCCGGCAACAAGATCATGCTTAAACAGGTCAGCAATCCATTTAGCATCTTTCTTGTCAGTTTTTTTACCACGAATAGCCTTAACATACTTAGGATGAGCAAGTACAATAGAACAGTATTTTTCTAAGACGTTGTACACTGGGATCCAATATTTGCCCGTAGATTCCATGCAGACATCCTTACAATTAAATTCAAGCAGCCATTGTAACAGCTCTTTCAAACCTTTCGTGTAGGTAGAAAAGCGATGGCTCTTATAGGTAGTAATACCCTGCTTGTTAGTGGAAGCAATACACGCAACCACAAAAGTTTTATGGACATCAATTCCACAACAGATTTTATACACGATTTTCAAAGCCATAGGGACTCCTTTCTGAACTAAGAAGTTCTAAAGAATTATAGGGAGAAACGGCATTGACTGACAGCCTAGCATTTAAACGAGATTGTTTAAACAAAGATAAGGTTACGTACTCAAAGGTACACTTATTTGTGCTTGAAAAGGCTATCTACACATATAAACATACGGTCATCTGACAAGTCAGACAGTCCACTCACCTCCCCGTGATTTGTAGTATACAGAAATTCCTATGACTTAATAATAAAACAAAAACTCGCTCGAAGCCAAGTGTTTTCATTACGTTTTGTACCTTGAGCGAAGCGAAAGGAATGGATATAAAAATGGATGAAATTGAGTTGAAAAAATTTCTAGAAAGTATTAAAAGTGGAAAGGTAGGATTGGAAGAAGGTGTTGCAACATTGAAAGATTTACCCTATAAGGATCTAGGATATGCAATGATAGATAATCATAGGGAAGTAAGAGTTGGATATCCTGAAGTAATATATTGTGCAGGAAAAACTGTAGAGCAGGTGAAGGGAATTGTTAAATTTATGCTTACTAAAAATAATGATATATTAGGCACAAGGGCTACTAAGGAAATGTATGAGGGAGTAAAGAAAATTTCTCCAGATGCAGAATATAATGAAGCTGGACGAACTATAACTATAAAGAAAAAAAATAGGAAAAAGACAAAATCATATATAGCTATAGTTACAGCGGGTACCTCTGATATTCCTGTAGCAGAAGAAGCGTTTGAAACCGCTCAAATTTTTGGAAACAGGGTTGAGAAAATTTTTGATGTAGGCGTAGCAGGGATACATAGACTTTTTAATAAATTGGATATTATAAGAAAAGCTAAAGTTGTTATAGTAATTGCAGGTATGGAAGGTGCTCTTGCAAGTGTTGTGGGAGGTTTAGTTGATAAACCTGTTATTGCAGTCCCTACAAGCGTGGGATATGGAACGAGTTTTGGGGGAATAACTGCTCTTCTTTCGATGCTTAACAGTTGTGCTAGTGGTGTCAGTGTAGTAAATATTGATAATGGATTTGGGGCAGGTTATTTTGCAAGTATTATAAATAAATTGTAAATGGTTATTGACATGTTAACTATTATTATTTATACTGATAATAGTGTACTGAAAAGGTTTAAGAGGTTTTTATATAAAAATAAAAGAACACAGTACGATAATATCGAATACAAGTATATTACAGCTGAATATAATTTAAACTTTTAGATTACATTTGCAAAGTTGACATTTACTGAATATAAAATATGTTTTCGTTTCAAAGAAATGATCAGCTTGTTTATGTAAATGTTTTGCTATAAAAAAACAAAAGAACACAGTACGACTATACGGTACAAAAACACACTATTTCTAGGGTTAATCATAAAATAATTACAATAGGAGGATAACTATGGAAATTAAACAAAATCAAAAAGAATTACGATTTGAAAAGGGGTATAAAATTTTAGATAGCTTGAAAGAATTACCTAAGCATGTTAATGGAAATACAATAACAGCAGGTGCTGTAGCTGCTATTTTTGGATGTACAGGTCCTGCACTTCTAGTAATAAAGGCTGCTACTGATGGTGGATTGACACATGTACAGTCTGTGTCATGGCTGTTTTCCATTTATTTTATAGGGGGGTTAGTTAGTATATTTTTAGCTTTAAAATATAAACAACCTATAGCAGGAGCCTTTAATATTCCAGCTGCAGTTATGCTTGCATCTGTGCTTAAAACATCTAATATCTATGAGGCTTGCGGTGCATATTTCGTAGCTGGTATCATAGTGTTTTTATTAGGTATGTCAGGATTAATAGGGAAGATAATGAGATGGCTTCCTTTACCTATAGTTATGGCAATGATAGCGGGAGCAATGATAAAGTTTGGCACAGGAATTATAACATCTACTAAGGCTATGCCCATAGTTGGATTGTTTGCACTAGTTGGATTTTTTATAATACCTAAAATAAGTAAAAAGATACCACCAGTATTAGGAGCATTAGTTTTGGGAATGATAGCTGTAGCTGTAACTGGTATGCTGCATTTTGAAGCGAGTAGTTTTAAGTTTATTGCACCACAAATAATTACACCTAAGTTTAGTATAAGTGCTATATTATCCATATCAATACCACTTGCAATATTAATTATAGGTTCTGAAAATGCTCAGGCCACTGGTGTATTGATAGCACAAGGATATAATCCACCAGTTAATGTTATGACTATGGTAAGTGGAATAGGAAGTATATTTACTTCATTCTTTGGTGGGCATAATGCAAATATAGCAGGACCTATGACTGCGATCTGTGCTAGTGAAGAAGCAGGAGATAATAAAGAAGGACGTTATGCGGCAAGTGTTGTAAATGGAGTTATATTTATAGTTTTTGGTCTTGTAGCAAGTATTGCGATGGCATTTGTTTCAGCTCTGCCTTCAGCTCTGACTAATGTTATTGCAGGACTTGCAATGATAAATGTATTGTATAGTTCGTTTCACGATGCTTTTTCTGTTGATAAGTTCAAGTATGGTTCATTCTTTGCATTAGTTATTGCTATGAGTAATATAACTGTATTTAAGATAAGTGCACCATTACTTGCTCTTGTGGGTGGAGTTATAATTTCTTTGCTTGTGGAGTCAAAAGATTTTAAAAAGGAAGCGATTTAAAATTAAAAAGTGTAAACATTTTAAAATAAGATTCATTGTTATATAATTTTTGTGAAGGGAGCAATGATTGTGGAACTTAGAGAATATCTTTTTTCTGATATAAGAAATTCAAAATGGGATTTTAGAATAATTTCCAAACAAGAAGGTATTTTTTCTGGAGTAAATAAACTAAAGGAATTAGCTGATAAATTACAAGTAGAAATAGTAAATATATTGTCTGAAGGTGAAGAAATTCAATCAGGTGATTGTGTTTTTTCTGGAACTGGAAATGCAGAGCAAATTATACAGGCAGAGGAAATGTTTTTAGGAGCGATTGGAAAAACTTCAGGAGTTGCTACAGCTGCTCATAAATTTAAAGAAAAAGCTGGCAAGGGTATAAATATTGTGTGCGGTGGGTGGAAAAAGATACCTGGTGAAGTTAGAAAAGATATTCGTCAGTCTATAGCATCTGGTGGTATAGGAATTCGTATAACGAATAAACCATTTATATATCTTGATAAAAATTATGTTAGACTTTTAGGGTCTGTTAAAGAGGCTGTAGAAAAGGCTAGAAAATATGATGATACTAGAATAGTTGTTGTACAACTTCGTGGGGAAATAGAACCCATAACTTATGAGGCTGTTCAAGCAGTAAATGCTGGATCGGGTATACTTATGGTGGATACAGGAAATATATCTGACTTAAAGTCGGTAGTCAATTTATTGAAAGAACATGGATGGTATAAAAATGTCAAAATAGCTTATGCAGGAGGAGTTGCTTTCAAAGATATTCAGGTTATAAAAAGTTTTGGTGCTCATATTGTGGATGTAGGGAGAGCAATCATTGATGCTCCAATGCTTGACTTTAGTTTAGATGTTGTAAAAAATATAAAGGGGTGATTGTTAATTGGAATGGGATTTACTTGAAAAGACTACATTTTGGATTGATAACATAAATTTAGAAAACGCTAATCTTGATGAAATTGCAAGAGTTGCTGCAGAGGCATTAAGTATGACAACCAAGGAAATTATGGTTGTGGATGTGAGGCCAGGTCTTTTAGCTTTTGATATTATGAAACGTAAAGTTGAAGCTGAATCTGTCATAGGAAAAGAAAAAGATATATTATTTAGGTTATCTCAGATTGATGGGATACAAATAGGAGAGAATGCGTCAGTACATTCAGAAGGCATACTTGGATTAATTGCACTTGATTCAGACAAAGCAAAAGATGTTTTGGAGAAGTCTGCTGGATTAACTAATCAGATTAAAGAGGCAGTTTCAAAACGTGCTAAAGTATTTGCTTCAGGAACAGAAGTTATAACAGGCAAAATAGAAGATACAAATTCGCCATACATTATTAAATCCCTTGAAAAAGAAGGATATAAGGTTACATTTGGTGGTATTTTGAAAGATGATGTTTTAGCAGCAGCAGATAGGATAGAAGAAGCATTAGAAGAAGGATACGGTTTGATTATAACTACTGGTGGGGTTGGAGCTGAAGATAAAGACTTTAGTGTAGAAGCTATTTTAAAAATGGATAGAGAAGCTTGTACACCATGGATTTTAAAGTTTAAACCAGATTATCACAGGCATCATAAAGAAGGAGTCCGTATTGGAGTTGGAAAAGTTGGAATGAGCTACATAGTAGCACTTCCAGGACCACATGAAGAGGCAAAGCTCGGTTGTGATACACTTATAGAAGAAATGAAAAAGGAATTTGATAAAAATGTACTTGCTGAAGCTATAGCAGGTGCTTTGCGACAACGATGGAGAAATAAAATGAAATAAATTAAATAAATGGAGGTTTGTAGAATATGGATTATGAAGAGGTAGCAAAAAAACTTTTGAAGTCAGAGGCTAATAAAGTGCCTATAGGACAGCTTACAGAGGAATATTCTGATATGACTATTGAAGATGCATATCATATACAACTTGCTGGAATTAATATAAAGCTTTCTCAAGGGCATAAAATAATAGGTAAAAAAATCGGCCTAACAAGTCGTGGAATGCAAAAACTTTTAGGTGTAAATGAGCCGGATTATGGGCATTTGCTAGATAATATGCTTGTTCTTGAAGGTGATACATTAGATAGAAGAGAGCTAATTGCTCCGAAAGTAGAAGGAGAATTGGCATTTATCTTAAATGAAACTCTTAAAGGACCAGGGGTAACAATTGCAGACGTGTATAGGGCGACTGAAGGTATTGTCCCAGCTTTTGAGATTGTAGATAGTCGTATTAAAGATTGGAAAATTAAATTAGCAGATACAATTGCAGATAATGGATCCAGTGCTAGATTAGTTTTAGGAAGCAAGATGATTCCTATTAAAAATTTGGATTTGAAACTAATTGGGATGATGTTTGAAAAAAATGGACAAATGGTAAGCAGTGGAGTAGGTGCAGAAGTTTTGGGAAATCCTGCAGCAGCAGTAGCATGGCTTGCAAATAAATTAGGAACCTTTGATATTGCACTTGAAAAAGGTGAAATAGTTCTTGCAGGAGCATTTACGGCAGCAGAAAAAGCTGAAGAAGGAGATATATTTACAGTTTCTTTTAATGGACTTGGAAGTGTAAGTGTAAAATTTGTTTAATGACAAAATGAGAATATTCTCCCCACGCATTAATTTATATTGGTGTAGTTAATGAATGGGGAAAATATAAAACCTAATAAAGATTAGGTAAATAAAATTTATGTATTAATTTTATACTAAGAAGGGAATGAATTCAATGAAAAAAGTTACACTTTTATCCGATGTAGATAATGATAAGTGTAAAGGATGCCGTACATGTGAAAAAGTGTGCCCTGTTCTGGCAATAAAAGTAGAACAGCGTAAAGCTGTAGTTGATGCCGATTTATGTAGAGGATGCGCAAATTGCGAACAAAGATGTCCATTTGGTGCTATAACTATGGTAAAAAGGGACAAACCTTTGAAAATAGGTGTAGACATAAATAGTGTAAATTACGAGGATATAGTAAACCTTTGTGTAAAAGCACATCTTCATCCAGAACAGACAATTTGCTATTGCGTTGGTGTAAGAGCAGAGGAAGTGGCAGCGGCTATTTTAAAGGGTGCTAAAACTCCAGAAGAAGTCTCACTTCAAACGGGTATTCGTACAGGATGTACTATAGAATGTATACAACCTATATTGAGACTTCTAAGTGCTGCAGGATGCGAACTTAATCCAATCGAAGGTGGATGGCAGTGGTATGGTAAAACACCTACTGCATGGGATTTGTCAGAAGAGGTTAAAAAGAAATACTCTTCACGTGGATTTTATTTTGAGGAAGACAGAGAAGTACTAGACAAAATTATTGATGGATGTAGGAAAGGAGGAGATAAATAATGAGAAAAGCAATTACTCCTATATCTCCAAAAACATCACAATATGGAATTGACCCATCTTTAGTCAAGACAAGAGTGGCAGAACTTCCGGGCATGACTTCAGTTTATTTAAAAGAATTATTCCCTGATCTGCCAGATGTTATTTTCCCTGGTGAAAAGGGTATAGCAGGTGTAAGAAAAGCTGCTGAAGAAGCCCTTATGAAAGTTGATATGAGTATGATAAAGCCGGAACATTCGGTTAATATTTTAGCTTCCCATCATGGGTTTACCCTTTTAGGTGGTGAACCTTATGCAGAACTCTTAAAGACTATAAAAGATGTTGTAGAAAAACGTACTGGATGTAAAGATGTAAGATTACGTGCAGGAGTTGGGATGCGTTTTCGTGAAACTGAAGAATATATAAAGAGATACGAACTTGATAAATATTTTAATGGTAAAGCAATAGGTGTAGCACCAGTAGATCAGGGTATTCCTATTGAAACTGAAATAGGTACTTTATATGGACTTAAAAAAGTTTATGATGCAGATTGGATAATACATGCCCATCATAGTGATGTCCGTGAAGTACACTTTCACCGTCAGGTTGATAAGGCTGTAAAACCTTTTGGTATGTCTTATGCACGTATTGAAACTAGGTCTACATATCATCAAAATCTTGGCCCTAGAGGAGCAAATTTTGTAGCAAGAGCTATATTTGATTCAGAATTTGTTCAGAAAAAATTTGCTTTCGCAGCATTTTTGAATGTTGCACCAAATGGTATTGTAGGCGTAGACGTAGATAATGATTTATATAAATTAAACAATAAAGTAACATTTATAGGATGCAAGCAATATGGTAAGATAATGACTTTATTTGGTGAAATAGATAAATGTATAGCTGTACTTGATTTTCCATGCCCTGTTCCTTATGTATTTTCAGCAGGAGTAATATATGCTAACTTTGCTGGAGCTAATACAGATCTTTATGACCTAGATGCACCAATGGCACCATATACATGGTATACAGAAGCTTTCTATGGTAAAAATGGCAAACCACTGTTAGACAGTATACCACCTATAAATCCAGCTATAAAGATGTGTATTCATAACTATGCATGGACAGGATATCCTTCAGCTTTCTTCTCTCAACATATACCTACAGTAGTTGTAGGAGCTGAGCAAGCAGAATTATTTAATAGGGATCCTTTAAACTTGAACTATATGGATTATGCAGCCCTTGTAAAAGATACTAAGACTGCAATGGATTTTGCTTATGCAGCTACAGGCACTAAAAATGTTATTATATTTGATGGTGCAATGGGTGCAATGAATGTAAGTGAATCTCTTGCAAAATTGTTGCTTGAAAAAGCACCAGAGGTAAGTGAAAGGGTAGATAAAGAATTACTTCCTAAATGGCTTCGTCAAAGAGGCGTTGATATTTCAGTTATAAAAGAATAATTCTTATAAATTTAATTATACATTCACCTATATCTATGATAACTTAGATATAGGTTGAATGTATAAAAGTTATCAGGAGGAATATTATATGAAGATCGGCTATTTCCAATGTACTGCAGGAATAAGTGGAGATATGATTTTGGGTGCATTAGTAGATGCAGGATTAAAATTGGATGACTTAAAGTCAGAACTTAAAAAACTTAAGGTCCCATTTGATTTGAAAGAAAAAAAAGTTGTAAAACAAGGAATATGTTGTACTAAGGTAGATGTTATAGTGAAGGAAGAACATGTCCACAGACATTTAAGTGATATTAAACTTATTGTTGAAAATAGTCAATTGGACTTTAAAGTAAAAGATAAAATAATAAAAGTTTTTACCAGATTAGCTCAAGCGGAAGCTAAAGTGCATAATACAACTATAGAGTCCATACATTTTCATGAAGTAGGTGCTCTTGATTCCATAATAGATATTTGTGGAGCAGTTATTGGATTAAACTTATTAAAAATTGAAAAAATATATTGTTCCCCCATACAAACTGGAATAGGATTCACGGAATGTGCCCATGGAATTATACCTCTTCCAGCACCTGCGGTTGTCCAGTTGCTTCAAGGAATTAAAATGTATTCAAAGGGCATAGAGGAAGAACTTATTACCCCTACAGGGGCAGCAATTGCTTCAACTTTATGTCATGATTTTGGAGATATACCTCTCATGGGTATTGAAAATTGTGGGTGTGGAGCAGGAACTAGAGATTTAAAAATACCTAATTTGTTGAGAATTTATATCGGCAATTTGGTGGAAGATGAAGATATAAATGATGATAAAAACCAATTGTTAAAAGAGGGCGAAGCCATTAAAGTAGAGGTAAATATAGATGACATGAACCCGCAATTTTATGAATATATAACAGAAAAACTTTTTTCACAAGGTGCAAAAGAGGTGTATATGCAAACTGCTTTTATGAAAAAAAATAGGATTGCCAATATACTAAATATTAATTTACATGAAGAGAATTTAGATAAGGTTTTAAAGGTTATATTTGAAGAAACTACGACCATAGGTGTTAAAGTTTTTAGATTTCATAAATATATGCTTCCTTATAAAATAGAAAAAGTTAATACTGATTTAGGAGAAATTTCAGTAAAAATTGCATTTTATGGTGACGAAATTTTGAATATCTCACCTGAATATGATGAATGTTGTACTAAAGCTAGAGAGTATGGTATACCTATAAAGAAAGTGTATGATATGGTAAAATTATCAACTGATAAATATATAAAAGAATAGTATAATAAAGGAATATAAGTTAAGTATTTTTTTGTATGATGGTAATATTATATAAATAAAACTTGAAAGGAATAGGTGCATATAAGATGTCAAAGAGTAAATCAAATTTTATCCAATCCGTGGATAGAGCTTTACAGATACTGGAATGTTTTTCTAAAGAAGAAAATGAATTGGGAGTTACACAAATTGCTAATATGCTGGATTTTTATAAAAGTACTACTTTTGGACTTCTTAGTACACTTGAGAATAGAGGATACTTGAAACAGAATCCTGAAAGTGGGAAATATAGATTAGGAATCAAGCTTTTTGAATTGGGAAAGTTGGTAGAGGAAAATATGGACTTGAGAACTAGTGCCATTCCATATTTGAAAGGATTGGTAGATAAGTATGGGGAAACTGCTCACTTAGCTATGAAGGATGGAAATGAAGTAATATATATAGATAAAGTGGAAGGTAAAAATGCTATCGGAATTATTAACTCTCAGGTTGGTAGAGTAGCACGAATGCATTGTACTGGAGTTGGAAAAGCAGTACTGGCTTTTATGTCTGAAGAGGATATAGAAAAAATTATTGAGAATATTAAATTTAATCGATATACAAGTAATACAATTACAGATAAAAACAAGTTAAAGGAAGAACTAAAGAAGATAAGGAAAAAGAAGTATAGTGTTGACAATGAAGAGATTGAAATTGGATTGAAATGTGTGGCAGCACCTATAATCAATTACGATGATGAAGCTGTAGGTTCAATTAGTGTATCTGGCCCTACAAGTAGAATGAACGATGAAAAAATGAACCTTATTGCAGAAGATGTAAAGAAGGTTTCAATTGAAATTTCTCGGGTGTTGGGATATAAGAGTTTATAATCTTAAATTTAGGAAGGGTCATTATGAAAAATGAAAAATATAAGAAATTAGTTAAGTATATGTGTGAATTGAAAAATTGTGTTGTTGCATTTTCAGGTGGTGTGGATAGCAGCTTTTTGATTAAGGTAGCAAAAGATGTACTTGGTGATAAAGCACTGGCATTAACTGTTGTATCGCCATATATACCAAAATGGGAAATTGAAGAAGCTAAAAATATAGCTGCATTGATAGGAATAAAACACGAATTTCTGAGAATATCTGAAATTCCTGATATAATAAAATTTAATCCTGCAAATAGATGTTATCTATGCAAAACTTCTATATTTACACGGATAAGAGAAATATCGTTTAAGTATGGATTTGAACATGTAGTTGATGGTACTAATGCTGATGATGTAAAAGATTATAGACCAGGGCTTAAAGCGTTAAAAGAACTTGACATAAAAAGTCCACTTCTAGAGAACAACATAACGAAAGAGGAAATAAGAACTTTTTCTAAAAAGTTAAATCTGGGTACATGGGATAAGCCTTCTTATGCATGCTTATTGTCTAGAATACCTTATGGTAAAGAAATTAAAACCCAGGAGTTGGAGAGAGTAGAGAAGTCTGAAAAATATCTTATGAGTTTGGGATTTAAGTCTGTTAGAGTAAGAAGCCATGATGATTTAGCAAGAATTGAAGTACCAGAAAACAATATGCCTGAAATTATTGAAAATAAAATGTTTGAAAAAATAGCTAAAACATTAAGAAATTTTGGATTTAAATATGTAACTATGGATATGGAAGGTTATAGAATGGGAAGTTTGAATGAAGAATTATAAATAAATGAATCTTTACAAATTGTATGAGACAAAAAATTTGATATATAGAATTAACTAATATTGAGAGCATAATTCTCTTTATATTTGGTAGAAAGAAAAAAGGTCTGTGTTATTTGGAAATAAGCGTACTTTTTATAAAAAAGCAAAATGAAATAATATATATAAAAACTAGTGAATTTTTAAAAATAATGTTTGTATAGTTTGCTAATAATTTTTAACAGTAAAATTCACTGATATGCGAGGAGAGATAGAAATGTTTAAAGGAATATTTACACCTATGATTACATTGTTTCGTGAAGATGGAACAATAGATAAAGAAAATCAAAGTATTTTAGTAGAAAAATTAATTTCAGATGGAGTGGATGGTATTCTTACTTTAGGCAGTGTGGGAGAATTTTTTAATCTTTCTCTAGAACAAAAAAAGGATTATGTAAAATTTATGTCTGAAACTGTTAAGGGAAGAACTAAATTACTGGTTGGTACAGGAAATAATGATATAAATCAAGTTATAGAATTGAACGATTATTGTAAGAAATGCAAAGTAGATGCTGTTTTAGTTATAACACCTTATTTCTTTAGTTTAAATGAAAAATACTTGTATGAATATTATTCTAAAGTAGCAAAGAATACAGAATTACCTATACTGCTGTATAATTTTCCTGCTAGGACTGGTACTAATTTAAGTGCTGATTTTTTACACAAATTAGTATCTGATTTTGAAAATATTGTGGGAATAAAGGATACAACTGATTCTATAAGTAATGTAAGACAATATGTTGAAAAAGTTAAATCTTATAGGAAAGATTTTTCTATATTATCAGGATTTGATGAATATTTAATTCCTAATTTAAATTGTGGTGGAGATGGAATTGTAGGTGGATTGACTAATGTAAAAGGTAAGTTCTTTGTTGATACATATAATGCATTTTTGAATAAGAATCTTACAAAATTATCAAATTCACAAAAGAAAATAAACACTTTAATGGAATTATATACTCTTTCAGATCCTTTTTTAGTTGCATTAAAGGAAGCAGTGATTCTATCATTAAATTTAGATGCAAATGCGTCTTTGAGAAATTACAGTGTAAAATTAGATGAAAAAGTTAAGGAAAGAATAAGAAATTTAATAGTATAAATAATTTGTAGAAACCCTATTCTTATTTATTTTGTACAAATATAAAAAGTGGTAATTAGATATTACTGCTTTTTTATATAAACTTATAAGTTAAAAATTTACTTATATAGATGAATATTGATACAAGTTTAGACAATATTTATATATATATTAAAATTTACACACAAAGAGGGAATTAAATATGAATTTTTTAAAAAACATACACGTAAAAACAAAATTTTTGACATCTTTTGCAATCATGGCTTTGTTGATTGCATTAGTGGGTGTTATTGGAATAGCATCTTTGAAGAAAGTATCTGTAAACTCAGAAAAAATGTATAGTACTAATCTTCAAAATGTTTACACATTGACAGATATTAACGGAAATTTGGCCAACATAAGGGCTGAGATGTTTAAGGTAGTATACTATCAAAGAAGTGATGTCGAAACCAGACAGAGTACAGAAAATGATATTCAAAAAAATAGAAAAAATATAGCTAAAGATATTGAAACTTATGAGAAACAAAATGGCAATTTTACTTCAGAAGCAAAACAAAAATGGGATTTGCTTAAAAGTCAAAATGACCAGTATATGGGTATAATAGATGAAATTACAGGTATGGTTAACAAGGGGGATTTTGCCAACGCAGAAAAAGAATTTATAAAAAAAGGTAATCCTACTGGATACATAATGGTTACTCTTGCAAAAATGATAAATTCAGATTTTAATGTAGCTAAAGAGGCAAATGAAAATAACCAATCTATTTATAATATTAATAGAATATTTATAATTTTATTAATCGTAATTGGATTAGCACTTGCAGTTGGAATTGGAATTTTAATTACAAATGACATAAATAAACCAATTCAAATGTTGAAAGAGCTTGGTGAAAAGTTTGCACAATATGATCTATCCTATGAGGTTAAAACAGAAAGAAAAGATGAGCTAGGACAAACCTGCTTAGCTTTTACTAAAGCACAAAAAAATATTAAAAAACTTGTGGAATTGATAATTCAAAATTCACAAAATGTGAGTACATCTAGTGAAGAACTTTCGGCAACAGTGGAAGAATTGACATCAAAATCTAATAGTATAGATAAAGCAATAAAAAATATAGCAGAAGGTATACAAGAGACTAGTGCCGCATCAGAACAGATAACTGCATCTATAGAAGAAGTGGATTCAAGTATTAATGAGTTATCTGGTAAAGCCATGAATGGGAGCAATAATGCTTATGAGGCAAAGCAAAGAGCTGTGGAACTTCAAGCAAAAGGTAAGGAATCTATAGAGAAAGTTGCGAAACTTTATAGTGAAAAAGAAAGTAAAATGTTAAAGGCAATTGAAGATAGTAAAGTTGTAAATAACATAAAAATTATGGCAAATACCATTGCAAGTATTTCCGATCAAACGAATTTACTTGCGTTGAATGCGGCAATAGAAGCAGCAAGAGCTGGCGAGCAGGGTAAAGGCTTTGCGGTAGTTGCAGAAGAAGTAAGGCAGCTTGCAGAAAAGTCTGCAGAAGCAGTAGGTAATATTCAAAATACAATAGAAAAAGTTGAAGAAGCATTTAAAAATATTTCTGAAAATAGCAGTGAAGTGCTGAAATTTATTAATGAAGATGTTAATCCTAAGTTCCAAGCTTTTGGGGAGATGGGAAATCAATATTATAAAGACTCAGATTTCGTAAGCAAAATGTCTCAAGAAATAGCAGCAATGTCAGAAGAATTAACTGCTACTGTTAACCAGATAAGTCAGGCTATACAGAATATGGCGGATACAGCACAAAAATCAGGAGGACATGCTAGCACAATAGATGTAAGTATTGATGAATCGTCAAAAGCTACAAAACAAGTGGCACTAACTGCAGAAAGTCAGGCTAAGTTAGCACAGAAGTTAAATGAAACGGTACAAAAGTTTAAAATTTAATAGCTATTGAACAGTAGAGAAGAGAATATATACAGATTTGTGTAAAATTAAATTATATCTAACGTGAGTTTGATAGGTTATATAGTAAAATTGCCCCCTGTAAGATGGATGCAGAAAAAGAGGTTATGTCTAATCTTACAGAGTACAGTTTACCTTTTTATTTATTTATAACGGTAAATTCCATTGGTTGATATTAAATTTCAGCTTAACTCTATACTTACGTTGACGACCCTGTATTTTTGGTTTACTAATTTATCAATCATTTATTTGAAATACCTTATCTAATCGTGTCATATTAAAAATTTTCATAACATCTGCATTTCTAACTGAATAAAGTTTAAAGCTTCCGTTCATGTTCTTACACTTTTTATAGATTGAGACTAAAACTCCAAGCCCAGTACTATCAATAAAGGTACACTTACTAAAATCCAATGAAAAATTTTTTTCTCCTTTATCTATTAGAGAATTAAGTTTTTGCCTAAGTTCATCTGCTTCATCAACAGCAAAGTTTTCTGGTATTTCAATATTTAAATCCTTCATTTTAAATCACCTCAAATTGTAAATTTTTCTACAAGATTGTTTAAGGATCCGGCTAATGCACTAGATTCTTCAGCACTAGCGGCCACATTTTCAATTGCTGAATTCTGTTCTTCAGCAGATGTGGCAACTTCTTCACTGCTAGCTGCAGTGTTCTCAGTAATAGTGGCAACTGTATTAATAAGATTTACTATTTTATCAGAAGTAGCAACTTCATCTTTTGTAACATCTACTATTTCATTTACGTTGCTTGATATTTGATTTACGGCGTCTATGATACTTACAAAAGATTTATCGGCATCTTTTGCTATTACTACACCAGATTCGACTGCATCTTTGCTGGAATTCATGTTTTTTACAGCTTTGGTTATTTCATTTACCATTTCGCTTACCAATGAAGATATTTCATTTGCTCCAGTGTTAGTTTCTTCTGAAAGCTTACGAACTTCTTCTGCCACCACGGTAAAGCCTTTCCCGTGTTCTCCAGCTCTTGCTGCTTCAATAGCTGCATTTAGCGCTAGTAAGTTAGTTTGAGATGAAATACTGTTTATGGTATCAATAATTCCACTTACTTTTTTGGAAAGCTCCTGCAGAACTTTTAAAGTAGTTTCTGTTGCAGTTGATGATTTACGGATATTTTCAATAGCATCAACTGTATTTTCAATTTTATTTCTTCCTTCTTCTGCAGTGTCCATGGTATGTTTGGAATTCTTTTTAGCTGTGAGTGCCCTATTCTGAGATATTTGAACCAAGCTTGACAGTTGAACCAAAACTTCTGATACTTCTACAATAGAGCTATTTTGAGTTTCAGCATCCTCTGCAACCTTTTCTATAGTACCAGCCATTTGTTCTGTTGTAGAACTTATTTCCTCATTAGAAGAGGCTAGTTCTTCTGAAGAAGCAGCCAAATTTTCTGATGCATCCCTGACATTATGTATTGTATTATGCTGATGTTCAATCATTTTATTAAAGTATTCACCTAATGTCTGTAATTCGTCTTCTGTATTTATTTTAGCTCTTACAGTTAAGTTACCCTCACCAGCTTTGGTCATTAAACTTTCCAATTGTTTAATTGGGTTTATTATATCTCTCATAGAAAATCTATAGGATAAAAATATTGTAATAAGTAAAGCCAATATAGCTATTATAATTGTAAAGTTTCTAATACTTGCAGCAGGAGACATATATGTACTATAGTCAGCTTCTACTGCTATAATCCAATTATTATTGGAAACAAATTTTCCAAACTTACGTGATCCATTATAGCTATAGTATCCTTCGGAAGTTCCACTTGATTTAGCTTCATTTATCAAAGATTTTAATTGGTTGTTAGTGCTATTTAAAATATTCTCTTTAAATATCTTATCTGTTTTAGGATGGGAGATAATAAGTCCATCTTTATTAATCATATATGCATATCCAAAGTTACCTAATTTGACGTTAGATACTCCTTTAAAAGGTATTATTCCGATTAATGTACCTACAATTTTATTGTCAATTTTTAAAGGATGTGCAATTCCTATTACAGGTTTACCTGTAACTTTTGATATTAAAACAGTTTTTTTATTAGTGTTTTTAGAGCCTTCTAAGGCGTCTTTGACGTAGTCCCTGTCACTATAGTCAACGTTATAATTTTCACTTGAGTTACTAATAATTCCTTTAGCTGATGCATTTGTGATAACTAGACTTTCTATTACACTACTGTTTTCTTTTTGTATTTTTTGTAGATAAGTATAGACTTCATTATTGTAAGTAGTATCGCCTGAAGCAATTTTTGCCATACGCTCATCAGAACTTAAAATTTTAATATACTCGTCTACTGAATCTATTTTTTCATTTATAGATTGTACTGTTTGACTTGAAGTACTTTCTAATTGGTTTTTAACTGTATTTTGCAATAAACTAGAAGTCCTAATATAAGAGAAAGTTCCTAAAATAATAAGAGGAACAGTTATAAATACAAAGAACATAAAACTTAATTTATTTTTTAAACTTTTTTTCATTAAAATACCTCCAAACTTTTATACTCTTGTTTAGTCGCCAAAACTCCCATCTTCGATAAAAATGGGAGATAAGTAAATTTTGTACTTGGATAAGTTTTTTCAAATAATTATTAATGATAAATATTATTGTTATTTCCTAGCTAGCCAAGGATTTTTCTATAATTAGGGTATTTTGTTTTAATTCTATATGATCTGAAAGATTTTTAATGAGAAATAATCCTCTTCCTTCATCTTCTAGTATATTTTCATTATCTAATTGTTTGTTAATTATTGTATCTTTAAATCCAGTACCACAATCCTTAATTTCAAATTGAACATTTGAATCATCATATACATATTTTAAATAAATAGGTTTGTCCATGCTCATATTGTTACCATGCTTAAAGGCATTGGTTAAAGCTTCTGTAAGTATTAGCTTAATATCAAAATTATACTTTGAAGCATTTAACTCAGCAGTGATTTTATCGATAATCTGTTTGTGCTTGGACAAACCATATAGAATAAATTCATTACTTTTCATATCTAATCCTCCAAAATCATTTTATTTCCAAAGCTATTATTGTGCTGTCATCTTTTAATGCTCCGGTTTCATTGATTATGTTATTTAACTTAGCTTTCAAGTAAGTTATAAATTCAGTTAATGTGTGTGATTTAAGATAATTTTTTCTAATTTCATTATCATTAAATATGAAGTCCAACCCATCCGTAGGAAAATAAAATCTATCACCTTCTTTAAAGAAAATCACATTTTCATCAAATACTGCATTTTGAAACATACCTAGAAAAGGACCCCTAACTATGAATTCTTGTGGATTACAGTTGCTTTTTTGAAACATAAACTGGCTTATCCCAGCACCTGCTACTCTTGCTTCATTTTTCTTAAAATCTAAACTAAAACAGCAAGCAGCGATGCAGTGGTTATCACTTAAATAGTCAGCAATTTTTTTATTTAAAATTTTAACTATTTCAAGTGGATCACGGCTTATTAAAATTGCTTCACGAAATAAAACAAAAAATGCTAGTACATTAAGAGCTGCTGTAATTCCTTTGCCACTAACATCTCCAATTATTCCAAGAACTAAATCTTCATTTACTTTGTACAGCCTAAAAAAGTCTCCACTTACTGTTTTAGCAGGCATGTACAGGCTTTCTAATTTAAGTTTTTCAGGTATAGGAGATGTGTCTTCGATGTATTTTCTTTGAAGCTTAGAGGCTTCGTTTAGTCTCCTTTTCATATCAGAAATATTTCTAATTATTGCTTGAATCGCAGGACTGCCTTTATACATTAAATAACTTGCTGATATTTCTACATCTATTAGGGTATTACTATAGCGAATAATTTTATAGTCATATATGGATTTAGATTTTTTACCTTCTAATATCTGTTTCGCTCTTTTATGGGCGATTTTTATAAATTCCTTTGATATATATTTATAAATATTTTCTCCAATGATTTTATCATAGTCTGTACCTACTAAATTACAGGCCTTGTGATTCGCCAGTACAATTTTACTATCTACTGTTATAATGATTGCTTCTGGTGAAAGATTAATAATTTTGCGGTATCTTTCTTCACTTTCTCTAATTGTATTTGCTAATATTTTTTTCTTGGTAATATCTTTTTGCTGTTCTACAACAAATGCCACTTTTCCCAAATTGTCCATAACAGGATTATAAGTGCAATCCATAAATTTGTTATGCTCTGGAAAATATTTTTCTATTCTTATTAGTTTTTTAGTTCTAAGGGCTTCTTCTACACCGCAGTTTTTGCAGTTTTCTTTCATATTTAAAATTTCAAAACACTTTTTACCTTTAACTTCATCTTTAGTTTTTTTATAAAACTTACACCCAGCTTCATTAAAAAATAGAATCCTACCATTGGAGTCAAACACCTTTATAATATCAGTAATACCTTTTAAGACTCCTTCTAGAATCCATAAGTTATAATTTTCTTTATTTGCCTTATGTTTAGTAAAGCATTTTAAACTATCTAGGTAAAGTGTTTCTTTGTGATAAAGTTCACTTTCTCCTGATTTATAGTTCAAAGTATACCACCTCTGTACACACTAAATAATAAAAATAATTTTTCAAAATTATGGTACTGAATACTACCAATATAAATAATATACTCTAATGATACAATAATTATATGTTTTTTTAAAGCCATATTGTATTTAATTTCACTAATAAGAATTAAATGAATATGTTTACATTAAATTCAATACCATTAAATTTATATATGTAAGAGTAAAATTAATGCACTAATTATAAATTTTTATAATTAGTGCATTAATTTTATTAAATAATAATATAGTATACTATAGGCTTTCTAAGTGGAGGTTGGATTTGATATAGATCCAATTATTTTTAAACTGCGAAGGTTGAGTTAATAGTTAAAGACCAAAATGAATGAGGTTTTTCTTCACCATGTTGCGAAAATCTTAAATTTGAGGCAGGGTGATAAATATTGTCCCATAGAAAAATAATTGAAGATTATTATTGTGATGTAAATAATTTAGCAGAGCTATTATCTAAATTAACTAATTCCTATAGACTACTAATAGGTGGAGCTGGAGAATTAAATTCTATAGCAGGAGTGCATAAAGGTGAAGTTAAAGATTCCTTAAAGAGAGTATATAAGCTTGGAAATGTAATTGATAAAGTTGTGGATACATTAAAGGATTCTACTGAAGTATACTCAGAATACTGTAAAATTACTACTGAAGTTATAAAAGCAAAAATGCAAATTAAATACGTGGAAACAGAAATAGATGAAGAATTGTTTCTAAATAATTTAGACGATATGGATGAGGATGATGATACAAAAGGAGATTAAGTAAAATACATTTTTACTTAATCTCTTTTATAAAATGTAGTTATTTACTAAAATTAGAACTTCTTAAACCTATATTTACAAATCATAAGGTAAGAAAGTATTACGATAAGTAAAATGGTAAGTTCTGCAGGAACAGGATGTCTAAATGTAATTAAACAATATAAAGCCATAAACATACCTGCAAAAGTTATTGGAATACCAAAAAATTGTCCATCAAAATCAGTAATATTAAATCTTGCCAGTCTATATGCTCCACATATTGGTAACAATAATACTAACATATAACCTAATAATCCAAAAGTAGAAAAATTATATATATTAAATGTAAGAACTGATGGGGCAACTCCAAAAGAAACTAAATCTGCAAGAGAATCCAGTTGTTTACCTAATTCACTGGACACTTTTAAAAACCTAGCAACTCTTCCATCATATCTATCAGCTAAACATGCAAGTAGTATAAATATACCAGCCCATAAATAATTTTCCTGAAAGGACATCATTAGAGACATTACACCACAACTAAGATTAGCAAACGTAAACGCATTAGGCACTGAACTTCTAGCTATTTTAGCCACTGTGACCACTCCTTAAAAATAACAAAATTAAATTATATTCCCTCAACTTATTAAAAAGTATATAATTGCGTAAGTTAATTATACCTCATTTTATGAAAATAGTTAAGTACATAGTCTGTGTCTTTTCTATGACAAACTTGTAAATTTTTTGTTAAAAACATACAAGAAACTTCAATTCACAACTAAAATCATTTTGGAAAAGCCTTTAATGTAATAAATAGGTCATATATTTTCTATTGAATATTTATCAAAAATATGTAAATATTACATGTATAAGTTATAATACTAAAAACTATATACAGAATTTACTCTTTATTTTATTATATATTTAGTAATTTAATTTGTATTTTAAAATTAAAAAAAGGATAGTTGTGGATTTATGAGAAATAGTAAAGAAAGTATTTTTAAGTGTTTGATAGTATTTTTTTTGGTTTTTACTATCATATTTATTCTATACAAATATAAAGGAAGTTTATATAGGATAAGTATGGATAGTATCAGAAGCTATATACAAAGCTATGGGAAATTTTCAGATATTATTTTTATTTTAATTTATACTATAAGACCTGTAGTGATTATATTGCCTGCATCTCTTATGTCAATAATTGCGGGGAGCATATTTAATTCATATATGGCTCTTTTGCTCAGTATGATTGGCTGCTTTGGATCAGCTACATTAGCTTTCTTTTTATCTAGATTTTTAGGTAGATCTTTTGTAAATAAGATTCTTAAAGGGAAGGCTTTAACATTAAATGACAATATAGAAAAGTATGGATTTAGGATTATGACTGCAATGAGATTAAGTTTTGTATTCCCCTATGATCCACTTAGTTATGCTGCAGGACTTACAAAAATTAAATATAGAGATTTTATTTTTGGAACTTTAGTAGGAATTTTACCTGAAATGGTGACTTATTCCTTAATAGGAGGAAATTTGACAAAGCCGTTTTCATTTAAGTTCATATTGCCCATAATAGTTTTATTTATTATAGCATGTATTTCTATATACATGCATAAAAAAAAGTCTAAAGATACCAATAATTTATAAGTAACATAATCTTTAGATTAGGACATAATAAATATGAAATTAAATTTAAGGCATTTGAAAGAAAATAGGCTAGCATACTGACTAGTAGATATTTCTTTGAAAATGACTAAAGGGGTGTTTGAAATGAAAGTTAAAGATATAATGACTAAATCTGTAATAAGTTTAAATGATGACGATACTGTGGAAAAAGCAGCACAAATTATGCAGCAAAATAATATAGGAGCTGTTCCAGTTTGTAAAAATGGAAAAGTTATAGGAATTGTGACAGATAGGGATATAGCTATAAGATCAGCATCCCAGAGTGGAGGTACTGAATCCAAATTTGTAAGAGATATTATGTCGGCAAATCCTGTAACTGGATCACCTGATATGAATTTGGAGGATGCATCCAGAATAATGAGTGATAAGCAAATAAGAAGATTACCTATTGTTGAAAATAAAAATGTAGTTGGAATGGTATCTTTAGGAGATTTAGCAGTAAATCCTAAATCAAATACTCAGGCAGGAGATGCTTTGAGTAGTATATCGGAAAATAACTACTCAGCATTTTAGAATTTAATAATTTGTAAATAAATCCACAAGATTTACAAGTAATCTTGTGGATTTATTACTTTAGGTGATATAATATCAGGTGACATATTTAAATAAAGAATCTAGGTTTGTAATTTATATAATTAGAGGAGTTTAACATGAATAAAGTGAAATTTATTTATAATCCATATTCAGGAGAAAATACAATAATATCAAATATAGATAAAGTTATTATGATACATCAAAAATATGGTTATGAAATAGTTCCTTTTAGAATAAGTTTTGAATTTGACATAAAAAAGGCATTTGAAGATATAGATGAAACTTACAAATACATACTGATAGCTGGAGGGGATGGAACAGTAGACAATGTTGTAAACTGTATGAAAAGGTTAAATATAGATATGCCTATAGCCATACTTCCAGTAGGAACTGCCAATGATTTTGCTAAATTTATAGGAATGCCGCAAAATATTAAAAAGGCCTGCCAACAGATAGTAAACAGTGTTCCTAAAAAATTAGATTTAGGAAAGGTAAATGACAAATATTTCATAAATGTTGCTAGTACGGGACTGTTTACGGATGTATCTCAAAAAACAGATGTAAATTTAAAAAATACTATGGGAAAGTTAGCATATTATGTTAAAGGATTAGAGCAACTTCCAAATTTAAGAAAAATTAAGGTAAAAGTTAAGTCTGAGAATGCAATTTTTGATGGGGACATGTACCTTATGCTCATATTTAATGGACAGATGGCAGGAAACTTTAAGTTTGCATATAAAGCTCAAATTCAAGATGGACTTTTAGATGTAATTATAATAAAAGCAGGAATGATAAAGGATATTATATCACTATTTATAAAAATGCTAAGAGGAGATCACTTGGAAGATACTTCTGGACTTATATACTTTAAATCAAATAAAATAGAAGTGTATTGTGATGAAGATATAGTCACTGATATAGATGGTGAAAGGGGACCGGATTTTCCACTTGTTATAGAGTGTATTAAAGGTGGAATAGAAGTTTTAGGATTAAAAGATGAGATAAAGTTATAAATTTATTTAAAATAGTAATATAAGATAAGCGATATTAATAAATATAATTAGAATACTATTAATAAAGAAGGAGAATATATGGCATTCTACGTTTATGTTTTTTTATTGCTTATCATGCTTATAATGCTCTTCAGAGGAGCTATTTTAATTAGATTTTTATCGGATAAAATAAAAGTTGTAGCTTTTATTATTATAGGGGCTATGTTGTTAAGGTACACTTCTATTTTTATTATGTACTTTTCCAGCAGTATGAAATATTTATATTTGCTGAAAGTGCCTTTTTTCTTGAATTTACTCTCAGTCCCAATTATAGTTATTACAGTGCTTTATATTTTTGTAAGAAAAGATAATGTTAAATTTTATTACATATTTATAATAACTGCAGTACTTTGTGCTGCATATGCTATTGTGATGTATAAGTGCGAAGCTGTACTGCAGAACTTAGAGGAGTACAAGTTTATTTTAGGATATACTCTTGTTTTATCAAATCAATATATATACTGGGGATACTTGGTATTTAATACTTTAGTAATATTTTTTGTTTTGGGATTTGTTAATAAAACCAATGCCAATAAACTTGGTATATACATGGTATTGTTGGCAGCTTGCATAACTATATCAGAGCTCATAGCGTGGCTTATGGGTATTAGAGTCTTAGCAGAAAATGTACTTGGAGATGTAGGTTGGATTGTTGTTTTCATATATGCTTTGAGTAAAGTAAAAAAAACAGCTGACAGGCCTAATTACAAAGTCCCTAACAAAGTTTCAGGTAAAAAATAACTTATGCTCCGAACATTTTTACAACATTTAACATGGTAAAAAGTTTAAAGTCCAAATATCAAAGTTCAAATAATGATGACTTCCCTCGTACCTCAGGAAATCTATAATTTTAATGTTTCATGACGTTGGGAGGAAAGTTATCATATAATGTTCTAATTTAAGAAATTCTTTTATATGTAAAGATATTTTTACAATAATGAAGTACTTTTAAATATTTTGTATATAAGTCTTAGTGAAAAATTCCTTAAAAAATCTAAGAACTTTCGAATTGTTTGAGGCACGAGTTTTCAAAAGTTCTTAGATTTTTGGAATTTTTTGCTTAGACTTATCAAAATATTTAACGTACTTAAGGTTGTAAAAATATCCGGAATATAAAGCCATTTCTTACTTAGAGCTCTTATGACTACTTTTATGATGACGTCTTCTTGGAGGATTTTTTGGTATTAAGCAATGAGGACCAGATCCAATTAGATCTTCACGACCACATTTGATTAAAGCCTCTTTTACTAAATTGTAATTTTTCGGAACAGAAAATTGTAAAAGTGCTCTTTGTTCATTTTTCTCTTTTTGTGATTTAGGTACATATACTTTCTCACCACTTAAAGGATTAATGCCTGTATAGTACATAGTTGTAGATAAACTACCAGGTGTAGGATAAAAATCCTGAACTTGTTCAGGAGTATATCCCATGCTTTTTATATACTCAGCTAGTTCTATAGCTGCATTTAAATCACTTCCCGGGTGACTGGACATGAGGTAAGGAACTAGATATTGTTTTTTATTTATTTTTTTGTTTATTTCAAAATATTTTTTTACAAATTTATTGTATACGTCCATTTTAGGTTTTCCCATTTGATTTAGAACCCTGTCGCTTATATGTTCTGGAGCTACCTTTAATTGACCACTTATGTGATATTTACATAAGTCTTCAAAAAAATCCGTATTTTTATCATTTATTAAATAGTCATATCTTATTCCTGAACGTATAAATACCTTTTTTATACCAGGAATTTTTCTTATTTTTCTCAATAGATTTAAGTATTCACTATGATCTATAATTAAGTTTTTGCAGGGAGAAGGGAAGAGACATTGTCTATTTTTACACACCCCAGCCTTTTCTTGTATTTTGCACGCCTTATGCCTAAAATTTGCAGTAGGACCTCCTACATCATGTATGTATCCTTTAAAGTCGTCTAAAGTAGTTAATAATTTGGCCTCGTCAATTATAGACTTTTGGCTCCTATTTTGGATGGTTCTACCTTGGTGAAAAGTAAGAGCGCAAAAAGAGCAGCCTCCATAACAACCCCTATGACTTGTAATGGAGAAACTTACTTCTTTTATAGCAGGTATTCCACCAAATTTTTCATATATAGGGTGGTATGTTCTCATGTAGGGTAAATCATATACTATATCCATTTCCTCTTCTGTTAATGGAAACTGTGGTGGGTTTTGAACAATATAATGATCTCCATGTTTTTGTATTAAGGTTTTTCCTCTTAATGCGTCTTGTTCGTAATATTCTAGTTTATAGCTTTCGGCATAAGCGTTTTTTTCTTGCGTTACTTTTTCAAAAGAAGGTACTTCTACATAATCCTTTATGAGCGATTTATCTTTACAAGGGTACACTGTACCTCTTACATCTGTAATTTTATGGATGTCCATTCCATATTTCAATAGGTTTGCCACTTGTACTATGGTTTTTTCTCCCATACCATATATGAGTAGATCTGCTTTTGAATCTAAAAGGATACTTCTTCTTACATTATCACTCCAGTAATCATAGTGGGCAAATCTCCTTAAACTAGCTTCTATTCCACCAATTACTATTGGAACATCCTTATAGGCTTCTCTTGCCCTGTTACAGTATACTATTACAGCTCTGTCGGGTCTATAACCAGATTTACCTCCTGGGGAGTAAAGATCATCATGCCTTTTTTTCTTTGACGCAGTATAATGATTTACCATAGAATCTATATTTCCGGAATTTATTAAAAAGGCCAATTTAGGTTTTCCAAGTTTCATAAAGTCATTTACATTTTTCCAGTTAGGCTGAGCTATTATTCCTACTTTAAAACCCTCCTTTTCCAGGACTCTTGATATTATAGCTGAGCCGAAAGAAGGATGATCTACGTAAGCATCTCCTGTTATAAGGACAAAATCTAACTGATTTATATTTTTTGCGTTCATGTCGTTTTTACATATAGGTAAAAAACTAGTATTTAAATTCAATTTACATTCTCCGTTCTTATATTTCAGATTTAGTTTCACTTATTTTTAGTATAACATATTATATTATGAGATAAATATTTAGGAATATGTAGATTTTGAATAGTGATAAGGAAAAGAGAACACACACTAAATAATATAAACATGCAAAGATAAATTATGATATTTTACATTAAAATGAGCAAAATGAAATTAAAGTATCATAACAGGTAAATATAAATAAATTTAATATTTACTAGTTGCATTATAGTGAATTTGTAATATAATTATAATATAAACAGAGTTCTTGGTTTCAGGTGGAGTTTTTTCTCCATCTGAAACTTAGAAATCGTTATCCAGGGGTGTAGCAGCCGTTATCCCCCACTTTATAAGAAGATGGGGGGTATTACGGCTGGTAGCCATCGGATAAAAGTAAATGTTTATGTTTAATTATGTTAGGTGAGGCTCCTATATAGACATATGCTGCTGCCCCGAAACATCGAGAGATGCCAATGGGTGAACAGGTATTACCGTAGTAAGGTTTTACTTAATGCAGCTGGATGAAAATCTAAAGCTATATAGTGCTAAAACTCGTACGATTAAAAAAGTTTTAGTTTAAGAGCCCTATGGGCTTTTTTTAGTTGTTTGCATATGTTTAAATTTTTTAATTTAGGTGGTGTGTTAAATGGAAAACGGACCTTATGGAGGTCGGTGCATCTTAGAAGAAAATTTAATAGAAGGAGTGCAGGGAAGTATTAGGTCTAATTGGTGATGGCAATGCTATTGATAACTTTTAAAACGTTGATGTAGATTCTATAAATATTTCTCTGCATATAAGGAGGAATATTTATGAAAAAGTTATCTAGTTTCTTGTTGAGTAAGGTTCTTTATAAAAAGGTTTATAATGAATTTGACGAATATGTAGGGAAACTTTGGGACGTTTATGTATCTTCTGATCATGGAATGCCAAGAGCCATAGGATATAAGATAAAAAAGGGCAAAGAAATACTTAATTGTGAGTGTAGGAACATAAACTTTTATGATGATAACGACAAGGTTATAATTAAAGGAGAAGGTATAAGGGAAATAATACTTCAAAGTTATTCCTATCTTTTATCAAAACATCTTTTAGATAGACAGATAGTGGATATAAACGGGAAAAAACTTGTAAGAGTTAATGATCTCAGAATTGCAGAAATGGCAGGAGAGTATAGGGTTGTAGCAGTAGATACAGGAGTTCTTGCTTTAGGAAGAAGGCTTGGTATAGAAAAAATCATAAAAAAGTTTTATGATTTATTTAATAAAAAACCTGAAGATAGCCTTATAATTTGGGATAATGTAGAATCACTAGAAATGATAAATAACAATTTAAAACTTTCCGTACCATATAAAAAGTTATCTAAACTCCATCCTGCTGATTTAGCAGATATATTAGAAGATATGGATGTAAACTACAGAAAGAAGGTTTTTGAAAGTTTAGATGAGGATCTAGCAGCGGATACATTAGAGGAAATAGATCCAGAAGTACAGCTGGATATTCTGGAAAATTTGAGTCAATCTAAAAGGGATGAGGTATTATACAATATGCCTAATGATGAAATAGCGGATATTTTAGATGAAGTAGATAAAGATACTGCAGAAAAAATACTTATAAATATGGAAAAAAATGATGCAGATGAAGTAAGATCACTTATGGAATATAAGGAAGAAACTGTAGGAAGTATAATGAATAAGGATTTTATCTGCTTTAATATAAACATAACCGTTAAAGATACTATTGAGTTTTTAAAAGAAATTAATCCGGAAGATGAGGTATCACATTATATATATATTATCAATGATCAAAAGCAGCTTGAAGGTGTGGTGTCTCTGAAAGACTTGATATTGTCAGATTTTGAAGATACATTAAAGGCGATAATGATCAAAGATGTAGTAAGTATAAATCATAAGGAAAATATAGATGAAGCCATAGAGATGTGTTCAAAATATAATCTTATTTCATTACCTGTAATAGATGATGAAGAAAAGCTGTGTGGCATAGTTATAATGAATGACTTAGTAGAAGACATATTAATACCAAATTGGAGAAAAAGGCTAAGAAAAGTAGGATAGAAAATACTATCAATTCCACTTATTTAAAGTGAAATTGATAGTATTTTTTTATGTATTTTTTACTTCGTTTGTGTACAGACTACATTTAGGAGAACCAACATTAAAAGGAGATGGTCATATGGGTAAGAAAATTATGAGATTTAAAAGAGAATTAGTACTAATACTTGCTATAGTGTTTACATATGCATCAACTTCTCTATTCTTGCTCCCCTATAATAATGCAGTGAAAGCTGTGGCCTACTACTATGGCTCAAGAGGAAATATGGTAATACAAATACAGCAAAAACTCAGAAGTTGGGGGTATTATAATGGCAGCGTAGATGGAGTATACGGGTATCAAACTTACACTGCAGTAAAATATTTTCAATCGAAAAATGGACTAAAATCTGATGGTATAGTTGGAGATGCAACTTTAGCAGCCCTTGCAATAAATACTGGAAGCAATACTGGTGGAAACAGCCAAAATGTAACATTAATAGCTAGATTGATAAATGGAGAGGCTAGAGGAGAACCTTATGAAGGACAGGTAGCAGTAGGAGCTGTAATACTAAATAGAACTAGGGATCCTAGGTTTCCATCTACTGTAGCAGGAGTTATATATCAACCAGGAGCTTTTACTGCTGTGGTGGATGGACAAATACATTCAAATATGCAACAGAGCTCTATAAATGCAGCAAGGGATGCTTTAAATGGATGGGATCCTTCAGGAGGAGCAATATACTATTTTAATCCCTCTACAGCAACAAGTTCATGGATATGGTCGAGACCTCTTATTAAAATTATAGGTAAACATAGATTTTGCAGGTAGTTTAAAAATATATAGCCAAAATAGATGAGCTTTCGACAGCATCATTTAATAAAAATTGTTATTAAATAGGATAAAAATATATATGCTTTTAAGATAAGTGAGCAATAGATTTTTATTGTCATATATAAGGGATAATTTCTAAGAAAAGCTAATCAGGAAGTGACACATTTTTTTTTATATATATGCTAATATATTTTTAAGACAATAATGAGCTAGGTTATGGGGGGAGAAAATTTATGATAATAGAGAATTTTATTAGTAAGGAGAAAGTAGATCAAATTAAGTATGTATACTTTTATAGATTACTTAAAGGCAAAATAGCTATTTCATATTCCCATAAGGATGTTGAAGAGGTGCAGGCTTATGGAATTGAAATTGAGAGACAGGATATATTAGATGGAAAATTGATAAATGTGCAAAGAGATAGTGTTCAAAATATAAGTCCTGAAAGGTATAAAGTACATAATTTATTGAAATTACTATATGACAATAAAGTTTCACCTATCCACTTGGTTGATGTAATAGGTGATTATGTAGACGAATACAGTATGGACTTTGACAACCAAAAAAATTATGCAGCATATTAATTTAATAGAAAAGGGGAGAAATCCTCTTTTTTTTATATAAAAAGTTAATATATCTATTATACCTATATTAAAAAATTAATATAATAGGTATATAATTAAAGGTATTAAAATTGGAGGTGTTATATTTTGATATTTGGGGTTGGGGTTGATATAGTTGAAATCAGGAGAATAGAACAGGCTGTTAGTAAACACTCAAATTTTATAGATAGAATTTTTAGTAAGAATGAAGTAGAATATCTTAAAAATAAAAATTTAAGACCTGAATTTATAGCAGGAAGGTTTGCTGCTAAGGAAGCTATAGTAAAGGCACTAGGAACTGGATTTAGTGGTTTTGATTTTAGAGATATAGAAGTAGATAGAACTGCTTTAGGTAAACCTATTGTAGTATTAAAGGGAAAGGCAAAGTTAATAGCTAATAAATGTGGAAATTACAAGATTCATCTCAGTATATCTCATGGAGTGGATAACGCTATAGCCTATGCCGTAATGGAGGTAGATGGAGTTGAAGATAGCGACTGTAAAAATAGCTAGAGCTGTAGATGGGTACAGTATAAATGAATTAAAAATACCAGGAATTGTACTTATGGAAAATGCAGCACTAAAGGTAGTCAAAAACATAGATCTAAAAAAATGTGAATCTTTTTGTGTAATTTGTACAAAGGGAAATAATGGTGGAGATGGCTTTGCGGTAGCAAGACATCTTTATAATTTAAACAAAAAGGTTCATGTATTTTTAGTTGGAAAAGAAAGTGGAATGAGTGAAGATTGCAGCGTAAATTACAACATTTTGAAAAATTTAAAGGTTAATTTAGATATAGTAGATTCAGAAGAAAGTCTTGTAAAACTTAAAAAGTGTATAAAAGAAAGTGATGTTACTATAGATGCTTTGTTTGGAACAGGAATTTCTAGAAATATACTAGGAATACAAGATTCTGTAATAACCCTTATTAATGAGTATGGCAGTTATATTATTTCTGTAGATATTCCCTCTGGGCTTAATGGTGATACAGGAAATGTTATGGGTAACTGTGTGAGAGCTAATAAAACTATTACTTTTCAGCTATATAAAATGGGATTTCTAAAATACGGAAGTGATAAATTTACAGGTGAAGTGATAGTAGAGGACATAGGAATTCCAAGTTTAGCTGTTGAAAAATTTTCTGGATCTGAATTTATAATGGATCAAGATTTTATAAAAGGAAAACTAAAAATTAGAGATAAGTATAGTCATAAAGGAGACTATGGAAGGGTACTTATTATAGCTGGATCTAAGGGATTTACAGGAGCAGCTTATATATGTACTCAGGGAGCAGTAAGAAGTGGTGCAGGACTTGTCACTTTAGGATGTTATAAAGATATACAACCTATACTTAGTGAAAAGCTTGTTGAAGGTATGACTATAGATTTGGAAGAAAATTTTAAATTAGAAAAAACTATAGAAAAAAGCGATGCTATTGCTATAGGCCCAGGTATGGGAGCTAATGATAGTACTTTAAACTTGGTGAAAAAAGTTATTACTACTTTCAAAAAAACGGTAGTAATAGATGCAGATGGAATCAATGTCCTAAGTGGGAATCTTAACATTTTAAAACAGAAAAAATGTGATGTGATTTTAACCCCCCATTTGGGAGAAATGGCTAGAATTACCGGTTTAGGAATTGAATATATAAGCGAAAATAGAATTAAAGTAGCCAAAGACTTTGCGAAGGAGTATAATATAATTGTACTTTTAAAAGGATATAATACGGTTATTACAGATGGAAACTCAGTTGCCATAAACTCTACAGGAAATTCAGCTATGGCTTCAGGTGGCATGGGAGATTGTCTAACGGGAATTATAGCTTCTTTTTCTGCACAAAAACAAGGTCCTTTTGAAGCAGCTTCTATTGCTGCATTTATACATGGATATGTAGGAGAAGAATTATCGAAAGATATGTATTCTGTAAATGTCAGTCATGTTTTACATCAATTGCCTTTTTCAATAAAAAAATTAACAGAATAGTCTTATTTTCATATAATTATTTCATAAAAAAGTAATATAGAAAAACATAATAGAATAGATTAGTAGTAAAAAGTTGTGAAAACTGGAGGAACGAAGTGAGAAAAAGACTACTGATATTAGGAATTATGTTTTTTATTTTAAGTGTAATTTTTTCATCTTGTGGTAAAGACCCTCAAAATACAGAGAAAATAATTTATTATTTAAAGAATTTGAACAGCTACAGCTGCAATGTAAATATTTTAATAAAAAATGACAAACAGCAGATAAATTATAATGGAAGGCAATTTTATGACAGTAGATATGGAGAGAGATTTGATTTAGACAACAATAGAATAATTATCTATAAAGATAACAAAATATATGTTAAGGATATTAAAAGAGGAAATTCCTATAATATAGATAAAAATTTTCAAAGTTTATTTAAGTTTAGTTTTATAAAAGAATATATCTCTCTCCTTTATACGAATGAAAAGATTGAAAATTCATTTAAAAAGGTTGGAAATGAAGAATATCAAGTTATAAATTTAGACATACCTGGCAATAATAAAAATATGTATAAAGCCCAGTTGTATGTAAATATAAAAGATAATGTTCCTGCATACGTCATAATATACGATTCTAAATATAAAAAACGGATAGAAATTAAATATACTGATTTTAAAGCCAATGTGGAATTAAAAGAGGATATGTTTAAGATAAATTAGTTTTAATATAAGAATATGTAAGTAATATTTTTAATCAATAATCTCATAATTTTACTGAGAAACGTATTCAAGTACTTAATTGATTTTGGGGGGTGATATTTTTATAGTCAAACATTAGGCATGTACAGTAAAAATTAATTTAAGGTGATATTGTATATAATAGGTATCTTCAATCATATGATGTGGACAAGAGCTAATTAATTATAAGAGTTGAAATAATTATAAAGGTAATGTAGATGATGGTATCATGCTCATGGTTGAAAAAATTGATTGAAGTTTAATACAAAAGATAATAAAGTGGTTAAAATTACAGAAGATAACAAGTTCATATATATTTTTTTTTAACTGTCATATGTACTCTACTTTTTAAGTTAGGATAATTGCTATATGCAGCAGTTATATCTTAATTGTAAATAAATTTTAATAAATAAAATCATAGAATTAAATTAATTACATATTTAGAAAGGAATACTTGCATATGGCTTTTAACAAACTGCGTTTTCAATAATTATTATATAAGTAACTATGTATATGAAAAATATGAAAAAACTGAAACATTTCTTAAAATATATTTTCCAATCTGATATATAGACATATACACACCAGAAAATTATGAATATAAGCTTAGAAATTGGTATAGGATAATAATAAGGTTAATGAATGAAAATTTTATTCATAAAGTTGATTTGCATTACAAATGATTAACATAAAATTAGTAATTAGGTGTAAAAAGTAAATTATACAATATGCAAATGACTAGAATGAATTATTACATATATATTTAATTAATATCTGAAATTGTTACATATAAAATTATAATAGACTTAAATAGAAACATGGCAAAAGTTATATTAAATCAATATAGATATGAAAAGCCCTATGTAAAAAAAATACAAGTAGAAAAATGTTGAAATTAAAGATAATTTCTTTGACACACTTGTGGATTTGGTAATATAATTACGTTGTATATATCTTTCGCTTAGGGTAATAGGAGGTATTAATTTGTATATGTCAAATTCTAAAAGATTGGTGGTAAACCTCTCAGAAACACTATACAATGAATTTAACAAAGCACTTAAAGAAGATTGCAAAAAAAGAAGTGAATTTATTAGGGAAGTTATCATATTATATATTAATGAGAAAAAAAGGTTAAATAGAATATCAGAAATGGAAAAAGGATATAGGGAAATGGCGCAGCTTAATCTTGAATTCGCAGAAATGGGCTTTGCAAGTGACATAAAGGAATTAAAAGAATATGAAGCGAAGCTTTCGGAGAGTGATTTGTCAGATGACAACAGTAGTGAAAAGAGGAGATATATTTTATGCTGATTTGAGCCCTGTAGTTGGGTCTGAACAAGGAGGGGTAAGGCCGGTTATTATCCTACAAAATGATGTAGGTAATAAGTACAGTCCCACTGTAATTGTTGCGGCTATTACTTCTCAGATAAATAAAGCAAAACTACCTACTCATGTTGAAATTTCTTCAGAAGCCTATGGGTTAAATAAAGATTCGGTAGTGCTGCTTGAACAAATAAGAACTTTAGATAAAAGAAGGTTAAAGGAAAAAATTGGTCATATGACGGATGTAGATATGAAAAAGGTAGATGGTGCACTTCTAGTGAGTGTAGGACTACAGTAAGTATTCCAAATTCATCTAATATTTTATGAATTTTATAGTTAATATTGTGAACTATAGGCCCCTGCATCTTAAATGTAGGGGTGAAATTTTATGGCCAGGATTATATATAAAAATAAAATTTTGTGTTAAAATAATAAGTATAGTTTTTGTTTATATAGCTTAGGAGGTTAAGGGTGTGAAAAAAGATATAGAAGAACTTAAGAAGATTGCTGTAACTATAAGAAAAGACATAATAAAAATGTTAACCGAATCTAGTTCAGGTCATCCAGGTGGTTCATTATCTGCAGTAGAGGTTTTAACCACTTTATATTTTTATGAAATGAATATTAATCCGGAACAACCTAGAGATTTAGATAGGGATAGATTTGTATTATCAAAAGGACATGCAGCACCTGCATTATATAGTACTCTTGCAAGAAAAGGATATTTTGATGTAGATGAGTTAAAGTCACTTAGAAAGATCGGATCAATGCTTCAAGGACATCCTAATATGAATGAAGTACCAGGAATAGATATGTCTACAGGCTCTTTAGGACAGGGGATATCTGCAGCTGTAGGAATGGCATTAGCTGGAAAAATGGATAAAAAGGATTACAGAGTTTATACTTTATTAGGTGATGGAGAACTTGAAGAAGGTGAAGTTTGGGAGGCAGCTATGGCTGCAGGACATTATAAACTAGATAATCTTACAGCTTTTGTAGATGCTAATGGACTTCAAATAGATGGACCTTGCGAAGAAGTAATGTCAGCATATCCAATTGGGGATAAGTTTAAGGCATTTAAGTGGAATGTTATAGAAGTGAATGGACATAGTTTTGAAGAACTAATAGATGCTATTGAAAAAGCGAAAACAGTTAAAAACAAACCAACTATGATAGTATGTAAGACTATTAAAGGTAAGGGAGTTTCTTTCATGGAAAATGAAGTTGGCTGGCATGGTTCAGCGCCAAATATAGAACAATGTGAGAAAGCATTAGCTGAACTTGGAGGTGAGGAGTAATGTCAAATAAAATAGCAACTAGAGAAGCTTATGGAAAAGCATTAGTGGAATTAGGAGCTGAAAATAAAAAAGTAGTAGTCCTTGATGCGGATCTTTCAAAGTCTACTAAGACTGCTAAGTTTAAAGATGCATATCCAGATAGATTTATGGACATGGGAATAGCTGAAGGTAATATGATGGCAGTAGCAGCAGGTTTGTCTACTTGCGATAAGATACCTTTTGTAAGTACTTTTGCCATGTTTGCAACGGGAAGAGCATTTGAGCAGGTAAGAAATTCTATATGCTATCCTAAATTAAATGTTAAAATATGTGCTACTCATGCTGGTATTACAGTAGGGGAAGATGGAGCATCTCATCAGTCGGTAGAGGATATATCGCTTATGAGAAGTATACCTAATATGACAGTTATATGTCCAAGTGATGCAGTAGAAGCAGAAGCTGCCGTTAAAGCTGTAGCTGAAATGGATGGACCTTGTTATGTAAGACTTGGTAGGTCAGGAGTATCTGTTATAAATGACAATGCAGATTATAAATTTGAAATAGGAAAAGCAGTACAGCTTAGAGAAGGAAAAGATGCAGTTATTATTGCAACTGGTATAATGGTTGACGCAGCACTAGAAGCATATAATAATCTAGCAGAAGAAGGCATTAAAGTATCAGTCTTAAACATACATACAATAAAACCTATAGACAAGGAAGCAGTAATAAATGCAGCAAGACAAACTGGTGCAGTTATAACTGCAGAAGAACACAGTGTTATTGGTGGACTTGGATCAGCTGTATGTGAAGTTTTAAGCGAAAATTTACCTACTCCAGTAGTAAGGGTAGGCATAAAAGATACTTTTGGTCAAAGTGGAAAACCGGCAGAACTTTTAAAAGCCTATAAACTTACAGCAGATGATATAGTGAAAGCTGTTAAGAAATGTATAGTTCTAAAATAGCAATTTAGTAAAAGACGATGTTATGATCTCATATAACATCGTCTTTTTTAATCAATGAATCTTACTTAGTGGGAGTATTATAGTAGGTAGATATAAGGTAGAAGTAAACTTTAAGCCGTAGTTTGTTAATAATAATTTCATATATTTAATTTTTAGTTTCATCCTCCGTATGATATAATAAATTTTGTAATGTAGCAAGCTGAAAAACTTGTTAAATATAAGGAGAGATTTAAATGATACAGTTCAAAAACGTAAGCAAGGTTTACAATAATAACATATTCGCACTGTCAAATATAAATTTGAAAATTGAAAAAGGGGAATTTGTTTTTTTAGTTGGACCTAGCGGAGCGGGAAAAACTACTTTTGTAAAGGCACTTTTGAAAGAAGTTCAACCTACATCAGGAGACATTATAGTTAACAATCTCAATATCACAAAATTAAAAAGAAGCAAGATACCTTTATATAGAAGAAAATTAGGAGTAGTTTTTCAAGATTTTAGGCTGATACCTACTTTAAATGTTTATGAAAATGTAGCATTTGCAATGAGGGTTATTGAAGCTCATCCAAAAGAAATAAGAAAAAAAGTACCTGTTGTACTTTCTTTAGTTGGGTTGGCAAATAAATACAAGTCGTTTCCACATGAACTTTCTGGAGGAGAACAGCAGAGAATTTCACTGGCAAGGGCTATAGTAAACAACCCATCCATATTAATAGCTGATGAACCTACAGGAAACTTAGACCCAGATACTTCTATGGACATAATGGAAACAATAAACGATATAAACGAGGCTGGAACAACAGTACTAATGGCAACTCATGCAAGCGATATAGTTGATTCTATGAGAAAGAGAGTTATAGCACTGGAAAAAGGTATTATAGTAAGAGATGAGCAAAGGGGTGCATACGGATATGAGGATTAGTACTGTAAGTTTTTCTATTAAGGATGCATTTAGAAATTTAAATAGAAATAAAACTATAAGTATAGCATCTGCAGCTACGGTAGCAGCTACGCTTTTTATTTTCGGTATATACCTGCTTGCTATGATGAATATCAAACAAGGTATATTGGAAGTGCAATCTAAAGTAGAGGTAAAGATATATCTTCAGGATAATATAACTAGAATTCAGAAGAGAAATATCGAGGATAAAATAAATACTACAGATGGAGTAGTCGATGTAAGTTACGAAACAAAATCTCAGGCATTAGATAAGTTTAGAAATCAGTTGGGACAGGAAAATAAATCTTTAGTAGAGGGACTTGAAAAGGACAATCCAATTCCAAGTGCATACATAGTGAAGGTTTCAGATCCCCAAGTCGTGTCCCGGGTAGTTAAAAATGTACAGGGAATGCCGGGAATATATAGTGTGCAAGATGCCAGAGAAATTGTGGATAAAATTATAGCTATAACTAGAACTATAAAATGGGTAGGAACTATTATATTTATAATATTAATAGGAGTTTCACTATTTTTAATAGGAAATACAATAAAGATAACTGTTTATTCTAGAAGAAAAGAAATAGGAATAATGAAATACATTGGAGCTACAGACTGGTTTATAAGATGGCCTTTTATTATAGAAGGTATTATAATAGGTATTGCAGGGGGAATAGTGTCGGATATAATACTTTATTATCTATATAAGATAGTATATGTTAAAGCAGCATCTACCCTTGTAATAATGCAGTTAATTAGTCCTACTTATGTAATCACTAGTATTTTGGGAATATTTATTCTGGTGGGTATTATTATAGGCGCTGCAGGAAGTGCACTATCTATTAGAAAATTCTTGGAAGTTTAAATTAGTATAGGATAATTAATTAAATTTTAGAGCTATATAGGGCATGCAGAAGTTTTATTTTTGCATGCCAATTTTATAATAGTTTTACAAATTTATTTTTTTTAGTGTTATAATTATTTAAGATTTACATAAATACTATAATAGTGAATGTTTCAAAAAATGAGGTGAGCAAATTGAATAGCAAGAGAAAATGGATAGGATGGACTATAGCAATTGTACTTATAACAAATATCCTTACAATGTTTGGAACTACAAGTTTTATAACAAGCGCTCAGGGAAATACCGTAGGAAATTTTGGAAAACTATTTGAAATTAGAAGTCAATTATATAAATATTATGATGGACCTATAAACGATGCAACTTTAGTTGAAGGTGCCATTAAAGGAATGACTTCATCGCTGAATGATCCTTATACTGTATTTATGAATAAAAAAGAATTTGAAGATTTTAATGTTCAAACTCAGGGAAATTATAGTGGTGTTGGAATTCAGGTTGCAGCAAAAGACAGTAATATTGTTGTAATGGATGTATTTGATAATTCCCCTTCAAAAAAAGCCGGAATAATGAAAAATGATGTAATTGAGAAAGTAAATGGTACTAGTGTTAGTGGAAAAGATCTAGATAAAGCTGTATCTTTAATGAAGGGTCAGGAGGATACGGAAGTTACGCTGACATTATATAGAGAGAGCAAAGGAAATTTTGATGTAAAAGTTAAAAGACAGAAAATAGACATTGCCACTGTAAAAGGTGAAATGCTGCAGGATAATGTAGGATATATTCAGGTAAGTATGTTTGACGAAAATACTGCAAAAAACTTTAAAGATCAGTTGAACAAATTGAAGAGTCAGGGTATGAAATCATTGATTATAGATTTAAGAGATAATCCAGGTGGACTTTTAGATCAATGTGTTGATATGGTGTCTAATTTTGTACCTAGTGGTAAAGTTATAGTTTCTACAGTTGATAAATACAACAATAAAAAGGAGTATAAATCAAAAGGTGGGGATTTTACTAATTTGCCTTTGACAGTATTGACTAATGGAAATAGTGCCAGTGCATCAGAAATATTTTCAGGAGCCATTAGAGATTATAAAATTGGAACTTTAGTTGGAGAAAAAACCTATGGAAAAGGAGTAGTTCAAACTATACTTGATACAGGAAGCGGTACTGCACTCAAAGTTACTATATCAAAGTATTATACTCCAAATGGGGAAAACATACACAAGAAAGGGATAAAACCTAATGTAGAAGTGATATATCCTGAAGAACTCAAGAAAGCTGCTTATGATAGGAACAAAGATCCTCAATTTAGCAAAGCACTTGAAATAGCAAAAAGCAAAATAAAATAGATTTAAATTCTGACGAACTAGGAAAACATAATTGTATTTGAAGTTTTAAGTTAGACAGATTGGTTCTGTCTAACTTAATTTATGGAGAGGGGAACTAATTTTAATGATATTATTGTATACATTGAAGTCCATAGCTTTTGCATTGACAGAACCTTATTTAATAATTATTTTAGCTGTTCTTGCACTTGTGTTATACAGAAAAAATAAACAGATAACTGTAATGCAAAAGATGATAATTGGAGAAAGAGTTAACTCTCCTTTTGAACTTACAATGTCACAAATTGTAATAGGAATTTTTGCAGGGGTTGTCATTACTACTATTATGTCGTATTTAGGAATAGTTTTTGATGAAAATTCCTCTGTAGATTTAGTATTTTTAGCATCTATAATATTTATGTTTTTTAATCCAAGATTCATATGTTTTTCTTACTCTGGTGCAGTACTTGGATTTTTAAGTCTTACGATGGCTATATTATCTTCAAAGTTTAACCTTCCAAATTTGAATTTCTTAAAAATAGATGTAGTTGCACTTATGAGTATGGTAGCTGTAATACATTTTGTAGAGGGAATTTTAATTATATTGGACGGAAAGACGGGATCTATTCCGGTTTTTACAAGTAAAGGTGGCAGTATAATAGGTGGATTTGCCCTGCGAAGGTATTGGATAGTTCCAGTGGCTATATTTTTTATGATTCATGATAAATCTGCAATAGCAAGTTCATGGCAGGTGTCTCTTCCTGGATGGTGGCCTATAGTAAAAACTTCTATACCGTTTAATATTTTGAAGAATGCAGTTCTTACATTAATGCCATTTTATGCTGTAGTAGGATACAATAGTGTGACTTTTACTAAAAGTGTAAAGGAAAAGAGTCGAATATCTGGTGTTATTGTAATGCTATACGGTATTATTTTATTTGGGATAGCACAATTGGCAGTTTTAAATATTGTGTTGAAATTCTTTGTAGTTATATTTGCACCTTTAGCTCATGAAGGAATTATTATCCTGCAAAGGTATTTGGAAAATAGAGGGGCACCTAAATACATAAGCAGCAGTGAAGGGATTATGGTACTTGCTGTGGCACCTAATTCACCTGCAAGTGAAATGGGAATAAAAACTGGAGATTTGTTGGTGGAAGTAAATGGCGAAAAAATTGAAAGTGAAGATAGAATAACTGAAATAGTAAAGGAATATTCAAATTTTATTTGGTTTAAAGTAAAAAATGTATCTGGGGCTTTAGAACAGGTTAGCTATAACAAGATGAACAAAGATAAGAGGCTTGGAATAGTTTTTGTACCCAGAAAGGTACCTAAGGACAGTATGGTTGTAAAGTTTGATAAAAGCCGATTTTCTCAAATGCTAAACGATATGAAAAATAAGGATAAAGATAAGGATAAGGATGATTAGAAAATGGGAGTTTTTAAAATACATTCTAAGTTTAAACCTACTGGAGATCAACCCAAAGCTATAGATAGTATAGCAGATGGTGTTTTAAAAGGAAATAAATTTCAAACATTACTTGGAGTAACTGGATCTGGTAAGACTTTTACTATGGCAAACATAATAGAAAAAGTACAAAAACCTACACTAGTGCTTGCACATAATAAAACTTTGGCAGCACAGTTATGTTCGGAATTCAGAGATTTCTTTCCAGATAATTCTGTAGAATATTTTGTATCATATTATGATTATTATCAACCAGAAGCATATATACCTCAGACAGATACTTATATAGAAAAAGATGCATCTATAAATGATGAAATTGATAAATTAAGACATTCTGCTACTTCTGCACTCCTGGAAAGAAAAGATGTAATTGTAGTAGCGTCAGTATCTTGTATTTATGGACTTGGAAATCCTGAAGAATATAAAAAATTAACTTTGTCTCTAAGGCCGGGAATGATAAAAAATAGAGATGAAGTCCTAAAAAAATTAGTAGAAATACAGTATGAAAGAAATGATATAAATTTTGTAAGAGGGACCTTTAGGGTAAAAGGGGATATAGTGGACATATTTCCAGCAGCATCTACAGATCACGCTATAAGGGTAGAGTTTTTTGGAGATGAAATTGATAAGATAAGGGAGTTTGATGTGCTCACAGGAGATACCATTGGATTTAGAAAACATGCAAATATATTTCCAGCATCCCATTTTGCCACTTCAAGAGAAAAAATGGAATTAGCCATAGAAAAGATAGAAGAAGAATTAGAACACAGACTTAAAGAACTTACATCTCAGGATAAATTGCTTGAAGCACAAAGATTAAAACAGAGAACTAATTTTGACATAGAAATGATGAGAGAAGTAGGATATTGCAGTGGAATTGAAAATTATTCTAGAATAATGGATGGAAGAGCTAAGGGAAGTCCTCCACAAACCCTTATTGATTATTTTCCAGATGATTTTTTGCTTTTTATAGATGAAAGTCATGTTACTCTTCCTCAGGTAAAAGCCATGTATGCGGGAGATAGATCCAGGAAAGATTCATTAGTGGAATATGGTTTTAGGCTTCCTTCTGCCTACGATAACAGACCTTTAAAATTTCAAGAATTTGAAAAGAAGATAAATCAGGTTGTGTTTGTGAGTGCTACACCTGCAGACTATGAGTTAGAACATTCCGAAAATGTGGCAGAACAAATATTAAGACCTACAGGACTTTTAGATCCTGAAATTATAGTGAAACCAATTAAAGGACAAATAGATGATTTGTATAATAGTATACAAAAAACTATATCAAGAGGATATAGGATACTTGTCACTACACTTACTAAAAAGATGGCAGAAGATTTAACAGATTATTTTAAAGACATGAATGTCAAGGCAAGATATCTTCATTCCAGTATAGCTACTATAGATAGGATGAAGATAATAAGGGATTTGAGAAAAGGAGAATTTGACGTCTTAGTGGGAATTAATCTTCTAAGAGAGGGACTTGATATACCTGAAGTTGCATTAGTTGCAATTTTAGATGCAGATAAGGAAGGATTTTTAAGATCAGAGAGATCTCTTATTCAAACTATAGGAAGGGCTGCAAGAAACTCTGAAAGCAAAGTTATAATGTATGCCGATGTTATTACAAAATCTATGGATAAAGCTATAAGTGAAACTAAAAGAAGAAGAAAAATACAAATTGAGTATAATAAGAAGAATGGAATAGTTCCAAAAACAATTAATAAGGCAATTAGAGAAGTTATAGAGTCAACTATGGTTTTGGAAGAAAAAGAAGAATATAATAGCTTAGAAGAAGCAGTAAAGGCGGACAATGAAAAAATAGATGAACTCATTGAAGCTCATGAAAGACAAATGAAAACGGCAGCAAAAGAACTTAGATTTGAAGAAGCTGCTAAACTCAGAGATGCAATACTTAAGTTAAAAAAACAGAAAAATAAATAATATGGATAAAAGATTAGATAACTAAGGAGTTAAGTTTATGAAAGATAGCATAGTAATAAAAGGTGCTAAAGTTCACAATTTAAAAAATATAAGTTTGACTATACCAAGAGATAAGCTAATAGTTTTTACTGGGCTTTCAGGTTCGGGAAAATCTTCACTAGCATTTGATACTCTTTATGCAGAAGGTCAGAGAAGATACGTTGAATCATTATCTGCATATGCAAGACAATTCTTGGGCCAGATGGATAAACCAGATGTAGAATACATTGAAGGCTTATCACCTGCTATATCTATAGATCAGAAAACTACAAGTAGAAATCCACGTTCTACAGTAGGAACAGTTACAGAAATATATGATTATTTGAGGTTATTGTATGCACGTATAGGAGTGCCCCATTGTCCAAAGTGCGGCAAGGAAATAACCCAGCAGACAGTGGATCAAATGGTAGATAAAATTATGGAAATGCCAGAGAGAACTAAGATACAGATACTTTCACCTGTAATAAAGGGAAAAAAAGGAGAACACATAAAGGTACTGGAAAGCATAGTTAAAAATGGGTTTGTAAGAGCTAGAATTGATGGAGAAATAGTAGATCTTCAAGATGAAGAGATAAAATTAGAGAAAAATAAAAAGCATACTATTGAAATAGTAGTAGATAGGTTGATAATTAAAAGTGAAATAAGGAGCAGACTTGCGGATTCTATAGAAACCTCCTTAAAATTGTCCGATGGGATACTTATTGTAAATATATTGGGTGGAGAGGACATACTTTTCAGTGAGAAATTTGCATGTCCGGAATGTGGTATAAGTATAGGAGAGATTACTCCTAGAACTTTTTCTTTTAATTCACCTTTTGGAAAATGTGATACTTGTGATGGGCTTGGTACCTTGCTTGAGATAGATGAGAATCTAGTAATACCTGATAGAAAAAAGAGTATATTAGAAGGTGCTATTACAGCCTGGGGAGAAGGAAGTTTAAAGGAAGGTTCCTGGACTTTTAGTATACTGAAGGCTCTTTCGAGTACGTTTAAATTTAAATTGGATACACCTATAGAAAAATTAGATCCTAAAGTAGTAGACATATTACTTTATGGGTTAAGAGGCGGAAAAATAAGAGTTAAATACAGAAAAGAAAACAGAATGATGGAATTTAATCATTCTTATGAAGGAATAGTCAATACTTTGAAGAGAAGGTATATGGAGACAAATTCCGACTATATAAAAAAAGAAATAGAAAATTATATGAGTGATAATCCATGTCCAAAATGTAAGGGCGCCAGATTAAAACCTGAAGTATTAGCAATTACAGTAGGAGAAAAAAACATATTTGAGATGTGTAACATGTCTATAAAAGATGAATTGAAATTTTTTAAGGAGATACAGCTTTCGGAAAAAGATAAGATTATAAGTGACCAAGTATTGAAAGAAATAAGTGGTAGGTTGCAATTTTTAATAGATGTAGGATTGGACTATTTGACATTGTCCAGAACTGCCGGAACTTTATCCGGAGGAGAGTCCCAAAGAATAAGACTTGCAACTCAAATAGGTTCAAGTTTGGTTGGAGTGCTTTATATATTGGATGAGCCAAGTATAGGGCTTCACCAAAGAGATAATGACAGACTTATATCTACTTTGAAGCATTTAAGAGATATTGGAAATACATTGATAGTAGTAGAACATGATGAGGATACAATGAGACAGTCGGATTTTATAGTAGATATAGGACCAGGAGCAGGAGAACATGGTGGAGAAGTAGTAGCTGCAGGGCCTATTTCGGATATTATAAAATGTGATAGATCAATAACAGGACAGTATTTAAGCGGAAAGAAAAAAATAGAAATACCTGAACATAGAAGGGAATGTAGCGGAAAATATATAAAAGTAATAGGTGCTTCAGAGAATAATTTGAAAAATATAGATGTTTCTTTCCCCTTAGGAATATTTACTTGTGTTACCGGTGTATCTGGATCTGGAAAAAGTACTTTAGTAAATGAAATATTATACAAAGCACTACATAAGGAATTAAACAATTCAAAAGATAGGCCGGGACATTATAAAAATATTTTGGGAACAGAAAATGTAGATAAAATTATAAATATAGATCAAAGTCCTATAGGAAGGACTCCAAGATCCAATCCTGCAACTTATACAGGAGTATTTGATATAATAAGGGAAGTGTTTGCAAGTACTTCTGAATCCAAGATGAGAGGATATAAACCTGGACGATTCAGCTTTAATGTAAAAGGAGGAAGATGCGAGGCTTGCAGTGGAGATGGAATAATAAAAATAGAAATGCAATTTTTATCAGACGTATACGTGCCTTGTGAAGTTTGTAAGGGAAAAAGATATAATAGAGAAACACTTCAAGTAAAGTATAAAAATAGAAATATTGATGATGTATTAAATATGACTGTAGAAGAAGCATTAAAATTCTTTGAAAATATACCAAGAATAAAAAATAAGCTGCAAACTCTTATGGATGTAGGGCTAGGATATATCAAATTAGGTCAACCTTCCACACAATTGTCTGGTGGAGAGGCACAGAGAATAAAGCTTGCCCATGAATTATCTAAAAGAAGTACTGGGAAGACAATGTATATACTTGATGAACCTACTACAGGACTTCACATAGATGATGTAAGTAAACTTATAAATATACTTCAGAGAATTGTAGATGTAGGTAATACAATTGTGGTTATAGAACATAACTTAGATGTTATAAAGTGTGCGGATTATATCATTGATCTTGGACCTGAAGGTGGAGAAAAGGGAGGAAACATTCTCTGCATGGGTACTCCAGAACAAATATCTGAAAATAAGGGTTCTTACACAGGACAATACTTAAAAAAGATGTTATAATTTACATAAAGACTAGCATAAGCACACCTATAATGCTAGTCTTTCCATGTATTAAGGGAGGATATTTAAATGGATCTTAGTAAATTGAGTATAGTTTTTAAAATTGTTATCATAGGTATAGTATATATTATAATATTTTGGGCACTGAGAATAATGTACAAGGATGTTAAAAATGGAAGCAAGAGAGGTAGAAATGTTAATAGGAAATCCTTTGGACTTGAAGTAGTTAATCCAGGTGAAAATGCGAATCTTAGAAAAGGTGCTGTGATTCCAGTGCGAAGGGAAATAACCATAGGAAGAAAAGGCGATAATCAACTTATGCTAGAGGATCCATATACCTCAGGACATCATGCAAGAATTTATATAAAAAATGGGAAAGAGTGTATATTAGAGGACATGGGAAGTACTAATGGTACTCTTTTAAATGGTAAAAAGTTAAGGGGCAAGCACTATTTGGCTTCTGGTGATGAAATTAAAATTGGAAATACATCCTTTAAAGTTATAGGGTGATTAAATATAAGCAGTTTTTAAAAACTATCATAAATAAGTGGGTGGTGGAATATTGGATACTACTAGAGATGAAAAAAAGTTATTAAGATATACATATTTGTTGTGTTTTGTGTGTTTCCTTAATTTAGCCATTATAAAGCAGCCTTTTGATAAAGGTGCTATGATAATGGCACTAGTAACTTGTCTTCTTATAGGATATTCTTACTTTGTAATAAGAAAATTTTTCTCTGACGGAGATAAATATATATTTATTTTTTCCAGTATACTGTCAGTTATAGGTATGGTAATGATATATAGAATAGATACTGCAGCCTCTATTAAACAAATAATTTGGTTTGCAGTCGGAGTTACTGGATTTATACTCATTGTTGTATTAATGCCGGATACTAGCGGATTCAGCAAGTATAAATATATATATTTGGTAGTTACATTAATATTTATGGCAATGGGTACTTTTTCAGGTACTGAAATCAATGGTTCAAAAAACTGGGTTAGTCTAGGTGGAATTCAGTTTCAGCCATCGGAATTTGGAAAACTATTTTTGGTAGCCTATCTGGCGGCGGAATTAAAGGATTATAAAAATTTTAAAAATTTAATAATACCTTGTGCAGTAGTAATGCTATCCTTAGTGTTTATGGTAATTCAAAGGGACCTTGGATCTGCTCTTATATTTTTTGGGATATCTGTAACCATGCTGTATATAGCTACTTCTAAATTTAGGTATGTAGCTATATGTTTTCTCCTTTCAGCTGCAGGGTCAATAGTAAGTTATAGGTTGTTTAATCATGTTAGAATAAGGGTTATGATATGGAAAAATCCTTGGCCTTATGCTAATAATCAGAGTTATCAAATTGTTCAATCTATGTTTTCTATAGCATCTGGGGGACTTACTGGAACGGGGCTTGGACTAGGACATCCGGAATACGTCCCTATTAATACTACAGATTTTATATTTGCGGTGTTGTGTGAAGAACTTGGGATACTTATAGGATTTGCTATAATAATATTATACTTTTTATTGTTTTACAGATGTATGAGAGCTGCTGTCTATGGGAATGATAAATTTTCAAGGCTTTTGGCAGTAGGTTATAGTGCAATGATTGCATCTCAGGTTTTAGTTATAGTTGGTGGTGTTATGAATGCTATCCCACTTACAGGTATAACATTACCTCTTGTAAGTAGGGGGGGAAGTTCTATGCTAATAACGTTTTTTTCGCTGGGTATAATTCAGAAGATATCAGAAGAGGGTAGGTAGCATTATGAATAACATAGTGAACAATATAAAGAAAGTGATGATGGTCTTCTTAATATGTTTTATAGCACTTATTTCTTATATGACTTATTTTGAAATGATAGTGGGACCTAAGATAGAGAATAGTCCTTATAATAGAAGGTTATGGATAAAAAGAAATGAGGTGCTTAGAGGAACCATATATGATAGAAATGGTAATGCACTTACTAAGAGCGATCCTATAAATTCTGAAACTCAGAAAAGGGAATACACAGGGGGGGCAATGTTTGCCCATGTACTTGGTTATGTGGATCAAAAATATGGAATTACAGGACTTGAGAAAAAATATGATGAACAGTTAATGTCCAGTAATATTCAGGATAGTATAAAGAGCCTTATTCAAAATAAGGGGAAATCCCAAAAGAAAGTGGGAAATAGTTTAAAAACAACTTTGGATTTGGAAACTCAAAAAATGGCTTATGACCTGCTTGATGGAAATAAGGGGGCAGTTGTGGCGTTAAACCCAAAGACTGGTGAAGTAATAGCACTTGTTTCAAGACCTTCTTTTGATCCGAATGACCTTGCAAATACATGGCAGCAGTTAAATCAGGATAAAACTAAACCTCTTTTAAATAGAGCTACGGCAGGGCTTTATCCACCTGGATCTACTTTTAAAACTGTAACTGCTGTAAGTGGATTAGAAAATATATCAGGAATTCAAAATAGATATTTTCAGGATAATGGTGAACTTCCTTTAGGTGGAGGATATTCTCTGCACAATTTTGAAGGAGAGGTTCTTGGAAGTATTAATTTTAAACAAGCATATACTCATTCTAGCAACGCTTATTTTGGATCACTTGGAATTGAGCTCGGAAATGACAGGTTAAAACAAACTGCTGAAAAGTTCTTCTTTAATAAGGAAATACCTACAGATGGAATACCTGTAGAACCTAGTAAATTTCCAATGTTAAAATCCTATGAAAAGGGAAGTATAGCTCAGAGTGCTATAGGGCAGAGCAGCGATTTGGCAAGTCCACTTCAAATGGCAGTAGTTACAAGCACTATAGCTAATGGTGGTGTTATGATGAAGCCTCATTTGGTAAGCGATGTGCTTACAAGTACGGGTGAAGAAGTAAAGAGCATACAAGCAGAACAAGTAGGCCAAATAATTTCTTCAAATACAGCAAATACTATGAAAGATCTTATGAGATCTGTTGTAGAATCTGGAACAGGAACTAATGCTTCTGTGGAAGGTGTAGAAGTAGCAGGAAAGACTGGAACAGCAGATAATCAGACAGAAGGACCTGGTTCACCACCTCATTCCTGGTTTATAGGTTTTGCACCTTATGATGATCCACAGATAGCTGTGGCGGTAATTGTAGAAAATGGAGGACAGGGAGGAAAGTTAGCGGCTTCTATAGCTTCGCAAGTTATAAGAACAGCATTACGAAAATAATTGAAATTTTAAAATTCCCCGGGAAATTTTGTTGTAAAAAGTAAATTTGTTGTAAATTTAATGTTATAATATAGGCAATAAGCGGATTATCGAATTATATGCAAAAATATTTAACATTATGACAGGATAAAAAGGAGAAAATATGAAGGGGAAAACTCATGCGGAAATGGGAATAGTTACTTTTTTGTCCGTTTACAACGTACTTCCGGGGAAATTTAATTATATAGGCCTTTTAATAGTGGCATTTTCATCAATACTTCCAGATGTGGATCACCCTAAAAGTATAATAAACAAATATATACTTCCATTTAGAAATAAGACAAGTAAGATTATGGTGTATAGCTCTTTAGGGATAGGACTACTTTGGTACGATTATCTTTATACTAATGCACCTATTATTAAAGCTATTGGCATATCGTTTATAATAATAGCTGTGTCTTCTCATAGAAATGGATTGACTCACAGCTTGATGGGTATGATATTGTTTTCTTTTATTATAGGATATTTAGGAAACATGTATAATGTACACTATCTGGTGTACTATTTTATGATAGGATATGGAATGCATCTCCTTTGTGATATGGTTACCAATAGAGGGGTACCCCTTTTTTACCCTTTTAAGAATAAAAAATTTAAACTGCCGTTAACTTATAATACTAATTCTAAAATTGGTTGTGTAATAGAGGATTTTTTAATGATATTTGGACTTTTATTTACAATATACAAGCTTCCAATCATATTTTGTAAGTAGTTTTAGGAGTGGATGTAGTGTTTGATTTTGAATATCAGTTAAAGGTATTACCGGATAAACCAGGAGTATATTTAATGAAAAACTCTTTAGGTGAGGTAATATATGTTGGAAAGGCAAAAATTTTAAAGAATAGAGTTAGGCAGTACTTTCAAAATTCTAAGAATCATTCTGAAAAGGTAAAGGCTATGGTGAAGCATATTGCTGAGTTTGAATATATAGTTACAGATTCAGAAATGGAAGCTCTTATTTTAGAATGTAATTTAATTAAAAAATATAGACCTAGGTATAATATACTTTTAAAGGATGACAAAGGATATCCTCTCATAAAAATAACAGTAAATGAGGATTTCCCAAGAATAATATCCGCTAGAAATATGGTAAAGGATGGCTGTAAATATTTTGGACCTTATATTAGTCCTTCTGCTGTATATGAAACTATGGAAATTATAAAAAAGATATTTCCAATTAGAACTTGCAGACTATCAATAAAAGAAGGAGAAATGAAGGGAAGGCCTTGTTTAAACTACTATATAGGGTTGTGTAAGGCTCCTTGTACTGGATATATTACTAAAGAGGAATACGGAAAAATCGTGAGTGGAGTTATGGATTTCTTATCAGGAAAAAATAGAGACATAAGTAAAAAGCTTAAAGAAGATATGGAAATTGCCTCAGAAAAACTCGAATTTGAAAAAGCTGCAGAGCTGAGAGATAAAATCCTAGCAGTGCAAAAGATAATTGAAAAACAAAAGATAACCACTGGAGGATTTGAAGATGAAGATTTTATAAATATGTATTCAGATAATGTGGACAGCTGTGTTCAAGTATTTTTCTCTAGATCCGGAAAAATAATAGGAAGAGAGCATTTTATTTTAGAAAATACTCAGGATTTGCCTAAGGGTGAAATAGTATCAAATTTTATAGAGGGGTTTTATGGGGGAACTGCATATATAGCAAAAACAATATATGTGCCTGAAGCTGATGAAATTGAACTTCTCCAGAATTGGCTTAGTATGAAAAAAGATGCTCGGGTATATATTAAAATACCTCAAAAAGGAGAAAAAAGGGCTACTTTAAATATGGTGGAGGAAAATGCTAAGACAACTTTGAAAAATTTTAAATTGAAATTAATTCAAGATAAAAAGATGTACAATACTGCTCTTGAAGAACTTACAGAAGCATTAGACATGGAAGATATACCCCACAGAATAGAAGCGTATGATATATCTAATATTCAGGGCGTGGATTCAGTAGGTACTATGGTAGTGTTTGAAAATGGAAGAGCTAAAAACAGTGATTATAGAAGATTCAAAATAAATTCCGTAAAAGGAGCCAATGATTACGATAGTATGAGGGAAATACTGACTAGAAGATTTAAGCATGGCTTTGATGAAATAGAAAGAATAAAGAAAAGAAATTTAAAGTTTAGTGCAGGAAAGTTTTGTGCCTTCCCAGATTTAATTCTTATGGATGGTGGAAAGGGTCAGGTAAATGCGGCCTTGGAGGTGTTAAAAAAATTTAATATAGACATACCTGTGTGTGGAATGGTAAAAGATGATAGACATAGGACTAGGGGACTTATATATAAAAATGAAGAAGTTTTGATATCTCCGCATTCTAATGTAATTAAACTCATTGCTAGAATACAGGACGAAGTTCATAGGTTTGCAATAACCTATCATAGGAGTTTGAGAAATAAAAGAGTACTTCATTCTGTATTAGAAGACATACCTAATGTAGGTAACAAGAGAAGAAAAGAATTGTTAAAAAAATTTGAGAGTATAGAGAATATAAAAAAAGCTACCATGAATGAACTTATGGATACGCCTTCAATAGATAGACGTACGGCGGAAAGCATAATTTCATACTTTAAAAAAAATGAAAATTAAATATAGGATTTCTAAGCATTAGATGGAGTTAAAACTTCATCTAATGTCAATAACTCTGTTTATAAATCCTATATTTTTAACTTTATTTTGGGAAAAAATTTAGTTTGATAGATAAAAGAAAATATGATACAATTTGTAATTGCATTGTATATTATAATTACATAGTGTAACGCTTAATTTTAATTTTCAAGGAGAATATTTATAATGAATAAGTTTAAAGATTTTGCTACAAATTTAGAGAAAATATTAGATAAAGAAGACATAAAAATAGACGAACCTATGAAGGAACATACTTCTTTTAGAGTAGGAGGTCCTGTAGATATATTAGTTACTCCTAAAAAATTTCAGGAAGTAGTAGATGTTATAACGTTATGTAAAGAACATAATATACCTTATTATATAATGGGAAATGGTTCTAATTTACTTGTTAAAGATGGCGGAATAAGAGGCATAATGATTAAACTTATAAAACTAAATGAAGTTAAAGTTGAGGACAATAAGATTATTACAGAAAGCGGTGTATCGCTAAAGGATATTTCAACTACTGCCCTTAATAACAAGCTATCAGGTTTTGAATTTGCCTGTGGCATACCTGGAAGCGTAGGTGGGGCAGTTACAATGAATGCAGGTGCTTATAATGGCGAAATTTCACATGTTGTAGAAAGTGCAAAAGTCATAGATAATGAAGGAAAAATCAAAGTATTAGATAGAAAACAATTAGAGTTAGAATATAGAAGCAGTTCCATTTTGAAATACAAATATACTGTCCTAGAAGTAACCTTTAATTTGGAGCATGGGGATTATGAGAAGATAAAAAACCGTGTAGAAGATTTGAATAGAAGGAGAAATGAAAAACAACCTCTAGAATATCCATCTGCAGGAAGTACCTTTAAAAGACCAGAAGGGTATTTTGCTGCAAAACTTATAGAAGACAGTGGATTAAAGGGAAAGAGTGTAGGTGGCGCCCAAGTATCTGAAAAGCATTCAGGATTTATAATAAATAAGGGAAGTGCAACAGCAAAAGATATCTTAGATTTAATAGCTATTGTACAGCATAAAGTTAAGGAAAAATTTAATGTAGACTTGTATACTGAAGTTAGAGTTATAGGGGAAGAGTAGAGAGCGGAGAATTGGTGCTGTGTATTGCACTGGTTCCCCTTTTTAGGTTGTATTTATTGTTGTAGTTTGTTGTGATATAATTAGAAAAAGTAAAAATATTTTTAAATGGAGGGATGTGACTATGAGATTTGTTATAGTGACAGGATTATCTGGAGCGGGAAAAACTCAGGCTATAAGAAGTTTAGAAGATTTAGGGTACTTTTGTGTAGATAATCTTCCTCCTACACTAATACCGAAATTTGCGGAAGCATGCTATAAAACTGATGGGAAAATAGATAAAATAGCCCTAGTAATAGATATAAGAGGAGGTCAATTTTTTAATGACATATTTGAAAGCTTGAATTATCTAAAGGAGCAGGGTTATAAATATGAAATATTGTTTTTAGATGCTTCAGAGGAAGTACTTATTAAAAGATTCAAAGAATCCAGGAGAAAACATCCTCTAGCACCTGACGGAAGAATTTTAAATGGTATAATTATGGAAAGAAACAAACTTAGAGAATTGAAAGACAGGGCAGACAACATAATAGATACATCTAATTTAGTAACTAGGGAACTTAGAGAAGAGATAACTAAGATATATTCAGAAGAAGGACAGATGGAAACAGAGCTTATGATTACCGTACTTTCTTTTGGATTTAAATATGGCATACCTGTTGATTCAGATCTAGTATTTGATGTGAGATTTTTACCAAATCCTTTCTATATACCTGAGTTAAAAGAATATTCAGGTAAGGATACCTCTGTAATGAAATATATAATGAGTTTTAAGGAGACTAATGAATTTATAAATAAACTGGAAAGTATGTTAGAATTTTTAATTCCAAATTATCTAAAAGAAGGAAAGAGACAACTGATTATCTCCATAGGATGTACTGGGGGAAGGCATCGTTCTGTATTTATTGCAAATGCCATTTATAATAGACTAAAAAACAATGGGCATAAGGTTAATATTGATCATAGAGATATAGAAGAAGATGTTAATAAAGGTGGTAAAAAATTATGAAGATTGTAGATTGGCTTAGACCTGGCATAAAAGTTAAAAGGTGGGTTATGCTTGGAGCCATGGGAGTACTCTTTATAATATTTGGAGTAATAGAATTTGTAAACAGAAGATTTTACAGCCTTTACTATATATCATTTTATGTATTTTTAATTATATCCGGGATATTTGTAGTATATATTTCCATAACTCAAGGTATGAGATCTATAATAGCACTTATAAATAAAGGATATTTAAGTGTGTCATTAGATTCCAGAAAGTTAGAAAATTTAATATATGAAAAACGTCTTTTGGTAAAAGGTCCTAAAATTGTTGCTATTGGAGGAGGAACTGGCCTTTCCACTATGCTAAGAGGACTTAAATACTATACGTCTAATATAACTGCTATAGTAACTGTAGCAGATGATGGAGGAGGTTCCGGGGATTTAAGGGAAGATCTTGGAATGCTCCCACCAGGAGACATAAGAAACTGTATAATGGCACTTGCTGATACTGAGCCACTTATGGAAGATTTACTCCAGTATAGATTCAAGGATGGAAGATTGAAAAATCAGAGCTTTGGAAATTTATTTTTGGCAGCTATGGATGGAATATCCGGAAATTTTGAAGAAGCCGTCCATAAAATGAGTTCTGTACTTGCGGTAACAGGTAAGGTAATGCCTGTTACCCTTGACAATTTAACTTTAAAGGCCAGATTGAAAGACGGATCTATTGTAGAGGGAGAATCAAATATTCCCCAAAAAGCAATAGAAAGAAATAGTCCAATAGATAAAATTTTTATAGAACCTAGAGGTGCTAGGGCATTAAAAGAAGCCGTAGAAGCTATAAAAGAAGCCGATGCAGTAATACTTGGACCAGGTAGCTTGTATACGAGTGTAATACCAAATCTTTTAGTTGGTGATATAGCTAGTGCACTGCAAAATACAAATGCTGTAAAGCTTTATGTTTCAAATATAATGACCCAGCCGGGAGAAACGGATGGATTTTCTGTAGAAGACCATATTAGTGCTATATTTAATCATGTGGGTGCTCCCATAATAGATTATGTAATTATAAATGTAGGTAAAATAAATACAGAGTTAGAAGGGAAATATAAAGAAGAAGAATCTCATTTAGTTAAAATAAATGAAGATTTAGTAGCTTCTATGGGGGTAAAAGTAATTGAAGGAGATTTTATAAGTATTAAGAATGGACTTATAAGACATAATTCTGAAAAATTGGCTTCCATACTTATAGAAACTATTATGGATAAAAAGCTGTTATTTGATAGAAAGAAGATAATAGAATATTTTTATTTATCAGAAAGATTAAAGGAAAATAGGAGATAAGTGGGAGATATATATGTCATTTTCATTGAAAGTAAAAAATGAAGTTTGTAGGTACTCAAATATAGATGAGGAAGAAGCTATAGCAGAATTGTCTGCCATAATGAAGGTTAGTGGAACTTTGATGCTTGGAGGAAAGAGGCAGTTTAGCTTTAAGATAATTACTGAAAATGCTGCAATTGCCAGATTCATATTTAAGATATTGAAGGATATTTTTCATATACATACTAGAATCCTGGTTAAAAAGAGTAATTCTTTAAAAAAAAATAATGTGTATGTAATAATGATAACAGAAGATGCTGATGTAAGATCCATACTTAAAAAAGTAGGACTTTTAAAGGAGGAAGAAGATGTTTTTTCACTGGATTATAGTATAACAGAAGATATTAAGGAAAATGAAAAGCTAAAAAAGGCATATATAAGGGGAGCTTTTTTAGGTGGTGGGAGTATAAGTAATCCAGAAAAGACGTATCACCTTGAATTTGTGACTCATGACAGTGATTATGCATTGGATTTAAGTAAACTTATAAATGGATATGGATTGAATTCTAAAGTAATACAGAGAAAGAGTAGTTTTATAGTGTATATTAAAGAAGGAGAGCAAATAGTGGATCTTTTGAATATAATAGGAGCACACTCTTCTCTTTTGGAATTAGAGAACATAAGGATAATGAAGGAAATGAGGAATAATGTAAATAGGCTGGTGAATTGTGAGACTGCAAATTTGAGTAAAACTGTTAATGCGGCAGTAAGACAAATGGAGAGTATAAAGCTTATACAAAAAGAGATAGGGTTAAACAGGCTGCCTGAAAACTTAAGGGATATTGCAGAACTTCGGTTAAATTATCCGGATGAATCTTTAAAAGAATTAGGTGAAATGTTGAATCCTAAAGTAGGTAAATCTGGAGTAAATCACAGACTTAGGAGAATTGAGAAAATAGCAGATGAACTGAGAAAAGAAAGGTAGGCACAGATTATATGTCAAAACATGAGGATATAATCAAGTACATACTTTCACTAGAAACTGGTACTAAAATTTCAGTGAGAAGTATAGCAAGTGAGTTAGGGGTTAGTGATGGAACGGCATATAGAGCTATAAAAGATTCAGATAGCCTTGGAATAGTTACTACAATCCCAAGAGTAGGAACTGTGAGAATTGAAAAAGTTGAAAAGAAAAATATGGAGTCTCTAACTTATGGTGAAGTAATAAATATAGTAGATGGAAGTTTGCTTGGGGGAAAAAATGGAGTACATAAAATACTACATCGATTTATAATAGGAGCTATGACCATAGAGGCCATGAAGCAATATATAAAAAAAGATTGTTTAGTCATAATAGGAAACAGAGAAGAAGCCCAAAGACTTGCCCTTTTAAACGATGCAGGAGTCCTTATAACTGGCGGCTTTGGATGCAGTAATCAGATAAAGAACCTAGCTAACGAAAAGTGCCTTCCTATAATATCTACTAGCTATGATACTTTTACTGTAGCTAGTATGATAAATAAAGCTATTTCAGAAAATTTAATAAAAAAAGAAATAGTGCTTGTAGAAGATATAATGCAAATTAATCCATCTTATCTTAACGTTAAGGATACGGTACTTAAATGGAAGCAAATGATGAAAGAATTTAAGCATGACAGATATCCTGTAGTAGATGATGAAAATAAACTAGTAGGAATTGTTGCACCAAAGGATTTACCAAGTCATGGTTCTGATAATGAAGTTATAGGCAGGGTGATGTCTAAGGAACCAATTACAGTAACGCCTAAAACTACAGTAGCTTATGCAGCTCATATAATGGGGTGGGATGGTATAGAATTATTTCCTGTAGTAAAAGGTAAAAAACTAATAGGAGTTATAACTAGGAAAGATGTGATAAAGGCACTTCAGTACATGGCAAGGCAGCCTCAACTAGCAGAAACTCTTGAAGACTCCATACTAAAGAAATTTGAATTTCAGGTTAAGGATGGTAGAAATTGCTTTACAGGAAGAATAACTGCAGAAATGCTAGATTCTATGGGGACAGGTTCCTGGGGTACCTTAAATATGCTTTTGTCCACTATGGCAATTGTAATCTTGAGACAGAAAAACAATGCAAATATACTTGTAGATAATATAAATACATATTTTATGAAGCCCGTACAAATTGATAATGAAATTACAATATATGTAGATGTAATAGGCAAAGGTATAAATTATTGCAAAGTAGAAGTTAGTATGCTTAATGATAAAAAGGATATAGTTGGGAAAAGCATTTTATCTGCAAAAATGATAAGAAGGTAATGTTTAATGGACAAAGGAAAACATAGATGGGTTAGCTTACACCAACATACGGAATATTCCCTCCTGGATTCTTCAGCTAAAATTCCAGAACTTATAGCCAGAGCAAAAGAACTGGGAATGGATAGTATGGCAATAACAGACCATGGTGTTATGTACGGATGTGTGGAATTTTATAAAGAAGCAAGGGCACAGGGAATCAAGCCTATAATAGGCTGCGAAATATATGTATCTCAGGGAGATATGACTATAAAGCAAAACAATGGCAAAAATGAAAACTACCATCTGGTGCTTTTGGTGAAAAATGAAGAAGGATATCAGAATTTAATGAAAATAGTATCTACAGCTTCTATAAAAGGATTTTACTATAAACCAAGGGTAGACCATAATTATTTGAAAAATCATAGTGAAGGGCTAATAGCACTAAGTGCTTGTATGAGTGGTGAAGTTCAATCCAATATATTAAAAGGAAATATAGATAAAGCTGAAGAGACAGCTTTGTTTTATAAAAGTGCTTTTAAAGATGGTTTTTATTTGGAAATTCAATATCATGGTATAGAGGCTCAGCTCAAGATAAATGAACAGTTGATTTCTATGTCTAAAAAATTAAACATACCTTTAGTTGCCACAAATGATGTTCATTATATAAAAAAGGAAGATTACAGGGCTCATGATATTTTGCTTTGTATACAAACTGGCAAAACTGTAGATGAAGAAAATAGAATGAGATATCCTTCAGATGAATTTTATCTAAAGTCGCCAGATGAGATGTATGATATGTTTTCCAATGTGCCGGAGTCTCTAGAGAATACGATTAAAATAGCAGATCAATGTAATTTTGACTATGAGTTTCATAAATCAAAGCTTCCTAAATTCCCTCTACCGGAAGACACAGATCCTTATGAGTACATGAAGGATTTATGCTATAAGGGACTTTATAAAAGATATAATGATGTAACAGATGAATTGAAAAGTAGGCTGGAATATGAGCTAGGCATAATAAAGAAAATGGGTTATGTTGACTATTTTCTTATAGTATGGGATTTTATACGATTTGCGAGAAAAAATGGGATAATGACAGGACCTGGACGAGGAAGTGGAGCAGGTTCTATAGTTGCCTATACACTTGAAATAACTAAAATAGATCCTATAAAATATAAGCTTATATTTGAACGTTTCCTAAATCCTGAAAGAGTTTCTATGCCGGATATTGACAGTGATTTTTGTTATGAAAGGCGTGGAGAAGTAATAGATTATGTGGTAGAAAAGTATGGAAAAGACAGTGTGTCTCAAATTATAACTTTTGGAACCATGGCAGCCAAGATGTGTATAAGAGATGTAGGCAGAGCGATGAATTACAGTTATGGGGAAGTAGATAGAATAGCCAAAATGATACCTTCAATTCCCAATATAACTATAGATAAAGCACTTGACATGAATCCTGAGTTTAAAGAAGCTTATGACAGTGAATCAAGAACTAAAGAACTTATAGATATTGCTAGAGCACTTGAAGGGCTTCCAAGGCATACCTCTACCCATGCGGCAGGAGTTGTTATAGCTTCAGAACCTCTTGTAAATTATGTGCCACTTCAAAAAAATGAAGATAATATAGTTACACAATTTACTATGAATACTCTGGAGGAGCTAGGACTTCTCAAAATGGACTTTTTAGGATTGCGTACGTTGACTGTTTTAAGAGATGCTGTTGAAATGATTAAAGAGGATAAGGGTATAGAAATTGATTTAGATACTATAGATTATGATGATAAAGCTGTTTACAATATGATAGGTGAAGGAAAAACTGTAGGGGTATTTCAACTTGAATCACCTGGTTTTAGTTCTTTTATGAAGGAACTAAAACCAGATTCTCTGGAGGATATAATAGCAGGAATAAGTCTTTATAGACCAGGACCTATGTCAGAAATACCCAAATATATTAAAAACAAAAATAACCCTGAGGGAATAGAATATGTAACCCCTCAGCTTGAACACATTCTTTCTGTTACTTATGGATGCATGGTATACCAGGAGCAGGTAATGCAAATTGTAAGAGATTTAGCAGGATATTCCATGGGCCGAAGTGATCTGGTGAGACGTGCTATGTCAAAAAAGAAACACCATGTTATGGAGGAAGAGAGACATAATTTTGTATATGGAATTGTAGATGAAAAAGGTGAAATACAGGTACCAGGCTGTGTGCGCAATGGTATATCTGAAAAAATAGCCAATGACATATTTGATTCTATGATGGATTTTGCATCCTATGCATTTAACAAATCCCATGCTGCAGCCTATGCTGTAGTGGCGTTTAGAACAGCGTATTTAATGTATTATTATCCTACTGAGTTTACAGCAGCTATGTTAAATAGTGTAAAAGGAGACAGTGAAAAAGTAGCCTATTATATAAGGTTTGCCAAAAGTATTGGAATAGAAATAATGCCTCCAAGTATTAATGAAAGTTGTACAAAGTTTACAGTAGAAGATGGGAATATAAGATTTGGGTTGTCTGCTATAAAAAATGTAGGTGAGAATGTAATAGATAGTATAGTCAGATCACGGTCCAAACATGGTAAGTTTAAAGATATAGTGGATTTTTGTAATAGTATAGACTTGGATTCCATAAACAAAAGGGTAGTAGAGAGTTTAATTAAAGCAGGCGCCTTTGACTGTTTTGGAGTGCTGAGATCTCAACTTATAGCAGTACATGAAAAAGTAATTGACAGTGTTATAAATTCTAGAAAAAAGAATATAGAAGGACAGGTGAGCCTATTTTCTCAAATTGAAGATAGTAGTGTAAGAATAAAATATCCTTCTATAGAAGAATTTAAAAAGCTAGATATGCTGGCTATGGAAAAGGAAATGACTGGATTATATCTTTCAGGACATCCGCTGGATGAATATGCAAGAACATTAGAATTGCAGGCAGATACTAAAATATCTGACATAGTAGGTAGGAAAACTTTAGAAGATAATTTTGTAGAGGAAGCTAAAGTAAATGATGGTGATAGAGTTATAGTTGGTGGAATACTTTCCGAAGTATCTAAAAAAATTACTAAAAATAATGATATGATGGCTTTTGCAAAGTTAGAAGATCTTTATGGAATTATGGAGATAATAGTATTTCCAAAAGTATTTCAGAGAGTTAGAAGTCTAATTGAAGATGATTATATGATTATAGCAAAGGGTAGAGTAAGCGTAAGGGAAGATGAACAGCCTAAGCTTCTCTGCGAAGTTATAGAGCCTCTGGTGAGAATAGATACAGAAAAACTTTATATTTTGATTGAAGATCAAGATATTTTAAAGGAAGCTTTAGAGAGAATTAGACCTGTATTTGTAAACTTTAAAGGAAATATTCCCGTATATTTGTGTACAAAAAAGGAAAGAAAAAAGTTTAGGTTGGATAGGGAATTATGGATAAAATCTGATTTGGAACTTATGTCTTTTCTAAGAAAAAGCTTTGGAGATAATAATGTAAAAATTATATAGATAAGAAGTATATTTTTGTGACAAAACAACCAAAATACTATAAGAAAGAAATTTTTATAATGTTTTGGTTGTTAGAATTTTATTTGAATAAAGTTCATAATGTGGTGAAAAGTACATAATTGTATGTTATAATTATGATTGTAATTATAGTAAATTAAGTTGGTTTTAACTAAAGCGGGACATAAATAGTCCCTGCGGTCATAGGGGGTGTGCATATGAAAACAATAGCTGTGTTAACAAGTGGAGGAGATGCTCCTGGAATGAATGCTGCTATAAGGGCAGTAGTGAGGACAGCTCTAGATAAAAACTTAAACGTAATGGGAATTAAAAGAGGATATAGTGGATTAATGAATGGCGAAATAGTACCCATGCAGAGGAGTAGTGTTGCAGACATTATACAAAGAGGAGGAACTATATTAAAAACTGCTAGATCTAAGGAATTTAAAACAGAAGAGGGAAGAGAAAGAGCAGTAAATATATTAAAAACATTTAGAATAGATGGATTAGTAGTTATAGGTGGAGATGGATCTTTCAGGGGAGCACATGAATTATCTAAATTAGGGATAGCTACTATAGGATTACCTGGAACTATAGATAATGATTTGGCATATACAGATTTTACCATAGGATTTGATACAGCAGTAAATACCGTTTTAGATGCTATAAATAAGTTAAGAGATACTTCTACCTCTCATGAAAGAGTAAGCATTGTAGAGGTTATGGGAAGAAATTGTGGAGATATAGCTCTTTATTCTGGACTTGCAGGTGGAGCTGAAAATATAATTTTACCTGAAAAAGGATATGATGAACAAGAATTGTGTAGAAGTATATTAGAAGCAAAGATGAAAGGAAAAATGCACAATTTAATATTACTTGCAGAAGGTATTGGTGGAGCTGAAGCTTTAGCTGAGAAGGTTGAGAATATTACCGGTATAGAAACTAGAGCTACAAAACTTGGACATATTCAAAGAGGAGGAAGTCCTACTTGTTCAGATAGAATTTTAGCTTCAAGATTTGGATATAGAGCTGTCGAATTGTTAGAACAAGGCAAATCTTCTAGAGTTGTTGGAATTAGAAACGGAAAGGTTGTTGATTTGGATATAGACGAGGCACTAAGTGAGCCAAGAAGGTTTGACGAAAAGCTTTATGAGATAGCTTATGCGCTAGCGTAAATAATATTTTCTATTAAGGAGTGTGTTACTATGCAAAAAACAAAGATGATTTTCACCATTGGCCCTGCAAGTGGTTCAGAAGAGGTTTTGTCAGAGCTTATTGAGGCTGGAATGAACGTATCAAGACATAATTTTTCTCACGGAGATCATGAAGAACATGAGAAGAGAATAAATATGGTAAAAAAACTTAGAGAAAAATACAATAAGCCAATAGCAATAATGCTTGATACAAAGGGACCTGAGATAAGAACGGGTAATTTTAAGGAAGATAAGGCAGAATTGAAAGAAGGGCAGCAGTTTACTGTTTATTGCGGAGAAGATATTTTAGGCGATGAGACTAAATGTTCCATAACTTATGCTGAATTGAGCAATGATGTAAAAAAGGGCGACAGCATACTTATTGATGATGGTCTAGTTGGACTTGAAGTTGAAAGTGTTGAAGCAAATAAAATAAATTGCACAGTTAAAAATAGCGGGGCAGTTGGCAATCATAAAGGTGTAAATGTACCGGGAGTTTCTATATCTATTCCTGCCATAACTGAAAAAGATAAAGATGATTTGAAATTTGGATGTTATATGGAAGTAGATATGGTAGCTGCATCCTTTATAAGAAAAGCAGCTGATGTTATGGCTATAAGAAAAGTACTTGAAGCAAATGGAGGACAAGATATACAGATATTTTCTAAAATAGAAAGTCAAGAAGGCGTTGACAACATAGATGAAATAATAAAATTTTCTGATGGGATAATGGTAGCAAGAGGAGATATGGGAGTAGAAATTCCTATAGAAAAAGTACCAATGATTCAGAAATTTATAATAGAAAAATGTAATAAGGCAGGAAAGCCTGTTATAACTGCTACACAGATGCTTGATTCCATGATAAGAAATCCTAGACCTACACGAGCAGAAGCTTCTGATATAGCTAATGCTATATTTGATGGTACAGATGCTATAATGCTAAGTGGAGAATCTGCTAATGGAAAATATCCTGTGGAAGCTGCTAAAACTATGGCAAGGATAGCTAAGAGAGCAGAGGAGCAAATTAACTATGATTCTTTGCTTGAGAAAAAGAGAGAAGCACATATACAAAATGTACCAAATGCTATAAGCCTTGCTGCATGTACTACAGCTTCGGAATTAAAAGCTTCTGCTATAATAACAGCTACTCAAAGCGGTAATACTGCTAGAATGGTTTCAAAATATAGGCCAGGATGTCATGTTATAGCTGTAACTCCAAGTGGTAAAGTAGCTAGGGGACTTGCTTTAAATTGGGGCGTATTCCCAATACTTGCCAAAAAGGTGGAGTCTACAGATGAAATGATAGACAATTCTGTTGAAATATCTTTGAAAAGTGGATATGTAAAAAAAGGAGACCTGGTAATCATAGCAGCAGGTATACCTGTAAGCTATTCTGGAACTACAAATATGCTTAAAGTTCATATAGTAGGAGATATACTAGCTCAGGGAAGAGGATCAGGGACTAGACCGGGTTATGGAACTGCAAAGATAGTAAGTAGTCCGAAAGAAGCAGATGAAGTAGTTGAAAAGGACGACATTTTAGTAGTTAAAGATTTGGATAAAGGATATATTAATATTTTGGATAGAGTTGCAGGAATCATATCAGAAAAAGGTGGCTTAACCTCTCACCTTGCCATTGAATGTCTTACAAGAGAAATACCTATTATTTGCAATGCAGGAGGTGCCACTGAAATATTAAAGACAGGCACATTTATTACTATGGACGTCATAAGAGGAATAGTATATAACGGCAGAGTAAATATAATGTAGTTATATTTTTAAATATTTATTGAAATTTAACATAACTTTAATGTATAATATAACAATATATGGCTAAAATTATATAACAGAGAAAGTAAGACAACTGATTCTATTTTTTGCACCTTTGCGGGTGCAATTTTTTTTGTTTGTACAAAGTGTTCCTTTAATTGTATACTGTACTTATGGAAATTTTGAATCATAAATTGGACTATGTATTGGTTGTGGTTGAGTTAAGAATTAATAATGAAAAGTTTTAGATTTTGTTTAAGTAGGTGAATATATGAGTGAAAAAATAGAAAAAAATAAAGAATATATAATTGAAATAGATGGCATGGGATACCAGGGAGAGGGAGTTGGAAAGGTAGACGGGTTTACAATTTTTATACAGGGAGCTATTCAGGGAGAAAAGGTAAAGGTAAAAGTCATAAAGGTAAATAAAAATTTTGCTTTTGGAAAATTGCTGGAGGTACTTGAACCGTCTCCTTATAGGGCAAATCCTCTCTGTAGTATATATAAAAGATGCGGTGGATGTCAGCTTCAGCATATGTCCTATGAAGGGCAACTTGATTTCAAAAAAAAGAGGGTAAAAGATTGCTTAGAGAGAATAGGAAAATTTGAAGTAGAGGAACAGGATAGAATATTTAAAGATAATGTTTTAGAGAAAAGCAGTGAAGATACTTCAGTAAAATTGTATAACACTCTAGGTATGACAAATCCCTATAGATATAGAAATAAAGTACAATTGCCAGTAGGTAAATGTAATCAAAAAATAAATATAGGATTTTATGCAAAGGCAAGTCATGAAATAATAGATATGGAAAGCTGCCTCATTCAAGACGAAACTTCAGATAAAATAGTAAAATTTATGAGAGATTGGATTGAAAAGTATAATATAGAACCCTATGATGAAAAAACAGGCAGAGGTACTATAAAACATATAATGACTAGAAAAGGATTTGCTACAGGTGAAATTATGCTGGTAATTGTAACTTTTACTGAAAACTTGCCTCATAAAAAAGAACTTGTAGAACTTATGTGTAAGAACATATCTGGAGTAAAGAGTATAGTACATAATATAAATAATAATAAAACTAATGTGATATTGGGTAAAAAATGTGTAAATCTATGGGGACAGGATACTATAAGGGATGCTATAGGTAATTTTAAATTTAATATATCCCCTCTTTCATTTTTTCAGGTAAATCCTATTCAAACGGAAGTGCTTTACAGTAAAGCATTGGAATATGCAGGCTTAAGTGGGAATGAAGTTGTATTTGATGCTTATTGTGGTACGGGAACTATATCTTTATTTTTATCCCAGAAGTCAAAGAAAGTATATGGTGTGGAAATAATCGATGAAGCCATAAAAAATGCAAGGATAAATGCGGAGCAAAATGGGGTAAATAACGTAGAGTTTATAACGGGAAAGTCTGAGGTAGTGATACCAGAGCTCATAAGCAAAGGAATAAAGGCTGATGTGGTAGTGGTTGATCCCCCAAGAAAGGGATGTGATATGGGGCTCCTTAAGGCAATTGCAGATATGGAACCAAGGACTGTAGTTTATGTGTCCTGTGATCCTGCAACCCTTGCCAGGGATTTAGCAGTGTTGAGAGAGCTCGGATATATGACTAAAGAAGTACAGCCTGTGGATATGTTTGCACAGACTGCTCACGTGGAGTGTGTAGTTAAGCTAATCAAGGTAAATCAATAGATTTGCGTAATTAAATATGAAAATTTGGCTGTTTGCCACCGCGTTTGTTTTCTGGGTGGCAAATTATTTTATATTAGAAATAACAGATTCTAATATGCCCTTTCACAAAAATAGATAGTTTGCAGATCATCTATTTAGATTTAATTAAACGCCACAATGTAGTTCGACTGATTTTGAGACTTTCAGCAGCCTTGGTTTGATTGCCGTTACACACCTCAATTACCTTTAGTGCAATATTTTTGTCAATTTCACTAAGAGGACGAGATAGGTCTAATAGCTTTGCAGAATATTTAGAATTGAAAGAAGTTGAAAAAATAGTTTTCTCTTTACTTAAGACTTCTTTTACCTCATCAGAAGAAATATATTGACCTTTAGTTATTATAGTGAGATTTTGAATAACCCGAGTAAATTGCGTATAGTTATAAGGCCAAGAAAATCCGCAAAGCATCTGTATTGCATCTGGCGTGATTCCTAAAATTTGTTTTCCAGTAGATATATTTAGTTTGTTAAGATATAGTTTTAAAATTGAATCTATGCGCGCTGGATCATCTCTTAATGCTGGTAAAGTGATGATAAAACAGTGCAGGTGATTTATAAATGCCATCATATTTGAATCAAGTGTTCCGCTAGAAGAACTTATACATGAAAGTAAAACTCTATTTCTTTTACAAATTTCCATATCTGTCATGGCAATTAAAAGCTCCTTTTGCTGCTGCTGACTTAAACCATTTACATTTTTTATAAAAATAGTGTTACCAGAATCACATAAAGGTGAATTATGATTATTTAAAATGTAATCCCATATTTTATCACTTAATAGAGTACAATCAATTTCTATAAATGGCTGCTTAACTGCAGGACTGTTTAAATAGATAGCCTTAGCAATTTGCTTTTTTCCTGTACCTTCTTCACCAGAAATCATAACAGGGTAAAAATTTTGATTTACTTGGTCAATGGTGCTGTTAAGTTTATCAATTGAACCAACTATACTATAAGCACTATTGAAATAATCTTTTTCTACTTCTTTACTGCTACTGTAATTGATACCGCATTTGTTGCCAGATAGTGGAGGCTTACTAACAGAAAAATAGAAAGCTATATATTCAAATTCGTCAGAGAGAATTCTCTGTCCTTGAATAGAATAAAGCAGGTTATTTTGACGATGTAAGAAATGACGTTTTCCAGTTGGAAGAACTTCATCTATTTTTTTATGAAGTGTATCTAAAATATCTGTATCATCATCTAAAAGTGTAGAATAAAACAATTTCCCATCATTTGTAAAAACTACTGTTTTGGCATCTCTTCCATGGATAAGTTGTCTTAAAAAGTGATTTTCAGATCTCATATTAGTATAGTTATTACAGTAAAAAACAGAAGTATCAAATGCATCACGAATACTTTCAATTCCCGATGTAATTAAAAATGCATTCATACCAAATTTTCTAGCAGTTGTATAGGTAATCATATCGCAAAGAATAGCATGGTAACCAGTATCTTTTAAATTTTGTAGAATTGAAATATCTTCATCTGCAGAATTTATTGTAAATATGTCAATTTCATATGGTAATAATTCCATTAAAGATAAAAGGCCCTTTGTAATATTTGGGAAACCAACTACTGCGACTTTTTTTGTATCAGCATCTGATAATTTTAAAGTACGTAAAATATCATAAACAGATGTGTTAATTTCAATTACAGGCAGTGAAACTGACTGTTGAAGTAATTTAGCAGTACCGCCTCGTGATATAATAACATCGTAGTTTCCGTGAAAATTATTTTGAGCGATTTCTACTCCTTTTTTTAAATCTCCCACCGTAATTGTCAGATCTATATTGGGATAATCTTTTGAGACCTTAATTAGTAAAGGCTCCATACTGGAATATGGTGCAATGGCTAAAATTCTTATTTTAGATGACATTTTATATCTCTCCTTATAATCATATGTTCAAATATGAAATACTTATGTAACAATATTATAATATTTCATCAATAAATACAATAAGCTTTAATATTGTTTCAAAATTAAACGAAAAATGTGGACGTTTTCATTTAATGGAATTATAAGTTCTGATATTATAAGGGCATAAAGAACACGGCATAATGTCCATGAAATCTTTATTAAATATTTTATTTTTATTAATAGAAATCATTACATTAATTGGAGGAGGCCTTACATTACATGGTTAAACTATTGATAATAGCAGATGATTTTACAGGAGCACTAGATACAGGTGTGCAGTTCACACTTAGTGGTGCTGTAACATATGTGATAGTTGATTCTCAAATCAATTACACTAAAATAGAGTCAAATGTGGAAGTATTAGTAATTGATGCAGAGACTCGCCATCTTGATAAGGCAGAAGCGTATCAAAAAGTATTTTCAATTGTAAGACAAGCAACTGAAATCGGAATTTCATATATTTATAAAAAAACTGATTCTGCTTTGCGTGGAAATATTGGTGCAGAACTTACGGCGGCAATGCTGGCAAGTAAATCAAAACACATTCATTTTATTCCTGCATTTCCGAAAATGGGTCGCACTACTGTAAATGGTGTACATTATATAAATGGAATTCCAGTTGCTCAAAGCATTTTTGGTCAGGACCCCTTTGAGCCGGTTTGTTACTCAGATATAAAAGAAATTATTAATTCTCAGTCTGAGCTTCCAGTTCATATTATGAGCGCAGATATTTCAGAATCATGTGAATCAACAGAAGGAATCATAGTGTATGATTCGAGTTGTGATCAGGATATCAAAAATATTGCTGAAAAGCTTAATAAAAAGGATGAAATGCATCTAATAGCTGGTTGTGCAGGATTAGCGTCTATATTATCACAGATTCTTCAGCTTGGAAGCGAGAGACCGCGAATACCTGAAATAAAACCCAATATGTTTGTAGCATGCGGCAGTGTTAATCCAGTTTCAGTTGCTCAATGCAATGATGCAAAGTGTAAGGGAATACCATATTTTAGACTTACTCCAGAGCAAAAGCTGAACACTGATTGGGCAGAAAACTGTGATGCAGATGAATTTATTCAGAATTTGTATGATTCTAGTGAAAATAATCATATGGTCATTATTGATACAAACGATATGGAAGGCACTGAGAGCACAACTGCTTATGCACAGAAAAAAGGAATTTCAACTGAACAGATGCGTACACATATTATATCTAGCATGGGCAAGATTTTGAAGCGGTTAATTGACAAGGGATGTGATAGTACCATTTTCATTATGGGGGGAGATTCACTCATTGGATTTGCACGTGAGGCTGGTATTAAAGGTATATTTCCTGTATGTGAAATGGATTGTGGAGTTGTGCTGTCACAGCTTAATTATAATGGAAAGATGCTAAATGTAATTTCAAAATCTGGTGGATTTGGTAAAGAAACTATATTTAGCGATTTATCAAAAATGCTTTTAAGATTAAATGAGGGAAGGAAGTTATAAAATGTTAGAAAAATATAATCTAAAAATGCCACATGTTGTATATAGTGGTGAAAATTCATTAGAAAATATAAAAACAATTATTTTAGAAAATAAAGTAAATAAGTTAGCTGTTTTTACAGACAAAGGAATTGAAAGTGCAGGTTTATTAGATTATCCTATGAACTTTGTGAATGCAACAGGAGTTGAAGTAAGTATACTTGATGATCTACCACCTGAACCTACATATAGTCAAGCACAAAAGCTTGTAGATGAATTTAAGGCAAGTAAAGCTGATTTTATTATGGCAGTAGGCGGAGGCAGTGTTATGGATACTGCAAAGCTTGCTAGTATACTTGCAACAGATGATTATGGAGTTCATGAATTATTAGATGAACCTAAATTAGCTAAAAAGTGTATAAAGACTTTGATGATACCTACAACAGCTGGAACTGGAGCTGAAGCTACACCTAATGCAATCGTGGCAGTTCCTGAGAAAGAATTAAAGATAGGTATAGTAAATGAAGAAATGATTGCAGATTATGTTATTTTAGATGCAATTATGATTAAAAAGTTACCTAGAAAAATTGCAGCTGCTACTGGTGTAGATGCATTAGCTCATGCTATTGAGTGCTTTACTGGAAACAAGGCAAATCCTTTCAGTGATATTTTTGCTCTAGAAGCTTTGGATATGATTCTTAATAATATTGTTAAGGCCTGTGATGATGCTGAAGCAATGAGTGCTAAAAATAAAATGCAAATTGCAAGCTTTTACGCAGGAGTTGCAATAACAGCTTCAGGAACAACAGCTGTACATGCTTTAAGTTATCCACTTGGTGGTAAATATCATATTGCTCATGGCGTATCTAATGCGATTCTTTTGGTACCTGTAATGAGATTTAATGAACCAGTGTGTCGCGCAAAATTTGCTGAAGCATATGACAGATGTGTTCATGGAGAAAAAACTTGCACTACTGTGGAAGAAAAAAGTGAATTTATGATTAAACAGTTTGAAAAAATTGTAAAGCATTTGGATATTCCAACGAGTCTATCTACTTTTGACGTACCAGCATCTGATTTGGATATTTTAGTTGATGCAGGAATGCAGGTTACACGTTTACTAGATAATAATATGCGTAAAGTTACCAAAGAAGATGCCTGTGAATTATATAAACAAATTCTTTAAATTAAAGTTTTTATACAAAATTAAGTTTTTATAGAAAGGATGTTTAAAAATGAAACAAGTTGAAATTAAAGGAATTATATCAGCAATGATTACACCAATGAATGAGGATGAATCTATAAATGCTGCTGCACTTAGAGAACAAGTAAATCGCCAAATTGAAAACGGTGTACATGCTATATTCTGTTTTGGTACTAATGGAGAAGGTTATATTTTAAATAAAGAAGAAAAAAAGTTAGTTCTTAAAACTGTAATTGAAGAAACTAATGGACGTGTTCCAGTATATGCAGGTACAGGATGTGTTTCAACTAAAGAAACAATTGAGCAATCAAAAATGGCAATGGATTTAGGAGCCGATGCATTAAGTATAATTACACCTAGCTTTGCAGTAGCCAGCCAAAATGAATTATATGATCATTATAAAACTGTAGCCGAAGCAGTAGATATGCCAATCATATTATATAATATTCCAGCGCGTACTGGTAATGCTTTAGCTCCAGCAACAGTTGGAAAGTTAAGTCAAATTCCTAACATTATTGGTGCAAAAGATTCTTCAGGTAACTTTACAAACATTCTTGGATATATTTCTGCAACTGAAAAAAATAATTTCAGTGTCTTATCTGGAAATGACCAATTAATTCTTTGGGCTTTAAAAGCAGGTGGTGTTGGAGGTATTGCAGGTTGTGCAAATGTATATCCTCATACTATGGCATCAATTTACAATTCTTATATGGAAGGTAATTGGGAAAAAGCTAAAGAATACCAAGATAGCATAGCTAGTTTCCGTGGCTGCTTTAAATATGGAAATCCAAATACAGTTGTTAAAACAGCAGTGTCATTATTAGGATACAATGTTGGTAAATGTCGTGCACCTTTTAATCAATTACCAGAAGAAGGCATTGAAGCTTTAAAGAAAGTGTTAAAGGAAAATGCAGATAAAGGAATGAGATAATTTTAGAGTAAGGAGGAAAAGAGATGCTTAAAAAACTTGTAATTGGTATTACAATGGGTGATGCATCAGGAATTGGTCCTGAAATTATAGTAAAGGCATTAAGTCATAGAAATGTATATGATATTTGTGCACCAGTTGTAATAGGAGATCCAAAGTTTTTAAAAAAAGCAATAGAAATTACTAATTCTGATGTAAGCTTAAATTTAATAAATGATATAAAAGATGCAGAGTTTTCATATGGTAAAATTGACTGCTTTAATATTGATATAATTCCCGAAGATTTAACTATTGGAAAAATGTCACCGGTTGCCGGAGATGCAGCATTTCAATTTGTAAAAAAAGCTGTTGAACTTGCAAAAGAAAATAAAATACAAGCTATTTGTACCGCACCTTTAAACAAGGAAGCAATGCAAAAAGGTGGACATAAATTTGCTGGACATACAGAAATTTTAGCAGAATTAACTAATACAAAAGATTATTCAATGATGTTATCATCACCAAAACTGAAGGTAATTCATCTTACAACACATGTTGGTCTTGTAAAAGCAGTTGAAATGATAAATCCTGAAAGAACTTATAGGGTTATTAAATTAGCTAATGATGTATTAACTAGAGCTGGATACAAGAATCCGAAGATTGCAGTTTCTGGTATAAATCCACATGCTGGTGAAAATGGACTTTTCGGAAATGGTGAGGAAGAAGAAAAATTGATTCCAGGAATAAAAAGAGCTCAAGAAGAAGGTATAGAAGTAAGTGGACCTTATCCACCTGATACAGTATTTTTCCGTGCTGTAAATGGTGACTTTGATATTGTAGTTGCCTGCTATCATGATCAAGGACATATTCCTATAAAAGTTCTTGGAATGTCTGATGGAATAAATGTAACAGTTGGGTTAAATGGAGGAGTTATACGTACGTCTGTTGACCACGGAACTGCCTTTGACATAGCTGGAAAAAATATTGCTGATGAAAAGAGCATGTTAGCTGCAATTAAATCAGCAGTTGAATTAGTACCTAAAAATTAATAATTATACTATCATTATAAAATAATTGAATTTATCAAATTAGTATGTAAATTTGTTCATACTGATTTGGTAAGAAATGAGAGAGGACGTGTAATAAATGAAAGTAATATCTACATCACCTTCATTTGCAAAATATTCAAAAGAACCTATAGAGTATTTAAGTAAAAACGGTATAGAAGTCAGTTATCTGCCAGCAGATATTGCAGAAGACGAATTTATAGAAAAGATACACGATGTTGATGCATTAATAGTGGCTTTTACTCAAATTAATGAAAACGTATTAAAAAATGCGCCAAATTTGAAAATTGTATGTAAACATGGTGTTGGGGTTGACAATATTGATTTAGAAGCAACAAAAAAGAGAAATGTATATGTAACAAATGTTCCGAATGCTAATAAACATGCTGTTGCAGATTTTGCGTTTGGATTAATACTTGCTTCAGCAAGACAAATCCCTCAAGCTAATGATTTGACAAAGAAAGGCGAATGGCCAAGGACTTTTGGAACTGATGTCCATGGAAAAACTTTAGGAATTGTTGGACTTGGAAACATAGGTAAAGAAGTTGCTTTTAGAGCAAAGGGATTCAGTATGAATGTATTTGCATATGATCCTTATCCAGATGAAAAGTTTGCAGCTGAAAATGGAATTACATTTGTAACGATAGATAAATTATTAAAACAAAGTGATTTTGTTTCAATTCATATTCCACTTTTAGATAGCACGAAGAATTTAATTGACTATAAAAAATTGAAGATGATGAAAAAAAGTTCATATTTAGTTAATGCATCAAGGGGGGGGATTGTTGTAGAAGAGGACCTTTATAAAGCATTGAAAGAAGGAGTAATTTCAGGGGCAGCTTTAGATGTATTTACAGAGGAACCCTTAAAATCACACCCATTATTTGAGTTACCTAATTTTATTGCATCACCTCATATTGCGGGCTATACAGCTGGGGCTACTGATGCACTTGGAATGACTTGTGTAGAAAATATTGTAAGCGTATTAGTCAATAAAGAAAAACCTAAATTTATTGTGAACAAACTTTAAGTTCTTTATAAATAGGTTAAATTGGGGGTATAGTTGTGGAAAATAGAAAAAGTACATTGAAAAACAGCATGGGTAGAAGGACAAATATTCGCTGGATTGTTGCTGCTATGATGTGGGCTGCAATTGCAATTAACTATATTGATCGTACAGTACTTTCTACAGGAGCTACTCATATATCTAAAGAATTTAGCTTATCATCTGGAGAAATGGGTATTCTCATGTCTGCATTTTTCTGGTCATATGCATTATTACAAATTCCAGCAGGTTGGGTTGCAGACAGAATTGGTCAAAAAAAGACCCTTGGATTTGCTGTTGGCTGGTGGTCTATAATGACTGCTGTAACGGGTTTAGCAGTAGGATTTAAATCATTGCTAGGATTTCGTGTAGCTTTAGGAGCTGGAGAAGCTGGTGCGTATCCAAGTAATGCAGGAATAACTTCAAAATGGTTTCCTAAAAAGGAAAGAGCTACTGTTTCTGGATTGTTTGATAGTGGCTCCAAATTTGGAGGAGCAATTGCAATGCCATTAATTGCATGGCTTATTGTAACATTTGACTGGAAATTAACCTTTGCTTTTATAGGTTTGTTAGGCGTTATATGGACTATTATATGGTTGTTATTTTTTAAGGAAACTCCTGCGGAACATAAAGGAGTAAATAAGCTTGAGTTAGATTACATAAACCAGGATAACAATGAAAACGTTAAAGCTGAAAATGTTGATTCAAAGAGTTCGATAAAATGGTATCAATTACTGAAATATAAAAATATTTGGGCTATGTGCATAGGATTTTTTATGATAAATTATAATTCATATTTCTTTATTACATGGCTACCTACTTATTTGGTCAAAGAAAGAGGAATGAGTTTACTTAAAATGGGATTTGCGGCGTCACTTCCTTTATTATGTGCTATGGTTGCTGAAATAATAGCAGGTTGGCTATCTGATAAGGTATACTCTAAAAAGTTATTATCACTTACTGCAACGAGAAAGGTATTTTTAATTGTAGGCTTATTAATGGCATCTTGTATTGGAGTAGCAGCGTTTACTAAATCACCAGCTTTAGCAGTTGCATTACTTTGTATTGCTAAGTCGGGTAACACTGTAGCAGCTTCTCAAGTATGGGCACTACCTGGAGATGTTGCACCTAAAAATATGACATCAGTAGTTGCTGGAATGCAAAATACAGTTTCTAATATGGGTGGAGTTGTAGGACCAATTATTACTGGATTTATTGTAGGAGCAACAGGATCATTTGTTCCAGCACTATTGTTCTCAGCTGTTCTAATTGTAATTGCCATTTTTAATTATTTATTCTTATTAGGAAAGGTTGAACGTATTGAAGTACAATAAATAATAATTGATTTATAGTATACTTTAAATAAATAAGCTGTTACGTTAATTAGCGTAACAAAGTTGAAAAAAGATATTGTAAACTAATATTCCAACGGATTTATTCCACGGTGCTTTTGTACCGTGGATTTGTATTCTTACAATAAAAAGATGGTAGGTTGTCCGTTGAATATATCGTAGAAATCGTGCTATAATGTAAACTCTAGAAAGATGTAAATAGCCTTGAGAGAAGAACTCTTAGGGCTTTTATTATACAAAAATTAAGGCTTCAGACTTATGTTCTGAGGCTTTTGTTATTGTTGGAGGAATATTGAGGTCAAGATTTTGCCTATGTCATCAAATATTATAGCTGTAAGATAAGATAAAATTCCTATATAGAAATTTGGAATTATAAGGAATATATACCAGCAACTTTAATAGGTATTATCATCATGATTGTTTCTTCAAAATTGGCAGACAGAGGAAAGTTATCTATGATAGCGTTTTTTTCATTTGCAGGTATATTAGTTGGAGGAGGAAGCCTTTTTTTTAACAATTTTTATATTATACTTTTGGGAACTACTTTTTTCATGGCAGGATATATGAATTTTAGTGCAATACTCCCGGGAAGTGTAACAAAACTTTCTACAAAGGAAATTAGAGGAACTGTTACTGGTATCTATAATACAGTACAATTTATTGGCTCATTTGTGGGTGGAACTTTAACAGGTATATTGTGGGGAATAAATAGTCATTTTCCAGCAGTATTTATTATTATAGTTAGTATAGTAGGATGTATTTTTGTTAGAAAATTAGAAACTATAGACAAACATACATCTACTGATAAAATAAAGTTGTAAAGGAACTTAATGAAAGTGTAGGTAAATTTAAATTATAATACACCATTATGAAACAAACAACTTTTATTAAAATAAACGTGATAAGTATGTATATCCACACCTATGAGTGGAAAAATAAATACGAGGTGATAACATATGAAAAACATTGGTGTGGAAAAAGGATTGTCTAGAATGGCAGATTATCTAAATGCTCAAGGATATTCAGTGCAAATTTTAGGAGAAGATCTTGAGAATAATGTTTCAAAGTGCAAAAATTTAGATGCAATTGTTACAGCAGGATATAATACAGATATGATGGGTTTTAGTGATACTTCTACAAAAGTTCCTGTTATTAATGCTGACGGTTTAACACAAGAAGAAGTAAAGAATATGATTCAGCAGAAAACTACTAGATAATAATATCAGCATTTCTGTTCGTAGAACGTAGAGTATGAGAAATTATAATAGGATTAAGGAGTAAATGCCTTGGTCCTATATTTTATGTGTGGATGTGTAGCATAATGGTAGTTAATGGATCAATTACTAACACTGCTTGCAATCTCTCAATGACTTAAATAAAAGCTATCCATTGTCTTTAATAAGAAAGTTGTAACAAATGATACTGAACTTATAGTTTTTCAGTGATAAACTAATAGTAAATCAATTCTAAGGAGGAAAGAATATGGATATAGTAAGTTTAAAAAGGCAGCATAGTGAAGAAATGAAGAAAGTTACTGAAGCATATGAAAATTATAAATCAAAATATAATACATCTAATAAAATTACAAATAATATTGAAGGGTTTAAACAAGATACAATACAAATTTTTAAGGCCTTATCAGATAGAATAGATAGAGAAGAAAAGGAGTTATATCCATTACTATAGACGTCAAGTTTTATATAGTGTTAAAGAAGATGATAGGGTTGTACATAGAGAAAAATAGAATATTAAAGGCTTAGTTAAATTTTAGTTTGTAAAAATATAGCTAAGCTTTTTTCTGCTGTATATCTAAACACTATAATACAATTAAAAATCTTCCTTTTGCCAAAGAAAATTCAAAGTTGTACAAAGGACCTTCAATTAATTTAGCAATGATTCATGGAGGGGAAGTATATAATAAAGTACCTGATTATTGTAAAATGTCTCTTGATATAAGAACTTTGCCTGAACAAAATATAGATGATATTGTTTTACAAATTAAGAATAAAGTAGATTGTAAAATAATTATTTCAGATACAGGGGATCCAGTAAAAACTGATATAAATTCTCCTTATGTTAAAAAGCTTAAAAATGTAGCTTCACAATTTTTAGATAGAGATTGCATTTTATTTGGACAACATGGCTCTGCAGATACACGTTTTTATTCAAAAGATAACATTCTGGCAGTAGAGTTTGGATCAAGTGGGGTAAACTGTCATGGAAATGATGAATATGTTTTAATAGATACGATTACAAAATATAAAAATATTTTGAAACAGTATGTAAAAACATTTCAGTAGTTTATGCGTTATGTGAAAAATGACAATAGTGAATAAGATTTATATAGTTGAGAAGCATTTACTTAGGTAGGTGCTTCTTATATTGTGCAACACCGGATAATTTGGATTTTATTAGGCATTGTTGTAATATATAGTATATAGGGGAATGAAAGGGGAGATAATATATGACTTTTTTTAAAAATATGAGAGTAAGGATAAAATTAATTTTATGTTTCCTTATTATATCTATATTAATTGTTATTGTTGGAATTATAGGTATAAAATCGTTAGGAGTTGTAAATGCCAATTCTGAAGAAATGTATAATAATAGACTACAAAGTGTGTATATGCTTACAGATATGAAGCAAAATTTGACACAGGCTGAGTCTGATATATTACAGTTGGTATATGTAAAGGATAATTTTAAAAAGGATGACTTAGAAAAAGATATTCAACAAAATAAGGCTGAAAGTGATAAGTATATCTCTAGTTATGAAAAGTTATCCATGAATGACGAAGAAAAGCAAATATGGTCTACATTTAAAAGTCAACTTAGTCAATATAGAACTTTAAGAGAAAACGTTGTCGAATCTGTGAATACGGCAAATAATGATAAAGTAGTAACACAGTATGAACAATTAATAGGATATAAGACGGAAATGTTTAGCAACCTTGAAAAACTTATAAGTATAAATAACGATAGTGCCAAGGCATCTAATGTAGAGAACCACTTAGTATATATAACTTCAAATAGATCTATGATAATATTAATGATAATAGGGGCATTAATTGCAATAGGTCTTGGATTATTTATATCAAGGGATATAAATAATCCACTAATGGAAACATTAGATTTTGCAGAAAATTTATCAAAATTTGATTTAACCCATGAGTATCAAGTTACTAGAAAAGATGAATTTGGTAAAACCAGTGAAGCACTTATAAAAGCCCAGAAGAATATCAAAGAACTTATAAAGGTAATAATGGATAATTCACAGGATATGAGTGCATCTAGTGAAGAACTTTCTTCTACATCAGAAGAATTGTCATCCAAAGTTCAAGAAATAGACAATGCAGTAACAAATATAACAGCTCAAATTGAAGATGCAAGTGCATCATCACAACAAATATCTGCATCTATACAAGAAATAGATTCAAGCATCAATGAGTTATCTGGCAAAGCAATAGAGGGAAGCAATAATGCAAACAATGCAAAAGAAAAGTCCACCAAAGGCAAGAAAGATGGAAAAGAGATTATGGATCAGGTACAAAATTTGTATACGGAAAAGAGAAACAATATGCTGCAGGCAATCGAAGATGGAAAGGTTGTTAAGAATATAAGCGTTATGGCAGATACTATTTCAGGTATTGCAGAGCAGACAAATTTGCTTGCACTAAATGCATCTATAGAGGCAGCTAGGGCAGGAGAGCAGGGAAAAGGCTTTGAGGTAGTTGCACAGGAGGTAGGAAAACTTGCAGAGGAATCCCAAAATGCTGTAGCAAGTATACAGGATACTATTTTAAAGGTTCAGGATGCATCTAAAAAGTTATCTGAAAATGGTAGTGATTTGTTAAAATTCATAAATGAAGAGATATACGGAAAAATTGAACAGCTTAGAGATATAATAGATTACTATAGTGAGGATTCAGATTTTGTAAGTAAGATGTCAGAAGAAATAGCATCTATGTCGGAAGAACTTACTGCTACAGTTGCTCAAGTAAGCGATGCAATTCAAAATGTGGCTTCAACTTCACAGAAATCGAGTGAAAATGCACAAAATATAAAAATTGGTGTTAGTGAAACAACTAAGGCAATAGATCAGGTAGCTTTGAGTGCACAAAGTCAGGCTGAATTTTCACAAAAACTCAGTGAAATGGTACAAAAATTTAAGATTTAGAAGAGGTCATATCTAAGGATTTTTTATGATAAATATGATATAATGATGCTGTTTAGAAATTTTGCCATAAGGGTTCATCAAGATTAAAGTTTAGGAGATAAGTGAGTTGAAAAGAAATAAGATATTTGTTAGTGGTTATGCAAAACTTCCAGGTGGAATAACTGCAACTGAAGTTTATACTGAAATTGCAATGACAGCTGTTTTAGATAGGATTACGGGAAAAATATATGAAATAGAGTGTACACTTGTAACTAATACAGCAAGAGAATACATAAAAAAATTGCTTATTGGTAGAAACATAAAAGATATAGATGATATGGTAAAAGATATTTCTGATAATTATTTTGGAATTGCTAAAAAAGCTATAATAGCATCGTTGACAAACTGTTATGAAAGATATATACTTATTACCAAAAGCGGTAATGAAGACAAATAAATGTAAATTTAATGAGAGTGCCATTTTGTTATGGTGCAAAGTTATCCCTTTGCATAAAAGTGACAGGAACACGGCATTAATATATTCTAAAGTATATTAATGCTGTTTTTTGATGTTGTTTTTTAATTAAAAGTATATAAGTTGAATAAAAGGAGGTATAAGTAAAATTAAAAAAGGTTTCAATTAATATATTTAAATAATATTTTAGGAAAGGATGTTTGTAATTGTGGGTTATGTATTTATTATTTTAGCTGCTGTAATTTTTAGTACGATGGAAATCGTAGGCAAGCTAGCTGTGGGTTTAAACCCATTGCAATTAAATTTTCTTAGATTTCTAATAGGAGGATTAATTTTATTACCACCAACTATTAAAGCTGTGAGAAATAAAAAAATGAAGTTTAAAAAAGATGATTTATATTATTTTTTAGGTACAGGATTTTTATGTGTTGTACTCAGTATGTCCCTGTTTCAATTGGCAATTACATTTACAAAGGCATCTACAGTTGCCATAATTTTTAGTACAAACCCTGTATTTACAGTAATGTTTGCATATTTGTTCTTAAAAGAAGATTTAAATAGAGGTACTATTATATCAATTATATTTAGTCTGATTGGTATAGTGTGCATACTAAATCCTTTTGGTACAGTTAGTGATGTAAAAGGAATAGTATTATCTATTTTAGCAGCTGTTACTTTTTCACTCTATAGTGTAGTTGGAAAGTTGAGATCTGAAAAGTATGGAAGTATTACTTTAAATTGTGTTAGTTTTTTAGTTGGAGATGTTATCATGCTTCTGATTATATTATTATCAAATCTTCCAGTAGTTAGCAGCATAATAAATCCTAAGGGTGGTTTAAGTTTTATGTCTCATATACCAATTATTTATGGAATAAATGCTGCTAATATAATTCCAGTAATATTTTTAGGAATTGTAGTAACAGGATTGGGATATATGTTTTATTTTATGGCTATGGACGAGACTTCAGCAACCACAGCATCTATAGTTTTCTTTATTAAACCAGCACTTGCACCTATTTTTGCATTAATTGCTTTAAGTGAAAAAATACCTATGAATACTGTCATAGGAATATGCTTCATACTAATAGGATCCTATTTTTCCTTTACAGCTAAGAGTAGAGCTAAAGTTGGAGAAATAGAAGGTTAAATAAGAATTGTATAGTCATAAGTTAACTTTACAGCATAAGAATTTTGTTGAATAAGGCATATATTTGTGTTAATATTATTGATAATGTAAAGGAAACTATGATATATATGCCGTAATTTGGGTATCAGACATATATGGAGTTAATGATACAACCGACCTTACATCTATAATCTATAGGTGTGAGGTTTTACTTTTACAATTTAATAATTTCCATATTTGTAAATAATGTAGTATTGATTTATATTATTTATTGAGGTGGAAATTTAGTAATATATTTAAGTTTTATGTTATTTAGGATAAGTTATTTAATATCTTACGAGGGGGAAATAATATGAGATGGTTTAATGATTTAAAAATTAAACAAAAACAGATTATAGGCTTTTTTATGGTAACTTTATTCGTTGTAATTGTAGGAACAGTAGGTTTGGTGAACATGTATAACATAAATAAAGGTTCCAATCAGATGTACAGTGTGGATTTAGAAAATGTTAAAAATCTTGACAAGTTTGATGCTGATATAATGCATCAACGCTTAGAACTAATAAATCTTGTTGAAAGCAAAGATAAAGATAAGGTTCAGGATACTATAAAAAATATAGCTCCTTATCAAAATAAAGATAACAGTATATTAAATGATTATAAAAACTCTGATTTGACTTTGCAGGAAAAAAATTTAGTATCTAAGTTGGAAAGTCAATTGATTGACTGGAGAAATATATGTAATAAAATTATAGAACTTATGGGTCAAGGAAAATATGATGATGCCATGAATGCAAATAAAGAAGCAGCTACTTATAGAGATAAATTAACTTCTACTATTGAGCAGTTGACTCAAAGTGCAGTTCAAAAAGCCAATGATAAGAATAGTAGCAATATGTCTATATATAATGAGTCATTATATATGATAATGATAATTACTCTAATTGGAATAGTTGTGGCTTTCTTTTTAGGAAATAAGATTGCTTCATCAATTTCAAAAGAAGCAAATAATATTTTGAAATTTACAGATGCTATAAGTCAGGGTGATTTAAGTAAATCCATTCAGTTATTAAGTAAAGATGAAATGGGGATTATAGCTAGTGAGTTGGGTAAGGCTAATAAAAATATTAGAAATTTGATACTTGAGATAACGCAGAGTACTGAAAGTATAAGTGCTTCTAGTGAGGAGTTATCTGCTACTACAGAGGAAATCTCTTCTATGATGTCGTCTGTAAATGAGTCTACGTCACAAATAGCAGGTGGATCTGAAGATTTAAGTAGGATTACAGAAAAAATAAGTGTTTCTTGTGAAAAAATGGAACAAAATACAAATAAGCTTACCCAAAAAGCAAGTGAAGCTACAAAATCTTCAACAGAAATAAAAAACCGTGCTGTGGACATAAAGGAAAAGGCAGCTCAAAGTATAGAAGAAGGTAATGATATATATAATAAAAGAAGAGAGGATATTATAAATGCTATTGAAAAGGGCAAAGTAGTTTCAGAAGTTAAAATTATGGCAGCTTCTATTGGTGATATAGCAGAGCAGACAAATCTCTTAGCGTTAAATGCAGCTATTGAAGCTGCAAGTGCAGGTGAGCATGGTAAGGGATTTGCGGTAGTTGCAGATGAAGTTAGAAAATTGGCAGAAGAATCTTCAGAAGCAGTTGAAAATATAAATAGAATGGTACTTGCGGTGGAAGATGCTTTTAATAATTTGTCTGACAGCGGCAAAGAAATTTTGAATTATATATCAAATAGTGTTAAACCCAATTATCAAATTCTAATGGATACAGGGCTGCAGTATGAAAAGGATGCAGAATTTATGAATCAGATGTCAGAGGAAATTGCTGTAGCTTCAAAACAGATGAGTGATATAGTATCTGAGGTAAATGGTGGTATCCAAAGTGCAGCAGCTACTGCCCAGGAGTCTGCGGCTGGATCTGAGGAAATTTCCAGTAGTGTAAATGAGGTTACTAAGGCTATTTCAGATATATCTGGTTCTTCTCAAAGCCAGGCAGAACTTGCAGAAAAACTTACAGATATAGTAAGTCAATTTAAAATATAAAAATTCGAATATTAAAGTAAGAAGTGTGTGCATAAAATTATTTATACCTAATATTATAACTACAAATTGATATAAGGGGTTGAGATTATGGTTTCCATAATTATACCAATATATAATGAAGAACTGCAAGTATATTCTAATGTAGTTAAAATAATGTCAATTTTATTAGAGAATAATATAGAACATCAATTTGTATTAGTCAATGATGGATCTACAGATAACTCTTCTAAAGAGATGAATAGATTGTGCAAGGATTACGATAACATATCCATTATTGAATTAAGCCGTAATTTTGGAAAAGAAGCTGCTTTATGTGCAGCCTTAGAGCATGTATCGGGAGATGCTTGTGTCATACTTGATTGTGACTTGCAGCATCCCCCAGAATTAATACCTGAGATGGTGCGTCTTTGGAAGGAACAAGGCTATGATGTGGTAGAAGGAATTAAATTGGAGAGAGGAAAGGAACCTTTATTTAGGAAATTTGCTGCGTCAGCGTTTTATGATTTGTTCAATAAAGTGTCAGGCATAAACTTAAGCAGTGCATCTGATTTTAAATTATTGGATAGAAAAGTAATAGAGGCTTGGAAATCAATGCATGAATCAATTACTTTCTTTCGAGGTATGTCAGCCTGGGTAGGATATAATAGAATTCAAATTCCCTTTGAGGTCCAAGCTAGAACTAGCGGTAAGTCTAAATGGTCACTTGGTAAGCTAGTAAAGCTTGGAATATACTCTGTTACTTCTTATACATCACTGCCATTGTATATAGTTGCTTGGTTAGGTATTATAATGATGATTGTTGATTGCATTTTATTTGTACAAACGTTGTATATGAAATTTAATGGTAAGGCTTTTACAGGATTTACTACAGTGATAATTCTGATACTAGGAATTGGAAGTTGCATAATGATAAGTTTAGGAATTATTGGCATATATATATCTAAAATATATGGCGAAGTAAAGAGAAGACCTAGGTATTTGATTGCAAAAAAACAAGGAAAAGAATTTTATTATAAAAATCAATAGGAATCATTAGGTGGTGATTTTTAGTGAAGTTTCAAGGATATAAGTATAAATTTAAAATAAATATTTCTCACAGTGTTTTAATCAATAATAGACGTGGAAATTTACATTCACATACGTTTGAAATTTCACTTTTCATAAAAATTATCAACGATGATTTTGCCTTGTATGATGATGTGGAAAAAATAGTACAAGAATTTTTGAATATTTATGATGAAAAAGAATTAAACTTGATTAAACCTTTTGATAAGATAGAACCGACAATTGAAAATGTAGGAGATTTCTTGTACGTTCGGCTTAAAGGGATATTGAAGAATAATAATATGATACTTATAAGGTTAGAAATTAGTGAAACTCCTGCAAGGGTTTATGTTGTAAATTATGATGAAAATCATATAAAAGAACCAGGTTACGAGAAAGAGTTTAAAAGCTATAAAAAAAGAATGACAAGAATAATTATTAATAATATTTTAAATACTACAGCTAAACAATTAACAGATGATTTAAAAAATTCGAGTAATACTATTGTTGAAGGAACATGGATACAAGAGGATGATAAAAAGGAAAAAGTTATAGAAAAGAAAAATACTATAAAAATAAAAGAAAGTAAAAAGGCTCCTGACGATATAGGGCATAGTGGAAAAGTGAGAAAAAACAATTATGTGTTTTTAGAGATATTGGGAGCAATATCTGTTTTGCTAATTGGAACAATAGTACTTTTACTTTGTATAATAAAAACAGGAGGATACCCTTGGGGTGCAGATACTTATGGACATATATTTAAAGGAGACTTGTTATACAAAAGCATAAAAGAAGGCAATATATATCCACTTTTTACTCAGTTTTGGTACAATGGTGTACAACCATTTAGGTATTGGGGACCACTTTCCTATTATGTACTTGCTGGATGTGAATTTATTTCCGGTGGCAATCCCATTAATGGGTATGTAATTTTTATTGGGTATTCATTTTTTATAGGAGGTTTAGGGTGGCTGCTGTGGGGTATACACCAGAGAAGAATATTACTTTCCTTAGTTTTTGGAATTCTATGGTTTTTTCTTCCGGAAAATATAAGAGTGCTTTTTGTTGCTGGAAATATACCTAGGGTTATTATTGCAGCACTTATACCTTACTTGTTCTATTTTGTATGGAAATTTGTAAAGGATGATGATAGATCTTCTATTATACCTATTGCACTGTTTATGTGTGCTATAATAATGTGCCATTTAATGATAGGGGCTATGGTAGGAATCGCTTCATTTATATTTTTATCCCTTTATTCTATAATGAACAAGAAAATTGAAAAAAGCGTTCATGTTATATTAACAATGCTTTTATCCTTTGCAATTTGTGGAATTTGGATTTATCCTGCTTTAAAGGGCGGACTGGTTTCTATGGATAGCGGGGCTACTTCCTCTCAGATGATGGAGCTTTTGGCTACCCCATTTACTATCTCATTGAATCCATTTTTAAGATTATTTGGTATAGTAGATAGAGAATATTTTTACTATGGGCTGTCAATTTTGATTATATCGATTTTAGGAATATTTGTTTCAAATAAAAAAAGTGCACCCGGATTTGTTACCTCTATAGTGATATTTCTGGGAACAACTACAGCTTTTGTACCTATGCTTGAAAAGATGCCCTTTAGTCAGCTATTGTGGATGGTTAGATTTACTCCTATAGCCTATGCATTATTTATTATCAGTTTATTGAATTGGACAAAATGTAAAAAATATTTTATGATTATAATGGTGGTTTTAATAGCTGCTGACAGTTCTTTATCATTTAATCTTTCATTATACCCACAAATTAAATCCGCTGAAGTAGACAATATTTTAAGTTCAGCTAAAAATATTACAAAACAGAGAATTGCACTGCTCGACGACAGTACATTTGGGGCATATCCATCTTTCTATATTTGCAGTGAAGATAAGAAAATTTCATATTCCTATGGTTGGGCATGGCAGGGTGCGGCAACGGCTCAAAATATTGTGCTTTTAAATACTGCACTTGAAAAAGGCTATTACAATTATATGTTTGACAGATCCCTTGAAATGGGATGCGATACTGTTGTTGTAGCCAAAGCACCTATGAAAAAGGATAAAAGAGATTTTAACATTATAAATAATGCAGCAAAGTTCTCTCAATACACCTTATACAAAGAGACAAGTGAAGGTTATGTATTTCATAGAAAAGCTTCGGAAAACTTTGGGGTAGTAACAAAATATTCCGGTTTGTGTATAGGGCGTTCTGCATCGGATATACCTCTTGAATATCCTTCTTTTGAAATAGGATCTTCCTGGAATATTGAAGATTATACATTAGATGAACTTAGTAAATATAAAGTGATTTATCTTTCAGATTTCCGTTATAATAGTAGATCTAAAGCAGAAAATATGGTTTCTAAACTAAGTAGTATGGGAATAAAGATTATTATAGATATGAATAGAATTCCGGCAGATACAATTACAAATCGTATGGTTTTTCTAGGGGTCACGGCCCAGCCTATTACGTTTAATACAAAGATGCCTGACATGTTTTTTAACGATAAAAAGTATGAAAGTGTAAATTTTAAAGATGAATATAAAAGATGGAATACAGTTTATTTGGATAATGTTCCTCAGGTTACAGGATTCTCTTGGGTCAACGGCAAAAAAGTTCCTTTCCTTGGAAATGGAAAAGAAAGAAATAAAAATGTAACTTTTTTAGGTTTTAACTTAATTTTTCATGGAATGGAAAATGACGATAGCAGGGTATTAGCCATAATGAATACAGTGATGGGAACTAAATCTTCTATATTGCCTAAACGAGTTCTTGTACCTATAAATTTAAAATATGGACAAAATTCAATTACTATAAATTCTCCTAAAAACAATGTCAATACAACAGTTGCATTCTTGGATGCCTATAAAAGTAATAGTGGCGAAATCTATGCAAAACAAAATCTTTTGAATGTAAATAAAGGTGAAACTAAAATTAGAGTTACTTATCCCTATTTATTTCAAGGAATAGCTGTATCTGTAATAGGACTACTGGGGTTTGCATTTTTCATTATTTATATATATAAAAGGGTGGTCTAAAATGAAAAAGATAATTACAATTATATCTGTACTCCTTATATCTGTAATGTTTTTATATCCTCTAAAAGTATATGCTGCTGACAGTGGGGTGACACTAGATGGATATTTTGATGACTGGATTGATAAACCAAGCCAAAAATTATATTATTGGCAGGGAGCAGTTCACACTGTGAAGTGGTATTCAGATGATAAAGACTTATATTTATATATAAAAATGGCAACTGTAGGTGGGCAGCAGTTGAATAACTATATAATAATGTATTCTGATAATAATGGCATTCAAGGAAACTTGACTATACAGGTTGATAGACCGTCCAAAGGACGTATATCTATTTATAATTATAGCATGGATTACAGGCCGTTTTCTACAGACGGATACGTAGTACGTGGAAGCAACATCGACGGAAAAACAAGTGATCAGGGTGAGTTTAGAATACCTTTAACTATTTTTCAAAAGGACGTCAAAGACCAAATGACTACCTTAAATCTTCAGTTTCCTAATTTAGGTAACCAGGGTATAGCATTTCAAGTAGGTAGTACCTATCCTTACATGGGAGTTTCTATAGGTGTCTTGATTGTTGCTTCTGGATTTTTTATCTATCGTAGAAAGAGAAAAATAGAATGAAGATATTAATATGTTTTTTACTAATTGTATGGATATATTTAATAACGGTTTTTACGAGGGCTAAATTGCATTTCTTTAAATTTGTGGTTGGATCTGTTGGTTTGTTTTTTTTCATGATGGTGATTTTACAGCCTTATTTAGTAAATATGTTAAGTCGTTCAGTTGCAGCAGCTTCGGGTATTATGGGGGATGTCACAGGATGTTACCAGGCTTTTTACCAGTATTCGCTTATACTTATACAAAGTGGAGGGTCAGCTATATCCATGTATATAGACTATGAGTGTTCAGGAGTAATAGAGATACTTGCTTTTACTGCACTTTTATGGTTCTTTCCTTTATATAATACACTGGAAAAAATAATGTACAATATAATAGGAGTAGTGTGGATATTTGTGGCGAATATAATTAGAATTTTTATTATTTGTATACTTGTATATTATTATGGTAACAATATTTTTTACTTTGCTCATACTATATTTGGAAGAATAGTTTTTTATGCCTTGTCAATAATTTTGTACTTTTACGTATTTACCAGGTCTCAAATTAAAAGGCAAAAGGTAGGTAATGTTTTATATGGAGATGATATTAAGTAAAACCTTTAAGGAAATGATTTTTTGGATGGCGTGGATCATAATACCTTTTATAATGGAAATCGTGCCTTCCATTGTAGGATTTTTTATTCTAATTAAAAAGAAAATGTCCCTAAAAAAGGAATGCTTTTCAGGAAAACTTCCGGAAATAACAGTTATTGTTCCTGTATATAATTCTGCACAAACCCTGGAATCTTGCATTAAATCCATATATGAATCTAATTATCCTACTGGACTTATAGATGTGATGCTTGTAAATAATATGAGTAGTGATAATAGCTTCGAAATTTTTACAAAAAGCCAGAAAGAATTTGAAGGGCTGTCCATGAGGTACTTAAATGCAAAACAAGGTAAATCAAAAGCACTTAATATGGCACTTTTTAATAGCGGAGGAAAATATATAATTCACATTGACAGCGATGGCATACTTGAAACTAACGCAATAAGGAATATGGTTGTACGTTTTGAAGAAAATCCGCATATCCACTGTATGACTGGTGCAATTTTAACTGATGCCAAATATATAGAAAACACTAAAACTCCATTTTTAAAGTTAGTAAGAAGGTGTGAATTTTTTGAATATGCTCAAGCATTTTTAGCAGGAAGAAATTTTGAATCGGAGCTCAACAGTATATATACTTTATCTGGTGCTTTTTCAGCATTTAGAAAATCTACAATCTTAAAAACTCAGCTCTACAATAGTGAAACTGTATGTGAAGATACCCAGATAACTTTTCAAGTCAGACATTTATTAAAGAAAAAAGTATACTTGTGTGAAAATGCACTTTTTTTTGTTGAACCTATCGATAATTTTAATAAGCTATATACCCAGCGTCAGCGTTGGCAGCGCGGCGAAATGGAAGTTTCACATATGTTTTTAAAGGACAAGATCTATTCAGCTGGAGGATTTTTCAGCAATTTTATGATAAGAATATTGATGTATGATCATACATTTGCGTTTCCTAGGATGATATGGTATTTTGCCCTTATATTTCTTCTATTTATGGATTATCCCCTTTATCTTGTCTTAGGATCTGTATTTGTAATATATTTATTATATGTTCTATCTGCATTTTTATTTTATCTAAATGTAAGGGTATATCTCGCAGAGTATAAGGATATAAGGAAATATTATTCTGCAAAAGTTTATTTGATTGTTTTAATGCCCCTATTTAACTTTATGATATTTTGGATAAGGTTTGCAGGAATTATCAACAGTATAAAGCTTGAGAGTAAGTGGAAGACACTGAATTTAAAAGAGGAGTATAGAGCATTTTGCAATGTAAGTAAGTCGGATTTTCAAAGAGTATTTAAAATAATAGACAAAGTAAGAAGGATAGTCAATAATCCATGATATTGTATTGGAGAAATAAAACTAAGATCATAATTTCAAGAGAGGAAACTGCATTGATGATGAAGAAAAGAGCATCAGAAAATTATTTGATAAAAATACTTCTAATCTTTATAATAACTGCAGCCTTTATTTCAGCATTGTGGCTTGACATATTTTATGAAATAGGCAATCATAAAAAGAATATAATAGATGCTTTTTCAAGAGAGCAATATTCAACTACTAATCAATTATCAGACAGGCTACAGGAAAGTTTAAATGATTATGTACAAAATAAGGGACTTACATTACATTTGGCAGAAGAAAAGGTTATAAGTGAGATTATTAAAAAGGAGATAAATTCTCAAAATAAATATATGTTTTTTTATAATAGCAAGCATATTTTATTTGAAAGAAATTATTTAACCACTGAAGAGTATAAAGGTAAAGGATTAAAAGATAGTTTTAATTTATGGGAATATAATGGTGGCGGTAACTTGGATGAAGTAAAAGGTCTCATGAACTCTGGGATAAGTGGTAAAGGTGAAATTGTAAAGGACAGTAAAGAGGGAAAAGAAATTGTTTCCTGGTGCTTTTTTAAAGTATTAAACGAGAAATATGTTATAGGAATGTCAACTTCAGAAAATTATCTATTTAGAGAGACTTTATTCAATCAACACGTTGTAAGGTTATATATTCTTGGTGGAATAGCTACTATGGCAATTATAATACTTTCAGCAGCTTTTTCACTATACCTGTATCTCATGTTTAAAAAAGTAAAGAGCCTCACAAACCAACTTAAAAACAAGAACATTCAAGTACAAAACTTTGTTTCTGCAATAAGTCAGGTGGAGAAAGCTGCACGTAAGGCTACCATATGTGATCCACTTACAGGAGTGTATAATAGAAAGTTTTTTTATACCATCCTTCCTAAAATGAATGAGGAGTTATTTTTTCCTATTACAGTAATTAGAGTAAGTATAGAAGGTATAAAAAATGTAAATAATGTTTTAGGCCGTGGAAAGGGTGATGAGGTATTAGTAGAATTAGCAGAAATACTTTTAGAAAGTTGTAATGAATCTGATATTGTTTCAAGAATAAGTGATAATAAATTTGTACTAATTATGATTAACACAGGTAGAGAAGCTGCTTTCAGAAAAGTAGATGAAATAGGAGAAAAAATAAGAAGTAGTTTTATCGTTCCTATATGTAGTATATTTTTTGGAGTTGCAGTAAAAACATCTGAAACGCAAAATTTATTTAGAATTTTAAAGTCTACAGAAAAAAATATTAGGCAACTGTAATTTGAAATACTTGAAGTATAACTACTATGTGGAAATGGAGGAATAAACTTTTGAAATATAACCAATATAGATTTAAATTTTACCTCAATGCATCACACTCTATATATCTAAAGGGTATTTTGGGTGAAGAACACCCACATACTTGGGAGATTACCCTGGATACAGTTAAGTTAGAAGATAACTTTATTATTTTTAATGATATAGAAAAGAATATTGAAGAATACTTGCAAAAGTTTCAAGATAAATATATTAATAACATTACTCCATTTAATACGTTGAATCCAACACTTGAAAACATATGTGCATATTTTAAAGAATGTTTTGAAAGCTTGCTAATGGAAAATAAGTGGCTGCTGCTATCTATAGAAATAAGTGAAACTCCAACACGATCATATATTATTGATGTTTCTGATGAAATTAACTACAATAATATTTCACATATTAAAGACAAAGAAAAATATAATTGGAATAAGGGTATTTCCATTGTAAATCAGGAGATTGATCGGATCACAAAATTAGTTATTGATAAAAATAAGTCATAAAAATAGATTCATGAAAGTAAAATATTCATGAATCTATTTTCTTTAGCTTATCTTAAATGCTCCTACCATTTCTTGAAGGTTGTCAGATGAATATTCTAAAGTATCACTTATTTCTTTTAACCTTGTTGTTTTGCTCAGTATTTCTTCAAGTAAATTCAGGGATTCCTCACTACTGCTAGTACCTTTAACTGTTCTTCTATTTATTTCATCTGCAGCTTGATTTATATTTACAACTATGTTGTCTACATCTTCGATTTCTTTATTAGTTATTTGAAATATATTGTCCGTAGTTAAATTGGAAACTACTTCAACAGAGTCTTTTGATGTTTTGGAAGAAATACCAACTCTCTTTATCATAGACATTTGATTATTTATAAATTTATTAAACCATCTTGAAAGCTCACCTATTTCATCGTAAGAAAGTTTGTCTACTCTTTTTGTTAAATTTTAATTTATAGTATTCATTAATAATGTGTAGTATATTTCTTAATCTTATATACAATACTGAAATATATAAGAATAAATTCTTATATGAATATTAATGAACTAAATTCTGCAATTGTTAATAAAAATATACTATTCATAATAAATTATTAAAATTTTAATATTACTATTGATAATTTGTCTAAAAATTAGTATTATATATATAAGTTTTTCAAAAATTTATACACATTTTTAAAAGGAGGTATTTTTATGAACGGAGTAAATGGAGCAGATACAGTTTTCGTACTTATAAGCGCGGCACTAGTAATGATAATGACTCCAGCACTGGCCTTATTTTATGCAGGAATGGTTAGAGGAAAGAACACTTTAAACAGCACTCTTCATAGTTTTTCAGCTTTAGCAGTTATATCTATTCAATGGATACTTATAGGATACACATTGTGTTTTGGTACAGACATTGGAGGAATCATAGGTGGTTTTAATTTTGCAGGCTTAAAAGGAGTTGGATTTGCACCAAATGCAGATTATGCAGCTACTATTCCACAGCAAGTATATATGCTGTTTCAGCTTATGTTTGCTATAATAACTCCAGCACTTATATCAGGATCTATTGCAGAAAGAATGAAATTTATGCCTTGGGTAGCATTTGTTTTACTTTGGACAACTTTAGTTTATGATCCTATTGCTCACTGGGTATGGGGAACAGGTGGATGGCTTAAAAATCTCGGAGCTTTGGATTTTGCAGGTGGTAATGTAGTTCATATTAGTTCAGGTATTTCCGGACTTGTGGCAGCACTTATGCTTGGTAAAAGGAAAAATGTAGGAAAACCTAGTAACCTGCCGATGACATGTTTAGGAGCTGCCATACTTTGGTTTGGTTGGTATGGATTTAATGCTGGAAGTGCACTTGCTATAAATGATGTAGCAGTAAATGCTTTTATAACTACAAATACTTCCGCAGCAGCTTCAGCAATAAGTTGGAGTATTTGTGAACTTCTCTATAGGAAGAAAGTTACTTCTCTTGGAGTCGCTAGTGGAATAGTTGCAGGTCTTGTAGCTATAACTCCAGCTGCAGGTTTTGTAAGTCCTTTAGCTTCAATACTTATTGGATTAATAGGAGGAGCTATTTGTTACACTACTGTTACTTTTGTAAAATCTAAGTTTGGATATGATGATGCACTTGATGCTTTTGGATGTCATGGTGTAGGAGGAATCTGGGGAGGAATTGCTACAGGAATATTTGCATGGAAAGCAATAAACTCTGCCGGTGCGAGTGGACTTATACATGGAAATCCTAAATTGGTTTTAATTCAACTTACAGCTGTTGTGGCAAGTGTTGTATATTCTGCAATAGTTACATTTATAATAATTAAAGTAATTAAAGCTGTAAGTGGTATAAGAGTAACTGATAAAGATGAACAAATTGGACTTGATGTTACAGAACACGGTGAAGAAGCTTATGGAGGAATGAATATTTAACAATTGACTATTTTATTGTAAGAAAGGGAACTCTAGTTTAAAATAAGAATTGAATTAGAGAGTTAATTTTCATAAAATATCATAAGCTGTATTATGAAAGCAAATATATGTTTAAAGGAGGTAAAATAATGGGAGACAAACTTACTAAGGTTGATATTATTACTTCTGGCGGAAGATTTGAAGAGCTGAAAAAAGCATTAGGAGATATAGGCATTTCAGGTATGACTGTTACAAATGTTTTAGGGTGTGGAATGCAAAAAGGCCATAAAGAATATTATCGTGGGTTAACTATGGATATTAATTTATTGCCTAAAGTTAAAGTAGAGATAATAGTTTGTGAGGTACCTGTAGAGAAAGTTGTTGAAACTGCTAAAAAAGTTCTCCACACTGGAGAAATGGGCGATGGAAAAATATTTGTATATAATGTAGAAAATGTTATACGAATAAGTACTGGCGACGAAGGCAAAGCCGCCCTTCAATATAACAAAGATGATAAAAGGTAAATATAAACAGAAATTCTGAATTAATAATACTCTGGCCAACAATTAATAATACTTGTTAATTGTTGGCCTTATATTTTATAATTTCTATATAAATTAAAACTACATTTGATATAATAACTATAGAACTTGTAAAGGAAAGCTAGATTTATATATAACTTTAGGAGGATAATATGGACTATACTTTAATTGCCACATCAACTTTTGGACTTGAGTCCGTAGTGGCTAAAGAGCTTAAAAACTTAGGATATGATGACTTAAAATTGGAAAATGGTAAAGTTACTTTTCCTGGAGATGAGATGGATGTAGTTACCTGTAACTTGTGGCTTAGAACTGCAGACAGGGTACTTATAAAAATGTCAGAATTTAAAGCTGAAAGTTTCGAAGAACTTTTTCAAGGAACGCTTGCTGTAGATTGGGGAAGCATAATGCCTGAAAATGCGTTTATGCATGTAACTGGAAAATCTATAAAATCCAAACTACATAGCGTGCCGGATTGCCAGTCAATAGTTAAAAAAGCGGTTATTGAATCTATGAAAAAAAAGTATAACAGAGAGAAATTTAGTGAAGATGGAGTAGAATATAAAATAGAAGTAGCAATATTAAAGGATATAGTAACTTTAACTGTGGATACTTCCGGTGAAGGACTTCATAAGAGGGGATATAGGAAGAACTCAGGTGGAGCACCTATGAAGGAAACTTTAGCAGCAGCTTTAGTTCTCCTAAGCAAATGGGAGCCCTCTAGAGTACTCGTAGATCCTATGTGCGGTTCTGGAACTATTGCCATTGAAGCTGCTATGATAGGAAAAAATATAGCACCAGGTTTAAATAGGAGCTTTGTGTCAGAAAAGTGGGGTATAATTCCTCATGATTTATGGGATGATTTGAGAAAGCATGCTAGAAATTCCATAAATAATAAAGAGTTTAAAATTTTAGCTTCGGATATAGATGGCTGGGTAATTAAAACCGCAAAAGATAATGCTAAAAAAGCAGGAGTGGCAGACCAAATTGAATTTCAAAAAATTCCTGTTCAAAGTTTTAGTTCAAAAAAGAAATATGGTTTTATAATAAGTAACCCACCTTATGGTGAAAGACTTGGAGATGTCAAAGAAGTGGAGAAACTTTATGAGGATATGGGCAGCGTATTTTCAAAGCTTGAAAATTGGTCTTATTTTATAATAACGGCTCATGAAGGATTTGAAAAACATTTTGGAAAAAAATCAGATAAGAATAGAAAACTATATAATGGGAAATTAAAATGTTATTATTATCAGTATTTTGGAGAAGAGCCAAAACATAATTAACTGCCTAACGTACATAAAATGACTTATATATTTTTTATTATGTATAAGTCATTTTTGCTTTATCCCATTTATTAATAAATCGCAGTATGTCTCTGTGATTTCATTTATAGATTTTTCATGCTTTTTATATGTAGCATATCCTTTGGAAAATTCCACTTCTGGTATATTGAGTCTCTCCACAATGAAGTCTCTGAGAAGTACCATATTTCTAAATATATAAAATATTATAATATTTTTATCTAAATCCCTACGTATCAATTTTTTATCTTGAAATATATCTATTATAGCTATAAATTCTTTTCGATTCGTTGGTAAATAGCTTTTAAATTGTTCACTTTTACAGGCATGAAAAAGAAAGCTAGCATAGTTGTAATACATAAAATCAAATTCCAATACATGTATTACAAGTTTTTTTGACAACGTTATAGCATCTAAATACTCTTCTTCTGGTTTAAAGTTGGTTATATAAGCTAATTGCTTGCTCAAGGTATAGTCAATAAGAAAGATATATAGGTCTGTTTTATTACTAAAATATCTATAGAAGCTTCCCTTAGCAATTTTTAAATTAGTTATAATTCTATTTAAAGAAGATGAATCAAAATCGTGATTTGAAAATTCCTTAATAGATATTTCTATAATTTCCTTCTGTCTTTCTTTTGGCAAATTAAAAAAAGTTTTATTAGGCAAAGTTTATCACTCCTAATTTTATAATTAATACAATTTAAGCAATAGGTTTATAATCATGGAATCTCTCAATAGTAATTATAACATTTATGATCAAGTTTTCTAGTATTGACAATAAAAGTACGTAGGTGGTATAATTTATTGATTGACCACATGGTCGCGACTTATCATTCTTATATTAGGAGGTGTATTATGTCAAACAAAGTTCTTAATGTTATAAGAGAAAAGGTACCTAATGTTGTTGTAAGAAAAAAAGTACCTATTATTTGTTTAGTTGTTGTAGTTATTATTGCATTAACAACGTATTTTACAGCTTTTTCAAAGAATAAAGAAAAAGAACCTACTGCTAAAAGTTATCCGGTAAAAACTGTGGAAATTAAAAGCGGAAGTTTTCCTATGACACTCCAATATGAAGGATTAACAGGAGGCAGTGAAGTTAGAAAATTATCTTTTAAGAGTTCAGCTAAAATTTCAAAGATATATGTATCGAAGGGCCAACATGTAAAAAAAGGTGAAAAATTAGCAGACCTTGATAAAACTGATTTAAATTTTGCAGCACAAGCTGCTAAATCTCAAATGGATACAGCTTCGGCACAATATAGTAAAGCAGTAAATGGAGCACAGCAGGAAGATATAAATAAAGCTCAAATAGCCGTGCAAAATGCACAGGATAACAATAATTATTATAAAGATTTATATAATAAATATCTTAAATTAAATCAAGCCGGAGCTATTTCAAATCAGCAGTTAAATGATACAAAGCTTCAGGTAGACAGTACTCAGAATGCATTAGATAGTGCCGAGCAAAGTTTGCAGCAGCTTCAAAATGGGTCTAGACCAGAAGACAAACAAGCAACTCTGGACCAATTAAATGAGGCAAAAGCAGATTATGATTCAAAAGAAAGTTTACTTAATGATGCTACTATGACTGCAGATATGGATGGTTATGTTGTTGATGTATTAGGTAAAGAAGGAGAAATGCAGCAGGCAGGTAGTCCAGTAATATTGTTTAGAAGTGAAAATCAGGTTATTACAGTAGGTCTGTCGGATGATGATGTAAAGAAAGTAAAAGTTGGGACAAAGGCACAAGTAAATATTGGAGACGATAAGGCACAAGGAGAAATTATAAATATAGTCCAAATGGCAGATAGTAAATCTGGAACATATAGTGCTGAAATCAAGTTGTCTACTCCTGTAGACTCTAGCAAATATTATGTAGGTGAAACTTCAACAGTTTACATAGACATGGGTCAAACGAATTCTATATCCGTTCCAATTAGTTCAGTCTTAAATGATGGCGAAGATTATGTTTATGTAGTTGAAAATGGACATGCTGTTAAGAAAAATATAACTTTAGGCGATACTGATGAGGATAAAGTTTCAGTAGATGGGTTAAAAGATGGAGATGAACTTGTAGTTCAAGGAATGAAGAACTTAAAATCAGGATATAAAGTTACAGTTAAATAGAAGGAGAATATAATATGGGATTAATTAAAGCAGCTATAAAAAATAAAAAAATTGTATTATTTCTAGTGGCTATAATTATAGTTAGTGGCTTTTACTGTTATAGTGGAATCTCAAAACAGGAAACCCCAGATGTTGCATCTCCAGCAGCTATGATTACTACAGTTTATCCAGGTGCTTCACCTAGCGATATAGAAAAGTTGGTTACTAAAAAGGTTGAACAGAAAGCCGAGGAAGTTGATGGATGTGACTATGTACAATCTTATTCAGAAAGCAATGCGTCAATAGTTATACTCTATTTAAACAATGATGCTGATGAAGATAAATCTTGGAGAGATTTAAGAGATAAGATAAAAGATTTAAAATCTGACCTTCCAAGTGGATGTAATGATAGTGAAATTAATACTAATCTTACAGAAACAGCTGGCAGCATAATAAGTATATCAGGTAATAATTATTCTTATCAACAGTTAGGAGATTATGCTGATGATATAAAGAAGGAACTTCGTGATACTGAAGGTGTTTCTAGGATAGATGTAAAGGGTAAGCAGGATAGACAAGTAAAAGTAGATATAGATTGGAATAAAATAAATAAATATCAAATATCTGTAGCAGATGTATGTTCTGTATTAAAAGCACAGAATGTAGACATACCATCAGGTTCCTTAAATTTGGTTACGGGTAAGATAAAAGTAAATACACCAGGTATGTTTAGTTCACTGCATGATATAGAAAATACTGTTGTAGGAGTCTCAAGTAGTACAGGTGAAATGGTAAGAATTAAAGATATAGCAAAAGTATATATGGACTATGATGATGATTCAACCTATAAATTTACTGACAATGCTCAAAATGCAGTATTGCTTGCGGTGTATTTTCAAAAAAATAAAAATATAATTCCAATAGGAAATGACATAAAGAAAAAATTAGACACAATAAAAAAAGGAACTCCAAGTGATCTCAAAATAGATGAAGTTACTTTTCAACCTAAAGATGTAAGTGATTCTGTCTCATTTTTTATGAAAAATCTCAGAGATGGAATAATACTTGTAATCATAACTGTTCTTATAGGCATGGGATTTAGAAATGCAATGGTAGTATCTGCAGTTATACCTATATCAATATGCATGACTTTTGCTATTATGTATGCTCTTGGAATAAAAGTTGAACAGATGTCAACTACAGCACTTATTATAGCACTTGGAATACTTGTTGATGATGCCATAGTAATAGGAGATGTCATACAGGTTGGAATAGATGATGGATTGCCGAGAAATGAAGCGGCATTTAATGGAATAAAGAAATTATTTGTTCCAGTATTTACCTCTACATTAATTATTGTAGGAGCCTTCTTACCGCTGCTTTCCATATCTGGAGTAGTCGGCAAATTTTTAAAGAGTTTGCCACAGGTTGTTATAATATGTGTAATTTGTTCTTATTTATGTGCGTTGTTTGTAACACCAGCTATGTCTTCTTTGTTTTTTAGAAAGAGTAAGGAGAGCAAACGGCAAAATCCAATCCGTATGATGTTTGAGAATCTTTTAAAATATGGACTTAAGCACAAGAAAACTATTATTGGGGCAGCATTAGCTGTTTTTGCAGTGGCATTGATTTTAATTAAAACTCTCGGAATGCAGCTCTTCCCTTATGTAGATAAAAATATGATATATATAGATGTCTCAAATGAAAAAGTTGCGGATATAAAAAGTACCAGCAAGTTGGTGAACCAAATAGAAGGCATATTAAAACAGCAAAAAGAAGTTACAGCTTATACTTCAGCTATTGGAGGTGGTATGCCTAAGTTTTATGTAACATTACCTACAGTTGCACCTGCAGATGATACAGCTCAAATTATGGTAAAAGTAGATTTAAATAAGACAAATAAGTTTAAAACTAGGCAGGAGTTAGTAGAATATGTACAGAATCAAATAGACAATAAAATTTCTGGTGGTACAGCTACAGTAAAACAACTTGAGGAAGCGATGCCTATAGGTGCACCGATACGTTTAAGACTTACTGGAGATGACTTGGATCAGATTCAGAAGGCTTCTGAAAAGATACAGCAGCAGTTAAAAAATATACCTGGAACTATGAATGTAAGAGATGACGCTGCTAAAAAGACTTATGAATATGAAGTAAATATAAATGAAAATAGAGCATCACAACTTGGCTTATTAAAGTCAGATATACTGCAGCAGATTAATGTTGCACTTAAAGGGTATAAGGCTTCTACTTATAGAAAAAATGGTAATGAATATGATATTATGGTCAAAACAAATATTTCATCTGTAGGAGACTTGAAAAACTTATATATTGAATCAGGTGTTACCAAGAATAAAATACCTTTATATGAGGTTGCATCTGTTAAACTTAATTCGGAGATAGATAAGATAACTCATTATAAAGAAGACAGAACTATAACTATTTATAGTGATGTTAAAAGTGGATATAATTCAGTTAATATAGAAAAAGAATTGAAACAAAAAATAGATGGAATGAGTATAGATCCAGTAAAGGTTATATATGATGGTGAAAAGGCTCAGATAAGTAAATACTTCACAAGCCTTGGTGTAGCAGGTGTACTCATTTTAGTAATAATATATGTACTTTTGTTTATTCAGTTTAAATCATTTGTACAACCACTTGTAATAATGTGTTCTCTGCCGCTGTCCCTTATAGGAGTTTCAATAGGACTTCATGCTTTTGGAATGAATCTGTCACTTACAGCTTTTATGGGCATAATAAGCTTAATTGGAGTTGTTATAAGAAATGCCATACTTCTCATTGAGTATATAAATAATGGCAGAGAAGATGGGCTTTCTGTAGATGATGCTTGTATGTTTGCCGTAAGCCAAAGATTCAGGCCTATAATATTGAGTTCTACGGCAACAATTACAGCACTTATACCACTGGCTTTTTCAGGTAGTGCACTTTTTGGACCTATGTCTGTTGCCATGATGTGTGGACTTTTGACAGCTACATTCCTTACTTTTGTGGTAGTACCTGTAGTTTATTCTATGGTAAATACGAAACTAGAGAAAAAGATTAAGAGTAAAGAAGTTATTACTGATTAAGAAATGCAATATAGAGTTTTAACTTAAAAATCAACTTATACTTAGAAATATTTAATTGTACTTGTGGTTGTACAAATATTGGGAGTATAAGTTGATTTTTTGCTTAGAAATTCCATAACAGGAAAAGGGTAAGGTATATTAATATAAAAAGTTTAATATAATTATAGTAAAGAAAGTATGAATTCGTTGGATACTTTTCACATTTTTATGTAGCTGTAAATAATATATATTAAAAGCATGAAGGAATATTCTCTAGTAAATGTTTAGGAGTGGTTTATAACGAAATATAATAGTGAAGAAGAAAATTGCTATAAAGATAGGGGGTATAGGAAACTTCATCTTGGATGTGGAAGAACTATACTTGAAGGATGGATAAACTTAGATCTTATAAAGCTTCCAGGTGTGGATGTAGTTGCAAATTTAGATGAATGTACTAATGTTAAGCTTCCATTTGAGGATGACTATTTTGAAGAGTTTTATGCAAGCCACTTAATTGAGCATATAAAAAATGCACTGCCTATGATGCAGGAACTTCATAGAATAGCAAAACCAAATGCTAAAGCTACTTTTAGGTGCCCTTATGGATCCAGTGATGAAGCTTTTGAAGATCCTACTCATGTTAGGCAGTATTTTTTAAACTCTTTTGGGTATTTTGGACAACCGTTTTATTGGAGAGCTGACTATGGTTATAGAGGAGATTGGAAAGTAAAAAGACTTATTTTAACAGTTGATAAAAATAAATATGAGGGTGTTGAGCCTTATAAGATTTTAGAGGAAGTAAATAAATTTAGAAATATTGTAAAGGAAATGGTTGTTGAATTAATAGCAATAAAGCCTATAAGAAAGCCTAATAAAGATTTACAAGATCGTGTAAATGTTGAATTTAATCTAGTTTAGCTTTACGCCTATAGGGTTTCTAAGCAAAAATCAACTTATACTCCGAATATTTTTAGTAATTAAAAATTAAGAGTTAAGAATTAATAGTTAATAGTTATGGATGATTTTCCTCCATTAGCACTTCAGAAAATCTAAAATGTGGTATTACTTATTCAAAGACTCAATAAGTTTCAAATTTTAAATTTTTCGGAGCGTAGAGGAGAAAAATTGACCTTCACTATTAATTCTTAATTATTAATTCTTAACTTAAAAATATTTCTACACATAAGTTGATTTTTAAGTTAGAATATCCTATAGGTTTAGCATTATTTTTGAGCTATTTCTACTCTTACAGATTTCCCCTTGATGGTTTTGTGTTTAAGCCCATCGAGAACTATATGGCCTTTCCCAGATAGTATATCAACGTAAGAAAAGTTATCTTGAATTTCTATTATGCCAACGTCCTCAGGATTAATACCATCGATACTTGATATAGTTCCAGCAATATCTCCTGGTCTTATTTTTTTCTTTTTACCTGCACTTATATATATTTTTGTGATGTCTTTATTTAGTTTAGTGGATTTATCTTTTTTTATCTTAGGAGCAGCTTTTAATTTTTCCTTGTATATATCCTTACCTTTTTCTACTTCTTCTTTTGATGGAATTGTACCTTTTTCAATAGTAAGATTGAAGAATTTTTCTATTTCTTCTAGAAATCTATATTCTTTAGGTGTAACAAAAGTTATGGCAGTTCCACTTTTCCCGGCACGACCGGTTCTTCCTATTCTATGAACATAACTTTCTTTTTCCATAGGAATATCATAGTTTATGATATGAGTTATATTTTCTACATCTATCCCACGGGCTGCAACATCCGTGCATACAAGGAAAATAAATTCTCCTCGTTTAAATCTTTTCATAACATCAATTCTTTCGGATTGAAGCATTCCTCCGTGAAGACCACTGCAGGAATAACCTTTACCTTTCATTTGAAGCACAAGGTCTTCTACATTCTTCTTTGTTCTGCAAAATATCATAGAACTTTCTGGCCTTTGAGTATATACTAGCTTATTTAACAAATCGAATTTTTTATATGCCTCTATCTGATAATATATTTGATTGATTCTATTTATTACGGGATCTTCGGCGTCTATTTCTACATTAATAGGATTATTCATATATGCAGCACATAATTTAAGTATTTCCTGGGGAATGGTTGCAGAAAAAAGGAGAGTTACTCTATTTTTAGGCAGCTTATCTAGAACAGCCTTAACTTGGTCTATAAATCCCATATTTAGCATTTCATCTGCTTCATCTATGATCAAATATTGTATTTTCTTCAGGGAAAGAGTACCTTTTTCTATATGATCTAGTGTTCTTCCTGGTGTTCCAACTATTACGTGAGTTCTTTGTTTAAGTTCTTTTATCTGAGTTGTTATAGGCTCTTTTCCAAAGATTGCAGTACAATTTATTCTCTTAAATCTTCCTATATCGTAAAAATCTTCTTTTATTTGCAGTGCAAGTTCTCTTGTAGGAGCAAGTACTAATACCTGGGAATTTTTTTCTTCAAGTTCTATTTTTTCACAGATTGGTATGGCGAAAGCTGCTGTTTTTCCGCTGCCGGTTTGTGACTTTACTATAATATCCTTGTTTTTAAAAATAAGTGGTATTACTTTTTCTTGAACCTGAGACGGATTTTTATATCCCAATTTTTCTATTGACTTTAATATATCTTCGCTTAATGCGAAATCTTTAAATTCTAGTTTATCCATAATTTTTTTTACCTCGTATACTTTTATATTAACAATACTTATCATACTATTATGTCCTTATAATGTATAGGAAATTATAGTTATGTTATAATATTTACGCGATACAAGTTGCAAAAAGGAAGGTCGAAAAATGGAGAGAAAAAAATTTTTAGATGTTGCTACTACAGAGAATAACGAAAAATGGAAACAAAGCATTTCTAGAGAAAACAAGTTGTATGAAAGAAACCATGAGCTCCGAAGCGAATTTTCAAGAGATTATAATAGAATATTGCATTCTACTTCATACAGGAGACTAAAACATAAAACTCAAGTATTTTTTGCAACAGATAATGACCATATATGTACAAGAATCGAACATGTAAACCATGTCTCTGCTGTGAGCTATACTATTGCCAACTATTTGGGGTTAAATACACAGCTTACTACAGCCGTTGCTATTGGACATGATTTAGGACATACCCCTTTTGGACATGAAGGTGAAAAAATATTAGGAGACTTTTCTAAAGCACAATTAGGCAATGAATTCTGGCACGAAAAAAATAGTTTAAGGTTTGTAGATAAAATAGAAACTTTACCAAACCCTGCGGGAAAGCAAAGCAATCTTGATTTAACCTATGCTGTAAGAGATGGAATTGTATGTCACTGTGGAGAGGTAAGAGCAGAGGCAATTTTTCCAAGAGATCAGGTTGTAGATTTAAACGACATACAAAAAACATTACAAATATCTTCTTATACCTGGGAAGGTTGTGTCGTCAAGATAGCAGATAAAATATCTTATCTGGGGCGGGATATAGAAGATGCTTTTAAACTTGGAATATTAAAGAGAAGTCAATTAAAAGAACTATATAATATAACAAAAGATACTGTTGGTATACACAGTATAAGAGAAATAAATAATACGGTGCTCATGCATAATTTTATTGTAGACCTATGTCAAAATAGCAGTCCGGATAATGGTATTGTATTGTCAAGCAAATATTTGACTTTTATTAATCTTGTGAATAAATTTAATTATGAAAATATTTATAATCATGAAAGACTTAATAATTTTAAAAATTATGTAAAATTGGTTTTAGATACCATATTAAATACTTTAATGGGTTATTATGATGGTGAAGAAACTTTAGACAAAATTAAAGACTTTAAAAGGATATATCCTTCGCTGCATGAGGGATTTTGTGGATGGTTAAAAAAATATTGTATTCAATTTAAAGGAAAATGGAGAGATAATGAAAAAATTTATGATTTAAAGAATTATCGTGATTATATCCAGGCTATCATAGATTATACATCCGGTATGACGGACAATTTTGCCATAAGAGTTTTTAATGAAATGTTGAGATTTTAATTGACAATATAAAGTTATGTGAGTAAAATATAATAAATTGATATATAGTCAAGAGGGAGTAGTTTGAAAGATAATGTCAACATATTGGCTTTTTAAAAACCTGGCATTATCCACAATTATGTGTAACGAGACTTTTGGTGTATTTAGTTTAATACACCAGAAGTCTTTTTTTATTTTTTACTTTAAGAGGAGGCGTTTAAAATGATTTTATCTGGTATTACTATGCTTTTGTCAGCTCTTTTAATTTATTTTAGCTGCGAATTTTTTGTTAATAGTATTGAATGGGTGGGCAAGGCTTTTAATATATCCAAAAATGCAGTAGGAACTGTACTTGCAGCCTTTGGTACTGCTTTACCTGAAAGTATTGTGACCTTAATTGCAGTAGTATTTGGAGCAAACTCAAGCCAAAAGGATATCGGAGTTGGTTCAGCTTTGGGAGGTCCTCTTGTACTGAGTACCATTGCTTATGCAGTAGTTGGGGTAAGCATAATTATGTTTAGTAGTAAGAGGAAAATAGGAAAGCATATTAAAATTAACGCAAGAAAGTTGGGAAGAGACCAAATTTGGTTTATGTGTATTTTTGCATTTAAAGTGGCATTGGGATTTGTAGCTTTTTCCATAAAGCACTGGTTGGGATTTTTATTCCTGGCTGTTTATGTACTTTATTCTTATGGGGAATTAAAGGCAGGTGCGGAAGAAACTGAAGAAAAACTTGAACCTTTAAAGATTAGTCCTAAAAATACACATCCTACAAAAATTATGATTTTAGGTCAAACCATAGTATCTCTAGTATTTATTTTTGCAGGTTCTCAGATATTCGTACACAATTTAGGCTCACTAAGCAGCTTCCTTGGAGTACCACCGCATATAATAGCATTGATACTCAGTCCTGTGGCAACAGAACTCCCGGAGACACTAAATGCAGTTATATGGGTAAGACAGGGAAAGGAAAATTTAGCACTTGCAAACATCAGTGGATCTATGATGATTCAAGCTACTGTGCCAAGTGCACTTGGAATTATTTTTACACCATGGATGTTTGATAAAAGTCTGGCGCTTTCAGCTTTTATAACTTTTATAGCAATCTTATTTTTATGGATAACTTTAAGAAAAAGCCATTTATCAGCTTGGAGATTATCTCTTAATGCCTTATTATATGTTGTTTTCATAGTTGGAATATTATTTATAAAAAGTTGTATATAGATTATTTTGTTTTTTTAGTTGGTAAATTAAATATTAAATTAAAAAAATTAATTGGGAGGATGAAAAAGTTTATTTTAAAAGTTATTGAGGATAATTTATTGACATATAGTATATTTAAACTATAATAAAAATGTACTACAATTGGATAAGTGGTAGTATTTTAATGGAATAAATTTACATATAAATGTTTACATTTTACTAAATTTACCTATAAGAGATATTCAGAACAAAATTGTTTTCGTCTCATTTTTTACATTATGGAGGAATAGAAAATGGACATGATTGATCGTCAAATTGTAAAGTGCCTGCAGAAAAATGGTAGGATTTCAATAAAAAAATTGTCAGAAATAGTTTGTCTAACTCCTCCTGCGGTCGCAGAACGCATAAGAAAGCTTGAAGAAGCAGATGTTATTATGGGATATAGGGCTGTTATTAATCCCCAGAAGATGGGAATGAATATAGAAGCTCTTATAAATATTACATTAAAAGCAGGTAAACGAAAAGAATTTATTGATTTTGTAAGAAAAAGTAAGTGTATAGTGAAGTGTTATCATGTTACAGGAGGTTTTTCCATGACTGTTAAAGTAATAGTCAAAGAGACGTCCGAGTTAGAAACATTAGTAGGTAAAATTCAGCAGTATGGTAATACACAAACTCTTATTATTCTTTCTACTATTATTGAACATAAAGGAATTGTATAGATAATATTTTTAAAGTCTGGAAGAAAACCAGACTTTAAATTTTTGTGTTTATTATGCTTGTACAAGCTTTTTAGTATGTTCTTCTACCATTTCAGGAGTGATGTCAGTTCTTCTTGCAACTCCACTTTCTATGGCAGCCTTTGCTACATAATAAGCTACCTTTGGTGCTATTCTTGAGTCAAAAGCATCTGGTATAACATAATCTTCATTAAGTTCTTTTTCAGTTATTATGTCTGCTATAGCACATGCAGCAGCTATTTTCATTTCTTCATTTATTTTTGATGCCCTTACATCAAGTGCTCCTCTAAATATTCCAGGAAATGCAAGAACATTATTTATTTGATTTGGGAAATCTGATCTTCCCGTACCAACTACTCTGGCACCTGCAGCTTTTGCTTCATCAGGGTAGATTTCAGGCTTAGGATTGGCCATAGCAAAAATGAGGGGATCTTTAGCCATTGTTTTTATCATTTCAGGAGTAATTACTCCAGGAGCAGATACACCTATGAATACATCAGCTTCTTTTAGTACATCTTTAAGTGCACCTTTTATCATACTAGGATTTGTAACTTCTGCTAGGTCTTTTTTTGCAGCACTTAAATTTTCTCTATCTTTTGATATAGCACCTTTTCTATCGCATACAATAATGTTTTTAACTCCTCTACTTACAAGCAGTTTTGCAATTGCTGTACCTGCAGCTCCTGCACCATTTATTATTACTTTTAAGTCTTCAAATTTTTTGTTTACTATTTTAAGTGCATTTATCATAGCAGCTAAAGTTACTACTGCTGTTCCGTGCTGGTCGTCATGAAAAACTGGTATATTGCAGACCTTTTTTAATTTATCTTCTATTTCAAAGCACTCAGGTGCTTTTATATCTTCTAGGTTTATTCCTCCAAATGTGGATTCTATTAATTTTACTGTTTCTACAATCTTGTCAGGATCTTTGCTGTCAACACAAATAGGAAAAGCGTCTACTCCTGCAAAAGTCTTAAATAGAATAGATTTACCTTCCATTACAGGTAAGCCAGCTGCAGCACCTATATTTCCAAGTCCCAAAACTGCACTGCCGTTAGTTACTACTGCTACATAATTTCCCTTAGAAGTATAATCGTATAACGTATTATAGTCCCTGTTGATTTCAAGACATGGTTCAGCAACACCTGGAGTATATGCTAAGCCTAGGTCCTCTCTAGTTTTAACAGATACTTTACTTTTAAGTGCTATTTTACCTTCATGTTCTTTATGAAACTTTAATGCTTCTTCCTTTAAATTGTTCATATGTAAACCTCCTTGTATGATAAAAAATATTTCCAGCAACCAAAATAATAAATGAAAAACAGGTTACTGGAAATTATATTACGTTATAGGCTTTCTAAACCCATATTAAGCAAATTCATATTTTTTTAATTCCCTAGGTTCAGTCATACTTATAGGATCTAGTATACGATCTAATTCAGATTCTTTTAAAATACCATTTTGAAGTATGATTTCTTTTACTGGCTTTCCTGTTTTTATAGCACTTTTTGCAATTGAGGCAGCCTTTTCGTATCCAACATAAGGTGTAATGGCAGTAACTATGCCAACACTATTATCCACTAACTTCTTACATCTATTTGTATTTGCTGTTATACCTGAAATACAATTTTCTGTAAAAGTTTTTACACCGTTAGTAAGGGTTTCTATGGATTCAAATAAGTTGAAGAATATAACTGGTTCAAAGGCATTTAATTCCAGTTGGCCAGCTTCAGCAGCCATTGTTATTGTAACATCATTTCCTATAATATTAAAGGCCACTTGAGTCATTACTTCTGGAATTACAGGATTAACTTTTCCTGGCATTATGGAAGATCCATTTTGTTTTGGTGGAAGATTTATTTCTTCTAAACCAGTTCTTGGACCTGATGACATAAGTCTTAAATCATTTGCCATTTTAGATAAATTAACGGCACAGGTTTTTATAGCACCAGATACTGACACAAAACCATCTAAATTTTGTGTGGCATCTATCAAATCATCAGCTTGTTCTAATTGTATGCCAATAATATCACTGAGTATAGGTACTACTGTATTCATATATTTATTATCTGCATTTATTCCAGTACCTATTGCAGTACCACCTAAATTTAACACTTCTAATTCTTTTTTTGCAGCTTCAAGTCTTGAGATATCTCGTTTTATAACGGAACTATAAGCTTTAAATTCTTGTCCTAATCTAATGGGAACCGCATCTTGAAGCTGAGTTCTTCCCATTTTTATAATATTATTAAATTCTTTTGCTTTTATATCTAAATTCATATCTAATTTCTTTAGTTGTTCTATAGCTTTTAAAAGAAGTTTTAAAGCAGTTATTTTTCCTGCAGTTGGGAAGACATCATTTGTAGATTGTCCCATATTAACATGGTCATTAGGATGTACAATTGAGTAGTCTCCTTTTTTACCTCCTAAAATCTGAATAGCTTCATTTGCGATTACTTCATTTGCATTCATGTTTGCAGAGGTACCAGCTCCACCTTGAATAGGGTCTAGTATGAATTGATCTTGCAAATTACCACCGAGTATTTTATCACTAGCCTCAATTATTGCTTTTTCAATGTTTTCATTTAAAAGTCCTGCTTTATAATTAGCTATAGCTGCTGCCTTTTTTATTTGAACAAGGCTTTTTACAAGCTCTGTATTTAATTTATATCCTGTTATATTAAAATTTTCAGCTGCTCTCAATGTTTGAACTCCATAATAAGCCTCTGTAGGTACTTCCTTTGAACCGATGGAATCACTTTCAATTCTAAAATCCATAAATATTCCCCACCTTTATTTTTAAATTTATAAATTACAAATGCTTTTTCTTTTAATTTAATAATAACCTGTTAATTCAAAACAGTAAATAAAATTAAGAAAACTCCGTAATAATGAAAATAAATCACCATATTTAGTTTATAAAAATTAGAAAAACATAGGGTTAACTTAAAAAATTAAGGTGGTTAAATAGTCTAATAACTTTAATTACTTAATTATTATAAAACTTTAATAAACTATCTAAGATGTGAAAACGTTTCTACAATTATACTTGTAGAAAACAAAATTTAAGGAGTGATTGATTTGCAAAATATAGTTAATTCTAAAAATGATGAAAACGTTTTTTCAAAACTATTAAAATCAAAATTAGGTGTTTTTTCTATACCATTATACATTGTAATAGCAATTATAGTTTATTTAGCATGTGTATATAATAAATTGCCTAATGATATGATAGGTGGTTTTGCAGTATTAATGACAATGGGAATATTTCTTGGAGCTATAGGGTCAAAGCTCCCTGTACTGAAAAACATAGGAGGTCCAGCTATTTTTACAATATTTATTCCTTCTGCAATGGTTTATTATAAATTGATAAATCCATCAGCAATTAAAGCAATGACTACTCTTATGAAAAGTTCAAATTTTTTGTACCTGTATATATCATGCCTAATTACAGGAAGTATCCTTGGAATGAATAGAAAAGTAATGATAAAAGGATTTATAAGAATGTTTGTTCCGCTTATAGTAGGAACGATAGGCTCTATATTATTTGGATTACTTATTGCAGTTATATTTGGATTTAAAGCAGAAAAAGCATTTTTTTATGTAATTTGCCCAATATTATCAGGAGGACTTGGAGAAGGGGTACTTCCTCTTTCAATGGGATATGCAGATGTTCTCCATGAGTCCCAGAGTGCATTTATCGCACAACTTGTACCAGCAGCTATGATAGGAAATGTAGTTGCAATAATAATATCCGGTATATTAAAACATTTGGCTGAAAAGAAACCACATCTTACAGGTAACGGACTTTTAGTAAAAACAGGTGATGATAAAGAAATATTAGAAGCTATGAATACTGAAAAAACTGTAGATTTCAATTTAATGGGTGGAGGATTGTTAGTTGCTTGTACTTTCTTTGTGTTTGGAGCATTAGCAAGTAAATTCATTGGTATTCCAGGACCAGTTATCATGATTTTTATGGCGGCAATTGTTAAATACTTAAAGCTTCTTCCAAAAGAAATTGAAACAGGAGCTTACCATATGTATAGTTTTACAAGCAAAAGTCTTACGTGGCCGCTGCTTGTTGGAGTTGGAGTAGTTTATACACCGTGGAAAGATGTAGTAGCTGTAGTTTCACCTATATATATTTTAATTTGTGCAGCAGCAGTTATAGCAATGGTTGCTTCAGGATTTTTCATAGGTAAGTTATTAAACATGTATCCTATTGAATCAGCTTTAGTAACTGCTTGTCATAGTGGGTTGGGAGGAACAGGTGATGTAGCTATACTTTCCTCTGCAAACAGAATAGAATTAATGCCTTTTTCACAAATATCTACTAGACTTGGTGGAGCAACAATGGTAGTTATAGCTACTATGCTTTTGAAAATGTTATCTTAGAAATTTTAAATGAAATAAGGAGGCATATATATGAAGATCAATAAAATAGCTAAAGCAGGTACACTTGAATCTAATGACATTTTAATAATGGTTGTACCAAATGAATCATGTGGAATAAAAGTTGAAATTGATAGTGTTGTAATGAAGCAGTTTGGTAAACAAATAGAAAGTGTCATTATAGATCAAATTAAAAAAATGAACATTCAGGATATAGAAATTAAAGCTCAGGATAAGGGAGCATTAGATTATACTATAAGAGCTAGAGTTCAGACAGCTATAGAAAGGGCATTATAACAATTGAAAAGAGGTAATATAAATGAAGGGATTAAGGAGAACAATGCTTTTTATGCCCGGTAACAATCCGGGAATGCTCCAGAATGCACCAATACTTGGAGCTGATTCTGTAATACTTGATTTAGAAGATGCAGTTAGTCTTACCGAAAAGGATAGTGCCAGAGCATTAGTAAAAAATGCAATTAGTTCATTGGACTATTCTAAGGTAGAATTGGTAGTTAGAGTAAATCCACTGGATACAGAATATGGTCCAAAGGATATAAAAGCTATTGCAAGTGTAAAACCAGATGTACTTATGATACCTAAAGCAACAGAAAAACAACTTGAAGATATAGATAATATGCTTTGTGAAATAGAAAAACATAGTAATTTTCAAAAAGGAAATATAAAGTTATTTCCAATAATTGAAACTGCATATGCCCTGGAAAATGTATATAGAATAATAAATTCTTCGAAAAGAGTTTCAGGAGTTCTTTTGGGAGCAGAAGATTTAACTTCAGATTTTGGTATAAAAAGAACTAAAGAAGGAGAAGAAATTTTTTATGCTAGGAATAGAGTTTCTACTGCTTGTAGGGCAGCAAGAGTTGATGCAATTGACACACCGTTCACAGATACAAATGATTATGAGGGACTAAAGAAAGATACAAGTAAAGCAAAGAGTCTAGGCTTTACAGGTAAGGCATCTATTAATCCAAGACAAATAGATACTATACATGATGTTTTTTCTCCAACAGAAGAAGAAGTGAAGCATGCTCTTAGAGTATTAAAGGCAAGGGATGAAGCAAAAGAAAAAGGACTTGGAGTATTTTCACTGGATGGTAAGATGGTAGATGCTCCAGTTATTAATAGGGCAGTTACTACATCAAAATTAGCTAAGGTTTTAGGATTGATATAATAAAGAACTCTGTTTACATGAAAATTTAGAGATAATTATGTTGAGAAATGAGGGATAATATGAAAAATATACTGGGAAGAGAAATTCCAGATTATATTGAGGGTTACGGAAAAGTAAAGCCTTTCAATGGTGCGTCTGCAAGTTATGGTATAAAGACAAAATCAAAAGTAAAGCTTACTTCAGTAAAACCTGGAGATAAAAAATTACTTTCAAGCATAAATGAAGCTTTAGATAAAGTAAAAATAAAAGATGGAATGACTATTTCTTTTCATCATCACTTAAGAAATGGTGATTTTATTTTAAACAATATAGTATATGAAATAGCTAAAAGAGGTATAAAAAATATAAAGATAGCTGCAAGTTCAATATTTCCTATTCATGAGCCATTGGTTGAACATATGAAAAATGGGGTTGTAACGGGAATAGTGACAAATTATATATCAGGTCCTGTAGCAGAGGCAGTATCAAGGGGATATTTAAAAACACCTGTTGTTATGATGACACATGGTGGGAGGCCAAGGTCAATAGAGAGTGGAGAGATTCACATAGATGTAGCTTTTATAGCAGCACCTACAGCAGATAGTTATGGTAATATAAATGGTGTTTATGGTAATGCGGCTTGTGGATCACTTGGGTATGCTGTACCTGATGCGCAGTATGCAGATAAAGTTGTAGCAATTACAGATAATTTGGTTCCTTATCCTGCTTGTCCCATAGAAATAAGCCAGGAATACGTTGATTATGTAGTAAAAGTGGACTCAATAGGTAATCCGGATGGAATAGTATCAGGAACGACTAAGATTGCTAAAGATCCAGTGGGTCTTAAAATTGCACAAATGGCTGCTAGAGTTATGGACGCATCTGGTTATATAAAAAATAACATGTCATTTCAAACTGGTGCAGGTGGTACATCGCTGGCAGTAGCAGCGGAGTTGGAAAAAATAATGAAGGATAGAGGTATAGTTGGAAGTTTTGCGGCAGGTGGTATAACTGGTTATATTGTAGATATGTTAGATGAAGGATTATTTAGAAATTTATTTGATGTACAGTGCTTTGACTTAAAAGCTGTAGAATCATATAGGGACAACCCTAAGCATCAGGGAATGGGAGGATCTATGTATGGAAGTCCATCAAATAAGGGAGCTGTAGTCAACAATCTAGATGTCATGATTCTTGGTGCAACTGAAATAGATACTGATTTTAATGTAAATGTAACCACAGGTTCTAACGGAATAATAATGGGAGGATCTGGAGGACACAGTGATACGGCAGCCGGTGCAAAGCTTGCAATTGTTGTTACAAATCTCGTAAAGGGAAGACTCCCTATAATAAAAGATAAAGTAACTACAATAACTACACCAGGAGAAAGTATAGATGTAGTTGTTACAGAAAGAGGAATAGCTATAAATCCAAAAAGAAAGGATCTAATTGAAAAACTTGAAAAAAGCAATCTCCCTATAATTACAATAGAAGAACTTAAAGATAAAGCTGAGAAGATGACTGGCAAACCAGAAGAAGTAAAATTTTCCGATGATATAGTTGCAGTAGTTGAATATAGAGATGGAACAGTTATTGATGTGGTTAAAAAAGTATTAGGATAGTTTTAGATGGAGTTATACAAAACAAGTAAAGTTCTAATCATCAGATGGGGTTTCGATCCTATCTGATGTTTTTTTTATGATTAATACAAAATAACTCGATATATTTGTTATTTTGTATTAATTTATATAGGGAGGGATTATAATGAAGATAAAGGAAGTTCATTTTAAATTGCATACGAGAATTGCCTTATTAGTATGTGGTGTTGTAGCACTTGTATTAATAGTAACTAATATTTTTATTAGCAAAAAAATAACGGATATGACTAGAGAACATCTTGAGGAAAAAGCTTTTGATATTGCACATATTGTTTCTCAATCACCTACAATAATTGACGGACTTAATAATCCACAGCATGAGAGCAAGATTCAGTATCTTGCTAATAAGATGAAGGACTCAACAAATGTTCAATTTATTGTTGTTACGGACATGAAAGGAATTAGGAAATCTCATCCTGATAAAATAGAGTTAGGTAAAAAAGCTATAGGTGGAGATTTCGGAAAGGCATTCCAAGGGAATGAATACGTTTCCAAAGCCCAAGGAACTTTGGGAAAATCTCTTAGAATTTTTGTTCCTATTAGGGACAATAATAGTCGTCAAATTGGGGTGGTTGTTGTTGGAATTACGATGGATAAAGTACAGCAATCAGTTATACAAAGTAGACATACAATATATTTTGGTATAGTTTTTGGGTTCTTGACAGGTGTAGCTGGAGCTGTTTTACTTGCTAATAATATAAAGAAAACTATGTTTGGAATGGAACCATCTGATATAGCTAAACTGTTGAGGGAAAGGAGTGCCATGCTTAAGTCTGTAAGAGAAGGAATACTTGCTGTAGACAAACATGGAATAATAACACTTGTCAATGACGAGGCTGCAAGAATATTTGATAAAGCTGATATACGTAATGTTGTGGGTAAAAAAGTTGACGATTGTGTTGATAATACTAGACTTATTCAAGTACTAAAATCGGGGAAATCAGAACTTGATAGGGAACAAGAACTTAAAGGTATAACTTTGATTACAAATCGTATTCCCATTTTTGTAAATAATAAAATTGATGGTGCTATTGCTACCTTTCGTGATAAGACAGAGGTGAAGATACTGGCAGAACAACTTACAGGGGTAAAGTCATATGCTAGTTCACTTAGAGCACAAACCCATGAATTTATGAATAAACTCCATGTAATACTGGGTATGCTGAGCATGAAATCTTATGATGAATTATCCGAATATATACAAACTATTGCTAATAAATATCAAAAAGAAATTGGTTTTGTTATAAGGCATTTTAAAGACCCTGTACTATCAGGATTTATACTTGGGAAAATGAGTTACGCAAGAGAAAAAAATGTTAGCTTAGTATTGTCAGAAGATTCATATGTTCCAGAGCCTTCTAATAAAGAAATTACTCATGAGTTGATAACAGTCGTAGGTAATTTGATAGATAATGCAATAGATGCAGTTTCTATAAGTGAAGATAAGATAATTTATGTAAGCTTGGTTCCGGATGATAATCGCTTGCATATTACTGTTTCAGATACTGGAAATGGGTTTGATGATAAAAATAAAAATGAAATATTTAAAAAAGGTTTTTCGACAAAAGAAGGTAGTAGAGGCTTTGGACTTTACTTAGTTAAGAGAAGTATAGAAAAGTTAGTTGGGCGTATAGATGTATATTCTAAAATAAATGAAGGTACTACTTTTGATGTTGAAATAAACTATGAAAGAAAAGGTGATTTAATTTGATAAAAGTCCTAATTGTCGAAGATGATCCCATGGTGTGTGAATTAAATAAAAGATACCTAAGCCAGATAAACGGATTTAAATTAGTAGATACTGCTTCTTCCTTTGAAGAGGCAGTTAAAGTACTGAAAAAAAGTCAAATTGATTTAATACTACTTGATATTTTTATGCCAGGAAAAAATGGACTTGATTTATTTAAATATATTAGAAAATTAAATGGGGAAGTTGATGTTATAATTGTTTCAGCAGCTTGCGATATAAATGTGATAAAAAAGTCACTTCACTTAGGTGTGGTTGATTACTTAATTAAACCATTTGAATTTGAAAGATTTAATTCTGCACTTTCAAGTTATAGGGATGCTCAAAATTTTATAAAGGGGAATAATGTTATAAATCAAAAAGACTTAGACAATTATATTCTTAATAAGGATCAACAAACGATAAGTAATCTTCCAAAAGGATTAGATAAAAATACATTACAAAATGTTTGGACAAGCATTTTAAAGGTAGGTATAGATGATTTTTCAACAGTAGAATTGGCTGAAATGATGGGAATGTCAAGAGTTTCTATGAGAAAATACTTGGAGTTTTTGCATAGAATAGGAGTATTGACTATGAATATAGAATATGGTTTGGTTGGAAGGCCTGAATATAAATATAAATGTATTAATTTTAGTGGAAATTTTTTGATGCACTATTAACTGAAAGTATTTTTCTGACACGGCGATTATTGATAATGTTTATGTCAGAGTTTAAATATTTGTATTGAATGTTTTTTCAAATTTAACAAATACTATCATTAAGATTATATAGGCTTGAGGTGGTATATTAATGAAAAGTAATCATAAAGGACTTTCAGCAGGTCAGCTTACAATGATGGCTTTAGGAACTGTAATTGGTGGTTCATTTTTCCTAGGTTCTGCTGTGGCTATTCATGCGTCAGGTCCTTCTATTATTATTGCTTACATACTAGGCGGAATTTTAGTATATTTTATTCTTTCTGCACTTTCTGAAATGACTGTATCTGACCCAGCTCCGGGATCTTTTGCTACCTATGCAGGTAAAGCTTTTGGACGTGGAACTGAATTTATGGTGGGATGGGTTTACTGGACAGGAATGGTTCTAGCTATGTCCAGTGAAGCAGCAGCAGTATCAATTTTAATTCGAAGGTGGTTTCCTAAAGTATCAATATCTTTAATTGGAAGTATCGTTATTATTTGTATTACATTGCTCAACTTGTTGGGTGCAAGTAAATTGAGCAAGCTTGAGAGTGCCCTTGCTTCTTTTAAGATAGCTGCCATACTATGTTTTGTTATTATTGGCATACTTCTAGTTACAGGGTTAATAGGTGGAGTTTCGCAAGTTAAATTAGGTCGATTAGGGAGAGAACCTTTTTTTGCTGGGGGAATAAAAAGCATTGCAGGAAGTATGCTTATAATTATGTTTGCCTATGCTGGTTTTGAGATAATTGGTTTAGCTGCTTCAGAAACTAAAGATCCTAAAAAGGTAATTCCAAAAGCTATTAGATATACTGTGTTAAGCCTTGTTGGGCTTTATATAGCTTCTGCAGCTGTAATTATATTTTTAATTCCTACAGCTGCCATTAGTGAAAATGTAAGTCCTATGGTAGCAGCCCTTAACAATTGGGGAATGGGTTGGGCAGGTAATGTTATGAACATAATAATGATTACTGCTATACTTTCTACAATGTTAGCAGCTATGTTTGGACTTGGAAGGATGATTCGGTCTCTTGCAGATAGAGGGCATGCACCTGCATTATTGAGGGATAAAAAGGATGTGCCTTATAGAGGAATGATGCTTTCAGGGTTTTCTATGCTTTTGGGACTCATAATAGGACTCTTATTTCCAAAGGTTTATTTATTCTTAGTAAGTTCAGGAGGTTTTGCTTTACTTTTTACCTATGCAATTATTGTAGCTTCTCATATTCGTTTTCGCAAAAAAAACTTACAAGAGTTAAAGAAAAAAGGATATCCCTATGGCTCATTGATTACTTTAATAAGTCTTGCCGTTATCATTGCAAGTATGCCTTTTATTTCAGGGCAAACCTCAGGCCTTATAGCTGGAATTATAATTATAGCCGTGTACTTATTTATATATTTAGGTGTAGAAGTCTATAAAAGAACTAGGGAAGCTATAAGTGTGGATAACAAGTTAAGTGTAAAAAAGCAAATAGTTGACTTACTTACAGAATTTTCTGAGGAAATTACTGATCATAAGAAAGATAAAAAAGGAAAGTAATTACATTTGAGTAATTTCAAATAAAAATTTTATTCTATTTTTTATAATCTTGATTCCCCATGAATATTTTTAAATTAAAAATAAGACATAATAAATATTTTGTTTAATTTATTATAACATAATATAGTCTTAAATCCAGTTTTTATTAAAATAGTTACATAAAAGTACCATAAAGAATAACATTTATTTACTTATGGTGTAATTTTGTGTAAATTTATGGATAAAATTTGCTATTAATAATAAAAAAGTTCATTTAATTTCACAATAATATGACAAAATATTTATTATGTACTAATAATGTAAATTATATTTTATAGTACCACAGTTTAATTAAAATGTTTAATATAGAATGGAAAGGAATAGTGAGGATATGATCAAGGTAAATCAAATAGACAGTGTAAAAGAATTTGCTAAAGTTCAAGCAAATTTAGTATCTGGTGGAGTTGTATACGGAATTATAGAAGGTGATACCATGAAATGGGTGCAGTCTTCAGATTCATTTAGTTTGGATGTATTTCATGTTGGTAAAAAATTTGATAGTAATAGTACATCTCTTACTTCAATTCGAGAAAAAAGAGTATTGTCTCAGAAAGTTCCTCGTTCTGCTTATGGAGTGAGACTTTTAATAACTTCAATTCCTATTGTAGATGAGCAGGGTAAGGCTGTTGGTGCTTTTTCCATGGCTATTCCAAGATTACATCCTGTAGCAAAAGCTTTTGGAAACTTTGCACCCATATTAGCGGAAATGTTTTCAGAGGGTGTCTTTTTATGTTTAACTGATCTTCAAAAATTTCAATATGTACAATCTTCAAAACAATTTGATATTGATTCTATAACAATTGGAGATGAATTCGGATCAGATTTTATCAGTAAAGAAGTGATAAGTACAGGAAAAGCCAAAGTTGAAAAAATAGATGCTGTAAAGTATGGTACTCCTGTTATGATGTTAGGTTATCCACTAATTGATGAAGATTCAAATGAGATTGTTGGTAGTTTTGTTATAGCTATGCCAAAGGAGACTGAAGCAGAGTTACGTAATATGTCAGGTAATCTTACAGAAAGTATAACAGGGATATCTTCTGCTATTGAAGAATTGGCAGCATCAGCATCACAAATACATAACAATGAACAGGAACTTAATAATGATATAAGTCAGATAACAGAGTTATCAGAAGAAATAAATAAAATATCTTCTTTTATAGAGGATATTGCAAATGAAACAAAGATGTTGGGACTAAATGCTGCTATTGAAGCGGCTAGAGCAGGACAAGCTGGCAGTGGTTTTGGTGTAGTGGCAAATCAAATAAGAAAACTTTCTGAACAAGCTAAGAGTACAGTGCCTAAGATTAAGAAATTAACAGATAATATTGAAGAAAAAGTAGATGGATCTAGCAAGAAAAGTAAGGGATCTCTAGCTTCAAGTCAGGAACAGGCTGCTGCAACTGAAGAAATTACAGCAAGTATAGAAGAGATAACTACCATGTCAGAAAAATTAAGTGAAATTGCACTTAAACTTTAATTCTATAGAGTCTCTAAACGAAAAGTCAACTTATACTCTGGACATTTTTTACAACCTTCGTTGCTGTAAAAATATGCCTGCGTATAAGTTGATTTTTAAGTTAGAGATTTATCTTATACATATAATTATCCTCATATGATTATTCTAAGTAAAATTTGAACTTATAAATAGAGCTATGCTGATAAAATTGAAAGCATATTTAAAAAATTTTTAAATTTAATGAAGTGTTTTTTGTTTTTGAATCGTTATAGTAAGTGTAAGGATAAAAAAGGCGGTGGTGATTATTCAAAGAGATGAATTTGCAAATTATATAAAACAATATGAACGCTTAATCATTACTATATGTTTATCTTTTACAAAAAATTATTTTGATGCAGAGGATTTGGCACAACAAACTTTTTTGGCTGCTTATAAAGATTATGAGAAATTTCAAGGAGAAAATTTTAAAGCCTGGCTCACTAAAATTGCTGTAAACAAGTGTAAAGACTATATGAAAAGTCCTGCACGAAAAATAAATAGTTTAACTGATCAAGAATATGAATGTTTGGAAGACAAGAAAAGCTGCATTGAAGATACTGTGATAGAAAATGATACTTCACAGAAAATACATGACTTGTGTAATAAATTAAAGGAGCCTTACAGGACTGTAGCCATAAATTATTTTTGTAAAGATATTAAACTTTCTCATATGGCTGAATCTACGGGTCAAAAACTAAAAACTCTGCAGACACGTTTGTATAGATCAAAAAAATTATTAAAAGTTTTATGGAAGGAGGAGTTTATGTGAGTGAAATACTGTTTGATGAAAATGGACATTTAACTAAAAAATCCATAAAGTGCCTTAAGGACGGTTCCTTAAAAAGTGAGGAAAGCATTATGATTTTAGATCATGTTTCTGAATGTGAAAAGTGTAGTGCCTACATTGCTGATGGTTTTGATGATACTGAACTTGTAAAAGCTCCTTCTGGATTTTGTGATGAGGTAGAGAATAAAATAAAAAAGAGAAAGAGCAGTGAATTTATTTTTTACTCGCTTAGAGTTTCAATTGCAGCTTGTATGGCACTCATGATTGTTTTTTCAAACACATTAAATTTTATAGTAAATACAAAAAAAGTAGTAGGTATTGCACCGCCAAATTTAAGTATTGTAAATTCAATAAATACGAATATAAGTAATTTTTCTCAGAAGATAATTAACATGGAGGGTTTTAATAATGAGAATGAAAAAAGGTAAGATTTCAACATTTATTTTTTCACTTTTACCTGGCGCAGGGCATATGTATATGGGATTTATGAAAATGGGAATATCTTTTATGTCAGCTTTCTTTTTTGTAATATTTATAGCTGGTTGGCTTAACATAGGTCCTCTCTTGTTTGTTTTACCTCTTATTTGGTTTTATTCCTTTTTTGATTGTGTAAACAAACGGTATTCTTCAGATGAAGAATTTTTAAATTTAGAAGATAATTATTTGTTTTCACTTGATAAGCTATTGAAAGTTGATCAAAAAGTATTTACAAAGCAGAGATTATTTGTAGGTATAGTATGTTTATTCCTTGGGTTGTATTTAATATGGGATAACGTAATGAATACTTTATGGGGTCATATTCCAAATGAGGTGTATGAGATGCTGTCTGATGTAACAAGAACTGCACCTAGAATAATTATAGGTATTGCAATAATTGCTGCAGGTATAAAACTAATTAAAGGTAAAAAGAGGGAGATGGATGAAGATGTTTAAAGGTCGTAGAGTTGGCACCCTTACGGCAGGTATAGTGCTCGTTATGTTTGGAACAATGTTTTTGTTAAATAGAATGCTTCCCAATATAAATTATTATCTAATAGTGTCATTGTGGCCTATTATTCTAGTACTTTTAGGTATTGAAATTATTGCAGGCTATATAATAAATAATGAAGAAAAGATGAAATATGATGCAGGTGCCATTATTTTAGTAATATTATTATCTGTTTTTTCAATGGGTATGGCAGGTGCCCAGTTTATAATTCTTCATTTCCCCCAATGTAAAATCATTTTTTAAATAAGGAAAATCCTATTAAATTAATTTTAAATGGTAATTGACAGAAACAGGTTTGATGTTTAACATTAAACCTGAAATTTTTGCGTATATTTTAATAGGAGTGAGTGATATGTTAATGACTGATGTTAAAAGGTATAAAGCTGAAACTTGGGACATAATGCAATTTATGTTTGAAAAATTCAATGATCATCAACTTCATTGTGTAATTGAATTGGATAGCCATATTGATGAAAATTGTTTAAAAAAAGCAGTGTATATGTCAACTTGGGAATTTCCATTAGTAATATGCAAATTTGTAGAAAAGAAGTCCTCACCTTATTGGCAAAGTTGTAAATTTACAACAGATGATATTGTAAGAATAATTGAAACGGAAAAGGTTTATGAGGAGATAGAAAAATGTATTGTACTAAAAACAGATACATTTAAAGGACCACAACTTAGGTTAAATATTATAAGAAGTAGTACCCGTGATTGTCTTTGCATAATAATTAATCATATGCTCTGTGATGCTGCAGGCTTTAAGGATTATCTTTATATGCTAAGCTCTATATATTCCAACCTAAAAGATAACCCGGGTTATACCCCTAATTTTCAGATGAGTTCTAGAAGTGCAAAACAGGTACTGGATAACTTTAGTGATTTGGATAAGGTTAAAATATTTTTTTCTTCATCACAGGTATCCAAATACAATGGGGGCATCTATTTCCCATTGGAAGGAGATAATAATAATCCTTTTGTTGTTATTCATAAGATTACCAAAGATAGAGTTAAGTTTATAAAAAAATATGCTAAGGAAAGTAAAACAACTATAAATGACATTGTTATTGCATCATATATAAGGGCTCTTCAAAAGGAATTACATTGCAGCCATATAGCTCTTCCTTGTCCTGTGGATCTTAGAAGGTATATTCCAGAAAAGAAGGCACAGGGAATATGTAACTTAACATCAAATATGGTATGTGATATAGGAAAAGATATAGGTGAAAATTATAAAGAAACTCTTTTAAAGGTAAAAAAGTCCATGGAACATGAAAAGAAAAGTTTTTCATGTCTTAATGGTCCAATGATGCTTGAAATTATATTTTCTCTATTACCTTATAAATTTGCAAAATCACTTGTATGCAAGTTATTTCATAACCCTCCTATAGCTATGACCAATATTGGAATTATAGATAAAGAGAAGCTTTCATTTTATGGAGCTGGAGTTAAAGATGCTTATATGAATGGATCTATTAAATATAATCCTTATTTTCAAGTTGCACTTACTACCTTTGATGATGAATTTACCTTTAGTGTAAACTTTTGCGGTACACAGAAAGATAGACAGAAGATCCAGAGTTTTTTGCAAACCCTTGATGATGAACTCCCTAAACTGATATAATTTAATTTATATAGAATTTGGGGGAATATAAAATGAAATATAAATATATATTATTTGATTTGGATGGAACAATTACAGAGTCTAAGGAAGGAATAACTAAATCAGTACAGTATGCATTGAAGAAATTTGGTATTATAGTGGAAAGTCTTGATTTGCTTGAAAAGTTTATAGGACCACCATTAAAATACTCATTTAGTGAATATTTTGGTTTTGATGAAAATAAGTCTCTTGAGGCAGTGCAGTATTACAGAGAATATTTTGAGAAAAAAGGAATAATGGAAAACAAGGTATATGATCATATTGAAGATTTACTAAAACAATTGAAAGAGCTGAAGTTAAAATTAATTATAGCCACATCAAAGCCTACTAAATTTTCAAATATAATATTAAATAACTTTAATCTAACCTCATATTTTGATGCCATTGTTGGCAGCAATATGAATGGGACAAGATGTACAAAAGGAGAAGTAATAAAGCATGTATTAGAAAAGTATAGGATTAATTCTGATGAAGCTGTAATGATAGGAGACAGAAAATATGACATGATAGGGGCAAGACAAAACAATATGGATTCTATAGGAGTAACCTATGGATATGGATCTCTAGAAGAATTAAAAAATGAAAATCCAACCTATATTGCAGACAGTGTAATGGATATATTGAATAAAGTTACACAGCAATAAAGAGATTATAAGCAAAAAATCAACTTATACTCCGAATGTTTTCCACTAAGACTTATATACAAAATATTTAAATGTGCTTGTTTATTGTAAAATGTTTCTACGTATAAGTTGATTTTTAAGTTAGAAATTTATATTATACGTAAGATCCTTCACTCTATTTTATCCTGGAGCTGCTTTATCTTTTTTATGTCCAGAATAGCCAGAATCTCCTTTAGCTTCTTTATCTCTATTTCATCTAATCCAGGGCAACACGGATCTCCTTTTGGACCTCTAGGGCCGGGACAGCCAGGGTCTCCATCATGTCCTCTAGGACCAGGACAACCAGGGTCTCCTTTTGGACCTCTATCTCCAGGACAGCCCTTATCACCTTTATCGCCTTTAGGCCCAGGACAGCTAGGATTTCCTTTGTCACCTTTAGGCCCAGGACAACCAGGATCGCCCTTATCGCCTTTAGACCCAGGATCGCCCTTATCACCTTTATCGCCTTTAGGACCAGGACAGCCAGGATCGCCCTTATCGCCTTTAGACCCAGGATCGCCCTTATCACCTTTATCGCCTTTAGGGCCAGGACAGCCAGGATCGCCCTTATCGCCTTTAGATCCAGTGCAGCCGGGATCGCCTTTAGGACCAGGACAACCGGGATCACCTTTTGGACCTTTCTTACCGCAAATTGTTATACATTTATGATAACAATCATTTTTTGATTCATCATGACATTCAGAACCATCCATATTGTGTTTACTTGTCTCATCAAGTTCCATTTCCTGTGTCTCAATATTTTCACTTTCATTTTTATCAACAAATTCACGGCTGCTTTTTGAGTGATCCGATCTTCTATGCTTTGCCATATATTTATTTCCTCCTTTTTATAATGATTTAGATAACATATCTAAAGTTGTGTCAAATTAAAAATCAATAGAAATAAGGCTTACTTAATTTAAGGACTTCATCCTTAATACATAGTATGTTGATTTATTAATATTGCAACATAATCAAGGCTTAAAATTATATATGCCAGTACTTTAAAAAATACTGGCATAATTAAAATTTTGTTATATTATATGATTAAATTTAAGAACATGGTTGTCTGCAGGTTAGGTTAAGTGTAATATCTATATCAGATTTAACAGGTAGGTGTCCTGCACCAAGGAATACCTGAGAATTTGGCTCTGACAGGACTATGCTGTTTACAGTATTTTCGATAGTTGCAGTACCGAACAGTGAACTTGATATAACTGTAAAACGTACTGTTCTATTTATTGATCCTCCTGCAGGTATTTGGAGGTTATTATCGCTAAGTGTAATATTTATAGGGCCAACTATATTAGTGCTAAGAGGAACTGATTCCTCACTTGAAGTAAATTTGGCAGTGAATCCACCAAAATCATTAAACTGTAATGTTATACCAGATGGTATGAAAAAATTGTCAATTACATTGACAGTAGTATTAGGCGATAGGTCTATAGAGGAAATTGTTACTGTAAACGAAGCGCTATTTTCATTAATATTGCAGCATTTTACAACACCTAGTTCAACAGCACTAAATTCCGTTGAACAAGTATCTGTACTTTCTGTGCCTGTTGCGGATGCTCTAACTGTATTGTTTACAGTATAGGTTCTAGGCACAGTTATACTAGTAATTGGAATTGTATAAGTTACAGGTATTGTATCTCCCGGGCTAATGGTACCAAGATTTCCACTTATAATAACTTCTCCAAGAACAGTTGTATTTATTGAAAGGGTAGATGGATTGACTGTAATTGTACCTAGTACCAGTGCGGATGAAATAAAAACCGTATCAAGATACTGTACGTTATTAAGAGCAGCATTTCCTGTATTTGTAACATTAACTGTGTAGTTTAAGGTTACTTGATTATTGGTAATTGTATGATTACATGTTTTTATTACTGAAAGTACTCCCTGATCATTACATTTAGGAAGAAGAAGGCAATCGCAATCAAAAGTTAATATATTGTTAGCAGCTTTTATTTTTATTGGCTGTGTGTCAGTAGGAAAATTGCCTACTAATTCAATTCTATATTCTACACTTACGCCTTTTTGGTATCTTTCGCTAACTTCTATTTTTAGCCATTGAAAGCCTGAAGGTGCATTACCAAAATTAGGATCAGTTAAAGATAGTGTAAAATTGATAGATTGAAATTGTCCACACCCATCTATTTTTTCAAAAACTTCTACACTTTGGGATGATATAGATTGACAAATAGGAATAACAAAATTACTTATAGATCGGGTATCTTTATTGCAGTCAGTAATAAACTTATAAGTCCAGAAAGATTTTGTAAGCAGAGGATCATAAGCTGGATTGTTGACTACCCTTCCATCAGAAAGAGTCTGGCATTGTGGTTGTACAACTGAAATACCATTTTGTGCTCCACAGCAGCATATATTTGTATAGGATGTGCAGCTACATGGCTGTACTTGGTCTGCCATATAATATCACTCCTCTTTTATTCTAATTAAAATTATAACTCTAATTTAATATATTAAAAAATTAAAAAGGCGTTACAAAGATAAGAATTTGTACATTTACTGGCATTTGACACTAGGAAGTATATCTATGTTAGATGTTGATGACAGATTTTTTATATCAATAAGTACCTGTGAATTAGGATTTGCTAGAGTAATACTTTTTAAAGTATTTGTGATAGTTATCTTGCCTGCTATTGTACTGGATATTACTTTAAATGTAATTGCTTTGTAGGTGCATCCATCTTGTAGTATTTTGAGATTTCTGCAGGTGAGTATAATATTTTGTGGACCAGTTATATTGGTGTTAATAGGCACAATATCATATTTATTGCCAAATGTAGCAGTATACATCCCAAAATTATTAAATTGTAAAGTAATCCCAGATGGAATGAATAAGTAATTTATTATGGTTACTTCTGTGTCAGGTGAATAACGCGTATTCCATATTGTAAGTATAAAAGAGACTTTATTTTGATTTATTATACTACAGTGATTTTCTGAGCTAAGTTTTACCACATCAATATTCGAAGAGCAGACGCTGTGAGCTGATGTATACATAGCAGAAACTACAACATTGCTGCCTATTTTGTATTTTTTTGGTTTAGTTATATTTTCTACTGGAATTGAATAGATAACTGTTAACATTTGACCAGGTTTTATTATGTCAAAACGTCCGTTGATTAGAATTTGACCGGGTATATTTCTATCAATAGAAAGATTAGATGTATTAATGTGTATTTTACCTAGGATAAATGAAGTTGGAATATATATTTTATCGTTATAAATAACGTTATTGAGAGCAGTGTTTCCTGTATTTAAAATATTGACCTTGTATTTTAAAATAGCTTTGTTATTGATAATAGAAGTGAAGCAGCTCTTTTTTACAGTAAGATTTCCTTTAGAATTACAAGTTGGTACAAGTATACTATCTTCAGTAAATTTAATTATATTATAAGTTGTTTTTATTTTTAAGGACTGACGACTAGAGACATAATTCCCGAAAATTTCTAAAATGTATTCTACACAAACTCCTCTATAATATCTTTTTAAATTTTCTATTTTTAACCATTTAAATCCTTTAGGAGCATAGTAGAAAGAAGGATCATTTTTTATAAGGGTAAATGGAACAGGATTGAATACAGTGTTACAGTCTAGTCGTTCATAAACTTTAATATTTTCTGACTTAATTAAGTGGCAAATAGGAATACCAATACTTTTTATACTTCCATCCATTTGCATATCACAGTCAATTATGAATTTGTATGTCCAAAAGGATGATGCAAGTGACGACACATAAGCTGGATTGTTTACAGTACTTCCATCTGGAAGTACCTGATATTCTGGCTGTATTATTGAAATACCATTTGAATATTTGCAGGAGTATATGTTTTTATAAGGTATTTTATTGTAAGGTTGAGAAGAATCTGCCATAAGAAATTTCCTCCTTTAAAATATATAATTTTTAAGTCTTAATAATTAATATATTTACAAAATGTTTTAGTGATACAAAAATTCAAAATTTGATAATAAATATAGTTTTTTATATAAAAAAGAAGACGCTTGGAAAGTAGATGGAAATTATGAAAAGATATTTAATTAAGCAACTACTTAGTAGTAACTGGAAAATTATTGGTGTACATTGGAAAGCATATATTAGACAGGATAAATGATATAAAAAAGAGTACGACAAAAAAGCCTAAGGTTTTAGATTTGTCAAAAGTTTTTATTGTGACGAAATTTGTTATTACATGCTTTGTATAAGTTAACTTTCAAACTAGAAACTCTACAGAAGTTAGCTCTTGTAGTATTTTTTAGGAGAAAGTCCAAACATCTTTTTAAAGGCTCGCACAAAGTTGGAGTAATCTCCAAAACCAGATTTTGCACATGCATCTGATGCATTTTCACCGTTGGTTATTAATAAATTAGCCATAATCAATCTTTTTTGAAGTATATAATTGTGAAGGGTATACCCGGTTTGTTCTTTAAATTTGTGCATTAAATAGTACTTACTTACATAAAATTTAGAGGATAGAGCATCTACAGAAAGGTTTTTGCTTAAGTTTTTATTTATATAATCTAGAATATTATCCATGCTCTTATCATATTTTATGTCATTGGACTCTGAAATATTTTTTTGTTTTAAAAACAATCTATTTATATAGACTATAAACTGTAAAAAATAGGATACTCTCAGCACGCTGTAACCTAATTCTTTGTTTTTAAAGGTATCTTCAATCTGAAAAAGTATTTTTTTTACATCTGCAAGCCATGTACTTTCGAGTCTCAATAAATTAAATCTTTGTTTTGATGCCAGTTCAAAGCAGCTTAATAAATTACAGTTATGATTATATCTTACTAAAAAGTCTGAATTTAACCACATAATTATACGTTCATAGGTTTCGTTTGAGTCTATTATAGCTTTGTGTATATCATTGCTGTTTACAAGAAGTATATCCCAGGGCTTTAATTTGTAAGATTTACCTTCTATTAGATAGGTTACATTGCCTGATATAAATATTACTATTTTATTAAAATTATGATAGTGAAATTGGAATTTAATATCTCTTTTATCTTTTAAGTGAAATATTTCAAAGTCACTTTTCAAATAACCTCTCTTTACTTTTTGAGTTGTATTTTTAATCATTCAACCATACCTCAACTATATTATATTTATATGCTAAAGCATTTTTCGCAATATTTCAAGCACTTTTCGCAATAAAACAAGTAAAAAATCAGTATATAATAAATATAAAGATTAAATCAAAAAATGAGGTGTTTTTATGAGTTTATTTACTGGTTCTGCAGTTGCAATTGTAACTCCATTTAAAGATGGCACTGTAAACTTTGACAAATTAAAGGAACTTTTAGAATGGCATATAAAATCAGGTACGAAAGCTATAGTTATTTGTGGAACTTCAGGTGAAGCTACTACAATGACGGAAAAGGAAAAGAAAGATACTATAAAGTTTACTGTAGATACGGTAAGTGGAAGAATACCAGTAATAGCTGGTACAGGTAGTAATTGTACTGCGCAGGCTGTAGATATGAGCGTATGGGCTGAAAGCATAGGTGTAGATGGTCTTCTCGTAATTACTCCTTATTACAATAAAACTACACAAAAAGGAATTATAGAACATTTTAAAGTAATAAACGATAGAGTAAAAACTCCTATAATAGTTTACAATGTTCCAGGAAGAACAGGATTGAATATACTTCCAAAAACTTTGAAAAAATTATGCGAATTTAAAAACATAAGCGGAATAAAGGAAGCCAGTGGTAATATAAGTCAAATTGCTGAAATGAAAGCACTTTGTGGTGAGAGAATTGACATATATTCTGGAAACGATGACCAGGTAATTCCAATATTGTCTTTAGGGGGATGTGGGGTAATATCTGTAATGGCGAATATAGTACCCTGTGATATGGAAAAAATGTGTAAATTATTCTTTAAAGGTGATATAAAGGCTGCACTTAAGTTACAGTTGGATTTATATTCACTTATAAAGGCAATGTTTATAGAGACGAATCCTATTCCAGTAAAAACTGCTATGAACATTTTAGGCAAAAATGTTGGAAACTTAAGACTTCCACTTACTACTATGACAGATGAAAACTTAAAAATATTAGAAAATGAATTAAAAAATTACGGACTTTTAGGATAGAAATTAACAGTTTGTAGAAAGGAGTGATAGGAAATGAAAAGCTTTTTTAAAAACTACAAATTTTCCATTATATTATTAGGCTCAATAATTTTAGGTGCAATTATAGGCGTATTGTTAGGATCTAAGGCACTAGTATTAAAGCCCTTTGGGGATTTATTTTTAAATTTAATGTTTATGGTTATAATACCTTTGGTATTCTTTAGCGTTACTTCTGCTATAGCAAACATGAAAGGTATGAAAAGATTAGGTAAAATTATGGCAAGTACCTTTGTAGTATTTATATGCACTGCGCTTGCAGCGTCTGTAATTGGTTTTATAGGTGCTTTAATAGTAAATCCTGCAAGAGGTATAGATTATTCAGCCCTTAAAAAGATTGTAACAACTGGAGGAGGTGCTGCTGATAAAGTGAAGCAAGTAGGGCTTTTACAGCAGATTGTAAATACTCTTACTGTTTCAGATTTTGTTTCTCTGTTTTCTAAAAGTAATATGCTGCAGCTCATTGTATTTTCAGTACTTTTTGGTATTTCGACTTCAGCCCTTGGGGAAAAGGCTGAACCTGTTGCAAAATTTTTAGAGGCAGCATCTAATGTAATGATGAAAATGGTTAAAATAATAATGTACTATGCTCCAATAGGTCTTGGATGTTATTTTGCTGCAGTAATAGGATCTCTTGGACCACAAATACTTCAGGGATATTTAAGAGTATTTATTCTATATATAGTTATATCAGTTATTTATTATTTCGGGTTCTTTACTTTCTATGCATTTTTAGCTAGTGGCAAGATTGGAATTAAAACATTCTGGAAAAACGCTGTAGCTCCAACAATAACAGCACTAGCAACTTGCTCAAGTGCAGCAAGTATTCCTGTTAATTTAGAATGTACAAAAAAAATGGGAGTACCAGAGGATATAGTTGAAACGGTAATCCCATTAGGGGCAAATATTCATAAAGATGGTTCTGTAATTGGTGGTGTTATGAAAATCACTTTCTTGTTTGGACTATTTGGAAGAAGTATGACCAGTCCTTCAGCCATACTTTCCATAATTTTTGTATCCTTTTTAGTTGGAGCTGTAATGGCAGCTATACCTAGCGGAGGTATGATTGGTGAGATGCTTATATTAAGTGTATACGGACTTCCAACGGAGCTGCTTCCTATAATTGCAGTTATAAGTGTAATAATAGATGCACCGGCTACTGTGCTTAATTCTACAGGAAATACAGTAGCTAGTATGGTAATATCCAGACTTGTAGAGGGAAAGTTAACATTTGAAAAAAAGTATGGCATAATGGAAGATAAGTAAGACTATAAGATTGTATAACTTAACTTTTGCACATAATAAGTTGTGACCTAATATAAAAATAATGCGAAGTAATTTTTTAAAGAACAAAGTGCAAAGTTCAAATGTCAAATAAGGATAATTTTCTTCCTAACGTCAGAAAATCTTTAAATTATAGATTTCCTGAGGTACGATGGAAATCATCTTTATCTGTTCTTTGTTATGTGAACTTTAAACTTTAATTATTAACTCTTAATTAGATAAAGGGGGGTATTTTATGAAGTATAAAATTGGACACGAAATTCAATTTACTCAGAGTTTTTGGCTGCCAGTAGAAGGTGGTAAAAAGCTGAAGGTATTAAAAGGAGATAAAGCCGTAGTGGTTAAAAAAATAGATGATAATTCAGGAGAAATATTATATATGACAGGGGAGGCTTCCGGCAAAAGCCAAGTTATAAATATTCAAGTGGATGATGAGATAGATGGGGATTATATAGCAAGACAAATAATGGAAGAACTTTAATTGAAACATCATAGAATTTCCAAACGAAAAATCACTTATACTGCGGATATTTTTTACAACCTTCAGCTCGTTAAACATTTTGATAAGGCTAAGCAAAAAATTTAAAAAAATACTGAGAACTTTTGAAAACTCGTACCTCAGACAATTCAAAAGTTCTAGATTTTTTAAAAATTTTTTTCTAAGCATTATATACAAAATATTTAAAAGAGCTTCATTATTGTAAAAATGTGCCTGCGTATAAGTTGATTTTTAAGTTAGAATACCTATGCAGATTGTAGAGTTTAAAAATAAATCTATAAGTGTTGAAAATTGCTAATTATAAATCTTGGTTGAATTTATAATTTTAACATTTAAATTAAACTGACAATTTGGACAAGTTTAATTCTAGGATTAACTATCTAGAGGGCTTTAAACCTAGAAAATCTATATAGTGATTTTAATTTGAATTTTAACTTATACAAAAAAATGTAATAACAAAATTGAAAGCACCTTTAAAAACTTTTCCATAAGTCTTAGTGAGGTATTTTAGAAAATCTTAGGAGCTTAGATATTGTTTGAGGTACGAGTTTAGCTAAGGTTCTTAGATTTTCAAAATACCAAACTTTAGACTTGCCAAAAGTTTTTAGGGTGTTAAAATTTGTCATTACATGCTCTGTATAAGTTAATTTTCAATCTAGAGACTTTATATTAATCACATCTTAAAGTTTTATAAGTAATAGTAGTAGGCTCGCTGCAGCATACTTCTATATCTTCTTTGCTTATTTTAGTGTTTAATTTCACGGGATATCCCCACAATTCATAAATGCATTTTAAAGTAGCTTCCATATAATTTGAATTTAATTCTCTCCCATCGTAAATATGTTTTAATACGAGGGTATTGTCCTTTTTTAAAATATCATCAACAACGATATTGGGAATGGAACCCATGCCACAATTATTGCATAGGGTATTTCTAATTTCAATCCAGCCCTTTTCATCAGGAATTTCTTTTATTACATAGTCACTGCGCTGTTTTGCATATTCAAATAAATTTAGTTCATAACACAGCTCTTTTGTTAAGTATCTTCGAATAAAAGATGCATCTCTTTCCAGTGCTCTTACTTCAAATATCTTATTTTCTCCGTATCTTTTATCTAAGTCTTCAAATATTTTAAAGCCAATATAATAGGGGTTAATTCCTCCCATAATAGGTGTAATTATATCATTGTGTCTTTTAATGAATTCAATGTGAAGTGAAGGCGAAAGGTCGAGTCTATTTAAGGTCTTATAATGCCAGTAACTTGCCCAACCTTCATTCATAATCTTTGTTTCAACCTGAGGTATAAAATATGCAGTTTCTTTTTTTACTACATATAAAACATTTTTTTGCCATTCTTCTAGTTGACTGTGATTTATAATAAAATCTATTAAATCTTCTTTTGATTCCTCCTCTGTTTTTTTTGCACCTATGGTTCTGTTTGTTTGAAATCTTATGGAATGAGCGGCATTTAAAATTTTTTCTACTCCTTCATACCCGATGCTTGGGTCATTTATATATTCTCTTATCATATCTGCATCATTTTTAAACATTTCAAGAGTATAGGATGCTTTAGTACCCTCTTTAAACAACCTGTTATTTTTAAAGAAATCATTGTGTCCGTATACATGAGCCATTGTTAGAATTTGCAGTAGTAGTGTATTGTCCTTCATCAAATAAGCAAGACAGGGATTTGAGTTTATTACCATTTCATAAGGAAGTCCTGTAAGGTTATATTTGTAAAGTGATTTTGTCCTGTCATAGGATTTGCCAAAACTCCAGTGAGGGTATCTAGCAGGCATTCCCAGATAGGCTTCGTATCCTATCATGTCTGTATAACTTACAATTTCAAATTCTTGAGGATAAAAGTCAAGTCCTGATTTTTTAGATGTATCTTCTATAATGTCACACCATTTTTCTAAATCTGTACCTGTATATTCCAGAAAAATCACCTTCCTTCCAGTTCTTTTTTCAGTATTTTTTTAAGAGATATCCATAAGTCTTGCTTCTCATTAATAGTTACAGTGGAAAAGTTATTTTTATCTATTCCTCGACGGAAAATATTTTTTATATTACTTCCAAAATAACTGGGTATGATTTCTGCATAGCTAAAAAGATTGCAGACTTCACATAAATCTTTGGCGGCTTTTAAAGCACGCTCGTTGTCTTCATCCCAATTGTCACCGTCACTTACATAAAAGGTATATACGTTCCAGTAAGCAGGATTATAATTTTCTTCAATTACCTCAAGAGCTTTATTCAATCCACTGGATATATAGGTTCCACCAGATTCTACCTTGTGGAAAAATTCATTTTCAGTAACTACCTTTGCTTTAGTGGAGTGAGAAATAAATTTAATTTCAACATTATTGTATTTAGCTTTTACAAATTGATACAAAATAAAGAAAAAGGATCTAGCTAAGAATTTTCTAGTGCTATCCATGGAACCTGATGTATCCATTACGCATATGACAGCAGCATTTAATTCACGCTTTTTTTTCTCCTTTATTCTGAAATATCTTAAATCTTCCTGTCTAAAAGGAAATCTTGAGTCTATATCTTTAGAAATAGTTTTATTTTGAAATAGTGGGTCTTTGGAAGCTTCTCTAATAGCTCTTTTAGAGTTTTGCTGTCTTTTTAGTTTTTCTATAACAGTTCTTTTCTTAGCAAGCCTTGGATTTATTCCATTTCTTTGATATCCTGATTTCTTTAAGGATTTTTTAGATAATAATTCTGAAAACTTTTTTTTGTCCATCAAAGGTAGCTCCATATCTTCAAGAAGATAATTCATAAGTTCTTCTAGGGTAATTTCAGTTTCGTACATATCTTCCCCTTCTTCGTTACCTGCACCGCCTTTGCCTTTGCTTCCATTTTCCTCTAGGGATCTTCCAATTTTATCTCCTCTTTTTTGAGATCCATTTCCACTTCCAACTTGGGGACTATTGCCTCCATATATAAAGTGGTATTCTTTAATGCCTTTTATGGGAATTTTAATTTTCTTATCTTTACTTTGACCTATAATGCTTTCTTCTGATATTATATCTGCAAGATTATCCTTTATGGATTTCTCTACTAATTGTTTGTGGCGCCTTCTATCTTCTAAGGATCTATCATGGTGATCCCTTGGATCAAATTCTCTAAAAATAGCCATAATATCAATCCTTCCATAGGTTGTTGGCAGCATATTTTAAAATAACGTCACAGCAGTGGTCACAATATCCATCTGCTTTCATTTCCTCAACCATGGAATTATATTTTTCATTTTGTTCCTTGCCCCTTACTTTTGATTTAGTTATAACTCTGGATAGTTCTTTTACAGATGCAGTGAGTTTTTTCTCAATAGCTTCTTTAAGAGGCTCATAGGAAGTATAGCTGATTTTTCCTCCATTTCTTATAACGTAGAACATATATGAAGTTACATCGGTTCTAAATCCTTTTGCAGAATTTTCGGAGATGCCAATATGTTCTTCTATAGATCTCATGAAAGTCTCGTCTGGTTCTAATTCTTCTCCAGTAGATTGATCCTTAATTTTATTTTTATTTACATAAGCTTCTGCATGATCTAGGTAATTGTCAAAAAGGCTTTCTGCCTGTTCTTTAAAACTGTGAATAAAAGCTCTGGTTATTTCTTTTTCCAATACTTTGTTATATTCTTTTCTAATGGTATCTTTTATAAAAGTTAAATATCTTTGTTTATCATCTTCAGCTATGTCTAAATCTTTAACTGCTTTTGTTAAGCTTTCCATTACGCTGAGAGGATTTATACAGTTGTACTCTGAGTTTGAAAGTGCACTATCTAAGGCTTTTACTATAAACCTGGTGGAAATGCCTGTCATTCCTTCTCTAGAACCTGCTTCCTCTTTTAATTCTGAAAAGTCAATTTTTTTAGTTGTGCCTTTTTCAACTATATCTTCTCCATTATAAATTTTTAATTTTGTCATAGGATCTACTTTGTTGGAAGGTGAAAGTCTGGATAGAATTGCGAACATTGCTGCTATTTCTATGGTATGGGGTGCTATATGTGCATTAAATTGACTCTTGCCAAGTATTTTTTTGTATATTTTAATTTCTTCATTTAATTCCATGCAGTAAGGAACTTCAATTTTTACTATTCTATCTAGTATTGCTTCGTTAGTATGATCAGATTTAAATTTGTTCCATTCAGATTCATTGGAATGTGCTAGAATAATTCCATCAAAATAAATCATTGAACCTTTACCTGGAGATGGAACTGATTTTTCCTGGGTAGCTGTAATTATTGTGTGAAGATATTCCACATCATTTTTAAAAACTTCAATAAATTCTACAAGCCCTCTATTACCTACGTTGAAAGCACCATTTAGTGAGAATATTCTAGGATCATCTTCAGGATACATATCCATTTTTGATATATCAATAGAACCTGTGAGCACAGATGTATCTTGGTTATTAGGATCAACTGGTGGTACTACTCCAATGCCCTTTCTTGATCGTATGGAAAAGTCAGTAGTAGTTACAGGAAATTTTTCATATTCGCCGCCGTAATCATGCTTTAGCCTATATTTACAAACAGGGCATAAATCGCCTTCAATTTCTACACCGAGTGCTTTTTCAAAGCTTCCTTTTAAATGTTTTGGTATAAGGTGCAGAGGCTCTTCTCTCATAGGGCATCCTTCAAGAGCATAAATAGGCTCTGAGGTTTCAAGAGCTTTTTTAATTGATTCTACTAGAGATGATTTACCAGCTCCTACAGGACCTACTAGGTAAAGCACCTGTCTTGATTCTTCTCCCATCATTGCTGCAGAGTGGAAATAATTCACTAATTTCATTATGACTTTGTCAATTCCAAAAAAGTCATCTTTAAAAAAGTTATACCTTCTAATTGGTTCATTACCGTATAATTTTTTTATTCTTGGATTTTCTTCAGGTTTTAAGACTTCATAACCTTTATTCATTATAATATCATACATTCTTCTATGAGATAATTTTACGATTTTAGGGTTCTTTTTTACAATTTCTAAGTACTCTAGAAAAGTTCCTTTAAACTCATGTTTTTTCCTTATTTCCCTGTCTTTTTCAATTATATCTTTAAAGTTCATATTCTCCTCTCCTTTTTATTATATCTATTAAATACTACGCAGCATAGGTATTTATTATGTATAATAATTGATAGCACTTGTGATTTCAATCAAGTGATTCTTAGATTCAGGTGGAGTTTGCTTAAGAGGATGGAAGCCACGGATAAATTTATAAGGATCAAAAGAAAGGTAAAGGGAAAATACTTCAGCAGCAAATTTTGCGGAAGCATTTTCCCTATTATTTAAGATCTTCTAATAGTGATTTGTAATGTTCTAAGGCATGAATAAATTGATCTACTGTCTCGTTATCCATATTTCTTATAGTATCGGATATACAGTTGGAAATAAAGACTTGTCTTATGTTTACTATATCATTGCTTTTTTTAAATTTTTCTGATATAGATAGTTTTACAATTCTCCTGTTGTTTTCAGGTATTTCTCGGGTTACAATGCCTTGATTTACCAAACGATCTATTATACCGGATACTGTACTCTTTGCAAGCAACAAATGATTGCTCAACTCATTTAATGTCATACCAGGTTTTTTATATAGATGAACTATAACTGCCAGTTGAGGTACCGTAAATCCGTATTGTCCTGCAATCTCTCTAAATTTATGACCAATAATTTTATGGATACTTTTAAAAAGATTAATTATTTTATCCGATTGCTCTAATATTAATTCATCATTTCGTGGCGGCAAGTTCTTTTGTGTTGGTATTGTGATCATCTCCTTTCACTGTTTTTTTACTTTTCATCATTAAAGTTAAGACTATAGTGACAATTACTATAACAGAAGTAATAGCAACTGCATAAGCCATAGCATCTATAGTAGCCTGTCCTTGAAACAATTTACTTAACGTAGATAATGCAGAGGCTTTAGCTGTGCCTTGGGGCAGGCCTTCTTGCATATATGATTTCGTAAGAATATTTATTGTATCATTAGCGGGTTTATTGTAGACATTTATTTGCTCAGATAATTTTAAATAATTATAGTTAGTTTTGCTTTGTATTATGGCGGACATTATTGTTACGCTGAGGGAACTTGCTATTTGTCTTATAGTACTAGAAAGAGCAGATGCTTTCCCAATTAAGTTTTGTGGTACTACATTCATTCCTGCAGTATTAATTGGCATCATGGTAAATCCTAGCCCAATTGACCTTATACATAGAATTAAGGTTATCATTTCTCTACTGGAATTCATGTTTATTAAAACTGAAAGATGATAGGAACTTAAGGCTAGTATTATAAGTCCGGGTATAACTAAGGGCTTGGCACCAATTTTATCAAACAAGTTACCGCTAACAGGCATTAGTATTCCAACTACAAGTGCAGCAGGCAGCATGATTAAACCTGTTTCCATTGCTGTATATCCTCTTATGTTTTGGAGGAATAAGGGCAGCACGTATACCCCACCCATAAGTGCCATGGTCAAAACGCAGATTATTATTTGACATACACTAAAATCAAATAATTTAAATACAGTGAGGTCTAAAAGTGGCTGTGGGTGGGTAAGTTCATTTACTACGAATAGTATAAGACTTAGGCATCCTAAAGTCAAAAGCAGTGGGTATTGTACTTTGCTCCAGTCAATTGAAGTCCATTCTCCAAGTACATATAAAATGCTTACTACTCCAATTGTAGAGGATAAAAAGCCTATTACATCAAAAGACTTAAATGTAATTTTTTGGGAGTCTTTTAGTAGAATTCCAGCTAAAATTACACCTAGTATGCCTATGGGAACATTAATGTTGAAAATAAGTCTCCAGTTCATATTTTGAATAATATATCCACCTAAAGTAGGTCCTATGGAAGGCGCTGCCATGGAAGCTATTCCCCAAATTCCAAGGGCTAGGCCTATTTTATCTCTAGGAAATATTTCATATATTATGGACATACCTACAGGCATTATCATGCCGCCGCCTAAAGCTTGTATAATACGAAATACTATCATAGATGTATTGTTCCAGGCAAATCCACACAGCATGGAGCCCAAAGTGAACATTGCAAGCGCAAACATATATATTTTTTTAGAACCGAAAACTTCCTGAAGATACCCCGTAAGAGGTATAATTGCACCAAGAGCTAGGGTATATGATGTCAGTATCCATTTTGAATCATCCATTGATACTCCAAAGACTGCCATCATCTTTGGAATAGCGATATTAACTATACTACTGTCAAGTATGGACATAAAAGTTCCTATTACTACAACAATTAATGCTAGCCAGCTGTATATAGATTCATTGTTGTTTTCTTCCATTATATCACCCCATTACTTTATGCGAATTTTAACAACGGCATTGGTACCTGGAAGTATTTTGTTGTTAAATTTGTCTAGAGAAATTTTTATAGGTATTCTCTGAACTACTTTTGTAAATGTACCACTAGTAGTAGTTGGTATAATAGATAGTGCAGATTGGGCTGCTTCTCCTACAGATTTTACTTTACCGGTAAATTTTTGAGACCCATACTCATCTATAGTAATGCTAACTGGCTGTCCAACTCTTATTTTTCCAAGCTTTGTTTCTTCTATGTCAGCAGTTATATAAAGTTTATTTGGATCTATTAAAGTAGCTAGGGTTTGGCCAGGAGACCAAATTTCACCGATGGTTCCCTGCTTTTTAATAATTATGCCATTTATAGGTGATCTTATTAAAGATTGATCTACCTTTGAGTCAGATAGGTCTGACATTTCTTGACGGGCTAATATTTGATTTTTAATAACAATATCTCCTTCATCCACATTGAGTTCTAGCAATTTGCCACTGATTTGTGGAGTTACGTTGACTAGGTCTGCATCTACTCTTGCATCGTCTGTTGAAACATAGTAGGTATTTTCATACCAATAATAAAATCCTATACTACTGAGTGCGGCTGCAATTACTACTAATATTCCTACAATCAATATTTTTCGTTTCTGTTTCATATTTGAAATACCTTCTTTCTCTATTTTTCAAGTCCAATTTCAGCAAACATACCGGGTTTTAGCTGTGAATCTTTATCTGTTAGGCTTACTTTAACTAAAATGTCTCTGCTTTCAGAATTTAAATTAGAATTTATAACGGCTATTCTACCCTTAAATTGTTTATCTGGTATTTCAGATACTTTTACAGCTACTTCTTGTCCTTCTTTAATTTGACTTACAATATCTAAAGGTGCATAGGCATTTACATAGAGGTTGCTGGAATTTATTATAGAAAGAAGTGTTGCACCAGGGGATACTGTATCTCCTACATTGACATTTCTTGTGTTTACTACTCCAGAAATAGGTGCTGTAATAATAGCATTGCTTAGAGCTGTCTGTGCAGTTTTTAAAGCTGCTTGAGCTTGATCTACCTGTGCTTTGTAAACATCTATAGATGATTTTGTGGGACCATTTTCTAGCATAGCGAGTTGTTCTTGGGCAGTTTTATATTGTGAATCTGCTGTAGCAAGCTGCTGATTGGCCGAATCCAATTCCTGCTGAGTTGCTGCTCCTGCATTTACTAAAGCCTGTACACGGTCGTAGTTCTTTTTTACTGTTTCGTAACTTTGAGAAGCACTGCTTACAGAAGACTGAGCTTCAGCGATTTGTTCAGGACGAGTGATGTTTTGGGCATTAGTTAAATTTGCATTTGCTGTATTTAAAGCTGCTTGGGCTTGATCAACTTGTCCTTGAAGATCTTTTGTATCTAGTTTAATAAGTACGTCGCCTTCATTTGTTTTTGAACCCAAGTCAACGGATATTTCAGAAACTTTTGCTGAAATTTTTGAAGTTATATTTGCCTGTTCATTTGTTGAAATTTTTCCTCCCATTAAAAATTGATCATTGGTATTTTGATTGATGTTTTTAATATTTTTACTTGTAGTATTTGTAGAACCGCAGCCTGTCAAAAATATTACTGTAGCCAGGCTAAATAAAATAGCTTTTTTCATATACAACCTCCTTTAATGGTTTATTCAAGCATTATTTGTATAAAAACTGTTCGTGTATTAACAGTTCTTATTATATACCCGTTTGTTTTCATTTTCAAGAATATTATTCCAAGTAATAATTTAAGTTTTATCTGATAATTGATTTTGCCATACTTAAACAAACAGGATGTTTAATTTAAAAAATACATTTTTTGATACTTGACATAAGCGCATATTTTAATTAAAATAAAGTTTAGAATTTAAGTGAAAAATACACTTTAAATTGGTCCTGTGAGGCCAGAAAGAGGTATGTTATGGGTAAGCTTTTTTATATCCTAAAAAAAATGAATAGTTTTGTATTTGAATATAGAAACTTTGGCAATAGAAAAATTATTTTTAAAAATATTTTTCTGTTGCTTTTTTTGTTTTTTAAGATGGATAAGTGTATTTTTACTTGTAAAAATGCAGGAGGTATATTATGAAAGCAAAACTTATATTGGAAAATGGAAGTATCTTTGAAGGGGAAGCTTTTGGGTATCTAAAAGATACTATAGGTGAAGTAGTATTTAATACTGGGATGACAGGGTACCAGGAGATACTCACAGATCCTTCTTATTATGGTCAGATAGTAACTATGACTTATCCCCTTATAGGAAATTATGGAATTAATTTAGAAGATATGGAATCATCCAGCCCAAAAGTAAAAGGGTTCATTGTAAGAGAAGTATGTAGTTATTCCAGCAATTTTAGATCTGAATTAGAACTATCTGATTATCTTAGAACAAATAAAATTTTGGGACTTTCAGGGATTGATACTAGAGCACTTACAAAAATGCTTAGAACAAGTGGTACTATGAAGGGAATTATAACTATAGAGAACTTGGACTTTGCAGCTGTAAAAGATAAAATTAAATCTTTTTCCAATAAAAATGCAGTATCTGAGGTAAGTACAAAGGGAAAATATGCTATAGGTGAAGGCAAAAGAAATATTGCTATTATGGATTTCGGAATTAAAAAAACTATGGTAAAAGCATTTGTAGATAGAGGATGTAAAGTAACTGTATTTCCTTCAAATACTAAAGCAGAAGATGTACTTCAAATTGATCCAGATTTGATATTTTTATCAAATGGTCCGGGAGATCCAGATGATCTTACCTGTGAAATTGAAAATATAAAAAAGCTTATAGGCAAAAAACCTATTACAGGAATATGTCTTGGACATCAGCTTTTGGCATTAGCCCTAGGAGGGAGCACAGCTAAACTCAAATTTGGTCACAGAGGATGCAACCATCCTGTAAAAGATCTTATAAGCGGTAAAGTGCATATAACTTCTCAAAATCATGGCTATTATGTCAATATACTGCCTGAAGATATGGAAATAACTCATGTAAGTTTAAACGATGGAACTATAGAAGGAATGAAGCATAAAAGTCTTCCTATATTCTCAATACAATTTCATCCGGAAGCATGTCCGGGACCGGAAGACAATAATTATATATTTGATGAGTTTATGAAATACGCACTTTAAAATAGTTGAGAATTGTGCATTGAATAGAAGGGAGATAGGTTTTTATGCCTTTAAATAAAAATATTAAAAAAGTATTAGTAATAGGATCTGGCCCTATAATTATAGGTCAGGCAGCAGAGTTTGATTATTCTGGAACTCAGGCTTGTGAATCTCTTAGGGAAGAGGGGTTAGAAGTTGTACTTATAAACAGTAATCCAGCGACCATAATGACAGATAAGGAGGTTGCTGATAAAGTTTATATAGAACCTCTTACGGTTGAATTCGTAGAAAAAGTTATAAAAAAAGAAAGACCTGACAGCCTTTTAGCAGGCATGGGTGGACAGACTGCATTAAATTTGACAGTGGAATTGTATGAAAAGAAAATACTTGAAAAATATAATGTGAATATAATAGGTACCTCTATAGAAGCTATAAAAAAAGGTGAAGATAGAGAACTTTTTAGAGATACTATGAATAAAATAAATCAGCCAGTTGTGGAAAGTGAAATAATAACGGATATGGAAAGCGGTAAAAAATTTGCAAACAGAATAGGTTATCCTGTTATAGTAAGGCCTGCATATACCTTAGGTGGAACAGGCGGCGGAATAGCTGAAAATGAAGAACAGCTGGAGACCATACTGGAATCGGGACTAGAACTCAGCTCCATAGGGCAGGTACTTCTTGAAAGGAGTATAAAAGGCTGGAAGGAAATCGAATATGAAGTTATGAGGGACAGCTTTGGAAACTGCATAACTGTATGCAACATGGAAAATATAGATCCTGTTGGAATTCACACAGGAGACAGTATAGTAGTAGCCCCTAGTCAGACCTTATCTGATAAGGAATATCAAATGCTTAGAACTGCATCCCTTGATATAATAAACGCAGTTGGAATAGAAGGCGGATGCAATGTCCAGCTGGCACTTAATCCAAAATCTTTTGAATATGCAGTTATAGAAATAAATCCAAGAGTAAGCCGTTCTTCAGCTTTGGCATCAAAGGCTACTGGATATCCTATTGCAAAGGTTGCAGCTAAAATAGCTCTTGGATATGGACTGGATGAAATAAAAAATGCAGTTACTAAAAAGACTTATGCTTGTTTCGAGCCATCTCTTGACTATGTAGTAGTAAAAATTCCTAAATGGCCATTTGATAAATTCCACAATGCGGATAGGGAACTTGGCACAAAAATGATGGCTACAGGTGAAATAATGGCAATAGGCAGTAACTTTGAAGCAGCATTTTTAAAAGGTATTAGATCTCTTGAAATAGGGGCCTATTCTTTAGAATATAAAAAATTTAAAGATTTCACCATGAAAGAACTTAAAGAAAGAATAGCATATCCTGATGATGAAAGAATATTTGCGATGGCAGAAATGATTAGGAGAAAATATAGAATTGAAAAACTAGCTGAGATTACAGGAATAGACATATTCTTTATAAAGAAATTCCAATGGATAATAGATGAAGAAGAAAAATTAAAGTTAAGTGACATTTCCAATATGGATAAAGAGTGGCTAACTTTGCTTAAAAGGAAAGGATTTTCAGATAAAGGCATAGCAGATATGCTCCGAGTATCTCCGGAAGAAGTATATAAGCTTAGAAATATATGGAGCATAACTCCGGCTTATAAAATGGTAGATACCTGTGGGGGAGAATTTGAAGCCCTATCACCTTATTATTATTCTACTTATGAACAATATGATGAAGTTCAGGTTTCAGATAAAAAGAAGGTTATTGTAATAGGCTCAGGACCTATAAGAATAGGTCAGGGAATAGAATTTGACTATGCTTCTGTTCACTGTATAAAGACCCTTAGAAAGTTAAATATAGAAACTATTATAGTAAATAACAATCCTGAAACTGTAAGTACAGATTTTGATATTTCAGATAAATTGTATTTTGAACCTATAACTGAAGAAGATGTACTAAGTATAATAGATAAGGAAAAACCTTATGGTGTAATACTTCAATTTGGTGGAGAAACTGCCATAAAGTTAGCAGAATTTTTAAAGGAAAAGAATATAGTTACCTTAGGTACAACAGCAGACCAAATAGATGAGGCAGAAGACAGAGAAAAATTTGATGACCTTTTGGAAAGACTAAATATAAGTAGACCTAAGGGAAAAGGTGTCTGGTCTGTAGAAGAAGGATTGGAAGAAGCAAGAAGATTAGAATTTCCTGTACTTGTAAGGCCGTCTTATGTACTTGGTGGTCAAGGAATGGAAATAACTTACGATGAGAAAGAACTTACTTACTACTTATCCATGGCTTTTAAGAAAGATAGGAAAAATCCTATATTAATAGATAAGTATTTGATGGGAAGAGAAATAGAAGTAGATGCAATTTGTGATGGAGAAGATGTGCTTATACCTGGAATTATGGAGCATCTTGAAAGGGCTGGTATACACTCTGGTGATAGTATAACTATGTATCCTAGTCAGAATATAAGTGATGAAATGAAGAAAAAGATATTGGATTATACCGAAAAACTTGCAACTGGAATCGGAATAAAAGGTATGATTAACATTCAGTTTATAGAGTATAAAGGAAATCTGTATGTAATAGAAGTAAATCCAAGAGCTTCAAGGACAGTTCCATATATAAGCAAGGTGAGCGGTGTACCTATAGTTGATATTGCAACTAGGGTAACTCTGGGTGAAAAGTTAAAGGATATTGGGTACGGAGTTGGAATTTCAAAAGAACCAAATATAGTAGCAGTTAAGGTGCCTGTATTTTCTACACAGAAGCTTCCAAATGTTGAAGTATCACTTGGACCTGAAATGAGGTCAACTGGAGAAGTGCTGGGTGTTTCAAATACTCTTACGGGAGCACTTTATAAAGGATTTTTAGCTGCAGGAATGTTTTCTAATATGAAAAATGGAGTAATGCTTGCTACTATAGGAGATCACGACAAACAAGAATTTTTACCTATAGCTAAAGAGATTTACAAAATGGGAATAAAATTTATGGCTACTCGAAATACGGCAAAACTTTTAAGAGATAACGGAATTGATGTTAAAGAAGTTAGAAAGATGAACGAAGAAAATCCTAATATAATAGATGTTATAAAAAATGAAGAGGTGGATTTAGTCATAAATACACCAACTAAAGGAAATGATTCTAGAAGAGATGGATTTCATATAAGAAGAACAGCCGTAGAGAGAAACATTCAAGTAATAACTTCTTTAGATACATTTAGAGCTATGACCTATGTCAAATCAGAAGATGTAGATAGTGATGAATTAGATGTATTTTCAGAGTATCAATGAATCTTACTTAGTTGGAAAAGCAGATATCCCAAATCTTTGATTTGGTGATAGTCACTTTCACAGAGTGCGTGGGAGTGTTACAGTAGGCAGCCATCAGATAAGTAAAAATACAATAATGAAAGGTTTGAAATTATGAGTGATATAAAGGAACTTACAGAAAAATATTACCCAGAAATAGTTGAGCTAAGAAGATATTTTCATAAATATCCAGAGTTAAGTAAAAAAGAATTTGCTACTCAAAAGAAAATCATTGAAGTACTGGAGGGCTTAGACTTAGAAATTAGAAAAGCTGCTGGTACAGGAGTTATTGCTGAATTAAAAGGTGAAAAACCAGGTAAAATTATAGCAATTCGAGCAGATATGGATGCACTTGCTATAGAAGATGAATGTGGAAAGCCTTATCAATCTCAAAATAAGGGTGCATGTCATGCTTGCGGTCATGATGGACATATTGCTATGCTTTTGGGAGTCATAAAAGTGCTTAGTAATCTTCGTCATAAGATACAGGGAACTGTAAGATTTATATTTCAACCTAGTGAAGAAGAAGTAGCTGATGGGTCAGGAGCAGCGGCAATTATAGCTGATGATGGACTAAAAGATGTAGATGCAATTATAGGAGCACATCTATGGCAGCCTGTTAAATTTGGAACAGTAGGAATATCTGCTGGTCCTATGATGGCAGCAAGTGATGAATTTACAATAGTTATTGAAGGAAAAGCAGGGCATGCCTCTATGCCACATCAGACTATAGATTCTATATTAACGGCATCCCAAATAGTGGTGGCATTGAATACAATTGTTGGAAGAGATGTAGACCCAATGAAGCAAGCTGTTGTATCCGTTGGAGTATTTAACTCAGGGCGTGTTTACAATTCCATAGCAGGAAGAGCTGAACTAAAGGGAACAATAAGGTCTCTTGATGAAAATGTGCGAGAAAAAGTATTTGGCCATATAAAAAAGATAGTAGAAGATGTGTGTGATATGGCAGGTGCGAAATGTGAAATCGAGAGAGATAGGTGCACTTATGTGCTGTCAAATGACCCTAAGGTTACTAGTATTGTTTTAGAAGCTGGTAAAGAGATGGTTGGACATAAAGCTCATGCTATAGAGCCTTTTATGAGTAGTGAGGATTTTTCGTACTATTTGCAAAAGATTCCAGGGTGCTTCATCTTTGTAGGTGTAGGTAATCCTGAAAAAGGTATCATATACCCTCAGCACCATCCTAAGTATGACATAGATGAGAGAGCCATGGCATACGGAATAGAAGTCATGAGCAATGCTGCATTGAAATTACTAAATTAGGTGCCAGGCACCATGATGGAACATAAATGTCCCACTATGGTGCCTGCTTTTTAATTTCTTAGTATTACTAATTTATATTTTTAGATTTATATTGATATCAATTTTTTCGTTTTATATTTATCTTATATTCCTTCATTTTTCTCCACAAGGTTGTTCTACTGCATCCTAAAGTTTCTGCAGTTTTTCCTATCTCTAAGTTATTCGTCATTAAGGTTTTTATAATATTATTTTTTTCAAATGTAGTCAAATCAAAATCATTTTGATCATGCTTATCTAGTTTGTCTATTTTGGTGTGTTGTCTAATTAATTCATTAATTAGATCATCGATTTTATTTTTCCTGTTTTCCTCATTAGATACAACAAATAATCTTTCAACAAAACTTTTTAATTCTCTAACATTTCCATGCCAATCATAATTGTTTAATTTGCTGAAAATTGAGCTGAAATCTATTTTAATATTTGATTTATTTTCATAGTTCAATTCATTTAAAATATTATTACCTATCTCAATAATATCATCTTTTCTGTTACGTAATGGAGGAATTGTAAGATTAAGTACATTAAGTCTGTAATATAAATCTTCACGAAATCGATGTTCTTTTATTTCATTAAATAAGTTTTTATTTGTTGCTGCAATAAATCTGATATTAATTGGTATTATGCTTTCTCCTCCAATTCTGCGAATTTCATTTTCTTGTAAAGCTCTTAAAAGTTTTACCTGAATTTCCATAGGCATTTCTCCTACTTCATCAAGGAATAAAGTGCCTCCATTAGCTAGCTCAAATACACCCTGCTTTCCGCCTTTTATAGCTCCTGTAAAAGAACCTTCCTCATATCCAAAAAGTTCAGATTCAAGTATGTTTTTTGACAGCGCAGAACAATTAATTGCTACGAATGGTCCCTCTTTCCGAGGGCTTGTATTATGTATGCTTTGAGCAAATAGCTCTTTACCAGTTCCAGTTTCACCAGTAATTAGTATTGTAAATTTTGAAAGAGAATAATTATATGCTATTTTTTTAATTTTTTTTATCTGCTCTGAACTGCCAATTATATCATCAAAATTGTGCTTAGCTACAAATCCTTTTTTATGTAATTGTACTCTTGCTTTTCGTTCACTTTTTTGTAAGGATTTTATTTCTTGAAATGTTGCTACTACTCCTTTTATATGTTGATCAACAATTATTGGTATTCGGTTAGTTGAAACCATTGTACCATTAATATTCATTATTTCGTCTGTTTCTTTTATGCCTGATTTAGTTACATCATGTAACCTAGTATTATGAATTACTTCTTTTATATCTTTTCCAATGCAATATTTTGAATCTGACTTTACTATTTTTTCAGCTAGACTATTTAAAATCTCAATTTTACCTGTAGTATCAACTGCAATAATAGCATCATGAGTATAGTTAAATATAGTTTTATATCGTTCCATCTTTAACTTTAGTTTTTCCTGTATTATGTGTTCTCTATTTTTCACTTTTAATAGTTGTTCTGCTACTTCTATTGCTTTTTTTACAGATGTTGGAGAACTCTCAACAACGATATGATTTAGACCATATTTTCTCGCAAAGTATTCTGTGGAAGTTCCTCCTATTCCCAAAACAATATTTTTTACCATTGCATTCTTTATACACATTTCACAATCTTTAAAAGTATTAAATGTATAATAATCTGCATCAATGTTTAATAAATAACACATAGTTTTTACGTCATTAGATATTTCTGAATATGAAAAAAAAGCTATTTTACCTTTAATCTTTATGACTTTCTCCATAATTGGAATATAGTCAGATAATGTTGTATCTATGTTAACGGTAGGTATATCCAGGTGTTGTTTTAATATTTCTGTTGTACCTTTTCTGCTGATTATTATTCTAGCTCCCTTAGATATCAATTCTTTAGAAAACACCAGTGCCTCGTCTAACTTTTTGATAAATACATCAATTTTTTTATTATTACTATTTATAATTTTATTAGCTAATTTAACTAATTCTTTGGATGGAGATATTAAACATATAGGTGTTACTTGATCTTGCATCTTAACAAATTCCTTCCTAATAGTTTTTATTATTAAAGTAATCTTTAGTAGCACATATTTATGGATAAATAAAAAAACAATTTTATTAAATTCTTCTATTAACATTTATTATACTGCAATGCATTTAAAAATGGGGCATTTGAAAGTACTGTAATTTATACTGTTTCATAATGTTTTACTTTCATAAAACATTATGAAACAATATGAAACAACTTAAATATATTAGGATAATATTTAATACATTTAAGTATTATCTTAATATTGGCAGAGTACAAAATGTAAGCTTTTTTTAATTTATACTTTAGAAAAGAGAACATTATAAAACTTGGCATAGAATTTGCTCTAATCAATAGTAGTACTAATTAGCCGGCATTAGTTATCAAATAAAAATTATGAAGGGATGGGTACAAATGAAAAATATGCCTAAACAATTACGTGAAAGATTAAAGGAGAAAGAAATACTTGTTGCTCCAGGAGCTTATGATCCTCTAACAGCAAAAATTATTGAAAAAGAAGGCTTTGAAGCAGTTTATATGACAGGTTATGGAACATCTGCAAGTATACTTGGAAGGCCAGATGTTGGATTGTTAACTATGAGTGAAATGGTGCGCCGTGCAGCAAATATTGTTGAGAGAATAAATATACCACTTATTGCTGATGCAGATACAGGGTATGGAAATGCTGTTAATGTTATGAGAACTGTCCGTGAATATGAAAAGGCAGGGGTTTCTTGTATCCAATTAGAAGATCAGGTTGCACCAAAGAAATGCGGACATATGCTAGGAAGAGAAATTATTTCACAAAATGAAATGGTTGGAAAAATTAAAGCTGCATGTGACGCAAGACAAAATTCTGATTTAATGATTATGGCAAGAACAGATGCACGTACTAATTTTGGATTAGAAGAAGCTATTAAAAGAGGAAAGGCCTACGAAGAAGCAGGGGCAGATATCTTATTTATAGAATCAGTTGAATCTGAAGATGAAATGAAAACAGTTACAAGTAGCTTTAATGTTCCTGTATTAGCTAATATGCTAGAGCACGGAAGAAGTCCATTACTTTCCGCAAGTCAACTTGAAAAGATAGGATATGATTTAACAATATTTTGTGTATCATCAACCTATGTTATTGCAAAGGCAGTAACTGATTTAATGAGACACTTAAAGGAAACAGGTACAACAAGTGACTATTTTGATAAAATGATAACATTTGAGGAGTTCAATAGATTAATAGGTTTACCAGAAATTCGTGAAATAGAAGAGAAATATTCAACAGGAAGAAGCGCAGTATTTCCTAAAGGTAACTAACTAAACTCTAACAGAAGAAGAGTTAAATCTTATCAATGATTTGTTTATTTTAAAGGAAATTGATGTATTATTATCTGATGTTGAAACCATCAGATAATAATACATCAATAAAAATAAGTACTGACTATTTTTTACTGCAGTTTTTATTTCCTACTAATGTAAATTTTTTATTAATATCATATTAAGGAGGTTCTTGAAATGCAGGCGAATACATGTAAACGAATTCAAGACAATAATGGATATTACAAATATTCTTGGGCTATACTTATTATTATGATTTGTGCCTATTTTGTGGACATGTTTATGAGATATAATATTCCAACGGTTATACCAACACTTATGAAGACATATAAATGGGATGCAGCCACTGTTGGGTGGGTTGATTCTTCCTATCTATGGGCTTATGCACTAATGCAGATGCCTTGGGCATACATAAGTGAGAGATGGCTTGGTGCACGTTGGACAATAACTGTTGGTACTGGGTTAATTGTTTTTTCAAGCATTGTTTTCGCGTTTAATATTTCTAATATCGGTGTGGGCATTGTTGCACGTGCATTAATTGGTGCTGGTGCTGCTGCAATTTGGGTTCCTGCAAATCCAATGCTTGCAAGGTGGTTTGCACCATCTCATCGTGGATTGCAAACAGGAATACTGGGAATAGGTGGAACTTTAGGTACTTTTGTTGGAGGAGCATGTATGCCAGCTTTACTTTCTAGTTTTTGCTTTTTCGGATTGCCAAATATTCAAAGTGGATTTTTACTTTCTGCCATTCCAGGACTTTTAATACTTTTTATTGTCCCCAATATAATTAAGAATAGACCAGAGGAAATTGGTTTGGTCTCACTTGATAATCAGACTAAAACAGAACAAACTAATAATGAACCAAGCATTGGATATATCATGAAACATTCCCCATACCCTTATATAATGGGCATAGTTTATGCTGGATTTCTCGGAACACAGTATTTTGTTTTTACATGGTTTGCAACATATTTAGGAAAAGTTTATATGGTTAATGTTAAATCAGCAGCACTTTTATGGGCTCTTTCTGCAACACTACCATCTGTTATTAGTCAGCCATTAAGCGGAATGATATCTGATAAAATTGGACATAAGAAAGCAACATCAGCAGCATTATTTCTTGCAGCTACATTTTCATTAGTATTTGTTTTTATTGCTTTAATGGGAAATAGATTGCCACTAGCTGTTACGATGACTGTTATGGTCCTATTCGCATTATTCGTTAACATGTGGGTTTTAGCTTGGCCATTTACTACTATGATGTTTCCTACAAAAGCCGGAGCTGTAGTAGGAGGATTTATGAATACTGTAGCTCAATTGGTTGGTGCTGCAGCACCAGTAATTTCCGGTTACATTATAAGGGGAACTAATTCTTATGTTGGAGTATTTGCATTAGGTGCAGTTTGCGCTTTAAGTGGTTTTATAGCATCATTATTTCTTAAAGAACATCGAGTGGTGTAATGTGAAATAGTGTTTTCAATATCCCTATGATAATTCTTTAATATACAATTAACACAAAGATGCTTTAATGTTGTCACTCTTATAAAAGGTATTAACAAAAAAAGAAATTATGATTAAAAATTAGAACAAAAGAATAGAGGTAAAGTTCATTTATACCAATTCATATACTGACAAATTTAACTTAGAAAACCTATCCAGATTCTATAACTTAAAAATCAACTTATACGCAGGTATATTTTTACAATGATGAAGCTCTTTTAAATATTTTGCATATAAGTCTTAGAAAAAATTTTTTAAAAAATCTAGAACTTTTGAATTGTTTGAGGTACGAGTTTTCGAAAGTCCTCAGTATTTTTTTAAAATTTTTTCTTAGTCTTATCAAAATATTTAATGAGCTGAATGTTGTAAAAAATATTCGGAGTATAAGTTGATTTTTCGTTTATAAATTCTATATGGATCTTTAACTTACTGGAAATACAACTTTAAAAGTAGATCCTTTACCTACAGTACTTGATACATCTATAGTTCCATTATGTTCTTCCACTATGCACTTTGCGATGGAAAGTCCAAGCCCAAAATTACCCTGTCTATTTGACCTAGCTTTATCAACTTTATAAAATCTCTCAAAGATTCTATTTAGATGCTCTGGAGCTATGCCTTCCCCTGTGTCAGACACTGTTATTTCAACTTTATTTTTTACTTTTCCTAAAGTTACTTTAATAGAGCCACCTTCAGGGGTATGTTTTATTGCATTGTCAACTAAGATAGTTATAAGTTGGTTGATCCTTCCCTCATTCCCTAAAAAAATTATATTGGGGTGAATATCTGACAAAATGGCTATTTTATGTTTTGCGGCAACTGGTTCAAGAGGAGCTACAGATTTAGTTACAGCACTGCTTATGTCAAAGGAAGAACTATCAAATCCGTTTTTATGAGAATCTGATCTAGCAAGAAATAAAAGGTCTTCTATGAGTTTAGTCATTCGTGTAGTTTCAATCTTAATATTTTTAAGCCATTTATCCTGGCTTTCTACGGTTTCATCTTTATTGTCTAGTACTATATCTAAATTAGTGGTTATAACTGCAAGGGGAGTTCGAAGTTCATGGGATGCATCTGCAGTAAAAGCTTTTTGTTTTTTCCAGGCATTTATAATAGGTTTTAGAGATATGTTGGCAAGGAATAAGCTTATTATAAATACAAAAACGAGACTTATTATGTAAATTGTTACAGATATAGTAATCAATCGACGCAGTACTTCATCGTCGAAGGCTTTATCTTGAAAAACCACAATAAGTCCATAGCTTTTAGGAACTTTAATATATCTCAAAATATAATTTCCATATGTTGAAGTGCCGTTTAGTTTGTCTTTCTTTAATATTTTTTCTAATAGTTCTTTATAGTCTTTTTCAGACAATGGGGAATTAGGGGATATTTCCTCAATTTGATTTTTAAAATTTATTTTTATAAAAAAGCTTTCAGAAGCAGTCATGTTTTTGTCATGAGGCCCGGAAGGTGGAATATTTTCCATTTCAGCTGTTTTACTCATACGCATATAGGCAGAATGTTCAAAACTTGTGTTCATAAGTATATATATGCCTGAAAATATGGTTATTAATACCAAGCTTGTAAGTATTAAATTGATTAGAATAAGTTGTATTTTTAGTTTACGAAACATAATTTAAACCTCTTTCAAGCAGTAGCCTATACCTCTTATAGTTTCAATGACTACATTGCATTTTAATTCTCTTAATTTTTTCCTCAGGTATGAAAAGTACACTTCAATGTTGTTATTCATTTCTATGTCGGAATCAAGGCCCCATACTCTATCTAGAATTTGATCTTTAGTTAGTACTTGATTTTTATTGCGGGCTAAAAGCTCTAGAAGCTGGGATTCTTTTGTAGTTAGTTTAGTTTTGTTACCATTGCATTCAATTTCTCCCCTCAGTGGATTGAAAGTTAGAGAGGACAGCTTAATGCTTCCATGTTGGATAAAATCTGTATGCCTTCTGCTGAGAGCTCTTATTCTAGCTAGCAGTTCCTCCTTAGAGAATGGCTTTACAAGATAGTCATCTGCTCCATTGTCAAGTCCTTCTACTCTATTTTCAATTGAGTCCATAGCAGTAAGCATAAGCACTGGGGTTTCAATACCTTTTTTTCTTATAAATTTTAAAATATCAAGTCCGTTTTTTTCTGGAAGCATTCTGTCAAGTATTATCAAATCATATATTTCGGATTCAGCCATTTCCTGTCCAGTAATTCCATCATAAGCTGTATCTACAGCGTAATTATTTTTCTTTAAAATATAAACTAGAGCATCTGAAAGCATAACTTCGTCTTCAACTAAAAGTAATCTCATAATAAAATTCCCTCCTTATCTCTAAATATTATACTATAAAGCTATATGATTTTAACTATGAAATATAATTAACAAACTTTTCTCCATTTATTGTTATAATTTTAAGTTTGTTTTAAGGTTGAAACCTCAAAATAATAATTAAGCTAGATCGATAAAGTTTCTAAGGTATTTGAAAGAAAATAACAAGTCAAAAATGCGACGGATATTTTTTATCATACTGACTGGTTATTTCTTTAAAAATGCCTAACATTAAATTGAGGTGAATAACATGAATGAAAATGTAATGTATTCTATAGTAGTACCACTGTATAATGAGGAGCTAGTAATAGATGAAAGCTATAGAAGACTTAAAAAAGTTATGGACTCTACTTTAGAGAATTATGAAATTATATTTATAAATGACGGAAGTAGCGATAAGACTAGGGAAAAGACGGAAAAGATATGTAGTGAGGATGAAAATATAAGACTTATTAATTTTTCGAGAAATTTTGGTCATCAATGTGCTATAACTGCAGGAATGGAAAACTCCATAGGGCAGGCTGTAGTTGTAATAGATGCAGATCTTCAAGACCCTCCAGAGGTTATTTTAGATATGATTAATAAGTGGAAGGAAGGCTATGATGTCGTCTATGGAAAAAGAGCTAAGAGGGAAGGAGAATCGTTTTTTAAGAGATTTACAGCAAGGTCATTTTATAGATTATTAAAGAGTATGACTAGCATTGATATTCCTGTAGACACCGGAGATTTTAGACTTATAGATAGAAAAGTGTGCAATGCATTGAATTCACTACCGGAAAAAAATAGATATGTGAGGGGACTTGTAAGTTGGGTTGGGTACAAACAAACCTTTGTAGAATTTGTAAGGCATGAAAGATTTGCAGGGGATAGCAAGTATCCGCTTAAAAAAATGATGAAACTGGCTTTTGATGGTATAACATCATTTTCTTATAAGCCGCTTATGCTTGCTGGATATTTAGGAGGACTATCACTTTTTATTGGAATTGTTTCAATCATAGTTGAATTTACAAAATGTATATTACAAAAAACCAGCATAGTAAATTTTGGACTCATAATATCAATTGATTTGATAATGTTTGGGATAATATTAAGTTGCATGGGTATAATAGGCCAGTACATTGGAAGAATTTTCGACGAAAGTAAAGGAAGACCTAATTATGTTATTGAAAATATAGTAAATAAGGCATTTGAAAGAAAATAACAAGTCAAAGATGCGACGGATATTTTTTATCAGACAAGGAGGTAGGTTCCGCAGATAGTGAATTCTATCTAAGGGTTCTGCCGACGCAGTATGATAAAAAATAGGCTAGCATACTGACTGGTTATTTATTTGAAAATGCCTAATAGAAAGGAGTAGATAAGTATGGATCAATTAATTAAAACTATGGATTTTATTTTCAATGGTAAACTAAAACTACTAAGTCGTTTTTCTGCCACTGGTGTTATAAATACAATAATAGATTTTGCTGTATTCACCCTTTGTCAAAGTGTATTTGGACTCCATTATACTATAAGCCAGGTTATAGGCTATAGTTTTGGAGTTGTAAATAGCTTCATATTCAATAAAAAGTGGACTTTTGAATATAAAAGTTCTGGAAAAAAGGTGATTCGAGAGGTATCACAATTTGTAATAGTAAATCTTATTTCACTTATTTCAACACTTGTGTTTATGAAATTTTTAATAAATGATTTTAATCTAAACGTGTATTTATCAAAAATAATTGTAACACTCATAGCTCAGGTAATAAATTTTTTATTATATAAAATATGGGTATTCAATTAAGGAGGAAAACTTATGAAAAAATTAAAATTTACAAAAGAAAGATTTGCACTATGTATAATTCTGGTCATATCTGCAATATTGAATTTTGCAAATTTAACTATAGAAGGATATGCAAATTCATATTATGCTGCAGGTGTAAAGAGTATGCTCATGAATTTTAAAAATTTCTTTTTCGTATCATTTGATCCCGCGGGATTTGTATCCATTGATAAGCCACCTTTAGGTTTTTGGATACAGACTATATCAGCAAAAATATTTGGATTTAGTGGATGGAGTATATTATTTCCCGAGGCTCTTGCCGGAGTAATTTCAGTTGGAATCTTATATTATATAGTAAAGAGATCTTTTGGAGAGATAGCAGGACTTATATCAGCTCTATGTCTTTCAATAACGCCAGTTTTTGTAGCAACCAGCAGGAATAATACTATAGACAATCTATTAATTGTGACATTACTTTTTGCCTGCTTATTTTTATCCAAAGCTGCTGAAAAAGGCAAGCTTAAATATTTAATAATAAGTTTGGTTCTTGTAGGATTAGGGTTTAATATAAAAATGCTTCAGGCATATATGATAGCTCCTGCTCTATATATAACTTATTTGATTTCTTCAGCTGTACCTGTAAAACAGAGGATAAAACATTTGATTATAAGTACACTTATTCTTGGAGTAATATCTTTATCCTGGGCAGTAGCAGTGGACTTGGTTCCATCGCAAAACAGACCTTTTGTAGGGAGTAGTACAAATAACACCGTTACTGAACTTATATTTGGACATAATGGATTGGAAAGGCTCAGCAGTACTAATGGTGGTATGGGTGGAGCACCATCAGGAAAGGTAGGAAATTTTCAATTTAAAGAATTTAGAAGTAATTTTAGCAAAAATCAGGCAAATTCACAAAGTGGAAACAGTAATGCTCCTAGTGCGATGACACCTCCACAAAATTCAGGAAATTCGGCTCAAAGTCCACAAGGAGGTCCGGGAGGTCAGAATACACAAGGCAATTCCAAGAATCAAGGTGGAGGACCTGGTGGCGGTGGGCCTGGCGGATCAAATGGACTTTCAGGAAGCTTTGGAGGACAGACAACGCCAGGTGTTACTAGATTATTTTCTAAAAATGTTTTGTCAGACCAGATAGTTTGGTTTTTACCTCTAGCTATATTTGGACTTGCTGCAGCTGTAATAGTAGAAAAACTTAAATTTCCATTTGATAATAAGAAAAAATTAGGGTTAACATTATGGACATTATGGTTGGTACCTGAATTCATATATTTCAGCTACACAAAAGGATTGTTCCATCCATATTATTTAAGTATGCTCGCTCCTCCAATTGCAGCTTTATGTGGAATAGGACTTACTTCCATGTGGAAGCTATATAAGGAAGGCGGCATAAAATCATGGATAATGCCTGCAGCATTTATTGCAGAAGGATTGGTACATCTTTTGATGTTATCCTATTTTACTACTACTATATCCACTACTATAAAATCTATAATTATAGCAGCTATCATATTGTGTTTTGCATCTTCTGCACTGCTTATAATATATAGAATAGTCAAGAGAGAAAATTTGGATCAGGATAATAATGGAAGACTTGCTAAGATATTTACAACACTTGCCCTTGTAGGAATTTTGGTAACACCTGCTATCGGTTCTGCTGCTGCTATAACTCACAGCTTAAGTTCTTTGCCTGCTGCAGGATTGGAGCTCCTGTCAAATAGTAAATCAGGAAATTCCATGATGATGGGTGGACAAAACAGCAGTAAGAATTCAAAACTTATAAAATTCCTTGAAAATCATACTTCAAATGAAAAATATGCACTTGTAGTTTCAAGTTCTGCTTCTGCTGAAGATATAATAATTGAAAGCGGCAAAAGCGTAATGGCCCTTGGAGGTTTCTCAGGATCTGACAAGATACTTTCCTTAAGCGAATTTAAACAAATGGTTAAAAAAGGTGAGGTAAGATATGTACTTACAGGAGGTATGGGAGGAAGAGATTCTCAGGATATAATGAATTGGATTCAGAAAAATGGCAAAGCTGTTTCAACTACTGAATGGAAAGACACTACTAGTTCTCAAGCTCAAAAAAGTTCAAATTCTAATAACAATACTACTAATAATAAAAAAGACAATAGCTCAAAAGAAAATAGTAGTTTCCAGCATCAGGGAATGGGTGGCATGGATAATGAAACGCTGTATGATTTAAAAGGCACTGTAAAATAGAGGTAGAGTTTCTAAACAAAAAAATCAACGTATACTCCAGATATTTTTTACAACCTTCAGCTAATTAAATATTTTGATAAGTCTAAGTAAAAAGTTCTAAAAAAGCTAAGAACTTTTGAAAACTCGTACCTCAGACAATTCAAAAGTTCTAAGTTTTTACGAATTTTTTTCTAAGACTTATATGCAAAATATTTAAAAGAGCTTCATTATTGTAAAAATATGCTTGCGTATAAGTTGATTTTTAAGTTATAAATCCACATTGAGGTGTTCTAGCTTGAAATTTGAACTTATACCTGAAAATAATGCTGACAAAATTGAAATCACACTTAAAAACTTTTTTTATAAGTCTTAGTGAGGTATTTTAGAAAATCTTAGAAGCTTATATATGTCTGAGGTACGAGTTTATATAAGCTTCTAAGATTTTCAAAATACCGAACTTTAGACCTATAAAAAGTTTTTAGTATGATGAGATTTGTCAGCATATTAACTGGTATATGTCAACTTTCAATCTAGAAACTCTATAGTTGATTCTTTTTATGATAATGTTATAATTAAAGTGAAAATTAATGTTGTAAAATAGAATTTAATAAATAATAGTATAGGTTTAATCAAAAGGGAATCAGGTGGGAATCCTGAACTATCTTGTAGCTGTATTAGGTGAATTTAAGTAGGACAAGCCACTTGTAAATAGGGAAGGCATACTTAGATGATGAAGCTTAAGTCAGAAGACCTGCCTATATAATAGGCCATTAACTCTACAAGTGATAGGGGGCATTGTAATAAATAAAGCATTTATTACTTATGTTTTATGTGTAAAGACCTTTTAACACTTAGTTAAAGGGTTTTTTAGGTATATAGTGAAGTTATATTTTAATTATAATAATATAGTTGTAATATTGGAGTTGATAAAATGATACAACTTATAGGGGTAAAAAGTGAATGTGATATTGAAATAAGGCAGAAGTTCTCTATTGTATCGTCAAAATTAGAAAACAAATTAAAAAATGTTTATAAAATTACAGCAAACGTTTTAATTTTGAGTACTTGTAACAGAACAGAAATATATGTGGATTCTAATACACAAGGGGAAGAACTAATAAATGCTGTATTTGATGCTTTAGGTTGGAGCAGGGAACTTATTACATATACCTTTTATGCAAAAAGTGAAGATGCTATTAAGCATTTAATGGAAGTAAGTTGTGGTTTCCATTCTAAAATTTTGGGAGAAGATCAAATTTTAGGACAAATTAAGACTGCATATAATATGGCATTAAAAGTTAAGACTATAAAAGGACAGCTTCAGAGGCTGTTTCAGAATGCAATAACTTGTGGTAAGAAGTTTAAGAATGACTGTGAAATGTATAAAATACCTGTATCTGTACCATCAATAGCTGTTAAAGAAGCAGAAAAAAGCAAAATAAAAAGGTATATGGTAATTGGGTTTGGAGAAATAGGAAAGCTTGTCCTCAAATATTTAGCTGGATTGAATACCGAAATAGTATATATCGTAGTGCGTGATTTGAACAAAGTTAAAGATTTATATGAAAATTGTAACTGGATTAAGTTCATAACTTTTAAAGAAAGAAAAGCTTATTATAGCAATGTGGATTGTATTATAAGTTGTACTTCTGCACCTCATGCTATAATTTATAAAGAAGAACTTCCTAAAAAGAAATTTCTCATATTTGATCTTGCAGTACCTAAAGATATAGATGCAGGTGTATTAAGTCTTCCAGATGTAAAAGTATATGACATAGATAATATAAGCAGTATTGATGAAAATAATAAGATTATGAGAAAAGAAAAAATGGAAAAGTACAGGTATATTATCCAAGAATATATAGATGAATTTATAAAATGGCAGTCTTTAGATGAGCTTTCACCGGAAATACAGAAGATGAAAAGTTTCGGAAGTGAAATATGTGAAAAGAGGATAGAGACATTTAAAAACAAGAGGTATACCAAGGATAATGAAGTGCTCGTACAAACTATGATACAGAGCACAGCCAAAGTATATATAAATAGGGCTATAGATGCATTAAAAGAAGCAAAACTTCAAGGAAAAGAAGATGAATATTTAAAGCTTATAAATAAAATATTCTGTTAATGATGAAGAAATGGAATGGAGATGTAAAAGTTAATGAGAAATGATGATATATTTAATGAATCCAAATTATACATGCCAGGAGGAGTAAATAGTCCTGTTAGAGCATTTAAAGATGTGCCTTTAAATCCACCTGTTATAAAGAAGGGAAAAGGAGCTTATATTTATGATGAGGATGGTAATAAATACATAGATTTTGTATGCTCCTGGGGACCTATGATTTTAGGACACTGTGATGATGATGTGGTAAAGGCTATAAAGGATACAAGCGAAAATGCTATATCTTTTGGTGCTACTACAGAGCTTGAATTGGAGCTTGCAAAATATGTATGTACCACTTTAGATAATGTAGAAATGCTTAGAATGGTAAATTCAGGGACGGAAGCAACTATGAGTGCAGTAAAGCTTGCTAGAGGATATACTGGAAGAAATAAAATAATAAAATTTGCGGGCTGCTATCATGGACATTTTGATGACTTTTTAGTAGAGGCAGGTTCTGGAGTTATGACAGAAGGTATTCCGGGAAGCGCTGGAGTCCCTGAAGACAGTGTAAAAAATACTTTAATAGCTAAATATAATGATCTTTCTAATGTTGAGAAGATTTTTGAGAAGCATGGTAAAGACATTGCAGCAATTATAGTAGAACCAGTAGCAGGAAATATGGGCGTAATTCCTGGAGATGCGAATTTCTTAAAAGGTCTTCGCAGTATTTGTGATAAAAATGGAAGCTTGCTTATTTTTGATGAAGTAATGAGTGGATTTAGAGTAGCTTATAAAGGAGCCCAGAGCATTTATGGAATAAAACCGGATATAACTACTTTTGCAAAAATTATAGGTGGAGGTCTTCCTTGCGGTGCTTATGGTGGAAGAAAAGAAATAATGGAAAAACTTTCACCAATGGGACCTGTCTATCAGGCAGGAACAATGTCCGGAAATCCTCTTGTAATGGCTGCAGGAATTGCAACTTTAAAGAAGCTGCATGACAATCCTGATTACTATACACATCTTGAAAAATTAGGTGCAAAATTGGAGCAGGGTATAAAGGACATAGCAAAAAAGAAAGGCATAAATGTTGTAGTAAATAGGTGCGGGGCAATGTTTGCTATATTCTTTACTAAAGATTCAGAAGTTAGAAATTATGAAGATGCTAAAAAATGTGATACTGCTCTTTTTGCAAAGTATTTTCAGCATATGATAAGCAAAGGCATATATATTGCACCTTCTCAATTCGAAGCTATATTTTTAAATGTAAAGCATACTGAAGAAGATATTGATAAATTCTTAGAGGCATTCAGCACATTTGAAGCCTAAAGTGTAGATTACTAAACAAAAAATAAACTTATGCTCCGAATATTTTTACAAACACAAACACGTTAAATATTTTGATAAGTCTAACCAAAAAATTTTGAAAACCTAAGACCTTTTGAAAACTCGTACCTCAGACAATTCAAAAGGTCTAAGTTTTTCTAAAATTTTTTACTAAGACTTATATGCAAAATATTTAAATGTGTTTGTTTATTGTAAAATATTTCTACGCATAAGTTTATTTTTAAGTAAGAAACTAGACTTTACAGTTTGAAAATTAAAAAAATCTTTTTTCCAAATCAACTAAATTAACCTTGCTATAATTACTATCAGATGTGAAGCAGGCACTAATATTAATTGTGCTAATATACTTCCTATAATCAATCCACCAACAATAAAAATTATGCAGCGGTTAAATTCCAATTCTGTACGTTCTCCTCTTATCACATCATCTGTCAGCATAGATAAATATGGATCAATAAATATAACCATGAATATTGTTGAAATACTGTTAATTACAGATGCTAAAGTGCTGCAAGTAGTTCTTAAATTAGGGCTTAAGCATCCAGCATATAATGATGATAAAATACTTACACTAGATATAGAAAACGCAATAATGTTTAGTAAAATTACCTTTTTAGGAGTTTTTCTAAAGTTCCTTAATTCAGATAAATTTTCTCTTTTAGGAATTGAAATACTATTTTTAAACTGCTCAATTCCTGATTTTGAAAATGCATGAATCATCAATCTAGGTAAAGATCTGTAAACACTAAATGATATAACCAATTTATTAAACACTTTTATAAAAGTTGGCATTAAAATTGCACCAGCTATTGTGGCTAAAGTAATAGAAAAAACTATCCATCTAAAAATATACAGTAAGTTACTAGAATGACCTGTATTTATACCATTTTCAATAGTTTTTGCTAACAAAGGAGCTTGAATAGTATTAGCTGTTCTTTGTATAAGTACAAAAACATTAAATACAGCAAAAGATACTGCAATTCTACCAGTTCTTATTCCCACAATTCTAGTAGAATATGCTAATGTTCCTATAACATAAATAATAAAAGTTAGCATAAAAACTAAATATACCTGTATTGTCATTTTTCTTACCACCTTATGGCTTCATTAGTTTATATTTGTTTCATAAATTTCTATATGCAAATTATATCACATACAAGGAAACATGCTGACAAAATTAAAATCACACTTAAAAACTTTTCGTATAAGTCTTAGTGAGGCATTTTAGAAAATCTTAGAAGCTTATATATGTCTGAGGTACGAGTTTATATAAGCTTCTTTAGATTTTCAAAATACCGAGCTTTAGACTTATCAAGAGATTCTTAGGTTCAGGTGGAGTTTGCTTATAAGGAATACCTTTTCTCCATCTGAACCTTAGAAGAACTTATCCAGGCGCGTAGCAGTGCTTATCCCCCACCTTGAAGAAAAGCAGATATTCCAAATCTTTGATTTGGTGATAGTCGCTTTCGCTGTGTGCGATGGGGGTGTTAGCAATGGTAGCGATCGGATAAAAAGTTTTTAGTGTGATGAGGTTTGTCATCATGTTTTGGTATGACTTGAAATTTCTACTTAGAATTTTCCTACAGAGCAGTTTTAATTGTGGATAAGTATTCTAAAAGCTCACCTTTTAAGACATTATTTTTTAGTGCATAGTGTATATTTGCCTGAAGAAAACCAAATTTATCTCCTGCATCATATCTTTCGCCTTCAAAACAATATCCGTATATTGCTTCAGTTTTTACAAGTTCTTTTAGGGCATCTGTTAGCTGTATTTCTCCGTTTTTATCTGGTTTGGTATTTTCAAGTATTTCAAATATTTTTGGAGTTATAATATATCTCCCTAGAATTGCAATATTTGAAGGGGCTTCCTTAACTGTTGGTTTTTCTACCATATCTTTGACTTTAAAAGTTCCCTTTTCAACTTCAATGCCGCTTATAATACCGTATTTTGATATAGCTTCTTCCTTTACAGGCTGAACACCTAAAATAGAAGTATTGTAGTTATCATAACAATCTATAAGCTGCTTGAGACAGGGTATTTTGCTGTCAACTATGTCATCGCCTAACATAACTGCAAAAGGTTCATCTTCTACAAAACTTTTAGCAAGGCTTATGGCATGACCTAGTCCCTTAGGTTCCTTTTGCCTTGTATAATATATATCTACCATATTTGATATGTTTTGAACCAGTTTTAATAAGGTTGTTTTATTAGTCCTTTTAAGTTGATCTTCAAGTTCTACGGATTTATCAAAATGATCTTCAATGGATTTCTTATTTTTACCTGTTATAATTAATATTTCCTCAATTCCAGAAGATACAGCCTCTTCAACTATATATTGAATTGTTGGCTTGTCTACTATAGGAAGCATTTCTTTAGGTTGAGCTTTTGTAGCAGGAAGAAATCTTGTACCGAGTCCTGCAGCAGGAATTATTGCTTTTTTAATTTTCATGAGTTACACGTCCTTTCTATTATTATTTACTTAACTCAACAATTGTGAAATGTGCATCGTGCATTGTGAACTAATTTCATATTATCTATTAATATTTTCATAAGATATATAAACAAAATTATGTTCAGCAGTGAAATACCATCTGTTATTAAACTGTGAGAATCTGAATTCATTCCTCTTGAACTACCAAATAGAATATAATAAATATTAGTGTAAATTGTTATAGTGTACCCAACTGCTAGAGCCAATAGCCTTTTATCTTTTAGGTATACAAAGCTTATAACTGATAATGCAGCAGCAGGAAACAAATATCTTTCATGCATTCCTGTGGAAAATGTGAAAACACCTGAAATTTGAACAAGTGCTGCAGCAAAGACAAACGCCTTGTTTTTGTTCTTTGCATATAAGTACCAGCAAGATAAAGTAATTGCAGTTATTGCAATCATTCCCCAAATCTGATAGTTAAATATAAAAAACACTTCTGAGTTCTTTTTATAATTTGCTCCAATTAGATTAAAAAAGTTAAATCCATTTACGGAAGCGTAAGGGTACTCTGATATGGTTTTTGAATATAATTTAAATATCCACAGGGCATTTTGGCTGTAGGAAAAAGGTAATATTATAACTAAAGCTGTGATAAGACCCGAAACTATTGACTTTACAAATGTTTTTAAATTCCTTTCTCGTACTAGTTCAAATAGAAGTACCGGCAAAAATATAATTCCCTGAGGTTTCATAAGCACTGCACAGGTAAAAGCTATAGATGACAGGATTGTCTTTCCTTCTGATAGCAAAAACAGTGACAGTACTATAATTAGTGTAAAGAAAGAATCTACTTGTCCCCAAAGTGCAGAGTCTATAAAAGTAACTGGGTTAAAAATGTAAAATGCACTAAGGAGAATGCTAAATTCTAGTGATAAATACTTTTTAGCTATCTTATATATAAAGTAAGCTGTAACCACATCAGCTATAATTGATGGAAGCTTTAAAAGTAATGTGTAATATGGATTAATTAAACTTATACTTGAAATCTTACCAATTAAAAATAGTACATACATATATAAAGGTGGATAGTCGCTAGATCTTGCATTTGTATAAAATTGAGAAAAACTATTTGCTGCAGTTGATGCCCAATCTTTAAATAAATTTATGTCTCCGCCGTATCCTTCCATAACTGTAGATAATGAAATTCTTAAAAATAGTCCTATACACAATAATGAAAAAATCAATATTTTTATATTATCTTTGTTTATTTTTAAATCTCTACGAGTTATAAAGTAGAAAGTTCCAGCACACAAAATTAAAAAGGCTATTAAATATAAGGTTAAAAAAGGTGCATATTTGCTTTTGGTAGATGAAAAGTCTCCTCTCATATCTCCACCGGGTATTTGATGTGTACCATTTCTAGATCTCTTACTGTTTTCTTTGCCAAAATGCATACTATTACCTGGCTGATTTTGAATGTTATTTTTTTGATTATACCTGGTTCCATTTGAAAATTTAGCATTATCTTTTGGAACAGGAATATTTTTATTGCTTTTATTATTGTTAAATTGTTGTATGTTGTTTTTAGATATAATAGTATTTGCTTTGTAATTTTTTATACTGTAAATACAAAAAAATGCGGATAGTAATATTAGAAAAATAAGACCTATCTTAAATAGATTCTTTTTTAGAAATATTGTCATCATTTCACTCTCCTCTCTTAGAAGTTAATTATATTTTCGGTCATGAAACTTAAAAAAGGCTTAAAAAAAGATAAACTTTGTAAGCCTTTTTTTTAAGTTTTATACATATTCTAGTTATGAGGGGGGAATTGTATGCCTTGTGAAAAAACACAAATTGTATGTAAAAAATGTATTACAATAACGAATTCAAATTCTAAAAATGATGTAGAGGATAATGAGTTAAAGGTTGGCTTTACAGGGAAAAATACATATAGAACTTATATGTATTTTAATATAAATGACATATCTGAAAATATAGTTGTAGATTCTGCAGAACTAGAAATATACTTAAATAAAATTAATATACCACATTCTAAAACAAATTTTTATGTATATCCACTTAAAGAGGACTTTGATCTAGATACGTCATTTGAAAATCAGCCTGAGTATTATGAAAAACAGGTAAAGTTTGAGTTAAATAAAAACTCTCACGGAATTATTCATGTAGATATAACTCATATTTTTGATCAGTGGCATGATAATTCTATAAAGAACAAAGGGTTAGTTTTAAAATCTAGAGAAAAACACAGGACACTTGCAAGCTTTTCCTCAAATTTGAGTCCTAATTATGAAGGTGCACCTAAATTAGTGGTTTGTTATTCAAAAATAAACCACGACCAGAAGATTGTAGATGTTGTAGAAAAGCATTGGGAGCTAAAGATTTTTAATACAGCACTTTCACCTACAGTAAATGTAGAACGTATTATAAATGGTACATTTTTTATTGAAAATAATAGCGATGTGGAAATTAAGGCAGTGGTAGAAGTAAGTGTAGATTCAAAACACTGGATTGAAGATACAGAAGTGGTTGTTGGCGCCAATAAGTCACAAGTTTTAATAGCTAAATACTATGGAAAATATTATAGGGTAAAATTTAATTGTTCTGGATTTGCATCTGCAAAACTTAACTTTATATGTCAGGTTTATCAATAGAAAGTTTGAAATATATATCATTTCTCTAGGTTAAAACTGTAGAAAATGTAAAATGTATCACAATTAATAGATGAAAGAATAACATATTAGTAGGCCTGAAAAATAAGGCCCATTCAAATGAATTAAACCGTAAAGAGGAGATGGGAATTCATGCCTAATAATTTGATATTTAATGGCACAGCTAGCGATTTAAAAACCCAAATGTATGCTTATAATGATACTACAAAGCAAGCTGAGGCTTTAACTATATCGGGTGGTAATTTAGCAGTAGCAGGAACAGTAACTGTAGGAAATACGGTAGCTGTAACAGTAGGAACAGTAACAGTAGCAGGAACAGTAAGTGTAGGAAATACAGTAACAGTGGAAGGAACTGTAAGCGTAGGAAATACAGTAGCTGTAACAGTGGGAACAGTAACAGTAGCAGGAAGTGTAACTGTAGGAAATACAGTAACAGTGGAAGGAACTGTAAGTGTAGGAAATACAGTAGCTGTAACAGTAGGAACAGTAACAGTAGCAGGAACAGTAAGTGTAGGAAATACAGTAACAGTGGAAGGAACTGTAAGTGTAGGAAATACAGTAGCTGTAACAGTAGGAACAGTAACAGTAGCAGGTACTGTAAGCTCAGTAACCACTGGAGTTGGATTTACTGCAACCAGCACTGCCATAACCACAGGAACAGGTATAAAATCGGTACTTCAGCAGGATACTTCTCAGCAATCAATGTACTCTTATTATATTAAGAATAATGATACTACAAATGCAATTACAGTAGCGCTGCAAGTTTCCCCAACTGAGACGTCATCCTATTTTGTAAATGATGTTAGTCCGGTAACACTTGAGAAAGGCAGTGCTACAGTTTTAACTACCAAGTATTATATGAATTATACAAGGCTTTATTATGATACGGGAACTAATACCGCTAATCTTGAAGCTTATTTTAATGGAAGAGTTTAGTTATATTGGTGCTGTCTTTTAGGCAGCACCATATTAATAGAAGTCTAAAAAGGAGGTTTGTAGATGTGCCTATAAGTTTGTGCATGATAGTTAAAAATGAAGAAGATGTCCTTGGAAGATGTCTGGCAAGTGTAAAACACTTTGTAGATGAGATTATAATTGTAGATACGGGATCTACTGATTCTACTGTAGAAATTGCTAAAAAATATGGTGCAAAGATTTTTTATTATAAATGGGATAATAGCTTTTCTAATGCGAGAAATTGTGCATTGGAGAAGGCTGAGAAAGATTGGATTCTTATAATGGATGCAGATGACGAATTTGAAAAAGAGGATACAAATAAGCTTCTTAAATTAACTAAAGATAAAAATAGCAAAACTAATGTATATTTTATGCAAACCTTAAGCTATTCAGGAGATAGTATAAGCAGCGGTGATATTACTTTGAATTTGAATGTAAGACTTGTGCGAAATAAAAAAGGGTACAAGTTTCTAGGTGATATACATGAACAGCTTATACCTCCACCAGAGCACATTATTAGTAAGGACGATATAAAAATTGAAAATATAAGATTTTATCATTATGGATATTTAAAAGAAATTGTGGAATCAAAAGACAAAAGGCAGAGAAATATGGATATAATTCAAAAGGAGCTGGATAAGGATCCTCATAATGGATTTATGCTATTTAATATGGGAAATGAGTACTATGCTAAAGAAGATTATAAAAAGGCATTGGAGTGTTATATGAAAAGCTATGAACAGTTTAATCCAACGGAAGGATTTAGTTCTAAACTCATATTGAGGATTGTTTCCTGTAATCAAATACTTGAAAATTTTGCAGAAGAATATAAGTTTGTTGATCGAGGGTTAAAATATTATCCTAATTTTACAGACTTAGAATTTATAAGAGGTAACACTTTCATTACTGAAAAAAAGTATCTTAAGGCCATAAGTTCACTAAAAAAATGTATTAAGATGGGGGAACCTCCTATTCAGATAAATGAATTAGTTGGAGTGGGTTCCTATAGAACCTATTTGGTTTTGTGTAATATATATTTATATCTAGGAGACAATGATTCGTCCCTTTATTATTGTGATAAGATATTAAAGATGAAACCCGGATATGTGAAGGCTATTTACAAATTATGTGAAATAATGGCGGTTAAAAAAGCTTCTATAAATGAAATGAAATCTAGGTTTGACAGCTATGTTGATAAAAGTTTGGATCCAAATATATATTTAGTTTTATCAGATGTATTTTATGGCCAAAATAAGTTTGATATTGCCTATGAATATGCAGATAGAGCTGATAAAATGTGTAAAGATGAAACTGACAGATCTAAAATATATTACTATAAGGGAGTTTGTTTGTTTTATCAGAAAAAATTTAAGGATGCTTATGGTTTTCTAAAAAAGATAAGTTCAGAGGAATTTATAGATAAAGCTTTTTATTATACTATGCTTTGCAATACCTTTGATGACACCATATCCACTAAAGACGTATTGACAGATGAGCCTAAGGATATACCTGACAATAAAAAGTATATGATATATATGAAGTTTAAGGATTTATTGGAAGGAAGAGAGTGTACAGACCTCTCAGAAGATACTGAGGATTCAAAGGATTTCTGTGAGCTTATATTTAATCTGCTTGCCATTTTGTTAAAAATAAATTGTTTTGATGAATTTGAAAAGGGTCTTCAACTTTTAAACTTAATTGAGAATCAGGACGTTTTATTATATCTGGGAAAACTTTATTATAAAAATGGATATCCAAAACTAGCTTATAAGGAGCTTGCACGATCTATAAAAATATATGACAGAATTGATGTAGAAGCTCTCGAAATGATGAAAAAATGCTTGTAAGGGGGTGAATCCCCTTACATCAGATTTAAATTAAGAAATTTTCCACTTTATAATGATACTTAGCTTGTTGTCTTTAAAATTAGCAGTAATGCTGTGTCCCATTTGTTCAACCAAAGCTTTTGTTATGGCAAGACCCAATCCAGTGTTTTTGCCTGTTCTCGTCCGATCTCCTGTAAAAAATCTTTCAAATAGGTGATCTATATCATCTGGATTTAAGTTATTAGCATTATTTGTAAATGTAGTTACAATGTAATTTCCATCCTTTTTTAGAGATACGGAAATAAACTTATCACCGTGTTTTAAAGCATTTTGGATGAGATTTGAAAATACACGTCTTACTGCATTTTCATCTCCTATAATTTCAGGTGCATTTTCATCAATTTCAATTAGAGGTTCAATTTCTTTATTTGTAAAATCGTTGTAAAAAGATGCTATTAGTTCGCAAAGTATATTTGAAAGTGAGATAGACTCTAATTCAAAAGAATATTCATTAGCTTCAAGTCTTGATAGGTCAAAAAAACCTGCTATAAGCATTTTTAAAGATTTTGCACGGTTTAGTATGATGTCCATATATTCATTTTTTTCATCCTTTGATAGATCGTCACTTTTTATAAGTTGAATATATCCTATAATGGAGGTAAGGGGAGTACGCAGATCATGGGAAATATTTGCTATAGCCTGCCTGAGTTCCATGTCCATATGTTTGTATTTTACTTCTGTCTGCTGCTTTTTATCTATATTTTTGTTTATTTCTAGGGCTAAATTTTGAAAACTGCGGTTTTGAAAGGATAATGTCACTTTTTGGTTTGTATCTATGTCGTTTATTTTCTTCAGGCTGCCAGTTATATGTTTGATTTCACTTTTTGTAAGAAAAAGCAGGGTGATACTTATACCTGCTAAAATTCCTAATAAAATTATAATAAACAAGTACATATATATCACCCTTTCAACTTATTTTATCCCATGGCTCCCATACTCTTAAGTAAATTCCACCTGAGTCTAAGAATTACTTTATTTCCATCTTTCTAAATATTATAATACCTATTATAGTAAAAATAATAGTATATGCAAATCCCAGTCCTGCAGAAGGGAGCATTTGCAGCAAAGTTAAGTTTGGATTTTTTATTGGAGTTAGTGCACTTATGTTAGTAGTAATTAAAATGTTGTAAATTCCATAAAATTTATTGGATACAAGTGCACAAAGCAATTTTATAAAACTGCCCATTAAAGCAAATATAGCTGCATAAGTATAGGCATAGGCATATTGATTTTTTAAAATAAAGCTGAGGAATACACCAAAACTAATTGCAGCTATATAAAGTGGTATGGCGCATAAAATCCTTAATGATAAGTTTATTAAAAATGCAGGACTTAAATTACCAGGTTTAAGAAATAAAAAGGTGCTTCCTACAAAAAAAATTAATACTAATAAGCAGGTTATAAAAGATAAAATTATAGGAATAATTACTTTTGAAATATATAGTTTTTCTCTTGATAAGCCTGAAGTCATTACATTTCTTAAGGTTTTATCCTTTAATTCTTCTGTGACATCAATATACATCATAACTAGAAAAACTACTGCAGGAAGGCAGCTCATAGCCATATCCAGGGATTCAAAAACTGTGACTTTAGGACCTCTAAATAGTGCATTTGCGCTCACTGATAGTAAAACTAGGACTAATATTATAACTTTATAAGAAAGTCTATTTAAACCTTTGTAAAGTTCAGCTTTTATATAATTAAGCATTGATGTCACCTCCAATTAAATCCATGAAGTAATTTTCTAGATTTGCAGATGTCTTACTTATGGAATATACTTTAATACCATTTTTTATAAAAGCTTCACTTATCATTTCAGGCTTATCTAGGTATTTAAAAACCTTAATTTCGTTCTCAGGAAGCACTTGATAGGAAGTACAGTTTAAATTCTTTTCAAGTATAAGAGAAGCATGAGCTGCATCGTCTACTTTTACGGATAAATATTCCCTGCATTTTTCCTCTAAATCCTTTGCAGAAATTTGTTCTATGAGGTTACCATTATCTATAAAGCCATAAGTAGTAGCAAGCTGAGAAAGCTCTCCTAAAATGTGGCTCGAAATCAATATAGTTGTATTTTTTTCTCTATTCAATTTTTTTAATATATCTCTGAACATCACTATACCAACAGGATCAAGACCATTTATAGGCTCATCTAAAATTAAGAAATCTGGACTTGCAATTAAAGCTAGAGCCAGGCCAAGACGCTGCTTCATGCCAAGAGAATAATGTTTGAATTTTTTATTACCTGTATCTAAAAGGCCTACTGTATTAAGCACTTTATCTACACAGTCTTTTTCAGGAATTCCTTTTTGAATTCTATAGTATTCAAGATTTTTTTTGCCTGAGAGATAAGGAAAGAAACTGGGTGTTTCTATTATGCATCCTGTTCTCATTCGTTCTTTGTTTAATTCGTCTTTGCTAGTTTTTGAAAATAATTCTATTTCACCGTTATCTTGCAAAGAAAGACCTGTTATTATTCTCATAAGGGTTGTCTTGCCAGCGCCATTTTTGCCTACAAGACCGTATATGTCACCTTTACTTATTTTAATATTTACATTATCAAGTGCCTTGTGATTTTTGTATTTTTTAGTAAGATTTTTTGTATGAAGCACTAAATCATTCATGATATCAACCTCCGTTTTCTTGTTGATTTTATATTAGAACAAAATCAGCAAGATACACTAAAGAAAAACTTAAGAAATGATTAAGTTTAATCTTTCATCTTAAACCCTATTCCCCAAACGGTATGTATGTATTCTGTGTTCGAATCAACTTTAGCTATTTTAGAGCGAAGGTTGCTCATATGCACATTTATGGTGTTATCATCGCTTATAAATTTATCTTTCCACACATGTTCAAATAAATTAGCTTTTGTAAATACTTTTTTTGGGTAAGACATTAGAAGTTCTAGTATACAAAATTCCCTTATAGTTAATATTACTTCTTGAGAATTTATAAAAACCTTGTGGTTTTCCCGGTCTAAGGTCATATTTTTATAGGTCAATATGTTTTGTTTTTCATTTGAGTTTGAAAATATCATATACCTTCTAAGTTGTGCACAAACTCTTGCCAGTACTTCTTCTACATCGAAAGGTTTTGATATAAAATCATCTGCACCTAGCTTTAAGACTTGAATTTTTGTTTCTTGAGCCGTTTTTGCAGATATTACAATGACAGGCATAGTTTTAATCTTTCGAATTTTTTCTATAAGCTTTTCTCCTGTAATGCCAGGTAGCATCAAATCAAGTAAAACTAGCTGAAAGTCATATTTTTCAATGCACATTTCAGCTTCAGTACCTGAAAAAGCCCCGCGGACATTGTAATTATTTTTTTCTAGTATCTTGCACAATAACTTATTTATATCTGTATCATCTTCTACTATTAAAATATTTATATTTTTGTTCATAGGTATTCCTCCAGAGTTTTTGAGTTAAGACAATTATAACATTTTTAGATAGGATGTATTGACATAATAAATCGTCACGTCTATAATTAAAAGCATAATTGAATATAAATCTTGAACTTATCAAGAGTGATTGAGGGAACGGGCCCTATGAAATCCAGCAACCAGTACAGTGTATAATGGTGCTAAATCCTGCAGCGAGAGCTGAAAGATGAGAGAAATTTTGAGTTAACTAAGTCTGAGATTTTTCTCGGGCTTTTATTTTTTCTTAAAATTGATATGGGAGGTTAAATATATTGATAGATATTAATAATGTAGGCAAGAGTTTTAACAATAAAAGTGTGCTTAAAAGTATAAATCTTCATATACAAGAAGGTGAAATATTTGGAATAGTTGGCCACAGTGGTGCTGGAAAATCTACACTTTTAAGGTGCTTGAATGGTCTTGAAAGCTATGACGCAGGAAGCATAAAGGTAATGGGCAAAGAAGTGAAAGATTTAAAAGGTAAAGAAATAAGGACTTTTAGAAAAAACTTGGGAATGATATTTCAAAATTTTAATTTATTAAACAGAAAAAATGTATATGATAATATCTCACTTCCACTTGAAGTCTGGGGATTAGAAAAAAGTAAAATAAAAACTAGGGTAAAAGAATTGTTAAATTTAGTAGGCCTTAGTGATAAAGCAAAGAGCATGCCCTCTGAATTAAGTGGTGGACAAAAGCAAAGAGTGGCTATTGCAAGAGCTTTGGCGCTAAATCCAAGTATACTACTTTGTGACGAAGCCACATCTGCCCTTGACCCAAATACTACCAAGTCAATACTTGAGCTTTTGAGAAAGATAAACAATGAATTTAAAATAACCATAGTAGTTGTAACCCATCAAATGGAAGTTATAAAAGAAATATGCAGTAAAATTGCCATTATTGATGAAGGTGAAATAAAAACTTCTGGAAATGTAGAAGAAATATTTTTAAAACCAGGTAAAAATCTAAAGAAGCTGCTTGGAAATGATAGTTTACTTCCAGATGAAGGTATAAACATAAGAATATTCTTTCCTAAGGAAATAAGCCAGGACAATTTGATAACTTCTATGGCTATAGATTTGAATATAAAGTTTTCTATAGTATGGGGAAAACTTGAAAGATTCCGCAGTGATGTTTTAGGAAGTCTGGTTATAAATGTAAATGATAAAGACAAAGAAAGTATATGTAATTATCTTTCTTCAAAAAATGTTAACTGGGAGGTAGAGTAAACATGGGATTTAGTGAAACATTTCAGGAAATACTACTTCCTGCTATTGGACAAACATTTTATATGGTTATAGTTTCTACAATACTTGCAGTAATTATAGGATTTATACCTGCTATTTTACTAGTTGTAACTGAACCTGGTGGATTAAAGCCTAATAAAGTAGTATACAAGATACTGGATGCAATAGTAAATTTATTGAGGTCATTTCCTTTTATAATACTTATGATAGCAATTTTTCCTTTTACAAAGCTTATTGTTGGAAAAACCATAGGTACAACAGCAGCAATAGTTCCTATTACAATAGCAGCAGCACCTTTTGCATCGAGAGTGATTGAATCTTCACTTAAAGAGATAGATCCGGGAATAATAGAAGCTGCAAAATCGTTTGGTGCAAGTAATATGCAGATAATATTTAAAGTTATGATTAAAGAGGCACTTCCTTCTATAGTACTTGGCATAACTCTTACTGTAATAAGTGTAGTTGGATGTTCAGCTATGGCAGGTACAGTAGGCGGAGGTGGACTTGGAGATGTGGCAGTAAAATATGGATATTATAGATTTCAGACTGACATAATGGTATACACTGTAATAATACTCATAATTTTTGTCCAGGTACTTCAAACTATAGGAAATCTTATATATAAAAAGCTTAACAAATAATTATTTGTTGAGATCGTATTTGTTTGGTAAAGTAATTATTGTAGAGTCACTTTAAAAATACATTTCTCGGAGGAAATTAGAATGGCTAAAATAGAATTACCATACCATAAAAAAATAATAGAAGCTGAAATAGATGACAACAACTTACTTGGCATACTTGAATCAAAAGCAAGCGAATATAAAGCAGAGCTAGGACAATTGGAAATAGTAGAAAAAGCTCTTGACAATCCTATAAACTCACCTAAACTTGAACAATTGGCTGAGAATAAAAAAAGTATAGTTATAATAAGCAGCGATCATACAAGACCTGTTCCTAGCAAAATTATTATGCCTGCACTTTTGAGAAGAATAAGGAGTATAAATTCTGATGCTAATATTACTATACTAATTGCCACAGGCCTTCATAGGGCTACTACTAGGCAGGAACTCATAGATAAATATGGAGAAGATATAGTAAAAAATGAAAAGATAGTAGTACATGATGCACAGAATGAAGATAATCTGGTAAAAATCGGTACATTGCCATCTGGTGGTGAACTTATAGTAAATAAACTTGCAGTTAAAGCAGATCTTTTAATTGCAGAGGGGTTTATAGAATCACATTGTTTTGCTGGCTTTTCAGGAGGTAGAAAGAGTGTGCTGCCTGGAATAGCCTCTGCCAAGACCATCCTGGCAAATCACTGTGCTGAATTTGTAGCACATCCTTCTGCAAGAGTTGGAAATTTAAAAGATAATCCTGTTCATAATGACATGCTATATGCAGCTAAAAAGGCAGGATTGGCTTTCATAATAAATGTAGCACTAGATGAAGATAAAAAGATAATAAATGCTTTTGCAGGTGATACAAATGATGCCCATGTAAAAGGCTGTGAATTTGTACATAATTTATCAAAAGTGAGTAAATTAGTAGGAGACATCTCCATTTCTACCAACGGAGGATATCCACTTGACCAAAATATATATCAATCTGTTAAGGGGATGGCAGCAGCCGGGGCCAATTGCAGGGATGGCGGCGTAATAATAATGGTGTCTGCTTGCAGCCAGGGCCATGGTGGTGAAACTTTTTATAACAATTTAGCTAATTTGAATACTCCAGAAGAATTCTTGAAAAAAGTCTCAAAAGTTCCCAGGAATAAAACTGTACCTGATCAGTGGGCATCTCAGATGCTCGCGAGTATACTTTCAAAACATACAGTAATTGTTGTAACAGATATGTGCGACCCTAAAATAATAAAGAATATGCATATGCAGCAGGCAGATACTTTTAAAGAAGCTCTAGAAAGGGCATATGGTATTATGGGGAAAGATGCTAAGGTTGTGGTTATACCAGACGGACTAGGAGTAATTGTAGACTAAAATGTTTTTAAAAAGTTTAAAGTTTAAATATCAAAGTTCAAATAATGATGATTTCTTTCGTACCTCAGAAAATTTATAATTTTAATATTTTCGATGTTAGGATGAAAAGTATCATTATCTGTTATTTATTCTTTGTTATTTGTTATTTAGTAATAAATTAAAAAGGCTATTGTGTAATGAACAAAAATTCATTATACAATAGCTTTTATTTTTTGCATTTCATTAACTTTTAATTCCCCTCAAAAAAATGTAAAAAACTATTGCACATGTTTTCTATTTGTTATATATTATATATAACAAATAGAAAAGGAGGGACGCTATGTTAGTTCAAATAGATTTTGAATCGGAAATGCCTATATATGAACAGCTTAGGAGGCAAATAATAGAAGGAATAGCCTCTGGTAATCTGAAATTAGGAGAGAGCCTTCCTTCTGTAAGACAACTGGCAGAAGATATTGGAATAAATCTTCATACAGTAAACAAAGCATATAATGCGTTAAAGTCAGATGGTTACTTGAATGTAGATAGGAGAACAGGAGCTGTAGTAAGTGGAACATTCCCTGAAAGTACGGAGGAGTTTGACAAAAAACTTAAGGAAGAATTTACTTACTTGATATGCGAAGCTCATTTAAGGGGAAAAAAGATGGAAGATATTCTGAGTCTGTGTTCTGATATATTTAAGCAGTATATTAAAAAAGATAAATAACTACTAAGGTGGGTGAAATTAAATGAAAGATAATTTGTTTATGTGTATATATTTATTTTTTATTTTTGTGATAATACTCGTAATCAATATGTTGACTCCTAAATTTACAAGAAAAGAAATTGTATTTGGAGTGAGAATCCCTGAAGATAAGATCGATTCAGATGAAATTAAGCATATAAAAGCACAATTTGTAAAGAATAATTTAATTATAGGAATTCCCTTTATTATTTTATTTAGTGTGCTAAATTATAGTTTTTTAAACGTAGGTATGATTTTGTTTACTACTTTTGCCTTTGTATTTATAAGCTTTTTAATATATCTTATATCAAACAGAGCTATGAAAAATCTTAAGTCACAAAAGTTGTGGCTTCAAGGTAAGAAACAGGTTGTAACTGTAGACACTAGTTTTTCTAGAAGCAAGAGCAATATGCTTGTGTCAGCTTGGTTTTTCTTGATACCTGCAGCTATCATTATAGTAAATATAATTTTAGGATATATGAATTATAACTCTTTACCTTATAAAGTCCCTACACACTGGGATTTTTCCGGTAATGTAACGGGATATCAATTTAAATCCAGGTTTCTAATTTGGGAGATGCCAATTGCTCAGATTTTTAGTACTTTTATATTTTTTATAGTCTATAAGGGAATTGGATGGTCAAAACAGCAGATTAGTTCTATAGATCCAGAAGCATCCGTAAAGAAAAATAGTATATTTAGAAGAAGCTGGTCCATATATATGGTTGTCTTTGCTGTAGTGACCAATCTTTTACTAACTGTTGCTACTGTTCAGATGTTTAGAGTATTTAATGTGAGTAATACTTTTTCAATCATCATAATATTGGCTTTTGTATTAATTACAATTTTAGGAAGTATAGCCTTATCCTTAAAGATTGGACAGGGTGGAAGCAATATAAAATTTAAAAGTGATGATGAAGAAAAAGGAAAGTCCGGTTTTGGCGATAAAGATGATGATAAGTGCTGGGTACTAGGAAATAGTATATATTATAACAAGAATGATCCATCCTTATTTGTGGAAAAAAGATTTGGCATAGGCTGGACCATAAATGCAGGCAGACCACTTGGAATGGCAATATATATAGGAAGTATTGTGATTATAATTGTAACTATAATTTTTGCTGTATTTAGTGGAAAATAATAATTAGAATATCTATAGGAATTCTAAGTAAAAAACAACTTATACTTCGGATATTTTTACAACCACAAGCTCGATTAAATATTTTGATAAGCCTAAGTAAAAAACTTAAAAAAATACTGAGAACTTTTGAAAACTCGTACCTCAGACAATTCAAAAGTTCTAGATTTTTTAAAAATTTTTTCCAAGGCTTATAGACAAAACATTTAAATGAGCTTGATTATTATAAAAATATGACTACGCATAAGTTGTTTTTTAAGTTAGAAAATTCATGGATATTCTAATTGAAAATTATCATTATATACTTTGGAATAAATTCACCTTAAAACTATAAATCGCTTAAAGTTTCACATTTGCAAGTTGATGTGCTAAAATATTTTATATAATGATAAAATATAGTTAAAAATTGAAAGTTGAGGGCTATGAATGATTTTCTTCTATTAACACTTTGGAAAATTGACCTTTACTTTCAGCTCTTAACTTTATGTATAAGTTAACTTTGAATTTTGAGAATCTATAATTACGAATTGAAAAAAGGGGGCAATTTTTATGATATCCAATAAAATGAAAGAACACGTATCTAAAAGTTCTATAATAAGGGCTATGTTTGAAGAAGGAAAGAGACTAGCTTCAATTTATGGGGAAGAAAATGTATTTGACTTTAGTTTGGGAAATCCAAATGTAGAACCACCAGAGGCTATAAAAAAGGCAGTAAATGAAATCATATCCGAGGAATCTCCCAATATGGTTCATGGTTACATGAGCAATTCGGGTTATGAGGATGTAAGGGCTAAAATTGCAGAAAACATAAATAAAAAATACAATTTGAAGCTTACTGAAAATAACTTGGTAATGACTTGTGGTGCAGCAGGAGGACTTAATATAATTTTTAAAACTCTTTTAAATCCAGGAGATGAAGTTATTACATTTTCACCTTTCTTTGGGGAATATGAGAATTATGTAGATAACTTTGGTGGAAAGCTTGTAATAGTACCTTCAGATACAGAAACTTTTGAGCCAAATTTAAATGCATTGGAGCAATCTATAAATGCTAAAACAAAGGCAATAATCATAAATTCACCAAACAATCCTACAGGAATAATTTATTCAGAAAAGCTTATTAAGGATTTATCACAGCTTTTAGACAAGAAACAGGAACAATTTGGTACTAGTATATACTTAATTTCAGATGAACCCTACAGGGAAATAGCATATGATGGAGTAAAGGTTCCATACATATTGAATTATTATAGAAATTCTATTGTAGGCTATTCTTATAGCAAATCCCTTTCGCTCCCGGGTGAGAGAATAGGATATGTAGTTTGCAGTAGTGATATGGATGATTTTAAAGATGTAATGCCTGCCCTTAATGTGGCAAATAGAATTTTAGGTTTTGTAAATGCACCATCTTTATTTCAAAGGGTAATTGCAAAATGTTTGGATTCAAGCGTAGATATGAATATATATAAGAAGAACAGAGACTTACTATACAATCATCTTGTTAAAATAGGATTTTCTTGTGTTAAACCTGAAGGTGCTTTTTATTTATTTCCTAAGTCATTAATTGCTGATGACGTTGAATTTGCAAAGGAAGCAAAGAAATTTAACCTGCTAATAGTTCCAGGTTCATCCTTTAAATGCCCTGGTCACTTTAGACTTTCCTATTGCATTTCTTACGATAAAATAGAGAAATCTTTAGACAGTTTTGATAAACTTGCAAAGAAATACCTCTAGAATAAAGTATCTGAACAAAAAATCAACTTATACTCTGGATATTTTTTACAAACTTCAGCTCGTTAAATATTTTGATAAGTCTAAGAAAAAAATTCTAAAAAAGCTAAGAACTTTTGAAAACTGGTACCTCAGACAATTCAAAAGTTCTAAGTTTTTATGAATTTTTTTCTTAGACTTATATGCAAAATATTTAAAAGAGCTTCGTTATTGTAAAAATATGCCTACGTATAAGTTGATTTTTAAGTTATAAATCCATATATAGATGGATAACTCTATAATTAAGTTTATCCAAATTGCCAGTTTCATTTAAATGATAAAGTTATAAATTCAACTAAGATTTATAATTAGTAATTTTGAGTAATTATAGTTTAGCTTTAAACTTTACGATCCATAAATCGTTAACTCTAGAACGTAGCCCTTCTAAATTGCTAATTGGGTTTTAAATTCTACCATTTATATTGAGATATCCTAGTTTGAAATTTGAACTTATACCAGAAAATAATGCTGACAAAATTGAAGCACATTTAAAAACTTTTTTTATAAGTCTTAGTGAGGTATTTTAGAAAATCTTAGAAGCTTATATATGTCTGAGGTACGAGTTTATATAAGCTTCTTTAGATTTTCAAAATACCGAACTTTAGACCTATAAAAAGTTTTTAGTATGATGAAATTTGTCAGCATATGAACTGGTATAAGTGGAATTTCAATCTAGAAATTCTAATATGTGAATACCAGTTTCCCAACTCTTAAAGCAATTGGTTTTGACCAGAGCCAAGTATTTGTAGTGGAATCATCAAAATAATAAATAGCACCTTTTGTTGGATCAGAACCATATAATGCTTCTAAAGCAGCCTTTCTAGAACTATCAGAAGCAGGCTTGTTTATCCATCCATTTAATACTGGAGTAAATTGATAATATCCATTGGATACTTGGTATATTACACCTTTTAATGTAGATGGAAACTGAGGACTTTGAACTCTATTTATAACTGAAGCAGCTACAGCTACTTTAGCTGTGTAAGGTTCACTTTCTGCTTCAGCAGTTACAAGTCTTGCAAGCAAATCTACTTCGCTGTCAGTACAGGAAATTATATATTTTGAAGAGGTTGTCCCATTAAAAACATAACCTGCAGGAATATTTAGTACTTGTCCAGGGTAGATATAACTGCTTACATTACTATTGGCAGCAATTAAAGTGTCAACAGATATGCCAAATTTTTTTGCTATCAAGTAAAGTGTGTCAGAGGCTTGTACAGTATAGGTCTTTGAATTAACATATAGAGCTTGACCTGGATATATGCTATTTCCACTTAAGCCATTATCATTAATAATTGAAGCTGCAGTTGTTTTAAATAATACTCCTATTTTAAATAGAGAGTCACCAGGTTTTACAGTGTAACTAGCTGCATGTACTTGAGTAAAAGATAATGTGCATAGAAATGCGGCAAATAACATTGTCCTGATTTTTTTAAAATTCATAAATATAGATCCCCCTTAATTTTGCCTGCGAGGTTAGTTGACGGGTTCGGGATTGGGATACCCCTACTTTTTAGTAAAAAGATTCACCCCAAAAAATAATTATCCCCCGCATCTCATTCCTGAGATTTAGGCTTGTCTATGTTTGCTATTCTAACAGTATTTCCAGAGTATATCCATATTAAATAGATGGGACTATTGACATAAAAAAACTTAAACATAAATTTAATACTTCTATAGAAGAAATTGCTGCAATAGTAATTTTTCACTGCCAATTGTCAACTGCTTTGAAACCTAACTCAACTTTCACAGTTAAAAAACTTGGGAAGCAATTTTTTTAAAGAACAAAGTTTAAAGTTCAAATATCAAATAAGGGTAAATTTCTTCCTAATGTCAGAAAATATTAAGATTGTAGATTTCCTGAGGTACGAAGGAAACCATCTTTATCTGTTCTTTGTTATTTGGACTTTGTTATCTTCAAAAGCTTTGATCTACAAAATTTTGATAATAAGTTAAAAATTCATAACATGACTTCTCGTTATTAAAAGTGATAATATAGTTGTATAAGTAAAATTCAAAAGTGATTAAATAGGAGAATATTATGGAAAATTGTATAACCTATTTTCTTAGAGATAAATCTAAAAATTCAAATGAATACTACAGGTGTATATCCAATTTTTCAAATGAAGTTATCGAAAAAATTGAAATCGAAGCAAATAATATAATAGAAAATTTTATAAATTTTATTAAGAATAATAGCATAGAAGAACTTAGAAGTAGGGAAGAGTATGAACTTGAATTCTTAATCATTGGAGTTTTGTGGAAAACCTATATAGCAAAAGCTTTAAATGCAGATAGACTGTCCTTGAATCTTTTAAAACTTCTATTTAATTTGAGGACAAAATCGAAATTTTTAAGAAAAAGTGTGGACAATTTAAGGGGAAGGCTTGCTTGTAAATATCTTTTAAAGAAAGAAGTGGAGCCTTCTTCTGTATCTTATGATGAAAGTGACTTTGAAAAATTACTACTTTGGTTAACTGCTTCAGGGGAATTCAAATATGAATGTAAGAGAATGAACACATGGCTGCTATTTTTAAAAAATAGCAGTGAAGAATATATTATAAAAGTAAGCAAGTGTGCCTTTAAAATATCACTGTGGTTTGAAAAAAGATCTATGGAGGTACTTGGAGTATATACTCCAAATGTACAAAAATTTTTAAACACCAACTATAGGTTATACGGAATAAGAGAGGATAATGTTTTCTGTGGTAGAAAGGAAGTTGAGTACCATCTAAATATGGTGGGAGCAGAGATATTAAGTAAGGCATTTAGAAAGTTATTTGTTAAAACAAAGGAAAGAAAAGTACTCCTTCCTGCTTGCATTTGCTTGAAACCGGAGGGGGTATGCAAGAGAAAAAGGGTCAAAGATGGTTTCTTGTGTAGAAATTGTTCTAAAAGCTGCAGGGTAAATGAGCTTACGAAGCTTGGCAAATCCCATAACTTTCAGGTATTAATTGTTCCCCACGAAACTGATGCCTTTTCAAATGCAAAAAATATTAGATATGGAGATGTGGGCGTTGTAGGAGTAGCTTGTGTACTCAATCTAATAGAAGGTGGGCTGAAGGCTAGAAGCCTAAACCTTGTCCCACAATGTGTTATCCTTGATTATTGCGGATGCAAAAATCATTGGGATAACAATGGAATACAGACAGATATCAACTGCAAAAAGTTGTTTGAAATTTTGCAAGTTGATGAAAACATGTGATGTTCCTTATATAAAGCTATTAGGCTTTGATACTTTTAGATTTTTTATTAATAGCATTATTTGCTATAAATAAAGATAAAATTAGGGCAATAACAAGAACGAAAGTTTCAATTGTAAAAGCGTGCTTTACTCCGAATACTAAACTTAAAGCTTGACTCTTTGCATTAGATGGATTGCCTGCAGCAAATAAGTATTTTTTTTGGGATGCACTCATTATAGCAACAAATAAAGAAGTTCCGAATGCTCCTGCTATTTGCTGTAAGGTGTTCATTATGGCAGTTCCATGAGGATAGTATTTTGGAGATAATTGATTTAAACTATTAGTTTGTACAGGAGTATTTATAAGTCCAACAGCTACTAGAGATAAACAATGGAGCACAATAATAACAGGAATAGTTATACTCATAGATACAAAACGTGAAAGTAAAAAGAATGTAATAGTTGATATTGCATATCCAGGTATAATTAATGCTTTAGGGCCAAATTTGTCATATAAATGACCTGAAATTGGTGATATAATTCCGTTGATAAATCCACCAGGTAACATTAAAAGACCAGCAGTAAATGCGGATAAACCCAGGGCACCTTCAAGAAACATTGGTAAAATAAGCATAGTAGCAAAGTTAATCATGTGCATAATTATCATAAGTATACAGCCAAGGCTAAACATAGATTCTTTAAAAGGATGCATGTCCAGCATAGGTTGGCTCATATGTAATTGACGCAGTACAAATATGGCTAATGCTATACAAGAAATAATAATAGGAGCTGCTATTAAATATGTATAAGAGCTTCCAATGTTACTAACACCGTATATAAATCCACCGAATCCCATAGTAGACAGTACAATTGATAAAAAATCTATAGGTGGTTTTGTAAGTTCTGTTACATTTTCGATAAATTTGTAACCTAAAGCTAAAGATATAACTGAAAAGGGTAATACTATAAAGAACAACCATCTCCAGTTGAGAGATTGAATAATTAAACCAGAAAGAGTTGGTCCAATAGCTGGTGCACAAAACATTACAAGATTAAATATACCAAGGGCTTTTCCACGTTTTTCTATAGGATTTATAATCAATAAAGTGTTTACTATATTTGGTATTAAAATACCAGTTCCAATAGCCTGAATTAATCGGCCTACTAGTAAAATTGAAAAAGCTGTAGAGAAACCACTTATAACTGTTCCAACTAAAAATATGGTTACAGAGGTTAGAAATAGCTGTCTTGTTGTAAAACTTTGAATAAGTAATGCAGAAACAGGAATTGCTATTCCCATAATGAGCATGTATCCTGTACTAAGCCACTGTACAGTATTTGCAGATATACTAAATTGGACCATTAAATTTTTTAATGCCATATTTAGTAAAGTTTCATTTAACATACACAAAAATCCTGCCATGATTAGTGCAATAGTTATTGGTACTACATTATAATTCCTTTGTTGATAATTTGACTCTTCCAAACGTTCTTCCATAAAATTTCCTCCTAGTTAATAATTAAATTAGTCATTTGCACAGTTGTGCAGATATTAGAATATATAAAAATCCTCCACTATGAAAAATACATTGTTACAATACAAAATAAAAATCATAATAGAGGAGGGTTAACCATGTTTTTATAAAAGGTAAATAGCTTATTATTTTTTGCTAATTTTCTTCTCTTCTATAGATATGTTTTTTTCAAATTTATTTAGAGTATCTATAAACAAATCTAATTGATCTTTTGAAATTTCATTTGTAATGTTTGTAAATAAGTGTTCAATGAATGGATATACTTCCTGTTTTAATTTTTTACCTTCAGGTGTAACGTAAATTAAAAATGAGCGCCTGTCTTCAGTACTTTTTTTGCGTACTACCAGTTTTTTTCTTTCAAGAATATCTAGTATTCGAACTAAAGTTGCCTGGTCTTTGTCAACCTTTTTAGCTAGCTGTTTTTGGTTGACGCCGTCTTCTTCTGTTAAAGACAATAATACTGACCACTGTTCTGTGGTTATATTATATTTCTTAAGATTTAAAGATAAAAATCTCAAAATTTTTCTATTAATAGAGTTTATATACATACCAATGGACTTATCAAGAGAATTCATAGCTTTTGCCTCCTAAAATATATGATGTAGATATAATTAATTTACATATAGTTAGCATACTAATAATATGTCAGACTACTAAAAATGTCAAGCAAATTTTAACTTTGAGTATTTCTAAAAGGCTAAAATGTTATTCAATGTAAGAATATATCTGCATATAATCTGATTTTTAAGTTAGAAAGCACATTATTTAATTTTACAAATACAAAACTTAATAATATTAATATACAAATAAATTAATATTAAAATATTTAATATTAATATTGATTTATTTAATTTACAGTGGTATATTATAAACATGGAAAAGGAGAGTGGTAATTTGACATATAAAATTATTAGCAAATGTCCTGTTTGTTCTTCTAAACTTTTAATTTCAAAGATAAAATGCCCTAAATGTAATACTGTAATTGAAAATGATTTTGAAATGTCAAAGTTTGAATATCTTACAGACAGCCAACTGAAATTTATAGAAGTTTTCTTGAAAAACAGAGGGAACATAAAGGATGTAGAAAAAGAACTAGGAATATCCTACCCTACTGTGAGGGCAAAGCTAGATGAGGTTATAACAGCACTTGGATATAATGTGGCAAAAACCAACACTGTGGATAAAAAGAAAGTAGTAGATATGCTTGATAAAGGTGAAATAACTGCAGATCAGGCTATTAAAATGTTAAATGAATAAATATATTGAAAAGGAGAAATAAAAAATGAATGAGGAAATATTAAAGATTTTGAAAATGGTGGAAGAAGGAAAAATTACCTCTGACAAAGCTCAGGAGCTTATTGAGGCACTAAATGATAAGAATACTTCTCTGGATGTCTGCAGCAATATTCCAAATGATGCTGATATCATAAATAAAATGCTTAAAATAAAGGTTATTTCTCATGACGGAGATAATGTAAATGTGAATTTACCTGTTAAATTTGTAAAGACCATGCTTAAAACTATAGGAAAAATTCCTATACCAGAAAATGCAAAATGTATGGAAAATTTGGATTTGAATGTTATTGCAGAAGCAATAGACAATGGACTTTCAGGAAAGATAGTAGATGTAAAAAGTGCAAATGGAGACGTAGTGGAAGTTAGCATAGAGTAAAGGAGAAAATTTATGAGAGTTCACATTAAGTCAGGTAAAATTAGATTTGTAATACCTTGCCCTATAGTGTTTCTAAAGTTTGGGCTTTCTATTGCAGGATCTTCCTTTATACAAAAGTATATTCCTGAGAAGGATAAAAGATATGTAAATATCATTGATTTTAAGAAACTTTCAAAGTGTATGGACATTTTAAAAGAATACAGAGGATTAAAACTTGTTGAGGTAGAATCCAGAGACGGAAGCCATGTTACCATAATTGTATAGATAAAGTTCACAATATTTTAAATATTATATTAATTAAGTAGGCGATAGAAATGAAAAATAATAGAAATTTACTATTTTATATGCTTGGAAGGTTTATATCTTATATTGGAACGGGAATACAACAAGTAGCAATACCTCTGTATATATTGGATATAACTCATTCCGGAATTATGATGGGTATATTTTCAGCAGTTAACTTTATTCCTAATGTTATAACTTTACCTTTTGCAGGTATTTTAGGGGATAGAAAAAATAGAAAAAATATTATGGTACTAGCGGACTTTGGAAGAGGAATTTTAGTATTAGCTTTAGGAATTTTAGTTGCTGAAAAAAATTTAAGTATCTATATGCTGTTTTTACTACAGGCCTTCATTTCAATTATGGATGGAATATTTTTGGCTTCGTCTACGGCAATTCTTCCAGAGCTTGTTTGTGAAGATGAACTTATGAAAGCAACTTCCTTAAGAGGAGGAAGTGATGCAATTTCTATGATTATAGGACCTGCTCTTGGAGGTGTAATATATGGGCTTGTTGGTATGAAGACAGTATTTTGCATAAATGGGCTGTCTTTTATAATATCAGCAGTATGCTCTATGCTCATAATTTATAAAAATATAGATATAGAAAAGGGCAAAATAACTGTAAAATCTTTCTTTACAGAAAATGGAGAAGTAATAGGCTTTATAAGGAAAAGTAGAGCTTTAATGCAGTTAACTATATTTTTTATGGTAGCTAATTTACTTGTAGCTCCTTTTGCAGATATAGTACTCCCTTTTGTATTGAAAAAATGTATAGGATTTGGTTCACAGCAGTATGGGTATTTAATTTCGTTCTTTACTTTAGGTATACTTTTAGGAAATATAGCCCTTGGAACTTACTTAAATAAATTTAGTACAAAGACAATTATAAAGAGGGCACTTATATTTGAAGCAGGTGTATTTTTCATATTTGCATTTTCCTTGTATCCAGCTTCAGTAAGATATTTTGGAGGACACGGTTTAAAGTTATTTGCAATTTTGGGCATTGTAACATTTTTAATAGGTTTATCTAATTCAGGAATCAATACTCCTATGAATGTAAATTTACAAAAGATGGTTCCAAATGAAATGCGTTCAAGGTTTTTTGCAATACTAGGTGTATTTTGTCAGGGAGCTATTCCTTTAGGGGCAATTATATATGGATTTGTTCTAGATAAATTTCCTTACTATTATATACTCCTTACCATAGTACTAATATTTTCTCTTGTAACTGCAATTTTTATGATAAAGGCAGATCCAGAAGCTTATGAACCTGAGATACCAAAAAATCTTGAGAAAGCATGATAGAAATGATGTAGCAGAATTGAATATTTTTAATACTATATAGTATACAAACTTTTAATTCGTAGTTGAAGCCCTTTGTTTTTATGCTACATAAAAACAAAGGAGGTGTTATTTTGAAAAAAGAATATTCTCATTCTAAAGTCCATGATATTGAATTAAAAGATTGTAAATATTTAGGACAAGGCCACAGCGGCAGAGTTTATCTTATGCCAGATGGAAAAGTTCTTAAAATATTTAAAAGTTCAACTAGCTGCAAAGCTGAATTTGATATATTAAAATCTGTAGAAGGAAGTCCCCATTTTCCTAAGGCTTATAAATTGGGAGATCATTATATGATAAGAGAATATGTAGGTGGGATGAATGTGTATGATTATATAAAAAAATATGGATTGAGCAGATCCTTTGTACTAAAAGTAGTAGATTTAGTTGATCATATGAAAAAATTAGGATTTACTAAATTAGAAGTTAGATTTCCACACCTATTTGTTCAAGAAGATGGTACGCTCATGATGATAGACCCGAGAAAAAGTTATGAAGAATATATACCTTATCCTAAGTCCTTTTTTAGAAAACTTAAAAACATGGGACTTCTAGATAAGTTTGTACAAATATTAGAAGAAGAAAGAAAAGGTTTGAAATGGATAGAATATATTAAAAGATAAGTAGAAAATGAGAGAGATTGCAGTTAAAATTGATTAACTGCAATCTTTTATATTTAAAATGATTTTTTATAATGTATTTTAAATAAATATGAATAAAACAATGTATTTATTTAAAATACATTGTTTTAAAAATGAATACTTTATTGTAATAATATGCATTTTATATTGAAATTAGGCATTTTATAAGGTATAATGAATAATGTATAAATTATATAAGGGCATGTAGGTTTGAGTAATTACACCAACTGCATGCCCTTTTGCAATATGGTATATTTTTATGCATTTCATAAAAATAAATGAAATTTATCTGACGGCTATCTACTGTAACGCTCAAACTTCTATCAAAGTGGGAGCTAACAGTAGCTACGCCCCTAGATAATTCATCTAAACTTAGTGGGAGAAACAACCTCCCACTAAGTAAGATTCATTGATACTTTAAACATTAATAAAGGGGGCATTTTATGAACATTTTTAAGAAAAAGTCGCTTGAACAACTTAGAGATAGTGTAAAAAAGACAGGTTTGAAGAAGAATCTTAAAGCAACAGATATAGCGGCTTTAGGAATTGGGGCTGTTGTTGGAGTTGGAATTTTTGTAGCAACTGGTGAGGGAGCTCATGCAGCTGGTCCAGGAATCATACTTTCATTTTTCTTATGTGGAATAGTAGCTTGTCTTTGTGGCTTATGTTATTGTGAACTTGCTACCATGTTTCCAGTAGCAGGAAGTACCTATTCTTATGCTTATATAGCATTTGGAGAATTTGTGGCAATGATTATTGGATGGTGTTTAACTGCTGAATATTTAGTTGCAGTTAGTGCAGTTGCATCTGGATGGTCTGGAACTTTTAGAGGTATTTTGCAAAATGTAGGGGTTACACTGCCTCATGCTATTAGTGCATCTCCAGCCAAGGGCGGAATAATAGATTTGCCAGCTGTTTTTATAATATTAGTATTAGCTTGTCTTTTGTACTATGGAATGCAGGAAAGTGCAAAAGTTAATAATATTATCGTTGGTGTGAAAGTATTTGTAATACTCTTATTTATTTTTCTTGGAGTATCTCATATAAAGCCATCTAATTATACACCTTTTATGCCTTTTGGATGGAAAGGGGTTTTTACAGGGGCAAGTACAGTCTTCTTCTCATATATAGGATTTGATTCTATTTCAACTGCAGCAGAGGAAGCTAGAAACCCTAAAAAAGATGTATCACGTGGAATTATAATGTGTCTTATAGTAGTTAGTATACTGTATATTTCCGTTGCAGTTGTACTTACTGGAATGGTTCCGTTTAAGGAAATAGTTTCAGAAAATGCTGTGCCTGCTGCACTTGCAAGGGTTGGCATTAACTGGGGATCAGCACTTGTAGGTGTTGGAGCTATTCTTGGAATGATTTCCACTATGATAGCTATGCTTTATGGTCAGATTAGAATATTTATGGTTATGTCTAGAGATGGATTACTTCCTAAAGCATTTTCAAAAATCCACAGCGTACATAAAACTCCATATATTTCTACTATACTAACAGGTGTTATAGCTGCCATAATAGCTGGGCTCTTACCTCTTGATATTATTGTAGAGTTTTTGAGTATAGGTACATTACTGAGTTTTGCAGTTGTATCTATAGGTGTTATTTATTTGAGAAAGGCAATGCCTGATATAGAAAGAAAGTTTAAATGCCCGGGAGTGCCTTTTACACCAGTAATAACTGTATTGTGCTGCATTGTACTTTTGGCATCAATGCGTGCAATAACCTGGATAGGATTTTGTGTATGGCTTGCTATAGGTATAGTGTTTTACTTTATTTATGGAAGAACCCATAGTGTTGTTCAAAATGAAAATTTGGACGAAAGCTCCCATAGCGCATAATTAAATTTTAATACCTATTTATATTGCATTTTAAATGCACAAGGATGAGGAAACTTATGAATATTTTTAAAAAGAAACCTATTGATCAATTGATGGATAGTGTAAAAAAAACAGATTTAAAGAGAAATCTTAAAGCAAGAGATATAGCAGCACTTGGAATTGGAGCTGTTGTTGGAGTTGGAATTTTTGTAGCAACTGGTGAAGGAGCTCATGCAGCTGGACCTGCAATTATACTTTCATTTATTTTAGCTGGTATAGTGGCTTGCCTATGCGGCCTGTGCTATTGTGAACTTGTAACTATGTTTCCAGTAGCAGGAAGTACCTATTCTTATGCTTATATAGCATTTGGAGAATTTGTGGCAATGATTATTGGATGGTGTTTAACTGCTGAATATTCAGTTGCAGCTAGTGCAGTTGCATCTGGATGGTCTGGAACCTTTAGAGGCATTTTGCAATCTGTGGGAATTACACTTCCTCAGGTAATTAGTGCATCTCCATCTAAAGGTGGGATAATAGATCTGCCGGCTGTTCTTATAATATTAATTTTAACAGGACTACTATGTTATGGAATGAGTGAAAGTGCAAAAGTAAATGATATTATTGTCGGTGTGAAAATATTTATAATACTTCTTTTTATTGTTTTAGGATTATCACACATACATATAGCTAATTATAAACCTTTCATGCCTTATAGCTGGAAGGGCGTTTTTACAGGAGCAAGTACAGTATTTTTCTCTTTTTTAGGATTTGATGCAATTGCTACATCTGCAGAAGAAGCTGAAGATCCTAAAAAAGGTGTATCAAGGGGAATTATACTATGTCTTATGGTTGTTTGTTTCCTTTATGTTTCAGTAGCAGCAGTGCTTACGGGAATTGTACCTTATAAAGAGATAATTTCAGAAAATGCCCTGCCTGCTGCACTCCAAAGAATCGGAATAAACTGGGGCTCAGCTCTTGTAGGAGTTGGGGCTATTCTTGGAATGATTTCCACCATGATTGCTGTTTTATATGGACAAGTTAGGGTATTTATGGCTATGTCTAGAGATGGGTTAATTCCTGAGGGTTTTTGTAAGATACACAAAACCCATAAAACTCCATACATTGCCACAATAATAGCAGGTAGTATAGCTGCTGCTATAGCAGGCTTCTTACCTCTTGATATTATTATGGAATTTGTAAGTATAGGTACACTATTAAGTTTTATGGTTGTATCTGCTGGAGTTATATATCTTAGAAAGGCTATGCCGGAAATTGAAAGAAGATTTAAATGCCCGGGAGTACCTTTTACACCTATAGTAACTATATTGTGTTGTTTGGCTCTTTTGGTATCTATGCGTGCAATAACCTGGATAGGATTTTGCGTATGGCTTGTTATAGGTATAGTGGTGTACTTTACTTATGGAAGATTTCACAGTGTTGTTCAAAACGAGGAACCACAAGCTTTTCGCAAATTAAATAGTAAGTAACAACTTTTGCACATGTAAAATTTTGATTTAATATAGGTAAAGCTTCGCAAGTTAAGAACTAATAATTAAAAATTAATAGTGAAGGATGATTTTTTAGCTGCCGCAAAAAATCCACATTAACTATTAACTAAAAAAGTTGAGTCAACAAATAAAAGAGCCTACAGCTACTTTCAAAAGTAGCCGTAGGCTCTTTTATTTGCAAATTAAATGGTTAAAATTAAGAAGTGTACAATTAATATGAAATAAAGGAAACAAAGTAGGTGCAGTCCCTTTATTTTAATATAAATTTATTGTAAAAAGTGTCGATATACTATAATATAATCAGATGAATAATATTATTCACACACATGAATAGGAGGGTTATTATATGAAATGGTTTTCGAACATAAAAATTCTAAAAAAACTGCTGACATCATTTATTATAGTATCAGTGCTTACAGGAATAGTTGGAATGATCTCTATTATCAAGATGGGAAAAATAAATGGAAATTTGAACAATATATATAATGTAGATTTAAAGGGGACAAACGACCTTCAACAATTAAAGACAAATTTAATGGCAATTAGAGGTGATATGCTTATAATTACTGATCCCGCAAATAAGAGTGACTTAAAAGTTGTAACAAATGAAATTAGTAGTTTAAAAGATAAAAATAATAAAATAATATCAGATTATAAAGCTACTATCAAAAGTGATGAAGATAAGCAGCTGTTTGCACAATTTGAACAAAATTTAGAAAGTTGGAGAAATTCTCGTGAAAATGTTATTAGTTTAGTTCAGCAGGGAAATTATGAAGCTGCAAAAGAGCAATTTGTTAAGTCTGAAGCTTATAGGGTAAAGATGTTTACAGCACTTGATAAAGACATAGATTTAAACATGAAAACCGCTGAAGCCGATTATAAGGACAGTATAAGCCAGTATAAGTCTTCCTTTAATATTATGGTTATTGGAATAATTATAAGTATAGTTTGTTCTATTTTACTTGGGCTTATTGTTGCAAAAGATATTAATAACCCAATTTTAAAAATTAAAAAATTTGCAAATGAATTTGCTGAATTTGATTTTTCTTCACCTATAGAAATGTCTAGAGAAGATGAATTGGGAGAAGCTGCCTTAGCACTTAACAAAGGTCAAAAGAATATAACTGATTTAATTAGAACAATTATGGCAAGCTCTGATGAAATGAGCAGTTCTAGTGAAGAATTATCTGCAACTGCAGAAGAGCTTTCAGCGAAGTCTGAAGATATGGATAATTCAGTGAAAGTTGTAGTAAGCAATGTAGAGGAAACAAGTGCGGCATTTGAAGAGATAACTGCATCTGTAGAAGAAGTAGATTCGAGTGTAAATGAATTGTCTGCAAAAGCTGTAGATGGAAGTGGTAAAGCCAATGAATCCAAAAAAAATGCTATTGCTGTACAAAGTAAAGGAAAAACAGCTATAGAAACAACACAGAAATTATATGAGCAAAAAAGAGAGAATATGATAAAAGCTATTGAAGACGGAAAAGTAGTAGAAGAAATAAGAGAGATGGCGGAAACTATTGCAGGAATAGCTGATCAAACTAATTTACTTGCACTTAATGCAGCCATAGAGGCAGCCAGTGCAGGTGAGCATGGAAAAGGTTTTGCAGTAGTGGCAGAAGAAGTAAGAGAACTTGCAGAACAATCTGCAGAATCAGTTGCAGGTATTCAAGAAACTATTGTAAAAGTACAGGATGCATTTAAAAACCTTTCTGAAAGTGGCCAGCAGGTACTGGCATTTATCAATGAAAAGGTAAATCCAGAATTTAAAGCATTTGGTGATATGGGAAAGCAATATTATGATGATTCTGAATTTGTAAGTAAGATGTCGGAAGAAATAGCTGCGATGTCTGAGCAGCTCACTACCATTATAGGGCAGGTAAATGAAACGGCACAAAGTGTAGCATCTGGTGCACAAAGGTCTTCGGAAAGTTCAAATTCCATACAGCAGAGCATTGAGGAAAATGTAAAAGCTGTAACTCAGATAGCTACTACAGCACAAAATCAAGCGGAGATAGCTCAGAACTTAAACGAATTAGTTCAGAAATTTAAAATTTAAATGCAAAAAGAAGTCAGTTCTACTTCAAAAGAGGTGGAGCTGATTTTATTTATAAATAATTTACTTATTTTTCATTTATGTAAAATTAATACATAAAAAATAAAAAATTACATAAATTTTCCGATTAAGTTATTTCTTTTTAATTTTATAGGTGATATAATTAGCATAAATGGTATTTTTTCTACTATAATTAAAAATAGTCTCTCATAAACGTTCATATAGTACAATAATTGTTAATATAATTTATATATACATTTAGCAAATTTAGTGTAATAAAATGGGATTATTAATGATATGGAAATGGGTGGAGATTTATGAAGAATTTTAATAAAGACGATGGAATTAATGAAAATGAGCTAAAAAATTTAATTATGATGAACTATACTCTAAGCTTGGAAAGAGAAATAGAGGAACTTAAAAATGATGCAAAAAAAAATAGTGAGAAATTAAATGAAGGTCAGGAACTCAATAAAAAAATTTTGCAGTTTATATATGGCTTATTTCATGAACTTAAGACACCTTTAAATGTTATTTTTTCTGCAGCACAGGTAATGTCATTGTGTACGGAATATAAAAATGAAGAAACTTTAGAGAAGCAGAGTCAGTATCTTAAAATAATCAAGCAAAATTGTTATAGACTTATGCGGCTTATAAATAACTTACAGGATTTAAGCAAATTGGATTCAGGATTTGTCAAATTGGAGTTGCACAACAGAAATATTGTAAGTTTTGTTGAAGATATTACGTTATCTTTAATTCCTTATGTTAAAGGAAAAGGCATAAATTTGATTTTCGATACCAATGTAGAAGAGAAGATTATGGCTTTAGATTACAATAAAATGGAGAGAATTGTTCTAAATTTGCTTTCAAATGCAATTAAATTTACACCTGAAAAAGGAACTATATGTATAGGGGTTGAAGATAAAGACGATAATGTATATATAAGTGTCAAAGATACAGGTATAGGAATACCTGAGGACAAGTTTAAATTTATATTTGAGAAATTCAAGCAGTGTGATAAATCACCCGTAAATGGCAAAGTGGGAAATGGTATAGGACTTTATCTTGTAAAATGTTTCGCTGAGATGCACGGAGGTAAAGTTAGTGTAAAAAGTACTGTAGGACAGGGAAGTACATTTACTGTAAAGCTTCCTGTTAAAGTTATAGAAGAAAAATTCAATAAAGTAATTTGCAGTGAAAATATGGATGAACAGCTCAGCATAGAGTTTTCAGATATATGTCCTAAAATTTCACAATGAGGCTTTTGATTCCACACTATAGAAATGTTTATTTTACAAAGTATAAATGTTATAATTGTTGTGGTAAAAAAGGCGGTGATAGTATGGATGAAATTGCAGGAACTGGATGTGACATATTAGTTCCTTTTAATGAAAGAAAGCCCTTAAAAGAGATAGAACATAGTATTACAAAAAGATATAGAAAACATATATGGTCTAAATTTGTAAGGGCAATAAGTGAGTTTAAACTGGTAGAAGAAGGAGATAAGGTTGCGGTAGCAGTGTCTGGTGGAAAAGACAGTTTGACTATGGCTAAATTGTTCCAGGAACTTCAAAAGCATTGGAAAGTAAATTTTGATTTAGAATTTATTGCTATGGACCCAGGATATCATGAAGATATAAAAAAGCTTTTAATTAGTAATTGTGAGTATTTAAATATTCCAGTGCACATTTTTGAGTCCGGCATATTTAATGTGGTAGATAATATTGCAAAAGATTATCCTTGTTATATGTGTGCAAAAATGCGTAGGGGGGCACTGTATTCTAAAGCAAAAGAACTTGGCTGCAATAAGCTTGCACTTGGACATCACTTTAATGACGTTATAGAAACAACTCTTTTAAATATATTTTATTCGGGAAGCTTTAAAACCATGATGCCAAAGCTAAGATCTCAAAATTATGAAGGAATAGAACTTATAAGACCTCTTTATTATGTAGAAGAATCTTACATTGAGCGTTTCATACAATCAAGTGGCATATGGCCTCTCAATTGTGCCTGTATGGTTGCAGCAAAAAGAATAGGAAACAAGCGTTATGAAATTAAGGATATGATAAAGAAGTTGAAAAAGGATTTTAATAAGGATATAGATAAATTAATTTTCCATGCCACTGAAAATGTAAATATAGATTCTATATTAGGTTGGGAAAAAGATGGAGAAAAACATTCATTTATAGAATCTTATGAAAAAAACAGTTAACAATTGAAACACGAAAATTAAAAAAATGTCAATTGTGAACTGTGAATTGTGAATTGATAAAGGGTGTGTCGAATGCTGAAAATATGGGGAAAGTTAGTTAAGCACAATAAAATAATAAAAGATGAAGTAGTTGTATCAGAGGACGGAGAAAATTATCAGGAAGATTTAAAAAGTTGTATTCTGGAATTGTGCAGAAAATTTGACATAGAAAAGCCTTACTGGCTTCCTGCTAACTTGGAAGAATATAATAGGAGAAGTAAGACGTCTTTTAATTCTGATAATTTTATAGATGAAGTTGAATTTGATAAATTTGAAATAGAAGAAATTGATGATGAAAAATAAAGAGATCCTATGAAAGGAACTCTTTATTTTTTACACTAAAAATTGCCAGTTATGAATTGTGTATTGAAGAAGCTAGTCAAAAATGGTCACAAATTTTACAGAATATATGTCTGCCAGCTCTCTTGTACTTGTCTCTTCATTTCTTATTATTATATAGCTAATTCCCACACTATCCAATATTCCAGTACGATCTTGGAGTGTTCCTGTACCCAAAAGGAAAGTTACTCTTACTCTTTTACCTATTTGGGTTTTTAAGTAACCTTGAGTGTAATTTGTGTCTTGTTGTACTGGAGAACCTGGAGCCATTTCAAAAGGATTAGGGGATGGCATTGGTGGATGAGATGGTATTGGCGTTTGGCGTATTTCATCACTGGAGTCAAATTCAGGCATTTCTGGTTCAGGTTCAGGAGTCATGGGCATAGTTCTAAAGTAATTGGGATAATTTGAAATCATTAAGATACCTCCATATTTATTAATAATCAAGTTTTAGCATATAGTTCTGTTGGATTATAAAAGCAGTGATTTGCTACTTTCACTTGAAAACTTCCTGTGCCAGTGTAAGGGAAAGTCCACGGACATGGGGCAAAGGGATTGAAGTACCAGAGAGAGTAGCCTATAGTAAATAATCTGTTACCTGCAAGTGCCCAGTCTGCTATGTCATAGTGTATTTGTTCAGGTACCATTGACCAGATATTTTGAGGATTGGGAACGCCCCCTATTTCAGTACGCATACAGTCAAATTGCCCTTTTTGATAAAGCACTTTTCTAAGGTCACCTTGACCTAGTCTCTGATATTCTCCATAGGGTACTCTAACTCTATTCATAATGGTAGTTGCCACTGCTTTCATACCATTTTCTCCTTCACCGCCTGCTTCACATTTTATAATTCTGGCCAGCAGTTCTCTATATGAAAATGCCATGATTTCACCTCGTATACTTTGCTTACAATATTAGTGTATTTAAAAAGATACTAAAAAGTTACAACCAGTATTTCGAAATAGTAATCTATTTGCAAAAAAAATTTATATTGTCTATAAAAAAAGCTGCTATTGTTATATAATTAATTTATATGTGTTAATAATTAATTTATATATGTTAATAATTAATTGAAGGAGAGGTAAACTAATGTTGAAAAAGAGAAGGTTTTTAAGCCCTATATTGACTGCCCTTGTATTATCAGTTACTTTAGGAGCTGCAAATGTACAAGCTGCTACAGTGAAAAGAACAGATGGTGGGGCTGGGGGAAGAATAGGCACAGCCAATCAAGTAGCTTTGGATTTGTTTAGTAAATCTCAAAATGTAATATTGGTAAATGGATACGGATATGCAGATGCAGTAAGTGCTACGCCTCTGGCAAAGCAGCTTAATGCCCCAATACTTTTAACTCATGGAGACGATTTAGAATCTGAAGTTGCTTCAACTATAAGTAGTTTGGGAGCAACAAAGGTATATATAGTTGGAGGTACAGGAGTTGTATCTACAGATATAGAGAACACTTTAAAAGATAAATATGACGTAGAACGTATATCTGGTGTTACAGACAGTACTAGAATGGGAACTAATGCGGAAGTTGCCAAAAAAGTTCTTAGTATGAGCAATCAGAAAAATGCAATACTGGTAAATGGACAGGATGGATATGCAGATTCACTTTCAGTAGCTTCAATTGCAGCTCAAAAGGGATATCCTGTATTGTTTGCATCTAAAACTCAAGTAGCACCTATAGTTAAAGATGTAATAACTTCCAAAGGATTAACTATACAAGCAGTAGGTGGAAGTGGAGTTTTACCGCAAGATGTAGTAGCTTCCGTAGGTGGAACTAAAGTTACAAGTGATGCAGATTGTTCCAATAGATTTGCTACAAACTTAGCTGTTTTGAATTACTTTAAAAATAATGGCGGTTTGGATTTCGGTACTATATATGTAGCAGCAGGTGGAGCAGCACAAGATCAATTTGCAGATGCACTTGTAGCATCCGCTGCAGCAGCAAAAACTGGTTCACCACTGGTTTTGACAGGCTCAGGAGCAGGGCAGGAACAGGTAATAAATGCCAACAGCTATATATTTGCAAATGCTAAGGATGACTCAAATGTAGTAATAGTTGGTGGAACATCATCTGTTTCCCAGGACATACAAAGTACCCTTCAAAGCACAGATGATTTGCAAATCATAGGAATAGAGTAAAAAAGAGCCTTTGGGCTCTTTTTTAGTTAAGAACAAAGAACAAAGAACAAAGTTCAAATATCAAATAATGATAATTTTCTTCCTAACGTCAGAAAATATTAAAATTATAGATTTTCTGAGGTACAAGGGAAATCATCTTTATCTGTTCTTTGCTATTTGAACTTTGAATTTTTTAAGCTGCTACTTCAGAATAGTTTACAACGAATATTTCAACTTTATTTTTCATAACTTCTTCAACTATTTTTTCTAATTTCAATGCTATATCATTTTCAATAAAATATTCTCCACATTGTTTACAAATGTTTGCTGGGACTCCTTTAATTATAATAATATGTCCATCCAAGTCTACAATATGATTAACTTTGCCTTGAACTAAATTTGACTTACATAAAACACAGTTCATATAATTACCTCTTTAATCTATTAACAATCATATCTTTAATATAGTCATTTTCTCATAAACATAATCATTTGTATAGTAAATGATTATGTTTATTTATATTTGAAATTTAAACTTTTTAGAAAATTTAATCCATGAAAGTTGTGAACTGTAAATTGTGAGCTGTGAATTGAAAAAAAGGATTTTTATAGATTGTGTAGAATAATATATAAGTGCTAGAAGTATAATTAAGCGAGATTATTAATTTCCATATATATAATAGGAATATATTTCCCATATAACCGTAAATTACTACGGTATAAAGTATGGAAAAACTAGAAATGATGTTGTATAATTGAATCATATCTTATTAATAGTAATTCATAAAGCCTTTATCATAAGCTGTAAACCATAGAAATTATGGATTTATTATGATATAATAGAGGATGAATTTGTTACTATTGTTATATAAGTATTAAAATTTTATGAAAAATCACGTAAGATTGCACAAAATTAGTAGAATGTGTAGTTTATATGTGGTATAATAAGGTCTGTTTCATAAATGTTGACCAAGCAGTATAAGTGTAAAGGAATGGGATTGTAAAAGAATGAATACATAATTGTAAAAATTACTTAAATAACACTTAACCGTATGGGAAGGCATTTTAAGAAAGTATATATTTAAAATATATATATATATATAAAGAATTTTAATTAAAATTCACTTAATCGAGGAGGGTATTACAATATGAGTAAGAAAAGTACAAAGGCACTTGCAAGTGCTACACTTATGTCCTTAGTGTTAACTACAGCTTTATCAGCAGGTCCTGTTAAAGCAGCACAAGGACCAGTAAACAGAGTAAGTGGCGGTGACAGATATGCAACAGCTGCAAAGGTTGCTACAACAAACTGGACAACTTCAGACAATGTTGTATTAGTATCAGGTGAAGGATATGCAGATGCAGTAAGTGCTTCCGCATTAGCTAAAAAATTAAATGCACCTATACTTTTAACTACAGGAAATACACTTAGTTCAGAAGCACAAAGTGCATTAAACACATTAAAACCAAAGAATGTATATGTTATTGGAGGAAATGCTTCAATTTCACAGAGCATAAGAGATGGACTTAAAGCCAACTATACTTTAAAAGAGTTAGGTGGACAAAACAGATATGAAACTAATGTAGCAGTAGCTAAAGAATTAGTTAGTTTAGGAGTTAGTGCTAGCGACGTTATGGTAGTTGGTGGACAAGGATTTGCAGATGCACTTTCCGTAGCACCAGTAGCAGCAGCAAAGGGACAAATCTTATTATTAGCAAATAATGATCAAGATGCATCTCAAGCAGCAATTAATTTTGTAAAAGACAACAATTCCAAAGTTACAGTTGTTGGAACTACAAATGTTATAAGCGATGCAATAAAGAATGCTTTTGGTTCAAACGTTACTAGAGTAGACGGTGGATCAAGCAGATTTGATACTAACTTAAAGGTATTAGATGCATTCAAGGCTGATTTAAAGGCTGACAAATTATATGTAGCAAACGCAAGCGCAGCAGATCCAGACAACCTTTATGCAGATGCATTAGTTGCTTCCGCATTAGCTGGAAAATATACTGCACCATTAGTATTAGTTGATAAAGATGGTACAGACGCAACTAATAAAGCTGTAGCTTATATTAAGGGTGAAAATGCAAAGGATATAGAAGTAATAGGTGGAACAGGAGTTGTTCCTGATTCAATAATTAATGAAATTACTGGTACTACTCCTTCTACTGATCCAGAAGTTAGTTCAATTAGTAATGTTGGATTAAATCAGATCAAGGTTGTATTTAATCAGGAAGTTGATTCTGATACAGCTGAAGATGTAACAAATTATAAAGTTGATGGATCAGCACTTACTACCCAAGATGTTAACTCTACTACTCCTAGTGATACTGATGCAACAGCAACATTACAGAGCGATAATAAGACAGTTTTAATAACTCTTGCTAAAAAGGAAAAACAAAATAGTAGTGTAGATGTAACAGTTAAAAAGGGAATACTTACTGCTGATAAGTCAGGTAATGTTCCAGAATTTACGCAGACTATAGCTTTTGCAGATACTACTGCTCCAACATTGAGTTCAGTATCAGCAAGAGGAAATAATAAATTAGATGTTGTATTCTCTGAACCTGTAAAAGTAAAGGCTACAAGTCAAAAGAATGCACTTCAACAAATAGCATCTAAACTTAAGATAAATGATAAAAATTTATCTTCTTTTGGAATTAATTATGAGACTAATACTGATACTTCACTTGAATATTCAGCATTAGATGACTCACTTAAAGCATCAACTGAAAGTGGATATTATTATACAGATGAAGTAGAAATATACTTTGATACAGCTCTTCCAACTGGAAATAATACTTTGAAGATTTCTGATGCTGATGATGATACTTTATCAGATGCTGCAGGATTCCCAATAGCAGATACAACTCAGGACTTTACAGTAGATACACTTACTTCTACACCTAAGATTACAAGCATAACAGCTGAAGATAGTGGAAAAGTATATGCTAATTTTGATAGACCAATGGATGCTAAAACAGCCGTTGAAATGGGTAATTATAAAATAAATGGTAAATCTATTACTACTGCACCTGAACTGAAAAAAGGAGATACTCAGGTAAAAATAAGTGGAGTAAGTGGTTTACTTAACAAGAATTCAAATACGATAAGTATTAGTGACAAAGTAGAAGATGCTTATGGCAATAAGGTTGCTGAGGATACTAATGAATCATTTACTTTAGATGAAGACACTACTAAACCTACAGTAACTTCTGTATCTGCTCTTGATGATACTACAATAAGAGTTAAATACAGCAAAGATGTAGATGCAAAGTATGCAACTAATGTATCCAACTATAAATTAAAAGATAGTGATGGTACCGATATAACATCAGCAATACCTTCTACAAATGGAATTACTGTTCCAGGTGAGACATCACCTGTTACAACAGATGTAGTTGATATACATTTGAATACAAAGCTAACAGATGCTAAGTATACTATAACAATTAAAAATATAGAAGATACTGCAACTACACCAAATGTAATGGATGATTATACTACTACATTTGATGGATCTTCTGATGTAAATGCTGAAGTAACAGGAGTTTATGCAGTAAATGATTCAAGTAATTTAGGTAGAAAAATTACTTTAGTATTTAATAAAGAAATGGATTCAAGTTCTCTTAATAATGTTTCTAACTATCAATTTAAAAATGAAAAGGGAGATACAAAAACACTTCCAAGCGGTTCTGATATTTCAATAAGCTCAGATAATAAGAGCGTAACTATTAAATTGCCAACTTCATATACTTATTATTATACTGTTAATAATGTTGTAGGAACTGGAGTTAATACTGCTATAACTTCTGAAGATAATCAGGTAACAGCTTTATATGCACAAGGAGTTAAAGATGTTAATGGCAATACACTTCAAGTTGGAAGTTATGGTGGTAATGTACAGGCAGCAGGTGATGGAGCAACAGTAAAACCTAATTCATTAAAAGTTTATTATGATAATGATGATTTGAAGGCAGATGTAAGCTTTACTGCTCCAATTGATGCAGATACAATGGATGCTTCAAAGTTTACATTAGGTGGACAACAAGCAGATTCTGCTAGCGTTGATGGAAGTAAAGTAACTCTTACTTTTAAGAGCAATAATGATGATACAAATAATGATGCAATAGATTTAACAAGCCTAACAAAAGTTAATACAATTAAGAAATTAGGTGCGAATGCAGCGTTAGCTATTACTGATGATAGCACTATAAAAGATGTAACAGGTGCTGCAGTTACAACTGGAGGAACTGTTACTCCATATTTCTATGATGCAGCTCCTAAAACAATTGTAACAAAGAATGCTAATGGTAATGTAACTGATTGGAGTGCAAAATTAGATTCAACTGCTGGAAGTGAAAATGTTAAAGTTAATGTCCAATTTGATACTCCAATTGAAGCTAGTAGTGTTCAGCCTGGTGATTTTACATTTAGTATAGGTGGAACTACAATTGATGCTGATGATGTTGATACTAGTCAGGCAGCTAATGGAATTGTTACATTTGTATTTGATAAAGTTAATAATCATACTGGATATAGTAAAATTGTTGCTGCTGGTGGAGTTGGTGCGACTCTTAAGATTACTCCTAAGGCATCTTCAACAATTACTACACCTAAAGACGGAAATGGAGATTATACTTCCTATGCACCTACGGATGATGATTTGAAGGGCATAACTGTTACAATTACTGCTTTAGGTAATTAAAATAAAAGTGCGAAACGTTACCTTATAAGCTTTAATTTAAAGGCCAAATAGGTGGAAATTTACAGGGAAAGGGCAAGTCTTTTCCCTGTATTTCTAACTACTCTATTAATTTGATAGATGAAATTTCTATTCAAAATTAACAGTTAAGAATTTTGTGCTTGAGTGAATACCCAAGACAGTTAAAAATAGTGATAGATAGAGTGGAACGTTTGATGCTGTATAAGAGGAGAGAGAAAAGTACAATCTTTCTTCTCCTATTTAAATTAGATGAACGGATAAAATTTGTACTAACATATCTAAAAATATCTTTAAGTCATAAAAATAATCAGGTCATATTCTGATTGAAAAATTAAATAATCAAATCAAAACTGAGAGTACCTTTTTAGGTACTCTTTTATTTTTTGGTGCCAGGCACCGCGAGGGAACAATAATATCCCACTTTAAGGTATTATGATGATTTTATTACCAATGGATTTGTCGAAGAACCATAAGGTAAAAAATATAAAACGTAGAGTTTTGTATGAATGTTTCACAAAATTTTGAGACGAACCATAAATAAAATCTATCATTAAGGTAAAAATGTATGGTACAATATTAATATATTGCTAAATAAGGTAGGAGGTAATAATTATATGAAAAGAAATGCTATAAAGGCAATAAGCACCACGGCTGTACTATCGCTGCTGCTTTCACCGGCACTTCCAGTTACTTCTGCTAAAGCGGCAGCAGGAGAAGTTACAAAATTGTCTGGAGCAGATTGTTACGAAACGGCAGCTGCGGTTGCTACACAAAATTGGACAAGTTCCGATAATGTAATACTTGTATCCAGTGAAGGGTATGCAGATGCTATAAGCGCAGTTGTGCTTTCAAAGCAGTTGAATGCACCCATACTTTTAACTGGAAAAGATAGCTTAAATACCACTACTAATGATGAAATAACTAAGCTGAAGCCAAAGAACATATATGTGATAGGTGGTAAAGGTGTAATATCTGAAGCTGTGCGAAATCAACTTAAAAATGAGAGCTATAATCTAATAGAATTATCAGGAAATACAAGGTATGAAACTAACCTTGCAGTAGCCAATCAGCTTATAAAACTCGGAGTGAGCGCGAACAACGTAATGATGGTTGGTGGTGAAGGCTTTCCAGATGCCTTGTCTGCAGCACCTGTGGCAGCTGTTAAAGATGAGATTCTTTTACTTGGAGTTAATAGTACTGAGGCTATGAGTCCTGTAATTGATTTTCTAAAAAGTAATAAATCTAAAGTTACTGTAATTGGTACAAATAATCTTATAAACGATGCTACTTATAAAAATATAGGGGCAGATCAGAGAATATCTGGAGGATCGGATAGATTTGCCACTAATTTAAATGTATTGAAAACTTTTAGCAGTGATTTAAAATCAGATAACATATATGTGGCAAATGCAGCAGGGGATAGATATACTGATGCTCTTATAGCTGCGTCTCTTGCAGGAATAAACTCCTCACCTCTTGTTATTATAGCTGGACAGAAAGATGCTCAAACAACAAATGCACTTGGCTATATTAAATCAAAGGCAAACTCTTCTACAAAGTTAAATGTAGTATCGGAAAATGGTGTAATGTCAGATAGCACTGTTTCTGATATCAAAAACGCAGCTCAAGGAATTGTTGGTGAGAGTGCTACTGTAAATTCTGTAACTGCAGTTGGACTTAATCAGATAAAAGTTGTGTTTAATACCAAAGTTGACAAGGATTCTGCTGAGAGAGCAGCAAATTATGAAATAGATGGTGGATATCTTGGATCGGTAGCTCAAACACAAGCTTCTGCACATCTTCAAGATGATGGTAGAACTGTTGTACTTACTTTTAGAAATCCATTTACGCAAGGAAAAAATGTTACTTTTAAAGTAAAAAACAATATACTTAGTGACGATTCATCATCTAGTATAACTGAATATGAAAAAGGAATTACATTTAAGGAAATAGGTTCTCCTTCTATTGAATCTGTAACTTCAGTTGGAGGAAATAAGCTGGAGGTTAGATTTTCAGAACCGATAAGAATGAATGAAAGTAATTTGACATCTATGAAGATAAATAGAAAAAGTATTACAAATTATGGATATAGTAAGTCTTATACTAAAATTATAAATGAGTGTGGAGATTGGGCAAGTGGAGTAGATATTTATTTTAATTCACCTCTTCCTATAGGTAATAATACATTTAGTATGCCGGATGGTACTTCAGAAAGTAAATTTGACAATGCTGCAAATATTCCAATTCAAAGTCAATCTAAGGATTTTAAAGTTGAGTCTGTATCAGGAACCCCACAGGTTGAAAGTGTTACCACAAATAATGCCGGCGTTATATATATAAAGTATGATAGGGCTATGGATACACAAACTGCACTTGAGTCATCAAACTATAAAATAAATGGAGATACTGTAGATGTAGATGATTCCTATGTTACTTTTGATTCCGGATCAGGAGACAGTATAGTAAAGATTAAAAATGTAGGAAGCATGCTTGATCAGGGAACAAATACAATTTTGGTTACTAATGATGTAGAAGATACCTTTGGAAACACAGTATCTCAAACAAGCAAGACACTTTATTATGGGAGTGACAGCAATAAGCCTACAGTCACATCTGCAAATATCTTGGATTCAGAAACTATAAGGGTTAAGTTTAGTAAAGATGTTATAAGAAGTTCTGCTACAAATACTGGAAACTATACTATTGTTGATTCTGATGGAAATGATATAAGTTATAAACTAAAAAATATAAATACTATAACTGTAGATGGTAACAATAATAGACTGTTCGATCTTAAATTTGATGAAGATTCGTTAAATGGATCAAAATATACTTTGACCGTAAAAAATATAATAGATACTGAAGCAAAGCCAAATTTGATAGATACTTATACTGCAACTCTATCCGGTACAGATGATGAAGGTGTAAAGGTTGCAGACATAGTAAAAAGGGCTGATGATGAACAAGCTGTTACTGTATTTTTCAATAAAACTATGGATGAAGATTCTATATCTAATAAGTCAAACTATTTATTTAGAGATGGAACAGGAGATGTGAAAAATCTTCCTGGGGGAGCAACCGTAACACCTGCTTCTGATGACAAAAGTGCAACTATTGAATTTCCTTCAAACTATACTATAGGAAATGGAACTACTGCTGGAAGTGTGCTTCAAATAGGAGTTCAGAACGTAGTTGATAAGAATGGAAAATCTCTTAGCTTAGGATATATAGGAGATATAAATACAGCTAGTGATAATGGACCTGCAATTATATCTGGTACAGCGGATATGTCCTTCAGCGGTGATGACATAATTGTTAAAGTATCTCTTTCTTCAGCACTTGATACGCTTGACATGAATGATTTCAGGGTTGATGGTTGCAAACCGGATAGTGTGACTACAAGTGGTAATACTGTAATTCTAATATATAAGTCAGGTGTAAAAAATAATGAAAAAATAGATGATATAAAAAATTGTGGTGAAAGTACAAATTTAAGCGTTGTAAATACAGGTTCGCTTGATGCTGCTGGCCGTACTATAAGAACTGGTTCTACTAAGGTTTATATACCTCCTGTAACAAAGTCAGATGACTTTGAAGCAATTAGTCAGTCAAATGCAGATACGATAAATGTAGTATTTAATCAGGATATAGATACTGCTATACAGAACCGATATGGTGATGATTTTATATTTACAGATGTAACTACAGGTAAGACACTAACTCCAAATGCTATAAGTGTAGATGATAAAACTGTAATTTATAGATTTAGTTCATCTTCTTTCAATAAAGGTGATTTAATTAAAATAGCTGCAAATAGAGATTCATTAGCTATAAGTATAAGAAGTGAAAAACATGATAATGCTGCGTATACTATGTATTCACCTTCAAGTGATGACTTAGATGGATATACTATTACTGCAAAATAAATAGAGGTGACAGGCACCTCTAGGGACAGAAATGTTCCCAATACAGTGACAGGCACTTGGTGGGGTATTTTATACCCCATCAAGTGCCTGTCACCTTTGTTTAAAAAGCAATTGTTTAATATGATTTTATAAATTGCTGTGTCCAATAACAAGTTCCATTGGAGCTTTTAGCAAGGCCAACCCTTATTTGATTCAAACTTGGATTTAAAATATTTACACTATGTCATGGAGAGTTCATCCAGGAATTCATTACCTCCTGGGTAGTCCTTTGTCCCACGGCAATATTTTTATCAGCTGCAGTAAATTTTATGCCGAAGTTTTGCATTATGGTAAAAGGTGAACCGTAGGTAGGAGATGTGTGATCAAAGTATCATTCTTGTTCATGTCTTGAAATTTATATATGGCCACTCTTGATAGTTCCCAATTTGCCCTAAATGGCTGATCTTGCACTTATCCTTGCTTGATTTAACAGTTTTACAATTTCATTTTCCATTGTTTTTATATCTATATTTGGAATAAATATCTTTTGCCCCGGATTATCATTGAAGTATTTGTAATGTCTAGTTTAACAGCTATGAGTTCATTTATTCCCACTTTAATGTTTGTTCCACATTTCATGAAAAAGTATTATATGGATAAAAACATAATAATATGATAAACTTTAACTAAAACTAAGTAAAAAATATCTGGAGTATATGTTGATTTTTGATTAGAACTCCATTAGATTTATATTAGAAAAAAGGTGTTATAATGACGTTACTTAAATTTGAAAATGTAACATATGTTAAAGATAATAATACTATACTAAAAGATATATCAGTAGATGTAGAAAAAGGGGATTTTATTTCTATCGTAGGACCTTCTGGCAGCGGAAAGAGTACATTTTTGAAGTTGTGTTCCTATCTCATAAGTCCTACTGAAGGAGACATATTTTATAAAAATACAAGCTATAAGGAATATGATCCAATAAAATGGAGACAATGCATAGCGTATTGTTTTCAAACCCCCTATCTTTTTGGGGATACTGTTATGGATAATCTAAAATTCCCCTATTCAATAAGAAATTCTAAATTTGATTTGAGCAAGGTGGAACAGCTTTTTACAGATTTTAAACTTAGCGAAGATTATTTAAAAAGGGAAGTAAGAGATCTTTCTGGTGGAGAAAAACAAAGAATAGCACTTATAAGGACATTGTTATTTAAACCAGATATACTTTTATTGGACGAGGTTACATCAGCACTGGATGTAGACAATACCTTGATTGTTGAAGGTGTGATTGAATCTTTAAACGAAAAGGGTATTACGATTTTGTGGGTAACTCATAATCCTAAGCAGAGTAAAAAGTATGCAAATAAAGTATTGACTATAGAAAATGGCAGAGCAAAGTCTTTGGAGGTGTTAAAATGAATGGCGGAGTAAATATGGATATTTATTCACTTTTAATGTCTTCAGTACTTGTACTTATTTCTCTTTTATTTTCATATTCTCAGAAGTTGAAGCTTGAAAAAGAAACAATAATTGGTGTAATAAGGGCTGTAATTCAACTTAGTGTAGTAGGATATTTGTTAAATTACATATTTGGTTTAAAAAATCCTTTATTTACCTCATTTTTGTTGATATTTATGATTTTTAACGCTTCCTATAATTCTGCAAAGAGAAGCAAAAAATTTAAAAATGGCTTGTGGATATCGTTTATATCCATATCAATAGGGACTGTTATTACATTATCCATTCTTTTGTTTTCAAAGGCTATTAAATATGAACCCTATCAAATAATACCTGTAGGTGGAATGATAATAAGTAATGCAATGGTAGCTCTAGGTTTATGTTTCAATCAAATGAACTCGAATTTTAAAAACAAAAGAGAAGAAGTGGAGACAAAACTATCTCTTGGAGCAGATATTTTACCATCCTCCATGGAAATAATAAGAAGTTCTATTAAGACAGGAATGCTTCCCACAATAGATTCTATGAAAACTCTTGGAATTGTGTCCTTGCCAGGCATGATGACGGGACTTATTTTGGCGGGAACTTCACCGGTTAACGCTGTTAGGTATCAAATAATGGTTACATTTATGCTGCTCTCTACTACATCTATAGCGTCTTTTATAGCTTGTTACTTGTATTATACTGCTTTTTTTAATGAAAAAAAGCAGCTAATCTAAAAGGTGTCTGTCACTGAGTGGGATATAAATGTTCCAATACGGTGACAGGCACCTAATGGGATGAAAAATGCCCTAAGTGACAGGCACCTTGTTTAAAACACAGTAATTTGGTTATAATCACAGAAAAATAATTTATCTGTGAGGTATAAAAATGCCAAGAAAAAATAGATTATGGCGTGAAGGCTCAATTTTACATATTACAGTTAGAGGAAACAGAAAGGAAGCCATATTTAAAAGTGTAGAAGATTATTGTGTTTATCTTAGAAATTTACAGCATGCTATAAAATTTTATAACAACGAATTTCAAATATTAAGTTACTGTCTCATGACTAATCACATTCATCTTCAAATTGAAACAAAAAGTGTTCATATAAAAAAATTAATGGGAAAAATAAATACTTTTTATGCTAAGTATTTTAATAATAAATATGATTATCATGGGCACCTTTTTCAGGGACGGTATGGTTCTCAAATAATAGATAGTGACAGCTATATTTTAGAAGCAAGTAGATACATAAGTTTAAATCCAGTGAGGGCTAACATAGTTAAAAAACCAGAAGATTATGAATGGAGCAGTTATCCTATGTTAATAGGTAAAAGAAAAGAAAAACTAATTAATTCAGATAGAATACTTTCTTATTTCATACAGAGCAGAAAGAGAGAACTATATAGAATGTATGTGGAGAGTGCAATAAGGTGACAGGCACTTTGGTGGACTATAAATATCCCGCTAGGGTGACAGGTACCAGTCAGAGATGGCTGCATAAACTGCCATATTTTAGAGATTGAAATATAAAATTATAGATGCTATAATGTAAAAACAGTATCTTTATTGGTGGTGAAAAATTTGGATAAGGAAACAAATCACATATTTCAACTTGCTTTGCAAAAATTAGATAACATTGAAAAAAGATTTGACAACGTGGAAAAAAGACTTGGCAACATGGAAAAAAGACAAGATGAGATATATAATGTAGTAAAAGCAATAGAACACAGCAATAATGTAAGAAAAGCTGAGATAGATAATTTAACTCATAAAGTAGCACACATAGAAGGTACAGTTAATGGAGTTGGAGAACTAATTGAAAATAGAAGATCAATTAAATAATTGTGTGAATTTAGGAGGGGGTAACCTCCTTTTTTGTGCTTTGGTGCCTGTCACTGAGTGGAATATAAATGTTCCAATACGGTGACAGTCACCTTATTGCTTAATAGGACTTTATAAATTGCTGGGTCCAATAGCAAGTTCCATTAGAATTTTTAGCGAGACCAACTCCTATTTGATTGAAACTTGGATTTAAAATATTGGCTCTATGTCCTGGAGAGTTCATCCAGGAATTCATTACCTCTTGTGCGGTTCTTTGTCCCATTGCAATATTTTCACCAGCGGCAGTAAATTTTATACCAAAATTTTGCATCATGGTAAAAGGTGAACCGTAGGTAGGAGATGTGTGATCAAAATATCCTTTGTTAGCCATATCTTGAGATTTGTATCTGGCCACTCTTGATAGTTCCCAATTTGATGTAAATGGTTGTAATCCTGCATTTACTCTTGCTTGGTTTACCAGCTTTATAACTTGATTTTCCGTTGTTTTTACATCTATATTTGGAATAGATATCTTCTGCCCTGGTATTATCATGGCAGGATTTGCAATCTGCGGATTGGCAGATATGAGTTCACTTATTCCCACTTGGTTTTTTACTGCAATTTTCCACATGGTATCTCCAGATACTACGGTGTAAGTTGATGATTGTGCATGAACTGCACCTGTGGACAAGACAAAACATAATGCTAAACTTGCTAAAAAGTTTTTTTTCAATGAAATCACCTCAGTATATTTTGTGACATATATAAAAATTTATCCCATGTGGTGCCTGGCACCGAGCGGGACATTTATTACCCCATTCGGTGCCAGGCACCACAGAGAAAGGAATGATAAACTTATGAAGATAGCAGTTATTTCCGATATACACGGAAACCTAGAAGCACTTAAAGCAGCACTTTGTGATATAGAAAAGAAAAACATTGATACTATAATATGTCTTGGAGACTTGGTGGGATATGGACCTTATCCTAATGAAGTAATTCAGCTTGTAAGAGAAAAGCACATATTAAACATACTTGGCAACTATGATGCAGCAGTGCTTGAGAAAAAATTTAATTATATAAGGGACAATGAAGTCAATAAATTTTGTATGCCATGGGCAGCAGAAGAATTATCAGAGGAAAACAGGGATTACTTAGAGTCTCTTCCTGGAGAAATAGTACTTAATTTTAAAAATAAAAAATTTCATTTTGTACATGGAAGCAATAGATCCATAAATGAATATTTAAAGGAAAATTCAAAAGAAGCAGAAGAGGCAATGGGTGTGCTAAAAGAAGATGTTCTAATATGTGCTCACACTCATATTCCTTATAGAAAGAAATATGGTGATAAAATTCTTTTAAATGATGGAAGCATTGGAAAACCTAAAATAGGCAGACCTAATGGAACCTACCTCATAATGGAACCAGACGAGGATGTAAAAAGTGACATTGTAGAATTCACTTATGACTATGAAAAAACAGTGAAGGCCATGGAGGAAAAAGGCATACACAAAGCCTGCATAAAAAATATAAAAACTGGAATAGAATAAAATTGGTGCCTGGCACCGAGTGGGACATTTGAGATCCCATTCGGTGCCAGGCACCTTATAAGTTATTTCTGCATATTTATAATCTCATTAAATAATTGTTTGTTTTGTTCAATCTTATCTGCAGAACCTTCTGCAAAGTATATATTTTGTTTTAGAACTTGATCCAGCATATTTCCATAACTTCTTATATCATCTGGTGTAGTTGAAAGTGCCTCTTTCTCATAGTTCAAAAGATCATTTACAGAAGAGTTTGTAAGATACATTGAATCACAAAGAGAACTTTCCTCGAGAGGTCCACTAGATTTTAAATTTGCAAAACTTTTAATAGCTCCTATAATGTAATTTGTCATTTCGCTGTCTGTTGCCTGAAAGTTTTTAAGGTAATTTACCGTACCTTGAAAGGCATCTAAGGTTTCTTTAAGGTTTGGATCTCTCATTGATGCAAGTATAACTTCACCATTAGGTGATAATGCAGATTGGACTCCATAGGCACCGCCGGTTGTCCTTACCTTATTCCAAAGATATCCGTTGTCTAATACGTTTTGCAGTACCATCATCTTTCCACTATAGGTATAGCCAGCTTTTTTAAAATCTCCAACCTGTATTATTGTTTGTACTTTTGCAGTAGAAGAAAAAGCTGTATTTTTATCAGGCTGTGCAAAAGTATATTTTTGCTGTGGAAGTACCTGAGAATTAATTTTAGGACTTATACTACTTAACTCATTTTTAAATGTTTCAGAAGTATTTTCATTTCCACTATAAGTTGCTATAAGATCATCTCTGTTAAATGCAAGTTTGCGTATATCATTTAGGTTTTTAGAGATCTCATCCCATTTTGAATCAAAGTTGCTGTCCAAGTCTTGCAAGAACTTATAATAGGAAAGTCCTGTAAGCTCTTCACTGTATCTTCCACTTTCACTCATATAGGAACTCATTCGCATAATTGCAGCTGCACCTGATCCTGAAGTCAAAGTTGCCTGTAGGGCTGACTTATTTTGCTCAATAATTTGTTTTATTCTCTGCTTATTGGTAAACTGGCTGTCATTTATAATTTCTTCAGTTAAATCAAGAGATTTTGAAATATTCTCGTCAGGTGCTAATAGAGATACAGTTAGTTTAGGACTATAATTATTTGGATCCTTGTTGCTTGATACTGCTGAAGGTGTAAAAGAAATAGTGCTTCCTACATACTGCAGCATTTCATTTGAAAGCTGATCATAACTATGTTCCTTAGTATCTACATTTCCAAGCAAAGATGAAAGTAGGCTCAAATAATGTAATTTATCTTGTGGAACCTTTGACGTATCAAAGTAAAGGCTTATGTTTGAAAGCCCATTTAAATCTGCATTATGGGTAAGAACTTTCATACCTGATTGACTTTCAACCTTATAGCTTAAATTTGGTAATTCGGGTTTGATATCCTTAAGTGAAAGCTTTGGTAAAGTTTCCAGTGCTTCTTTTGAATCCCCACTTTTTTGCCATGCATTAAAATCCTGGGTATTTTTTAAAAGTGAATTAACACCTGTTTCTCCTATTTGATTTTTATAATCTGCAAGTTTTTTAGCCGTAGCTTCAGTAGTCTTACTTTCAAGACCGGCTTCAGGCTTTAATACAACCATTGAGTGATAGTTGTTTGAAATCAGGTACTTGTCAATTAAACTTGTAAAATATTTATTGGAATCCGATTTCTTTATCTTTTCCATTATGTCACTTGTATCAAGGTACATGGTAGGATCTTTATCATATACCCATGTGGACAATGCAGTCTGGGATAATACAAGACCGTTTCCACCAAGCATAGGTGTTGTAAGTTTTTCAGATCGATCGCTTATGTCATAGGACTCAAGGGCAGATTTAAGAAAATCTTTATCAAATCCATTTTTTGAAATATTCTTTAGAGTATCAAAAATAGTTTTTTCAAAAACTTCTTTTGAAGATTCATCAGAATTAGTTGCATTAATTGAAAATACTGGCTGAATACCATTCATACTAAATGAAGAACTTACATTTTCTGCAATACCCTTTTCTGTAAGTGCTTTTTTAAGAGGAGCATTGTCTGTTCCCATAAGTAAATAATTCAAAAATGTTAATGCTGTATTTGTTTCCTTATCGCCTATATCGTCTGTAACAAAATTTAAAGAGAGATAAGTTTTCTTTTTTGTGTCTCCATCTTTAGGAACAGGATAAGAAGCTATTTTATCAGGTATATTAGACAATGATTTTTCGGCCTTAACGGAAGTATCTACATTAACTTTGTCAAATTTGCTTAAGTAATTTTGATCAATATATTGAAGATATTGTCCTATATCTAATTTACCATATAAATATATGTAGCTGTTTGATGGTGTATAGTTTTTCTTGTAAGTTGAAATTAACTGATCTCTTGTAAGAGAAGGAATATTCTCTGGATTTCCACCTGAATCCCACTTATAAGAAGTATCAGGAAACAGTGATTGATTTACTGCATTACGTAAAAGCCACTGAGGATTTGAATAGTCACCCTTCATTTCATTGTACACAACACCGTTAATTGAAAGAGCTGAGTCCTTAGATGGTAGATCATACCTCCAACCTTCCTGCTTAAATATATTAGGATCAGTAGTAACATTTGGGAGAAATACTGCATCCAAATATACTCCCATAAGGTTTTTAAGATCCTGCTCATTCGTACTTGCTGCAGGAAATGTAGTATAATCAGCACCTGTCATGGCATTGATGAAAGAACCCAAGGAGCTCTTAAGCATTTGCTGAAATGGAGATTTTACAGGATAATTTTTGGAGCCATCAAGAACTGAGTGTTCAATAATATGATTTACACCACTGTTGTCTGAAGTAGGGGTGCGAAAACTGATATCAAAAACTCTCTGGGTATCATCGTTTTTAAGATACATTAGTTTTGCACCTGTTTTTACATGAGTAAACTGCATAACAGTAGAATTAACTTTTGGCATATCCTTCACTGAAGTAAGTTGGAATCCATAATAGGTCTTTCCAATCTCGTTACAGCTTGTAACATTTGTATCTGCTGCATAGGCAGTTTCATTAGAAAATGCCACATTACAAGAAGAAAACAGCATGAAAAATGCTACAATAACAGTTGTTGCTTTTTTCAAAGATATTTTCATTATACATGTCCCCCCTTATTATATTTTATGTCTATACTATAGACGATTCACCAATTATTTCCTATAGTGTTAATGCTATTATATATTCTTTTAAAGAAAATTTATTAATTTTATAAATTATTTATAATTTGTTCACAATTATAATAAATGAAGCAGTGCCATTTTAAAATTAAGGGGAACAAGCATAATTTGCAGCCGGTAAACCTTAAAGTTCTGCTATTATATTTCCCATTTCAGTAAGATCATATCCGCCTATTCCTAGGAGTTCTGATTTAAATTGATTTGAACGGAGTATTTCAAGTATTGAGTTAAAGGGAGCTTTATTTATGTCTTCCTTCTTCATTACCAATTCATATCTTTCTTTTTGAATAGGTATAAAATCCACATTATTAACTTGAAGGGCTGTTTTTTCATTTCCGAGTCCTACATCAGCATCACCCCTAGCCACAGTACTAGCTATTTCTAGGTGAGAAAAATGTTCTTTTGCATAACCTTTTATATCACTACCACTTATGTTTAATAATCTAAGATGCTCATCTAAGAGGATTCTTGTACCACAGCCTTTTTCCCTATTTATCATAGTAATATCAGGTCTCTTTAAATCCTCAAAACCTTTAAATTTTTTAGGATTACCTTTGGCTACATAAAAGCCTTGCATTCTGCAAGCAAGATGAATTATTACAGTTGGAATTCCGGGAATTAATCTTCTTACAAAGGGTATATTATATTGATCGGAATCACCATCCCAAAGATGAGCGGTGGCTACCTGTATTTTTCCCATATAAAGTGATAAAAGTCCACTGTAACTTCCTACGTAGGAGCGGAAAGTTCTAGTACCGGGGCAGCGAATTTCTATGTACCTGGATAAAATATCGAGAAGTACATCCTGTCCGCATATTATAAAGCCTCCATTTGTATTATCTCTTGTAGGATAAAAAATATCAGGAGAAGATAGATCATTTTCTTTAACATCACTGGATTCATTTTGTGTAGTGTGTTTTGTCTTATTTTTATAATTTTCTACATCATTTAAATCAACTCTAATTTTTTTGCCAACTTTATAGCCGTTTAATTCTCCTCTTTTAATCAATTCATATACTGTATTTTTAGCTATTTTTAGCATATCGGCAACTTCCTGTGGAGTTAAGGTCGTATTTTCTAACATAAATTATCCTTCCTTTCAATGGTGCCTGTCACCATAGTGGGATATTTTTGCCCCCATTCGGTGCCTGTCACCTTATACAAATATTATATAATATAACTACATATTAAAGAAGTAAAATTAATTGGGAAGAGTTATATAACATAGTATAAACAAATATAGCATAAATGATAAGTTATTAACAACAATCAGTGAGTAATTATTAAAATCACAATTTTTATGTTGATATTTTAAAATGTTATCGGTTACAACGTATATTTTTTAATAAATTAGTAATTTAAATGTTGATTTTTCTAAAAAGGTATGATATATTTTTTATAAATTATTAAACAATAATTGTCATAAAAAAATTATAAGTGAGGAGTGAGTGTAAAATGAGACAGGTAGCTATTTATGGAAAAGGTGGTATTGGAAAATCTACTACTACACAAAACTTAACTGCAGGATTAGCAGAAATGGGTAAAAAAATAATGGTAGTAGGATGTGACCCTAAAGCAGATTCAACCAGATTACTTCTAGGAGGACTTGCACAAAAGACAGTTCTTGATACTTTGAGAGAAGAAGGAGAAGATGTAGACTTAGATGAAATATTAAAAAAAGGATATGGTGGAATAAAATGTGTTGAATCAGGTGGGCCTGAACCTGGAGTTGGATGTGCTGGAAGAGGTATTATAACTTCAATTAACATGCTTGAACAACTCGGCGCTTATGATGATGATTTGGATTATGTTTTTTATGATGTACTAGGTGATGTTGTCTGCGGTGGTTTTGCAATGCCAATACGTGAAGGCAAGGCACAGGAAATATATATAGTAGCTAGTGGTGAGATGATGGCCATGTATGCGGCAAATAACATATCAAAAGGTATAAGTAAATTTGCAAACAGTGGTGGAGTTAGATTAGGAGGCATTATATGCAACAGTAGAAAAGTTGAAAATGAGAGGGAATTACTTGAAGCTTTTGCAAAAAAACTTGGAACTCAACTTATCTATTTTGTACCAAGAAGTCATGATGTTCAAAAAGCAGAAATAAATAAGCAGACTGTTATAGAGTTTAGTCCTGAAGTTGAACAAGCAGATGAATATAGGGCACTTGCAAAAGCTATAGATGGAAACGACATGTTTGTAATACCAAAGCCAATGGCACAAGACGATTTAGAAGCTATACTTATGGAACATGGGTTGATGGATTAAAATGAATATTAAAAATAAAACAAAAAACACTAGAGTATACCTCTTAGTTTGTGAATGGAAACGCCAAGAGATATACCCAAAAAATAAGTCAGAATCGGTCAAATTCTAACTTTTTATAGTGTAACACAAAAGGGGAGGGTATTCAATATGTTATTGATAAAAGCTATTATTAGACCTGAAAAAGCACCAGAAGTTCTATCAGAATTATGCGATGCTGGGTTTCCGGCAGTTACCAAATTTGATGTAGTAGGCAGAGGTAAACAAAGAGGCGTGAAAGTAGGCGAAATATTTTACGATGAAATACCAAAACAAATGCTGCTCATAGTAGTAAAAGATGAATATAAGGATGATATTATAAAAATCATTACTAGAAGTGCAAAAACCGGTAATAAAGGAGCTTTTGGAGACGGAAAAATATTTGTAACTCCTGTGGAGGAAGTATATACAATAAGTTCGGGTACAAATGAATTATAAGGAGGCATGTAAGGTGAAAGAAGTTATGGCTATTATTAGAATGGACATGGTTGGTAAGACAAAAGATGCCCTTGCTGCAGCTGGATTTCCATCTATTACATGCAAAAAAGTTGTTGGGCGTGGTAAGAAAAAGGTGGACTTTTCTATAATTGAAGATTATATATCTGGAAGCAATATAGTGGATTTTTCAGATAAAAAAGTTGCAGAGCAGATATCTGAAGTGCACAGGTTAATTTCAAAGAGGTTAATTATTGTACTGGCTAAAGATGAAGAAGTAAAAAAAGTTGTTGATACTTTAATAGAGACAAATAGGACAGGAAATCCTGGAGATGGAAAAATATTTGTAATAGATGTAACTGATGTTGTGAGAATAAGGACAGAAGAAACTGGAGATGAAGCTGTTTAATCTTTATGGAAGGATGTGATTTTATGAGAAAAGAACTAAATAAAATAGTAGATGAAGTTTTGGAGCCATATCCAGCTAAAACCTATAAGAATCGAAAAAAACATATAGTTGTAAAGACAAAGGAAGATCCAAAACCTGTTATTGAAGCGAATATAAGGACAGTGCCTGGAGTAATTACATCTAGAGGATGCTGTTATGCAGGCTGCAAGGGTGTTGTCATGGGTCCTATTAAAGATATGATTCATATAACCCACGGACCTGTAGGGTGCTCTTTTTATAGCTGGGGTGGAAGAAGAAACAAAGCTAAAAGTGAAAAAGGCAGCCAAAATTTCATGGAATATGTTTTTGGTACAGATATGGAAGAAAAAGATATAGTTTTTGGTGGGGTTGGAAAGCTTAGACAGGCAATAAAGGAAGCAGTTGAAATTTTTCATCCTAAAGCTATAGGTATATATGCTACATGTCCTGTTGGACTTATAGGTGATGATATAAATGCAGTGGCACAGGAAGCTAAAAAACTTTATGGAATCAATGTGCTTGCCTTTAGCTGTGAAGGATATAAGGGAGTAACCCAATCTGCAGGACATCATATAGCAAACAATACCGTTATGAGTGAAATCATTGGTACTGGAAAGGGTGAGCATAAAAAGTATTCCATAAATATATTGGGCGAATATAACATTGGCGGAGATGCCTGGGAGATTGAAAGAATTTTAAATAAAATAGGGTATAACGTAGTGGCAACTCTTACTGGTGATGGGAGTTACGAACGTATTCAAAATGCCCACACTGCAGATGTAAACTTAGTGCAGTGTCATAGATCCATAAACTATATAGCAGAGATGATGGAAACCAAGTATGGTATACCGTGGATTAAGTGTAACTTTATAGGCATACAGGGTACTGTTGATACTTTAAGAGATTTAGCTAAAGTTTTTGACGATCCATACTTGTATAAAAAAACTGAAGAAGTCATTGAAGAAGAACTTGCAGATATCCAGGTAGATATGCAGTATTATAGGGAAAAACTTGAAGGTAGACTTGCTTGTTTATTTGTTGGTGGATCAAGGTCACATACTTATCAGGTGCTTTTGAAAGATTTTGGGGTAAAAACCATCCTTGCAGGATATGAATTTGCCCACCGTGATGATTATGAAGGCAGGGAGGTCATTCCTACAATAAAGATTGATGCTGATAGCAAAAATATTCCTCAATTGACTGTACATCCTGACAAGGAAAATTATCATGTGGTTTTGCCTAAAGAAAGGGTAGAAGCTCTCAAGTCAGAAGGTGTACCTCTTGCTTACTATGGTGGAATGGAAAAAGAAATGGATGAAAATACGGTAATAATAGATGACATGAACGCACATGAAATGGAAAAATTCATAAAGGAACTGCACCCTGATATGTTCTTGACAGGAATAAAGGAGAAATATGCCATTGAAAAAATGGGAGTTTTGTCAAGACAGCTTCATTCTTATGATTATACAGGTCCTTATGCAGGATTTAAAGGTGCAATAATATTTGCAAGGGAACTTGCAGGGGGTATATATACTCCGGCATGGAAGTATTTAACTCCACCTTGGAAAAAGGAATCCTTATTGGAAGGAAAAGTTATGGGAGGTGAACAGTAATGTTAGATGCAACACCAAAAGAATTAGTAGAAAGAAAACAACTGCGAATAAATCCGGCTAAAACCTGTCAACCTGTTGGTGCTATGTATGCGGCTCTTGGAATTCATAATTGCCTTCCACACAGCCATGGTTCACAAGGATGTTGTTCTTATCACAGGACTGTACTTTCAAGACATTTCAAAGAACCTGCTATGGCTTCTACAAGCTCATTTACTGAAGGAGCTAGCGTGTTTGGGGGAGGAGCTAATGTAAAAAAAGCTGTTAAAAATATATTTGCCATGTATAATCCAGATATTATAGCTATTCATACGACCTGTTTATCAGAAACTATAGGAGATGATTTGCCTACTTATATAAGAGAGATGGAGATACCTGAAGGTAAACTTGTCATTCATGCCAATACACCCAGTTATGTTGGCTCCCATGTTACTGGATTTTCCAATATGGTAAATGGTATGGTTCAATATCTTTCTAAAAGTAGTGGAGAGAAAAATGGCAAATTTAATATAATACCGGGATTTGTAGGTCCTGCAGATATGAAAGAAATGAAGAGAATTTTTAAACTTATGGACATTCCATATATAATTTTTCCTGATACAAATGGAGTGTTTGATACTCCAAATACAGGGGATTATAAAATGTATCCTAAAGGTGGAACAAAAATTGAAGACATAGTTGATGCTGGAAATTCAGATTTTACTGTAGCCTTTGGAAATTATGCTTCAGAACTTGCAGCAAAGTCTCTTGAAAATAAGTGTAAAGTGCCATATAAAACCTTGAGGGCACCTATTGGAATAGATGCCATGGACGATTTACTTATGAATTTAGTTAGGTTGACAGGTAAGGAAGTATCAGTAGAACTTGAGGAGGAAAGAGGACAGCTTCTTGACATGATGATTGATAGTGCCCAGTACTTTAATGGTAAAAAAGTAGCTATAGTTGGAGATCCAGATGTGGTCATTTCCCTTACCCAATTTGTCATAACCTTGGGCATGATTCCTAAATATGTCATAACTGGTACTCCAGGATCATTATTTGAGAAGGAAATTAAAGCTATGATGGACGAAGCAGGTTTAGAAGGAATTGTGAAAGCCAACAGTGATTTCTTTGAAATGCACCAGCTTATAAAAAATGAAGGAGTAGATCTTCTCATTTCAAATACGTATGGTAAGTTTATTGCTAGGGCAGAAGATATCCCGTTTGTTAGATTTGGATTCCCTGTAATGGACAGATATGGACATCAATATACTCCAAAAGTTGGATATTACGGTGCAATAAAATTAGTTGAGTCAATGTTAAACGCCATGCTTGATAAAGAAGAGAGAGAATGTGCAGAAGAAGATTTTGAAACAGTAAGATAAAGCTTCTAAGTTAAATATTAAATTGACCATAGGATATTTTTACAACCTTCAGTACTGTTAAATATTTTGATAAGTCTAGGAGAAAAATTTAAGAAAAGACTAAGAATTTTTGAAAACTCGTACCTCAAACAATTCAAAAATTCTAAGCTTTTCAAAATTTTTCACTGAGACTTATATACAAAATATTTAAATGCACTTCATTATTGTAAAAATATCTCTATAGTATAAATTAAATTTTAATCTAAGAATCGTGTAACAAGAATCAAAGTGAATTTTGTCATCATATTCTCAAGTATAAATTCAAATCTTATTTAGATTTCTATAGTGGAAATTGGTTAAATAACAAATAATGATAATTTTTCTGAGGTACGAATAAAATAACTATTATTTAAACTTTGAACTTTTAAATAAATAAAACTAAAGCCTATTGAAGCGAAGCTACAATACTGAGTACATTTTAGATTTTCTGAAGCTTTAGCGGAAGAAAATCATCCATAACTTTTAACTATTAATTCTCAACTATTAATTAAAAAGGGGTGGGTTGTTTATGGAAAAAATAAAAGAAGATTTTTATCATGACCTTCACGAAAAAAATAGAGATAGATTTTTAAAATTGGAAGCTAGAAAGTCAGAAATCCTAGAAGATAGAAAAGAATTTGTCTGTTATAACTCCAAGGACAAAGATACAAAAATCAGATGTGAGGAAAACAGTGTTTCTGGAGCTGTCAGTCAGAGAGCATGTGTGTATTGTGGAGCAAGGGTAGTTTTAAATCCTATAACAGATGCTTTTCATTTAATACATGGGCCAATAGGCTGCGCTGCTTATACGTGGGATCTTCGTGGAAGTTTATCAAGTGGTTCCGAATTATTTAGAAATAGTTTTTCTACGGATTTAAGTGAAACTGATGTTATATTTGGTGGCGAAAAAAAATTGAGAGCAGCTGTAGATGAAATAGTAAATAAATTTCACCCAAAGGTTATATTCATATATGCAACCTGTATTGTAGGAGTTATCGGAGATGATGTAGATGCAGTCTGCAAGATGGCCGAAGAAAAATACAAAATAAGAGTAATACCTGTGAAGTCTCCTGGATTTTCGGGGAATAAGTCTACTGGTTATAGAGCTGCCTGTAATGCCATATTGAAACTCATAGGAAATAAAAAAAGTGAAAAAAGGCTAAATGGAATCAATTATCTTGGTGACTTTAATCTGGCAGGAGAAGTATGGGTAGTAGAAAACTACTTGAAGAGGATAGGAATTAACATTGTTTCAAAACTTACAGGTGATGGAAAAGTTGATGAAATAGTGAAAGCACCTGGGGCAAAACTTAACATAGTTCAGTGTGCCGGTTCTATGGGATACTTAGCTAAAAAAATGGAAGAACTATATGATATTCCGTTTATAAAGACAAGTTTTGTAGGTCTTGAGGATACTGAAAATTCACTTTTGCAGGTGGCACATCTTGTAGGAAATGAAGAAACTGTAAAAAAGGCAGAAAAGCTTATAAAAGAAGAAGAAGAAAAGATACAACCTGAACTTGAATATTATAGGGGAAGGCTTAAAGGCAAAAAGGCTGCAATATATGTAGGAGGTGGCTATAAGGCCATATCACTTATAAAACAATTTAGGGACCTTGGAATTGAAACTGTAATGGTTGGAACTCAAACTGGAAAACCAGAAGATTATGAAATAATAAGGCAAATTACAAATGAGGGTACTGTAATACTTGATGATGCAAATCCTTATGAACTTGAAAGATTCATGGTTGAAAAGGGAGCAGATGTCCTTGTAGGAGGAGTTAAAGAAAGACCCCTTGCATATAAACTTGGAGTTGCTTTTTGTGACCACAATCATGAGAGAAAACACATACTTGGAGGATTTCAGGGAGCTATAAATTTTGCTAAGGAAATAGATTTGACTGTAAATAGTCCTGTTTGGCAATATATATAAATTTTATGGAGGGATGATGGAGATGAGCAATAAAAAATTGGTAAATGTAGATATAAATCCATGTAAAATGTGCATGCCTATGGGAGGAGTAATGGCCTTTAAGGGAATAGAAAATAATATGGTAATTTTACATGGTTCTCAAGGCTGCAGCACTTATATCAGAAGACATATGGCCACCCACTATAATGAGCCTGTGGATATAGCATCATCTGCTCTTACGGAACAGGGAACTGTATATGGTGGAAGTGAAAATTTGAAAAAAGGCCTTAGAAATATGATTAAAATGTATGAACCTACTACTATTGGTGTAATGACAACCTGTCTTGCAGAGACCATAGGAGAGGATACAAAGAGGATAGTAGAAGAATTCTATAATGAAGAAAAGGATAATGAGAAAATTAAAAATATAAAGATAATAACAGCATCTACACCGGGATATGGTGCTACCCAGGCAGAAGGTTACTTTCAAGTTTTAAGAAGTATTGTTGAACAAGCATGTGAAAAATCTGAGAGTACAGGAAAATTAAATATAATATGTGCCAACTTAAATCCGGGTGATGTGAGAAATATAAAACAAATATTAGATGATTTTAAAGTAGAATATACGATTTTACCGGATGTATCTAATACCCTTGATTCTGCTCATAATGAAAAATATAAGAGAATTCCAGCTGGAGGAACTAAAATAGAAGATATTAGAAAAATGTCTGGAGCAGTAGGCACTATTGAAATGGGCATGACTATTTCGGATGATAAATCTCCTGGCACATATTTAAAAGATAAATTCAAAGTGCCTCTTTACAAATGTCCCATACCAATAGGTTTTAGAAATACAAATAAATTTATTGAACTCATATCTAAAATAACTGGTATTTTAATACCCCATAAATACGTAGTTCAAAGGGGAAGATATCTTGATGCCATGGTTGACAACCATAAGTATACAGGTGAGGCAAGGGTACTTTTATACGGAGAGCCGGAACTTGTATATGCAGTGTCAAGGCTTTGCGAAGAAAATGGAATATTAATAAAAATGATAGGTATGGGATCTAAAAATGAAATGCTTAGAGAAAAGTTAAAGGAAGAATTAAAGGTTCAAAAAGAGGAATGTATCGTTTTAGATGATACTGATTTTAAAACTATGGAAGATTATGCTGAAAAGCTTAAAATAAATTTGATTATAGGAAATTCAGATGGTAGAAGAATGGCACAAAAATTGAAGCTTGAAATAATAAGAATAGGGTTTCCTATCCATGATAGAGTTGGAGGACAGAGGCAGGTAATAACATCATATAGTGGGTCTGCATTTTTAATAGATTCTGTGGCAAATGTTATGCTTTCTCATACTCAAAATACTTACAGGGAAAAAGCTTATAATGACTTTTATGCGCCTTTTGCAAAAATGGCAGAAAAAGAAAGTATACAATCTCCTGCTGATAAAATCTGTACACATCCCTGTTTTGGGGATAATGCGCATGAATTTGCTAGAATGCATATACCAATAGCTCCAAAATGTAATGTAAGTTGTAATTACTGCAGTAGAAAATATGATTGTGCAAATGAAAGCAGGCCGGGAGTAACAAGTGAGGTTTTGAGTCCAAAAGAAGCTCTTGAAAAGTTCAAAATTGTTAAGAGTAAAATGAAAAATTTGACTGTAGTAGGTATAGCAGGTCCTGGAGATGCCCTTGCAAATTTTGATCAGGTTAGAGAGTCGCTGAAGCTTATAAGAGAGTATTCTCCTGAAACAACTTTTTGCTTATCTACTAATGGACTTATGCTCCCATTCTATGCAAATGAACTGGTACAGCTTGGTGTATCACATGTCACAGTTACAATAAACACAGTAGACAGCAAAATAGGATTGAGAATATATAAAGAGGTAAATTATTTAGGACACAAATATATTGGAGAAGAAGGAGCAAAAATACTTTTAGACAACCAACTTACAGGACTAAGGTATCTGTGCTCCAAAGGTATAATATGCAAGGTGAATATAGTTATGCTCAAGGGTATAAATGATAATCACATAAAAGAAGTAGTTAAGAAAGTTAAGGAATGTGGAGCATATATGACAAATATAATGCAGATGATACCAGTTTCGGGAAGTGTATTTGAAGATCTGCCTCTTGTTTCCAATATAGAATTAAATGAAATGAGAAAAAAATGTGAAGTGAGTATGAAACAAATGTACCACTGTAGACAGTGCAGGGCAGATGCCATAGGAACACTTTCAGAAGATCATTCTATAGATTTTAGAAATGTAGGCTGCGGAGGCTGTTTGGGCAAATGTTCTGATGATAAAAAAGTAGAAGAAGAGAAGCTCCTTAAAAATGCAGCTAAAAGTAAAAAATATAAGTTTGCAGTATCCTCTAAATCAGGTATTAATATAGATCAGCATTTTGGACACGCTAATGAATTTTATATTTATACTTATAATGATGGAACTACAAAGTTTTTAGAAAAGAGGAATGTGGATAAATACTGCACAGGAGTGTACGAATGTGATGAACATGAGGATAAAATGGAAAAAACCATGAAAGCCATAGGTGACTGTAATGCGGTTCTTGCACTTAGGGCAGGTGTTGATCCCACAGAAAAGTTAGAAAAAAGAGGAATTAAAGTTATTGAAATGTATGATTCTATAAACAAAGGTATAGTAAAAGCTGTAAAATTATTGGAAGACGATAAAATTCAAGTCTATTGAAGCAATTCGTAATATACAATTTGTCAAAGAGCAAATATCAAAGAGTAAATAACAGATAATGATAATTTTTCTTCCTAGCGTCAGAAAATATTAAAATTATAGATTTCCTGAGGTACGAAGGAAGTCATCATTATTTGAACTCTGATATTTGAACTTTGAACTTTAACTGTGCATTGAAAGGTGGTGTATGTATGTCCATTATATTAGGAAAAGAAAAAAAATTTATTGTAGATAGAACTTTACCTGAAGTTGTAAAAAGGACTGAGATAGTTGACCAGGATTTAGTGGGTCAATTTATAGCACTTATTAAAAATATAGGTGTAGATTTTGTAGAAATTAATGGTGAAGTACTTCAAAAAATAAAAGACCTTCCTGAAAATGTAGATTACATATACAGGGTGGGAGATCTATTAGATGTGTACGAATTTGAACATTTAATTATAGATTACAAAAAAGCTGAAACATTACCAAAGGAATTTTTAAATAAGCTAAGAAATAAAAAGATAATATTAGAAGTAGATATTAAAGTTTTAGAGCAGTTTAATGTAGAAGATAACTGTAAAATTTTTAGTAAACTTAATATAATATGCATTAGAATAAAAGGCATTGTAAAGTATAACATAGCTGGGTGGAACAGACTTATAGAAAATATAAAAAATAGGTTTTCAGTATATGTGGATTTTTGTGCAGATGATAAATTTTATATGGCAACTTCCGTAAGCATTGAATCCTGTGTTGATGGTGCCGATGCTGTAACTGCAGCTTTTAATGGACAGGTTTATGGATTTGCATCTTTAGAAGAAGTTATTTTAGGATTAAAGATTATAAAAAATGGCAAAGTATGTGGAGACTTAGAATTTATGGAACAGCTAGCAGAAGTGTATACAAAACTTACTTGTGAAAAAGTGCATCCTATGAAAGCTGTAATAGGAGAAGATATTTTTAAATATGAATCCGGTATTCATGTCGATGGTATAGAGAAAAATCCAGATAATTATGAACCTTATAGTCCCTATGATATTGGAAAGAAGAGAATCATGTATATAGGGAAACATTCCGGGAAAAAAGCAGTGATGATAAAACTGAAGGAACTTAATATAAACTATCAGGATGTAGATATTGGAGAATTTTTGAAAGAAATAAGAAAAAATAGCATTAAACTTAAAAGAAATATTTTTGATAAGGAACTGATTGCAATGTTTAATAATTTTAAAAATATTCAGTAACTATTCACTATTAATTATTAATTCTTAACTAAAAAAGGAGGTGCTTCATATGGATGTTAATGTTGTAGACACTACTTTAAGGGATGGTGAACAGAAAGCAGGCATAGCCCTTGGAATAAATGAAAAAGTTAAAATTGCCAAAATTTTAAATGATATGGGTATTTATCAGATAGAAGTGGGTTCGGCAGCTATGGGTGGAGAAGAAAAAGCAAGTATTGAAAAAGTTGCAGCGTTGAATTTGAAAAGTAAAATATCATCATGGAACAGGGCAAATATTAAAGATATAGATGCTTCCATAGACTGTGGTGTAGATATAGTTCATATATCTATTCCTACATCTGATTTACAGATTAAATCTAAACTTGGAAAAGATAAAGCTTGGGTTTTAGAGCGTATAAAAAAATGTACAACCTATGCTTTAGAAAAAGGGTATGAAGTAACCGTAGGTATGGAGGATGCCACAAGGTCTGATATAAATTTTTTAATTGAATTTTGCACAGCTGTTTCTGAAATTGGTATCAAAAGAATAAGATATTCTGATACTGTAGGTATATCTTATCCAAGGAAAGTTTTTTATAGCATAAAAAAGTTACTTCAGGAAGTACCTATAGAAATAGAAATTCATGCTCATAATGATTTCGGAATGGCATTAGCAAATTCTCTTGCAGCTGTAGAAGCAGGAGCTAAGTTTGCAAACTGTACAATTTCAGGCGTAGGAGAAAGGGCAGGTAACTGTGACTTTATCAAATTTGCCAGAACTCTAGATATGTTTGAAGGCGAAAAAATATGTCCCCTAAATATCAATGATTTATTAGAAACAGAACAAATACTTAGGTGCCTGTCACTGTAGTGGAACATTTATGTCCCCATTCGGTGCCTGTCACCATAGTGAGATACTTTTGCTCCCTTTCGGTGCCTGCAACCAGATAATGTAATTGCAGTAAAATAAATAAATCCTATCATTAAAGCAAAAATGTATGGTACAATATTCATATATTGCTAAATAAGGTAGGAGGTAATAAGTATATGAAAAGAAATGCTATAAAGGCAATAAGCACCACGGCTGTACTATCGTTGCTGCTTTCACCAGCACTTCCTGTTACTTCTGCTAAAGCGGCAGCAGGGGAAGTTACAAAATTATCTGGAGCAGATTGTTATGAAACAGCAGCTGCAGTTGCTGAACAAAATTGGACAAGTACTGACAATGTAATACTAGCCTCAGGTGAAGGATATGCAGATGCTATAAGTTCTGCAGTACTTGCGAAACAGTTGAATGCGCCTGTGCTTTTAACTGAGGCAGGATCTCTTAATTCTAATGCAAAATCTGCACTGGATAAGTTAAAACCAAAGAATATATATATAATAGGTGGAACGGCATCAATATGCCAGAAAACAAGAGATGATCTAAAGAGTCAAGGTTATAATTTAATTGAGTTAAGTGGGAAAAATAGATATGAAACTAACCTTGCAGTAGCTAAAGAGCTTGTAAAGCTAGGGGTAAGTACAGATAATATAATGATGGTAGGTGGAGAAGGATTTGCAGATGCTCTATCTGCTGCACCTGTAGCAGCTGCTAAAGGTGAGATACTTTTACTTGGAGTTAATAGTACTCAGGCTATGAGTTCTATAGAGAATTTTATAAAGAGTAACAATTCTAAAGTTACTGTTGTAGGTACACAAGCTTTAATAAATGACGATACATATAAAAGTGTGGGTGCTGTAAACAGGATATCTGGAGGATCAGATAGATTTGCCACTAACTTAAATATATTAAACCAATTTGACAGTGAACTGAAGGCAGATAAACTTTATATTGCAAATGCTTCCGGTGATAAATATGCAGATGCACTAATTGCAGCTTCTATAGCTGGAATAAGTGATGCACCTCTTGTACTTATTGATGGTCAGGATGACAGTGGCACTGCAAATGCAATGAATTATATTAAAAATAAAGCAGGAAAAACTACGGATTTAAATCTTATAGAGGAAAATGGAATAGTTTCTGACAAAACTATCTCTGATATAAATGCAGCAGCATCAGGAAGCGGAGTTGAAAGTGCAACAGTTGGATCTGTATCTACAAATGGACTTAATCAGATAAAGATTGTATTCAACACGGATGTGGATAAAAACTCTGCAGAGAGGGCTGCAAACTATCAAATAGATGGTGGAGATCTTGGATCAACTGTGCAAAATCAATCTACAGCAACACTTCAGGAGGACAATAGAACGGTTTTTATTACATTTTCTCATCCCTTTACTTTAAACAAGAGTGTGACTTTTACTGTTAAAAGTGCTATAAATACAAAGAATTTAGGAAGTACTATACCTAAATATGACAAACAAATCACCTTTTCATCTATAGAGACTCCAACCCTTGATTCTATAACAGCTATAGGTGGAAACAAGTTAAGGGTGAAATTTTCAGAACCAATTAGAATGGACAGCAGTAATTTGTCTTCTTTCAAAATAAATAGGCAGAGTATAACTGCTTTTGGAATAAATACTTCTGATTCTGTTACTAAATTTAGGAATAAATCCTTAGATGGGGTGTGGGCTGATGGTGTAGACTTATATTTCAATTCTCCACTTCCAGTAGGCAAAAATACCTTTACTGTGCCAAATGGAGAAGCTGGAAGCAAATTTAGTGATGCAGCCAATTTACCAATAAGCAGTACTTCAAAAGATTTTACTGTAAATTCTGTATCTGGAAACCCACAAGTTCAAAGTGTTACAAGTAACAATGTAGATACTATTTATATAAAGTACAATAGACCTATGGATCAACAGACAGCTCTTGAACCAAGCAATTACAAACTAAATGGAACTACAGTAGATGTGGATGATTCTTATGTAACTTTTGATACGGGTTCTGGTGACACTATAGTAAAGATTACAAAACTTGGAGATAAACTTAAGCAGGGAGAAAATACAGTTACTGTAAAGGGAAACGTTACAGATACTTTTGGAAACTACATAAATGAATCTAATATGAACCTTTATGTTGGAGGAGATACCACTAAACCTACAATATCTACAGCTAGTATTTTTGATGAAAAAACAATGAGAATTAAGTTTAACAAAGATGTTTCTACAAGTTATGCTCAAAATAAGGGAAATTATACTGTACTTGACTCCACAGGAGCGAATATTAGTTATGAAATTGATCAAATAAATGCTATAACTATAGATGGAAACAGTAAAAGGACTTTTGACATAAAATTTAAAGAAAATGATCTTAAAGGTTCAAAATATACTTTGACTGTAAAAAATATAATTGATACAGAAGCAAATCCCAATATAATGGATAATTATACTACTACATTATCTGGAATGGACAATGAAGGTACAAATGTAACTGAGATATTGAGAAGGGTAGATAATCCTCATGCTGTTGCACTATTCTTTAGCAAGGCTATGGATCAATCTTCTTTAGAAAATTCATCTAATTATATGTATAAAGACGGTCAGGGATATACAAGAAGCTTACCATCCAGTGCTACAGTTACTCCAAGTATTGATGGCAAAAGTGTAACGATAGAATTTAATTCTGACTATACTATAGGCTCAGGAAGTAGCGGCTCCAGTGTAATTCAAATGGGAGTAAAAAATCTTAAGGATGTAGATGGAAATCCACTGGATCTTGGATCATATATGGGAGATATAACTATAGATGATAATAATGATGGACCAGGACTTGTAGCAGGTACTGCCCAGATGACTTTCATAAGTAATGATATATATGTCAAGGTATCCCTTTCAAAACCATTAGATGTATTATCCTTTAATGATTTTCGAGTAGCAGGTTATGCACCGGATACTGGGTCTACAAGTGGAAATGATGTAACACTTATATTTAAATCTGGAATTAAAAATAATCAGAAAATAAATGCCATAAAAAATGCAGGTAGTATGACTAATGTAAGCATAGAAAATACAAGTTCTGTAGATGCAGCAGGACGTAACATAAAGTCTGGTTCTACTGCAGTGTATATTCCCCCTATAACTAATCAGGATATGTGGTCTGCCAGTCCTAATTCTGGTATGAATGTTATAAATGTGGTATTTAATCAAGAAATAGATGATGATATTGTTACTTCTTATAATGATGACTTCTTGTTTACAGATGAAGAAACAGGACAGCAATTAACGCCTACATCAGTTTGGGTAGATAATAGAACTCTTGTTTACAGATTTAATAATGGTACCTTAAATAAAGGTGATCGCATTTTAGTAAGAGCTAATAGTGATAGTTCTAAGATAAATGTAAGAAGTGAAAATCACAATACTTCAGGATATACAATTTATTCTCCATCTGATAGTGATATTTCAGGTAAAATTGTAACGGTAGGAGAATAAAATATAAGCCCCCTAATATTTAATATCAGGGGGCTTATTATCTTTTCTTAAATTACTTTTGCTGATAACTTGTTAAAGCATTTCCAAGTCTTGTATCCAAATCGTCTATTCCTTTATTTCCATTTTCAATATTGGAAATACTATTTCCGTCGGTGCCGATATCTTGAAGTTCTGCAGTGGATTTTTCTAATTTGTCCATATCCATATTGTCAAGTGCATCTTTCATTTCAGTGAATATATTAAGGCAGCTAGTTGTATATTTCATAGTTGTATCTACATAATTAATTTGTGTATTTATACTATCTAAGTATTGTGTACTGTAAGTGTCTAATCCACTAGGTACTGAAAGATTTGAAGCTTCACTTTTGAGTGTTGTAAGATCACTTTTGTAAGAGGATAAACAAGAATTACCCTGGTTGAACAAAGTAATTAATTGTTCTATGTCTGATGACAGTTCCTGTGCTGTTGATGCAGAGGTAATAGCTACTCTTATATCAGTTGTCTTGTTGTATATATCCTCCATCTGCGTTGAAACAGTGCCTGTCTTATCTTCATAAGAATCACAATAGCCTTTTAGAGCAGTTATATAGTCTATTTCAGCTTGTGGTATTGATGAAGTAGGCTCCATCAAATATTCTACAGATAAATCTATAGAGTTAAGTCCTCCTAAAAGATATATATCCTTATATCCTTTCTCATCTATATAATTTTTTTGACTGGATATATCTTTTCCGTCAGTCAACATTATAGGTGCACTTAATTTGGAAGCTAGAGCACTTCCAGATAGTGCATCCGGAAAGTTTGCACCATTTGCCAGCACTGCAAAATTTGAATTCGAATTAAAGTACTTGCATATGCTGAGCGAAGTATCGTATCTAGTTTGTCCGCCTATTCTTACTATGTTACTATCCGTTAAGGCTGGCTGAAGACTTTTTATTTCATTTACTACATCATCACTTACAGAACTTTGTCCACCTATTACAAATATTTTGGATGGCTGTATGCTGGAAATAACATCTTTATTACTTTCAGAAAGCTTTCCATTATCTATCATAAATATAGGATATTTGTAACATGCAGCTACACTTGATACGCTGAGGGCATCTGCAAATCCCCAACCATTTGTAATTACCATAGGAGTACCTTTTTGAACATTCATAGAATTAATAATAGATTTGTTGGTCTCAAACCTGTTGCTGCCACCAAATCGTGTTACATTTCCATAGCCAAGTCCTTTTATGTAGCTTACAAAATCATCACTTACTGAAGAAGTACCTCCTAATATGTAGATATTTCCGCTCTTACTTAAATGGTTTTGTATATAATCTACTGCATTTGAAGAATTTTTAAAGTCATCGTTTAATAAAAGTATTGGTGCATTGTATATTTTTGACAATACACTTCCACCTAGAGCATCGGGAAAATTATTTCCATTAGCTATTATTACACTTTGAACTGTTCCACTTTCAAAATTATTTGCAATGTTTTCCGAAGTTTCATATCTGTTGTTCCCTGCAAGTCGTGTTACATTATACGTAGTTTTAGCATAGGTACTATTTGACATACCTAATACTATAGCCGCTGCTGCAGCTATTCCTAGTATTTTCTTCACTATCCTTCCATCTCCCTTTAAAGTATATATACATTAATTCTAACATAAAGTTACAAAAAAACCTATAAGAAAAATTTGACTAGATTTGTAATGGAGGGAATTGAGGAGGAAATATTCATTTAATGTCATAGCTTAACTATTAATTTAATAGATGTATAAGCAAGTCCCCAATTATACTCGAAGTCTGTATCCAGCGCCCCATACAGTTTCAATATATTGGGGATTTGAAGGTGAGGATTCTATTTTTTCTCTTATTCGTCCTATATGTACAGTAACAGTGGAAGTATCACCTATTGCATCTAATCCCCAAATTTTTTCAAATAAATCTTCTTTACTAAAAACTCTATTGGGGTTTTGAGCCAAGAATGATAGTATTTCAAATTCTTTTTGAGCTAAATTTACTTCTCTACCATTTACAAAAACTTGTCTACAATCTTGATTTATTTCCAAACCTCGTATAATAATATTATTTTTTGGAGGCTTAACAAATTTACCTTTTATTTTTTCATAATTTTTAATGTGGGATTTGACTCTTGCAACTAGTTCACTTGGGCTAAAGGGTTTAGTTATATAATCGTCAGCACCGAGGGTTAATCCTTTTATTTTATCAATTTCTTCTTTTTTTGCAGAAACTAGCAGTACAGGGATGTCTTTTTCTTCCTGTATACTATGTAAAATACTAAAACCATCTATTTGAGGAAGCATTATATCTAAAATTAACAGATCAAATTTGTTTTCTTTAAAATTATTTAAACCTTCTATTCCATCAGTACATATTACAACTTCAAAGTTTTCAAGTTCCAAATAGTCTCTTATGAGTTCAGCAATGCTTAAATCATCTTCAATTATTAAAATCTTTTTCATCATAAATTATCTGCCTTTCATGTAATTTAGGTAATGATATAGTTATGCTTGTACCGCTCCCTTCTTCACTTACAGCCCATATTTTACCTTTATGGCCTTCAACAATCTGTTTGGCGATTGCAAGACCAAGACCACTGCCTTTAGTTTCTGTTCTTGCAGAATCTGTTCGATAAAATCTGTCAAATATCTTATTTATATGATTCTTGTCTATTCCACAGCCGGTATCCTTTATTTCAATTATTATACTTGCATTATTTTCCCTAAGGTCAATTAGGATGCTTCCATTTTTAGTATCACCCATATATTTTTTAGAATTATTGATAATATTAAGTACAACTCTCATAAATCTTTCACGGTCAATCATCACATATTTGGATTTATTTAAGTTATTTTTAAGAGAAATAGTTATATTTGATTTATTTAGTTCAAAAGAACATTCTTGAGTGCAGTCTGTAAAGTAGCTAATTATATCAGTCTTTTCAAAGTTAAAGGGTATTTGATTTAAATCAAGCTTTGAGTATAAAAGCAGGTCGTCAATCATCTTGTCAATTTGCTGTGATTTAGAGTATATTGTTCTTAAATAGTGTTGAAGTTTTTCAGGAGTATTTGCCACTCCATCTAAGATTCCCTCAACATATCCTTTTATGGATGTAATTGGAGTTTTTAAGTCATGTGATATGCTTGAAACTAACATTTTTCTGTTATCATCATATTTCATCTTCATATGTATAGAATTTTTCAATTGTATTCTCATTTTTTCAAAATCAGAACACAAATCTTTTATTTCACTATCACCATCTTCAACAATTTCAAAGCTTAAATCTCCATGACTGATTTCTGAAGTTGCCTTTTTTAAACGTGCTATAGGAGTAAGTATTCTCTTTGAAAATAAATAAGAAATAATAATATTTGCTATTATAAAAGAAAATATAAAAGTGCTTGTTATGGTTATAATAAATATTTTAAATAAATTACTATCATATCCTATGTTTGTATTTAAAAATTTTGAACACACAACTATAAATATAAATGCAGTTAAAGTTGTAGCAATAAATGGTGTTATAAGTGTTACACTGTTGTAAATTATAAGACGTTTTTTAATATCCATTTTCTCACCTTAAAAATCTTTTTTATCAAATAAGTAATAACTTCCTGTAAAGAATAGTATATCATAGCTTAACATCATCATGAATTCACAAAATATTTTGTAAAGAGGAAGCTTGTTCATAATCCATAATTTGTACCAGTCAAACATACTTGTAAAAAATAATCCTGAGTACTTATAAAAAATGATACTTAAGAATTTAAATATGATAAAAATTAGAATGGATAAAAAGAATACACTTATACCATTCTTAAAAATATTTACTAAAAATACGATAATTAATGAAAAAACAATCATAGGAAATAATGTTATTAAATAAGAAAGAACTATTCTAGAGAAACTTAACAAACTTATTGTATTTGAATTAAAGATGAAACCTGCTGTTATTGAAAAAATCATTACAAAAATGAGATTTGATAATATAAATACAATTATGGCGGTTAGTTTTGCAGTAAATAACTTCAACCTCGTGATTGGCTTTGTGAGAGAAAGCTTTATTGTGTTATGTGAAAATTCTCCCGAGAAGCTATCTATTGTAATTAAAACAGTGAACAATGGAAGAATAATATTTGCTATAATGGACAGCACTAGTATAGGAAATTCCATGTTTGAAACTCCCATAAGTCCAAAGCCATTTCTCATTGCAATAATTACTATTTGACCTAGGACAATAACTATAAACGACATTACAGCAGAAACTAGTATCTTTTTCTTTTTATACAATCTTTCAATTTCATTGATTAGAGCAGCTTTAAATTCCATCATTTCTATTTACCTCGCTAACAAAGTAGTTTTCAAGTGAAACATAATTTTTTAAAATATTTTTAGTAGTATCAACATCAACTAAGGTGCCATTATATAATAAACCTATTTTACTGCAGGTCATTTCAATATCATGTATGAGATGGCTTGATATAAAAAATGTAGTTTGATAACTTTGAGCCATGTCTTTTATAATATTTCTTATATCAATCATTCCTTCTATGTCAAGACCGTTTAATGGTTCATCTAAAATAATTATTTTAGGCTTTGCCAAAATTGCAGCGGCAATTCCAAGTCTTTGCTTCATTCCAAGAGAGAATTTTTTAGTTTTTTCATTTTTATATTTTGAAAGACCAAGTAAATCTAAAACTTCATCAATTCTTGAATTGTCCACATCTTCATAATACCTGGAAGCTTGTCTTAGATTTTCAAATGCAGTTAAATATTCATAGGAATTGGCAGTTTCTATGATGCAGGACACACTTTGCATTGCTTTTTGAAAATCATCTACAATACTATGATCAAAAATTTTTACATCTCCACTGTCCGGTTTTATAAGTCCAGTCATAATTTTCATAGTAGTTGATTTACCAGCTCCGTTAGGTCCTAGAAATCCAAAAATGTCACCTTTATTTATTTTTAAATTTATATTTCTTATACCTCTATCATTTTTATATAGCTTGGTTAAATTATTTATTTCAATAACTGTTTCCAATTTACGTTCCTCCTTGTATACTCAGAAAATATGCTGACAAAATTTTAAAGATGAAGTCCGTCAGCATATTCATTGATATGATCAAATTTTACTTAATCAGTTAAAGACTTTATTCAATGTAGGGTTTGAAATCTCTTCATTACTTACATTAAAGTTTATATTGGCAGAATCAGGAGAAAAATATATATTTCCCTTAATAACATTACCGGAAGATGAAGTATTAAAAGATGCTGAAGTATTATTTTTTTGGAACTTGCCCTCGAAATTAAAGCTTTTTGCATTGGAAGAGTAATCTTTATATCCTTCTAAATATTCTTCATAGTATTTTCCTTTTACATGGTTACTATCTATTTCTTGAATTTCTATAAATCTTTCACCTATTTTTTCAAATTTAGAATCTTTTTCTATTGTAATATCATTTTTGTACTTACCAAGGTATGCAGTTGGATTAGATAATTTAGTATAGTCTTTTTCAGTACTTTCCTGTACCTTTTTACCAGAAAGATCTGGCTTATTTACTATTGTAGAGTTAACATCTTTAATTTTTAGAGATAATTCAAAAACCAAAAGGTGGCTGTTTCCACTATTGTCTTTTCCAGAAATTGCTCCAGAGGCAAGTACACTTTGTATTGAATCATCTTTATCTGTAATTACTTTTAATTGAACATCTTTAACAAATACATCCTTTGAAATCTGGGGAAGCTTTGTAGTTGATGTGTTTAAGCGTGAAGTTTGCTGAATTTGATTATTTATATCCTGCTTTAATTTAAAAGATGTTACTGCATTTATAAGTGAGGGTATTTGATTTTCACTTAAGGAAGTAGACAGTTCTCTTGTACCATCAGTTTTCCTAGCTACTGAAATGGAGTCCTTTAAATTTCCAATAGCAGTATCTACTATTTTTTCAATATCAGATGCTTGACTTTCCTTAAATGGATTTGAAAGAAATGAATTGGTTTTGTCTTTATCAGTTATGTTAGTTACATGATAGATATTGCTATCTGAAGTATTATGAGCTATAGTAACATTTTTATCTTTATAATATAGTTCTTCTGATTTAGTTGTTCCATTATTTACCTCACTTGTATTTTCTATAGATTTTTTAGATGCGTCGTATTTATTCAATATGTTTTTAGAATATATAACTGCACCATTATCTCTCATTACAAATGAACTATCTACAGTAAAGCTTGAAAATTTATTTGTGCAGTTTTCCGCAGTGTGTTTGAGAGAATCTTTAAGTTCATCATATCCACTTTTTGAATTGACTTCAGCAAATGCTGTAGTTGCAAACATAAGTGTTCCAATAGTAAAACTTATAAGCATTGCTGCTTTTTTATTCATTTTCATTTTCTATTGCTCCTTTATGGTTATTTATGAAAGACTTTCATAATTTAATTATAAATGGAGTGTATCTAATTTATATAAACCAAATATAAACAAAGTATAAACAGAGTTCTTGGCATCAGATGGAGTTTTACTCCACCTGATGCTTAGAAATCGTTATCCAGGGACGTAGTCGCTCTTTACCCCCACTTGGAGAAAAGCAGATATCCCAAATCTTTGATTTGGTGATAGTCGCTTTCGCTGTGTGCAAGCAGATATCCCAAATCTTTGATTTGGTGATAGTCGCTTTCACAGAGTGCGTGAGAGTATTAGAGCGAGTAGTCATCGGATAAATTTATGCAATTTTAAACAAAATCTTAGGTTAACTTTACCATGGAAATATAAATATAATTGTGATAGAATTAGTTATCATTGAAATATTATATTTTGGAAGAAGATAATTTAATATATGGAAGGAGGAAAAAATGAATAAAATTAAAATATTAGCTTTAACAGCAGTAATGACACTTTGTACAAGCACTGCAGTTTTTGCAGATGGAAATACATTAGATATAGATAGCTTTATTAATACTGCAATTCAAAATTCCTATGATGTTAAAAGTGCAGATATTTCCATAAAACAAGCCCAAAATTCTTATAATAGTGATACAAAAAATGCAGCCTCTTATTCTGATCAATTGGATCAGGGTGGAGCAACGTTAGATCAATATACTCGATTACAGTTGATGGAGAATATCAGCAGCAATCAACAGCAGGACAAATTTTCTGAATATGAATATACACAAATAAAAAGTGTAGCTGAAAATCAAGTTAAGTTATCTGCTTATAATCAATATACGACCATTATGAATGACAGGGATACAGTAGATTTGGAAAATCAAAATTTTAAAAATGCCCAGGAACAATATAACAGTGCACAGCTTAAATTGAGCCTTGGCACTATATCTCCTTCAGATGAGAAAAAGGCTGAAGCAGATTATACGGCAGAAAAAAATCAACTTAGAAAATGCCAGAGACAGTATAATTCAGATATTCAGAGTTTAAATAAAATTGCAGGAATTGATATATATACACAATATGATGTACTTCTTAAAGATAAGCTTACGGAATCACCTTATATAAGAAGTTACAATGAGTATTTAAACGATGCCCTTAAAAATAGAGCAGAAATTTTGATCGGACAAAAAAATATAGAACTGCAAAAATTTAAATATGATGTTGTAAATGGGGTGTTCTCTGATAAGCAAAGTGTACCAAACAGACTTGCCCAGGCTAATGTAGACAATGCTTCAGATAGCTTGGAAATTCAAAAATTGAATATAACTTCAGAGGTGAATAGCTTATATAATGATCTTCAAGTTAAGACAAGAATACTTGGATCAAAAAAGGATGCTTTAAACTTAGCACAGACAAATTATAATACCGCCCAAATAAAATATAATGTAGGTGTGATAAGTAGAATAGACTTTGACACACAGGCTGCTAATTTGAAGAGTGCCCAAAATGATTTGAAATCTGCAGAGAGAAGCATATGGATGGCACAGACTAAGTTAGAATTAGCTTGTGGAGCAGGAAGTGATACTTCAAATCTATCTAATTAATTAGAAGTTTTCATATTGAAGGGAGGAAAAAGTATGAAAGGTAAATTAAGTATAGCAATTGGATTAACATTAGCCTTAAGCGTAAGTAGTACATGTTTTGCAGCAAATAATAGTACTATAACACCTGTAAATAGTATCACTGGTAATGCAACTTTAAGTTTGGATCAGGTACTTAATGATATAGAAAAAAATAGTGTATCTATTCAAACTAAAGAGCAAAAGATACTTTTATATCAGAGACAATTTGACAGGGACAATATGAATGCAGCTCTTATACACGAAAGTGGGACAAGTGAGGCCAATTATCCAGCTGGACAATATGTGAATATAAAACTTACTACAGATGTAATTCCAAAGGCAGATGAGCAGAACATAAAGGATGCAGAACATGATAAGGATGATTCACTGCAAAATCTTAAATTTTCTACAGAGCAGGAATATTTAAATGCTCTTACCAATGAAGATCAGATAAATACAATAAATGACCAGATAAAAAATGTTGAGGAGCAAATTGCCCAGACTAAGGTAAAAATAGCAAATGGACAACTTACAAATAATGACTTGCAGTCTTTACTAGTTCAGGAAAGTCAGCTTCAGGCTTCTTTAAACCAACCCAAAGCACAGCTTCAACAAAATTTATTATCTATTAAACAGACAATAAATATGGATCTTGATGGGGATTTGACTCTGGTTCCAGCGGAAAAATCTTTTGTAAAATATGATGACAGTAATATAGAAGATAAGATTAATAAAGCAGTAGATAATAATTATAATATTGGAAAGATAAATAATAATCTTGATATACTCAGGGTAAAGGAAGATATATATAAACGTTACTCTTTTAATGATGAATCGGGTGAGGTAAGTACGGGACTTAGTATTGAAGATCTTGAAAATAGCCGAAACAATACTATATTGACTATTAAAACTAATTTATGGAATGGCTATTATGAATTAAAAGCTTTAGAAGATACTGTAGAAACTGAACAAGCAAAAGTGGCAAGTGCTCAGTCAACTTATGATAGTACTGAAGCAAAAGTTCAGCAGGGGGTCGCCATACAGCTTCAAGCGGATTCTGCAGCTCTTGCACTTAAGAGTGAAAAAATTAATTTAAAAAATGCCATAAACAATTATATGGTAGCAGTAGAGCAGTTTGAATATAATTTAACACAATAATTTAACAGCCAATATTTAAAGACTATGCTAGATAGTATTTAGCATAGTTTAATTTTTGAAGAAAATTAAATTTTTATTAAAAAAAATAGAAATACTATAAAATAGAATAATATATGATAAAATGAGATTTGAAATAATTATATGGAGAGTGATAATGTGAAACACAATTTTAAAAAATTAGGAATACTTGCCTTGATATTAACACTGTTTGTATCTCTATCGGGATGTTCCTTTGGAAAACAATCTTCTCAAAATGATGCTGCAAAAAGTACGGCAGAAAAGCAGAAAGAAGTGGCAAAACAAAAAGAAGCAGCCAAGATAACAACAGACACTGATAAAACAGCTCAGCTTAAAAAGGAAAAAGCTATATTTAATGGCCAAGTATATGTACAAAATAACAGAGCTATAGCTACAATGATAATTAAAAGTGGAGTTAGTGACCAGGAAGCTAAAGATCTTGCACAAAAATATGCCCAGGATTTGAAGAAAAAATATAAGAATATGCAGGTAAATGTAATGGCTGTAAGAGATAATAAAAATATAGTTAATTTGACCGTAAAGTAATGAAGTATATTATAATAAGGCAATATAAGGTTTTTAACTTAATATAAAAAAATTGCGAAACAATTTTTTTAAAGAACAAAGAACAAAGTTCAAATATCAAATAAGGATAATTTTCTTCCTAACGTCAGAAAATATTAAAATTATAGATTTTCTGAGGTACGATGGAAATCATCTTTATCTGTTCTTTGTTATTTGAACTTTGTTATTTTCAAAAGCTTTGCTTCGCAAAATTTTTATTTTTTGTAGTATAACGGAAAAAAATCAACCTTCACTTTCAACTCTCAATTTTCAATTCTCAACTCAAAAAAATTCCATATTAGTTATCTAATACTTGAAAGCTCATTTCTGTAACATCAGGTTTTAATTTATTACCTGACATATCCTGTATGTTGTATTTGCCGTTACTTAAGACTGTAATGGTATATGTTTCTCCAGGAGTATAGCCATTAGAAGGTGGATTTATCACTATAGTATCAGGACTTTCAAAAGTAAAAGAAACGTTGGCATATTCTCCGTTACTGTTAGTAACTTTGATATTGTCTGTCATGGTCATGTCTATGTCATTTAAAACTGTATCATCTTTGTTTGAAAGAGTGTGTCTTCCATCTATGGCTTTAGAAAATTTTATTTTCCAGGTTTTAAAAGGATCACTTATAGCAGTGCTTGGTATGGATTTTATACCAGGAACTTTTATCATATTACATTTCCCATCTTTTACAGCAAGGGAACAGCCGTCATTAAAACTGGAGGCACTATCAAAATCATAAGAGATAAAGGTAGAGCCAAGTCTGTCAACATAACCCCATTTTATATATTTTTCTTTAAGTTCTGAGTCATCAGAATTTTCAACAGAAGAAGAACCAGTATTTTTCTTTACCACAGCATATCCTTCATTAAAATCTGAAGCATTATCAAATATAGGACTTATTACCACGTCACCTTTTGAATTTATAAATCCATATTTTCCGTCTTTTTTCACCATTGCCATACCTTCTTTAAAAGCATATACTTTGTCAAATTGAGTTTCGCGAGTTAGTTCTCCTTTAGTATCTATGAAACCATACTGATCCTGGGAACATACAATAGCTTTTCCTTCCTGAAAAGTGTCTATCCAGCTAAATTGAGGTTGAACAATTATTTTACCTGTAGGGTCAATAAGACCATATTGGCCGTTTTCAACTATTTGGCACATTCCATCATCTGCAGGTATTATGCTGTCATAATTTAAATCTAGAATCAAGTTCCCTTTTTTATCTATGGCACCACGTTTGTCTCCACTTGATATTTTTATTAAGTTACTGTTCAAATATGATATGTCAGTGTATTTAGGTTCTAAAACCATTTTTCCACTCATATCTGAAAGACCCCAGTGTTTATCCTTTTTTATAGGAACAAGCCCAAGAATAGGAGATTTTATTTCATCAAAATCAAAGGATTTAAAATTACCAGATTTGTCTATAAGTCCCCAGGTATTTCCTTCTTCCACAGCAGCGTATCCATCGCTAAAATCATAGGCATTATTATAGTTACATCCAGAAAGTAAATTGCCATCACTTTTTAAAAATCCATAACTACCGCCTTTCCTAACTCTCATAAGTCCGTTAAAGAATCCATAAACGGCATCAAACTGTGGCTCAGTTACAATTTTACTGGAATTATTTATTAAACCCCATTTGGAATTTTGTTTTACAGCAGCTAGTCCATTTGTGAAGAAGTCTGAAACTTCTTCAAATTGTGGTTCTACTACAACGGATCCATTTCCATTGACAAATCCAAATTTAGAACCCTTGGCGACTTTTGCATATCCATTTTTAAAAGTAGATATGGAGGTAAATTCAGCTGGTGTTTTTACAATACCGTCTTTACCAATCAATCCATAAAAATTGTTATTTTGAAATTTTGCAAGGTTTCCTTCAAAGGCATATACATTTGTACAGGATATATTTAAATCTGTAATTGAATGATTTAAGTTGTTTGATGCTAACACTTTTGGTGAGTTAAAGATAAATCCAGCACTGGTTGAAAGCATAAAAGTAAACATTAAGCTTAAATACTTTTTAGAGATTTTTTTCAAAGTTCTTTCCTCCTTAAATATATTTTTAGCTTATTATATCATTTATATTATGTTATTAGAATTAAGACCAATAAAATTTATCCAGTTACAGTTTACCTATGGAAAATTTACCGTGATTTTACTGGAGGCTTAAAATTGACAACTGAAAATGGTAATGATATATTTAATTAAGGTATTATTAAAATGAATAAAAACTATTTAATATATAATTTAATATATTAATTTGGAGGTATAATATGGTTAAAAAAGCACAGAAAAATAGCGCACAAGACGGTGAAGAATATGTTTCAACAGTTCTTTCACTTTTAGATGAAGAAGAAAATGTAGTTTCAGATGTGCAGAAAGAAATTTTTGAAGATGAAATAAAAGAATTGCCGCCTATAAAAGAAGGACAACTTAATGTATCAGGTATATATGCCTATGATGAAGGAGACAAGCTTGAAGTTAAAATATATGTAAGAAATGGTCTTTCAGATAAATTGAATTTAAAGATGATACCTTTTGTAATTAAGAACTCTAAAGGGGATATTTTAGCAGCACAGCAATTTAATTTATCTTGTCTTGGAGAACTGCCACCTCATTCTGCAAGACCTATAAAACTTTATTTTGACAAAAAAAATGTTAAAGTAGACAAGATACCTCAGGATGACTGGGAAGTTGCCTTAAATGGAGAATTTAATGTTACATCTACTGTAAGACCTATATATGAAGGTCTTCCTGAAGGAATAAGTGATGAGGACAAACTTGTTTTTAATAAGTTTTTAGCTGAACTTCCTGAAATGGAAGAAGGACAATTTAGTATATCAACTTTTAGTATTGGAATTCAAACAAATGGTAATATTTTAGTAACTGCAGTTATGAGAAATGGATCAAATCAGCCTATTACTATAAATAAAATGCCTATGACTGTATTGGATGCTAAAAAGAGGGCTGTTAAATCTGAAAGTTTTGAATTGAAAGATTTTACAGTAAGTCCTTATAGGGCAAAGATATGTAATTTTGCATTTCCTACAGATGTACATCCAGAACAAGATCAGCCTCTAGATGGATGGTCTGTGGCATATAAGTTGGTTAAGATAAACGGTAAAGTTAATGTAAAAAGAAAATAATTTTTACAATTTCCTATAGAAAATTGTAAATTGTACGAATATAATATATGTGCATAATTTTTACATGGTATTTGGAAAAAAATGAATTTGTAGTATAATGTATATGTAATAAGTTGTAAGGCAGTGAATTATTTAGTGCTGTGTTAAATAATTTATGAACAATATATAATAATTGGAGGGATTACTTATGCAAAAAAAGAGCAAAAAAGTTCTGTCAGCCTGCAGTATAGCATCTTTACTTGTTACGACTACGGCAGTTTCCACAGGTGTAAAGGCTGCAGATTCTGGTGTGAACAGAGTAGGTGGGGCTAACAGATATGAAACAGCTGCAAAAGTGGCTGATTCAGGTTGGACTTCATCAGATTATGCTATAGTGGCAAATGGAGAAGGTTATGCAGATGCACTTTGTGCTACACCTCTTGCAAAAGCCAACAATGCACCTATACTTTTAACTACAGGTAACAGCAGTAACAGTTTAGAGCAAAATCAATTAAATGAACTTAAAAAATTAAACGTAAAACATGTAATTGTAATTGGAGGAACAGGAGTAGTACCTGACAGTGTTTTAAATAGCATAAAAGCACAGGTAACTGATGTAGAAAGAATAGGTGGACAAGACAGATATGAAACTTCTGTAAAAATAGCAGAAAAGCTTGGAACACCTGCAAAAGCAGTTATTGCCAGCGGCGAAGGCTATGCAGATGCTCTTTCAGCAGGTCCTGCTGCAGCTATAAATGGAATGCCTATACTTTTAAGTAGAGCAGGTAGCTTACCAGATACAATATCAAACTATCTTAAGGCACATTCACAAATAACTCAAACCTACGTAATAGGTGGTACAGCATCTATAAGTGATTCTATTTTAAACTCACTTCCATCAGCAAAAAGATTAGGTGGACAAACTAGATATGATACAAATGTAGCTGTTTTGCAAGAATTTGCTTCAAGCTTTAATTTCAGCAATATATATGCAGCACTTGGAGATGGACCTTTAGGTAACGAATTTGCAGATGCACTTACAGGTGGAGCACTTGCTGCTAAGAACAGGAATCCTCTTGTAATAACAGGAAAAACAATAAGCTCTGCTACAGCAAGTTTCCTTAAGGAGAAGGGACTTACAAATAGTACTCTTACGGTATTAGGCGGAACAGCTAGTATACCTGATTCAGTTGCTAGTGATATTAAAGGTGATATTGGAAATTCGTCAACACCAGGGGGTGGAAGCAGCGGTGGATCAGGCAGTAATAGTGTACCTCTTAGTGGTAGTTTGTTAAATAATCTTATAGTTGATAATAACGATTATAAAAACTTCGTACAAAGTTTAAATACACCTACAGGTAAGTATTACAATGAATATTTTACAATAAAACAAATTGATGATACTACTAATGATAAGTCTATAAATGTACAATTAAAGAAAAGTGATAGAAGTGTTGAAGACATATTTGTAGATGCACAAAATAAATATCTAGTTGACGGAAAACTTACTGATAGTGATATCCAGGCTATAAAGGATAATGTGGATAAAGTTAATGCTAAATTAGATTTGGTATATAATAAACAATTATTAGGAAGCTTAACTATAGGAAATAGCAATAAAGACTTAAAAACATTTTTATCAAGTCTAGGATCAAAATATATACTTAATGATGGTTCGGGACATTTAGATAAGGATTATATAGTGAATAAGATAACTACAGATTTACCTAAATATAACTCTGCTAGTGAATATGAAGCATTTAAAGATGATTTAACTACGAAAATAAGTAACTATTTTAAGAATGATTCTTCTACAGATACAATTGTTAAATATCACGGATATACTATAGGTAATATATATGATGATAGTACGAAAATGTTTGATTATCAATTATCACATGAAACTAATGCAGATAATTTAGTGAATATAGTTTTCCCAAGCAGTAAAGTTGGTGGGACATATACTATTAATCTTGCTAATAATGATGGACACTTTATAATAAATGTATCTAATATTAACTAAAATTGAAAATTTCAATAAAACTCAGGCCTAAAACCTGAGTTTTATTAATAAGTATAAATATTAATCCGATGACTACTGTTTATATAAATTCTTAAAATTACCACAACATGCAAAACAATATTGGTAGACAAAATAAATTTTAAGATTTACTATTAAATTGAGAATTGAATAAGGGGGATACTTATGTTACGAAGAAATAAAATAATTTCAAAACTAATACTTGGCGTTTTTCTTGCGTCCTCTACAGTGTTTGCTGCAGGTCAAAATGTTTTTGCAGCATCTAGTAGATTATGGGGACAGGATAGATATGCAACTTCTACTGCTGTATCTAAAAATAATTGGACATCCTCTGACTACGTAATACTTGCCAGCGGTGAAGGCTATGCAGATGCTCTCTGTGCAGCACCTGTTGCAAAAAAATATAATGCACCTATACTCTTGACTGGAAGCAAAGAGTTAAATGAAGGTGTGAAAAGTGAAATAACAAGGCTTAAGGCAACTCATGTAATAGAAATAGGTGGAGAAGCTTCTATTTCAAGTGATATAGAAAATGAGTTGAAGTCCATGAAACTTAATGTACAGCGTTTAGGAGGACAAAATAGATTTGAAACTTCTGTAGTTGTGGCAAATTTTCTGGGAAATGTTACTAAAGTAGTTGTAACTTCGGGATATGGATTTGCAGATGCCCTCTCCATTGCCCCTATAGCTTCAAATCAAGGTATGCCTATACTTTTGACAGGAAAGGATTCACTGTCTGATGCTGTGCAGAATTATATAAATCAGAATAAAGATTCTATAAAGAACTCCTATGTAATAGGTGGACAAGGAGTTATAAGCGACAGTGCTATTTCAGGACTTCCTACAGCTGCTAGAATAAGTGGTCAAAATAGATTTGATACCAATGTAAAGGTATTGTCTTATTTTAAAGGCAGTATTGATTTTAGCAATTTATATGTAGTAGAAGGAGACGGTCCTACTGGAAATGAATTTGCAGATGCTCTTTCTGGATCTGCAGCTGCAGCGAAAAAATCTTCACCTATAATTTTGACTTACAATACACTTTATTCTGGAATGGAAGATTTTATAAAATCAAATGTGCCTAAAACTGCAAGTGTTACAGTTATAGGTGGAACTGGGGCAGTCCCTGATAGTTTGATAAATACCATGGATCAGGTTGTGTCTGGAACCAGCACACAAAATCCTTCAACATCTGGAGGAGGATCATCTTCTTCTGACGATGCCAACTTGAGTTCAGTATTAAGTAAACTTAAAGCTATGGATACTTCTAAACTAGATACTAATCAAAAAACCGTAATTTCAGATATTATAACTGCTTTAGATAAATACGAGGCAGATTCAAGTTATAACTATAATACAGACGCTCAGAATGTAAAACAGCTTTATAATAACCTTACGCATGATGAAAAGAGCAGCCTTCAAACTGCTGTGGTAAATGCCGGAGTTAGTATTTCAGAAGGCATGACGCTTGCTAATAAGTTTGGATTATATTAGAAACAAATTTGGATTATAAAGTTTTAATTTACATCAATTAAATAAAATTTTTTTGTAAATAAGTTATCTTTAAATATGTTATAATAGGTGATGTATTTAAGGATAACTTATTAAATCATTTTTAAATTTTAGGAGAAAATAGTATGGGTAAATTGAAAAGTAGAAAAAAACCGGTGATTTTAATTATAATTGCCTTATTGGTTGTGGCAGTAGCAGTCTTTGCTAAACTTGTTTTTTGGAATTCATCTTACAGTTCGCCTAAATACAAGTTTTCGGCGGATCTTTTGACAAAAGTATTAAAAGCTCAGGAGAGCGGTGGAACTGTAGAACTTTCAAAAGATGAGGTAAATGGCGTTATATCCCTTTATTTTAAGCAATATAAAACTAGTGACCTTGTAGTAAAGTCGGTGGAAGCAGATTTTGAAGATGATAAGATGGTATTTTTGATACCTATTACCTATAAAAATTTTAATCTGTTGTTGTCATCTCAAGGCGATGTTTCTTTTCAAAAGGGAAAGATAATATATAACCCTGAATATTTTAAATTAGGTAAGATTACTTTACCAAAGTCCTATGTATTAAAGAAATTACAACCTAAGTTGAAAAATGGAATGGCTCTTGAAGGAGATTCTATAACTGTTAGTACTAGTGGACTTCCAATAAGCATTAAGAATATAAGTGTAAAAGACCAGAAACTTTTAGTCACCCTTGAAAAGAAACAGCTTAATATTGAAGATATGCTTAAAGGAAAAATAAGTAGTTCGTTACAAAATTTTATAAAAGATTTTTCTAATATAAAGAAATTAGACCCTTCTACGAAAACTAATGGTGAGAGCACAGGTGCAAAATCAAATGATAATGGTACTCCATCTGTCAGCAATACTCAGTCAAGTAGCAGCAAAACTCCCGTATCACAGGAAAGACAACAGGCATTAAATAGGTTATCAAGTGGTCTTAATGCTGCTTCAGGCGCTGTAAGTACGGGAGGTCAACAAGCAGTTATATCACAGTTGATATCTATCGTAAATAATATGAAAGATTCTTCATATAATCCATCTTCAGCAGAGGGAAGTGTTAGGGCTGCCTATGATAAATTGTCTGCTGAAGAAAAGGCAGGACTAAGATCTGCCGTACTTTCTAATGTCAATTCATCTGATGCAGGTACGTTAGGTATAATAATGGGAAATTAGTTTGTGTAAAATTCAAGGAGGAATATCTTAATGGAAGAAGAAACAACACTAGATCTTAGAGACTTTTATTATATATTGAAAAAGAGATTTAAACTCATAGTACTAGTAACAGTAGCTTGCACTTTACTGGCTGGAATTTTAAGCTTCTTTGTAATAAAACCAACCTATGAAGCAGGTACTACTATAATAGTTGGAAAACCTCAAAATAGCCAAAAGTCTAATACTCAGTATAATGATGTTATGATGTACCAAAACTTGGTGAAAACTTATGCACAAATTGCAGGATCAAATGCTGTTATGGAAAGTGCTTCTAATAAGATGAATGGTTCCGTAAGTGCAGGCCAACTTAAAAGTATTATTACGGTTACACCACAGCAGGGCACACAAATTTTAGAGATAAAAGGACAGAGCAAAGATCCATCCCAGGCTGTAAATATGGTAAATGCAGTATCAAATTCTTTTATAACCGAATCCAAAAGAGTATTTCCGACAGGCGGAGACATACAGATTATGGATAAACCTCAGTTTCCCAATAAACCGGTAAAGCCTAAAAAAGTGCTTAATATGGCAATTGCATTCTTTGTTGGACTTATGGGATCTATTGGATTTTCCTTTATGCTGGAGTACATGGATAATACTATAAAGACAGAAGAAGATGTAAACAAAATTTTGGGAATACCTGTAATAGGAATAATACCAAAAGGCAACATGTAAATAGTTAATAGTTAAGAATTAATAGTTAATAGTTAGTTGAGAATTGAGAGTTGAGAGTTGAAAAGAGGTATAGCATGATAGATATACACAGTCATATACTTCCAGGTATAGATGATGGATCAAAATCCATGGAAGATACTATAAAGATGCTGAGGCTCACAGAAGAAGATGGAGTGGAAACTATAGTGGCAACCCCCCATTTTTATAAAGGATATTATGAAAACAGCTATGAAGATGTGCTTGAATTAGTAGATAAGGTGAGGAATGAAGCTAAGCAGGAAAATATATGTGTAAATATTGTTTCAGCCCAGGAAGTGTTTTTGGACAGACATACTGTTGAAAATTTTAAGTCAGGGAAAATAGGATGTATTGAAGGAACTAATTACATGTTAGTAGAACTTCCAATGATGAATGTACCCAAAGATGCCCTGGATATTATATATGAACTTGAAATAAGAGGTGTGCATCCAATTTTGGCTCATCCTGAAAGGTATAAGTACATTATAGACACACCTTCTAAAATAAATGAATTTATGAATGAAAAATGTTTACTTCAAATAAATACGGGAAGTATTTTAGGCATCTTCGGAAAAAAAGTAAAAAAAACTGCAGAACTTCTCATAGAAAGTGGAGTATGCAGCTTTATAGCTTCAGATGCCCATTCCACTGGAGGAAGGTGTCCAGGTGTCAGTAAAGCTTTAGAGGAAGCTTTACAATTTAACAAGGATATAGAAGTACAAGTATTAGATAATTGCAAAAAAATGCTGAAAAATGAAATAATACAGCTGCCAGAGGAAAGAATAAAAGAGAGAAAGGGTATTTTCAGTTTTTTGAGAAAATAGATAAAAGTATCATCTGAGAGATAAATGGAGTGAAGACAATGGAAAAACCAAATATAATCACTGTAAAAAATCCTAAAGATCCTATTGCCGAAGCTTATAGGACACTTAGAACCAATATTCAGTTTTCTTCTTTTGACAAGAAGATACAGACTATAATGCTCACGAGTTCAGGGCCTGGAGAAGGAAAGTCAACTACTTGCTCAAATTTGGCAGTGGTTATGGCAGAGTCCGGATCAAAGACAATCATAATAGATTGTGACCAGAGAAAGCCAAGGCTTCACAAGATATTTTTGACTACAAATGAAGTTGGATTATCGGATGTTTTGGTTGGTAAAGTTAAATTTGAAGAGGCTGTAAAGGAAACAGGTATAGAAAATCTTAATTTGTTAACTTCCGGTACTAGACCGCCAAATCCATCAGAGCTTTTGGCATCAAAGAAGATGGAAAATTTTTTGCAGGACTTAAAGGAAAAATACGAATACATAATAATAGATACACCTCCTGTAGTTGCAGTAACAGATGCCCAGCTTTTGTCCCGTTATGCAGATGGGTGTCTGCTTGTTATAGCATCTTCCCAGGTGGAAAAGGAAGCAGCAGTAAAGGCTAAGGAGCTACTTGTAAAGGTAAATGCCAATATAATAGGAGTAGTTTTAAATAAGCTGGAGATAAAGGAAAAGGGTTACTATGGCTATTACTACCATTATTATTATGGCAGTGATGGAACTAAAATTAAAAAGAAAGAAAAAGGAAAAAAGTAACATATTTTTAGAAAGAGGTTGGAATTCTAAATTAGATATTCTAACCTCTTTTATTTTTTATTTTTTTGAAAAAATTTTGCCTCTTTTTTAAGAGGTGCATATATATTACTTGAAAGGGGTTGATAAACATGGCTGTAAAGTCAACAATATTACAAACGTCATTAATACTAAAGTATAAGGATGGTTTAGATGCCAAGGGGAAAGAGGTAATTAAACAACAGAGGTTTTCAAACATCAAGACAACTGCTGCAGACCAGGATATCTACGATGTTTCAAAGGAAATAGAAAAGCTTCTTGGAAAAACACTGAATGAACTTGTAAAACAAGATCAGAATGCCATAACAGTAACTGCTTAAACTTAAAATTGTGAATTGAAAAGAAAGGTGGAAAAATTATGAGTAAATCATTAGTTATGAGTTTCTTAAATGAGCAAGGCAAAAAAACTTCCATAAAAGTTGAAAATGTAAAAGAGGGCCTTGCAGATCTGGAAGTAAAAAATGCTATGACTGCAATTATTGCAAAAAACGTATTTACTTCAAAAAGTGGAGATTTGAAATCCATAGATGCAGCCCATATTTTAGATAGTTCAACTACAGAACTTCAGGTAAAATAGGCATAAGTAAGTAAAAAGCAGCGGATTTAGGCTAGTATTGTCTAAATTCGCTAGGTTTATCTGATGGCTAGCTACTGTAACACTCCCACTTCTATCAAAATGGGAGATAACAGTAGATACGCCTCTAGATAATTCATCTAAACTTAGTGGGAGAAACAAAGTCCCACTAAGTAAGATTCATTGATAAGTAAAAAATCAACTTATATTTTGGATATTTTTTACAACATTTAGCTCGTTAAATATTTTGATAAGGCTAAGCAAAATATTTAAAAGAACTTCATTATTGTAAAAATATTCCTACATATAAGTTGATTTTTAAGTTAGAAAGTCTAAAATTTGGTGGTCTCAAAGTCTTTCTTTAATTGTATTTTTTTAGTTTTATTACAAAAAGTTCGATAAAAAGTGTTACTTTTATGAATAAAATGTGGTCTTATATAGTAAAAGGTATATATTTTCAAATTTAGATTAATTTACATAGTACACATTTCAATTATAAATGGTATAGAGGTTGCATTGTAAAGATTACTTTAAAAATACTGTATTGGGGGAATGGCTATGGAAAATGACATCCACCTGAAGGAGCTTATAAAGGGAGTTAAAAATGGAGAATCTTACTGGATAGCTAGACTAGAAACACACTTTATAAAAATTATAAAAGAACTTTATTATAAAAAGATGTTTAAACACTGTGGAAGTATTTATGAGGAAGATGTGAAAAATAAATGTCTTCACAAAATGATTGTATCCTGTAAAAAATTCAGGGGAAGTACCTGGAGTGAATTTACAAGCTACAACATAAAGATAATAAGCAGTGTAATAGTAAATGCTATAAATAGTACTTCTAAGGTAAAAAATATTACTCTAAATTTAGAAAACGATTTCAACCAAGAAAATGCAATGGACTATATGCGTATTAGGCATAAAGGAAGTATGACTATGGAAGATGAGATATTGAATAGAATTATTTTAGAGGAAATGTTTGAATATTTTAATGGAAAGCTAAGTGAAAAAGAAAGAAAAACTATGCACCTAATTATTCACTATGACAATTTGAAGGAATATTCTAGAAAAAGCAATTGCAATTATGATGCACTTAAGCAGAGAGTGTATAGGCTCAGGAAAAAGTTGAACAAGCTTAGAAAAAACTATTACTTAAAAATCGGACTTGATGAAATTTAAAAATAGGAGGATAAGAGTATGGAAAATCTACAGCTTGAAATTTTACTTGAAAGAGCCCAAAGTGGAGACAAAAATGCAGTAGAGAGTATATGCATCAAATTCAATGGTATGGTAATTAATATGGCAAAATGCACCTACATAAAAGGATATGATATGGAGGACTTGATACAGGAAGGGCGGTATTCTGTGATAAAGGCAATTGGAATGTATGATATAAATTCCAAATATCCATTTGCTGCCTATGTGAAAAGTTCTGTTAAAAAGAACTTCTATAATATGATAAGAACCAATATAAAGAAGGTAAGCTGCTGCAGCCTCTACAGCAAAAATGAGGAAGGCTGCGAGTTTATAAATATGATAGCTTCAGATGAAAATATTGAAGAGGATTTGATAAAAAGAAAGCTTATAATTCAGCTGAATAAATCTATGGACAAGCTTTCCGAGGATAAAAGAAATTTAATAGATTGGTACTATATTCAAAATAGAAGTTTAAATGAGTATGCTGAAAAAGAGGGGATCTCTTATAGGACTGCGGTATATAGAAAGAGAAAAGCCCTGGAGAGTTTAAAGAGCTTTCTAGTTTGAAAGTTGACTTATACCAGCCATATACTAACAAATTTCATCACACTAAAAACTTTTTATAAGCCTAAAGTTCGGTATTTTGAAAATCTAAAGAAGCTTATATAAACTCGTACCTCAGACATATATAAGCTTCTAAGGTTTTCTAAAATACCTCACTAAGACTTATACAAAAAGTTTTTAAATGTGCTTTCAATTTTGTTAGTATATTTTGTGGATAAGCTCAAATTTCAATTAGAAAGTCTAAAAGAAAAGTTGAAGCGTCTGGCAAATCTAGACGCTATTTTTTTACTTTCAAATGAAAATTATGTTTAAAAAGAGAGGATAATGTGACAAGATTTTTAAAAAATAATGAATTAAAAATTGTCCATTTTTAATTCCAGTAAAGTTAAGATTAAAGATAAATTTTTTTATTAAATTTTATAAATGAGTTATATTTAAAGGTTGTCTATGCTTAAGTAGAGTACTATAATTAAAAAAGGGGACGGTATATTAATCTAATTGGTGAAAAATGTGGATAACTTGGTTAACATATATGATTTTTTACATAAAGTTCAATAAGATATAAACGAAGATACTAATGTAGAATTAATAGACTTCAGATCAGATGAAAGACTTTATGAGAAGTTTAGCTGAAGTGAATTTCTCATAAGGCGCTTGATGTTGGGTTTATTTTTTGTAATGATTAAAATTGATGACGTTAATATAATATATAAAATTAGTTCCAGATTTGAAGAAAGTGTCATATAGATATAAAGATTTTGTTTGAAAAATGTTATGCAAGTTTGCTTATTGTATAAGTAGGGGGGATTATATGACAGAGATGCAAAGCAGACCTATAGAAGTAACAGTAGAGAATATGGAAAAGTATGAAAAAAGTGATACTTATTACTTTATTAAAAGATGTATAGATTTAATTTTGTCTTTTATAGGTATTATTGTATTTTCTCCTATTATGCTCATAGTGGCTGCTGCGATTAAACTGGATTCCAAGGGATCTGTTATATTTTCTCAAATGAGAGTTGGAAAAAACGGAAAACTATTTAAAATGTATAAATTTCGCTCTATGGTAGATGATGCAGAAGAACTTTTGGACAACCTTCGAAGTAAAAATGAAATGACTGGACCTATGTTTAAGATAAAAGAAGATCCGAGAGTTACAAGAGTAGGTAAGTTTATAAGAAAAACAAGTATTGATGAACTTCCTCAACTGTTCAATGTGATTAAAGGGGATATGTCACTTGTTGGTCCAAGACCTAATCTTCCACAAGAGGTAATAAAGTTTACTGAGTATCAAAAGAAAAAACTTCTAGTAAAGCCTGGACTTACGTGTTATTGGCAGGTAATGGGCAGAAGTAATATTGATTTTGAACATTGGATGAAGCTTGATATTAAGTACATAGAAGATAGAAATACATTGCTTGATTTAAAGCTAATATTTAAGACTTTTTGGGTATTTTTTGGAGATGACGGAGCTGCATAGATATAAAGTATGTGTAATTCTATAATACAAAGCAAAAGACAAAATAGTACGTATTTTATATGATGTGTACGATTTATATGAAAAATAAAGAAGAATAGGATTAAATGAGGTATTTTTAATGAAAGTAGCATTAGTACATGATTGGCTTACTAATATGGGTGGAGCAGAGAGAGTAGTTATAAACTTTAAACAAATTTATAAAAATGCTCCAATATATACAACTATATATAATCCAGATAATTTAGATGATGAATTGAAGAATATAGATGTACGAACATCTTTTTTGCAAAATAAAAAGGGAGCAAAGAAAAATCACCAAAAATATTTTCCATTTATGCCTGCAGCATTTGAAAGTTTTGACTTAAATGAATATGATATAGTGCTAAGCAGCAGTTCATCCTGTGCTAAGGGGGTTATAACAAATCCAAATGCTATGCATGTGTGTTATTGTCATTCACCAATGAGGTATGGATGGGAATTTTATTATGAATATGCTAATAATTCCAATATGAAGAAACTTAAGAAGAATCTTTTAAAGTATTTTATGGATTATATGAGAGTTTGGGATAATGTTTCATCTAATAGAGTGGATTATTTTATAGCTAACTCTGAAAATGTAGCTAGAAGAATATGGGAACATTATAGACGTGAAAGTGTGGTTATCCATCCACCTGTAAGGTGTAGCTTGTTTAATATAAGCAATGAAGATCAGGATTGTTTTTTAATTGTATCAAGACTTGTAGAGTATAAAAGAATTGATTTGGCTGTAGAGGCTTTTAATGAATTAGGTTTACCATTAGTTATCATAGGTGATGGTGCTGAACGGCAAAAATTAGAGTTAAAAGCTAAAGATAATATAAAGTTTTTGGGTAGACAGCCTGATGAGGTCATAAAAGAATATTATTCCAAATGCAGAGCTTTTGTATTTCCAGGAGAAGAGGATTTTGGAATAACTCCACTAGAAGCTCAGGCAAGTGGAAGACCTGTTATAGCTTTTGGAAAAGGTGGAGCACTTGAAACTGTAGTGAGTGAAAAGACAGGAGTTTTTTTTGAAGAACAAACTGTGGAAGCTTTAAAAAATGCAGTAAAGGTATTTGAAAGTTTAAATTTTGATAAGGTATTTATAAGAAAGCATGCCGAAGAGTTTGATGAGGAAATATTTAAAGGAAAAATAAGAAATTTTGTTGATGAAAAATATGATGAATTTTTAGGTACTAAGAAGTGGAAGGTATTATAGATGAGTCAAGTAGTATTTAATGCTCTACAAACATCTTTAAGTGGAGGAATAGGAAGGTACTGTTATGAAGTATCAAAAGCTATATATAAACAACATAAGATTGACTTTAAAATTGTCATAAGAGAAGAAGATAAAGGTTTATTTAGTTTTGCGGATATAGAAGACTTAATAATTGTTGAAGGTATAAAAAATGCTAAACAGAGAAATTTTTATGAACAATTTAAATTGCCGAAATTAATTTATAAAAAATATCCTGATGCAATTATACATTATCCTGACACTATGGCTCCAATTTTTGCAAAGAATAAGGTAATTATAACAGTCCACGATTTAGCTTTTAAAAGTCTTAAAGACGCATTTACATGGAAAACAACATTGTGGAAGAATTTTATTACAGATTTATCTATAAAAAAAGCACATAAGATAATAGCTATAACTGAATTTGCTAAGAATGAAATATTAAAGTATTATCCTATGGTTAATGATAAGATAAGTGTTGTTTATAATGGATTTAATAATTTTTCTAAAGAACCTATTGATGTTAACAATATTAATCAAAAAATTTTAGATTTAAAAAATGGTAAATATATTTTAACAGTAAGTACTATATCACCAAGAAAAAATGTAGATGGACTTGTAAAGGCATTTAATTTAATAAAGAATAAAATTTGTGATTATAGATTAGTTGTGGCAGGAAAAAATGGTTGGTTATACGAGAATGTCTATAAATTAGTAGATGAGTTAAAATTAAATGATAAAGTTATATTTACCGGTGGGGTAAATGATGATGAATTGAAATTTCTATATAAAAATGCTGGATTGTTTGCATATCCGTCATTTTATGAGGGATTTGGATTGCCGCCACTTGAGGCAATGAGTTATGGAATACCTTGTGTGGTTTCTAATAGAACATCTATTCCTGAAGTTGTGGGTGATGCTGCTATTAAGGTTGATCCTTACGATTTAAATAAATTAGGTAATAAGATTGTTGAAGTTATTAATGATGAGATGTTATGTAATAACCTAAGAGTAAATTCTAATAAAACATTAGAATGTTTCTCATGGAAAAAATGTAGTATTGAAATGATTAATAATTATATGTTTATTTTTTGAGACAATTTATATTTAAAATATTATTTAGTTAAAAAAGTATGCAATGCCTACTTTTATAATTATATTATCAACTAAATAATAATGTTGTATAATGAAATATTGTAATATAGAGGGATGATTATGGATATACAATCTGGTATACAAGTTACAGGATATTTATTGATACCATTAGGAATAATGGCTTTTTTTATGGACATTAGATATTTATTGTATTTAATAATATTTTTTTCCGGATTTACAGGCATGAGTATTTATATGTTTGGGCAATCTTTTGGATTACAACCCGCTTATTATTTTTCATTGCTTTTTTTGATAAAGTATTTAATTTTAAAAAAAGGTAAAATATGCAGACCAAATAAGTTTTTAATTGCTTTTATAATAATATGTATATTGTCAACAATTTCACTTATTATAAACAAAGATAGAGGTATATTAATACTTAACCAAAAAGACATATATACATATGCGGAATTTAGTGTGCAGAATATTACTCAGTTATTTAATATTATTTTCTGTTTTGTTTTATACTGGTTTATAAAAGATTATTTTAATAATAATAATACTTTAAAAATTAATTCAGCTGTTAAAGTATTAATATGTAGTACAGCAGCAATATGCTTTTTAGGATTTTATCAGGAATTAGCTTATGTAAAAGGATGGAGATTTGATGAAATTTTTAGAAATGGACTTCATGGTAATATACAACCATTTGGTTCTTTTATTAGAGCATATTCAGTTACTAATGAACCATCAGTATACGCTTATTTTTTGGCACCAATTTTAGCTTTAGTATTATCAGTCCCAAATGATATTATAAAGCATAGGATACTAATAATTTTATTAATAATAATATCAGGTATAATGTCAACTTCAACAACTTTTATAATTGGAATTCTAGCATTACTAATAAAAATTATTCTTGATAAGAGTGTTAATTTTTTCAGAATGAAGAGAAATAAAAATCAAAAAATGGGCTTACTATTACCAATTACGTTTATATTTATAGTAATTTTAAGTTTAATATTATTTAGATTTAATTCTAATATAAAAGAATTGTTAACAACTGGAATGTTAAGTAAGCTGCAGGGAAATGGAGTATCTGGTCAAGAAAGAATGCTAGCTTTTCAGACTCAAATGAATGCAGCATTAAAATATCCTTTATTAGGAGTTGGATATGGGACTGCTAGAAGTAAAGACCTATTTTCTACATGGTTATGTAATATAGGGTTTATTGGTATGTCAATGTTTTTAATTTATTTATACAAAATTATTACTAATTTAAAGAAAACAAATAAGTTAGGATATGGAATTTCAAATTATATTTTTGTATTATTTGTATGTGCTTTTATATCTGTGCCAGAACCTTATTTTTTGTTTATTTGGATTATGCTTGCTATAGGAGAAAGTTTAGTGGAACAAAATTTAAGATTATAAAATAATAGAATGAAATGAGAAAAATTTTAAATTATACAGATTTTAAATTGAATAGTAAATATCAAATTATAAATAATTCGATGACTATTTATCTAAGAGAATATTTTGAAGGGACTATCTATAACAAAATCATGAGATATTCAATACATCATTATAAAGAATAATGATATAACAAAAAGGATAGCATAATAAAAAATTACTAAAATTGTATTGGGAGATGTAATTTATAGCAGATTGTCACATTATCGTGCATTAAAAACTTCTCCATTTTATAATATCTATTTAAAACATAAGAAGGATTGATTTTAATGCCATTAATATACATAATTTTGGTTAATTATAACGGACATAAAGATACAATAGAATGTGTAACTAGTTTAAGAAAGATAAATTATTCTAATTATAAAATCATCATAGTAGATAATTCATCTTCTGATAGTTCAGGTGAAATCTTAAAAAGAAAATTAAGTCATTGTAAAATTATAGAGTCAAAAAAGAATTTAGGGTTCGCTGGTGGAAATAACTTAGGAATAAAGTATGCATTAGATAATAAAGCAGATTATGTATTATTATTAAATAATGATACTTTAGTGGAAGCTAATTTTTTAAATAATATGATTAATTCATTTAATGTAGATAATAGAATAGGATTAGTTGGATGTAAAATAATGTATTATCCTCAAAAAAATATTATTTGGTATGGTGGAGGGTGCATAGATTGGTTTAGATTTATAGGAGATCATTATGGTATGAAGGAAATTGATCAAGGTCAGTGTGATAGAGAAAAAGAAATAGATTTTATGACTGGTTGTTGTATGCTTATCAAAAGAGAAGTTTTTGAAAAGGCAGGACTTTTATCTGGAGATTATTTTATGTATTTTGAGGATGTAGATTTTTGTGTAAAAGTAAAAAATACTGGATATAAAATATGGTATAATCCTAAAGCTATTATATATCATAAAGTTGGGTTTTCTTCAGGAGGTGAAGAATCTCCTTTTTCAATTGAATGGGGTACTAGAAATAGGTTTATATTTATGAATAAATATAAGAATAATGTAACTATGTTTAACTTTATATTATCAAAAATATTTTTTTATAGCACTAGGTTTATTAGGTATTTTCAATATATTTTAAGTAGAAAAAAAGATAAGGCAAATGCTATTATTAAAGGACTAAGGAAATAGCCATATTTAAATTAATTTGAATTTTTAGAGTAAATTATTTAGGGAGGTAGTGATAATTGATGAATCCTTTCGTAAAGACGAGTATTGAAAAGATTAAATATGCTGTTGAGAATAACAAATTAAATTTGATTGTAGGGACATGTGTATCCATGAATTCAAAACTATTTTAAACAGGCATAAGAGTATAAAAATATGAAAAGAGTAAAATAATGAATAATCCATTAGTTTCAGTTATAGTATTAACTTATAACAATTTAATATATTTTGATAGATGCATTAATTCAATTTTAGAACAAACATATGATAATATTGAATTAATAATTAGTGATGATTGTTCCAAACAATTTGATAAATGTATTTATGAACAACATATAAAAGCTAATAAATCTAATAATATTGTTAATTATAAAATAGTGAGTAACAATATTAATCTGGGAACTGTTAAAAATTTCAATAATGCTATAAAAATTAGTAATGGAAAATATATTATACCATTGGCAGTAGATGATTGCTTTTATGATAAAAATGTTGTAACATGCATAGTAAAAAAATTTATAAATCAAAACTGTTTGATATTAACAGGCTATAGAAAGGTATACAACAATGATGGTACGATTGAGAAGATCTTTCCTAAAAAAAGGCATATCAAAGTATTAAAATCATATCAAGATAAGTTATATAAGAAATTATGCAAAGAAAATTTTATTTCAGGTTCATGTACATCTTATAGTAGACAATTATTTAGTAGATATGGTTTCTTTGATGAAAAATATAGGTTATTAGAGGATTACCCTAAATATTTACAGATAACAAGAAATCATGAAAAAATATATTTCATTGATAAAATAATAATAGAATATACAATGGGTGGTGTAAGTTCATCACCAAATCCTATTTTAAAAAAGGATTTCAATTTGACTATAAAAAATGAAATATTACCTTATAAAAATTTGACGGGTACTTTTATGAATAGATTGAAAAAATTTGAGTATTTAAGATCAATTAGTAAAAGGTTTAAATGTAAGCTGCTAGTATCTTACTTAGATATAGTTATATATAAAATTATAAATAAGATTATTAAAAGATGTTTTAATAATCTTTAAAGTAGAATTTATACATAAAATGATAAAAGTTCAGAAAGAAAGTGAAAATATTATGATTGATTCATCAGCACAATTAGGCAAAAATATAATTGTAAAAGGAGACGTAATTATAGGTAAAAATGTTATAATAGAGGATAATGTATATATAGATTATGGTTGTATAATAAGAGACAATGTACATATTAAAAAGGGAAGTTTTATAGGAGCAAGGAGTATCTTGGGCGAATATCTAATGGACTTTTATAAAGATAAAACTAATAAAGTTCATCCATTAGTAATAGGAGAAAATACTTTAATAAGAACTGAAAATGTTATATATGGTGATAATATTATAGGCGATAATTTTCAGACTGGGCATAAAGTTACTATAAGAGAAAATAATAAAATAGGTAGTAATGTGAGGATAGGAACATTATCAGATATACAACATGACTGTAATATAGGAAATTATGTAAGTATTCATAGTAACTGTTTTATTGGAGAAGAAAGTAAAATAAGTGATTATGTTTGGATTTTTCCACATGTTGTACTAACTAATGATCCAACACCACCTTCAGATAAATTATTTGGTGTAATTATTGATTCGTTTGCAGCAATTTCAGCAAGAAGTGTTATTTTACCAGGAGTACATATTTGTGAAGATTCTTTAGTTGGGGCAGGTGCAGTTGTTACAAAAGATGTTTTAAAGGAAACTGTAGTAGTTGGAAATCCGGCTAAAAAAATTTGCTCAATAAAAGATATTAAAGATAAGGTAAGTGGCAAACCTGTATACCCATGGAGATATACTTTTAAGAGGGGTATGCCTTGGGAAAAATCTGATTATGAAACTTGGATAAAAAAACTTGATATACAAAAGTAGGTGAAATTATGTATAATACATCTTTATTAAAATTTAAAGATATAACTGATAAATACGGACACTTAACTCCAGTTGAGGGAAAAATAGATATACCTTTTGAGATAAAAAGAGTTTATTATATAACAAGAGTTCAAGATGGAATAACTAGAGGATTTCATTCACATAAAAAACTTCATCAAGTTCTTATTTGTCTAAATGGTTCAGTAAAAATAAGACTTAAAAATCCTGAAAATGAAGAGATTGTAGAACTAAAAGATCCATCTGTTGGATTGTACATAGGACCTATGATATGGAGAGAAATGTTTGATTTTACAGAAGACAGTGTCCTTTTAGTACTTGCTTCAGAATATTACAATGAAAATGATTATATAAGAAACTATGATTTCTATTTAGAAGAAGCTAAAAAAATATTTTAGAGGAAGTGTTAATATTGAATGTACCATTTGTAAGTTTTGAACCGATGCATAAAGAAATAGAAAATGAGATACTAAGTAAATTTAAACAGATGTATGAAAACAATTGGTTTATTTTAGGACAAGAAGTAGAAAACTTTGAGAGGGAATTTTCTGAGTTTTGTGATACTAAATATTGTATAGGCTGTGGCTGTGGTTTAGATGCATTAAGTCTTATACTTAGGGCTTATGAGATAGGTAATGGTGATGAAGTTATAGTACCATCAAATACATATATTGCTACAGCTTTAGCAGTTACTTATACTGGTGCAAAACCTGTGTTTGTTGAACCAAATTTAGATACATATGATATAAATCCAGATTTAATAGAAAAATCTATAACTGATAATACTAAAGCTATTATAGCTGTGCATTTATATGGACAGTCTGCTGATATGGATAAAATCAAAAAAATAGCTAAAAAGTATAATTTAAAATTAATAGAGGATTCAGCACAGGCACATGGAAGCTTATATAATGGTAGAAAAGCAGGTAGTCTGGGAGATGCCGCAGGATTCAGTTTTTATCCTGGAAAAAATCTTGGAGCACTTGGTGATGCAGGTGCAGTTGTTACTGATGATAAGGAATTAGCTGACAAAGTAAGAGCTATAAGAAATTATGGATCAGATGTGAAATATCATCACATATATAAAGGTGTTAATTCAAGACTTGATGAAATTCAAGCTGCTTTTTTAAGAATAAAATTAAGAAATTTAGAAAAATGGAATGACAATAGAAGAGACACAGCTAAAAAGTATTTGAATGGAATTAATAATCCAAAAGTAATAAAACCTCATGTAGCAAGTTATGCAGAACATATTTGGCATATTTTTGCTATAAGAACTGAGGGAAGAGATGAGTTTCGAAAATATTTAAAAGACAATGGAATAGAAACTGTAATACATTATCCAATACCAATGCACCTGCAACCTGCATATAAAGACTTGAATTTTAAAAAGGGAGATTTTCCGATAGCTGAAAAAATAGCAAATGAAGTTTTAAGTATTCCTATGTGGTATGGTATGAATGATGAAGAAATAAAGTATGTTATAGATAAAATAAATAGATATAAGTAGATATGAATATCTAAATTTGGAGAGGAAAATTTAATGATAACGGCTAAGTCATTAGTAAAGGGAAGTTTAATTATTGTAATATCGAATATTGTATTAAAGGCAATGAGTTTTTTACTTTTACCATTGTATACCATATACTTAACGCCAAATGATTATGGAATCGTAGATATAGCTAACACTTTTATAAGCTTATTTGTTGGTTTGTCATGTTTATGTTTAGATACGGGTTTTTATACTTTTTTTTATGATAAAGAAAGTAAAACATATGAAAAAAAAGTTTTTAATAGTACATTTTGGATATTAGTTGGTACAAGTCTTATACCAATTTTTATCATACTTTTTTCAAAACAACTAGCTGGTATTTTATTTAAAGATTCAAATAAAAATAAAGTAATAATATTATCACTTTTTACAATTTCCTCATCAATTTTAACCGTTATACCAAATGCAAGAATAAGAATAGTTAATAAAATGAAAATATTTGCTATTATCAATGTAGGGACATCTTTAATTTCAATAATACTAAATATTTTATTTATTGTTAAATTTAGATTAGGTTATTATTCATTGATAATTACAATATTAATAAATAATTTAATTCAAATGATTTCATATTTTTATATTGTAAGAGATGAAATAAGCATAAAATATTTTGATAGAAAATTAATAAAACATATATTAAAATATACTATACCTTTAATACCAGCAACAGTTTCATCGTGGGTAATTGATTTATCTGATAGATATATAATTAATCACTTTTTTTCATCATCTGAAGTTGGAATTTATGCAATTGCCAATAAAATTGTAATTATTTTAACTGTTTTTTCCAGTGCGTTTATGACATCTTATCCTAGTTTTGTGTTTTCTAATGCTAAACAAAAAGATGCAAAAGATAAGTTTGGGAAAATACTAAATTACTATTTTTTGATATTTTGTATTTTATCTATAATAATAACAGTTTTTTCAAAAGAAATAGTAATGTTAATGTCTCAGAGAACATATTGGATGTCTTATAAAATGGTTGGGTTTTTAACATTTGGAAATTTTGCTTTTGGAATGGCATTTTTAGTAGGGTCAGGTATGTCAATTGCAAAAAAGTCAACATATTCTATGATGATTTCTTGGATTTCAGCTATTGTAAATATTATTCTAAATATGATTTTAATCCCTAAATATGGAGCTGTTATTGCTGCAATAACTACCATGATAAGTTATTTGATAGTCTTTGTATTAAATTACTATTTTTCACAAAAGTTTTATCACTGTAATTATAATATAATAACTATATTAATTATGTATTTTGTTATTTTTATATTATGTAGTTTAACAATGACAAAGGCGCTAGTAATTAAATTACCTATGGCAACAATGATCATTTTATTCTTGTGTTTAATATTTAAAAATGAGTCTAATAACATAATTAAATTTATAAGGAATACAATGAAAAATTTTTTAGGGGTTGAAAATAATGAATAAAACAGTTAAATTACTTTTGAAGAAGGTTTTAAAGAAAATTTTAAAGAACAAATATAATTATTATAAACTTAAATTAAAATCATTATTTTATAAAACAAAACAAAAATGTATTAGTAATCGAAAAATTATGATAAAAGAGAAGCCATTAGTAAGTATAGTTATGGCTGTTTATAACAGAGAAAAATTTGTTGGAGATGCAATAAAAAGTGTAATTGATCAAAGTTATGAAAATATAGAATTAATAGTTATTAATGACGGTTCTTCTGATAATTCTGAAAAAGTGATAAAAAGTTTTAACGATACAAGAATAAAATATTTTTACAAAAAAAATTCTGGGCAACTTGATACATTAAAATTTGGATTTAGTAAAGTTAATGGAGATTATGTTACAAGAGTTGATAGCGATGATATGTTACAAAAGTATGCTATAGAAATTTATGTTAATTCAATGCTCAAAAATGAACAAGCTAAATTTGCATACTCAAATTTATTAGAAATTGATGAAGAAGGAAACATTATCCGTGAAAATAAGATAAATTCATTTAATAATGGAAAAGAAGTATTAAGATCAGTATATAAAAATTTTTGTTCAGTAATACCAGATCAGTCATTTTGGAAAAAAGATTATTTAAGACATGTGATAAATAATTATATTATTGGTAACGTACCTTTTTATATAGATAATATTTTAGATACTAAATTTGTATGTATAAATAAATCATTATATTATTATAGATTGCATAATTCAAATTTTGTTTCTAATCTAAAAAATTTTGAATTAGTTATTGATGGGATAATTAAAACAATTGATATAATAGTAAGAAAATATAATTTTGAAGATTATATGAATATAGATAAAAATTTAAGTATACAAGAAGGATATGAATTAATATCAGAAAGATTTTTGAAAGAAGCTAAAAAATATGTAAGTGGGATATTTGGAAAATTTAATTTTAGAAAAGAAGATAAAATATTTTTACCATTTTTACAAGAAGCGAATTATTGGTTGAAAAGATCACTTAAGGGTAATAATTTTTCTAAAAAGCAATTAAATATAAAAAATACAATTAACGAAATAACTGGTAAAAATTTGGAAATCGGTAATTATAATATAAAAAATAAAAGAGTTTTGATAGTTTCTACAGATAACCCTAATGGAGGACATTCAGTTGGTGGAAAACATATACATCTATATTTGCTTCAGAAAGGATTTGAAAAAATTGGCGTAATACATTATTTATCAACTTGTAATAATAATTTTGATGTGTACAGAAATATTAATGATTTATGTAAAAAATATAATTTAGACATTAGTAAATTAAAATCATCACCAGATATTGAATTTTTATATAGAATATATGATTATGAAAGTCAGCTTGAAAATGATATAGAAATAAAAATTAAATATAATTATATAAGCTATATAAATTGTCATGATGCTATAAGTACAATTGCAGCATTCAATATATTAGAAAAATTAAATTTACATATTCCCATAATAACTACGTTACATGGATACTTAACATATGAAAATGTTGATTATGGAGGAATTGTTGAAAATAGTTATATATATAACTTTTTTCTTGAATATGAAAAGAAAGCATATAAGGTATCTAGCAAAATTATTACTGTTGATACAAGAATTAAAGAATATGTACTAAAAATATGTAATTTAATAAAATACGATAATATAGTTGTTATTAAAAATGCAATTGATGATATCAATTTTTCTCCAATAGAAGAAAATCACAGAAAATTATTAGTGAAAAAATATGGCTTTAACCAAAGTTTAGTATTTGTTCCAAGGAGACTTGTACCTAAAAATGGAGTTAAATATGCAGTGCAGGCAATTAATTATTGTATAAAAAAAGGATTTGATGATTTACAATTAGTGATAGCTGGAGATGGAATAGAAAGGGAGCAAATAGAAAGATATATTAAAAAAAATAATATAGAAAAATATTTTGTATTGTTAGGAGATATCACACATGATAAAATATTGGATTACTTTAAGATGAGTAAAGTAGTATTAATACCTTCAGTGCCTTCTAACAATGTACAAGAAGCTACATCTTTATCTGCTTTAGAGGGAATGGCATGTGGTAAAGTGACTATCGCTACTAATATAGGAGGATTGAAGGAGATAATAAAAGAAGATTATAATGGCTATTTATCTAAACCAAGGGATTTAGAAGAAATGTCTGAAAAAATTATAAAAGCACTGAAGTTAAATAGTAAAAATTATAATTATATTGTTAGTAATGCAAGAAAGGAAATAGTTAAGAATCATGGTTATATAAATCACTGTAAAGAGTTTTTACAAGTTTATGATTCTTGTGTTAATTGAAGTGAGGTATTTTAATGAATGTTTTGATGATGCCAACATGGTATTTTGAAGAGAATAATCCATTTGCAGGTATATTTACAACAGAGCAATCTATTTATCTAAAAAAGTATTGTAATGTTGCAATTTACTATCCTTTTGATACAATTATGGATGAAAAATTTTCTAACAGATATGAAAAACAAATATTGACTTATAGAGGTAAATGGAAAAAATCAAAAATTCCTAAGATAACTAAAATTATAAATTTAGTAAGGATTATAAAAGAATTCAGATATATAAAAAAGAAATTTAAACCTGATATTATACATGCACATGTTGCAAATGGAGCAGGATTTTATGCTGTAATTTTAGGAAAATTATTTAAGATACCAGTTATAATAACAGAACATAGTCCATCTAATTTAATTATAAGTGGGAGGTTATCATACTATATTGTAAAATATGCTTATAAAAATAGTAAATATAATGTTTGTGTATCAAAACATTTAATGAATGAATTAAATAGAATATATCCATACATTAAATTTGATGTAATATATAATCCAATTAGAATTCCTAAAAATCTTGATAACAGTATTTTAAATAATAAACAATTAGGTTATATCAATATATCATTTGTTTCTGTATTTTATGATAAGTATATAAAAGGTATGCAATACTTATTACCAGCTATTAAGGAATTAAAAGAAAAAGGATATAAAATTTTATTACATATAGTTGGTGATGGCAAATTTCAAAAATATTATATTGAAAAGTCAAAAGAATTAAACATATCTGATTTCTGTAAGTTTTATGGATATTGTTCAAAAAAACAAGTTTTTAATATTGTAAATATGAGTGATTTTATGGTTTCGTCAAGCTTAACTGAAACATTTGGATGCGCTATTGCAGAAGCATTAATGATTGGAAAACCAGTTGTAATAACAAATTCTGGTGGACCTGAGGATTTTGTTAATGATAAAGTTGGAATTATAGTTAAAAAAGAAAGTAAAGAAGAATTAGTTAAAGGTATAGAGCAAATGATAAGATATTTGAATGATTATGATAGTAGTTATATTAGTAAATACTCTAAACAAAAATTTGAAATGGATGCTATAACTAGAAAGTATATGGATATTTATGAACATTATAAATTAAATAATTAATTGAAACTAGAGAGAAACTTTTTATGATAACAGGTAAGTCATTAGTAAAAGGAAGCCTAATTATTGTAATATCAAATATTGTATTAAAGGCAATGAGTTTTTCCTTTTACTATTATACACAAAGTACTTAACATTAGCTGATTATGGAATTGCTGAAGTACTGACCTGTACTCGAATTGTGATAAACACATATGAGTTGGATATAATAATCATATGGACAAGGCAAAAAAAATCCAATAAAATGGTAGAAATCGTAGTGCAGAATTTAGAGATGATGCTGTAATATTTTTAGTAGAAGAAGGCAGGTCTATAATCAGTGTATCAAAGAATTTGAAAATAAACGGTCAGACTTCAACAAACTGGATAGATAATAGAAAAATAAAAGGACATCCGGAAAAAGCGAAAATAGATGGACTTGAACGACAGCTTAGGGGAAAACAGAGAAGGATAATCTCAGTATAAAAATTAGAGGGTGAAACAAATGAAAATAATAATTCTAGCAGGTGGAAGTGGGACAAGATTATGGCCTCTTAGTCGTGATAGATATCCAAAACAATTTATTAAATTGCAAGGTGATAAGCCATCCTTGTTTCAGGAAACCTTTAAGAGAAGTTTATTATTAGCACAATTAAATGATATATATATAGTAACAAACGAAAAGTATAAATTTTTAGTAATGGGTTCTGTTGAAGAATTAGGTTATGAATATAGTAAAACTAACATCATTGTTGAACCTGAAGCTAAAAATACTCTGCCTGCAATTTATGCAGGAGTTTATGAAATAGCTAAAAAGAGTAGTGATACAGTAGTTGTTTTTCCTTCTGACCATATGATTACAAAAGGTCAGGAATTTGCAAATATTATTAAAAATTCAGAACCGTTAACCAGAGATTCAATTATAACCTTTGGCATTAAACCAGATAATCCAAACACTGGATATGGATACATTGCACCGGGAAATCAAAAATTAAATGGCTATGAAGTAAAAGAATTTAAAGAAAAACCGGAAGCTGAAATTGCTGCAACCTATGTGGATGAGGGCTATTATTGGAATGCAGGAATATTTATGTTTAATACTGAGATCTTTATAAACGAAGTAAAGCAGTATGCTCCAAACATATACAATGCTTTTGACAGCAGCAATAATGTAAAAGAAGCTTTTAGCAAAATAGATGAAAAAGTTTCAATAGACTATGGTATTATGGAAAAAAGCAAGAATGTAGCTGTTGCGCCTGTAGATATAGGCTGGAATGATCTTGGCAGCTTTGATTCCTTTTATGAAGTCTTTGATAAAGATGAAAATAATAACATATCCGATGGTGATAATGTACTCATTGATTCAAAAGACAACTACATATATTCAGAAAAAGGCAAGCTAGTAACAGCAGTAGGTGTCAATGATTTAATTGTAGTAGATAATAGGGATGCTTTGCTCATTTGCAAAAAAGATCAGTCACAAAAGGTAAAGAAAATTGTACAAACATTAAAAGAGAGAAATGATTGTAGAGTAGAATATCATGTTCAAGATTATAGACCTTGGGGCAGTTATAAAGTTCTGGAGGAAGAGAAAAATTCCTTTAAAATCAAGAGAATCAAGGTAAGTCAGGGTAAAAAGTTAAGCTATCAGATGCATTATCATAGAAGTGAGCATTGGATAGTTGTTAAAGGCATGGCCAAAATGACAATAGATGATGTAGAAAGGCTGGTGCCTGCAGGAGAAAGTATTTTTATAAAACCTGGTCAAAAGCACAGGCTTGAGAATCCAGGGAAGGTACCTCTTGAGATTATTGAAGTTCAGATGGGCAGCTATCTAGAGGAAGATGATATTGTAAGATTTGAAGATGATTATGGAAGAAAATAAGTTTGATCATGTGATGAATTGATCATATAATTTATACGGAAAAAGAGAGGAATGGCAATATGAAATCATATTTAGTAACAGGAGGAGCAGGTTTTATTGGCTCCAACTTTATTCATTATATGTTAAAAAAATATTCAAATATAAAAATAATAAACTATGACAAGCTAACCTATGCAGGTAATCTTGAAAACTTAAAATCTATATCTAAAAATCCTAACTATATTTTCATCCAGGGAGATATATGTGACAGGGAAAAGCTTCAACAGCTATTTGAAAAATATGATATAGATTATGTAATAAACTTTGCAGCAGAATCTCATGTAGACAGGAGCATAAGAGATCCTGAAGTATTTGTAAAGACAAATGTTATGGGGACTGTGACACTTTTGGATACTGCTAAAAATGCGTGGACTGTAGAAGATGGTTTTAAGCAAGGTAAAAAGTATCTTCAGGTATCCACAGATGAAGTCTATGGTTCCCTTGGAAGTGAAGGATACTTTACGGAAAAAACCCCTCTCGATTCTCACAGCCCTTACTCTTCAAGCAAAGCTTCTGCTGATTTAATGGTAAAGGCCTATTTTGACACCTATAAAATGCCTGTAAATATAACCAGGTGCTCCAATAACTATGGTGCCTATCAATTTCCAGAAAAACTCATTCCCCTTGTTATAAACAACTGCTTAAATAAAAGGGATATTCCTGTATACGGTGACGGACTTAACATAAGAGATTGGCTTTATGTAGAAGATCACTGTAAGGCTATAGATATGGTTATACATAGTGGTCAGTGTGGTGAAGTTTACAATATAGGCGGTCATAATGAGAGAACAAACATTCACATAATTAAAACAATAATTTCATATATACATGACAATGTAGATTCTTCTGTAGATGAAAGTCTTATAAAGTATGTAGAGGATAGAAAAGGACATGACAGGAGATATGGCATTGATCCTACAAAGATTAAAGATAAGCTTGGGTGGTATCCTGAAACTAAATTTGAAGATGGTATAGTCAAAACCATAAAGTGGTATTTGGATAATAAGGATTGGATGGATAATGTAACCTCTGGAGATTATAAGAAATACTATGAGAAAATGTACAAAGATAAATAACAAAGATGAAATATCAGAGAACAAATAATGAAATTTTGCCATAAGCGAAATAGATATAATTATTTTCTGACGCAGGAAGAAAATATTCCACATTTGATATTTGTTATCTGAACTTTGAACTTTCAATTGAAACTCATACATAATTATTAATTCTTAACTAAAAAAGGTGGTGTTAACTTATGAGAAAGGGCATAATACTGGCTGGTGGTTCTGGAACCAGGCTTTACCCAATGACTAAGGCAATATCAAAGCAAATTGTTCCAATATACGATAAACCTATGATTTATTATCCACTTTCTGTGCTTATGCTAGCAGGAATACGAGATATACTTATTATATCAACACCAAGGGATATGGATACTTTTAAAGAACTTTTTGGTGATGGGAGTCAGCTTGGACTTCACTTTAAGTATGAAGTGCAGTATGAACCAAAGGGGCTTGCGGAAGCATTTATAGTTGGACAAAAATTTATTGGAAATGACGATATAGTTCTTGTCTTAGGGGATAATGTATTTCATGGATATGGTTTTACCGAAAGATTAAAAGCCGCTTCAGACAGACATGATTGTTCAACTATTTTTGGATATCATGTGAGCAATCCTAAAGATTTTGGTGTAGTGGAATTTGATAAAGATTTTAATGTTATTTCCATAGAGGAAAAACCTTTAAAGCCAAAATCCGATTATGCAGTACCAGGACTTTATTTTTATAATAATGATGTGGTGGATATAGCAAAGAATATAGAGCCTTCTCCAAGGGGAGAACTTGAAATTACAGATGTAAATAATGAGTATTTAAAAAGAGGTAAACTTAAAGTAGAGCTCTTTGGAAGAGGAATGGCCTGGCTTGATACTGGAACTCCTCAGGGACTTTTAAATGCTGCTAATTTTGTGGAAGCTGTTCAGACAAGGCAGGGACTTTACATAGCTTGTATAGAGGAAATTGCCTATAGACAAGGATACATAGATGATAATCAACTGATAAAGTTGGCAGAGCCTCTTAAAAAAGTTGCTTACGGAAAATATATTTTGAGTTTGCTTAGTAAAAAATATTATTGATATTTTAGGAGTGAATATGATTGAAAGTATTGATTACAGGAGGAAAAGGACAGCTTGCTGGGCAGCTTGAAAAAATTTTAGTTAGTGGAAAATCTGAAATAGGAGCACTTGATAAAGTTTATTCTGATGCTGAAGTGAGATTTCCCAGTAGAGAGGAACTGGACATAACCAAATTAAATGATGTTAGAAATTTTATAACTGGTTATGCTCCAGATATAATTATAAATTGTGCTGCTTATACCAATGTGGATAAGTGCGAAACTGATTTTGAAAATGCTTTTAAGGTAAATTCTTTAGGAGCTAGGAATTTAGCATTAGCTTCACAGAATACAAAAACAAAACTTGTACATATTTCTACTGACTATGTTTTTAACGGCAGAGGTACTGTTCCTTTTAGAGAATATGATTTACCTGATCCAGTTAGTGTTTACGGAAAAACTAAACTTTTAGGGGAACAATATATTAGAGAAAATTCTAGCAGGTATTTTATAGTGAGGACATCCTGGCTTTATGGTTTATACGGTAAAAATTTTGTATACACTATATTAAAAGCTGCAAAGGAAAAAGGACATTTAGATGTGGTAAATGACCAGAGAGGTAATCCTACAAATGCTGAAGATTTAGCTTACCATATTTTAAAGCTTGCTCTTACTGATGAATATGGTATATATCACTGCAGCGGTAAGGGTGAATGCAGTTGGTATGATTTTGCCTGCAAAATTGTGGATTACGCGGGCATAGACTGCAGTGTGTCTCCTATGACTTCAGAGAATCTCAATAGGGCAGCTAAAAGGCCGGAATTTTCTTCACTTGATAATATGATGTTAAGATGTACTGTTGGTGACGATATGAGACAGTGGGAAGATGCACTTAAATCATTTATACAAAAATTGTATAAAAATAAATAACAAAGATCAAATATCAAAGAACAAATAATGAGATTTTGCCATAGGCAAAATGAATATAATTATTTTCTGACACAGGAAGAAAATTTTCCACATTTGATATTTGTTATTTGAACTTTAAACTTTAATTTATATTTGAACTTTCAATTGTGCATTGTGAATTGAATAGGAAGGGATATGATTAAAATAGGTAAATTTAATTTCGTAAAAACAGAAATAGAGGGAGTATACATAATAGAAACAGGAATTTTTGGAGATAATCGTGGTTATTTCATGGAAACTTATAATTACAATGATTTTAGGGAAGCAGGCCTTGATATGGTCTTTGTCCAGGATAATCAGTCCAAATCAAAAAAAGGGGTATTAAGAGGACTTCACTTCCAAAAAAATTATTCTCAAGGAAAACTGGTGAGAGTAGTAAAAGGCAGGGTGTTTGATGTTGCCGTGGACTTAAGAGATGGATCTAGTACTTATGGAAAATGGGTAGGAGTTACACTATCTGAGGAAAATAAGAAACAATTTTACATTCCAAAGGGATTTGCCCATGGGTTCCTGGTACTTTCAGATGAAGCGGAGTTTTGCTATAAATGTACTGAATTTTATCATCCTGAAGATGAGGGCGGCATTATATGGAATGATCCTGACATAAATATAAGATGGCCTCTTGAAGGTATAGATAATATTATTTTCTCTGAAAAGGATAAGTTGTGGCCTACACTTAAGGAGTATAAGTAGGTAGTCATCGGATAAAATAAAAAAGTAGCCCACCCACGCAATTGGTATAGCTACTTTTTTAAATAACTAATTGCCTAAACAACTAGAATTGATAACAACTGAAGATAAATGCCCAAAGTTATTTTTACCCATTTATTTCTTTAATTAGTTCTTTTTCTATTTGTAGTACATTAGGGAAAATTAATTTTATTCCTTTATTGATTTAAATTTTGACACTCGTGAAGAGAATGGAATTAACGTAAGCGATAAACTACCCAGTGTATAAACATAAAAAATAAACGACCATTCATTAAAATGGTCGTAATTTATTATGCTTTCTTTTTACATGAAGATTGAACCCATTGGTCCCATGGCAGGTATTCATCCAGGAATTCTGGATGTGCTTCAAATTGAACACCTGGTAAATTTTTAAACAAAAACTTGAGACAACTATAGGGCTCAAGGCCGTTAGCTTTAGCCGTTTCAATTATACTATAAACTGCTGCACTGGCTTCAGCTCCCCTTGGACTTCCACTGAAAAGCCAGTTTTTTCTTCCTATCGTAAATGGTCTTATGCTATTTTCTGATAGGTTGTTTGAAATGGCACAATTTCCATCCATTAGATAGTTCATAAATCCTTCTTTATTCTTTACTGCATAATCTACTGCCTTACCAAGCCTTGATTTTGGAAGACAGCTCTGTTTTATAGAATTAACCCAGCTCCAAAAGGCCTCAAGAATCGGTTTTTCCGTTTCAAGACGCTTCGTTTTTCGCTCCTCAGGTGTAAGATTCACAAGTAGTTTTTCTTCTGAAAAGAGTTTATTGCAAAAGTCAATTCCTATTGCCGGAAGTGTAGCTTCTGGACTTTTTATGTCTTTCGGAAGTGCTTCAACAAAATACCTTCTAAGATGTGTCCAGCACAGGCATCTTATTACTTCAGGTACTTTATTGTACCCACTATAACAGTCGGTATGAAGGTATCCTTTAAAACCTTTTAAAAATTTTTGTGGACAATTTCCACTTCTTGAAGGCTTGTAATCAAACAACCTTATAGGTGTCTGACTGCCTGCATACGTACTGTATACCCACATATAGGATTCAGATGCATTTTTCCTTTCAGGTTCCATAAGTACCTGTACAGGTGTCTCATCTGCATGCAAATATTTTTCTTCAATAAGTTTCTGGTGCATCAATTTTGTAAGTGGTATCAGCCAATCTCTAGCTGCAACCATAATCCAGTTACTCATTGTTGCACGGCTTAGCTTTACCCCCAGTGACTCCCATTCTTTCTCCTGACGGTATAGTGGAAGGGCATCTACAAATTTCTCATACATGATATGGGCAACCGTAGATGGTGAAGCCATTGAATGCTGTACTACAGGGTACGGCATTGGTGATTTCTCTATATAAGGCAATCCTTCTTTTCTGCATTTCCTACATTCGTAAGATTCCCGGTAATAGTCAATAACACGAACTTTTGCTGGAATAAATTCTAATTCTGTGCGAATAAATTCTCTGCCAATGCTTACTAGAGATGTTCCACATTTTTCACAGAAACGTTCGTCTTCTTCAAGACCACAAATTACTGTATCATGGGGAATATCTTTTAGAAGTTCTGCCCGTTGTCCATTGAATTTCTTACGTCGGTAGTTTGCTACTTCTTGTAATGTTGGTTCTGGCGCAGACGGCTTGCTTTCTGTTTCTACTTCATTAAAAAGGTTTATCTGACCTGCAATTACAGATGTTTTTTCACTGCTCCTGCCAAATAACTTGTGTGTTAAAAATTCAACTGTCTCATGGAGAGTTTTATTCTCCTTCTCCAGTTGTATTATGCGATTTTTAAGCTCTAGAATTTCATTTTTGGTATACATAATTGAGACAGTTCCTTTACTATTTTTTATATCTATTATTATACCATGAATTTCTATAAAACCGCATGATTTCAGATTTCTCTGACACTAGAGGGCATTTTGTACATCTACCTTTTTTACAGCCTTCGGCTGATGTATCATTTGAATAAAGTAAAGTAGTAAGCAGGGTAGAGTAATTTATCCTGTTTTTATTTTTGCTATATCCATCAGTTAGTGTGTATTTTCTAACTTAAAAATCAACTTATATATAAAATATACTAACAAAATTGAAGACACATTTAAAAACTTTTCTATAAGTCTTAGCGAGGTATTTTAGAAAATCTTAGGAGCTTAGATATGTTTGAGGTACGAGTTTAGCTAAGCTTCTTAGATTTTGGAAATACCGAGCTTTAGACTTATTAAAGTTTTTAAGGTGATGAAATTTGTTAGTATATGGCTTATATAAGTTGATTTTTTGTTTAGAATTACTGCTAATTGGTGGTTATTTTTTGCCTAAGATTTCATACTTTTCTAGACAAATTGCAGTATATATCTACCCCAATTTGACAAAAAATCATAGTTTAGTATTTTTTCATTAAACTTGACAAAACTGCTTATATTTTAAACTTGTTTATACTCAAATATCACATTATTATTAGATATGAGGGGGTTATGTAGACCTAATTAGTAAAAAAAGGTGGGGATTTTCCATTGAATGGGCTGCAAATCGAATCTATTAAAATAATGGTGAAAAGTATGGAGAAATATGAAAAAAGTGCTGGCTATCATTTCCTTAAGAGAACTATAGATATAATTTTCTCTTTTGTTGGAATTATTGCCTTTTTTCCGATTATGTTTGTAGTGGCAGTTGCAATTAAGCTTGATTCCAAAGGACCTATTATATTTTCACAGGCTAGGGTGGGAAAAAACGGTAAAATTTTCAAAATGTACAAGCTGAGGTCTATGACTCATGATGCAGAACAACTTTTGGACAACCTTCAGCATAAGAATGAAATGACAGGCCCTATATTTAAAATAAAACAAGATCCAAGGATTACAAGAGTGGGAAGGTTTATAAGAAAAACCAGTATTGATGAGCTTCCACAGTTGTTTAATGTGATAAAAGGTGAAATGTCACTGGTAGGTCCGAGACCTAATCTTCCGAAAGAAGTTGCAAAATTTACTTCTCAGCAGAAAATTAAACTTTTAGCAAAGCCAGGTCTTACATGTTACTGGCAAGTTATGGGCAGAAGCAGCATTGATTTTGATGAATGGATGAAACTAGATTTGAAATACATAAAGGACAGGAGCACGCTTTTAGATATAAAGTTAATATTTAAAACTTTAGGTGTATTTTTTGGAGATAAAAATGCAAGTTAAGAACTAAAAATATTAGATAAAATTTGCTAAGGTGGATACAAAAAAATGAAAAATATTTTTATTATAGGTTCAAAAGGCATACCTGCAAGATATGGTGGTTTTGAGACATTTGTTGATAAACTTACTTTTCATAAAAAAAATATTGATATTAAGTATCATGTAGCATGTTTGGCAGAAGATGAAAAAGAGTTTGAATATAATAATGCACGATGCTTCAATGTTAAAGTAAAGAATATAGGAAGTGCTAGGGCCGTTCTATATGATATAAAGGCATTAAAAATGGCTGAAAAATATATAAAGAAAAATAATTTAAAAGATTCTATTATTTATATACTAGCTTGTAGAATAGGTCCCTTTTTAGCTTTTTATAAAAAAAAATTAGAGAAGCAGGGCATTAAAGTATATGTTAATCCTGATGGACATGAATGGAAAAGGAGCAAGTGGAACAAAGCAGTAAAAGCATACTGGAAATATTCTGAAAGACTAATGGTAAGGCATGCAGATTTTTTAGTATGTGATTCACTTGGAATTGAAGAATATGTAAAGGAAGAGTATAAAGAGTATAATCCTAATACTACATTTATAGCTTATGGTGCAGATATCAAAAAATCAACTTTACCAGATGGTGATCCAAAGCTATTAAATTGGTTTTATAAAAATGGTATTAAATCTAAACAATACTATTTGATTGTTGGAAGATTTGTTCCTGAAAATAATTATGAAGTTATGATTAGAGAAATTATGGCATCAAAAACTGATAAAGATTTAGTTATTATAACTAATGTTGAAAAAAATAAGTTTTATGATGAGTTATTATTAAAAACCCACTTTGATAAAGATAAACGTATAAAGTTTGTTGGTACAGTTTATGATCAGGAGTTAATTAAAAAAATCAGAGAAAATGCCTATGCTTATATACACGGCCATGAAGTAGGGGGAACAAATCCTTCCTTATTAGAAGCTTTAGCAAGTACTCAGTTAAATTTACTTGTAGATGTTAATTTTAATAGGGAAGTTGGCAGGGATGGAGCTATTTACTTTAAGAAAAGTAGGGGTGACTTGTCAACCTTAATTAAAGAAATAGATAAATTGGATATAAGTAATATTAATAAATTATCTGAAAATGCTAAAAATAGAATAATTAGTAGTTACTCATGGAATAAGATTGTAAACGACTATGAAGAATTATTTGGTATTTAGGCATTTGAAAGAAAGTAGGCTAGCATATTGACTAGTTATTTCTTTGAAAATGTCTTATTAGGGGGAATTTATGAAAATAGGAATTGATGCACATGTTATAGGTGATAAATCCGGAGGTAATGAAACATATTATAGAAATTTGATAGAGCAAATAACTAAATTAATTACAGATGAAGAAATTTATTTATATTTCAATGATTTAAAAAAATCATCACTTATTAATATTGACAATGAAAATAATATTAAAATAAAAAGTTTTAAGACTTCTAATGCAGTTAAGAGATATATGAAGTATTTACCGGATTACGTGCAAAAGGATAAACTTGATGTACTTCATTTACAGTATTTTCCGGTAATAAGGAAAAAGTGCAAGATTATAGGCACTATACATGATATTTCTTTTGAACATTATCCACAGTATTTTACTAAAAAAAATTTATTGATGAATAAGATTTTGATACCTGCTTTGGCAAAACAGGCTGATAAAATTTTAACTGTTTCCAATTTTTCAAAGCAGGATATTAGCAATAAATATGGAATTGATCCTGATAAAATTGTTGTTACGTATTTAGCTGCCAGTGAAAAATATAAGGTTATAAAGAATTATGAATTATTATCACAAGTCAGGAAAAAATTCAACATTAATGGAGAATTTCTTTTAACTGTAGGAAATCTTCAGCCAAGAAAAAATTTAAGCAGATTATTTACTGCTTATATCAACTTGAGAAATAAAAAAATGATTGATGAAAAGCTTGTTGTTGTTGGTAAAAAAGCCTGGTTATTTAACGATATTTTCAAGTTTGTCAATGAATCAAAATATAAGGATGATATAATTTTTACGGATTATGTGTCAGAAGAAGATTTAGCATTACTTTATAATGCAGCTAAATTATTTGTATATCCGTCTGTATTCGAAGGCTTTGGACTGCCGCCTTTAGAAGCAATGTCATGTGGAACCCCTGTTGTTACTTCAAATATTACTTCTATACCTGAAGTAACAGGAAATGCAGCAGTTTTATTTAATCCATGGAATGTGGAAGATATGGAAGAAAAAATTGTTACTACAATAAATAATAAGGATATGATCAATAAATTAAGTGAACTGGGATTAAAAAGATCACTGGATTTTTCTTGGAAAAAAACTGCCCAAATAACATTGGAGGCATACCATGGAATGGTTACTTAGTATTTTATTTGTTACACATCAATTTTTCGGGGGTAATTTTGACCTCTTTTATATAATGGCTTCGTTATTGATATTAAAAGATATCCTTTTTTTTAGATATCGTAATATATCAACTACATTTATATTTTTACTGCCCATAATCATTATATATATACTCCAAATTCTTATGCTGCATGATTTGAATGTTGAAAAAGGAATAGCATCTGTAGGTAAGATGTTCTTATGTTTATATTTATTAAATACAGTAAAAAATAATTTTAGCAGAATTGATGTTACTAAACTATATAAATATGCTGTGTTACTATTGATGTTACTATTTGTTATCAGCTTATTTGTGAAAACAGATGTTTTTTGGATATTTAATGATTTAACTAATAAATTCCTTACAACCAGATTAAAACTTTTATATATAGAGCCTAGTGAATTATCATTTCATGCTGCAGTTTTAGCCTTATTTATCTTATTTTACAATAATAATTGCGAGAAGCTTTTTATAAACTATGAGAATTTATTATATTTAGTTATCCTTTTAGTAATTATGGCATATTCAGGTGGTTTAGGTGGAATTGTACTAGTTTTATTTACAGTTATATTTATATTGGGTCGTGATAATTTAAAAAAATCTACAGTTGGAAGAAAAATTATATATATATATGTAATCCTATGTATGATTCCAATAATTTTTATTTTCGTTAACTATTTTCAGAGTTCTATAGTATTAAGGCTTCAAGCTATTATGAGCGGATCGGATTCTTCTTTTAACTATAGGGTATTTAAAGGATTTAATGGAATGAAAGCATGTTTAGAGTCTAATCCATTTTTAGGAATTGGCTTTGGAAATCTAAACACGGATTATTATGAATATATGTTGCTTTCATATGGATTAGTAAGTAAGATAGCGAACTCCTTTATGTATGCAATAGCAGAAGGAGGATTATTACTTTTATTTTATCTGGGCTGCCTTTTTGTTTATATGTGGAAACATATTAATAAGGATACTTTTAAATATGCACTATTAATATTCATATTTTTATATCAAATAGGAGGAGGATATTTTACCAATCCAATTAATTGGATTATTTATGGAGTAATATTAAGTAATAGTGCTAAAGAAAGATCAGAGGTGTCATGATGAAAATAAAAAATTTCTTATTAATGCTTGTTCCAATAAGTAGGCTAAAAATATATTTATACAATAAATTATTGCATTATAAAATAGATAAAAGCTGCAAAATTGGATTTTCTTATATTGATGCTGTTTATTTTGAATTAGGAAGAGGAAGTGTTATAGGAAACTTCAATTTAATTAAGAATTGCAGCAGAATAGTAATCAAAGAAAACTCTACAATATTGAAGTATAATTTTTTCAAAAGTTGTAAGAATGTAATTGTTGGAAGTAATACGGTAATTGTAAGAGATAATAAATTCTTACACAATAATAATGTAGGACTTGGATTTGGGGGCAATATTGTTATTGGAAGTTTTACTACTATTGTTAATAAGCATTATTTTGACTTAACAGATGATATTTATATTGGTGATAAGTGCACAATTGCAGGTAATGGCACTGAATTTTGGACACATGGATTTGATCTGGAAAATAATAGAGTTCAAGGTGAAATTAAGTTACTGAACAATATATATATTGGGGCAGGTGTAAAATTTAACTTTGGCTTAAAAGTAAATAGTAACAATGTTGTAGGAATGGGCAGTATATTAACTAAATCAATTAATTGTGAAGGATATTTAATAGGTGGCATTCCGGCAAAACCAATATCAAAATTGAATAATGACAAAATTGGTTACAAAGAAATAGGCACTATTAATAATAAGAAGGTATATAGAAAAATAGTTGATTAATGGAGGAGATAACTTGGATATAGGATTACAGGATAATTTATTTTTTCTAAATTCTTATGATAGTAATGTAGAGTTAAATGGCAAATTTATTGGAGAGCAATATAATTTTAGTAATATAAAAAAAGATAGGTACAATATATATTTCACTAAAACAGTTGAATATTTTAAACATAAGGATAGATATGAAATCCTGTTTTTTTCCAAGAGCAAGTATGATATAAGAAAATTATTTGAAAATTTAAGCTTTATAGATATTAGTGTCTGCAAAGAGTTATTTAATTATTTATTATATAAAGTTGACTATGCAATTATTATTATAGATAAAGTAGAAGATAAAATATATAGTTTCAGAACACCAAATGGTGTTGTACCTATGTATTATTTTTATAAAGATGGCACATTGGTTATGTCAATGCATGTTCATAGTATTGCAAAAGCTATTAAAAAGGTTGAAATTAGTAATTTTGCAATTGAACAGCTGTATGTGATGGACTGTTTAATGGAGCCATATACGTTATACGAAGGTGTTTATGAAATAGGCAGAGCATATATTTATGAATTTAACTTAAATAACAATTCTTTAAAAAAAGAAAAAGTGTATAGTTTCAAGTATGAAATTAACAATAATATCAGTTTGGAAGAATCAATATCAACTTTAAAAAATAAAATAATAAAATCTCATCAAAAACGAGTAGGTTCAATTAATGGAATAATGTTGTCAGGTGGTATAGATTCTAATGTTATGTGTTATGCCTTAAAAAATTGCACAACCAGTTCACTGGAATCATTTAATGTATCAGTGAAAAACCAAAAAAATAGTGAAGCTCCATATGCGAAAAAAGTGGCAGATTATTTTGGATTAAAGCATAGGGAAGTGTTAATAGATCCATCTGATATTAATGAAAAAATATTGGAAGATATAATAAACCTGAATTTTCCTTACTGGGGTGTGATGTATATAGGAAGTATTTTCAAATCATTAAAGCTAAATGGATACAATATATTTACAGGTCAGGACACAAGGCTGCACACTCCATACGTTAATATTTTAGATGATATGATATTTAGAAATAAAATTAGTTCTAAAGTACTTCCTTTTTTAGGTAAAAAGCTTGCAGCTTTAAAGTTCAATAAAAAAATTACAAGAGCTCTGGAGAGATGTAAGGATGCTGAACATATGGAGAAATATTTGATTAAATATTTTTTACATTGTTCAATAGATAACAATAATGTAAACAGCATGTTAAAACAAGAGATAAAAGAGAATATAGAATATGAAAAGTTAAGCTATCAAGAGTTATTTAATGAAATTACCTGGTTAAGATGGGGTCAGCAGTACACAGATGACATTAAATATATGGATAGTCTATGCAATCACTACTATAATACATGCCAATTTCCCTTTTATGATATTAAGTTGGCAGAAGTCAGTGCTTCCATACCATTTAAATATTCCAACAAGAGATATATTGGCAAATCAGGGTTCGGAAATGGATTTACAATAAATAATAAATATTTACTGATGAGAATGTTAAAAGATGAAAATGTACCTATTAATTTAGCAGGAAGAAAAAAAGCAGTTTCCAGTACAATTCATTTATATTTTAACGATCAATTTGGAAAGATAGTAAAAGGTAGGTTAAATGATAGCACACTATTAAATAATTCGACAATCATCAATTTAGGACTAGATAAATTAATAAATCAATTTTGTAGTGAAAATAGGATTTATGGTGATATGGATTATAGCTATTTGATAAAAATATATAATGTATTTGTTTTAGATGTTTTGAAAAGTTATATAGAATAGATGGATGTGAGTAAATTGAAAATTTTATATTTAACTAAGCAGGCACCCAAAAGAGAATACACTATTTCTAAAGAAATATTGTCTGATAATGAGAACAGCTTTGCTGACAGTTGTGTGTTTAGTTACCGCAACTATTTAGATGTTTATGAATTAAATAAGAAAGAAAAGGTATTTAGAAACATATATGACTTTACGGAATTTTGTAAGACATCCATAGGGGAAAGTGTAAATATAGATGATGAACTGTATAAATTTGAATTAAATTATAATTTACCAGTAAATAAGATTTTATATGCAGATAGGCTTGTGATAAATTACAGTGAAAATCATAGAAAACAAATTATATATATGCTTGTTAAGTTTTCTTTAATGCTGCTTGAAAAAACACAATACGATGTTATTATAGGTGAGCTGTCTAGTTCAAGTGATTTGATATTTTACTATCTTAGTAAGCATTTTAAAATAAAGTACCTGTTTTTTTGGCATGGCAGAATCAGTAACAAGATGGAATTTTCAGATGTATTGGGCAGACGTCATGGATTGAAAGAGCTTTATATTAATTATAAAAAGAATGGCTTTTCACAAGAGGAAATAGAATATCTTAATAAATATTTGGAGAAATTTAAAAAACAAGCTACACCTGATTACATGAAATTTAGCAAACAAACTAAGTTCAAAAATTTGTTTAGAAAGTTATATATGCAAAGTTCTGTAATTAGATTAAAAAAATATATGAAGTCCTATCACATAGATTTAAAATATTCAGCAGATCAATCTCCCAAAATATCTGAAAAAATAAACAAAAAACTTAAAAAAGTTGTGTTTCCAATAAAGTCACTATTGCTTAAGAGATACTACGATAATGTGAACTTAAATAAAAGATATTATTTAACACCACTGCATTATCAACCTGAATCCTCCACAATGACTTTTGCACCATACTATTTAAATCAGCTTGCATTTATAGAAAATCTAGCCAAGTCCATACCTGGTGGAACTTATATTTACGTCAAAGAACATCCTGCAATGTTTGCAAATAGGAAATTGTCATTTTACAAGGAGCTAAAAAAAGTACCTAATATAAAGTTAGTTCATCCTGAATTCAGTATGAATGCGTTAATAGAAAAATCTATGGGAGTAGTAACCTTGACCAATACAACAGGATATGAGGCTATAGTGAAAGATAAGCCGGTGTTTGTATTTGGAAATGTGTTTTATAATGAATACGATTACAGTTTTAAATGTAATAATTTTGAGGAATTTAGAGATAATATAATAACTGCATTAAGAGATTGGGATAGATGCGAGGGTGAGAGAATAAATAATAGAAATTGTTTTATATTAGCTTGTATAAGAAGCTTAAGAAAAGGGAATTTAAATAGCCACTTGCTTGATAAAAACTTTTTTAAAGATGAAAACATTAAAAATATAGTTAACAGCATAAAAGATGAAATAATAGGAGGACAATAAATGCTTAATGATAAATCTATTTTAATTACTGGAGGAACTGGTTCTTTTGGAAAAAAGTTTACTGAGATGATTTTAAAAAGATATAATCCTAAGAAAATAATTATTTACTCAAGAGACGAATTTAAGCAAGATTTAATGAAAAAGGATTTTATGCTAAGGTGCCCTGATAAAATAAATAAGATTAGGTTTTTTATAGGTGATATTAGAGATAGAGATAGGCTTTATAGAGCATTTAATGGTGTAGACTATGTTATACATGCTGCAGCAATGAAGCAAGTTCCGGCTTGTGAATACAATCCTTTCGAAGCAATAAAAACTAATATTGATGGAGCACAAAATATAATAGATGCAGCTTTAGACAGAGGGGTTCAGAAGGTAGTTGCACTTTCAACAGATAAGGCTGTTAATCCCATTAATTTATATGGAGGTACGAAACTTGTTTCAGATAAGTTATTTATTTCTGCCAATGCTTATTCAGGAGGAAATGAGACTGTATTTTCTGTAGTTAGATATGGTAATGTAGCAGGAAGCAGAGGTTCAGTTATCCCTTTCTTTCAGTCTTTAATTGAAAAAGGGATAAAAGAATTACCTATAACTGATTGCAGAATGACGAGATTCTGGATAACCTTAGAGGAGGGTGTTGAATTAGTATTTAAGGCATTAGATGAATCAAAAGGTGGAGAAACTTATATATCTAAGATACCTTCTTTCACTATAACTGACTTAGCTAAAGCAATGCTTGATGATGTTGTTATAAAAGAAATAGGAATTAGAGAAGGCGAAAAGCTGCATGAAATTATGATAACAAGAGATGATTCAAGAACTACTTATGAATATGAAAAACATTATATTATCTATCCTCATTTTGATTGGTGGAGTTTTGATAAACACTTTACATCTGGTGGAAAGCTAATAGAAGAAGGATTTGAATATAATTCTGGGAATAACACGCAGTGGCTTACAGTAAATGAGCTAAGACAGGAAATGTATAGATTAGGTATATTTGATGCATATAAAGTTAATGATATACATTATGATGAAGTAATGCCCACTAAATAGAAAGGGAAGATAATTAATGAATGAATTGGCAATCAATGGTGGAAGACCAATAAGGAAAACATATTTATCTTATGGAAGGCAAGATATAGATGAAGAAGATATAGAATCAGTAGTAAAAGTTCTAAAAGGTGATTTCTTAACCACTGGTCCTTTTGTGAGAGAGTTTGAAAAAAAAGTTTCAGACTATGTAGGGGCAAAGCATGCAGTGGCAGTTGCTAGTGGCACTGCAGCACTGCATATGGCTTGTTTTGCAGCAGGAATAAAAGAAGGTGATGAAGTGATAGTATCACCTATAACTTTTGCAGCTTCAGCTAATTGTGTTCTATATTGTGGAGGCACACCTGTATTTGCAGATATAGATCCTAAGACATATAACATAGATCCAAAAGAAATTGAAAAGAAAATAACAAGTAAAACTAAAGCAATAATTCCAGTAGATTTTACAGGACAATCTGTTGATATAGATGAAATAAGAACAATAGCAGGTAAAAATAATCTCATAATAATAGAAGATTCTGCGCATGCCTTAGGAAGTGAATATAAAGGTAAAAAAGTAGGTACAAAGGCACAAATGACAGAATTCAGTTTTCATCCGGTAAAACCTGTAACCAGCGGCGAAGGTGGTATGGTAGTTACGGATGATGATGAATTGTATAAAAAAATGATTCTTTTTAGAAGTCATGGAATAACCAGAGATAAAGATTTAGTAACTCATAATGAAGGCCCATGGTACTATGAACAGATAGACTTAGGTTATAACTATAGAATTACAGATATTCAATGTGCTTTAGGTGCAAGTCAGATGAATAAAATAGATAAATTCATAAGCAGAAGAAGAGACATAGCTAAAACATATAATGAAGCTTTTAAAGATGTAGCTGAAATTACTACTCCTTGTGAAGCTGAATTTTCTAACTCAGGGTGGCATCTATATGTAATTAAGTTGAACTTGGAAAAATTAACTTGTACAAGAAAAGAAATTTTTGAAGCCTTGCAGGCTGAAAATATAGGAGTGAATGTACATTACCTTCCCGGATACTTACATCCTTATTACCGAAAGCTAGGCTATGAAAAGGGCCTGTGCAAAAATGCAGAAGAATTATATGAAAGAATGATAACTATACCGCTATTTCCTAAGATGACAGATGAAGATGTATCAGATGTTATAGATGGAGTTAAAAAAGTAATAAACTATTATAAGAGGTAGTGACTGAAATGAAAGTAGTTTGTATTGTACAGGCAAGGATTAGTTCTACAAGGTTTCCAGGGAAAGTATTAAAAGAGATTTGTGGTAAAACTGTTCTGGAGCACGATGTAGATAGATTAAGAAGAATAAAAAATGTAGATGAAATAGTAATAGCTACAACCACATTAGAAAAGGATAATGTTATTGTAAAAGAATGTGAAAAATTAAAGATAAAATGTTTTAGGGGTTCGGAGGATGATGTACTATCTAGATATTATTATGCTGCTAAAGAAAATAGTGCGGATGTGGTTGTTAGGGTTACATCTGACTGCCCGCTCATAGATAGTGAAGTTACTGAAAGTATAATTCAGTGCTATATGGAAAATAGAGAAAAATACGATTATTTAAGCAATACTATAGACAGGACTTATCCAAGAGGATTAGATACGGAGGTATTTAGTTTTTGCGCATTGGAGAAAGCTTTTAATGAATCAACATCTCAAAGAGACAGGGAACATGTAACACCCTATATTTGGGATAACGATAATATTTTCAATATTTTTCAATATAAAAATAAAATAGATTATTCAGATTTAAGATGGACACTAGATACAGAAGAGGATTTTAAGTTAATATCAATAATATATGAACGGTTTGAAGATAGAGATTATTTTGGTATGAATGAAATAGTAAAATTTTTAGAGAAAAACCCTGAAGTAAAAGAAATCAATAAGTATATAGAACAGAAAAAAATTGATGACAGCTTATTTTTGATACCTGCTGGTGAAGGCCATTGTGATTTAATATATGAATGGGTAAATGAGGATGAGGTAAGAAAAAATTCTTTTAATAATAGTGAAATACCATATGAGGAGCATGTAAATTGGTATTTTAAGAAATTGAAGGATCCGGATTGTTTTATCTATTTATTGGCCGATCCCAATAAAAACATAGGAATAGTTAGAGTTGAGAAAAAGGGAAATGAAAATGTAGTAAGTTATAGCATATCAAAGCAATTTCGTGGAAAAGGTTATGGATATAAGATCTTGGAAAAGCTTCAGGATAAGCTTATGAAAGAAAACAAGAATATTATACTGACAGCTTATGTAAAAAAAGAAAACATATACTCTGTAAAAATATTTGAAAAGTTACATTATAATTTGGTAGAAAATGATGATTATAATATGAAGTTTGAGAAAAATTTAAGTAGGTGAGATTTTAATGAACAAAAATATAAAAATTAAAAATTTTGAAATCAATGAAACTAGTAAAACATTTATTATAGGAGAAATCTCAGCTAATCATAATGGCAGTTTTGATAATGCAGTAAAGCTTATACATGCTGCAAAAGATGCAGGAGCAGATGCTGTCAAATTGCAGACATATACTGCAGACACCATAACTATAGATTGTTATAATAAATATTTTCAAATAAAACAGGGTACTTTATGGGATGGAAAAACTCTCCATGATCTGTACGAAGAGGCATATATGCCCTGGAAATGGCAGCCTGAATTAAAGAAAATAGCCGAAGAAAATGGTCTTGCTTGCTTTTCTTCACCATTTGATAAAACAGCAGTAGATTTTTTGGAAGATATGGATGTACCGGCATATAAAGTAGCTTCTTTTGAAATTACTGATATACCATTGATTACATATATGGCTTCCAAGGGAAAACCTATGATAATAGCAGCAGGTATAGCAGAAATCTCAGATATTCAATTAGCTATAGATGCATGTAAAAAAGTTGGCAATGATCAGATAATTCTTCTTAAATGTACTAGTGCCTATCCTGCTCCATTTGAAGAAGTTAATTTAAAAACTATTCCTAATATGAGAGAAACTTTTGACGTAATAGCAGGTCTTTCCGACCATACATTAGGAATAGAAGTTCCTATATCAGCTGTAACACTTGGAGCAAAAGTTATTGAAAAACACATAACACTCTCAAGGGCAGATGGAGGACCGGATGCTGCATTTTCTTTAGAACCACATGAATTAAAAAGTATGGTTCAATCAATTCGAAATACTGAGAAAGCTATTGGAAAAGTTAGCTATGAACTAACAGAAAAGCAGATGAAAAACAGAGCATTCTCCAGATCTTTATTTGCAGTAAAAGATATTAAAGCAGGGGAAACTTTTACAGAGGAAAATGTTAGATCAATAAGACCAGGATTTGGATTACCGCCTAAATACATAGATAATATTTTAGGAAGAACTGCTGGTGAAAATTTACTAAAAGGTACTCCACTGCATTGGAAATATGTTAAATAGGGTGATTATATGGCTACAATTGCAATAAGAGCGGATGGTGGCTCTCAAATAGGCATGGGGCATATTATGAGAACATTGGTTTTAGCTAAGGAACTTGCGAAAACTAATGATGTTTTTTATTTATGCAGAATAGATAAACCCTTAAGTGGCAGGTATAGTTATGGCATAGAAAAAGTTAAAAATGAAGGCTTTAAAGTAATTACTATAGATGAAAATAATGTATTAGGGGAATTAGAAAGGATTCAGTGTGATTGTCTGATAACAGACAGTTATGATGTAGATGAACATTATTTTACTAAAACAAAAGAGTTATTTAAAAAGACCGGATATTTTGATGATATGAATTTATATCATTTTGATGTGGATTTTATAATAAATCAAAATATAAATGCAGAAGATTTAAATTATAATACTGACAAAAGGACAATATTATTTTTAGGACCTGGTTTTGCTTTATTGAGAGATGAATTTAGAAAATCAAAAATTAAGAAGGTAAATGAAGTTGTAAAAGATATTTTAATAACTCTAGGGGGGTCAGATTTTAATAATTATACAGCAAAAATTTTACAACTTATAAAAGAATTAAGATACAATTTTCATGTTGTAGTTGGACCATCTTTCAAATATATAGATGAGCTTAGTAACTATGAGAAAATGAACAGTAACATTAAATTACACTTTAACACAAATATGAAAGCTTTAATGGATAGGTGTGATATAGCTATATCAGCTTGTGGGAGCACGCTGTATGAATTGGCAGCCTGCGGAGTGCCTGCATTAGGATTGATAATTGCAGAAAACCAAAAGGAAATAGCTAAAAAAATGGAACAAGAAAAATTAATAATCAATTTAGGTCCTATAGATAAATTAAATAAGGAAAAGTTAGTAAATACAGTAGAAGAATTGTGCAGTGACTTAAATAGGAGAAAACAGATGAATTATAACCAGAGTATAGTTATTGATAAAAATGGAGCTGAAAAGCTTTGTAAAAATATTATGGTAGCAATCGGATAAAATAGTTAAGGCGGTATATATAGTAATGAAACTTAAGAAAATTTTTAGTAATGGTAGAATAAATATCTTATTAAAGTATTCTTCTATTAAATATATAGCATTAATTATTGCATTTTTAAAAGGAATAATTAATGCTGGGGCACTTGGACCTGAATTATTAGGTGTACTTGGCAATCTGCTGCTTGTTTTAAGCTATCTATCCTATTCTAATCTGGGAATATTGTATTCCATGAATAGAGAATATGTTATATATGAATCAACTGATGAGAAAGATAAAGCGGGTAAAGTTATTAGTACATCTTTTACGGTATTATTCATATTGTCAATATTATTAATAGTAGCTGGTATAATTGCTAAATTCATATATAAAGATAATTTAGGCAATTATATTTTGTTGGTTTTTATTATAGGAATTTTGGAGCAGTATAGAAGTTTCTATATTAATTATTATAGATTGGTTAATAAGGTTAGAAAGATAAATTTTATAGAGCTTATCAATAATGTATTATCATTTGTGTTAATAATCATATCTATAAAATATTTTAAAATATATTCTGTATTAATATCTATGTTCATAGCGGATATTATAGTTTTTATCTATGGTTATAAAAATAGTGAAAGGATTAAACTGAGTATAGATAAAAAAGTTTTAAAAGATTTAATAATAGTTGGGGTTCCATTACTTATATATAATTTGGGATTTTATATTCTAACAACAGTTGATAGGTTGATGACAATTAATTTTTTAGGATACAGGGATTTAGGATACTACACATTTTCAAATCAGCTTGTGAATGGGACTATGGTATTCATATCTTCGGTTTTGTTTTTATATTATCCTAAAGTCATAAAGAACTTGTACATTAATGGAAATAATGACAGAAGGCAAATTTTAAAAAGAATAGAACAGTATACTAGGTATGTAGAAGTCTTAGGAGTAGTTTTATGTTTAGCAGGTATAATATTAATAAAACCTTTTACCAATATGATTTTACCTAAATATTCTGTAAGTATTGATATATATCGAATATTAGTTTTTGGTGGAGTTTTCAGCGAAATATCCTATTTTGCCAATGTTTTTACCGTATCAAATAAAAAACAGATATATTCAGTGTATCTGCAATGTTTAGCAACTGCAGCAGCAGTCATTCTTAATTATATTTTCATTAAATCAGGCATGGGGATAATTGGAGTTTCCTTAGCAACCTTGATGGCCAATATATTGTATTCCATAATGCAGCATTTGATATATCTGAGGATATTAAACTTAAAAATAAGCTTCATAAGGAATACCCTAAAGGTATATCTAAAATTTACATCATTTACAGTTATATGTATAGCTCTTGGCTTTATAAATATAAATTTTATATTATATATTGTGATTCTTAGTATTATAACGTTTATTTTATATTATAGTAATTTAAGAAATATGATAATTGATATGGGAAAGTTATAGTAGTAACAAATGTATTAGATTAAGCAGCTGAATTAAAGGGAGGGTTGATGTAATGAAAGTAATAATCCTGGCAGGTGGAAGTGGAACAAGACTATGGCCGCTGAGCCGCAGCAGATATCCAAAACAATTTATTAAATTGCAAGGTAGTAAACCATCCTTATTTCAGGAAACCTTTAAGAGAAGCTTATTATTGGCAGGCTTAGATGATATATATGTAGTAACGAATGAAAAGTATAAATTTTTAGTAATGGGTGAAGTTGAAGAATTAGATTATAAATATAATGAATATAATATAATTGTTGAACCTGAAGTTAAAAATACTCTCCCTGCAATTTACGCAGGTGTTCATGAAATAGCTAAAAAGGGTAATGATACAGTAGTTGTTTTTCCTTCTGATCATATGATTATAAAAGGTCAGGAATTTGCAAATATTATTAAAAGTTCAGAAGCGTTAACTAAAGATTCAATTATAACTTTTGGAATTAAACCGAATAGTCCGAATACCGGATATGGGTACATTGCGCCGGGAAATAAAAAACTAAATGGATATGAAATAAAAGAGTTTAAAGAAAAACCCGATTATGAGACAGCTGTTACATATGTTAATGGGGGATATTATTGGAATGCAGGAATATTTATGTTTAATACTGAGATATTTATAAATGAAGTAAAGCTTTATGCTGAGAATATATATAATGCTTTTAAAAGTAGTAATACCATAAAGGAAGCTTTTAGCAAAATAGATGAAAAAATTTCAATGGACTATGGCATTATGGAAAAAAGTAAAAATATTGCGGTTAAACCCGTAGATATAGGTTGGAATGATCTTGGAAGTTTTGATTCTTTTTATGAAGTTTTTGATAAAGATGAAAATAGTAACATATCTCATGCTGATAGTATAATTATTGATTCAAAGGATAATTACATATATTCGGGAAAAGGCAAGTTAGTTGCAGCTGTAGGTATTAATGATTTAATTGTAGTTGATAATAGAGATGCCTTGCTTATTTGTAAAAAAGACAAGTCACAAAAGGTAAAGAAAATTGTAGAAACTTTAAAAGAAAGAAATGATAGTAGGGTAGAATATCATGTTCAAGATTACAGACCCTGGGGGAACTATAAAGTTCTAGAAGAAGAGAAAAATTCATTTAAAATTAAAAGGATTAAATTAAGTCAGGGTAAAAAGTTAAGTTATCAGATGCATTATTATAGAAGTGAGCATTGGATAGTTGTTAAGGGTATGGCAAAAGTTACAATAGATGATATAGAAAAGTTGGTATCTGCAGGAGAAAGTATTTTTATAAAACCTGGACAAAAACACAGACTTGAGAATCCAGGGAAGATACCTCTTGAAATTATTGAAGTTCAGATGGGTGATTATTTAGAAGAAGATGATATTGTAAGATTTGATGATGACTGATGTGCTGCGAAAAATCTACATTAACTATTAATTCTTCATTCTTAACTATTAACTAAAAAAGTGAGGGATACCTATATGAAAACATATTTGGTGACAGGAGGAGCAGGATTTATTGGATCTAACTTTATTCATTATATGCTAAAAAAATACTTAAATGTAAAAATAATAAACTATGACAAACTAACCTATGCAGGTAACCTTGAAAACCTAAGGACCATATCTAAAAATCCTAATTACATCTTCGTCCAGGGAGACATATGTGACAGAGAAAAACTTCAACAGCTATTTGAAAAATATGATATAGACTATGTGATAAACTTTGCAGCAGAATCTCATGTAGACAGGAGTATAAGAGATCCTGAAGTATTTGTAAAGACAAATGTTCTGGGCACTGTGGCACTTTTGGATACTTCAAAAAATGCATGGACTATAGAATGTGGGTTTAAAGAGAACAAAAAATATCTTCAGGTTTCCACAGATGAGGTTTATGGGTCGCTTGGGAAAGAAGGATATTTTACGGAAAAAACTCCCCTCGATTCTCACAGCCCTTACTCCTCAAGTAAAGCGTCTGCTGATTTGATGGTAAAGGCATATTTTGATACCTATAAAATGCCTGTAAATATAACCCGCTGTTCAAACAATTATGGTCCCTATCAATTTCCAGAAAAGCTCATTCCCCTTGTTATAAACAATTGTTTAAATAAAAAAGATATTCCCGTATACGGTGACGGGCTTAACATAAGAGATTGGCTTTACGTAGAGGATCACTGTAAAGCTATAGACATGGTTATACATGGTGGTCAGTGCGGTGAAGTTTACAATATAGGCGGGCATAATGAGAGAACAAACATTCATATAGTTAAAACAATAATTTCATATATACACGACAATGTAGATCCTTCTGTAGATGAAAATCTTATAAAATATGTGGAAGACCGAAAAGGACATGATAGGAGATATGGCATTGATCCTACAAAGATCAAAGACGAACTTGGATGGTATCCTGAAACAAAATTTGAGGATGGCATAATAAAAACTATAAAGTGGTACTTAGATAATAAATATTGGATGAATAATGTGACTTCTGGGGAGTATAAGAAATACTATGAGAAAATGTATAGAAATAAATAACAAAGTTTAAATATCAAAGAACAAATAATGAAATTTTGCCATAGGCAAAATAAATATAATTATTTTCTGACGCAGGAAGAAAATTTCCTAATTTGATATTTGTTATCTGAACTTTGAACTTTAATTGAAGTTTAAACTTTCAATTGGAAATTATCCATAACTATTAATTCTTAACTATTAATTCTCAACTAAAAAAAGGGGGTGTTAAACTTTGAGAAAGGGTATAATACTGGCTGGTGGTTCTGGAACCCGGCTTTACCCAATGACTAAGGCAATATCTAAGCAGATTGTTCCAATATATGATAAACCTATGATTTATTATCCAATTTCTGTACTTATGCTAGCTGGGATACGCAATATTCTTATTATATCCACACCAAGGGATACAGGTGCTTTTAAAGAACTTTTTGGTGATGGAAGTCAGCTTGGACTTCACTTTCAGTACGAAGTTCAATATGAGCCAAAGGGACTTGCTGAGGCTTTTATAGTTGGAGAAAAATTTATTGGAAATGACGATGTAGTTCTTGTTTTAGGAGATAATATATTTCATGGATATGGTTTTACGGAAAGGTTAAGGGCCGCTTCAGACAGGCATAACTGTTCAACCATTTTTGGATATCATGTAAGCAACCCTGAGAATTTTGGCGTAGTGGAGTTTGATGAGAATTTTAATGTTATTTCCATAGAGGAAAAACCTTCAAAGCCAAAATCACATTATGCAGTACCGGGACTTTACTTTTACACAAATGATGTGGTGGACATAGCAAAGAATATAAAACCTTCTTCAAGGGGAGAACTTGAAATTACAGATATAAATAATGAGTATTTAAAAAGAGGCAAACTTAAAGTAGAGCTCTTTGGAAGAGGAATGGCCTGGCTTGATACTGGAACCCCCCAGGGACTTTTAAATGCCGCTAATTTTGTAGAGGCTGTTCAGACAAGGCAGGGACTTTATATAGCTTGTATAGAGGAAATTGCTTATAGAGAAGGATATATAGATGACAATCAACTGATAAAGTTGGCAGAGCCTCTTAAAAAAGTTGCTTATGGGAAATATATTTTAGGCTTACTTGATAAAAATCATCATTCATATTTTAGGAGTGAATACAATTGAAGATATTGATTACAGGAGGAAAAGGACAGCTTGCTGGGCAGCTCCGAGAAATTTTGGTTATGGGAAAATCTAAAATAAGAGCACTTGATAAAATTTACTCTGATGCTGAAGTAAAATTCACCAGTAGGGAAGAATTGGACATAACCAAATTAAATGATGTCAGAGACTTTATGGCTGATTATACACCAGATATAATTGTAAATTGTGCTGCCTACACAAATGTGGATAAGTGCGAAATTGATTTTGAAAATGCTTTTAAGGTAAATTCCCTAGGAGCTAGAAATTTAGCATTAGCTTCGCAAAATACAAAAACAAAACTTGTACATATTTCTACTGATTATGTTTTTAACGGCAGAGGTGCTATACCTTTTAGGGAATGTGACTTGCCTGATCCTATTAGTGTTTACGGAAAGACTAAACTTTTAGGAGAACAGTATATTAGAGAAAATTGCAGCAGGTATTTTATAGTAAGGACGTCCTGGCTATATGGTTTATACGGTAAAAATTTTGTATACACTATATTGAAAGTTGCAAAGGAAAAAGGGCATTTAGATGTGGTAAATGATCAGAGAGGTAATCCTACTAATGCAGAGGATCTGGCCTACCATCTTTTAAAGCTTGCTCTTACTTGTGAATATGGTATATACCACTGCAGTGGTAAGGGCGAATGCAGCTGGTATGATTTTGCTTGCAAGATTGTGGAATATGCGGGCATAGACTGCACTGTATCTCCTATGACTTCGGAAAAACTCAACAGGGCAGCTAAAAGACCGGAATTTTCTTCTCTTGATAATATGATGCTCCGATGTACTATTGGTGATAACATGAGGCACTGGAAAGATGCACTTAAATCCTTTATTAAAAAATTGTGAACTGTGGATTGACTAAGAAGGGATATGATTAAAATAGGTAAATTTAATTTCGTAAAAACAGAAATAGAGGGAGTATACATAATAGAAACAGGTATTTTTGGAGATAACCGTGGGTACTTCATGGAAACTTATAATTATAGTGATTTTAAGGCAGTGGGACTTGATATGGTATTTGTCCAGGATAATCAGTCCAAATCAAAAAAAGGAGTCTTAAGAGGACTTCACTTTCAAAAAAACTATTCTCAAGGAAAACTGGTGAGAGTGGTAAAAGGTAAGGTATTTGATGTTGCCGTGGATTTAAGAGATGGATCCAGTACCTATGGAAAATGGATAGGGGTTACACTATCTGAAGAAAACAGGAAACAATTTTATATTCCAAAGGGATTTGCCCATGGATTTCTAGTTATTTCAGATGAGGCAGAATTTTGTTATAAATGTACGGAGTTTTATCATCCTGAAGATGAAGGTGGTATTATATGGAATGATCCTGATATAAATATAAAATGGCCTCTTGAGGGAATTGACAATATTATTTTTTCTGAAAGAGATAAGTTATGGCCTACACTAAAGGAGTGCAAAAATAATATAAAAAAGTGTTGACTTATATAAACGTTTACTATATAATAAAGTCAAGAAGAAAGATATAACTTCTTCTAGCAATCCTAACTCAAAGAGAGTACTAAGGAAATTGTTTTAAAGGAGTAGAAAGTTTAAAAAATCAGATATTAATACACTTATTTAGAACGAAAGTAAATATGATTAAATATTCACTGGAGTAAGTTATAAGGAATATCTGAAAAATACTTGTGAATATTTAATTTGTAAGAATGTTCAACAAGAATGTATGAAATTTGGTAAGTTTAAATTAAAGTGTTATGTAATAAAGAAGTGTAGTTTTAAAGGTAAGTATTTTGTTAGAAAGTTAATTGAAGTTTTTAAAAAGTGTGTTTGAAGAAAAATAATAAATTAAATTTTTATAGTGTATTAATACATTGTAATGGTAATTGAAAAAGGGTGATGAATATTCAGGTAAGATCAAAGTACTCAAAAGAGTTAGGATTTGCTTAACCACCAGTTAGTTATATGATAGCTAATTGGTGGTTTTAATTTTATTTACAAAAGTTAAAATATGTCTAAATAATCAATTTAAAACTTTAAGTTAATTTTTATATAATTATCCTATTAATTTGAATTTAAGCTAAATTTATGATATAATGAATTATTAAAATATTTAATCTTCATATATAATTCATTATATTTTGTAGCATTTATCAAAATATAGGAGTGGTGAGACATGCCAATAAAAAAAGATTGTTATGCGTATGATTTCAATTATTCTATCCACAATTTTGATGAATTTATGCATAAGTATGTAAAGGAAAAAGATAGTTTTGCAATATGTTTTCTCAATATGACTAATTTGGGGTTATGCAATCATATATTAGAGTATAAATATGGGAATGTCTTATTACATAATGTTGTAAATAAAGTAAGACACTGTATCAATCAAAAGGCATATATTTATAAATTTGGTGGAGATGTTTTGCTGCTTATAATACCTAATATAAAGTGCAGAGATAATGCTGTGAAGATTATTAAAAGGATAATAAGTATAAATAATGATATATTTCTATTGGCCGGTAAAAAAATTAGGATAGAGATAAAACTTGGTGTAGCCCTGTATCCCTATGACAATGGTGAATTACACGATGTATTTAAATATGCAAGTATAGCTTTAAATTGTGTAAATAAAAATTGTGATAGTACATATGAGTTTTTTAATGTTAATATGTATGAAAATAATGCTATGGAAGAAAAAATTGGAACAGATATACAGGATGCTTTCATTAATCATGAGTTCATATTGTATTACCAACCGCAGGTAAACGTTGACAGCGGTAAGGTGTATGGGGTGGAAGCTCTTATTAGGTGGAATCATCCAGAGTTTGGAATACTAACACCGTCATATTTTATTGATGGAATAGAGAGAAGCGGCGAAATAAAGAAAGTAGGCAGAATTGTCTTTTATATGGCATGTCTTGAGGCAAAAAGACTTCATAAACTTGGATACTCTGATTTAATTATGTCTGTTAATTTATCTATAAGACAATTTGAAGATGATTTTTTTATTACTTTTATTAAAAATATATTGGAAATAACGCAGGTTAAGCCTGAATATATTAATTTTGAAATAACTGAGAGGACGGCTATTAATTCTACTGAAAAAATCACATCTGCCTTGAGAAATATAAAAGATATAGGAATAAAAATATTTGTAGATGATTTTGGAACTCAATATTCTTTTTTAAATTATCTATATACCGTACCTATAGATGGTATAAAAATAGATAGATCTTTTATTAATGGCATAGATAGATGTGAAAAAAAATTTATTATTGTAAAAAATCTTATTAAACTTGCAAATGACTTAAATTTGGAGGTAGTGGCAGAAGGAATGGAAACAGTGGAACAGTTGAGATACTTAGAGAGAGCTAATTGCAGAAATGTGCAGGGATTCCTCTTTGGAAAACCACTTAATCCAAATGAACTTACAAGTTTTATGAAAACAGCAAAGTTTGAAACAAGCAGGGTAATAGCCTCCCTTTAAAAAATAAAGTAGTAAAATTTTAAAAATACTTACATTTTTAAGAAAATTATGGTAAAATTAAAAAAGATAATTCAATATATTAAAGGGAAACGATGAGATATGCACTTTATATGGGCATCTAGTGTGTATTGAGTTAACGATGCAACCGGCCTTATGATTATAAAATTTTTTTATAATCATAAGGTTTAATTTTACCCTAAAAAATGGAGTTTATATGTATATTTATTATGGTATTATTATTTTTATTTTTGGAACTATAATAGGAAGTTTTTTAAATGTATGCATATATAGAATACCAATGCAGGAATCTATTGTGTATCCATCTTCCCATTGTACAAATTGCGGCAATAGAATTAAATGGTATGATTTAATTCCTATAGTGAGTTATGTTATTTTAAGGGGAAAGTGTAGAAATTGTAGAGAAAAGATATCTAAAAAATATCCTATTGTGGAATTTATTACGGGTTTATTGTATCTTATGCTTTATATTAAGTTTGGAATTAGTATAGATATTGTGAAGTATGTTGTATTTATAAGTATTTTGATTGTCATAGGAATAATAGATTTTGATACAACAGATATTTATTTTAAAACTACAATAGTAGGTTTGATTTCAGCATTTGTATTTTTAGGAATATATTATTATAATGGACTGCCTATAAGGACATATATTTACGGAGGTATAGCAGGCGGTGGACTTTTAGTACTTATTATTCTCATAACAAAAGGTGGTATGGGATGGGGAGATGCGGAAATTTGTCTTATATGCGGCTTGTTTCTTGGACTTAAGTTCACTTTTGTAATGCTATTTTTATCTTTTATTATAGGGGCAATTATAGGAGTAATACTTATTTTGTCGGGAAAGAAATCAAAAAAAGATTATATACCTTTTGGTCCATTTATTACAGCAGCATCTGTTATTACAGTATTTTGTGGACAAAATATTTTAAGTTGGTATTTATAACAGGGGGGTAATATAAAACATATATTAATTTATAATATATTATTTTAATTGTTGAAAGGATGGGGATCTATGGAAAATGTAATGACATTAGAAAAGAAAAAAGGCTTTACACTTATTGAACTGATGATAGTACTTGCCATTATTGCCATACTTGCTGTAGTTTTAATTCCTAAATCTCAAATATTTAAGAACAATTCTAAAAATGCAGGTGTAACTACCAATGTGAATACTGTAAGGGGTTATTTGGAAACAACAGTTACAAATAACGGAGGAGCTTATGGCTATTTAGGATATGACCAACTTATATCGAAGATGAAATCAGACTTTAATTTATCAGCGTCTAATAACACTAATGCTGGAGATCTTAGTCCTAACAGTAGTACAACTAATGCAGATGAACAATTAATTAATCCATTCGCTAAAGGCAATGCATCAGTTGTAATTATTAGTAAAACAGGATCAATTAATAGCTCAATTTCTGCAGATACCGACACTAGTCATGATGGTGCAGTTATAATTTATGTATATGGTGATGGATATGCTGTTTTTGGTTATGATAAAGGTGGAGCTGCTACTTCAATATTTAAAGTTAAATAGGTTAATTAAAGAACATGGTTTTCCATGTTCTTTATAATATAATGATTTTTAGAGGTGCTTATTATGCCAAAAATAAAAAAACGTCTGGGACAGATACTTGTAGATGAAGGAGTTATAACTGAAGAAGTTATGGAGAAGGCTCTCAGAATGCAAAAGGAATCAGGTGAAAAGCTAGGAGAAGTACTTGTAAATATGGGATTTACAACAGAGGAGCAGATAGTTAATGCAGTAAAAGAACAGCTTGGCATACCTTTGATAAATTTAGATAATATCAATGTATCCCAGAATATTATAGATATTTTACCTGTAAGTACTGCAAAAAAACATGAGACCATTCCCATAGACATTGTAAATGGCTCTTTACTTGTAGTTATGAGTGACCCTTTAAATTACTTTGCCATAGAAGATATAAAAGTAGCAACAGGCTATCATGTTAAAACAGCTATAGCACTTAGAAATAGTATATTGAAAAATATTGATAAATATTATGGAAAAAGTAAGGCACAAGAAGCAGTACAGGATTATAGAAAAAACTTTGCAAATAGGACAGTGGAAAATGACCGGGAGTTAGCCGACGAAACAGCTGCACCAGTTATAAAATTTCTAAATACTATAATTGAAAATGCAATGTTATATAATGCTTCGGATATTCACATAGAACCGGATGAAAAAGAAATGAGAGTTAGATTTAGAGTAGATGGTATGCTTAGGGAAATTATGAGAACGGACATAGACATGCTTTCTGCTGTAATAAGTAGAGTAAAAATAATGGCCAGTTTAAACATAGCTGAGAATAGAATACCCCAGGATGGGAGAATTAACTTTAAGGTTAAACAGCATGTAATAGATATTAGAGTTTCTACAATTCCAACGATTTTAGGTGAAAAAATTGTAATGCGACTGCTTGATAAGAGCAGCTTTTCAATGGATCTTGAAAAAATTGGACTTGAAAATGATGAATTAACTAAACTAAAGAGGATGATTGCAAGTCCATATGGTATAATAATGGTATCAGGACCTACCGGAAGTGGAAAAACTACAACTCTATATTCTATATTAAACATATTAAATGACGTATCAAAAAATATAATAACAATAGAAGATCCCGTGGAATATAATTTAAAAGGAATTAATCAGATGCAGGTAAATACTAAAATAGGATTTGATTTTGCTAGTGGCTTAAGAAGTATACTGAGGCAGGATCCGGATATAATTCTTGTAGGAGAAATAAGGGACAATGAAACCGCGGAAATATCTATAAGATCCGCACTTACAGGACATTTGGTATTATCAACTATTCACACCAATAATGCAGTAGGAACTATTGGAAGACTTTTGGACATGGGTGTAAAGCCTTTTCTTATATCTTCTACTTTAGCAGGTGTTGTAGCCCAGAGACTGGTTAGAAAAATATGTCCAAGTTGTGCCGAGGAATATATGAGTGATGAGAGAGAAATGAGGATACTTGGAATTAAAGAACCGGTTAAACTAAAGAGAGGTAAAGGATGCAGCTTGTGTAATAATACAGGTTACAGGGGAAGAATAGGTATATTTGAAATACTTGAAATAGATAATGATATTAAAAATATTATAGATACAGATTATACTGAAAATAAAATTGAAAAGTTAGCTGTGGATAAGGGAATGAATACTTTAAGAAAATCCTGTATAAGTAAAGTCTTAAATGGAGTAACTACTGTTGAAGAAATGTTAAGGGCTACTTATGGAGATGGTATATGAAAAAGTTTGTATATAAAGCTTGGGACGATGAATTTAATGTAATAAAGGAACAAATTGAAGATAATGATGTTGATGAAGCATTTAGAAATTTAAAAAGTAAAGGGTTGAAAGTAATATATGTAAAAGAAAAATTTAGTTTATCTAGATTTAAGTTTTTAGATAAGAAATTTGATAATGAAATTTTGGCTAATTTTTGTGGGCAAATTGCTATGATTTTAAATTCAGGAATAACTCTCTTAAATGGACTTGAAATAATGGAGCAGCAAATTAAAAGTAAGAACATGAAGAAAATAATTTTAAATATAACGGATAGTATAAAAAAAGGCAATGGTTTGGATGTATCTATGGAAAGCTGCGGTAAATTTCCAAAACTATTAATTGATATGGTCAAAACAGGAGAAATCAGTGGAAATTTAGATACCGTACTATATAACATGGAGAGTTTTTATAAAAAAGAGGCCAGTATAAAAAGTAAGATTAAAAGTGCAGCTGTGTATCCTATGTTAATTTTAATTGTAGCACTAGGAATGCTTGTATTCTTTAATTTTATTGTATTTCCTGAAATAAAAGGTCTATTTGAAGACATGAAATTACCCGCTATAACAGTAATTGTACTTGGTATTATGAATTTTTTTGATAATAATTATCTATATATAATTATTTGTGCGATTATAGCAGTAATTTTTTTGAAATATATAAATACACTTCCTAAAGTTACATATTTTATTGATAAGTTTAAGCTAAAGATTCCTATTTTAGGAGATGTTAAGCTAGATATTATAACAGCTAGATTTACTAGAAGTATGGGAATATTTTTAAAGTCTGGAATTCCTATTATAACTATAATGGATAATGTGCAGCTTGTTGTAGAAAATGTGTTTATATCGAAAAAAATAGATAAAGTTAAAAACCAGCTAATTGGTGGTACAACTTTTGCTGATTCTATTGAAAGTGAGAATATTTTCAAGCCGCTTGTAACGCAGATGATGAGAGTAGGACAAGAAACAGGTAAGCTTGATGAGATTATGTTTAAACTGGCTGACATATATGATGAGAAAGTAGAAACAGGAGTTGCTAGAATTATGTCACTTGTGGAACCTATTTTAACCCTGGTTATAGGTTTAATTGTTGGGGTAGTTATATTAGGAGTAGCATTACCTATAGTTCAAATGGCACAGGGGGTGAAATAAAATAAAAATTATATTTAGTTTTAAGGAAAATTATGCAGATGTGGCTGTTGCATCAAAGATAATAAATAAAACAAAAATAAAAAAAATAAGTAAGATATATGAAAAGAATGAATTTATTTCTGGGGGAAAACCTTATGCTGATGAATATAATTTAAATAAGATCAAAAGTATTAGACAAAAGTTAAAAATTAGAAATAAAGGTGTAAGAATAATATTGAATTGGGAAAGTATTATAACAAGAATAATAGAAACTCCAGTTATGAATAAAAAGGAGCTTGCAAGTTTTATAAAGAATAATATAGAAGAGTACTTTTCTGTTAACATGAATGAATATCTTTATGATTATGAAGTTATTTCTTTAACTAATAAGGATAAAATGGCTATTATGCTTGCAGTTGTGCCTAGAGCAAAATTAAAGCAGATATTGGATTTTATAAAATATTGTGGATTGATCCCACAGTCAATAGGGATATATCCTGATTCCGTATCAAATTTGTTTTTAGATGAAGATTATTGCAGTATAGCTATTATAGACGCAAATGTAGAAAAGACTACTTTAACTATACTGGATAAGGGGAAAATATTTCTTTATTCCAATATATTAAATGAAACAGAGGATGAAGATTTTAATGACTTAATGAGAAGTCTTGATTATTTTTTTAATTTTTATTCAACAAGGCATTTCGGGGGTAAGCTTGACAAGATATATGTATTAGGAGAACTTTATACAAATTCAAAGCTTTGTGAGCTTATTAGCACTCAAACTTCAATAGAAACTAATATAGGATTCAATATTAAAGCATCAAAATTAGTTAAAAAGAGTACAGTAGATGAAAACATATATCCTGATATACTGGGAGATTCTATATCGGTAAAAAATATATATAATAAAAGCATAGATTTTATTGATAGATTTTATAGAAAAAATAAGAAGAAACAATTTGAAAATAGGTTAATTATACATGAAATAGAATTATTTTTTTTAATAACTATTATTATAATAGGAGCAGCACTTATATATACAAAGTTAAATTTATTAAAGTATGATACTTGGGACATAGATTCACAGATAGCTGTTTTGAGTGGTGTACAAAGTGATGTAGATAAATTAGATAAGGAAAATAAGGCTTATGAGGACAAGGCTCGTTACATAAAGAAAATTGAAGGTGATGATTTCAACTACATAGGAGTATTAGAAACTTTGAGGAATGGATTACCTAAAGGTGTAACTATAAAAACGATTACCATGGATAAACAAAATGTAAATGTTGTGTTTGATGTGAATAAAAATACAATAGATGCAGCCAGACTTATTGTGGCAATAAATTCTATGAATGCATTTGAACCTGTTGAGCTTCCCGAGGTAGATCTTAATGATAATGTAAAAGAGGTTGAACTTAAATTGAAATTATTAGAATCATATAAAGGCGTGAATACAGATGGAAAAAAATAAAAGGGATTTGATGATTTTAATAGCAATATTGTTTATAGGATTTAATTACGTGATTTATACATATTATATAACTTATAAATTAGATACGGTGAAGCAGGCTAAAAATAAGTATTCTTTAAAAACAAAAGAATTAAATTCTCTTAAGGCTAAGAAAAAATCTATTGAGACTAAGCAGCAGGAGTTAAAAAAGTTGAGACAGGAGACTTCTAGTTTTGATAGCATGGTTCCTACCCAAATAGATACACCCCAGCTTATATATGATTTTTATAATGGATGCAAGTCATTTGGAGTAAATGGAGAAAATATCTCTTTTGAATTGTTGAATGGGGATAGCAGTTCAAGTAGTAACAATTTTCATACTCTTATAATAGACTTAAAGATTACAGGAAACAAGGCAAATATAGAGAATTTTATGAGAAACCTAAATACTGTTACCAAAAGAAAGCTTAATGTAAAAAGCATTACTATTGGCTCTAGTGATGATGAAGAAGTGAACAATGGTGAATTAAAGAGTTCTGATAAAGAAGTGAGCACGGATAACAGTAATAAACCTGTTGATAATGCTAAGAAAAATGGAGATGAACTTCCCGGAGAAATTATTTTTTATCAATATGTACAGGGCAGCGGAAACAGCAATACAAAAGTCCCCAATAGTTATATTTTTTATAATAGCCAAAAACAGGGATTTAACAGTATAGCTGATATGTTCAAGTAAAATTTTCTGATTGTAAGGGGTGCAGATTGTGAATAGGAAAAAAGGTTTTACATTAATAGAAATTATGATAGTATTATCAGTCATAGGATTACTTTCCATAATTTTAGTACCGAAGATAGGGGCCATTAAGCTGCAGTCCAAAGACAATAGTGTAAATACAAATGTACTTTTAGTCAGAACTTATCTTCAAAACAGATTGGCAAAAGATACAAGCTCCTATCAATCGTCTATTAATGCAAATCAAACAAAAGATCAAGCTCTTACTGCTATTTTAAACAATATTGAAACAGATATGAAGTCTAATTTTTCTGGAAGTAATTCTTTGATAAATCCTTTTAACAATAGCAAATCTGTTACTAAAGATTTGTCTGGAAATTCATCTGTTTTACTTTCCTATTCTTCTAATGCTTTACCAAAAGATAATGATGAAATAGCTAATAACAACACTTTGCCTGCTGGAGGAAATGTTAAGGGAAATGTAGTAATTATCGTCTATGGAAGCAGTGGAGATAAAGTTGGAGGCTATGCATTATATGGAATAGACAGTACTGGTAAGATAACTAATCCATATATCATTAAATTTAAATCTTCCACAGTTATTAATGAAAACACAAATACAAATACTGATTCTGGTATGGAAACGAATGTAAATAAAGTAGCTAACTATATAAGAATTAATGCAATAAGAAGGATAATAATGGGAGTGCCTGAAAACAGAATTTATGATGTAATCCAAGGACCGTTATATAACTATTTGAACAATAAGTTTACTTCTGGAGATGCTTCAAAGCATATTGTCAATCCGTATTATTTGAATAAGGACGCAATTGATGACGATGGATATCATACTAATGGAGACCCTGGCATAAATAGAAATTATTCTATAATAGTTAATGCTAATCCTTCAGATTATTCAAATATAGATAGTAAATATTCTGATCACCCGGGTACTGTAGTTGCATATGTGAGCAAAAATCCGATGGGATACGTAGTGTACGGAGTCGATAAGAGCGGCAAAATGGTTTATAAAACTCTAATTAATCTTTCTACCGAAGTAACAGGAGATATGACTGCTGCATTAAAAAATAATGTAAATTCTGCTGCCAGTACACTAAAGAATAACCTTACTGCAAATCTTAAGTCAGCATATGATAAGTATCCTCAGGACACCTCTCGCAGAACTACTGAGCTTCAGTCCCTGGCAAAAAATCAACTTCAGCAGTTGAATTTAAAGAATTCATATATACCGGATTGGACTAGTATAAGAACAGATACTTATAATTTTGATAAGGATGATGGAACTTCATTAGTCATAGAGCTTACTCCGGGAAATTATGTTACTGATTTCAAAGGTACAGTTATTGTAGATGTACTTTCAGATGCTAGTGGTTATGAAGTCTATGGTATAGATTATATAGGAAGTAAGTATGATTATATTGAGGTAAAGTAAATGAGATTGTTAGAAGTAGGGATCAAAATGAAGAAAAGAGGATTTACTTATATAGAAGTAATGATGGCCATCAGTGTATTTATAATGTTATCAGTTTTTGTTATTAGACTTAATATTGCAGCTAATAAAAATGTAAACAAACAGGTTTTAAGGCAAAATATGATGATGGAAGCACAAAGGTGTCTTGAGGAAAGTAAAAATGATCCGGACAGCAGGAAATATAAAGGCAGTGATTATAAAAAGATGGATGGTTACTATGTAAATATAAGTTCCATACAGGTTAAAGCTGATTCGCCCAATCTTTTTCAGATTACAGTAAGGGTTAGAAATAATATTGATGATGAGGAAAATGAAGTGGTGTTAAAGTCACATTTTTTAAAAAAATAAGGTGGTAGGTTTTCAGTATGAAAAAAAGAGGATTTACTTTAGTAGAGCTGATGATAACTTTGGCTATATTTTCTATATTTTCTGTATATCTTTATCAAACTTTTTTTTCTGAAATAAAACAATCTTTTAATTTTAAAAATAATATAGATATTCAGTATAATGCAAATAAAGCCTTAAATATGATTACAGATGAAATAAGAAATTATGATTCAGTTGATGATACTAAGATTTTAAAATCTTCAGATGGAAATACTGTTCTTAAGTTAGGGCCTAGAGATAAAAATGGAAAAGTTCAGGTTAGTACTGTAAGTAATGCTGGTGCAGCTAATGGAAATGAAATTAATCTGATTTCAAATGCATCTTCTAACATACTTTATAATATAAAAAGCAAAGTACTTCAGGATAAGGATGAGAATAAATGTTCTAATATAGATTCAGTTGATTTTTCTTATAAAGATGGATTGATTTTTATAAGTGTTTCGGCTTCAGAAGGAAATATAGTTCTTAAAAGTCATACTGCCATTAATGTTCAGGCAAATTAATTTGTAAGGAGAAATAGGATATTGATGAAAAAAAGAGGTTCTGCCCTTATAGTTGTTATTATTATTATGACAGTAACTTTTTTATTGGCTGCATTTATGGTAGATACTAGTATAAAAAGCAATAGAGTAGCTTCAGATACTTCTGATAAAACTAGGGCATATTATAGTGCTGAGACAGGTATCTATGATTTTATAAATTATGTCAATGATGATATTGAAAACAATATTAAGAACAATAAACTTGATATATCTTTAGGAAACTCTATAACTAATAATTATAACAAAGCTGGTCTTTATAATGACAATATGGAAGCATATAAAGCTGGACTTATGCATGATATCTCAATGCCCCAAGATAGTGACTATATAAAAACCTATACATTTGATGTTTATTCCAAAGGGAATTTTGGCTCTGAAACTTGCACCATAATTGTAAATGTATCTATTCTTTATACAGATAATAAGTATACGTCTTATACAATAAATTCTAGGAAAGTAGAAGACTGAGTAGAGTTTCAAAATACCGAGCTTTAGACTTATCAAAAGTTTTTAGTGTGATGAAATTTGTTAGTATATGGCTGGTATAAGTTAAATTCCTATTTAGAAACTCTATAAAAGTTTTTATAAAAATATGTATTTTATTTGCCATATATATTATAATTAAATCTATAATGTTAAAAGCGGAGGGATACTATGGGAGAATGGGAAATGTTACTCAGGCTAGTACTCTCGGGAGTACTTGGGGCTTTAATAGGATTTGAAAGAAGAAGCCACTCTAAGCAAGCAGGACTTAGAACTCATTTTGTCGTAGCAGTTGGAAGTGCCCTTATTATGCTTGTGTCTAAATATGGATTTTGGGATTTAGTTGGTATGAATTCGGTTTCACTAGATCCAAGTAGGGTAGCTGCTCAGGTTGTAAGTGGTGTTGGTTTCTTGGGAGCAGGAACTATTATTGTGGAGCACCAGTTTGTAAGAGGACTGACTACTGCAGCTGGATTGTGGGCTACAGCAGGTATTGGTATAGCAATTGGTGCAGGCATGTATATACCTGGTGTGGGAGCTACAGTGCTTATAGTTATAGGACTTGAAATATTCAACAAACTTCAAAAAAACGAGGTATATTCTATAGGAAGGGCAAATTTATCAGAAGAAGGTATTAATTCTGCACTGGATATATTAAAAAATTCAAAAATGAAAATATCTAATATTCAGGTTAATAGGCATCATAATAAAAGTAATAAGGATTTAGAAGTGAGGATTACCTTTAAAGTTTATACCAGAAATCAAAATGAAATAAAGGATATGATGGTAAATCTTCTGAAAATTCCTTACGTAAGGGACGTAAACATAGAATAAAATTTTTAAAAATAGCAAAGTTCAAATAACAAAGAACAGGTAAAGATGATTTCCATCGTATCTCACGAAATCTATAATTTTAATATTTTCTGACGTTAGGAAGAAAATTATACTTATTTGATATTTGAACTTTGAACTTTGTTCTTTTAAAATATTGCGTTGCAATATTTTTATATTAAGTCAAAATTTTATATGTGAGGAAGTTGAGCATTAGCAAACTATAATATAATATTGGAGGAAAACATATGAAAAAAATATTTAAACTGGCTTTAGGGCAAGCAATAATTTTAGGACTCGCTTTCCCTGGAACTGTATCTGCTGCTTCCAGCCATAATGTGAGCAGAATTTACGGATCAAGTAGATACCAAACCTCAATAAATATTTGTAACAACTTTAGCAGCGGGAAAGTACAAAATGTTATTGTAACTAGTGGAAACAATTTCCCCGACGCCTTAGCTGGTAGTGTGCTTTCAAAACAATTAAATGCCCCTATTCTTTTGGTAGACAAGTCTTTAAGTGACAGTCAGGATTCTATTAATTATATAAAAGATCATTTGGATGCAAGTGGAACTGTATACGTTCTAGGTGGATATGCTTCTGTAAGTGATGAATATATAAATTATATTAAATCTTTAGGGTTTAACAATATTAAAAGGCTTGGCGGAAAAAATAGATTTGACACTAATAAAGTAATAGTAGAAAATATGAATGTAAGTAAGGGAACGCCCCTAGTTATAGTTAATGGCAGTAATTTTCCTGATGCACTGAGTATATCAAGCATAGCAGGTATGAAAGGTTATCCAATAATTTTAAGTAATACAGATACACTGCCGGATGAAGTAAAGGAAAAGATAAGCGAAATAAGCCCTTCTTCTGTTTACATAATAGGAGGACAAGGTGCATTAAGTGATAATATTATTTCTGAAATAAAGAAATTGGACACAACTATAGAGGATGGAAATATTATAAGAATATGGGGAAAGAATAGATATGAAACCTCATTAAACATATGTAAATATTTTAATTTGGACAGCAGTAGTATAATTATTGCAAATGGAGAAAATTTCCCAGATGCTCTATCTGGAAGTGCTTTAGCAGCAAAACTTCAAGCGCCTATTTTACTTACTGATGGAAAGAATATTTCAACTCAAAAAGAGTATATAGATACCACAAAGTATACAGATGAAATTATACTTGGGGGAAGTGGTGCTGTAAGCGAAGATGCGGAGAATGAGTTAAAAGGAATAGAAAAGAAGCTGTTTGAAGTAACTAATGAGTATGTAGGTGAAGATGGAAAGTATTATATAGAAGGTAATTATTTAAAATATGTTACAGATATAAATGAAGCTTTGGATTATGTAAAAAGAACGGGAGATAGCAGTGTAGTTGAAGAAGATAATGGACAGTGGTTTATATTAGATGATGGCTTTGACATGACCATAAGCGATAAGGTAAAATTAGAGGTAGATAGTGATGTGAGTATAAAACTAATTCATTTTGATAGTGATGGAAATATATCCTATAATCAACCTAATTTCACTGATATGGTCAATGGTAAATATGAAGATAGGCCTGTATTTAATTTATTCATTAAAGATGGTAAAGTAATGAAAATGGATCAGCAGTTTAGACCATAAACAGAGTTCTTGGCATCAGATGGAGTTTTGACTCCACCTGATACTTAGAAATCGTTATCCAGGGACGTAGCTGCTCTTTACTCCAACTTGGAAAAGTTGGAGTATTAGAGCAGGTAGTCATCGGATAAAAGAAGAATAGGGCTATGTGTAATTATTAATTTGCAAATAGAACCTTCTTAATGTATGAAATTGGTTTTATATGTTAGGAAGGTTCTTTATATAATTTTGAATGAAAAATATCATAAAGAAGGGAAGCGAACATTTAGCAGTTTCATGTTAAGTAATTTTGCTGCTAAAATAGCATATGGAAATAAAAAATATAAAGGGAAATACATTTTGTATTGATACTAAAATGGCATGCATACCTTTTTATAAGATCAATTATAGAGAAATAATTATGATGGATTCTGGATGGCCAAGAGGAGGAGAAAGGGAAGGTATAGCTGAAGTTTTAAAAACGAATAATTTAAAAGTAGCTGCTATAATATGCACTCATGCTCATATGGATCATATAGGTAATGCTGAATATTTGAAAGAAAAGTATAATTGTATTATTGCTATGCCGGAATGTGAAGCTGTTACTTGCAGTTCAATTATTAACTTGAAATTTTATCATAATAATTATAACATGGCTGAAATTGCAAAACATTTTGGACAGATGGTTTGTAAAACAGATATTATGATTACACCTGATCAAGAAAGTATATATGTTTGTGGTGTCAAATTTAAAATTATTCATACACCAGGACATAGTGCTGCCCATATATGTGTCATTACTCCTGATGATGTGGCATATTTAGGGGATGCCCTTGTTGGATATGAATTAATGGAGCAAGCTAAAATGCCTTATTCCTATTCTCTGACGGATGATTTGAAAAGCAAAGAGAAACTTTATGACTTAAATTGTAGTAAATATATTGTGGCACATAAAGACATATATGATGATATTACAAAGCTCATAAAGGATAATATAAAATTTTATAAAGATACGGCAAATAGCATATATGATGTAATAGATAAAAATGGAAGCATGACAATGGAAGAAATTTTTAGATCAGTAACTAAAAATTTTAACATTAGTCTGGATAACAGGGTAAAATATGGATTAACAGAAACAATTTTAGTATCCTATGTGAGATATCTTAATGAAAAAGGTATGCTGGATTTAAGTATGGAGAATGGACTTTATAAATATTTAAAAAAGGCACCTATTTGTACTAACGTTTATTAATTATATAGAAAGCAATAATTATCTTGTCTTTAATAAAAATTAGTAATAATATAAAATTTGTGGATAATATGTTCTAAGGAGGAGATAGTTATTGTTTATATCATCAAAAGTAGCTCTTCAGTTTTTAAAACACAGTAAATTGCAAACCTTTGTCATAATACTGGGAATTGCAGTAGGAGTTTCTGTGCAAATATTTATAGGGCTTTTAAGCAGTGGACTTGAAAATACTATTTTAAATAAAATTGCAGGAAATTCAGCTCAGGTTACGGTTTATTCTAATAACGGCAGCATAGAAAATTGGAGTGATATAAAAAATAAGATTGTAAAAGAAGATAAAAATGTGAAAGCTACGGCACCTGTAGTTGATTCCCAGGTCTTTATTAAATTAAAGGATACTAACCAACCTGTTCAGATTAGAGGATTTATGCCTGAAGATGTAAATTCACTTTATAACATAAAAGGCAGTATATATGAAGGAAAAATGTATGAAAATAGTGGACAAGTTATTATAGGAAAGGACTTGAAGAAGAAGCTTGACTTAAAACTTGGAGATAATATAGATTTGTTTACCATGGGCGGGAAAAAGTTGACTTTAAACATAGTTGGTTTCTTTGATCTTGGAGCTGCTAAAGTAAATGGAGCCTGGGTTATTACAGATTTGAGTGATGTTCAAAATTTAATTGATTTTGGCAATAAGGCTACTTCTATAGAAATTGCAGTTAAGGATATATATAATGCGGACTTGGAAGGAAAGAAAGTAACTAAAATACTTTCTGATAATAGTCTTAATGTGCAGAATTGGAAAGATCAAAATAAATTTTTAGCCAGTGGAATGGTTGGAGAAAAAATTTGTACAATAATAATTCAATTTTTTGTACTTCTTGCAGCAGTTCTCAGTATTATAAGTATACTTGGTATAAGTGTAGTTCAAAAATATAAACAGATAGGTATATTAAAGGCCATGGGTATAAAAGATGGAAGTGCAGCCTTTATATTTTTTGTACAAGCTTTTATACTTGGAGTATTGGGAACGGCTTTGGGATTGCTTTTTACATGGTTGTACATAAAAGGGTTTAATAGATATATAGTTAATTCCGAAGGATTGCCTCTAGTTAATATAGTTGTGAACCATAAGTTTATTTTAGCATCATCTATTATTGATATAGCTGCATCAACTTTTGCGGCACTCTTTCCGGCATTTAAGTCATTTAGACTTAATCCTGTGGAGGTAATAAAAAATGGATAACATTATTCAACTTGAAAATGTAAATAAGATATATGGAAGAAGAGTTAAAAATAAAGTTTTGTCAGAAGTAAATATATCCGTAGAAAAGGGATCTTTTAATTCCATTATAGGTGCATCGGGAAGTGGAAAGACCACTCTTTTAAATATAATGGGGATGTTGGATAAGCCAACAACAGGAGAAGTGTACATACAGGGTAAAAGTATAAAAAGTATAGGGAGAAATTCAAGAGCTGCAGTGAGAAATAAAAGCATAGGATTTGTTTTTCAGTTTCATTATCTTCTACCCGAGTTTAATGCAATACAAAATGTACTTATGCCTTACAGAATAAAGCATTTTTTTTGCGGTAGAAGTGCTAAGAGAAAGGCAGAAGAACTTTTGGAACTAGTTGGACTTTCTGAGTGCAAGAAAAAGAAGGTATATGACTTATCAGGGGGACAGCAGCAAAGAATTGCTATAGCTAGGGCACTTATGAACGATCCCAGCATAGTTCTTGCGGACGAGCCCACTGGAAATCTTGATTCTACAAATGCAGAGAGTATTTATAAACTCTTTCGACAAATAAATGATAAGTTTAGTACTACCTTTATTATTGTAACTCACGATGTAAATATAGCTAATAAAACTGATAGGATAATACAGATAAAAGATGGACAAGTGCGGGATTAACCTTCACTTGTTTTTTTATCCGATGACTACCTGCTCTAATACTCCCACGCACTCTGTGAAGGCGACTATCACCAAATCAAAGATTTGGAATATCTGCTTTTCTCCAAGTGTGAGTAAAGAGCGGCTACGTCCCTGGATAACGATTTCTAAGCATCAGGTGGAGTCAAAACTCCATCTGATGCCAAGAACTCTGTTTATATTCACAAAATTTTAATTTTGAACTCCTAATACAATGGTATATACTAATATTGAAGGGAGTATGAGTAAAATGGACGAAAAAAAGGAGAGAGAAATGGAAGAATTAGCTGAGGAAATTGACATAATATTTTCAGTTAAAGATAATATTTCTCAGAGTGAAATAAATAACTTCCTAAATAAATTTACTGAGTTATCGGAAGATGATATACGAAAAAAAATATCAGAAATTACTGGAGATAATTCCTATATAGAAAATTCGTCTTCAGATCAAAACGATAAAAACTCCACAGAGAATATAGATTCTGAAAGCTGCAGTGAAGTAAAGGTTGAAGATTCTCCAGAAGAATTGGATGAAGATAAAATTGAAAATGTAAATGATGATTTACAATTACATATAGATGAATTACCTGAGAAATCAGAGAATAGTAAAATTAAACCTGTTTTTGATGATGGAAACATTCCGGATGTACCCTTTGTAAGAGCAGAAATAAAATATGGGCAACTGTCTCTGGAATGGGGATGGCCAGAAGGTATAGACAAAGTACTTTTATGCTGCAGGATGGATAGGTTTCCCGAGGCATCCTCAGATTCCAGTGCTTCTCATGTAATCATAGAGAGAGAGGAAGACTTTGAAACAGGAGATTACACCATAAGTAAAATAGAAGAAGGAAATTATTATTTCTGTATTTATGCTGTGGTGGAATATGAAAACAAGACATTGTATTCTGAAGGTCAGAGAAGGCTTGTGGTAAATAAAGTACCTCAAGAAATATTTTATGAAATAGACTTAAAAAAAAGCCTCTTGGGTAAATTAAAATCTGCTAAGATAAGCTTGTCTGCACCATCTTCTAAATCTTCTTCAAAGGACGAAATAGAACTACCACAGCTTGTTTTAATCAGTAAGATAGGGAATATGCCTATTCAAAAATCTGACGGAGAAACTTTGTTTAATATAGATTATGAAACCTTAAAAAATGATGAAATCATGGATTTTGAGTTGCCTATTGAAAATATAAGAAAAAATATGTATGTGAAATTATTTTTTGTAGATGACTCTAACAGCAAGTTATACAGGATAGTTTCGCCAGCTAAGGAAAAGCTGTACTTTAAATAGAGAGAGGAGGATTAATTGTGAAACTTAACTTTAGAAAAAAAGATGATTATATATGTCCCTATTGTTTTTCTAAACATGCTTTAAATGAAGTGAATTTTATATGCAAAAATGATCCTGATTTATGTGAAAATGCAAGAAACCTAACGCCTATAAAGCCAAAGAACGTTGAGGACAAAAATGAAATGCCGGATTATGTGTTTTGCAATGAGTGTGGGCAGAAAACCAATATAAAAGTATGCCCAACCTGTAATCAGGAACTCCCATATTCAATTGGAGAATATGATAATTTAATATTTGCAGTAATTGGTGCAAAGGAGGCAGGAAAAAGCCATTACATTGCAGTTTTAATTCAAAAGATAATGAATGAGATAGCTTCAGCCTTCAATTATAGTCTTTCAGCAGTTGATGATGCTACTATGAATAGATATAGAAATGATTTTTATAATCCTATTTTTAAGAGAAATGAAATTATAGGAGTAACTCATTCTGCTAAAACTGATGCCTCTGTAAAGCAGCCTCTTATATATAATCTTGTTTTTAAGGATAACGGAATATTTGGAAGCTTTTTAAAAAGTAAGAAGATAAGCAATGCAGTTACTATTGCTTTTTTTGATACTGCAGGTGAGGATTTAGATTCTGAAAATACTATGAAAACTGTAAATAAGTACATATATAATTCTTCAGGTATAATATTTTTGCTTGACCCTCTTCAGCTGGAGGAAGTCAGGAGAAAGCTGCCTAAAAATATTAAATTGCCGCAGCAAAATACAGAAATAGAAGACTTGCTTTCTAGAACGGCAAACCTTATTAGAAAAGCAAATGATATAGGAATGGATAAGCTTATAGACATACCTGTGGCTGTGGCTTTTTCAAAAATTGATGCAGTGGAATCACTGATTGATCCATCAAGCTGCATAAATTATCCAAGCAGCCATGTAAGTAAGGGATATTTTGATTTGGCAGATTTTGAGGATGTAAATGGAACAATGGAATCTTTAGTCAGGAACTGGGGTGGAGAAAATTTTGCAAATCAGCTTAGTTCAAATTTTAAAGAGTACGCTTATTTTGGATTGACAGCTCTTGGATGTAATCCTGAAAGTAACAGGATAGCTAAGCTTAGACCACATAGGGTAGAAGATCCTTTTTTGTGGCTTCTCTATAAATACAAATTTATTAAGGGAGAAAAGAGGAAGTGATAGATAATGGCAGTTCAGCAGCTTTTTTATACGTCCTGTAAAAAGGGCTTGTCCTCTGGAATGGGATTTCAAACTTATTCCATGTCAAAAGGTATTACAGACAAAGAGAGAATGGAAATAGAAAGCCACTGCATATACATACCGCCTTCTAATCTTCCAACACAACCTACCAAAGAAGAGATAGACAGGTTGTTTCCTATATCTTTTTCTTATTTTAGACTTGAAAGTGGAAAGTACTGTATTTCACAAATTAAATATGTGGGAAAAGATTATTCAGAGAGATATGGAAATTACTTTTGCCATGTACTTATATCGAATAATGCTTGGGAGTTTTATCCTATAGAGCTTTATGAATCGCCTGTTTTTAGAGATTGTTTGAGTGAAGAAGAAAAAAATGCTGTTGAAATAGATTATCTTCCTGAAATTACGGAGATTCCACTAGGAAATGTAGTTGATTTTGATGAAATAAGTAATTTTTTAAAAGGCAGTGGAGGAGATAGGGGTAAGAAATTTACAAGTCTTTTAGAACGTGTTGTGACGTATAATAGTTCCAAAAAAAGAATTATACTTGCAGATGTAAAAGAAAACATTCCTTTTTGGATTGGGTCAGTTTGTATGTCACTACCTAAAAAGCTGGCACTGCAATTTAGTTTTACTACTTACAGCTATAACCCAGATAATACAGACTATATATTCTGCGGTATAAGTAAAAATGGCAGCAAATTTAATTTTGCAGACAATCGAAAGATGTATGAGTACAGTGCTATGAATTTTTCAGAAGATTGTCCAAGGAGCAAAAGCAGTTTTTCAAAGCGGGCTGAAGTAGGATACACTGTTTCAAAAGAAGTATTCCTGCCTTTTTTAAAATTTTTAGATCAGTTTGAGTACAATAGACTAGATGAAGAAGTGGATAATTGTGTAACCCTTTATAATATAGTAAAAAAGGGACTTGAAAAATGCAGTATAGAAGATGTGAAAAAAGCCCTTAGTTTTGCAATTAAATATAAATCGGAGGAGGCCTATAAAGAACTCTTTCATCAGATTGATGCAAGACTTGAAAAGATAAGCACACAGGTGGATGTACAGCTTTGCTATATGATAACTACATTTTTACTTAAAGTGTCTAGAGACATAGGTGATGATAATTATATAGTAAAGGCTTATAAATTTTTCTTTGACTCTCTTGATTATATTGCAGTTTACAGCAAAGATACTGATATTTATGAAATGTTGAATTTGCGTAAAAAGATGGCACAGGATGAAATGGATAATATGAGTCAATTTCTAGAAGTCTCCCTGAGTCCAGATAGAATAAAAAGTATTCAAAAGGATATTAAAGAAAATCCAGTTTATTATTCAATTTCTACGATAGCAGATATAATTTACTCCGGGTACACTTTTAAAGATAAAAATGTGACTTTGCTTTTAAATAACTGTATAAAATTTTTAATATCATCTGAGGACAACACTTTATATGTGCTCAATTATTTTAAAAATGATTGTGAGTGTATCTCAAAAATTATTATTAGAATTTACTGCATAAACTATTATTTAGGTAGAAACGAAACTATTTTGGATTTGCTTGCGAAATTTGTTGTAGATGAGGGAAACAGGGATGGTAATTGGAAGAAAAAAGTCTATTCAAATATGTACAACCTTCCAAACTCCTATAATTTTTTATTTTCTCTATATGTTTTTGAATTAAAGAAAAATATTGAAAACCAGGACTTTTTTATAAATTACTGTAGTGAAATATTCAACTCTTTTGAAGAGTACAGAAGTGAAAAATTTTCAGATGCTTTTAAATTGTATTTGGAATTTTATCATGGAGATGACGCAGCCCTTGAAAGTTACAAAGACATATTGAATTATATAATTGATAACTTAAATATGCACATTGTGGATAAAAAAGTAATGGAGAAGTTTATAACGGATGTAGAAGAAAAATTAAGTATAGATAATTCAGTAGAAGAAAATGCACTTATTGAAACAATTTTAAAATTGAAAAGAAAGTGTAATATTACAACCATCTGTAATATATCAGAACTTTTGTATATTGGTAAGAGAATTGAAAATCCAGATATGGACTACAATGAAAAACTTCTTAAGAAGGTTAAATATAACTTTTCACATATGAGTGAGGAAAAGTATAGAGAATACTTAAGCTGGCTTTTACCTAATATATTAGTGCAGTCTTCTGGATTTACAGGCCATATAAAGGTAAAAAAGACTTTTTTTTGTTCCAAATATGAAGATACCTTTTACGATGTATATGTTAATGGTATAGAGGATATACTTTTTACAAAAAAATATAAAAACTTAATGGGCTCCCGATATAATGAGAGGTATAAAATATTTTTAGATTTTTTCATAACCTTATATAAAAATAAGAAAAATTTAAGTGAAGAAAGGGAAAATATTATATATAATAGAGTAATAGAAATACTTATAAAAATTTCTCAAAAAAAGTTAAAAGAGTATACTGCCTATATTGTTGATAAGACAAGTAGATTGAAAAATCAAGTTTATATTAGAGAAAAGTGGCTTGAAATTGAAAAAGAAGCAGAGGAAAAGGGCAAGAAAAAGGGTATACTTGATCTTTTTAAAAAATGATTTAAAGAGGTGTTATTTACTGTGAAAACTAGAGCTAAGATGGTTCTCATTGCAGTTTTTGTGTATGTTCTTCAATTGGGTTTTATACCTTCACAAAAGGTATATGCCAGTACATCATCTCCAAATGTAGATGTAGTTTTTGTGCTTGATTCAAGTGGGTCTATGAAACAAAGTGATCCAGAGGAGATAAGGACAGAAGCTATAAAGATGTTTTTGGATATGGGACAGGTACAGGGAAACAAGGCAGGACTTGTGGCTTATTCAGATACCATAATAAAAGAACATAACCTGGATGCAATAAATTCTGAATCGGATAAAGAGAGAATAGAGGAAATGGCTTCCAATATACCTCTTGGGCAGAAAACCGATATTGGAAGAGGTCTTTTGGAAGGTGCAAAGGTATTAGATAGTGGACATGACAGCAATAATAGACCACTTATAATACTGCTGTCCGATGGTAAAAATGATTCTCAAAGGAGTGCCAGTGAATCTTTAAAGGATTTAAATAGTGCAATAAGCACATGCAAAAGCAAAGGTTATCCTGTGTATACTATAGGACTCAACTATGATGGAACTGTAGATAAAGCACAGTTAACTCAAATAGCCAGTGAAACAAAGGGAAAAAACTACATAACCAATAAGGCATCAGACCTTACAGATATACTAAAGGATATATATGGAGACAGTGCAAATGTAAAAGTTCAGGATCAGGGAAATATTGTGGCTGATGGAACCTTTCAGGATTTTAAAATAAATGTACCAGGGTCAAATGTTTTGGAAGCCAATATATCCATGATTACAGACAAACCTTTAGAATTAAAGCTTATAAACCCTTCAGGTAAGGAAGTACAGATACCTTCAAGTGATGTGGTTTTTACAAAATCAAAGAAGTATTCAGTACTTAAGATTGTAAAACCTGCAAGCGGTCAGTGGAATCTAAAGGTGAAAGGTGTAAGCGGCAGCAATATAAAGATAAGTTATGTATTTAATTATAAAAATCAGGGAAACCAAAGTTCTGCAGATAAAAACATTCAAGGCGATAAGTCTGTATTTAAAAGTCCAAAGGTCATAGGAGCAGCTGCGGCTGCAGCACTAATTATTATAGGTCTTGCAGCCTTTGTACTGATGAAGAAAAGACGTGTACAGGGATTTGGAAGGCTGGAAATTCACATTAAGGATGAAAGTACTAGTGAGGTTCTTTCACCTCAATTTAGAAATTTGGACAATTACAGCGGAAGTTTTACACTTTTTGAAGTCTTAGGATTAAAAGAAGAGTATGCAGAAACAGAAAATATAAAATTCATATTTAAAGAAGATGACAGCATAGAACTTGTAAATAAGTCAGGCTGTGTACTGCAAAAGTCTGGTAGAAAGCTTGAGGAGGGTTCTAAGCTACTCCTTTATAACAGGGATAAAGTAACAGTGTTTTTAAATAAAGTAACAAAGAGTATAACATTAGAATTTCACTCAAAATAGTGTCAAAGGGAGGTAGAATATGAATACTAGAGTTAGGGAACACCTGGAAGACCTTGAAGTTAGCAAAGGTGGAGGAATAATAAGTGATAAGATACGTATAGAAACCATACCTAATCCAGTTCTTGTAATAGGACTTGGAGGAACAGGTATAGATGCTATGCTGAGATTAAAATATCAAATAAATAAAAGATTTGTGCTAGAACAGGACAGTATTTCAAATACAAGAAAAGATAAACCCAAGAAAGTTGAGTTCTTAGGTTTTGAAACAAATCAGGGAGAAAAAAATAAAAGATATCCCATGAATGGTGGGGTAGGACTTGATCCTCAAAGTGAACTTGTCATGCTTTCAAATGCAGAAGTTAGGTCCATATTAAACGATCGTAAGATACTAGATGATTGTATAAAAGAGTGGCTGGCACCAGAGTTGTCTTCTGAAAGTGGTACTGATGGTGCAGGTGGAGTTAGACAGGTTGGCAGACTGCTGCTTTTTACAAAAATTAATGAGATTGTGGATTGCTTAGAAAAGAAAATAAGACTTCTTCAGGAAGACACAGAGGAAATTTTACATGTGTTTGTACTTTCTGGACTTTCAGGAGGAACTGGAAGTGGAACCTTCATAGATATTGCCTATATAGTAAGGGGAATAATGAATAATATTTACGGAGCAAAAGGCGATGACAAGGTAAATATTATGAGCTATTTATTTATGCCAGATGTTAACTTATCTAAGACTTCTGACAACCAATCTGCACAATCCTATATTATAAAAAATGGATTTGCAGCACTTAAAGAGTTGGATTATCTTATGGGTATTGGTGATAGGCATGAGAGGTTTACTCAAAAATACAGAAACAGGATTACAGTGGATTCACCTATGCCTCCTTTTAATCTGTGCCATCTTATTTCTGCTACAAATGTAGACGGCAGACCTATGAGCAATGCCTATGACTACTGCATGAATGTAACTGCAGAAAATATTGTAAACTTCATGTCAAATGAGGTTAGAGAATCTGGAGGAGTATTTGCAATACAGGATTATATAAGCAACTTGAAGCAGAACACGGATAATATGGCAAAACCATATATGGCAAATTACAAATATGTAATGATAGGTGCCTCCTCTGCAGTACTTCCTCTTGAAGAAATTACTACTTATATGGCATATAAACTTTTTGAAAAAATACAGTATATGTTTGAGAACATGCCTAAAGAACAGGAAATAGATCAGTTTATAAGAAAGGCAAGATTAGATGAGGATGCTGTAATAGACAGATTTGAAGAGCATCTTCAAAATAGAAAGCCACTAACAGGTTATAAAAACAGGGAAAAGTTTAATTATGACAATGTAATAAAAAAGCAGTCCGTGAATATAGATGAAGAGATGAAGGAGTACTTGAGGGACTGCACAAATGAATATGATAAAGTAAAAACACAGTATCCGGGCGAAATTTTAAAACTGGTTAAGGATATGGTGAATCAAATTTTTAAAGACCCTAAAAAAGGACCTTTTTATGCATCCAGGGTGTTGTTTTCAGATGGATTTTGTGTTGTAAGAACTCTAGAGGCACAGGTAACTTCTTTAAATGAAAGACTTATGAATATTTCTACGGAAATAAAGTCTGCAGAAGAACTAGCTGAGGATAAGTTTGTAGAAGCTAGAAAATCCCTATTGTTTACTAAAGAAGGCAAAAAAAATGATTACATAGAGGCTAAAAGTGAAGAGTATTTATTAAAATCTGAAGAACAGAGAATAATGAGGATGGCTGATTTTTACAGCAGTGTAATTGAAGAGCTTAGCAAACTGAATAACAGTATTTATAGGGTATATACTGAAATATTAAATGAATTGAACAGGATATTTAAAGAAGATGGAGACGTACTTGTAAAGGGAGAGGAAATAGAAGGAGCTCTTGGAAGAACTTATTCCTGGACAGTAGTAAAAGTGCCGGATTTAGTGGATTATATTGAAAAAGTTGTGAATAAAGAAGAAGCAGATGATATTGTAAGGAGATTTTCTGAGAGACTTTTAGAGGAATCTGAGAAATGGATTGACGAAATGCATATTGATGTAGTTGGCTCAATTTCAAGTTTTGTCTCAGAAGAATACGGAGATGTAATAACAAAGTCCATGGAAGATTTCCTTGCTTTAGAATACGGAGAAGATAAATCCATAATAAATATAGTTAAAGATGAAATTGCACCAAAGCTTGATAGGGATGCAGTGCCTATTTTCCATTTAAGTAATACGGAGGCATTGAATTTCCCAGCGTGGAGTATGGTTTCAGTGCCTAGAAATGCAAAGAAAATTCTTGAAGGAATTAAGGAATATAAGAAAAATTCCAATAAAGGCAATGCCATTAACATTAAGGAGAGTATGGTTACAAATAGGATATTCTGGCTTAATACTAAAAATGGAGTTCCATTGTATTCTTATGCTCCTATAAAACATTACGAAGAGATTTATGAAAAGACTATGTTTGAACGGGATGGAATAGGAAGGCATTTATATCAAAACGGAGAGAAAAATTGGGTATACCTTCCATCACCTATTCCAGAAGAAGCTTGGGGTACAACTTATGTAAATGATAGAGTGAAAGAATATAATGAAAAAGTAAGGAATCTCTTTGACAGAGCCTTAGAACTTGGATGTATAGTAGATACCCAAAAGGGAAGCAATGAAAGATACAAGTGTATTATTACTGAAGAATTTGATATAGATGATTTTATGAAAAATTATAATATGGATATGAAAGGTGACAAAATAAATATAGGAGAGGTAAAAAGGGCCATAGGGGATATGAACAAACTTATTCAGGATAAGCTGACCCCTGTGCAAGATAGTGACAGCCAGAAATATTATATTTATGAAAGCAGCAGCAGCGAAAAGGCTAAAATTGATCTGATAAGAACTCCAGAACTTACAGAGCTTGTAAAAAAAGAGGTGGAAAAGTATGAAAAAATAATAGATAAGAAAAAGGAGCTTGAAAATATAATATCAGATTTGAGCAAAGCTGAAGCTAATGTAGATAGTTTTTTAAGGGCACTTTATACGGAAACTATAATAAAGAAGGGTTTGCTTTATGTCTATAATGGAAGTGAAGACAGCAAAGTAGATATAGAACCTTTTATAAATGTATTAAAGCAAAAGGAATATCAGTATAAGGCTATATTTGATAAATATGAGACTTTAGATAAGGGAGAAAAGACTATTGTAGATAAAACTTCAGATAGAAAGTTAGAACAACTTTCCACAGGAGATGGAGTTGAAATTCTAAAATTGAAAGTAAGTTCTATTATAGAAGAAGTGAAATCATCTGTTGGTGAACTGGACACTAGAAAGTATCAGATGGTAGAGGGTGATAAATTGTATGCTTTTTATACTGACATACTTTCAAGACTTCAAGAAGTACAAAAATTGCTGGCTTAGATAATATGGATCTGTAATTGGGAGGAATTTTCATGGAAGAAGTTTTAAAAAATTTTGTGGAAAAGTATGATTTAAAGGTGGAAAAAACAATATACGACGGTGACACTAAAAGAAATGTGAATAACCCCATACTTTTCCTCTTTATAGGAGATAGTACTGAAGATGCCTATGAGTATATTAGAAATAGTATAGATAAAAAATGGGATAATGGCAGAGGTGCAGTTTTTATAAATGTTTCCACAAAATCTGTTAAAGACACGGATAATTCTTTTAACATCCAGCTCCATGAAGATTTTAAAAATAAAAAGACGTTGAGAAAAGATATAAGAGATAGATTTTATAGTGATAAGGAAGATCTTAAAAATTTAAATCGAAAAATTACAGAAGCTAGAGATAAATTGTTGTCAGAGGGGGACATGTTTAACTCCTTTGACAGCATAAATATTTCTGTAATTACTACATCTAAAGATCCATTGAATGTAATACTTACAGAAGTAACTGTACTTTTAAAAAAGAGGATGCTGGAGGTATTTAAGCTCAGCTCTGCAGATCTCTATGTTTTGATTAAAAGTCAAAATTTAGGAGATGAGGTCTATGAAGGGGCAGTTACAGTAGGATTTTTTAGGGAAGTGGAATATTTTCAAAAAGATAGCTTTAGGTTTAAAGAAGACATAGCTGTTTATGGGGATGAGACACAGCTTAATGTTACCTGGGAAGGACCTTTATTTTATCTTACCTATGTTCTGGAAGAAAAAAATGAGAAGGGCATAATTCCTAAAGGTTCCATGGATAACAACTATGAAATAATTTCCTATATAAATCTTATAAAAAATAGGGAGGCATCATCCAATGCCTATTCGGATACGGAAAATCAGTACTACGACAACAATATATTTAAATCAAACATAAGTTATGATAATTCTATGAATAGGTATATTTCAGCAGGACTTTCACAGGTGAAAAGACCTAATAGTGCCATTGCTATTTCTGTGCTTGGAGCATTTTATGAAAGAATGTTAAAGGAAATGAATACACTTTCTAAAAAGCAGCAGGAATTTATAAATGAAATTTTAAAAATTGATGAGGCAAGTATTGAACTGCAAGTTGAAGAAATACTTCCTGAGGGAGTAACAATAGAAGACATGCAGGGGATTATGACAGATAATTTAAAACAGGTAGAGAAAAAAATATCAAGTTTTAACTTAAGGGAGATAGAAGAAAAGTTATATGACGATAGATGCGAAAAGTTTTTCTTTGAAAACTTTCAAAAGCCTTCTGAGGAATCGGTGAAAAACTGTGATTTAGAAAATAATATGAGGACTTTGATTAGAAAAAATATACTTGAGGACAATAAGCTTAATTTATATTGTGCCTTTAACTGGACCTCGGAGGAAGGAGAAACTGTAAATTATATAAGAAATAGAAGAGATTCTATTTTGAAATTTGTAAGTAAGTTAAATGATGAAATTAAGGATATATATGAGACAAGATTTGCTCCTAGCTTTGGTATTAAAAGTTTTTTTTCAAAAGGTGCCCAGGTAAAGGAAGCTCAGGAGAAAATATTTTTAGATATATACGGTAGAAAACTAGAAATACTGAAATTAAATATATCAAAGAAAATTCTTGATATTTACGAGGATATACTTTTAAAAGTTCACAGTGAAATTTCAAGTTACATAAATAGGGTAAAGGATATAGGACAGACAATAAAAAGTTGTGAAAATAAAGTTATAGAAAAACAGGATAAATATACAGCTCAAAATGTAAGGGCTTATTATAAAAATGTAGTAAATGATATATTGGATAAACTTGAGAAAAATTTTGGAAAAGCTTTTTATTTAGAAGATAAATACCTGGGAAATACAGTAGAGAATTTAAAGGAATCGGATGAAAAATTTCTGGGGAAGATAATATATTTTTGCACTAAATATATTTTAAGTGAGGATCAGTTTAAAAAATCTTTTGAAGAAGAATTTAATGAAAGGGCCAATGTGAATGTTCCTAATTTGGAAACTAAGGTGCTTTCAAAAGAAGAACTATATCGAAAACTCTACGACATGTTGGATAAAAATTCAGCTTTAAAAATTTATATAATGAATTATGATGTAAAGCCCTACATGGAAAAATACTTTTTTGGAGATTACAGCAGTGACTTTATAAAGTATGCTTTTGATTTTGACAGAAAAACCAGAAATTATAAAATAGGATACATAGATGAAATAAAGAGCAGTGGTATTGAAAAATTGAATTTAATGGGTGGTTTTGGAGCAAAGGATATTATTTATGTAAGAAATTCAATGGAATTTTATAATTATTGTATGGAAAATGGATATTTGATCCATGGAGTAGATGAGAAACTGTTGCCAGAGATAAACTAGCGTAGGGGATTGCAACTCAAAATTTGAATTATTCTCCGGATATTTTTACAACCTTCAGCCCGTTAAATATTTTGATAAGTCTAAGCAAAAAATTTATAAAAATACTGAGAACTTTTGAAAACTCGTGCCTCAAACAATTCAAAAGTTCTAGATTTTTCAAAAATTTTTTACTAAGACTTATGTGCAAAATATTTAAATGTGCTTCATTATTGTAAAAATATCTCTACGAATAAGTTCAAATTTAGGGTGAAAATCCTATGCAGAAGTGTTTTTGGATAAGTTAAAAATTAATAATTAAGAATGAATAGTGAATGAGGATTTTTCTCCACTATATTACGAAAAATCTTAAATTAGAGCTTATTGAAGCGAAGTTTCAATTGCATTATGTTATGATTTAGATTTTCTGAAGTGTTAACGGAAGAAAATCATCCATAACTGTCAACTCTCAATTGTCAATTATCAACTATATTTTATTAGTTAAGAGAAAAATAATTCTATGTACAAATCTAATTTTACTTAGAATATCTATACAAAATAGATAGGAGGGGTATCCAGTTGGTAGAAAAAAGAATAAATTTAACTATGACCGTTATGAGTTTAATAGGAGGCATTATAGGATTTATTATAGGGGAAATTTTTATAAATGCTTATAAGTACAAGATGAGTGGAAGTCTGCTTATGGGGTTTTACTTTGGAATCATAGCACTTTGCATAGGTACTTTTTGCCTTGTAGGAGAGATGATAAATCCAAGGTTGAATGGAGTTACGTGGAAAAATAATTATTTAAAGACTTCTTTTAAATTTTTGATTCCCTGTACTTTTATTGCAATTTTTGTATTTGGCATGCTTTTTCAATTTATATATGAAAGCAGCGGATTGAAGTTTCAAAAGGTGAATGATATAGTTTTTGTAATAGACACTTCAGGAAGTATGGCAAATACTGATCCTCAAAATGAGAGATTTTCTTCAGTTTTAAATCTTATGGATAATATGAACACACAAAATAGGGTTTCAATATATAAGTTTGACGATACTTCAAAGAGAATAATACCTATGACAGAGGTTTCAGAGTCTCTTAAGAAAAATGCCGAGGAAGAGTTGAAACAATATGAAACTCCAACTGGAAATACCAACATGGGAGAAGCTATTGACAGTGCTTATGATGAAATAAATTCAACTAAAAAACCGGGAAGAAAGGCTGCGGTAATTTTACTTTCAGATGGTGAAGATAATTTTGGATTAAATAAGAAATTTGATGAGACTCTTAGTCCTTTTAAAGACTCAAATATTTCTATTTACACAATAGGTATGTCTAATGAAAATAACTTTACTACCTTAAAGAAAATTGCAAAAGATACTCATGGAGAATATTATAATGTAAAAAATGCCAGTGATTTAAAGGGAACCTTTAGTAAGATATATTATGCAACTCAGCAGAGGTTATTAGTAGACAGAAGAGATGGATTAACTGAATCTTCTACTTTATATATGATACTTAGAGTACTTTTAATTACAATTATATCTGGACTTATAACAATGTCTATAAGTTTTGTATTTGATAATAAGAATTTACTTAAGAGATTTTTAATAGGTGGAATTGCAGCTGGATTTTTAGGAGGACTTATCATGGAAGTAGGATTTTTAAATTCTCCAGATCATGGTTCTCTTTATAGGGCACTTTTAGTTATTATGATTGCACTTATATTTACGCTAATTCCAGTTATAGTTGATATAAAGGATTATTCTAAAAGCAGTTATTTGAGAGGAAATCAGAGGACTAGTTTTGACAAAACTAAAGGTAATACTTTTAGGTAATTACTCAACTTTTGCACATAATATAAAAATATTGCGAAGCAATATTTTCAAGAGGACAGAGGACAATTGACAGTGGACAGTGAATGAGGATTTTCGCTGTACTGCGAAAAATCTTTAATTTAAAAGAAACTCATGCTTTTTGTTTCTAAGAAGTACTTTCTGAGCAAGCAATTATCTGAAAATCACAGATTTTAGAGCCTGCTTAAGAGATGTTTTGCATTAGCAAAACAAGCTTAAAAATAAATTAGTTTTCTGACGTATGGAGGAAAACTCACCTTCATTGTCCTCTGTACTCTGTCAATTGTCCTCTTGAAAAAGTTGCTTTGCAATTTATGCTTAAACTGTGAAAGTTAAGATAATTATATTTAGAATTGGGTGGTAGGTTAATGAAGATAATTGAATTTGAAGATAGCTCCAATGAAATATGTGAAATTAGCTGCGAAGTTGAGAAAGACAGGCTTTATATAAGATGGAAGTGGCCTAAAAATACAGATATAGTGTATGTAATGAAAACTGACAACTTAGATGATCTTTCCTTGAATGATGCAGAGTTGAAAAGTGCAAAATTATATACTATGGAAGAGTATAAGGAATTCAATGGGTATTGTGAGAGCATTAAAGAAATAAATCAGTATAGGTACTATGTTTTTCCAGCTGTTGAAAGTGATGATGATATACTGCTTGTAAAGCAGAATAATGGTAAGAACCAAATTGTAGTGAGTACGGGAAAACCTGACATATACTATGACATAAAAGAAGTAAAATCTCTAAAAGGGTTATTTTCCAAGGATAAAAAATTGCAGATAACAATAAAGTCAGAAATTCCTCTCCACAAGGATGTACTGTGTTATGTAAAAAAGAGAGATTCTTATCCTGTGAACAATAAGGATGGTATAAGTTTTGACTTTATCTGTGACATTCATGTTGGCATAAATGAGATGCCAGAAATAACAGTAAAAAAAGATGAATATGTGAAAGTATTTATAAAGGACATTGATAAATACGGTGGTAGTTATAGATTAAAACAGATATAGCTTTGTAGGTTGTAAGTAAAATTTTACTTATTCTCTGGATATTTTACAACCTTCAGCCCGTTAAATATTTTGATAAGTCTAAGTAAAAAATTCTAGAAAATCTAAGAGCTTTATAAGAGAACTCACATTTGTAAGATATTATTAATAATGGATGATAGGTGCTAAAACATGAAAAAGAATAAATTATTTGCATTAATAAATTTCTTAATTATTTTCTTAACATTTTTTATAGGATTTGAGGTTATCAAACTAAAAAGTAATCTAATTAATTATATTATACTTGGAATAGTAGATGGATGTCTATTGTACTTATACCCGAAACTATTTGATAATTAGCAATATTTGAATTTAAAATGAGTAATCTTTGTTAGAAAGGGGAAAAAAATAAAATTTTCCACTTTCAATTCTCAAGTACTCTAAGACATTTTTATTAGCGATTTATGAGAGAGTTCACATTTGTAAAATATTACGAACGATGCAAGAGGAAATGTTAATACTCTGAGACAATTTTGAAGGAATTATAACTGTCAGTAATGGGGGCATGGTAAATGTACAAGACAATAAATAATTTACTCAGTTTTTTTACTATCATAGTTTGTATTGGATTTGGGATGCCGTTCATGGGCTTGCTAAAAGGTAGGAGAGGTACAGACTCTCTTTTTCATTATAACAAAACTATGTATTTCAGGGTTTCATTAATTGGAATAGTTATAGCGATACTATTCATAGTTATCTGCATTGTCTTAAAAAAGAAAATTAGGGCTATGGAATGTAAAATAAAATACCTACCTTCTTATACTGCACCTGTAGTTAAATATACACTATTTAAAAGCAAATATTCAGTTGTCTTTAGTATAGATGGTAAGAAATATAGACATAAATTTGAAGCAATAGGAGTTAAGAAAGTTTATGACTTTAAGCAAGGTTCTTATGTAAGATATAGGATTTATAAGGATGAAATTATTCCTGAAAAATTTTATTTAGCAATTCCTAAGTATGAGAAAGGTATTAAAAACAAGTGGACTTATTTAAGCAAAAATCAATATAGAAAACAATGCTAAGTCACATTAATATTAATTTTTAACTTACAACATTCATAAAAAATTTTAGTACACAAAGGGGATAATTAATTGATTAAAAGATACTTTGACTTAGTTCATAATATTCTTATTATGTGACTTAAAAGTAAATTATGATGAACTAAAATTGGTAATCGTGTAGGGGGAATAGTATGTTTATAAGGAAATCAGCCCGAGCCATATTAATTAGTAGTGAAAATAAAATATTGCTATTCAAATTTAAATTCCCTAAAATTCAAAATGAGAAGGTTTTATGGGTAACTCCTGGTGGTAAAGTTGAGGAAGGCGAGAACTTTGAACAAGCATTAAAAAGAGAATTATTTGAAGAAACAGGCTTAATATTTGATTCAATAGGACCTTGGATATGGACAAAAGAAGTAGTCTTTAATGGCAAAAAAGGAGATTTTGTTAGTTATGAGAGGTATTATCTTATTAGATCAGAGAATGCAGATATATCCTTTAAAAACATGACACTCAATGAGGTAAGAACTCTAAAAGATTATAGATGGTGGAGCCTAGATGAGATAGTATCATCGAACGAAGAATTTTTCACGCCACAAATTGGTAATCTTCTTTTGGAGATTATTGCTGGAAATATACCCAATAGTCCAATAAACATTTATTAAATAATATAAATGTGTAATATTCTTTTATTATTGAACAATGGTAAAATATCGTGAACTGAAGATTATTTGAATTTGGGGGAAAATGGTTTATGGAATATATGTTTTAGAGAATTTAATTCACACTCGTAAAATTATATGTCTAAATTAGTGTGCTTTAATTAAATAGTATAAAATAGTTGTAAAATTAAGGTGGATAAAAAGTGGCAAACACTTTAAAATGGGGGATTAGTAAAATGAAAAAAGAGAAAAAATTAATTATTTTTGCCTTAATAGTTATAATAATTGGAGGAGGAATGGCATTATATAATAATTATTTCCATAATATTGACTCAAATAGGTATTTATCAAGCATAAATGAAGATAAGAGCATTGACTATAATGGAACTCACAAAAGTGATAAAAATAGTGAAAGTTTTGATTTCAAAAAATTTGATGGAAAGTGGTCTTTAATGCAGTTTACATCTAACAAAGGTAATAAAATAAGTATTAATGATGATACAAAAATCAGTGAAGGAAAATTTTACATTGTTATTTTAGATTCAAAATATAATATTATAGCGAAAAAAAATGAATTAAAAGACAAAGGTAATATAAATTTTACTACGCCTAATGATGGAAAATATTCTATTAGAATTATCGGGGCAAATGCAAGTGGTAATTTTGCCATAAACGTAAGTGCCAGTAATAATATAGATATTTCTCATAAGGATTTTTTTGATTAATCAATAGAATAGAGGTACTAAAGTGATGGATGAAGAAGGAAATTTGAAAGAAGAATTTTCAATAGAAGGTATACATATGTGGCCAAATGGATATTCGGTTATTCTTGAAAATATGAAAAAATATTTATAGTAAGCACTATGTGTTTATTCTCAATTTAGGAGATTTAATATGGAGGAGTGAGAGTATGGGAATCTTTAAATTTTTCAGGAGTGGTAATAGTGAATCTAGAAATACTTATGAGAAGGCAACTTATGAAAGAGGACCTTTTATGATAACATGTCCTTTTTGCTTTAAAAAATTTAAATCAGATCATGTGGTATTCAGGGCTTCTCACTCGGAAAAGGGCGATCCTGAATATGAAAAGGTAGAGGATGAGCTTCTTAATAGATACTATAAAAAGATAGGAAAAGGAACTTTAGGACCAATGAATCCCGTTGTTAAGGCCCAAGTGCTTCCTGAAAGAAATAAGACTAGAGTGGACAAAGTACTGATTGAAATAAAGGATAAATATGATGTAAGTACAGATGAAAGATTATGTCCTTACTGTCATAATGATTTGCCCATAACTTCAGGAAGAGGACCTTCTAAAATTATATCTGTTATAGGAGCTTCTCAAGTAGGGAAGTCCGTATATATGACAACTCTTCTTTATGTTCTTGAAAAGTATACTTGTGAAAGAATAGGGGCATCTCTTATTGCAGGAAACTCTGGTTACAATGATGAGATAAGAGAAAATCAAGAGAGAATTTTTGAAAAAAATTTAATGCTGGACCCTACCCCAAAACAGCATGTAGAACCTTTAATAGAAAATTTTAAATTTAAAGAAGATAAAATTCCACCTTTGACTCTTATTTTTTACGATATACCAGGTGAGGGTATGACAGATAAGGCCTATATGGAAAATCATGCAGAACATATAAAAAATTCAGATGGAATAATATTTCTTGTGGATCCACTTCAAATGAGGACTTTGAGGAAAAAGTTAAGTATTGTGAATAGGGAAAAAGGTGACTTTACGGAAAAGTATCAGGAACCGAAGGATATAATAGTGTATTTGTTTGAAAATTTTATATCCAAGGAATCTAAAGAAAAAACGCACATACCTACGGCAGTAGTAGTTACTAAAAGTGATATGCTTAAGAATTTAAAGGATGAAGAATATATAGGAGAGAACAGTAATATATTTAAAAATTACAATCATGAGGGATTTTTTAATTTAAATGAATTTGAAAATATTGATGGTGAAGTTAGAAAGTTTTTATTGAAAGCTGATGCCCCATTTAAAGGTGCCGTGGATGCTTGCTTTAAAACTGCAGGTTATTTTGCAGTATCTTCCCTGGGTTCTAATTCCAATCATCTTGAAATAGATAGAAGCAGCAGTATAAATCCTATTAGAGTGGATGAGCCTTTTTTGTGGCTGCTTTATAAAATGAATTATTTGGATGGGGGCAGGGAATAGATATGATAGAGCAGCAGTATTATACTAGGGAAAAAAGAGGAATATTTAGCAGTACTCCAGGTTATGATACTATTGCAAAAAGCAGTGGACTTGAGGATGAATTCATAAAAGACACTATTCACAGTTTATGCTCTTATACTGCTCCTGCATTTTTAGCCGGAGAAAAAGATTTAAGTAAATATCCAAAGGCACTTTTTTATGCAAATACTGGAGATGGAAAAATTATAATAGGGCAATCAGTTTTTGCAGGGGAGGACTATACCTTAAAAAGAAACAGGTATTTTACTCACTGCTATGTAATATCTGAGAATGAGAGAAAGTTATACATAGAAAATCCTGAAAAAATAATATATGCCTCAGGATTTGTAGAAAATTATGATATGGAAAAGGGAAATTCTATAGAAAGTTTGAGAGAAGTGAAAGTTGATAGAGTCTGTGATGTGTTTAACTCTATAGAAGATTTGTTTTTAGCTGCTTCTATAGATAAAAATACGTTTATAAATATGGTAAAAGCTTGTTTTGATGCAGCTGCTTTTAATAAAAAGATATATATTGTGGTTCCTTATGATGAAAATATGGATAAAGTTATAAAAGGAATACTAAAATACCTGTATAGGGCACTTCCTTTTGCAGTAAGGAGAAAGGTTGGTTTCACAACTTATGTGAAGCAGCCTGAAATAAAGGAGTTTATAAATATTGAATTTCTACTTGAAGGAAGCATAAAAAGGCTTACTCAAGATGTAAAAGCAGGATATGTTTTTGATATAGCAGATAATAATTTTTATCTTGAAGGAATTGATGAAAGACATCATATTTTTATAGACTTTGTTATGAATAATATAGAAAATGAGCAGGCTTTAAATGAATTCTTTATTCAGGCAGATAATGTTTGCTCTAGAGAAAAATTTACCATTGATATGTATGATAATATTTTATGCCCATCTTCTAAAAATGAAGAAGTTAAAGAAAGTACTATGTGTATGGAGGAAAATGAACAAGTTGAACATAAACATAATCTAGTGTATTTTTTAAAGAAGTTATTTTTAAATAAAGATTAGAGGTGACAAGTAGATGCCTAAATGTAGAGAATGTGGTACAGAGCTGGATGAAAATGATAAGTTTTGTGTATACTGCGGTGCAAAACAGGAAAAGGAACGTGAAAGAGAAGAGGATAAAAATGATGATACAAAGTATTATGGAAAAGAAAATAATGACTATAAAAAAGAAGATAAAAAGCATGAGGATAGCTTAAAGAACAGCGATACTTTTGATTTTAGTTCATCTCATGAAACAAAAAAGACAGATAGAAAAGATAAAGATGAATTTACCAGAGAGATAGATGACACTCAACTTAAAGATAAGCGGCCATTTAATTTCAAAATGATAGGTATAACTATTTTAACTATAATTGTATTTGTTGTTGCCTTTAAGATGATATCCTCACTTATAAATAAAGGTCCCGGCAAAAATGTTTCAAATGTGGAATCCAAGCAAAACGTTTCTTCTGATTTGAATAACAATGATGAAAATGATTCAGATAATAATTCAGGAGAATACGTGATACCTTACAGCAATACAAGGGCACTTACTAGTAATGACCTGAAAGGTATGAGTAAAAAGCAGCTGGCACTTGCTAGAAATGAAATATTTGCAAGGCATGGCTACACATTTCCTACAGAACCATATAAGAGTTATTTTGCAAGTAAGTCCTGGTATAAGCCTAATCCTAATTATACCAATGATGGCAAGGAACTTTCCGCGCTTGAGAGACATAATGTAAAGGTGATATTGATAGCAGAAGGCCGTGGAAAATATGTATCACCTGGATATGATGCAGATTATTATCAATGAATCTTACTTAGTGGGAGTTTTGTTTCTCCCACTAAGTTTAGATGAATTATCTAGGGGCGTAGCTACTGTTAGCTCCCACTTTGATAGAAGCGGGAGTGTTACAGTAGGTAGCCATCAGATAAAAAATAGGCTAGCACATTGGCTGCTATTTCTTTGAAAATGCATAGGGTATAAAAAGTAGAATTTGATATAAAATAGGAGAAATGATATACTTATTCTATAATTTAATATTGAATTTTAGGTACTTGATTTTTAAGTTTAAAAGGGAAATAAGTGAAGAGCTTATGCGGTCCCGCCACTGTAATGAGGAGTATATTTATGAAATTGCCACTTGGAAACAGGGAAGGTGTAAATATGCAATGAATCAGAGCCAGGAGACCTGCCTAAAATTTACGGATAGCTTACGTGGATAGGCTTTAGAGTAAATTAATTTACTTAAAAACTGTTATCTATGGGTAATAGTTTTTTTAGTTTATTGAATTAATTGGAGGGAGTAACTAATGTTTAAGAGTAGCAAAAAATTTGTTTTACTAATTATGATTACGATTACGGTATTTTTGGCGGGATGTGGAGCATCTAATACAAGCAATTCTACTACAGACAGCAGCAGCAAAAGTGAATCTACTAAAAATACCGCTTATCCTTTAAAATTAAAAGATTCAACTAATACGGAAATTACAATTCAAAGTGAGCCTAAAAAGGTGGTATCCTTATCACCTAATGTTACAGAAACAATTTATGCATTAAACAAACAAAATATTTTGGTAGGTAGAACTGATTTTTGCACGTACCCTACACAAGCTTCTAAAATACCATCTGTGGGTACTATAACTGACCCAAGTGCTGAAAAAATTGTTGAACTTAAACCTGATGTTGTAATAGCGTCTAATTTAACTAAACCGGACATTTTAAAAAAGCTGCAGCAGCTTAATATAAAGGTTTTAACTATTTCAAAAAATGAAAGCTTTGAAAATACTTATAATAATATAGAAAATATAGGAAAAATAGTGAATGCTAATAAAAAGGCATATAGTATAGTTTCAAATATGAAAGAAAAAGTTAAAGTTGTACAGGAAAAGGTAAAAGGAAAGAGCACCCCTACAGTATATTATGTAGTAAGCTATGGTACAAGCGGCGATTTTACTGCGGGAAAAGACACTTTTGTAGGCAAGATGATTGAAATGGCAGGAGGCAAAAATGCTGCTTCTGATGTTACAGGTTGGAATTACAGTCTCGAAAAACTTGTTGAAAAAAATCCTGATATACTTATATGTTCCAATAAATTTAATAGCAAAAATGGCATTAAGTCTACAAAGGGTTATAAAGATTTGGATGCTGTAAAGAAAAATAAACTTTTCGAAATTGATGAAGATATTATAAGCAGACAGGGACCTAGACTTGCAGATGGGTTAGAAGCTCTGGCAAAGATAATTCATCCTGAAGCATTTTAAGTATATATAAGAGAGGAATATGCTTATGAAATTTTCCCGAAAAAAACATTTTAAGTTGTTTTTTTGCATTTGCATAGTAATATTATTTTTTTCGGCAGTAATATCAGCTATGCTGGGTTCTGCAGATATATCCTTCAAGGAAACACTATATGTGATACTAAGTAAAATACCTATTGTGGGAGGTTTAGTTTCTACAGCAAGTATGTCACAAAATCACATGCTCATAATATTACAGATACGTTTACCAAGGATAATAACTTCAGCATTAGTTGGAATGGGATTATCAGTAGTAGGTGCATCCTTTCAGGCAATATTTAAAAATCCAATGGCAGATCCTTACGTACTTGGAGTATCTTCAGGAGCTGCTCTTGGAGCTGCAATTGGATTTATGTTGCAGCTGGATACTTTGCTTTTAGGATCTACAGCTATTACTATGATGGCTTTTGTAGGATCTATTGCAACTACTGTTTTGGTTTATAACATAGCCAGGGTAAAAAACAAGATACCACCAACTACACTGCTTCTGGCAGGTGTTTCTGTGAGCTTTCTTCTATCTTCAATAATATCTATAATAATGGTATTCAACAGGCAGCAGGTTGAAAAAATTGTTTTTTGGACAATGGGAAGTGTTTCTGCAGCAACCTATAATCAAATATTGATGCTGATGCCTTTCATATTCTTGGGTGTAATTATAATACTTTTATTTTCAAGAGATCTAAATATAATGCTTACAGGGGATGATACTGCTAAAAGTTTAGGCATAGAAGTTGAAAATGTAAAAAAAATAGTACTTGCTGTTTCCTCGATAATTGTTGCAGCTTGTGTGTCTATAAGTGGTGTAATAGGGTTTGTAGGACTAATAATTCCCCATGCAGTACGTATGGTATTTGGACCTGACCATAGGGTGCTATTGCCTTTCTCATTGATAATTGGAGCTGTGTTTATGATTATTTGCGATACAGTGGCAAGAACTGTAGCTGCTCCTTCTGAAATACCTGTGGGTGCTGTAACTGCTTTATTTGGATCTCCATACTTTATTTATCTTTTAATAAAATCTAAAAAGAGAGTGATATAATGAATAATTCAAATTTGTGTGCAATTGAAGTTAAAAATTTAAATTACAGTTTTGATGAAGTTAATATACTTCATGATATAAACATAGATTTTAAAAAAAATAAATTTTATTCGATTATAGGGCCTAATGGTTCTGGTAAAACTACTTTACTAAAAAATATTGCTAAAACCTTGAAGCCTTATAAGAGCACAGTTTTTATAAAAGATAAGGATATACTGGATTTAAAAAGTAAGGCACTGGCAAGAAAACTTGCGGTAGTTCCCCAAAATAGCAACTTGGATATGGATTTTTCCGTACAGGATATAGTTTTGATGGGAAGGGCGCCTTATTTTTCGAAACTTCAAAGTGAATCAGAAAGTGATTATAATATTGCTAAACAGGCTATGGAGGTTACTAATACCTGGAGATTCCGTGACAAATTTATAAATCAGTTAAGCGGTGGTGAAAAACAAAGAGTTCTTATAGCACGGGCACTTACCCAAGATACGGATATAATACTACTGGATGAACCCATATCTAATCTTGACATATACCATCAGATTGAAATTTTGGATAATGTTAAATCACTTAGCAAAAAGATAACAGTTATAATGGTACTTCACGATTTAAATTTTGCAGCACAGTACAGTGACCATGTGATACTTGTAAATAGTGGAAGAGTTGTAATGCAGGGAACTCCTCGGGAAGTACTCACAGAAAAAAACATAAAAAAGGTGTATAAAATAAATGTATGCATAATAAAAAATCCAGTTACCGGCAAGCCATATATAATACCTATAGGACAGGAAAGGGACTGCCCCAATATGAAAAACGGAAATTTAGATGATTAGTTCATAGATACCTAAAATTATAATACTAATGCCAGATACAAAAGGAGCATATTTACCGAAAAATTTAGACAAACAGCTGCTGCCTATAACACATCCTGCAACTAGGCCTGTTGTACTGAGAATGAAGGTAAATATAGTGGCAAGTAATATATTGATACCAGTTATACTTGCGCCTATACCTACTCCAACATTATTTATTGTGAGAGCGAAGGCTAGAAATATAGATTCTTTAACATCTATATAGCCTGAATTATCAGCGTCGGCTATTTCTGGATTGTCCAAAAGATTTTTATAGGGTAAAAGATTATTTTCAGCATTACACAGTTTTTTATTTTCATTACAGTGATTTTTTATAACAGCGTCAATTATAAACCATATGCCCATTAATATCAAAAAACCGCTTCCAATGATATTGGCTATATTTTCAGACATAAACTTAATTAGAAATTTACCTAGAACCATAGATAGAAATGTTCCTGCAGTAGCAATTAAAGCTATTAGAATAGTACTTAATGGACTAATTTTCATTTTTTTAATACCATAGGATATTCCTACAGTGAAACTGTCTATATTTGCGGATAAGGCAAATAAAAATGAAGGCAATAAGTGCATTATGTTCCTCCTATAGTATGGTTACTTCTATAGTATATTCATAATAAGATACAATGCTACCACTATTTACTTTTGCTTTGAAGATGTATCTAATTATGTATTTGTAAAGATAATATGGAACAGATGGAATAATGTACATCGCCCACCTATTGTTGATTTTGGGGAGATAATATGGTAATATACTGGTATATTAAAAGTCAATAGAAATTTGCAAAAAATAGAAAATATTTTTTAGCTTATATGAAGGGAGAGAAAAAATTGATTAAAAATTTAAAGAATCTTTTAATGTTTGCATCAATTGTTGTAATGTATCAGCTAAATCCGTGTAATATTGTATTAGCGAGTGATGTTTCTACTAATACAACCAAACCCCAGACTCAAGTAGTATCAACTCAAGACAATTCAAAGTCCCAAACATTACAAGACACATCCAAAATTTTAGCATCACAAGAGGAATCTAAATACATATCGGAAAGTAATTCTAGTTCTTCAGTAAGTGAAAGCAGTGGTAATCTCTTGCCAGCAAATGCAGATAATGTGGACAACGTTCCTGTGGATAAAAGCTGGATAATTCACTTTAACCAACCTATAGATTTGTCTTCAGCTAAAGAAAATGTAAAAATTATAAACAAAAAAACTAATGCAGAAGTGCCGATAAATATATCTTTAAGTAATTACGATAGCTATATGACTGTATCTACAGTTTCAGCTTATGATCCTGAAAGTTATTATATATTGAAAATTGATAATAACCTAATGGGTAGATATAATAAAGTTTTAAAAACTGCTCTTACCATGAATTTTAAAACTGGGGCAAAAATAGAGAATATAGATGATATCAGTGTGTCAATAAACCAAGGTGATAGTTATAAGCTGCCTGATGAGGTAACAGCAGTTATGTCTGATGGAGGAAAAGTGCAGGTAGGAGTTGAATGGAATGAGAAAGTAAATACTTTAGCTTCACCAGGAAAGTATGTTTATCAAGGACAGGTAAAAGGATATAGTAAGGAAGTTGATTTGTCCTTAACTATAAACCCTTCCACTAAAGATGTGGATAGTATAGCTTCTACTTCCATGTGGATATGGGAACTTCAAAATCAAGTGGATGCTTATGGAGGCATAGATAATTTAATAGCAAAATTAAAATCTATGGGGATAAACAATGTGTGTATTAAATACAACGAAGGTTCCAGTCCTTCAGGTGGAGGCACCAATTTTAGAGATGATTTTTTAAAGTATGTTGGATATTTCAAAGAGGCAGGATTTAAAGTAGGAACATGGGGTTACAATCATTTTGATGATGTTCAAGGTGAGGGTAATTTAATTATAGAAGCATTAAATAACAGTGATTACTATGTATTTGATGCAGAAGATGCTGTAGAAAATAAAGCTGAGCAGACAGAGGAGATATGTGAGCTTATAAGAAGCCAGTGCCCTAATGCAATAATTGGGTATACATCTTTTCCAATAGCCAGTTATCACCAGGATATAGCTTATTCAGTTTTTAACAAATACTGTGACTTTTCAGCACCTCAATGTTATTGGGGAGAAATGCAGTGGTCCGTAAATAGATGTTTGGATCAAATGGCTGCAGATTATAAAGCATATGGATTGGACAAGCCAATATATCCTATAATACAAACTTACAGTATAAATTATGAAGATTATACTGCATATAGTAAATATGGCTATAAAGCTACAGGTCTTTGGTCTTTGGATGATATAGGACAAACCTTTGTCCAATATATAAATGATATGGGAAGCAAGTTTAATAATTAACTTATAGAGTTTCTAAGTAGAAAGTTTACTTATACCAGCCATATACTAACAAAATTCATCACACTAAAAACTTTTTATAAATCTAAAGCTTGGTATTTTGAAAATCTAAAGAAGCTTATATAAACAGAGTTCTAAGCGTCAGATGGAGTTTTGACTCCATCTGACGCTTAGAAATCGTTATCCAGGGACGTAGCTGCTCTAATACTCCCACTTGGAGAAAAGCAGATATCCCAAATCTTTGATTTGGTGATAGTCGCTTTCACAGAGTGCGTGGGAGTATTAGAGCAGGTAGTCATCGGATAAACTCGTACCTCAGACATATATAAGTTTCTAAGATCTTCTAAAATACCTCGCTAAGACTTATGAAAAAAGTTTTTAAGTGTAATTTCAATTTTGTTAGTATATTTTATGTATAAGTCTTAGTAAAAAATTTTTAGAAAATCTAGAACTTTTGAATTGTTTGAGGTACGAGTTTTCAAAAGTTCTCAGTATTTTTTAAAATTTTTTGCTTAGCCTTATCAAAATATTTAACGAACTGAAGGTTGTAAAAAATATCCGGAGTATAAGTTGATTTTTCGATTAGAAACCCAATAAAGCCAGAAAGTGAAATTATGCTTTCTGGTTTTATTTTGGTAAAAATATAGAAAATTGAAAAAATAAGAATTATAATATAATTAGGTTAACTAAAACTAAGAAGGTGAAAATATGCTTGTTACTTGTGATAAATTATTGAAGGAGTATGATAATAAAAAAGCAAAAAAAATAGCCAAGAGAGTTAAATTTATAGGAATATTTAACAAGGATGTTTATAATATAACAGCTCCTTTTTTAAGCAATGGTAGAACAGTAATAGCTGGTAGAGTTGAATCAAAGAGAAGTAACGATTCCATGGTTCTTTTTTTTGAAAAATATGAAGATGCATGGTGTCATATAATAGAATCACCTATTATGAATTTGGAAGACCCATTTTTCACAAAGATAGGTAATGAAATGGTAGTAGGCGGAGTTGAAGTGTTTAATGATATAAATGATCCTAATAATCTTATATGGAGAACTATGATATATAAAGGTAAGGACATTTTTCATCTTAAGCTTTTTTTTGTAGGACCTGAGGGAATGAAGGATTTACGCATAACTGAGCTAAAAGATGGTACCATAGGTGTATTAACCCGTCCTCAAGGAGCTAAAGGTGGAAGAGGAAAGATAGGATTTGCAAAGATTAAAAGATTAAATGATTTGAGCATGGGAGTTATTGAAGATGCTCCTATTTTAAATGATTTTTTTAATGATGATGAATGGGGAGGAATCAACAGCATATATCCTATTGATCAAAATAATATAGGACTTTTAGGGCATATAGCAAAAGTAGACGAGAAGGGAATGAAGCACTATTATTCCATGACTTTTGTACTTGATATAAATTCTATGGCATATAAAGACGTACAGATAATTGCAAGCAGAAATGATTTCTTGCCGGGACCTAGTAAAAATGAAACGCTTTATGATGTAGTCTTTAGTGGAGGACTCACATTTAAGGGTAAGAAAGCCATTTTGTATGCAGGAATAAGTGACATTGAAGCACAAACACTCGAAATAGATAATCCATTTTATGATTATATGAATAAAAATCCAGAATTATACTTCGATAATTTATAGGAGGAAAAATGGATATAAGAAGATATAAAGGTAATCCAATTATAACATGCAGTGATATAACTCCCTCTAGTAAAGACTTTCAGGTTATAGGGGTGTTTAATCCAGGGGCAGCAGAGTGTAATGGAGAAGTGGTTTTAGCTTTGAGAATAGCTGAAAGAGTTGAGCAGGAAACGGAAGATTATATGAGAGTCTCCCTTTTAGATGAAAATAATAAGCTTAAATTTGTGACAATAAATAAAAAAGATGAAAACTATGATTTTAGTGATTCAAGAGTTATAAAAAAGGTAGGTAGCAATGTTGATTTTGACTATCTTACTTCTATGTCACATATAAGAATTGCAAGAAGCTGCGATGGTGTAAACTTTAAAATAGACGAGGTTCCTTTTATTTTCCCGGAAAATAAATATGAAAGTTTTGGAGTTGAAGATCCAAGAATAACTAAAATAGACGATAATTATTATATGACTTATAGCGCAGTATCCAAGTATGGTATTGTAGTGGAGTTAGCTGTAACTAATGATTTTAAAAGCTATAAAAAATTAGGTAATATTTTTAATACTGAAAATAAAGACGCAGTGATTTTTCCAGAAAAAATAGGTGAAAAGTATTTTGCACTAAATAGGCCGGTATCAAAGAGTACCGGCAATCCTGTAATATGGATATCTGAATCGGATAACTTGATCAACTGGGGGAATCATAAAATATTGGCATGTACTAGAGAAAGCTCCTGGGACTCTTCTAAAGTAGGGGCAGGTATACCTCCTATAAAAACAGATGAAGGATGGCTTGAATTATACCATGGGGTAGATGATATGGAACATTATTCTATGGGAGCACTTTTACTTGATACAAATTGCCCGGAAAAAGTTATTGGACGAAGTAAAGAGCCCATTCTTAGACCTGAAGAAAATTATGAAAAATCGGGGTTCTTTTCAGATGTTATTTTCCCTTGTGGATCTGTTTTGCGGGAAGATGAATTATATATATATTATGGAATATGTGATAATTCTATTGGACTTGCGATAGTAAAAATAAAGGATATTTTGAATACACTGGATTAAAAATATTTTTACAGAAGAGAAACTTATCTGGGGGAAAGTTATGATCCATAAAATTTCTAAAAAAAGCTTAAAATTAATTTACAATGTTTTTATAGGAATACTGTCTTTAAGCATTATAATTATACTTATATTTGAAGATGCAGGGAATCTTACAGCTAGAGACCTGGATACAGTTCACAAAATAGATAATATAATATGGATGATTTTTGTAGTCGACTATTTTACACGACTTATAATTTCAGACAATAAAAAGACTTTCATAAAGAAAAATATTATAGACTTAATTGCCATAATACCATTTAATATGATATTTCAAAGTTTAAGGATAGTTGAAAGTACAAAATTATTTAAAACTTTAAAATTAATAAATTTTTTAAGATCTTTACGGGCTCTGGCATTCTTCTTTAAGTTTCAAAAATGTTTAAATGAATTTATAAAAACTAATAAATTTAATTATATACTTCAACTTACCATAGTCACTATACTTATGGGAGGAGTGGGGATGCATTTTGCAGAAGGCAGGACACTTGGAGATTCAATTTGGCTGAGTTTTGTAACTACAACTACAGTGGGATACGGTGATATTTCTCCCTCAACCACAGCAGGAAGGATAATAGCATCCATTTTAATGCTTACGGGTATAGGATTTATAGGAACGCTTACAAGTACCATTTCTGCATACTTTATAGATAGGAAGGCTAAAAAGGTACGTAAAAATTTTAAATACAAGGTTTTGGATACCATTAAGGAAGAGTTAGATGACTTTGATAGTTTGTCTAATGAAGATATAAACAACATCTGCAAAACATTGATAGGCTTGAAAAATAAATAGCATAATATAAAGAAGGTTATACATGATTAATGCAATATGTATAACCTTTTGCATATGCAATTAATGTAGATATTATACATAAAATTGATAAAATCTATATAAAAAATACGCCAAAAGGAGTATATGCAAAAAAAAATTACCTGCTACAATCGGAGTTGTATGGAGAATTTCTTCATAGTTTTGTAAAATATTTGGATTAAAAATGAAATGAAAGGAGGAACATCAGGTGAGCAGTATAGTAAATGTGATTCTAAATAATGATTACACACTTCTCATAGAATTGGAACACGGCAATAAAATTCTGTTTAATATGCAGAGGATAATAAAAACAATGCTTTACTCAAGTCTAAAAGATATTGAACGCTTTAAAAATATAAAAGTGGAGGACAAAATAATTTTATGCCAGCCTGTATATTAATTATCACGCAGCCTATAATGATTTTTGCTACAGTTTCTCCATCGGAAAATTTCTAAACAAACTCAATAAAGGGGAGGAAAAATGAATAAAATAAAGAATTTGATTTTTGGTATGCTATGTATTTTAGTTATAATGTGGATAAGAAGTTCATCACTAGTTTATGCAGCTGATGTAAGTGTAACTTTACGATTTAATAGTGATGGTATTTTAACACAACCTCAACAAGTAATGATTTCAAACAGTGGAGATTTTTTTAACAATGAAACAGGCATTCAGAATAGGGGAAATAGCAATGATGGAAAGTGGATAAATTATACATTAGTATCAGGACATAACTATATGGAAGTTGATAATTGGAAGTTAGCTGATGGCAATTGGATAAGTGATAATAACTGGGATCATAGTAGTAATCTAAGACGTGTATATATTAAATTTAAAGATTCGTCAGGAAAGGAATCTGGCGGTGTTTCCCAGACAATAGATAGTACTGGTACAGAAATTATTGACTATACAAAGATAAATGGGGGAGATATGTATACCAATAGTCAAAATGTAACAGTTAATTTTAAAGGAGATAGCATGTATGGATATAATATCGATGGAATAGAAAATGTTAAATGTGGACCTGTTAGTCTTTCTACTGATGGCGGACAAACATGGGGTCAGCAAGAAAATTACAGTGCATCAGACTGGAGTACTCCATGTACTTTACCCATAGGTGATGGAATCAAATATATAAATATATATGGATCTATCTCTACTGTTAGTGCAGGAGATCTAATAATAGCTACAACAATATCCATAATATTGGACAAAACTCCCCCGAGTATTAAAAATGTAAGTGTTACGCCGCAAGCATGGACTAATCAGGCTATAGTAACAGCTAATTTCTCAGATGCAACTAGCGGTGTAGCAAAAAAGCTTTATGCCCCGGGAATGAAGGATATAAGCTATTTTAAAACTGCAGGAGCTGCAGTGCAAACTATTAATGGAAATAGTTTTTCTGTGAATGCAAATGGAGAATATTCAATTTATGCTGAGGATGGAGCAGGAAATGGAACGGTTCAGGTTGTTGATGTAAATGGTATAGGTATGGCTATGGTGAAGTTTTTAGGGGGAAATGGAAGCGAAAATGTAAATGTTAATAATTTAGTTATAAACTCATATGGGTCAAGTGGATACGAGTTTAAACTTCCCAATACAGTAAAAGACAATATAGTAAAAGCAGTAAATGATACAAAAGCTAGTGAGGCAGTCATAAGTGTAGAAAGTAAAAGCATTGATGTAACATTTCCTGAAATCTCAAGTATAACTGATGCAGATCTGGAAAATGGGATAACAGTTTTAGTCACTGTGGGAGCAAATAACAATATCAGCCCAGGACAATATATAGCAATTTTAAAAATGACACCAGGCAGTACAGACAGTAATTTTGATTTAACCTTTTCAAACATAAATCCAACAGTTGCAAGTTTTGACAAATATACTAGTTCATCAAATTACAAGGACATTCCAGTAACCATGACACTAAATGGAGGTACATTGAGCAGTATATATAATGGGTTAGCAAAGCTTACTTCAGGGACAGACTATACAGTAAGCGGGGATACAGTAACCATAAGCAAAGCTTATCTTGCAAAACAAACAGCAGGAACAACAGTATTAACCTTTAACTTCAGTGCAGGAAATTCACAGACGCTGTCCATAACAGTGGAAGATACGACTCCGGTAGAAACAAAGGGGACAGGTACTGTAGTAGATGAAACAGGGAAAGCAGTTAAGACGATAGATACTGAAATAACTACTGAAGCTGATAAAACCAGGATGCTTTCTGTGAAAGCACAGGATATTTTACTTGTAAAGGAACCTGATGGAACAGAAAGTCCGATAAGTGATTTATCAAAGATTGGCTTTTCTTCTGAAGGAAATGCAAGGGTTTCAATTTCTCAAGATGGAACCATTAAAATAACAAATTTGAAAGACAGCACGGATTCAAAAATTGATGTAACCTTTGACATGGGCAATGGCCAGAAAATAATAATTGGAACCATTGATATTAAGGTTTCTCAAAATGGAGATGTAAGTCTTGCAAGCAGTCTTATTGATCCTTATGGAATTATAACAGATGTTTCTACGGGAAAAGTTATTTCAGGTGCAAATGTAACTTTGTATTATGCTGACACTGCAAGAAACAAGGCTTCTGGAAAAACTCCTGGTACTGCAGTAAAACTTCCAGTTATAGCTGGATTTAAGCCTGCAGATAACAGCAATCCACAGACAAGTGATTCAAATGGTGCCTATGGATTTATGGTGTATCCTGATACAGATTACTATATAGAAGCAGACAAAAGTGGATATGACAAATATACAAGTACTACCATATCTGTAGATAAGACAATTGTAAAATACAGCTTTAGAATGAATGCAGCTTCATCCAGCTCAAGCGGCGGCTCTGGAGGCAGTGGCGGTGGAACACCATCCCCTGCAAAGGAAGACATAGAAAGGCTGTGGGGACAGAGCAGAATAGATACTTCTCTTGCAATTGCAAAGGCAGCCTACAAGGATAAAGTATCAAAAGTTATAATAGCATCAGGAGACAACTATCCAGATGCACTTTCAGGAAGTATACTTTCTTATAAATTCAAGGGTCCAGTAGTCCTTGTCAGAAATAATGAAGACGATGAAGATAAAGTACTTCAGTACATGAAGTCAAATATGAATCAAGATGGAACTGTATATATTCTCGGGGGAAGTTCTTCTGTAGAGGATGGCATGGAAGAAAAGATAGTTAATGCAGGTTTTAAAAATATAAACAGGCTAAAGGGCAGTGACAGATATGAAACAGCAGCAAAAATAGTAGATGAAGCTGGAGTAAAAGAAGGAACTCCGGTAATCATAGCATCAGGTGAAAATTATGCAGATGCACTTTCTATAAGCAGTGCAGCAGCAATTAAGCAGTATCCTGTACTTATGGTAAAGAAAGATGAAATACCGGATGCTATAAAGAATGAAATCTCAACAATAAAACCTACTAAGGTATTTATAATGGGAATGGAAGGAGCTGTAAGTGAAAAAGTTCAGGATGATATTTCAAAGCTAGCTAAAATAGACAGCAAAGATATTGTACGAATAGGCGGGCAGAATAGATTTGATACATCCCTTAAAGCAGCACAGTATTTTAACTCCCAGGGAAACAAGGTATGTATAGCATCGGGAAATGACTTTGCAGATGCACTTTCAGGAAGCAGTTATGCAGCAAATATGGGCGAACCTATAATACTTGTAAATAACAGTTTAACAGATGATGAAAAATCATTTTTACAGGGTATGAAACTAAATGGTGCCTCTATTTTAGGAGGAACAGGTGCTGTAAGCAGTGAAATTGAAGATGAAGTTTCCAAACTTATAAGTAAATAAAGAAAAGAGAAATTCTCCATATGTTGCATGGAGAATTTCTTGGTTTATTTGGAAATGTATATAGATTTATTCCATAATTCTTAATCTACTATAGTACCTGGATTTAAAATTCCATTAGGATCAAATGCTTTCTTAATGCCTTCCATAATTTGAATTTCTCTTTTGGTAAATTGAAGAGGCATATATTCTTTTCTGGTTTTTCCAGTTCCATGTTCTGCAGTTATTGTTCCACCATATTTCAATGCAATTTTGTACATTTCCTGTTTAAATTCTTCATAGTAAGAAGGCAATTTACCATTGTCACTTAGTATGAAATTATGAATATTCCCATCGCCTATATGGCCAACTGCTGGGATTTCAGTATGGTATTTTTCAGATAAAGCAGATATATCGTCAAAGAAATCAGGCACTGCGGATGGTGGAACTGCCATGTCAAGTCCATCAGCTACATGGTCTTTAAAAGGAGTGTAGGCATTGCTCCTTATGGCTAAGATTTCCTTCTGATCCTTTGAAGTTTCAGCTATAATGCTGTCTACTGCATTATGTTCCTCACATATTCCTACGATTTGTTCACTAGTATCATAAAGTTCATCTTCAGTTTTAGCGTCCAGCATGAGCATTAAATCCACAGAGCCTTTGGTTGCAGGCCATTTAGTACCAAGGTGCTCTGCAGCTTTTTCTGAAATAGGTCTGTCCATGTATTCAATAGCTAAAGGTGTAATTCCTTCTTGAAGTATTTTAGGAACGCAGTCGCAGGCATCCCTTCTTGAATCAAAGGAAACTATGAGTGTACCTGTGTATTTATTTTTTGCATACAATTTTAAAGTTACTTTTGTAATCACACCAAGAGTCCCTTCGCTCCCAATCATCATCTGAAGCAAATCATAACCCATGTTGTTTTTTATTAATTTTCCACCTAAAGTGGCTATTTCTCCTGTAGGAAGAACTACTTCTAAAGCTTTAACATGATTTCGCATAATTCCATGTTTTACAGCCTTTGTACCTCCTGCATTTACAGCTACCATTCCTCCAATTTGTGCCCCTTCATCGCCGGGATGTATTGGGAAGAATAACTTATCCTGTTTATTTAATTCTTCAAGTAAATTTGCTAAAGTTACGCCAGACTCCACTGTAATCATTAGATTCTTTTTATCAAATTCCACGATCTTATTTAATCTTTCCAGAGATAAGATTATACTTGGTTTTATGGGAACTGCTGCACCACATACACCTGTACCACCGCCCCTAGCAATTACAGGTATCATGATTTCATTTGCATATGTTAGTATTTTGGATATTTCTTCTGGTGAACTGGGTTTAACTACTACACAATCTTTTGAGGATTCAACGCGAATTAAAGCTTCTGTTTCATCCTGCAAGTAACTTTGCATCTGAGATAGATCATCCGTAACCCAGTCTGCTCCGGTAATTTTTTTTAGATTTTCAACTATTTGTGAATTCAAAAATATTGCCCCCTTTTTAATAATTTACAATTATACTACTTTAGTTACATAGTCACTAGCTTTTATGCTAAAGTAGTCACATATGTCGTATATTTCTTTAAGAGTAGTGTCGTTTACTGGAATTCCATTTTTCATTTTATCCTTATAGGATTCTACTTCTTTCTCACCATGAGTATATATTCTTGTGGCGCCTTTTGCTTTCTTTGAATTTCTAAGTTCATTTAGGTAGCTGGAAAAGTTCTCTTCAATGGATTGTTTATCCCCAAATATACCATAATCCACTGCAAAGAAATAATGACATGTTCCAGATCCATTTTCCCTATCTAAGCTAACTTTATTTGCAGTAAATCCTCCAGATAAAATTGCTGTAAACATTTCAACTGCAAGTGCAAATCCATAACCTTTATGTCCTCCAGTTGATTCTTTTGATCCTCCAAGAGGAAGCAGTCCTCCTCCAGAATTTTTTCGTACATTAAGAAGTACATCTAAGGGATCTGTAGTATCTTCACCATCACTATTTAAAGCTAGACCAAGGGGAAGAGGTTCATGCCTTTTGTTATAAACTTCAATTTTTCCCCTAGTAACTACGCTAGTAGCCATATCCATTAAAAATGGGTAGGGTTTAGCTGGAAAAGATATGGCAATAGGATTTGTGCCAAGCATAGCATCTTTTCCAAAGGTTGGTACCATTACAGCTGGAGAGTTGGTCATTGAAATTCCAAGAAGTCCTTCCTCCTCAGCCATTTTGGCATAGTAGCCTGCAATACCATAGTGATTTGAATTTCTAACCACTACCATACTCATTCCTGAAGTTTTAGCTTTTTTAATTGCCAGATTCATAGCTTTTTTACCAATTAGCTGTCCCATACCGCCCATGCCATCTATTGTTGCAGATACAGGTGTTTCCTTTACTATTTTTATTTTAGAATTGATATTTATAAGACCACTTTTTATTTCACTGTAGTACTTTACCAGCCTTTGAATACCATGGGATTCAATTCCATATAGATCTGATAAAAGCAAAACGCTAGTTATGGTTTCACTATCTTCCCGGTTGAATCCAAATTTCTCAAAGACCAAATTACACAGCTTTTTTATATCTTCATATTTAACTTTGGTGTATGACATATTATTCCTCCATTTAGCAAATTTACTTTAATACATAATAGTGTTACTATAGCAAATTATACCTCATTTAAATATAAAATAGAAGGTGCTTGTTACCTAAATTTGAGGTATAATAATTGCATTAAAACAAAGAAGGTGACAAGTATTAAAAAGATAATTTTGATTATTTTATGTATTCTTTGGATGGGATTTATATTTTATAACTCATCAAATAATGGTGATATCTCTAACCAAAGAAGTTATAACATATTAGACAATTTAAGAAAAGAGTACAGACAAATCAAGGAAAACAAAATTGTAAGTAAGGATGTAAATGGCAATGTTCAAATTAAAATTCAAAAAGGGCAAGTTAAAAGTACATATGTGAATCCTACAGGAAATAGAGAAGAGAAACTGAATTTAATTATAAGGAAAAATGCTCATGCATTTGAGTACTTTATACTTGCTATTTTAGTCAGTGGAGTGTTATTTGAATTTAATGTAAAAGGGGCAAAAGCTTTAATATACATAATGTTTGTATGTCTTTTTTATGCTGTTACGGATGAATTTCACCAAGCGTTTGTGCCTGGTAGAAGTTCTCTTGTAAGTGATGTACTCATAGATTTTTTGGGAAGCTTGATTGGAATTTTTATTTTTTACACAATTTATTACTTGGTTCATAAAATAAAATCAAGACAAAAAGGAAGCCTAATTTCATTTAAGTAGGTATTTTTTTGATTTTTCAAGGAAAATGTTATAGGTTTTTTCGTCGAAATTGCACATTACAACTTTATTTAAACTCGTATCTTTATTTGTGAAAAACTTTATGGTAGTTTCAAGAAGTATTTCTGCACATTTATCTTTTGGAAAGCCGAATATACCGGAACTTATGGCGGGCATGGATATAGAATGTAAATTATAGCACTCTGCCAGATTGAGCACACTTGTTACAGCTTTTTTAAGCTTCTCATTTTCATTGCCTTCACCCATTACAGGGCCTACAGTGTGTATAACAAATTTAGCAGGTAACTTATGTCCATATGTTATGACTGCTTTTCCAGTAGGAACACTTCCAATTATTGACATAAGTTTATTGCTATCATTTTGTATTTCAAATCCACCAGCAGAGACTATGGCTAGAGCTGCCCCGCCTCCATGTTGTAATTTGCTGTTTGCAGGATTTACAATGGCATCACTGTGTTCTTTTGTTATATCTCCTTTTTTGATTTCAATTGTGTTATTACCTATTTTAATCATATACTAATCCCCTTTCAGAAATTTTTTGAGTAGTATATATGAAATTGTATAGTTCTGTTGATACAATTATATACCTTACTCTACAATTAGCAATTTAACGAGCTGAAGGTTGTAAAAACATTCGAAGTATAAGTTGATTTTTTACTTAGAAACCCTCATATAAATAAAGTTGAAGATTTTCTGGATATTGGAGGAAATGCTTACTAAATTTATTTTAAAGTTTTAGACTAAAGTCCTTTATTTTAAACAACATTAAGCTTATAATAAAAATGTTAAAAAGTTATTTTACAGTGCCTACATAAGAGGAGGATGGAAATGAAAAAAATTATTTTAGTTTGTTTAGTAGTTATGGGAGTGTTTTTAGGTGGCTGTAGTTATAATAAAAATTCAGCTCCTACCAAGACGATTACAAATTCCAATGAGCAGAATGATAAAGGTTCATTTATAATGGGAGGAAAGATTGCAACAAATGAAGATACTCAAATAACTTCAAACATTTCAGCAAGGGTTTCAGAAGTATCTGTAGACATAGGGACAAAAGTAACAGATGGACAAGTTGTTATAAAATTGGATACCCAAGATCTTCAGAATCAAGTTGATCAAGCACAAAATGCATTAAATGCTGCAAATTCAAATTTAACTAGTGCACAAAGTAGTACGTATAATAGTACAAGCTTAACAGGTAGTTCTACATCGTCCAATATAAGTACTTATCAAAGTCAGGTAAATCAGGCACAGGCTGCATTAAAATCTGCTCAAAATTCGCTTAATAATGCTACTATTACATCGCCTATTGCAGGAACAGTTAGTGCTAAAAATGTAAATGTTGGAGATATGGCTTATCCAGGTAAACCGCTTATCTCAATAGTTAATTCTGATAAATTATATGTAAATGCATATGCACCATCTTACATTTTAAATAAGATTAACGTTGGTCAAAATGTAATTATTAGAGTACCTGACCTTCCAGATCAGGATTTTCAAGGAAAAGTAACTGTCATAAATTCTAAGGTAGAGCCGCAAAGTTCAGATATTTTAGTACAGGTTAGTATAAATGGTAAAAATCCATCTTTGAAACCAGGTATGTTTGCGGAAATAGGATTAGAGTAGTGAAAAGGGGGGATACAGCGTGGTTAATAAAATAGTTAGTATAATCAAGAAATATAAAATAGCAGCTATTGGAATATTAGTAGGAATTGCAGTAATATTGTGCGGTATAATATCTTATTTCTGGTATGAAAACACTTATTATATTTCAACAAATGATGCAGTAGTGGGTGCAGATGTAGTTAATGTAAATACTCAAATTCAAGGTAAATTACTAGAGTTTGATATAAATGAGGGCGATGAAGTTAATAAAGATGAGATATTGGCCAGACAGGAAGTTACAAATACCCCGGATTCAAGTATAGATTCATCTTTAGTGAGAGCTCCTATAAGTGGTATAGTTGTGAAAAAGCAGAGTACTCAGGGAGAATTTAAATTAGCTGGTCAAACTATAGCTACTGTAGCAGATGAAGATAATGTTTATGTAACTGCAAATATAGATGAAAAAGAAATTCAAAATGTGAAAGTTGGTCAAGCTGTTACTGTTAAGTTGGATGAATTTAATGGTAAAAAGTTTAATGGAAAAGTAAAATCCATTGGATTAGTATCACAAAATGGTTTAAATCAATCTTCTAAAGATAAAAATGGTGAGTTTAAAAAAGTAAATCAAAAAGTGCCAGTTAAAATTCAGTTCAATAAGACTAAGGGATTGGTTTTAGGAACTAATGCAAGTGTCAAGATTCGTGTAAAATAAAAAAGTTTGTGAGAATTTTAAACGAAAAATAAACTTATGCTCCGAATATTTCTACGCATAAGTTTATTTTTTAGTTAGAAATTCTATTTAGAAATTATATAATGCACAATTCACAATTAAGGATGATTTTCTGATGTCACAGAAAATCTAAAAGTTTAACTACTTATTTATCATAATCATGTTAAATTGGGTATTATAGCTGCAATTAAAACCTGCTTTAGATAAAGCATCTAAACTCACATTTTTACTAGGAGAAAGATCTTTGGCATTGAAACTATAGGTTTGCTTATCTATAGTCAATTTCATTGAAGCTGAATCATAGCTTCCACCTAAGTACATAGTTATATAATTTGGATTTACATAAGCTTTACCTTTTATGATTTCAGCTTGATTACTTCCAAATGCAATTGGTGTTCCATATATAACTAACCTTGGATCAGCACCTATGGCTGCTAATTCATCATTATTTGAAGATTCTTCATCTTCCTGGCTATCTAACATAACGAAATGAACATTTCCGTAATCGTAAGAATATACTTGCCCTTTGAAACCATCAGGACCGTTCATCGGAACTTTAAATTGATTTGTAAAATATTTAGGTTTAGTTGAATCCCAGCCAACTGCATTGTAGGTTTCGTGATTGCCTTGAACTGGCATTTCAGGTAAATTGTCAATAACTCCTTTAGCAGCATTAAACCAGTTGTTCCAATGCCTATAATCTTGGCCCTTTTCAACTAAATCACCAACATTTATCATGAAATCTGCATCTTTATTTTTAGAATAGGCATTTTGAACAGTCTTATTCCAAGGAGCATAATTTGGAACATCAGCATTTCCACTTTGAGAATCCCCAAAAACAATAAATTTATACATCCAGTATTTATATCAGTGCTTGATGTAGAAAAATCTTGTTTAGTAGCATTAAAAGTTTTTGTTTCTCCAGTAGTCAAGTTTTTATATTGAACTAATCCTTTAGTTACATTTGTACTAGTTCTCCAGGTGATTGTTTGTGTAGTTTTAGGGTCTTTAGTCCAGGTTAAAGTAATGTGATCAGGTTTTACAGTAGAATTTAAATTAGTATTAATAGTTGTATTATCGTAAGCTGCATGAACTGAGTATATTGGAGCTATTGTTGATGTGGCAGCAATAAGTGCAGCTATTATCATGGATAAGTATTTTTTCTTCATAATATCCCCGACTAACTTAATTTTCCATTTGACAATCTTATTATATATTTTCCAAATTAAATGGATATTATATAAAGTTAACTGTATGTTAATTTATATTATGCTATAATAAATGTTAATTATAATTTTTGTAATATTGAAGGAGAGTATGATAAATGGAACATAAGGGAGTTTTAAAGAATATAGGCGGATATGTATTTTATATTATATTAGCAGTTGTGTTTGCATTGACATTTAGGACCTATGTTTTTGCAAGAACAACTGTGATAGGACCTTCTATGCAGCCTACATTTCATGATAAGGATTCTGTATTTTTAGAAAAAGTAAGTACTGAAACCGGTCATATAAGTAGAGGAGAAATTGTTACTTTTTATTCTAAAGACGAAAATAATGATGATTACATAAAAAGAGTTATAGGAATAGCTGGAGATAAGGTTGAAATAAAAGATGGAAAGGTATATTTAAATGGACAACTTCTTTCAGAAGATTATCTTCCTAAGGGAACAATTACTGAACCTAATTCTCTTATTACACAATATGTAATCCCTAAAGGATATGTTTTTGTACTTGGAGACAATAGGGGAAATAGTACTGACAGCAGAATACTTGGACCAATAAATTTGAAAGACATAAGAGGACATGTTATCTTGAGAGTATACCCTTTTAATAATATCAGGGCATTTTAAAACTGGTAATATGCATAAATTTAAGTGTAAATAGGTAAATATATAACTTAATTTTTGCAGTTTAAGAAAATTTGCTAAGCAACATTTTTAATTCTTAACTTGTGAAGGTTGAGTATGTAAAGTTAAATTATTTGTGGGGAGTAAAAAATGAACATTAGAGAAAAATATTTAAAGGATGCTAAAAAAGTTGTAGTTAAGGTAGGCACTTCTACTCTTATAACCGAAGATGGATCTTTGGATTTGTATAGAATAGAGGAAATAGTAAGGCAAATTTGTTATTTGCAAAATCAAGGTAAAAGTGTAGTTTTAGTAACTTCTGGAGCTATTGGTGTTGGATTTTTGAAATTGGGACTTAAAACAAAGCCAAAAGACATATGTGAAAAGCAAGCTGCTGCGGCTATTGGCCAGGGAATACTTTTGAATATATATGAAAAGATGTTTTCAGAACATGGCAAAATAGTTGCTCAAATTTTACTTACAAAAAATGATCTGGATATTGTGGACAATTATACTCATGCCCAAAATACCTTCACAGCACTTTTAAAACGTGGAGTAATACCCATAGTTAATGAAAATGATGCAGTTGCAGTAGAGGAAATAAAATTTGGTGATAACGATACTCTTTCAGCTTTGATTGCAAAGACCATTCATGCAGATCTTCTCATACTGCTCTCAGATATTGATGGACTTTATAGTTCTGATCCTCAATCAGATAAAGATGCCAAATTAATAAGCTGTGTTCCTAAAATAACTAAGGAAATTGAAGATTGCAGTAAGGGATCTCACAGCAATGTTGGAACAGGTGGTATGTATACTAAAATTAAGGCGGCAAAAATAGCAGTATCATCGGGGATATCTATGATAATAGCAAATGGATCCCAAGATTCTGTTATAGAAGATATAGTTTCAAATAAAGAAATTGGAACTTTATTTGAAGCAGAAAAATAAAAGGAGGCTTATAGAGATGGATGTAGGTAGTTATGTTGTAGAAAAAGCTAAAACTGCAAGTAGGGCTGCAAGAATATTATCTAATATGGGTCCGAATTTAAAAAATAGAGCTTTAGATGATATGGCAGAGGCACTTCAAAACAACAAAGAACTTATTTTACAAGCTAATAAGTTAGATCTGGATAATGCTAAAAAATCAGGTAAAGGTAAAGCTTTTATCGACAGACTTGAACTAAACCAAAAGAGAATAGATTCTATGGCAGGTGGACTTATTAAAGTTGCATCACTTCCAGATCCTATTGGTGAAGTGTCTAAAATGTGGAAAAGGCCTAATGGACTGCGTATTGGAAAAGTGAGAGTACCTCTTGGAACAATAGGAATAATATATGAAGCTAGGCCAAATGTAACTGTGGATGCTGCTGCACTTTGCCTTAAAAGTGGAAATTCAGTTATTTTAAGAGGAGGGAAGGAGGCAATAAACTCCAATGTAGCTATATACAATACAATAAATAAAGCTGCTGTTAGTGCCGGACTTCCAGAAGGGGCTATTGAATTTATAGATATAACTGAAAGAGAAGCAGTGGAAACTTTGATGAAACTTAACGAATATGTAGATGTACTGATACCAAGAGGGGGCAGGGGACTTATCAATTCCATAGTAAAGAATTCTACAGTGCCTGTAATCCAAACTGGTATAGGAAATTGTCACGTTTATGTGGATGAAAGTGCAGATTTAAGCATGGCAGAAAATATAGTGTTAAATGCAAAAACTCAAAGACCAGCAGTTTGCAATGCTATGGAGACATTGCTTGTACACAAAAACGCTGCTGAAAATTTCCTGCCTCATTTGGGAAAAACCTTAAAAAGTTTGGGAGTTGAAATAAGAGGATGTAGTGAAACGAAAAAATTGATTCCCTATGCAAAATTGGCAACGGAAGAGGACTATGATACAGAATTTCTAGATTTGATATTGGCTGTAAAAGTAGTGAATTCGCTGGATGAAGCAATGGATCATATTTATAAATATGGAACAAAACATTCTGAAGCTATAATAACAAATGATTATAACGCATCTCAAAGATTTTTAAATGAAGTTGATGCTGCGGCAGTTTATGTAAATGCTTCTACTAGATTTACTGATGGTGAGCAGTTTGGATTTGGTGCCGAAATAGGTATAAGTACCCAGAAGCTTCATGCGAGAGGGCCTATGGGATTAAACGAACTTACTACTTCAAAGTATGTAGTCTATGGAGAAGGACAGATACGAAAATAGGGATTTCTATCTGAACTTAGTTGGAGAAACAAATTCCCACTAAGTAAGATTCATTGATTGAATTTAAATTAAACTTCTGAGGATTTGACACTCAGAAGTTTAATTTTTTATTGAAATTCTTAAATAGATGGTATTCTGTAATTATGGTATAATATAGAAAATAAATTTTTGATTTTGAGAGGTGTATAAAATGGCAGGTATAAAATATGAAATAAAAGAAAATAAAGGAGTATTATCAGAATCCCCTAAAGGATGGAAGAAAGAATTAAATTTAGTTAGCTGGAATGATAGAACTGCTAAATATGATATAAGAGATTGGTCACAAGAACATGATAAAATGGGAAAGGGAGTTACCCTAACTGTAGATGAACTGAGGGAGTTAAAAAACATATTAAATAATATGGATTTGTCTTAGAGGTATGATTTTATGAAATGTAAATTTTTATGGTGTATTTTCATAGCATTATCTATATTTACAGTCACTGCGTGCAGCAGCAAAAGTAATATGGTAAAAAATAGCTTAAATGGTTACATAGATGCATGGACAAAATGCAACTATGATTTAATGTACAATAAGATGGATAAAGATAGTAAATCTAGGATTGCTAAAAAAGATTTTGTGAGTCGTTACAATAATATTTACAGTGGAATAGAAGCAAAGAATATAAATGTAAAGATTGACAGCAGCAGTGACATAAAATATGAAGATGGAGCTGCAAAAGTTCCAATAAAGGTAAGTATGGATACTGCAGCAGGTAAATTAGATTTTTCAAACAGTATAAGTTTAAAAAAAGAAAAGGATAATGACAAAACAGATTGGAAAGTAGTGTGGAGTCCTTCTAATATATTTCCGGATTTAAAAGAAGGGGATAAAATAAGAATAGATACTGTACAGGGAAAAAGGGGTACGATTTATGATAGAAATGGCAATCCTATAGCAGAGGATGGTAGGGCAGCACAAATTGGGATTGTACCTGAAACTTTAGAACAAAATGGTGAAAAATCTAAGGAAAATATAGCTGCCCTATTAAACATTTCAAAAGAAGATATAAATAAGAAACTCTCTGCATCTTATGTAAAAAAGGATATGTTTGTACCTATAAAGATAATACAGGAAGACGACAGTAATCTAGCTGTACTTCAAAGAATTTCTGGAGTAAAAGTGCAGTATATAAAGGAAAGAGTGTATCCGTTAAAAAATGCAGCTGCGCATTTAACAGGGTATGTACATAAAGTTACTGCAGAAGAATTAAAAACAAATAAAAATTATGGACCTGATGATATAATAGGTAAATCAGGATTAGAACAAATATATGAAAGTACTTTAAGAGCTCAAAACGGATATGAAATTTATATTGTAGATAAAAATAATAAGAAAAAAAAGACTCTCATAAAGAGAAAAGTACATAATGGAAAAGATATAAAACTTACTATAGATTCTAAAATTCAAAGTTTACTATATAATGAATTGCAGCAAGATGCTGGCATGGGTGTTAGCATGAATCCTAAAACGGGGGAGGTTCTAGCCCTTGTAAGTACTCCTTCTTTTGATCCTAATGATTTTGTAATGGGTATGTCAAGTGATACTTGGAAAACTTTAAATGAAGATAAGAGAAGACCTTTATACAATAGATTTCAGAGCAATGTAGTTCCCGGATCTGTTTTCAAGCCTATTACAGCAGCAATAGGTTTAAAGGATGGTAAATTAAATCCACAAGTGTCTAAAAATATTTCTGGACTTAAATGGCAAAAAGACAGTAGTTGGGGAAAGTATTATGTTACACGAGTAGAGGATTATGGCGAGCCTAGCAATCTTTTGAATGCTCTTGTTTATTCAGATAATATATATTTTGCAAAAACTGCACTGGATATTGGAAAAGACACTATGGAGACAGAACTTAAAAATTGGGGGCTAGGTGAGGGAATGCCTTTTGAGTATGGACTCTCTAGATCACAATTAGCTTCAAAAGGAAATATAAAAACAGAGGTGCAGCTGGCAGACAGCGGATATGGCCAGGGAGAAATTCTATTAAACCCAGTTCACTTAATGGCAATGTATGATTCTTTTGTGAATGAAGGGAATATTATAAAACCATACCTTATATATAAAGATAATGCCAAGGCACAGATATGGAAAAAAGATGTATATCCTAAAGAAGATGCAAATATTATTTTAAATGACCTAGAACAGGTAGTTTCAAACCCTAAAGGGACAGGACATGAAGCATATATACCTGGAATGGCTTTGGCAGGAAAGACAGGTACTGCAGAGATAAAGGCTTCACAGGAGGATACTAGTGGAACGGAAGTTGGATGGTTTGCTGCAGTTAATGTAGATAATCCAAAGCTTTTAGTAATAGCCATGGTGGAAAATGCTAAAGAAAAGGGAGGAAGCCATTATGTGGTCCCTATAGTCAAAAGTGTTTTTGAGCAAGTAAGATAGGGCTATATCTTGTTTGATGATTACCTACTATAACATTTCTATGAATTTTGTGAAAGCTACTAAATAATATTCACTGATAAGTTTAATTGCAATGTAGAATATAATTTAAATTTTTGATATAATAGTATATAAAGGAAATGAATAAATTTTTAATTTATTTAAGATTAAAGAAATTAAAAACAGGACAAAAAGTCGGAAGCAGTGCTCTGACTTTTTTTAAATAAATTATATAAACGTTTTCATCAATGAATCTTACTTAGTGGAAAAAGTAGATATCCCCAATCTTTGATTTGATGACAGTCGCTTTCTCTTTAGAGTTTTGCTTCTCCCACTAAGTTTAGATGAATTATCTAGGGCGTAGCTATGGTTAGCTCCCACTTTGATAAAAGTGGGAGTGTTACAGTAGGTAGCCATCAGATAAAGTTATATTATATTTTCAGGGGGAGTGTAAATGAAAAATCTAAAAGTTAGGGGTAAAATAAATCTTTTAATAGTATGTATCATTTTGATTTTAAGTGCTTCAGTTCTTATATTAGTACATCATAATTTGAGTAATATAACAGATGAAAGCTATTCCAATCAATTGAAATCAAATTCTGGTATGGCTTTAAAGTTATTAGATGAAAAATATAGTGGAGCATGGAAAGAAAAGGGTGGCAAATTATACAAGGGGAGTAAACTCATAAGTGGAGATACTAAATTTGTAGACTCTATAAAAGCGGAGACAGGTGAAGAAGTTACTATATTCTTAAAAGATACAAGGATTTCTACGACGGTAATGAACAAAGGAAATAGAGCTGTAAATACAAAAGCTTTATCTGAGGTTTCAAATAAAGTGTTGAAATCTGGAGAAGACTTTAGGGGAGAAACAAAAATATTGAATGTACCCTATGAGGTAATATATAAACCAATCAGGGATAATGAAGGAAATGTACTGGGAATGTTTTTTATAGGTATTAGTAAAAGTGTAATAAATAATCAGATATTTCAAGTTTTTAAAAGCATAGGTATTATTGTGTTACTAATAGCTATATTGTCTGTTATAGCAGCAAATATTTTTGTATCTAAGATAACTAAAGTATTACTTTATTCTGCAGAGTATATGAATACTTTATCAAAAGGAGATTTTACTAAAGAAGTTCCTAGAGAATACTTGAATTATAAAGATGAAGGAGGAGTTTTAGCCAAAGGTATAGAAGGTATGAGAAAATCTGTGAATAATTTGTTGTATACTATTAGAAATGATTTTAAAACTATAGTTGATGAATCAAATAGCTTGGTTCTGATTTCTAAAGAATTATCTGGATCTTCAAGTGATGTATCCCAGACTATAAATCAGGTGGCAGGAGCAAATACAAATCAGGCACAAGAATTAGTTGCTGTAAATGGGGTTATAGATTCCTTTAGCAATGAATTGTCTAAGATAGTAGAGGATATAAATGAAATAGATAGGAGCTCTAATGAGATAGACAGTATGGCAAAAGAAAATAGTGAAAAACTGCCTAATATAGAAAGGTCTATCGCAAAGGTAAATGATTCTTTTAAAATGTTTAAGGGAGATATAACGGAGTTTAGCAGTAATGTGCTGAAAATAAATGACATAACTAATATTATAAACAGTGTTTCAGATCAAACTAACCTGCTAGCTTTAAATGCAGCTATAGAAGCAGCTAGGGCTGGAGAAGCTGGAAAAGGTTTTGCAGTTGTGGCAGAGGAAGTAAGAAAATTAGCTTCACAAACTAAGGAGTCTTCTACAAGTATAGATAGCTTAATTAAATTGCTTTCTAATAAAATAGGAGCCATAGTAAAGGAAACTTCAGAGATGGACAATGAAATTGTAAATCAAACTAAGTCTATAAATGAATCTATAGAAGCTTTTACTAATATAACTTATGCAGTTAATAATATAATACCTAAAATTCAAAAAGTGAATGTATCTGTAGACAACCTTGAAAAAAGCAAAGATAAAATAGTGAGTAGTGTAGAAGAAACCTCAGCTACTGCAGAAGAGATGGCTGCATCTACTGAGGAAATAGCTGCTTCCAGTGCTGAAATGAGTAAGTCTGCAAATAAAGTATACGAAGTTGCAGAAAACCTTGAAAGTATGACAGAAAATCTTAAGGGCAATATAACTAAATTTAGGATAAATAATTAATATGCCAACTTTGCACATATAAAATTTTGACTTAATGTAAAAAAATTAAATAGTTATTGTATAGGCAAAATAAAAAATGGCGGAACTTTAAGATTCTGCCATTTTATTTTAAGTTGATGAAATGATATAGGTTATTATAGATACTGCTAATATTAATGCTATAAAAAAAATTGTAGTAGCAGTTTTTATATGCCTTTTATGTAATTCTATTGGAGAGAGTTGTTCTTTCATGTTATAGCTCCTTTTATTATGTAATTATAATAATAAATTTAATATCATTTATTATGCAATTTAATTATATAATAAATAAATTGATATTTCAATATTATGAATTGTTGTAAGATAATATATTACTACATAGTGTGGAATTATATGTGATTAAATATCAATAATTAAGTTTGCCGTAACTATATCCTCCTAAGCTATAGTAAGCAAAAAAGATAAATTTCAATGGAAGTAAATGTTCAATAATGATATAATTAGTTCATTAATTATAGAGTTTCTAGATTGAAAGTTGAATTATTCTCCGGATATTTTTACTAAGACTTATGTATGAAATATTTAAATGTACTTCATTATTGTAAAAATGTATCTGCGAATAAGTTCAAATTTCAATTACAACCTATAATAATTTTGGGAGGATTACTATATGAAAAGTAACTCAATGAGAAAATTAGATATGAGATTATATGCAAAAAAATTATTTGTAGTATTTTGGACTATGTTTTTTTTACTTGGCTTTTCATTTACAGCATCGGCAGCAGACTCGTCACAAGTACTGAATCAAGTGAAAAACGATATTAAAACCTATTATGTAGGCAATATACCAGACGGGGTATTAAATGCATCTAGTATAGATGAAGCATTGAAAAAACTTAATGATCCATATACTGAGTATTTTTCTAAAGAGGAAGAAACAAATTTTTTAAATTCTATAAATAATAAAATTTACGGAATAGGCATATATATGTCTCAGGTTCCTTCAGGAATAAAAGTAGATTCTGTAGTTGCGAATTCTCCAGCAGAAAATGTAGGACTTAAGGAAGGGGATATTATAATTTCGGCTAATTCCCATTCACTTGCCAATATAACACTTGATCAAGCTTCTTCATATATTAAAGGAGACGAAAATACAAATGTTAATCTTGTAATTCAAAGGCAGGACAAGGTATTAAGCTTTTCTGTAAAAAGGGGAGAGGTAAGTATTCCAATAGTAGATGGAAAAATGTTGGATAGTAATACTGCATATATTCATATAGCATCTTTTGGAGAAGACACATCACAAAAGTTTAATGAAAAGTTAAAAGAGCTTCAAGCAAATAAACCTGCAAGGTACATAATAGACCTGAGAGATAATGGTGGAGGATATATGGATTCTGCCCTAAATGTAGCAGGAAATTTTATAGGACAAAATTTAGCACTTATAGTTGAAGATAAAAATGGTAAAAAAACAGGTTACCTGGCAGGAGAAGAACAAAATATAATAGACAAGCCTACTATATTTTTGGTAGATAAATATACTGCCAGTGCTTCTGAAATATTGTCTGCAGCAGTGAAGGATTATAAAAAAGCCTTTTTTATAGGAAATACTACTTATGGAAAAGGTGTGGCACAGCAGATGTTTGATCTTTCAGATGGAGGAGCATTGAAATTAACTGTAGAAAAGTTTTATTCCCCTGCAGGTAATATAATACAAAAAGTAGGAATAAAACCTGATTTTGATACAGGTAATGAGAATTCTTTGGCAGTAGCGCAATTATTGTCGGGACAGTGTAAAGATGGAACAGATGAAAGAGGATTTTTAAAGGTTACAATAAATAATGAAAAATTTTATATAGATTTAAGTATTGCTAAAAATGAGGAATATTGGTCTGCTTTTAAGTATATAGTGAATAATATAGATAGATCACAAATTTGTATAGGCACTAAAGATGGATGGGCAAAAGTTCCAGAAGAATACTTTAGCAATGTATATAAGTTTTTTTATCCAGAAGATAAGGTTTTAGATACAATGCAGCAGGTGCCGCAGGATAAAGCATTTACTGTAATTTTTAACAAAAAAATAAGTTCTGATATGAAAAATAAAATAAATATGGAAATTATAAATGGTACTACTGGTAAAAGGGTTGCTTTTAAAATAGGCAGCGTAGAAGACAACAAGGTGGTTATTGTGCCACAAGAAAAGTTAGAAAAAGGTAAGACTTACTATATAAAGGTTAACGACACTATAAAGCCAGTTACTGTTAAAAATTAGTGAAAGGTGAAAAATGGAAACAACTCATAGACTTTCTTCATTTGAATATAAGGTAATAAAGAAGGATATAAAAAACATAACTATTAAAATTAATGGAAAAGGTGAAGTATATGTAATAGCACCTCTTAATGTTAGTTATCCATCCATAGAGAAAATAGTTGAGAATAAAATGGAATGGATACAGGAAAACGTGGAAGTTACAAAGAATAGAATTTATAACATGAAGTCTATGGGGCTGTTAGATGGAAAAAAGCTTTTATGGATAGGGAATTTTTTAAAAATAGAAATGCAGCAGGCAGACATAAAAAAATGTTATGTAGAAATTGCAGAAGATAAAATTATAGTTTATGGCAAAGCTGTTTTATTAAAAAATGAAGAAAATATTAAAAAGAGCATATGCGAATTTTATAAACAAAGGGCTAAGGTGATTTTTAGAGAACGAGTGGATATTTATCACAAAAATCTAAATGTTTATCCAAAAAAAATAACAATTAGGTGTCAGAAGACTAGATGGGGAAGCTGTTCCTCTAACGGTAATATTAGTTTCAATTACAAAATATTAATGGCACCTATGGAAGTTATAGATTATGTAGTTGTGCATGAACTTTGCCACCTGGTATATATGGATCATTCTAGAGATTACTGGAGATTAGTAGAATCTATAATTCCACAATACAAAAACAGAAGGAAATGGCTTAAATGTAATGGATATATGCTTAATTTTCCAGAAAAATACATATGAATAGTAAGTAAACTTATAGACATTAGAAAAATAATAAAGTAAAATTAAGTAAGTAATTTTAATTGTGAAAGGAAAATAATATGAAATTTTATTTTTTACTTTTGATTGCAGTGGCACTTTCTTTAGATGCCTTTGGTGTCTCACTGTGTGTGGGATTGAATGGCGCAGTGGAGAAAAGAAATAAGTTTCAACTTTCTTTTTCATGTGGATTTTTTCAGTTTTTTTTTGCTATATGCGGTGCTTATGCAGGCTTTTTATTTAATACATATATTGCATCTGTTCCCCAGGTAATTGGAGGAGCATTAGTATCTATAGTAGGCATCTTTATGGTTAAAGAAGGTTTGGGGAGTAAAGGAGAATGCATACTCATTAAACCAGGAATGATTCTAGTGCTTGGAGTTTCAGTAAGTATTGATGCAATGGTAATAGGATTTACAACTTTAAATAATATAGCAAATAGGATAGATCTACTTATTAGCACTGTGTTTATAGGATTAATTACCTTCATTATGTGTTTATTTGCTTTTTTTATTTCGAAGTACCTCCAGAAAATACATATTGTAAGTAAATATGCAGATTATATAGGGGGAGTAATACTTATTATATTTGGTATTAAAATGATGTTTTTTAAGTGAAAATTTGGGGTGAATTTATGGATGTAGAAAAGTACTTGAGAAAACGTAGAATAAAAGTTACAAAAGCAAGATTAAATATTTTAGATATATTATCTAAGAGTGAGAATGCTATAACTGTTGATAATTTATTTGAAAAGTGTAGAGAAAGAAACATAAATGTAGATTTATCCACTATTTATAGATCCTTAGAATTGTTTGAAAATAAGAAAATTGTTAGAAAATTTGATTTGGGTGAAAATAAATATAGTTACGCTATAATGAGAAAAAAGCATAAACATATATTGGAGTGTAAAATATGTCATAAGGAAGTAGAAATAGACTGTCCTATGCAGCAAATAGAGGAAATTATAAAAAGCAAAACAGGCTTTGTATTTGAGGATGAAGAACTGGATTTTAAATTAAATGGAATATGTGCAGATTGTAGAAAGAGAAAAAGTAGTAAAAACTAAAGAGTTTTATTTTAAAGTTATCTGTGCAGGATATACTTTTTTTATTTTCCACACTCCTCGTGCGTTTTTTTGTATAAATACGGTATATTCTAGTTTTTCATGAGGCATTTTAGTAGACATACCAGAAACTTTAATAAATGCAACTGTTCCATTGGAAAAATACATATTTATATCACCCATGTTGCACAGCTTATATTTATTAAAGATGCCAGTAGTAAAATAGTTTTTAACTGCGTAGTTGATATCTCTGCACTTATAGGACACATATACTTTTTCCACTATTGTAACAGTGAGTAAAATACTTATAAATATAATAATAAATTTTTTCATAATTCTCCTCCATATAATGGAAATAATGCTTTCATTATTATAATATACAAATTTACAAAATAAGTAAATACATATTTTTATTTATCTAGAAAAATATTTTGTAGAGTTATGATTTATTTGAAGGCTAAGGCATTTTTAATTTTAAATTATTTAAATTTTTACGGTTGTATGGTATTATTTTATTAACAAACATTACAATGTAAAACTTTATTGGGGTGAAATTATGAGACTGGAATTTATAGATAGGGTTATGGAAGAAGATGTGCTTGGAAAGAGTATATTAACCTGTGAAGGACAAGTTTTATTACGAGCAGGAGTAAAGTTGAATAGTAACTATATAGATAAATTAAAAAAATTAGGTGTATTTTATGTATACGTCGAAGATGAAAGATTAGAAGATGTATATGTCGAAGATGAAAAATTGTCGCAACTTAAACAGTCCACTATGAAAAGTATGTCAAAAGTAATGGTAAATCTAAATAATTATGATGAAAAAGGATTAAGACATTCTTTAAAAACAGTAGAAGAAATGATTAATTACATAGTTGATGTTGGAGATGTTAATAAAAGCCTTTATGACATACAGACGTATGATAACTATACTTTTGTACACTCAATAGATACTTGTGTTATGGCTTCTTTTTTAGGAATTTCCGCAGGATACAATGAATTTGATATAAAGGAACTTGGTGTGGGAGCTATCCTACATGATGTAGGAAAGACAAAGGTGCCTATAGAGATATTGAATAAAAAAGGTAAGTTGACGGATGAAGAATTTGCTGAAATAAAAAAACATCCTGTATACGGTTCAAAAATCTTAAAAAAAACGGTTGGTACATACAGTCCTATAATTAAAATAGTTGAACAGCATCATGAGAGGGTTGATGGTAGAGGGTATCCTTATGGACTTACAAACAAACAGATAACAAATTTTGCAAAGATGGTTTGCATATGTGATGTATATGATGCTGTTAGTAACGATAGATGTTATAGAAAAAAGTTTCGCCCTAATGATGCTTATGAACTTATACTTTCAGGAAGTGGAAGTAGTTTTGACCAGGAAATAGTATCCTATTTCAAAAATACATTTGCTGTTTATCCACTTGGATGCTGCGTTAAGTTATCAAATGGAGTTAAGGGGTATGTTGTAAGGCAAAACAGAGGATTTCCGGATAGACCGGTGATAAGGGTATTACAAGATCCTGAAACTGGAGATAACATATCAGGTTATGAAGTCGATTTACTTAAAAATCTAAGTATAATCGTAGAAGAAATAGTATAAATGGAATTAAGTTGAGAAAAATAAGTTACACAGTGTGTTATAGATATCAAAATATTTATGATAATATACTGTGTATTCGTTTTTTTGAGGAGAAAAATATGAGTTCATATATTGATAATTTAATAGACAAGTTATGCAAAAACTATAATTTTAATATTATAGAGCTAGAAGGTATAAATGGAACATGCAGTAAATGGGCGTTATGCAGAGAGCAAAATTCTATTATGCAGGTAGTTTTCTTTTCTAGGGTGGAAAGTTATAGAAATATAAATGCTGAAGATATAAAGTTACGTTTAAAGAAACTGTTTGACAGTAAAAGTGTAAGACTTGTACAAATAGTGTTAGATAGGGAAGTACATGTCACAGTGGATGAAAATAATAATCCACAATGTGGATTAATTTTTTTAAATCCTTATTTTAATCAAATAACTTTGTATACTCCTGATTTAGAGCAATTAGCTAAAGAAATATATAATTGTATGATTTATGTAAAACAAAGTACTTTAGCAAATAAGCAGTCAAAAAATATATATAAAATGAAAGACCTAATTGTAACGTGGATCATAATAGCTTTAAATGTTGCTGTATATGCGGTAACTGCATACCTTTCTGGAAATATATTTGACAGTAATATAAATGTACTTGTATTTATGGGAGCTAAGGTTAACTCACTTATAGCTTCAGGTGAGTATTATAGACTTTTTACTTGTATGTTTTTACATGCTGGAATAGTTCATTTAGGAGTAAATATGTATTCACTTTATATAATGGGTTCTTTTGTTGAGAAAGTGTATGGTAAAGTTAAATACATAGTGATGTACCTTATATCAGGTTTAGTTTCCTCGGTATTTAGTTTTATGTTTTCGTCATCTATTTCAGTAGGAGCGTCAGGAGCAATATTTGGACTTTTAGGTGCGGCATTGGTATTTGCTATAAAAATGAAACATAAAATTGGTAAGGAATTTTTAATGAATGTAATATCTATAATTGTGGTAAACCTTATAATAGGATTTTCTATAGCAAATGTAGATAATTTTGGACACTTAGGAGGGCTTGTAGGAGGAGTAGTCATAACATATTTTATTGGGCAATGTAAAAACATTGCCCAATAAATAAATTGCTAGTTAAATAAGTTTTTTAAATCATTTGAAAATAAGGTCTCCTTTTCCATAAGTAACTGAACTGTGGCTTTAAGACAGTGCCTATTTTCAATAAGAATATTTTTTACATCATTATATATTGAATCTGTAAGACACTTACACTCTTTGATAATCTCGTTTTGATTTATATTTAAATCTGATAGCTCCCTCATATTTAAAAGACCTAAAGTGTTTCCCATTCCATACTGAGTTACCATTTTAAAGGCTATGTTTGTACTATGCTGAAGATCATTATAGGCACCTGTGGTTACGTAATCTGCTCCAAAGATAACTTCTTCAGCAGCTCTTCCACCTAAAAGTACCATTATTCTTTTACGTAGGTAATCTTTATTTTGATAGAGCTTGTCCTCAGGTATACTTAATGTATAACCTCCAGCTCCCTTAGTACTTGGAATGATTGTTATTTTAGAAATCTTTTCATTTGGAAGTACTTTTGAGGATACTAGAGCATGGCCTACTTCATGGTAAGCAGTTATTCTTTTATCTATATCTTTTATATAATCCCTATCTTTTTTCTCATACCCTGTTAGTACTATGGAAAAAGCTTTATCAATGTGCTTGTTTTCTATATAAGTACTATCTTCTTTACAGGCGAGTATTGCAGCTTCATTTATTAAGCTCTCAATTTTTGCACCTGAAAAGTAAGAAGTTTTTTGAGCCCACTCATGTACATCTATATTGTCTACAGGTTTGTTTTTTAAGTGGAGAGATATAATTTTTTCCCTTGAAGAAACGTCAGGAAGAGTTACTTCTATATGTCTATCAAATCTTCCAGGTCTTAAAAGGGCAGGATCTAGCATATCTAACCTATTGGTGGCAGCTATTATTACAATTCCCTCTTTTTCATTAAATCCAGACATTTCTGTAAGCAGAGCATTTAAAGTTTGATCTCTTTCATCAGAGCCTCCGGTACTTCCTGAGCCATCTCTTTTTTTACCTATAGCGTCTATTTCATCTATAAAGATAACCGCTTTTCCAGATTTATTGCTTTTAGCTTTTTTAAATAGCTGCCTTATACGGCTGGCACCTACACCTACATATACTTGTACAAAATCAGAGCCTGAAACAGCATAAAATGGGACTTCTGCTTCACCTGCAATGGCTCTTGCAAGGAGAGTTTTTCCGGTTCCTGGCTCACCGAATAATAAAATCCCTTTTGGCATTCTTGCACCATAAGACGCATATTTTTTAGGGTTCTTTAAGAAATCAACTATATCCTGGACACTCTCTTTAGCTTCCTCATTTCCCGCTACACTTTTAAAATTACAATTAGAATCTTCTATGGCAGAAGCATCTAAGGAATCGAGAGATACTATTTTTTTAGAAGATTTGTTAGAAAACTTAAGTGCCATAAAAACAGCTGCCATAATGGAAATTATAAGTATAGCAGTAGGATAAGCTTGCCTGTTATTTACAGTATATTGCTCAGATACACTTATTCCATCGTTTAAAAGTACTTCTTTAGCATTAGGGGTTCTAGGATTATCCGTATCATATATGCTTCCGTTTTTTAATTTTACTCTTATTTGGGAGGAATCTGTCATATACACTGTTGAAACTATTTTCTTTGATACATCTTTTTGAAACGAAATATATGACTTATAGGGTACAGAGCTGTTACTATAATTCATAAATAGTAACATGCAAAGAGATAAAATAGAGGTTAAAATAGGAATTATTATAAACTTATTTTTTATCTTTTTCATTTAAGTTCTCCTTTCTTGAGATAGATTATTTACAGTGATTTATATGAATTAACTTAAAATTATAAGTTCTATAGTCGAATTTTGTAAAAACAAACGAAACTTTATAAAATCATATAATGATATTATAATATTTTTATAAATTAGTCTAATTAAAATCATAAATTTTGCTAAAGTAATTTATGGAACTAGTATGGGAATTTTAGAATTGTTTATTGCAGAAAATTTAATTTACTGTATACTTTATAATAAGAAGTTTGTAAATTTAGGGAGGAGATTTATATATGAAAGTGTCCTTTGGAAAAGCAATTTTGACAGAACAAGACATACTTGGTATAGTTCATGAGTATGTGAATATAGAAGGACTTAATATAGAAAAGATAAGTATAAATGAAATAATAACAATAGAGGGGACATATAAGAGCAAAATATCTGCTAATTTTCAAGTTAAGATGGGAATAGGAAATATAAATAACAATATAATAAATTTAAAAATATTTGATGTACATGTGTATAAGTTTAGGGTATTTAAGAATGTAAAAAATATTGTCCTTAAGAAATTATTAGATAACTTTTCTCCTTATGGGGTAGAGGTGGACAGAGATACAGTAAGAGTGGATTTAAATCTGGCAGTAAAGCTGATACCTTACTTTAATCTTAAATTAAAAAAAGTAGAAATACTTCCTAGAGCACTAGAGGTAGAAGCAGAAGATATAAGATATGAGGAAAAAAAGAAATTTCCAAACATAGAGAAAAAGAAAAGAAGTATACTTATTCTAGATAAGTATCATAAGTTTAGAAAAAAAGTTGTAAGTAAGGTGCCGCAAAAATATGAAAAAATCGTAGAGTATGGGATGCTTGTACCGGATATTATAATGTTATTTATAAGATTATTTAAGGACAAAAGGGTTAAAATAAAGGTTAAGATTATGCTGTCAGGCGTAATAGCTTACCTTGCAAGTCCTATAGATATAATACCTGATTTTATACCTTTTGTTGGGAAAATAGATGATGTTGCTCTGGCGTTTTTTGCACTTAATACTATAATAGATGAAATACCAGAAGAAATCATAATTGAAAATTGGCAGGGTAAGGAAAATATAATTCTGGTTACAAGAGAAGCAGTACAATATATTACAAAAATAATTGGAAGTGCAAATGTTTCTAAGGTTTTAAATCAGCTAAGCAATGTATTCAAATCATCTGAAAGAAAAGAAAAAGAGGGGAGAAGTGTTACATAAGGGATTGATATAACACGTAAATTGATATGGTTAAAAAAGTATATGCTATAAAAGAAGGATATGATTTTGAAAAAAATGAAAAGGTTCAAAATATTATAGTAAACACCTGGGGAGAATGTCTAAAACGTGTAAAAGGTGTTAAAGGTGCTACATATAAGAGTTTTAAAGATACAAATTCAGCTTTGGAATATTTAAAAGGAGAGGATAAGATTTTAAAAAAGTCTGAGGGCAACTATCCTAAAGATTGTTTACATGTATATGTGGATGGAAGTTATAACATTTCAACGGAGATGTATTCTTATGCATTGGTGGCAGTTAAAGGTAATGTAGTTTATTATATAGAAAGCGATTCACATTCTTGTGAAGAAGGTAAGAATATAAGGCAAATATCTGGAGAATTAAAAGCAGCTGTTAGAGGAGTACAATATGCTTTGTCTAAGGGAGAGAAAAAAGTCGTTTTGTTCCACGACTATGAAGGAACCTGCAAGCACGCCCTTGGGCTATGGGAGAGAAAAGAAGCCTCATCTATAAAATATTACGAAGAAATGAGCGAGCTTATGAAAAACATTGAGGTTATATTTGTTAAAGTAGATAGTCATACTGGGGATTTGTTTAATGAATTGGCAGATGAAAAGTGCAAGGAAAAGTTACAAATAGAATCAAAAAAAAGTGTTCAAAAATGGTTAATGAATAATGAGATAAAGACAGCTAATGATGAGGTAAAGAATGAGATATTAAAAATTGCACCTAAAGGTGAAAAAAATATAAAGGTTATTGATATATGAAAATGTAAAAATTAAGCTGTTTAAAGAAAATAAATTTGCATAATCTATCTAAAGAACATAAAAAATCATAGTTCTGTAAAAGAAAAAGCATTTTTTAAAGAGAGGAGTGTAATAAAATGCGTGGAAAGTTTGTAGCAGGTGCAGTAATTGGTGCAGCAGTAGGAATGATGGTAGTACCAGAATTAGATAGATCTAAAAAGAGAATGATAAGAAAAACTTCTAGATACTTAAGAAATACTGCAGGAAATATGTACGGTGGAGTTATGAATTGGATGAGATAGTATAGAATCCTAATAAGTACAATGTAAAATGTACGCTTTTAATAATAAAGATGTGCATTTTACATTGTTTTTTTATTAATTTAGACTATATTGTTTAGGTTTGTGGCAATATGCTTTTATTTTTTAAAGTTTTCATATTATAATTAAAAATATGTTATAATGATACTAATATAGGATAATATTTTAATATGGTTTAAAAATTATCCTAAACAAAAATCTTCACATTACATATAACTTTAATTATATGTAATATTTAGATATTGTTATCCCAAGGTGTAGCTTTTATTTTTTATATATTGAAAAAAATGTAACATATTGGAACAAGTAGACATGAAACAAAAATTGTGATTAATAAAGGAAGAGTGAATGATGGAAATACTTTCTTTAGGAGAAAAAATAAAGAGAAGAAGAAAAGAACTCAATATGACTTTAAAAGATTTGGCAGGGGATAGAATTACACCTGGACAAATAAGTTTGGTGGAATCAGGAAAGTCAAATCCTAGTATGGATTTGTTGGAATACTTAGCAGGTGAATTGAATACTTCCATTGAGTATTTAATGGAGTCAGAAGAAACTCAAGCACAAAAAATATGTACTTATTTTGAAAATATAGCCGAATCTTATATAATAAGTGGAAATTTGAATCAATCGGAAAAGTATATAGAAGAGGCTATATATTATTCAGAAAAGTATTCCTTACAATATGAAAAAGCAAAGAATTTATATTTAAAGGGGACAATCTATACAGCGAGAAAAGAATATCCTATTGCTCAACAGCTTTTATTGTCTGCTAATGTTGTTTTTATAAAAAATAATAAATATGAAGAAATTATAAAAACTTTTATAAGTTTGGGGAAGATTACAATAAGCATGAAATCATATCATGCTTCCAGCAGTTATTTGCAGCAGGCGGAGAATGTATATAAGGAAAATAATATAGGAAATGATTTCTTGCTTGGACAAATATATTATTATACAGCTTGTATAAATTTTAAATTAGAAAATATGGAGGAAGCGATAAACTATTCTTATCTGGCAAATGAGAAGTTTAGGCAGATAGATAATAAGGAAGAATATGCTAAAAGCTTATTTTTACTTGCAGAAGAGTATAATAAAAAGGGAGATATAAATAATGCAATAAAGTATTCTAAAAAAACATTAAATGTATACAGAAAATTAGAAGATGTAATAAATACTGCAAGAATTGAAAATAATCTAGGTAAACTTTTTGGAGAGTTTAATAATATTGAAGAATCATTTATACATTTAAATAAAGCAAAAGAGTTGCGAATGAAATGTAAAGATGGCAAAATTGTGGACACACTTATAAATATATGTGAAAATTATATAAAATTAAAGGATATTATAAATTCAAAGAAAGTTCTAGAAGAAATAAGGGACAAGATAGACGAAAAAAATAATAAATCATTAGTATATTATTACATGATGAAATTTAGAATAAATATGATTGAGTGTAATAAAAAAGAAGCAGAAAATACATTAATTGATGCATTGAATTTTGCGATAAAAATGAATTATACTAAAGAAGCTGCAGATATATCAATAAAACTTGGAAAATTCTATGAAGATAGCAAGATGGATAAGGAAGCAGCTAAGTATTTAAGTGAAGGTGTTGAAATTTTTAAAAGAATTGGAATATTAAAAGAGTATTAAATAAAATAGGTGATAATTATGGAGATACTTTCTACTGGAGAAAAAGTTAAAAGAGCACGCATATATAAGGGATATACTTTGAAGGAACTGTGTAATAGTAAGATATCAATTTCTAAAATGAGCTGCATTGAAAATGATAAAATAAAACCAGAAGATTGGATTTTAGAATTTTTATCAGACAAACTTGAAATTAGTTTTGAGTATCTGAAATTAGATATAAAAAATCAAATAATAAAAAATATAGATGATATTGAGAAAAAACAAGATAAAAAAAATTATGAAAAAAATTTAGTATATAATTTTAAATTTGCTGAACGGTATAACTATGATAATATATGTTTTAGGATAATACATCTCTTATTTAACTATTATCTAGAAAAAAGTGAATTAGAAAAGTTGTATAATATAATTATAAAGTATTATGAATATTTGCAAAAAAATTTTTCTAAAGAAAAAGCAATCCTGTATTATATGGATGTTGGCAAATATTTTTTTAAAACAAAAGAATTTTCACAGGCTATAAATTATTATGATAATGTGTTAGACATTGCAGCAGAAACTGGTAGTAATGAATTACTAGGAAAAATTACATATAATAAAATAATTTGTTTTATTGCTCTTAATGATTATGAAAAGGCTTATGAATTGTCTGATACGATTATAAAATTTATAAACATGATAGATGGAGACATAAAAAAAGCAAAAGTTTATCATATTTTAGCAATACTTTCTTTAAAAAATGATACTGAAAAATTCAAAGTATATGAAAAAAAGGCAAATGAATTTTATAAAGATAATTTGAAAGATAAATCCACATCTATGGTTGAATATGCTGAAGTTATGTTTACTTTAAATATGAGTGAGAAGGCAGTATTTTATATAAATGAAGCATTGAAAATACATCCTAAAGAGCATGCAGAGGAATTTGCTAATTTTGTAATCAAAATAGTAGGTATTTTGATAAAAAATCAAATTTGGGATATAGTTGAAAGTATATGTAATATAGCTTTAGATTGTTCTATAAAGTTAAATGATATAGTTCTTATAGAAAGAGCATACTATTATAAAGCGTTGATATTTATAAAAAAAGGTCAGTTAGCTGAAGGGGAAATGTATATGAATCTTTCGCTGGATGCTCTATCGAAATTTCAAACAAATATCTGCATGTATGAAAGATATATGGAAATAGGATGTATGTATTATGATATGAAAAAGGTTCAGGAGGCTCTTAAATATTTTAATATTGCCATTGATTTAAAACAAAAATATAATTTTTTATAGGTTTACTTATAAAACTGAAAAAATTATATTTACTTGTTTAATAAACAGAGTTCTAAGCATCAGGTGGAGTTTTAACTACCTGATGCTTAGAACTCATTATCCAGGGACATAGCTGCTCTAATACTCACACTTCTCCAAGTGTCAGTATTAGAACGGGTAGTTATCATATAAATTAAATTAATCTAAAGAGGTTTAGAAAGGAGGAGCTGCGTTAAAACTTGTTTTAAGTTTTGCGTGACGTATTTTTATTATGAACATAGATAAACTTACAATAAAAGTTCAAAATGCAATGAATGAAGCACAACTTACAGCAGTGAGATATAATCATCAACAGGTAGATGTGATTCATATGTTTTCAGCTTTAGTGTTTGAGCAAGATGGACTTATTCCAAATATATTTGGAAAGATGTCTGTAAATTTAAAATCTCTGGTAAAGGAAACTAAAGATGTATTAGACAAGATGCCTAAAGTGCTGGGAGAAGGAGCACAAAGTTCCTCCGTCTATGCAACTAGAAGATTTGAAGATGTTTTTTTGCAAGCAGAAAAGATAGCTCAAAAATTCAAAGATTCATATATAAGTGTAGAGCACGTAATGCTTGGTATCATGGAAGTTCACTCTTCTGACGTAGACGGTATACTTAAGAAATTTGATATTACAAAGGATGCATTTTTAGAAGCCTTGTCTCAAGTAAGGGGAAATCAAAGAGTTGAAACTCAGGATCCAGAGGGAACTTATGAGGCACTTGCAAAGTATGGGAGAAATCTTGTGGAAGAGGCAAAAAAACATAAACTTGATCCGGTTATAGGTAGAGATGAAGAAATAAGAAGAGTTGTTAGAATACTTTCAAGAAGAACTAAAAACAATCCTGTACTAATAGGTGATCCAGGGGTAGGAAAAACTGCTATAATTGAAGGTTTGGCAGAGAGAATTGTAAGAGGAGATATACCAGAAGGCTTAAAAAATAAGATAATATTTTCACTAGATATGGGAGCATTAATTGCTGGTGCCAAATTTAGAGGAGAATTTGAAGAAAGATTAAAGGCCGTATTAAAAGAAGTACAGAAAAGCGAAGGAAAAATAGTGCTTTTTATAGATGAAATTCACACCATAGTTGGAGCTGGAAAAACAGAAGGTTCTATGGATGCTGGAAATTTAATAAAACCAATGCTAGCAAGAGGTGAATTGCACTGCATAGGGGCAACTACTTTTGATGAATATAGAAAATATATAGAAAAAGATAAGGCTTTAGAGAGAAGATTTCAACCGGTGGTTATAGATGAACCTACTGTAGAGGATTCTATCTCTATACTTAGGGGGCTTAAGGAAAAGTTTGAAATATATCATGGTATAAGAATTCATGATTCTGCTATTGTGGCTGCCGCAAAGCTGTCAGATAGATATATAACAGATAGATACCTTCCAGATAAGGCTATAGATTTAATTGATGAAGCTTGTGCTATGATAAGAACTGAAATTGACAGCATGCCAACTGAAATGGATAATGTTAAAAGAAAAATATTTCAGCTTGAGATTGAAAAAGAGGCGCTTTCCAAAGAAAAAGACACTGCTTCAATGGAAAGACTTAAAGCAGTAGAAAAGGAACTTAGCAATCTTAAAGATAGAGATAATGAGATGACTGCTAAGTATGAAAAGGAAAAGGCAAATATAACTGAGGTTAGAAATTTAAAGAAACAGCTGGATGAGGCAAGAGGACAAATTGAAAAAGCAGAGAGAGAATATGATTTAAATAAAATTGCAGAATTAAAATATGGTGTTATTCCAAAACTGGAAAGTACTATAGATGAAAAAGAGCAATCTATTAAAGAAAACAATGAAGCTGCAATGTTAAAAGAAGAAGTTACAGAACAAGAAATTTCTCAGATAGTATCTAAATGGACTGGAATACCTGTTTCAAAATTAGTAGAAGGGGAAAGACAGAAATTAGTAAAATTAGAAGATGAACTTGCAAAGAGAGTTATAGGTCAGAAGGAAGCAGTTACAGCAGTTTCAAATGCGGTACTTAGAGCAAGAGCGGGTATGAAAGATCCTAAAAGGCCAATAGGTTCTTTTATATTTTTAGGACCTACGGGTGTAGGTAAAACTGAACTTGCAAAAACTTTAGCAAGGACACTGTTTGATAGTGAAGAAAATATAATAAGAATAGATATGTCAGAGTATATGGAAAAGTATTCTGTTTCGAGACTTATAGGAGCTCCTCCAGGATATGTAGGATATGACGAAGGAGGTCAGCTTACGGAGGCAGTGAGAAGAAAACCATATAGTGTAATATTATTTGATGAAATAGAAAAGGCTCATGAAGATGTGTTTAATATATTCCTTCAAATATTAGATGATGGAAGGCTTACTGACAATCAGGGTAAGGTAGTTGATTTTAAAAATTCTATTATAATTATGACTTCTAACATAGGAAGCAGTTATTTATTACAGAACAAAAGCAGTAATGGAATAGATAAAGATGTAAGAGACAAAGTAATGAGTGACATGAAATTTAAGTTTAAACCTGAATTTTTAAATAGACTAGATGATATAATAATGTTTAAGCCCCTAAACACAGAAGAAATTAAATTCATAATAGATATATTCCTAAAGGATATAGAAAATAGGCTTAAGGAGAAAAATATATCCATACAAATAACCCCAAAAGCAAAAGAAGTTATGGCAGAAGAAGGTTATGATCCTGTTTATGGAGCAAGGCCTTTAAAAAGATATATAGAAAACATTCTGGAAACATCTATTGCAAAGAAGATAATTAATGGAGATATATATACAGGCTGCAAGGTAAGAGTAGATTATGAAAATGATAAGTTTAAAATAGAAAAACTATAATTATTTATTAAAATAAAGGTTACCATATATGATAGAACGTTAAAAAAGAGGGTGTTTTTTATGAAAAAACCTGTCTATTCAATCATATATGGTATTTTTATCTATTTATTTGTAATTGCTTGTATAAGCTTAATATGTAAATGGGATTGTGTAAAATATAATTTTGCGGAAGAGAGAAAGAATATTGTTTTAGCTAAAGATAATGCACCAACGTATTCTAAAGAAGTATTCTTAACTTTTGATGATGGTCCTTCTGTAAATAACACTACAAAGATATTAAATATATTACAACAAAATGGAGTAAAAGCTACTTTTTTTATAGTAGGTGAAAAGGCAAAAGAAAATCCTTCTATATTAAAGCAGCTAAGTGACAGCGGTATGAGTATAGGAGTACATACATATTCTCATAATTATAAAGAGATGTACAGCAGTTTGGATGCATACTTAGAGGATTTTCGAGTTTGTAAAAATATAATAAAGAATATAACGGGAAAAGATTCTATAGTATTTGTGAGGCTTCCAGGTGGGTCAGATAACTTAGTAGCAAGTGTAAGCAATTTAAATATTATAAAGAAGACTTTAAAGGGAAACGGAATGAAGTATGTAGATTGGAACGTGGTTTCAGGGGATGCAGATAAACGTTTTGTGTCCAAAGATATTATAAAACAAAATGTAATAGATGGATGCAAGAATAAAAAAATTGCAGTAGTTTTAATGCATGATTCTTACTATAAAACTTCTACAGTAGAAGCACTGCCAGACATTATAAGTTATTTAAAAAAAGAAGGCTTTGCTTTTAGAACTTTTGATGGTATAACTTTAGAAGAGGAGTTTAGAATGACAGATAAAGGAATCATTAATAGATGACTAAAATTATAGAGAGTTTTTAAACGAAAAATAAAACTTATACTCCGAATATTTTTACAACCACAAACACGGTTAAATATTTTGATAAGTCTAAGAAGAAAATTTATAAAAACTAAGGCCTTTTGAAAACTCGTACCTCGAACAATTCAAAAGACCTAAGTTTTTTGAAAAATTTTCTACTAAGACTTATATACAAAATATTTAAATGTGTTTGTTTATTGTAAAATATTTCTGCATATAAGTTTTATTTTTAAGTTAGAAAACTCGTATATAGATCGTAAAGTTTAAATCTAAATCTATAATTACTCAAAATTGCTAATTATCAATGAATCTTACTTAGTGGGAGTTTGGTTTCTCCCACTAAGTTTAGATGAATTATCTAGGGGCGTAGCTATTGTTATGCACAGCATAAGAATTCTAAATCGCTGAAGCTCAAGAGTTCTAATATATCCAACTTTGGTAGAAGTGGAAGTGTTACAGTAGGTAGCCATCAGATAAATCTTAGTTGAATTTATAATTTTATCGTTTAAATTAAGTTGGCAATTTGGGTAGGTTTAATTGTAACGTTAAATACCTATATATGAATGATTCTAATTGAAATCTTAACTTATACATAAAATATACTAACAAAATTGAAATCACACTTAAAAACTTTTTTTATAAGTCTTAGTGAGGTATTTTAGAAAATCTTAGAAGCTTATATATGTTTGAGGTACGAGTTTATATAAGCTTCTTTAGATTTTCAAAATGCCGAGCTTTAGACTTATAAAAAGTTTTTAGTGTGATGAAATTTGTTAGTATATGGCTGGTATAAGTAAACTTTCAACCTAGAAATTCTACATAAAGATGTAAATTAATTAGATTTAGTTTTGGTTTCTCTTTCTATTATAAATTTTTTAGCATTTAATTCTAAGGTATCATCTAGAGGGTCAAGTTTTGTATCACCATATTTTTTAGAAATAGCTGTAGATATAAATCTATCTGCTAATTCAGGATTTTTAGAAAGGAGAGAACCGTGAAAATAAGTACAAAAGCAATTTTTGTATATGCAGCCTTCGTATCCATCTTCTCCATTATTACCATAACCTACAATTACTTTTCCAAGAGGTTCTAAATCTCCTATGTAAGTTCTACCAGAATGATTTTCAAAGCCCACATAAGTTTCTTTAAACTTTTCGTTATATATAACTGTATTTCCTATAAATCTATTGCTGCCGCCCTCTGTATATATATTAAGTACATCAAGACCTGGCAGTTTTTGGCCATCAGGTGTAGAATAGTACTTTCCAAGAAGTTGATAGCCTCCACAAATTGATAAAAATACTTTACCATCTTCAATGTAACTTACGATACCTTCTCTTTTATTTTTGACAAGGTCCTCTGATACTATAGACTGCTCATAGTCCTGGCCACCACCAAAAAGAGTTATGTCATATTTAGAGCTGTCAAAGGGATCTCCAAGAGATATGTTAAATACATTTATATCTATACCCCGCTGCTGTGCCCTATATTTTAATATGAGTATATTTCCTAAATCTCCATATACATTTAATAAATCAGGATATAAGTGACATATGTTTAATTCCATTTTAGATACACTCCCTATTTCTCTAATATTTTACCACAGCTTTTTGATATATCCCTTGAAATTGAGAAATTTCCTGAAAGTTATCATAGCAGTATAAGTGGCTAATACATATACTGTATTTGACTTACAACTTTTTACTTCATCAATTAGATTTTCATAGTGCTTACAAATTATAAAGTTGTCTTGGGGTAATCCTGCTACTTTTAATCTTACGGCCATGTCATAAAGTCTTATACCTGAAATCATTATTTTATCTATATCCAGTGAAGACAGCTTTTCAAAATTCACGTCCCATATCCAAGATACATCTCTTCCATCTGCATAATTGTCATTTAGAAGTACAGCTAGGTTAAAGGTCCTGTTGTCAAGGCTTAAAGTATTTATAGCTTGATCATAACCAGCAGGATTTTTTACTAAGATTATTTTAACTTCTTTACCTTCTATATTTATGACTTCCTGTCTTCCAAAACTGCTCTTTTGTTTTTTTAGAGAATCATATATACAGGAAGTAGATATTCCACAAACCATTGCTATAGAATAAGCACATAGGGCATTATACATATTATATGTACCTGGTTGATTTATATAATATTCCTTTTCATTAATTATTACTAATGATCCATCTGGAGTCTGCTCTTTTATTTCATCTAAAGTATAATCCAATTCAGGTCTTTTATAACCACATTTTTCACAGTAGTAATCGCCCAAATGATTATATGTAAGAAAATTATATTTGTAAGGATTTTTGCATTTTTTGCAGAACTTAGCGTCTGCATTAGTATCTACTTTTTTTATATTTGTTGGAGAACAATTAAATCCATAATAAATAGTTCTGTTTGGTAAATTTAGATCTCCAAGAAGAGATTCGTCTCCGTTAAGTATTAAATTTGAAAGAGGTACTTTTTTGATACCTTTTAGAATTTTGTTTAATGTAGTGTAAACTTCTCCATATCTGTCAAGTTGATCTCTAAATAAGTTTGTTACAGTTATAATTTCTGGAGTTATATAATCTGTAAATAAAGGAACATTTGCTTCATCACATTCTATAACTGCATAGTTTGTCTCACTACATTTTTTAAACGAATAATTTTCTATAAAACATGAAACTATACCTGTCAGCATATTTGCACCTGTATTGTTTGTAATTACACGTTTTTTCCCATCCTTTAGCATGTTGTAGACCATACTTGTAGTTGTAGTTTTACCATTTGTACCTGTTATAAGTATAATTTTATAATCCTTACATATGGTTTTAAGAATATTCTTATCTAATTTTAAAGCAACTTTTCCAGGAAAATTACTTCCTCCTTTAAATAAAAATTTTGATAATTTTATTACGATCTTGGAAATAATAATACTAAAAAAAGATTTTATGTTAATTTTTAACACCACCTTCAACTTAAGTAAAGCATTTGTTTATTTACTTTACATATTGTTTGTCATAAGTCTATAGGCCCTAAATTTAAGATTGAAGTCTATTATAGTACACAACAAATACACGAGCAAGTAAATAACTCTTAATATTATAATACAATATTATAATTTTTACATTAAAAAGTTGTAAATTTACTGTATTTCTTAAGCTGAATAATAGAATTTGGAAATAAACATCCACAGTAATGTATGATTTATAAATGTATATATATAAGACTGTTAAAATTATAATATAAGGGCATAGTTAAATAAGTTATAATATGGAAGTAATTTATCAAGTAGTTTTGCAAGTTTAAATAAGATAAAATTCATTATAGACCTAACTTATAAATAAAAAGTATAGCTCATATTCAAAAATACATAGAATTAATGTAGTACATATAAAAATACACAAAGTATATAGTGTAGTATTACAGGTATAAATATATAAAATACTTTATAATTAAATTTAAAATAATTTTTTTATTGCATTTTTCTATAAATGGTGTAATATATAAATATAAACTAATTTAGGGGGAAACATCATGAATATTGACTTATCATATTTAAATATTAATAAATATAGAAATATGTATAAAAATTTATCACCATCAGAATTAACGGAATTTTCAATTAAAAGAGGAGAAGGATTTTTATCAAATAAGGGAGCTCTTATGATTAATACTGGAAAGTACACAGGAAGATCTCCTAAAGATAGATTTATAGTTAATCAAGAAAGCATTAGGAACAAAATAAACTGGGGAAATGTAAATCTTTCTATAGAAGAAGATATTTTTAATAAAATGTATGATAAGATTTTAAATTATATAAGTGATAAAGATATTTTTGTGTTTGATGGATTTGTTGGAGCTTTAAAAAAATATACCCTTCCTATAAGAGTAATATGCGAAAGGGCATCCCAGGCGTTGTTTGCAAATCAATTGTTTAGAAGACCAACGGAGGAGGATTTAAAGTGTTTTACTCCTGAATTTAATATTATATCGGCACCTGGATTTAAGGCTAAGGGCAAAGAAGACGGTTTAAATTCAGATGCCTTTATTTTAGTAAATTTCGATAAAAAAATTATATTAATAGGTGGAACCAGTTACTCGGGAGAAATAAAAAAATCAGTATTTTCAGTAATGAACTTCTTGCTTCCACAAAAAGGAGTCATGCCTATGCACTGTTCTGCTAATATAGGACAAGATAATAAAACTTGCTTATTTTTTGGATTGTCAGGAACAGGAAAAACTACTTTATCAGCAGATGGTGAAAGAAGACTGATTGGTGATGACGAACATGGATGGTCTAATGAAGGTGTATTTAATTTTGAGGGTGGATGTTATGCTAAAACTATAAGACTTGATAAGGAAAAGGAAAGTCAGATATACAATGCCATAAAATTTGGAACTGTAGTTGAAAATGTAGTGGCAGATGGGAATAGAGTACCTGATTATAATGATGCTAGATATACTGAAAATACAAGGGCAGCATATCCTATAAATTATATAGATAATATAGAAGAAAGTGGTGTAGGAGGAAATCCAGAGACTATAATATTTTTAACCGCAGATGCTTTTGGTGTAATGCCACCTATATCAAGGCTTTCTAAAGAAGCAGCAATGTATCACTTTATGTCTGGATATACTAGCAAGATAGCTGGAACTGAAAGAGGAATAATTGAACCTCAAGCTACTTTTTCCTCTTGCTTTGGTGAACCGTTTATGTTAATGAATCCTGCTGTCTATGCAAAATTGTTAGGCGAAAGAATAGACAAGTATAACACTCAGGTATATTTAGTGAATACTGGATGGCTATCTGGAGGATATGGAAATGGAGATAGAATAAAACTTTCCTATACAAGGGCTATGATTAGAGAAGCTTTGAAAGGGAAGTTCAAGGATGTTGAATTTGTGGAACATCCTGTATTTAAAGTAATGATGCCTAAAAGATGTCCAGGTGTACCTGATGAAATATTAAATCCTAGAAATATATGGGAAGATAAAGAAGCATATGATGAGACAGCGAGAAAGCTGGCGCTGAAGTTTAGTAAAAACTTTGAGAAGTTTAAAGATGTTTCCGAAGATATAGCAAAAGCTGGACCTGAAGCTTAAACTATTTATTATAGATAATCTAAGTGAAATTTATATGGAAAAATAGGATTTAGTGATGAGTTGATTTTATTTTCATCACTAAATCCTTTATTCATATATGAAATAAAAGATAATTTTACTTATGTAACAAATTATTAATAATATATATGCTGTGAAAAAGCTTACAGTAATAGTATAATAATACTTGTTTATAAATTTAATAGGGAGTGAAGTTAATGGAATTATTATTTATTATTAAAGCTGCTGCTATTGGAGTAGTCGAGGGAATAACAGAGTTCTTGCCAATATCTTCAACAGGTCATATGATAATAGTAGGAAATCTGATAAACTTCAAAGCACCAACATATAATGGTGCTTATATAGATATGTTTGAAGTAGTAATTCAGCTAGGTGCCATACTTGCTATAGTAGTACTTTATTGGGATAAGATTTTTAATTCGCTTAAAAATCTTAAACCGGGCAAATGGGGATTTAAACTTTGGCTTACTATTTTAGTTGCTTTTATACCTGCTGCTGTTTTAGGATTGCGTTTTAATGATTTAATTAAGAGTAAATTATTTAATCCAGTTACTGTTGCCTGTGCACTAGTATTTGGTGGTTTCCTTATGATATATATGGAGAACAAGTACAGGAAAGGAAATAGTACAAATACAATTGAAAATGTAAACCTCGTACAAGCATTTAAGATAGGATGTTTTCAATGCCTTTCACTTTGGCCAGGAATGTCTAGATCTGCGTCCACAATAATGGGTGGATGGGTAAGCGGACTTACAAATGTAGCTGCAGCAGAGTTTTCCTTTTTCCTTGCTATACCTACTATGATAGCAGCATCAGGATGGTCACTTATAAAAGTAAATGTATCTATGAATATTTCTCAAATTATTGCTCTGGCAGTTGGATTTATAGTTTCATTTATAGTAGCGTTAGTTGTAGTAGAAAAGTTTATAAATTTTTTAAAGAGAAAACCAATGAGAGTTTTTGCTGTATATAGAATATTTATAGGAGCAATAATACTTATATTGTATTTCGCTAAAGTTATAAATATTTAATGCTATGTAAGAAGATGTAAGGCTTGACTCAATCCATACATATAAATGAGTCACTATTTATAATTTATAATGGACAATCAATAAAGATTTTTCTGTGTTATCAGAAAAATCTTTATTGATTGTCCATTATTGCTAATTGTCAGATACTAATTATAGTTAGAATATATTTTTTAAATTATGAATTTATATTTTAAAATAGTATTGACAGAGTTAGAAATACATGATAAACTAAAAAAGTCGTCGAGATGAGGCGTCAAAATGATCCTTGAAAATTAAACAGAGGAAGATATAAGTACAACTTATTTAGAATAAACCAGCAATTCTTTTGAGCTGCGAAAGCAGCTAAAAAAGTAATTTCGTAATTTGGTGTATTACATTTAGTAATATACTAAAATTGATAGTAACGAGTACAGCGAGGAAAATGCTGAACGAGGAGCGGAACTTACTAACGTAATTGAGCACCGGAGTGAAGTATTTGACGAAGCTGGGCGAAGTTAATATCAATTTTCTATAGAGCCATATAAACTTTTAAATTAAGAGTTTGATCCTGGCTCAGGACGAACGCTGGCGGCGTGCTTAACACATGCAAGTCGAGCGATGAAGCTCCTTCGGGAGTGGATTAGCGGCGGACGGGTGAGTAACACGTGGGTAACCTACCTCAAAGAGGGGGATAGCCTCCCGAAAGGGAGATTAATACCGCATAATAATCAGTTTTCACATGGAGATTGATTTAAAGGAGTAATCCGCTTTGAGATGGACCCGCGGCGCATTAGCTAGTTGGTAGGGTAACGGCCTACCAAGGCGACGATGCGTAGCCGACCTGAGAGGGTGATCGGCCACATTGGAACTGAGAGACGGTCCAGACTCCTACGGGAGGCAGCAGTGGGGAATATTGCACAATGGGCGGAAGCCTGATGCAGCAACGCCGCGTGAGTGAAGAAGGTTTTCGGATTGTAAAGCTCTGTCTTTGGGGACGATAATGACGGTACCCAAGGAGGAAGCCACGGCTAACTACGTGCCAGCAGCCGCGGTAATACGTAGGTGGCGAGCGTTGTCCGGAATTACTGGGCGTAAAGAGTGCGTAGGCGGATATTTAAGTGAGATGTGAAATACCCGGGCTTAACCCGGGCACTGCATTTCAAACTGGATATCTAGAGTGCGGGAGAGGAGAATGGAATTCCTAGTGTAGCGGTGAAATGCGTAGAGATTAGGAAGAACACCAGTGGCGAAGGCGATTCTCTGGACCGTAACTGACGCTGAGGCACGAAAGCGTGGGTAGCAAACAGGATTAGATACCCTGGTAGTCCACGCCGTAAACGATGAGTACTAGGTGTAGGAGGTATCGACCCCTTCTGTGCCGCAGTAAACACAATAAGTACTCCGCCTGGGAAGTACGATCGCAAGATTAAAACTCAAAGGAATTGACGGGGGCCCGCACAAGCAGCGGAGCATGTGGTTTAATTCGAAGCAACGCGAAGAACCTTACCTGGACTTGACATACCCTGAATATCTTAGAGATAAGAGAAGCCCTTCGGGGCAGGGATACAGGTGGTGCATGGTTGTCGTCAGCTCGTGTCGTGAGATGTTAGGTTAAGTCCTGCAACGAGCGCAACCCCTGTTGTTAGTTGCTAACATTTAGTTGAGCACTCTAGCAAGACTGCCGCGGTTAACGCGGAGGAAGGTGGGGATGACGTCAAATCATCATGCCCCTTATGTCCAGGGCAACACACGTGCTACAATGGGCAGTACAGAGAGAAGCAAGACCGCAAGGTGGAGCAAACCTCAAAAACTGCCCCCAGTTCGGATTGCAGGCTGAAACTCGCCTACATGAAGTTGGAGTTGCTAGTAATCGCGAATCAGAATGTCGCGGTGAATACGTTCCCGGGCCTTGTACACACCGCCCGTCACACCATGAGAGCTGGCAACACCCGAAGTCCGTAGTCTAACTTAGGAGGACGCGGCCGAAGGTGGGGTTAGTAATTGGGGTGAAGTCGTAACAAGGTAGCCGTAGGAGAACCTGCGGCTGGATCACCTCCTTTCTAGGGAGTCGAAAGATAGAGTATAATCTATCTTATAAATTGATGGTTTAAGTAAGTTAGAAAATCTACTCTGTTTAATTTTGAAGGATCAGATAGATTCTTCACAGTATCACTTTTGAATTTAAGTGGTATGATGATGATAAAAATTGATAGTAACGAGCAAGACAAGGAAAAACTTGAATGAGGAGCGGAGTTTACTAGTGTAAATGAGCACCGGAATGAAAGTTTTGACGAAGTATTGTGAAGTTAATAGCAATTTTTTAAAAATAGAATAAAAGTATTTTGGGGGTATAGCTCAGCTGGGAGAGCATCTGCCTTGCACGCAGAGGGTCAAGAGTTCGAATCTCTTTATCTCCACCATTTAGGGCTTATAGCTCAGCTGGTTAGAGCGCACGCCTGATAAGCGTGAGGTCGATGGTTCGAGTCCATTTAAGCCCACCAAAGGTTTTCATTAGAAAACCATTTTCAATTTATAATGTAAATTGAAAAATTGTCCTTTGAAAATTGCACAGTAAATAAGAAATAAAGTAAAGCTAAGGTTATAATATAACCTTTGTAGTAGATGTATTTCATTGTTGAAATACAATTTATGTATCATTTTAAACATTTAAGATGATGCAAAGAAAATTGATAGTAACGAGCAAGACAAGGAAAAACTTGAATGAGGAGCGGAGTTTACTAGTGTAAATGAGCACCGGAATGAAAGTTTTGACGAAGTATTGCGAAGTTAATAGCAATTTTCGATAATGAAAGGTCAAGCTACAAAGGGCGCATGGAGGATGCCTTGGCACCAGGAGCCTAAGAAGGACGCGATAAGCTGCGAAAAGCTCTGGGTAGGCGCAAATAGCCAGAGAACCAGAGATATCCGAATGGGGAAACCCACCTAGACAACGCTAGGTACTGCAAACTGAATACATAGGTTTGTAGAGGCAAACCCGGGGAACTGAAACATCTAAGTACCCGGAGGAAGAGAAAGAAACATCGATTTCCTAAGTAGCGGCGAGCGAAAGGGAAAGAGCCCAAACCAGGAACTTGTTCCTGGGGTTGCGGATAGATCATAAAAACTGTGAAGTGTTAATTGAAGAGAGCTGGAAGGCTCCGCCGTAGAAGGTAAAAGCCCTGTAAATGAAAACAAAGAGCAGTCAGATCTAATCCAGAGTACCACGAGACACGAGAAACCTTGTGGGAAACAGGGAGGACCACCTCCCAAGGCTAAATACTACCTGGTGACCGATAGAGAAGGAGTACCGTGAGGGAAAGGTGAAAAGAACCCCGGGAGGGGAGTGAAATAGAACCTGAAACCGTGTGTCCACAAACAGTCGAAGTACGTAAAGTACGACGGCGTGCTTTTTGTAGAACGAGCCAGCGAGTTACGATATGCAGCAAGGTTAAGTACTTAAGGTACGGAGCCGGAGGGAAACCGAGTCTGAAAAGGGCGAAAAGTTGTATGTTGTAGACCCGAAACCGAGTGACCTATCCATGGCCAGGTTGAAGCGGAAGTAAAATTCCGTGGAGGACCGAACCACGTTGGTGTTGAAAAACCATGGGATGAGCTGTGGATAGCGGAGAAATTCCAATCGAACTCGGAGATAGCTGGTTCTCCTCGAAATAGCTTTAGGGCTAGCGTCGGAAATGAGTAATGGAGGTAGAGCACTGAATGGGGTAGGGGCTGACAACAGTTACTGAACCTTATCAAACTCCGAATGCCATATACTTGAATTCCGGCAGTCAGACTGCGAATGATAAGATCCGTGGTCAAAAGGGAAACAGCCCAGACCACCAGCTAAGGTCCCAAAGTGTAAGTTAAGTGGGAAAGGATGTGTGATTTCTAAGACAACTAGGATGTTGGCTCAGAAGCAGCCACTCATTTAAAGAGTGCGTAATAGCTCACTAGTCAAGAGATCATGCGCCGAAAATGTCCGGGGCTAAAACTTACCACCGAAGCTGTGGACTCGAAAGAGTGGTAGAGGAGCATCCTGTATGAGTAGAAGTCGTACCGGAAGGAACGGTGGATTGTACAGGAGAGAGAATGCTGGCATAAGTAGCGAGAAATAAGTGAGAATCTTATTGGTCGAAAACCTAAGGTTTCCTGGGGAAGGTTCGTCCGCCCAGGGTAAGTCGGGACCTAAGCCGAGGCCGAAAGGCGTAGGTGATGGACAATCGGTTGAAATTCCGATACCGCATAAAAGCGTTTGACAAAAGGGATGACGCAGGAGGATAAGGTGTGCATACAAATGGATGTATGTCTAAGCATCGAGTCAGGTATACCAGGAAAATCCGGTATATCAATGATGAGGTGTTATGGGGAACCCGCAAGGGGAAGTACCTGATTTCACGCTGCCGAGAAAAGTCTCTATGGAGTTTTTATGTGCCCGTACCGCAAACCGACACAGGTAGGTGAGGAGAGGATCCTAAGACCATCGGAAGAATTGTTGTTAAGGAACTAGGCAAATTAACCCCGTAACTTAGGGAGAAGGGGAGCCACGCAAGTGGCCGCAGAGAAAAGGCTCAAGCAACTGTTTATCAAAAACACAGGTTTCTGCTAAAGCGAAAGCTGAAGTATAGGAGCTGACGCCTGCCCGGTGCTGGAAGGTTAAGGGGAAGACTTAGCGCAAGCGAAGGTCAGAACTTAAGCCCCAGTAAACGGCGGCCGTAACTATAACGGTCCTAAGGTAGCGAAATTCCTTGTCGGGTAAGTTCCGACCCGCACGAATGGCGTAATGATTTGAGCACTGTCTCGACAACAAATCCGGCGAAATTGAAGTGCAAGTGAAGATGCTTGCTACCCGCGATTGGACGGAAAGACCCCGTAGAGCTTTACTGCAGTTTAGCACTGAATTTCGGTATTGTCTGTACAGGATAGGTGGGAGACTAGGAAGTAGTGGCGCCAGCCATTACCGAGTCGATGTTGGGATACCACCCTGATAGTACTGGAATTCTAACCGGGCTCCATGAAACTGGAGACGGGACAATGTTAGGCGGGCAGTTTGACTGGGGCGGTCGCCTCCTAAAAAGTAACGGAGGCGTACAAAGGTTCCCTCAGAAGGGTTAGAAATTCTTCGAAGAGTGCAAAGGCAGAAGGGAGCTTGACTGCGACACAAACAGGTGGAGCAGGGACGAAAGTCGGGCTTAGTGATCCGGTGGTACCTCGTGGGAGGGCCATCGCTCAACGGATAAAAGCTACCTCGGGGATAACAGGCTGATCTCCCCCAAGAGTTCACATCGACGGGGAGGTTTGGCACCTCGATGTCGGCTCGTCGCATCCTGGGGCTGAAGTAGGTCCCAAGGGTTGGGCTGTTCGCCCATTAAAGCGGCACGCGAGCTGGGTTCAGAACGTCGTGAGACAGTTCGGTCCCTATCCGTCGCGGGCGCAGGAAATTTGAGAGGAGCTGTCCTTAGTACGAGAGGACCGGGATGGACCGACCGCTGGTGAACCAGTTGTTCCGCCAGGAGCATAGCTGGGTAGCCAAGTTGGGAAGGGATAAACGCTGAAAGCATCTAAGTGTGAAGCCCACCTCAAGATAAGATTTCCCATAGCGTAAGCTAGTAAGACCCCTCGAAGAACACGAGGAGATAGGTCAGAGGTGTAAGCAGGGCAACCTGTTAAGCTGACTGATACTAATAGGTCGAGGGCTTGACCAAATAAAAACGAAAGAAAAAAAGTTTACTGTGCAATTTTGAGAGGACAGAGTAATTTCAACTCTTAAAAGTTAATATATATGAAAATTGATAGTAACAATTTTCGTCAGTTAAATGATGGCTATGAAGAGAGAAGTAAGTTAATTAAATCATTAAAGAGAGTCCTGTATGGTGAGAGAGGATATGAAAGATTTTCTGAACGTGCACTTGGAGCTTAAAGGCCGATATGTAGGTTTTTACGTTATCATACGTTATAGTGACAGGGTATTATCAGCAATTGTTTGTTGAAGTACTTTATGAGGTATAAGTCGTGAGGCTTATATGAATTTGGGTGGTAATCACGGATTTTTCGTCCCTTTAGTGGGGTGTTGAATCCGTTTTTTTATTACAAGATAGAAGTCTATTTAAAAGATAGAAAGGAGCCTCTACATGACACAACAAAATGTAAAATTTTTGGAAAATTCAGAAGATACTGAATTTAATAAAAAGATGAAAGATATTTTTGAATATTTCCATCAGAGACCAGAGTTATCTTACGAGGAATATGATACAACTAAAGAATTAGCAAAACTTCTAAGAGAAGGTGATATAGATATATTGGATCTACCAATGAAGACAGGTCTCGTAGCTGAAATCAAAGGAAAGAAAGGTGGACCTACCATTGCAATAAGAACGGATATAGATGCTTTACCAATTACGGAAGAAACAAACCTTACATACAAATCGAAAAATAAAGGTAAAATGCATGCTTGTGGTCATGACTTTCATATGACAACTATACTTGGTGCGGCTTACTTGCTAAAAAGAGATCAAAAAAAGCTTAAAGGAAATGTTAGAATTTTATTTCAACCTGCAGAAGAATCTAGTCATGGTGCTGAAGAAGTTATAAAAACTAGTGCACTGGATGGTGTACAAGCCATATTTGGATTACATTGCAATTCTGATTGGGATGTTGGAACGCTTGGCATAAATGTAGGTCCTGTGACTGCTGCTGTTGATAGATTTGAAGTTGAAGTTACAGGAAAGGGTACACATGCAGCACACCCTGAGCTTGGAACAGATCCAATAGTTGCTGCTTCTAATATAATAACAGCACTTCAGACCATTGTAAGTAGAAATATGCATCCTTTAAATCCTGCAATAGTAAGTGTAACTCATATGGAAAGTGGACATACTTGGAATGTAATACCTGAAAAAGCATATTTTGAAGGTACTGTAAGAACACTTAATGAGAAAGACAGGGAGCTCATACCTGAGAAAATAAAGATGATTTCGGAAAATATCGCTGAGGCTTACGGGGCAAAAGCTAATTTCAACTGGTATGAAGGACCACCAGCAACTAACAATGATAAAGATTGGACAGAAGTGGCAATTAGTGTTGCTAAAAAAGATGGTTATCAGGTTAAAATTATATCTCCTAAAATGGGAGGAGAAGATTTTGCTTATTATCAAAAAATTCTTTCAGGTACTTTTGTGAATATAGGAGTTGGAAAAGGAGAATCTCTTCATAGTCCCAAATTTAAAATAGATGAATTAGCTCTTGAAAAAAGTACAAAATATTTTAAAAATCTTGCAGAACAAGCTTTAATAGTATTAAATAGCAAAAGGGATTAAATACTTTATAGGAGGAATCCGTGAGATGATTGACTTAAAAAATGTGTATAAAACCTTTAATAGGGACGGTATGAAAATTGAGGCTTTGAAAGGAATTAGCATAAAAGTAGATAAAGGAGATATATATGGAGTTATAGGTTTTAGTGGAGCAGGAAAAAGTACGCTTTTAAGAATGGTTAATTTTCTTGAAAAACCTACATCTGGAAGTGTACTTGTTAATGGGCAAGATATTAGTAAACTCAATAAAAAGCAGCTTATAAGTACTAGAAGAAAAATAGGAATGGTTTTTCAACATTTTAATCTTTTAAATTCAAAAACTGTTTTTGCAAATGTAGCTCTTCCTTTAATTCTTGATCATGTTCCTAAAAATGAAATATCAAATAGGGTAAATGATCTTCTTAAATTTGTAGGCCTGGATAATAGAGCAAAAAATTATCCAGATGAACTATCAGGCGGACAAAAGCAGAGAGTTGGGATCGCCAGGGCACTTGCTACAAATCCACAAATACTATTATGTGATGAAGCTACATCTGCTTTAGATCCACAAACTACGGAATCAATACTCGAACTTTTAAAAAGAGTAAATAAGGAATATGATATTACTATTTTGCTAATAACCCATCAAATGAATGTAATACAGAAAATTTGTAACAAAGTTGCTGTAATGGAGAAAGGAAAGATAGTAGAGAAGGGAAGAGTAATAGATGTTTTTGGAAATCCAAAAGAAAAAGTTACAAAAGATTTTGTACATAGTGTAACTAATGACGATATTCCAATAAGCATATTAAATCTTATTAAAAACAACAGACAGAATAGTCAAAATAGAAAATTCTTTAGGCTTAAATTTATGGGAAATTCAACACTTACACCTATGATATCTATGGCAACGAAAAAATTTAATGCTGAAATAAACGTGCTTAATGCAAGTGTTACAGAACTTCAGGACACACCTATGGTAAATATGGTAATAGAACTCGAATGTGATTCTACTTTAGCTGAAGAAATTGTTAAATATATTGAAAGTAAAAATATTTTAGTAGAGGAGGTGGCATAAAATGCAGACTATAACTATATCGCAGATTTATACTGCAATATTACAAACACTGTACATGATTTTCATACCACTTTTAATAGGATCTGTAGTAGGAACTCTTTTGGGAGTATTAATGGTAGTAACAAGGCCTAATGGAATACTGGAAAATAAATATATTTATAATGTTTTAAATCCTATTGTAAATATATTTCGTTCTTTGCCATTTATAATTTTGATGGTTGCAATAGTACCTTTTACTAAACTTATAGTAGGTTCATCTATAGGTACGAGTGCTGCACTAGTTCCTCTTACTATTTTTATTACTCCTTATATTGCAAGACTTGTGGAAAATTCTATTTTGGAAGTAGATAGTGGAACTATAGAAGCTGCAGAGGCAATGGGTGCTACGTCTTTTCAGATAATATGGCATTTCCTTCTTCCTGAAGCAATGGGATCACTTGTGCTTTCACTTACTACTGCTACGATAGGTCTTATAGGGGCTACTGCAATGGCAGGAACTGTAGGCGGTGGAGGAATAGGAGATGTAGCTATATCCTATGGATATGAAAGATTTGATACAGAAGTAATGGTTATTACGGTAATTTTACTTATAATATTTGTACAATTTATACAGACAATAGGTAATGTAATAGCTAGAAAAGTAAGAAGAAATTAAAAATTTTAAGGGGGAGAACATAATGATAAGAAAATTTTTAAAAACTACTATAGCATCACTGCTTATAATTACATCGGCAATAGGATTGTCAGCATGTGGATCAAAAAATAGCAGTGATTCAAGCGAAAAGAAAGAGATAAAGCTGGGAGTTTCTCCTGGACCTTACAACGATCTTTTTAACGCAGGCGTAAAACCTATTCTTGAAAAAGAAGGTTATAAGGTTAATTTGGTAAATTTCTCGGAACTTCTTTCATCTGAGGTTGCCCTGACAGAAGGAAGTGTTGATTTTAACGTTGCACAACATAATGCTTATGTTAAAGCGTATAATAAGGAGAAAAAGGCAAATCTTGTTTCTATAATAAAAATACCAACAGTGAGGGCAGGAATTTTTTCGAACAAGCATAAATCAATGAGTGAAGTTAAGCAGGGGGATAAAGTATTTATTCCTAAAGACCCATCAAATGCAGCTAGAGCTTATGCATTACTTGAAAAAGCAGGATGGATTAAGATAAAATCAGGTGTAGTAAAGACACTTGCAACTCAAAAAGATATAGTTGAGAATAAAAATAACATAAAAATAATTGAAATGGATTCTTCACAAATACCACGTTCTATGAATGAAGCAGATTATGCCGTACTTCCAGGGGCTATTGAATATATGGCAAAAATAGATGCATCGAAAGCACTTATTTCAGAAACACTTTCAGATGATCTTTATATAACTGTTGCAGTGGATGGAAAAAATAAAAATGCTAAATGGGCACAGGATATAATAAAAGCTTATAAATCACAAGATTTTAAGAATTACATAAAGACACATAATTCTAAAGGATATTGGGTTCTTCCTGATGATCTTAAGTAAGTTAATATTTAATATGTAGGTTATCAAAGAACAAATAGCAAATAAAAAATAACAGATGATGAGGAATTTCTTATTTAAACTTTGATATTTGTTCTTTGAACTTTTTAAAAGTTTGCTATTAAGTATTGACAGCTAGCTAAAAATACAGTATAATACTAAATTGTAGCGAAGAAAAAAACAATATATAAGGAAATTAGTAGAAATAGCAATTTTTGATAATAAATCTGGTGGTAATGACGTGAAGGTAACACCCCTTTCCATACCGAACAGGAAGGTTAAGCTTCACAGTGCCAATGGTACTGCAGGGGAGGCCCTGTGGGAGAATAGGTCGCTGCCAGGTAATTTTTTTGGCCAGATAGCTCAGTCGGTAGAGCAGAGGACTGAAAATCCTCGTGTCCCTGGTTCGATTCCTGGTCTGGCCACCAAAAGTTTATATTAAAAAAGCTTCAAGTTATATGTGAGGCTTTTTTTTCGTATAAAAGAAAACTTATTGATGTGACGATTTTTTTTAAGGGGATGTGAAATATGAATAAAGGTGTTTTAAAATCTAGCATGTTGCTTTTAATAACCTCTGCTATATGGGGATTTGCATTTGTAGCACAAAGAGTGGGTATGAATTATGTAGGTGCGTTTACTTTTAATGGAGTAAGATTTGGACTAGGTGCTTTTTCTTTACTTCCACTTATAATATTTTATAAAGAAAAGGATAAAAATAAAGAAAAAAATAAAAGTTTTAAAAGCGTATTTTTATCTGGACTTTTTACAGGATTAATAGTGTTTTTAGCTTCTTCTTTCCAACAAGTAGGCCTTATAGGAACTACAGCAGGAAAAGCTGCTTTTATAACTGGATTGTACATTGTATTTGTTCCAATTATGGGTATGTTCTTAAAACGACATATAGGGCTGAATTCATGGATTGGAGCTTTAATTGCTGTGGTAGGATTATACTTTTTATGCGTTACAAGTAGTTTTTTTATATCACACAGTGATTTACTTGAACTTGGAAGTGCCTTTTTCTTTGCGGTTCAAATAATTTTAATAGATATTTTTTCTAAAAAGTTTGATACACTCAAACTGGCATTTTTTCAATTTATAACTTGTTCGGTTTTAAGTTTAATAACAGCTATTTTATTTGAAAGTATAACAATAAGTGGAGTTTTACAGGCTGCAATACCTATTCTATATGGTGGTATATTTTCAGTGGGAATTGCATATACATTGCAAATTGTCGCACAAAAAAATGCTGAACCAACACATGCAGCTATTATAATGAGTATGGAATCAGTTTTTGCAGCTATTGGAGGTTTTTTAGTTTTGAATGAATATTTAAGTTTAAGGGCAATGTTTGGATGTGGCCTTATGCTTGCAGGTATGATTATATGTCAGGTGAAACCTAGGGAAATTTGCCATGCAAAAGTTGAAGCTTGTAAAAAGAGGTAATACATAAGGAAAGTGTCATATTTAAAGTCAATTAAATAGTCATCTATTATGTATGTTTTTAGTAAAATATGTTATAATGTTGGAGACGATTTCAATAAAAGTTTTGAATTTAATGATAAGAGGGGATATCATGGATAAAGTAATTACAATAGGCAAAAAAGATTTTCAAATAGGAAAAAGGACTTACATTATGGGTATACTTAATGTTACACCAGATTCTTTCTCTGATGGCGGAAAATTTAACAATATAGAGCTGGCTATAAAACATGCTAAACAGATGGAGGAAGAAGGGGCAGATATAATAGATGTAGGTGGAGAATCTACAAGACCAAGCTATGATCCTGTATCTGAGCAGGAAGAACTAGAAAGAGTTATTCCAATAATAGGCAAATTAAGTAGGTGTGTAGACATTCCTATTTCTATAGATACATATAAGGGAAAAGTTGCAGAAGAATCTATAAAAGCAGGAGCATCCTTAATAAATGATGTTTGGGGATTTAAAAGAGACCCTTATATGGCAGAAGTAGCTGCACATTATAGAGTTCCTTGCTGTTTGATGCACAACAGAGATAATAGAAATTATACAAATTTGATGAATGACGTATTAAATGATTTACAGGAAAGCATAGATATAGCGTTAAAAGCTGGAGTTGACCCCAAAAATATAATAACAGATCCAGGTATAGGTTTTGCTAAAGATTATGAACAAAATTTAGCTGTTATGAATCAGTTAGAAAGGCTTTCAGAACTAGGATATCCAGTACTCTTAGGAACTTCTAGAAAATCAATGGTAGGAAAGGCATTAGATCTCCCGGTAAATGAAAGAATAGAAGGAACTGTAGCTACTACAGTAATAGGAATAATGAAAAAGTGTGATTTTGTAAGGGTTCATGATGTAAAGGAAAACAAAAGAGCTGCAGTAATGGCAGATGCAATAATAAGAAGGTAGCTCTGCTAAGTGAATTAAATCACTTGTGCAATGCCAGCTTAAATGATATAATCTTGATATTTAATTAACTAAGTATGTTTCAGGGGAAGGAGAAATATTGGGTAAGCTTTTTTAAACTCAATATACATTTATCATGGATGAAAAAAAGATTAGAGAAGCAGTAAAAATGATGCTTGAAGCTATAGGAGAAGATCCTGAAAGAGAAGGATTGGTTGAGACGCCTGATAGAATTGCTAGAATGTATAAAGAGATATTTGAAGGATTGGATGAAAGTCCTGAAAAGCATTTGAGAAAAGTATTTACTGTAGATAGTGATGATATTGTACTTGAAAAAGATATAACATTTTACTCCATGTGTGAGCACCATCTTCTGCCATTTTACGGAAAAGCACATATAGCGTATATACCTGATGGCAAAGTTGTAGGATTAAGTAAACTGGCTAGAACTGTTGAAGTTTTTGCAAAAAGACTTCAACTTCAAGAGAGAATGTCTGCTCAAATTGCTGATGCAATGATGAAATATGTAAAAGTTAAGGGAGTTATGGTTGTAGTTGAAGCGGAGCATATGTGTATGACTATGAGGGGAATAAAAAAACCTGGAAGTAAGACTGTTACAGCAGTTGCTAGGGGACTTTTTAAAAGTGAACCTAGACTTAGGGATGAAGTTTATAGAATGATAAATATGGAATAGAGCGTGGTGCTGAATTTGGAAAAAGTTAATGCTATTTTAAAAAACCGTAAGTTTTGTACCTATTTATCTAAAATTAATAAGCTTGAAGAAAGTAGAAAGTATTGTAAACACAATATTCAACATTTACTGGATGTGGCTAGAATTACTTATATAAAAGTGTTGGAAGAAAATATTCATGTAAAAAAAGAAATTATATATGCAGCTGCTCTGCTGCATGATATAGGAAGATGGCAGCAATATGAAGAGGGTATACCTCATGAATTAGCTAGTATTAAGTTAGGAAAAGATATTTTGGATGAGTGCGGCTTTGACAATGAAGAAGAAAAAGAAATATTTGATTTGATAAGTAATCACAGAAAAAAAGATTCTGATAGTTTACTTCAAAGTATATTTTATGATAGTGACAAAGCATGTAGAAATTGTTTTATGTGTAAAGCTGTTTCAGAGTGTAATTGGCCAGATGAAAAGAAAAACTATAGTATTGAATATTAATTGGTTTTAGTTAGGGGATGTTTTGTATGGATGTCATATATGTAGAGGATTTAGAAGTATATGCCTATCATGGCGTAAATCAAGCTGAAAAAGATATGGGGCAGAGATTTCTTATATCACTACAAATATTTTTAAATTTAAGTGAAGCAGGAAAAAGTGATGACCTGAGTAAAACTATTAATTACGCTAAATTATGCTGTGAAGTAGAGGAAGAATTTAAAAGAGAAAAATATGATCTTATTGAAAAGTCTGCAGAGTCACTAGCTAATTTTATATTGAAAAAATATATAGCAGTAGAAAAAGTGACAGTTAAAATAAAAAAGCCCTGGGCGCCTATAGGAAAGCCATTAAAGTGGGTAGCGGTAGAAATAAATAGGCGCTGGCATACAGCTTATATTTCAATTGGTTCTAATTTAGGTGATAAAGAAAAAAATATAAAAGATGCCGTAGATATAATAGATTCTTCACCTTATAATAATGTAACAAAAGTATCTAAATTATATGAAACTAAACCTGTGGGATATTTAGATCAGGATAATTTTTTAAATGGTGCTCTAGAGGTTAAAACCTTAATGGAGCCCGAAGATTTAATGGATTTTTTGTTAGAGGTAGAGAAAAAATTAAAAAGGGAGAGAATAATAAAATGGGGACCTAGAACTATAGACTTGGATGTAATATTATATGATAATTTAGTTACATCAGAAGAAAAGATTATACTTCCCCATCCAAGAATGCATGAGAGATTATTTGTTTTAAAGCCATTGTCAGATATTGCACCTTATGTTATTCACCCTGTTTTAAATGATAGAATCATAAATTTGACTCATGAATTAGAAAAAACACAAGAATTATAAAGTTTTAAGTTAAAAATAATTTTGCATATAGTTTATATGCAAAATTATTTTTTTATACTATATTTTGTTGTGCAGTTTTAAGTCACAGTAATAAATATACGATATATAACCATAATGTAAATTTAGCAAAGAATGGGAGTGGTTTCATGACAGAAAAGATATTAAAACCTCCAGTAGAGGTTTTGTATAAAGAAGAAATTGCAGCTTTAAAGAAAAATGATGATGGAATAAAACCAGAAAATTGGATACTGTCACCAAAAGCTGTGAGAAAATTTATACTCGGAAGTTTAGAACCTTTAACATATAGAAATAAAAAAATATACATAAATAAAAAGTTTTTTGGAAATGATTCTCTGGTTGAAAGATGTATTATAACCCTTGCAGGAAATAGAGGACTTATGCTTGTTGGAGAACCAGGTACTGCAAAAACAATGTTATCTGAGTTATTATCTGCGGCGATATGTGGCTGCAGCACCAACACTGTTCAAGGTACAGCTGGAACTACTGAAGATATGATTAAGTATTCATGGAATTATGCAATGCTTTTAGCAAAAGGACCAACATCTGAAGCTTTAGTTAAAGCACCACTTTTTGTTGGAATGGAGAAGGGAATTATCACGAGATTTGAAGAGATAACAAGGTGTCCATCAGAAATTCAAGATAGTTTAATAAGTATATTAAGTGATAAGGTACTTAATATACCAGAACTTGGTGAAAGTGAAGGATTACTATTTGCAAAACCTGGATTTAATGTAATAGGTACTGCAAATACACGTGATAAAGGTGTTAATGAAATGAGTAGTGCTTTAAAAAGAAGATTTAATTTTGAAACCATATTTCCTATAAAAGATGTTTCACTGGAAGCAAAAATAATAGTAAATGAAGTTGAAAAACTTAAAAACCAAAACAACATAAAAATGGAAGTGGATGAGGATGTTGTAGAACTTTTGGCCTCAACTTTCCATGAACTCAGAGAAGGAATATCTTCAAATGGTATAAGGATAGATAAGCCTTCTTCAGTTATGAGTACAGCAGAAGCCGTATCTGTTTATTACCAGACAATGATGACAGCTTATTACTATGGAGATTCGAAGATTAACCTCAATTCTATGGCCCAAAATATAATGGGTGCTGCTTTAAAGGAAAGTAGAGATGATCTTGAAAAGATTAAAAGTTATTTTAATGTTGTAGTTAAATCAAAAGCTGCAGAAGGTGGGGAGTTATGGAAAAGTTATTACGAAGCAAGGAAATGGATAAAATAAATAAACTATTTAATGCCGCCTTTGATTTAAGGTCAAACCTTGTATTTTTTCCTGTAAGACATCATAGTCCAGCATGTTCATACCATTTAAGAAATACAATTGAAGAATATTTACCGGAAATTATACTAATTGAAGGACCTATAGATGGAAATAACATAAAGGATTCACTGTCACATGAAGATAGTAATCCTCCTTTTGCTATTTACTATTCTTATTCAGATTCAAAAGGACTTATAGATGATACAAAGGGAAAATATAGATGTTATTATCCCTTTTTAGATTATTCACCAGAACTTATTGGAATTAGAGAAGGCAAAAAGAAAAACGTTGAAACTAGGTTTATTGATTTATCTTATGCTGACATACTTATAAACAGTGAGAAAGGTAAGGGACTTTTAAAGAAAGAAGATAAGTTAAGTTACAATGATGATTATTTTCTTGAAGAAAACAAATTTATAGAAGAACTGTGTAAAAGGGAAGGCTGCAGAAGTTTTAATGAATTTTGGGAAAAGCTATTTGAAATTCAGGGACTTTATATAAGTAAAGAAGATTTTGTGAAAAATATGCTTTCTTATTGTTATCTTTCAAGAATGTGCAGCACAAAAGAAGATCTTATAAGTGAAGGCTGTGTTGCCAGGGAAACTTTTATGGCATCTAAAATTCAAGAAGCATGCAGCGTATATAACAAAGTTTTAGTAATCACCGGTGGATTTCATACATATGGAATAATAGATTTATTGAATAAAAAAGTTGAATTTAGAATTAAGAAAATTGATGAAAAGGATAAAGGAGTATACGTTATGCCATACTCTATGGAAGCACTTGATCAGTTAAATGGATATTCAAGTGGAATGCCCTTTCCCAATTTTTATGAAGGTGTGTGGAAAAGATTAAATGAAAGTTATGAAACTGCATATAAGAATTCTGTACTTTCAAATATTATTCAAAATGGTAAAAAGGTTAGAAAAAATGATGGATGTCTTTCTACTTTTGATGAAATATGTGCGTTTGATATGGCCCAGGGACTTTCAAATCTTAGGGGGAAGCGGCAGCCTGGAGTGTATGAACTCATAGACAGTATAACTTCATCTTTTATAAAAGGAGACTTAAATATATCTACAGAAGATCCACTTAAAATTTTATATAAAGATTTAACTGGAAATAAAATTGGCAAGCTTTGCAGGGAGGCAGATGTGCCGCCTCTTGTACATGATTTTAAAGACACTTGTGCTAAATACAAGCTCAAGATAAATACTACTATAAAACAGGAAATTTCACTTGATATATTTTCATCAAAAAGACACAGAGAAATAAGTTGTTTAATGCATAGGATGGCATTTTTAAATACTAATTTTTCTAGGCTAATAAAAGGACCAAATATTTTTTTAAAGAGAGATGTAAATTTAATAAGGGAAACCTGGTACTATAAATGGAACACACAAGTTGATGCAGCTTTAATCGAAAATTCAGTTTATGGAGGAACCTTAAAAGAAGCATCTACGTCTCTTATAAAAAAGAATATGAATGAATGTGGTAGAAGTGCAGAAAATATTTCAAGATTATTAGTTTTATCATTTAACATGGGGCTTGATGAAATTTTTAATTCTACAATAAATGCACTAAAAGATATTATTGCGGAAGATAGCAGCATCTATTCATTAATAAATTGCCTTTATTATTTAAATTACATTTACACAATGAGAGAATTATATTTCATGAATTCTATGAATGAAGTAAAAAATATAATTTTTTACGTGTACAGCAAAATATGCATATTGATTCCAGATATGGCTTCAATTAATGAAGAAGAAGCTTTAAAAGGAGTTAATTCTCTGAAAGAAGTATTTAACATTGTAGTGAAAAGAGAATTAGATTTAGATGACACACTTTTAAAAGAAGCTTTATTTTCGCTTCTAAGATTTGATTCTGTAAATGCAGGAATTGAAGGAGCAGCATCTGGAATACTATATGGATTAAATGAACTTAAATCAGAAGAAGCAGCAAAGTCTGTGGAAGGATATATATTTGGTACTAAGGAAAAAGCACTAAAAGCACCGTCTTTTTTAAATGGATTGTTTTCAACTGCAAGAGATTTAGTTTTTGTGGAAGGTTCTATTTTAAAGTCAATTGATAAGTTTATAAATGAAGTTGAAGATGAAGACTTTATAAGAATTATACCACAGTTAAGGCTTGCATTTAGCTATTTTATACCTAGAGAAGTAGATGAAATAGGAGAAAAAGTAGCAAAAAATTATAAGGTGAGTAAAGTTCATTTTGATGGACTTAAAGTTATTTCACCTGAAATTTTAAAGCTTGGATCGGAAATTGATAAATATGCAGCTGAGAAAATGGAGCAAAGTGGCATAATATGAATGCAGTTATTTTATTTTGGACTTAAGTATGCATATAAAGAAAGGAAGATTAATATGGAGATTAAAATTAGACAGGTATCTATAGATGATTTAAATTCGGTAGCAGAAGTGGAAAGCATTTGCTTCCCAAAAGCAGAAGCAGCTACAAAAGAGTCTTTTAAGCAGCGTATAGAAACATTTCCAGAAAGCTTTTTTGTGGCAGAAGTAAATGATAGAATAGTTGGATTTATTAATGGATGCATTATAAATGAGACTGTTATATGTGATGAACTTTTTGAAGATTCTACACTTCATGTTCCAAATGGACACTATCAAACCATTTTTGGATTGGATGTTATACCAGAGTATCGTAATCAGGGAATTGCAGCAAAGTTAATGAAGCATATGATAGAAACAGCAAGATCATCAGGCCGAAAGGGAGTTATTTTAACTTGTAAAGAAAGACTTATCCATTATTATATGAAATTTGGCTACAAAAATAAAGGTGTATCCATGTCAGTACATGGTGGTGCTAAGTGGTATGATATGATTTTAGAATTTTAAGTATATAAGTGAAGTTTATTAAGGAAAATTATAATGGAGGAATATAATGAAAAATTTTAATATAGAATTACCTGAGAGTTTACAAAAATTTAAAGACAAAATAGAAAAAACTATAAAACCATATGTAAAAATAAAATTAAAAGAACAAAAAACCAAGCCTTGGGAAATGGGTTAGGGCAAGCTTTGAGGAAAGTAATTTAAATGAATGGAAAGCTAACAAAGAATATTCTTTGATACAGATAAATGAGGCTTGTGATAGCTGCAGTACCTATTTAAAGGATAAAAATGAGGAGCTTTTCTTAACTATACAAAGATATGAGGATGGAACAGAAAATAAAATTGTATATGCATCTTCAGTAAAATTAATTAAAAAATTATTTAGAGATAAATTGAAAACAGCAGTTGGATATCCTAAATATGAAATATATAGATTTTAGAAAGTTTTAAGGGCTTATCTTCTACAAATAAGGATTACTGCTTATTGAATAAGATATAAAGTTTAAGGTAACTTTGGGACAATATGCAGTGGAGCATTTAAAAAAATGGCAGAAGAGGAGGGATAACCTATGAAGGAAAGTTTAGTCAGCTTAAATAGATGGAGATTGATACTTGGAAAATATGCAGATGGTAAAATTCCATTTGAAGATAGCAATTCAGGTATCAACTACATGGAAATGGATGACTTACTGGATTTTTTATATTCAAGAGAATACAGCGAAAAAGATGGAGTTAAGAGAGGTAAAAGCAGTGGGAGCACGTCACCATCAAATTTGACTGTACCTAAATGGATAACTAAAATAAGAGAACTTTTTCCAAAGGAGACTGTTGAAGTACTTGAAAAGCATGCAATTGAAAAATATAATCTCACAGAACTTTTAACGGATAAAGAAGTTTTGGAAAAATTAGAACCTAATAAAGAGCTTTTAAAAAATATACTACAGATGAAACACCTTATGAAAGGTGATGTACTTGATACTGCCAAGTCCATTGTAAAAAAGGTAGCAGAGGATATAACAAAGAAACTTGAAAATGATGTTAAAAGATCAATTACGGGTAGGGTAAATAAAAATAAATCCACAACTTTAAAGTCTTCTAAAAATATAGATTTTAAAAGGACTATAAAGAAAAATTTAAAAAACTATGATTGTGATAAAAAGAGACTCGTAGTGGACAAGATATATTTTAATGAGAATGTTAGAAAATTCAACCCATGGAATATAATAATTGCAGTAGATGAGAGTGGGTCTATGCTGGATTCTGTGATTCATAGTGCAATTATGGCTGGTATATTTTCAAAACTTCCTATGCTTAAAACAAATCTCATTATATTTGATACGGAAGTAGTTGATTTAAGTGGATATATTGATGATCCTGTTACAACACTTATGAGTGTACAGCTTGGTGGTGGAACTAATATAACTAAAGCTATGACTTATTGTGAAAAGTTAATTGAAAATCCTCATAGGACAATGGTTGTTCTAGTTACGGATTTATATGAGGGATATGGTTATGGAAATATGTATGCAAAGGCAAAGTCCATTGTTGAAAGTGGAGCAAAGCTCATTATTTTAACAGCTCTTGATGTAGAGGCATCGCCTTCATATGATAAAAATGCTGCTTTAAAAATGGCTTCACTTGGAGCAGAAGTTGCAGCTATGACACCGGGGGGGTTATCAGATTGGATAGCAAAGATAATTTCTTAAAAGAACTTGGAAAATTTATTTACAGCATGGATGCAGATTATCTTGCTGGAATCAGCAATAAAGGTATTACAAAGAGAGCAGATAAGGATTTGTCCAAAGTTTCAAATATAGAATATGAAGTAAAGAATAATAGCATTGAATTTAAATTTGATGATATAACCTGCAGTATAAATGAAAATATAAAAGGTTATAAATGCAGTTGTCCGTCAAGGAGCATATGTAAGCATGTCATAATGTGTTATTTGTATTTGATGAAAAATAAGGAAAAGTTATTTGATATACAGGGTTGTGGAAGTCAATCTGAAGAAGAGGAAAAGTTTTTAGCTTTAAAAGAAATTTCCATAGATACAATAAAGAAAAAGACAGGAGATAAAAATCTGAATGACATAATTAAAAGAATAGAATTTGGAGTGAATTTTGAAATAAAAGAAGGTTCTATTATAGAAGTCAATTTTATAGACGAAAATACTTTGGTGAAGTTCTTGGGTAACATTGAAAATTCAACATGCACTTGCAAATCCAAGGAATTATGTGTACATAAAGCTGAAGCGTTGATTTTATACAAATTGAAAAAAGGCTATTTGAATTTAAAAGAGCTTAAAGTTTTTGCAAAAACATCAGAAGGTTTTGATGAACAAAAATTAAAAGAGGCTTCATTTAAGATAAAATTTGCAGTTGAAGATATGCTTATAGCTGGTCTTTCTAGAATGCCAGTTACTATCATGGATAGTTTGAATAATTTAGCTGTTATATGTCATAATTATGAACTCCCTAATTTTGAAAAAAGTGTAAGAGATATTAGAGAGGAATTTTCTCTCTATTTTAATAAAAATGCTTCCTTTGTTAAAGAAAATCTAGTAAATAAAATAACATCTCTTTATACAAGGGCAATTTCACTTGAAAATGTAAAAGACTTAGATAAATTGAGTTTGCTTGTTGGTGAATTTAAAAGTTCATATTACGAGATTCCACCTGTAGAATTTCATGGTTTTGCAGCTGAAAAGTGGAAAAGCAATTCTGGTTATGAAGGAATTACATATTATTTTTTAGAAAGTAAAAATGGACAAATTTATACATATACAAATGCATTACCTACATATTATGATGATGTTAATTATAGGAAATCTTTTAATGAACCTGCTCCATGGAACTTAAATTGTAGTATTTGTGAATTAAGTAATATAAGTTTCAAATTAATTCACGGCAAAATTAATTCACAAAATAGGATATCTTCAAGCAGTGAATCAAATGGGACAATAATAGGTAAAAGTAATATTTTTAAATTAAATACTGAAAAGTATGATTATGATAACTGGAATGAAATTTTAGACAGGATATTTTTAGACAAGAGGGAAAAAGATCAAGAGTATAATTTAATATTTTTACAAATAGATAAATTTGGAGAAGTGGATTTTAATGATGTAACTCAAGAATTTTCTGTACCAATTTATGATAAGTTTAATAACTGCAGTAAAATTATTATTAAATTCTCCTTGGATACAAAATATATGATAAGAAGAATTGAAAGAGTTATAAAATATAACAGATCACATTATATTTTTGGAAGAATTTATATAGATGGTGAGGAGCTCGTATTTTATCCTATAACTTATTATGATGATACTGGACAAGTAGAAAATTTAACACTATAAATGGTAAATTGGTGGTGAGTATATGAACGAATGTAAACAGATACTTAATGTAATAGATGAAGTCCAAAAAAGCATTCAAGAATTATTTTTTAGTGGATTTAATACACCTAGTGATTTTGTAATAGATGAATTTTTGAGGCTTGGACTTGTTTTAGAAAGTTGTGGGATGAGTTATGGTTCTCAAAAATTAAATAGTATACATGATAAGTTGAAATCAAAAAGACATTCATTTGATTTCAACTATAGTGAATGTGTTAAAGAATATTGTGAACTAAATGAGTACTGTATAATTTGTAAAAAGAGATTGAATATATTAAATTTGAAGACAAAAATAAGCAGCTAGGAGTGGATAGTGTGAATATAAAGGAACATTTACTTAATAAAATTGAGGATGTACTTGAGGAACTAAATGTATCACAGGATGCATTGGGGTCTCTAGAAGATTATTTAGAAGATGAAGTTCAAGAAGATGAATTTTTAAATATGCTTCCTGAGGTTGATTTTAACTCGATTTCAAAGGATATATTGAGTAAGGCTGCAAAAGCATATACTTCTATAAGAAGATACAAGTCAAATGAATATATAAGAAAATACATAAATATCTTGTTTAAAATGGGAAAAGCAAGCGTGACCTATGTAATACTTAAATCTAGTTACTGGATTTCTGAATATACGGTTAATGAACTTATAAAAGCTGGAGTTGAAAAATATATAGTTCTTATAGTTTATGTAAACCGTTTGGCATATGACTATAGCAGATTAGACAATAAAAATTTTAAAACAATATATGATATGTGCAGGGAAAGTCCGGAGGATGTAATAAAGGCTTGTGAGTACTTGGATGTAAATCAAAAGATGGTAGTCTGTTCAATATATTGTAAATATAAAGGTATAGAAAAAAATGACAAGTATTATGAATTTTTAAAGGACATAGAAGATGATTTTACAAATTCTATAGACAACCTTTATGATAATAAAATGCCTGATGATTTGGTAAAAAAAATTCAAATGTTCATTGAAAAAAATGACTACGCACTTCTTGAAAATATTATTGATGAAGTTAAAGGATATAAATATAGTGATTACCTATTTAAATTTTTAGTTGGATTTTCAGCATTAAATGCAGATAAATCTGCAACTTTAAAGAAGATGTTTCAGTTTTTTGTAAGAGTAAATTTTAGAGATGCTTTAAATTCAGCATATAGTATTTTACCTGTTACAAGTTGTTATTCTGACACTGTAAATAATATGGATATGTTATTTGAAATACCTTCAAAATACCATGTTGCCTGGTATGCAGAAAAGTTTGCAGGTAATGAAACGGCATCAGAAATACTCAAGAAAAAATTAAAAGAGAACAAGAAGTCCTTTGAAGAAGCAATAAGCTTATCAGAAGGCGCCAGTAAGAATTATTTAATGTCATTTATGCTTGATGGTGATGAAAAATCAAATTATATAAAAACTCTTGATGAAAATTGTATAAATGTGTTTTCAAAAGTTCTTAGGGAAGATAAAGTAAATGAAGGGGATATAAGTGTAGTAGAATCATTTTTACGAGATGATGTTTCCTTTGAAAATGTGAAAAACACACTATATTCAATAGAACCACAAAATACAAGTTATTGGAGAATGAATAATGAATTAATAGAAGTACTGAATATTTTATGCAAAAATTTAGGCGGAGGTATTAATTTATATGAAAGAGTAGTTTCAGTAATGGCAGCAGTTGGTTATAAGAATTATATTGTAAAACTTTCATCAGATTATAAGAGAAACACTGGAACAGAGTACAGCAGTGAAAAGTTTCATAAAATATTTGATATACTTAGAAAGTACAGTGTACCTGTCCTGGCAAAGATGAAACTTATAGATAATATTATAAATGATTATGATTATATGGGTAGGAAAGCAGCAGCACTTCATACTGTTTTAAAAGATATTGTGGTAAAAGATAAAGATGAAGTTGTTAAAAATATAGATAATATTTCAGCAGATGGAAGATGTGTATTTTTAGAGTATATATTTAAAGTGAAAAAGGAAGAAAATATAAAAGTAGTTTTAGATAAGTTTGGAGATGGCTCAAAAAAGGTTAAGGAAAAGATAGTAGAGTTGTTTACAAATAGTTCAAGCAATCTTAAATATATGGAAGGTGTGCTTGATAAGCTTAAGGCCAAGAAACAGGGAGAAAGAGAAGTTGCTATAAGAATTTTATCAAAATGGTTAAATGAGGAAGGCATTGAAGAAGAAAGAAGTAAGCTCATTAAAGAATGTTTAAATTATACTCTGGAGGCTGAAAAGAGTCAGAAAATAAGAGCCTTACTTATGGAGGTTTTGGGAATTGAACAAAAAGGCATGGACAAAGAAAAATTAAAAGGTGAGGAATTTATAAAAGATTTACTTAAAGGCAATAAAAAGAATTCACTTTCATGGCTTGAATTTGATTCATTACCTAAAGTTAAATTAGAAGAGAGTAATAATTACTGTGAAGAGGACTATTTAAGGGCCGTTTTACTTTGCTATTCAGCATCAAATACTATAGGCAAGAGTGTCGATGGAGACAGGCTTGTTCAAAAGTTAAATAGAGATAGCTTGAAATTATTTGCAAATGAAGTTTTTGATAGGTGGTTTGAAAAAGGTGCAGAAGCTAAAAAGAGATGGGTGCTTGGGTTTTCATCAATTTATGGCGGAGAAGAAATTGTAATGAAGCTGCAAAAGTGTATCAATGATTGGGCAAAGAATTCAAGAGGTGCCATAGCAAGTCAGGCAGTTAAGGCTCTAGCTTTAAATGGGGGTTCTTCTGCACTTTTAATAGTTGATGGTATCTCAAGAAAATTCAAGTTCAAGCAGGTTAAAAAAGCAGCGGCAGAAGCACTTGATTTTGCTGCAGAGCAAATGGGAGTAGATAGAGAAGAACTTTCTGATAAAGTTGTTCCGAACTTAGGATTTAATACAAGTGGAGAGAGAATATTTGACTATGGAAGTAGAAAGTTTATTGTAAGACTTGCTGCGGATTTAAGTGTAGAAGTATATGATCAAAATGAAAAGAAACTTAAAAACTTGCCTTCACCAGGCAAAAAAGATGATGAATCAAAAGCAAAGGAAGCACGTAGTGAATTTAGAGCATTTAAAAAGCAATTGAAAAATACAATTTCAGTTCAAACTACTAGAATGGATTTGGCACTCTCAAATGAAAGAAAGTGGACAAAAGAAGCATGGATAAAACTATTTGTTGAAAACCCTATTATGCATAAATTTTCAATAGGACTTATATGGGGAATCTATGAAAATTCAAAATTAGTAGATACATTTAGATATATGGAAGATGGAACTTTTAATACTGAAGATGAAGATGAATTTGAAGTACCTGAAAAATCAAGCATAGGACTTGTGCATCCTCTTGAACTTTCTAGAGAGGATTTAAATCTTTGGAAGGAACAGCTTGAAGACTATGAAATTGTACAGCCTATTAAACAATTGGATAGAGAAGTATTTACTATGACTGAAGAAGAAAAGAAAATGAAATATGTAGATAGATTTGGAGGGAAAATCGTAAATGGTCTATCGCTTGTAGGTAAGATAATGAACTATGGCTGGTATAGAGGTTCTATTCAGGATGCAGGAGGATACTATGAATTTTACAAGGAAGATAACAGCTTGGGCATAGGAGTTGAATTGAAGTTTGAAGGATTGTCTGTTGGCTATGAAAATGAAGATACGACAATTTATATATTGAGATTTTATAATGCAGGTACAGTAAAAAGAGGAAGTTACATATATGATGAGATAAAGGAACAGCATTTACTTTCCTTAAGCCAAGTTCCAGAAAAATATTTTAGTGAAATACTATATCAAGTTAGCAGTGCACTATCATCAAGCAGTACAGTAAATGAAAATTGGAGAAATGGTTCTGGAATTAAGTTTTAAAAATGTTGTTAAACAATGGACATAGAAAGGGAAAATGGGTATAGATTTGTGTAAAAACTAAATCTATACCCATTCCCTTAAAATTTTAAGATGTAATTCAAGACAGGATCAGTTTTATTCATGTAATCTTTTATAGACAATTCAATTATCTTATCAGGTGCAAAAGTGGTGCTGTTGTTATTGGAACTTTTATTAAACTGTGTGGAATAACTTATTTCCATCTTTGAATTTGGAAGTTCAAATTCCTTTACAGCACCATAGTGATTTGGTTTACCACTAGTAGTTTCCCCTACAAAAGTTGCGTTAGTATCCTTTTTTAATAGGCTAGTATCAACTATTGCGGATGAAAAGGTATTCCTTCCAACTATCACAAATAGGTGATTTTTATTATTTAACTTTTTATTTTTAAGCCAGTCTATAATTGGTTTTATATATTTATCACTTCCACCGGAATTATCTCTCATATCAATTACAAATTTATCTACAGTATGTGTATTCATAAAGCTTAACATTTGAGCTATAAAATCTTCTATTGATTTATCTGAGTCCTCGTCACTTTGGCACTTATTATATTTAAAATAAACTGTCTTCTCATCACTTAAATATTTATACCAGTAATTTAAATTTTTCTTTTGCATATAAAGTGGATATGAACTATTGTATGTTTCATTTACGATAAACTTTTCACTAATTTTGTGTTTATCCATAGAACTTACATTTAAATTAAAAATTTTTCCATTACTGTCTTGAAAAGTAAAGACTGCTTTATTTGTATCAGATACAACTTTTATGCCATGGAGAATTTCAGGATTTGACAAATACTTGGGCACACTCTTTTTAACCATTCCTTCGTTGTCATTTACTATTAAAGGTAAAATCGCTTCTTGGATATTTTTTATGTCTTTACCATTTATCTTTATGAGTTTGGCATAAAGAGCTTTTTTGTACTCACTTGTAGTATTTACAACATATACACCTTCTTTAAAATAGTAAAATTCCATTGGATATGCATTTAAGGTTTCCTTATATGCAGATGTATGTGAATCTCCTATGGATGCAGTTATTTTATAGATACCAGCAGCTATTTCATCGTCATTTAAATTATCTACTGAATTTTTTAGTGTATTTATTTCATCATTAAACTTTTCTTCATTTATTTTAAAAAATAAATTTACATGTTTTTTAGGAAGAGCTTTTTGCATATAACTTAAGTCTTTTTTCCACTTTGTATTTCTATCTCCACCTAGATACTCAGATTCACATCCTGCAGCAGCTATAGCAAAAGAAAATAGTATAAAACCAAAAACTAATTTTACAAATTTATTCATCGTTAACTCCTTTTAATTTATCCGATCGCTACCATTGCTAACACCCCCATCGCACTCTGTGAAAGCGACTATCACCCAATCAAAGATTTGGAATATCTGCTTTTCTTCAAAGTAGGGGATAAGCACTGCTACGCGCCTGGATAAGTTCTTCTAAGGATCAGATGGAGAAAAGTATTCCTTATAAGCAAATTCCACCTGAACCTAAGAATCACTTGATATCCTTTTTGTTAAATTCGTATATAGAAATACTTATAAAAAATATAAAACACAAAACACTTGAAATTATAATATAATTCAAATCAACACGATAATCCAAATCAACATGTGCATTTGAATAAAAATAATCTACTGAAAGCCATGGTGATAGTAGCGGAATATATTTTGCACAATATGAAAAAGACTGAGTTCTAAGTAGACATGACAAAATAAACCCTAATATACCATAAGTCATTGGCATTATAATATTCCTGCTCAAGTTTGCAATTAATACAGGAATTGGAACTAATAAAAATTGAAATAACATAGATAATATATTTGCTTTTAAATCCTTTATTATAACATTTATCTCGGGTAAATTTCCATTTAAAAAGTAATAGCTTAATGGTATTGATATGATTTCGATAACATATGTTAAAAAAATCAATATATATATTACAACCAATTTTGACATGAAAATTTTTGATTTGCTTGCTGGATAAGCGTATAATACATTAGCTGTCTTATCTGTAAATTCCCTTGAAAATACATATGCCGATATTATTGAAAATAAAACTATAAACAGCATTATAAAATTTGTCTGTTCTATATTGTAAGCATATTTTTCAAAAGACATGTTAACTTCAGTTATATGTCTTGCAGCAAACATAAGTATTGTCATAATTGTTCCGCCAATCAAAACAAGAGGTGCAATGCAAGTCTTTTTCAATTTAAAAAATTCTGAGCATATCATATTTAACATTTTAGAATTCCTCCATTAAAATTAGTTTATATCTCCATTAATATAGTGATATAAACATAGAAATATAGATACACCAAAAGTTAAAACTGCACTTGAAATTACAAGTACATAATCAATTGGATCACCTTTATAAAAGTAGTATATGGGTAATGCGGGAAGCATGAGTGGGTCCACCTGCATATATATGCCCATAAGCATCATAAATGCAGAAGATACAGCTCCAAGTATGCCATATATTACAGGAAAGATAATGTTCTTTGTTAAGTTTCCAATTAATATTGGAATCGGTATTAGCAAAAACTGAAATAGCATGGAATATAAGTTGACTTCTATATCTTTAACAATAAGATAAGATGGAAGTAAATTTCTCCATGATATATAAAGTGTCAAATATGTGGATATAGATTGAATGAAATATGCAAATGCAATTATTATATACACTGTAATTAATTTTCCAATGAAAATTTTTATTCTAGAAGATGGATAAATAAATAAAGTATTTGCAGTTTTATCTGTAAATTCTCTTGAGAAAACATAACTTGCTATTAATGAGAAAAAAACTATATATAAAAACTGAAAACAAATCACTTCTATGTTTACCCTATAATTCATAAATAAAGTATTTCTTAGTGTTTCTGAACTACCTCTATAGTTGTTTGAAAGTGCTTGTATACATTCAAGTATTGGAACAAAAATAGCAGCAATTAAAGTTATAATTACTAGATATGACTTTTTAAGCTTTAAAAATTCAGAGTATACTATATTAAACATTTAATTGCCTCCTGTAAGCTTTATAAAATAATCTTCCAGGCTGTCCACTTTTAAACATATTTCATCTACAAGTAAATCATTTGAAACTAAAGCTTTATTTATATTTGAAATTTCCTGAAGCTTTTCATAAACCCTAAAATTATTTTTTCCCCATATGACATAATCTTTTATTCCAAGTTTTTCTTCAAGGATGAAAGAAGCTTTTTTATCATTATTCACTTTGATATTTATATAATGTCTGTTTCTTCTTTGAAGTTCGTCATAGGATATTTCTTCTAGGAGCTCTCCTTTATGAATTATGCCTATCTTATTTGCCATCTGTTGAACTTCGCTTAATATATGACTTGATATTAAAAACGTAATACCTTGTTTTTTACATAAGTCTATAATAAGTTCTCTTATTTCTTTAATTCCTATAGGATCAAGCCCATTAGTTGGTTCGTCCAATATTAAAAATTCAGGATGATGTAAAAGTGCCCTTGCAATTCCAAGCCTTTGTTTCATACCAAGTGAAAATTCTTTTACTTTTTTATTTTTAACATCACTTATACCTACTACTTTTAAGGTTTCATCTATGCAATTCTTGCCCTGGACTCCCATCATCCGCCTGTGTATTTCCAAGTTTTCACCTGCTGTAAGATTTGGATAAAATCCTGGATATTCTATCATTGAACCTATTCTCTCCAGCACTTTTCTATTTGAAGTTTTCTCAGAAAAAAGTTCGATTTCTCCAGAAGTCGGTTTTATAAGTCCCATAATCATTCTTATGGTTGTAGTTTTTCCAGCACCATTTTGTCCAAGAAATCCATATATATCACCTTTTTTTATGTGTATATTCAAATTTTTAACTGCACAAAAGTGTTTAAATTCTTTTGTTAAATTGTAAGTTTTAAGAATGTCGTCCATCACGATACCTCCATTAACATTTAATAAAAAAGGACTATGTCTATAATATACAACATAATCCTTACATGCTATTTAATAAGTTCTTACAATTTTCTTAAATTCTGCTTCAGCGTAAATTTAAATTCTGTTCTTTCAAAAGGAGTGCTGGATACAAAAATGTTTCCACCTAATGATTCAACCAACTTTTTTACTATTGTAAGTCCCAATCCACTGCTTTTTAAATTTAACTTTCTGGATTTTTCTACGGTATACAATCTATCAAATACATAAGGCAAATCTTCTTTAGGTATTCCAGGTCCATTGTCCCATACGGAAATAAAAACATTATCATTGTCACAGCTTAAATCAATACCTATTTTAGTGGCATGTGAGCCGTACTTTAATGCATTATTTATGAGATTTGCTAAAATTCTGTTTAGTGATTTTTCATCTGCCACAGCATAAACATCATCTTTTTCAAACTTTAATTCAGGTTCAATATTTATCTTTTTAAATTCACTAAAGAAAAGTAATATGTTTTGTCTTACAATTTCACATATATTTATTTCTTTTACATCAAGTTTGAAGTCATTTGAGTCCATCTTTGAAATTTCAAAAAATTCTTCTATCAAATTGTAGAGGTAAATTCCCTTACTGTAAGCTATTTTCATATAACGTTCTTTTTCAGCTAGTGTTAAGGTGGTATCATTTAACAGTAGTTCTATATACCCAAGGATTGATGTGAGTGGTGTTCTTAAATCATGTGATATATTTGATATCATCCTTTTACGAGATTCTTCACTTGTATTACTTTTGTCCTGTACTTTTTGAAGCCTGTTTATCAACCTATTTATATTTATAATCAGTTTACTTAAAGTTCTTACATGAGTTTGTGTTCTTATCCTTTGATTCAAATTTCCATTTAATATTTGATCAATGACTATTGAAATATAATTTGCTTTTTTATAAAAGCTCATTAGTATAAGTATTAGAAAAATTATTATGAATATTAAAACGCAATTTAATATACTCATATTATTCACCAAGTTTATATCCTATTCCCCATACAGTAACTATGTATTTAGGGTTGTTTGGATTATCTTCAATTTTGTTCCTAAGCCTCTTAATATGTACCATTACAGTATTATCATCGTGCAAATAGTCATTTTCCCAAACTCCATTAAATATTTGTGCTTTTGTAAAAACTCTATCAGGATTTTTAAGAAAAAACTTTAGAAGCTCAAATTCCTTTGGAGTCAAGTTTAGTTCTTTGTCTTCTTTAAAGAACTTATGATTCGAAGTATCTAATTTTAAAGATTTATATGTTAAAGTTGGATTTTTATCATGAACATTATTGTAGTATATATATCTTCTAAGCTGAGCTTTGACTCTAGCTGCAAGTTCTCTTGTGGAAAATGGTTTTATCATATAATCATCAGCACCCATGCTGAGCCCTATAACTCTATCGGTTTCTTCATTTTTAGCGGAAAGAATAATAACGGGTACAGTACTATTTTCTCGTATTTTTCTCAAAACTTCTATACCATCTATATAAGGAAGCATTAAATCTAGAATAATCAATTGAAAAGTATTGTCGTATTTCTCAAGTGCATCTTTTCCGTCAAAAGCTTGTACTATATTATAATTTTCATTTTTTAAAGTATTATAAATTAAGTTGTTTATTTCTTCATCATCCTCTATAACAAGTATTTTAGATATATTCATTTGGATACCCTCGTTTCATTAATTTTGTCTGATGGCTAGCTACTGTAACACTCCCACGCACACAGCGAAAGCGACTATACCAAATCAAAGATTTGGAATATCTGCTTGCACACAGCGAAAGCGACTATCACCAAATCAGAGATTTGGGATATCTGCTTTTCCCACTAAGTAATATTCATTGATAATCCTACAATTATTATATAAAAAGAGGAATATGTTTTTCAATGATGTAGCGATTCAAAACAAAAATAAGTTTATCTAATGATTATTAACAGGCTTCTCGGTATCTTTGATCTGATGATAGTTGCTTTTACAGAGTGCATGAGAGTATTAGAGAGGATAGTTAGCGGATAAACACTGTAATTAGGTTAAAATCAGTATAATCTCTACCGGGTGTATCTATGTGCGAAATATTAAGTATAAGAGGGAAATATTGATTATTTACAATATAATTTGTAGTATTTGAATATAAGACATCAGTGGTGTTATAAGAAATATGATAAGATTACATACGTTGCTTGAGTAGTTGATAAATGTTGCTTGAGAGCCGCGTAAATTTATATTTTGTTAGTAGAAAAAAAGATGTTGACAAAATAAAAAAGACGTGATAAACTATAAAAGCTGTCGAAGTGAGACAGCAAAATGATCCTTGAAAATTAAACAGAGGAAGATATAAGTACAACTTATTTAGAATAAACCAGCAATTCTTTTGAGCTGCGAGAGCAGCTAAAAAAGTAATTTCGTAATTTGGTGTATTATGATCAGTGATAACTGAAAGTAATATACTAAAATTGATAGTAACGAGTACAGCGAGGAAAATGCTGAACGAGGAGCGGAACTTACTAACGTAATTGAGCACCGGAGTGAAGTATTTGACGAAGCTGGGCGAAGTTAATATCAATTTTCTATAGAGCCATATAAACTTTTAAATTAAGAGTTTGATCCTGGCTCAGGACGAACGCTGGCGGCGTGCTTAACACATGCAAGTCGAGCGATGAAGCTCCTTCGGGAGTGGATTAGCGGCGGACGGGTGAGTAACACGTGGGTAACCTACCTCAAAGAGGGGGATAGCCTCCCGAAAGGGAGATTAATACCGCATAATAATCAGTTTTCACATGGAGACTGATTTAAAGGAGTAATCCGCTTTGAGATGGACCCGCGGCGCATTAGCTAGTTGGTAGGGTAACGGCCTACCAAGGCGACGATGCGTAGCCGACCTGAGAGGGTGATCGGCCACATTGGAACTGAGAGACGGTCCAGACTCCTACGGGAGGCAGCAGTGGGGAATATTGCACAATGGGCGAAAGCCTGATGCAGCAACGCCGCGTGAGTGAAGAAGGTTTTCGGATTGTAAAGCTCTGTCTTTGGGGACGATAATGACGGTACCCAAGGAGGAAGCCACGGCTAACTACGTGCCAGCAGCCGCGGTAATACGTAGGTGGCGAGCGTTGTCCGGAATTACTGGGCGTAAAGAGTGCGTAGGCGGATATTTAAGTGAGATGTGAAATACCCGGGCTTAACCCGGGCACTGCATTTCAAACTGGATATCTAGAGTGCGGGAGAGGAGAATGGAATTCCTAGTGTAGCGGTGAAATGCGTAGAGATTAGGAAGAACACCAGTGGCGAAGGCGATTCTCTGGACCGTAACTGACGCTGAGGCACGAAAGCGTGGGTAGCAAACAGGATTAGATACCCTGGTAGTCCACGCCGTAAACGATGAGTACTAGGTGTAGGAGGTATCGACCCCTTCTGTGCCGCAGTAAACACAATAAGTACTCCGCCTGGGAAGTACGATCGCAAGATTAAAACTCAAAGGAATTGACGGGGGCCCGCACAAGCAGCGGAGCATGTGGTTTAATTCGAAGCAACGCGAAGAACCTTACCTGGACTTGACATACCCTGAATATCTTAGAGATAAGAGAAGCCCTTCGGGGCAGGGATACAGGTGGTGCATGGTTGTCGTCAGCTCGTGTCGTGAGATGTTAGGTTAAGTCCTGCAACGAGCGCAACCCCTGTTGTTAGTTGCTAACATTTAGTTGAGCACTCTAGCAAGACTGCCGCGGTTAACGCGGAGGAAGGTGGGGATGACGTCAAATCATCATGCCCCTTATGTCCAGGGCAACACACGTGCTACAATGGGCAGTACAGAGAGAAGCAAGACCGCAAGGTGGAGCAAACCTCAAAAACTGCCCCCAGTTCGGATTGCAGGCTGAAACTCGCCTACATGAAGTTGGAGTTGCTAGTAATCGCGAATCAGAATGTCGCGGTGAATACGTTCCCGGGCCTTGTACACACCGCCCGTCACACCATGAGAGCTGGCAACACCCGAAGTCCGTAGTCTAACTTAGGAGGACGCGGCCGAAGGTGGGGTTAGTAATTGGGGTGAAGTCGTAACAAGGTAGCCGTAGGAGAACCTGCGGCTGGATCACCTCCTTTCTAGGGAGTCGAAAGATAGAGTATAATCTATCTTATAAATTGATGGTTTAAGTAAGTTAGAAAGTCTACTCTGTTTAATTTTGAAGGATCAGATAGATTCTTCACAGTATCACTTTTGAATTTAAGTGGTATGATGATGATAAAAATTGATAGTAACGAGCAAGACAAGGAAAAACTTGAATGAGGAGCGGAGTTTACTAGTGTAAATGAGCACCGGAATGAAAGTTTTGACGAAGTATTGTGAAGTTAATAGCAATTTTTTAAAAATAGAATAAAAGTATTTTGGGGGTATAGCTCAGCTGGGAGAGCATCTGCCTTGCACGCAGAGGGTCAAGAGTTCGAATCTCTTTATCTCCACCATTTAGGGCTTATAGCTCAGCTGGTTAGAGCGCACGCCTGATAAGCGTGAGGTCGATGGTTCGAGTCCATTTAAGCCCACCAAAGGTTTTCATTAGAAAACCATTTTCAATTTATAATGTAAATTGAAAAATTGTCCTTTGAAAATTGCACAGTAAATAAGAAATAAAGTAAAGCTAAGGTTATAATATAACCTTTGTAGTAAAGTATCATTTTCAAAATGATATGATGATAATAAGAAAATTGATAGTAACGAGCAAGACAAGGAAAAACTTGAATGAGGAGCGGAGTTTACTAGTGTAAATGAGCACTAGAATGAAAGTTTTGACGCAGTATTGCGAAGTTAATAGCAATTTTCGATAATGAAAGGTCAAGCTACAAAGGGCGCATGGAGGATGCCTTGGCACCAGGAGCCTAAGAAGGACGCGATAAGCTGCGAAAAGCTCTGGGTAGGCGCAAATAGCCAGAGAACCAGAGATATCCGAATGGGGAAACCCACCTAGACAACGCTAGGTACTGCAAACTGAATACATAGGTTTGTAGAGGCAAACCCGGGGAACTGAAACATCTAAGTACCCGGAGGAAGAGAAAGAAACATCGATTTCCTAAGTAGCGGCGAGCGAAAGGGAAAGAGCCCAAACCAGGAACTTGTTCCTGGGGTTGCGGATAGATCATAAAAACTGTGAAGTGTTAATTGAAGAGAGCTGGAAGGCTCCGCCGTAGAAGGTAAAAGCCCTGTAAATGAAAACAAAGAGCAGTCAGATCTAATCCAGAGTACCACGAGACACGAGAAACCTTGTGGGAAACAGGGAGGACCACCTCCCAAGGCTAAATACTACCTGGTGACCGATAGAGAAGGAGTACCGTGAGGGAAAGGTGAAAAGAACCCCGGGAGGGGAGTGAAATAGAACCTGAAACCGTGTGTCCACAAACAGTCGAAGTACGTAAAGTACGACGGCGTGCTTTTTGTAGAACGAGCCAGCGAGTTATGATATGCAGCAAGGTTAAGTACTTAAGGTACGGAGCCGGAGGGAAACCGAGTCTGAAAAGGGCGAAAAGTTGTATGTTGTAGACCCGAAACCGAGTGACCTATCCATGGCCAGGTTGAAGCGGAAGTAAAATTCCGTGGAGGACCGAACCACGTTGGTGTTGAAAAACCATGGGATGAGCTGTGGATAGCGGAGAAATTCCAATCGAACTCGGAGATAGCTGGTTCTCCTCGAAATAGCTTTAGGGCTAGCGTCGGAAATGAGTAATGGAGGTAGAGCACTGAATGGGGTAGGGGCTGACAACAGTTACTGAACCTTATCAAACTCCGAATGCCATATACTTGAATTCCGGCAGTCAGACTGCGAATGATAAGATCCGTGGTCAAAAGGGAAACAGCCCAGACCACCAGCTAAGGTCCCAAAGTGTAAGTTAAGTGGGAAAGGATGTGTGATTTCTAAGACAACTAGGATGTTGGCTCAGAAGCAGCCACTCATTTAAAGAGTGCGTAATAGCTCACTAGTCAAGAGATCATGCGCCGAAAATGTCCGGGGCTAAAACTTACCACCGAAGCTGTGGACTCGAAAGAGTGGTAGAGGAGCATCCTGTATGAGTAGAAGTCGTACCGGAAGGAACGGTGGATTGTACAGGAGAGAGAATGCTGGCATAAGTAGCGAGAAATAAGTGAGAATCTTATTGGTCGAAAACCTAAGGTTTCCTGGGGAAGGTTCGTCCGCCCAGGGTAAGTCGGGACCTAAGCCGAGGCCGAAAGGCGTAGGTGATGGACAATCGGTTGAAATTCCGATACCGCATAAAAGCGTTTGACAAAAGGGATGACGCAGGAGGATAAGGTGTGCATACAAATGGATGTATGTCTAAGCATCGAGTCAGGTATACCAGGAAAATCCGGTATATCAATGATGAGGTGTTATGGGGAACCCGCAAGGGGAAGTACCTGATTTCACGCTGCCGAGAAAAGTCTCTATGGAGTTTTTATGTGCCCGTACCGCAAACCGACACAGGTAGGTGAGGAGAGAATCCTAAGACCATCGGAAGAATTGTTGTTAAGGAACTAGGCAAATTAACCCCGTAACTTAGGGAGAAGGGGAGCCACGCAAGTGGCCGCAGAGAAAAGGCTCAAGCAACTGTTTATCAAAAACACAGGTTTCTGCTAAAGCGAAAGCTGAAGTATAGGAGCTGACGCCTGCCCGGTGCTGGAAGGTTAAGGGGAAGACTTAGCGCAAGCGAAGGTCAGAACTTAAGCCCCAGTAAACGGCGGCCGTAACTATAACGGTCCTAAGGTAGCGAAATTCCTTGTCGGGTAAGTTCCGACCCGCACGAATGGCGTAATGATTTGAGCACTGTCTCGACAACAAATCCGGCGAAATTGAAGTGCAAGTGAAGATGCTTGCTACCCGCGATTGGACGGAAAGACCCCGTAGAGCTTTACTGCAGTTTAGCACTGAATTTCGGTATTGTCTGTACAGGATAGGTGGGAGACTAGGAAGTAGTGGCGCCAGCCATTACCGAGTCGATGTTGGGATACCACCCTGATAGTACTGGAATTCTAACCGGGCTCCATGAAACTGGAGACGGGACAATGTTAGGCGGGCAGTTTGACTGGGGCGGTCGCCTCCTAAAAAGTAACGGAGGCGTACAAAGGTTCCCTCAGAAGGGTTAGAAATTCTTCGAAGAGTGCAAAGGCAGAAGGGAGCTTGACTGCGACACAAACAGGTGGAGCAGGGACGAAAGTCGGGCTTAGTGATCCGGTGGTACCTCGTGGGAGGGCCATCGCTCAACGGATAAAAGCTACCTCGGGGATAACAGGCTGATCTCCCCCAAGAGTTCACATCGACGGGGAGGTTTGGCACCTCGATGTCGGCTCGTCGCATCCTGGGGCTGAAGTAGGTCCCAAGGGTTGGGCTGTTCGCCCATTAAAGCGGCACGCGAGCTGGGTTCAGAACGTCGTGAGACAGTTCGGTCCCTATCCGTCGCGGGCGCAGGAAATTTGAGAGGAGCTGTCCTTAGTACGAGAGGACCGGGATGGACCGACCGCTGGTGAACCAGTTGTTCCGCCAGGAGCATAGCTGGGTAGCCAAGTTGGGAAGGGATAAACGCTGAAAGCATCTAAGTGTGAAGCCCACCTCAAGATAAGATTTCCCATAGCGTAAGCTAGTAAGACCCCTCGAAGAACACGAGGAGATAGGTCAGAGGTGTAAGCAGGGCAACCTGTTAAGCTGACTGATACTAATAGGTCGAGGGCTTGACCAAATAAAAACGAAAGAAAAAAAGTTTACTGTGCAATTTTGAGAGGACAGAGTAATTTGAACTCTTAAAAGTTAATATATATGAAAATTGATAGAAATAGTAATTTTTGATAATTTAATGAGACTCAATCAGCTAAAGCTGATGAGTACCGATTTATACCAAAATCAAAGATTTTGACAAATCGGTATCTGGTGGTAATGACGTGAAGGTAACACCCCTTTCCATACCGAACAGGAAGGTTAAGCTTCAGGGTGCCGATGGTACTGCAGGGGAGGCCCTGTGGGAGAATAGGTCGCTGCCAGGTGAAAAAATTATTGTTCCGTGGTAGCTCAATGGTTGAGCATTCGGCTGTTAACCGAAGGGTTGGAGGTTCGAGCCCTCTCCACGGAGCCATTTTTTATTTTATAGATTAAAAACTAATAAATTTGAATATATGTGAAAGCAGATTAATAAAATTAATCTGCTTTATTTATGCTTTTGACATGGGTATAATCTTATTACTGAAAGTCTGATACGGGAGATGTGTGGGCTATGCATACAAGAAAGGCTATTGGAGAATATCCAATAGCCTTATATTATCTAAGTCGTTAACTAACAAGTATCTTAAAGAAATAGATTTAGTTTCTGTATCTGAAGTATATTTATTAGTATACTAATTTCTTTTGAACCACTATGTACTGAACTGTGTGGGAAATCTGCTAAATAAAATAATTATTCAACTCCTACTTGATTAGTGTATCCTATTATTATGACTTTTTATTGTAAGATAAGATTAAAACTGTACTTAAAATAAGTATACTTCCTATAATATCAAATATACCAAAAGGAGTGTGAAGCCATAGTATTGACACTGTAGTTGCAGACATAGGTTCTAAACAAGAAAGTAAACTTGTTTCTGAAGCTTTAATGTACCTTGTACTATCCAAATACCAATAGAAGGAAACAAGGGTTCCAAAAACAACTACAAAAGTAATTGCTAAAATTGAATCAGTAGAGTATTCTCCTTGTATTCTCCAAAAAGGATGAACGAAGCTAAAGAATATTCCACCTAAAAGCATTCCCCAACCAATTACAATATCACACCCCCATCTTTTAATAATATATGCAGGTTGAACTACATAAAATGCAGCAGCAAATGCTGATAAAACTCCCCAGAATAAAGCTAAGTTGGAGATGGCTAGGCTATGTATATTACCTCTAGTAATGAGTAAGAACGTACCTAATAAAGCCAGCAGGATTGATAATGTTTCCCTTAAGGTAGGAAGTTCTTTAGATTTAAAGGACACATAACATACAATTATTACTGGACTCAGATATTGAAGTATTGTAGCTGTAGCAGCATTCCCATATTTAATCGATGCAAAATAACCATATTGTACGCCTATTAATCCTATGATACTAAAGAAAATTATGTTTCTCCTACCGTATTTAGATTTCCATATATTAAAGATTTTTTTACCATTCTTTAAGTATAGAAATATAAGTAGGAGTGATCCTGACAGTAAAAGACGAATATCTACAAGCCATTCTGGACTAATATCTTTTTTTTGAAAAAGATATTGAGCTACAGGTCCTGAAACACCCCAAAGCATAGAAGCGGATACTACTAGTAGTATCCCTTTCATCCTTGAATTGTTTTTTAATGTAATTTGAGTATCCATTGCAATTCCTTTCTGTGATTGTTAGTCTTGTTTACTTATCTTAGTGCCATTACTAGTGAGAATGATTGTTCCACTTATATCGGTTCTATATATTTGTATATTTTTCTTTTTAAGTTTATTTATTGTCTTTTTATGTGGATGTCCATATTTATTATTTTTTCCGCAACTTATTACTGCTATTTTAGGATTAACTTTATCCAGAAATTGTTGTGAAGTGGAGCTTGAACTACCATGATGGCCAACTTTTAGTACATCAGCTGATAGATCATAATTTTTATCTATCATTTCCATTTCACTTGTTTTTTCTGCATCCCCTGTAAAAAGAAATTTGGTATTTCCATAAGTTAGTTTTAATACTACTGAATAATTATTTGTATCTGGATAACTCTTACTATTAGGTGCAAGTATTTCTGCAGTTGTATTTTTACCTAAGTCTAACTGTAATCCAGGAGTTGGAGCATCTATTTTCATATTTTTATTTTTTAATTGTTGAATCATATACTCAAAAGTTTTTGTATTAACTATTTTTTTAGGAGTATAAAACTTATTAACAGTGTATTTTTTTATTACATTTCCCATGCCACCTATGTGATCTTCATCAGGATGGGTTGCAATTACATAGTCAAGTTTTTTAATATTTTGTTTATTTAAATAAGACATCAATTTGTCTCTACTTTCATTTGGGCCAGCATCTATCAAAAGGTTTTTTCCATTTACTTGTATTAATTCACTATCTCCTTGTCCTACATCTATATAATGAACTTTAAGTCCACTGTAGTTGGAATTAGTATTTGAATTAGTATTATTTGTACATCCTGACATTAGAAATATGAAAATAAATACGATTGATAGTATATTAAAGTATTTTTTTATAAATTTCATTCAGTGTCCTCCTTTATGAATCCTATATTAATTTTCTAAATAAATATGTTTACTTATTTCTGATTTTATGTTATCTGCTAAAGATTCTCTCTCTTCTCTCGAAAGAGAATCTGTATAAATTGGCTTACATATAGTTATATTTACATTTGCAGATTTTATCATAGAATGAGCATTTCCCTCTCTTAGTTTATAACTTCCATCTATAGCAATTGGAACTATAGGTACTTTAGATTTTAAAGCCAGTTTTAAACTTCCCTTTTTAAATTCTCCTATTCTAGGGCCTTTACTTCTGGTGCCTTCAGGAAATATTACCATACTATGTCCATTATTTAATAGTTCACTACCTTTATTTATAGATTTTATTGATTCTCTTATATCATTTCTATTTATAAAAATACAATTAATTTGTTTCATCCAGTAAGAAACTAATTTGAACTTCGTTAGTTCTTTTTTAGCTATAAATCCTACAGTCCTGTCTAAAGAAGATAGTATTATAGGTATATCTAAAAAACCTTGATGGTTTGAAACAAAAAGGCAGGGAACCTGTGGAATGTTTTCTGTACCGGTTACTTTTACAGATGCATTTATAAGCTTTAATATAAAATTAGACCATTTTTTCACAGCTATATATATATAATTTTCAGCTTCTTTTTCAGAACCACTTTTTCTAATTCTGTCTAACTTCAATTTTTTAACTAATGAATAGACCATGTACAAGAAAAAAACTACATAAAATAAAAAAGTTTTTAACATAAAATTATTCCTCCTTGAAAATTCTAATTATGAGTTCATGATAATACAACATTTATTATAACATATACAGTACTTCAAATTAGTATAGAGCCAATATTTGATTAAAAAATCCTATTATGTATTATAAAAGACCCATAATGAATACGTTACATAAAATTGCGTCAAAAATAACAAATAAATATTTGCTTATCAATAATAAAAGTGATACAATATAAGCATATTTATTATAGAAATGGTACTAATAAGCCATGAATATGCTTACAAATATTCAAAAACAGTACATAAATATAGATTACAAAAAATAAACGCAAAATTCATATATGAAATATAATGTATAAAATAATTCAAAAAGACATTTTAAAAGATAGGTCCAATATTAATCCGAGGAGATGAATTAAATGAAAAAAAGTTCCTATGAATATAAATTAAATAATGTAGATAGTCCCAATTTTTATAAAAATATATTTCCCTATGATGAAATTCCAAAAATAAATTTTAATGGAGTACAAATACCTAAAGACTTACCTGAAAATATATATATTACGGATACTACATTTAGAGATGGCCAGCAGTCAATGCCTCCGTATACTACAGAACAGATAATTAGAATTTTTGATTATCTTCATAATTTGGATAATAATTCGGGAATAATAAAACAGACGGAATTTTTTTTATACACAGAGAAGGATAGGAAAGCTGCTCAAGTATGTATGGAAAGAGGATATGAATTCCCGGAGGTTACTTCATGGATAAGGGCTAATAAAGAAGATTTTAAATTGGTAAAACAAATGGGAATTAAAGAAACGGGAATGCTTATGTCTTGTTCAGATTATCATATATTTAAAAAGTTGAGAAAGACTAGAAAAGAAACTATGGATATGTATTTAGGTATAGTTAAAGAAGCTTTGGATAATGGAATTCGTCCAAGATGTCATCTAGAAGATATAACCAGGGCTGATTTTTATGGATTTGTAGTTCCACTTGTAAATAAGTTAATGGAATTATCGAAACAATCAGGTATTCCTATAAAAATAAGAGCCTGTGATACCCTTGGACTAGGAGTATCTTATAGTGGAGTGGAATTACCAAGAAGCGTACAGGCTATTATGTATGGTCTTAGGAACAATTGTGGTGTTCCTTCAGAATGTATAGAATGGCATGGACACAATGATTTTTATGCAGTAGTAAATAATTCTACAACAGCTTGGCTATATGGTGCATCAGCTGTAAATACTTCATTTTTAGGAATTGGAGAGAGAACAGGAAACTGCCCACTAGAAGCTATGATATTTGAATATGGACAGATAAAAGGAAATACTAAAAATATGAAACTTGAGGTTATAACGGAATTATCAGAGTATTTTAAAAAAGAAATGGAATATGCAGTTCCACCTAGAACCCCTTTTGTGGGAAAAGAATTTAATGTAACTAGAGCTGGAATACATGCAGATGGAATATTAAAAGATGAAGAAATCTATAATATATTTGATACGGATAAAATTTTAGGAAGGCCAGTTGTAGTAGCTGTAAATCAATATTCCGGTCACGCTGGAATTGCAGCCTGGATTAATACCTATTATAGATTAAAAGATGAAGAAAAAATTGATAAATGGGATACTAGAATTGCTAAAATTAAAGAATGGGTGGATGAACAATATAAAGCAGGAAGAACTAGCATAATAGGAAATGATGAACTAGAATTATTAGTTGATAAGATGCTGCCAGATATTTCACAAAAAAAAGAAGAAAGAGCTAGCTAGAGTAGATACAAGATTTATATAATAAATTCAATGGATTATAAGTTGAAAGTTTATCTACAACTATATAATGGAGGATAACAATGGGATTAAATGCATCACAAAAAATTATAAAAAATCATTTGGTTAAAGGTAAAATGATAGTAGGAGAGGAAATAGCTATAAAAATAGATAGAACACTTACCCAGGATTCAACTGGAACTATGGCTTATCTTCAATTTGAAGCACTTGGAATAAATAGAGTGAAAACTAAAAAATCTGTAGCTTATATAGATCACAATATACTTCAATCAGGTCCAGAAAATGCAGATGATCATCTTTACATTCAGACTGTGGCAAAAAAACATGGCATATATTTTTCAAGACCTGGAAATGGAATATGCCATCAAGTTAATCTTGAAAGATTTGGAGTGCCTGGGGATACCCTTTTGGGTTCAGACAGTCATACACCTACAGGCGGAGGTATAGGAATGCTTGCCATTGGTGCTGGTGGATTAGATGTAGCAGTAGCTATGGGCGGTGGAGAATATTATATAAATATGCCTAAGATAGTAAAAGTTAACTTGAGGGGTAAGTTAAGTCCCTGGGTTACAGCAAAAGACATTATTTTAGAAATGCTTAGAAGATGCACAGTTAAAGGTGGAGTAGGGAAGATATTTGAGTATGTGGGAGAAGGAGTGAAAACTTTATCTGTACCCGAAAGAGCGACAATAACAAATATGGGAGCAGAACTTGGAGCTACTACTTCCATATTCCCAAGTGATGATACAGTACGCGATTTCTTAAAAGCCCAGGGAAGGGAAAAGGATTTTTCGTATGTTCAGCCGGATGCAGATGCAGTTTATGATGAAGAAATGGAAATAAATTTATCTACTCTTGGGCCTATGGTAGCCTGTCCGCATAGTCCAGATAAAGTTGTACCAGTATCCCAGCTTAAAGATGTTAAAGTAAATCAGGTATGTATAGGAAGTTGTACTAATTCTTCTTTTGTAGATATGATGAAGGTTGCACATATATTAAAGGGAAAAACAGTTAATGAAAATGTATCACTTACTATATCACCGGGTTCAAAGCAGGTTTTAAACATGATTGCTCAAAATGGAGGACTTGCATCTATGGTAGGGTCAGGGGCTAGAATACTTGAAAGTGCCTGTGGACCTTGTATAGGTATGGGACAGTCACCATCTACAGATGCAGTATCACTTAGAACGTTTAATAGAAATTTTGAAGGAAGATCTGGAACAAGATCAGCTAAAATTTATCTTGTAAGTCCTGAAATTGCAGCTGCATCTGCAATAAAAGGCTATATTGCAGATCCAAGAGAACTGGGAGAACCTATTTATATTGAGATGCCAGATGAATTTCTTGTAGAAGATAATATGATTGCTCCTCCTGATAAAACAGGAGATAACATTAAGGTAGTTAGAGGCCCTAATATAAAGCCTTTTCCAAAGGCAAAGTCTTGTGAGAATATAACTTGTGGCAAAGTACTTACAAAAGTTGGAGATAATATAACTACGGACCATATAATGCCGTCAAATGCAAAATTGCTTCCTTATAGGTCAAACATACCTCATTTAGCTGAATACTGCTTGACTCCTTGTGATGAAGATTTTCCTAAAAAAGCAAAGGAAAATGGAGGAGGAATTATTGTAGCTGGAAGTAACTATGGTCAGGGTTCCAGTAGGGAACATGCTGCACTTGCTCCTCTTTATCTTGGAGTAAAGGCAGTTCTTGCTAAATCTTTTGCTAGAATTCATAGGGCAAATTTAATAAATAATGGAATAATACCTTTAGTTTTTGAAAATGAAGATGATTATGACAAGATAGATGTTATGGATGAACTGGTTATAGAAGATACTTTAAAACAAATTAAGAATGATGTAGTGACTGTGAAAAATAAGAATAGAAATGAAGAATACAAAATGGTATTTAATGTTACGGACAGACAGAGAGATATGATAAAGTTTGGTGGACTTTTAAATATGATGAAAGAAAATAACAAGTGATTATTGGAGGATTAAAAATGACGCATAAAGTTACTCTTATTAAAGGTGATGGTATAGGACCAGAAATTTGTGAAGCTGTAAAAAAAGTTATAGATAAGAGTGGGGCAGATATTGACTGGGAAATACTTGAGGCTGGAGCTTCAATTTTGGATAAATATGGTACACCAATACCAGATAATATTATAGAAAGTATAAAGAAAAATAAAGTAGCACTTAAAGCACCAGTTACTACCCCTGTTGGAAAAGGATTTAAAAGTGTCAATGTAACTCTTAGAAAAAAATTAAATCTATATGCAAACATAAGGCCTATAAAAACTTATGCTGGAGTAAAATGTAGATATGATAATGTGGATCTTGTAATATTTAGAGAAAATACAGAAGATTTGTATGCAGGGATTGAGCATATGATAAATGATGAAATAGCAGAAAGCGTTAAAATAATATCTAAAAAGGCAAGTGAAAGAATAGTAGAGGCAGCTTTTCAGTATGCAATTAAAAATGGAAGAAAGAAAGTTACGGCAGTTCACAAGGCTAATATAATGAAACTTTCAGATGGACTTTTTTTAAAAACAGCTGAAAAAGTAGCGGAAAAATATAAAGGTATTCAATTTGAAAGTGTAATAGTAGATGCTATGAGTATGAAACTTGTACTCAATCCAGAGGACTATGATGTACTTGTTATGCCTAATTTATATGGAGATATTTTATCAGATATGGCATCAGGACTTATAGGCGGGCTTGGATTAGTACCAGGGGCTAATATAGGAGAAGATGCAGCAGTGTTTGAAGCTGCCCATGGTTCGGCTCCGGATATTGCAGGACAGAATAAAGTAAATCCAACGGCTATAATACTTTCGGGAGTTATGATGCTTAACTATTTAGGTGAAACAGAAGCGGCAAATAAAATTGAGATAGCTGTAGAATCTGTACTTAGAGAAGGTAAATATTTAACAGAGGATTTAGGAGGAAATGCTACTACTACTGTATTTACTAAAGCTATTATAGAGAAAATTGAAAATTGTAATTAAGTATACTTAATTTTTTTAGTTGAAAGTTGATAGTGGATAATTGTCAACTTTCAACTATTTAAAATCATACATAGGGCTGACATACTAATTAATTAGTAGTCAGCCCATTATTTATGGGTTAAAATAATATAAAAATTATGGGAGCCAAATTAAATTAATTTATCAAGCTTTTGCAAGAGCCTGATCCAAATCGTATATAATGTCATCAATATTTTCCACACCTATTGAAAGCCTTATAAGGTCTGGAGTAACTCCAGCAGCTTTTTGTTGTTCTTCATTTAACTCTGCATGAGTTGTACTTGCAGGGTGAATTACTAATGATTTTGCATCTGCTACATTTGCAAGTAAGGAGAACAATTTAACGCTGTTTATAAATTTCTTTCCTGCTTCAGATCCACCTTTTATTCCAAAGGTAAATATTGAACCTGCCCCTTTTGGAAGGTATTTCTTAGCTAATTCTTTGTATGGACTTCCATCAAGTTCAGGATAGTTTACCCATGCAACTTTTGGATGTTTACTTAAAAATTCAACTACTTTTCGTGTATTTTCTACATGTCTCTCTACTCTAAGAGAAAGTGATTCAAGTCCAAGTAAGAAATAAAAAGCACTTTGTGGACTTAGTGTTGCGCCTGTGTTTCTTAAAAGTTGTACTCTGGCTTTTGTAGCAAAAGCTGTAGGTCCAAGATCTGCATATACAAGCCCATTATAGCTTTCATCAGGTGTTGTAAAGTCAGGAAATTTTCCGCTTGCTGCCCAGTCAAATTTTCCACCATCTACTATAATTCCGCCTAAAGTAGTCCCGTGACCACCTATAAATTTAGTTGCAGAATGAACAACTACGTCTGCACCATATTCTATAGGTCTTACTAGATAAGGAGTTCCAAAAGTATTATCTATAATAAGAGGAATTTTGTTTTCATGGGCTATGTTTGCTACAGCTTCTATATCCAAAACATTGATTCTAGGGTTACCTATTGTTTCTGCATAAACTGCTTTAGTTTTATCTGTAATAGCTTTTCTGATGTTTTCAGGATCATCGGGATCTACAAAAGTTACATCAATTCCTAACTTTTTCAAGGTTACTGAAAACAATTCATAAGTTCCACCATAAAGTGTGCTAGCTGCAACTATATTGTCTCCTGCACTTGCTACATTTAATACAGCGTAAAGTATTGCTGCAAGTCCGGAAGATGTAGCAAGGCCTGCGCTGCCGCCTTCAAGGGCTGCTACTCTTTGTTCAAATACGTCTTCTGTTGGGTTCATTATTCTGGCATAAACATTTCCTGGTTTTTTAAGCTGGAAAAAGTCTGCGGCTTCATCGGCATCTTTAAATACAAAGGATGTAGTCTGGTAAATTGGAACTGCTCTTGCACCTGTAGTTGGGTCAGGCACCTGGCCTGCATGTACTTGTAATGTTTCAAATCCTAATTTTCTTTCTTCACTCATTTTTTCGTCCTCCTAATACCTTTTAATATTTTGAGCGAAACTTCTATAACCTGGCAGAATAAAAAAATCTTCTTGTAAGATAAGTTACAAGAAGATTCTATCTTCATGCTTCTCATCTTTCAGGTTAACACCTGCTGGAATTAGCACCGTTGAATGAAAATGATCATTCAGGTTGCCGGGCATCATAGGGCCAGTCCCTCTGCCACTCTGGATAAGAAGTTCCGTATTCGATTGAGAAAATCATACCAGACATAGATAAGGTTTGTCAATAGAAAAATAAAAAAATATTTAGAAAATTTTATCTGATGGCTACCTACTGTAATACTCCTACGCGCTCTGTGAAAGCGACTATCATCAAATCAAAGATTTGAGATATCTGCTTTTCTATCAAAGTGGGAGCTAACAGTAGCTGCACCCCTAGATAATTCATCTAGACTTAGTGGAAAAAATAAAGTTTTAAAGAGAGTGACTATCATTAAAGCAAAGATTTGGAATATCTGCTTGCACACAGCGAAAGCGACTATACCAAATCAGAAATTTGGTATATCTGCTTTTCCCACTAAGTAAGATTCATTGATATTACGAATTATAGTAAAATAGTGATGTAAATAGTATTGACAATTGATAGTTAAAGTATTAATATTAAAGCACTTTTATCACGAGAGGTGGAGGGACTGGCCCAGTGAAACCCAACAACCGGCACTAAAGTGCATCGGTGCTAATTCCTGCAGAATAAAACGAATTCTGAAAGATAAGGAAAGTTGATTTTGTCAAATTTAAAGCTGCTTTTCTGATTGAAGGGCAGCTTTTTTAGTTAATAGTTAAAAATGAAAAATTAATAGTTAGTGAGCGAAAGCTGAGTAAATAAATATTAATTTTAAATAATATTAATGTATATTTATACAATTATACAATATTAAATAATTTAGATGTATTGTATAAAATTTGTTTAAAGTTTAAAATTTTATACAAGAAGTAATGGATTAAATAATTTAAACATGAAACTTGTATTTGAAAAAGGAGTGCAGCAAATGTTATTTAAAGATTTATTAAATAAGTTTAGTAACAAATTTGTTTTTTTTGATGGAGCTATGGGAACCATGCTTCAAAGAGCAGGACTTAAAGTAGGTGAACTTCCAGAAACATTAAATATAACAAATTCAGAGATTATAAGAAAAGTACATAGGGAATATTTAAACGCAGGATCAGATATCATAATAACAAATACTTTTGGTGCTAATGAACTTAAGTATAGTTCTTCTGATTATACAATAAAAGATGTAATTACAGCTGGAGTAAAAATTGCAAAGGAAGAGGCAAAGGATAAATTAGTAGCACTTGATATAGGACCTACAGGACAAGTTATGGAGCCTACAGGAAGTTTAAGTTTTGAATCTGCATATGAATTATTTAAAAGTCAAGTAATTATAGGGGAAAAAGCGGGAGCAGATATAATTCTAATAGAAACTATGTCTGATTTGTACGAAGCAAAGGCAGCTATTCTTGCGGCAAAAGAAAATAGTTCTCTTCCAATATTTTGTACAATGACTTTCCAGCAGGATGGAAGAACTCTAATGGGAACAGATCCAAAAACTATGGTATTTGTGCTTGAATCGTTGGGGGTGGATGCTCTTGGAGTGAATTGTTCCTTGGGACCGGGAGAATTGCAAGATATTGTAGATGAAATCTTAAAGTATTCTTCTATACCCGTTATAGTTCAGCCTAATGCAGGACTCCCAAAGTATGATGGCGAAAATACGATTTATGATATAACTTCAGATGAATTTGCAGAAAATGTAGTGATTATGGCAAAAAAAGGAGTTAGGTTTTTTGGAGGATGTTGTGGAACAAGTCCTGAATTTATAAAAACTATGGTAAAAAGTTTGAAAAATATAGTACCTTTAGATATAAAAGAAAAAAATTATACCACAGTGTGTTCAGCCAGGGATACTGTGTTCCTAGGTAATAGGATAAAATTTATAGGGGAGAGAATTAATCCTACAGGTAGAGATATTTATAAGAAAGAGCTTAAGGAAGGAAAGGTAAATTTTATACAGAAAGAAGCAGTGAAGCAAAAAGAAGAAGGAGCACATATACTTGGGCTTAATGTAGGACTACCTGAGATTAATGAAGTTCAAACTATGAAAGAAGCAGTAAAAGCAATACAAAAAGTAGTACAATTACCTATAGATATAGACAGTCCAAATCCTAAAGTGTTAGAGGCTGGAGTTAGAGTTTATAACGGTAAACCTATAATAAATTCAGTAAATGGTAGAAAAAAGTGCATGGAAGAAGTATTTCCAATAGTAAAGAAGTATGGAGGCTGTGTTATAGCCTTAACTATAGACGAAAATGGAATACCTGATACTGCAGAGGGTAGGGTAAAGATTGCAGAAAAGATAATCAAAACTGCCGAAAACTATGGAATCAAGAGAAAGGATATAATAGTTGATTGTCTTACGCTAACTGCATCTGCTCAACAAAAGGAAGTGCTTGAGACAATAAAGGCCATAAAGATTCTAAAGGAACAATTTGGAGTAAAGACTACTCTTGGTGTAAGTAATATATCCTATGGACTACCTAGAAGATGTATATTAAATAGAACTTTTCTTGCACTTGCTCTTCAGGCAGGACTTGACTTGCCAATAATAAATACATCAGACAAAGGCGTGAAAGATATTATTTCAGCTTTTGAGGTTTTAACAAACATAGATAAAGAAGGAAAGGAATATGTAAAAAAATATAGCGGTAAATCTGAAGGTGAAAAAGCAAAATGGGGAAGCGATATTCCTAATTCAGGTGAAAATGATAAAAATCTAAAACAGACCATTATTGATGGAATGGAAGAGGAAGCAGTAGAGTTAACTTGTAAGCTTTTGAAAAGTAAGAAGGCAGTAGATATAGTAAATTCTTATATAATTCCAGCGTTAGATGAGGTAGGCGTACAATATGAGAACAAGGATATATTTTTACCACAGTTAATACAATCAGCTGAAACTGTAAAACAAGCTTTTGAAATAATAAAGAAAGATATGCTTAAAAGTGGCGAAAATAAGATATCCAGGGGAAAAATAATACTTGCTACTGTTAAAGGAGATATACATGATATAGGAAAAAATATAGTTAAAGTGCTTTTGGAGAATTATGGATTTGAAGTTATAGATTTGGGAAGAGATGTAGATATTAGTGAAGTAGTAGATGCTATAATAAAAAATAACGTAAAGTTAGTAGGACTCAGTGCACTTATGACAACCACTGTAAGTAATATGAAAAAGACTATAGATGCTATAAGAGATAAGGGGCTTCAATGTAAAGTTGTAGTAGGTGGAGCAGTATTAAATCAAAATTATGCAGATATGATAGGTGCAGATTATTATGCTAAGGATGCTAGAGAAACTGTAAAGATAGCAGAAGAATTATTTTCAGTTTAGGATAAACAGAGTTCTTGGCATCAGATGGAGTTTTGACTCCACCTAATGCTTAGAAATCGTTATCCAGGGACATAGCTGCTCTTTACTCCCACTTGGAGAAGTGGAAGTATTAGAGCAGGTAGTCATCGGATAAAAATAATTTTTATGGAATATTTAATGTGTTTAATATACAATAATATGTAAGAGAGACAATATCAAAATAGATTTTGGGAGATATAAAAATGGGTGAGAAGATTAATAAAAAAGATGTTAAATATGTACCAGAGATAAGAGGAGTACTTAGAGGGCATATGATAAATTTCCCTGGTGTAATAAGGGAGGCCAGCGGCATAATAGTTTTTGGAAAAAGAATAAAATCTTTTGCATTTACTACGGATATAGCAGTTATAAAAAATATAGATGCAGATGCAATTTTAGCAGTTTATCCTTTTACACCCCAATCAGTTATAACAGAGTCATTAGTTACAGCTTCTGATGTACCCATATTTTGCGGTGTAGGGGGTGGACTTACCACAGGAAAAAGGGTTGTAAACTTAGCATTAAATGCTGAATTTACTGGAGCTATGGGGGTAGTGTTAAATAGTCCTACATCTAATGAAATTGTAAGAGCTGTTAGAGAGGCTATTGACATTCCTATTATAGTTACAGTAGTATCTGAAAGAGATGATATTCAAAAGAGAATGGAATCGGGAACTTCCATATTAAATGTATCTGCGGGTAAGAATAGTGCTTCTCTTGTGAGAAAAATAAGAGAAAAATATAAGGATATTCCGATTATAGCTACAGGGGGAAGGACTAAGGAAAGTATAGAGGAAACGATAGAAGCAGGTGCAAACGCTATTTCATATAGTCCTCCTTCTACGGCAGAATTGTTTAAGGGGACTATGGAAAAGTACAGGAATATGTAATAAACAGGGGCTCTGTTCAAAGCAATGTAAGAAGTTGCTATTGAAGCAGCCTCTTTTATTTTTGAATAAACAGAGAAATATGTATAAGTACAGAATAAAAATAGTATGGAAAAAACAAAAAAGGTATTGAATAATTATAATATTAAATGTATAATTATTTATATATTTAACCTAAGGAGTTAAAAATAATAATTATAGAAAAGGGGAAAAAAAATGAAGAAGTTAAAAAAGACAATAATTGTAATGTTGACAATTGTTTTTGCAGCTGCTTTATTTGCAGGATGTGGGAGCAGTAACAGTAATAGCGGAGATGAACAAAAAGGACAGAATGCTTTAGAGAGGGTAAAAAAAGCAGGAGTTCTAAAGGTAGGACTTGAAGATTCTTTTCCACCAATGGAATTTAGAGATAACCAAAACGTACTTAAAGGTTTTGATATAGATATGGCAAACGCTATAGGCAAAAAGCTGGGAGTAAAGACTCAATTTGTAGGTACTGAATTTAATGGAATAATTTTAGCACTTAACTCTGGAAAATTTGATGTTATAATATCAGGACTTAGTATTGATGAAAAGAGAAAAAAGCAAATAGATTTTTCACAGCCTTATATACAAAATGCACAAATTATAGTTACTAAAAGCGGAAATGAAGCAATTAAGACTTCAAAAGATTTAGCTGGAAAGAAAGTAGGAGTAGGACTTGGTACAACTAGTGAAAAAGTTGTTCAAACGTTACAAGGTATAAAAGAAGTTAAAAAATATGATAAGACTACAGAAGAACTTCAGGATTTATTAATAGGAAGAATTGATGCGGTTATAGTAGATGAACCAGTTGGAAAATATTATATATCTAGTCCTGACAAGAAAGGAAAATATACAGTACTTAATGAAAAACTTACTAATGAACCTATGGGAGTAGGATTTAAAAAGGGAGACAAGGAACTTGAGACAGCAGTACAAAAAGCATTAGATGAGTTAAAAAAGGATGGAACAATGTCTAAAATCTCTACTAAATGGTTTGGAGAAGATATATATAAATAGTATATGCAAAAAGAAAGTGGGTAAAGTAAGTGAATATAGAGTTTATTAAAAATATATTACCTATTTTATTAAAGGGTAGCGTAATGACAATTGAACTTACAGTAATCACCTTGATATTAGGAACTATGCTTGGAGTATTTTTGGCACTCCTGAAATTGTCTAAAAATATCGTATTAAAATTAGTATCAAGTTTCTATACATGGATATTTAGAGGAACTCCTTTACTGCTGCAGCTATTTTTCTTCTACTATGGATTACCTTTTATTGGAATAGAACTTACTCCTTTTACCGCAGCTATATTAGGACTTGGCTTAAACTGTGGTGCATATATGGCTGAGATAATAAGAGGTGGAATACAGTCTATAAACAAAGGACAATTTGAAGCAGCAAAAGCTCTTGGATTTAGTTATGTAGAGACTATGAGGAAAATTATTTTACCACAAACCTGGAAGATAATAATACCACCAGTAGGAAATGAATTTATATCTATATTGAAGGATACTTCATTGGTATCTACTATAGCTATGGTTGAACTTATGAGGTCAGCTCAGCAGATATATGCAAGCAGCTTTGATCCAATATCTGTATTTTTAACTGCAGCAATATTGTATCTTATAATGACAACTGTATTTACAACTGTATTTGGAATATTCGAAAGAAGATTGGCTATTTACAGTTAGAAATTAGAGTAATTTTAAGTGGAGGTTTGATTTATGGAAAATGCTATTTTAAATAATGGCGAAAATTTAGATAAAAATGAATATATGATAGAAGCGTCTAATTTAACTAAGAGTTTTAATAATCTTTTAGTTTTTAAAGATTTAAATGTGAAAGTAAAGAGAGGTGAGGTCCTCGTAGTTATAGGGGCCTCGGGATCAGGAAAAAGTACACTTTTAAGATGTCTAAACCATCTGGAGGAATTAGATAGTGGAACTATAGTTATAGAAGGGGATAAGCTAAACCCTAAGGACAAAAAAATGCTTCGAAAAATAACTACGAAGATGGGAATGGTTTTTCAAAATTTTAATTTATTTCCACATATGACAGCTGTTCAAAATGTTATGGAAGCTCCACTAGTTGTAAAAAAAGAAAAAAAGTCAGAGGTTTTACAAAGAGCTAAGCAACTTTTAAGTAAGGTGGGACTTGCAGATAAGATGGAATATTATCCATCTAAACTCTCAGGTGGACAGCAGCAGAGGGTTGCTATTGCAAGGGCTCTTGCAATGAATCCGGATATAATGTTGTTTGATGAACCAACATCAGCCTTAGACCCTGAACTTGTGGGGGAAGTTTTGAATGTAATGAAGGATCTGGCTAAGGAAGGTATGACAATGGTAGTAGTAACTCACGAAATGGGGTTTGCCAGAGAAGTAGCTGATAGGGTTATATTTATGGATGGAGGAAAGATAGTTGAGCAGGGGACTCCAGAGGAAGTATTTTCACATCCAAAAGAAGATAGAACTAAGGAATTTTTAAATAAAGTTTTAAAATAAAAAGTCAGTATTTTAAATACTTTTATTTGTCTAAGCTATTTATTAAAATTTAAATATATATGGAGGGCGAATTCATGAAAGATAAAGTTGTGTTAGCATATTCAGGAGGATTAGATACATCAATTATTATTCCTTGGTTAAAGGAAAATTACGACTTAGAGGTTATTGCAGCTTGTATAAATGTAGGACAAGATGATGACATGGAAGAAGTAGAAAAGAAAGCCATTAAAACAGGGGCCTCTAAAGTATATATTGAGGATTTAAAGGAAGAATTTGTGAAAGATTATTTATTTAAGGCAGTAAAGGCCAATATATTGTATGAGGACGCGTATTTTTTAGGTACATCTCTTGCAAGACCACTTATGGCCAAGAGATTAGTTGAAATAGCTCATGCAGAAGGAGCAAAATATATAGCTCACGGATGTACAGGAAAGGGAAACGATCAGGTACGTTTTGAGGTTGGGGTAGCAAGTTTTGATCCTACAATAAAGATAATAGCACCTTGGAGAATATGGGACATAAAGTCCAGAGAAGATGCTATAGATTACGCAAATTCAAAGGGAGTAGATGTTCCTGTAACTAAGGAAAAAATATATTCAAATGATAAAAACATCTGGCATGTAAGTCATGAAGGTGGGGATTTGGAAGATCCAAGAAATGAGCATAAAACAAGTATGTACTTTATGACTACTACACCGGAAAAAGCGAAAGATGAAGACACATATATAGAGCTTTATTTTGAAAAAGGGGAACCTAAAAGATTAAATGGAAAAGAATTAAGCCCTTTAGATATGATGGAACAGCTAAACAAAATAGGTGGAGAAAATGGAATTGGAATAGTTGATATGGTGGAGAACAGACTGGTTGGCATGAAATCCAGAGGTGTATATGAAACTCCTGGTGGAGCAATATTATATGCTGCACATACTGCTCTTGAAAGATTAACTATAGACAAGGATACTTTTCACTATAAACAATTAGTATCTCAAAGATATGGTGAACTCGTATATGATGGACTTTGGTTTGGAAGCCTTAGAGAGGCACTGGATGCTTTTGTTGAGTCTACTCAGGAAAATGTAACAGGAACAGTAAAATTAAAGTTATATAAAGGAAATATAATGCCAGCAAGTATAGATGCTATACATCCTCTATTTAATGAAAGTATATCTTCTTTTGGTGCAAGTGATTTATATGACCATAAAGATGCAGATGGATTTATTAAAATCTTCAGCTTACCTTCTAAAATAAGAGCTGCAGTAAAAAAGGAAAAGGAAAATTAATATGAAACTCTGGGGAGGAAGATTTAAAAAATCTGAAAGCAAGCTTATGGAGGATTTTAATAGTTCTCTTAGCTTTGATAAGCTTCTTTATAGTGAAGATATAGAGGGAAGTATGGCCCATGTAAAAATGCTTTCCAAATGCAATATACTATCTAAAGAAGAAGGAGAATCCATATTAAAAGGACTGCAATCTATTTTAAGTGACATTGAAGATGGAAAACTTAAAATAGAAGGAGATTATGAGGATATACACACTTTTGTAGAGGTAAATTTAATAGAGAGAGTAGGACAGGTAGGAAAGAAACTTCATACTGCTAGAAGTAGAAATGACCAAGTAGCAGTAGATTTTAGATTATACTGTAAAAAAAGTGCATTAGAAGTTATAAAGAACATAGAGAAACTTCAAGATGTAATTAAAAATCTTGGAGAAAATAACAATATAATGATGCCTGGGTATACACACCTTCAAAGGGCACAAGTTGTAACTTTTAAGCATCACATAATGGCGTATTACAATATGTTAAAAAGAGATAAGGCAAGAATATCAAATGCAGTTGAAATTATGGATGAAAATCCACTTGGATGCTGCGCTCTTGCTGGAACAACTTATAATATAGATAGAAGTTTTACTGCAAAAGAATTAGGTTTTAAAAAGCCTGTAGATAACTTTTTAGACGGTGTAAGTGATAGGGATTATGTCCTTGAGCTATTATCGAATTTTTCTATAATAATGATGCACTTAAGCCGTTTAAGTGAAGAACTTATATTATGGAGCAGTAAAGAATTTGATTTTGTACAAATAGATGATGAATTTTCTACAGGAAGCAGCATAATGCCCCAGAAAAAGAATCCCGATGCTGCAGAACTCATAAGGGGCAAAACAGGGAGAGTATACGGTTCGCTCATGTCACTGCTTACCACAATGAAAGGCATTCCTCTTGCCTACAATAAGGATATGCAGGAAGATAAAGAACAGTTTTTTAACTCCTTAGATACTGTATTAAGCTGTCTTAAAGTTATGAGTGGTATGCTCTCCACATTAAAAATCAAAAAAGACAATACATTTAAAGCTGTTAAAAGAGGATTTTTAAATGCTACAGAAGCGGCTGATTACTTGGTTAATAAAGGAATGGCTTTTAGAGATGCCCATAAAGTAATTGGTGAAATTGTATTGTATTGTGAAGAAAGAGATAAGGCTATAGAAGATGTTTCTGTAGACGAATTGAAAAAGTTTAGCTCTCTTTTTTCAGATGATGTATATGAATTTATAAATTATGAAAATACATTAAATAGAGGAATTAAGAAAAATCTCAGATAGTATGTAAAATTAAGGCGTAAGTAGAAGACTTTTATAATTGTTTTCCACTTACGCTTATAATTATTTGACTTCTTTTGTATCCCCAGTGCTTCTTTCATTTCCGAAAAACGAAAGTGCATACAACCCTCCTAGTCCTACAAGTGCGTATATTACTCTAGTAGCTGTTGACATTGTTCCAAATAGTGATGCTACGAGATCAAATCTAAAAAAGCCAATTAGTCCCCAATTTAACGCACCTATTACAACCAATGTTAGTGCAATTATATCTAATGTTCTCATAATTACATCTCCTTTTTATTTTTATACAAAAGTATTATTTGCATATTTTATAAAATTTATGAGTTTAAATAAAAAGAAAATGAAAATGAAAAAAGAAGGTAAATAACAAGTTATTCATCTAAAACATCGATATCAATGCTTCTATCTACAGGTTGAAATAAAGATATTATTGTATCAGTTCTTTGAACTCCATCTACGGATTGAATTTTATTCATAAGTAGATTTTGTAAATCAGTAATATTTTTACATAGAACCTTTACAAATATAGAATAATCTCCTGTTGTATAATGGATTTCCACGATTTCTTTTATTTGTTTTAATTCATCTAGTGAATTATTAAAAGACTTAGCTTTATCTAAATAAATGCCTATAAAGCCACATACGTCAAATCCAATTTTTGAATTGTCGATTATAAGCTTAGTACCTTTTATTATGTCCATGTCCTCCATTTTTTTAACTCTAACATGTATGGTTCCACCGCTTACGTGGCATTGTCTAGCTATTTCTAGAAAAGGAGTCCTTGAATCCTTCAAAAGAATTTCAAGAATTTGAAGGTCTAAGTCATCTAAACCATTAATTTTTAAGCTCAATTTATATTCCTCCTTTTAAAGTTATCCGTATTTTTTCTGAAAACTTTAAATTAGTATGTGTACAATAACATTATAACAGAAATTTTGATAAATTAATAATTGTAAACCTTATCATTAATTAATAATTTATGAATTTTTAATTTTAGGTATATTAAAATGATAAATTTACAAAAAAACATAATATTAATTAATGATATTGCAAAATACGTAAAAAAGTATTATTATATTGGTAATGAAACTAGAGAAAAGATATTCATTGAGAATTTATATAAATTGTTTAGGGAGGCCACATATATGAAAACATATGTATTGAAAGATGAAAAGGAATTAAAACTTTTAGATGAAACTATGGAAAAAATTAGAAGAGAAAAATTGCCTACTATACTTGGTATACAACAAGCTATATTGAGGGCAGTAGATGATTATATGTATAAAAATGGAGTAGTTAGACTTTTACCTAACATGCTGGCACCTATAACAGATCCACTTTGCCATAGCGTAGAAGAGTGTGCAATTACTTATCAAGGACAAGAATTTAACTTAACAAAGTCCATGATATTTCATAAACAAATAGCTCTTTCAAGTCCAAACTTACAGAAAATTTATATTGTATCTCCAAATGTAAGATTAGAGTTACCAGAAAGAGGAGATAAGAGGCATTTATTTGAGTTTACTCAAGTTGATTTTGAATTTAAAGATGGTACAATGAATACAGTATTTGAATTTATGGAAAGTCTCGTAAAATATGTATTTGACTATATAAAAGAAGAATGTAAAGACAAGTTTGAAAAATTAGGAATAGGAACATCTCACTTAAATATAACAGGTCCTTTTGAGAGACATACAACTCAAGAGTTAAAAGCAAAATATGGAGATGATTTTGAAGCTATAGCCTCACAAAAAGCAACACAACCATTCTGGTTAATAAACCATAAGAGGGAATTCTATGATGCTGAAGATTTGGATAACAGAGGTACTTATAGAAACTATGATTTAATATGGCCTATGGGTTATGTAGAAGGATTAAGTGGCGGAGAAAGAGAATATAAATATGATAGAATAATTACAAGAATGAGAGAAGCTAAAATGGATGAAAGTTTACTTAGAAACTACATTGAGCTTGCAAAAAGAGGAGAACTCCCTAAAACAGCAGGAGCTGGTTTTGGAGTTGAAAGAATGACTAGATTTGTATGTCAACAAAAAGAAATTGATGATGTGACTGTATTTAGTAGAAAACCAGGAAAAGAAAAATATATATTCTAAAAGAAGGCTGTCTAAAATGGACAGCCTTCTTAGTTATTTGCTTAGAAATTTTACTGTCATACAGGTTTTCAGACAAATAAATAGAAAAGGTATTGATATAAGTTAGAAAGTATATAATAATATATATAGACAAACTAAGGGGGGAGAACAAATGCCTTTATGGTTACAAGTACTATTACAGGTAGCATTTATTGCGATAATATTTTTATTTGTATATAATCAATTAAAAATACGTATTTTATACAAGTTTCATCCAAACAGATGGATAATTCTTTTATTGTCTATAGCAGCTTTTTTCTTGCCTACAATAATAGCGGCCTATTTTAGATATAACTTAAATGGGAGTGTATGGCAATACATATCTTCTGCTGTATTTTTAGTTTTATTTTTATGGTTTGTGGATTTAAGAAGCGGTGCCATATATGATGTAAAGGGTTCACAAAAAGAAAAGAACATAAAGATAAAGCCTAAAGCTAAGCCAAATAGAGCAAAACATAATAAAAACAAAAAGTAAGTTTTTTATACAAATTAAAAGTCTACTTATAGGTAGACTTTTAATTTGTATAAAAAAAATCCACATGGGGGAGCATGTGGATAAATAGGGGATATTTATTAACCTTTTAATACATATTCATGATATCATATATTTTTACATAAATCAATATTTTTTATTTATAAATGCTATTTTTCGACACTAATTATGAAACAGTACATATGAATTAAGGAACGTACATTTTACTTAAATATATTATCGGAAGTAGTAGGAATTGTAATAAAAACGTTGACAAAACACAAATAACTGATATATAATGAAAACATGAGGTATACATATGCTAACATGTATATACAGGTTATTGCCTTATTAAAAAATATATAGTTTATATCTGTAATTTTTTTAGTAAATAAATTACAGCTTATATTTACCAGATTATTATTTAGTTTTAAACTTCCATTTCTGAGACCCCCATCTCTAGATAATAAAGTGATTACTTGAGCTATCACTTGGGAAGAAGAGGCAAATATGCATCTGGATCATAGAGTCTTAAGTGTACTTGAAATTAAATTTTATGTATGCTCAGGACTCTGTTTATTAATGACTTAATTTTTGAAAGCCTATAATATTGACAATGACGTTTTATAATTCTAATATTATAATTATGTTAAAATTGTTTTATATGGATTAGATGAAATTTAATAAGGAGTAGTAAATAATGAAAAACTCTATATATTGTAAAATAGCTGATGATATACGTGATAAAATTATTAGTGGCGAACTTAAAACAGGGGATGATTTGCCTTCTGAAACAGCTTTATGCAGTGAATATAGTACAAGCAGGATGACGGTTAGAAAGGGACTTACTATTTTATCCAATGACGGATACATATATTCTATACCAGGAAAAGGATATTTTGTACAAAAGCCTAATTACAACAAATATACTATTTTTTATAGTGAGAGAAACAATTTGATAAATGATGTGGATCGCATAAAACTTCTATCTGTAGATGTTGTTTTGCCTGATGATAAACTTGCAACTAATCTTCGTATAAGTAAAAATAGAAAGATAATAAGAATTAGAAGATTGTTTTATACACAAGGGGATCCTATGGCTTATGATTTAAAATATCTAGTATACCAAAAGGGAGTTCCAATTATAGAAAATGAAATCGAAAATGCTACTTTCCCAGAAATGATGTCCAATAGGGCTTCTCTTTATAGTTTAAATAAGGAAATTGTAATGTATGCTAAAATGCCTGGAGAAGAGATTAAAGAACTTTTAAAAATGTATGATGAGGTTGCGCTATTTGTTGTAGAACAAAAATTAAATGATGTTAAAGACAAGCCAATTGGGTTTGGAATAACTTACTTTAGAGGAGATTATATTAAATTACACGGGGTTAGTCAATAAAAGTAGGTTTTAATTACTAAAAAGTTTTTAAAATGAAATAAATATTAAAAAAACAATCTATAAGTAACATATAGATTGTTTTTTCTCGTATGGGCGATTTTTACATTGAAAGTTATAAAAATATGGAAGGTAAACTAACTTCAGAGCTATAGAGTCTAAAATGATTTAAGTTGAATAATTACAAATTTTGTTATAAAATTTAAGAGTAAACGTTTCAAAACGCTAATTTATCTTATATTTAAGGAATATGGAGGTATGTAAATGGAAAAGATATACAAAGAAGTGGTAAAACTTTTACAGAAAGAAGAAAGTTTTGTAATAGCGACTATATTTGATAAAACTGGTTCGGCACCACGTACTGCTGGTGCTAAGATGGTAGTTAGAAATGACGGTTCAATTATTGGAACCATAGGTGGAGGACGTTTAGAAGCTGATGCTATAGGTCTTGCTAAAAAGTCACTGTCTTTAAAACAAACTGTAATGCAGTCTTTTGATTTAACTCACAATGATGTAGCTTCTATGGATATGATTTGTGGCGGTAAAGGTGAGATTTTAATAGATTTTATAGATGCTCAGGATGAAAATAATCGAATAATTTATGAAACAGTAGTAAAAATTCAGGAAAAGAGGGAAAAGGCATGGTTTATTACAGTACTAGATAATGTCTCTGGTACTTCTAATTTGAGATGCCAACAATGCATAGTAAAACCAGATAAAACTCTTATTGGTAAAATTGATTGTGATCCAAATATATTAGAGAAACTGATAGCTGGACCAGCAAAAATATCAATACATGCTGAAGTAATAGATAATCAGCGTTTTTTGGTAGAACCTTTACGTCCTGAAGGAACAGTTTATATTTTTGGGGCAGGGCATGTATCTCAAAGAATTGCACCTTTAAGTGAAACAGTTGGTTTTAGAACAGTAGTATTAGATGATCGTGAAGAGTATGCTAATCGCAGCAGATTTTCAGAACCTACAGAACTTATGGTCATTGATTCATTTAACAAATTACCAAATTTACATATTGATGAAGATAGTTATTTAGTGATTGTGACTAGGGGACATCTTTATGATAGAGTTGTTCTAGAGCAGGTACTTCGCAGTAATGCCAAATATATTGGCATGATAGGAAGTAAGAGTAAGAGAGATAAGATTTTTACTCAATTACTTAATCAGGGATATGCAAAAGAAGAAATTAGAAGTGTTTACTCACCAATAGGTACAAGTATAGGAGCAGAAACACCACAAGAAATTGCAGTAAGTATTGTAGGAGAACTGATTAAAGTAAGATCAGAAGGTGAAAAGACAAATTCTAAGAAAAGTGGTAATACTTCTGATATATACTGTAATATAAATGATCCAGATTAAAAATAGAATATTATAGTGATTCAAACAAAAAATAAAACTTCTAGTGTACTAAGTATACTGGAAGTTTTTTGTTATAAAAAGAATTGTAAAACAAAAGTATGTAAATAATACAGGTTTTGCCTTGACAATTTCGGTTTACAAATGTAGACTGAAGTTGTAGATCTACACTTGTAAACTGAAAATGGAGGAGTAAGTATGAAGAAAATGCCAAAGATCTCAGCAGCTGAGTGGGAAGTAATGAAGCTTCTCTGGAAACAAAATCCTTTAACATCTGAAAAAATAATTAATTCTTTAACAATTAAAATGAATTGGTCGGCACAAACAGTAAAAACATTTATAACAAGGCTTTCAAAAAAAGAAGCAATAGGATTTAAAAAAGTAGGCAGAATATATAATTATTATCCATTAATATCTGAAGATGAATGTGTAAGGGCTGAAAATCAATCTTTTCTTGAAAAGGTATACGATGGGGCTGTAAGTATGCTATTTACCAAGTTTTTAGAGGAAGAATCTCTATCAGAAAAAGAGATTCAAGAGTTAGAACAGATTCTTAAAAATAAAAAACAAGGAAAGTAGGGTTTAAGTCTTTGAGACTAAAAATAGGGGGATACTAAATATGGATATTTTAATTAGAAGCTTTTTATGTTTTTTTCGTGATTCCATAACAGCAAGCATTGCAGGATTATTAATAATTTTAATTTTAAAGTTATTTGATAAACACATTTCAGTAAGACTTCAACATGCTTTATGGATCATAGTTGTTATAAGATTAATAATACCAGTGGAGTTTCAAAGTAATTTAAGCTTACTTAATTTGTTACATGAAAATCATCAAAATAGTTCAAATATTGAAAATAAAAGTACAATAAAAAGTATGACTTACGCTGCATCTGATTTTTTAAGAGAAGGAAAAATCCAATATAGTTATACTTCTAAGAATCAAATATCCAAGGTAAACCAATCTCCATCAAAAATAGTTTATAGTAGAGAAAATATAATAAAAGAATATATAACTTCCCGTATTTTAGGTATAGCTTCTTTTATATGGATAGTAGGAGTTTTTAGTATAGCTGCATTTTTATCAGCATTTAGACTGCAATTCAAAAGGAAAATTCTAAATTTAGAAGAAGTAAGAGATTTGGAAAGTATAAAATTACTGAATGAATGTAAAAACAAAGTAAATATAACTAGGGATATACCTGTTTATATTTGTGATAATTTTAAAAGTCCATGCACATTAGGAATAATAAAACCTAAAGTTTATATTCCTAAGTGTGTATGTACTAAAAATAATTTAAAACAATTATACTATATATTTTTACACGAATTAATTCACTATAAAAGAATGGATTTGGTCTATAATTTTCTTGCTGTTCTTGCTGTTATACTGCATTGGTTTAATCCTATTGTGTGGTTTTGTATGAAGAGAATGAAACTTCAAAGGGAATGTGCTTGTGATACTTATGTGCTTGAAATTATTGGGGAAGAGAAGGCTGAAGACTATGGAATGACGTTAATTAATTTTTCAAAATTAGTGTCAAGCAATAAAGTCCCACGATTAGCAGTTTTTTTTGAAACGAAAAATCAAATTAAAAGGAGAATAGAAATGATAAAAAATTTTAAGAAAGGTTCCTATAAAATGTCAGCAGCTGCAGTAATATGCTGTGTATTAGCTTCAGGGGCTATACTTACAACTGCTGTAAATGCTAAAAGTATGAAAGCATATAAAACTGCTGCAGTGGTTAGCAGCAATAACTCATCAGTAAAAAATCAAAATAGTAAATTCCTTATTGATGCACCAATTAAATATTATGATAACTTAAAAAGGGCAGAAGAAGTTACAGGTTTTAAAGTTAAAGTACCCGATTATATTCCAACAAAATACGTATTAGCAAGTATTCATGTTATAAAAGTTTCTGATACAGACAATTCTTTAGAAGTGTCTTTTTCAAAAAAGGATGGTGTTTTTAATTTTCAAGCTTCCAAAGTTGACATGGAACAATGTTTAAAACAGATTGCAGAAGATCAAAGCAAAGGAAAAGTTGAAGTTAATAAAGAAGCAATGAATTTGGAAGGAATAAATGGATATAATATTACAATAAAAAGGACATTGCCTATGGGTTATAATTATAAAATAATAGATAAATGTTTTATATGGCAAAATGAAGGCGTGTGGTATAGTATAGGATACAGCATAGAAACTCAACGTAAAGAAAATAAAAGCTCAACTATAGGTATTCCTATAGATGATGTAGGAAAAATTGCAACTTCTATAAAATATGATCAAGATGTTAAAAATGTAAGTTATTCCATACCGAAAGATGTTTCTACTGAAGTTGCAACTTTACCAATATATGATAAAGAGGATTTGAAAAAAGCTAAGGAGTTATTAGGATTTAATCCTAAATTTCCATTAAGTATTAATAAGAATATAACTATAAAAGGTTCATTGGTGGGAATTTCAGGAGACTCTCATATAAAAAATAAAAAAATTGGCTATGAATTGGGTACATTTTATAATTTAAAAAATGGATTGTTGGTATTTACACAGGGGAAAAGTTCAAAAGCATATGATGATATGAGTAAAAAAGCTAATACGATAAAAATTGATGGTAAAGAAGTTCTTAAATATGAGACTTATGAAAAATCAGTAGCAAATAAACAATTAAAGGAAGATATTTATGTTTGGAAAGAAAATGGATTTTATTGCGAAGTTTCAATAATGGCAAATATAGCAAACCAGGATGAAATAGTTAAAGGATTTGTTGATTCAAAACCAATAGATTAGATTTAATTATGAGCATGTCAAGAATATCTTCAAAAAAGAATATTTTTGACATGCCTCTTTTTTTAGTTAGTGATAAACTAAAAAGTTATTTAATTGTTGATGGATTAAGGTCTATTTCAAAAGGACCAACCGAAGAAAAAGTATATTGAAGGTGATTTAATTTTAAATTGTCTCCTATTCCATTTTGTAGTTTATAAAAGACCTTAATATTACCATTATTTTGGCTAGGGTTACATTCACCATCTCCATCAGTAATACTTTCAAATAAAATATTTGAAGTTTGTAATCTTGAATTGCTGTCATTTATATAATTGTAAATTAACTCTATACTGTCATTTGATAAGCGGTTTATACTAATAATTTTGAATTTAAATCCCTTATAGTTAACTATTTTGTTTAAAATGCTTTTGCCTGATTTGGGAATATCTAATTCTAAATTAAAATCAGAAGTTTCATTGTTAAAATTATTAAGATCATTATTAATAGCTTTGAAATTAATACTATCAGTATGATAAATTACATTTGGAACAGTTAACTTTAATTTTTTGCCAGTGAGTTTGCTTAAATCAAATAAAGATTCATTTCCTTGGTCTAAATAATTAATATTGTTATGCCCATATACTGCATTATTATATTCATCAGAAATTATAATATGGGAATTTTGTATAGAATTATTATTTATTAATTTTGTACTAATTGGTTCTTTGCAACCCCACTCTTTGCCTTCTTGGAATGTTCCATAATTAAGTGTATCTATTTTTTTTGATTTAAAATCTGGTAAGGTATCTGTAAAATAATAATCTACTTTTAAAATATTCCCCTGTCTTTTTAATGAAGTCACATTTAGTGTAGTTATTCCATTAGTTGCAGTATATAAAATTTTTGATTCAGCAGCTTCTTTAAAATTAGAATTTTTTAGTTTAAAAGTTGCTTTAGTAAATTTTTTATCATTATCTACAATACTTAAAGTATAGCTATTAGCTTTTTTTACTTTACCATTGTATTCTGCCCGGTATGAACCTATGTGATTATCTGGCATCAGAGCAAGATTGTCGCTGCTATGAAGTTCATAGGAATTACCATGATTGTCTGTAATAGTGTAATAAGATCGTTTAAGCTCTTCAGGTTCAATAGTTAAAGTAACTATAATTTTATTATTGTCTATATACATATTAGCTAAAGTTATATTACCTTGTTTAATACTGTTTTTAAGAATTTTGGGTCTATCTGAAGAAACTTTTACTTCTCCAATACCAGATATGACAGTGAGTTTTTCTATCATATTAGCTAAAACATTCTTTTGGGATATGATTATAGGAATAGTTATCAGAAAGATGATTGCTGCTGCAATAAAATTTTTTTTACCTTTAGGTTTCTTAGGTTTTACTTTACTAATAATATCTTTACAGATTTTTTTCTTTTCAAATTCATTGAGGTCATCACTGCTAAATTCATTTTCATTTATATTAACATCATTTAAAAGTTTTAAAACATCATCTTCATTTAAATTTAAATTCATTTTGATACCTCCACTTCACCTGAAATATGTAATTTTCTTATAATCGAGTTTTTAGTGCGCCATAATCTATTGTAGATAGCCCCTTTTGATAAATTAAAATTTTTACACAAGGTTTCCATATCTTGATCCAAAAGGTATTTTCGTATAAACAGTTCTCTGTCCAGCTTATGTTCATATTGCAAAAGCTTTATTAATTCTTCTTTCTTTTCCCTCAATATATATTCATTTTCAATATCAGTATTAGAGATTAACATTTGTTCTTCTATCTGAAGGTTGTCCTGTTTAACTAAGCTTCTTTTATAATCTATAGCCTTATATTTACTTACAGCTAAAAGCCAATTCTTAAATGAAGATTTTTCAGGATTATATAAGTGACTTTTATTCCATATTAAAAGATATACATCATTAATACATTCTTTTGCATTTTCATAATTATCGTTTCCAAGTACATTTAGTACAACTTTAAAAACTAAATTACAGTAAATATTAATTATGTATTCTAAGGCTGTAGGATTTTTTCTTTTAAGTTCTAATAAAAAGTTTTTATCGTTAATTTTCATTTTTAACTCCTTTCGTATTATCTTATCACTAATTAATACGGATAATATAGTTAGTATTTCACAAAATTTATTTTGGTATTTTAGCTAAAATGAAAATTCCTATAATTGCTAAATTTGCAGCTGAAAGGGCTACGGATCAGGAGATTGAGAACATACGTAAGATTGAAAATAAGTTTGAAGAAGAAGCAAATGAGGGCATATACAATCCGGAAACAGATAAAAAATTACACGTTGAGATATCAAAAGCTTCTCATAATGATTTGTTTATCAAATTTACCAATGATATAAACAATGTGATGAAAGAGCATAAAATGTGGATTTTCCTTCGTGACAGAACTGTTACTAGACTGGAATACAGGGATATCAATGTAAGTGAACATATGGAGATTGTTAAATCCATTGAAAGTTGTGATGGTGAAGAGGCAATGAAAAAAATGCATAAACACATGAATAGCCTGTACGACAGGTATTGGAAGGAATAAGAGAGATTCTAAAATTTAGTTAAAATTTTTATGCTTTTTTCTTCTAATGATTAAGTGTTTAATCTTTCAATCATAGCATAGACTGACGAAAATATATTTTAAAATTGTTATCTAAAATAAGCTTTAAATACTTGTCTCTAAGTATCTAGAGCTTATTTTTATTTGATGAGCAATATAAAAAATAAACCCATTGTATAAAAAATAAGTTGTATACAATGAGCAATGTTGAAGTAAATTATGAATTAAAACAAATTTTCTATTTTATTAAAAACACCTTTCCAAGACATATTGTCTATGACTTCTTTTACTTTTGGGTCTTTTTTATAGTATTTATTTCTAATTTTTTCTAATTGATTTTCTATAGCCTTTGAAAATTCCTTTTCAAAGTTAGGTAAGTCTTCTTCAAAAGGTTCATCTAAACTTTTCAGAGAAGGCATTTTAACATATTCTATTAAACCTTTTTTGTTAATGTAATCTCCAAAAAAATCTTTGACACCAGGCAAGTTTGTAGTTACTATTAACATGCCAGATGCAAGGGCTTCAGTTAATACTAAAGGGAGCCCTTCAAAAAAGGATGGAAATACAAAAAGATGACTTTCTCTAAAGAGCTTTGATAATTCTTTTTGAGAAATCGAACCTTTTAATATTATTCTTAATCTGCTTTCTTCAGCCATTTTTTCAATGGCTTTAAATTGGCTGCCTGTGCCAGAGCCTGCTAAAATGAGTTCTATAGAATTTCTATCTATATCTAGTTTATTATAAGATTTTATAAGGGATGGAATTCCTTTTGCAAAATTTAATTTCCCGGCATAAATAAGTTTTATCTTATCCATGTTTTTTTCAGTATCATTAGTATAGAAAATGTTTGGATTAAAACCAACTCCAACTACAGTAATTTTATTTTTGTCTATTTGATATTTTTTTATTATCTCATTTTTTTGATCTTCATGCAGAGCAGCTATATTGTCTATATTTCTGCAATATTTGGATACATAATTATTAAAATTAGGAGCTAAATCCATTTGCCTTAAGTCTGTACCATGACATATTGCTATTGTTTTTATAAGTGGAAACATTTCTTTCACCATTGCGGAAAGTATCCACAAATGGTGAGTTATTATTATATCAGGTCTAAATTCTGCTACTGATTTTGTAAGAACTTCAGAAAAGGCATTTTTCCATTTGATTAGCATATCATTATCTAATTTTCTATACATAGTACTTTTATAAGGCATTATATCTGTCATACCTACTACGGGAAAAGGAAGCTTTTCTGTTTGGAAAACTACAGGATAAAACTTAACATTTTCTTTAAAGTGTATGTTAAATTCATCTGCAGGGATACCTGCTATTACAGCTTGAGAATAACCTTTTTTATCTCCCTGCTCTATTAAAGCTTGAAGATATGTACCACTGCCTGTTTTTTCAGGCCTTTGAGCTATTACATGTAGTATTTTTTTCAAATTTAACACCCACCTAATTAAATTTATATTTATTAACTCAACTTCCAATTAAATTGTTTTGTAATTTTTTTAAACTGTGAACCAACTACTTTACCAATCAACTGCATCCTGTAGTAGAACCGCAGTCAAGACATACCATGCAGGTGCCATTTCTCACCATTCTAGTGCTTGAACAAGTAGGACATACTGTACCATAAACTTTTTCACCATCTATTTTTTTTATTTTTGTCTCATTTCCATTAGTTTTTATGGTGTTTAATTCAGGTGAAGAATTGCCTAAAACTAAGCTGTCTTTATCGTAATTTTCAGGTTTAACTTGACACCTTGAAAAATCCCCCAGTTCTATATCAATTACTTTACTTATAAGGTCTGAAATTGAGGATACATATTTTATGTAGGGATGCTTCTGAACAAATCCATAAGGCTCATATTTTTGTCCCCTGAGCATTCGTGATATATCCTGAGGTGGAACATGGTATTGCAGCATAACGGATATTGCTTTAGACAGGGAATTTAGAAGCCCCATTATTATAGTACCCTCTCTATCTGTAGTTATATATATTTCAGATATTTCATCATTAGAATTTCTGTTTACTGTAGTGTATATTTTAACGTCATCTATTTGAGCAGGGTGCGTAGTTCCTTTACGAATTCCAATAATTTTATCTCGCTTTGAATACTTTATTCCTTTTTGTAGTTCCTTTACCTTTGATAAAAGTTGGTTATAGGTAAAATCTTCGATATTTATATCATTGGAATCTGACAAAGTGGTATTTAAAGGCTGAGCAGCTTTAGAAGAATCCCTATAAAGGGTAATGCCTTTAACTCCTAGTTTCCAAGAGGTAAGAACAACATCTTTAAAATCTTGTACTGAAGCAGTTTTAGGCAAGTTTACAGTTTTAGATACGGAACCCGATATAAGAGGGGTCAAAGAAGCTACCATCTTTACATGTCCCATAGGATCAATATATCTTTCGCCGCTGCCGCATTTATTTGAAGTATCAAATATGCTTAGGTGTTCATCTTTTAAGTGAGGTGCACCTTCTATTTTGCCATCCAGTATTTTTTCATAAGTATAGTCATTTTCAGATACATTTTCCTTTTCAAGTACATAGGACAGTATGTCTTCTATTTGTTCAGAGGTATAGCCTAGGTTTTTAAGGGCAATGGTTATTACAGGATTTATAATAGTCATAAATCCTCCTCCAGATAACTTCTTATAAACAATGTGACTGAAAAATGGTTCTATTGAAGTAGCTCCACAGTCCATGGCGAAGGATATGGTTCCTGTAGGTGCTATAACTGAAACTTGGGCATTTCTGTATCCAAATTTGATACCACTTTTAAGTGCATTTATCCAGCAATCTTTTAAAGTCTTTCCTATGTAAGAAAGTCCTTCCTTTTTTAAAACGCTGTGTTTTACTTTTAACGGAACATAATTTAGATCTTCAAATTCATTTGAAAAGTTATTCCCTAGAATTGCTTGGAGAGACTCTATATCTACAGAGGCTGCTCTGGCATGATTTCTTAAAACTCTCATCATATAGGGCTTATTTATTTCAAACTTTTTAAATGGACCTATTTCTTTTGCCATAAGAGAAGATACGTAATAAGACTCACCTGTAAGTATTCCAACAAGTGATGCAGCTAAAGTTCTAGCTTCATCTGAATCGTAAGGATACCCCATAACCATAAATAACGAAGCTATATTTGATATACCAAGTCCTGTGGTTCTAAAAAGATAAGTTTTTCTAGCTATATCTTCTGTAGGAAATTGTCCCCAGTGTATTGAAGATTCAAGAATAAGCTGAACAAGATCTATTATGTGCAAATATCCTTCTATGTCAAAAGTGTTATTGGTTATATTATAGAACTTGTATATATTTATAGAAGCAAGGTTACAGGAAGTATCATCCAAAAAAGCATATTCTCCGCAGGGGTTTGTAGAATTTATCCTGTTATAAGGAGCATTTAGTTTGCCATCTTCACCTGCAGGACAGGTGTGCCAGGCATTAAATGTAGTACTGAACTGAGGTGCAGGATCAGCACATTTCCAGGCAGAATTATTAAAGGCATCCCATATGTTTTTTATTTTTTCTATCCTATTAAGCTTTGGGTCAGTTCGACCAATAAGCTCAATGGTATCATCTGGGTTTTGTTCTAATTTGCTTACCTTATTCATAAATTCATCGGAAAATCTTACTGAATTATTGCTGTTTTGACCAGATACAGTTTCGTAAGCTTCACCATCGATATCTGTATCATATCCCATTTTACCAAGAGCTCTTACTTTGTCTTCTTCTTTGGATTTCCAGTTTATAAAGTCCATTATTTCGGGATGGTCTACATCAAGGCATACCATTTTTGCAGCCCTTCTTGTAGTACCACCAGATTTAATAGCTCCTGCATTTTTATCCAATGCTTTTAAAAAACTCATAAGTCCGGAAGAAGAGCCTCCACCAGATAATTTTTCACCTTTTGCTCTTATAGTAGAAAAATTAGTGCCAGTTCCAGAACCTCCCTTAAATAATTTTGTCTCTGTGACAAATTGATTTGATATGGAATGTGATCCTAGAAGTTTATCTTCAATAGAAAGTATAAAGCAAGCAGAAGCCTGAGTCCTTGTATAATTATCTTTAGACTCTACTACTTTATTGAGGTTTTCATCGAAGTAGTAATTTCCCTGTTTAGCACCACATATGTCATAAGATAATTTAAGACCTGTATTAAACCATTGAGGAGAATTAGGAGCACACATCTGATTTAAGAGAGCATATGCACATTCATCATAAAAAATAGAAGACTCATCTTCTGTTTTTATAAGTCCTTCATCTTTTAGTGATTCACACCAGAAATTTACCATCCTGTGAGTTACAGATTTCATACTATTTTCATAACCATTTTCTCCGGGAACTCCAGCTTTTCTAAAATATTTAGAAGCTATTATATCGCAAGCATTTTGAGAGTAATTTTCAGGAAATTCTAGATTCTTCATATCAACTAATACTTTTCCTGTTTTATGATCTTTTAAGAACACGTCAACTTTTTTCCATTTAAATAAATCATATACTGTTTTATTATTGTTTTGTTTAAGAGATTTTGTAAAGTATCTTTTAAACAAGTCTTTTACGCAGTCCAATTGGCCTACCTCCTAATAATATTTAAGGGTTTTTTAATTAAAGTGTTATATGAAATTGTTAGTTTCCATAAGCATAATTAAATAAAGATACTATATATAGTGTAAATAAGATTACATAAATACCATATATAGTGTCATTATATTATATGATATATTTTAGAAAAACTCAATTCATGATATGTATTATATTTTAGCATATTTTTAAAATAATATAGTTTTTTTTCTTCATATGTTTTTATTTTGCAACTATAATGATTTATAATTTAAATATAGGTTTTCAAATATTAAATTCTTAAGGAGAGTAAATTATATGATAAGAAAATTTGAACATTACATACCAGATATAGATAAAAGCTGTTTTGTAGTAGATAATGCAGAAGTTATAGGAAAAGTTAAACTTTGTGAAGATGCAAACGTATGGTTTGGGGCTGTACTTAGAGGTGACGTAAGTAATATATATGTAGGAAAAGGAAGTAACATACAGGATAACTGCACTGTTCATACTGGTGAAAAAAGCCCAGCAGAGATAGGAGAATATGTTACTGTTGGTCATAATGCAGTGATACATGGAGCCAAAATTGGAGATAATTCTTTAATTGGTATGGGATCTATAATTTTGGATAATGCGGAAATTGGTTCCGAGAGCATCATAGGAGCAGGAAGTTTGGTAACTAAAAATAAAAAAATACCTTCAGGGGTGTTATGTATGGGTTCACCTGCAAAGGTAATTAGGAGACTTACTTTGGAAGAAAAGAAGTTTCTTAGACGGTCAGCAGAAGACTATATTGAAAGGGCTAAAAATTATAGTGAATATTAGAAAACAATACATTAATCACATATTTATAAAGTTTGCATAAAAATAATATAGTAATAATATTTAGGGGAATTCATATGCCAATATTTAAACTGGGCTCCAGAGGCACTCAGGTCATGAAAATACAGGCTGTGCTGAGGAAAATAGGATACAATTTAAATACCATAGATGGGATATATGGCAGAGAAACAGAGCAAGCAGTTAAAAATTTTCAAAAAAATAATGGATTAGCTCCTGATGGCATAATAGGTTCTAATACGTATAGGGTTTTACGAGATTTTATACTTGGTTATAATACTTATATTGTAAAGCCAGGGGACACATTGTATAATATAGCCCAAGAATATAAAACTCAAGTTTACAAAATAACAGTAGCTAATCCACAAGTACATGCATTAGGGTTGATCCCGGGAACAATACTTAAGGTGCCTTATGATATAGACGTAGTTGATACAAATATAAATTACACTTATGATATATTGGAACAAGATTTAGTGGGACTAGAAGCTAGATATCCTTTTATAATTATAGGAAATGCAGGACAAAGTGTGCTTGGAAGGAAGATTTACTATGTGAGACTTGGAGTGGGTCCTAATGAGGTATCTTATAATGGATCTCATCATAGTTTGGAATGGATTACCACCCCACTTTTAATGAAGTTTATAGAAAACTTTGCAAAAGCTTACGCAGAGGGCAGAAATATAAGAGGTTATAGCCCTGCTGATATATGGAGGAGAAGTAGTATATATATAGTTCCAATGGTAAATCCAGATGGCGTGGATTTAGTTTTAAATGGATTACAGAGAAGTAATCCGTTTTATAATGAACTTATAAGGTGGAATAAAGGAAAAACTGATTTTTCTAAGGATTGGCAAGCTAACAATAGAGGAGTAGATATTAATCATAACTATAATGCAGGGTGGGAGTTTTCAAAAGCTGCAGAGCCCAGTTATGGTGTATATGGTCCAGGACCTACCAGGTATTCAGGGCCTTATCCTGAATCAGAACCTGAAACTAGGTCTATGGTAGCATTTACAAATAGTCATAATTTTAGGTTAGTTTTGGCATATCACAGTCAGGGTGAGGTTATTTACTGGCAGTACAATGCACTTACACCTCCAGAATCAAGGAGGATAGGAGAATTGTTTGCCAGGGTAAGTGGATATAGATTAGAACAGACTTCAGGAATAACATCTTATTCAGGATATAAGGATTGGTTCATAAAAAGCCATGGCAGACCTGGATTTACTATAGAAGTTGGAAAAGGTACTAATCCACTTCCAATAACCCAATTTCCCAAAATATATAATGATAATGAAGAAATTCTTTTGTTAGCCTCAGTTATATAAATAAGCCCTTATTTATATATATCTACTAAAAGACCGCTTATATCGTCTATAGTAGCTGCTACGTTTAAGTTATCTTTTTGTTCACTCATGAGCATATTAGTTAGATCCTCTAATTTACTATCTATAGTATCTACAGTTATGAAATATTGAGTTTGCCAGAAGCTTATATCCTTTTTTACGCTATACATGTAACTTAAGACGGATTCAAGGTATTCTTTTATCATTTTTTTATAAGATCTTACATCTGAATAGCACTTTGTTATGGCAAGTCTGTTTCCTTTCTTTTTTATACTATCAAACATATTTTTAAGTTCCTGCTCTGACTTTTTCTCCATTTGTGAATTAAAACTCTGGGAAAAGTCTTTTTTAACAGATATATTTTTATTACTTGAAGAAGGTTTAGAAGTTACACCAATTCTAGAAATTTCCATAATAATCCTCCATTACTATTAATTTTTCATTATTAATTCGTAACTTGCGAAAGTCGAGTTATATATCTATTATATATAATATTTTGTAAAAAATATAGTTAATTGTATTTAAAATTAAATTAAAATACATATTTTTTGATTTTGATAATATATAAACATATATTATCCTGCAGAGTATCATTTTGTGACAACAATAATTATTTAATGTGTATAAGATTGCGGTGAATTCAAAAAATAGAATGAAAGGTAGGGGATTTTATGTGGTACAAAAAAAGTATTGAAGAAATAACAAGAGAATTTGCTACAGATGTGATAAATGGATTAACATCTGAGGAAGCTTCAATTAGAATAAAAAAATATGGAGAAAATAAGTTAATTGAAAAAAAGAAAAAATCAATTTTAAGGCTTTTACTTGAACAAGTAAATGATGTACTTATATATATATTGGTTGCAGCGGCAGTGGTTTCAGCGGCACTTGGTGAAATAAGTGATGCAATCATAATAATGGTTGTAGTTGTATTAAATGCAGTAATAGGCTTAATTCAAGAATCAAAAGCTGAAAAAGCATTGGATTCTCTAAAAAAGCTTTCGGTGCCTAAAGCATTGGTTAAAAGAAATGGAGAAGTTATAGAGATTTCTTCTGAAAATATAGTAGTAGGAGATATAATCATATTAGATGCGGGTAAGTACGTTCCTTGTGATTTAAGACTCGTTGAAACCGGAAATTTAAAAATAGAGGAATCTGCATTAACAGGAGAATCTGTGCCTTCTGATAAGTATGTAGAAGATATTTTAGAAGATCAGGATATAGCTCTTGGAGATCAAAAAAATATGGCATTTATGTCCACCCTAGCCACTTATGGAAGAGGTATAGGTGTGGCTGTAGCAACTGGCATGAATACTGAAATAGGTAAAATAGCCAAAATGTTAGATAATGATGAAAAAAATTTAACTCCACTGCAGAGAAAGTTAGGTCAGCTTGGCAAAATGCTTGGCTTTGTAGTTATTATTATATGTGTACTTATGTTTATAACATCATTGATTCAAAAGAGAGATTTATTTGAGATGTTTTTAACGGCTATAAGTTTAGCTGTAGCTGCTATTCCTGAAGGTTTGCCAGCTATGGTTACTATAGTGCTTGCAGTAGGAGTACAGAGAATGATAGGTAAAAATGCAATAATTAGAAAACTCCCAGCTATAGAAACACTCGGTTCTGTAAATATAATATGTTCAGATAAGACAGGGACTTTGACACAGAATAAGATGACTGTTACAAAGTTTTATGCAGACAATATTTTAAATAACATTTCAGCTGTTGATTTAAAAAATAATATACATAAAGAACTTGTAGAAAATATGGTACTTTGTAATGATGCTACTTATTCAGAAAGTTCTAAGACTGGAGATCCTACTGAAATTGCACTTTTAGAAATGGGTGTTAAATTCAATGTATTTAAATCTGATGAAAACAAGGAACACAGTAGGGTAAATGAAATACCTTTTGATTCAGACAGAAAACTTATGACTACTTTAAATAAATATGGGAATAAGTATCGTATAATTACGAAAGGTGCAGTAGATAATTTAATTAAAATTTGTGAGAATATATATTTAAAGGGAGAGGCTGTCCCTTTTACAGAAGAATTAAAGTCAAATGTACTTAATGCAGCAAATTCTATGTCAAATGAAGCACTTAGGGTTTTGTCAGTTGCTTTTAAAGTTATAGATTCACCTAAAATTCAAATTGATTCAATGGAAAGTGGATTGACCTTTGTGGGTCTTGTGGGAATGATAGATCCTCCTAGAGAAAATGTAAAAAAATCTATAGATGAGTGTAAAAAATCTGGCATAGGGGTAGTTATGATAACCGGGGACCATAAAAATACGGCTTTTGCTATAGCAAAAGAACTTGGTATAGCAGATCACGAGTCTCAGGCTATATTAGGAGCTGAATTTGATAAATTATCAGAAAAAGATATACATGATAGAATCGATAATTTAAAAGTATTTGCTAGGGTATCTCCAGAGCATAAAGTAAATATAGTAAAGGCATTGAAGAAAAAAGGGAATATAGTATCTATGACAGGAGATGGTGTAAATGATGCGCCTTCATTAAAAACTGCAGATATAGGCGTAGCAATGGGAATTACGGGAACAGATGTGGCAAAAGGAGCTGCAGATATGGTGCTTACAGATGATAACTTTTCAACTATAGTGGAAGCTGTAAAACAAGGAAGAAATATATATAATAATATAAGAAAATCTATAGTATTTCTTCTTTCATGCAATATAGGAGAAATAATAGCACTATTTATGGCAATAGTTTTGGGGTGGCCTACAATTTTAAGGCCAATTCATCTCCTTTGGGTAAATCTTATAACGGATAGTCTTCCAGCTTTAGCTCTTGGAGTAGATCCTGATGATCCTGATATAATGAAAGAAAAACCTAGAGATCCACGTAAAGGATTATTTTCAGGTAAGAGCGGAGTATTTTTAGTAGTGAACGGTATTTTAATAGGAGTACTTACTTTAGCTGCCTTTTATATAGGAACTAAGCTGTATGCTAATTCACTTATACATGCGCAGACTATGGCTTTTGTAGTGTTAAGTGTATCACAGCTATTTTATACTTTAAGTATTAGACATCATGAAAAATCTATGTTTGAGGTTGGAATTTTCAGTAATAAGTATTTAATAGGTGCAATAGTTGTCGGTATAATAATGCAAAGTATAGTTATTACAGTACCCTTCTTGTCTTCAGTATTTAAAGTGTTTAAACTTACAATAAATGATTGGATATTTGTATTAGCACTTTCTTTTGTACCTCTTTTAGTGAATGAAATTATAAAGCTTGCTTATAGAAAATCAGTGAGGAATATTGCATAGAAAATTTAAAGTTTCTATGACTTATATACAAAATATTTAAAAGAGCTTCATTATTGTAAAAATATTCCTGCACATAAGTTGATTTTTAAGTTAGAATATAGGGTTTTCAATTGAAATTTAAACTTATGCATAAAATGTAATGACAAAATTGAAAACACCGTTAAAAACTTTTCCGTAAGTCTTAGCGAGGTATTTTAGAAAACCTTAGAAGCTTATATATGTCTGAGGTACGAGTTTATATAAGCTTCTTTAGATTTTCAAAATACCGAGCTTTAGACTTGTCAAAAGTTTTTATGGTGTTGAAATTTGTCATTACATTTTATGCATAAGTTAACTTTCAAGCTGCAAACCCCTATATTATTTGGTGTTTTTAAGTCTTGTTCCGTTTTCATCTTGTAGGATAAGGTGTCTTTTCATGAGTCCACCTAAAGCATTTTTAAAATAATTTTTACTTTCATGAAAGGTATTTCTTATATCTTCTGGAGAACTTTTATCATTATATGGCATGAAACCATTATGATTTTCTAAATAATCTAATATAGACTCCTCTAAGGATAATCTTTCATTTTTAGGTACGCTTCTAGGAGTGAGTCCTAATTTGCCATCCTCGTATATTTTTTTTATTCTTAAATTGAGTTCATCCCCAGGATAAATATCTGTAAAATATTCATTATTCAATATAACCCCTCGATAAAGATTATCTACGGCTACCATAGCACTGTTATTGGTTTGAAATCCATAAATAGTCCCTTTTACTTCACTGCCAAGTGTGTATTTTTCATCTTTTTCATTGCTCTCAACATCTAAGGTAAGCAGATATCTGTCTATGTCCGTAGTAGCTGCAATTCTATTGGTTTTATCTACATATAGATAAAATAAATAGTATTTTTCTGGAGTAAGCTTATATTTTTGTTCTGCTAAAGGTACAAGTACATCTCTTTCCAAGCCTATATCTACGAAACTCCCGAAACTAGTATTAGCTACAACTTTTAAATATGCAAGTTCACCTATTTCTGCCTTAGGTTTTTTTAAAGTGGATATTATTCTGTCTTTTGAGTCCTTATATATGAATGCATTGACTTCATCGCCAATGGAAAGGGTATCCTCAGTAATATCATTTTTAGGAAGAAGTATATCGTCTTTAGTTCTACCTGTTCCTGCATCTAAGTAGTATCCGAAACTTGCTTCCCTGGTTATTTTTAGTTTATTAAATTTCCCTATTAGTATCAACTATATTTTCACTCCCCTGTAATGTTTAAAATACTTCTACTTCAAACATATTATATAATAATATTATAGTTACTGCTAGTTAAGTTAGTATTTAAAGTAGGTTTTATATAATGGCTATCTAAAGAAGCTTACCAAAATATATTTATATCCAACTGAAGCTGGCTTTTTTCAAATAGAATATTGGATTTTCTCTAGAATATTTTTCCCAAAGTCTTCTTTTTTATTAATATTATTGAATTTGAATTTGAATTTATCTGATGGCTACCTACTGTAACACTCCCACTTCTATCAAAGTGGGAGATAACAGTAGTTATGCCCCTAGATAATTCATCTAAACTTAGTGGGAGAAAAAAACTCCCACTAAGTAAGATTCATTGATTAAAATGTTAGTACATAAAAAGAATAAATAAATTCATTTAAACAAAAACAATCTACCTGTTAACATTTATTTTTAACTTCTGTACTATTATAGATTTGTTTTTAAATTTTGATCTAATACCTATCAGGTATCTACTTCCAGGAATGTAACTTATCATACAACAAATAATAGGAGTTATTATTATAGTTACTAAAAGTTTTATTAATGGACTATATAGATAGTGAGTTGAAGGTATCTTTTCTGACCATTTTTGAATAACAATAATATGGAGCATATATGCTGGAAAAGAATACTTTCCTATAAATGATAGTAAAATACTAATTTTTTTGCTGACGGTGTCTATATAGAGAGATAGCATATAGAAGAAAAGTATTGCTGTAGTTACATATACTATATATAAAGCATGGTCAAATTTAATAAATGGAAGTGGATTACCTATAAAATCTTTTACATCATCATAATAAAAATATGATAAAAGTATAGTGTATCCGCCAATAAGTGCATATTTGTATTTTTTTATCATAGCTTTTAAATTTGTATAATTAAAAATCATATATGATCCCACTACAAAATAAAAAATCCATAGTAAAGGTGTTATATTTATAAAACTTTGCTGCAATTTAGATGGTGTTCCAAATAATAATTTTCCAATTGCAGAAGTAACATGATTGTTGTCTTTTAGTATTAAGTAGTATAGCACAAAAGAAAATATAAAAAACAATTTTTTTATAAAAGTGCTTGTACCATTTAATTTCTTTATAAATAGAAAGATTAAGGGTATATATAAATATAATCTGATTATCATGCCCATATACCATAAATGGTAGGCAGAACTACCAGTAACTATTTGTCCTATAAAGTTTGTAAAACCATAAGTGCTGTGATTTAAAATTAAATCATTTATAAGGGAACAAAAAATATAAGGTAAAATTAGAAATTTTAATTTTTTGATATAGAAATTTAATACATCCATACGATCATAATATACATAAATGAGGCATATGGCAGTTAATGCTACAAACATAGGTACAGCAGTTTTACCTATTGAATAAATAAGTTTTGAAATAAGTCTATTTTCTAGAGAAATATCTTTTATAAAAGAATAACCGCCAAAAGTGTGCTGTATTACTACTAAAATAAAAGCGATTCCTCTCATTATGTCTAATTCTGCTAATCTATCTTTAGTCATATTTTCCTCCTCCTAAGTAAAAAATATCCTTGTACAGTTTACACTTATCTAAATGAAAAGGCAATTTCTTATGATTTAAGATTAAACTCATAAATAGCTTTAAATTTGCTTTATATCACTTATAATATAAAGTATATAATAAAAGTTAAAAGATTATTAGGGAGGAAAATATAATGTCATCAATGGATTTTGTAAGAGTATCTGCAGCATGTCCTTTAACAAATGTAGCAGATATAGAATTTAACTTAAATAATATAAAGCTTTGTATAGATAGAGCTCTAGAGGAAAAATCAAAGCTTGTAGTTTTTCCGGAGCTTTGTATAACCTCGTATACCTGTGCAGACCTTTTTGAACAGCAGCTGCTTTTGGAGAAATCCGTAGAAGCTTTAAAAAAGTTGTGTGATTATTCAAAAGATATAGACATACTAATAGCTGTAGGGGCACCTCTTACATATAATTGTTGTCTTTATAATTGTGCATACATAATATTCCAGGGTAGTATCCTAGGTATTGTTCCCAAAAGTTATATTCCAAATTATGAGGAGTTTTACGAAAAAAGGTGGTTTACAGAGGGGCTAAAGGTTACAGATGAAAAGGTTAACTTTTATTTTCAAGAAGATATTCCATTTGGAACAAACTTGATATTTACCTGTGGTAATTTTAAATTTGGAATTGAAATATGTGAAGATCTATGGACAGTAGTACCTCCAAGCAGTTATTTATGTCTTATGGGTGCAAACATTATAGGAAACCTCTCTGCATCTAATGAAGTCGTAAGTAAATCCACGTATAGAAGGAATTTAATATCATCTCAAAGTGCTAGATGCATGTGTTCTTATATATATTCATCTTGTGGAGTGTTTGAATCTTCTACAGATTTAGTGTTTAGTGGTGATATGTGTATTTCTGAAAATGGAGCAATTCTAGAATCTGGGGAAAGATTTAAAAGAGAAAATCAAGTTATTACTACAATTGTAGATTTAGGACGATTAGCTGCACAGCGTTTAAGAAATGTAAGTTTTAGGGACAGCGTAAAGTTATTTTTGGAGAAACCTATAGAAGTTAAATTTCAATTTGAAACTATGAATTATGGAAAATTTGATAGAACTGTTGACAAACATCCTTTTGTACCCTCAGGTAAAGATGAAAGGGAAATTAGATGTAGGGAAATATTTAATATACAAACTTCTGCTCTTGCTAAAAGAGTAAGTCATACTAATTTAAAAAGAGCGGTTATAGGTATATCAGGTGGACTTGATTCTACATTGGCCTTGCTTGTTACAGTGAAAACTTTTGATATGTTAAAGATATCGAGAGACAATATAATAACTGTTACTATGCCGGGATTTGGTACTACAGATAGAACTTATAATAATGCGGTGGATTTGTGTAAAAGTTTAGGAACGGAACTTAGAGAAATAAACATAGTAGATGCATGCCTTCAACATTTTAAAGATATATCCCACGACAGAGAAATACATGATGTAACTTATGAAAATGTCCAGGCAAGGGAGAGAACGCAGATTATAATGGACATAGCAAATAAGGAAGGTGGACTTGTAATTGGGACAGGTGATCTTTCTGAGCTTGCACTTGGATGGTGCACTTACAACGGCGATCATATGTCTATGTATAGTGTAAATTGTTCCATACCTAAAACCTTGGTAAGATATTTAGTAAGATATGTAGCAGATAAAGAGGTATCAAAAAATATATCGGATATTTTAATAGATATACTTGATACTCCAGTAAGCCCAGAACTTTTGCCTAAAGACAAAAATGGAAAGATAGCTCAGAAGACAGAAGACATAGTGGGTCCATATGAGCTTCATGACTTTTTCTTGTATTATTTTGTTAGGCATAGTTATTCGCCTGAGAAGATATTGTTTTTGGCAAAACAAGCTTTTAAAAATGATTATACTAATGATGTTATTTGTAAATGGCTGAAAGTATTTACAAAAAGATTTTTCACTCAACAGTTCAAGAGATCTGCAATTCCAGATGGACCTAAGGTAGGTACTGTAAGTTTATCTCCTAGAGGAGATTGGAGAATGCCTTCAGATGCTAGCTTTAATTTATGGATGTAAAAATAAAATTTATATAAAATCAGTTTTATTGATGAATAGATGTAGTATACTATTTATAATATAAAGATAGAAAAATTTTGATAGGGGGTTGGAATTTGCATGTTTAATATTATTTTATGGACTGTAATTGGTTTAGTAGCCCTATTTGTAGACATGGTAACTAGTGCTTTCCTATTTGTATGGTTTACTATAGGAGCGATTGCTGCCATTGTAGCAGGAATATTAAAATATTCCTTTATAGTTCAACTTGTAGTATTTTTAGCAGTTAGTATAGTGCTTACAGCTGTTTGTTATCCTATAGTTAAAAAGAATATTAAAAAATCTATAAAACCTACTTTGCTTAGGGAAAAAACTTATGTGGGAAAAAAGGTCACTATAGATAAGGAAATGGAAAAGAATAATGGAATAAGAATTGATGGAGTATACTGGAATATAAAGAATGAAGGATATACTATTAAGGATGGAGATACCGTAAAGATAATTGGTATGGAAGGAAATAAAGTTATTATAAAAAAGGAGATGTAAATATATGATAAGTAAAATTTTCATTTTGATTGTACTTGTAGCTATTATTGCAGTTATAGTTTCTTCTATGAAGGTAGTAAACACTGGTTATGTAACTATTATAGAGAGATTTGGACAATTTCATAGGGTATTGGAACCAGGATGGCATTTTCTAATTCCTTTTGCTGATTTTGCAAGAAGAAAAATTTCAAATAAACAGCAGATATTAGATATTGAACCTCAAAGTGTTATAACTAAAGACAATGTAAAGATATCTATTGATAATGTTATTTTTTACAAGATATTAAGTGCTAAGGATGCTGTGTATAATATAGAAGATTACAAAGCAGGTATAGTTTTTTCAACTATAACCAATATGAGAAATATTGTAGGAGATATGACCTTAGATGAAGTACTGTCGGGAAGGGATAAAATAAATGCAGAGCTTTTAAAAGTAGTGGATGAGATAACAGACGCATACGGCATAAAAATATTGTCTGTAGAAATTAAAAACATTATTCCACCGGCTGAGATTCAGCAAGCTATGGAAAAACAGATGAAGGCAGAGCGTGATAAAAGGGCTGTTATACTTCAGGCAGAAGGTCAGAAACAGAGTGATATAGCAAGAGCTGAAGGTGAAAAGCAAGCCAAGATACTGCAAGCTGAAGCTGAAAAGGAAGCAAATATAAGAAGAGCTGAAGGATTAAGACAGTCTCAAATGTTGGAAGCAGAAGGTAAAGCAAAGGCAATAGAATCTGTAGCAGAAGCGCAGTCCAAGGCAATTCACCTTGTTAATAGATCTATAATTGATTCAGGTACAGATGAAAAGGTAATAGCACTTAAACAGGTAGAAGCATTGAAGGAAATGGCTAAAAATCCAGCAAATAAATTGATATTGCCAAATGAGTCCATTTCTTCTCTTGGCAATATGGCTGCTATAGCAGATATGCTTCAAAAGAAGTAATTCTTATAGGTGTTACAGCTTAAAATTTGACCTATTCTTCGGATATTTTTACAACCTTCAGCTCGTAAAATATTTTGATAAGTCTAAGTAAAAAATTCTAGAAAAGCTAAGAACTTTTGAAAACTCATACCTCAAACAATTCAAAAGCCCTAAGTTTTTACGAATTTTTTCTAAGACTTATTTGCAAAATATTTGAAAGAGCTTCATTATTGTAAGAATATCTCTGCGAATAGGTTTAAATTTAAGATGAGAATCCTTATAGGATTTCTAATTGAAACTTGTCATTATATGCTATGTATAAGTTTAAATTTCAATTGGAGACCCTATAGATTATAAAGTTTAATCTATAATTACTTAAAAGTGCTTATTATAAACTTCAGTTGTATTTATAACTTTAGAATTTAAATCAAACTGACAATTTGGATAAGTTTAATTGTAGAGTTGACTATCTATATAGGTAGTTGAATTCAAAAGCAGTTAGTAACTTTAGTTAAAGGTTAAAAAATTGCAGCTTGAGAGATTATATACTTTTAAATTGAAATTGATAATTGAAATATGGGGGAAGTTTGTGTGAAAAAGGTTTTAATAGTGGAAGATGAAGCTTCTATAAGAGGGTTTTTAAAAATAAATTTTAAAAGAAACAAGTTTATAGTGATAGAAGCAAGTACGGGAGAAAGAGCTTTAGAAAAGGCAAGAGTTGAAAATCCAATAGTTACGATATTAGATGTAATGCTTCCTGGAATGGATGGATTCAAGACTTGTGAAATACTTAGAAGAGAATTTCCTAAGATGGGTATAATAATGCTTACAGCCAGAAGCCAGGATACGGACAAGATAATGGGTTTTGGATTTGGAGCAGATGACTATGTAATAAAACCTTTTAACCCCCAAGAGTTAATAGCTAGAGTAAATGCACTTTTGAGGAGAATAGGATTACAAAGTGATAGTAAAAATGAAGTGCTTGTATCGGGTGAATTTAAAATAGATGAAGGAGCCATGAAAGTCTATAGAAGTGAACAGGAATTAGAACTTACCCCAAAAGAATATATGTTGATGAAAATATTTATAGAAAATCAAGGAAAAGCTTTAAATAGGAATGAACTCCTAAATCTTGTCTGGGGGTATAGCTATCCTGGAGATGCAAAAATAGTTGACGTAAATATTAGAAGGCTTAGAGAGAAGATAGAAGAAAATTCTTCAAAACCAAAGTATATTGAGACTGTTTGGGGAGTAGGGTATAGGTGGAGAAAAGAATAATATGTTAAATGGAATAAAGGAAAGAATGATAGGAAGCTATCTATTTATAATAATTTTTACTGTAGTGATAATTGAATCTTTTTTAATATTCTCCATTAGCAGATACTATTATAAAAATATGGAGAATATGGTTTCTAATCAGATAAAAGTTTCCGTAGATTTTTATAATAGCTATCTAGCTTCTTCCAGTTTAAAAAAAAATATAAGTGACAATGCAGATATATTTTGGAAAAATACTTCTGCAGAAGTTCAAGTAATAGATGTTTCAGGAAGAATGCTTATGGATTCTATAGGAAACTTTATACCTGGTAAAGTGAAGGGGGAAGACATAAAAGATGCTTTAAATGGAGAATTAGGCATTTCTATAAAAACAGATAAAAAAACTAGTGAAAAAGTGTTGTATGTATCTAAAGCTTTAAAATCTAATAGAAAAGTTGAAGGAGTACTTAGATTTGTTACTTCTCTTTCAGAAGTGGACATGATAATAGAAAAAATATCTTTTATGCTCATATTTATAGGAATTGCAGTAATAATAATGGCAGGAATTATAAGTGTGTTCATTTCAAATAGTATAACAAGACCCTTAAGAGAGGTCACAGCTATGGCAAGAAAAATGGCTAGTGGAAGATTTAATGAGAGAATTGAAAAAAAGAGAGACGATGAGATAGGGGAACTATTTGATGCACTAAATTTTATGGCAGATGAAATATTAAAAAATGAGAAGTTAAAAAATGAATTTGTAGCCTCCGTATCCCATGAACTCAGAACCCCACTTACATCTATAAAGGGATGGGCGTCTACTATGAGAACTGGAGATTTCAGTGATAAGGAAGAATTGCAAACTGGACTTGAGATAATAGAAAATGAAAGTGATAGGCTAACTAAAATGGTAGAAGAACTTTTAGATTTTTCTAAATTTATATCTGGTAAAATTACATTGAAAAAAGATTATGTAGATATAAAAAATACTATAGAATATATAAAAAAACAATTTTCTCTAAGGGCATGGCGACAAAATATAAACTTTTCTGTAAAAGTTCAGGATAACATGCCTTTGATTTTACTGGATGAAAATAGAATTAAACAGGTGCTTAACAATTTGCTGGACAATGCTTTTAAATTTACACAAGAAGGGGGAAAGGTAACTTTAAAGGCTTTCGTGAAAGATGAAAACTTAATTATGATAGTAGATGATACTGGAATCGGGATACCTGAAGATGAACTTCCAAAAGTCACTGAGAAGTTTTTTAAAGGCAAAAGTGACAAGTGCAGCAATGGAATAGGACTATCAATATGCAAAGAAATAGTTTCACTTCATGGAGGAAAAATTGAGATAACAAGTGAACTGGTTAAGGGAACGGAAATAACTTTGACCATTCCGGTAGAAGACAACTAGAATTTTAGAAAAGGTGATATTTTTGAAAAAGCTTACTGCACTTATTGGTATTTTAGTTGTATGTATAGTATTTGTAGTGTATAAAAATATAAATTCTTCTCTTAATCCCAACATTGTTCCCGTAAAGAACATAAATTTACCTATAGCAGGAACATGGATTTTAGATAGATATGTATTTACAGGTGACTCTTCTATTTCTGAGGACAAGGCTAAAAGTATGCTAGGTGAAAAGGCTGAATTCAGTGATAAGGGAGTATACTTTGATAATTTGATATGCAAAAATCCTAGTTTTAAAGTAAAAATTTTAGATAGTAAAGATTATTTTCAAAATAATTTTAAAATTGATCCTTCTTCCATAGGGATAAATGAAAAATACATAAAAGTAGTTACTGTGTCTTCTGAAGATAATTTTTTTGATGAATTTATTGAGATAAATAAAAACGTAATGTTAAAGTTTACAGATGGAATAATATTTTTTTTCGTTAAGGATGGCACACAAATAAACAATTCTGAATTTAAAAATATAGATAAAAATAATTCTAAGCTTATAATTCCAAAGAGTCAAAAAGAGACGAATTCTAAATCCGGATTGCTTTTAGGACTTAAGTGTATTGATGAGACGGGACTAGGGTATAATTATAGAACTTTGTGGATAAGTTCCTCATATGGGAAGATTATGCCTATTGTTAATATAAAAGATTTAGTAGTCCCAAGGAAAAGTGGATTTTGGAAGGTTGGAGTAAAAAAAGTATGGGAAAAAGGTGTGAAAAAGGATATTGTTTGGGGCGAAACCCTTGGAAACAATAAAACTTCAAGAATTAAATATCGCAGCATTTCTGGGATTAGCAGCGAAATATTATTTGTAGGTGAAGAATATATTTCTATGGATGACAAGAAAGTTTATAATGATGATGATGGTGACCAAAGATTTGAAAGAGGAGATTTTAGTGTACTTCCTCTAGATAATTTCGATGGAAATAAGATGGATTTTTCTAAAGCTTTTGGGGATGATGCAGGGAGTAGATTAAAATATAGTGCAGATTTATATTTAAAAAAGGTAAACTTAAGTAAAAATAAAATAGATGAAAATAAGTTGCAAACTAATTGGTCTGTAGATAGGAGAAGCGGAAGATGGATGCTAAGAGGAAGAATCCCTTATGGTGATTTTGATGTGATGTATGCAGCTCCCACAATTTTAACTGATTATGATGATTTATATCCATCATTTGATGTAATAAAAAAAGATATACCAGATGCAGTAGATGCATATACTTCTCCAAATAGGGACTTTATAGTTGTTTTAACTGAAACTGAGTTAAAAATCTATTCTTTAAATAATAAAAAAATAGGTAAACTAGACAAGGAGTTTGACTTAAAAAATGGAGAAACAGCAGTTATGTCTCAGTGGTCATTAGGAAGTTATGTAGATGAATGGAATAAATTAATTAAGAATATGAAGAAAAATTAATATTACAGGTGTGTGATTATTATGAGCATAAGGTTTATATATGGAAGGGCAGGAAGTGGTAAAAGTTATTATTGCCTTCAGAGCATAAAAAAGAGAATAGAAGAAAATGAAAATAGAAATCTCATACTTTTGGTACCTGAACAATTTTCTTTTCAAGCAGAGAAAAATTTATTAAAATCAGTGGGACAAAAGGGGATGTTAAAAGCTCAGGTACTGAGTTTTAAGAGAGCTGCAGAAAGAGTGTTTGGTGAAGTAGGTGGTGGTACAAGAAAGCATGTAAATGATTCAGGAAAAGCTATACTTCTTTATGAAATAATAGAGAGGAATAAAAAGAAATTAAAAGTATTTGGGAAATCTACTAAAAAACAAGGCTTTGTAAATATGATTTCAGATATGATAACTGAATTAAAAAAGTATAACACATCAATTAAACTCTTACAAGATAGCCTAGATAGAATAGAAAATATAAATCTGAAAAACAAGTTAGAAGATATAATAATAATTTACTCGGAGTTTCAGGAGAGGCTTCATAAAAATTATATAGATTCTGAGGATATACTATCCCTGCTATATGAAAAACTTGATAAATCTAATTTTTTTAACAATGCGGAAGTATGGATTGATGAATTTTATAGTTTTACGCCGCAGGAATATAAGGTGCTGGAAAAGATTATATGTAAATCATACAGGACAAATATAACCTTATGTACAGATATTTTAAGTGAGAATTCTTCTCTTGAAAGTATGGACTTATTTTTACCTACAAAAATCACTGAAAAAAAACTTTTAGAAATAGCTAAAAATAATAATATATCCTATGACAAACCAATATCATTAAAATTTAATTCTTACAGTAGATTTAAAGGTAATGCAGAGCTTGGACATCTAGAACGGTATATATTTTCTTATCCTTACAAAACTTATAAAAGATCAAATTCGAGCATAAGGATATTTAAAGCCTTAAATAAATATACTGAAGTGGAAAATAGTGCTCGGGACATATTAAAAATGTGTAGGGATGAAGGTTTTAGATTTAGAGATATTTCAGTTGTGACGGGAGATTTAGATGGATATGAAAATATTATAAAAGCTGTGTTCAATCAATATAATATACCTTATTTTATAGATAAGAAAAGGGAAATTGATGATAGTCCTATTATAATTTTAATAATTTCAGCTATAGAAATACTTTCAAAAAATTGGTCCTATGAAGCTGTATTTAGATATTTAAAAACGGGACTTTTGAATTTAGAATTTGATGAGATAGATATGTTAGAAAATTATGTGCTTGCCAATGGAATAATAGGAAAAAAATGGACCAATCCAAAGCCGTGGAATTATAGAATAAACTATGGAAATTTTGATGAAGAAATATCTGAAGAAGAGACAGAATATTTAAAAAAGATAAACTGTATAAGGGATAAAGTTAGAGAACCTATTTTGAAGCTTTCAAAGGATATAAAAGGTAAGAAGACAGGACAACAAATGTGTGAAGGACTATATAATTTTTTGCTTAATTTAGAGGTGCCAAAAAAAGTGGAGACACTTATAAAGGAATTTAGAAATACTTCTAAATTAGATAAAGCAAATGAGTATAGCCAAATATGGAATATAGTGGTAGACATATTAGATCAAATAGCAGTTGTTATAGGAGATGAATCCATTGGAATGGAGCTATTTAGTGAAGTACTTGCAAATGGCTTTTCCCAATATGAAATAGGAGTAATACCTGCATCCTTAGACCAAGTTTTAGTTAGTAGTGTAACCAGGTTAAGAAGTCACGATGTAAGAATACTTTATATTGTTGGAGTTAACGATGGAATATTTCCAGCATCTATATCTGCAGATGGAGTATTTACGGATGAAGACAGGGATGAATTGAGGAAAAGAGGAATGGAACTTGCAAAAGATACTAGAAGCAGGGCTTTTGAAGAACAACTTTTAGTATATGGAATACTTACTAAAGCAGATAAATATTTAACATTAAGCTATTCAATGAGTGATGAAGAAGGAAAAAGTAAGAGACAATCTATTGTCATATCTATTATAAAAAAATTATTTCCTAAGGTTCAAGAAGAGAGTAATTTAAAAGGTATTTTGGGAGATAGAGCAGGAATAGAAGCTGTAAATGGACCTAAAGATACATTTAATGAATTGATTTCAAATATAAGAAGAAGCATAGAAGACAACAATTCTGTAGATCCACTTTGGATTAACGTATATAGATGGTATAAAAATGATCCTAGTTGGAGTAAGAAAGTTGAAACTGTTTTAAAAGGATTTTCCTATAACAATTACATTGAAATTTTAGATAAAAGTAAAGTTAGAAGACTTTATGGAAGCCATTTGAATATAAGTGTTTCAAGATTAGAGAAATTTTCAGAGTGCCCTTTTGCATATTTTGTACAGTATGGACTTAAAGTTGAAGATAGAAAAATGTATAATTTAAGTTCTCCGGATTTAGGAAGCTTTATGCATGATATACTTAAAAAGTTTTCCATACAGTTAAAAGAAAAAAAGTTAACCTGGAATGATATAGATAGGAATTGGTGTGAGGAAAATGTAAAAGTTGTAGTAGATAGTACTTTAAGTGGTATGCCAGGATCCATATTGAACAGTTCAAAGAAGTATAAACATATTACAGATAATTTAAAAAAAATACTTACAAGGTCAGTATGGCTTATAGCAGAACATATGAAAAGAGGTAAGTTTGTACCAAGGGCTTATGAACTTTCTTTTGGAGACTCCGGAGATATACCTCCTATTTCAATAAAACTTCACTCGGGAGAAGAAGTTAGTCTCATAGGTAGAGTGGATAGAATAGATTTATTAGAGCAGGATTCAGTTGTATATCTTAGAATAATAGACTACAAATCTGGTACAAAGGAATTTAAGCTGTCAGACATATATTATGGTTTTCAAATGCAGCTTTTAATATATTTGGATGCCATACTTGCGGAACTGGATGAAAAATTTAATAAAGAAGGTATACCGGGAGGAATATTATATTTTAAATTGGATGATCCCATAATAAAAACAGAAGGAAATATAAGTGACTCTGAGATAGAGAAGAAGATACTTAAGAGTCTTAGGATGAATGGATTGCTTTTAAATGATCCTGAGATAATAAGGCAAATGGATAGTGAAATGGAAAGAACTTCAGATATTATATGTGCTTCCATAAAGAAAGATGGCAACCTTTCAAAGACTCAATCGTCTCTAGCAACTAGGGAGCAATTTGAATTACTAAGGAAATATGTAAGAAGCACAATAGTAGACCTAAGTGAAAAGATACTAGAAGGGGATATAGAGGCAGCTCCATATAAAAATAAAAGCAAGACAGGATGTAGTTATTGTATTTATTCTGCTATTTGCCAATTTGATACATCTATAAAAGGAAATGAATATAAGATAATTAAAGATAAAAAGGATGAAGAAGTTTGGAAGGATATTGAAGGAAAAGTTGGAAAGTAAAATTTCGATGGAATAGTTGCAAAATTTGAAGGATTGTGTGGAACTATTTACTAGAATAATGGTACAGATATGTATATGATAGTAGTACAGATATGTGCATATTTTACAGTTTCAATAGATATTGTAAAAAAATATATAAAGCATAATTGACAGGCCAAATGACTTATTATATAATAAATCTGTAAAAACGTTATCAAAGCATTTTAAATATTTATAAAAGATCTGAGGTATACGTAAGCTTTAGTTTTGAACCTACGTTATGTAAACGGAAGTTCAATATTTAGATGGGTACATGAAGCCTACTTATAATTGCAATTGAAAGTTTAGGAGGATGGAGACATCTGTGAGGACATCCACCTATTTTGGGATAGGTGTCAAAGTAAAGTTAAACGGTATTTTGGATAAAATAAAAGTAATCTTTAAGATTATGATTTCTAAAGAGAGGTTGAGAGATCTCTCTTTTTATGTCCAGCATAATGCATCTGTATTTCATTTTAATATATTTTAAAACTATATTTAAAAAGTGATTAAAAAATGGAACTATTATTTTAAATTGCAATAAAGTCTCAATAAAGTATTAAAAAAAATTAAACAAAAGTAACCTTAGTAACCTTGACTTTAAATTCTGAATATTTTAAAATGAAATTGTAATCGGTAAAAGTAATTTATAGGTAAATTTAATATATAAAGTTATTGGGGGGTAAAACAATGGATAAAAAAGTTTTAACTGTTTGTCCTTACTGTGGCGCTGGTTGTAATTTATACTTGCATGTAAAGAATGGCAAAATAATTAAAGCAGAGCCTGCTAATGGTAGGACAAATGAAGGATCACTGTGTTTAAAAGGACACTTTGGTTGGGATTTTTTAAACGATCCTAAAATATTGACATCTAGAATTAAACATCCGATGATAAGAAAAAACGGAGAGCTAGAAGAGGTAAGCTGGGATGAAGCTATTAGTTTTACGGCTTCAAGATTGTCACAAATAAAAGAGAAATATGGACCTGATTCCATAATGGGAACAGGATGTGCTAGGGGTTCTGGAAACGAAGCAAACTACATAATGCAAAAGTTTATGAGGGCGGTTATTGGAACCAATAACGTAGATCACTGTGCCAGAGTTTGACATGCTCCTTCTGTAGCCGGTCTGGCTTACGTTTTAGGAAATGGTGCTATGTCAAATGGTATACATGAAATAGATGATACAGATTTACTACTTATTTTTGGATATAATGGAGCAGCTTCGCATCCAATAGTTGCTAAGAGAATAGTTAGGGCAAAACAAAAGGGTGCAAAGGTAATAGTTGTAGATCCACGTATAACAGAGTCTGGTAGGATAGCAGATTTATGGCTCCCTATAAAAAATGGAACAAATATGGTTCTTGTAAATACTTTTGCCAACATACTTATAAATAAACAGTTTTATAACAAACAATATGTAGAAGATCATACTGTTGGTTTTGAAGAATATAGATCTATAGTTGAAAATTATACTCCTGAATATGCAGAAAAAGTTACTGGCATACCTTCAGAGGATATAGTAGAAGCTATGAAAATGTACTCAGGTGCTAAAAATGCCATGATATTATATGGTATGGGAGTATGTCAATTTGCTCAAGCTGTAGATGTAGTTAAGGGACTAGCTTCTATAGCATTATTAACTGGTAATTTTGGAAGACCTAATGTAGGTATAGGACCTGTAAGAGGCCAGAACAATGTTCAAGGTGCTTGTGATATGGGAGCACTTCCTAATGTATACCCAGGTTATCAAAGTGTAACTGACGATGCAATTAGGCAAAAATTTGAAAAAGCTTGGGGTGTTAAACTTCCAAACAAAGTTGGTTATCACCTGACACAAGTTCCTGAATTAACGCTTAAAGAGGATAAAATAAAGGCATATTATATAATGGGTGAAGATCCAGTTCAAAGTGATCCTGATTCTAATGAAATGAGAGAGACACTGGATAAAATGGAACTTGTAATAGTTCAGGATATATTTATGAATAAAACTGCACTCCATGCAGATGTAATTTTACCTTCCACGTCTTGGGGAGAACATGAAGGAGTCTTTAGTTCTGCAGATAGAGGATTCCAGAGATTTAGAAAAGCTGTAGAACCTAAGGGAGATGTTAAACCAGATTGGGAAATAATTTCAAAAATTGCCTGTGCTATGGGTTATAATATGCATTATAACAATACTGAGGAAATATGGAATGAACTTATAAATTTATGTCCAAATTTCAAAGGAGCAACTTATAAGAGACTCGAAGAATTAGGAGGAATCCAATGGCCTTGTCCATCTGAAAATCATCCTGGAACTTCTTATCTCTACAAAGGTAATAAATTTAATACACCTACTGGAAAAGCAAACTTATTTGCAGCAGAATGGAGACCTCCTGTAGAGCAGACAGATAAAGATTATCCACTCGTTCTTTCTACAGTTAGAGAAGTAGGACATTATTCTGTAAGAACAATGACAGGAAACTGTAGGGCACTTCAGCAGTTAGCCGATGAACCAGGATATGTACAAGTTAATCCAATGGATGCAAAGGCTAAGGGAATAATAGATGGTGAGCTTATGAGAATAAGTTCACGAAGAGGTTCTGTGGTTGCCCGTGCACTTATTACTGAAAGGGCAAATAAAGGAGCAGTCTATATGACCTATCAATGGTGGGTAGGCGCATGTAATGAACTTACATCTAATAATCTAGATCCAGTATCAAAAACTCCTGAATTAAAGTATTGTGCAGTAAAAATAGAAGCTATAAAAGATCAGAAAGAAGCTGAAAAGTTTATAAAAGATCAATATGATCTTTTAAAGAAAAAGATGAATGTTTAATATTTTAATATAAAGATGGCTAAAAAGACCTTGATTAAGAGGTCTTTTAGCCAAAAGCTTTAAATCAATAGGAGTTGATAGACTGTGATAGACGTACATGAAGCATTCAATATAGTAATGAATAACACAAAACTGCTTAAAGGTGAAGATATATCGTTGATAAATTCTCTTAACAGGGTATTGGCAGAGGATATAAGCTCAAAAGATAATCTTCCCCCATTTGACAAATCCTGTATGGATGGGTATGCTTTAAAAAGTGAAGATACTAAGGAAAAAATGTCAAAATTTCGAATTAAGGGAAGCATAAAGGCGGGAGATTTTTCTGATATAGTATTGAAAAATGGTGAAGCCATAAAAATAATGACAGGAGCTCCAGTACCAAAAGGTGCAGATGCAGTTATTCAAATAGAAAAAGTAAAAGTAGAAGGAAAAGAACTTCATGTATTAGAAAATATATCTCCTGGAACCAACATATTTAAAACTGGTGAGGAGATAAAAATTGGTGATGTTGCTTTAAGAAAAGGAAAGATTTTGAGACCTGCAGAAATAGGGTTATTGGCATCACTAGGTTATACTAAAATAAAATGTTATAAAGCCCCTAAAATTATAATAATAAATACTGGGGATGAACTTATAAATATAGATCAAAACTTAATGCAAGGTAAAATAAGGAATTGTAATGAATATACATTAATTGCCCTTATTAAAAATTTAAATGCAGAAGTTAAATCATATGGGATAATAAGAGATGATAAGGATAAGATTTTTAATGCTATAAAAACTGCATTTGAAGAGGGAGATATAATCATAACTACTGGAGGAGCATCTGTAGGTGATTACGATTTTATAGAAGATGTTCTTCAGAAAATAGGAACAGATATAAAGTTTACTTCGGTAGCTATTAAACCAGGAAAACCAGTTGTTTTTGCAACTTTTAAAGATAAATTGTTCTTTGGACTTCCAGGAAATCCGCTTTCGGTAATAAATTCATTTGAAAGTTTTGTAGCACCATCTATTAAAAAAATGATTGGAAGAGATGATGCGTTTCCTGAAGAATTTCCTGTAACTTTAAAAGATGATTTTAAATCAGGAAAAGAAAGAGACTGCTATATGTATGTAAACATAAAAAAGGAAGATAACCGTTATTATGCCTATGATGTAGGAAGACAAGATTCCAATGGGCTTTTTACGCTTACTAAGTCAAATGGAGTCGTCATCATGGAAAAGGGAACTAGTATAGCAAAAGCTGGAGATATTTTAAATGGAAAATTTATATTCAAATAAGAGGTCAGTAATTTCTATTATTTCATCTAGTTCAAATTCGGGTAAGACTACCTTGATAGAAGGAATAATAAGAATTCTAAAAAGCAGAGGATATAAGGTTGGTGCAATAAAGAATGATGCTCATAAGTTACAGATAGATTACCCAGGAAAAGACAGCTTTAGATTTACAGAGGCAGGTGCGGACAATGTTGTTATTGCATCGGATAATACAGTGGCTATGATAAAAAAAGTAAGTGGACCCAAAAGTATAGAAGAACTACTGTTGCTTTTTCAAGATGTAGATATTGTAATAGTGGAAGGCTTCAAGGGTAACGAATTTCCTAAAATAGAAGTATACAGGAAAAATGCAAGCAAATGTTTACTTTACAAAAATTCTAAATATAATTTTCAAAATTTTGTAGCTATTGTAACCAATGAAAACTTAATAACTGATATTCCTGTATTTGATATAAATGATACAAAAAAAATAGCTGATTTTATTGAGAACGACTTTATAGGAGGTAACAAAAATGGAGAAAACCATGGAACTTCATGTAGTCAAATATGACAAAGAATGTAAAAAGACAGTAGAGGAATCAACTATTTGTGAATATCCTTTAAATGTATTTGTAAATGGTGAACATTTGACAGTACTCTTATGTACGCCTGAAAAGCTTAAGGAATTAACAATAGGTTTCTTGACCTTTAGAGGTGTTATAAAATCTCTAGATGAAATAAAATCTCTAGAGATAGATGAAAAAAGTGGAGCGTCCAGGGTAACTTTGAAAAATAGCCAATTTAATAAAGAGTTGTATTCAAAGCAAGTGCTTCCTATAACATTTAGTGAAAATGAGAAAAGTAAGTTCTTTTCGTATATTATTGATTCCATGGAAATTAGTATAATCAACAATGATAATGTTTACATTCATGTCGATAAAATCTATGATCTAATGATGGACAATCTTGGATATTCCAAGACGTTTAAACTCACTGGAGGAACACATTGTGCAGCTCTTTGTGATGAAGATAAAGTAATATCTATTTGTGAGGATGTGGCTAGACACAATGCTGTAGACAAGCTTATAGGTGAGGCATTTATAAAAAATATTTATTTAAAGGATAAAATAATATTTGTGAGCAGCAGAGTATCTTTTGAAATGGTATATAAAATTGCTAGGCTAGGGGTACCTATAATAATATCTAAATCTGCACCTACAAGTCTTTCTATAGAATTTGCAAAAGCTTTAAATGTTACATTAATTGGATTTGTAAGGGGAGAAAGAATGAATGTATATACAAATCCACAGAGAATAATATAGTAATTTCTGTTAACATATTTTTGAATATAATCTTAAAAAATTAATCATATAGTTATATAAAAATAATATAATATTTAATGTTAATAATTAGTCCCTAATTAAATAGGACTAAGTTTATATTTTAATTTTTAAATAAGGTAATTAAAATAATTTTAAATTAAATGTGTTATATGTTTTAAAATTATTTCTTAAGTATAGAGGCTCAAATCTTTGGTTTAGAGCTAATATCTTATTCCTTCTAATATTTTAAGGGGGAAATCAATTATAATATTCAAATGGGAGGGTGAAGTATTTAATGTTAACTAAACAGCAAAATGAAGACCTGTCTGGACAAGATGTAATTGAAAAATATCCTAAAGAGCAGAGATTTACTCTTGCTATACTACAGGATATACAGAGAAAGTACAAATATATACCAAGAGAAGCACTGGAGAATTTAGCTAAGTATTTGGACACGCCTGTAAGTAGACTGTATGGTATGGCTACTTTTTATAAGGCATTGAGCCTTACTCCAAAAGGGGAAAACATAATAACTGTATGTGATGGAACCGCTTGCCATGTTGCTGGTTCTATGGTTGTAATGGATGAACTTGAAAAGGCAATAGGAATTAAACCAGGTGAAACTACAGAGGATCTCAAATTTTCAATAAATACAGTTAACTGTATAGGATGCTGTGCAATAGCTCCTGTCATGATGATAAATGACAAATATTATGGAAATTTAACACCTAAACTGGTTGAAGAAATTCTTAGTGAGTATAGGAGTGAGAGTGATGAGTGATAAAAAAACTGTCAATATATGTTGTGGGACAGGTTGTTTAGCTAAAGGCAGTATGGAAGTATATGAAGAAATGAAGGCACAAATAGCTAAATTAGGGGCAAATGCAGAAGTAAATGTTAAATTAAAAGCAACAGGTTGCGATGGATTGTGTGAGAAAGGTCCTGTACTGAAAATATATCCAGATGACATTGCATATTTTAAAGTTAAAGTAGAAGATGTAGAAGACGTAGTAAAAAAGACATTGATGAATGGGGAAATAATTGAAAAATTATTATATTTTGAGACTGCTACAAAACAGAGATTAAGAAATCATAAAGAAAGTGAATTTTGTAAAAGACAATACAAAATTGCTCTCAGAAATGTTGGTGAAATAGATCCAATAAGTTTGGAAGATTATGTTGAAAGAGGCGGATACAAAGCTCTTAAAAAAGCAATAAGCAGCATGAAACCTGAAGATGTGCTTGAAGAAATAACAAAATCAGGTCTTAGAGGAAGAGGTGGAGCAGGATTCCCAACAGGACGTAAATGGAAAACTGCTGCAGATATTGATACATCACCTATATATGTAGTATGTAATGGTGATGAAGGAGATCCTGGAGCATTTATGGATAGAAGTATAATGGAGGGAGATCCTAACAGTGTTATAGAAGGTATGACATTATGTGCTTATGCAGTAGGAGGTACAAATGGATTTGCTTATATAAGAGATGAATATGGACTTGCTGTAGAAAATATGCAGAAAGCTATTAATAAAGCAAAAGATGAAAATTTATTAGGTAATAATATATTAGGAACTGATTTTTCCTTCGATATACAGATAGTAAGAGGTGGAGGAGCTTTTGTATGTGGTGAATCTACTGCACTTATGTCGTCTATAGAAGGTATGGTAGGTGAACCTAGAGCTAAATATATACACACTACAGAAAAAGGATTGTGGGGACAACCTACAGTTTTAAATAATGTAGAAACTTGGGCCAATGTACCTATAATAATTGAAAAAGGCGGAGATTGGTATCATGCTATAGGAACTATGGAGAAGAGTAAGGGAACAAAGGTATTCTCATTAGTTGGAAAAGTTAAGAATACTGGACTTGTAGAAGTACCTATGGGAACTACTCTTAGAGAAATAATATATGATATTGGCGGTGGAGTATTAAATGATAGAAAGTTTAAGGCAGTTCAAATAGGTGGACCTTCAGGTGGATGTTTACCAGCTGAATATTTAGATTTGCCAGTAGATTATGATACTTTGGTTAAAGCAGATTCCATGATGGGTTCAGGCGGAATGATCGTAATGGATGATAGAACCTGTATGGTAGATGTAACTAGATATTACCTGAGCTTCTTGGCTGAAGAATCTTGTGGAAAGTGTGTACCTTGTAGAGAAGGCGTAAAGAGGATGCTTGAAATACTCACTGACATATGCAATGGTGATGGAAAAGAAGGAGACATAGAAGAGCTTCTCGAAATATGTTCCATGACAAGCAAGGCATCTCTGTGCAGTCTTGGTAAGAGTGCTCCAAATCCAGTAATTGCTTCTATAAGATATTTTAGAGATGAATTTGAAGAGCATATAAAGAATAAGAGATGTAGAGCAGGAGTTTGTAAGAAACTTACTACATTTGGTATAGACGAGGATAAATGTAAGGGATGCGATATGTGTAAAAAGAATTGTCCAGCTGATTGTATAACAGGGGAAATTAAGAAACCACATACAATAGATGCTGATAAGTGCTTGAGATGCGGTAACTGCATGAACATCTGTAAGTTTGATGCTGTTAAGGTTCTATAGGGAGGTGAATGTAGATATGAAAATTACAATAGATGGAAAAGCTTGTGAAGCTGAAAAAGGAGAATTCATATTACAAATAGCAAGAAGAAATAACATATATATACCTACATTATGTCACAGCGATGCATTGCCTGGGCTTGCTAGCTGTAGACTATGTATAGTTAAAGTAGTAGATAGGGGACGTGCAAAGATAGTAACTTCCTGTATATTCCCTGTAAGTAAGGAAGTAGAAGTTATAACTAATGACGATGAAATAAAGAGAATGAGAAAAAACATAGTTATGCTTTTAAAAGTAAGATGCCCTGAAAATAAAGAGGTAAATGAATTAGCTAAAGCCTTTGGAGTAGAGGAAAAGAGAGTAAAGAGGTTCAAATTGGATCCAGAACAAAATTGTGTTTTGTGCGGACTTTGTGCAAAAGCTTGCAAGGAATTAGGTACTGGAGCAATTTCAACAGTTAATAGGGGTATGTATAAAGAAGTAGCAACTCCATATCACGAATCTTCACCGGAATGTATAGGATGTGCTTCCTGTGCAAATGTTTGTCCAACTAATGCAATAAAAGTTGTGGATAAAGATGGAGAAAGAGAAATATGGGGCAAAAAATTCAAGATGGTTAAGTGTGATTTGTGCGGAGAATATTTTGCTACAGAAGAACATGTAAAATATGCTTACAATAGGCTTGGAAAAGAGCAGCCAGAAAAACTTATGTGTAGCAGCTGCAAGAAGAAAGTTACAGCCAAAGATGTCAAAAATATTTTTGAGAACGTGTGAAAATTAAAAGAGGGGTGGTAATTTAAATGAAACCAGAGTTTAATTCTTTTGTAATAGCCGATCCTGACAAGTGCATAGGCTGTAGATCTTGTGAGATTGCCTGTGCTGCAAAACATAGAGAAGATACTCAAGGAAAAACCATTGGAACTATGAATAATAAAGTTACTCCAAGGTTATTCTTTGTTAAAAATAAAGGAAATGTAATGCCAGTACAATGCAGACATTGTGAGGATGCACCATGTCTAAATGCCTGCCCAGTTAATGCTATAGTTGAAAAAGATGGAAGTATCATTATAAATGAAAGTGCATGTATAGGATGTCAGACCTGTACAATAGTATGTCCGGTAGGTGCTGTAAGTTTACTGCCTAGAACTCAAGGTAAAGTAGTTACAGGAGGAATTCAGGTTAAAGTAAGAGCAGCAGCTTATAAATGTGATTTATGTAAGGAAGAGGGAGGAGAACCTGCTTGCGTCAAAGAATGTCCAAAAGAGGCCTTGAGGTTAGTAGATCCTAGAGAAGATAAAAAAGATCGTAGTGTGAAAGCTGCTATGGAACTGTTAAATATAAACGCAAATCTCTAATTTATAAGTTATAAAAATCCGGAAAAGAAAGGAATGTTAAATATGCCAACTAGTACTTCTATGATAAATATAGATGAAGAATTATGTACAGGCTGCAGACGATGTGCGGATGTCTGCCCTGTAGATGCTATAGAAGGTGAACAGGGTAAACCTCAGAAGATAAATACTGAAAAGTGTGTTATGTGCGGACAATGCATTCAAGTTTGTAAAGGCTATCAATCTGTATACGACGATGTTCCTACTCCAGTTAGCAAAAGGTTATTTGATAGAGGATTGTTAAAGGAAGTAGATGAACCATTATTTGCAGCATATAATAAAGGTCAGGTAAAGAGTGTTAAAGAAATTTTACAAAACAAAGATGTATTTAAAATTGTGCAATGTGCACCTGCTGTAAGAGTTGCTATAGGAGAGGATTTTGGAATGCCTCTTGGAACTTTAAGTGAAGGAAAAATGGCAGCTGCACTCAGAAAATTAGGATTTGACAAAGTATATGATACAAACTTTGGTGCAGATCTTACTATAATGGAAGAAGGTAGTGAGTTACTAAAAAGAGTAGCTGAAGGCGGAGTTTTGCCAATGTTTACTTCTTGTTGTCCAGCATGGGTAAAATATGCAGAACAAACATATCCAGAACTTTTACCTCATCTTTCAAGTTGTAAGTCTCCAAATCAGATGGCTGGAGCTATATTTAAAACTTATGGAGCAGAGATAAATAAGGTTAATCCGGCTAAAATTTATAATGTATCTGTTATGCCATGTACATGCAAGGAATTTGAAAGTGAAAGAGAAGAAATGCATGACAGTGGACACAGGGATGTAGATGCAGTTATAACTACAAGGGAATTAGCACAACTGTTCAAAGATGCTGATATAGATTTTAATACTATTGAAGAAGAACAGTTTGATACTCCTCTTGGTATGTATACCGGTGCAGGAACTATATTTGGTGCTACAGGTGGAGTTATGGAAGCAGCACTTAGAACTGGATATGAACTTTATACTAAAAAAACTATTCCAAGTATAGATCTTACTATGGTAAGAGGTGGAGAAGGTTTTAGAACTGCTGAAGTAGATTTAGGGGATATTAGACTAAAAGTAGGAGTAGTTTCCGGCTTAAAAAATGTAAAAGACGTTATGGAATCAGTAAAGGCAGGCAAATGTGATTTGCACTTTATAGAGGTTATGACCTGTCCTCAAGGATGTATAAGTGGTGGAGGACAACCTAAAGTTATACTTGATTCAGATAAAGAGGAAGCTTATAATAATAGGAAAAAGGGACTATATAATCATGACGCTAATCTTACTTATAGAAAATCACATGAAAATCCAGAAATAAAGAAAATATATGATGAGTTCTTAGACAAACCATTAGGAGCTAAGTCTCATGAATTATTGCACACTAAATATATCTCAAGAAAAAAGGAGAGTTAATAAAATGAAGAATTGCCTCGTAGTAGCAGATCCTAATAAATGCATAGGATGTAGGACTTGTGAAGCAGCTTGTGGTATTGCACATTCAGGAGGGGACTTTTTTAACACAAATGTATCCAAGATTAATTTTAATCCTCGCTTAAATGTGATAAAAACTGCTAAAGTAAGTGCTCCTGTTCAATGCAGACAATGCGAAGATGCACCTTGTGGTAAAGCTTGTCCAGTTAACGCTATTTCAAATGAAAATGGTTATGTTAGTGTAAATAAAGATGTATGTGTTGGATGTAAAATCTGCATGTTAGCTTGTCCTTTTGGAGCTATTGAATTAGCTTCTCAATATAGGGATGGAGAAGTTGTAGACCAAAAGGGACTTAAGATGAGTGAGGAAGGTAATCCTACTGTGAATGGAAAAGGAAGAGTGGTAGCAAATAAGTGTGATCTCTGCCAGGATAGGGATGGAGGGCCTGCTTGTATAGAAGTTTGTCCTACAAAATCTCTCAAACTAGTTACTTATGATGACAATAATAATATAGTTGAAAAAAAAGATGACGACGAACGTGAAGTAAGCTAAAAAGTATATCAAGTGATTCTTAGGTTCAGGTGGAGATTGCTTATAAGGAATACCTTTTCTCCATCTGAACCTTATTAACAGTATTCTTAGTGTCTTTAGCACTTAGAATACGTTATCCTTTAGGGGAAGAACTTATCCAGGTGCGTAGCAGTGATTATCCCCCGCTTTGAAGAAGATGGGGGGTTAGCAATGGTAGCAATCGGATAAAACTATAGATAATATTTAGGAGCTTTCATCATAGCCATATGGTGAAAGCTCTTAGTTTTTTGTTGTATATAACTTAACTCAATTTTTTAAATACCAAAGTACAAAGATTAAAGAAGAAATTTGGATAAGTAAAAAATACTCCAGCATAGGGGTCTAACTATGCTGGAGTATTTTTACTTAGATTTTAGGTTTAGGGCTATTAAAATGTTTTTTCAAACATATATTCACATTTATATTTAAGCAACTCTTGTGCCAATTGTTGTCCTGTTGAAACAAGACACCTTATATTTATATAATATCATAATGACACAAAAAGTCAATATCATTATGATATTATATAAATATTTATCATAATGATACAATGATTTTCCATGATTGTTCTCAAAATGTGATATACTAAAACTAAATAGAAGATTTACATATAGAAGGAGGTTAAAGAATGGAAGATATGAGTTTCCTAGATGATGTAGGTAGTATGTGCAGGATTGATATGGACAGTATATTGGAATATGATATATCATCTTTTATACTTAAAGCTATTTTTGATTGCTGTTACGATGGTCTCATAATTACAGACGAAAACCTTTTAATAAAAAAAGTTAATATAACAACTGTTAAAATACTGGGAGTGAAAGAAGAAACTTTATATTTAACTTATTTAAATGAAATATTAAAGGATGAAATATTAAAAACTGTGGTACTTACTGGAGAAAACAAATGGTCGCAAGATTGTAGTTTTTATATAGATGGAAAAAGGATAAGATGTGTTGTAAATTTGGTGCCTGTAAAATTAAGAGGACGAATAATAGGATTAGTACTAGCTATTAGAGATACTAAAAACCTACATAAGATGGTAAATAATTTAGTGGGTTATAAGGCTTCATTTACTTTTGATGATGTCATTACAAAAAATGAAAGGGAGAAAACTGTCATAAAGTTAGCTAAAAGAGCAGCTAAAACAAATTGTAATATACTCATAGAAGGTGAAAGCGGCACAGGAAAAGAAGTATTTGCCCAATCTATTCATAATTACAGCAGTAGAAGTAAGGGGCCTTTTGTAGCTGTAAACTGTGCTGCAATACCTAGAGAATTAGTAGAAAGTGAACTTTTTGGATACGAAAAAGGTGCCTTTACTGGTGCATCAAAAGGAGGAAATCCAGGAAAATTTGAATTAGCAGATGGAGGTACAATATTTTTAGATGAAATAGGAGAACTCCCACTTGATATTCAGTCAAAACTTTTAAGGGTATTAGATAACCTTAAAATAGTTAGGGTTGGAGGAAATTATGAAAAATCTATTGACGTAAGAGTAATTGCGGCAACCAATAGGGTACTTAAAGATGAGGTTGAAAACAAAAATTTTAGAGGAGATCTTTATTATAGACTTAATGTCATGAATATTCATCTTATTCCTCTAAGAGACAGAAAGGAAGATATAGAACTTTTAGCCCAGTATTTTGTGAGTCAGCTTAATATTAAGAATCCATGTGATCCCAAGTATATAGACCCTTCCTACATAGAAAAGTTGAAGAGGTATAATTTTGAAGGAAATACAAGAGAACTTAGAAATGTAGTGGAAAGATCTTATTATCTTTGCGAGGATACCATGATAACCTCAAAGTACTTGATTGGTAGGAGTGGAAAAGCTGAAATACAAATAAGTAATGATTTATCAAAAGAAATTTTACCTTTAGAAGTAGTAGAAGAACGATGTATACGAAATGCACTTGAATATTGTAAAGGAAATGCCATGAAGGCGTCTGAATTACTACGAATAGGCAAGGCAACTATATACAGAAAGATAACTAAGTATGACATAGATTTGAATTTATATAATGATAAATCTGAAAATTGATTTAAGTTTAAAATTGCAATATAGTTGTGATACTAATAAAAAACGAAAAATAACATGTAAATAATTAAAAGTAGAAAAATATTGCCAAATATTTTAATTGTATAATACTAGTGATTAGAAAAACTTAAATAAAGGAGGGTATGTATGTTTTTAGGCAAAGTTGTTGGAAAGGTTGTTTCTACCCAAAAAAGTGAAAAGCTTATAGGAAACAAACTATTAATAGTAAAAAAAATAGATGAAAAAGAAAATTTAATAGGTGATCATTTTGTTGCTGTAGATACTGTAGGTGCAGGTGCTAATGACACTGTAATTGTGGTTACAGGAAGTGGATCAAGAAATTCTAGTGATTCTCAAAATGATATACCAATAGATGCTTCTATCGTAGGTATTGTAGATTCTATTGAATGGGATGAACATTAATTGATAAATATAATTAAAAATTAAGAGTTAAAAATTAATAGTTAATGTGGATTTTTTTCCGTTACACTACAAAAAATCTTTGATTAAATTTTTGATAGCTCGTTTCGCTAAAGCGAAACATGGCTGGTTCATATAAATTTAAAGATTTTTTGCGAGAGCTAAAAATCATCCTTGACTATTAATTTTTCATTATTAATTCTTAACTTGCGAAGCTTTGCTTCGCAAAGTTTTATATGTGCGAAAGTTGAGTTATATTGTATAAAGTAAATGGATTATAATTACGATAAATATATAATAAGTTATTATTGCATTAATTAGGGGGGATATATGTCGATATGGATAATAAAACTCAAAAAAAAGATTTTAATGAAATAAAAATGGAAGATATAATTGACTTGAAGTTTTTACAAGAACTTCAAGATAATTTTTCTAAAGGTACTGGAACAGCAAGTGTTTCTATAGATGATAAAGGTTCACCTGTAACTGAAGGAAGTTGTTTTACCGATTTCTGCATGAAGCTTACAAGAGGATGTAAAATTGGCAATGAAAGGTGCCAGGAATGTGATAAAAAAGGTGGAGAAGAATCTTATAGAACAGGTAAACCTGCTGTTTATACTTGTCATGCTGGACTTACAGATTATGCAGCTCCAATAGTATTACAAGGTAAGATTATTGGCAGCGTTATTGGAGGACAAGTTTTGACGGCACCACCTGATGAAGATAAATTTAGAAAAATAGCCCTAGAAATAGGAGTAGATCCAAATGAATACATAGAGGCACTTAGAAAAGTAAAAGTTGTAGAAAAAGATAGAGTAGAAGCTATAGCAAAGGTATTATATATGATGGCAAATACTTTATCTAAACTTGGGTATAATCAATACAAGTTAGAACATATGGGTAAAAACATAAACGAAAGTTTACAGCAAATATCTCAAGCTATGGAAGGACTAGCATCTTCTGCTGTTACGGTTTCAGAAAATCAACAATCTTTAAATAAAGAGATTCAAAGTATAAAGGAGCTGTCGTCTAAAATATATGAAATTATAGGTTCTATAAAAAGTATTGCAGATCAGACAAAAATGCTTGGATTAAATGCGGCTATTGAAGCTGCTAGGGCGGGAGAATTTGGAAAAGGATTCGGTGTAGTATCAGACGAAATAAGAAAACTTTCGGATAGTTCAAAGGAAACTGCTGCTAAAGTTATAGAACTTACTTCAAATATTCAGACTTCTGTTTCAAAAACCTTGGAAACTTCTGATTATACATCAAAAACTACTGAAAATGAAGCAGCATCTATCCAGCAAATTAATTCTGGGTTACAGGAAGTATTATCTATGACTACTGAGATGAAAGAACTGGCACATGATTTAAAATAAGTACATATTAGAAATTTGATATATTGGTCTTAAAGGGCAATAATATTGTTCAATTATAGGATACTTATAAAAACTATATTTATATAACACATATAAATATAGTTTTTACTTGCTTAATTAGAATTATAAATACATTATATGTGAAAAATAATCAATAGTTTTAATAGTCAATAATTAGTAGTATGCTAAAATCGTATTAAATTGAAGAATTAATGAATAATATAGATAAATAACCTACTTTTAAGCTTTAGATTGACTAATTTAATTTAAAATAAGCTTTAAATATTCAAAAGAAGGTTATGATAAAAGTTAATTATAATATATAATCATTCCATACTAAACTTAAAAGAAAATTTACTTTTAGAGGAGCAAAAAAATGGGATCTAAATTAGAAAAACTTTTAATAGGAAAAAGTTTAAAAACTGAAGAATTAAAAAGTGAAAAATTAAATGTATTTTGGGGACTACCTATATTATCTAGTGATGCTATTTCTTCAGTGGCTTATGCAGGAGAGGAAATACTTTGGGTATTAATACCTGTAATTGGAATAATGTCATATAAATATATGTTTTATGCTACATTGTGTATTGTACTTTTAATGTTTTTAGTTACTATGTCTTATAGACAAACTATAGATGCTTATCCAGGCGGTGGTGGATCATACATTGTAGCCAAAGATAACCTAGGTACAACACCAGGACTTGTAGCAGGCGCATCACTTACTATAGGATATATACTTACCGTTGCAGTCAGTGCTTGTGCAGGAACAGCAGCAGTAACATCTGCAATTCCATCACTTTTTCCATATAAAGTTCAAATAACTTTATTGCTAATACTATTTATGACTATAGGAAATCTTAGAGGACTTAGAGAATCTTCTAAAATGTTTGGTGTACCTACATATTTGTTTATTATATCTATACTAGTTATGATTGCATGGGGAATATGTAAGGTTAAAATTTTTGGATATACTCCAGTAGCTGCTTATAAAGTACCTCAGGTTACAGGAGATATAACTCTCTTTTTATTTTTAAGGGCTTTTTCTTCAGGATGTACAGCCTTAACGGGTATTGAAGCAGTAAGTAATGGAATACCTAACTTCAAAGAGCCGTGTCAAAAAAATGCTAAGAAAGTATTAGGACTTCTTTCTTTTACTGTATTTATAGTATTTTTAGGTTTATCTTACCTGGCAACATTATATCATTCAGTTCCTAATTCTAATGTAACCGTAGTAGCTCAGATAGCAGCTCAGGTATTTGGGAACAATGTTATGTTTTATATAATTCAGGCAACTACTGCAATTATACTTATTATGGCAAGTAATACAGCCTTCGCAGGACTTCCAATGCTTTTAGCATATATAGCTAAGGATGGTTTTGCACCAAGACAGTTTGCCAAAAGGGGAAAAAGACTTGGATATTCTAATGGAATTATAACTTTAGGAATTATATCTTGTTTATTAGTTGTATTATTTAATGGCGAAACTCACTATTTAATGCCTCTTTATGCTGTGGGAGTTTTTATATCTTTTACATTATCACAGTTTGGGATGCTTGTAAGATGGGTTAAAATAAGGAAACAAGGGTGGGTTCACAGAGCTTTTATAAATGGTGTAGGTGCTTCTGTAACTTTATTTACAGCTGTTTTACTTGGAATAACAAAATTTACAAGTGGAGCTTGGATAGTTTTTATACTTATACCAACTATAGTATATTTCATGGCGATTATAAAAAAACATTATACTAAAGTAGCAGAACAGTTAAGACTATCTATTGATGAAAAACCTAAAGAAATAAATTTTGCAGAACAAAAGAGATACGTAATAGTTCCTATTGACACTTTGAATAAATCTTTTTTGAAAGCTTTAAATTATGCAAGAACAATTTCTAAAAATATAATAGTTTTTCATGTTTCTGTAGATGATGAGGCTACAAATAAGCTTTTGAAAAAATGGCACGAATATGATGTGGACATACCAATAATAGTAAAAAAATCACCTTACAGAAGTATTGTGGGTCCTCTTGTTAAATTTATAGAATCCGAAGAGTACTCAGCAGGATCTAAGGATACAGTTACTGTAGTTCTTCCCCAATTTGTAGTTACAAAATGGTGGGGAAATATACTTCATAATCAAACGGCATTATTTATTAAAACCATGCTTTTGAGAAGAAGAAATATAGCTATAGTTACAGTACCATATATAATATTTGAAGATTAAAGAAAATATATAGAGTTTCTAAACGAAAAATAAACTTGTGTTCCGAATATTTTTACAACCACAAGTACGTTAAATATTTTGATAAGTCTAAGCAGAAAATTTACAAAAAGCTAAGACCTTTTGAAAACTCGTACCTCAAACAATTCAAAAGGTCTAAGTTTTTTTGCAAATTTTCCACTAAGACTTATATGCAAAATATTTAAATGTACTTGCTTATTGTAAAATATTTCTACGCACAAGTTTATTTTTTAGTTAAAACTTTATATTTGATTTTGTGATGTTTGCGTGTAAATGATTACTTATATTTAATAAAAAAGTTTTTAAGTGTGATTTCTATTTTGTTAGTATATTTTATGTATAAGTTAAAATTTCAATTAGAATCACTCATATAAATATGGATAGACCAATGTTACAGGTTAATACATTACATGGGTATAAGTTAGAAGATTTAATTGAACTACAAAATAAAACTAAGTCATCATATACAAAAATAGCACTTCAAGCTATTAGAGGATTCTCCAATGATGAAATAATTAAATCTCCTGCTTTAAGTAAGGTTTCAATAGTGTCACATGTTAAAAGGTGGAACATACTTGGATTTTAGGCCTTCTTTGATAATTTAGCCATTAGTAATGTTTTGCTTTAGGAAAACGAGTATTCAAAAATTTAATTAAAGATTTTTTGTAGTGTAACGAAAAAAATCCGCATTAACTATTAATTATTCATTCTTAACTATTAACTAAAAAATATAATTTACGTGTAAAGGATTACTTGCATTTTGAGATAAAAATTTTCATAAAAACTGTTGAATATTTATTTTTATTATGATATTATAATTCATATACTTCAACAACATACATGTGTATTTGAATGACGGACAAGGTGGGGTTTTATGAATAATAGATTTCTTATAATTGATACTAAAATACTTCCTGATGTGTTTGACAAAGTTGTAAAGGTAAAAGAACTTTTGAGAACTGGTTGTGTAAAAGACATATCAGAAGGTGTAAAGAAAGTAGGCATAAGTAGAAGCAGTTATTATAAGTACAAAGATTCAGTGTTTACATTATCTGAAGGTATAACAAGTCACAAGGTAACTATTGGACTTATATTAGCTCATAAGACTGGGTCACTATCAAATATACTTGATAAAATAGCGCAAAGAAGGGGCAACATATTGACTTTAAATCAGGATATACCCATAAATAATGCGGCTGCTGTATCTATAACTTTTGATGCTTCTAAATTGGAAGTAGAAATTAATGAACTTGTTGAAGAGATAGGTAAGTTAGACAGCGTTATAAGTGTAAGTTTGGTAGCAGTGGAATAGATGAAGTTTGTTTTAATTATGTGCAAAAACAATGAAAAGGAAAAGTAAATAATGTATTGCTTTTAGAGAGGGGGATTCATAGGCTGTAATATTCCCTAAGTTAATATTTATTGAAAACCACCTTTGAGTTGTATACTGAAATTTAATAGTAGGTATTTCCGCAGATCTGCGTTATGGATATTGAGAGACAGTAATGGCTTTTAAGTAATGGATGAATATCCTAGGCTGTAATGGGGCTTAGTTATTTTAGTGATAACTAAAAATTGACACTGTTAATTGGGTGGAAACGCGATAAAACTCGTCCCAGTAGGGAAGGGTTTTTTTAACATTAGAATGTAACTTAATACTTAAATAAATTTATCTGAGTTTTAGAATTACTTGATAAGATTAAATAATTAGGGGGAAGTAAAATGGCAAATATAGCAATGCTTGGATATGGAGTAGTAGGAAGTGGAGTAGCTGAACTTATATCTAGAAATAGATATAAATTTAAAGATGAACTAGATGAGGAATTGGTAATATCAAAAATTTTGGTTAGAAATGTAGATAAACACTTAAACAATAAAAATAGGGGGCTTTTAACAGAAAATATAGAGGATATATTCAATGAAAAGGTGGATATCATAGTGGAAGCTATGGGGGGGCTAAATCCATCTTATGAATATATAAAAAGAGCTTTAAATATGAAAAAACATGTAGTTACAGCTAACAAGGATTTGATGGCAGAAAGAGGATATGAGCTTTTGCAGTTAGCTAAAAAAAATGGAGTTACCATTCATTTTGAGGCAAGTGTTGGAGGGGGAATACCTATATTGAAATCAATGAATGAATGTCTTGTGGGAAATGAAATAAAGAGTATCAAATCTATATTAAATGGTACTACAAATTTTATATTGTCAAAAATGAGTCATAATGGTATGAGTTATGAAGAAGCTTTAAAACTTGCTCAGGAAATGGGTTTTGCAGAAGCAAATCCAGAATCAGATGTTAAAGGATATGATGCAGCTAGAAAGCTTTCAATTTTATCTACTATTGCATATAACAGAAGAGTGGATTGGAAGAATATAAATATAGAAGGAATTACACAAATTGATAGCGATGATTTCAGATATGCCAAAATGCAAAAGTGTAGTATAAAACTTCTTGGAATCAGTAAGGTATCTGAAGATGATATATATGCAACTGTTATGCCAGTTATGGTAAAACAAGATTCTATGCTCGGGAAAATTGAGAATGAATACAATGCTATTTTAGTAGAAGGAGATGCAGTAGGAGACGTGATGTTTTCAGGAAAAGGAGCAGGTATGTTTCCTACAGCTAGTGCAGTTTTTGCAGATATAGCAGATATAGTTGAAAATAAAAGAGAAAAAACTATTACTTTTAGTAGTGAAAAGGCTAGTATAAATAAGAGCTGGAATTTAAAAAGTAAATGGCTTTTAAGAATTAAAACACAAAATAGAGTAGAAATTATAGAAAGTATATCTTCAAGTTTTAAAAGCTGTTATATTTTGTCTAATAGTGTTTCTGGAAATAAGGAAGAAGTTGTAGCTTTTGTAAATGCAGATAACGAAGATTTAATAGATGAATATATTGAAAAAGTAAAAAGTGAAAAAAATGTGCAGTCTGTGAAGAAGTTATTGGTTTTAGACAAATAATGAGAATAGAATTTTAGCAAAGGTTTTTACAAAATTGGAGGGATATTAGATATGACTAAAGTCAAAGTTAGGGTGCCGGCGACTACAGCAAATATGGGACCGGGATTTGATACTTTAGGTATGGCACTCAAATTATACAATGAAATTGAAGTTGAAGAAATAACTGGAAAAACTGAAATATATAATGGTGGATTAAAGTTAGAAGAGGATTTTAGGGAAAATCTTATATACCAAAGCATAGTGAGTGCTATGAATGAACAAGGATATTCTTATAATGGATTTAAAATAAATGTGCTTAAATGTGATATACCTATGTCAAGAGGGCTTGGAAGTAGTTCTGCATGTATAGTAGGTGGTATAACAGCTGCAAATGCAATTATGAAAAATAAAATGGATATGGAAGATGTAATTGATTTGGCTACGAAAATAGAGGGACATCCTGATAATGTTGTACCTGCAGCACTTGGAGGAATGGTAATATCTATAAAAGTGGGCGAGGATATAAAACATTCAAAGGTAAATGTACCAGATAAGTTAAAATTTGTTGCTATGATACCATCTTTTAAGGTTAGTACAGCTCTTTCTAGGGAAGTTCTACCTAAATCTTATTTAAAAGAGGACTGTATATTTAACACTTCTAGGTCTGCTATGCTTATAAGTGCTCTTTATAACAATGAATTTGACAAACTTAGAATATGTTTTGAAGATAAAATCCATCAACCTTATAGAAAAAGTTTAATAAGAAATTTTGATGATGTTTTTAAAAAATCCAAAGACTTAGGATCTATAGGAGAATTTATAAGTGGTTCAGGATCTACACTTATGGCAGTAGTGGATAAAAATGCAGAGAAATTTGTAAGTTCCATGAAAAATTTCTTAAGTGAACTAGAAGATACTTGGAAGGTTATTTTACTTGATCCAGATTTACAGGGAGCTAGAGTTTTAAATTAGTCTACTAATGGTAATGTAGTTAATTGGAATTAGTGATTTAAGAATTCAGTGTTGTTTTTATGTCAATTGATTTAATAAATAAAGGAATTTTTAAATTTGTGTAGAATTTTAAAAGTATAATCCTTTAATAGAGTTAAATCAAATTAAATGTACAAAAGAGGTGAAGCAATGCTGGATGTTAAAATAGAATATAAAGATATAAAAATCTCTAATGTGCAAGAAAAAGATTTAGTGTCCATACAAAAATTGATGAATAGGAAGGATTTCCTAGAGGGAGAAACAAATTTAGAAGATCTAAGAGAGAGATTTTTGGAGAGCTATATAAGTCAGTGTGAGTTCTTTTTAAAAATAGAAAAGGGCAGTATTTTAATAGGAATATTAAAGGGGAGAATTGAGTTTAAAAATGAAAATGAACTTTGGATATGGTATTTTTATCTATCTGAAGTATATAAAAATACAAGTTTAGGGGGCATTTTAATAAAAGAAATAATAGAGTATTTTTCTAGAGAATATGATGTGACTGAATTTTTTGCTAGAACAATTAAAAATGAAATTGAAAACATGAATATCTGGAAAAGTGCTGGGTATAAAGCTATTAGAATAGTAAAGAATTTCTATGACATAGATGGAAAGCACATGGACATGATAATTATGAAAAAAATTTAATAATTATCAGTAATAATTTTTTTATCCCATAATATTAATATATAAAAATAGTATAAAATTAGGGGTGAAAAAATGAAGTACACACGATATGATTTAAAAAGAGAGAAAAGTACTAAGTCTTTTGTGTTTTTTACGTGTATAATACTTGCAGCTGCATTTATACTAGGAACTTTTATATTTAAAGTGGTATTTAGAACATCAGGAAATTTAAATGACAATACGGCCAGTACTGTATCTCAAAATAAGGTTCAAAATACTTCTGATAAGAGTAGTTCAGCTGTAGATGGTAAATCTACTGAATTTATAGCTGTACAAGGTGGAGTTTATAAAGATAAAAATAACGCAGCAGAGGAAAAGAGTTTGTTAGCTAAATATGGATTTCCATTTTGTATACAGGATTCAGATAAGACAAGGGTATTTTTAGGTGTGTTTCAAGAGAATGTTGGAGAAAAAATGATGAAATCTCTTACAGACCAAAAAATAGACAATTCAAAAATGGCATTTACAATAAAGAGGGATGATCTGTGTAATGTTGAAATAGCAGAAATAATAAATGCAAATCTAGAGATACTAAATAAGCTTTCAGAACAAGATGTAAAATCTATACAAACAGATGAATTAAAAAAATGGTGTTCTTCTTTAAAAAGTGAAAAAACGGAAAATGGCAATAATAAATTAGTTTTAAAAGATTTAACAGAATATGTAAACAAGCTTCCTAAAGAAATAACGAAGGATAAAGCTGAAGAAAATTATATGTATATATTTAATATATTAAAAAAAGTAAAATCTAATTAATTCCATATTGTTAAGATAATCGGTCATAATATAAGGGCAAGTACGGGGACATTTACACCAATACTTGTCATTTTTATGTTTAATTAAAAAATTTTTTTGAACAATAATATATCTACTTGTTTATGCTTTTATTAAATGATAAACTATATAAGATATAATGTTAAGGTAGGGGGATTTTTGTGAGAGGGGCTGAAAAAGGTAAGAGCTTTTTATGGTTTCTTATAATTTTAGGAGCTATATGTGGAAGTCTTATAGGAGATGCTATTGGAAATAATTTTAGTTTTCTAAACTTTTTTAAAAATTCTTATTCTGTAGGGATGACTGAACCAGTTATATTAAATCTTAAGGTTGTAGTATTGACTTTAGGAGCAAAGTTTAGTATAAACATTATGACTATAATTGGTATAATTGTGGCTATAATACTATATAGAAGATATTAGGAAGTGATGACATGGAGATTGTATTGGCTTCGGCTTCCAGTAGGCGAAAGGAACTTTTAAAGAGATTAACAGGAAATTTTGAAGTTATGGTAAGTGATTTTGATGAAAATTCTGTTGAATTTAATGGAAATTGTGGTTCTTATGTTATGGAGCTAGCTGAAGGTAAAGCTAAAGATGTGTGCTCAAAGTTGAAAGACAGTAGTTCTATAATAATAGGATGTGATACAATAGTATTTTTTAAAGAAAAGGTACTTGGAAAACCACGTAGTATAGAGGAAGGTTTTCATATGCTGAAATCCTTAAGCGGAAATGAGCATAAGGTATATTCAGGCATAGCAATTATAGATAAATCCTCAAATAAAATAATTAAGGACTTTGTGTGTACTCGTGTAATATTTTCTAAAATAGACGATAAACGCATAAGGGAGTATTTAAAAACAGGAGAATATAAGGATAAAGCAGGTGCCTATGGCATTCAAGGTCATGGAGGAGTTTTTGTAAGAGAAATCCATGGATGTTATTATAATGTAGTAGGATTACCTTTAAATAAGTTGTATAATATGTTAAGTGAGATGGGGTTAAATCTATAATAAGGAGTTTTTAAATGAATGAATTAGTAAAAATTATGGATTTACCACAAAATGAAAGACCTAGGGAGAGGTTATTCAGATATGGACCAGAAGTTCTTTCTAATTCAGAACTTTTGGCAATAATACTTGGTTCAGGTACAAAAAAAGAAAATATAATATCTTTAAGCAGCAGGATTATAAAAGACAATGGAGGACTAAATGGAATTTTTAATTCTAATTTAGAAGATCTTATGAATATTAGGGGCATTGGAAAGGCAAAATCTGCTAAAATATTTGCTGTGGTGGAATTGGCAAAGAGATTCAAATCCTATAGGGATGGTGATGATTATAAGATATGCAATCCAGGAGATGCAGCAATGCTTGTCATGGAAGAAATGAAGGGATTGAAGCAGGAATATTTTAAAGTTATTATGTTGAATACAAAAAATATAGTTATAGGCATTAGAGATGTATTTATAGGAAGTTTAAATTCTGCACTGGTACATCCAAGGGAAGTATTTTACTATGCTATAAAGAAAAATAGTGCATCTATAATTGTGTGCCATAACCATCCTTCGGGAGATCCATCACCTAGTAATGAGGATATAAATATAACACATAGATTAAAAGAATGCGGTGAACTTTTAGGCATACAGCTATTAGATCATCTTATAATAGGAAACGAAATATATGTTAGTTTAAAACAAAAAGGAATTTGTGGATATTGAAAGGAGTAATATAAATGGGATTTTTTGGAATGTCAAGAGATATGGGAATTGATTTAGGAACAGCTAATACACTCATATATGTTAAAGGAAAGGGAATAGTACTTAGAGAGCCTTCTGTAGTTGCTATAAATAATGATGTAAAGAAGGTAATGGCAATAGGTAATGAAGCAAAAGATATGATAGGAAGAACTCCTGGTAATATTGTGGCTATAAGACCGCTAAAAGATGGCGTTATTGCTGATTTTGATGTTACTCATACTATGCTTAGAAAATTTATAGAAAAAGTAAGTCCTAAGTCAGCATTTACTAGTCCTAGGATATTTGTATGCTTTCCATCTGGAGTTACTGAAGTTGAAAAAAGGGCAATAGAAGAGGCAACAAAGCATGCAGGAGCAAGGGACGTGCTTTTAATGGAGGAACCTATGGCAGCTGCTATTGGTGCAGGACTTCCAGTAAATGAACCAACAGGAAGTATGATTGTAGATATAGGTGGAGGTACTACAGAAGTAGCTATAATATCACTTGGAGGAATTGTTACAAGTAAATCTTTAAGAATTGCTGGTGATGAGTTGGATCAGGCTATAATAGGCTACATAAAGAAGGAATACAATTTAATGATAGGTGAAAGAACTGCGGAAAATGTAAAAATTGAATTAGGTTCAGCTTTTGATATAGGTGAAGAAAATTCCATGGAGATAAGAGGAAGAGACTTAATATCAGGGCTACCTAAGGTTATAAATATAACAGAAGGTGAAATAAGAGAAGCTCTTAAGGAACCTGTAGCAGCAATAATTGATGCTATAAAAACTACCCTTGAAAAGACACCACCAGAACTTGCATCAGATATAATGGACAAAGGAATTATGCTTGCAGGTGGTGGAGCTATGCTTAGAGGATTGGATCAGTTGATAAATCAAGAAACACATATGCCTGTTCATATAGCTGAAGCACCTCTTGATTGTGTTGCACTAGGTGCTGGAAAAGCTCTTGATACTATTGATAAAATAGTAGCTAGTAGAAAATAGTGATGTATTATGAGATTTTTGAGAAATAAACTTGTATTAGCTATAATAGTACTTTCGATTATTTTTTTAGCTTTGATCTCTTTTAGTATCAAGGGTAATAGCAACTCAATTGTAAGAAATGGCATAGGTGTTACTTTTAATTCTTTTCAAGGAGGATTATACAAGGTCAATAATAGTATAAAAAATTCTCTGAGTTTTATAATAAACTTTTCTAGGGTAAAAAGTGAAAATGAGGAATTGAAGAAGGAAAATAGTTCACTAAAAAATAAATTAGTAGAATATAATTCACTTAAAAATGATAATTCCCAGCTGAGAAAAGAACTGAATTTTAAAAGCCAAAAATCGGAATATGATAATATAGGCTGTGACGTAATAGGTAGAAGTAGTGATGGAATTTTAAATGAATTTGCAATAAATAGAGGCAGTAAGGACGGTATAAGAAAGCAGATGGTTGCGGTTACTGCTGATGGATTGGTAGGGCAGGTTGTCCATGTGGAAAACAATTGGTCCATAGTACAGTCTCTGGCTAATCAAAATTTAGCAGTAGGTGGGACTATTGAGGGTACTTCCACAGATACAAATGATGTGACAAATAGTGGTATGGTAAAAGGATACAGTGATAGTAATAATCAATTTTTAGCAAAATTATATTATCTTCCACAAGACTCTACTATAAAAAAAGGAGATGTTATCGTAACATCAGGGATTAATAATTCATATCCTAGAGGAATAAGAATTGGAACTGTAATAAGTGTAGAGGATGATAAGGGAAAAGTAATGAAAAATGCTTTAATAAAACCTTATGTGAATTTTGATAAGCTTCAGGAGCTACTTATTGTAGTGCCTCAAGACAAAACGGATATAAAATACTAGGGTGGATGTAAAATGAAAAAATTATTAGTATTAGTTCTATTATCAGTTCTGCTATTTATTTTGGATAATTCACTGATGCCTTTTTTTGCGGTGAAGAGTTTTTATCCAGGGTTACTTATAATATTTATAATTTGCTATTCCATTGTAAATGGAACGTGGGAAGGTATGTGGCTTGGAGTGTTTGCAGGATTACTACAGGATATATACTTTTCATATGGTTTTGGAATAAACTCGTTCACAAATATGATAGTATGTGTAATTGCAGGTATTATAGGAAATAGTATATTTAGAAAAAGAAGACTTATTCCTGTTATTTCTTGTTTTTTACTTGTTTTGTTTAAGGGTTTGTTAATAATGGGTATCCTATATTCATGTGGAGTGTATGTGAATGTAAAAAATGTATTTTTTACAGGAATTTACGATATGGTTTTGTGTATATTTATGTATAAACCAATATATAATCTTTGCAGTAAAGATTATATGGAAGCTAAATGGAAATTTTAAAGGTGGAGATGATATTTTTTGAAAGAGAAGAAGCATTCTAATATTACAAGATATACTGTACTATCAGTTATTATGGTAGCTATTTTTGCAACTATTGCAGGAAGACTTCTCTTTCTCCAAGTAGTAAAGGGGCAGGAATATAAAGAGCAGTCCAATAATAAATCTTTGACAGAAATACAAGAGCCAGCACCAAGAGGAAAAATTTTGGACAAGGATGGTAATATTTTAGCTACTAGTAACCAAAGTTATGTGCTCATATACAATCAAACGGATGAAAATGATAAGACTTTTTTTCCTACTATGAGTAAAGTATTTAAGATATTAGATGAAAGTGGGGAAAGTCAGAAGGATGACTTTGAACTTAAGATAAATCCTTATAGGTTTGAATTTAGAAGTGATGATGAAGAAACTAGAAAGAATCTTGAGATTAAGTTTAAAAGGGATAGAGGATTAAATGACGAAATAGAAAAGAAAATTAAAAGCAAAAATAAAAATATATCTGAAGATGATTTGAAGAGTTTAGTAAATAAAGAATTACTGAAAATAACTCCAGAGGATACTTTCAAAAAACTTATTGCCAAGTACAAAATAAGTAGTGCATATTCTTTGGAAGATCAGAGAAGATATATGATTATTAAGGATACTTTAAAAATGCAGAGTTATTCTGGGTATAAACCTGTAACAGTTGCAAGCAATATAAAGAAGGATACTGCCTTTAAATTTTTACAAATGTCAAATGAACTCCCGGGGATAGACGTGGATACCCAGCCTATAAGATATTATCCTAATAATGAACTAGGATCTAGTTTTATAGGATATATATCTAAAATATCTTCTGATTATGATAAATACAAGGAAAAAGGTTACGATGTAAGTAGTGATTATGTAGGTCAGGCAGGTATAGAAGGCGCACTTGAAGATAGATTGAAAGGATCAAAGGGAGGGAAAATAGTAAAACTAGATAAGAATGGCAAAATAGTTCAAGAATTAGGAACAAAAGACCCTTCCCCAGGTGAAACAGTTCAGCTCACAGTGGATTCCAAGGTTCAAAAAGCAGCAGAAGATTCACTGGATACTACTATGGCAAAACTCAGAGCTAATCCTTATGGGCAGAATAGATCTGACACTACCAATGCAACTAGAGGGGCAGCAGTAGCAATTGATGTGAATACGGGAGCAATAATTGCAATGGCAAGCAGGCCTGGATACGATCCAAATATGTTCGCACAACCTGGTATGATATCTCAAGATTTATATCAACAATATTTCAATCCAGATTTAGGAGCTTTTGGGAAGGAATATATAGAAAAGAGAAATATAACTTCAAACTTTCCAGGAGAGACAGAGGATCAGGTACTAAATACATTATTTCCACTTGATACAAGTATAAAAAATAATACTACTATAAGACAGGATGTTTATGACATATATCCAAAGCCGTTTTATAATTATGCTACTCAGTCTTTAATACCTCCGGGTTCTACATTCAAGCCAATGACTGCAGTTGCAGGCCTTGAAAGTGGAGCAATAAATCCAGGATTTTGTGTAGATGATGAAGGACAGTTTGATCAGGGTGGCAAGATTGTAAAGTTTATATTGGATGGTAGAAATGGAGTAGTGGATTTAGCTGCCGCCATACAGAAATCCAGTAACCCTTATTTTATGACTGTAGGTAAACTAATAAGACAGGCTTTAGGAGATGATGGATTAGCTAAGTATGCATGGAAGTTTGGACTTGGCGTTCCTGTAAATAGTGATGTAAAAGCATCAACTGGGATAGAGATTCCAGAAAAGTTTGGTCAGGTATACAATACAGTATCAAATAAAAATACCTATGCCAGTACTTATTTGTGGCAAACTATGGCTTATCTTAGAGATGGCCAGGATGATAAGGGACATAAGCTAGTTTCACTTAACCTATATGATAATAGCAGTGATTCAAGTAAGGTAAAGCAAATTAAAAATGATATCAAAACTTTGATAAAGAATTCTGTAAAAGATGGAAAGAGTGCTTTTGATAAAGCAAAATACAAAGAATTATTTTCTGAACTTGTAAAGGAAGATCCTAATAACAAGAAAGATATAAGTGATGAAAAGATGGATGATTTGATTGATGTCATATACAGTATAACTGTTTCAGATGCAAATGCTCAGTTAAAGGTACCGGCTAATATAGAAAATGCTGCTATAGGACAGGGACTTAACCAGTTTACTCCTGTTCAGATGGCAAATTATATTGCCACTCTTGTGAATGGAGGAACTAGATATAAAGTACATTTGGTAGATAAATATTTAAATTCTAACGGAGGAATTATTGAGCAGGTTAAACCGGAAGTCATACAGAAAACTGGAATTAGTCCTGAAACTATAGCTGCTATTAAAGCAGGAATGGGTGCAGTTAATGAGAAAGGTGGTACAGGGTCACAAGTATTTGGTGGATTTCCAATAAGTACAGGAGGAAAGACAGGTACTGCAAGTTTAGGAAATCAGGATCAAATAGGAAGAACCGACTACTCTGAATATGTTGCATTTGCGCCTCTTGATAAACCAGAAATAGCTGTATATGCAGTCATATTTGATGGTGGTCAGGGAGCAAGTGGTGCAGCTTATGTAGCAAGAGATATTCTTTCTGCATATTTTACTGAAACAGGACGCATAACTACTAGTGCACCTACTAGTACATCTACTCAACAAAACAGTAATTAAAATAAAGGGGCTGTTGCACTAAGAATAAATACTACAATATACTGTGTTTATCATTAATATTTAGAACAATATATTGTATGTAAATTTCTTAATGTGACAGCTCTTTATATGATAATAATTTTAATTAGAATTTAGCTTAAGTAAGAATTTCCAGAACAAATATTATATTAAAAAATAAAGTTAGAAATTAGGAAGGATTTATGTAAAGTGTGTTGAAATAGTATATGAGGTGACTTATGGAGGCTAATTATGAGGAATAATAATATAGTAATTAAGGGTAATAGAGATGGAATAAATATAATTATAAATAATAATGGTTTTAAAGATTTTGACGAAATGCTTGAAAGTTTAATTAAAAGGCTTTCAACTGGAAAAATGTTTTATAAGGGATGTACTCTGAAAATAACAACGGAATTAAAGAGCTTAAATGAAAAGCAATTTAATAAACTTAAAAATATATTGTTTGAAAAATTTCTCATAAAGGATTGCATATTTGAGGACAGCAGTGAAAAACCAAGCAAAGTATTTTCAGGAATTTACGAAGGAAGAACTAAATTTTTGCATAGGACGGTTAGAAGTGGCCAAATAGTAAATTATTCGGGAAATATAGTTGTAATTGGAGATGTAAACGCAGGTTCCGAAATATATGCAGGGGGTAATATAATAGTTTTTGGAGCACTTCATGGATATGCTCATGCTGGATTTGGGGGGAATGCAAAAGCTATAGTTGCTTCAATTTGTTTGCAGCCGGAAATGCTTCAAATTGCAGACATAGTTACCAGATCACCAGAGGACAATATTAAACCACAGTATCCAGAAGTAGCTAAGATTAGGGAAAATATAATAATAGTAGAACCCTATTTGCCTAATAAGTTTATTTGATATCTCATAGTTAGTAAGAACTTCAGCTTTATTTTATGCTGAAGTTCTTTGTTAGTAACTTTAAAGCTATATAATTGGTATAAATTGTACTGAATAATATTCTGGATTATTCTTGCTATGTCTAGTATAATATTCTATAGATGGTTTTATTGCTTAGATGATTATCGTTAATTGTATACGTTCATATATTAAGAGAGATTTGTCTAATAAATTTATTTGATGGAGGTAGTATAGATGGGAGAAGCAATTGTAGTAACATCAGGCAAAGGTGGAGTTGGGAAAACTACTACTACGGCAAACATAGGTACTGCATTAGCTGCTTTGAATAAAAGTGTAGTAGTAGTAGATGGAGATACAGGACTTAGAAATTTAGATGTTCTTATGGGACTTGAAAATAGAATTGTATTTACTATACTTGATGTAGTAGAAGACAAGTGCAGATTAAAGCAGGCTCTTATAAAGGATAAAAGACTACCAAACTTGTATCTTCTGCCTACAGCACAAACAAGAGATAAAGATGACATAAGTACCCAAGATATGCTAAATTTAATTGAAGAATTAAAAAGTGAATATGACTACGTAATTATAGATTGTCCTGCAGGAATTGAGCATGGATTTGAAAATGCAATAGTAGGGGCAGATAGGGCATTAGTTGTAGTAAATCCTGAAGTTACTTCAGTTAGGGATTCTGACAGAGTCATTGGAAAGTTAGATGCTAAAGGAATTGAAAAACATCAACTTATAGTAAACAGAATAAATTATGAAATGACTAAAAATGGAGATATGCTGGATGTAAATGACATATTAGACAGTTTGGCTATAGAACTTATAGGAGTAGTGCCGGATGACAGAAATATAACTATTTCTACAAATAAAGGTGAACCTATAGTACTCACTAGCAGCTCATTATCAGGACAAGCATTTAGAAATATAGCTAAAAGAATAACAGGGGAAAAAGTGCCTCTTATGGATTTGAATACTAGCCATGAAGGATTATTTTCTTCAATAAAGAAACTATTTGGTATTAAATAAAGGGGGAGTAAGGGAATGGATTTGTTTAAGATGTTCTCTAGGCAATCTTCCAAAGATGTAGCTAAAGAAAGATTGAGATTAATACTAATACACGATAGATGTGATATGTCAAAAGAGGTATTAGACAATATAAAGGATGACATACTTAAAGTACTTTCAAAATATATGGAGATAGATCGTTCTGAAATAGATGTAAAAATGACAAATTCAGAGGAATTAACGGGAAATTCAGCAGCACTTGTGGCCAGTATACCTATAAAAAAGGTTAAGTATAATAAATAGGCTATGTATAAATTATGCATAGCTTTTTTATATTCCTGTGTTATAATCATTATAGTTGCATTGGAGGGATGTATAAAATGCTTGAAAAATTTGTTATAAACAGGAAGCTTTTAAGGGAATTTGATTTTCCTCTACTAATTACTGTTATAATTATATGTATCTTTGGAAGTTTAAATATTTATAGTGCTTCCCATATGAGTGATGGGACTTATTATCTTAAATCCCAGCTTATGTATATGGCTGTAGGGCTTGTACTAACTTATTTTATACTTCTAGTAGATTATTCTGTGATAAAAGGTTATGTCGGCATAATATACTGGTTTGGTGTGTTTCTACTTATAATAAATTGTATACCGGCATTTCAGGCTACAGTTAATGGAGCTTCATCGTGGATTAAGCTTGGTCCTATTAGAATGCAGCCTTCTGAATTTGCAAAAATAGGTATTATATTAATGATTGCAAAAAAACTAGAGGATATGGAAGGAAATATAAACAATGTAAAAAATTTTATAAAGCTTATGATTTATCCACTTATTCCTATGGCTCTAATTGTAAAACAGCCTGATATGGGAATGACAATGGTATGTTTCTTTGCAGTTCTTGGGATAGTTTTTATTGCAAAATTGGATTTAAGAGTATTAATAGGAGGGCTTTTGGCATTAACTGTTTTAATAGTTATAGCTTTAAATACGCCTCTTATAGAAGAGTATCAAAAAATGAGAATTATATCTTTGTTTAATCCTGAAAAATATCAAATGTCTTATGCCCTTCAGGTTACCCAATCACAAATAGGAATTGGTTCAGGTGGAATTTGGGGAAAAGGATTCTTGAAGGGAACTCAGATATCAGGAGGGTATGTACCAGAGGCCCATACAGATTTTATATTTTCTGTAGTTGGAGAAGAATGGGGACTTGTTGGGGCTTTAGCTTTGATACTGTTTTATGTTATTATACTTTATAGATCCATAAAAATATCCAGGGAAGCTAAAGATATTTTTGGATCTATAGTATGTGTAGGAATAGCTTCAATGATGCTATTTTCAATTTTTCAAAATGTAGGTATGACTATAGGATTACTTCCTATAACAGGTATAACATTGCCTTTTATGAGTGCAGGTGGAAGTTCGCTGCTTGCAGCATTTATAGAAATAGCTTTAATTTTAAACATAGGTATGAGAAGAAAAAAAATTAACTTTTAGGGGGGAATTTTGTATGAGAATTGCTTTTATAGCACATGATAAGAAGAAAGACGATATAGTAGATTTTGTAAAAAGATATAAAGATGTTTTTGAAGGCCATGAGATTTTTGCTACAGGAACTACAGGAAAACTTATAAATGAGATGACAGGTCTAAAAGTTAATAGATTTCTTTCAGGACCTTTAGGCGGGGATCAGGAAATAGGAAGTAAAGTGGCACAGGGAGAAATGGATATAGTTATTTTTTTAAGAGATCCTTTAACTTCACAGCCACATGAACCAGATATTGCTGCATTACTTAGAATCTGTGATGTTCATTGTGTTCCTCTAGCTACTAATTTAGGTTCTGCAGAAGTTTTTGTAAAAGCACTAAAGTCACATAATTAATAGACAAGCTATATTTTTTAAGCTGAAAGTTGTTAACTCAACTTTCGCACATATAAAATTTTGACTTAATATAAAAAATTACGAAGCAACTTTTTCAAGAGGACAATTGACAGAGGACAGAGGACAATGAAGGTGAGTTTTCCTCCTTGCGTCAGAAAACTAATTTATTTTTTAAGGCTTGTTTTGCTAATGCAAAACAAGCCTTAAATTTATATAAGTCAGCAATATTTCGCTTTAGCGAGATGAGTCATTAAAAATTCAATTAAACATTTTTCGTAGTGCAGCGGAGAAAAATCCTCCTTCACTGTTCTCTGTCAATTGTCCTCTGTCCTCTCAAAAAAATCATCCATAACTATTAACTTTTAATTATTAAAAATATGCTTAAGTAATAAATAGGTCGTCCCTTAAATATATATAATTATGTGTATCATTTTAAATGGGGGAATCTATATTGGGAAATTATGATTCGGAATACCAAAATTATTATAATTCGTTAAAAGGAAGAGCCAATTACTCACCGTACCATGATAGAATGAGAAATAGTGGAAGTTTCTTTTTTCAAAAAGATAATTATTTGGTCAAGAGAATTATAAGGGATCTAATAGGAGTGTTAGTGTTGTTTGCATTCGTTATAGTTTGTAAAATTGTACAAACTCCACAGACTAAAAGTGTATATAGTTATTCTAAGGAAGTTGTGAATGAAAATTATGATTATAGCAAAATAGAAACTCAACTCAAAAATATAAATATAAATGATATTAAAAACGGGGCTGAAAATGTAATGAATCGTATTAGAGTAAATGAAGAAGAATAAATTTTAAGAGGTATTTCTGTGATTAAAATAAGTAAATATTTTATACCATATGTGATATTTCTGATTTTTATAGGGTATAAAGGGAAACTTATTTATACTTTTATTATAGTTTTCTTTCATGAAATGGTTCATTATTTAGTTGCTAGGTATTATAAATTTTCTGGGTTTGACATAGAATTTATAGCAATAGGGGCAGTTATAAAGCTTAAAGATATAGATGAAGCATTTCCAAGAGAAGATCTAATGATTTCAATTTCTGGTCCTGTAGCTAATTTAATTTTTAGCGCAGTTTTTTATTTTGCATATAAGAATTTTTGCTCAAGCATTTTCTATATGTTCTTCTCTATAAATTTAGCTATAGGATTATTTAATTTAATACCGGCTTTTCCTTTGGATGGAGGAAGAATATTGAGAAGCATCTTAAACTTAAAAATGACTTATAGAAAAGCAAATAGAATTATGATAATGACAAGTATACTTATTGGAATATCACTTATGTTTATGTACATTCTCTTATTTTTAAATGGATATAGCAATTTTAGTATAGGAATAATAGGGATATTTATAGTTACTACTTCTTTAAAGGAAAATGAAAGGATATCATATATAATTATGGGTGATATAATTAGAAAAAGGTACAAATTTATAAAGAGAGGTTATATTGAAAACAGGGCTTTATCAATATACTATAAACAGAATTTGCTTACAGCTATGGGGCTATTTGATAAGAATAAGTATAATACATTTATGGTCTTAGATGATGAGATGAATTTAATAGATACAATATACGAAGAAGAAATTATAGAAGGGTTGAAGTTATATGGAAATATAACTCTAGAAAAATTTATTGAAATATTAAATGATAAATAATACTTTTTAACCTAAGGAAAGAACAAGATTGTATAGATTTTGTCTTTGTCTTAGGTTTATATATTTTAAATTATTTTTGGTTATGCTAAAATATAGGGATGATACCTAAGAGGAGGATTTTTAATGAATAGAATTTCTGATGATATATTATTTAAAGTGGAAAAACCTGCCCGATATATTGGAGGGGAGATGAATTCCTATGTAAAAAATAAGGATGAAGTAGATATTAGATATGCATTTTGCTTTCCGGATGTATATGAAGTTGGAATGTCATACCTTGGTATGAAAATACTTTACTATATACTAAATGAAAGAAAAGATACTTATTGTGAAAGAGTATTTGCACCCTGGCCTGATATGGAAGAACTTATGAGAAAAAATAATATATCACTTTATGGACTTGAAAGCAAAGATCCTATAAAGAATTTTGATTTTATAGGGTTTACTCTTCAATATGAAATGAGTTATACCAATATTTTAAATATGTTAAATTTAGCTGGACTTTCTATTAGGGCTTCTGATAGAGGAGAAGAAGATCCTATAATTATGTGTGGAGGGCCTTGTGCCTATAACCCTGAACCTCTCTTTGATATAGCAGATATGTTTGCTTTAGGTGAATCAGAGGAACAGATGAACGAGATTATGGACCTTTACAAAGAGTATAAAGGAAGAAAAAAAGAATTTTTGAGGGCGGTGTGCCATATAGAGGGTATATATGTGCCTTCTCTTTACGATGTAAACTATAATGAAGATGGAACCATAAGAGAATTTAAACCGCTTTATGATGATGTGCCACCTAGGATTACTAAAAGGATAATCAAAAATTTTAATGATGTGGAATATCCAGATAAAATTATAGTGCCTTATACAGATATAGTACATGACAGGATAACTCTTGAGACTTTTAGGGGATGTACTAGAGGATGCAGGTTTTGTCAGGCAGGTATGATATACAGGCCTGTAAGGGAGAAAAAAACATCTAAACTTTTGGAAACAGCAGATAAGCTTATAAAAAGTACAGGATATTCAGAGGTATCTCTTACTTCTTTGAGTATATGTGATTATTCAGATTTAAAAAATTTAGTTGTTAATTTTATAAATGAACATGAAAAAGACAAAGTAGGGTTATCCTTGCCTTCACTTAGAATAGATTCTTTTTCTGTAGGACTTATAAATGAAATACAAAAAGTTAGGAAAACTGGACTTACTTTTGCACCAGAGGCAGGAAGTCAGAGGATGAGAGATGTAATAAATAAGGGTGTTACAGAGAAAAATTTGATGGATTCTGTAAGCAGTGCTTTTGAATCTGGATGGTCTACCATAAAGTTGTATTTTATGATAGGGCTTCCCTATGAAACTATGGAAGATATAAAGGAAATTGCACATTTATCCCAAAAAGTAGTGGATGAATATTTCAAAGTACCTAAGGATAAAAGAAAAAAGGGATTAAAAGTAACAGTTAGTACTTCAATATTTGTGCCAAAACCTTTTACACCATTTCAGTGGACTGCTCAAATAAAAATGGAAGATGTTAAAGAAGAAATTAGAGAATTGAGATCTTCCATAAACAGTAGGCATATAGTATATAATTGGCATGAGAGTCCTTTAAGCTATTTGGAAGCTGTATTTGCAAGGGGAGATAGAAGGCTCTGTGAAGTACTTATTAAAGCTTATGAAAAGGGAGCTAAGTTCGATAGCTGGTCAGAGTATTTCAATTTTGATTTATGGGAAGAAGCCTTTAAAGAATGTAATGTGGATGGCGATTTTTATGCTTATAGAAATAGAAATTATGAAGAAATACTTCCCTGGGATTTCATAGATATAGGAGTAAATAAGAAATTCTTAATAGAGGAAAATGAAAAAGCTAAAAGGGCTGAAGTAACTCCGGATTGTAGATTGGGATGTAAAAATTGCGGAGTTAATATTAATTTAGGAGGTGAATGTTTTGAGAGCTCAGTACTTAATAAAGTTCAGTAAAAAACATAATATAAGATTCATAGGGCATCTTGATTTATTGAGGACCATACAGAGGATGATAAAGAGATCAGAGCTTCCTGTAGAATATTCTAATGGATTTAATCCACACATAAATATGTCTATAGCACAGCCTCTAGCTGTAGGAGTTTATTCCTGTGGAGAATATATGGATTTATATTTTGAAAAAGAAATTTCAGAAGATCATATTAAAGAAAAATTAAATAAAAATGCACCTAGTGGAATAGGAGTATTAAGGGTGGATAAAGTAAAAAATGTAGAAAATAAAAAAGTATTTAAATCCATGGCAGAAATAAATGCAGCTAAGTACATAATCAACATAAAATATAAAGACATAAATAAACTTAAAGAAAGTATGGAAAGTTTAATGAAATCTCCAACTTGGAATACGATAAAAAAGACCAAAAAAGGAGAGAAAGAAATAGATATAAAAAAATTAGTAAAGGAATTGAACTATGAAGTCTCTGAAAATAGACTTAGACTAGAAACTGTTATAAGCTGTGGAAGTGTAGAAAATTTATCTCCAGAACTTTTATCAAGTTTTATACAAAACAATACTGAAAATGCTGACAAAGAGTGTTTTATTGATATAATGAGAGAAGAAGTGTATGGGAGAAGACAGAATAAGTTACTCCCATTACATGAGTATGTATCAGACTTATATTAACCTGAAGGAGAGGTGAATTATGGTTTGGAAGAAATATTTGTTGAAAGAAGTGCGGAAGGTTTTTTGAGAATTGCTATAAAGGAAAATGATATTCTAAAAGAATGCCATATTCAGGAAGAAAGGGGCAATGCTTACCCGGGAGAAGTGTACATAGGTGTAGTTAAAAATGTAGTACCAGCTATAAAATGTGCTTTTATAGATATAAACTGCAGGAGAAATGCCTATATGTATATGGACAGCAAGTTTAGAAATCTTAACTTAAAAAAAGGTGAAAAAATTTTGGTACAGGTAACAAAGGAAGATTATGGAAGAAAAGGAGCCAAAGTTATTAAGATTATAAGCTTACCAGGTAAATATTGCGTTTTAAGTAATTTTAGCAAAGGCATGAGGTTTTCACAAAAAATACAGGATGAATCGTTTAAGAAGCTTATATTGGAGAAAATAAAAATACCATCAGGTATTGGGGTAATGATAAGAACCGATGCCCAGAATGTTCCAGCAGAATTTATAAATAAAGAAATCCATAAATTGAATGATATATATAACAAGATAAAAAATAAAGCTCAGTATGCCCTAAAGCCTGAACTCATGTTTGATAGTGGGGGTGCGCTGGGTGAAGTACTTAGAGATAGATTGTGGGATAGTAATTTAAAGATATATGTAAACAATGATGTGGATTATAAATATATAGAGGATTTTCTAAAAGGTGTATGCAATGTAAATGTACACCTAGAACTGTATACGGGTGAAAAAACTCTTCTGTCTCATTATAATATGGAAAATCAAATATTAAATTTACGAAATAATAGAATAGAATTAAATTGTGGTGGATATATAGTTATAAATAAAACAGAAGCTATGTTTGTAATAGATGTTAATTCGGGTAAAAACATAAGAAATAATAAAATGGATAAAACAGTATTTATAACTAATCTGCAAGCGGCGGAAGAAATTGCAAGGCAAATAGTGCTTAAAAATTTAAGTGGAATAATATTAATAGATTTTATAGATATGGAAGATGAGGCAGATAAGAAAAAGGTTATGGACAAACTTAAAGCTGGTTTCTTAAATAGCAAAAGTAAGGTTGTTATATACCCTTTTACGGAGTTGAATCTAGTGCAGATAGCTAGAAAAAGACAGGGTAAACCAATATATGATTATATAGAGGAAGATTGCAGGTACTGTGATGGAACGGGAAAAAAAATAAAACTATCTTATATGATGGTTCTCATAAGAAATGAAATTTCAAATATAAGTTGTGACAGGGATGTAAAAGATTTTCACATACAGATAGATGTATCTTATGAAAAAGATGTTAAAAATAATATGGATAGGTTTATAAAAGGCATAGGTGCTGGGGACAAGAGAATATATATTACTTATGAAAAGAAAGTATCTTATAAGATAGAACCCCTTGAGTTTATGAGCCAGATAGAACATCTGAAAGAGTTTAAAGTAAATTGAAAAAACTTTACAAACAATAACATATGTGTTAAAATGGCATTTGTAGACCGCTCAAAAAAGGTTTTATAAATTATAGAAGAATGGATTTTCTATATACCTTTTAGGCGAGACTGGATTGAGGAGGTGTTTTAAATGTATGCAGTTGTAGCTACTGGTGGAAAACAGTATAAGGTTTCAGAAGGAGACGTTATATATGTTGAAAAATTAGATGCTGAAGTTGATTCAACAGTTGAACTTGACAAAGTTTTAGTAGTAGGTAAAGATGACGCAGGTGTAGTTATTGGAAAACCTGTAGTTGAAGGAGCTAAAGTAAGTGCTAAGGTATTGGCACAGGGAAAAGCTAAAAAAGTTATAGTCTTCAAGTATAAGGCTAAAAAGGATTACAGAAAGAAGCAGGGACATAGACAGCCTTACACTAAATTACAAATTGAAAAAATTGATGCGTAATTATGATTGAAGCGTTTTTTAAAAGAGAATCTTGTAATTTGGTTTCAGTTGTACTTAAAGGCCATGCGGAATCAGTAAACCAAGGGTATGACATGGTGTGTAGCGCTGTTTCTGCCATATCTCAAACTACTGTAATAGGAATAACAGAAGTGTTAAAGCTTAAATTAAAGTACTCTATAAAGGATGGATTTTTAAGCTTTTCTTTAAAAGATATGAAACAGGATGACATTTTAAAATGTCAGGTACTTGTGGAAACTATGTTACTCGGTTTGAAAAGTATTGAATTTAATTTTAGTGAATATATAAATGTAAAGGTAGAGGAGGTGTAATTTTATGTTAATTATGAATCTTCAACTATTTGCCCATAAAAAAGGAGTAGGTAGTTCAAGGAATGGTAGAGATAGTGAATCTAAAAGATTAGGTACTAAATCTGCTGATGGACAGTTTGTTTTAGCTGGAAACATATTAGTTAGACAGCGAGGAACAAAAATTCATCCTGGAACTAACGTTGGAAGAGGATCTGACGATACTTTATTTGCAAAGATAGATGGTGTAGTTAGATACGAAAGAGTAGGAAAGACTAAAAAGAAGGCCAGCGTATATCCTTTAAAGTTAGAAGAATTAGCAGCTGAATAGTATTATTAAGGCACCCTAATGAGGGTGCTTTTTTAAAATTCCTTATTTTAAGAAAAAAGTTGTATACTGTGGTTAGAGTGAATTACTTACTTATCTGTGGGAATAATAGAATTTAGAATAAAGTGATTTTTTAATTTAATATAATTAACTTTTGAAAGGAAGTGAGCGGCATGTTTGTAGATACAGCTAAAATATTTGTAACCTCTGGAGATGGTGGAGATGGATCCATTTCTTTTAGAAGGGAAAAGTATGTAGCCTTTGGAGGACCAGATGGTGGAGATGGCGGAAAAGGCGGAGATGTTATACTTGTAGTAGATACAGAAAGCACTACACTTTTGGATTTTGCATATAGGAAAAAGTATCGTGCAGAAAAAGGTGAAAATGGAGCAGGATCTAAGTGTTTTGGAAGAAATGGAAAGGATCTTTACATAAAGGTACCTATGGGAACAGTTGTAAAGGATGTGAAAACGAATAAAATAATGGCAGATCTTGCTCATCCTGAAGACAAATGCATAGTTGCAAAAGGTGGAAGAGGTGGAAGAGGAAATGTGAGGTTCACAACTCCTGTAAGGCAGGCACCAGATTTTGCTGAGCCAGGAATGCCAGGAGAAGAAAGATATATATCCTTGGAACTTAAGTTACTGGCAGATGTAGGACTTTTAGGATTTCCCAATGTAGGCAAATCAACTCTTTTGTCTATAGTGACTAAGGCTACACCTAAAATTGCAAATTACCATTTTACAACATTATCTCCTAATCTGGGAGTAACTAATATTTCAGGAATAAAAAGCTTTGTAATAGCAGATATACCAGGTATAATAGAAGGTGCAGCAGAAGGAGTAGGCCTTGGAATTGAATTTTTAAGACATATCCAAAGGACAAGACTTTTAATACACGTAGTAGATATATCAGGAATTGAAGGAAGAGATGCTTTCGATGACTTTACCAAAATAAATAATGAATTGAAAAAGTATGATGTAAAACTCTGGGATAAACCTCAGATAATTGCTGCAAACAAATCAGATATGTTATATGATAATGAATTATTTGAAAACTTCAGAAAAAAAGTTGGTCAATTAGGATATGACAAGGTATTTAAAATATCTGCAGCTACAGGACAGGGTGTTAAAGAACTTATGAAGGAAGCTGCTAGGATACTAAGTACTATACCTGTAGAAAATATTGAAATAAATGAAGAAGATAAATTTGTACCTGAAGAAAAGAAATTTACTTATAACATAAGAAAAGAAGAAAATACTTTTATAGTGGAAGGAAGTTTTGTTGATAGGTTACTTGGAAGCGTCAATGTAAATGATCCTGACGAATTACGATATTTTTATAAGGTACTTAAAAACAAAGGAGTTATGCAGGAATTAATGGATATGGGAATTAAAGATGGGGATGTAGTTAAGCTGAATGATTTTGAATTTGATTATGTAATGTAATAAAAAAATAAATGGAGAGAAAATAGATGGTTAAAAAAGCTATTTTTGGGGGAACATTTGATCCAATACACAATGGACATATACATATAGCTTATGAAACTTTATATAGATTGGGAGTAAATAATATTGTATTTATACCGACAGGTAATCCTCCCCATAAAGCGAACAAAGATGTAACAAGTGCTTTTTTGAGATACGAGATGGTAAAGGCAGCTGTAGGTACGGAAAGTAAATTCTCTGTAAGTAAATATGAAATAAATAAGCCTAATTTAAGCTATACGTATAATACCTTAAAACATTTTAATAAAGTCGAAAGGAAAACCAAATGGTATTTCCTAACAGGAGTAGACTGTCTAATGGACATTGAAAATTGGAACAGGGTAGAGGATATATTTAAGTTGTGTCAATTTATAGTATTTAATAGGCCAGGGTTTCCGGATTTTACTGCACAAAACATAAAAGAACAGAAAGAAAAAATAGAAAAAAAGTATTCTACTAAAATTATATATTTAGATGCTCCTCTATTTGATATTTCTTCTACAGATATACGAAAAAATATTAAAATGGGCAGAAATGTGAGTTATCTTCTTCCCGAGAGTGTTTATGACATTATTAAACAACATAATCTTTATAAATAAAATTAAATAATTTTTTGGAGTGATAAGGGATGTGGAGTGAAGAACAGATCAAAGAATATTTAAATGAGAAGCTGAAGAAAAACAGATATGAGCATAGTTTGAGTGTACAGGATACGGCAATAAAGTTAGCTGAATTTTATCATGTGGATGTTAAAAAGGCAAGTACAGCAGGGCTTGTTCATGATTGTGCTAAGCACATGTCAAATGATGAAATTTTGTCTATGGCACATGAGAATCAGATTCCTATAGATGAAGTAAGTGCATTAAATCCTCAACTTCTCCATGGAAACATTGCTGCAGTTATAGCAAAAAATGTTATGGGGATTTATGATGAGGAAATATTGAGTGCAGTAGCTTGCCATACCACAGGTAAAAAAGATATGAATCTTTTAGAAAAGATAGTGTATATTGCAGATTACATAGAGCCTTTAAGAAATTTCCCAGGAGTAGAAATACTTAGAGAAGAGGCGTTTACAAATTTAGATACTGCGCTTTTAGATGCCTTTAATAATACTATAAAAGTTGTAATTGATAGGGGACAACTCTTGCATGTAAATACAATTAGCGGCAGAAATTATTTGGTTTTTAAAAAAGCTCATAGATAAATTTTAATTGTATACAAGTAAATACGCTATAATTAGTATATTATAAATTTTAAGCTTATTTTAGGAGGTTTTTTATAATGGAAAAAGAAATAATAAGCACAAAAAAAGCGCCAGGGGCTGTAGGACCTTATTCTCAGGCTGTTAAGGTTGGAAACTTTTTATTTACATCAGGCCAAATTCCACTGGATCCATCTACAGGAGAATTAGTCTCAAGTGACATTAAAAAGGCAACAGAGAGGTCACTTGAAAACATAAAAGCTTTACTAGAAGAAGCAGGAACAAGTTTTGATAAAGTTATTAAGACTACTGTATATGTAAAAAGTATGTCAGATTTTGCAGCTGTAAATGAAGTATATGCAAAATATTTTAAAAAGGATATGCCTGCAAGATCTTGTGTAGAAGTAAAGCTTCCAAAAGATGCATTGATTGAAGTAGAAGTAATAGCATTAGTTGATTAATTGTAGAGTTCTTAAACGAAAAATAAATTTATACTCCGAATATTTTTACAATTACAAGTACGATTAAATGTTTTAATAAGTCTAAGCAGAAAATTTACAAAAACATAAGGGCTTTTGAAAACTCGTACCTCAGACAATTCAAAAGCCCTAAGTTTTTTGTGAATTTTCCACTAAGACTTATATGCAAAATATTTAAATGTACTTGCTTATTGTAGAATATTTTTACGTATAAGTTTATTTTAAGTTAGAAACTCCTAACACTTAAGAAAATCATCTATAACTATTAATTATATTTAGCAGTTTCATGCAGAAAGGAAGAGTTGTATGAAGGAAAATAAGATAGTATTTACAGTAGACGAAAAAGATGAAGGCTTGAAATTGAGATATTATCTGCAAAGAGTTCAGAGACTTTCAGGCAGACTTATAAAAGGGGCGGCCTTGAGTGGAAGGATAGAGATAAACAATAAAAGGGTAAAATTAAACCATATAGTAAAGTCAGGGGAAAGTATATCTTTAAACCTTGTAAAAGAAGAATTTCAAAATGTAGAGCCTGAGAAGATGGATATAGAAGTAGCATACGAAGATGATGATCTGATAGTTGTAAATAAAAGACCAGGTATAGTGGTGCATCCTACAAGAAGTTATCCCTCAGGTACTTTGGCTAACGGACTTATGTATTATTTTAAGGAAAAAGGAGAAGACTGTATAGTCAGATTAGTAAGCAGATTGGATATGGATACTTCAGGTCTTATAATAGTTGGAAAAAATCAATTTGCTCATATGGCTCTGGCAAGAGATATGAAGAGTGAAGAATTTGAAAAAAGTTACATTGCTGTTATCCATGGCAAGATGAAAGAAAATGAAGGAACTATAGATTTACCAATATATAGGCAAGAAGGAGAAGATATAAGAAGAATTATAGATGAAAGAGGACAGAAAAGTATTACTCACTATAAGGTAATAAAGGATTTTAAGAATGATCAGTTATTAAAGCTTATGTTAGAAACGGGAAGAACCCACCAAATAAGAGTACATTTAAGTTATTTAGGTCATCCTCTTTATGGAGATACATTGTATGGAAAAGAGGATGACAGTATGTATATAAATAGGCAGGCACTTCATGCGTATAGGCTTAAGTTTCCACACCCTAGGGGAAATAAGATATTGGAGCTAGAAACTGCTATTCCAGAAGATATTCTAAAATTAATAGAAAAAATAAGCTGAAACCCTATGTATTTTAAGTTTCAGCTTATTTTAATATGATTATTTGTTAGAGAATACACGTTTTTTCAACACAAATACAACAGCTAAAATTATAATGATAATTGGTACAGCGAGTAAATACTTATTTTTCATGATAATTTTTTGCATATTATTAGAATTTAATACTTGTTTTTCACCATGAGCTATACTGCTTGCAAGCTTTAATTTCCCTATTTCTTTTCCTTCAAAGGATATAGAAGCTTCGTCAACTATATCTCCCTTTTTAAAGAATCTAAACATTAAGTTTTTATCCTTTAGGGTTACCTGGGGTACATTTGTATCATCCTTAGGCTTAATATAGTAAAAATCATAAGCAGCAATTAGTGGAATAGAAAGTCCATCTTTATTATAAGTTGTGACTAAAGCTCCTTTTTGGTACAATTTAGTAAAGGTAAAATTGTTAAATCCAAAATTAAATAGGGATACTGCGTCAGGAAAAAAAGTTTTATTTTTATCATGAATTAGTGCAACTATAAGCTGTTGTCCATTTCTTGTAGCTGTAGATACGTAGGAGTGAAATGATTGTACAGTATATCCTGTTTTACCTCCTAGGCATCCACTGTAATAATAGGTGGATTGTTTTTGTATCAATTTATTTTCATTCCATACTTCTCTTGGCTGTGGGGATTTGTTGGTAGCTGGGATAGTGTAAGATATAGTAGTAGCTATCTTAGAATATTCAGGATGCTTAGATAATGCTCTCATCATTAGAGCTAAATCCCTTGCTGAGGTTTTATGGTTTTCATCAAATAATCCAGTAGGATTTACAAAATTGGTATTTTTGGCGCCAAGTTCCTTAGCCCGTTTATTCATCTTAACTACAAACTTATCCATAGTACCACCTATATGCTCTGCTAGTGCTTCTGCACAATCGTTGTCTGAAGCTAGCAGTAAACCATATAACAAATCCTTTACAGTTAATTGCTCGCCTTCACAGAGTCCAACTCTAGTTCCATCTACATTTGGTGGATTTTTACCGATTATAACTTTATCATTTAAATTTGTATTTTCAAGTGTTAAAAGTGCAGTCATTATTTTGGTAGTGGATGCTGGTGGATACGCAGTGTCTGGGTTTTTAGAATACAAAAGCTGGCCAGTAGCTGCATCCAAGATTACAGCGCCATCAGCTGAAACAGGAGGAGGCATTTCTTTAGCATGAACTACTCCATAGGGATTATTAGAACAAATAAGCAAAAACAGTAGTGCAAATGTGACTATTCTTTTCATTTTTTCCTCCTTTAGGACAATTCCTAAATATTATATCAAAAAAATAATATATATGCGACATAATTTTTTTAAATTGTCAATAATTTAAATTATAAACATAAATATATTTCATTGCAAATTACAATTATATAAGGCATTTGAAATAAAATAACAAGTCAAAGATGCGACGGATATTTTTTATCAGACAAGGAGGCAGGTTCCGCAGATAGTGAATCCTATCTAAGGGTTCTACCGACGCAGTATGATAAAAAATATCCTAGTATACTGACTAGTTATTTCTTTGAAAATGCCTAAAAGGAGAATAGTAATGAGAGATAAGAAAAAAATTATAGGTTCAATTGTTATTTTGATTATATTTGCCTTATTCTTAATTATAGGATATGTGAATTCAAGGCCATCCAGTAATACTGCAGTGAAGAGTGAAGAAGTATTTAAAGATCAGGATAATACTGGAGAAGCTTCTAAAAGTAAATCAGATAAGGGCATAACCGTATATGTAAATGGAGAAGTTAAAAATCCTGGAGTTTATAAATTGAAAAATGATAGTAGAATACAGGATATCGTAAAGGAAGCAGGTGGATTTACAGCTGCGGCGGATACAAGTAAACTAAATTTAGCTAAGAAGTTAAAGGATGAAGATTATATATATGTGGATAAAAAAGGAGAGAATGGAGCAAATAAGGTTGAATCCGGAGGAAAAGGAGGCAGTGGCGGAGGAGTAGAACAAGACGGAAAGGTAAATATAAACAAAGCTTCCAAAGAGGAATTAAAAACAATATCTGGAGTTGGAGATGTTACTGCCCAAAAGATAATAGACTATAGAGAAAAAAATGGTAAATTTTCTTCTATTGAGGATTTAAAAAAAGTGGGAAGAATAGGTGATAAAACCATTGAAAAGATAAAGGATAAGATAGATGTAAGGTAAATGTAGACAGATGAAGTTTGTTATAAAATGGTGTACAATATTGTAGAGAATGAATTTCTATTGGAGGTGTTATTTTGAAGTATAAAAGACTAACAGAACTTACTCGAACTTCTGGGTGAGCAGCTAAAATAGGACCGGAGGCCCTTTCTAAAATACTGGGTAAGTTACCTCGAATGGAAAACGAAAATTTAATGGTTGGTATAGAAACTTCGGATGATGCTGCGGTTTATAAATTAGATGATGATACAGCAGTAATACAAACACTTGATTTTTTTACACCAATAGTGGATGATCCTTATACTTTTGGTCAAATAGCTGCAGCAAATTCTCTAAGTGATATATATGCCATGGGAGGAAAGCCTAAAGTAGCACTTAATATAGTTTGTTTTCCTTCCTGTCTTCCTGAAGAGGTGCTAGGAGAAATACTAAAAGGTGGTGCTGATAAAGTTATTGAAGCAGGTGCAGTAGTAGTGGGAGGCCACACTGTAGAGGACAATGAGCCTAAATATGGGTTGTCAGTTATGGGACTCGTACATCCTAATAACATACTTAAAAATTGTGGATCTGAAGTAGGGGATGTAATTATACTTACTAAGCCGTTAGGTATAGGAATAATTAATACTGCCATAAAAGGAGAAATGGCATCTAAAGAAGCGTATGATAAGGCAGTTAAAGTTATGTCTACTTTAAATAAGTATGCAGGAGAAATAGTAAGTAAATACTCTGTAAGCGCTTGTACAGATGTGACTGGTTTTGGAATTATGGGACACGCATATGAAATGGCTTCTGCCTCTGGTGTTACATTAAAGCTTTATGCAAGTAGAATACCTTATATACAAGAGGCAAGAGAATATGCCGAAATGGGATTGGTACCGGCAGGTGCATATAGAAATAAAGACTATTTGAAAGGTAAATATTCAATAGAAAATGTACCTGAGTGGATGGAAGATATTTTATTTGATCCACAGACATCTGGTGGGCTTCTTATAACTTGCAGCAGGTCAGAAGGTATTAAAATTATGGAGGAACTTTCAAGGCTTGAAGTAAAATCTTCTGTAATAGGTGAAGTCATACCTATTCAGGTGAAGAAATATATAGAAGTAGAATAATGGTTTAAAGGGGTGAAAATCAAGTTGTGGATAAAAAACAATTATTAAGAAAACTTCCTAAGATGGATGAACTCTTGAACGAAGAAATTGTAAAATTAGAGACTGGCACTACAATGAAAGAAATTGTAATGGAATCTTTGAGACAAGCTGTAGACAATTATAGAAATCTTATTTTAAAAGGTAAAATTGAAAACTTTACAAAAGAAGGTATATTGAAAAGCTTTAGAATAATAATTGAACAAAAAAAACAGCCCAACTTGAAAAATGTAATAAATGCTACAGGAGTTATCATACATACTAATCTAGGAAGATCCATTTTAAGTGATGGTGCTTTAAAAAATGTAATTGACGCAGCTCATAATTATAGTAATTTGGAATACGATCTGGAAAAGGGCACAAGAGGATCTAGGTATAGCCACGTAGAAGAGCTGATTAAAAGGATTACAGGAGCAGAGGCTTCTTTAGTTGTAAATAACAATGCAGCTGCAGTAGTCTTGGTTTTAAATACTCTTTGCAGTGGAAAGGAAGCCATAGTGTCCAGGGGGCAACTGGTGGAAATAGGGGGCTCTTTTAGAATACCTGAAGTTATGGAATTCAGTGGAGTTAACCTTGTGGAAGTAGGAACAACTAATAAAACCCATCTCAAAGATTATGAGAATGCCCTTAGTGAAAATACGGGAGCATTTTTAAAAGTTCACACATCTAATTTCAAAATAATTGGTTTTTCAGAAGAGGTGTCTTTAGAAGAACTGGTGAAACTGTCAGTAAAAAGCAGGATACCAGTAGTAGAGGATATAGGAAGCGGAACACTTGTAGACTTTTCTAAATATGGATTTGAGTATGAGCCTACAGTACAGGAAAGTATAGATAAAGGTGTTGACGTAGTTACTTTTAGTGGAGATAAAATGCTGGGAGGGCCTCAGGCGGGCATAATTGTAGGAAAGAAAAAATATATAGACAAGATGAAAGAAAATCAGCTTACAAGGGCTCTTAGAATAGATAAAATGACTCTTGCAGCTCTTGAAGGCACATTAAAATATTATCTAGATGAAAGTGAAGCAATAAAAAATATACCAACACTGCATATGATACTTGCAAGTGAAGACGAGCAAAAACGCAGGGCTCTTATTTTGAAGGAAAAGCTTGAAAATAAGAATTTGAATTTTAAATTTACTGTAGAAGGAGATTATTCCATGGTAGGAGGGGGATCCATGCCGGGACAAAAAATACCTACCTATGTAATTAAAGCAGAAAGCAGCAGTGTATCACCAGAGCAGGTTGATAAAAAGTTTAGAAAGAGAAGAGTACCTATAATTGTACGGTTAGCGCATAATCAAGTTATAATGGATTTAAGAACTATGCTAGATAGGGATTTTGATGTTTTGGTAGATGCTTTTACAGAGTTTTAGCTTAAGGTATTTCTTTCAAATGCCTAACTTGATACATTTCAGTTTGGAGGTAATTTTGCATGAAGCATGTTGTAATAGGAACAGCGGGGCATATAGACCATGGCAAAACTGCACTTATAAGAGCCTTGACAGGAAGGGAAACTGATACTTTAAAAGAAGAGAAAGAAAGAGGAATATCCATAAACCTTGGATTTACTTTCTTTAATTTGCCATCAGGGAAAAAAGCTGGAATTATAGATGTGCCTGGCCATGAAAAATTTATAAAAAATATGTTAGCTGGGGTTAGTGGTATAGATTTAGTACTCATGGTGATTGCAGCAGATGAGGGAGTTATGCCGCAGACTAGAGAGCACTTTGAAATACTTCAACTTTTAAATGTAAATAAAGGTATTATTGTCGTTACTAAAATAGATCTAGTAGATGAAGAGTGGCTGGATATGGTATTAGAGGATATAAAGAAAGAGTTTAAAGGAACTTTTTTAGAGAATGCTCCCATATGCAAAGTTTCTTCTAAAACTAAAATTGGTTTAGATTCTCTGGCGAAAGAAATAGATAGACTTACAGAAGATGTTTCCTGTAAAGATGTAAGAGGGCATTTTAGACTTCCAGTAGACAGAGTTTTTTCTATAAGTGGATTTGGCACAGTTGTAACGGGTACCGTAATTAGTGGAAGTATTAGAGAAGGTGAACAAGTACAAATATATCCTTCCAAAGTATTATCTAAAGTGAGAGGTATACAAATAAATGATAAGCAGGTAAAAAGAGCTGAAGCAGGTGAAAGATGTGGAATAAATTTAGCTAATGTAAAAACCAGTAATATAGATAGGGGAGATGTAATATCGCTAGAAAATTTAATGGAACCATCTCTCATGATAGACTGCAAATTACATTATTTAAAGAGTGCACCAAAACCTTTGAAAAATAGACAAAGGGTAAGGATTTACCATGGTACCAGTGAAATCATATGTAGGGTAGTAATACTTGATAAGAAGGAAGTAAATCCAGGAGAAGATTCTTACGTTCAATTTAGATTGGAAAAGCAGCTTACTTCCCAGAGAAAAGATAGATTTGTAATAAGAAGCTATTCTCCTATGAGTACAATAGGTGGGGGAATTATAATAGAACCTTCTGCTAAGAAAGCTAAAAGATTTAATGAGGAATATATAGAAGAGTTAAGAATAAAAGAAAAAGGGAATACACAAAATATACTAGAAGGTGTCATTAAAAATTTAAGCGAAAATTATCCTAAAGAAGAGGATATATTAAAAGCTTTGGGCAAAAACGAAGTCAGCATAAAGAATCAGTTAAAAAAGCTAGTAGATAGTGGAATAATAATATTATTAAATGGAGGAGAAAAAACTGTATATCTTCATAAAGATTTTTTGAATGAAAAAATTAATGTATTAGAGAATATACTAGAAAAGTTTCATGAAGATAATCCTTTAAAAATAGGAATATCTAAAGAGGAAATTAAAAATAAAGTATTTGGAAAAAAAATTAAGCAAAAAATATATGATTGTATAATGGAGTTTTTGGAAAATGAAAATGTTATAAACACTTACAAAAATTTTGTATCCCTAATAGATTTTCAACCTAAATACAATGATATGCAGAATGATATTAGAAAAAATATACTGAGTGAGTTTAAAAAGCAAAAGTTTATTCCACCAAAGTATTCAGATTTAGAGAGTATGTGCAAGGATAAAAAATCATTTAAAATGGTATTTGAATCTTTAGTTGATAGAGAAGATATAGTTAAAGTTTCTGAGAATTTCTGGCTTCTTTCTGAGTACTATGAAAAAGCTAAAGATATTGTAATAAATTTTATAAAGGAGCATGGAAGCATATCAATTGCTGAATTTAGAGATGAACTGCAAACCAGCAGAAAGTATGCTTTGGCACTTATGGAACATTTTGATGCTATAAAGTTTACCAAGAGAATGGAAGATAAAAGAATCCTTTATTAACCACATATGAATTCGTTGACATTAGGTTTTGGTTTACTTATAATAGTACTTGGTGATTTCAAATGGGAGTAGATAGGTGCTGGTGTGCCTGCCAGTCTTCAAAACTGTGTTGTCGTGCTAATACCACGATGGGTGAGTTCGATTCTCACATATTCCCGCCAGTTGATATTACAAGCTTTAGATATCAAGGATTCAGATGGATTACATAAAATAGATTATATATTTAAAGGGATTTCTATAATAGTTATGTTATAGAAATCCTTTTTTGCTTTGCCTAAAAAGAGAGGAGATTAGTTATATCAATGGTTGGAAGGAAAAATGCGTAATATTTTACAATATATGAATTTAATATAAATTTAATTTCATGAGCAACTCTAATGTGTACATTTTGTATAAATTATTATTAAAAAAATGTACATTCTGCAAATAGAATTACAAATTTCCATTTGCTATAATATAATTATATCAAATAGTTGATAAATTACGACGATTTCTGCTGGTTCTTTTGTTACTTATACGATAATAAAAAATGTATAAATTTAGTCAGGAGAATTAGAGATTATGACATATCTTTTCAATTAAGGCAGCAGATACATATCCTGATTAGGGCCAATTAAATGTTGTGAACAGCTGAGGACCTGTATTTTCTTAATGTAAATGTTTAATAGGATTTTTGGGGTGTAGGATGATGAACATATTATATACAAAAATATTGTAAAAGCACCTAATCTCATTTTCCTGAATCCCGCTGTGTTATTTTTATCAACTATGTGTACAATGGGTGATATGGTCGTGATACCTATTGTAAGTAATTTATACTAGGTATTAAAAATGATAATTTAGCCAATGCTATTATTAGCGGATCATCCATGATAGGTGTTATTTTTGCTTTATTGGTGCTACTTTAGTAGACACAATAAACAAAAAGACATTAATAATTATCAGCTTTGTCTTGTTGACGTTTACTTCTGTTTTTGACAGTGCAATTGTCAACGATTACTATATGTTGGTATGCCGTTTGATTGTTATGGGCGTCGTATTGGGATTAGAAGTAGTACTGGAAAATATTCAGGATACAGCAATTGGTATAATGGGCGTAGTAAACGAAATTGCGTTATTTTTTTGTGTATATGCAGTTACAGGTATGAAATCAATTATGGAATTTACTTCCTCTTTGTCCGTATGGCCAATATTAGGTGTGATTTGTCTTGTGGCTGGTGTATTTGCCGTAATTGGATTTATTAAAAGTGAAAAAAGTTTTGATGAAAAGTATAAGGTACAAATCAAAGAAGTTTAAAGTGTTGTAGTATTAATTGACACAATTGTAACTTAAGTAAATGTTTAAAGAAGGGGTGTATATTATGATAATAATTGGTGAAAAAATTAATGGAGCAATTCCTTCCACAGGTAAAGCCATTGCAGCAAAGGATTCAGAATTCATAAGAAATCTTGCAATAAAGCAAACAGAAGCAGGTGCAGATTTTATTGATGTTTGTGCTTCAGTGGATGATGACATTGAACTGGAAACAATGAAATGGCTTATAGACATCGTACAGGATGCAACCGATGTGCCTATCGCAGTGGATAGTCCTAACCCCCACACATGCGTAGAAGCCATGAAATACTGTAAGAAGCCAGGCCTTTTCAATTCCGTGTCAATGGAAGGGGACAAGATTGACGTGGCATTTCCTGCAATCGCTGATACAAAATGGGAGTGTGTTGCTCTCTTGAACAGCGACAAAGGAATTCCCAAAACTGCTAAAGACCGTTTGGATGTATTTGCAGAGTTAATGGCAAAAGTAAAAGAATACAACATTGATCCGTCCAGGATGCATATTGATCCTTTGATTGAAATGCTGTGTACATCAGAAGAAGGGATTACCATGGTAACCGAAGTTATGAAGAAAATCAAAGAATTGTATCCTACGATTCATGTTGTTGGAGCTGTTAGTAATATCTCCTTTAATATTCCAGCCAGGAAAATTGTCAATCAGGCATTTGCAGTATTGGCTATGAATGCAGGAATGGACAGTTTTATTCTTGATCCATTAAATCAGGATTTAATAGGGATGTTGTTTGCAACAGAAGCACTATTAGGTGAAGACGAGTACTGCATGGAATATATTAGAGCATACAGAGAAGGAATATTCGGTAAAAAGAAATAATTACATAAATAATAAGGATAAATAATTATATAAACAATAAGGAGGAAAAAATAATGTCTAAAATTGAAGAAGTAAAAGTTAATTTAGAGGCAGGTAAAACTAAACTTATTAAAGGATTGGTGCAGGAAGCACTAGATGAGGGAAGCAAAGCAGAAGATATACTTCAAGCTATGATTGACTCAATGGGTGTTGTAGGCGATAAATTCTCCACAGGAGAAATATTCGTACCTGAAATGTTAATAGCAGCAAAAGCAATGTCAAGAGGTGTAGAAGTGCTTAAACCTCATCTTGCAAGTGGGGCTTCAACTTCTTTAGGCACATGTGTTATTGGAACAGTTGCAGGTGATTTACATGATATTGGTAAAAATCTAGTTTCAATGATGATGGAAAGCACTGGATTTAAAATAGTAGACCTTGGAGTAGATGTACCTGCTGATAAATTTGTTGAAGCAGTTAAGGCAAATGAAAATGTAAAAATAGTAGCATGCTCAGCACTTCTTACTACAACAATGGCAGCTTTGAAGAAAACAGTTGAGACTTTAAGAGAAAGTGGATTAAAAGGATTCAAGATAATGGTTGGTGGTGCTCCTGTAACAGCTGAATTTGCGGATTCAATAGGAGCAGATGCATATACACCTGATGCAGGTAGTGCTGCAGTTAAGGCTAAAGAATTGGCAACGGCATAAATATATTATAAATAATATAAGGAGGTATTGTTGTATGTTAACTAAAAGACAGAATTTACTCGAAACTATTAAAGGTGGAAATCCAGATCGTTTTGTTAATCAATACGAATTTTTGAATATGATCATGGAAGTGCCTTTGGGAGTTGAGTTCAATTACGGTAGTACTTGGAAAGATAATTGGGGAATAACATGGCAGTGGCCAGAAGGTCAACTTGGTTCTTTCCCTGTTCATGATGCAGAACACATAGTTTTAAAAGATGCTACTGAATGGAAGGAATCCGTTAAATTTCCTACAATTCCAACTTCTGATGAAGCTTGGGCTCCAGCTATTGCTCATGCTAATTCTGTTGACCGTAATGAGGAATTTGTGGCACCTTTCTATGCCCCAGGTATCTTTGAAATGACACATCATCTTATGGGTATGGAAAATGCATTAATGAGTTTATATGAAGAGCCTGAAGCTATGCATGAGTTAATTGACGCCCTTACGCAGTATGAGCTGGATTTTGCAAAAGTGATAGTTGAAAAACTTCATCCAGATTGTATTTTCCATCATGATGACTGGGGAAGTCAAAAAAACTCTTTTGTGGCTCCTAAAATGTTTGAAGAGTTCTTTCTTCCGGCTTATAAAAAAATCTATGGTTACTATAAAGCCAATGGTGTTGAATTGATTGTTCACCACAGCGATTCTTATGCTGCTAACTTGGTTCCATATATGATCGAAATGGGAATCGATATATGGCAAGGCGTTATGAACACTAATAACATCCCTGAATTGATCAAGCAATATGGTGGAAAAATATCCTTTATGGGAGGACTCCACAGTGGTTTGATTGATTTTCCAGATTGGACACTTGAAAATTGTATCAAACATGTAGAAGAAGCTTGCAAAGCTAATGGAAAGAAATACTTTATTCCATGCCTGACTGCGGGTTTACCTCAGGGGTATTTCCCAAATGTATATGAGACAGTAACTAAGGCAATAGATGAAATGAGTAAAAAAATGTTTTAAGCTACATAACTGAGATAAAACATTTTTGTTGTAAATAAAAAACATTTTGGATCAATGTTAAAAATAAATTAATCCAAAATGTTTTTTATGCAAAAAAGAAGTTAATTATTTTATATCACCATTTTCTATTAATGACATTTCAACCGATCCATATGTTCCGTGCATTCCATAAGTCAGTTCATCACCTTTAAGTGCTGGCTCACAGCAGGTTGAGGACACTTTGTGATATGTATTTTTTCATATTCAAGCACGAGTCTCACTTTATTGTCTAATATATAGGGAACTCCTATATTCTAAAACTTAAATTATGTATATTCAAGTAGAATATAATTATATTTAAAGAAAAATACTTCATAGGAGGAATTACATGAATATTTTGAATAAGAAAATTGAACTTATTATTAATTCAGAAAAGGGTAAAGATATCATAAAGGTTAAATCAGGGGAAAATTTATTTAATGTATTAATGGATAAGGGAATATTTATAGATAGTCCCTGCAATGGAAAAGGAATTTGTGGAAAATGTAAAGTTAAAGTAATAAAAGGATTAAAGGAAGCTACTCCACTTGATATAAAACAATTAACTAAAGAAGAGTTAGAAAGTGGATTTAGGTTATCCTGCAATTTTACTATTAATGAAGATGTAGAAATAGTACTTTTAGAAAAGAATAAAGATATGAAAGTATTAATAAATGGGACAGAACAGCAATATACGCTAGATACTGTAGTGAAGAAAAAATATTTAGTAATTGAGGAACCATCCATTAATGATCAACGGGATGATTATAGAAGGTTAAGTGATGCTTGTGAAAGTGATGATTTACTTATTGGTTTACAATATTTACCCCAAATAAGTGATTTATTAAGAGAAGCTAATTTTAATGTTACCGCATCACTTTATAAGAATCGTCTTTTACATTTAGAAAAGGACAACTGTTTGCAACAAAACTATGGATTGGCTGTAGATATAGGTACAACTACTATAGTAATTTATTTATTAAATCTAAATGATGGGAAAGTAATAGATATAGATTCAAGAGTTAATAACCAGAGGAGTTATGGGGCTGATGTGGTTTCAAGAATAAATTTTACTATTGAGAATCCAAAGGGATTAGGTATATTGAAGGATAATATTGTAAGTCAGCTTAATGATATGATAGAACTGTTATGTAAAAAAAATAACATAAGTGAAGATAACATATATGATATAGTTATTGTTGGAAACACTATTATGATTCACCTACTGCTTGGACTTCCATGTGAAAATATAACTAGGTCGCCATATATTCCAGTGGTTACAAAGGCACTGGAGATTGAAGCTAAGGAGATTGGAATTAAGACTAAAGGCATGGTAAGCTTACTTCCTGGTATATCAGCTTTTGTAGGAAGTGATATAACTGCTGGTATATTATCCTGTGGTATGTTAAATTCAGAAAAATACTCATTATTATTAGACCTTGGAACTAATGGAGAAATTGCGCTGGGCAATAAAAGCGAAGTAGTAACTTGCTCTACGGCTGCTGGACCAGCTTTTGAAGGTACAAATATTAAGCATGGAATTGGTGCCGTAAAAGGAGCTATAAGCAAGGTTGATTTATCAAGGGATAAAATATATGAAACAATAGGAAATGAAAGACCCTGTGGAATATGTGGTTCAGGAGTGTTGGATGCTGTGGCACAGTTTGTGAAGTTTGGAATATTAGATGAAGCAGGTAGAATGGTTGGAAAGGATGAAGTGGAAAACAAGGATTATCAGAATAGGATTGTTGAGATAGATAATATGAGACAGTTTATTCTAGCACAAAATAGTATACATGATGAAAGTATTACCTTTACACAAAAGGATGTACGAGAAGTTCAATTAGCAAAGGCTGCTGTATGTGCTGGTATCAAAATACTTTTAAAAGAAAAGAACATAAACTTTAATGAAATAGAAAAAGTGTACATTGGCGGTGGATTTGGTAACTATATGGATATAGAAAGCTCTGTTAATATAGGCATGATACCCAAAGAACTCAAGGGCAAGATTAAATCTGTGGGCAATTGTGCAGGGAGTGGAGCTAAAACATATTTGCTATCAAAACAAATAAGAGAGAATGCAGCAGATATTATTAATAAAACGACATATATAGAGTTATCAAAAAGAGAAGATTTTCAGGAGTATTTTATAGATTCTATGATACTGTATTAAGGCATTTGAAAGAAAATAACAAGTCAAAGATTTAATATATGAGAGACTTAGAAATCCAAAAAAGAGATTTCTATAAATAGTTATATTTATAAAGGTCTCTTTTTTATATAATAAATTGTTATGCTGTTTTATAGAAATAAGGATTTATCAAAATTAAATTTGTATACTAAATTCATAGTTAAATCATTAAATTCATATTTGTTAACAGAAATATTATTAAAAAAATCTATATGAGAAACATCTATTTTATTATGGGTGTTTACGCTTATGTTAAACCGGAGTGCTATTCTTTGATCTTGTTCCTACAACAGCTTTCTATATAAAAGGAATTATATTAGATTTTAAAAGGATGTTCTTTGGTATTCAAAATTAATTTTCTTTCTTCCATTATTTCAAATACGATTAGCAAATGAAGCTTGACTTTAGGATCATCTAAATCCAATTTTGATATTTCAAGAATCCGCTTCAATTGATATAAAAATGTTGCCCTCTGCATATAAAGATGCCGGATAGTTTTTGCAACACTCAGGTTATTTTGCAAATATATTTTCAAGGTTTTGGTATATTCTCGCCTGTGCTTTTTATCATAGTCCATTAACCTGAGCAAGCCCTGGGGGCAGAGAGCTTCTATCTTTGATTCAGCAGCCGCCCGGAGAATTAATCGCTTTAGAGCGTATTGTTCATAACGGTAGCACCAAATTGTTTCATCATAAATGCTTCCAATACGGATTGCATCACATGCTTGAAGATAGTATTCGTCGAGATTTTTAAAGTTGTGGAATTCTTCGCTTATACCAGCTTTCAAAAGTCCATCTCTTAAAATATAAACCAATACGGATAGCAGTTCATCTCTTGTCTTAGCCGCTACATTTAAATTTACAATCGCCAAAATATAGTCTTTCTGCTCTAAAGCTACACTTCCTGGAATATTTGCCTCAAGTATGGAGCCAATAGTTGAAACCGTATGAATCACCTGGTCATATCTACTGACTTCGACTGCAATGCAGAAATAGCAATCTGTTATATTCCAGTTCTTATACTGTAAAATTTTCTGCAGTTTTGATTCATCCACATTTTGTTTATCTAAAATCTGGTTGATGATTGTTTCAAAGCCCTTAGGATGATCGTTCATTGGGAAATCTTGCTTGACCATAGAAACTTCTAATATGCTACTTAAAAATTTCAGTAACGGTGAGTCGCTCACCTTGAATGGACGCTCTGTTTCACTGACTACGATGCGCGCTACGTAAATATCGCAAATGCGAATGTTGTAAAATAGAATTCGATATCCCCACATTTCTGCAGAAAATAATGTCGGATCCGTAGCTCCTATTGTACTGATAAATTCCGGATTAAACTTTAGTTCATCAATTTCTTCGGGACTTAAATATTTATTGGTGTCTTCCTCTGAATACAGCATCAGGTTTCTCGCTTTTTTTCTCTCACAGAAAAAAATGTTTCGAAGCCCCGGCGTATATATTCCAATTGGGTTGTTTATAAACGGAAGTGCAGATTCACCAAGCTCTTTCAGTGGAGCATTATTGGTTAACAACTCTAAAAGCTTTTTCTCCCAATTTGAAAACAGGTTAAACGTATCCTGCAGCTTTTCCATTATTTCTAGTGGATTAAGTTCTGGGGTTACAAAAATAATATCCATGTTTTTGTTAAATTCTATACTTTTATCATATCCGAAACAAATATATGCTCCATCCTGCTCAGAATTTCGAAGTGCGATTAACTCATCTAATTTAATCAAAGCCAAATCGGAAGATTGCCGCGTTTTATCCTGACGGTAAACCGTCACACGTTCCAGTCTGCAATCAATAGGATTGGAATTCAAAAAACTTGTGATTATAGGAAATGATACGTAGTCTTTGATAATATATGCATTTAATTTCATAAGCACCTCTAATTCATACATTTTGTATAAATTATATTTAAAAAAATGTATATTCTGTAAATAGAATTACAAATTTGTATTTGTTATAATATAATTATATCAAATAGTTGGTAGATTACAACGATTTCTGTTGGTTCTTCTGTTACTTATACGATAATAAAAAATGTATAAATTCAGTCAGGAGAATGAGAAATTATGGCATATCTTTTCAATTAACACAACACATACATATCATGATTAGGGTCAATTAAATGATGTGAAGCTGAAGAGGTTATGTTTCCCTAATGTAAATGTTTAATGGGACTTTTTTCGGTGTAGGATGATAAACATATCATATCCAAAAATATTGTAAAATCACCCAATCTGATTTTATGACTCTCGCTGCTTTATTTTTATCAACTATGTACATAATGGGTGACATGGTTGTGATATCTATTGTAAGTAATTTATATTAGGTATTAAAAATGATAATTTAGTCAATGCTATTGCAATTGTCAACGATTACTATATGTTGGTATGCCGTTTGATTGTTATGGGCGTCGTATTGGGATTAGAAGTAGTGCCGTAAAATATTCAGGATACAGCAATTGCATCATTTTTTTGTACATATGCAGTTACAGATATGAAATCAAAGAAGTTTAAAGTGTTGTAGTATTAATTGATATAATTGTAACTTAAAGTAAATGTTTAAAGGGGTGTATATTATGATAATAATTGGTGAAAAAATTAATGGAGCGATTCCTTCCACAGGTAAAGCCATTGCAGCAAAGGATTCAGAATTCATAAGAAATCTTGCAATAAAGCAAACAGAAGCAGGTGCAGATTTTATTGATGTTTGTGCTTCAGTGGATGACGACATTGAACTGGAAACAATGAAATGGCTTATAGACATCGTACAGGATGCAACCGATGTGCCTATCGCAGTGGATAGTCCTAACCCCCACACATGCGTAGAAGCCATGAAATACTGTAAGAAGCCAGGCCTTTTCAATTCCGTGTCAATGGAAGGGGACAAGATTGATGTGGCATTTCCTGCAATCGCTGATACAAAATGGGAGTGTGTTGCTCTCTTGAACAGCGACAAAGGAATTCCCAAAACTGCTAAAGACCGTTTGGATGTATTTGCAGAGTTAATGGCAAAAGTAAAAGAATACAACATTGATCCGTCCAGGATGCATATTGATCCCTTGATTGAAATGCTGTGTACATCAGAAGAAGGAATTAACATGGTAACCGAAGTTATGAAGAAAATCAAAGAATTGTATCCTACGATTCATGTTGTTGGAGCTGTTAGTAATATATCCTTTAATATTCCAGCCAGGAAAATTGTCAATCAGGCATTTGCAGTATTGGCTATGAATGCAGGAATGGACAGTTTTATTCTTGATCCATTAAATCAGGATTTAATAGGGATGTTGTTTGCAACAGAAGCACTATTAGGTGAAGACGAGTACTGCATGGAATATATTAGAGCATACAGAGAAGGAATATTTGGTAAAAAGAAATAATTACATAAATAATAAGGATAAATAATTATATAAACAATAAGGAGGAAAAAATAATGTCTAAAATTGAAGAAGTAAAAGTTAATTTAGAGGCAGGTAAAACTAAACTTATTAAAGGATTGGTGCAGGAAGCACTAGATGAGGGAAGCAAAGCAGAAGATATACTTCAAGCTATGATTGACTCAATGGGTGTTGTAGGCGATAAATTCTCCACAGGAGAAATATTCGTACCTGAAATGTTAATAGCAGCAAAAGCAATGTCAAGAGGTGTAGAAGTGCTTAAACCTCATCTTGCAAGTGGGGCTTCAACTTCTTTAGGCACATGTGTTATTGGAACAGTTGCAGGTGATTTACATGATATTGGTAAAAATCTAGTTTCAATGATGATGGAAAGCACTGGATTTAAAATAGTAGACCTTGGAGTAGATGTACCTGCTGATAAATTTGTTGAAGCAGTTAAGGCAAATGAAAATGTAAAAATAGTAGCATGCTCAGCACTTCTTACTACGACAATGGCAGCTTTGAAGAAAACAGTTGAGACTTTAAGAGAAAGTGGATTAAAAGGATTCAAGATAATGGTTGGTGGTGCTCCTGTAACAGCTGAATTTGCGGATTCAATAGGAGCAGATGCATATACACCTGATGCAGGTAGTGCTGCAGTTAAGGCTAAAGAATTGGCAACGGCATAAATATATTATAAATAATATAAGGAGGTATTGTTGTATGTTAACTAAAAGACAGAATTTACTAGAAACTATTAAAGGTGGAAATCCAGATCGTTTTGTTAATCAATATGAATTTTTGAATATGATCATGGAAATGCCTTTGGGAAGTAGATCTAACTACGGTTGTACTTGGAAAGATAATTGGGGGATAACATGGCAGTGGCCAGAAGGTCAACTTGGTGCGTTCCCTGTTCATGATGACGAACACAGAGTTTTAAAAGATGTTACTGAATGGAAGAAATATGTTAAAATTCCTACAATTCCAACTTCTGATGAAGCTTGGGCTCCAGCTATTGCTCATGCTAATTCTGTTGACCGTAATGAGGAATTTGTGGCACCTTTCTATGCTCCAGGTGTCTTTGAAATGACACATCATCTTATGGGCATGGAAGATGCGTTAATGGGTTTATATGAAGAGCCTGAAGCTATGCATGAGTTAATTGACGCCCTTACGCAGTATGAGCTGGATGTTGCAAAAGTGATAGTTGAAAAACTTCATCCAGATTGCATTTTCCATCATGATGACTGGGGAAGCCAAAAAAACTCTTTTGTGGCTCCTAAGATGTTTGAAGAGTTCTTTCTTCCGGCTTATAAAAAGATCTATGGTTACTATAAAGCCAATGGTGTTGAATTGATTGTTCACCACAGCGATTCTTATGCTGCTAACCTGGTTCCATATATGATCGAAATGGGCATAGATATATGGCAAGGCGTTATGAACACTAATAACATCCCTGAATTGATCAAGCAATATGGTGGAAAAATATCCTTTATGGGAGGACTCCACAGTGGCTTGATTGATTTTCCAGATTGGACACTTGAAAATTGTATCAAACATGTAGAAGAAGCTTGCAAAGCTAATGGAAAGAAATACTTTATTCCATGCCTTACTGCGGGTTTACCTAAGGGGTATTTTCCAAATGTATATGAGACAGTAAGTAAGGCAATAGATGAAATGAGTAAAAAAATGTTTTAAGCTACATAACTGAAATAAAACATTTTTGTTGTAAATAAAAAACATTTTGGATCAATGTTAAAAATAAATTAATCCAAAATGCTTTTTATGCAAAAAAGAAGTTAATTATCTTATATTACTATTTTCTATTCTCTAATTTAAAGCATTTTAACAAGAATGGCAGCCATATCTTCAGAAGAAACAATCATGTCATCTTTCAACCACTGTTGTATTACTCCAATACAGCCTGATATAGCGAAAGGCATAACATAGTGAGCTTCTGCTTCCGAGGATGTATCGTCTAGAGGAATCTGGCAGTGCTTTATAGCATCTTTAAACTTTTCTATAAAAGCGTAGTTCCCATCATATCCTAAAAATATTTTAAACATTTCAGCATTAGCTTTTACAAACTCGAATAGATATATAAAAAAAGACAGTAAGTCTTCGTAGGTGGTAGCTTCCTTTGAAAATTTGTCATAAGTTTCACTAAAATCATTAACCAATTCAGTTTCTATCATATCTACCATATCAAATATGTCTTTATAATAAAGGTAAAAAGTTGATCTATTAACATCTGCTAAGTCCGTAAGTTCCTTTACTGTAATACTATTAACTTTCTTTTTAGACATAAGTTTTGTCAAGGCTTGAAGTAGAGCCTTTTTAGTTTTTCTCACACGTCTATCAAGTTTCTTTTCCTCCATAAAAATCCTCCACAAAAAATTTTAATAATTATTCAACACATGTCTATTATATGTTGAATAACCAACAAAATCGCAATAGATTAATGATTGAAGTTATACAACACACATTTTATAATAAACGCATGCTTATAAAAGTACAAGCGTCTTATTGTTGATATTGTTTGTGCCAGTAGTCAATTCACAATTAAGTATGATTTTCTATTGTCGAAAAAAATCTAAAAATCTACCGAAATTTTGAATTGTGAACAATGTTTAAGCTAAAGGAGGTATAACATGAGGAAATTTATATATAAATTTAAGTATGTTCGTTCAGCGATAAAAAAATTAAGTAAAAAAAAGAAAATAGTTTGCATTTGCTTGGTTGTTGTGACTATAGCAGCATTAAGCACATATTTTATAATTAGCGGAAAATCTGATGAGGAAAAAACGTATACGAGGAGTTATCCAGTAAAAACTTTAGAAATTAAGAGTGGTAGTTATCCTATGTCACTGCAATATCAGGGGCTAACTGGAGGTAGTGAAGTTAGAAAGTTATCTTTTAAAAGTTCAGCTAAAATTTTAAAAATATATGTATCTAAAGGCCAGCATGTAAAAAAAGGTGATAAGCTGGTGGATCTTGATAAAAGTGATCTTAATTTTGCAGCACAAGCTGCTAAATCTCAAGTTGATGCTGCTTCTGCACAGTATAATAAGGCGGTAAACGGTGCACAGCAGGAAGATGTAAGTAAAGCACAGATAGCAGTTAAAAATGCACAAGACAGTAATAATTATTATAAAGATTTGTATGATAAGTACTGTAAACTAAGTGATGCAGGGGCAATTTCGAAACAAGAATTGGATGATGTCAAGTTACAATTAGACAATTCTCAAAATGCATTAAATAGTGCAGAGCAGAGTCTTGAACAAATACAAAATGGTTCCAGAGATGAAGATAAAAAGTCACTGTTAGCGCAATTAAATGAAGCAAAAGCAAATTACGATTCAAAGGAAAGTTTAATTCAAGATGCCTCTATGGCAGCAGACGAAAATGGATATGTGGTAGATGTACTGGGTAAAGAAGGAGAAATGCAGCAGGCAGGAGACCTAGTAGTTTTGTTTAGAAGTGAAAATGAAGTCATTACAGTTGGACTTTCAGATGATGATGTAAAGAAAGTAAAAGTTGGTACAAATGCAAAGGTCAAGATAGGGGATGACAGTGCAGAAGGGCAAGTCATAAATATAGTTCAAATGGCTGATAGTAAGTCTGGAACATATAGTGCAGAAATTAAACTCTCGAAACCAATAGATAATAATAAATATTATATAGGAGAAACAGCAGCAGTTTATATAGATATGGGGGATAAAAATGCAATATCTATACCAATTAGTTCTGTCTTAAATGATGGTGAAGATTATGTTTATGTGATTGAAAATGGACATGCTGTTAAGAAAAATGTAACTTTAGGTGATACTGATGAAGATAAAGTTTCAGTGGATGGTTTAAAAAATGGAGATGAGCTCGTAGTTGAAGGCATGAAAAGCCTAAAATCAGGATATAAAGTTACGGTTAAATAAAAGAAGAGGAGAATATAATATGGGATTAATTAAGTCAGCTATAAAAAATAAAAAGATTGTATTATTCCTGGTGGCTATAGTTATAATTGGTGGCTTTTACTGTTATAGTGGTATTTCAAAACAGGAAACCCCGGATGTTGCATCTCCAGCAGCTATGATTACTACGGTTTATCCAGGTGCCTCATCTAGTGATATAGAAAAGTTAGTTACAAAAAAAGTTGAACAGAAAGTTGAAGAAGTTGATGGATGTGATTATGTAGAATCTTATTCAGAAAGCAATGCATCAATAGTTATTATATATTTAAACAATGATGCTGATCAAGATAAAGCCTGGAGAGATTTAAGAGACAAGGTAAAGGATTTAAAGTCTGATCTTCCAAATGGATGTAATGATAGTGAAATTAATACTAATCTTGCAGAAACGGCTGGTATCATAATAAGTATATCAGGCAATAATTATTCTTATCAACAATTAGGAAGTTATGCTGATGATATAAAGAAGCAGCTTCGTGATACTAGTGGTATTTCAAGAATAGATGTAAAAGGTAAGCAAGCTAGACAAGTAAAGGTGCAGATAGATTGGAATAAAATAAATAAGTATCAAGTATCTGTAGCAGATGTATGTTCTGTACTAAGTGCACAAAATATAGACATACCATCTGGGTCTTTAAATTTAGTTACAGGTAAAATAAAAGTAAATACACCCGGTATGTTTAGTTCACTGCATGATATAGAAAATACTGTTGTAGGAGTTTCAAGCAGTACTGGTGAAACCGTAAGGATCAAGGATATAGCTAAAGTATATATGGATTATGATGATGACTCAAATTATAAATTTACTGACAATGGTCAAAATGCAGTATTACTTGCGGGATATTTTCAAAAAAATAAAAATATAGTTCCAATAGGAAAAGATATAACAAAAAAATTAGATACGATAAAAAAGCAGATGCCAAAGGATTTAACTATAGATGAGATTACTTTTCAGCCTAAAGATGTAAGCGATTCTGTCTCTTTCTTTATGAAAAATCTAAGAGATGGAATAATACTTGTAATTGTAACTGTTCTTATAGGTATGGGCTTTAGAAATTCAATGGTAGTATCTGCAGTTATACCTATATCAATATGTATGACATTTATCATTATGTATGCACTTGGAATTAAAGTTGAGCAGATGTCAACTACGGCACTTATTATAGCCCTTGGAATACTTGTTGATGATGCCATAGTAATAGGAGATGTCATACAGGTTGGAATAGATGAAGGCATGACAAGGGATGAAGCAGCATTTAATGGCATAAAGAAGCTGTTTGTTCCAGTATTTACATCTACTCTAATTATTGTGGGAGCTTTTTTACCTCTATTATCAATATCAGGAGAAGTAGGTGAGTTTTTAAAAAGCCTGCCGCAGGTTGTTATAATATGTGTAATTTGCTCTTATTTATCGGCATTGTTTGTAACACCAGCTATGTCTTCCTTGTTTTTTAGAAAGAGCAAGGAGAGCAAACGGGAAAATCCAATTCGTAGGATGTTTGAGAATCTTTTAAAATATGGACTTAAGCACAAGAAGACTATCATTGGGGCAGCACTAGCTGTTTTTGCAGTAGCATTAATTTTAATTAATACATTGGGAATGCAGCTTTTTCCATATGTAGATAAGAATGAAGTATACATAGATGTTGCAAATGAGAAATTTGACGATATAAAAAGTACTAGCAAGCTTGTAAAAAATATAGAAGGCGTATTAAAACAGCAAAAAGAGGTTACAGCTTATACTTCAGCTATAGGTGGTGGCATGCCTCCATTTTATGTAACACTGCCTACAGTTAATCCTTCTAATGATGTAGCTCAAATTATGGTAAAAGTAGATTTGGATAAGACTAAAAAGTTTAAGACAAGACAGGAATTGGTTGAACATATTCAAGAAGAACTGGATAGTAAAATTTCAGGAGGTACAGCTACAGTAAAACAACTTGAAGAAGCAGTACCTATAGGGGCACCAGTGCGCTTGAGAATTACTGGAGATGATTTAGATCAGATTGAGAATGCTTCCGAAAAAATACAGCAGCAATTAAAAAATATACCTGGAACTATGAATATAAGAGATGATGCAGCTAAAAAAAGTTATCAATATGAAATAAATATAGATGAAGATAGAGCATCACAACTTGGGTTATTGAAATCGGATATTCTGCAGCAGATAAATATTGCACTTAAAGGTTATACAGCTTCTGTTTATAGGAAAAATGGTAGTGAATATGATATCATGGTTAAAACAAATATTTCATCTGTAGGAGACCTTAAAAATTTATATATTGAATCAAGTATTACCAAGAACAAGGTGCCTTTATATGAGGTAGCATCTATTAAGCTTAACTCAGAGTTGGATGAGATAAAACATTATAAAGAAGACAGAACTATAACTGTTTATAGTGATGTTAAAAGTGGATATAATTCAGTTGATATAGAAAATGCATTAAAGCAAAAAATAGATGGAATGAATTTAGACCCAGTAAAAGTTATATATGATGGAGAAAAGGCTCAAGTAAGTAAGTACTTTACAAGCCTTGGCATAGCAGGTGTACTTATTTTAGCAATAGTATATATACTTTTATTTGTTCAGTTTAAATCATTTGTACAACCTCTTGTAATAATGTGTGCACTGCCGCTGTCTCTTATAGGAGTGTCAATAGGACTTCACGCATTTGGGATGGACCTGTCACTTACGGCTTTTATGGGTGTAATAAGTTTAATTGGAGTTGTTATAAGAAATGCCATACTTCTTATTGAATATATAAATAATGGAAGAGAAGATGGGCTTTCTGTGGAGGATGCTTGTATGTATGCTGTAAGTCAAAGATTCAGACCTATAATATTGAGTTCTGTAGCAACTATTACAGCACTTATACCACTAGCATTTTCAAGAAGTGCACTGTTTGGTCCTATGTCGGTTGCTATGATGTTTGGTCTTTTAACAGCTACTTTCTTAACATTTATTGTCGTTCCAGTAATTTATTCTTTAGTAAATAATAAACTTGAAGGTAGAGTAAAAAAATTATAAAGATTTATTTACATTACAATAGAAAGTTACATATTATATACAAACACATTAAAATGCAAATAAAGAGTAACTTAGAATGATAAATTATTGAGGGAGTGAGTTTGTAATGTTAACACTTAAATGTAATGCAAAATTGGATGGAACATTTAAAGTATGTGCTAAAGTAGGAAATCATGAATACATTATGGACCATTCAATTGAGAATGGCGGAAAGGATGAAGGTGCCATACCAGGTCAAATGCTATTAGTGGCTTTAGCTGGATGCAAATTAATGGTGATAAGTAGTTATGCTCAGAAAAGGAGAATTACTTTAGAAGAATGTGAGGCTCAAATCACTGGTGATTTTGATGAAATTAAAAATGGAATAGGTTTAAATATCAAAGTAGATATCTTAGTTAAAACAGATGCAGATGACAAAGAAATTAAAAAGATGAACGATTTTGTTGATAAAAATTGTAGTATTGCAGCCATCTTATCCCAGCCTAACATTGTCGAAGGACAAATAAAAAGAAAAAAGTGATATTTTATTAGTAAATAATAGGTTATATTAATCTTTATATATTATTTTGAGAATAGAATTATTTTGGGTACACACTTATACTTTTAAAAAATATATAAGTGTGTATTAGTATGAGTAAAAAATCTGTAATATTGAACCTGTGAGAAAAAACTATTATAATAAATATACTAATTAGGAAGGGGGTCGTTATAAAAATATGAAATTTATTATGAAATTTATAAAAAAAGATGACATTATAAATGTAGTGCTTATTATTTTGGGAAGTTTTTTGGGATGTATTAGTGTCAACATGTTTTTAACTCATGCTCATTTATTAAGCGGTGGTGTTACTGGAATAGCTTTAATAATACAGTATTTATTTAAAATACAAGCAGGATATGTTGTACTTATATTAAATATTCCTTTATTTATTTTAAGCATAATAAAATTAAATAAACGATTTACTATCTATTCATTGATAGGCATGTTAACATTTTCAATAGGATTAATTCTTACACAACCTATATCAAATATATTACATATTAATGATAATTTACTTTATTGTATTTATGGTGGAGTTTTAAATGGAATAGGATTTGGCATTGTTTTTTCATATCATGGGTCTACAGGTGGTTTGGATATAATAGCTATGCTCATTAGAAAAAAGCATTCTAATTTTGATATAGGAAAAATATCTTTTTATATAAATCTTATTATAGTTTCTATTAGTGCTTTTATATTTGGAATACCTAATGCTCTTTATACGTTAATAGCTATGTATTTAACATCTGCTGTACTCGATAAAGTAGTACAAGGGTTATATAAATCTAAATCGGTAATCATTATTACTGATAAAGAAAGAGATGTTACTAAACATATACTTGAAGACCTTAACCGTGGAGTAACAATGCTCTATGGAGAAGGTGCCTATACGGAAAAACAAAAAAAGATACTCTTTTGTATAATTCCTTTATCTCAGTTACCTGAATTAAAAAAGATTGTTACTTCTTGTGATAAAAAAGCTTTTATAAGTATATCTGATGCTTCTGAAATAATGGGAAAAGGATTTAAAAGAGCTATATAAACAGAGTTCTTGGCATCAGATGGAGTTTTGACTCCACCTGATGCTTATTAACAGGATTCTTAGTGCTTCAGCACTTAGAAGGCGTTATCCTTTAGGAAAAATCGTTATCCAGGGACATAGCTGATCTTTACTCCCACTTGGAAAAAAGCAGATATTCCAAATCTTTGATTTGGTGATAGTCGCTTTCGCTGTGCGCGTGGGAGTATTAGATCAGGTAGTCATCGGATAAAAATAAGAGAAGGGATTTTTATAATAGTTATGTTATAGAAGTCCTTTTTTAGTATTTGTAAAACTGTAATGGACTTTTTTGGATTAAAAGAGTAAGCTTTGTCAATTACTTTTATTATGTAAAGGAATTAAATTTGGGCACGATATATAACTCAAATGTAATTTAGTTAATGGGGGGTATAACTAAATTGATGTAAATTAATTTAAAATATGTAAACAATTTAAACTTAGAAGGAAATAATATTTATAGATGAAACATGGATGCCTTCAATGCAGCATTCACAAAATATTAGCGATATGACTTCTGATTTTAGGGTTTTAGAGTATGAACATATAATTGCTACGGATTCTAATACAATGAATGAAAAGGAATAAGAAATGCAAAGCAAAATTACTCAGATAAAAAGTGAAATTAAATCATGTGAAAAGTATCTCTATAATACTCAAGACAAAAATTTAATTCAGGATGTTAAGAGTGAGTGGAATAAGTATATTGATATGCATAAACAAGTTATACAGTTAAGTAGAGAATTGAAGAAGGATGATGCTATGAAAACAAAGATGAAATTGGTGAATTAGCTGTAAGCTTAAATAAATTTATATTCAATATAAAAGAAATAATGAAGGGAGTTAATGAAGCAATTGAAAAAGTTATTTTGATAAATGAGGATATAAATAATAATGTTAATGAATTGTCAAATAATATACAAGATGTATCTGCAACAACGGAAGAAATTGCAGCGGGAATGCAGAAGACAGCAGCTTCTTCAGAGAAAATGGCTGCTACATCAGAGGAGCCTGGAAAAGCTATAGAGGATATTGCAAAGAAATTTTAGTAGTACTTCAAAGCACCTTTCAACATCAGTAAATGATATGGTAAGAACTATAGATCAGCTAGCTGAAGCTTCATCACAGGGAGCTGAAGGTACAACAAATGTTGCTAAAAAGATAGATGATGTTAATTCTAAAACTAACAGTATAGTTGAACAAATAGCAATGTCAAGTGAGAGCATGGGAAAATTAAAAGAAGAAATAAGTAAATTTAAGTTATAGAATTAGTATCTTTTTAGAGTAAGATGTTACTATTTTATTACAATATATTTAAAGCCATATAAGTTAGGGAGGAAATTATTTTATGAAACATAAAGTAATAACTATAACACTTGTACTTATTATAGTTGGCAGTATTGCTTTGGTATTAGGATGTGAAAATCAATCTAAGACATCAACTAATAGTACAAGTAGTAATTCGAATATGAAGGCTTCAACTAATAAAGATACAGATAAATCGGCTGCTAAGCAAGAGATTAAGCAGAGGCAGGTTCAGGGAAAAGTAACAGATTTGGGAGCCGGTACATTTACAGTAGGGAAAGATATAGAAGAAGGATTATATGATGTCACTCCAGCAGATGGACAAGGCAATTTTATAATTCAAAATACGCAGCAACCAGATTTAACTGTAAATGAGATTTTAGGAAATGTAGGAGATATGGGTATTTCTAAAGCAAGGGTCAAGCTCGTAAAAGATGAACAAATACAATTAGAAGGTATAAACAAAACACATTTTGAACCTGTTACAGCTCCATTTATTACAGAACATAAGGCAACGTCACTTTATAGTGGAAGGTGGAGTGTAGGAGAAGATATTGGTAGTGGAAGATATGTAGTGACACCAGTAGTTGGAGAAGGAAATTTTATAGTTTACAGTAAGAATGAGATGCCTAAAGTAAATGAAATTTTAGGAAATTCTGGAGTGAAACAAGTAACTGTAAATTTAGATGATGGAGATATAATTACAATAATGTCATTAAATCAAGTTGATTTTGCACCTCAAAAATAATATAGAAACCCCAACTTAATTTTAAGTTGGGGTTTTGTTTTGATGTGAAAAATAATCTAGATTTTATAATATGAGTTTAAATTGCAAAATTGTATACTTACAGAAATGTAAGATTCACGTTTTAATTGTAAGCATCTAGTTATTGTTGTAGCTTACTTAAAAAAATATAATAGATTAAGAAAATATAATAAAAAATTTTTTGTTTAGTCACTTAAAGTAAATTAGGATATAGAGGGGGATAACAATATGGATGAAATATTAAAAGTTGAAAGCTTATCGAAGACTTATGGCAAGGGAGAAAATAAAGTTGAAGCTCTAAAGAATGTATCATTTACTATTAATAGAGGTGAATTTGTAGCAATAATAGGGGCATCTGGTTCTGGAAAAAGTACACTTCTACATATGCTGGGAGGACTTGACAGGCCAACATCAGGAAAAGTGTATATAGAAAATGAAGATATATATAAGTTAAATGAAGAAAAATTAGCTATATTTAGGAGAAGAAATATTGGGTTTGTATTTCAATTTTTTAATCTCATACCAGTTTTAAATGTAGAAGAAAACATATCTCTTCCATCACTTTTGGATAGGGAGAAAGCAGATAAAGGTTACTTAGATGAAGTAATAAGTATGCTTGGATTAAAAGAAAGGGTAACTCACCTTCCATCCGAGCTATCAGGAGGTCAGCAGCAGAGGGTATCAATTGGGAGGGCTCTTATAAATAAACCTGCACTTATACTTGCAGATGAACCAACTGGAAATTTAGACAGCAAAAATAGTAAAGAAGTAATAGAACTTTTAAAGTTATCATCAAAAAAATATAATCAAACTTTAATTATCATAACTCATGATATAAATGTAGCAGAGCAAGCAGATAGGGTTATTACTATATTTGATGGGGAAATAAAATCGGATAAATCAATCTAAAGTAGGGAGGTGATATAAGATGAATAGTTATAAGGAAATAACAAATAAATATTTAAAACACAACAAAAAGAGGACAATGCTCACTATTTTAGGAGTAATACTTTCTGTGGCATTGATTACGGCAGTGGGATTATTTATTGAAAGTCTGCAAAATTCTTTTGTTGAAAGTGCTATAAATCAAAATGGAAGTTATCATGTTAAGATTCAAAAAATTACTGCAGATGATTACAGCCAGTTAAAAGCTAATCCTAAAATTGAAAAAGTAGGTATTCAAGAAAAGTGGTTTGAAAGTAATTTAAAAGATGGAAAAAAGATTGAAATTAATAAATACAATAAATCTGCTTTAGAATTTTTACCTAAAAGCTATAATGCAGTAAAGGGAAGACTTCCTGAAAAAGAAGGAGAAATAGCAATTGAAAACTGGGCATTTAGTTATATGAAGGGTGATCTTAAAATAGGAGATACTATAAAATTTGAGGCAGATCAAGGAGAAGAAAAAAAATTTAAAATTACAGGAATTATTCAAAATCAGGCTGAAACTCAATACAATGGTACAGCTTTAGGCATGACTTATTCTACTATATTTAATATAGAAAAATCTGCAGTATATGTGAGCATATACAAAAAGGCAGGAATATCAAATACCGTATCAGAATTAAGTAATAAATTTAAAGACAACTGTATTTTAAATAAAGATTTATTGGACTATTCAGGTGAAGGCAGTAATAATTTAAATAAACAATTGTATGGTATAGCAGGTGTAATAATAGGTATAATTGTAATAGCAACTATAGCTGTAATATATAATTCTTTTCAGATAAGTGTAATTGAGAGAATGAAGCAATTTGGACTTTTGAGAGCTGTTGGAGCGACACCAGCACAGATTAGAAAAATAGTTTTGAGAGAAGCATCAATAATAAGTGCAATGGGCATTCCACTTGGGCTTTTGTCTGGAATATTTGCAATGTTTGTAGTGAGCAAGATATTTAGTATAATGTCAGATACAGCGTTTAACAATTTAAAAATAGTAATTCCCTACTATGTACTTGTTATAAGTGCATTAGTTGGAGTGATCTCAATATATTTATCTGCATTTATTCCAGCAAGAGCTGCATCAAAGGTATCACCTCTAGTTGCTATAAGCAGTAGGACATCTATATCAAAGGAAAAGATAAGCAAAAAGAGGGGAAATATTTTAAAAAGATTTTTGAACATTGAAAGTTTAATGGCATTTAAAAATATAAAGAGAAATAAGAAAAAATTCAGAGTTACTGTTTTTTCAATGGTAATAAGTATAGCACTTTTTATATTCTTTTCATCTTTTATAAATATGATGACAATTTTTACAGGTTCGCAGTCTGAGGATGTAAAAATGAATTTTGAATTAATTGGTGTAGTCGATAAAAAGGGAACAAGCTCCCTTAAAGAAAATATTATAAACAAAGTAAAGCAAAGTAAACTTGTAGATAAACAATATGTATCCTATGGAACTTATTCTTCCAATATGTTGATTCCAAATGAAAAGAGAAATGATTACTTAGTCAAAAATGCACCTAAGGTTTATAGTGATGTGACCTTTGAAAATAAAAAGATGAGTTCTATAACAACATTGTTTGATATTTATGATGATGACAAGATTAGAAGCATTAAAAGCTATATTAAATCTGGTAAGGTAGATACTTCAAATATGGCTGAAGAAAATGGTGTTGTCATAGTAAAGAATAGTATGTTAACTGTAAATAAAAAATACTATAGTGGTTCAATTACTAATTTAAAAGTTGGGGATACTATTTATATTGATAAGAATATGATGTATAGACCAGTACAGGGAGAAGATTATATTGATAAGAACAAAAAGGAAAATGAAGAGTTTAATAAAGACAATATGATAAAAGTAAAAGTAGCAGCAGTAGTAGATGATGCACCATATCAATTTTATTCAGATAATCTCAAACTTTTTCATATTATAATGACAAAAGATGTGATGAAGAATATTACTGGTAGAGATTTAAATAAGATGCCTGTAAAAATATCTGAAATACGTTTAAAGGATAAAAAAGATGAGGATAAGTTTAATAGTTTTATTGAACCAATATGTGATAAAGAAGGAGTAAAGGCTGTTGATATATCCAAACAATCTGAAGTTGCCAGGGGAAATACGATGCAGCTTATGATACTTATGTACGGATTTATAGTTGTAATTTCTCTAATAGGTGCAGTTAATATAATAAATACTATAACTACCAACCTGATTTTAAGAAAAAAAGAAATAGCATCTTTGAGTGCAATTGGCATGACTTATAAAAATATAAGACAGATGATATTAAAAGAAGGAGTTTTATATGGATTATATGGTGCATTATATGGCGGTATTGTAGGTAGTCTGTTATCTTATTCAGTATCGTCACCTATGAGAAAAATTATTGATTTTAAGTGGAATATTCCATGGAATTTGATACTTGTGAGCGGATTAGCTGCAATATTTATAGGGCTAATATCTGTAATAAAACCTTTAGCTAGAATTAAAAGGGAAAATATAATAGATGTCATAAGACAAGAAGATTAAGTGTAATATATTATATAGGGTTTCTAGATTAAAAATTGGTTTGATATATGCCATATGCTGCTAGATTTCACTGAGAATCCCATAAATTAATCTTGTAGAAGGTGGTTATATGAGGTTTGGTTTTATGTTTGTTGCTGGACTTATTTGCGCTGCTATAATTATTATGGTTGTAAAAGATAGAAAGTCAAATAAAAAGTAAAGATAACAAATTGCTTCTCTAATTAAATATACAGTGCCATTGGCTGCGGATTTACAATTTACACGGATAATTATTGATAAGCACCAGATAAAAAAATATTTCATCTGGTGCTTATCAATTTGTGTATATAACTAGACAAAAACCTTAGTTAGTGTATAGAATATATTTTAAAGATATATTGTGGAGGTGCTAATTTGAATAAAATATTACTTCTAGAAGATGATGAGGCACTGGCACTTGGAATTGATTTTACTCTTCAAGATGAGGGGTATGAAGTGAAAAGGTGTTCCTGTGTTAGTGAAGCTAAAAAAACTTTTGACAGTGAAACTTTTGACATTGTTATATTAGATGTGATGTTACCAGATGGAAGTGGATATGATGTATGTAAATATATACGTAAAAAAAGTCAGATTCCAGTAATATTTCTAACTGCTTGTGATGAAGAAGTAAACGTTGTTTTAGGACTTGATATAGGTGCGGACGATTATATAGCAAAACCATTTAGAGTAAAAGAATTTATTTCTAGAATTAAGGCAATTTTGAGAAGAACGGAAAAAAACAATTCGGATAAGAGTGATATATTAAAATCCAAAAAAATTGTTTTAAATACAACTAAATTAGAAGCCTATAGAAATGGATGTGATATGTCTCTTTCTATGCAGGAATATAAATTGTTATTACTTTTTATGACTAATCCCAAAAGAGCTATGAATAGAGAAGAAATACTAGACAAGCTTAGTGATGGAAGTGGAGATTACTTCGATACAAATACGCTTTCCGTATACATAAAGAGGATAAGAGAAAAAATAGAGGATGACTCTTCAAATCCTAAGTATATAAAAACAAAAAGAGGGTTTGGATATGAGTGGGATTTGGAAGTTGAAAAGGAGTAAAACATGAGGGAGTATTATGAAAATCCGGAACTTAGGAAAAGTTCCTGTATTATATTGATTTTAGCTTTATTGTCAATACTCATAAGTTCTTATACTATTGATAAGAGTTATGAAAAAATAAAGGATAGTTATGTAGATAATAATGCAGCTGTTGTTGGTAAAATAGTAAAGACTCATCCTGAATTGAAAAATCAAGTGGTAACTGTTATAACGAAAAATAGCAGTGGGGAAGATATAAAAAGTGGAAGAAGAATATTGAAAGATTATGGGTATAGTACAGAATTGAATATAGGTTTGATGCCTCAATTGGAAAATAATTATAGAAATTTAAGTAAGTTTTTATTTACTTCTATGGTTTGTTTTTTTGCAATAGTGTTTTTAACAAATGCTATTTTATATATAAGAATATATAAAAAACTTGAAAGACTTATATTAGCAGCAAAAAATATGTTGGATTATAATTTTGACATAAGAATTTATGAGAATGCGGAAGGTACTTTTGCAAAGCTTGCCTATGCTTTTGATAACATGAGGGTGATTTTAAAAAATAATTTTTCACAAATACAGCATGAAAAAGATTTTTTAGTTAACACTCTGTCGGATATATCACATCAAATAAAAACTCCAATTTCATCCCTTATAATATATAACGATATACTTTTGAATAGAAAGATAGATGGTAATAAGAGAATCGAATTTTTAGAAAATAGTAAAAATCAACTAAATAGAATTGAATGGCTTGTAAAAAGTTTACTCCAACTTGCAAAATTAGATGCAGGTGCAATAAAATTTAAAATGATAAGTTTAGATATAAATAAAACTGTAATGGAATCTTTAAAATTTTTAGATATAAAAGCAGAAAGTAAGAATGTTAAACTCAAGTTTTATCCTGGCAGGGATAAAATTATGTTAAAGTATGATCATAATTGGATAAGTGAAGCAATTGTAAATGTAATTAAGAATGCAATTGAACACACGAAGTCTGGTGGGGAAGTTAATGTGTTTACTGAAGTAAGTCAGGTTTGCACCAGAATCATAGTTAAAGACAATGGAGAAGGAATACCGAAAGAAGAACTTAAACATGTTTTTGAAAGATTTTATAAAGGAAAGATGAATAAAAGCACTGAATCCATTGGAATTGGCCTTGCCCTTTCAAAATCCATAATTGATGGAAACGGTGGTATGATTGATGTAAAAAGTAAGATAGGTAAGGGAACTGTTTTTACTGTTACTTTTTTAAATACAAATTAAACAGAGTTCTTGGCATCAGATGGAGTTTTGACTCCACCTGATGCTTATTAACAGGATTCTTAGCACTTCAGCTTTACTCTGACATATTTTTTAATCCTTCAATATCCTTAATATGAAAAGATGATCTGTTAAAATCAATAAGCCCTTCATCTCTCATATGACACATTTCCCGTGAAAGGGAAGGTCTTGAAACATTTAAAAATTCAGCTAATTCATTTCGTTTTAAGGGAAGTTTGAAAGTACTTTTTCCTGATTTTTTATATTGTTCTATTAAAAAGGTACTTATTTTACCTCTTAAGTTTTTGATATTTAAATACTCTACATGTTTGTTTAGCACTAGCGCCCTATTAGATATAATTTTAAACATATTGCGAATGAGAGGGCGGTGCCATGAGCACATGTTTTTACATTCACCTATAATTTTTTCACCAGGTAAAAATAAAACTGTACACTTATCTTGAGCTTCAACGGTAGCTGGAAGTACAGATTTTCCTGAAAAAACGGCCATTTCACCAAACATATCTCCTGGATTTAAATTTGTCATAAACATTCTGTTTCCTGCAGCATTTTCCTTTACTACAACAGCTTTCCCGGATATTACAATTCCAACGCTTTTAAATTCATCTCCACTTATAGCAATCAAATCATTTTTCTTGAATTGACTGATTTTAGGTTTAATGCAATTTAACATGATAGTAATATCTTCTTTGGTAATATCCTGAAATAAGCTAATTTTTGATAATATATCCACATATTTTTTAAACATTTAATCACCTTTAATTTGGTAACAGAGGATACCGATTTATTACCATTATTATATTATACTCATCTCATAAAAGCAATTAAAAAATAATAAGGTTATGGGGTGTAAATATGGATAATATGTTTTGTTTTCAATGTGAGCAAACTGCTTGTGGAAGTGGGTGTACAAAAGTAGGGGCATGTGGAAAGCAGCCTGATGTTGCAAATAAACAGGATAAACTTACATGCAAACTCATAGAACTTGCCTATGCTTCTGAAGGAAAAAATAGAGATAAGGCTGCAGATGAAGTTATGATGGAAGGTTTGTTTTCAACTATTACCAATGTAAATTTTGATGGATCAAGGATTGATGAAATTATAAATGCAGTAGAAGTACAAAGTGAAAAATTTAAATCTGACAGCAAATTCCATTTTGATGTACTTTGGGATGGAGATGCTGATATTATATCACTTCGCTCTACACTTCTTTTTGGAATTCGTGGTATGGCAGCATATGCATATCATGCCTATAAACTTGGTAAAAAAGATGAAGAAGTTATGGATTGGTTCTATAAAGGTATGAGAGCAGTTGGAGGAACTCATTCAGTAGAAGAGTGGTTGAACATTCTAATGGAATTTGGCGGTGTCAACTTAAAGTGTATGGCATTATTAGATGAAGCTAATACATCTGCGTATGGACAACCAACTCCTGTAAAAGTAACTACAAATGTTGAAAAAGGTCCATTTATAGTTATTACAGGTCATGATTTATATGATTTAAAGATGCTCCTTGAACAGACAGAGGGAAAAGGAATAAATATATATACCCATGGAGAAATGCTGCCTGCACATGGATATCCTGAGCTTAAAAAATATAAACACTTAAAGGGTAACTTTGGTACTGCATGGCAGAATCAGAGAAAGGAATTTGACAATATTCCTGCACCTATATTGTTTACAACTAATTGTCTTGTACCTCCAAAGGAAAATTATTCAGATAGAATATTTACTACAGATGTTGTAGCATTCCCTGGACTTAAACATATTACGGCAGATGAAAATGGAAAAAAAGATTTTAGTGAAATTATAAATAAAGCACTTGAACTTGGTGGATATACTGAGGACAAAAATTTTACAGGTATAAATGGTGGAAGTGTACTTACAACTGGATTTGCCCATGATGCAGTGCTTGGTGTGGCAGATAAAATAGTAGAGGTAATTAAAAATGGAGGAATCAAGCACATATTCCTGGTAGGAGGCTGTGACGGAGCAAAACCTGGAAGAAACTATTATACTGAATTTGTGAAAAAAGCGCCAAAAGATAGTCTTATATTAACTCTTGCCTGTGGAAAATATCGTTTTAATGATTTGGATTTAGGAGATATTCAAGGTATTCCACGTATTATTGATGTTGGTCAGTGTAATGATGCTTATTCTGCTATACAGATTGCTTTAGCACTTGCAAATGTATTTAAATGTGGAGTAAATGATTTACCTCTTACACTAGTACTGTCATGGTATGAACAAAAAGCTGTATGTATATTGCTTACCTTATTGTCCCTTGGAATCAAAAATATTTATGTAGGACCTTCTATTCCGGCATTTTTCTCATCAAATGTGTTGAACGTTTTAGTTGATAAATTTAGCATAAAGCCTACTACAACAGTAGAGGACGATTTAAAAGCTATATTGAAATAAGATAGAATATCTATAGAGAGTTCCTAAGTAGAAAGTTTACTTATACAAGCCATATACTAATAAAAATCATCACACTAAAAACTTTCTATAAGTCTAAAGCTCGGTATTTTGAAAATCTAAAGAAATTTATATAAACTCGTACCTCAGACATATATAAGCTTCTAAGATTTTCTAAAATACCTCACTAAGACTTATAAAAAAAGTTTTTAAGTGTGATTTCAATTTTATTAGTATTATTTTATGTATAATTTAAAATTTCAACTAGAATCGCTATATATAGATTTTTAAGTTAGAAAACTTACATATATAGGGCTTTCAATGTAAAAGCTAACTTATACTAGGAAATTCCTAGCATAAACTAACGAATTAAGTTTATCCTTTCATTACCTTTTCAAACCTAAAAAAGTTTTCTCCTCCTGGTGAACTCTCATCCTCTTTTGTAGGTGTTTCAGGATGGTTTTTATTTAAATATTCTAAAATTTTAAATCCACATTTATTTACATAAAAATGAATATTATGGATTAAATTTACCGTAAATTATATCTATGTCTTTAAATAAATTTTAAATATATTTTCATAAAAAGTAAAAGGACGCAGTCCATATACATTATCCTTTTTATATTCCCAAAATAATTTTGTACACATAACTTAATTAAACAATTTTAAGAAATATATCTAATAAATTGAAAGTTATGTTATTGGGTTTAAAAATTCTTTGATATAATATTATGTAGGTTATTTACATTAATATAAAATAGATTAAAAAGTATAATCGATTGAGATTATTTATAGAAGGGTAGAGAAGGATGAATAAAATATTAATTGTAGAGGATGATCCTAAAATCAATAAAATGGTACAAACTTTATTGAAAAAAAATGAATATGAAGTAGTAGCTGCGTTTTCTGGTACAGAGGCGCTTTTATTATTAGAAAAGGAGTCTTTTGATTTAATTTTATTGGACTTAATGCTGCCAGGATTAAGTGGGGAAGAAATTTTAGTGAAGATTAACGAACAGTTCCAAATTCCTATTATATGTGTATCGGCAAAAGATGATTTAAACACTAAACTTGAATTGATTCGAGATGGGGCAGATGATTATATAACAAAGCCGTTTAACAATGAAGAATTAATTGTACGGATAGGTGCAGTATTAAGAAGAATGAATAAGGGTATGACCATAGATAAAACCAACATATTCCGATTTAAAGATCTGATTTTAGATAGTGAAAATCATATTGTAACTATTAATGATGAGCCTATTGAACTTACTGCAAAAGAATATAGTATATTAGAATTATTAATTAGTAGCCCCAGGAAAGTATTTACCAAGCAGAATATATTTGAGAGTGTTTGGTCTGAAGAATATATTATGGATGAAAGAGTGGTAACAGTACATGTTAGTAATTTGCGTAATAAATTGAAACATGGAGAAGAATATATAAAAACAGTTTGGGGAATAGGATATAAAATGCAAGATAATTAATTGATAAAACTTGATACTTTCTTGATAAATTCTAAATTCTATTTTAATACCTTTTATTTATTATTTAAATATAGCATTAGATAATACTTTATTTTCGAAAGAAGGAGGTAAAAATATATGAGTTTAGTATTACAAACTAATGATTTAACTAAAAAATACGGAAAACAAATAGCTGTAAATAAGGTTAATCTTAATATTAAAAAGGGCGATATTTACGGTTTGATAGGGAAAAATGGTGCAGGCAAAACAACAATTATGAAAATTGCCTGTGGACTCATTTATCAGGAACAGGGGGATATTCAACTGTTTGAAAGTAGCAATTTAGAAAAGGCCAGAAAAAGAATGGGATGTGTTATTGAACAGCCAGCACTTTATCCTGACATGACAGCAAAGCAAAACTTGATTTATTATGATAAACTGCTTGGTATTACAGACTATAGTAATGTGGATGAGGTTCTAGGTTTGGTTGGTTTACAAAATACAGGTAAAAAGAAAACTAAAGCTTTTTCTCTTGGCATGAAACAGCGTTTATCCATTGCAATTTCCTTATTAGGTAATCCTGATTTTCTTATCCTAGATGAGCCTATTAATGGATTAGATCCCTCTGGTATCAAAGAAGTTAGAGAATTACTATTAAAACTAAATATAGAAAATGAAATTACTATTTTAATTTCCTCTCATATTTTAGGGGAGCTTGCTAAGCTTGCGACAAAATATGGAGTCATACATAAAGGAGTACTTATTGATGAATTTCAAGCAGTAGAATTGGAAGAACGCTGCAAAAAGTGTCTTACCATTGTAGTGAATAATTCTGAAAAAGCAGCTTACATTTTAAAAAATAACATCAACATCTCAAATTTTAAAGTATTTGATGAAGGAAAAATTTGCATTTATGATTGCTTGGATATACCAGAACAAATTAATAAAGAATTGGTTGAGAATGGTATTTTAGTATCAAGGATTTGCTTAGAAGGCAATGATATAGAAGGATATTTTGTAAAGTTGATGGAGGGCGATAAGTAATGATGAATGTAATTTTTAGTGAATTTTATAAAATATTTAGAAGCAGGATTTTTTATGCTGTTTCAATTATATTGTTAGGAATGAATGTTATTGCCTTTGTTTCAGTGTCTACTGCGACAAAATCCCAGATGTTAGGAACAGGAATTTCTAGTTATCAAGAATCTTATAGTGTAGATTTTATTTTCTATATCGTTCTCATATTTGTGGCTTGTATGATTACTGCTGAATATGCCAATGGCAATATACGACAAATGACTTGCCATGGAATAGCCAGATGGAAATTAGTTCTTGGACAGTATATAGCTATGTCTTCTGTTATTACAATAGTTTTATTAGGTTTTGGCATTTTAAATTTATTATCAACTATAATGCTATTTCAACTAGGACAAGTTGATGCGGCTGCATTTATTCGAATGAATATTGGAATGATTTGCATGTTTTGGGGTACATCAGGAATTGGTACTTTTTTGGCTTATTTATTAAAAAATGAAGGTGTTACAATTATAGTTTCTATTTTGCTAGTGGCAAGCAGCAGCTTCATAGTAAATCTGCTTACTTTGCTAACAAAGAACGATGTTTTTAAAAAATACTCTCTTACAAATATGCGTAATACCATAGTTAGTTTTAATTCAAAACCAGAGGATGTTGTGAATTATTCAATTGTATTTTTGTTAATTGGAATAATTACAGTTTTTGGATCTAGTTTATTATTCTCAAAGAGAGATGTAGATTGATTGACAAGAAGGAACAAAAATATGTTTAGATAAATCATAAATTCTTTGAAAATGTATGGTAAAGAAGAGAGGAGAGAATATTTTGGATATATTAAAAACAGAAAATCTTTCGAAAATTTATGGAAATGGTGATACAAAGGTTACTGCATTAGATAACTTGAATTTGAGAGTAGAAAAAGGCCAATTTGTTTCAATTATTGGACCAAGTGGATCGGGAAAATCTACACTTCTCCATATGCTAGGGTGTGTAGATCATCCTACAAAAGGGAAAATATATATAGATGAAACAGATATTTCGGCTATGAACGAAACAGAGTCTGCTTTATTTCGCCGACGAAAAATAGGATTAATATATCAATCTTATAATTTAATTCCTACTCTTACTGTGGAGAAAAATATGCTTTTACCTATGTTATTAGATAATGTGAAACCAAAGAAAGAAGAATTTAATAATATTGTGGAAATGCTTGGCTTGACGGAAAGACTTAATCATTTTCCAAATCAGCTTTCTGGTGGTCAGCAGCAAAGAGTTGCTATAGGACGAGCACTAATGTGTAAGCCGTCTATTATTTTGGCAGATGAGCCAACTGGTAATCTTGATAGAAAAAACACCAAAACAACTATTGATCTTTTAAAACGTTCAAACAAGGAGTACAAGCAGACAATTGTTATGATTACACATGACGAAGAAATTGCCACCTTAGCTGATAGAAGTATTAAAATTGTTGATGGAAAAATAGTTTCAGATGAGGTGATAGGGCAGTGAAAATAATGAATGAATACACCTATAACCAAATAAAAAAGAATAAGAGGCATACAATCTCTATATTAGTGGCTATAACAATTGCATCGGCTTTGCTATGTTCGCTTTGTATATTTATTTACTCTATGTGGGGAGCAAAGGTAACATCAACAATTAAAAATGGAGGTTATTGGCAAGGAGAATTAAGAGAGGATATATCTGGAGATAAACTTAAAAAAGTTCAAAAAGATCCAGCTGTTAAAACTACAATGGTTAAAGGAACTTGGGTTACTGCTAAGCTTTCTGATACAAAACTTCCATATTTTTTAATGAGAGATGCAGATGAAAATTTTTGGCACGATATGAATTTGAAAAATGAGCTTATACACGGCAGGCTTCCTAAAAAAAGTGGGGAAATAGTGGTATCAAAATTATTTTTTACAGATAATCCTGCATACAAAATTGGTGATAAGCTAACGCTTCCAATAGGAAATAGAATGTTAAACAATAAAGTACTTAAAACTCAAGCTTATAAAAGGTTAGGTGAAACATTTAAGGTAAATGGAACTAAGACTTATACAATAGTTGGTGAATTAGACATTTCAGGAAGTTCAGCTTATCCAGGGTATATTGCAATGGGATATTTAAACATTTCAGATATCAAACAAAATGACAAACTAACTGTTTATATGCTCTTTAATAATCCGTATAAAATATATAAAACATTGCCACAAATCGCGCAATATTCTGGAGTAACTAAAGATAAATATGGAAAATATAATGTTATGTATAATAACCAATTGCTAAATTTATATGGAATTAGTAATAACAGTGACGCAAATACCCAATTTGTTCTAATTATGGCTATAGTAATAATTTTATTTTTACTAGTCATGGGCACGTTTATTCTTATTATTTATAATGCATTTTCACTATCTGCTAATAGCAGAATTAAGGAATTGAGTATTCTAAAAAGCTTAGGAGCAACTCCAAAACAAATTAAATATTCTGTTCTTTATGAAGGATTTTTGCTATGGCTTATTCAATTACCAATTGGTTTAATTGCAGGATATGTTTTTAGTTATGGTGTATTTTCTAAAGTCAATAGAATTCTTAGTGTTGAAAAAGGTTATAGTAACATACATGTTTCTTTCTCATTCATAGTAATTGCTTTTTCAGTAATCATCTCATTAATTACTGTTTTAACCTCTGCATATATTCCAGCAAGAAAAGTGGCAAAAGTGTCAGCTGTTTCTGGAATACGTCAGAATATCAAAATGGCAAAAATAAAAAATCATTCAATGATTAAAAAAATATTTGGTATAGAAGGTGAACTAGCAAGTTCTCAAGCTTCAGCCAATAAGAAGAGTTTACGTACAGCTACCTTATCTATTTCAATATGTTTTATTTTAATAGCAGCCTATATTAATATTATTTCAATATATAAATTGGCGAATTCTAAGAACGAGAAAATAGTTAGCCATGACATTACCCTTAATTTAAATACTATTGATGAGCCAAATGAAAAAATGATTAATAAAATTATATCTCTACCTGAAGTTAAAGACAGTGTAATTAGAAGGCAAGTACGTACATCAACTTATTTAGCATCAAATCAGGAGTCAAAAATTTTTGCTAAAGCTGGTGGATTTGCTGGAGTTGACTACAAAAAGTACAACGTATTAAAACAAAATGGCAGATATAGAATTATAGTGAATTTAGTAGGATTGAATGATGAAGCCTTTAAGAAGTATTGTGGAAAAATTGGTACTAATTCGGGAAAATATTATAAAAAAGATATAGCAACAGGTATACTATTAAATAGCACACATTATAAACCAGATAATTCTAATGAGGTGAAACTATTACCTTTGTTAAATACAAAAGCTGGAAGTAAAATGCTTTTATATGAAAAAGTAGAAGATAACATGCAAACAAATAATAAATTCAAGATTAAAGTAGGTGATGTTACAGGAGTTTCTCCAAGTGACATAAAAACTAATAGATACAGTTTAGCTTTAATTATTCCTATGAAAAATTATAAACAGATAGTTGGTAATTTTTCATTAAGTCGTGAGCTTGAAGCTAATATAATGTCAATTGATTTATTAGTGGGAGATAAGGCAAGTCCAAATGTAAAGAAAAAGCTAACACAAATTTGTAATTCCTACTTAGGATCGCAGGATTTTACAATATGGAGCTTAGTAGACGAAAAGCATCATGGAGAGCTTGTTCAGAAAGCTATTTCAATTAGCGTTTTTGCTGTTGCTTTAATGATTGGAATAATTGGCATTTTCAATACATTTTCAACTGTTTCAAATAATATTAGACTGCATAAGAAAGAATTTTCTATGCTGCGATCAGTTGGAGTAACACCTAAAGGATTAAATAAAATGTTGACATTAGAAGGTCTATTTTTTGCATTGAAACCAATTATTATTGGCATTCCAGTTGTATTTATCATTTGTTTTTATATGTTGAGATTAACATCAATAACGTGGAATGAATTTATAGTTGTTTTTCCAGGTACGGCAATTTTGGTTTATGTTATGATAATATTTATGTCTATATTTATGTCATATTGGATTTCTTCTAAATCAATTAAACAAAATAATATTATAGAGGCAATGAAAGATGAAGTAGTATAATTTTAGCTTTTGTATAGGCACAAGGTAGTTAATATAAAGGAGTTAATATGAAAAACATTTGGATAGTTACAACTTTTTTGTCCCTTTTCATGCTTGTCATGCTTATTTTTTATCATTTATATTATCGCATGAATATTAAACATATTACAAAACAATTAAAGGAAATTATGAATATAAAAGATACCAATGAACTTTTGACGGTAGTAGTAAAGCAAAGAGATATTGCGGAGTTGGTTAATCAACTCAATAATTTAATAGGAGATATAAGAATGTCTCGTATAAAAATTAAAAGATTAAACAGAAATTTTAGACAGAGTATAACTAATATTTCTCATGATTTACGTACACCATTAACAACTGCTAGTGGATATGTTCAAATGCTCCAGACAAATGTTACAGAGGAAGAATACCAAGAGTATTTAGCAATAATACTAGAACGGCAGAATATGGTTAAGATACTACTAGAACAATTATTTGAGTATGTACGTATTGAATCAGGTGATATTACTTATGAACATGTGCCTATAGATGCAAAAAAAGTTTTGGTAGATACACTTGCCATGTACTATGATGATTTTTATAAAAAGGGACAAGAACCAACTGTTCATTTGCCAGAAAAACCATGTATAATACAGGGAGATGAACAGGCAGTAAAAAGGATATTTTCAAATATTTTATTTAATGCAATTGTACATGGTAATGGAGGATATTGCTTTAAAATCCATGAAGCAGACAGTAGTTATATATTTACTTTTTCTAATCTTAGTGAACCTATGACCAGGGATGATTTAGATTATATTTTTGAACGTTCTTATACAAAAGATAAATCTAGAAATAAAAAAACTACAGGATTAGGGCTTACGATAGCCAGAGAAATTACTGGATGGTTAAATGGAACAATAGAAGCTTCTTATGATGATGGCAAATTCTCAATATCTATTTTATTACCTAAAATTTAATAAATATATAAAAGTGATGTAATTTGGCTACGAAAATAATTTTGTGTACACATTATGAGCAAAAGGGGCTGTCGCACTAAAGTAAATACTACAATATGTTGTATTGATTTCTAATTCACAAGTCAACATATCGTATGTAAATTGCTTAGTGCCACAGCCCCTTGAAATTATATTTACAAATTAAGGCATCTATATATTTTAAACGTATTATAATTTTTTATAAAATCTATTGACGTCTCATAGCTGCTATCTGTCGTCAGTTAACTGCAATGACATCTTTGTAAGAGACAAAATCTGGAGAGTAGCAAACTAAAAATTTTTTATTTATTTAATAGATTTTTTAAGCTTATAGGGGTAATTGGAGCATCCGTGTAACCAGGGGCAAAGTAGAAATAAAAATATTTACGGACTTAAACTAAGTACATATTAACATTTATTTTAATTTTTATGACAGATTTTTTTCAGCATAGATCTTTGATTTAAAGAAGAAAAACATTATTATTAAAATCGTAAGTAAAGGTGAAATGTATTCAGGTACTTCAACATGAAACCCTTCAAGAACCATAACAATGCCAAGACATAGCACCGAGTACATAGCACCATTTTTGAGATAAATATATTTTTTAATTTTCTCTATACTTCCCATTGTAATCTTTCTAACAACAATAGCACCAATCCCATTACCCAATATAATTAATGGGATTGACATTGTAAATGCAAATGCTCCTAAAACTCCATCAATTGAAAATGTAGTATCTATTATCTCCAAGTATAATATTTTACTTATATCTGACATTTCGCTAGTATTGTCAATTAACTTTTTTTCGTTTTCTTCAGCATTTTTTTTAAATCCATCGGTTATAAAAAAGGCAGATGATCCAATTACAGCCGATAAAGCAAGTACTGGATTGTATTTTAAAGCTACTGCTACAATACCAACTAAAATAACTGAAACAACAGCATAAAACCAAGTACCATTTTTTAGAAAGAATTCTTCAGTTGCAAGTCCTAAATGCTTATCTTCAATAAATAACCAATGGAGAAACAAGAATACAAGAAACACCCCGCCTCCAAGCATAAGTATAGGTGTTGAATATTCTATTGATTCTATTATATGTGGATCATTTGAAAAAGTTGCAGTTAATGCTCCAATAGGACCAAGAGATTGATTTGTAGCCCATACAATAGCCCAAGGTAATAATCCTCTTACTATAAATACTGCAAATAATATTCCATATAATAAGAACCATTTTTTTGCCTTTTCAGACATGGTTGATAAAACTTCAGCGTTTATTACAGCATTATCTATACTTGAAACTACCTCAAATAAACATAAGCCTATTATGATCAAAATAATTGATATAATTCCCATAAAAATTGATCCTTTCAAATAAAAAATTCAGGTTTTTGATAACACTTATTATAACATAACTCACAAAATATCATACATTGGCTCTCTATTTTTTTAAGTCTTTTATTTTGATATATTGCTTTGAACTATAAAGTTTTTAGCATTTATTACTTCTTTATATGTATCAAATATTTGAATCACTTAATAATGTAAATAAGGAAGATTCATGTTATAATTCTAAAGAATAGATATGGAGGTTTTATTAATGGGCGAAAGACTGATGATAGTTGAAGATGATGAGGCAATTGCAAACATATTAAAGGAACACCTTGAAAAGGAAGGGTATGAAGTTAATTGGGCATCAAGTGGCAAAGAGGGGTTAGAAGATTTTAAAACATATGAATTTGCACTTGTAATGATAGATATAATGCTTCCCGAAATGGATGGTTTTACTCTTTGTAAAAATATAAGATGGATAAATGAAGATATACCTGTAGTGATAATAAGTGCAAAGCAAACAGAAATGGATAAAGTGAAAGGATTAAAGCTTGGAGCAGATGATTATATAACAAAACCTTTTAGTTTGATTGAAGTTTCTGCAAGAATTGAAGCACATTTAAGAAGGTATAAAAAGGTAGATAGAGAATCTGCCGTAAATGGAATATTAAAATTTAAAAATGGACTTATTATAATACCTGAAGAAAAAAAGGTTACTGTGAATGAAAAAGAAATTCAAATGACTATAAAAGAATTTGAACTTTTAAGTCTTATGGCACAAAATCCCAATAAGGTATTTTCAAAAGAAGAGTTATATCATCACATATGGGAGAGTATGGATGTTGAAGGAAACAATACTGTAACTGTACATATAAAAGAACTTAGAGAAAAAATAGGGGACAGTAGTAAAAATCCTACTTTTATAAAAACTGTATGGGGGGTAGGTTATAAGTTTATAGGAGAAAAGAGTATTGGTTAAATAGGGGGTGAAATTATGGATTATAAAATTGTTCTAATACTTGCGGCAGTAGGATTTTTAATATGGATAGTGGCTGATATAAGCCAAATACGAAGTGATAATATGAGAATGAATGCAACTTTGGATAGGATTGCTAGAAAAATAGGAGCATTTGACACATTAAAAGATGAATTAGAAAAGCTTATTTTAGAGAATGAAAGAATTAAGGCAATCAAATTATATAGAGAGTCTACAGGGTGCGGGTTAGTTGAAGCTAAGGAATATATCGATAGCTTAAAAGCAGAACTAAATAAGGATGAAGATAAGAATGAATAATATAACTCAACTTTTTTAGTTGAAAGTTGAGTATTTTGCTAATTATAGCATAGAGGATTTAAAAGAAAGTTGTATCAAAATGTGTATTTTTGCAGGGTGATATGGCTTTTTTCTTAATTATAAAGAAATTATTAAGTTTTATAAAGAAATAAAAAGTATTTGTATAATGATATTGTACAGGTTAGGAGAAAGATATGAAATTAAAAAAGTGGCTTATATTATCTCATTTAGCAGTTATGTTGACCCCTATAATTTTAGCTTTAATCTTGTTTGTAATTATAAATGGTTACAACAGAAATACACAGGTTATGAATTATATATCTACCATGGGCAAATTTAAGGCATATGAGAAAGTACTTGATGATCCAAATATATACGATGGAAGTTCTTTAATGAATAAAAAATTTGTAATGGATAAAGATAAAAGCTCTGTTGCAATAGAAGTATATAATGCAATGGGTCAGCAGATATATTCATCAGATGATAACATGTTAGGATATATTGACAAGAGTGAACTTTATTCTGATCTATATAAAATACAAACAGGAACTAAAGCCAATACTTTGAAAATGCCTGTATTTAAAGATAGTAAATTAGTTGGACTTTATAAAATAGTTATGACAAGAGATGATTTTATTCAAGCTGTAAATTATAGGACTGTTTTAGTCATTTTATGTTTTATATTTATGGTTTTAGTTGTATTCGCATTAGTAGTAATTCTTTTAAATAAAAAATTTAATAAGCCTATCAAACTCTTAATAGAAGGCATGAATAAGTTTGCTGTTGGAGATGAGGATAACTTAGATTACAAATGTAGTGATGAAATAGGAGAGCTTATAAACCACTTTAACAATATGAAAAATGATATTGAAGAAAAGAGAAAAACCATAGAACTTCAGCAAAAATCTAAGGAGTACATGATATCTGCAATATCCCATGATTTAAAGACGCCACTTACTGCAATAAGAGCTTATGCAGAGTCAATGGAATGTGAAGAAGACCTAGATATGAAAGATTTAAAAAATAAAGTTTCTATTATACTTCACAAAAGTGATTATATGAAAAATATGATAGATGATCTGATGATGTACAACCTTCTTACAACAGATTATAAAATGAAATTTGTGGCACTTGAAGGATCAGAGTTATTTGAAATGCTCTTTTCAGGATATGATAAGTCTTGTGAAAAAATGAAAATAAAACTTACTTCAAATATAGAGGTAAATGGTAAGTATAATGTAGATGTGAGACAAATGACAAGGGTAATAGATAATTTAATGGCAAATGCGTTTAGGTATACAAAAGAAGGAGGAGCCATATACATGGGAGCATTTTCACCTGATGAGGAACTTCCTAATTGGCTTGAAATTAATTTCCAAAATGAGATAAGAAGCTGGAAAGAAAAAAGGCTTTTGATTTTAATCAAAAATGAAGGAAGTGGAATTAAAGATAAGGAAAAGGAAAAAGTGTTTATTCCATTTTATCAAAGTGATGATTCTAGAAGTAAAAATATGTGGAAAGGTGTAGGACTTGGATTAAGTATTGTACGACTTGTAATACAAAAACATGGTGGTGAAGTAAAAGTATTTTCAGAAGAAAGCAGTACTGTTTTTATATGTGCTATACCTATGATTAAAAATTAAATAGATATTGAAGGGAGAAATTTATCATGAAAAGGAAAATTATAGCAATACTGACTATGGGGATATTAACAGCAGGTATATTTAGTGGATGTGATGGACTAAAAAAGGATACTATAATACCAGGAGATGTTATAAGTAAGGCTATGACTGCCTATGAAAAGCCTAAATCCTATTACGGAGAGGCAAAGATGGAGAACTATGAAAATGGTAAGGCAGTTATGAATGGTACTATAAAGGAATGGACAGATAATTCAAATAATAAAATAAGAAGGCGTGTAGAAGTTGACAACGAATCAGGTAAAGTGATATCTACAAGTGATGGAGGCAAAATGCTCATATACATGGAAAAAGAAAAAAAGGCAATGACTATGAAAGCAGATGGCGATTTAACTGAAAACAGTGTTGATTATAAATCTCAACTTATGAAGGAACTTAACGCAATATCAAAAACTCATACTTTGATTTATAAAGGTGAGGAAACTGTAAATGGATTTAAAACTTACCACATATTTGCTAAACCAAAACAGGAAAAGAGTTTAATAGGAGAAGTGAATTTTTGGATAGATAAGGACAATTGGTTCTTAGTAAAAAATACGTCGGAAAATGCTAATACCAAATCAAGTATGGAGTATACAAAGCTTGATTTTTCACCTAAGTTTGATAATAGCTTATTTACCCAAAAGCTACCTTCTGATGTTAAGATAGAACAGATTGATGAAAAAGTTAATCAAAATAAAATTGATATGAAGCAAGCAGAAAAAATAGCAGGAAAACCTATATTAACTTTAAATGAAAAGTCCGGATATAAATTGAAAAGTATTACCTACTTGGATGCGAAGGCAGTTAAGCACAAAGAGATAAATCAGACCTATGAAAAAAATGGAGCAGAAGCCTTAGTTCTTACAACTATCATTTTTGATGATAACAAAATACCCTCTAGTAAAGACGATTTAAAACTTGATGGGGAAAAAGATATTACTATAAGAGGTAAAAAGGGAACTTCTATGGAGGATAATGTAAAAAGCATATCATGGAGTGAAGATGGCTTTAATTATGATATGCTCATACAAGACCCTTCTATGAACATGGAGCAGGCAAAGAAAATAGTAGAGAGCTTGGAGCATTCCAAATAAAAAGCAAACAGAGACAAGGGATAAATTATATCACTTGTCTCTATTTTGATTACTTATAAAAAATTTAAATTATAAGTAATGTGGCGGCTGTAATAGGAACTAAAAGCATTGCAACTTTTAATATTGGTATAGGTACTCGTTTTGTAAATTTAGCACCTATATAGGAACCTGTTATTGTACCTACAACTACTTCAATAAGAAGATGTATATCTAAATATCCTAAGTGATAATATCCTGCTCCTCCAGCTAAAGCAATTGGTATAATTACCATCATAGTAGTCCCTACAGATTGACGTACTGACATACCTAGAATAAACATCAATCCGATTTGAATAAAACAAGCAGATCCTATGCCAAATAAACCTGAAATGGTACCTGTAACAAGTCCTATTCCACAGGCACGTATCCAAAAACTCATGCCATTAGGTAAAGAATTTTTATCCTGAGAAGAATGTCTTTTTTCTATAATAAACATACGAATCCATAAAATTAAGGCTGATAAATATAACATCCCTGAAGTCATCCATTTTAGTTCACTGGCAGGTATAATTGCAGAGAAATTAGAGCTAGTCCAAGATCCAATAGCTCCGAAAATTCCTACGGCAAGTCCCACTTTTAATACAGCATCGCCTTCTCTATAGTGACTAAAAGCTCCAGATATGGATGAAAAGATCATTGCAGCTAAAGCAGTTCCAAGGGATACATGAATGGTAAAACCAAAAATTACAGTCAAAATGGATATTATAAATCCAGATCCACCTGCCCCTACAAATCCAAGTGCAATTCCAACTATGAACATTACAAGTATTATCTGTACTGCCAACATCATTCCTTCTTTCAAAGTAAATATGAAAAAAACTTAACATAATGTTTGCATTATACCATATTTTAGACGTAATATTAAAGTATGTAATAGAACTAAACGATTATTAAAAAGATGATAATTGTATTAAGTATAAATTGCTAATAGCTTTAGACCTGGAAATGGAAGGTGTTAATATATGATTGAGTGGTACAAACGCTCCTGGAGTGAAATAGTAAAGGAATTAAATAGCAATACATACTATGGACTTGATGAAGATCAAATTACCCCTCTTAGGGAAAAATATGGGAAAAATCACATTGTTATGCCGAATAGTAAAGGTTTGTTTCATCTTACTATGGTGCAGTTTAAGGAGATATGGGTTATATCTTTAATTTTATTTGCTGCCATATTTTCCTACTTAGGTATGTTTATACAGACATTTTTGTCGCTGCTTATAGTATTTTTAAATATTTTTGCTGTAGCACTAGAACAATATAAGGAAGAAAGAAATTTTAAAGAGCTGAGAAAATTAAATTTTGGAACAGCTAGGGTAATAAGAGATGGAAGAACTATGAGGATACCTTTTGAAGAATTGGTAGTAGGAGATATAGTTATAGTTGAACAGGGGCAATTAGTACCAGCTGATATGAGAATTATAGAAAGCAATGATTTAAAAATAGATGAATGCTCCGTTACGGGAGAAAGCTTTATATCCGAAAAATATGAATCTAAAATAGATGATAATGAACTGACACTTTCAGATATGAAAAATGTATTATTTAAATCATCTTCTGTTGTTTCAGGAGATGGTACAGGGATAGTTATAGCTGTGGGAATGGATACTCAAGTAGCTAACATGGTAAAACTTTTACTGAAAGAAGAAGCGGACAGGAAATCTTTTGGTTTTAGACTCAATAAGATTTTTAATATATTTAGTGAAATTTTAATTTTTGGTCTTTTAATTGCTGGAGGAGTATCCAATTACATATTTCATCACGAAATATATTATAGCTTAAAGAGAGTGGCAAATGTATATTTACTCTCCTTGCCTCAGATATTTTCAGTAATAATTTTACTTATGGGAATTATTTTATTTAAAAACCTAGAAAAAAAGAATATAAATTTTAAAGATTTATCTAGTGTGGAAAAGCTTTCAGAGATATCTACTGTCTGTACAGATAAAGTTGGGGCTTTTTCTAAAAATAAAATGGATATTGTAAAAGCTTATGGAAGTACTGGATTTATTGATATTAGTGAGGAATCTTTAGAGGATGGCATACATGAAAGCTTGTATAGGATGATGCATATAGGTCTTTTATGTAATGATGTTAAATCTATAAATGGTAATATAGAAAATTCTAGAGAACATTTAGTAGAGCAGGCTCTTATAAAATTTTGTCAACAAAATGGAATGGATAAAAAAGATTTAGACAAAAGACATAAGAGAATATTTCAAATTTTATTTGATAGTGAAAGACGTATAATGACAACTGTAAATAGAATGGATGACAAATATAGAGCTCATGTAAAGGGAGCAGCGGATTCTATTATAGATAGATGTACTCATATGATGAAAAATGGTGTAGAAGTTGAGATAACAGAAGAAGATATAAAGGCTATAAAAGATGCGGATATTAGTATGGCTAATGATTGCCTTTATGTTGTAGCATTTGCCTACAGAAATTTTAACTATGAACCGAGTCCTAAAGAAAATATTGAGAGTAATTTAGTTTTTGTAGGGTTAATTGGTTTTGATAATATGCTCAAGGAAAATGCAGTAAATTCTATAAAGAAGGCCCTTTCACTTTCCATTAAGCCTATTATAATTACAGAAGATAATAAACTTACAGCTTTATCTGTAGGAAAAAAGCTAAATTTTGTATCAAGGCTTTCACAAATAATTTCTGGTGTGGAAATAGATAACATGACAGAAAAAGAATTTGAACGTATAGGAGGAAAGGTTAGTATTTTTTCTATGATAAATTCTAAGCATAAAGTAAAGATAGTTAAGACTTTAAAAAGCTATGGATATATAACTGCTATAACTGGGTGGAAGCTAACGGATTTGCCTGCACTTAAAATGTCTAATGTTGGAATAACTAATACTAAAAGCAACATAGTGAAAAAATTATGTGATATATTTACAGAAAACATGGATTTCATGAGTATTATAGATACCATAGAAGATTCAAGAAAAATTATGCATATGATAAAAAAAATGATTTTATATATTATAAGTTGTAGTACCGGTTTTTTCGCGTTTTTGATGATAAGTTTGTTGTTCGATCTTAATATTTCAAATAATATGATTGTGGAATCACTCTGGTTCAACAGCGTACTTGTATTTTTATCATCTCTAGCTCTTATGTGTCAGTACAAGGAAGAAGAAGGAGACTATGATACGTATACTATTGATAAAGATATAATTAAAGAAAACATGAGCTTTATTGTTTTTGGAGGATTTTTAATGGGAGTTTTAGCATTTGGAGTTTTCTACTTTGCTAGTATACAAAAAAATGAATTTCCGTTATTTACTTCTATTTCGTTACTAAATACCTGTGCTGTGTTGTTTGTATACAGCTTTTCAAATGAAAAATTTTTTAATAACATATATTCAAATGCGATTGTAATTATAAATGTTATTGTTCAGTTTATTGGTATATTAGTTTTAGGAAATTTTAAAATTTTATTTGACATAAATTACTGGAAGATTTTTTTAATTGGCACTGCCGTTTGGCTTATATTTTGTATGGTCTATAAATTTAGTAAAAATGAATATGTTTAACCTGTTATTTTTTGGATAATATAAAGTAACAGGAGGTGGATTTTTTGACTTTATTATATTATGATTATTACTACAATAGGTTAAGGAAGATATGAAAAGACCACTGGTGTTTTATTCTATCTCCTTGGCGTTAGGGTCTTTGTCCGCTTTAGTATTTTTAGATAATGTTTTTATAGCTGCAGTAATAGCAGCTTCTTTTTTTATAATAATGTTTTATACCTTGAAAATTAAATTTTGTATTCTAAATGCTATTTTTTTTATTTTTGGAGTGGTAAGTTTCAATATGTATTTTAATATACGGCCTCAAGATCCTTCTCAAATTAGGGTAGTGGAAAAGAAAAACTACTATTTTATAGGAGACTATAGAGGAAGAAAAATTATGCTAAAAAATAAATTGGATAAGCTAAAAGAAGGAGAGAGTATAAAGGTATATGGTAATTTTAAAAGGGAATTAAATGCACAAAAAGGTATAATAGGTACTTACTATATAAAAAAATATGAGACTGGAAAAAAAGATTTTATATACTCCATATATGAATTTAAAAGAAATATATATGAAAGGTTTAAAGAAGTCATAGGCGAAGAAAGATCAGCTCTTGTTATGGCATTATGCTATGGTGAAACTTCATATATTAGTCAAGATGAAATGCAGAAGTTTCAAAAGCTTGGAGTAATTCATGCAGTAAGTGTATCAGGTTTTCATATGGCTATAATATACCAGGTATTGGAGAGTATAGTAGGACTTAAAATAGCTGTGATTGTATCAGCACTTTATGTATTTTTTACGGGTATGGCAGCTGCAACTATGAGATCATTTATAATGATATTCTTATTCAAATTATCAAAAAAATTTTTTAAAGAATATGATAGCATATCCTCTCTCAGCTTGTCAGCTCTGATTTTAATAGCTGTAAAACCATATTATGTAGTGGATTTAGGATTTGACCTTTCATTTTTAGCAACTCTTGGAATACTTCTGTACAATGGGAAAATTTATAGAAAACTTTTTATGCTTCCACAAAAATTGGCCTCCAGTATGAGTTTAACTTTTAGTTCTCAAATATTTACTCTACCCTATATTGCTTTTACAATTCAAAATTTCAGTTGGGGATTTATGATTGGCAATTTATTTTTGCTTCCCCTTTTTTCAATTATAGTTGTTTTAGGAAATGCTGTGCTTTGTATATGCTTTGTAGAACCTTTATTTAAATTATTGTGTAAAGCTATGGAGGTTATTTTTACTGCCATAGATGGTGCCAATATGGTTGTTTTAAAACTATGTCCTGAAATTATATATTTAAAGTATATAGACGGACTTGCCTTTATTGCAGTATTTGTAAGTTTTTTAATGTATAAAAAAGGATATAGAAAATTAAAATATGTTCCAATAGTATGTTTTATTTTAGTATTTTTAGGAGTTTATGCACCATTTATGAATATAACTTTTATAAATAATGACAATGGAAAGGCTGCAATTATAAAACAGGGAATAAATAAAGTTATGATATGCAGCTATGATGACTTTCATTCCAGTTGGATAACAAATATAAAAGATGATCAGTATATAGGAAAGGTAATAACCAATCCGGTAAAAAACTTTACCTATATAATAAATAGTAATGCCTATTTAAATATAGATAATGATATGAATTCCAAACTTCATGTAAAAAATAAGGAGTTTCAAATTCTATTTGATGATGGAAATAGAAATGATATCGAAGTTTTTAGTAGAAATAATTGCATATTCATTCCTAGAATTAAATCCCAAAATAAAAATTCAACTAAAAAGTATGAGAATCCACTAGAAGGTAGTACTTCTTATGTTATAATATTTAATATGATTTTTAGAATACCTACAATATGCGATTAAAATGGAAGTGAGTAAAATTGATAGACATATTTACCTTTGAAAAAAATTTAGAAAAGGGAGATTTGAGGAATTGTTACTTGTTTTGTGGTATAGATGAACTACTTATAAAAGAAAATATAAAAGCTTTAATTAAAAAAGTTATAAATCCTAATTTTATGGATTTAAATTATATGAAATTTGATGGAAGTTCCCTTGAAAGTTTTGATCCCGTAATAAATGCCTGTGAGACATTGCCTTTTATGAGTGAAAAAAAAGTTGTACTTGTATATAGAGCTTCTTTTTTTGGTGAAGATAAAAATAAATTATCCACTGAATTTAAGACCATACACAGTTACTTGAAAAACCTACCTAAGTACTGCATTTTAATATTTTACTATGTATTTAAAAGTAAAAGGGATAAACCAGGAAGAAAAATATATAGTGTTGACAAGGACATTTGTGTTGTAAAAGCTGATAAAGTAAAGGGAAAACAGTTGGAAAATAAAGTTCAAGAATTTTTTTATGAGCGTGGAAAAGATATAAAAAAATTAGATTTGAGGATATTCTGCAGCCTTATGAGCGAAAATAATTTGAGTATAATAGAAAATGAAGTAGAAAAATTGTGTTGTTACACTTATGGAAGAAATATAGAAAGAGAAGACATGAAAAAGATGTTTTTAAGAAGTGGTGATGAGGATATATTTGATTTGGTAAATGCAATATCTGATAAAAAGATAAAAGATGCACTTTACATGTTAAATGAACTCATGTATAAAGGGTATAAAATAAGCTATATTTTATCTATGGTAGAGAGACAGTTCAACCTTCTTTTTAAAATAAAAATGTGCTTGGAAGAGAGAATAACCAAAGAAGAAATTATGAAAGAATTAAACATAAAATCAGAATATGGTTACAGCATTATGGTAAAACAGAGTAAAAAGTTTACAATAAATCAACTAAAAAAAGCAGTGGCATTGTGTTTGAATACAGAAAAGAGAATAAAGAGTTTATCTATAGATGAGAAAACTGAAATGGAACTTTTGATAATAAATACAACTGCATAATAAATAACCGGTTAAAACCGGTTTATTTATTATGCAGTTAATTTATTTAACTTAAAAGCTAACTTAGATTTATTTCTTGATGCTTTATTTTTGTGGATTATACCTTTTGATTCAGCCATATCCAAAGCTTTTACAGCTGCTGTAAAATTAACTTTAGCTTCTTCTACGTTTTTAGTTTCAACAGAAGCTAAGAATTTTTTTATAGTAGTCTTTAATGAAGACTTTATAATTTTATTTCTAAGTGTTTTTGTTTCGATAACTTTTATTCTTTTCTTTGCTGATTTTATATTTGCCATGCTTTCACCCCCTTATTAGTTTTATAGACCTCAACAGCGTTGGGGAAACTTGCTAGTGGGTCATTCTATTTAACAAATGATATTATAGCATTAAATTTCAACTACTTCAAGTAAAAAATCTTCATTAATTGTGCATTGTGAACTGTCAATTGTTAATTGAAGTTATGTGTTGGTATATTGAGTATGAAAACAGCTAATAATAAACTTATGAATTATTTTAATGTCCTATAAAAATAAAAGTTGAATTAGGAGCGGATAATATGTTTAGTGTGAGAACTGATCTAGCAGTAGAGGCAAGAGAAGTATGTAGAAAAGAAAGAGGAGAAGAAGTTCCAGGGGTAGAGACAGAGGAAAAAATTGAAGATGACATCAAAATAACATATGTTAACATAGTAGATGACGTAGGAGAAAAAGTTATGGGAAAGCCAAAGGGATCTTATATAACTATAGATATGCCTAAGTTTACCCACTACGATGGTGAAATCAGAGATAAGGTAAGTAAAGTAGTTGGAAAAGTATTATCAGGAGTAATAAAAATAGAAGATAGCGCCACGGTATTAGTTGTAGGATTAGGAAATTGGAATATAACGCCAGATTCACTAGGGCCTAAGGTTATTTCTAAATTAATGGTAACAAGGCATTTAAAGCAGCTTGTGCCTGATAAAATAGATGAAGGTATAAGGCCAGTATGTGTCATATCTCCTGGAGTACTAGGAATTACGGGAATTGAAACAGGAGAAATTATAAGGGGAGTTTGTGAAAAGGTAAAGCCAGATTTAATAGTATGTATAGATGCACTGGCATCCAGAAAGATGGATAGGGTAAATTCAACAATACAAATAGGTAATACAGGGATATCCCCAGGTTCCGGGATAGGGAACAGAAGAATGGAATTGAGCCAGAAGACATTAGGAGTGCCTGTAATAGCTATAGGAGTTCCTACGGTAGTAGATGCGGCTACTATGGCCAATGATACCATTGACTTGCTTTTGGATGATCTTATAAATAAAAGTAAAGGTGGAAGTGAATTTTACAAAATGCTGAAATCTGTGGATAAAGATGAAAAACAAGGGGTTATACAAGAAATAATGGAACCTTATGGGGAAAATATTATAGTGACTCCTAAAGATGTGGATTTAGTAATGGATTCAATTTCGAAAATAATTGCTGGTGGTATAAATATAGCACTCCAGCCTGCTCTTGATTTAGAGGACATAAATACTTATTTAAATTAATTTGCACTTGTGATAATTTTAATTTCCTTTTCATATAAATTAACAGTATTAAATTTACATGAGAGGGGGGAATTGCTTTAAGAAATTTTAAAGCAGTCAAATATTGAATTACAGAAGATTTAATTTTAAAGGTGATCCTAAATTAGAAATGTGTATCTTAATGTTAACGGTAATACTAGTTATCATTTTGCCCTGCATAGCAAAGGCCAATTCGTACAGCAGCAATGTAAAGAGAAATATGTTTTATGTTGAAGTCTTAAACTATGCCATGCCAACAGTAAAGACTACTTCTTTTTCTGAAGATGATATGGCAGAAAATTGTTTTTCTATAGGAAACACTATTTTGAAGACTGTAGGGTTAGACATAAATAATCCTAAATCTCTTTTAGGAAGAGAGGTGGCTTTTTTAGGACTAGGCTATTCAAAAAATCAAGATATAAGTTTTAATGAGTTTAAGTTAGATGACAAACAGATTAAAAAAAATGGAAGTACATCTAAATCAAATACTCAAAATGATTTGAATTTGGAAAATAAGGATGTAACTGTGTATAACCCAAAACTTAAAAAAACTTTAGATGTGAGTAAACCTGAGGTGCTAATATATCATACCCATACTACGGAAAGCTATAAACCAGGAGATGCAAATAGCTTTGATACTACCCAAAATGTGTGTGCAGTAGGAGATGTAATAGTAAATGAACTTCAAAATAACTATGGGATATCTGCAATAAATGATAAAACAGTGCATGATGCAGAAGCTTATACTCAAAGTTATTCCAGATCTGCTGTAACACTTGACAAGTATTTAAAAAAGTATGGTGATTTTAAACTTATAATAGATTTACACAGAGATTCTGTAGATGATAAAAAATCAGTTACAGCCAGGATGAATGGAGAAAATATATCTAAATTTATGTTGGTTATGGCCAGAAAAAATCCTCACTTTGATAAAAACATGGCTATGGCAAATTCTATAATAGATACTTCAAATAAGCTATTTCCAGGACTTTGCAAGGGAGTTTGTTACTATAATTATGGAACAAGGTACTTTAATCAGGATAAGAGCAACAATGCAATACTAATGGAAATTGGAGCAGATATAAACACTTCGGATGAATCCAAAGCCACAGGTAAGTATGTTGCTAGGATAATAGCAGAGGTACTTAATAATAAGTGATAAATTTAAAAACTTTTGTATAAAATTAGTAGAAATGTTCATCCTTATAATAGAAACTTTATGCTTTTAAATCTAGTTTCTATGTGGGGTGATTTTTTTTGAGTAAAAAAGGTATTAGGGTTGTGATAATATTTTGCATTATGATAGTACTTTTTGGATTTGTAACTATAACAGCAGGACTTCCTAAATATATAAAAGATAAATCTAATTTTAAAATAAATTATACTGTTTCTCCCTTTGATTTTACAGTTGATGTAGGGGAGTATTCATTATGTTTAAATAATAAAATAGTTTATAATTTTGAAAACGGATCTAAACAAGTTATAAATATAGTGGGAGAAAAAGTACATTCAAGTACTTCTTATATTATAAATAAGACTTCGGAGACATTTAAAAATCTAGAAAGTAAACTCCCTAAATAATGTACTTTTCACTGCATATTTGTTATGATATAATTTACTGTAGTTATTCGTACAGAAAAGCTAGAGATTAATCAAATAATGAAAATCTTTTAACTTTTCATAGGTATTGGAGGAAAAGAGTATGCAGAGCGAAAGACAAAAACATATAAGAAATTTTTCTATAGTTGCTCATATAGACCATGGTAAATCTACACTTGCAGATAGATTAATTGAAAAGACAGGAACTCTTACTGAGAGGGAAATGGACTCCCAGGTACTTGATAATATGGAGTTGGAAAAAGAAAGAGGAATAACTATAAAGTCTCAGGCTGTTAGACTTATATATAAAAGACCTTCAGGAGAAGAATATATACTAAATCTTATAGATACGCCAGGACATGTGGATTTTAACTATGAGGTTTCAAGAAGCTTGGCAGCCTGTGAAGGTGCTATTTTAGTTGTGGATGCAACTCAGGGCATACAAGCACAAACCCTTGCAAATTGTTATTTGGCACTGGATCATGATTTAGAGATTGTTCCTGTAATAAATAAAATAGATTTGCCAAGTGCAAGGCCTGAAGAGGTAAAAAATGAGATAGAAGATGTTATAGGAATAGAAGCATCTGATGCACCAACAGTTTCTGCAAAAACTGGATTAAATATAGAACAGGTTTTAGAGGCAATAGTAAGCAAAGTGCCAGCTCCTGAGGGAGATGAAAATGCACCTTTAAAAGCTCTTATATTTGATTCAAATTACGATAGCTATAGAGGAGTAGTTTGTCATATAAGAGTAATGGAAGGTGTAATAAAGCCTGGGATGAAGATAAAACTTATGGTTACAGGAAAAGTGTATGAGGTTACGGAAACAGGAATTTTTGTTCCTAATTTTATGCCAAGAGACGAACTTAAAGCAGGAGATGTAGGATACTTTACCGCATCCATTAAAAATGTAAGAGATGCACGTGTAGGGGATACTGTAACCGAAGCTTCTAGAGAAGCCAAAGAACCATTGAAGGGATACAGACCTGTCGTTTCAATGGTATACAGTGGTATATATCCTGTAGATGGAGCAAAGTATGGTGAACTTAAAGATGCACTGGAAAAACTTCAGGTAAATGATGCAGCTTTGTGCTTTGAACCAGAAACTTCTGTAGCATTGGGGTTTGGATTCAGATGTGGATTTTTAGGACTTTTGCATATGGATGTTATACAGGAGAGGGTAGAAAGAGAATTTAACCTTGACATAATAACTACAGCCCCTTCTGTTATATATAAGATTGGAAAAACAGATGGTACTGTAATAGAACTTACAAATCCAACAAATATGCCGGAAGTTTCAGAAATAAAGTACATGGAGGAACCTATAGTAAAGGCATCAATAATAACGCCTTCTGAATATGTAGGAGCAGTCATGGAACTTTCTCAAAATCGAAGGGGAACCTTTAAAGATATGCAGTATATAGAAACTACAAGAGTTTCTTTAAATTATGAAATTCCACTAAATGAAATAATATATGACTTCTTTGATGTATTAAAATCTAGAACAAGAGGTTATGCTTCACTTGACTATGAGTTAAAAGGATATAAGGCTGCTGAATTAGTAAAGCTTGACATACTTTTAAATGGAGAAGTGGTAGATGCACTGTCCATGATAGTTCCAGAAGAGAGAGCTTATGAAAGAGGAAGAGGTATAGCAGAAAGATTAAAGGAAATAATTCCAAGGCAGCTTTTTGAAATACCAATACAGGCAGCGATAGGTGGAAAAATTATAGCAAGGGAAACAGTTAAGGCTATGAGAAAAGATGTACTTGCAAAATGTTATGGAGGAGATATATCAAGAAAGAAAAAACTCCTTGAAAAACAAAAAGAAGGAAAGAAGAGAATGAGGCAGGTTGGCTCCGTAGAAATCCCTCAGGAAGCATTCATGGCCATACTTAAAACTGAGGATTAGTATATAACAGGAAATTTGTTAAGAGAGTAGGAGTTTGGAAGTGGTTTTATGCAAGGTAAAAATATAGATGTTAAAAAGGCTGTGGCTCTATATATACACATACCCTTCTGTAAAAAAAAGTGCCTTTATTGTGATTTTCCATCTTATAGTGGAAAAGAAAAACTTATGGTAAGTTATACAAAAGCACTAGCTAGAGATATAGAATCTGTAGGAGATAGAAAAATAAGAACTATATTTATAGGTGGGGGGACTCCCACCTATTTATCATTAGAATCCTGGAATAACATATATGAGGTATTAAAGAAAATAAATACAGAAGATAATTTAGAATTTACAGTAGAAGGAAATCCGGGTACATTTACAGAAGACAAATTCAAAGTTTTAAGGAAGATGGGAGTAAATAGACTCAGTATAGGTCTTCAGGCTTGGCAGAATTCTATACTTAAATGTATAGGTAGAATTCATACTTTAGAAGATTTTTTAAAGACATATGATATGGCAAGAAAATTTGGATTTTCAAATATAAACATAGATCTTATGTTTGGACTTCCAGGTCAGACAATAAAAGATTGGAAAGAATCACTGCAAAATGTAGTTAAGTTGAATCCAGAACATATATCTTGTTATAGTCTTATAGTGGAAAAAGGTACTCCATTTTACAATGCACATCAGTCAAAAAGCTTGAATTTGCCTGGAGAAGAAGAAGAAAGACAGATGTATTATTTCACACTTGATTTTTTGTCTAAAATGGGATATGAACAATATGAAATATCCAATTTTTCAAAAAAAGATAGAAAATGCAAGCATAATTTAATTTATTGGGATATGGAGGAGTATATAGGTTGTGGGGCAGGTGCCCATTCTTATGTAGATGGGTACAGGTATAGAAATACCAAAAATATAGAAGAATATATTTTACAGGGAAATTTGAACCAGTTTTTAAGATTAGATAAACATAAAAATTCTATCTGTGACAGTATGGAGGAATTTGTGTTTATGGGTCTTAGAAAAATAGATGGAATTTCTACAGAAGATTTCTATAGAAGATTTAACAAGGATATTTATTCTGTATATGGGGATGTAATTGAAAAGTACATAAAGATGGGTATTTTAATAAAAGAGGGACATAAGCTGTACTTAAGCAAAAGAGGAATAGAAGTATCTAACAGTGTAATGTGTGATTTTATATTGACATAATTTTAAGTGAGTTAGATATCTTAAGTAAATGTGAGAAACCTTAATTAATTCTATTTTAAATTATAAAAAACATATTATTTACCTTAATAATATAGTTATATAGTATTGACAAAAAAAATTATGAGTGATATTTTTTAATCATAGCAATTAGCACTCAACAACAATGAGTGCTAATAAAGAGGTGATATTATGGAAATGGATGAAAGAAAAATAAAAATACTTCAGGCAATAGTAAATGATTATATAAACACTGCGGAGCCTGTTGGATCCAGAACCATAGCTAAAAAATACAATTTAGGTGTAAGTTCAGCTACTATAAGAAATGAAATGGCGGATCTGGAGGAAATGGGTTATTTAGAACAACTTCACAGTTCTTCAGGAAGGATACCTTCCAATAATGGATACAGGTTGTATGTTGACAAATTGATGCATATACCAAATTTGAGCCAAGAAGAAATGTATATAATAAAATCACAGATTATAGATGCAGCTTTATTTGAGGTTGATAAAATATTAAAGCAGGCTGTTTGTCTTTTATCGGAGCTTACCAAACTTACTTCTATAGTTAGAGCACCTTCAGTTAAAAGAGGTTATATAAAGCATATACAGTTAATAAACATTGAATCAAGCACCAATATATTATTAGTACTTATAATTGATAGTGGTATTATAAAGAACAATTTGATAAAGGTAGGAAAAACTATTTCAGATGATATTCTTGTTAAATTAAGTAATATGCTAAACGTCAGATTAAAGAATTTAAGTGCTGAACAAATAAATTTAGAAGTTATAAATAATTTAAAAAATGATTTCCAAGGATATGAAGATATATTCAATAATATAATTTCTGCATTGTATGATAGCTTAAATAGTGTAGATAATTCAAATATATATACTCAAGGGGCTACAAATATTTTTAATTATCCGGAATATAAGGATATAGAAAAGGCAAGAGAATTTTTATCTATGATGGATAATAAAGATAAAGTTAGCAGCTTACTGAACAGTAATTCAAATATTTCAGTAAAAATTGGTAAAGAAAATTATACAGAAGGTGCAGAAGATTGCAGCGTTGTATCTGCTGTTTATAGTTTGAATGAAAGACCTATAGGTGAAATTGGAGTCATAGGACCTACAAGGATACCTTATTCTAAAGTCATATCAATACTTGCAAATGTAGTAAAGGAAATGAATTATATTTTAAGTAATGCCTATTCTGATGAAAAATAGAATGAATTTTGTAAAATAGGTATAAATGTTAGATTGGAGGAAGTATCTAAATGTTAAAGGATAAAGGTGATAATGAAAAAGACCTTAATGAAGAATGTGAAAATGATTCAGAAAATGAAAAAAAAGATAAAGATAATGAAAATGTAAATGAAAGCACAGAGGATAATTCAGAAGAAGAAGTAGAAGAAACAGAAGATAAAGAAGATAAAGAAGATAAAGAGATAAGTTTGCTAGGAGAATTAAAAAAAGAAAATTCAAAATTAAAAGATGAAAATAAAAAGGCCATAAATGAATTGGATTCTATTAAAGATAGACTTGCAAGGGTTATGGCAGAGTATGATAACTTTAGAAAAAGAACTGTTAAAGAGAAGGACAATATTTATTCCGATGCTTGTAAGGATATATTAAAAGAAGTTTTACCAGTGTTAGATAACCTGGAAAGGGCAGTAAATGTAGAAGGAAATGCAGAAGATTTGAAAAAAGGTATAGAGATGACAATGAAACAATTTAATAATGCCCTTTCAAAATTAAATGTAGAGGAAATTCCTTGCGAAGGAGAATTTGATCCAAATCTACATAATGCAGTTATGCATATAGAAGATGATAAATATGATAAAAATTCTATAGTAGAAGTGTTGCAAAAAGGATACAAAAGAGAAGACAAAATAATCAGATACAGCATGGTTAAAGTAGCAAATTAAGTTTAAAACATACAAATTAAATTTGTTTGAATTAAATATATATAAGATAATTTTAACGCAGTTAAATTTAGGAGGTAAGTTAATATGTCAAAAATAATAGGTATTGATTTAGGAACAACTAATTCATGTGTTGCAGTTATGGAAGGTGGAGATCCTGCAGTTATAGCAAATTCAGAAGGAGCAAGAACAACTCCATCAGTAGTATCATTCCAGGCAAATGGAGAAAGATTGGTAGGTCAAGTTGCCAAAAGACAGGCAATAACAAATCCTGATAAGACAATAATGTCAATAAAAAGGCAAATGGGAACAGACCATAAAGTAAATATAGATGGAAAAGATTATACACCACAGGAGATATCTGCGATGATACTCCAAAAAATAAAAGCAGATGCTGAAGCTTATTTAGGAGAAACTGTAACTGAAGCAGTTATAACAGTACCAGCATATTTTAACGATAGTCAGAGACAGGCAACTAAAGATGCAGGTAAGATTGCAGGATTAAATGTACGTAGAATAATAAATGAACCAACAGCTGCATCACTTGCTTATGGACTTGATAAAACTGATACAAGTCAAAAGATATTTGTATATGACTTAGGTGGAGGTACTTTTGATGTATCCATACTAGAACTTGGAGATGGAGTATTTGAAGTTAAAGCTACAAATGGTGATACTCATCTAGGTGGAGATGACTTTGACCAGAAAGTTATGGACTATATAGCAGAAGATTTCAAAGCTAAGAATGGTATAGATTTAAGAAATGACAAAATGGCACTTCAAAGATTAAAGGAAGCAGCTGAAAAAGCAAAAATTGAACTTTCGGCATCTACTCAAACAAATATAAACTTACCATTTATTACAGCAGATGCAACTGGTCCAAAACATATAGATATGAATTTGACAAGAGCAAAATTTAATGAGTTGACTCAAGATCTAGTTGAAAGAACAATTGAACCTATGAGAAAAGCATTAAATGATGCAGGACTTACAATAAATGATATAAATAAGATCATATTAGTTGGTGGTTCTACAAGAATACCAGCTGTTCAGGAAGCAGTTAAGAATTTTACTGGTAAAGATCCATCAAAGGGAGTTAACCCTGATGAATGTGTAGCTGTAGGGGCTGCAATTCAGGCCGGAGTTTTAACTGGAGATGTAAAAGACGTATTACTCCTTGATGTTACACCTCTTACACTTGGAATTGAAACTTTAGGAGGAGTTGCCACTCCACTTATTGATAGAAATACTACAGTACCAACTAAGAAGAGTCAGGTATTTTCAACTGCAGCAGATGGCCAGACTTCAGTTGAAATTCATGTAGTTCAAGGTGAAAGAAAGATGGCTGCTGATAATAAAACTCTTGGAAGATTTACGCTTTCAGGAATAGCTCCAGCTCCAAGGGGAATTCCTCAAATTGAAGTTACATTTGACATAGATGCCAACGGTATAGTAAATGTATCTGCTAAAGATAAAGGAACAGGAAAAGAAGCTAATATAACAATTACAGCTTCAACTAATTTAAGCGATGATGAAATAAACAAGGCAGTAGATGAAGCTAAAAAGTTTGAAGAACAGGATAAAAAGAGAAAAGAATCCATAGACATAAAAAATAATGCAGATCAATCTGTATATCAGACAGAAAAGACATTAAAGGACTTAGGAGATAAAGTATCAGCTGAAGATAAGAAAACTGTAGAGGAAAAAATTGAAGCTTTAAAGAAGATAAAAGATGGAGAAGATTTAGAGGCAATAAAGAAAGCTACTGAAGATTTAACTCAAACTTTCTATGGAATTACATCTAAAATATATAGTCAGAATGCTCAAGCAGGACAAAATCCAGGAGCAGATCCAAATATGGGAGCAGGACAAAATCCAGGGGCAGGAGCAGGTTCTCAAGGTGCATCAGAAAAAAAAGATGATAATGTAGTTGATGCGGATTACAAAGTAGATGATGATAAATAATATTTCCTCTTCACGATTATATAATAAGTGTGTATAATGGTAATAGTTAAGGGATGAGTTTTTATACTCTTCCCTTAATTTAAGTAGAGAACCCAAATCTCCGATTTGGCGTGAATCACTTACTCATTTGACCGAAGGGAAAAGGAGTTACAAAAATTAGAACCCAAATCTTCGATTTGGTGTTAATCACTTACTCATTCGACCGAAGGGAGAAGGAGTTACAGAAATTAGAACTTAAATTTTAGTTTAATGAAAATATTTTAGGTGGTGAAAAGTAAAAAATGGCACAGAAGGACTATTATGAAGTACTTGGACTTGAAAAAGGTGCAAGTGATGGAGATATAAAAAAAGCATTTAGAAAATTAGCATTGAAATACCACCCAGATAGGAACCCCAATGATAAAAAAGCTGAAGAAAAATTTAAGGAAATAAATGAAGCCTATCAAGTACTCTCAGATCCTCAGAAAAAGGCACAATATGATCAGTTTGGAACAACTGACTTCAATGGCGGCGGTGATGCAGGCTTTGGAGGCTTTGGAGGTTTTGATTTTTCAGACATGGGAGGCTTTGGAGATATATTCGATTCTTTCTTTGGTGGTGGAGGCGGATTTGGCTCTAGCAGCAGAAGAAGAAATGCACCACAAAAAGGAGCAGATCTTGAATATACTCTAAATTTAACTTTTGAAGAAGCTGTTTTTGGAGTGGAAAAGGAAATAAATATAGCTAGAAATGAAAAATGTGAGGCTTGTGGTGGAACAGGAGCTAAAAAAGGAACACATCCCCATACTTGTGATAAATGCGGTGGAACAGGACAGATGAGAACTCAGAGGAATACGCCTCTTGGAAGCTTTGTAAGTATGAGCACTTGTGATAAATGTGGTGGAAGAGGAACTATAATAAAAGATCCTTGTCCAGAATGCAGAGGAAAAGGTGCAGTAAGAAAACATAGAAAGATAAAAGTGAAGGTTCCAGCAGGAGTAGATAATGGAAATATAATTCCATTAAGGGGACAAGGAGAAAGTGGCAAGAACGGTGGACAGTCAGGAGATCTTTATGTAAATATAAGGGTTTCACCTCATTCTAAGTTTAAGAGAAAGGGATTTGATATATATACAGATACACATATAAGCTTTGGTAAAGCTTCCCTTGGAACTAGTTTAAAAGTTGCAACTATAGATGGGGATGTAAAGTATGATGTACCATCAGGAACTCAATCAGGAACTGTGTTTAGACTTAAAGGCAAGGGTGTCCCTAGGGTTAATGGTCATGGTAGAGGTGACCAATATGTAAATGTAATTGTTGATGTACCTAAGGATTTAAATGAAAAGCAGAGAGAAGCCATTATAATGCTTATGGAGGCAAGTGGAGAAATACCTGCAGGAGAAAGTGGAAAAAAATCTATCTTTGATAAACTTAAACATCACCACTAATATAATTAATAGTTAAGAATTAATAGTTAATATAAAAATATTGCGAAGCAAAGCTTTTTAAAATAACAAAGTTCAAATAACAAAGAACAGATAAAGATGATTTCCCTCGTGTCTCAGGAAACCTATAATTTTAATATTTTCTGACGTTAGGAAGAAAATTATCTTTATTGATATTTGAACTTTGAACTTTGTTCTTTAAGAAAATTGTTTCGCAATATTTTTAAACTGTGAAAGTTGAACTATTAATCTAAAATATATCTGCGTATAAGTTAAAATTTTGTATAGGAGGAAACCTATGGACAAAGAATGGATAGAAGTCTCAATTACTACTAGCAGCGAGGCAGTAGAGGCAGTTTCAGGAATACTTTACAATACTGAAGTTAAAGGTGTATCCATAGAAGATTCTCAGGATGTAGAATTTAAGAAAAAGCATCCAGAAGATTGGGATTATTTTGATGAGAGCTTGCTTAAAATAAAAGATGGAACGGCAGTAGTAAAAGGATATTATAAACAGGATAAGAACTTAAATGGATATTTGAAATACATAAAAGATAGTATAAATAACTTAGAAAGTTTTGGTATAGACAAAGGAAAAGGTTTAATTACGGTATCTAAAGTAAATGAAGAAGACTGGGAGAATAAGTGGAAAGAATATTATAAGCCTTATAAAGTTGGAAAACATATAGTAGTAAAACCAATATGGGAGAATTATGAAGCAGAAAAAGATGATATAATAGTAGAACTTGATCCAGGTATGGCTTTTGGTACTGGTACTCATGAAACTACAAAAATGTGCATAAAGGCATTAGAAAAATATATTAAACCTGAATATACTGTATTTGATATAGGAACTGGTTCAGGTATACTAGCAATAACTTCTTCAAAACTTGGAGCAAAAGAAGTTACAGGAGTGGATTTGGATCCTGTAGCTGTAAAATCTGCGTCAACAAATGTTGGATATAATCATATTAAAAATGTGAATATACTTCACGGAGATCTTATGGATGTAGTTAAAGGCAAGGCGAATATTGTAGTTGCCAATATAATTGCAGATGTTATAATTTTTTTAGCTGATGGAGTTAAGGATTTTATGCTTCCAGGAGGAGTTTTTATATGCTCCGGTATAATATTAGAAAGAAAAGAAGAAGTAGTTGATAAATTAAATAAAACAGGATTTAAAATAGAAGAAATAAATGAAGATGGAGAATGGGTGTGCATAGTAGCATCAGTGAAATAGGTGGTATGTTATGAATAAATTTTTTGTGCCTCAGGAAGACATAAATTTTAATACAGCCTATATTAGGGGCGAAGATGTAAAACATATACGAAAAGTACTTAGACTTAAATGTGGAGACAAGATAAACATAAATAACTGTAATGGAAAAGAATTTTTAGGTGCTATAGAGAAAATAGATAAAGATGAAGTTGTGGTAAACATTATAGAAGAACTTACGCTATATAATGAAAGCAAGATTAAAATTTATCTTTTTCAAGGGTTACCTAAGTCTGGTAAAATGGATTTGATAGTACAGAAGGCTGTTGAACTTGGAGTTTATGAAATTACACCTGTTGTTACAAGTAGGGTTGTTGTAAAAAATGATTCAGGAGAATTTAAAAAGGTAGATAGATGGAATAAAATTGCTAAGGAAGCTTGTAAGCAGTGTAAGAGAAGCATAATTCCTAAGGTTAATGTTCCAATTAGTTTCAAAGAACTTTTGAGTGAAGGGGAATATATGGATGTTATAGTAGTTCCCTATGAAAATGAAAGTAATACAGGTATAAAAAAAATAGTAAATTCTATAAAAGATAAAAGTAATCTAGAGAAAATAGCTATTGTGATAGGACCTGAAGGTGGATTTGAAGAACAAGAAATAGATGAACTTAAAAATATAAACTCTCATATAGCTACATTAGGCCCAAGAATACTTAGAACTGAAACGGCAGGTTTTGTATGCATATCGCTTATCATGTATGAATTAGGAGATTTAGGAGGTCTTTACTAGGTGAATTCAATTAATGAAAAAAAATTTGATTTAACCCTTGATAACAAAGAATTCTTTAATGCTTATGGAAGAAATAAAAAGGTAGGTATGTCTACTTTAGGATGTAGGGTAAATCAGTATGAAACTGAAGCTATGGCTGAAAAATTTATACAAGAGGGATATGATATTGTAGACTTTGAAGATTATGCAGATGTGTATGTGGTGAATACTTGTACTGTAACCAATATGGGAGATAAAAAATCTAGACAGATGATACATAGGGCTAGGAAAAAAAATAGTAATGCTGTAATTGCTGTAGTAGGGTGTTATTCCCAAATTGCACCAGACAAGGTATCAGAAATAGAAGGGGTAGATGTAGTCCTAGGAACTAGAAATAAAGGAGACGTAGTATATTGGGTAAGTAGGGTCTCTTATGAAGGGAAAAAAATAGTCAAAGTAAATGAAGTATTGAAAAATAAAACATTTGAAGACTTGAAGATAGACGAATACCAAAAGAGAACGAGAGCTTTTTTAAAAATTCAAGATGGATGTAATAGATTTTGTTCTTATTGTGCAATACCTTTTGCTAGGGGCGCTGTGTGCAGTAAATCTCCAGACAAAATAATTGAGGAAGTAGAGAAATTATCTCGTAATAATTTTAAAGAGATTATACTTTCAGGTATACATATTGCATCTTATGGTACAGATATAGACGGAGATTGGAATCTTTTGAGAATATTACAGGAAATAGATAAAGTAAAAGGCATCGATAGAGTTAGAATTGGATCTATAGACCCTCAATTTTTTACAGAAGGTGTTATAGAGAAAATGTCAAAGTTAGAAAAGTTATGTCCTCATTTTCATCTTTCACTTCAAAGTGGATGCGATGAAACCTTAAAGAGAATGAACAGGAGATATACCACTTCAGAATATGAAAAAATAGTATATGAGATAAGAAATGCCATAGAAAATGCATCTATAACTACAGATATCATAGTTGGGTTCCCTGGAGAAACAGAAGAAGAATTTAATAAAACTTATGATTTTTTAAATAGAATAGCTCTTTCCAAGATGCATGTATTTAAATACAGCAGGAGAAGTGGGACTAAAGCTGCAGATATGCCCGGACAGGTAGATGGTAAAACTAAGGATGAAAGAAGCAGCAAAGTATTGGAGTTAGATAAAAAATTAGAAAAGAAGTTTATGAATAAATTTTTAGGATATAATATGGATGTACTCTATGAACAAGAAATTGACAATGATGGAACATATTTCGAAGGCTATACTCCAAATTATATAAAGGTAATAACAAAGTGCGAAAAAGCTTTAAATTTGGAAGGAAAAATCTTGTGTACGCAACTTGAAGGTACAAAAGATGGATATATAGAAGGAAAGTTGAAAAAATTTATTTGACTTTAGCAGGATTTTATTATTAATTATTGAATATTATACTGTTAAGGGAGGTGAAATTTATGGAAGAATGTATTTTTTGCAAAATAATAAAGGGTGAAATTCCATCTGAGAAAATATATGAAGATGATATGGTACTAAGTTTTAAAGATATAGAACCAGCTGCACCGGTGCATGTACTTATAATACCTAAAAAACATATAGGCAGTATAAATGATCTTACCGAAGATGATTCTAAAATAATTGCTCATATATATTTAGTTGCAAAACAGATTGCAGCTAAACTTGGTATAGATGAAAAAGGATATAGAATTGTAACTAACTGTGGAGAAGAGGCAGGACAGACAGTACATCATGTTCATTTTCATTTACTAGGTGGTAGATCGTTTGCATGGCCTCCGGGCTAAAATTATAGAACAATTTAAGAGTTATGAAATTGTTGACAGTATCGAAAGGTTTATTGTATAATGGCTATGTGCTATTTGACCCATGTTAACTGTATTTGATTTTTTAAATTGAATTGAGCTAGCGGAGGGAGGGAGATAATATGTCAGAAATAAAAGTTGGAGAAAATGAAACTATAGAAAGTGCATTGAGAAGATTTAAGAGAAAATGTGCTAGAGCTGGTGTTCTTTCAGAAGTTAGAAAAAGAGAACACTATGAAAAGCCAAGTGTAAAGAGAAAGAAAAAATCAGAAGCTGCAAGAAAGAGAAAATTTAAATAGAATTCTTTGAAAGAGGGTATTAACTGGTAATGTCTCTTAAAGAAAGATTGCAAGAAGACTGGAAGAATGCTTTAAAATCTGGAGACAAATTTAAAGCAAACACTATAAGTATGGCTAAAGCGGCTGTCTTGTTGGTAGAAAAAACTGATGGAAAAAAACTTGACGATGAGAAAATTATAGATATAATAGCAAAAGAAGTCAAAGAGAGGCGTGAATCTATACTTGAATTTGAAAAAGGGAAAAGGCAGGATCTAGTTGAAAAAGCAAAATCTGAAATAGATATCTTGTTGGAATACCTTCCTCAGCAGTTAAGTAAAGAGGAAATTTCCGAAATTATTCGGAATGCAGTTAATGAAGTGGGTGCAGAAAGTATTAAAGATATGAAAAAGGTTATGGCAATTGTTATGCCTAAAACTAGAGGCAGAGCAGATGGCAAACTTGTAAGTCAAATAGTAAAAGAACATTTAAATTAAATGAGTAAAAGGTTGAGATTGTATCTCAACCTTTTTTTACTTCCGGTACGCTTTAAAGATTGTAATTACAGATGCCTAATCAATAAAGCTTACTTAGTGGGAGTGTTACAGTAGGTAGCCATCAGATAAATTTAGGAACTTTATGTAATTTATTATATACATATCTCATAAATTATTAGGAGTAAGCTAATATATTTAAGTGAATATATATAAATTCTTAGAGGTGATACTATGGGAGACAAGATATACAATGCAAAACGGAATATTGCAGATAAACTGGAATTGCCCGGAGATATAATTTTAAATATGCCCCAAATCAAAATTACAGGGGATAATGAAATAATAATTGAAAATCATAGAGGTATTATAGCGTTTGATGAAAGTCAAATAAAAGTTAATTCAGGTATAGGATTGATATCCATATATGGAAGTAGATTTGAAGTGCTTTTTATGGGAGGAAGCACTATAACTATAGGAGGAAGATTTACATCTATAGTCTATGAAGGAAACAAGTAAATTTAGTTTTAAAAACTATAGAAGCGGAATAATTTTATTGGAAATACAATCCCTTATACCTGAAAAATTTATTAACGTTATGTGGAAAAATAATATCTACATAAAAAATATTAAAAAGAAAAGTATTACAACTATGACTATGGAGATAAATTTAAGAGATTATGATAAGATAGAGGATATAGCAAGAAGAACTGGAACTAGAATAAAGATAATAAATAGAAGAGGTCCTATATTTTTTATAATTAAGCTTAAGAGAAAAATAACTTTAGTATTCGGAATAATTTTATTTATAGGAACAATATATTATTTATCTACTTTTATATGGAGTGTAAAAATAAATTCTGAAGAAGGATTGCCGCCTTATATAATAAGACAGCAGCTTAAATCTTATGGCATAAAGCCAGGTATTAACAAAGATAAAATAAATGTATATAAAATAGAAAAAGATTTAGTAAAGGATAATGACAATATAATGTGGGCAAAGGTGAGAATACAGGGTTCTGAATTAAATGTAAGTGTAGTTCAGAGAAAATCACCTCCTAATATAGTGGAAGAAAACACTCCTTGTAATTTAATAGCCAAAAGAGATGGAAAAGTTGTAAGAGCATATACCACTAAAGGAACTGTTGTTGTAAAAGTGGGGGATGATGTAAAAAAGGGACAGCTACTTGTAAAAGGTGAACAAGGATTGGAAGGATCAACTTATAGTGTTCATGCTGCAGGATATATTATATGCACGACTACCTATGAGGCATCTGAAACTGTAAAAGTAAATAATATAAAAAATGAGAGGACAGGTAAGAAAATAGAAAACTATTATATTAATTTCAGGGGAAAGAAACAGTATCTGAAAAAAGATAATAATAAATTTAATAAATATGATAAAATAGAGGAAAGTAAATTCATCTTTGGAAAAGAGACTTATTTTGAAGTTAAACAAGTTACAGTAAAAGGAAATCTTCAAAAAATAGTACAAGACACTGGGCAAAAACTTTACAATAATATATCTTGCAATTTGGATAAATCTATAAAAATTGTAAATAAGGTAATTACTTATGAGGGTCAAGATCCTTGTAAGGTTAAAGTACAAGTTACAGCAGAAGAAAACATAGCCATTCCAGATACAATTACAAATTAAGGGCAAAATATAACTAAAGATTATATAAAGAGATACGTATAAAATGAAGAATAAAGGGTGAGCTTAATTGAAAAAACTATCATTAAAAAAGGTTTTTTTACAAGAAAAAGTTAATAAAATAATTGTTTTTATGATAAGTTTTATATTTATTTATTCGCTACTTGTAACTGGACTAACGACAAAAAAATATAACTTGAAGGAAGGAGATATTGCCAAAGTCGATATAAAAGCACCAAGGGAAGTTAAGGATGAATTATCCACAGAAACGCGCATTCGACAGGCAGAGGATTCTGTACCAATTCAATACAATAAAAAACCTGAAGTGAAAACGGGAGTTATCAGTAAGTTAAATAGTTTTTTTTCTAAAATAGATCAGGTAAATAGTTCACAATTGGAAGAAAAGGATAAAATACAAAAATTAAAAAGTGAAGATAATATAGGATTAGCAGATGATGATTATCAGGATATAATAAAGTTGAATAAAGATGAATTAAAACAACTTCAGGATTTTTTGCAAAAATCTCTCTCAGATATGTATGATAGCAATAATATAAGCGATAACACACAAAGGGATAATAGAGAAGATATAAAAAGGGCCCAGGAAATTATATTGCTGAAAGTGAGTACTTCTAATAGTTTGTCAAAAAATTTAAAGGACATAGCTACTAAAATAGGATATTCTCAAATTTCTCCAAATTTCTTTTATGATAAAGATAAGACAGAAGAACTCAGAAGAGAAGTTGTAAAAAAAGTTTCACCAGTTATAATAAAAAAGGATCAAATTATAGTAAAAGAAGGCGAACCTGTAACAAAATACCAAATAGAAGTGTTAAGAGACTTAGGACTTCTAAATAATAGTTCACATTTTCAATGGCATATTTATATTTCATTAGGTATACTGATTCTTTTAGTATTGGTATTGGAATGGACATATTTTTCTATATATTGTCCTAAGATATATAATGACTTAAAAATGCTTATAATGGTTAATATATTGAGCTTATTAGCTATATTTATGGCTAGGACCATTGGCATAATTTCTACTTTCTTAATACCACTTACATTTGTACCTATGATAGTATCACTTCTTGTTGGAAAAAAAGTTTCACTAGTAATAAGTACTATTAATTGTGTTTTAATAAGTGTGGCTGTACAATTTAGCCTGGATATAACAGTGCTAGCTGTGGTAAATGCTGTAGTAGGATCTATTATCCTTAAAAAGATGCAGCAGAGAATGGATATATTATTTTCATGTTTATATATGACAGTTATAAATGTTATACTTACTTTTTCAATGGGGTTTTTAATCAGTGATAATATGGCAGATGTAGTTGAAAAGGCAGTATATATTGGAATTTCAACTATAATTTCTGGAATTTTAGTTATAGGTTTTTTGCCTCTTTTTGAAGGAGTATTTAATATAGTTACAACTATAAAACTTTTAGAATTATCTAATCCTAATAATCCACTTCTAAAGAGATTGCTTATGGAGGCACCGGGAAGTTATCATCATAGTCTATTAGTTGGAAATTTAGCAGAAGTAGCAGCAGAAGAAGTAGGTGGGAATCCACTTTTGGCTAGGGTAGCGGCTTATTATCATGATATAGGTAAAATAAGAAGACCTTATTTTTTCAAAGAAAACCAGCTGGGAAAAGATAATCCTCATAGCAAGCTAACTCCTAGCTTAAGTGCTTTAATAATAATATCCCATGTTAAAGATGGAATTGAAATGGCTAGGGAGTATAAGCTTCCTAAAATAATAATAGATGCTATACAGCAGCATCATGGCACATCTCTCGTAAAATATTTTTATGTTACTATGAAAAATTCAAGTGAAAAACCAGAGGATGTGAAAGAGGATGATTTTAGATACCCAGGGCCAATACCTGAGACAAAGGAATCGGGTATAATAATGTTAGCAGATGGTGTAGAAGCTGCTGTAAGATCAATAAATGACCCAACTGAGGATAAAATTGAGAAAATGGTAAATAACATAATTAAAGACAGATTAGATGAAGGTCAGCTTAATAATTGTGAGCTTACTTTAAAAGATATAGGTAAAATAAAAATTGCATTTATAAAAGCTTTACAGGGAATATATCACCATAGAATAGAATATCCGGAGGATAAATTCTCTAAAAAATCTATTAATCAATTAAAAAGTCCTACTTAGAAGTAGAACTTTTATATACTAAATTGGAGGAACGTAAATGATTTTTATAGATAATAGACAAAATAAACTAGAAGTAACACAGGAGTTAGAAGAAAATATAAAAGGTGTAATACAATGTGCTCTAAAAGAAGAGAATGTAAATATTCCATGTGAAATAAGTGTTATTTTTATAGATAATGAAGAGATAAAAAATATAAATAGGGAGAATAGAAACATAGATAAGGTAACTGATGTATTATCTTTTCCAATGTTAGAGTATCCAGAAGGCAGCGTATTTAAACAGGTATATGTAAATCATGAATTTGAAGAAAGCGATATGGATGATGGAAATTTAGTATTAGGTGATATAGCACTTTCTCTTGAAAGAGCAGAGGAACAGGCTCAGGAATTTGGGCATTCATTTTTAAGGGAAGCTTGTTATTTAACAGTACATTCAGTACTTCACCTTTTAGGATATGATCATATGGAAGAAAGTGATAAAAAAATCATGAGGCAGAGGGAAGAGGAAATTTTAAGCGGATTCAAACTATAATAATGTATATAAGTTAAAATTACATAAAATGGGGAATAGAGATGAAGGTTAAAAAGCTATTGGATAGTTTTAACTATGCTATTGAAGGTATAATATATTCTGTAAGAACTCAGAGAAATATGAAAATACATATGATAGCAGCTCTTTTAGTATTAGTTATATGCTTTATTTATGATTTAAGTAAAATGGAGATATTAGCCGTAATAATAACGATAAGTATTGTTATTATTGCGGAACTTTTTAATACTGCTGTAGAATCTGCTATAGATGCTACTATAAACTACTATCATCCACTTGCTAAAATTGCTAAAAATGTGGCTGCTGGTGGAGTGCTAGTTGCTGCTGTAAATGCTGTTGTGGTAGGATATATAATATTTTGGGATAAACTAAAGTATATTAATTTTATAGTCATGAGGAAGGTAAAAAGTACAAATCCTTATGTAATATTTATAATACTTGCAATTGTATTTATAACTACAATAATTATAAAGGCGATTTTTGGTGAAGGAACTCCATTAAAAGGAGGAATGCCAAGTGGTCATAGTGCCATAGCTTTTTCTATAGCTACTACTATAGCATTGATATCAGAACAATTAGCAGTGGTAATATTGAGTTACCTTTTGGCATTTATAGTGGCGCAAAGCAGGGTGGATTCAGATACTCATTCAGTTATAGAAGTAGTTTGTGGAGGAGCATTTGGTGTTTTAATAACTGTATTTCTTTTTAGAGTATTTGGATAAAAGGAGAATTTAAATATTATATTTATATGTTTTTTAGGGGAATAATATGAATTATGTAGACAAGTAATTTTAGAATTTTCATCAGAAATATGGAAAGTATACTATTTAAGATATATGAAAATTTGTATGATAAAAATATGGAAAAAACTTTAGTAGAAACTTTTACAAAAAAGATTTAGAAAATAAGGAGAAAATTTATGTTTAAATCAGGATTTATTACAATAATAGGAAGACCTAATGTGGGAAAATCAACACTTTTGAATAATATAATGGGGGAAAAGTTGTCTATTGTATCTTGTAGGCCGCAGACTACTAGAAACAGTATACAGACTATTCTAACAGAGGATGATTTTCAGTTGGTTTTTGTAGACACACCAGGTATACATAAACCCAAACATAAACTGGGGGACTATATGGTTAAAGCTGCTGAGGATTCCATCAAAGATGTAGATTTGGTGCTTTTTTTAACTACTCCTGAATTAGAGCCAGGCAAAGGGGATTTGTATATTTTAGAAGAACTTAAAAAATGTAATGTACCTGTGTTTTTAGTTTTAAATAAAATAGATGAAAATCCAGAACAGAGAGTAGCAGAAACTTTAAAAAATTATTCAGCTATATTTAATTTTGTGGAGGTAATACCTATATCTGCATTAAAGAAAAAGAATGTGGAAGAATTAATAGATCTTATGGTAAAGTATATGCCTGAAGGACCTAAATATTATCCGGATGATATGATTACGGATAAACAGGAGAAATTTATAGTGTCTGAGATAATTAGGGAAAAGGCACTCAGGCTTCTTTCCAAAGAAGTCCCACATGGAATAGCAGTAGAAATAGACTCAATGAAAAAAGACTCAAAGGGAATTTACAATATAGAAGCTACATTACTCTGTGAAAAAGATTCCCATAAGGGTATAATTATAGGTAAAAATGGTGCCATGTTGAAGAAAATTTCAACTTATGCAAGGAAAGATATTGAAAAATTTTTAGATACTAGGGTCTATTTAAAGGTATGGGTTAAAGTTAAGAAAGAATGGAGAGATAGTGATAGATTGTTAAAAGAATTAGGATATAAATAGTATGGGAATTTATTTTAAAATAAGGACATAATATAATTAGAACTGTAGTGGGGGATGATTTTCTGAACATATTCAAAACTAGAGCTGTCATAATTAAAACTCAAGATATAAAAGAGTCAGATAAATTGGTATGGCTTTTTACTGAAAAATTAGGCAAGATAGCAACTATAGCTAGAGGATCAAAAAGTAGTAAAAACTCTCTATTTTCTACTACACTTCAGTTTTGTTATGGAGATTATGTAGTGTATAAAGGTAAGAACTTGTATGTAATAAATGAAAGTAGTTTAATAGATTCATTTCAGGATTTATTAAATGATTTAAATGATTTAACTTATGCTTCTTATTTTTGTGAACTTACCGATATAGCAATGAATGACGGTGAAACTAGCAGTGAATTATTTAGATATCTGGTTACTTGTTTTTATCTTATAAGAAGTCATGGAGTTGATGTAGAAACTTTAGCCAGAGCATTTGAACTAAAAATTTTACAGATTACAGGATATGGTCTTAATTTTGATCATTGTGCTCTATGTAGAAAAAAAATTACCTCTTTTGATTATTTAAATCTTCAGTATTTAGGTGGAGTTTGCAGTGAATGTGAAAAAGTAAATGGTATACCTATAAAATATGCTACGTCAAGTGCGCTCAAATATTTGTCTAAAATTCCTTTAGAAAATGTATATAAGGTTATATTATCAGAAGATGTAAAAAAAGAACTATATAAAATTTTAACATTAATTATTTCTCAAAACTATTTTAGAAAACCTAAAAGTTTAGATGTTTTAAATTGCCTTCAAAGTTTTGAAAAAAATAAAAATTGAAAAGGAGAGAAAATTATGAGTGAAATAACATTAGAAAAAATTGATATTATAAGAGAGAGAACTGGGGTAACTTACGCCGAAGCAAAGGAAGCTTTAGAAAATTGTGAAGGAAATGTGGTTGATGCACTTATATATATAGAAGAAACTGAAAAATCAACTAAGGATAGTATGTATACTACAAAAGACGAATTTCTTGATTGGTTAAAGGACTTGGTTAGAAAGGGAAATGTAACTAGGATAAAAATAAGAAGAGAGGATAGAACAGTACTTGATATTCCAGTAAATGCAGGTATTGCAGCTACATTAACAGCACTTGTATGGCCTCCACTTATAGCTATAGGCATATTGACTGCTGTGTTTACAAAACTGAGCATAGAGATAATAAAAGATGATGGAAGTGTAGAAGTAGTAGATAAAATAATAAAAAGTGGAGTAAAGAGCACTGTAGATGATGTAAAAGATAAAGTTTTTAATGCAGCATCTTCTGTAAAAGATAAATTTACTAATAAAAACGAAGATGAAGATAAAAACACATACAAGTATACTGTAAAATTTGATGACATTGATGAGGATGAAAAAGGATATGGAGAAAATGAGGAAAAAAGTAGTGATAAGCAATAAATTTTATTATTAAGTTGTATTAAAAAGATATTTTGGGTTCAACTCATATACAATTTAAAATATATTGACAATTTTGAATAAAACAAAGAAGAGTATATTATTAATTTGTATATATGTGGTATAATAGCTTTAAGAATACAGTTATGAACTGTAAATTCCTCTTAGTAAATATTTTTACAATTAACTTAATTTACTATGAAGAGAGAGGGTGGACATCATAAAATTATCACCAAGGCAAGAAAAAATAATAGAATTAGTAAAAGAACATGCACCAATAACAAGTGAACAGCTTGCGTCTAAATTGAATGTTACAAGGGCAGCTTTAAGACCTGATTTAGCCATACTTACAATGACAGGCATATTAGAGGCAAAACCAAAGGTTGGATATATATATTCTCAAAAACCTTCTTACAGTTTATTATATGATTATATAATGGAAATAAAAGTAAAAGATATAATGTCAAAACCAGTAATGGTAGATGAAAATACTACTGTGTATGATGCGATACTATACTTGTTTCTAAATGATGTAGGGACTTTATTTATAGAAAACAATGGTGTTTTGATAGGAGCTGTTTCTAGAAAAGATTTTATAAAAATAGCTATGGGCAGTACAGATATGCATAAAATACCTGTAGGTGTAATAATGACAAGAATGCCTAATATAGTATGTGTGCAGAAGGATGATCCTGCATATTTAGCAGCTCAAAAAATAATGGAGCATGAAGTAGATAGTCTTCCAGTAGTAGAAAAGTCTTATGATAAATCCAAAAACGAGACGTTTAAAATTATAGGAAAAGTATCTAAAACCAACATAACAAGACTTTTTGTAAAGATAGGAGAAAGTAAATAAACCGATTATTCAGGTAAATCCTGTTAATATACAAAAATGTTAAAAACTTTATAAGGGAGATGTTTGTATGAATGGTAAGAAGTACGTTTATCTTTTCAATGAAGGAAATGCTGGCATGAGAAATTTACTTGGAGGCAAGGGAGCTAATCTTGCAGAAATGACCAATCTTGGCATACCCGTTCCCGGTGGATTTACTATATCCACAGAGGCATGTACCAAATATTATGAAGATGGTAAATCTATATCGCAGCAAGTTATAGATCAAATTTATGATGCACTTAAAAATGTGGAAGAGACAACAGGAAAAAAATTTGGAAGCATAGAAAATCCATTGTTAGTTTCAGTAAGATCAGGAGCCAGAGTTTCTATGCCAGGAATGATGGATACTATATTAAATTTAGGATTAAATGATGATACTGTAATAGGACTTAAAAAGTTGACAGGAAATGAAAGATTTGCGTATGATTCTTATAGAAGATTTATTCAAATGTTTTCAGATGTAGTTATGGGAATTGAAAAGAGAGAATTTGAAGATGTATTGGATGATGTAAAAAATGCTAAAGGAGTAAAATACGATACAGATTTAGATGAGTCCGATTTAAAGAATATAATCCAGAGATTTAAGGATATTTATAAAAAAGAAGTAAAGGAAGACTTTCCTCAAGATCCTAAAGAACAATTAATTCAGTCAGTTACTGCAGTATTCAGATCTTGGGAAAATCCTAGAGCAATAATTTATAGAAGGTTAAACGACATATCAGGTGATTGGGGAACTGCAGTAAATGTTCAATCAATGGTATTTGGAAATATGGGAGAAACTTCAGGAACTGGAGTTGCATTTACTAGAAATCCATCTACAGGAGAAAAGTCCATATTTGGTGAATATCTCATAAATGCTCAAGGAGAGGATGTAGTTGCAGGAATAAGAACACCTCAACCTATAACAAAGCTAAAAGAAGACCTTCCAGAATGTTATTCTCAATTTATGAGTATAGCAAATAAGCTTGAAAATCATTATAAAGATATGCAGGATATGGAGTTCACTATAGAACAGGGAAAATTGTATTTCCTTCAGACAAGAAACGGTAAGAGAACAGCTCAAGCTGCACTTAGAATAGCAGTAAATATGGTAGATGAAGGTCTCATCACTAAAGAAGAGGCCATACTTAAAGTTGAGCCTAAACAGCTCGATACACTATTGCATCCAAACTTTGACAGTGATGAATTGAAACGGGCAGTTGTAATAGCAAATGGACTTCCTGCATCACCAGGAGCAGCTTGTGGTAAGATATATTTTACAGCAGATGATGCTAAGAAACATCATGATCAAGGTGAAAAGGTAATACTTGTAAGGCTAGAGACTTCTCCAGAAGATATAGAAGGAATGGCAGCTTCTGAAGGAATACTTACAGTTAGAGGAGGCATGACATCTCATGCAGCTGTTGTAGCAAGAGGTATGGGAACATGCTGTGTAGCTGGATGTGGTGATCTTATCGTAAGTGAAAAGGAAAAGCTTTTCAAAAGATTAGATAAGGTTTACAAAGAAGGGGATTACATATCTTTAGATGGAAGTACTGGAAATGTATATGGAGAGCCTATAAAGACTGTAGCACCAGAAATATCAGGAGATTTTGGAATCTTCATGGGATGGGCTGACAATATAAGAAAATTGGGAGTTAGAACAAATGCAGATACACCAAGAGATGCAAACCAGGCTATTAGCTTTGGTGCCGAAGGAATAGGACTTTGTAGAACAGAGCATATGTTCTTTGATGAAGATAGAATACCAGAAATGAGGGAAATGATAGTTTCAAAAACGGAAGAGCAGAGGAGAAAAGCTTTAGATAAATTACTACCAAGACAAAAGAAAGATTTTATTGGAATATATGAGGCAATGGAAGGAAAACCTGTCACAATTAGATTTTTGGATCCACCACTTCATGAATTCTTACCTACTGAAACTGAGGATATAGAGTCTTTAGCCAAGGAAATGGGAGTAAGTTTTCAAGAACTAAAAGATACTATAGATTCTCTACATGAATTTAATCCTATGATGGGGCATAGAGGATGCAGGCTTACTGTTTCATATCCAGAAATAGCTGAAATGCAAACAAGGGCTATTATAGAAGCAGCTATAGATGTTAAAAAGAGAAAAGGGTATGATATAGTTCCAGAAATTATGATACCTCTTGTAGGAGAAATAAAAGAATTAAAATATGTTAAAGACGTAGTTGTGAGGGTAGCAGATGAAATAATACAAAAAGAGGGAATCAATTTAAAATATGAAGTAGGAACTATGATAGAAATTCCAAGAGCAGCTATTACAGCTGATGAAATAGCTAAAGAAGCTGAGTTCTTCTCATTTGGAACTAATGATTTAACTCAAATGACTTTTGGATTTTCAAGAGATGATGCAGGTAAATTTTTGAATGATTATTATGATAAAAAAGTATATGAGTTTGATCCATTCCAAAGGTTAGATCAAGTTGGAGTAGGAAAACTTGTAGAGACTGCTGTAAAATTAGGTAAAAAGACTAGACCTGACATTCATCTTGGAATATGTGGAGAACATGGAGGAGATCCATCTTCTGTAGAGTTTTTCCACAATGTAGGACTTGACTATGTATCTTGTTCACCATTTAGGGTACCTGTGGCAAGACTTGCTGCAGCTCAGGCTCAGATAAAGAATCCAAGACCAATCAAATAAATAAAATTAATAATATGATTTTAATTTGAAAGCTTGATATAGTGGGCGGTTGAATAAGGATCGTGATGCTATGAAAAGGATAGAGTATTGTGACTTAATTTCATTAATGATTTTAAGTAAAATACTCTATTTTTTATTTTTTTGAAAGTGATGAAATAAAGTCATCTATCATAGATTCAAAGCTCTCATCTAAAGTTACTTTATTATTATGAAAATATCCAAAGGAATATAACGAGACAAAACCATGCAAAAGACTTCTTAAAGTTCGGCTCTTATGAACCAAACGGACTTCATCCTTAATGTAAAACTCTAAAATTTGACGAATGATACGATTAGTCCCTTTTGCCAAATTAAATAGCTCTGGGTTCTCCGTACTTGGAATACTCATAAAAAGTCTATAAGCGGTCGTATTTTCAAAAGCAAACTCTTTATAAATTTTGGCATATTCTTTTATGGCCTCATCACCACTCTTACCAATTAAGTTCTGCATTAATTTTTGATTCAATTCATTTAAAAGATATATTGTCATTTCTATTTTAAGGCTATCCATATTATTAAAATGATTATACAAAGAAGGATATTTTATATTCAATTTTTCAGCGATTTTTTGGAAGGTAAGTTGATTAAGACCAATTTCATCCGCCAAAGAAAAAGAAACCTGAATAATTTTTTCTTTAGTTAAATTTCTTTTTTGCATTCACTTCTCACTCCTATAATCTTATGTTATAACAGTAGTTTAACATTACAAAATATATTTATCAAGTTATATTTAATAGTTAATAAACTATACTTAATAATTTACAAACTATAAAATATAGTTTATAATCAAGTTGAAGATAGCAATAATGCAACTAGCAAGAATAAATAATATATACTTTACTATTGCCTTGCTATTTATTAATATTTTATTACGTATTTATATGTATTGATAGCACTGTCTATGGGGTTGGTTATTATTTAGAAATCTTATTATTAATTAAGTTATATAAAAGAAAGGAGTACATTTATGGAAATATGGAGAAAAAACTTAATAGTATGTTGGTTTGGAATATTTGTGGCTGCTATAGGAATGAGTCAGATTGCCCCAGTATTACCACTCTATATACAACATCTTGGAGTTCAAGACACAGCAACAATTACAAAAATTTCAGGAATTGCCTTTGGTATCACATTTATAATTTCAGCTATTTTTTCGCCAATTTGGGGAAGTGCAGCTGATAAATATGGGCGAAAGCCAATGATACTTAGAGCAAGCCTTGGTATGGCAATAACAATAGGATGCATGGGGTTTGCACCAAACGTGTATATACTCATAAGTTTAAGGTTACTTCAAGGTGTAATTACTGGCTATAGTACAGCTTGTACTGCATTGATTGCAACTCAGACAGATAAAGAACATGCAGGATATGCATTAGGTACACTTTCAACAGCTAGTATTGCAGGGGCTTTGCTTGGTCCAACTATTGGTGGTTTTATAGATGAGATATTAGGTTTACAAAGTGTATTTTTCATAACAGGAGCTTTACTTTTAATTTCCTTTATCACAACGCTTCTATTTGTAAAAGAATCATTTGTTAGAGAAGATAAAAAAGTGCTTACTATTAAAGAGGTATGGAGTACTGTTCCACAAAAAAGCTTAACTGTTACGATGTTTGTAACCTTCTTTATATTAGCTGTAGCATTATATTCTGTAGAGCCAATTGTAACAGTGTACGTTAAGCAACTATCCAATAATAGTTCACATATTGCACTTTTAGCTGGACTTACATTTTCAGCTTCAGGTTTTGCCAATATAATTGCTGCTCCAAGACTTGGAAAGCTTTCAGATAAGATAGGAGCCCATAAAGTAATGTTAACATGCCTTATATGTGCAGTGATCATTTTTATACCACAAGCTTTTGTACAAAATACTTGGCAGCTAATGGGACTTCGATTTTTATTAGGACTAGCATCTGCAGGACTTAACCCATCTGTCAATATTATATTAAAAAAGATAACACCTTCTTCTCTTACTGGCAGAGTATTTGGTTTCAACATGTCGGCAGGATATTTAGGAGTATTTGGAGGTTCGGTCTTAGGGGGGCAGATTGCAGGAATTTTAGGAATGCAGTATGTATTTTTTATAACAAGTGCATTGTTATTTATAAATGCAATTTGGGTCTACTTTAGAGTTTATAAAAAACTCAGTTTAAATTAGTAATATTATTAGATTGTTGGATGACTAATTTTTATGAAAAGTATTAAATAATTAATTCTATAAAAATAAAATTAAAAAGGAGATATGAACATGGAAAACCTGAAATTAAATGAAAATGAATTTATTAATGTAGGAAAAAGTGCTCTTGTACTTATAGACTTACAAAATGGAATTACAGCTAGAGAAGTTTCTCCTTCGCCTTATACAAGTGAAGAAGTTATTCAAAATGCAAGCAAGCTAGTCAATGCGTTTAGTGAGAAAGGAGCTTTTATAGTTCTTGTAAGAGTTTCTACTATAGATGGTAAAGATATGGTTAGACCAAAAACAGATTTAAAAGTTACTGGAATGAAATATCCAGAAGGATGGGATAACCTAGTACCTGAAATAGCAGATACCAAGGATGCCCATATTGTTACAAAGAGACAATGGGGGGCTTTTTATGGAACTGATCTAGATTTACAATTAAGACGTAGAGGAATTGATACTATTATATTAGGTGGAATTTCTACTAACATTGGTGTAGACACTACAGCAAGAGAAGCATATCAACACGGTTATAATCAAATCTTTGCAGAAGATGCAATGACAGCAGTAACAAAGGAAGAACATGAGTATGTTTGTAGATATATCTTCCCTAGGATTGGTAAAATTAGAACTACAAAAGAAATAGTTTCATTATTAAAATAAAATAGAAACCAAAATATTAAAGATTATTCAGATATTGTTGTGCCTAAAAAGGAAAAGATGTTGATGAAGGTGCTTGTGATATGATAGGACTTAGAAGATCTCTTCTTGCAGATCCTGATTAGGTAAATAAATTGCATCTGAGTAAAACTGCGTTGATACGATTATGCCTTTATGCCATGAAGGATGTCTAGGGCGTATGGTTGTGAAACAGCTCTTTATCTAAAAAAATTGGCAAAAAAGTTACTATTGTTGAAGCTATGGATAGTTTACTGGCTTTAAATGGTCCAAGCTATTTTGCTAACATGGGAATGCTTTTAGCTCTTATCCCATACAACCATATTGATGTTCTAACTTCATCAAAGGCTGTAAAAACTACGGATAAAGGTGTTCTTGTAAATACAGAGGGCAGTGGTAAGCGGGAGATTGAGGCAGATCCAATAGTTCTTGCTGTAGAATATAATTATAATAAAGAACTTTATAATTCTCTTAAATATGAAATCCCTGATATACGGCTTTTAGGCGATGCCAGGAAGGTTTCAAACATAATGTATGCTATTTGGGATGCTTATGAGGTTGTATCAAATTTGTAGTGAATAATTAGCAAATATAGGGGCTATAAATCGTTATCCAGGGACGTACCTGCTTTAACTTCCACTTGGAGAAGTGGAAGTATTAGAGCAGGTAGTCATCGGATAAATGGAAAGCAAGCTTATATTTCTAAGTATAAGGTAACTTTTAATTACAAGCACTATATATTTTTTATATAATAAGTTGATTAAAATTATTAATGCTCCAAACATTTTAACAAATCATAGTGTACAGAAATATCATTCCTATATTCATCAATAAAAATGCGATATAGTATTCTGTCATTAATCAGAGTTTGTACAAATATGCCGTTTGAATAAATATCATACTGTTCGTCTTCAAATTCAAACATCTCCTTATTAGCTTTTGTAGCTTCAATCATAGTCCTGTCAAAGATTTTAATTTTTTGAAAAAACATTTCTTCACAACTAATTACCATAATATACTCTCCTTACAGATATATTTTCACTTATTCCTGGAATACTAGGACTTAGACAACAAATTCCACGTACAATCAAATAAATAATAGATCTTGCATTCATTAATATAAAAATGTATATTAATTATAATTTCTGCACTTCACATACCTAATTATAGTATAATTCTAAAGCTTATTGTCGAAAGTTTACATTTCTTAAACATACTTAACGTATAATTAACATAACTAAAAAATTGTAATAAGGAGTGTTATGTGATAGTTAATTAGGCTGTTGCAAATGTTTTAGCGTAATAGATGAAGTAAAGGAAACTGTACAGCTTGGCAAGGATATGATTATTCATGGAGAGTTAAGTCCTTTAAAGATAGATAAAGCTATAAAAGCAATATCATTTTTTTATGTTTAAGTTTTTAGTAAGAAGTTAATTATTAAAGCTAGTTGATTTTTATTTTAAATGTTCTTGATAAGCTGAATATAAAAATTCATACTATTAAATAATAATAGTATGAAACTTTTTTTCTACGTATTTTCCTAAACTTATAATAAATTTAAGCTGATTAATATTATTAGAACATTTTTTTAGTAAGTAGTAAAAAGAATTATGATTACATTTTGATATGTTTTTATAATAATCTCTAGATATTTTCCAAAATTTTTGAGGAAAAGCTAAATAAGATATTATATATTTATAATCATCTAATGTTAACGAAAAAGTTTTTTCGTATAAATTTAAACATTCTAATGTTATATCTAGCTGCCAGTTAGTAGAATTTCGCTTTAGAAATCTTCTTAAGAAATAGGAGATATCATGGGCACAATAGTCTATGCTGCATTTATCAAAATCTATTATCCAAATTTTATTGTTATCATCAAATATTATATTTTTATTTACGTAATCTAGATGGCATAGGCAGGTGTTTAAATTATCATAGTTTATAGAAGAAGATATTCTAGAGGACATTTGTGCCAATATAAGGTTGATTTCAAAATATTGTAGAAACAATTGTGAGAATTTATCTTTATATTTAACTGCTAAATTTGAGCAGTTTAACAGTTGCTTAAAATGTTTTTCAAAGGATATATATGTTTTTTCAAAATTAATCCTTTCAATACTACCTTTAATGGGAGTGAAGTTTTTGCTTACTTTATGCATTTTAGCTAAATTAGAGATGGACACTAAAAGATGACTTTTAATGTTATAATTGCATTTAGTACCCGTTATCCAGGGAGTAAGCATAAAAAGCATTTCATTATATTTTACATATCGACCTCCATAAATTGTAGGTAATATTCTAGGAACTCTAACGTTATTTCTAAAAAGCCATTCCATGGCAGAATATACAAAAAGTAAATTTGCTTCATCAAAATATACTTTCTTTAAACAGTAATTTTTATTTAGATGACTTATTTTATATACTGCCCTCTGCTTATCTGTGTTTTTAAATTTGATTCTATCTATAGATGCATCATCCATATTGTAATAGGGAAGTACATATTTTTTTATAGTTCTTTCAGATAACAAATCCATATAAAAACTCCTCAAAAGTTGTTCCTCTATAATAATATTAAGGTGCCTTTTATAATATACATTATTCTTAAAAAAAGAAGTTTCAGAAAATAAAATGTAACAAATTTCTCATATAGAGAAGAATAATTTTTACTAGTATGTGGGTAAAATAGGAATAAATATATAGCATTTACAGTAAAGTTACAGAATTATATTATATATTATATATTTATAAGTAAAATTATGCAGTTTTAAAATTAAAAATTTTTTTTATTGAAGGATATTTAATTTTTGTAAAGAATATATATAGTATATTCCTTATTTGAGAAAAAAGATATTTATTTTTAAAGAAGGAATATAGTAATTTATGTCGAATATATTTATTCTTGAACATAATAATTTAAGATAGGTGGGGATTCGTTAGTGATATCGGAAGATGTCATTCAGAAAATAAAGGATGCAAGTGATATAGTAGATATCATATCTGAAAGTGTAAAGTTAAAAAGGGCAGGTAGAAATTATTTAGGATTATGTCCTTTTCATCAAGAAAAGACCCCATCTTTTAGTGTATCTGTTGATAAGCAAATATATAAATGCTTTGGTTGTGGTGAGGCAGGAAATGTAATAACGTTTGTTATGAAACTGAAAAAGTTAACTTTTCCCGAAGCATTGAAGATTTTAGCTGATCGAGCAAATATAGATCTGGATGAAAATGGTAATAGAAACGGCAATAGAAAGAATACTTATGAAAAACTTTATAAACTAAACATAGAAGCTGCCAGATATTTTTATAATTGTTTAAATAAAAATAAAATAGCTAAATCCTACATGTTAAATAGAGGAATAACAGAAAAAACCATGAACAAATTTGGTATTGGATATTCTGTTGACAGTTGGAATGATATGTTGATTTTCTTAAAGAAAAAAGGATTTACTGAACTGGATATGCTATCAGATGGACTTATAATTAAAAGTAAAAAGGGAAATTACTATGACAGATTTAGAAACAGAATAATTTTTCCCGTATTTGATTTTAGAGGAAAAGTAATAGGATTTGGAGGAAGAGTATTAGATGATTCTAAACCAAAGTATTTAAATTCTCCAGAAACTCATCTATTTAAAAAGGGTATTAATCTCTATGGATTAAATTTTGCCATAAAAAATAATACTTCTAGAATGTTTATAATTGTGGAAGGATACATGGACTGTATATCTCTTCATCAATATGGTATAACCAATGCAGTGGCTTCTCTAGGTACAGCTCTTACTATAAATCAGGCAAAACTTATGGCTAGGTATGTTGATAAAGTTATAATATCTTATGATGCAGATGCAGCAGGTCAAATAGCTACAGTTAGAGGTTTAGATATACTAAAAAGTGTAGGATTAGAAGTAAGGGTTTTAGTAGTACCCCAAGGAAAAGATCCTGATGAATTTATTAGGAATAATGGAAAAGATGCTTTTTTAGAACTTGTAGATAAAGCTCTACCACTTATAGAGTATAGAATTCAAAATATAAAAAGTAACATGAATTTCAACGATTCTGAAGATACTATAAAATATGTAGAAAAAGCACTAAAAATATTGTCTCAATTAGATCCTATAGAAAGAGAAATATATGTAAAAAGTATATCTGAAGAAACTGGAATAAGGGATCAAGTACTATATGATATGTTGAATGATAATATTCAAAAAAATGTAAAAAAAAATGAAAAGGTGAATATAGATGCTGGTTTTGGACAAAAATTATATTTAGAGCCAGCATATTTAAAGGCTGAGAGGGCTCTTTTAAAACTTATTTCAGAAAATGAAGAAGCGTTTAAGTATGCGCTAGATAAAATAGAAGTTGATAATATTATATTAGAAAGTCATAAAAAAATATATAGGTATATAGTGGAAAATATGAAATATGATATAGAAAAAAGAAAAAAGTTTGTAGAGTTAAATTGTCATGACGTAGATACCTCTAAAGAATGGGTTAACATTATGGAAACTAAAATTAAATATGACAGCATCAATTACAAAGATATGATAGATAATTATATAGATAAAATAGAAAGACATAGATTGGAAAAGTCCAAGAAGCACATTATAAATAGAATAAAAGAATGTGAAGCTCAGGGAAATTTGAATGAATCTCTAAAACTGGCACAAGAATTAATTAAAATACAAAAAAGGATTGGTGAAATGCAGTAATGGCAAAAGGAGGCAATAAAATGAAAAGTAAGAGTGCAAAGCTACAGTTAGTTAAAAAAATCATAGAAAAAGGTAAAAAAAATGGCACCTTAACTTATAAAGAAATAATGGACGAATTAGAAGAAGTGGACTTAAGTCCTGAGCAAATAGAAAAAATATATGAAGCTCTTGAATCCATGGGAATAGAAGTAACTGGTGATGAACATGAAACAGAATCAAATGAGAAAAACTTAGATTTATCGGTTCCTGATGGAATTGCAATAGATGATCCTGTAAGAATGTATTTAAAAGAAATAGGAAAAGTACCGCTGCTTTTACCAGAAGAAGAAATATCTCTTGCAAAAAGAATAGAAGAGGGAGACCAAATTGCCAAGAAAAAGTTAGCAGAAGCTAATTTAAGATTAGTGGTTAGCATAGCTAAAAGATATGTGGGTAGAGGAATGCTTTTCTTAGATTTAATTCAAGAAGGTAACCTTGGACTTATAAAAGCAGTAGAAAAGTTTGATTACAGAAAGGGATATAAATTTAGTACCTATGCTACATGGTGGATAAGGCAGGCAATTACAAGGGCAATAGCAGATCAGGCAAGAACAATAAGAATACCTGTTCACATGGTAGAAACCATAAATAAACTTGTAAGAGTTTCAAGACAGTTACTTCAAGAACTTGGAAGAGAACCTCATCCAGAAGAAGTAGCACAAATAATGGAGATGCCTGTAGATAAAGTAAGGGAGATTATGAAAATAGCACAGGAGCCTGTATCTCTTGAAACCCCTATTGGAGAAGAGGAAGACAGTCACCTTGGAGATTTTATACCAGATGATGAGGCACCAGCACCTGCAGAGGCAGCAGCTTTTACTATGCTTAAGGAGCAACTTATAAATGTATTAGATACCTTAACTCCAAGGGAAGAAAAAGTTTTAAGACTTAGGTTTGGTCTAGATGACGGAAGAGCTAGAACTCTAGAAGAAGTTGGAAAAGAGTTTAATGTAACTAGAGAGAGAATAAGGCAGATAGAGGCCAAGGCGCTTAGAAAGCTGAGGCATCCAAGTAGAAGTAAAAAATTAAAAGATTATTTAGATTAAGGCACCCTTTCCAAGGTGCTTTTACTTGTCTGGAAAACTAATTTGTAAACTTTCAAATAGGAGCAGAATATAACTTTATGATATAATGTTTAGTAAAGAAGGTGAGCAAATATGAAAACTACTTATAAATCTGCAAAGGGATTAGGAGTATGGACTATAGTAGGTATAACAGTTATATATAATGTATTTATGATAGTTCTTATAAATTTTATAAATTCCTACGAAATATTTAATCTTTTTAAACTAGCGTTTATAGCCGTAAATGCTTATCAAATTTATTATATAATAATTTGTGGAACTCTAAAATACTCTATGGACGAAGAAAATTTATATATAACCAGTATGTTTAAGTTTAAGAATGAAAAAATTCCTTTTAAAGATATAAGAATGTATCAAAAATCTAAAGGGTACATTAAAGGGGTAAAGCTATCAGGATATGGAAAAAGTAAATTTGCCATAGGAAGGTCGTTTATTCATAAAGTAGGTAGAACATATATGTTTGTTACTTCAACTAAAAATGTTATATACTTAAAGACAGATGATATAACTTATGGAATATCACCGGAAAACTTTCAAGAATTTGAATTAAAAATACAAGAAAGACATATAGAAAATTTACAGTGGGAAAATAAATTAAATAAGGGTGTTGAACTAAGAAAAGAACCCAAATTTCTTGTACCATTTATAATTGCAGCAATTATAGTCCTAATGCTTACGTTAAACCCTATAATCATGTATCTTTATGGAAACTTGCCAGATAGAATGCCTTTAAGTTTTAATCCAAATTTTATAGCTGTAGAATTTGGAACAGGGAAGCAGTTTGCATTTAAACAAATGACATATGGGCTTTTGAATATGGGACTGCTGTTTTGCATGTACTATGCTGCATATATTTTTTCTAAATATGATAAAAAAGTTTTTTATAAGTTTATATATACTGCATTGGTAGTGGCAGCATTTTTTTTAATTATGCAGATAAGAATACTTTGCACATTTAAATAATATTATTTTGGAATGGAGAATTATATGGAAATTAGTTTAAGGCTTAAAATTGTATCAAGTATGGTAGACAATTGTGAATGTGTAGCAGATATAGGTACAGATCACGGATATGTCCCTATTTATTTAGTAGAAAGTAAGGTGTGTAAAAGGGCTATAGCTTCAGATATAAATAAAGGACCTGTAGAAAAAGCCAGATTTAATATAAAACTTCATGGATTGGAAAATAAAATAGATGTAAGACTCGGTAGTGGACTTGCCTCTATAAAGCCTGGAGAAGCTCAGTATGTGATAATTGCAGGTATGGGAGGCAATCTTATAAGAGACATAATTATTGACGGTATGGAAATATTTAAAAAGGCAGATGCTTTAATACTTCAACCTATGAGAAATTCTGAAGTTCTTAGAGAATATATATACAAAAGTGGTTTTAAAATAATAGATGAAGAATTATGTATTGACGAAAACAGATTTTATGAGATAATAAAAATAAGATATGATAATGAAAGACAAGAAGTAGATAGTATATTCTATGAAGTGGGAAAGGCTTTGATAGACAAAAAGCATAAGCTTCTTTTAAAATTTGTAAGAAGTAAGATTGAATCTTATAATAAAATAATTTTAAATATAAAAGACAATACGGAGCTAGCCAGAAGTAGAAAAGAAGATTTATGTAATAAAATAAAGAAGCTTCAGGAGTTGATAGAATGTATTTAAGAGTACAGGATATACATGATATATTGGAAAAAAGAGCACCTTCCATACTTAAAGAAAGCTATGATAATGTAGGACTTATGGTAGGAGATATGAAATGTGAAGTAGGATCTATACTTGTGGCTTTAGATTGTACACTAGAAGTAATAGAAGAAGCTTTAAGGAATAATTGTAATCTTATATTTACCCATCACCCACTACTTTTTAAAAGACCATATACCATAACTACTGATACTCTAATAGGAAAAAAAATAATAGAGTTAATAAGAAATAATATAAATGTATATTCCAGTCATACTAATCTTGATTCTGTAAAAGGGGGAATAAATGATATTATTATGGAAAAGCTTGGACTTACCAATCATGATGTTATTGAACCTTCTAGAATTAAGAATTATGGTGAAAATGATTGTGGCATAGGAAGAATTGCAAGTCTTACCGAACCTATGACTTTAGCTAGGTTTTGTAATGAGGTAAAGAAATGTTTGAATATCTCTTCAGTTAGATATTCAGGAAATGAACTTAAAATTATAAATAAAGTGGCCCTTATAAACGGAAGTGGCCAGGATTATTTTGATGCAGCTAAAGCATTAGGTGCAGATTGTGTTATTACAGGTGATACTACTTATCATTATGTAAGTGATTTTCAAGAACAAGGTATAGCTGTAATTGATGCAGGACATTTCGGAACAGAATGGCCTGCTATGGAAATTATAGCTAATTTTTTAAGACATGAAATAAAAGTAAGAGGATTTGAGAATACTGTAATTTTATCAAAAGTAAATAAAAGTCCGTATAAATATAAGTAGAAATGAAAATTGAATTCATTTCTACTTTTTTTAAAATAAATATGGAAAGTATTTCACAGTATGGTGTTATTTACTCTAGAATTATATTTAAAAAATTTATTTAAATTAATGGGAGGAAGATATGATAAATTTACTTATTGAAATTCAGAAAAATATGGGGATTATAAAGAAAAATAAGAAAGATATAAAAGAAGATTCAAATGTTAGCTTATTGAAAGAGATGAAAAAAGAATTTGAGGCAGAAAAGCTAAATTACAAAAATATAGATAATAAATTTAAAAAGATAGAAGAGGATATGAAAGAACTAGAAGAAAAAATAAGTAAGCTAAAAGGGGATATAAAGATAGATGAGAATAAGTTATATGGAGACATGAAGTATGATTTAAAGTTTATGGAAACGCTGGAGAAGTCTATTAAATTGAAAGAAGATGATATAAAGAAATTGGAAGAAGATAGCTTAAATCTTATGTATGAAGAAGAGAATACATCAAAAGAAAGGTCTAAAAGTAGAAAAAAGTTGATGGATTTAAAAGAAAAGTTTTATAATTGTAAGGAAAGTAGCAGTGAGAACAGAGTTAGAGCTAAAGAAAATATAGTTAAAGCAGAAGGTAATATTAAGGAATTTGAACAACGTATTCCTAAAGAACTTTTGGATGAGTTTAATGAACTATGTTCTGTTAAAGGAACAGGAGCTGCCGTAATTTCAAAAGGAGTTTGTTCTGGGTGTAAAATGAAGGTATCTGCTGTTACTGTAGATGATATTAAAAAGAATAAGCATATAGTTTATTGTGATAATTGCGGTAGAATAGTACATTATAACCATTCAATTGAATAACTTACATTAAAAAATTAAAATTTTTGTTGTAATATTTTATTAGTTATGATATTATGTAATTCGTAAGTAAGTCAGACAATCGCTGCTGTAGAAATACAGGAGAGGAAAGTCCGGGCTTCATAGGGCAGGGTGCTGGGTAACACCCAGTCAGGGTGACCTGAAGGAAAGTGCAACAGAAATATACCGCCGAAATTTATTTCGGTAAGGTTGGAAAGGCGAGGTAAGAGCTCACCAGCGCATTGGTGACTTTGCGGCTATGTAAACCCCATCTGAAGCAAGATCGAATAGGAAAGCATATAAAAGCGGCCCGCTTTGCTTTCGGGTAGTATCGCTTGAGCCCACTGGTAACAATGGGCCTAGATAGATGATTGTCTAATACAGAACTCGGCTTATAGATTTGCTTACCCACTAGAAAACACTAGGTTTTGGCCTGGTGCTTTTTTACTTACATGGAGATATGTATTTGTGGTAGTGGAAATGTCTTTAGGATTATTATGAATGATTAATTTAGAAAACAAGAAAAGGGATATATATACAATATACCCCTTAACATACAACTTTTATTACTAAGCATTATAGATTCTTTGTTAAACCGGTTCTCTCATTAAAGGCCTCAATGTATTTATCAAGTTCTGGTCCCATTTGGTGAAGCTTACCCCAGTAATTATCATAATCATACCATTGTGCGTTTAATTCTTCTAAATCATATTGTTGTTGTTCAATCCATGTATAGTATTTAAGATTATGAATACGCTTTTTACTTTGATATGTTAATTCTTCCATACTATCAGTTCTAACACCTAAAACATTTCTATTATGATCTATAGCACCGTCAACAACTTCATAATCTCTTCCTCTTTGGGCAGTCATTTCTTGTAATCTTGATTGATACATTTCTGCTGAATCAGTAAGCACTGTTATTACCATATCATTTTCATTTAATTCGTAATATTTTGCGAATTTGATACATGAAAGTATATTTGCTGCACCTGATATACCAACCCATGAAAGTTTTTTAATTACATCTTCTTTAACTCCTGCAGACCTTAGATATTCTTGTCCAGCAGGTTCATTAAATAGACGGAACATAGCTAAACTATCATTATCATCTATTGCAATAACCATGTCTGTATTTCTTATATTATGAATCCATGGGACATGTTTGTCACCAATACCTTCAATTCTATGTTCGCCAAAACCATTGTTAAGCAGGGTTGGACATTGTAATGCCTCACCAACTGCAAATTTAGCATTTGGATATTGATCCTTTAAATAGTCTGCACTTCCTAAAGTTCCAGCTGATCCTGATGTTAAACATACGCCAGCAAGTTTTCCTTTCTCACCAGCTTCAGCTTTAATAACTGATTCCATAGCACTGCCAGTAACTTCATAATGCCATAAATGATTACCGAGTTCACCAAACTGATTAAATATAACAACATTATCTCTTGTTCTTCTTAGTTCCCATGTTTTATCATAGATTTCTTTTACGTTACTTTCAGAACCAGGGGTAGCGATAACTTCTCCAGCTACTTTTTTGAGCCAATCAAAACGTTCTTTACTCATATTTTCCGGCAAGATAGCAATTGAACTGCAGCCTAATAAAGCTGAGTTATAAGCTCCTCCACGGCAGAAGTTACCTGTTGAAGGCCATACTGCCTGATGGTAAGTAGGATCAAATTGACCAGTTACTAGACGTGGAACTAGACAAGCAAAGCTTGCCCCAACTTTATGAGCTCCTGTTGGAAAGAACTTTCCTGCCATAGCAAAAATTCTAGCTTTAACACCTGAAATTTCAGGAGGAATCTCAATATAGTTTGGTAATTTGTTGTACAAACCACCTTTTGCTACAGGCTCATTATACCAGGAAATTCTAAATAAATTAATGGGATCTATGTCCCATAATCCTGTTTCTTTTAATCTAGCTTTAATTTTTGCAGGTACCTTGCTGGAGTCTTTCATTTGTGCTAGTGTTGGAATAATGATGTTTTTCTCTTTAGCACTGGCTGCTGTCTTTTTCAATTGTTCTTCATTGATTGTTAAATCGATCAATTTATGCATCCTTTTTACCTCCTAATTTATACAAATTAAAATTAGACTAACTAGTTAGTCAACATATTCTATTCTTTAGTATATAATATTTTTTAATACATGTCAAAAATAACCATAGCAATCTAGTATAAATTGAATTTATATGATGAATAAAATATATAAATTTGATTATATATTAAAAAGTTGGTAATATCAATTTGTATAAATTTATGGGGAGGTTAGAAATGATTACATATATTATAGTATGTCCGCTGGTTTTTATTGCAGGTTTTGTAGATGCAATTGCAGGGGGAGGAGGACTTATATCGCTTCCAGCATATATGATTTCAGGGATTCCGGTTCATTTTGCTATTGGTACAAATAAAATGAGTTCTTGTATGGGGACAATTATAGCTACATGTCGTTATGCTAAAAATGGATATATAAAGTTGAAACTAGGAATTTGCAGCGCAGTTTGTGCTTTGATCGGGTCACCGCTTGGGGCTCTTATTTCCTTAAAAATAGAAGACTTTTATTTTAAAATTTTAATGTTGTTCATTTTGCCTATAACAGCATTTTATGTCTTACATAAGCATAATCTTGAAGATAATAAACAGGAAACATCAATGAATTATAAAACATACATAACATGTATGTTAATTGCATTTTTTTTGGGAATCTATGATGGGTTTTATGGCCCAGGAACAGGAACATTTTTATTGTTATTATTGACGAGCATTGCAAATTTGAGTATGAATACTTCTGCAGGAATTACAAAAGCTATAAATTTATCATCAAATGTAGCTAGTTTAGTAACATTCATTATAAATGCAAAAGTATTTTTAGTTTTGGGTTTAGTCGCAGGCTTATTTAGTATTGCTGGAAATTACATTGGTTCTGGTTATTTTACAAAAAGCGGATCAAAAATAGTACGTCCTGTAATTATAATTGTACTTACGATTTTTTTTATTAAAATATTAGTTGAGATATTATCGAAGCAGTTATAATTACAGGAACGTTTATTTTGTTTTAGGACTATTGGTATAAAGTGGACTTGATTTTTACTTGTATATTTTACCATCCGGTCCTAATTCAAATATGCGTCCAGTTTCTTTACTCACTAATATAAGATTTTGAAAATCAGTTCCATCACTATTATCGTGTCCATATAAAACATAACTTGCATTTAATATATCATCAGAGAGAAACCTTTTTAAAGTATCAGTACCAACAACGTTTTGTGCAGGCTCAAAAGAAGAATTAGGATATTTACTTTCAACGATTTTTAATGCTTGACTATAGTTGACTCCTCCGTGTTCTTGTATGTATGATGCACTTTTATGAGTGATATCGTCATCATCTTGCTTCTGCTGTTTTTTTGCATTTACTGCTTCCAACTTATATTTTGATTTTTCCTGCTGATCTTGAACTGCTTTTGCAAATACATCTTTTAAATTTTTAGCCTCAGAATTATTAGGATCTATTATTAGTACTGCATCTAGGTATTTATTCTATAAATTATACAAAATTCCTTTATAAATATAACACAGAAGTGAAAAAAGAAGTAGGTACTAAAAAATTGAAAAAGTATTCCCCTAATTGGCAGCATAGTTGTTAGATCCAACTGCTTCACATGGGATGAGAGAAAAATCTCTAAAAAGTTTTATGTATCAAGCATATGAATTAGTAATGAGAAGTTCAATAAAGAGTTATTTTAAAAAGAAACGCAATTTTATTGACATAGTAGTATTAGATAAAATTGACTTTAATAAAATTCAAGTAGAAACAGAATTTACTTTAGATAATAAACGCAGAATATATATTAGGAGTGTGAAAAGATATGGACGAATTAGAAAAAAGAAAAATAGAATTACGAAATCATAAAGGAAAGATGGTTAGACATTTCAAAAATAAAAGTTACTTAATATTAGATTTTGCAACACATACTGAGACAGAAGAAGAATTAGTTATATATAAAGCTCTTTACGGTAACTGCGGTGTATTTGCAAGACCAATAGACATGTTTGTTAGTGAAGTAGATCATGAAAAGTATCCGGAAATAAGTCAAAAGTGGAGATTTGAATTAATAAAATAGAAAAGTCGTTTTCATTTTTTTGTTTTATTTAGTTTTGACTTAATATTGTCACTTTAGTATAAATGTTTTTAGAAGTTATGATGAAATATAATTTTTATTTTAGTTAAAAGTGAAGAAATTGTTGCAATTTTATCAAATATGTATTAGTATATAATAAAATTAATAATTCAGATGAAGATAGTGGGAGAGTTATGGCTTTTGCCATTCACCGAAGAAGTAAATCTTTCAGGTACCTATTTAATTATAGAGATGACCGCTATTGGATGAATCCTTGGAGAGACTCTTATTGAGCACCGAAGGAGAAAGTCGCATGGCGAAACTCTCAGGTAAAAGGACAGGGAAAAGGTAACACATCTTACAAAAGTAATATATAATTAATTACTTCATTTAGATCTTATCTATTCCCATTTGTATCTCCAACCACAAAATATTTATATAGGAAAAGGCATTTCTAGTACATGCTTTTGACTAAGATGGAGGGATAAAATGGATCAATTAACAAAACTATTTACTAAAACCAATTCTATAGTATGGAAGGGTTTACTTTTAGTCCTGCTAAATGGAACTAGAACCTATCTTACTGTACGTCTAGGGTTACTTAAATTATTCAAATTGTCTATTTTTGAGAAAAATGAATATGAAGATAATGAAAAAGGTGATGCTATTAGCTTTGCAGTATTATGAAGAATTAAAAGTTGCTTCAATTTATAGTTATATTTTTTAACAGCACTCATACTAATAGTGTATTTGTACATCATTCATATGGAAAATTATATCTTAATATCAAGATAATAACTCTAGGAATACGAATGCAGCAACATAGGTAAAAAAAGTAACGTTTAGAAAGGCGGAATATATATGTCAGAAAATCAAAATTTATCGAGAGGACTAAAAAATCGTCATGTCCAATTACTTGCAATTGGAGGTGCAATTGGTACTGGATTATTTCTTGGTTCAGGCAGGTCCATTCACTTGGCTGGTCCATCTATTCTATTTGCATATGCTATAACAGGAATTATTTTATTTTTTGTAATGCGTGCTCTTGGCGAATTATTGCTTTCTAATTTAAACTACCATTCTTTTGTAGAGTTTGTGTACGATTATCTAGGAGAAGGAGCAGCATTTATTACTGGATGGACATACTGGTTCTGTTGGATTTCACTTGCTATGGCCGATGTAGCTGCCACTGGACTTTATGTACAGTACTGGATTCCCAATGTACCTCGATGGGTACCAAGCCTTATAGTTCTTGTAATTTTACTAATTATGAACCTTACTGCGGTAAAATTATTTGGTGAAATGGAATTCTGGTTTGCATTAATTAAAGTTGTTGCAATTTTGGCACTTATTATAGTTGGTACATTTATGATTATTAAAGGATTTTCTACAAATGCTGGTGCATCTAGCTTTTCAAACCTTTGGAGACATGGAGGTTGGCTACCAAATGGGGCAAATGGCTTTATACTTTCATTTCAAATGGTTGTATTTGCTTTCACTGGAATTGAATTAGTTGGTTTAACAGCTGGTGAAACTGAAAATCCAGAGCATGTTATTCCAAGGGCTATTAATAACATTCCAATTAGAATTATTATTTTCTATGTAGGAGCACTTGCTGTTATTATGGGAATATATCCATGGAACTCAATCAATCCAGCTAAAAGTCCATTTGTACAGGTATTTGCTTCAGTTGGAATTGCAGCAGCAGCAAGCATTGTAAACTTTGTTGTGCTAACATCAGCAGCATCTGCTTGTAATAGCGGTATTTTCAGTACAAGCCGTATGGTTTACTCTCTTGCCAAAGAAAATAATGCACCTGGGTCAATGAAAAAGTTAACTTCTAATCATATACCTTGCAATGCTGCAATATTTTCTGCAGCCGTTATCTTAATTGCAGTTATTTTAAACTATATCATGCCAGGTGAAGTATTTGTACTAATTACAAGTATATCAACATTTTGCTATATATACATCTGGGCAATTATAGTTATCTGTCACATGAAATACCGTAAAACTAAACCTGAACTTGCTGCCAATAACAAATTTAAAATGCCACTTTATCCAATCATGAACTATATAATTCTAGCATTCTTTGCTTTTGTTATAGTTACATTAGCACTTAATAATGAAACTCGTGTAGCCTTATTTGTAACACCTGTATGGTTTATAATGCTTGGGGTGATTTACAAGGTATTTAAATCAAAAAAGAAAACTGAAGAAGATGGCAAAAGAAATTTAGCATAGGCTAATACTTATTGAATATTACCCTTTATATGAAAATTACTTAACCACTAAAGTCAAGACCGCCCATGGGGCGGGTGCCTTGCTTTAGTTCATCATCTATAGATATCATATTTTTTATTTGAATGGAAATTAGTAGGTTTAAAGTGATAACGCATAATATCTTGTAATTTTAATGAAAAAGCAGTTCGCTCAGGTTGAATGGTTTCTTCCACAATTTTTGCAGTTAGAAAAAGTGACTCAAAAATTGTGGTAATAAGTTTAGTCTAGTACGGCTAGTATAATACATTCCTTAATAAGTCTCAATCTATCACGAGGAGTTAACTTAAGTCCCCATCCTCCTGTGGAGTTACCATTTGGATCTTTGACCCATCTTCTCATGTTTTCCCCGAATAAATCCTCAAAACCAAATGATTTCATAAGCAATATATCCGTTTCTCACAACAACAATACCAGTTATATTGCTGTACTCGGATTTTACCATAGGCTCAAGTTTTGAAAGTTTTTCAGAGTCCATTCCCAAGGTTTTAGAATCTGCGGCTTGCCATTTTGTAGTTGGCCAGTAGTTTCTTTCTATCATAAGTACCTCCTCGTATAAATAAGATGTTTTTGTTTTGCTTGATACTACTTTTTCTTCACAGGAAAATATACTTCAGTAACAAGATCTTTAGGAATGGTGACTTGGTGGGGGTCAGTTACATATACTTCATATGGTGGGTTTGTAAGTTTATATCCTTCATTTTCTACCCATTCCCTCAACTTAGCATATACAGAGATGTTAATTCTGAATATGAGCCCCTTAAAACAGACTTCGCACAAAGGACTCCAGGCAAGTATCTTGTTCCCTTTACAATCTCCTTTATCGGAATGGCAAGTTCTGTATCATTGCCAGAAGGATTGTATTCAGCGCTGTGATAAATAGTTATTGGCTTACCAAGAAAGTCAATTACAAAAATATATATAAAGAAAGCAAAGCTACATATATTAAAGCATTTAAGGTAAAACTAAAAATATTATAAAAATGAAATTATTTTTTCTCATAGCTAAAGTTACATAATACGAGGAGGATTTATAATGAAAAAAGTAATAGGAATTATAAGTATTGTACTATTTGTACTCGTAGCACTTCAATCCTGTGCTGCAGGAGTAGGAAATGCATTAAGTAATAACAAAGAAGCTAGTGGATCTGCTGGATTATTTTTATCTGTATGTATGCTTATTGCTGGAATAATAGCAATAATATCAAAATATAGTAAAGGTATGACTATAACAGCTATAGTATTTTATTTGTTAGCTTTTGTTGTAGGGATTGCTAATGTTGGGCATTTTTCAGATTTGCAAATTTGGTCAATCATTAACTTGATATTTGCTGGACTATTGATATTTCATTTGCTTAAAAATAAGCAATTATATAATAGCAGTGGGAAAAAGTAGAATCATATATTGTAATTATTTTTAATTATGTTGGCAAAATTGAAATTGTCACTGAAACACCTCTAAATGTTTTAAATACATATGTTTAATTATTGTGACAGATTCTAATAGTAGAAAGTAGAAATTTGCTATGTTATAATGACATAGAGGTGAATGTAATATGGATGATGAGGTGAAAGTCCCAAACCATATATATCAAATGTCTACAATAAATGCACTTGTTTCGGGGCTGTATGATGGCTGTGTTTCATTATCTAAACTTCTTAAAAAAGGAAACTTTGGTATAGGTACTTTTAAAGGTCTAGATGGTGAACTAACTCTTTTAAATGGAACTTTTTATAGGACTAAACCTGATGGCAGCGTATACGTATGTTCCAAAAACGTATCCGTTCCTTTTGCTGTAGTCACTGAACTGGAAAATTATAATACTTATAATATTCAAAATCGTACTTCTTATGAAGATATAAGAAAAGAATTGGACAGCTTTATAGAAAGCAAAAATATATTTTATGCTTTCTATATGGAAGGTAAATTTAATTATGTAAAAACACGTACTGTTGTAAAACAGAATATGCCTTATAAGCCTATGGCTGAAGTTGTTAAAGATCAGCCTATGTTTGAATATAACGGTGTTGATGGATATGTGGTTGGATTTAGGTGTCCTGATTATGTTGAAGGCCTTAATGTCCCTGGATATCATTTTCATTTCATAAATAAAGATAAGAAATTTGGTGGACATATAAGTGAATTTTCCATTGAAAATGCGAAGGTTTATGTACAGAACTGTTCTTGCTTTAGGATGGAACTTCCTAAAAATGAAAGTTTTTATAATATGGAAGTACAAGATAGAAACGATGAGATAACAAGTGTTGAAAAATAAAGTATTGATAGAAAAAAACACTAGACAGTGCTAATAACAATGTCTAGTGCTTTTTATCTTGCTCAATTTTTTCATTGAGTTCATTTAAGTAAGTCCACCTGTCCATCTTTTCGTCTAGCTCTTTTTCCAGTGAATTCTTTTCGGATAAGAGATCTTCAAGAAGTGCATAATCAGATGAAGCAGCTTCCATTTCTATTTTCTTTTCAGATATAGATTTTTCTAGATGTTCAATTACCTCATCTATTTTGTCAAACTCCATTTGTTCTGCATAGGTAAATTTTAGAGGCTTTTCTTTTTGCAACTTATAGTTGTTTTTAGCTGTATTTTTCTTAGAGCTTATTTTTTCCTCTGATATTTTTGCAGTTTTGTGAAAATAGGAATAGTTTCCTGTATATTGAGTGATTTTACCGTTTCCTTCAAAAGAAAATATTTTATCAACTGTTTTGTCAAGGAAGTACCTGTCATGAGATACAGCTATAACAGCTCCTTCAAAATCGTTAATATAATCTTCTAGGATTGTAAGTGTTTCTATATCCAGATCATTTGTTGGTTCGTCCAGCAAAAGTACATTAGGGTAATTCATCAGTATTTTTAGAAGATATAATCTTCTTCGTTCTCCTCCTGAAAGTTTTCCAAGGGGAGTCCATTGAACTGAAGGTTCAAATAAAAAATTTTCAAGTACAGCAGAAGCACTTATTTTTTCACCCGATGAAGTTGACGCATATTCTGATGTCCCACGTATGTATTCAATTACCCTTTCGTTCATATCCATATCAGAAATTCCCTGAGAATAGTATCCTATCTTTACTGTTTCACCTATATCTATAGTGCCGCTGTCCGGCAGAATTTTTTGAACTAAAATATTCATAAGAGTGGATTTACCACTTCCATTAGGTCCAATAATACCTATTCTGTCATTATTTAGTATGTTATAAGTGAAATTTTTAATTAATGTCTTTTCACCAAAACTTTTGCTTATGTTATCCAGGTTTATGACTTTTTTACCGATTCTTGTACTTTGAAGACTAATATTAAGTTTTGATTTGTTGGAAGATGTACCTTCTGTAGTTAATTGTTCAAATCTTTCTATTCGGGCTTTTTGTTTTGTACTTCTTGCTTTTGCACCCCTTCTTATCCAAGAAAGTTCTTTCCTTATAAGATTTTGCCTTTTTCTTTCATTGGCATTTTCAGTTTCAAGTCTTTCAGCCTTTTCTTCAAGAAAATTACTATAGTTTCCCATATAACTATAGAGTTTTCCCCTATCAAGTTCAAACATTCTATTAGTTATTTTGTCCAAAAAAAATCTGTCATGGGTTACCATAAGCAGGGCACCACTTCGTTTTATTAAGAACTCTTCTAACCACTCTATGGTTTCATCGTCAAGGTGGTTTGTAGGCTCATCAAGTATTAAAATATTTGAAGTGGTTATAAGAGCAGATGCAAGGGCTACTCTTTTTTTCTGACCTCCAGAGAGCACAGATATTTTTTCATTAAAATCATTTATTCCAAGTTTGGTTAAAATAGTTTTAGCCTGACTTTCAATTTCCCACACATTTTGTGCATCCATTTTGGAGTTCAAGGTTCCAATTTTAGCTTGAAGACTCTTGTCTTCTGGATTTTTTTCAATAAGCTTAAGAGTTTTTTCATATTCTCGTAAAAGGCTCATAACAGGAGAAGTACCCCTAAAAATCTGTTCAAGTACTGTTAGATTGCTATTTGTAAAATCAGAATTTTGTGGAAGGTATCCTATAGTGGCTTCTTTTGACTTAGTAATTTTACCTCCATCTGATGTTTCACATCCTGCAATTACCTTTAAAAGTGTGGATTTTCCTGTACCATTTACACCTATAACACCTATTTTATCTCCTTCATTTATACCTAGACATATATTTTTAAATAATATTTTTTCACTGTAACTTTTACTTATATTTTCTGCAGTTAATAAGTTCATTTTTTCACACATCCTTTATTTTATCATATCATGTATTGGAGCTAGACCCAAATATAAAAAATTCCAATAGATTTAATTTATATAAATTTATTGGAATTTTTTATTACAAATAAGATTTTATAGCGTCTCTCCATACTTTATAGCCTTTTCCGTTTACGTGCAGTCCACCTATAGTGTATTCTTTATAAAGTTTATTTTGGTTTGGCAGAGTAAAGAGGGGATACAGATTTATATATTGTATATTTGAGTTTTTACAAAGATTATTTAAGGATGCATTCAAATTTATTATTTGATTATCTTTTGTTTTGGTTTTATATATATCTTTATTTATAGGAAGAACACTTTCTACATATATCGAAGTGCTTGGAGAATCAGTTTTTATATTTTGAATTATTCTGGAATAATTTTTAATAATCTCTTCTATAGATAATCCTTTGTCGATGTCATTTATTCCAAGCATAATAAAAATTTTTCGAGGTTTTAATTTTGTGATTTCACTTAATCTGTTTAAAGCCCCAGAAGTAGTATCAGAACTAATGCCGCGGTTTAATATATCAGGATTATCTAGAAGTTCATTCCATTGTCCAATGTCTGTAAGACTGTCTCCTAAAAATACTATTTTACCTTGTTCCCTGTATGAATTTACATAAGTCGTAACCTTTTCAATGTAATACTCAGAATAAATTTTAGGATCCAAATTTATATTTTTCAGTATATCTGTATCTTCAGAAATAACAGTATTACTTGAAAAACTTGTGGTTTGAGGTGGTGGAGAATTTAAGGATGATTTTAAACAATTATTTGAATACAATATAATTGAAAATATTGTTATGGTACTTATTATTAGTAGCAGCTTTTGTAAATTTTTAGTTTGCATAGACATTCTCCTTAAATTTTAAAATATATATATCTATCTTTACTTATTATGATAAAAAGTATGTAGGATAAATCCTAGGTAAAGGTAAAATTAAGTTAAAAGTTAATACAATATTAAGAAACTAAACAATTATTTAATATATGTGACATATTGTTGTCACATCAATTATATAAAATAATAAATGTATTTAGGTAAAGTTTAATAATAGTAAAATAATAGTCCCCTCTATTATTCAAATAGGCACTGATAACTGGCAGTGCTTATTTTTTATGAGTAAATTGTATTTAATTAAAAACATTGGTACAATTGGATATAAGATTATAATAACAAAATTATATTTTAGAAAGGTTGTAATGTTTTATGAATCCAGTAGCATTTTCAATTAGTGGCTTTCAAATAAGATGGTATGGTATAATGATAGCTTCAGGAGTTATGGCAGCACTTTTTTTAGCTAAATTAAATTGTAAAAACAAAAACTACAATTTTGATAATATAGTAGATACTTTTTTAATATCTTTTCCCTTTGCTATAATAGGAGCTAGAGCCTACTATGTTATTTTTCAATTTCAAGATTATAAGGATAATATAATAGATGTGTTCAATATAAGGCAGGGAGGCCTTGCTATTCACGGAGGACTTATATTTGGGCTTACAGCTGCGTATATATATACCAGACATAAAAAAATAGATTTTATAAAATTAGCTGATTGTGTAGCACCTTCTATAATACTTGCTCAGGCAATAGGAAGGTGGGGAAACTTTTTTAACGGAGAGGCTCATGGTGGATCTGTAAGTTATCAATTTATAAGTAAATTTCCGTTGTTTATACAAAAGGGAATGTTTATAGATGGAACTTATTATCACCCTACATTTTTGTATGAATCTCTGTGGAATTTAACTGTGTGTATAATTCTTGTATATATTTTGAGAAGAAAACATAATAGAGGTTCTGTAATAGCAGCATACATAGGATTGTATTCATTAGGGAGGTTTTTTATAGAAGGACTTAGAACTGACAGTTTAATGCTTGGAAGTATAAGAGTAGCACAGTTAGTTAGTCTTGCAGGAGTTGTATTTAGCATAGCATTTTTCATATATTTAAAGCGCAAGAAAAATATAAACTCATTATAGAATTTATCACTGAAGTCTACTTATCCGATCACTACCATTGCTAACACCCCCATCTTCTATCAAAGTGGGGATAAGCACTGCTACGTGCCTGGATAAGTTCTTCTAAGGTTCAGCTGGAGAAAGTCATTCTTATAAGCAAACTCCATCTGAACCTAAGAATCACTTGATAATCGGTCATATGCTGACAAATTTCATCTTTGTCAGCATATTTCCCAAGTATAAGTCAACTTTTAGTCATAAATTCTATTTTAGATGTTAAACATTTACTGTATTATAAAGATACATTCTAACTTAAAAATAAGATTATGCATAGATATGTTTTTTTCAATAATGAAGCACATTTAAATATTTTGTATATAAGTCTTAGTAAAAAGTTTCTGAAAAACTTAGGACTTTTGAATTGTTTGAGGTACAAGTTTTCAAAAGCCCTTAGCTTTTTCAAAATGTTTTATTTAGACTTATCAAAATATTTAACGAGCTGAATGATGTAAAAAACATTCGGAGCATAATCTTATTTTTGTTTAAAATATCTATTTTTATTTACAGGTTTTATTGTGTCAATGTTAAATTCAGTTTTTTGGTACTTCCATTTCTGTTTACGACAACTTCCACTGTGTCTCCAGATTTGTGAGTAGCTTTTATATCATTTATTTCACTTATAGACTTTACAGATTTACCGTCAAATTTTTGAATAACATCTCCAACCTTAAGTCCACATCTTTCTGCGGCACTAAATTCTTGAACTTCTGCTACATATACACCTTCAGGTACATTATATGCTTGAGAAAGCTGTGAATTTATATCTCTACCTGCAATACCTAGCTTTAAAATAGGTTTCAAAAGACCGCTTAGTTTAGGTTTTACAGTGTCTATTGGTATTGCAAATCCAATTCCTTCTACTCCACTTCCACCTATTTTAGCAGAATTTATACCTATTACTTGACCTGCAGAATTTACAAGTGCACCGCCGCTGTTTCCTGGGTTTATGGCAGCATCTGTTTGAAGATAGGTTTGAGTGTTATCGCCAACTTTAATATCCCTACTTGTTGCACTTATAACACCAGTAGTTACAGTACCTAATAATTCTTTACCAAGAGGATTTCCTATAGCTACTACAGAATCACCTACCTGAAGATTCTTAGAATCACCTAATTCTGCTACAGCTGGCATCTTTTCATTGGTAGTTACTTTAATTATGGCTAGATCTAGGCCTGCATCATAATTTACTACTTTTGCAGTTGCTTCCTTTTTATTGTTAAATATTACACTTACTTTTTCAGCGGATTCTATAACATGATAATTTGTAAGTATATATCCATCTTCATTTATTATTATACCTGACCCCATGCCATCATCTTGGTTGTCGCTACTGTTGCCGTTTGATTGACTTTCATCAGATTGACTGTTACCAGAAAAACCAAATATATCGGATGACTGTGAAGCAGTTTTTATAGATACTCCAACTACAGCAGGACCTACTTTCTTTGCTATTTCAGATACGGTAAGGCCGCCTTTTGCAGTTGATACAGGGGAAGCATCTATAGTAGAAGATTTTTCATTTCCTGTATTTTGTAAAGCTAGATTTTGATATAATGGGGTGCTCTTAAACATACCTAATGTTGGTATGAAATATAAGGCACCTGCAATTGAAATACTTCCACCTATTATACTGCATATTAATCCTACAGCTATATAAGACATAAATTTTTTACTTCTTTTAAGTTTATCTTTGAATTTAGTTTTTAAACTTATTTTTGAAGTATCATATTCATTGTTGAAATTACCCATGTAAGTACCTCCTAAAAAATTTTATTATTTATTTCATGTATATATAATAGAGTTGCTTTGTTACAGTTGTATGACAGAAGTGTTAATGAGTTGTGACAATTTTGCTTTAAATTTTACTAAATAGTATTGACAATACTTATTTATTATTATAACATAGGTTGTGCAATTAATTAGGAGGCTAACTAAATGGAAAGCAAAGCAAAATGTGAACCCTGTGATAAATTTATAACATATTGGCTTAGGGTAATTTATAGAAATATGACAAATTTACATAATAGTAAACTTGCTAAATATGGTTTGACTACATCACAAGTAGGAGTACTTGTACACTTATGGATAGAAGATGGGTTAACTCAGAAGGAAATAGCCGAAGAACTTCAATTAAGACCAGCTTCCATTACAGGGCTTGTAAATACTTTAGTATCAAAGGGATGGATAGATAGAAGAGAGGACACTAAAGATGCCAGAATAAATAGAATTTATCTTACAGAAGAAGGAAAAAACATAAGGCTTAAATGTATGTCAGCAAACGATGAAATAGAGGCAACCTTAAGCAGTGGGTTTTCAAAAGAAGAAAAGCAGCTTATGCTTTGTTGGCTGAAAAAATTGAATAAGAATTTATTGTAGAACAGCCTAAAATATTTAGGCTATTAACTATTTCTATAGGAGGAATTAATTTGGAAAGATCAGTAAAATTAAGAGATGAAAAAGTTGGTAAATTACTATTGGAATTTTCTATACCAGCTATAATTGGCATGCTAGTTAACTCACTTTATATTGTAATAGACAGGATATTTATAGGAAGAGTTGTTGGAGCTATGGCTATATCAGGTGTAAGTTTGACTTTCCCTATATCTATACTTATAATGGCTTTTGGTATGCTTGTAGGAATAGGTGCTGCAGCAAGAATATCCATAAGGCTGGGAGAAAACAATAAAGATGAAGCAGAGCACATATTAGGAAATGCATTTGTACTTTTGATTATAGTTTCTATAGTAATTACAATTTTGGGACTTATTTTTGTGGACCCTATGTTGAGGGGGTTTGGAGCTAGTGATAACACTATAGGTTATGCTAGGCAGTTTATAACTATTTTAATTTCTGTTTCTACATTTCAGACTGTAGGTTTTGGATTAAATAATGTAATACGTTCGGAAGGCGATCCTAAGACAGCAATGAATACAATGCTTATAGGAGGTATATGTAATATAATATTGGACTTCCTATTTATATATATACTTCATTTTGGAATAAAAGGAGCGGCTATAGCTACTTCAATTTCTCAGGCCATAAACATGATATGGGTACTTTATTATTTCTTAAAGGGAAATAGTATGCTTAGAATAAAAAAGAAGTATCTTCGTTTAAACAAAGATATAGTTGCAAGCATTTTCTCTATAGGAATGTCTCCATTTGCAATGCAGGTTGCTGCAAGTTTGGTAAATGTTATATTGAATAAAAGTTTAGCAATATATGGAGGAGATTTAGCTATAGGTGCTATGGGTATAATAAATGGTATATCTACTATGATACTCATGCCTATATTTGGAATAAATCAAGGGTCACAGCCAGTAATTGGGTTTAATTATGGAGCTAAATTGCATAGACGTGTAAAGAAAGCATTACTACTTGCAATTGCAGCAGCAACTTTTGTATCTGCCGCAGGAGGAATTGCAGTTCAAGTTTTCCCTACAGTTTTAGTAAATATGTTTAATAAGTCTGATATGAACTTGACTAATATAACTGTAAATGGAATAAAAATATTTATGATTATGTTTCCTATAATAGGATTTCAAATAGTAAGCTCTAACTTTTTTCAAGCTATAGGAAAAGCTAAAATATCTATGTTTTTAGCACTTTTAAGACAGGTAATAGTTCTTATTCCTATGCTTCTTATACTCCCAAGAATATTTAAGCTAAATGGAGTGTGGATGGCAGCTCCTGTATCCGATGCTGTAGCTTCCATATTGACGGCTTTGTTTTTATATTTTGAAATTAAGAAGTTAAATTCAAATGAAAAAGAAAATTTGTCTTCACCAGAAATATCTGCAGAATTCACAAAGTAATTAATGCACAATAATTGGGCATTGTGAACTGTGAATTTAGAAAAAGAGGTATGGTATGCATAAGTGGCGTGATTTATCTATACTTGGAGAAATGTATGAAAGATCAATGGAAAAGGAAGAAAGAAAACGGAAGGGGAGTTTTTATACTCCTCATTACATAGTTGACTATATAGTGAAGAATATTATGTCAAATTTAGATCTTAAGAAAAATCCTTTTATAAAAGTATTAGATCCTTCTTGTGGAAGTGGATATTTTCTAGTAAGAGTATACGAAATTTTAATGGAAAAGTTCAGTCAAAATTTAGAGACCATTAGAAATACTTTTAACGATAAAACTTATACCATTGAAACTGAAGATGGATTAAAGAGTATAGACGGATTTCACTATTGGCAGCAGGAAAATTTAAGCTTTCATATATTAAAGAAATGTATATATGGTGCAGATATAGACAGCATCGCTGTAGAGCTTACAAAAATTAATTTAAGTAAAGTCAGTGGTATAAACATTAATATGGAGGACAATATCATATGCTGCAACAGCCTTATAAAGTGGAATCAAATTGATAATGTAGAAAAATATAAGGAATCTAATATTCAATCTGTTGTTAAGTTTTGGAACACAAAATATGATTATGTACTGGGGAATCCTCCTTGGGTATCTTTAAGTCGAAAGAATAAGATGAATATAGAGGATGGATTGTTAAAGTATTATAGTGAAAATTATAATGGAAATACATATTTACCTAATTTGTATGAGTATTTTATAAAAAGGTCTATGGAAATATTAAAGCCGGGAGGAAGATTTGGATTTGTAGTTCCTGATAGGCTGTCACGAAATCTTCAATACAGTGAACTTAGAAAGAGTTTACTTGAAAATTATAATATATTAAATCTTGTGTTTGAGATATATTTTCCGGAAATAAACACAGATTCTATGATTATGATAGCAGAAAATAAACATAGAAAAGTAAATAAAATAGAAATAGATATTTATAAGAAGAGGACATATGAAATGTATCAGCATGAATATCTGAGAAATTCAAAATTTAAGTTTACATATTGTTGTTATAATCAAAACTTAAGCATAAAGGATTGTATAGAGAAAAATAGCAGCAAATTAAAAAGCATTTCCAAGACTTTTACAGGATTTATAGGTTATAGTAAAAAAATAACTCCTGTTAAAAAAAATCAACATCAGGTTGAAGTATTAAAAGGGGAAAATATAAAAAAGTTTCGAGTTTTAAACAATTACTATTATGATTTTGTGCCTGAAAACATAATAGGCGGAACTAAAAATATAGAAAAACTTACTTTTAAAAATAAATTAGTAATAAGGAAAACTGGAAAAAATTTAATAGCAGCTTTAGATGATAAGGGACGTATAATAGAACAATCTCTATATGGAATAATAAGTACAAATGAGGAATTTTCACCTCAGTATATTTTGGCAATATTGAATTCAGAGTTAATTCAATGGTATTATTTAAATTTTTTAATTACCAACTCTAATTCTATTCCACAAATTAAAAAATGCAATTTGGATGAAATACCAATAAGACATTGCAGCAGACAAGCTAAAGAAGACATAGAAAAATTAGTTTGCAAAATTATAAATGATAATGATCAAAAAAATATGTTGAAGAAAATATTAGATGATGAGATATTTGAATTATATAATATTGATCATAATTATAGAAGAATTATATTAAATGATATTGAAAATAATTAACTCAACTTTCGCAGTTTAAAAATAATGCGAAGCAAATCTTTTTAAAATAACAAGGTTCAAAATTTGATATTTTAATTTTATACTTTGTTCTTTAAAAATTTTATATGTGCTGTTTCACATTCTGTATACAATAAATTTATACAAAAAAGTACTTGATTTTTAGTTATATTCTCCCTAATATATTTATTAAGGATGATAAGAAATATGAAAAATTTTAAGCTTTAATGAATTTTAGATTTGATAAGTATCTAAATAAAATAGTGGATAGGGGGACAATTTGTGATTACATTATTTGGAATTTTATTTGCAATTTTTGCTGTGTATATTGTATTTTCTTTGTTAGGGATTATAGTGCTTCCACTTGTAGGCATAGTTATATTTCTAGCTTTTATAATGGCCATTATAGGATTTGCTTTTAAAATAGTATTTTCGCTGCCTTTTTTAATATTTGTTGTTATACTTGGATTTTTACATTTTAGCAAGAGATAGTTTATAAAAATGTTGACTTATTATGAACAAGATGATAATATAAAAACGTACATTAAATAATTTTTTTAGCAGAACATTCGTATAATCTTGATAATATGGTTCAAGAGTATCTACCAAGGTACCAAAAATCCTTGACTATGAGTGGATTCCGTGAAAATGGTATTTTTTAACTATTTTCTAACTTGGATTATCCCATAATTCATGTTAGAAATTTTTTAATTTTGGAGGGAATTACATGAATGTTGAAAAAGCGAACAAAAATGACGGTGGCAATTTATCTTTTTTAGAATCATTTTTTAAATTGCCGGAAAACAATACTACTGTAAAGACAGAGATTTTAGCAGGTGTTACTACTTTTATTACTATGGCCTATATAATCTTTGTAAATCCAACTATACTTATGCAGGCAGGAATGAATGTGCATGGACTTATGGGAGATGCAGCGGTTAAAGCCGGGTTATCTGCAATAAATGATCCTATTGTAGGATCTATATTTACGGCAACTTGTATAGCAGCGGCTGTTGGAACTTTCATAATGGCACTTTATGCAAATCTACCTTTTGCACAGGCACCAGGAATGGGACTTAATGCATTTTTTACTTACAGCGTTTGTTTAGGTATGCATTATACATGGCATCAAGCATTGGCAGCAGTTTTAGTTTCAGGAATAATTTTTATTATAATAACAGTAACTTCCATAAGGGAAAAAATTGTAGATGCTCTTCCATTTAATTTAAAACTTGCTATATCAGGAGGTATCGGACTTTTTATAGCTCTTATAGGTCTAAAAAATGCAGGAATTGTAATATCAGATCCTTCTACACTGGTTGCTTTTGGAAAACTTACTAGTGCACCCGTTTTACTAGCAATTATAGGTATTTTAATTACAGTTATACTTATGGCAAGAAATGTTAAAGGATCAATTTTAATAGGAATAATATTAACTACTATAGTTGGTATACCTTTAGGAGTGACACATCTTACGGGAATAAAAGTTGTAAGTGCACCACCATCACTTGCACCTACGTTCTTTGCTTTTGATTTTAAGGGACTTTTGGGAATAGGAAAAGCAGGTGTAGTTGGAGGTTTAACTAGCATAATTATGGTAGTCATAACATTTACTTTAGTAGATTTGTTTGATACTATAGGAACACTTGTTGGAACAGCTGAAAAAGCTGGTATGGTTGATGAAAATGGAAGAGTTAAAAATATGCACAAGGCTCTTTTTGCAGATTCCCTTGCAACTACTATTGGTTCAATGCTAGGAACAAGTACTGTTAATACATATGTAGAATCTACTTCAGGTGTATCTGCAGGAGGTAGGACAGGACTTACATCATGTGTTGTTGGAATACTATTTATACTTTCATTATTCTTTAGTGGACTAGTTGGAATAGTTCCTACCCAAGCTACAGCTCCAGCACTTATAATTGTAGGGGCACTTATGATTGGAGTAGTTACTAAAATAGACTTTAGTGATTTTACAGAAGGACTTCCAGCTTTCTTTGCTATAGCATTTATGCCTTTTAGTTATAGTATAGCAAATGGTATAGCAGCAGCAATAATATTTTATCCAATAGTTAAAATAGTTACAGGAAAATATAAGGAAGTTCATCCAATAGTATATGTACTTGCAGCTTTATTCATATTTAGATTTGCTATGCTTTCATAATTATAAATAAACAAAAATAAGAGCTATTTATAGCAATTTGAAAAATTGCTATAAATAGCTCTTATTTTTGTTTTTGAAGTAACTTAGAAATATCTAAATGTTTTTTGTTTTTTCTAATGTAATTTTGCTATTTTTTTTTTTTGATTTATTTATAAAAAATCAATATGTAAATATGTATATTGTATACAAGTTTGATAAATAATATTATAAAGTTATATATTAAGGTGGTCTATTATAAATATGCGTAATAAAAATGGAAAAGCCAATAATAAAATTTCACACCAAAACTATACAAAAAACTGCATAATTAGTAATTCCATTCAGCTAAATATAAGTTTAATTAAAGATATTTTTAATGATAATGATACACTTATTGTAAGATATTTTGAAAACCAGAAAAACAACAATGTTAAATGCTGTATAATCTTTTTTCAGGAAATGATAGATAGTGAAACAATAAACGCTAATATTATAAAGCCAATAATTGAAAATACATACTTAAACGAAAAAAATAGTAACGTTGAAAATATTTTAAATCACATAATTTTTTCAAATAATGTAAATAAAACTAAGGATGTAAATGAAATTATTGAATCAATCTTAAATGGTAATACCGTTCTTTTTTTAGAAGGCACATCAGAAGCTTTAATTATAAGTACCGTTGGATGGAAACCTAGAGCTATTGAAGAACCGGAAGGAGAAAAAATCCTGCGGGGACCGAGAGAAGGATTTACAGAATCTCTTATGGTGAATCTTTCTATGATAAGAAGAAAACTGTTAATTCCCGAATTAAAGTTTAAGGTCAGAGTATTAGGTACACAAACGCAAACAAAAATATGCCTATGTTATATAAACGGTATAGTTAATAACAAAATACTTAATGAGTTAAATAAAAGATTAGAAAGCATTGACATTGATGGTATTATAGCTTCTAGCTACATACAAGAGCTTATCAATGATGAACCTTTTTCACCATTTAAGACAATAGGCAGCACTGAAAGACCTGATATTGTTGCAGCAAAATTATTGGAGGGCCGTATTGCAATCATAGTAGAGGGTACCCCGATTGCATTAACTGTTCCGCATATTTTTATTGAACTTTTTCAGTCTAATGATGATTACTATATTAATTTTTATTTTTCTTCAATAAGCCGATTACTAAGAATACTGAGTTTTATAATAACTATAAGTTTGCCTTCAATTTTTATAGCATTAACCACCTTTCACATTGAAGCAATACCAACACCATTAGTTATAAGTATAACTGCAGCAAGGCAAGGCATCCCATTTCCCATTACGTTAGAAGCTTTGTTGCTGTTGATTGCATTTGAAATTCTCAGAGAAACTGGTGTGCGAATGCCAAATCAAATTGGGCAAGCTTTTAGCATAGTTGGTGCATTAGTATTAGGCCAGGCATCAGTTGATGCGAGATTTGTAAGTGCACCAATGATAATTATCATAGCACTTACAGGAATAACAGGACTTGCAATTCCCAAAATTAAAGGTGGCTCTATTTTATTAAGAATAATATTATTAATGCTTTCTTCTATATTAGGATTATATGGTTTTGTATTTGGAATAATAGGTATACTGATTCATTTATTTAAAATGCGTTCCTTTGGAGTACCTTATATGCTCAGTCTTATGACATTAAACCCTGAAGATTTAAAAGATACAGCAATAAGAGCACCTTGGTTTTATATGAAATACCGTCCAAAGTTCATTGCTGCTAGCAACTTAGTAAGAAGGTCATCTGGAGGTAAGAAAAGTTGAAAATCAAAAGAAGGATACTTTCTATTTTATTAGTGTTATTATCTTCAGTAACATTATGTGGATGTTGGAATTATGTAGATATTGAAAAATATTCACTTGTAACAGGACTTTCACTGGATAAAGATAAAAAAAACAATAAATATGTGGTAAATGCAGAAATATTGAATTTTCAAATGTCCGGGAAAGAAGCTAAAGCAGTATCAAACATAATTGAATCAAAAGGAAATACTATATTTGATGCAATGAGAAATATGATAAATACTACTGGTAATAAATTACATTGGGGGCATGCAAAAATTTTTATTATAAGCAAAGATATAGCAGAAGAAGGCATTATTCCAGCACTTGATCTACCTTACAGAGATGCTGAAATGAGAGAAGAAATGTATGTATTAATTTCAAATAAAAACCTTGCAAAGGAAATACTGCAGAGCAAAACTATAACCTCAAATTTAAAATCTTTTGATATTGCTAAAATGATAGAACATCAGAGAACACTTGCAAATGCACCTATAGCTAGGGTTTATGAGATTATAAATAATATTGAAGGAAATGATATATCACCAGTTTTACCTCTTTATGATATAAAAACAATTAATGGTAAGCGTACTGTAGAATTAATTGGTACAGCTGTGTTTAAAGGTGATAAGCTTGTTGGATCTTTAAATACAGATGAATCAAAATATTTTCTTTTTGCAGCTAATCAGATTGATAAAGGGCTATTGGCTGAAAAAATTTTAGACGGGAATCAGATAACCAATATAACTTTAGAAATATTTGGAAGTAAAACAAAAATAAAACCCATACATAAGAATGGAAAGCTTAGTATCAATATGAATATTAGGGTAGATGCATCAATAGCAGAAATCGAGGGAAGTAAAAATTTTATTCAAGAAAGTGGTCGTCAAAGGCTTAAACAAGCAGCTGAAGAATCACTAAAAGTATCGATAGGAAATACAGTTAACAAGGTTCAAAATAACTATGAAACAGATATTTTTGGATTTGGCAAACATATAAAATCCGACATACCTTCAGTTTGGAATGATGTTAAAGATAAATGGGACGATACTTTTAAAAACATGAATGTAAACATAAATATTGAAATTCAGCTTAGAAACAGCGGACTTAATTCAAAAACTATTCAAAGAGGAATGTAACTTATAATGCTATTTGTTTTATATTTGTTTATAATAACACTTTTTATTATATATGATCTTATTCCAGTAACTAACAATAAAAACTGGAAAGTGTTTATTGTTTATACAACTTTTATACTATTTTCTTTTGTACTTGATGTATTGTTTGTCTTTCATATTAATGTACCCAGTCCGGCAGTACCTATAAAAAAAATCATTGAATTCATATTTAAGTTACAAGGTTGATTGAAAGGAGAGAAATATGTGGATAGACAAATAATATCTAATTCTCAAGGCATATGTATAATGTCTATGTTCTTAATTGGTACTTCTATTGTGCTAGAAGTTGCTAAAAATGCGAAACAAGATGCTTGGATATCCATAGCACTTGGAATAATTATGTCACTGCCAATGATTGTTGTTTATTCAAAGCTACTTAATAATTTTCCTGAAAAAGATCTGTATGATATTTTTCAGTATGTATTTGGTAAAAAAATTGGTAAAGTAATTTCAGTATTATTTATCTGGTATGTATTCCACTTGGGTGCTTTAGTAATAAGAGTTTTTTCTGAATTTGTAAATGTAGTTTCATTGCCTGAAACGCCTCAATCTATTTTTGCTATTTTTCTCGGTCTATTGTGTATTTGGACTGTAAAATCTGGCATTGAAGTTTTAGGTCGTTTAGCTATGTTTTTTTTACCATTGATTATGGTAATTACAATAATTATCATAGCTCTTCTTTATACTAATTCCCACTTTATAAATTTAAAACCTATATTATATAATAATACAAAGCAGGTTTTGCTAGGAGCATTTTCTTCTTTTTCTTTTCCATTTACTCAATCAATTATCTTTACCACAGTTTTTCATTCACTTAGAAATAAAAAGAAAATATTTAAAGTATTTCTTAAAGCATTGTTAATAAGTGGTATATTTCTTTTATTGTCTTCTATTAATAATGTAGTTGTTTTAGGTTCTCAAACAACTACAGATTTATATTTTCCCCAATTTACATCCACAAGAACGATAAAAATAGGTGATTTTATTGAAAGATTTGAAATTATTGTTGCATTAATATTTGTACTCATGGGATTTATTAAGGTAAGTGTGTGCTTGTATGCAGCATCAACTGGAACTGCTAAAATTTTCAATATAAATAATTACGGAATAATGGTTGGTCCCATAGGACTTCTTATGATAAATTTATCACAAATACTATATAATAATACTATAGAAATGCTTTACTGGGCTAATAATATATACATTTACTATGCTGTTCCGTTTCAAGTAATCTTACCGATAGTAACATTGATTATTTCACAGATAAAATTAAAATCAAATAAATCGAAACCAAAGGTATTTTAGAAAATGCATTAACTAATACCATACTTTCATACTTTTTAAACTTAAGAATTGTATTTTTGTAAGAAAGCTGTTACACATTTAGTATAACAGCTATACATTTTTAGTCTACAAAACTATTCCAGTAATTTGAATAATCAATTGCTGCAGGTGATATATTGGAGTATTTTACATCATAGTGTTCAGCTAATGCATTTATGAATTCTTTTGCAGGCATTCCGGATTTTTCTATTAAATTTTCAATTTGCTTTTGTAAGTCTTCTGGTATTTTAGAAAAACAGTAGGTAGTATTCATTTTAACAAATCCCCCTTATAATATAGTGCTAACGTTTAATATATTATATGATATATAACTTTTTAAGTGTAATATATATGCTGAATTTCTATCTTTAGTATAGCACTATATACAAAAAAATTCAATAAAGAGTAGCCTGTAAAATATTATTTTTTATGTACTTCTTTGAAAGTAAGTATTTTTTTATATACATTTTGTGCTTCTATCAGAGTAAGTGTTTTTTGTATACATTCTGCTATTAATTTATGGCCTAGTGCTGTAGGATGAATTCCATCTATAAACAAATCGTCCTTGGTGTTTGTTTCTAATTTTTCCTGAAAGCAGCTATAAAAGTCTGCATAAAAAAGACTATTTTTAGTGCAAAAATCTATTATCCAATTTCTGTATTCACTTTCTAGCTCACTTACTTTCTCATAATCTAAAGTACTATCCCATTTTTCCTTAGCTAATTTTTTGTATACGAGAGGTTCTATGCCTATTATTGTAATTATTTTTGCAGATAAGGATTCTTTTATGATCTCTTTTAAATTATCTGTTACTAGTTTTAGAGATCTTCCAGTCATAAAGTCGTTACATCCAACCATAATGAGTACATGACTAGGATTATTTTGAATTACATCTTTATAAGAACGTGACAGCAATCCCGAAGCCGTATCTCCACATACTCCTTTGTTTAAAATATCTATTTGAAGTTTTTCTCTTAGAATGGATACAAAACATTCACTATTAGAAACACCATATCCAGCAGTTAAGCTGTCTCCTATACATACCATTTTCATAGGTAAATAATCTCCTTTCAGTTTTAAAACGTAAAATAATGTTCGATATGGTATGAACATTACAACTATATAATTTTTTACAATCTCAAAATATACGAATATTATGCGTTAAATTAGATTGAACGTATTGAATTATATAATTTGATATGATAATATAAGTATATCATAAATAAATGAATAGAATATCCATATAATCCTAATAATGAGGTTTAGGAGTATCTACAGGGAACCGTAAAATTCTCACAGCTATGGATAACTTTATTTAAAGCTAGATGTTTTTATATCAAGTTTTAGTTAAGGTGACTAGCTTAAGGTTTCACATAGATTCTCAATTGTAGATTTATTGAAACCTTTTTATTATACTTTTGGTGATATGATCTAACATTTGTTGTTTAAGGAGGACGAATATGAAAGTAGCAATTATATTTGGAAGTAGTTCCGACATTGACAAGATGAAAGGAGCTGCCAAAGCCTTAAAAGAATTTGATATTCAATATGAGGCATATATTTTATCAGCTCACAGGGTTCCGGAAAAGCTTTTGGAAACTGTAAAAAAATTAGAAGAAGAAGGCTGTGAATGTATTATTTCAGGTGCTGGTCTTGCAGCACACCTTCCAGGAGTTATTGCAGCTAATACAATTATTCCAGTTATAGGAGTTCCACTTAATGCAGCTATTTCTGGACTTGATTCTCTCTTTTCAATAGTACAGATGCCAAAATCTATACCTGTAGCTACAGTTGGAATAAATAACAGTTACAATGCAGGCATGCTGGCAGTAGAGATTTTAGCACTTAAATATTCTGAAATTAAAAAGAAATTAATTGAATATAGAAAAAATATGAAAGAAAAGTTTATAAATGAAAATGGAAAAGGAGTGGAATTATAATATGGAAAAAGGAAAAATGATATATGAAGGAAAAGCAAAAAAGGTATATGAGACAGAAGACAAAGACAAGGTAATAATTTATTATAAAGATGATGCTACAGCTTTTAATGGAGAGAAAAAGGGACAAATATCAGATAAAGGAGTATTAAATAATACAATTACTTCAATGCTCTTTGAGCTGCTTGAAAAACATGGTATAGAAACTCACTTTGAGCAAAAATTAAATGATAGAGAACAACTTTGTAAAAAGGTAGAAATAGTTCCTCTAGAAGTAATTGTTAGAAATGTAGCAGCAGGGAGTATGGCAAAGAGATTGGGACTAGAGGAAGGCAGCGCACTTAAAACTACAGTATATGAATTAAGCTATAAAAATGATGAACTTGGAGATCCTCTTATAAATGATTATCATGCAGTTGGAATTGGAGCTGCTACTTTTGATGAGCTTAAAACTATATATAAGATGACAGAATCTATAAACAATATTTTAAAAGAATTTTTCTTAAGACAGGGAATAAAATTAATAGATTTTAAATTGGAATTTGGAAAATTCAATGGAAAAATACTTTTAGCTGATGAGATATCACCAGATACATGTAGACTATGGGATGCAAAAACTAATGAAAAATTAGATAAAGATAGATTTAGAAGAGATATGGGAAATGTAAAAGAAGCCTATGTAGAAATATTGAAGAGAATAAGTAAAAATTAGCAGCTGCCTTAATTTTATGGTTAAAAGGAGAGAATTTTTAATGTGCACTTTAAATGATAAATTTAATACTTGCTCCTGTATTGATTTGGAGGAAGATAAATTCAAGGACGAATGCGGTGTATTTGGAATATTTTCTAAGAACAATATAGATGTAGCATCTTTAACTTATTATGGACTATATGCTCTCCAGCATAGGGGGCAGGAAAGTGCAGGTATTGTAGTTTCTGATGGAAGTGAATTTAAGTATCATAAAGGGATGGGACTTGTAGCAGATGTATTTAATAAGGATATATTAGAAGGACTTAAAGGGAAAAGTGCTATAGGTCATGTAAGGTATTCTACAGCAGGCTCTAGTACTTTAAACAATGCCCAGCCGCTTATGGTGAAGTATAAACTTGGATCTATTGCTATAGCACACAATGGTACTTTGGTCAATGCAGATGTCATAAGAGGACTTTTAGAAGACGCAGGATATATCTTTCAGACATCTGTAGATTCAGAAGTTATTTTAAGTCTTATTGCAAGAGAGGCTAAGAGAGATATAGGTAAAGCTGTAGTAGATACAGTTCAGGCAGTGAAAGGTTCTTATGCCATTACTATTTTAACGGAAAATGAGCTTATAGGTGTAAGAGATCCCAATGGAATAAGACCACTTTGTATAGGCGAATTAAACGGAGATTATATACTCTGTTCTGAAAGCTGTGCCCTGGATTCTATAGGAGCAAATTTTATAAGAGATGTAAAGCCTGGAGAAATTGTAATTATAAACGATGATGGAATTAAATCTATAAATTTTGCAGAAAAGACAAAATGTGAAACCTGCTCTTTTGAATATATATATTTTGCAAGACCAGATAGTACTATAGATGATATAAATGTATATACATCAAGAGTTAAAGCAGGAAGAATACTTTATAGAGAAAACCCAGTAGAAGCAGATGTGGTTATAGGTGTCCCTGATTCGGGAATACCAGCAGCTCTTGGATATTCAGAAGAATCGGGAATACCTTATGCTATAGGATTTATAAAAAATAAATATGTAGGAAGAACATTTATTGCTCCATCCCAAGAACTTAGGTCTAAAGCAGTAGCTGTAAAGTTAAACCCTCTAAAGGTAAATGTAGAGGGAAAAAGAGTGGTAATTGTTGATGATTCCATAGTTAGAGGAACTACCAGTGGAAAACTTGTAGAAATACTTAGAAAAGCTGGAGCTACTGAAGTGCACTTTAGAGTTTCATCTCCTGTAGTTAAGTATCCTTGCTATTTTGGCATTGACACCCCTTATAGGTCTCAACTTATAGGTTCTAATGCAAAAATAGAGGAAATAAGGGATAAAATAGGAGCAGATAGTTTAGGCTATATAAGTATAGATGGAATTTTGAAATCCCTTCAATGTACTGAGTCAAAAGGATATTGTTTAGGGTGCTTTAATGGAATATACCCAATATCTGTACCTATAGAAAAAGATAAAAATTATTTAGAGTAAGAGGTGGTTTGCTGTGGTAACATATAAAGATTCCGGTGTAAATATTGAAGAAGGATATAAGTCAGTAAAACTTATGAAAGAATATTCATCTAAGACTTTTATACCAGGAGTTTTAAATGGACTTGGAAGTTTTGCAGGTATGTTTGAACTTGGTAAATATAAAAATCCAGTACTTGTATCTGGAACAGATGGAGTAGGAACAAAGTTAAAAATAGCATTTCAAATGAAAATGTATGATACAGTGGGAATAGATTGCGTGGCTATGTGTGTAAATGATGTTTTATGTCATGGTGCAAAACCCCTGTTTTTTTTAGACTACCTAGCTTGCTCTAATTTAGAAGCAGAAGTTGCAGCAGATTTGGTTAAAGGCGTATCAGATGGATGTATTCAGGCAGGTTGTGCCCTAATTGGTGGAGAAACTGCTGAAATGCCTGGCTTTTATTCCAAGGGAGACTATGACATGGCAGGATTCACCGTAGGAGTTGTGGAAAGAGATAATATAATAAATGGGAGTACAGTAGAAGAAGGAGATGTCCTTGTAGGAATAGCATCTAGTGGAGTTCACAGTAATGGATATTCATTAGTAAGGAAAATTGTAAAAGATTTTGATGAGGACTTTTTGGGTACGCCTATAGGAAAAGTACTTTTAACACCTACAAAGATATATGTAAAACCTGTACTTAAACTTTTGGATAAATTTAAAATTAAAGCTATGGCTCATATAACTGGAGGGGGATTCTTTGAAAACATACCTAGAATGTTTAAAGATGATTTTACTGCAGTTATAGATAAGAAGAGTTTTGAAGTGCCACCTATATTTAAGCATTTAATGGAACTAGGTGTAGAAGAAAAGCAGATGTACAATACCTATAACATGGGAATAGGATTTGTACTATGTGTAGATAATAAAGATGCTAAAAACGTAGTGGAAGAATTAAATAAAATGGGTGAAAAGGCATATATAATAGGAAGTGTAAAAAAAGGGGAAAAAGCAGTATGTTTAAAATAGCAGTTTTGGTTTCTGGAGGAGGTACTGACCTTCAGTCTATAATAGATGCAGTTGAGAGCGGATATATAAAAAGCTGCAGTATAGAAGCTGTCATAGGTGACAGACCTGGAATTTATGCTTTAGAAAGAGCTGAAAAGCATAATATAAAATCCTATGTATTAGATAAGAAAATACATAAGTCTAATATTTCTCAGGAAATATTAAAGATGCTTAAAGACAAAGTTGACTTAATAGTATGCGCAGGATGGCTTTCCATACTTAAAGGAGAGCTGATTTCAGAATTTAGAAATAAAATAGTAAATATACACCCTTCTTTAATACCGTCTTTTTGCGGAGATGGTATGTATGGCATAAAGGTTCATGAAAAGGCAATTGAGTATGGAGTCAAAGTATCAGGCTGCACTGTACACTTTGTAGATGAGGGTACAGACAGTGGTCCTATAATAATTCAAAAGACAGTTCCTGTATATTTTGAAGATACTCCAGAAATGCTTCAAAAGAGAATATTAGAAGAAGAGCATAAAGCCCTTCCTGAAGTTATCAAACTTATTTCTGAAAACAAAATAGTGGTGGAGAACAGAATAGTAAAAGTTTGTAATTAAAATAATTGGAGGTGCAAATTATGATAGATCGTGCATTAATAAGTGTTTATAACAAAAATGGATTATTGGATTTAGCAAAATTTTTGATAAATAGGGGAGTTGAAATAATATCTACAGGTGGAACTTATAGATACCTTGTAGAAAATAATATAAAGGTTACAGAAGTATCTAAAGTTACTGGATTTGATGAGATACTAGATGGCAGAGTAAAGACACTTCATCCAGTTATACATGGTGGTATACTTGCCAAAAGAGATAATAAAGAACATATGGATACTATAAAAAGTAAGAACATAAAACCAATAGATATGGTAGTCGTAAATTTATATCCTTTTTTCGACAAGGTATGTGATAATATAACTTTTGATGAAAAAATAGAGTTTATTGATATTGGCGGTCCAACTATGATAAGAGCTGCAGCTAAAAATTTTCAAGATGTAATAGTTGTTACAGATGTAAATGACTATTCACAAATAATTAACGAAATAGAAACTTCTGGAGACGTGAAATATGAATTTAGGAGAAAACTTGCAGGTAAGGTATTTAATTTAATGTCTGCCTATGATGGAGCTATAAGTAACTTCCTACTTGAAGATGAATATCCAGAATACTTAAGCTTGTCTTATAAAAAATCTGAAAGCTTGAGATATGGAGAAAATCCACATCAAAGTGCAGCTTATTACACAGAAACTGTAGGAAAAGCTCCTATGAAGGATTTTGAACAGTTAAGTGGTAAGACACTTTCATATAATAATATGAGAGATATGGATATGGCCTGGAAGGCAGTAAATGAATTTGAGGAAGTATGTTGTGTTGCAGTTAAGCACAATACTCCTTGTGGTGTAGCCCTTGGTAAAGACTTACATGAGGCTTATGTAAAAGCTTATGAGTGTGATTCTACTTCTATTTTTGGAGGCATTATAGCTGTAAATAGAAAATTAGATGCAAAGACTGCAGAGGAAATAGCTAAAATTTTTGTTGAAATAGTTATTGCACCGGATTTTGATAAGGATGCAGTTGAAATATTAAAGGCAAAGAAAAATCTAAGAATAATTAAGTGTGATGTAAAACCTACTAATGGTGTTGAAATATCAAAATTAGATGGTGGGATACTTGTACAATCTTTTGATGATAAGCTGGTAGATGAGACTAAAGTAGTTACAGAAAAGAAACCTTCAAAAGAAGAAATGGATAATTTGATATTTGGAATGAAGGTTTGTAAATACGTAAAATCAAATGCTATTGTAGTAGTTAAAGATTTTATGGCTAAAGGAATTGGTGGAGGACAGGTAAATAGAATATGGCCTGCATGCCAGGCACTTGATAGGGCAGGAGATGGGGTAGTACTTGCCTCAGATGCATTTTTCCCATTTAGTGATGTAGTATGTGAAGCAGCAAAACATGGAATAAAATCTATAATACAACCAGGAGGTTCCATAAAAGATAAGGATTCTATAGATGAATGTAATAAAAATGGAATTTCTATGGTGTTTACAGGGGTAAGACATTTTAAACATTAGTTTTTAAGGCATTTGAAAAATAAGTCAGTATACTGACTAGTTATTTATTTGAAGGTGTCTAATATGAAAAGGGGGATTTTATATAATGAAGGTACTTGTAATAGGTTCCGGCGGAAGAGAACATGCTATTTGTTGGAAGATATCTCAAAGTCCCAAGGTGGATAAAATATTTTGCGCTCCAGGAAATGGAGGAACGGATATAGTAGATAAATGCAGTAATCTAGACATAACAGACATAAATGGACTTATAGATTTTGCATCCAAAGAAAATATAGATTTAACTGTAGTAGGCCCTGAAGGACCCCTTACAGAAGGCATAGTGGATAAGTTTAAAAGTAAGGGACTTAAAATATTTGGACCAAGTTTAAAAGCTGCCGAGCTTGAGGGAAGCAAAATCTATTCCAAGGATTTCATGAAAAAGTATGGAATTAAAACTGCTGAGTATTGCACTTTTGATGATAAAGATAGTGCTTTAAAATACATAGAAAATTGTAGATATCCTGTAGTTATAAAGGCTGACGGATTAGCGGCAGGAAAAGGTGTTTCCATATGTCAGAATTATGAGGAAGCAAGTACTGCATTAAATGATTTTATGGTAAAGGACGTATTTAAAGGGGCAGGAAAAAATGTAGTTATTGAAGAATTTCTAGAGGGAGTAGAGGCCTCAATACTTACAATAACAGATGGAAATACTATTCTTCCCTTTATATCTTCAAAGGATCATAAGCAAATATATGATGGGGGTCTAGGACCAAATACAGGTGGAATGGGAGCTATAGCTCCAAATCCATACTGCAGTGAGGAAGTTTTAAAAGACTTTGAGAAAAATATAATGGCACCTACTTTAAGAGGAATACAGAAGGAAAACCTAGATTATGTGGGAATAATCTTCTTCGGCATTATGATAACAAAAAAGGGAGTTTATTTGTTAGAGTATAATGTTAGAATGGGTGATCCTGAAACTCAAGCTGTACTTCCACTTATGAAAAGTGATTTTGTGGAACTTATAGAAAGTGCTATATATAGAAAACTTGATAAATTTAATTTGGAATGGAAAAAGGGAGCCTCCTGCTGTGTTGTAGCTGCGTCTAAAGGGTATCCTTTAAAGTATGATACTGGTTTTAAAATAGAAGGTATAGAAAAGTCCAGTAATGTTTTTGCTGCAGGGGTTAAAAAAGAAAATGAACAGTTTAAGACATCTGGTGGAAGGGTTTTAGTAACTTATGGAGTTGGAAATGATTTAAATTCTGCTGTGGAAGCTGCTTACTGTAATTTGAAAAAAATAAGTTTTCCGGGTATGTATTTTAGAACAGATATAGGAAAGTAAATTATAATTTTAGTGTAAAATTTAGAAAAACTGATTTGCCTTAATTTTCATAAGGCAGGTCAGTTTTTTAAATTAACAGAATGTAAAAGATTTTTCAGTGGAAATAATTTAAAAATAATAGTAAAATAGTTCTATACTGTATGGAGGTTAATTTAAATGAATGATTCGAGAAATAGACGAAGGAAAAATATAAAAAGAAAGAAAAAGTTTTCTCCTAGATTGTTCTTTTTGTTCATAATTTATGAGCTTATAGTAGTTGTAGTTACTAGTCCCTTGTTGGTATTTTATGGCCCATTTAAAAATGTAAAAAACCAGATAGTAAGCACAGCTATGGCTACTTTTACTCATCAATACATAGCTACCCTTTTTTTGTCAAAGGATGAAATAAATAAAATACTTCAAGAAGGTAAGAGTGGCCAAACTACTAGCCAGGAAGCTGAAAATCTAAATGATGTAAATATAAATTATGTAGGTGATAAGGATATAAAAAGGTATGATATACCTAGCACAAGATTTGATGGCTATATTTTAGAAATAAAAGATCCTAAGAGAATACGTATAGGATATACTAATAAATTAAGAGAAGTTGGAGAAAGAACAAGTGAAATAGCACAGCGAAATGGAGCGGTTGCAGCCATAAATGGAGGAGGATTCACAGATAAAACAAGTAGTGGAAAAATGTGGGTAGGAACAGGAGGCTATCCAGAGGGAATTGTAATATCTGGCGGTAAAGTAATATACAGTGATGTAAAACCTAATGAAAAAATAAATGTTACAGCTTTTACTCCAACTGGAAGACTTATAGTTGGAGACCACACACTTAAGGAACTTCTTGCTGATGGTGTAACGGAGGCAATTTCTTTTAGAAACTCACTTATAATAAATGGAAAGACTGTATCAGTAGAAAATGAAGGCTTAAATCCTAGAACAGCTATAGGGCAGAAGGCAGATGGAACAATAGTCATGCTGGCTATAGATGGTAGAAAAGGATTGAAAATGGGAGCTTCATTAAAAGAAGTACAAAATATACTTTTGCAGCAAGGTGTAATTAATGCAAGCAATTTAGATGGAGGTTCATCCACTACAATGTACTTTAATGGAGAAGTAATAAATAATCCTTGTGATTGGAACGGTGAGAGAACTGTAGCTACAGCTATATATGTAAAACCTTAGAGGAGAGTGTGGTAGATGAAAAAACTTAAGAGAATAATTGTATGGACAATGATTCCTATAGTTATGGAATTAGCAGGTCTTTTATTAGTAGATAAATTTTATTTTGGTGGTGACTCTAATTTCAATATAAAAAAAGTAGATACTACTTCAAAACAGACAGCCAACAAAATTAGTGTAAAAATACCTGAAGATGCAAAGATGGTGAAGGTATCCTATAGCGGAAATTACATATCGTATTATGATGGCCAATCTTTACAGGTAATTGATACATTAAAAAATAGCAAAAAAGAAGTGGATCTACAAAATGATTTATCCTATTATACCTGGAACTTGGATACAGATAACATACTTGTAGCAGAAAAAACAAGTGGAGGATCAGAATCAAGAAATTTAAAATTTGAGACTTATGATGCCAAACGTGATTCAACTTATCCATTGAAGAATGAGGAGAAGAAGCAGGAACTTTCAATATTACTTCCAGATAATTCTTATGATGTAAAACATATAGCTTTTTCTGGAGCTAGCAATGTAATCTATGTCAGTAGTGCTACTAATGAAGAAGGCAGCAGTAGAATATATAGAATTGATGTAATGATCAGGATGAATTTAGTCAATTTTGTAAGATGCCAGCTTGGAAATATGGCTGCTATAAATGGCACAAATGGTGATGAACTTATATATGAAGATAGGACTTCCAATAGAATAAGAACTAGCAGGGGTGGAATAATAGCTACTGGTGAAAATGCTATGCATTATTTATTAAACACAGATAACAACGACAATATTTATATAGGAAATGGAGAAGACAATAAAGTTAATAAAATATTTGTGGCAAATCTTAAAACGAATAAAAGCAGCTGGAAGGAATACACACTTCCAAGTTCTGTAAATAAAAATAATATATACGTTACAAGAAGTGGTAATATATATATTAATGATTCAAAAGATAGTCAGGTAAAAGATATTACTACAGGCAAAGTTACCAAGTATTCAGGAAATTTTGTATCTGTATATAAATACGGAGTAATAAGTCAGGATGGAAAAAAGCTAACAAATAGCCTATTTTAGGCACTTAAAAAAAATGACTAGCCACTATGCTAGTTATTTTTTTTAATATACTTTAGTTGGACTTGAAATAATATAAGTTACCGTCTTCTATAGAATAGTCTATGAGCTTTTCATTGTATAAATAGGATATGAATGCAGATATTCCTCCAAAATTCAAATGATACTCATGAAAGTTTAAAGATAAATTGTTTAAAATGGTTATGTCTTCTAATATGTTTTCTCTAGTGAGCGGTTGATCTAAAAGATCTAGAATTTGATTTTTATATTTATCTATATTTTTGATGTTTTTATCCACTAAAGAATTTATTTCGCTTTTATCCAGTACCTTTTTGGAGTGGCTTATTACAAAGTAATCTGCATCTATGTCTTTAATTTTATTCAATGACAGGATACTATCTTCTATATTATATAAGTATGGGAAGGAGTATTTATCCAGTATCTCGCTGCTGAATATGGAATCTCCAAGGAAACATACCTTTTCAGGAGTTACTATTCCTATTTGCTCTATTGAATGTCCAGGAAGTGCAACAATGTTAAATTTCTCGTCATTCAATTTATTTATGCCATATTCTAAAATGAAATCTACCTCTAGAGGTTTATTACTCCTATCAAATGCTCTTGAAGGATAGGATGAGGAAAGAATAGATGGGAAGATCTCTGTATTTTCCATAAATAATTTTTCTAATTTAGATGTATATACTAGACAGCCTGGATAGTTTTTCTTAAAGTATAAGTTTCCACCACAGTGATCTAAGTGGCTGTGTGTATTTATTATGTACTTGGGATGCAGGCTATTTTCTATAAGTAAATTCTCTATTTTTTTTGCTTCAGTGTTGTTTATGCCTGTATCTACAATTAGGCAGTTTTTATTTTTAAATATGAATACTCCGCAGTTAGTGGGCGCATCTATGTAATAGGTATTTCCTTTTATCTTATTTAAAGTCATTAAAAACACTTCCTTGAAATATTTGAATTATTATTTTGCATATATAGATGATAACATATTTTATCTTTAAAACAAATATAGTTCTCAATATGAAATGAAATTTTGAAATTTATGATTTATAATGATATAATCTTTAATAAGTATTTTTACGTTAAGATAATTTTAAATGGAGGTATTTCAAATGGATTCAGCTGTATCAGGGCTACTTATGTTTATGGGATTTATGGGTGTTATACAAGGAATTGGAATGAAATATAGCAAAGCTGTGAGAACAAAATTTAAATTGGATACAGAAGGTGTAGATCAAAAATATGTTAACTTTAAGGCAAATTTCTTAATGATACTTGGGGGAGTAATATTAATATTTCAAGCAGTTACTTTTATAAATCCTACATTTGGAAGTAAGTTACAAGTAATGCTGCCAGCAGTTTTACTTGTAGCTATTACTTGGGATTTTATATATAACAGAAAGAGGAAAAGCAAATACGATAATAAAAAAAAATAAAAAGCTAATATTAAAAGGTTCGTATAAGTTGTATACGAACCTTTTAATATTAGCTTTTTCTCATACTGCACAAATTTCTATTTGGGCATCTGGAACAGTCATGGTCTTTTTTACTTAATTTTATATTTTTATCAGCTCCATATATATATGCCATAGAGCGCATGGAAGAAAGCATATAGTCTTCATTTACAGTCAAATTTAAAAAATTCTCCGCATCTAGTTTATCTAGTATATACTTTTGACATTTAAGAGGAATCTCTCCATCTCCAGGAGATATTCTACAACTCAATCCTAAATGCAGCTCTTTAACTTTAGCATATATGTGGTTAAAGAGTTGGGAACTGAGTTCAAACAAGTAAGATGAAGCCATAGCATCAAGCATCATGCCCTCCTTCATATTTCCATAGGAAAAGAATTCATTTATTTTACTCGTACAACTATCACCCATAGTTATAATACAATACACAATGTATTCATAATTTTTTACAGCTTCAAAGTCAAAGTTATCCTCTCTTTTTTGTATTTCAAATATCCCTGTTGGTTCTATATTTTCATATAAAATAGGAAGAAGTTTCTCATATAAACCTTCCATTTCTTCATTTTTTATTATACTGCCATAGGACTTTAAAGTTTGTATTACTTGATCTTTGTTTAATTTAAAATCAAAGTCCAGTATTACATCCATTCTTATTACCCCCAAAGTACTAATTAATGTTTAATGTAGTTAACCCATTGATTTCTAATATCCATAAAGTAATTATCACCTGTTATAGAGTAAATTGCTTCTAGTAAATCTATATGAACCTTGTGATAATCTAAAGCAGGATTAGCATCCCTAGATGTCATTAGATGGCTTAAATCATAACTGGTGAAACCACCTATGTCATAGTAAGGTAATACTACTTTCAAGGTTTTAATGCCTTCATTGAAATAATAACTTGTTTGATCACCACTTATGTCAGATACTGTTTTTGAAAGTTGATTCCAGTCATATATACCTAGTAATGTAAACATGTATCCATTTAATGTATAAGTAGGTGTTGTATTCACATACTCTTGAAAGAATATATCACTTTTAAATCTAGGGTCGAGGCTTCCAAGAGTGTCCATAACGCCACCTTGACTTATTGGTGTTATCAAATAGTTAAAAGCTTTGTTACCGGCATCAATATATTTATGATCGTGAGTTATTTCGTAAGCACGAGAAAAAACATTTAATGCTTCACCTTGAGCCATACTTGAAGTCCAATTAGTTCCAAGAGATTCATAGGAGTAATAAGGAAATTTATATCTAAAACTTCCATCACTATCCATGTGATCGAGGAGAAAATCGGTACATTTTATAAATTGACTTAATACAGATGTATCTCCATGTAAATATTTTGTATGAAGATAAAGTGCATATTGGCATATTGTCACATAATTGTATTGAGCACCAAATTCCCTATAGGTTACTATTGGAATTCCATTGTCATCAAAACTTAATATATCAGATTTATTAAAATGATCACTTGTAAAGAAATCTAAATAATCCGACATAGCTTTATACGTAATTGGATTATCAAAATTAAAATTAAGTTTGCTGTACATTTCTACGGCATTTTGAACTATATCTTTAGAACTTTCCTTATAGATATATTTACTTATTATAGGATTTTTTGATGCTGCAACATTTTTGTATACAGTAGCATTAATTTTAATATTTTCAGGTACTGGCAATTGAAGTAAATAATTATAAATGTTTAAAGCTGAGTCATAATTCCCTTGATTATGAATGCTTACTGCAGTATCTAGCAAATGGTATGCATCACTGTCAAAGGCTGTCTTTAAATTATAATTGTTAGGATATAATGAAATACCTAAAGCTATGCCCTTAAAAGCAGCTAATTCATCAGAAGAAGCCTGACTATTATAGGAATTAATAAAGTCATCAGGTGTGATGTCTTTTGAATCCACAAAAAATCTATTTATTAGATAGTCTGGAGTAACATCTTCTCCACCTACAACCACACACTCTTTTAGTGTAGCTTTATTGTTTCTAACCATTCTAATCTGGTCGGAAGACATATCGTCATTTACGAGTATTACAGGTGAATTATTTTTGGCAGCTAGAGGAGAAATAGATAGTCCATCTGGATAGTTTATTCCTGCTGCTACGTATATTTTTTGTACTTTTGAAAGATCATAAAATTCTTTAATTACATTTGCATTTGTATCATATCTGCTTTGACCACTTAGTCTTTCATAATCACCAAAGTAAGAAGCGGTATCGTCAGGAATAACACCTTGTCCACCAATCACATAGGTTTTTGAAGGTTTTAAAGTACTTAAATAGTCTTTAAGTACATCAGGAATATCACTTTTAGGAGTTAAAACAATAGGTTCAGCTTTACTTGAAGCATAGGATGAAATGGATAATGCATCTGCAAAACTTTCTGATGAAACAACAAATAGCTGATTACCTCCAACTTCTTTTGCAATTTCAATGGAAGTTTCAATTCTTGTAGATCCACCCAATCTTTTTACATTTAAATTTTTTTGGGTTAATTCATTTTCTATTTCACTTGAAACAGCGCCTGTCCCACCAATTAAAAATATATTTTTAATGCCTAGGCTTGTCAATTTATTTTGTATTTCAGGACTTAAAGTGTTTCCATCTGTCATTAATAAAGGTGCATTGTACTTGGCACTTAAAGGTGCAGCACAAATTGCATCTGGAAAGTTTTCACCTGAAACAATAATTGCATAATCAGAATGACCGCTCCAGCCATAGTCAGCTATTTTCATATTAGTTGAGTATCTGTTCGGGCCAGATAATCTTGTTATAGTTGGACTTTGAGACTGAGCATTGATTACAGTAGTTTTTGAAAATATTAATGCTGTAGAAATTATTAAAGTAGTTATAACTTTTTTAGATAACATAAATTTCCTCCGATTTAGTTAGATCTTTACTAGAAAACAGAACTGAAGTCCATATAAATGATATCATTATATTATTATATTATCAACAATAACAACCTTAGTGCCGTTAATTTTAATAAGTAGCAAAAAACGCGAATAACATCATACTAAGCCTTAACAGGCAATAGGTGGATATTATTCGCTCATAAGTTTGGATTACAGGTTAAATATGCATATTTTATATGAAATTTATTGTTCTTCCATAAGATTTGCTTTAATATATTCAACAGCGCTAGACCCTGCTATTCTTCCGCTGTTCAAAGCAAAACCTAGGGAATTTCCAGGTAGTACAAAAGCATAATCAGGATTATATAGTGAATTAGCATCAGTTCCAGCAGCATAAAGTCCCTTTATAACATTTAAATCATCATTAAGAACTTCAGTATTATAGTTTATTTTTATACCGCCAGCACTTCCATATGCACTTAAACCAAGTTTTAATGCGTAATATTTAGAGCCTTTAATTGGTAATAAGTATTTAGGATTTTTATGGAATAACTCATCTTTTGAATCACAATAAGAATTATAAGTATCAATGGTATTTTTTAAGTTTTCTGCATCAATGCCAGTTTTTTCAGCTAACTCTTCTATAGAATCAGCAATAAATAATACATCACTTCCATTTTTCTTAGCTTCTTCTTCTTCTTGTCTAAAATAACTCATATCCATACTAGAAGTAACCACATTTATAAGATCTAAGCCCTTTTCTTCATAATGCTTGATTAGTTCTTCATCTATTATAGAATATGCAATTTTCTTTTTTTGTTTTTCAATAGCATTTGCGGTAAATACAGGATTTTCTATAACTTCTTCATTTATAAATCTTTCACCGTCCAGGTTAACTAAGAGATTAGGTTGACGGAAAGGTAACTCTATAGGAGCATATCCACCAGTGTTAGGAGCAAAAAATACCATTTCCATAGTCATAAAATCTTTTGAAGCACCAGCATCCCAAGCCATCTGGATTCCATCTCCAGTTAATCCAGGAATTCTATATGAGAACAAATCTTTTCCCCATTCAAGTCCAACATACTTCTTAATAAAGTCTGGATTATCACCAAATCCACCTGTACCGATGATAACTGCTCCAGCATATACTTCTAATTCACCATCTTTATCACTAGCTGTTACGCCAATTACTTCTCCTTGATCTTTAATAATACTTTTTACAGGTGTTTCTAATAATATTTTAACGCCTAATTCTTCTGCTCTTTCTGTCATAATTTTAATCATAGTAGCAGCTGCACGAAGTCCCGGTTTCCCTGTTTTAGGTTTAACAATATGCCAGGTTGCTTCTGAAGCTGGAAAATACTTTGAAGGTAATGCGAATTCTACTCCCATATTTTCTAACCATTCAATAGTTCCTGCTGACTGCTCCAAATATCTTCTTATCAATCTTGCATCTGATCTCCAGTGAGAATATTCCATGAACTTATTAAAAGCTCTATCTACAGAGATATCTATAAGTCTTTCTCTTTGCATTCTTGTTTCAACACCTAGAGGCCCCATTGCCATATTAGCACATCCACCTGTAGTATTAGCTTTTTCAAGCACCATTACTTTTGCACCATTTTCTGCAGCAGTAACTGCTGCAGCTAGCCCTGATGCTCCTCCACCAACAACAACTACATCTGTTTCAAATTCTCTCATTATTTTTTCCTCCTTAATAATATTATTTATTAATATATGAAATTTGCATTATTAGCTTCTTCTGCGTCTTCTTCTGCCAGCCATTAATCCTCCACCATTTTGTGGCTCTATTTTAAAACTTCCGACAGCTACTGGCTCTAATGGAAGCTTAGGTATTATTGCACCTGCTTTTTGAATTGCTGCTGCTTTACATACTGCTGTACATTTTCCACATCTGTCACAAATAGATGAGTCGATTATATGAATTAAATCTTTACTTCCAGCAACTGCTTTTTGAGGACACTCCTCCACACACTTATTACAGCCGCTGCATTTTTCTGGTGCAACATAATAACTGAAAAATTTCTTACATACTAAAGCATCACATCTTTTTCTCTTTATATGTTTTTCAAATTCTTCTTTGCTTTCTTCAATTATTCTTTTAGTAATTTTTCCAACCTCTTTACCATAGTCACAGCATGATCCTAGGATTAAATCATCTGATATTTCAGTTAGAATTTCAATGTCTCCATCACGTCCCTTACCTTGAGAAATTGCTTCTGTTATTACATTAAGCTGTAATATTCCTTCTCTACAAATTACACATTCTCCACAGCTTGTACGTCTTGTACTATCAGTAAACATTCTCATTTTATCAACAGGACATGGATTTTCTGACTGTTTTTTATATTCTTCAATTATAAAATCCTTAATTTCTTCTAAAGATGCCTGTTTCCATAACTTTCTTTGCACTAATGCCATACTTTTCCACTCCCTTCTATTTAACTTTATACTGAGCCCATAATTTTGGCTTTCTAATTTGTGTACGTAAATCACACTGTAAACATCTATTTGATTCCTTGCAAGCTGAAGTTTCATTTAAACAATGATTTACTTCCTTGAAATTTTTAATACGACTTTGGACATCTTCACATTCATTTTTTGCTCTTTCGATGGATAAGAAATTTTCATCTTTACCTATATATGAATTTGGAACAATATCTTCTGTTAATTTATCTTCAATTACTCCATCTCCACCTAGTTCAATATCTATAGCAGATGCAACTTTACGTCCGGCTGCAATTGCCCTAATTACAGAATTTGTTCCATATACTGCATCACCAACTGCATACATATCACTATCACTTATCTTCATTCCATCTTCAGTAATAATTGAATTTCCACGTCCAGTAGGTATATTCCACTTTTCTGGTATTTCTGCTCTTTGCCCTGTAGCAAAAATAACTGTATCTGCTGGTATTATATGTTCTGAATCTGGTGCTATTTCAAGTTTCAATCTTTTATTTTCATCAAAACTAAAGGATGCTACTTCTTGGCACTTTACTCCTGCAGCAATATTGCAGCTGCCTTCTATGGAAACAAAGGTTCTTGAATTAAGAATTTTAATTCCTTCTTCTGATCCTTGTTGTATTTCGTCATCGCTTGCAGTCATAGATTCTCTATTCTCTAAACAAGCCATTGTAATATCCTTTGCTCCTAATCTTTTTGCTACTCTTGCACAGTCAAATGCGACATTTCCACCACCTAAAACTACTACTTTTTCACCTACAGTTAATGGCCTTTTAAGGGAAACGCTTTGTAAAAATTCTATATTTTCATATACATTTTTGTAGTTAGCTCCTGGAATTGGTAATCTAACACCTTTTCCTGTTCCTATTGCCAATAAAATCTTATCAAAACCTTTAGTTTTTAAATTCTCAAGTGAAGTTATTTCTGTATTAGTCAATATAATAACTCCTGCACGCTCTATTTCTGCAATTTCATCCTGAACAGCTTTTCTTGGAAGACGATATTCTGGAATGCCAGTTGACATCATTCCTCCAGCTACTGGTGATTTTTCAAATACTGTAACTTCATGTCCGCATTTTGCTAAATAATATGCTGCTGTTAAACCTGCTGGTCCACTACCTACAACTGCAATCTTTTTATTAGTTTTAGGTTTAAAGGTAACTTTATCACGCCATAGACCTTCATCATGCTCTGCTGCAAATCTCTTTAATTCTCTAATGGATAAAGCTTTATTGATTTCTTTTCTTCTACAGGCACTTTCGCAAAATGCCATACACACATACCCTAATGAATGTGGAAAAGGTGCTTTTTCACGAATAACTGCAATGGCATCTTGATATTTTCCTTCTCTAATGTATCGAATATATTTTGGAACATCAATATTTGCTGGGCATTCTGCTTTACATGGGATAAGATTTAATTCACGGTTTAAATTTTCCTTGAATACTCCTTCTTTGTCCTGAAGTGCACCTGTAGGACATACTTCTACGCAAGCTCCACAGAAACGGCAGTTTTCTTCTTTTAAAGAATTGTGCTTCCGAATATCAACCATGATTCTATCATCTTCTGTTATTTCATAGTTAAGAACGTTTACTCCTCGAACCTCTTTACACATTCTTACGCATCGTCCACAGGATATACATCTATTTAGATCTCTTACAATAAGCGGATTAGATGCGTTTACAGGTACACTGTTTAGTGTTCTTCTTAGACGAGAAGTACTTACTCCTAAATATTGAATTAATGATTGTAATTCACATTTTAGATATTTAGGACAAGTAGTGCAGTCGTCAACATGATTGGCTAACATTAATTCCATGGATAATCTTCTCATTGCATTTAATTTTTCTGTTTTTGTATGTATTATCATTCCGTCCTCTACCTTAGTAGTACAGGCTGTTTTTATTTCATCACATCCCTCAATTTCAACAACACACAATCTACATGCACCAATGTCAGGTAGATCTGGATGATGACATAAATGAGGAATGTATATGTCTGCTTCTAGTGATGCACTTAGAATGCTTTTTTCTGAATCTACTTGTAACGTATAACCATCAATTGTAATTGATACTGTATTCATTATTTTCACTCCATTTTTATAGTATTTCATCAAGTTGTTAAGTTATTGTTTTAACAATTAAACTATATAGTCTGCCCCAGGGGAAGAGTCAATAGCTTTTTATATATTTTTCAAATGGTTTGATTAAGGAAATAAAGCATTATATAATAAAGATTAGATAAATTTGCTTTCAGGGGGAGGTATCGGAATTGAAAGATTTATATACTACGGGTGAAGTATCTAAGCTAATGAGTATACCTATTAAAGCATTACGTCTTTATGATTCAATGGGTATATTAAAACCTTTTCGTATTGATGAAAATACACATTATCGTTACTATGCTTATGATCAGTTTTTTTATATTGATTTGATTCGCTATATGAATAAAGGTTTAAAAGTATCGTTAGAAGAGATTAAATTTATGTTGAATTCTTCTGATGATTATGAAATCCTTCTAGAGTGTTTATCCAAGCATAAAGTATCTGTTGAGAAAAAAATTCAAGAACTGCAATATTCAAGTGAAGTTATTACAGAGGCAATTAATAACCTTAAAAATAGAGATAACAGTGCTATGGATTTGAAAATATATGAGCAATATCTTATGTCACGTCATGTTGCAGTTAAGAATGTCAATGTTTCAATTTATGATATCGATTTATATTGTAGAAGAAATGAAGACTTATTTGAAAGTGCTATTTCAGCCGAAGGAAATACAATGTGCTATATCTACAAGAAAAAAGATTATAAACCTGGGACACATGATTTACTAGTATCACAGATTGGATACTTTACAGATAAACGTCTTAAAAATATAGAATATCTCATTTTACCTGAAGGTCGCTATTTATGTTGTAAATTTAGATATTCTGAGAAACTTTCCTGTCAGGTTATATATGAACTTATTAAATTTGCAAGTAATAATGGAATTAATTTATCTGATACGGCTATACAGATTTTTGAGCGTTTTGACCTAAGGGCAAAAACTAAATATGAGTATGAAATGGAAATACAAGTGCTGGAACTTGGAATCAATTCAGTATCATTTTAGTATTCCTAAAAAATCATATAAAATATAGTGATATATATTAATTTATAACGCATAGTTACATTGACTGATTATCAATGCAACTATGCGTTTTTTAATAATAACAAAATTTATATAGGCTGATTATGACGATTTATTAAAAAAGTATTGACTATTTTGATAAATGGATATATATTATAATAAAGATTTACGATTCGCGAATATTTTACAAAATATGAATAAAAATGCAGAGGAGAGATGAAAAATGACAATAAATGTAGACTTGTGGAAAACATTAATTGATTTAAAAAAATGCAAATGGGTTGATTTAACACATGCCTTTGGTTCAGATACACCAAAGTGGTCTGGCTTTAAGGCTGAAAAAATTGAAACTCTTTTTACAATTGAGAAGGATGGTATATTTGTCAATCAATATACTTTTCCAGGACAGTATGGAACACATATGGATGCCCCAGGACACTTTGCAGCAGGGAAAAGACTTATTGAGGATATAGAACTTAAAGAAATGGTTCTTCCTCTTGTAGTTATTGATTGTTCAGAAAAGTTTAAAGAAAATCCTGATTATGAACTTACACTTGAAGATTTGCTTGCATTTGAAGCTGAGTACGGTATTATTCCAGAAGGTTCTTTTGTGGCAATGAGAACGGATTGGGGTAAAAATTGGCCAGATCAAGAAAAGTGTTCAAATGCAGACAGTGAAGGAAATCTTCATTATCCAGGATGGGCATATGAAACATTGGAGTTTTTATATGAAACACGAAAGATAGCAGCAAGTGGCCATGAACCATTTGATACAGATGCTCCAATAAGACAAGCTGAATATGGCTTTAAAGGTGAAAATTATATATTAAATCAAGATAAATATCAAATCGAAGTAATGACAAATTTGGATAAAGTTCCACCAGTAGGATCAATAATTTTCTGTGTGGTTCCAAAAGCTAAAAATGCTCCAGGATTTCCAGTACGTGCTTTTGCAATAGTTAATGAGTAATAAGGCATTTTCAAATAAATAAGAAAAAGGGGTTCCTATTGTAATGATTAGAGAAATAAAAAATGTATCTATAATTGGAATGGGTGCAATGGGATGTGCTTATTCAAGCCAAATTTTTAAAAATATACAAGATATTAACGTAAAGATAATTGCCGAAGGAAAAAGAGCTAAGAGGTATAGAAAAGATGGCTTTGTAATAAATGGAGAGAGATACTTTTATGATGTTGCAGAACCAGATGAAAAATGTGAGGCTGCAGATTTAATAATAGTTGCGGTAAAGTATAATCAATTAAAAGAAGCAGTTACTCAGATTAAAAATCATGTAGGTGATAATACCATTATAATATCTCTGTTAAATGGAATTACCAGTGAAGAGATACTTGGAGAAGTTTATGGAAAGGATAAAGTGCTTTATTCAATATCAGCAGGAATAGATGCTGTAAGGGAAGGACATCAAAATGTAAACTTTAAAAATATTGGATATATAGATTTTGGTGAGGAAAGCAATGATACATTAACGGACAAGGTCAAAACCCTTAAAGAATTTTTCAATAAGGCTAAAATTGAAAACAAGATTCCAAAGGATATGCTTAGATCATTGTGGTGGAAATTCATGGTTAATGTAGGTATTAACCAAACCTCAGCTGTTTTAAAGGCAAATTATGGTGTATTTCAAAGAGAAAAAGCTGCCATAAATATAATGAGAAATGCTATGGAAGAAGTTATTTTAGTATCTCAAAAGGCAGGAGTTAATCTCACAGAAGAAGATATAGAAGACTGGGTGAAGGTTTTGAATAAACTGTCACCTGAGGGAAAAACTTCAATGTGCCAGGATATACTGGCTAAGAGAAAAACAGAAATTGAGATTTTTGGTGGGACAGTAGTAGAGCTTGGCAAGAAGTACAATGTTTTAACACCTATAAATAGTACACTTACCAATATTATTAAGGTTACAGAATCCTTGTACTAATAAAATCCAGTGTTAAGTAATTAAGATATTAAATTTAAGGGGGGAATTGCATTGGCTAAGAATGAATTAAAGAAAAACCAATTGAATTATCTTGAGGTAATAGCACTATCTGTTGCTATTATAGCGCCAACCTTTGCTATGTCTATGAATGTAACTTTAATGGCTGGTATTGCTTCATACTCAACTGGATTAGTGTTTTTTGTAAGCACACTTGTAATAGGATGTGTAGCTATAGCTTTTGTAAAATTTAATCAGTATATTTCAACTGCAGGTTCTGTTTATACTTTTGTTCAAAAATCCTTGGGTAAGAAAGCGGGAACAGCTTCGGGATGGATACTATTTTTGGCATATTTTATGTTCTTTACTGGATGCTGTTGTGCCTTTTCTGGACTTTTTACAGAATTTATAAATCAAGTTAGCGGAGTTAAACTCCCATGGATACCAGTTGCAATAATATGCGGCATTACTATGTGGTACATTTCAATTAATGAAGTAGCAATAAGTACAAGGGTAATGTTAGCATTTGAAGGCATAACAATATTAATGATACTTGTGCTTTCTGTTGTAATAATTGCAAAAACTGCCATGACTACAGGTTTAAGCTTGGCACCTTTTAAACTTAATGGAAACAGTGTTGGAAGTATAGGTAGTGCTGGAGTTGTTGCACTTTTGTGTTTTGGTGGTTTTGAAGGAGCATCGAGTTTAGGAGAGGAAAGTAAAGATCCTAAAAAAATAATACCTTTTGCTCTTGCGAGTACGGTTATAGTAACGGGATTGTTCTTTATTTTTGTAAGTTATGCTCAGGTTATAGGATTTGGAATTACTAAAGGCGGATTAGAGGCTCTTACAAAGTCTTCTTCAACTACTGTAGATTTATCCCAAAAGTATATAGGAAAATCATTTGCTATAGTACTAACATTTGGAGCAAGTTTATCGGCTTTTTCATCAGCACTAGGTGCGTTAACAGCAGGTGCAAGAATTCTTTTTACAATGAGCAGAGATGGCAATGTCCCAAATGTATTTACAAAAGTTCATCATAAGCACAGTACGCCTTATATAGCACTTAATGTAATGCTAGCAGCAGCAGTAGTTATAATTTGTTTAATGTTTAAAAATGATGGGATAACTACTTTTGGATATTTAGGGACAATTGGTGCGTTAGCTTTATTGATATCTTATTTACTAACATGTCTTGGGGCTATAATATATTTTAAATCTAAAAATATATGGAAAATTCATAATTTGATACTTCCTACAGTAGGATTACTTGGACTTGCTTTTGCTTTCTATTCTAATATTTATCCTGTACCAAGCTATCCGGCAAATCTCTTTCCTTATATAGTATTAGGATGGACAATTGTAGGATTTGTGTTTAGTCAAATTTATAGAAAAAGCCATGAAGTTTCACATGAAGATTTATATGAAGAAAATGAAGAAAATGCGATATAGTGATAGGAGTGAGTATAATGGATTTTTTGACAAAGAAAATTCCAGATAATGAATTAAAACTAATGTATAAAGATTATGATAGCTTGGGATTTGGTATGATTTATACGGATTATATGTTTACTATGAAATGGACTAAGGAAAAGGGATGGGAAAAGGGGGAACTTAAAAAATATGAGCCAATGTCCTTTGATCCTGCATCAGTGGTAATACAGTATTCTCAAGAAGTTTTTGAAGGAATGAAGGCATATTATTCAGAAGATGGAAGAGTGCTTTTATTTAGACCATTTGATAATGCTAAAAGAATGTATAAGTCTGCTGAAAGATTGTGTATGACACCAGTTCCAGAGGATGTTTTTGTAGAAGCTGTAAAGGAACTTGTTAAAATAGATAAAAGGTGGCTTCCAAAGGAAAAGGGCACATCCCTTTATATAAGGCCTACGCTTATGGGAACAGGAGTGGCTTTAGGTGTTCATCCTTCACCAGAATATAATTTTTGCATTTTTATAACTGCTGTCGGAGCATATTTTAGCAGTGGTTTCAATACTGTTAGCTTATATGTAGAGGACAAGCTTGTTCGTGCAGTTGTAGGTGGAGTTGGAGATGCAAAAACAGGAGGAAATTATGCTGCAAGCCTTCTAGCAGGCTTAAAGGCAGAGAAGGAGGGATTTTCTCAGGTACTTTGGTTAGACGCTAAAGAAAATAAATATATAGAAGAAGCAGGGTCTATGAATATTTTCTTCGTTTATGGCAATAAGCTTGTAACGCCAAAGCTTACAGGTTCAATACTTCCTGGTATAACTAGAGACTCTGTAATAAAATTGGCAGCTCATTTAGGATATGAGGTTGAAGAAAGAAATATATCAATAGATGAAGTTGTGAAAGGAATTAAAGATAAAGAAATTACTGAAATGTTTGGAATAGGTACGGCAGCAGTTATAGCTCCTGTTGGTGGTTTATGTTATAAAGGAGAAACTGTTTATGCTGGCGATAACAAGGTAGGAAAAATAACAGAAGAACTTTATAATAAACTTGTAAACATCCAATATGGTGAAGATGAAGATATTTTTGGTTGGGTAGAAACAGTGGATACAATATAGTCTTAGTGAAAAGAATTATGAATGAAGTGCACCTTAAATGTTAGAGAAAGTTAACTAATATTTAAGGTGCACTTTAGATTTTACTTGCTTAGTTTAACTACGGTTTCAACGTGGGGAGTGTGAGGAAACATATCCATAAGTTTTACTTTATCTACATTGTAACCTGCATCAATTAATACATTTAAATCTTGAACTAAAGTTTTAGGATTACAGGATACGTAAATTATTTCAGGTGCATTAAAATCAATTACATATTTTAATGCTTTAGGATGAACTCCTGGCCTTGGTGGATCAAGTATTATTATGCCTGGTTTATCCTCTAAAGTATTTAAAACATCTTTTACATCTCCGGCTATGAACCTACAGTTTTTTATATTATTTAGCCTGGCATTTTCATTAGCAGAAGCAACAGCCTTTTCTATAAGTTCTACTCCTATTACTTTATTTACACTGGAAGCTAAAACTTGACCTATAGTTCCCGTACCGCAGTACAAGTCAAAAACTGTTTTTGAGGAAACATCTCCAAGAAAATCTTTAATTATAGAATACAGTTTTTCCGTACCCCTTGAATTAGTCTGAAAGAAAGATTCAGGAGAAATTTTAAACTTCAATCCTAAAATTTCTTCTATAATATAATCTCTACCATATAGTATTTCTACTTTATCTGCTTTTACCATGTCTGATAGATTGTCGTTTACAGTATGAAGTATCCCAACTAAAGTGCCTTTATAGTTGAGATCTTGCAATAACTTATTAAAACCATCTAAATCAAATTGTATTTGAGAAGTTGTCACAATGTTTATAAGTATTTCTCCAGTATTTCTGCCTTTTCTCAATACTAAATTTCTCAGATATCCCTCGTGGTTTTTTATTTTGTAATATGGTAAATTTTTTTCCCTGAAATAAGTCACAACTTTATCTAAAATAAGTGTAAAATCTGCATCTACTAGGTTGCAATTATCTACATTTACAACGCCAAAAGATCTTCCTTTTATATGCATTCCAAGGGTGAGTTGTCCTCCCCTTTGCTCATCACCAAAGGAAAATTCCATCTTATTCCTATATCCGGTTTTTTCAGGACTTTTTTCTATGCCTAGAAATTCAAAGTCACAAATGGATGCCTTTTCAAATAGATCTAGGACTTGTTTTTCTTTTAGTTCTAATTGCTTGTCATAAGGTATAAACTGAGAGGTACATCCACCGCATAAATTAAAATGAGGACAAAACGGATCTACTGCATAATTTACATTTTCAAGTATTTCTGTAACTTTTGCTTCTAAATAGTGTTTTGTTTTCTTTGTAATTCTAGCTTTTACCTTTTGACCTGGAACAGTATTTTTAATAAGTACGTCCATATCATCTTTTTTTGCTATTCCTATAGCTGGAAATTGTAGTTCTTCTATGAAAAATTCATATTCGCTGCCTTTTTTCAACTTTTAATCTTTCCTTTCTATGGATGTTGTTTTGGCGAACTTTTCACCTAATGTTTTATTTAATTTGGAACTTCTCATTATAATAGGATATAGAATTAGTATTACTACAAATAGTATAATAAATACTCCCTTCATATCCGACACATAGTATCCAAATATAAGTCTTAATAGCAAGTCAAATAAATATAGAGCTGCTATTGAAACTACAGCTGATACAGCTGTGTCTATGAAAGAAATTTTGAAATTCTGCATCAAAGTTCCCTTTTTCTTACTTGACTTATCCTCACTAGGTTCAGTTGTGGCTGAGGCTTCTTCATTAGTGTGCTGTTCTTCAATATGCTCTACTTGTTTATTTTGTTCTTCTAATTCCTTCTTTTTCTGCTCTTCTTCAAATCTTGCTTTTTCTTCCTCAAGCTTTTTTTGTTCTTCTAATTTTTTATTTTTAAGCTCTTCAAGTTTTTTCTCTTCTTCTAAATTTTTATTTTTAAGTTCTTCCAAAAATTGTTTTTTGTCTTCTTCATTTACTGAGAGTTCTTCTATATTATCTTCTTTTTCTCCCATTAAATATACAACCTCCTAATTCTTTTAACTTCTTCGTAATAAATATATTATGCTACACTATGGCATTTATGTAAATAGGTACGAAAAAATACTTTCATTTTGTTAACATATTGTTTTATAATTATACATATTAGTTTCATTAATTTTAGGATTACAAATGTCCATAGGGGGAAAGTAATATGGATAAAATTAAGTCTTTTTTTACAAATTTTATAGATGTAATTTTTTTTGTAACTGTAGTAATGTTTAAAATATTAGTATATGGAAAACATATGAGTTCATTTAAAAGCTCATTTATTCCAGCATTAGCTTCAGTATTTGTATTGGTATCCATTGCCTGCATTTTTAAAACCAGAGGTCGTGCTAGATTTTTGTATATATGTAATTGCATTATAAGTATATTAATAGTTAGTGACCTAATCTATTATAAATATTTTAAAGATATCATATCTGTATCTGTCTTGATAAGCGGATTTCAATTAAATGCAGTAAAATCTAGCGTGGCTAATTTACTGGACTTTAAAGATTTTTTATATCTTTTTGATATTGTATTTATAATTCCTTTTATAAATAGGTATTTGACAAGCCAAAATAGGAAGCTTTCTACAAAAGTTAGAGTATCAATGTTTTTAGTATTTATTTTAGTAGGTATTTTTATTGATTTCAAAAGCTTTTATGCTTTATCAAAAGAACAGCCAAGACTTCTTACAACTATGTATAATAAAGTGTATATAGCAAAAAAATTGGGTACAGTAAATTATCACTGCCTGGATATTTATAATTGTGTTTTTGCTAATATAAATAGACTAACTCCCGTGTCTAAGGACAAGTTTCAGGCTATAGAGTATTTTATAGATAAAAGCAAGTCCAGTCATGAAAATTTAAATGGAATCGGACAAGGTAAAAACTTGATAATGATACAGGTAGAAGCACTTCAAGGATTTGTTATAAATTCTTCTGTAAATGGAAAGGAGATAACTCCGAATTTAAATAGATGGATATCGCGTTCGGAATATTTTGATAATTTTTACTATCAGGTGGCAGCTGGAGGAACTTCTGATGCGGAATTTATGACAAACAATTCACTTTATCCTGCATCAGCAGGTGCAGCTTATTTGCTTTACTCTGGCAATGAATACAATGCAATGCCGAAAAATTTTAAGAATAAAGGTTATTACACTGCAGCTTTACACGGATTCAGGGAAAGCTTTTGGAATAGAAATGTAATGTATAGAAAATTTGGTTTTGATAATTTTTATGGCGAAAAAAGTTATAAGCAAAATGAGTCTATAGGACTTGGTTTAAGTGATAAATCTTTTTTAACTCAATCTGTGGAGAAGTTAAAAAATATGAAAAGCCCATACTATGCTTTTTTAATAACTCTAACAAGTCATTTCCCTTATGATGATGTAAATAAATATGGGGACTTTGATGTAGGAGATTATAAAGGAAGTCTTATTGGAAATTACATGAAGGCAATACATTATACAGATGAACAGCTTGGAATGTTCTTAGATGAACTAGACAAAAATGGTACTTTAAAAAATTCAATAGTTGTACTATATGGAGATCATTATGCAATACCTAAAGATAAACAAGATCAGCTTTTTAACTTTTTGAAGACGAGTTCCAAATCCGATTTAGAGTGGGAAAAGCTTCAAAAGGTTCCTATGTTTATTCATTTCCCTGATGAATCTGTGAAAGGAGTAAACCATGTTTATGGAGGTCAGATGGACATATATCCTACGGTATGCAATTTATTTAAACTTAAGGAAGAAGACATGCTTGGTAAAGACCTCTTTAATCCTGAGAGCGAAAGAGTTACATTTAGAAATGGTTCTTTTATAGATAAAGATTGTTATTATTCTTCACAAGATGATATTTATTATGATGTAAATACGGGAAATAAAATTTCTAAAAGTGATAAACTTGAAAAAGAAGAAGATTACATATTGAATCAGCTTGGTTATTCAGATTATATTTTGAGACATAATTTAATTAAAAAACTAAATTTGGACAAGAACAAATAATATATTTACATTTATTTGGATAAGTGTTAGTATAAAAATGTAATTAATCTAAAATTATTTATAGTGCCAGGGGTGCCATTTGTGCTGAGAAAAGTGAAAACTTTAACCCTTTGAACCTGATTCGGGTAACGCCGACGTAGGAAAGCTACTTTAATATTGGATTCAAAGCACTGTTTTTATAATAGTGCTTTTTATTTTTGTTAAAGTATAGGGAGAGAATAAAATGTTTGTAGATGCGCATAATCATATGGATTTTTATAAAGACAATTTAAGTAATGCAATTGATAGTATAAATCACAGCAATATCAAAACCTTGGGATGTTCTATGGATTTAGAGAGTTATATATTTACAAAAAAATTAAGTGAATATAATAAAAATATAACTCCATGTTTTGGAATACATCCCTGGGAGGCGCATAAAAACTACAAGGATTTAGATAAGTTCGATGATTATGTAAAGGAATGTAAAATTATTGGAGAAATAGGACTTGACTACTATTGGGTTCTGGAGAAAGAAAAATATCCTTATATGAATCTAGTATTTGAATACTTTTTAGGTAAAGCTAAGAAATATGACAAAATAACAAATATTCATACTAAAGGAGCAGAAAAGGAGGTATTGGATTACATAAGAAAATATGATTTAAGAACACCTATAATTCATTGGTATAGTGGAGATTTGAATATATTGAAAAAGCTTTTGGAGTATGGGTGCTATTTTACAATAAGTGTTGATATAGGATATTCTAAACTTACAGATGAGATAGTAAAAATTCTTCCTCTAGGCAGAATTTTAACAGAAACTGATGGCCCTAATTCACTTGAATGGATAAATAAAAAATATGGATATCCATCTGAAGTTATAAATATTGTAAGAAAAATTTCTTTAATAAAGAATCTCCAGTTTGAAGAAGTTAGAGAAAAAATTTATGACAATTTTAATAAATTAAAATTATAGACTGAAGGTGCTTATATATGGAAAAAACAAAAAACATTCAAAGTAAAATATATCCTATAGCTACAATAATAATAGTTGTGATTATATGGCAGTTAACAATAAACTTAGCCCATGTTCCTCAGTATATTATTCCTTCTCCGCTGGATATTTTAAAAACTCTTGTATCAGATTTTCAAAATATAATGGAAAATACGGAAACCACATTGTACGAGTCTTTTATAGGTTTTTTTATATCTATAATATTTTCCTTTATATTAGCTATAATAATGGATAGTTTTGAAATTGTGAGAAAGTCAATATATCCTATTTTACTAATATCTCAAACTATTCCAACTATAGCAATTGCACCTTTGTTTATAATATGGTTTGGGTTTGGGGTACTTCCTAAAATAATAGTAGTGGTAATGGTATGCTTTTTTCCGATAGTTGTAAGTCTCGTAGATGGCTTTGAGAAAGTAGACAGAGATTATATAAACTTATTTAGCACTATGAAGGCCTCAAAGTTACAGACATTTTATCATCTAAAACTTCCTTATGCCATGGTGAATTTTTTTTCAGGCTTAAAAATAGCAGCAACTTATATGATAATGTCTGCAATTATAGGTGAGTGGCTTGGAGGAGATAATGGCATTGGGGTATACATGGTAAGGGCAAAAAATGCCTATCAATTGGACAAGGTTTTTGCTTCAATTTTAGTCATTGTTATTGTAAGCATTATAATAATTTATATTATAGATTTCATAGGTAAAAAAATAATACATTGGAAATAGAGGAGACGAATATGAAAAAAAATAAAATTATATTTTTGTCGGTAACTATATTTATTATAGGTTTGTTATTTGGGGGATGTGGAACGGATGAAAAGAAACAGCAAGCTGCTTCTTTAGATAAAACTACAGTAATACTTGACTGGACTCCGAACACAGATCATACAGGATTATATGTAGCACTAGATAAAGGATATTATAAGGAGGAAGGACTGGATGTGAAGATAGTTCAACCTTCACAAGGCAATGTGACAAATCTTGTAGCTGCAGGCAAAGGAGATTTTGGTGTAAGCTATCAGGAAGATGTAACCTATGCAGTTACAAACAAGGATCCACTTCCTATAAAGTCTATTGCTACAATAATACAGCACAACACTTCAGGTTTTGCGTCACCTAAAAGCAAAAATATAAAAAGTGTAAAGGACTTTGAAGGAAAAGTTTACGGAGGATGGGGTTCACCTTCAGAAGAAGCTGTAATCAAAGCTGTTATGGAGAAAAATGGAGCAGATTTTAGTAAACTTAAGATTGTAAATATGGGAACTGATGATTTCTTTGCATCTACGAAGAAAAATGTTGATTTTGCATGGATCTACCAGGGATGGACTGGAGTTGAAGCAAAATTAAAAGGTGTGGACTTAAATTTTATACCTGTCAAAGATTTAGATCCTGCACTTGATTACTACACTCCTATTTTAATAACTAGTAATAAAAATATTAGTCAAAATCCAGATAAAGTTAGAAAATTTTTAAAAGCTACAGCAAAGGGATATGAATATGCTATAAAAAATCCTGATGAAAGTGCAAAAATACTTGTCAAGCATGCGCCAGAAATAGATAAGAAATTGGCTGTAGAAAGTCAGAAGTATATGGCAAAGCAGTACATAGCAGACGCACCTAGATGGGGTGTAATGAAATCTGATGTATGGAGTAGATATGCTAAATTTTTGCAAAGCAAAGGGTTAATTAAAAAGGAGCTAAAAACAAGCGATGCTTTCACAAATGAATTTTTACCAAAATAAACAGGATAATTCCATTATAAAAGTTAAAAATGTGAGTAGAAGTTTTGAGAAAAATCTTATACTAAAAGATATATCCATTAACTTAAAAAAGGGGGAATTCGTTTCTATTTTAGGGCCAAGTGGATGCGGAAAGAGTACTTTGTTTAATATAATAACTGGTATTATTAAAGAAGATAGTGGAGAGGTTTCAGTAAAAGGGGATCTAGGGTATATGCAGCAGAAGGATTTACTTTTGCCCTGGAAAACTGTAATGGAAAATGTAGTGCTTCCACTTGATATAAGAGGTAGTAATAAAAGAGAATCGAGAGAAAGGGCAGTTAAGTATATTGAAATAGTTGGTCTTAAAGGCTATGAAAAGAAATATCCCTATGAACTTTCAGGAGGCATGAGACAGAGGGCAAGTTTTTTAAGGACTTTTCTATCTTCTGAGGAAATAATGTTGCTTGATGAACCATTTGGTGCATTGGATTCTATAACTAGAGGTAAAATGCAAAGATGGATTCTTGATATGAAACAGGAACTGAAAAGAAGCATACTCTTTGTAACTCATGATATAGAAGAAGCCATTTTGCTCTCCGATAGGATATATGTGTTATCCTCTAAACCTGGAATGATTAAAAAAGAAATTAACGTAGATTTTGAAAATGAGAACAAGAAAAACAGAATATTTTCTAAAAAACTTTTAGAAATGAAAGCAGATATTCTAAAATTGCTTTAAAAAGAATAATAGTAAAAATAGACTTATACAGAGTATAAGTCTATTTTTAATTAAAAAGTTGAATTGTGTTCTTTAAACTATAAGCTACATATTGTGCATGGTTGGCATACTGCCTATAATTTCAGGATTTACCATGCCAAAAATCATTGCCACATGGGCTACTACAAGAAATCCCCCTACAAGAATAAAATGAATCTTCATTTTTGATTCTGGAGTTTTATTCTTAAATATTATATTAAGTTCCATCAATGCTATAGGTAAAAGAAATACGACGCCGCTTAAATAAAAACCAACTGCTACCACATCAACCCATGTATGCCATCCTCCAGTATTAGTTAAAGGTATTACGGCATTAAATAATAGGTAGATAAATATACCGGTAAAGTAAAACCCATCGAAAATACCAACGATTTTATTTAAAGTTTTAATGCCACCATTTTCTATTCTATTGAAAATTATAAAGAATTCTGTAATGGTGAGAGTTTCAGCACATATTACAGGTATAGCCATAAAAATTATTAAGTTCCAAGGTTGATTGGATGCAAGTAGTGACATGTAATGAGTCATATCCATAATTAAGTACCTCCTAAAAGTATTATTGATAAATTATAATCACATCTTCCTGTACAATATATCAAGAAAATATGTAGATATTATGTAGATATTTAAATTATCTTTATAAGTTCAACATAATTTTTTGATGTCTTAGAATAAGACATATAGTAACAACAAAATCTAACAAATATAAGTGTATAAGTATTAGAACATGTTTAAAACTCTGTTTCAATAATATTGGAGGTATGTTATGGATTCTATTTTAGTTATTGAGGATGAAATAAAAGTATCAGATGTTATAAAAGCTTATCTTGAAAGAGAAGGATATAAGGTTTATTGTGCGACCACGGGTCTTGAAGGAATAAGACTATTCAATAAAATTGAATTTAAATTAGTAATACTTGATCTAATGCTTCCAGATATTGATGGCGAGGAGGTATGCAGCACAATTAGAAGAATATCTAATGTACATATATTTATGCTGACAGCTAAGGTAACTTTATCAGATAAATTACAAGGCTTAAATATAGGAGCAGATGAATACTTAACTAAACCATGCAGTCCAAGGGAACTCACAGCTAGAGTAAATGCACTATTTAGAAGGCTATCTTCTGCTGAAGAACCTGAAATTATTTCTAGAGATGGATTGTTAGTAATAAACCATGATAAAAGATGTGTGAAGCTAAAGGGAGAAGAAATAGCTATGACACCTAATGAGTTCAATATTTTATACGTTCTTGCTAAAAATAGAGGCAGGGTTTTAAGCCGTGATCAGTTGATTGAGCAGGTATTTGGTATTGATTTTGAAGGTTCGGATAGAACTATAGATGTGCATATAAAAAATATTAGAAAAAAAATAGAAAGGGATACGCGATTTCCAAAGTATATTATAACTGTAATAAAATTAGGTTACAAATTTGGTGGTGAATAGAAATGCAAAGTATAAGAAAAAGGCTAAGCTTAGTTTTAGTACTCTGCACTATTGTAACTGTAGTATTGTCTAATAAATTACAGGGATTTTAAGCTGCGACTTTACAATTTATGTAATGCTTTAGTTAGAAAAAGCCTACATAGTGATTCTAATTGGAAATTTACCTTATACATAAAATATACTAACAAAATTGAAATTACATTTAAAAACTTTTATAAATAAGTCTTAGCTTGGTATTTTAGAAAACCTTAGGTACTTAGATGTGTTTGAGGTACGAGTTTATCTAAGTACCTTTAGGTTTTCAAAATACCAAGCTTTAGACTTATTAAAAGTTTTTAGTGTAATGAAATTTGTTAGTATATGGCTGTTATAAGTAAACTTTCCACTTAGAAACTCTATATTTATTTGGATTTATCTATTTGGACATCTTCACCTAATTGATATAAATCTAATCCCGTAGTCTGGTCTTTAACATTTACATTAAATTTAATTTCTACATTGGATACTCTGAGAAAAAATTTATTTTGTGATTCTGGAAAGAGTTCATATTTTGCTTTACTGCCACCCTGTTCATAATAAAGATGGCCTCCATTACTTGTTATAGATATATTTAGCCCTCCTGGAATAGTATAGCTTCCGGCATATTTATCTAGAGTTTTACTGTCCACTTTTACTACTTGTTTTGCACTTGGAAGCTCATAACTTCCACCCATACAGATATTTGCTAAAGTATCATTGAGAGAATTTACATTATAATATCCTACATTTGTAAGCACGATTATGGTTAAATCTTTATTTGGATATCTTGCTATATTTCCTGTAAAACCTAGAACATTTCCACCATGATATATCTCTCTTCCATATTTGCCATCAGTTAACATCCATCCGTAGCCGTAATAAGGACCATTTTTACTCATCTGCACATGATTTGTAAATATATTTTTTAGAGTGAATTGTTTTACTAATTTTTCAGTATATAACGCCCTGTCCCATTTGTATAAATCTTCTGTAGTTGAGTATAGAGCTCCTGCACCATAAGCACCATTTAAAGTTATTTCGTCACTTACAGGATACTGGTCTAAATAACCACTGTAGCCTGTAGATGTATACATTTTATCAGCACCATTATAACCTAGTCCTGTACTTTTCATATTAAGAGGATCAAATATATTTTTTTGAAGGTAGTCAATGTAACTCATTCCACTCGCCTTTGTAACTATATATCCAAGTAAAATGTATCCGGAGTTGGTATAGTCAAAATCGGTTCCTGGAGTGAACTCTAAAGGTTTATTTTTAAATAGATTGATTACATTGTTTATATCTTTAAAAGAGTCAAGTTTCATAGACCAAAACTCAGGAAAATTAGTACAATTTTGAATTCCTGAAGCATGGGTAAGAAGATTTTTTATTGTTATAGTGTCACCTTTCGGAAAGTCAGGTACGTACTTGGATAGGAGATCATTTTCATTGATTAATCCCTTTTCAACTAGCTGCATTATTGCCATTGCTGTAAATTGCTTTGTCATGGAGCCAATTGGAAATTCAGTTTGTGGTGCATTTTTGATGTTTTGTTCTGCATCTGCTTTACCATAACCTTTATCAATAAGTATATTTCCATCTTGAGCTACAAGTACACTTCCGTGGAAGTTATCTGCACTTTGGAGTAAGCTTAAATAGTTGTCTAATTTTTGTGAAGTATTTAAATATCTGCTGGAATTTACTACACTTTGAAAATATTCTTCTGTATTTTTTACAGGAGTAAGTATTTTGGCTGTTTTTGTGCTGCTATCCCAATCTATTGTCTTACCAAGGAATTGGCTGAAAAACTCCAGTGGCACAAAAACAGTAGTTCCTTTAATAATAGGTGCTGTGGATAAACTAAAAACCTCATTATTTATAATTACTTTTTTATTATTGTTTTCAAGTTTTATAGTGTAATCAGAAGTAGTGAGTGTAGCAGAACTATCTTTTATTTGGATATTTGAATTATTGCCAAGCTGTTGCATTACTGTGTTAAGAGGTACCATAACTATTGAATTTGAATCTTGATAAGGCTGTCCATCTTTTGAAGAAATATTGATTCCATCCATACTTACAGTAATTACATCTGAAGCTGATTTAGTAGCTATTACAGGACTTGCACTTACGCTTAAAATGGCTGCATTTGAAAACACGAGAAAAGTTGATATTAAAATACAAGAAAATACTTTTTTTATCATTGAATAATCATCCCCTCTATAGTTTATCTAGTAAAATTAATTATTTCTCTAATCTAGTTGCAATATAGTAAAAATAGTTTTAACATATTAAGTTTTATGAATACAATGATATCACAAAAAATGGAAAACTCAACAATAATTTATGAAATTTAAGATTTAATTAAGGTAACGTAAATTTATCTAATTATAGAGCAAATTTTGCTTATACCTTTTTCAATTTCAATGGTATTAGTTCTACTAACACTCAGTCTTACTAATTTTTTTTGTATATTAGTATTTAAATAAAATATATTTGGATCAATGAGAAGAATGTTTTTTGACTTTAACTCATTAATTATATAGTCTATATGTGTACTGTTAACCACCTCAAAACTGGCAAAAAAACCTGAAGGTGGAACGTGCCAAATTATATTAGAGTTGTAACAAGTTTTTACACATTTATTAAGACAGGCCATTCTTTTAGAATATACCTCCCTAAGCTTTTTTGCATGTATGTTGAACATACCACTTTTTATATAAATTTCTAAGGCTCCCTGTGAAAGTACAGATGTGCTTAAATCATTCCATTTTTTATATTTCCCAAAAGTTTTTAGTATCTCTTTTGGAAGTACAATTGCAGAAATTCTCAATCCAGGCAATAATACTTTAGAATAGGTTTTTACATATATAACTTTTGAGTAAGAATCTAAAGCATATATTGGGTCAGACTTTTTTTCAATATCCAAGTCAGCTAAATAGTCATCTTCAACTATATATACATTATATTTGTGGCAAAGTTTTAATATTTGTTTTTTTTCACTATTTGAATATGAAAATCCTGTAGGATTGTGAAAACGCGGGATAATATAAAAAAATTTTATATCTTTCTGTTTAAATATATTTTCAAGTTCATAAAGATTTATTCCTTTTGAAGTCCTATTTATACCTATAATATTTACATTATTAAGTTTTAAAGATTCTATAACTCCGTAATAGGTTGGTTCCTCAATAAGCACATTTTTCTTACCATTTGGAAAATCCATCATAGTGAGTATATTTATAGCTTGTTGAGAGCCTGCTGTTATAAATATATACTGCTTGTCAGTAAAAATTTGATAATTTTGAAGCTGCTTTTGTATGGTACAAATTAAGTTTTCAACTCCCTGCGTACTAGGAGGAGAGATAAGATTTTTTTTATATAAATTCAATGCTTGATTTAAACAATCCTGAAATTCTTTATAAGGCAAAATACGTTCATCTGGAGCAGATGTTGAAAAATCTATACTTTTATTATCAAAATTATTATTCATATTTAGATTATTTTCAATAAGGTAGTATCCACTTTTAGGTACAGAGTATATTATGTGATCTTTTATCAATAAGTCATATGCTTTGGCAGCGGTTATTTTGCTGCACTCAAATTTTTTACATATGTTTCTTATAGAAGGCAATTTTTTACCCGGTTTAATATATCCTTTAAATATTTGTTCTTTTATATATGTGTAAATAACGTCATACTTCATAAAACTACCTACTTCCTATGAATCTGTACTAGGCCACATTAGTATTTTTTGCATTGTATAGAAAATATATATTTCATATACTTTAATTATACTATATAAGGAGATATAAAATATGAAGCATTTAATTTGTAAAAATGAAGAACAAGTAAGCTTAAAATATGATATATTAATTGTAATTTTAGGAATTGGAGGGTTTATTTCTGCTGCTGATAATTGGTTTGTATCGCCGATACTTCCGGCCATAGCTTCAGAATTTAATACATCAATCCCCAGGACTGGTATTATATTGACATTATATATGATACCTTATGGAATAATGCAGCCTGTTTATGGATATTTTAGTGATTGTTACAGTAAGGTTAGAATACTTAAATTGATTATATGTGGATTTGCTTTAGGAACTTGTGGGTGTGCATTTGCTAGATCTTTATTTGTGCTGAGTGTATGGAGGACAGTAACAGGATTTTTTGCTGCAGGTATTATAGCTGTATCTTTGGCTTTGATTGGAGATACTGTTCCAGTTTCAAAGCGATCAAAATATGTTGGAAAATTTATGGGAATTGTTTTTTTAGGACAAGGTTTTAGCGCTGGATTAGGTGGAACATTAGCCAGATACGTCAGCTGGCGTGTATTATTTATTTTTTTTGTGGCAGCTGCAATATGCACGGTGTTTCTTTTGTTTACCATACCTAAAGGTAATATTGTTCATGTAAATAAGAAGTTTTTTACTGAAGTTAAATGTGTTACTTTAACACCAAGTGGGAAAATAATTTTTCCTATGGCATTTATAGCTGGATTTTTATTTTTGGGTTTGTATAGTTATTTGGGTGCCTATTTTCACTATGCCTTAAAGTTAAATTATATGGAATGTGGAATAATTGTAATGTTTTATGGATTTGCTTGTCTTGGTGCAGGTTCTATCATGGGAAAGTTAAATGTAAAAATAGGATATAAAAATGTGATCATATTAGGTGAAATATTTGCATTAATGACGACTTTATTTTTAATAAATTTTCACTGCTGGGAAATGGGTTTGGTTGCCACTATCAGTTTGGGTATTGGATATATTTTTGTTCAATCTACATTGGCTACTATGGCTTTTGATGTGGCATCTGATTCTAAAGGATTACCTTCAGGATTAATTGGATTTGGTTTATTTTGTGGTGGTGGATTGGGTAGTGTTTTTAGTGGCTTTGTCATTGCTAAAATAAGCTATCAGCTATTATGGATAATATTTTTTATTTTTATTTCAATCTTTATTTTTGTAACATATAAACAGATTAATAATGAATAAAACCTTTTTATGTAACAAAAACTATTGGTAGAAAGGAGAGATAAGGATGAAATTAACAGTTGAAGATATGATAAAGCAAAAACTTCTTGATGAGCAGGAGAGCGTTAGAGATTACCAGGAGTATTCTGGTAAGATAGAGAATAAAGAAATAAATCAGGTGTTTAAAAAATTTGCAGAAGAATCTGCCCTGCAAGCACGGGAACTAGAAAGACTGCTTAATAAATTTGAAAGATAACTATATAGAATTATCTCATAGAAGGTTATTATGACCTTCTATTTTTTATAAAAATTACTAGACTTTTTTAACAAAGATAATATAATATAAAATGTGGGAGTTTTTTAAATATTTGCTCAACTTTCGCAGTTTAAAAACTTTGCAAGTTAAGATAATTATTAATTGTTTTGGAGGCGTATTATGTGCAATAAGAACATCCAGGAAAGGCATAGGTACATCGTTTTAATTTTTACATTTATAGCCATACTCAGCTCTATAGTTTTTAAGGCATCATTATTTTACGCATTTACTATAAGTATAATTTTTTCAACCTGTGTTTTTGTAAAAAATGGGTTTAGTGTTACGGAGCTATTAGTTATGGTAAAGAATAGCCTTCTTGACTGTAGACAATTGCTTACTTTAATTTTATTGATAGGGGCTTTAATCCCTGTATGGTTTTCATCTGGAGTTATACCTACAATAATGTACTATGGCTTCAAATATATGCAGCACATGAATATTTTATTTACGATTTTTATACTTACGTCTGCTGTAGCAGTGTTTATAGGGTCTGCTTTTGCAACTATAAGTACTATTGGAATTGCAAGCTTAGGGTTGGCAAAGGCTTTTGGAATTCCAGATTATATTATTTTAGGAGTAATTGTTTCAGGTGCATTTTTAGCAGATAAAATGTCTCCAATTTCAGGACTTGTAAATCTTACATTAACTACTGTTAAAACATCCTATAAAAATATGTTGTCATCTATGGTTAAGATATTATTTCCTGCATATTTGATAGCTGGTTCTGTATATTTTTACATTGGACAAAGGTATAGTTTGGGTTCTAATTCTTCAAATATAAATAGATATACTACCGCCATTAAAAAGAGTTTTGTAATTTCACCACTTTTTTTACTAATACCTGCAGTAATTTTTATAGTGTCTTTTTTAGGTGTAAAAATAGTTAACTCACTTTCACTTGGATTAGCCGCCAGTGTGATTTTATCTATGGCAGTACAAAAGACTAGCATTTGGGGTGTTGTCATGGAAATAACTACGGGTTATATGGGAAATACAAAATATGAGTATTTGAATAAGGTATTAACTGGTGGTGGAATAACTTCTATGGTTGAGGTTTTACTTATAATGGGAGGAGCTATTTCGTTAAATAGTATTTTTCAAGGAACAGGACTTATAAAACCTATAGTGGATAAAGTAATTTCAACTATAAAATCAAAGGAAGAATTGGTTATAAAGACTTGTGCTATAAGCGGAATGTCCACAATAGCTTGTGATCAAACTGTTGGCATAATATTACCTGGACAACTTTTGAGACATAAGTACGAGGAATTAGGTGTGGAAAATAGGATATTAGCTAGAACAATATCTGATACTGGAACTGTTATTGCTCCATTAGTTCCATGGAATGTAAATTCCTTATTAATTTTAGCAGTCACAGGTATTTCTACCATTAAGTATGCACCTTATGCTTTGTTGTGTTATACTTTGCCAATTGTCACTATAATTGTAACATGTATCTGCAAAGTCAAAAAATCAGGATAACATAAACAGAGTTCTTGGCATCAAGTGGGGTTAAAATTATATTTGATGCAAGAACTCTGTTTATACTAATGGAGCAAACATTCTCAAAATTGATTCTACAATTTTTTTTGAAAGACTTCTTTTTTCCCATACATCTTTGTTTATCTTTTTTGATACTTCTATAGTTCTTAAAAAATCTTTGTAAATATTATCTATTATGGGGACATTGTACAGGTAGGTTGCACATTCAAAATGCAAATATAAACTTCTGTAATCTAAGTTTATAGTTCCAACTACTGCACATTCCCCATCAGATACAAAAGTTTTTCCATGGATAAATCCTGGTGTATATTCGTATATTTTTACTCCTGAATCTAATAAGTTGTCATAATGAGATCTAGTGAGAATCTGTACGATTTTTTTATCTGGAATAAAAGGGGTTATTATTCTCACATCTACTCCCCTTTTTGCTGCGAGGCAAAGTGCCAGTGTCATTTCATATCCTATTACCAAGTAGGGGGTAGTAATATAAATGTAATTTTTAGCACTGTTTATAATGTTTAAATACACGTATTCTGCTGCGCCATCAGGTTTTATGGGTCCACTGTTATAAGGCATTACAATACCCTGACTTTTTTCTAGTTTGAATGAAGTCTTATATTTTGAAAAGTCCTCTTTCTTTTTTGATATTGATTGCCACATTCTTAAGAACATAATTGTAAAACTATAAACTGCTTCTCCTTTTAAGCATACAGCCATGTCTTTCCAGTAACCATATTTTTTATATTCATTTATATACTCATCGCCTATATTAATTCCACCAGTAAAAGCAACAGTTCCATCAATTACAGTTATCTTTCTGTGATCTCTGTAATTTAGCATAAAATTTAAAATTATTTTAAATGGATTAAATATTTTTAATTTTATATTATTGACTTTAAGAGACCTTTTAAAATTTTTTGGTAAAACAACAAGAGAACCAACATAGTCTACTAGTACTCTTACTTCTACACCATTATTGGCTTTTTCTTTTAAAATCTCAAAAATTTCATCCCACATTTTACTTTTTGAGATTATGAAGTACTCTAAAAAAATAAACTTCTTGGCATTTTTCAATTCTTCTAAAAGTTTTTTATACATGTCTTCCCCTGACGAGAAGTAATCAACTTTTGTATTTATATAGCATCCATAGTCACTAATATTTTTTATAAGTCTTGTTTCATTGTATCTCATTTTATTTTCATTTTTAAAAGAAGAAAGCATATCTTGGTCTTCTTTTGGAAATACGTCTTTATCCAATTCTATTTTGTTTATCTTATTAAAGTTACGTTTTATTCCAATCATGGAAAAAATATAAATAAGTGCTCCCACTACTGGAATGAGAAGAATTAAAACTATCCAGCTTATTTTATAAGAAGTATTTTTATCCTTATAGTTTAAATGAATTACGAAAATGACACTTATGATTTCAAAAAAGACAAAGTAATATATTAAGGATATATTAAATGAATTGAAAACTAGTGCAATAGCTACAAATTGAAACATTGTCCAAAATATTAAAATTACAAATTTAAAAACTGCCACAAATATTCTTCTTTCACCCAATAGCAGCACCTACTTTTCAAGTTTTTATTCTATTTTATCATAAACTATGTTAATGAAAAAGATTAAGATTTCCTTTTAAAAGAAGTACCACAATTTTTACATGTTATGGTTATCTTTCCTTTGTGTCTAGGAACTCTTAATTTTTGGGAGCAATTTGGACACTTAAATATTTTATACTGTTTATGATTGTTCATAGAATAGGTAAACCCACTAAACCTTTTAGCTAGAGGTGAGATGAAATTTTCATAAGCCTCAAGTTCCTTGTATCTCCTGTATTTATTCCTTGAAAGGCACCTCCAGGTACTGTATATGAAAAATACAAACCCTAGTGTAGCTGTACGTCTAAATAAAGATAGAACAATTCCGCCAATATAAAGGTGGGTAGAAAGTTTATCAATACCATAACTTTCTCTAAAATAATAAGAAAGTTTATTTAAAAAATTTCTCAAAGTAATCGCCTCTTTAAATTAGATTGATATTCATAGGTTTACATAATATTCTATTTAACTTCTAGATAATTATACAGTATAATTAGTACTTTTGCATTAGACAAGAAGCTTAATTAATCTTATGTTCATAATTGAAACTGCAATTAAAAAGTAATATTATCAATAAATAAGATAAAATTTGGGGAGTGTGTCCATTGAAATATATGAAAAAATATATACATAAATACTGGAAAGGTTTTTGCCTTGCTATATTTTGTCTTGCTGTGGAAGCAATGTGTGATTTGATGCAGCCTACTATAATGTCAAAAATAGTAGATATAGGTGTAGCAAATAAGAATATGGATTACATAGTTAAACACGGATTTATAATGCTGACAGTTACAGGATTAGGTGCTTTAGGTGCATCAGGACGTAATATTTTATCTGGAAGTGTATCTCAAAAATTTAGTAGGGATTTAAGGGCAGATTTATTTAAAAAAATTCAGAGTTTTTCACTTAATAGTATTGATAAATTTAAAAGCAGTTCACTTATAACACGTCTTACCAATGATGTAACTCAAGTTCAAAATTTTGTCAATGGACTTATGAGGATATTTGTAAAGGCTCCTATTGTTTGTATTGGAAGTATTATTATGGCGTCCAAGCTGAATTTACATTTAGCAGTGATATTGTTTATTATAATACCAATTATAGTTTTACTTATATTCTTAAATATGAAAATAGGATATCCCTATTTTATGAAGGTTCAAGTATCACTTGATAAAATAAATTCTGTTATGAGAGAATATTTGTCTGGAGTAAGGGTGGTAAAGGCATTTAACAGATTTAATTATGAAAGTGAAAAATTTGAAATTGCAAATAAAAATTTAGGAAAATTAACTACAACTGCAATGCGTATCATGTCTTTATTTTCTCCAGGAAGAAATTTGATTATCAATATAGGAATAGTATGTGTTTTGTGGATTGGTGGAAAGTATGTAGAGGCAGGAGATATTCAGGTAGGGAAAATAATTGCTTTTACTAATTATATGACACAAATACTTTTTTCTATTATGATGATATCTGCTATATTTAATGTATTTGCTAGATCTAAAGCTTCAGCAGTTAGAATTTTTGAGATATTGGATGAGGAGAATGACATAGAATTTAATGAAGTCTCTACAAATTTTACTGAAAAAGGGAGAATAGATTTTGAAAATGTATGCTTTTTCTATTCAGATGGACATCAAGTTATAAATAATATTAGTTTTAACTGTATGCCAGGAGAAACAATTGGTATTGTTGGACCTACAGGTTCAGGTAAAAGCAGTTTGGTGAATTTAATACCTAGATTTTATAATGTAACTTCTGGAATCATAAAAATTGATGGAGTGAATATACAGAATATAGATCAAAAAACTTTGATGGATAAAATAGCGTTAGTGCCTCAAAAAACAACATTATTTACTGGAACTGTTATTGAGAATATAAGATGGGGCAAAGAAAATGCTTCTCTAGAAGAAGTAAAAAAAGTTTGTGAAATTGCAGAAGCTAATGAATTTATAGATAGATTTCCTGAAAAATATGATACTAAAATTGGACAAGAAGGAATCAATTTTTCAGGTGGGCAAAAACAGAGGATTTCCATAGCACGTGCACTTATTAAAAGCCCTGAAGTACTTATATTTGATGACTGTACAAGTGCATTAGATGCAGTTACAGAAGCTAAGATAAGAGAAAATTTAAGAAAAGGTTTAGAAAATTTAACGTGTATCATAATTTCACAGAAAATATCTTCTATAATGTGGGCAGATAAAATACTTGTAATTGATGGTGGAAAATTAATAGGTATTGGAAAACATGATGAACTTGTGAAAACCTGTAAGACTTATGAAGACATATTAATATCTCAGTTTGGAAAGGAGAATATATAGAGGATATGGGAAAATATGATAGAAATAATATAACAGTTCCTTTAGGTGCTAGAAAGAGAGGAAGGGGAAGAAGACTTGGACCTGTAGAAAAACCAAAAAATTTAAGAAAAACGATTCTAAGACTGTGGAAATATTTTGGAAGTGAGAGAAAATTACTAGTTATAATACTCATATCTGTAATAATAGATTCTGTAGTAGGACTTATAGGACCTTATCTTATAGGAAGAGCTATTGATGCCATGTCAGAATCCTATGGAAAAGTAAACTTTAATATGCTTTGGATAATGATTATGTTGCTTTTATTAACTTATGTAGTGGATACTATTTTAACTTTTTTTCAGGGATGGATTATGTCAGGGGTAGCCCAGCGGATAATAATGGGTCTTAGAAAAAATTTATTTGGCAAACTTCAAAAGCTTCCACTATCTTTTTTTGATATGAATACTCACGGAGAAATTATGAGCAGACTTACAAACGATGTAGAAAATGTAAGTAGTACTATATCACAATCTACGGTTCAGCTTATGTCAGGAGTAATAACAGTTTTAGGATCTTTTGTAATGATGCTTATATTAAGTCCGTTTCTTACTTTTGTGACTTTAATTACAGTGCCTATGGTTTTTTTATTAACTAAGAGTATAGCAAAAAAAACAAATCCGCTGTTTAAAGATCAACAGATAGAACTTGGAAAACTTAATGGACATATAGAAGAAACAATATCTGGGATTCAAGTAGTAAAAGCTTTTAATCATGGTGAAAAGTGTATAGAGGAGTTTAATAAAATAAATTCTTCCCTATGTGAAGTAGGGTTAAAAGCTCAAATTTGGTCAGGGTTTTTAATGCCAATAATGAATGTAATAAACAATATAGGTTTTGCAGCTGTAGCAGGTGTAGGGGGAGTGTTAGCTTTAAAGAATATTATAACAGTGGGAATTATAGCTAGTTTTTTAAGTTACTCAAGACAATTTGCAAGACCATTAAATGATATAGCTAGTATATTTAATACACTCCAATCAGCAGCAGCAGGTGCAGAAAGAGTATTTGAAGTACTAGATGAAAAAGAGGAGTTGGAAGACATTTCTGATGCAAAGGTATTTGATCATGTAAAAGGACGGGTTAGCTTTGAAAACGTAAGCTTTTGCTATAGAAAAGATGTTAAAATATTAAAAAACATAAGTTTTGATATAAGTCCTGGTACAAAAGTTGCCCTTGTTGGACCTACAGGAGCTGGTAAAACAACTATTGTAAATTTGGTCACTAGATTTTATGATGTATCAGCTGGTAAAATTTTAATTGATGGAGAGGATATAAGAAATTATAAGAGAGATAGTCTTAGAAAATGTTTTGGTATAGTTCTTCAGGATACGTATCTTTTTGCGGGAACAATACTTGAAAATATAAGATATGGTAAGTTAGATGCAGATTTTACTGAAATTAAGCAGGCAGTTAGGTTTGCTAATGCAGAGACATTTATTGAGAAACTTCCACAAAAATATAATACTTTAATTCATGAGGGAGGAAACAATTTAAGTCAAGGCGAAAGACAGCTTATAGCTATATCAAGAGCAATACTTTCAAATCCCGCAATACTTGTTCTAGATGAAGCTACTAGTAATGTGGATACACTAACAGAACTTAAAATAGAGGATGCTATGAATAAACTTATGAAGGGGAGAACTAGTTTTATTATTGCTCATAGATTAAGTACTATTAAAAATTCAGACATTATAATGGTAGTAGATAAGGGAGAAATAGTAGAGAAAGGAAGTCATAAAGATTTAATTAAAAAGAAGAGTATGTACTACAATATGTATAATAACCAATTTTACAGAAAAGAGCCACTATAAAAAATTTTAATACTACTAATAACAACGAATAAGTATTTCTTATAGTCTTTGAATTGCACACTTTTTTAGTGATATATTAAATATAGAAAGATTCAAAAAATATAAAAAATAATGGGGTAGTTATTATGGAGAATAAAGTATTAACTGTATGTCCTTACTGTGGTGCTGGTTGCAGACTGTATTTAGTGGTTGAAGATGGGAAAATTAAGAGAGCTGAGCCTGCTATGGGCAGAACAAATGAGGGAGAGCTTTGTCTTAAAGGTTATTATGGATGGGATTATTTAAATGATCCTAAGCTTTTAACTCCACGTATAAGGAAGCCTAAGATACGAAAAAATGGCAAGCTCGAAGAAGTTACTTGGGATGAAGCTATCAGTTTTACTGCAAAAAGATTGGGAGAAATAAGAGACAAGTATGGCGCTGATTCTATAATGGGTACTGGTTGTTCTAGAGGTCCTGGAAATGAAGCTAACTATATTATGCAAAAATTTATGAGGGCTGTTATTGGAACAAATAATGTGGACAACTGTGCTAGAGTTTGTCATGGACCTTCTGTAGCTGGACTTGCTAAAGTGTTGGGAAATGGTGCAATGTCTAATAGCATTCCTGAAATTGATAATGCAGACTTGGTATTTATTTTTGGGTATAATCCTGCAGAATCTCATCCTATGGTAGCAAGAAGAATAGTTAAGGCAAGACAAAAAGGTGCAAAAATAGTAGTAGTGGACCCTAGGGTAACAGAAAGTGTAAGAATTTCAGATTTATGGCTTCCGATAAAGGGTGGTACTAATATGGCACTTGTAAACGGTTTTGCCAATGTTCTTATTAATGAAGGTTTATACAATAAAGATTATGTAGAAAAATATACAGAAGGATTCGATGAATATATTAAAGTTATAAAGAAATATACACCTGAATATGTAGAAAAAATAGTAAATGTACCAGCAGAAAAGATTAAAAAAGCTATGGAAATGTATGCTTCAGCTAAAAACCCAATGATACTTTATGGTATGGGAGTATGTCAATTTGGTCAAGCTGTAGATGTGGTAAAAGGATTAGCTGGTTTGGCACTACTAACAGGAAATTATGGAAGGCCAAGTGTTGGAATAGGCCCTGTAAGAGGACAAAATAATGTTCAGGGAGCCTGTGATATGGGAGCACTTCCAAATAATTTTCCAGGATATCAGAGTGTTACAGATAAAAATGTGAGAGAAAAATTTGAAAAAGCTTGGGGAGTAAAAAATCTTCCAGACAAAATTGGCTATCATTTGACTGAAGTACCTAAAGCAGTACTGGAGGAACATAAATTAAAGGCATATTATATTATGGGTGAAGATTGTGTTCAAAGTGATCCAAATTCAAATGAAGTAAGGGAGGCTTTGGATGAGCTTGAATTTGTAGTAGTTCAGGACATATTTATGAATAAAACTACATTACATGCAGATGTAATTTTGCCAGCAACTGCCTGGGGAGAACATGAAGGGGTATATAGTGCTGCAGATAGAGGATTGCAAAAGTTTAACAAGGCAGTTGAACCAATTGGTGAAGCAAAACCTGATTGGCAGATAATTTGCGAGTTATCTTCAGCTATGGGATATAAAATGCACTATAATAATACAAAGGAAATATGGGATGAAATGAGAAGCCTTTCACCTAAATTTGCAGGTGCAACTTATGAGAAAATGGAAACTTTAGATGGTGTACTTTGGCCATGTCCTACAGAAGATCATCCAGGAACTCCTGTTTTGTATGAAAACAACGAGTTTAGTACTCCGAGCAAAAAGGGTATTTTATTTGCTTCAGAATGGAGACCTACAGAAGAATCACCAGATGAAAAATATCCGCTTAGTTTGTGTACAGTTAGAGAAATAGGGCATTACTCTGTAAGGACAATGACAGGAAATTGTCGTGCTCTACAGCAGCTAGAAGATGAACCTGGAAAAATACAGATGAGTATAGAAGATGCAGAAGAACTTGGAATTAAAACAGGAGATTTAGTTAGAGTATCTTCAAAAAGAGGTTCTGTAGTAACAAGGGCAAATGTTACAGATAGAGTTTTAAAAGGAGCTACTTATATGACTTATCAATGGTGGATTGGTGCCTGCAATGAACTTACAGTAGATAATCTGGACCCTATATCAAAAACTCCAGAATATAAATACTGTGCAGTTAAGGTTGAGGCAATAGAAGATCAAGATAAAGCTGAAAAGTATATTGATGATACTTATAAAGCTTTGCGTGAAAAGTTGGGTATTGTAACTGCAAATTAACTTTTATCAAGTGATTCTTAGGTTCAGGTGTAGTTTGCTTGTAAGGACGACTTTATCCAGCTGAACCTTATTAACAGTATTCTTAGTGTCTTTAGCACTTATAATACGTTATCCTTTAGGGGAAGAACTTATTCAGGCACGTAGCAGTACTTATCACCCACTTTGGTAGAAAAGCAGATATTCCAAATCTTTGATTTGGCGATAGTCGCTTTCGTTGTGTGCGATGGGGGTGTTAGTAATGGTGGCGATTGGATAAAAATAGAGCCAAAAGTGTAAACTTTTCACTTTTGGCTCTATTTTATTGATTATTTTCAATTTTAGCAGTAAAATTAAATAATAATTTAGTATGTTTTTAAAAGTTGGAAACAATGAAAAATTCTCTATAATTGGGCACCTGGAGAGTTTGGAGTTAGTGGTGCAACCTGCCAATAATCGATTAATTTTAATCGATTATTGGCAGGTTGCATATAAGGGAAAAATTTAGATATTTTTAGGGGGCTTTGATTGTGAAGAAATGTATGAAATCAATTGCTGTTACTGGTCTATTAACTATTATTTTGGGGACAGGCTGTTCAAATTCTTTATCTTCAAATAAAAATGAACCTGTAATTGGTTTTGTTGCCTATGAGTTTAATAATACATGGATAACTGAACTTAAGAATGAGATGTATAAGGTATCTAATGGAAAAGCTAGAGTTGATATTTGGAATGGAAATAATATCCAAACAGTTGAAAATGACAAGATAAGTCTCTTTATAAATAGAAAAGTCGATGTACTTGATATAAATCCAGTGGATGTTAATGCTGCAGGGCAGATTATTGAAAAATGTAAAAAAGCAAATATACCTACAGTATTTGTAAATCGCCAGCCTAAAAAAGAAGATGTGGAAAAATGGAATAAAGTTTACTATGTAGGTGCTAAAGCAGAGCAATCTGGAACAATACAGGGGCAGATGCTTGTAAATTATTTTAAAGGCCATCCTACTCAAGATGGCACTATTAGATATATTATGCTAAAAGGGGAAATGAGAAATCAAGATGCTGAAAAGAGAACACAATATTCTATAAAAGCTCTTGAAGATTCAGGTTTTAAGGTGCAAAAGGTGGCAGAAGATACTGCTATGTGGGATCGTACAAAGGCTCAGGAAAAAATGACCTCGTTTATCTCGTCATATGGTCCAAATTTTGACTGTGTAATAGCAAACAATGATGACATGGCCCTTGGAGCTGTTGATGCCCTAAAAGCAGCTGGATATTTTAATGGAGGAAAATATGTACCTGTAGTAGGTGTAGATGCTACGGCACCGGCAGTTAAAGCTGTTGAAGATGGCACCCTTTTCGGGACTGTTTTAAATGATGCTGCAAAACAGGGAGATGCTGCTTTTGATTTATCATATATACTTTCCAAGGGGAAAATTCCTGATGAAAGTAATTTTAAGTATAAGATTACAGATGGAAAATACATCTGGATTGATTACAAAATGATTACAAAAGAAAATGTGCAGGATGCAAAATAGGATTATTAATGGGGGAGAGTATTGTGATAAAAAATGTAAAAGTTAAAACTAAAATTTTTGTAGGATTTAGTATTATTTTGATAATGATGTTTTTAGCTACAATAGGTGCTTTTTTTAATTTTAATCGCATTGAAAAATCTACAGATAGAGTTTCAAAAGATGTCATTCCAATAGGCAATATTATGTCCCAAATTAGCAGTGAACTGATAAATGAAGAGTCAGGAGTCAGAGGTTATATTGCAAGCGATGGAGATAACAGATTTCTAGAGTCCTACGATTCAAGTGAAGAAAATATTCAAAAGAATATAAAAAATATAAAAAGTTATTATTATGTAGATGATAATTTAGCCATTACTATAAAAAATGAAGTTATACCAAATATTCAGGTAATAGATAATTATTTTAGAGATCAAATAAACTTAGTTAAGTCGGGAAAAATTCAAATAGCACGAGATAGACTTCAAGATGGAAAAGTATATATGGATGATTATAAATATGTGTATACTAAACTTAGTAATATGATAAATGAAATTACAAATAATGCATGGACACAGACTAGAAATGCAGGCTCTAGAGCAAAATGGATTATGAGTATTATATTCTTAATAAGTATTGCAGCCAGTATTTTTGCAGCAATGAAAATTTCTAATAAAATTGTATTAAGGCTTGATAAGTGTGTAGATTCCCTGGGACAGATAGCTGATGGAAATTTGATAGTTGAACCTATAAAAATAGAGGAAAAGGATGAAATAGGAGAACTGGCTACTTCAATTAATATAATGGCACAAAATTTAAAAAATATTGTAAGACTGGTTCTAAATGTTTCTAATGAGGTAACAGAAGCTTCAGAAGAACTTTATAATAACACCCATCAGTTAAACGATACTGTAGGACATGTGAATGATGCCATTATCAAGGTGGCTGAAGGAGCTGAAAATCAATCTAAATCTTCAGGAGAAGCATCTGCAGTAGTTGAGCAAATTTCCGCAAGTTCTGAGGAAGTGGCCGCTAATTCTCAGGAAGTAGCAAATGCTGCAAGTAATGCATCTTCAGCAGCTAAAAAAGGCAGTGATGTTATATTACAGGCTGTTAGCCAGATGGAATCTATTAAAAATTCAACGGAAATAGTAAAAGATTCAGTGGAAAAGCTTAATCGTGATTCTATGGCTATTGGAGAAATTGTAAATACTATTTCAGATATTGCAGATCAAACTAATTTATTGGCTTTAAACGCATCTATTGAGGCTGCACGTGCTGGAGAGCAGGGAAAAGGATTTTCAGTTGTAGCAGAAGAAGTACGTGAACTTGCAGAGGAATCAGGTGAATCTGCAGATAAAATTGTAAAACTTATTCAGCAAGTTAAAGAAAATATTCAAGGAGCTACTGTTTCTATGAAGAGTAGTATGGACAATGTAAATGATGGGACGAAAGTAGTGAACAATGCGGGGAATTCATTTAATGAAATATTAAAGCTTGTAAATGATGTTTCTTTGCAAATTCAGAGTACTTCGGAAACTTTACAGCAGCTTGCAGAAGGTAGTGAACAAATTGTTTTAAATGTAGAGACAATTGATAAGATATCAAAGGACACTGCATCTCAAAGTCAAACAGTATCTGGAGAAACCGAAGAATTATATGCATCTATGGAGGAAATAACTTCTTCTAGTCAGAATTTAGCAAATTTATCTGAACAGCTTAAACGAGCTGTAAATAAATTTAAAATTTAATAAAACAATTTATATGTTGAGTAATTGACATAATTGTGATATTATGTCTATATTAAAATTAAAAATAGTGTATATTTCGGTTGGACAAATATTTATTTGTTTTCAAGATGATAATATGACTTTTGGGGTGGAAAGTCCTTTAGGGGGGCTTTCCACTTTTTTAGCTAAAATAAGGAGGTTATAATGGAAAAAACTTTATTAGATATAGTGTTAATTCTTATATGTACAAGGATAGGCGGAATTATTAGTAGAAAGTTGAAGATGCCAGAGGTTTTGGGGGCACTCATTGCAGGTGTAATACTTGGTCCTGTTATTTTAAATGTTGTTCAGTATGATGATAATATAAAACTTCTCTCAAATTTAGGAGTAATTATGCTCATGTTTCTTGCAGGTCTTGAGACTAATATTGAAGAATTTAAAAAAGCAGGTTTATCTTCTTTTATAATTGCCATGTGCGGAATTATTTTACCTTTTATTTTAGGAACTTTAAGTGCCTATATGTTTTTTAATAATTTCTTAGAAAATGTATTTGTTGGAGTTATTTTAACGGCCACTAGCGTAAGTATTAGTGTGGAAACTCTTAAGGAACTTGGTAAGCTAAATACAAGGGCTGGTATAAATATTTTGGGAGCTGCTGTAATAGATGATGTTTTAGGGCTTATGCTCATATCTATAGTACTTGCAGTAGCCCAAAGCTCTGGTTCTGGGGCCTCAGCTTCCGGGATGATGTCACTTGTTTTTGTTTTTGTAAAAATAATTTTATTTTGTGGATTTTCTATATTGGGCATAGTGTGTTTACCTAAGTATATAAATAAATTTACCAGGGATGTAAAGCCAGGTAAAGAGATGCTTACTTTTTCACTGGCATTTGCACTTTTAATAGCATGTATTGCAGAGTATCTTGGAATAGCGGCTATTACAGGAGCATATATATGTGGACTTGTACTTTCTTCTATTGAGCATAAAAAGTATTTAGAAAGAAATATCAAAGCAATTTCTTCTGGATTTTTATCACTTATATTTTTTGCAAGTGTGGGCATTGAAGCAAATTTAAAGGGTCTCAATCTAGAAGTACTAATTATTACTTTAGTTATGTTTGTTATTGCAGTTGTTGGAAAAATAATTGGATGTGGTGGTGCGGCTAGAGTTCTTAAAATGAGTAAAAGTGAGTCTTTACAAATTGGAGTAGGTATGATCTCTAGAGGAGAAGTTGCTATAATTACTGCAAATATAGGATTACAAAAAAATATTATATCGGAGGAAATATTTCTTCCAACTTTAATGGTTGTAATACTTACGACAATTATAACTCCTGTGCTTTTAAAAGTGGCTTTTTCTCATAAAAAGAATTCTTTATCTGAACTAGATATTTAAAATTCACAAATTGTGAATTGATTATGATATTAGGAGATGTTGTAATGATAAGAAGAGGAAATATAAAAGATCTGGACACTATAGTAAAATACAATTATAATTTAGCTAAAGAAACAGAAAATCTGGAATTAGATAAAGAAATATTGAAAAAAGGTGTAAGAACTGCACTAGAAGACAATGGAAATGGAATTTATTTTGTATATGAAAAGGACGACATGGTAGTGGGACAGATCATGATAACTAAAGAATGGAGTGATTGGAGAAACGGAGATTATTGGTGGATACAGAGTGTATATGTAAACAAAGATTATAGAGGACAAGGAATATTTACACAATTGTTTGATTATGTGAAATATCTTGCTGAACGCAGCAATAATGTGTGCAGTTTGAGATTATATGTAGAAAAGAAAAATGAAAGAGCTAAAGATACTTATAAGTCCAAAGGAATGAAAGAAACGCATTATCTAATGTATGAAATTAAAAAATAATTGTTGTTGGGAGATGGTATTGTGTTTAAGAAAATAGGTAAATTTATTGTGGTAGCTGTGGTGTGTGGATTTCTATTTGTGGGTAAAGATTGCTATGCTGCAGAAAATTATAAAATTTGGAATAACGATGCCACCTCTAATGTAGCCAATAACAAGACATGGACAATAAGTTTTAATAAAAATATTGATATAAATTCAGCAAAAAACTCTATTAAAGTATATGAGCAGGACAATAATCAATCAGTAGCAGTTAATGTAGTGAGTTCAAAATCAGATGTTGTGCAGGTTTCACCTGAAAATCCCTACACTTCTGGCGAAAAATACGTTTTGGTAATAGATAATAACTTAAAATCTACTGATGGCAAGCAATTAAATGAAGGAGTAAAATATAATTTTACAGTAAATGGGCAAAATGGATCCAATGGTGAAATTTCAATACAAAATTATACTCAGTATTACAATGCTGTAAAGGATGCACTTTCTAATTATAAGGATACTTTAGTTTTAAACATAACAAACTATGATAGAAGTACTTATAATTTGGGTGTCATAGATAAGATTTTGAAAGACAATCCAAATTTAAGAGATTGGTATTCAAGTGCAGGAAGTAATGTTGAGAGTTCCAGTTCTACTAAAATGACTATAAATTTTAAGTATGACGATACTAAGCAAAATTTAATAGCTAAGGAAAATGCAATACAGCAAAAAGTCGATCAAGTAGTAAACAGTGTCACAACGCCTCAAATGAAAGACTATGAAAAAGAATTGGCACTTCACGATTATGTGGTAAATAATACAGAATATGATCAAAGGGCAGGTACAGCAGATATGCCTGATGATTCCTATACTGCTTATGGAGTTTTAGTGAATAAAACAGCAGTTTGTCAGGGTTATGCAGATGCTATGGACAGGCTTCTTACAGCTGCTGGTATAGAATGTAAAATGGTAATAGGACAGGGAAATGATGGAGATGGATGGATAAGCCATGCCTGGAATATAGTAAAAATACAGGGGCAGTATTATCAGATGGATTCTACCTGGGATGATCCTGTTACAAATGATGGATCCAAGCTCCTTTCACATTCTTACTTCAATATAACTGATTCTCAGATTGAAAAAAATCATGAGTGGGATAAATCAGATTACCCTGAATGTAACAGTACTGACTATAGTTTTGAAAAGTTAAATGTGACGGAGAAAGATAGATATGGTAATGATATAAATGTTGTAGATAATTATAATGACTTTTACAATGCATTAAAAAATTATGTAACTAGTCAGAGGCAATCTTTTAGTATTAAAATATTAAACTATAATTCTACAGATTATAATGTTCCAAAAACGTTAAAGCAAATAGTTATCAAATATAGCATTTATGGAGACTATAGTTTAACCTATTATTCGGATGAAATATCAGGTGCAGAAGTTTTCACAATAGTAAAATCTTAATTAAAGAAAGTAAGGTGGTCTCTGACTCCCTTACTTTCTTTAATTGTTACATATACTTCAAATGAATTATATTATTGTAAAGTTTTATATAAACAGAGTTCTTGGCTTCAGGTGGAGCTTTTTTCTCCATCTGAAACTTATTAACAGGATTCTTAGTGCTTCAGCACTTAGAAGGCGTTATCCTTTAGGAGAAATCGTTATCCAGGGGCGTAGCAGCCGTTATGCACAGCATAAGAACTCTAAATCGCTGAAGCTCAAGAGTTCTAATATCCCCCACTTTATAAGAAGATGTGGTATTACGGCTGGTAGCCATCGGATAAATGACGTATAATTTATATAAACAATTTAGTCAGGAGGGAATAAAATGGATAAAGAACTATGGGAAAAATGTGTTGAATTTCATGGACATTTATGTCCTGGACTTGCAATAGGCTATAAGGCCAGTGAGGCAGCTAAAGAAAAAATGGATATTTCCTTTTCAAAAGATGAGGAAATAGTGTGCATAACTGAAAACGATGCCTGTGGAGTAGATGCAGTCCAGGTGATAACAGGGTGTACCATGGGAAAGGGAAACTTAATTTATAGAGACCGCGGTAAAATGGCATTTAGTTTTTTTAATAGAAAAAATGGTGATGCCCTGAGAGTGGTATTAAAAAATTGGCCGAGAAGTGGAGACAGACAAAAAGATATTGATTATTTGCTAAACTGCCCTTGTGAAAAATTATTTTATTATAAAAAACCAGGATTTTCTGTGCCGGAAAAGGCTAGGTCATTTAATAACATAGTATGTGAAAATTGTGGAGAAGATACAGCTGAACATAGAATTAGAATAATGAATGGAAAAAAGGTATGTTTAGATTGTTTTAAAGAGTATTCAAGGAAAGAATAAATATCTTAATAATATATTAAAATTTTATATTTGGTTATAATTTTATACTTCTTTTATTCATAAATATAGTATATTATATTTATAATATGTATTAATATTTATCTCAACTTTCCCAGTTTAAAAAAATTATGAAGCAAAGCTTCACAAGTTAAGAATTAATAATGAAAAGTTAATAGTGAAGGATGATTTTTAGCTGTCGCAAAAAATCTTTAAATTTATATAAATCAGCAATGTTTCGCTTTAGCGAAATGAGTGGTGAAAAGCTTAATCAAAGATTTTTTGTAGTGTAATGGAAAAAAATCTACATTAACTATTAATTTTTCATTCTTAACTATTAATTAAAAAAGTTTTATATGTGCGAAAGTTGGGTATTTATAAAACTAAAAAAAGGAGTTTAAACACATGAAATTTAAAACAATTTTTAGTAAGTTATTGATAGTGCTTATGGCTATAACTGTAGTTTTACCTATTTCAGGAAATAGAGTTTATGCAGATGCCTATAAAGTTGTAACCTTAGGAGGAGATCTAACAGATAGCCAAAAACAAGAAATGCTTAAGTATTTTGGGGTTACTAGACAGGATGCTAATGTAATAGATGTCAATATAGATGAAGAGAAAAAATATTTAGGAGATGTTGCAAGCAGTGATAAAATAGGTACAAAATCTATATCCTGTGCTTATGTAGAACCAACGTCCAGTGGTGGATTAAATGTATCTACAAATAACATATATTGGGTAAGCAGCAGCATGATAAAGAATGCACTTATTACTGCAGGAATAAAAAATGCAAATGTTAAGGCATCAGCTCCTTTTAATGTATCTGGAACAGCAGCTCTTACTGGAATTTTAAAGGGGTTTGAAAATAGTGCAAACGGCGGCAAAATTGATGAAAATAAAAAGAAAGCTGCCAATGACGAATTGGTTACTACAGGAGAGTTAGGTGACAAGATAGGGAAAGACAAAGCTGCTGGTGTAATGAATGATATAAAAACACAAGTAGTTAAAGATAAGCCTAAAACTGAAGCCGGGGTAAGAAAGATAGTTGAAAATGTAACTAATAACTATAATTTAAATTTGAGTACCGGAGATATTGATAAAATAACTAATGTTATGAATAAAATAAATGGTTTAAATTTGAATTTTGGAGATATAAAAAGTCAGTTAGGTAGTGTTGCAGATCAGTTAAAGGGTACTTTATCTAGCGAACAGACTCAAGGATTTTTTGCTAAAATTATTAATGCAGTTAAAAACTTTTTTTCTAATCTATTTTAGTATAGTTTAGAATTGAGAGTGGATAATTGAAAGCTATCATTTACTTTCAATTATCCACTTTAAACTTCTAACTTAAGGTATTTGAAAGAAAATAACAAGTCAAAGATGCGACGAATATTTTTTATCAGACAAGGAGGCAGGCTCCGCAGATAGTGAATCCTATTTAAGGGTTTTACCGACGCAGTATGATAAAAAATAGGCTAGTATACTGACTAGTTATTTCTTTGAAAATGCCTAAACATAATTGGGGGAATAATTTTGGAATATAAAAATTATAAGATGGAAACTTTTATACCTGAGGAATATGTGACAAAACTTCGGGAGAGTTTGAATGATATAGGAGCATTAACTATAGGTGGAAATTATGACAACTGTATGTCAGTTTCTAAAGTTACAGGGTATTGGAGACCACTTTCAGGAGCAAATCCATTTAAAGGAGAAAAAGGTGAAGTAAGTGAAGAAGAGGAATGTAAAGTAGAGTTTTGCTGTAAGAGTGACATAGTGGAAAAAGCTATAAGCACTATAAGAAAGGTTCATCCTTATGAAGAACCGGTTATAAATGTAATACCCCTTTCAAATTTTGTGAAATATTGAAAAGCATGAAGTTCCAGTAACTTCATGCTTTTTAATATATATCATATTTTTAATTTTGAAACTAATCCTTTAAGATTTTCATTTCTTTCTTTAGCATATTCTGAAAGATGCTTAGCTTTCTCTGATTTTTCTACTATTGTGTTAGTTTTTTCAGCAATGGTAGTAGTTCCGTTTGCACCTTCATTTGCAGCAGTTGTTACACCATTTATTATTTCCGATAAGTTTCTAATTGAATCAAGTATTTGGTTTGATGCATCATCAAATTCTGAAACCATGTTTTTAATTGAATTTGCATCTAAACTGTACTTATCTGCTGCGTCAAGCATAGTTTGGTAATCTAGTTTAACGTTATTTGTCATATAATCCATCATACCATTTGCACTTTGTGCAAGATTGTTTACTGAAGCTATTACTTTTTCTGTTATTTGTTTAATTTTTGAAACTGCATTAGAAGAATCATCTGCAAGTTTTGCTATTTCATCTGCAACTACTGAAAAACCTTTACCGGCTTCTCCAGCTCTTGCTGCTTCTATTGCTGCATTAAGAGCTAGAAGACTAGTTTGTTCGGTTATTTCCATTATAGTGTTTGAAAGAACAGTAATTTCATCAACAGATTTTGATTGTTCTAAGGCACTTTTAAGTTTTTCACTTGTTTCTTCATAAATTTCAAGTCTTTTTTTCTCTGATTCTAAAAAGTTTGCCTTCAATTTTTTAGCAGTATCATCAATTTCTTTAGCTGATACCGCACCTTCTTTAGCCTTGTGGGCTATAACTTCCACTGATTTTTCTATTTCATTTGATGTAGCATTCATTTCTTCTGTAGATGCTGCTGTTTCTTCCATAGTTGCTGATAACTCTTCAGTAGTTGAAGCAACATCTTCTATATTTGAATTTAATTCTTCCATATGTTTTACAGTATCTATAACTGCACCCTCTACATTTGAGGACTCTTCTTTGACCCCTAGAACAAGCTCTCCAATGGAACCTTGCATTTTATCAATGGATTTTGCAAGTATACCTATTTCATCTTCCTTATGTAAAAATTCTTCTGGTATTTTTTCAGTAAAATCGGCATTTGAAAGTACTTCCAGGTGATTACATGCCACAGTTACAGGATAAATATTTCTTTTAATAAGAATAAACATTAATGCAATTACTGCTAAGGTAATAATTATAGTCATAAGCATTATTATCCTGAAAAGTTGGGTATATTCAACATACATTTGTTTGTCTGAAATCATTGAGGCAAAGGTCCATTTGTTAGCTACTCCATTTAAAGTTATTGGAGAGTATGCTTTTAGTGATAAAGTTCCTGTAGCTATAGCTTTTTTGTGCGTTTGAAAGCTTTCACCATTAGAGATTTTATCCAAAATGTCTTTTTCGCTTTTATCCAAATCAACTATATTTTTATTCACTAATTCTTGATTGTTACCATTTGCAACAATTTTACCTGTATTTGTAATTATTGATGCATAACCACCCATAGGTTTTGCTTTGTTGACAGTTTGTTGTAGATTTTGGAGTTTAATATCTGCTCCTACCACTCCTAAAAAATTTCCACTATCATCAAGTATAGGCATTGTTAGTGAAGTAATTAAAGTGCTTTTGCCATCTATTTTATATGTATATGGTTCTATTAAACAAGTTTTTTTCGTTTCCTTTGGAAGAAAATAATAACTTCCACTACTTTCGTCATTATAACCTGAGCAAGGTTCTAGTTTTATACTTCCATTTTCTCGTACGAGATAGGGAACAAATCTACCAGTAGCATCATAACCATCTTTATTTATATAGGAACTATCTTTCCCATCAAATGTATTAGGTTCCCAGGCTGTGTATAATCCTAGTATATCGCTATTTTTTTCTAGTGTAGTTTTTAAAATCTCAATTACCTGTTCTCTGCTTAAACTTCCTGATTTTTTACAATATAAGACAGTATTTTTTATTCCTTCCACGGTGGCCTGTGATACTTTAAAGTCCCCCTGTATATCTTTTGCGAAAGCATCTGATACCTGCTTTGCTTGTTCGTTGGCTTGGTTATAAGAACTTTGTTGAACTTTTTTAAGTGTAACTCCTTCAATAATAGCAATTCCTAAAAGTACTACTATGCCAAGTATAATACTTAATTTCACTGCTAAATTTAATTTTTTAAACATCTGTGTCTCCTTTCAAATTTTGTAGGATAATTAGTAACATAATTATCCTATGCTTCTGCATTCTTCATCATTTTCCTTTACTTTTATTTATTCGTTATGTATGAGTGAAAAAATTAGTGCAAATACTAAATTTTGTGTAAAATTTTGTAGATAATTTACATATATCAAGTATAGACAGTGAAATCAAACGGTTGTATAATACATTTAAAGTTAATAAAGAATTCTTATTATCTCGTTGTTATTAAGAAATCTATTTATAGTAAAATTAAATTGTTTATCAGTAGTATTATTTGATAAATAGTATTCATAAGAAACATTACTTTCTTTGGTGTAGTGTTTTTTGCAATTATATTATACCAAAAAGAATTATGTGCTTATTCTGAAGGCTTTCGCCTTAATTTTTATGTGCGAAAGTTGAGTAAGTTACTATGAAAGGAGATGATATATTGAATTTTTTAACCTGCTTTAAAGTACCAGAAGTTGCTAAAAGTATGGCACATCTATTAGTAACTCCTGAGGAAAGAAAAATTATTGAAATTATTAAAGATGATATATATTCTATTAAGGATCTGTCTACTTTAATAGAAAAAAAATTTAATGTAAATGGTGAGGAATTAGTTAGAAAAATGTATAAAAGAGCTGTTCTTAATAAAGTAGAAGTCAGTGATGGTATTTACTATAAAACATCTGAATTTTATGATAGAATTGCTTACTTTTGTCAGTATGAGACAGATATATGGTTATCTGTACCCCGGAAAATAAGGGATGAAATAGATGATTGGTATGTAACTACTTATGCAGAGACAGCAGAGCCTAGAGTAAAAGAAGTAATTGATGGAAAAAAAGATGTAATTGAAAATGCTTATTTTTTTACTCTGCAAGAGACATTAGATTTAATAGACTCTTTGGATAAACAGATATATTCAGTACCATGTAATTGTAATGCTGTATCTCAAAGGTGTGAAAAAGATAAGGATGTTTGCCTACTGTTTGAAACTGGAATTAATACCCAATGGGATAGAGGACATGGAAAACTTCTTACAAAGGACGAAGCAAAAGCAATTGTAGTAAGAGCTGATAAAAATGGATTAATGCACACATCTGAAACGGATCAAGCTATATGTAACTGTTGTGGTTGCTGCTGCTATCCTATAAGGGCTTCAAAGGTTATAGGAACGACGGGCATTTGGCCTAAAAGAAGATATGACATCATATGGGAGGAAAGTAAATGTGTTAATTGCGGAAGGTGTGTAAAAATATGCAATTTTGGAGCGTTTGTTAAAGAGGATAAAAAAATAAGATATGTTGAAGAAAAATGCCTGGGTTGTACTATTTGCAGTTCACAATGCCATGTTAAAGCAATTAAAATTAAAAAAATCTAGAGAGTTTTTATATTTTATAATTTGTATTTTCAATAAGCTAGTTGACTGGATAAACCAGAGATTAATCACATTTAAATAATTTGATTAGTCCCTTTATTTATATTCTATTATTTACAAGCTATGAGGAATTAAAATAAATAATTGTAAATAGGCTATTGACATGAGATTTTATTTATATTATACTCATTAACATAATAAATAGTTAATTGTAAAAACTTAGATAGGGATTAGTAGATTTGTATTATATTTTAAGAGAGTGGTGCAGGGTGTAAATCCACATATAGTATATTTTGAACTCGCCCTGGAGTTGTAGGCTGAATTATAGTAAGCTGAGCCGGCGAAAGCCGTTATTAAATTGAGTAAAAATTTGGATGGTACCGCGACAGACTTCTCGCTCCAAGAGAAGCCTGTTTTTTATATTATCATTTGCGGTATATAAAAAAATTGAAAATAAGAAAACTGTGATAGGAAATAGTAAATGTAATTTATATTTTAAAGAGAGTGGGGAAAGGTGAAAACCCATAGATATTGTACATTGAACTCATCCTTGAGTTATAGGCTGAAATTATAGTAAGCTGTATCGGCAAAATGCCGTTATTGAATTGAGTAATAATTTGGGTGGTACCGCGAACAGACTTCTCGCCCCAAGAGAGGCCTGTTTTTTTATACCCCTCAATATAAAAAAATTGAAATAGAAGTTTTTTTACTGGCCAGCAAAAAACTTGTGTTATATAAAAATTTTAGGAGGTTTTAATCATGAGTAAGATAAATATATTTGATACTACACTTAGGGATGGAGAACAGACACCAAATGTCAGTTTAAATATAAATGATAAACTCACTATTGCAAAACAACTTCAAAAATTATCAGTAGATGTTATAGAAGCTGGGTTTCCAAGAGCTTCGGAAGGAGATTTTGAAGCAGTTAAGGCTATTGCACAAAATATAGAAGGACCTGTTATAGTTGGTCTTGCAAGAGCTGTAAAAGATGATATATGTGAGGCTTGGGAAGCTCTTAAATATTCTAAAAAGCCTAGAATTCATGTTTTCATTGCTACATCAGATTTGCATATGAAATATAAACTTAAAATGGAACCTGATGAAGTTTTAAAGCAAGCAGTGGAAATGGTAACCTATGCTAAAAGTTTGTGTCCCAGCATAGAATTTTCTCCAGAAGATGCTACAAGGACTAGACCTGAGTTTTTATATAAAGTAGTAGAAGCTGTTATAGATGCAGGGGCAGATGTGGTAAATATACCGGATACAGTGGGTTATACTACTCCAAGTGAATATGGAGCACTTATAAAAGGAATTAAAGATAATGTGCCAAATATAGACAAAGCCACAATAAGTGTTCATTGTCACAATGATCTAGGTCTTGCCGTGGCAAACTCCCTGGCAGCTGTTGAAAATGGAGCACAGCAAGTTGAATGTGCAGTAAACGGCTTAGGGGAGAGAGCAGGAAATGCAGCACTTGAAGAAATAGTAATGGCAATTAAAACCAGATCTGATTGTTTTAATTGCGAAACAGGTATTGTAACAGAAGAAATAACAAGAACTAGTAATCTTGTAAGTCATATAACTGGGATGCAGGTTCAAAATAATAAAGCTGTAGTAGGTGCAAATGCCTTTGCCCATGAATCAGGTATACATCAGCATGGTGTTTTAAATTGTAGAGAAACCTATGAAATTATGACACCTGAATCTGTAGGACTTAAGAAAAGCCTTATAGTACTAGGAAAACATTCAGGAAGGCATGCTTTTGTAGAACGTCTTGAAGAATTGGGATATAAGAATTTAAGCAAAGAAAAAATAGATGAAATATTCAAAGAATTCAAAGATTTAGCTGATAAGAAGAAACATGTTTCAGATGAAGACATAGAAAGTCTTGTAAAAAATGAAATTTTCCAGGTTCCTGAAGTATTTAACTTAAAATACTATCAGGTTTCTACAGGAAATACAGTAACATCAACTTCTACTGTGGAAATAGAGTATGATGGTAAAAATATAAAGGAAGCTTCCTGTGGTGATGGTCCTGTAGATGCTACTTTTAAGGCTATTGAAAAAGCTATAGGAATAGATGTTACATTAAATGACTATTTTATAAAATCTGTAGGATATGGTAAAGATGCACTAGGAGAGGCTACTATAAAGATTGAAAAAGAAGGTAAAATTTTTTCTGCTAAAGGAGTAAGTACAGATATAGTGGAAGCAAGTGGCAAAGCATTTATAAATGCTATGAACAAAATTCATTATGAAAATTCTCTAAAAAAAGTTGAAGAATGCTAATATATAATATAAATTTTGATAGGAGTTGATAAACATGGGCATGACCATGACGCAAAAAATACTAGCTCACCATGCGAAAATGGATGAAGTAAAGGCAGGACAATTAATAAAAGTTAAATTGGATTTAGTACTTGGAAATGATATAACTACGCCAGTAGCTATAAATGAATTTAATAAAATTGGTCTTAACAATGTTTTTGACAAAAATAAAATAGCAATTGTCCCTGACCATTTTACACCAAATAAAGATATAAAATCTGCAGAGCAGTGTAAATATGTTAGAGAGTTTGTAAAGAAGATGGAAATCAAAAATTATTTTGAAGTTGGAAGAATGGGAATTGAGCATGCTTTAATTCCAGAAAAAGGTCTTGCAGTTTGTGGAGATGTAGTAATAGGTGCAGATTCTCATACTTGTACTTATGGAGCTTTAGGTGCATTTTCTACAGGAATTGGTAGTACAGATATGGCAGCAGGTATGGCTACAGGAGAAGCTTGGTTTAAGGTTCCAGAAGCTATAAAATTTGTTCTTAAAGGAAAGCTTACTAAATGGGTAAGTGGAAAAGACGTAATACTTCATATTATTGGCATGATAGGAGTAGATGGGGCACTTTATAAATCCATGGAATTTACTGGTGAAGGAGTAAGTTCACTTACTATGGATGATCGTTTTACCATATGTAATATGGCCATTGAAGCAGGAGCTAAAAACGGAATTTTCCCTGTAGATGAAAATACTATAAATTATGTAAAAGAACATTCAAAGAAAAATTATACTGTATATGAAGCAGATAGTGATGCTGAGTATAGCCAGGTTATAGAAATAGATCTATCAAAAATTCGTCCTACAGTGGCATTTCCACATATACCTGAAAATACAAAGACCATTGATGAGGTAGGAGACATAAGAATAGATCAAGTTGTCATAGGTTCCTGTACTAATGGCAGAATAGGAGATTTAAGGGCAGCCGCTAGCATTTTAAAAGGAAGAAAAGTTAATGAAAATGTAAGAGCTATTATTTTCCCTGCTACTCAAGCTATATATCTTCAGGCAATGAAAGAAGGACTTATTGAAATATTCATAGAAGCAGGGGCAGTGGTAAGTACTCCTACCTGTGGACCTTGTCTTGGTGGACATATGGGAATATTGGCAGAAGGAGAAAGGGCAGTTTCCACTACTAATAGAAATTTTGTAGGTAGAATGGGACATGTAAAGAGTGAAGTATACCTGGCAAGTCCAGAAGTAGCAGCAGCTTCAGCAGTAACAGGTAAAATTTCATCACCAGAGGAGGTAGTAAAGTAATGATAAAAGGAAAGGCAATTAAGTATGGAGATAATGTAGATACGGATGTTATAATTCCAGCTAGATATCTAAACACCAGTGACCATAAGGAGCTTGCTTCTCACTGTATGGAGGATATAGATAAAGATTTCTCAAAGAAAATAAGTAAAGGGGATATAATGATAGCTGGTAAAAATTTTGGATGTGGTTCTTCTAGAGAACATGCACCTATAGCTATTAAAGCTTCTGGAATAAGCTGTATTATTGCTGAAACTTTTGCTAGAATATTTTTTAGAAATTCCATAAATATAGGACTTCCTATAATGGAATGTGAAGAAGCTGCAAAGGACATAGATGAAAAAGATGAAGTATCTGTAGATACAGTTTCTGGAGTAATAACAAATATAACTAAAAATAAAACTTATAAAGCTGTTCCTTTCCCTGAATTTATGCATAAGATTATAAAATCAGAGGGACTTATAAACTATATAAAAGAAGAGGTGGAAAACAAGTGAAGATAGCTATAATACCAGGAGACGGAATTGGAAAAGAGATAATTGAACAGGCAAAAAAAGTATTAAAGGCAGCCTCTGCAAAATATAATTTTGATTTTGAATGTGAGGAGGTACTTTTAGGCGGTGCAGCAGTGGATGCCACAGGAGTTCCTCTTCCAGATAAGACTGTTGAAGTTTGCAAAAAAAGTGATGCTGTACTTTTAGGTGCAGTAGGTGGACCTAAATGGGATAGTTTGCCTAGCAAACTTAGACCAGAAGCTGGTCTTTTGGGTATAAGAAAGGCCCTTGGGGTATTTGCAAATTTAAGGCCTGCCATACTATTTCCAGAACTTATAGCAGCTTCAAATTTGAAGCCAGAAGTACTTGGCGGCGGTCTAGATATTATGATAGTAAGAGAATTAATAGGTGGGGCGTATTTTGGAGAGAAAAACAGAATAGATATTGAAGGTGGAAAAAAAGCTTGGGATACTATAAGTTATACCAGCTTTGAAATAGATAGAATTACCAGAAAGGCTTTTGAAATTGCAAGAAAGAGGAGTAACAGACTTACTTTAGTAGATAAGGCAAATGTACTTGAAAGTTCCAAGCTGTGGAGAGAAGTAGTGGGAAACATAGCAAAGGAATATGAGGATGTAGAAATAAACTATATGTATGTGGACAATGCTTCCATGCAGCTTATAAGAGATCCTAAACAATTTGATGTAATTTTAACTGAAAATATGTTTGGAGACATTTTAAGTGATGAAGCTTCAATGCTTACGGGTTCTCTTGGAATGCTGCCTTCTGCAAGTGTAAGGGGAGATTCCTTTGGATTATATGAACCTGTACATGGCTCTGCACCAGATATTGCAGGACAAAATAAGGCAAATCCGATTGGAACAATCATGAGTGTTGCTATGATGCTTAAGTATAGTTTTGATATGGAACAGGCCTATGTGGATATAAAAAATGCCATATCAAAAGTGCTTAAAGAAGGTTACAGAACAGGTGATATAGCAAAAGAAGATTCAAAATTAGTTGGTACAGAAGAAATGGGAGACTTAATAGTTAAGAATTTATAGGTCATAGAGTTTCTAAGTAAAAAGTTTACTTATACCAGCCATATACTAACAAAAATCATCACACTAAAAACTTTTTATAAGTCTAAAGTTCGGTATTTTGAAAATCTAAAGAAGCTTATATAAACTCGTACCTCAGACACATATAAGCTTCTAAGATTTTCTAAAATACCTCACTAAGACTTATAAAAAAAGTTTTTAAGTGTGATTTCAATTTTGTTAGTATATTTTATGTATAAGTTAAAATTTTATTAGAATTACTATAGAATTTATAAATTATGTTCCAATTATTAAAATAAATGTATATTAAATATTCTATGTGTGATTTAATTTTTCACGATGTTATTGTATACTGGAAAGAATAAATATCATTAACAGTATGAAAATTATTTAAATAGGTAGTAGCTCTACAATTAAACTTACCCAAATTGCCAATTTGATTTAAATGCTAAATGTATCAATTCAGCCGAGATTTATAATTAACAATTTTGAGTAATTATGAATTTAATTTTTAATTTTATGATCTATAGCGTTTCTAACTTAAAAATAAAACTTATACGTAGAAATATTTTACAATAAACAAACACATTTAAATATTTTGTGTATAAGTCTTAGTAGAAAATTTGTAAAAAAACTTAGACCTTTTGAATTGTCTGAGGTACGAGTTTTCAAAAGGCCTTAGTTTTTATAAATTTTCTTCTTAGACTTATCAAAATATTTAACCGTGTTTGTGGTTGTAAAAATATTCGGAGTATAAGTTTTATTTTTTGCTTAGAAACTCTATAAGGTAATTTACCTCAATTGATAACTATATTGTCCATCTTCTTCAACATTGTAAAAATCAGAATAATCTATGTCAAAAATATTTTTATGGATATTGCTTATATTTACTTTATTTTTTATGAGATATCCCAGTACACCGCAGTAAGATATATCTCCAACTAGAAGTGCGCCGTAGATTACTCCATCTTTGTGAACTATTTTTTGATAAACTCTATCTCCTTCTAATGTATCCACAGCATAACTTTCATCTGCTATATTTACATTACCAAGGGATACACATGGAAGGTTAAATAAATTCATTGAGTTCTTCATGCCAAAAGTGTCATTTAACTCTCTATTTATACCTACCATGTTGTAGGCAGCAGTCATTCCCTGTTTTACAGCTATAGGCCATATAGGAGCAGTAAAAGTAACATCTCCGGCAGCATATATATTATCTACAGTGGTTTTACAATGTTTGTCTATGACAATGCCTTTTTCAACTTTTATCCTGCTGTCTTTTATAAAGTTTACATTTGGTCTAACACCAGCAGCAACTATTATCATATCGCAATTTATAGCAGTTGAATTTGATAGTACGGCTTTACTTACAAAGCCATCTTTATTTAAAACTACCTCTTCCAATTTAACTGAAGTAAATACATCTATACCTTTTTCTTTTAACAACTTTTCATATATAGAGGATGCGGCTTTATCCAGTTGAAGTGGGAGAATTCTATCTCCCATTTCTACAACTGAAATCTTTATATTTTTTACCATAAGCCCTAAAAGAGCATCAATTCCTACAAGACCTGCACCAAGTATTACTACTCGTTTTGTGCTTTTAAGTTTGTCTTGTATAGCAGTTACATCTTCAAAATTTCTGAGGGAGTATACTCCTTTAGCTTCTCTTAAATTTTTAACTGGGGGAATAAAGGAGGAAGCACCAGAAGCTATAAGGAGTTTGTCAAATTTGAAGCTGCTGTTGTCTTGAAGTAAGACTTTTTTCTTGTCAATATCAATATTGCTTACATCTGCATCTTTTATCCATTCTATATTATTTTTTTCAAAGAAATCTGCATCTACAAAATTTATAGCCTCTAAATTTCTACTTCCTTCAATTACCTTGTGGAGCATACATCTTGAATAAACTGCATCATCCTTTGAAATAATAGTTATTTTGGAGGACTTATCTAACTTTCTTAAAGTTTTAGCAGCATTTATTCCAGCAGCACTGGCTCCTATTATTACATATTTTGTATGAAAAAATATTTTTATCGTTAAACCACTCATAGGAGATCTGCCTCCTTTTCAATATAAATTGCTCCTGTTGGACAATTTTCAACGCATCTAGGTGTATCTCTGTCACCACATAGGTCACATTTAACTACTTTACTTTTGGTCTGAGTATCTGGTTTCAATACTCCGTAAGGACAGGACATGACGCACATAAAGCAGCTGGCACATTTATGCTTATCATAGGATACTATACCGCTTTCAGGATCTTTAGTCATGGCACCACTCATACATGTCATTACACACTCAGGTTCGTCACAGTGACGGCAAAATATAGGAAGCTTGTTTCCATTATCATCTTTAGATATATGATTTCTACTTTCAAGAAATTTGTTGCTGAGATCAAGATCATAAAAAGATTTCCCATCTTCATTGTGCTCTGCCATACAAGCTAAAGTACAATTTAAACATCCGGTACATAAATCCTTATTTATCATTATTCTTTTCATAAAGACCACCTTCTAAATTTTAATTAAGACCTAAGCTTTTCCTTCTTGCAAGTATGGTTTCTTCTAATTTATCTGCAGCTTTTATTATATCGTCTTCTATTATAAGCTTGCCGCCTGTTAGATTTTCCATGTCTTCACATAAAACTTTTGTTACCACTTTACTTCCACCAATAAAAGGAGATATAGCAAGGTGAAGTGGTAATCCAAGGGCAAGACCAAAACTTCCATCTGCTAATGCTTGTTCTTCAAGCCATTGAGGTGCAGAAAGTACAAGTGGAAGCTGTGGAATATCTATTTTTAGATATTCTGCTAGTTCTTTTGCTACAATTTCCAATCTTCCAATAGCAAGACATGGACCAAAATTTAGTACAGGTGGTATTCCTAGGCTCTTACATACTTCTTTTAAGCTATCTCCTGCAAGTTCAGCAGCTCCTGGAGACATAAGTCCTACATTTTCAAGTCCACCACTTGAACAACCTGCAGAAAGCACAATTATATTTCTCTTTATAAGTTCTTTTGTAAGTTCTACTGTAAATACATCATGACCTTTGGCAGTTAAGTTTGAACAACCTACTATTCCAGCAACACCTTTAATTTTTCCAGCAGCAATTAAGTCTACTAGAGGTTTCCAGCTGCCACCTAAGAAAGATTTTAAGGAACCTTCACTTACACCTGTTATGACGTCATCAAAGCCATGGTTTTTAGGAATATTCATTGTAACTTTAGATCTTCTGTTCTTATAGCTTTCAATAGCTGTATCTATAACATGGTTGCTTATTTTTTCTCTATCTTTAAAGGAATATTCTACATATTCTGCATTTGATTTTTTAGAAACGTCATCTAGGCATATCATTTTAACCATGAACTTATCAGCTATTGGCTCGATGCCAGGAAGAGTACAGTTGAATTCAGATACTATTGCATCTATACCTCCAGTTGCTATTAAGGCTTCACTTGTAAAATTATTTCCTGCATGGCCGGAGAAAACATCAGTATAGTATTTACCTCTTAACTGTAAATCCTGTCCTACACAGGTACATCCAACTAGTTTGAATCCTTTAGCACCAACTGCTTGGGCCTTTTTTACAGCTTCAGGTTTTACAAGTTCTTCTTGAAGATGGGCAATCATGGAGTGCTGGTGGCCTGTTATCATCAAATTTATATAATCCGTATCTACAACTTTAAAACCAACTTTTGCAGGTCTTATAGCAGGTTCACCTAAAACTATGTCATTTAATAAATTTGTAAGGGTAAGTCCATAAATTCCAGTGGATATTCCAAGTTTTAAACAATTTAGAAGCATATCTACAGGGTCACTGTTTAGATTTGTAGAAGTTTTTACTACACCATCAAAAACTTCTGATTTTGCACCGCCAGGCATTATATTTAATTTGTTCCAATTTTCTAGTCTAGGTGCATAAGCTAATTTATTTATAACTTCCATTTTTTCAAATTTTGGTTTGTATAAGTCCTTTAATACGGCATCAGCTACTAGTACAGCTTTTTTATGTGGGTCAGATTCTGTTATACCTAATTTTTCTGCCAGTGTATTGAGAGCATTCATTCCTTTTATCTCGCCGCCGGTTTCACCTATGGATTTTACGTTTCTAGCTGTATTTTCGACTATATGAATATAACATCCACTGCCGGCAGCTACAGCTCTAAGAAAGTTTCTTGCAACCATGGTATCAGCACTAGCACCACATACTCCTCTTGGAGCTTTAGGTGTTATCCTACAGGGACCGTTTGCACAGAGTCTACAGCAGACTCCTAGCTGACCAAAACCACATTTAACACTTTGGCTTTCTACCCTATGATGAGAAGTTTCTACACCATCTAGAGAACCTATAAACTTTTCAAGTACCTTATCTGCTGATTTACAAATTTTGTTATTTGACATAATAAAACCTCCAAAATATACTATTTAAGTATACTATTAAATTATTAGAACTACTGATTAGGATTATTCTCCTAAAGGATAACGTATTCTAAGTGCTAAAGATACTAAGAATACTTATACTAAGAATCAAAAACTGCAATAGTTTAATAATATTAATTAATACTATTTATTTACAAGTACGACTAACTAAAGAATAATTGTTATCCAATAACAATAATATAAACCTTTTCGGTTTCCTTGTCAATATAAAATATAAAATAATTCTTATTTGATTGAAAATTATTTTATATTGATATAATAGAAGAATAGATGTATTAAAAATTAAGGAGAAAAATATATGACAAAAGTTTTGTTTAATGAATTAGGTATAAATGGAGAAATAACAGAAGGACTAAAAAAGGAAGGCATTGAATATGCTGCAGAAATACAATATAAGGCCATTCCAGAAGCTCTTTTAGGTAAAGATATAGTAGGAGAATCAGAAACAGGCAGTGGAAAAACTTTAGCTTATATTGTTCCTATATTTCAAAAAATTGATTTCGAAAGTAAAGATGTTCAGGCATATATACTTGCACCTACACATGAACTTGTAATTCAAATACATAATGTAATAAAAGACTTAGCTTGCAATTCAGATATTCCAGTTAGATCTGCAGCTATAATAGGAAATGTAAATATAAAAAGACAGGTGGAAATTTTAAAAAATGAAAAGCCGCATATAGTAGTGGGTTCCACAGGAAGAATACTTCAACTTATTAAAATGAAAAAACTAAAATCCCATAATGTCAAAATCATTGTAGTAGATGAAGCAGATAAACTTTTAGATAAGAACAACATAAATGATGTTAAAGCTATAATAAAAACTACATTAAAAGAAAGACAATTAATGTTTTTTTCAGCTACAATAGATGATAGAACTTTAGATATAGCAAGGGACTTAATGAAAGATTACAAATTTATAAAGGCAGAACAAAAAACTTCTATGAATGAAAATATAAAACATATGTGTTTTATGTGTGAAAGAAGAGATAAAATATTGATTCTAAGGAAACTTGTGCATATATTAAATCCAAAGAGGGCCATTGTATTTGTAAATAAGCCAGATGAAATAGAAATACTTACAGAAAAATTAAAATATCATGAATTAAGAGCAGAAGCTATATATGGAGCAGAAGACAAGAAAGATCGTAAAAGAGCTTTGGAAAGTTTTAAATTAGGTAAAATTAATTTATTAGTAGCTTCAGATATAGCAGCAAGAGGACTTGATATAGAAGATGTAGATTATGTTTTCAGTTATGATATACCAGAAGATGCCGACAATTATTTACATAGAGCAGGGAGAACAGCAAGAGCTGGCAAGGAAGGTACGTCTATATGCATAATCACAAATAAAGAGCAGAAATTATTAAAACAATATGAAAAGGCATTTAATATAAAAATAAATTTAAAAGATATGTACAAAGGAAAAATAATAGAGCATAGATAAAAAATTGTTTTATAGCATACTAAATATTTTTTATATACAGGGGGATTGTAATATTGGTTACATTAATTAAAAATACATTAAAAGAATTTGAAAGTTTAGAAAAAGCTATATTTGAAGCTGAAAATACTAAAGAACCTTATTGGATTGATATAAATATGCCACAAGAACATGAGTTTTCAATATTAAAAAAACATTTTCATTTTCATCCTATTACAATTCAAAACTGTACGCAAAAAATTAAAAGATCTAAAATTCATGATTATAATGAATATCATTTTATAACCATTACATCAAGTGGAGACTTAGTAAAAGGATTTTTCCCTTATAAAAATATACATATATTTATAAACAAAGACTTTATAATAACGATTCATTATAATGAAAATAAAATAATTAAAAAGATATTTACTGAATTAAAAAAGAAATCAAATGTATGCATTAAAGGCACTGATTTCATACTATATGATATTTTAGATGAAATTGTGGATCAGTATTTTATATTGACGGATAAGCTGGAAAATCATATAGATATTTTAGAGGAAAAAGCAATGATGAGACCTGTTCAGCAAACAGCAACGGAAATAATGAAATTGAAAAAAAACATTATGAAATTAAGGCGTACAGTATCTCCAATTAGGGAATTGTTAAGTACATTATTGAGACATGATGATATAATATCTGAAACTAATAGAATATACTATTCAGATATATATGACCATATTTTGAGAATATATGATTTAATAGAATCAGAACAAGAAATGATAACATCCTGTTTGGAATTGTATTCATCACAGCTTTCAAATTCCATGAACAAGGTAATGAAACTTTTAACCATTATTACTACAATTATGATGCCTCTTACAATAATAACAGGAGTGTATGGAATGAATTTTGAATACATGCCCGAATTACATTACAGGTATGCTTATTTTATAGTTTTATTTGTAATGGCACTTATTACAATATGTGAGATAATATTCTTTAAGAAAAAAGGTTATTAACTATATTAAAGTTTGCAAAAAATGATCTCAGTGATGAAAAGTCACTGAGATCATTTTTTTAAATCCTTATAAAATCCTTAAAATTAGTATTTACAATTAACGTGAATTGATAAGGGAGGATTTATAAAGATGGAAAAATACATTTTACAAACAAAAAATTTATGTAAAAATTTTAAGGGACAGCTAGCGGCAAATAATATTTCGCTTGCAATAAAAGAAAATTCTGTTTATGGATTGCTTGGTCCTAATGGTGCCGGAAAATCTACTACATTAAAAATGATTACAGGGATACTTAAGAAAACTTCAGGTGAAATTATTTTTGAAGGACATCCCTGGAGCAGAAAAGATTTAAAAGATATTGGGGCACTAATTGAAGCTCCTCCACTATATGAGAATTTAACTGCAAGGGAAAATCTAAAGGTCAGAACTACACTACTTGGACTTAAGGAATCCCGTATTGATGAAGTACTTCAAACGGTTGATTTAACAGACACAGGTAAAAAACGTGCAGGTCAATTTTCCATGGGTATGAAGCAGAGACTTGGAATTGCTATTGCACTACTTAATCATCCTAAACTTTTAATTTTAGATGAACCTACTAACGGACTAGATCCTATTGGTATTCAAGATTTGAGAAATCTTATTCGTTCTTTTCCAGAGCAGGGTATAACAGTTATTTTATCTAGCCACATATTGTCTGAGGTAGAGCTTATTGCAGATCACATTGGAATTATTAGTAATGGAATTTTAGGATATGAAGCAAAAATCAATCCGGGTGAGGATCTAGAATCACTCTTCATGGAAGTAGTTAAAAAATCTAAAAGGGAAATGAGGTAATTAAAATGAGTTCATATTTGAAGGCAGAGAACTTAAAGTTAAAAAGGACGATGACTAAAAAACTTGTTTTGATTTTCCCAATTGTCACACTTTTTTTTGGTTTTATGACAGGAGTTTATTATCAATTAAATACATTTAATTGGTGGTACATGCTTATGCTGCCGGGAGGTGTTTCACTTTTCTGTGCACTTGTAAATCAAAAAGAAGAAAAAAAAATTAAATATAGAGCGGTTTTCTCTATGCCTATTGATTTAAAAAAAGTTTGGATTTCAAAGGTTATTCTTATAGCTGTTTATGTTTTATTTTCTTGCATTCTTTTGGCGTTAGGAGTTGGTATAGTAGGAAAATATGTCTTGCCAAAAGTTATTTCAAGTTTTGCTTTAAATTCTATAGTTACTATTCCAGGTATAAATGCAATTACAGCAGCTATTGTTATTGCAATAACGTCACTATGGCAAATTCCACTTTGTCTATTTTTAGCTAAGAAATTTGGGTTTTTTGTACCGGTTATTTTAAATGTTGCAGTAGGTATAGGCCTTAATGGAGCGATGGCTGTGAAATCCATCTGGTGGCTGTGTCCGTATAGTTGGACGAGTCGTCTTATGTGTCCTATACTCGGTATACTTCCAAATGGGCAGTTGCCAGTAGGAAAAGATACAATAATGCTTAGACCAGATGTTATTCCAGTAGGAATTGTGTTATCTATTTTACTATTTGTTGTACTACTTACTGTTACATCAAGTTGGTTTAAAAATCAGGAGGTGGTATAAAATGTTGTCATTATTTAGAGCTTTATGGGCTGACTTTCAAAAGCTAAAACATACTCAAATATTTTGGATTCATATTATAATTCCGATAATAGGTGCATTATTTTTTCTTGTCTGTTACAATTTATTTAACAAGGTAGAGACTATTGAAAAGCACGTACTTTATTTTGAATTACTTGGCATTGTGTTTCCACTTCTAATTGGAATAATTTGCAGCATGGTTGTTTCACAGGAAGAACAAGCAGGTCAATTTCAAGTGCTGCTCGGCAGCACAAAATCAAGAAGTATTTCATGTTTAAGTAAGCTGCTTACCTTGATTTTTATGGGAATATTTTCTTTATTTTTAGCTCTTGGTATAGTACTTTTTGGACTAAAATTGTTTTTATATGTATCCAACGTTCCTTATTTATTATATTTTCAGGTGTTTGGATGGCTTATTTTTAGTAATATATTTATTTATATATTAAGCTTTTTTGCCAGTTTAAAGTTTGGCAGGGGAGCATCTATTTTTCTAGGAATTGCAGGAATGCTTATTGCTGCGCTAATGATTACAGGACTGGGAGATAGATGCTGGATGTATCTTCCCTGGGCATGGGGTGTAAGGTTTTGTGATTTTGCTACTTTGAATTTTATGTCTTCAGCTATGCATAAAGAAATTCCTTATCTTTTACATAATATTCAAAAAGCATCGTGCATTACAGGTGCATATACTTTGGGAATATTGATGCTGCAACTTTTATGGTTTGAGTTTTGGGAAGGACGTAAGTCTGAAGAATAATATTTTTAATAACAAAGTACAAAGTTCAAATATCAGATAAGGATAATTTTCTTTCTGACGTTGGAAAATATTAAAATTATAGGTTTCCTGAGGTACGAGGGAAATCATCTTTATCTGTTCTTTGCTATTTTTACTTTGTTATTTAAAAAAATTTGTATATTAGAAAGTTGAGTTCTTAACTAATTCGAGGGGGGATAGCTATGGCCAATATTCTTGTAATAGATGATGAAGAGGACATTTTAGTACTTGTAAAAAATGTTCTTGCGAAAGATGGACATGTTGTTACAATTATCAATAATCCAAAAAAAATTCTGCTTAATGAATACGCAAAATATGATCTTATTTTATTGGATGTTATGATGCCGGATATAGATGGTTTTGAGTTATGTGAGAAAATTCGTGACATAGTGGACTGTCCAATTTTGTTTTTAACTGCTAAAACTATGGAAAATGACGTAATGTTTGGACTTGGAATAGGTGGTGATGATTATATAAAAAAACCTTTTAGTACAGGAGAACTTCGTGCTAGAGTAAATGCCCACCTGAGGAGAGAAAAAAGAGAAAAGCACAATATGATTTCTATCTCTGGTATGAAATTCAATTTGGCAAGCAAGGAAATTATTATAGAAGATAAAAAGGTACCTATGACAAAAAGTGAATATGCTATTTGTGAATTTCTTGTACGCAGCAAGGGACAGGTGTTTACAAAAGAGCAAATTTACGAAGCTGTATACGGATATGAAAGGGAAAGTGACAGCTCAGGGATTGCAGAGCATATAAAAAATATAAGGGCAAAGCTTGCTATTTTTGATTTATCTCCAATTAAAACGGTTTGGGGGATTGGCTATAGATGGGAATAAATAAAAAACCAATTACAATGAGAAGAATTTTTTTTAGATATTTAGTAACTTTAGCTATTACATTTATCATTGTTTCAGCATTGTATTTTGAATTTGTTTTTTTGCTTATAAAGGCTAACGTATTTTTACCTGCAAATTATAGTGAAAATCTAGCTTTAAATGTAAAATCTAAACTTCAATCAGCACAGACTATAACAGAAAATATGATCCCTAAAGGATGTAAATTTGTTGTTTTTGACAAAAGTTATAGAGTAGTTAAAACAGATTTAAATTCTAAAGATTTAGATGAAGCAAAAAGATATGCGAAGGGAGAGGGATATAATAACCATTGGGCGACGAAACAGTATTATATCATACAAAGAAAAAATGGTTTATGCATACTTCAGTATTATATTATAATGAGATACAGTTCTGACTTTTTAAATAGTAATTTACCTAATCCTCAAGGAATGTTTGTTTTAATGTATATTTTTTTATTTGTTACCATTATTTTTATAATTTCAACAATCTATGCACGAAAGCTAAAAAAACAGTTAAATCCCTTACTTGAAGTATCAGAAAAAATTAAACAACAGGATTTGGATTTTGAGATAACTCATTCAAGGATAAAAGAATTTGACAGTGTTTTATTGTCACTGTCAGATATGAAAGAGGAATTAAAAAAATCCCTAAAAGAGCAGTGGCATATTGAACAGGATAAAAGAAAGCAGATTTCAGCTCTTGCCCATGATATAAAAACACCCCTTGCAGTTATTAAGGGCAATGCAGAATTATTAATAGATTCACCTTTAAATGAGGAACAGAAGGAATATACAGCATTTATTCATAAAAATTCTAATCAAATTGAGAAATATATAAAAACACTTATTGAATTATCTAAAGCAGAAGAAGGCTTTTGCATACAGCTAAGTAAAGTGAACACAGAAAAGTTTGTAGAAAATATTCATAATCAATTAAATGCACTTGCATGTACAAAAAAGTTACAAGTTGAATTTGAGGAAGAGTGTTTGCCGCAAGAAATTATAATTGATCAAAATTTACTATACAGAGCAATTATGAATGTCATTTCTAATGGTGTGGATTACTCACCAGATAATGGTAGAATTTTTTTTAAAGCCGCAGGTTTTCAGGATAACATATGTTTTACTATTACTGATAGTGGTAAAGGCTTTTCAAATAGAGACATTAAATTTGCTGCAGGACAATTCTATATGGGTGATAACAGCAGAACGTCTAAAACACACTATGGTATGGGATTATTTATTGCCTGTTCTATCTTAAAACAGCATAAAGGAGAGATCCATATTGATAATTCACCTATTACAGGAGGAGGGCAAGTTACTCTTCAAATTCCAGTACAATAAAATTTATATGACATTTTTTGAAAATAAATTTGCATAATTTAAATATTACTTATATAATAATTTTGAAGTTAACTACCTTCTTTTTCGAGAAGGTTTTTTTTCGTAAATATGATGGAAATATAGAATTATTAATTATGAATATAAATATTTGAAAGGGGAAATTTTATGGAGGGCAAAGAAAGAAATGTCTATGATGTAAACTCCTTAACTTCATTGGAGAAACTTGAACCAGTACGTGTTAGACCGGGAATGTACATAGGCTCAACTGGCAGTAAAGGTCTCCATCATTGTATATGGGAGCTTTTGGACAATGCTATAGATGAAATTTCCAATGGATTTGGAGATAGGGCATATGTTACCTTAAACAAGGATGGCAGCGTATCTGTACAGGATAATGGAAGAGGAATACCTACTGGAATTCATCCTGTAAAGAAAAAAAATGGAGTGGAAATGGTGTTTACCGAACTTCATACAGGAGGGAAGTTCAATAATTCAGTGTACAAGACTTCAGGAGGTCTTCATGGTGTAGGGGCAGCAGTAGTGAATGCGCTCTCTACCTGGATGGAAGTAGAGGTCAGACAAAAGGGTCATGTATATAAACAAAGATTTGAATATGCTTATGATAAGTCACTAAAGAAGAATATGCCAGGAACACCAGTAACGGCTATTAAAGTAATAGGAAATACAGATGATACTGGTACAAAAGTAACCTTTATGCCTGATAACAAAGTATTTTCTACAACCGATTTTAAAATTGATGTAATAGATGAAAGGTTAAAAGAATTAGCTTTCCAAAATAAAGGTATAACTTTAAAATTAATTGATAATACAGGAGAAGAAAGAGTAGAAAGGGAGTACCATTCAGAGAGGGGACTTCTGGATTTTATAGATTATTTAAATGAGAGTAAAACACCTATTCATAAGGATCCAATATTATTTGAAGGAGAAAGAAAGATAAATGATTTAAGTATGTATGGAGAGGTGTGTATGCAATTTACAGATTCTACTACCTATCATATAGCAAGTTATGTAAATAATATTCCTACAACAGAATCGGGAACCCATGAAAGTGGATTTAAAACAGGTATGACCAGGGCTTTTAAAGAATGGGCTAAAAAATTAAATTTACTTAAGGAAAAAGATAAGGAATTTGAAGGAGACGACTTAAGAGAAGGGATGACAGCTATAGTTAAGATAAAAATAACTAATCCTATATTTGAAGGTCAAACCAAAACAAAGCTTGGAAATACAGAAGCCTATACTATGATGAATGATCTTGCCTATACAAAGCTTTCAGAATGGATAGAAGATAATAAAGATATAGCATCTGCTATAATAAATAATGCTCTCCATGCTGCGGCAAGAAGAGAGAAGATAAAAAAGATAAATGATGCGGAAAAGAAAAAGATAGGTAAAGGTGCGGCCCCTCTTGCAGGAAAAGTTGCCGTATGCACATTAAAGGATTCTTCAAAATGTGAATTTATAGTAGTTGAAGGTGATTCTGCGGGAGGCTCTGCAAAACAGGCTAGAGATAGAAGATTTCAGACTATAATGCCTTCTAAGGGTAAAATTATGAATACGGAAAAACAGAAGCTCGAAAACGTCCTTGGAAGTGAAGAACTCAAGATATTTAATACTGCTATAGGTACTGGAATACTTGAAAATTATAATGAAAGTGATTTAAGATATGATAAAATTATAATTTTAAGTGATGCAGATGTAGATGGATATCATATAAGGTCCCTTTGGATGACTTATATATATAGATATATGAGACAGCTCATTTCAAATGGTCACCTTTATATAGCACTGCCGCCCCTTTATAAAGTATATAAGCAGAATAAAGGCAAAGAGGTAATTAAGTATGCCTATAGTGATGAGACACTGCCAGATGCAAAAAAGAAAATAGGAAAAGGTGTGCTTGTACAGAGATACAAAGGACTTGGTGAAATGAATCCAGACCAGCTCTGGGAAACTACTTTAAATCCTGAAACGAGAACACTGCAGCAAATAACTATAGATGATGCTGCTAAAGCTGAAAAGATGGTATCACTTTTAATGGGAGATGTAGTTGCACCTAGAAAAAAATATATGTATAAATATGCACAATTTTAGATAATGCACAATTCGCAGTTAATGAAATTTAATTATATAACCTTATAGCCTAAAGTGAAAGAATCGGAGGAAATGGATTTGGTTAAGAACACAGTAATTCCAAAAGATAACAATATAATAAAAATTCCTATAGAAGAAGCTATGCCGGACAATTATCTTCCTTATGCAGTAGAAGTGGCAAAGGACAGGGCACTTCCTGATGTCAGAGATGGGTTAAAACCTGTACATAGAAGGATAATATATGGTTCATATATGTTAAAGGCTTTTCCAGACAAACCATATTACAAGTCTGCAAGGATAGTAGGAGACATCCTTGGAAAATATCATCCTCATGGAGATACTTCCGTATATGACGCCATGGTAATACTAGCCCAAGATTTTACAACTAGGATGCCAATTATAGATGGTCATGGAAATTGGGGAAGTCAGGATGGAGATAGTGCAGCTGCCATGCGTTATACAGAAGCAAGACTTACACCTATTGCTATGGAAATGATAAGAGATATAGAAAAAGGTGTAGTAAATATGGTGGACAATTATTCTGGATCTGAAAAGGAACCGGAAGTTCTTCCTGCAAGATATCCCAACTTACTTGTAAATGGAGCTTTTGGAATAGCTGTAGGTCTTGCCACTAACATACCCCCACATAATTTGAGAGAAGTAATAGATGCTACTGTAGCATATATTGATAATAGAGATATAACTGTAGAAGAACTTATGAATTACATAAAAGGACCGGATTTGCCTACAGGAGGAATAATTATAGGTAAAAAATCTATGATTTCAGCCTATGAAACAGGAGAAGGAAAAGTTACATTAAGGGCCAAGACTTCCATAGAGAAATTGGACAGCGGAAGACTTGGAATAGTTATTACAGAGTTTCCTTATAGAAGGAGTAAGGCAAAATTACTTCAGGTAATTTCTGAAATGACTGCAGATAAAAGGTATGCAAGGGCACTAGAGCCTATATCGGATATAAGAGATGAATCTGATAGAAGTGGTATAAGAGCAGTAATAGAATTTAAAAAATCTACAGATATGAAATTGGCTCAGAAGATTTTAAAATATTTACTGAAGAAAACGGACCTTCAATGCAATATATCTTTTAACATGGTAGCATTAGGAGATGGAAAGCCAATAACTATGGGATTAAAACTCATATTGAAATATTATGTGGAATACCAAAAAGAAATCATAACAAAGAGAACTAAAAGGGAATTGGAAGAAGCAAAAAAGAGATTTCATATTGTAGAGGGATTTATAAAAGCTCTGGGAATAATGGATGAAATTATAAAGACTATTAGAAGTTCTAAATCGAAAAAAGATGCGGCTTCAAACCTTATGGAACAGTTTGATTTTACATACCCCCAGGCGGAGGCTATACTGGAGCTTATGCTGTACAGGCTCACTGGACTTGAAATAGATTCTTTTGAAAAAGAACATGAAAAACTTTTGAAAGTTATAAAAAAACTTACTAAAATATTGGAAAGTGAGAAGGAAATTCTGAAAGTTATAAAAAAAGAACTTATTGAAGTTGGAGAAAAATATGGAGACGATAGAAGAACTGCTATTGTTGAAGAAGATGAGAAGGCAAAAATAGATGTAGATGAAATTATAATAGATGAAGATATAGTTATTACTATGTCAAAAGAGGGATATATAAAGAGGACCTCTTTAAAAAGTTATAATCGCTCTAGTGGAAAAGTTGAAGACATAGAATATAGAGAAGGAGATTTTAACGAGTATTTCATAAATTCCAGCACAAAAGATACCCTTATGTTCTTTACAGATTCCGGTGATATGTATAGGATTAGAGGAATGGATATCCCTGAGTTTAAGTGGAAGGAAAAAGGAGAAAAGCTGGATAATTTAATAAAGGGAATTGATTTAGAAAAAAATCATATAACTGCAGTATATAGTATAAAAGATTTTAATTTGCAAAAGGATTTTGTGTTTTTTACTAGCATTGGTGGAATAAAGAGAACAGGAATTGAGTCATTCGTCACAAATTATACAAAACTTATGGCATTGAAATTAAAAAATGGGGAAAAACTTATAGGGGTAGAACTTGTTGATAGAAGTGCAAATGTAGAATTTATAAAAGTAGAAACTAAGTCCGGACTTGAGTTTACAGTAAGAAGTCCAGAAATTAATTTAGAAGATAGAAATATAGTTACTACACCACTTGTTACATTACAAGGGGAAGATTTTGCGGTAAAGATGGATTTTTCAACAGAACCAGAATATAAAGAGTTTTACATAAACATAAATAAGTCTGGAATAATTAAAGTTTTAAATTCAGGAAAATCTTCTAAAAGTGTGTTTACCAATTCTTCAAGTTACATATTGATATTTACATTAGATGGAGAAGTTCTTTCTATACCTGCTTTTATGCTTCAGAACGTAGATAATAGTGGCATAGATATTAAGGTACTTATGAAGAATATAGACGTAGGTAATATACTAAAGATAATTTCTGTGGAAAATTTTGATTGTGGATATGTATACTTTTTTACCCAATATGGTATGGTAAAAAAGACCGCATTAATGGAATTTAAGCAGATTGCTGGATGTTCTACTGCTTATAAATTTAAGGATAAAAAAGATTCTCTTGTAAATGTAGAATACAGTGACAAGGAAGAAATAGAAATATTTTTAATAACTGAAAGAGGGATGGGAATAAAGTTTAAAGCAAATACCGTAAATACTATGGGAAAATTAGCTGCAGGTGTTACAGCTATAAGTTTAAAGGAAGATGATAAGGTAGCATATTGTTTTCTTATAGATGGTAATGATAGTAAAGATTATAAGCTAAATCTAATTTCTGAAAAAGGAAACAAAGAGCAGATAAATGTAAAAGATGTAGTTATTCAGAATAGAGCAGGAAGGGGAAAAAGCATTATGCTCATAGTTATGGATGATAAGGTTAAAAAAGTTTATTAAATACTTAATTTTCACGCATATGAAAATAATAATGTTCAAATAACAAGGAACAGATAAAGGTGATTTCCCTCGTACCTTAGGAAATCTATAATTTTAATATTTTCTTACGTTAGGAAGAAAATTATCCTAATTTGATATTTGAACTTTGAAATTTGTTATTTAAAGAGAGTCATACTTTAAAAGAACTAACATAACTGGTTCTTTTAAAGTATGGCTCTTTTCTGTGAGTTTTAAAATAAATAAGATAAAGATATTAAATACTCAACTTTTTAATAATAAACTATATATAGTATAATTGAGTTATAGTAAAAAACTATTAAATAGGTATTCTATTTAATAGTAAATTTATGCTTAGAAATATTTTTACAATAATGAAGCACATTTAAATATTTTGCATATAAGCCTTAGTAAAAAATTTGTAAAAAACTTAGAATTTTTTACTTAGATTTATCAAAATATTTGACTGGCTAAAGGTTGTAAAAATATTCGGAGAATAAATTAATTTTCAATCTAGAAATCATTATGTATTACATATGCGAAAAGGAGAAAAAATAATGATAAACGTTGTTAATAACTCAAATAATCCATATTTTAACCTTGCCCTTGAGGAATATTTTGTGAAATATAAAGATTTAGGGGAAGATATATTAATATTGTGGCAGAATGAACCAGTTATAGTAGTTGGCAAAAATCAAAATACTTATGAAGAATTAGATCTGGAATATGTAGATAAAAACAATATTAAAGTTGTGAGAAGATTGTCTGGTGGAGGTGCAGTATACCATGATCTTGGCAACTTGAATTTTACTATAATAAAAAATAAATCCAAACTGCATAAAAACGATTTCTCTTTCTTTTCACTGCCAGTAGTATCCTGTCTAAATAAGCTGGGAGTTAAAGCAACTTTCAGCGGCAGAAATGACATTTTAATAGATGGAAAAAAGTTTTCTGGTAATTCACAGTATTTTCATAAGGAAAAGTTATTGCATCATGGAACTATTTTATTTTCAAGTGATTTAACTATATTGTCAAAGGCATTAAAAGTAAAAAAAGAAAAATTTGAATCTAAGGGAATCAAATCGGTAAAAAGCAGAGTTACAAATATAAGTGAACATATTGATAAAGGATTATCTCTTATAAAATTTAAAGATATGTTAATTCAATGCTTTTTTGAAAGCAGAAAAGAAAATCCTAAAACTTATGTTTTAAGTGAAGAAGATACGAAAAATATAAATGAACTTGTTAACAATAAATATGGCACCTGGGAATGGAATTTTGGAAAATCTCCTAAGTTTAATTATAATAAAGAAATGAGATTTGATGCAGGAAGTATATGTGTAAAGGTAAATGTAATTGATGGAATAATGAAAGAATTTAAAGTAGAGGGCGACTTCTTTGAGGAAAATCCTATAAAGGAAATGGAAGATCTATTTATTGATAAAAAGTTTAATATTGAAGATATAAAAAATATTATAGAAAAAAATGATGTGTCAAAATATATTTTAAAACTAACTAATGATGACTTTATGAAATTATTTTTATGATTTTATCCGATGACTACCTGCTCTAATACTCTCACTTCTCCAAGTGTGAGTAAAGAGCAGCTACATCCCTGGATAACGATTTCTAAGCATCATGTGGAGTCAAAACTCCATCTGATGTCAAGAACTCTGTTTATATGTATAATTATAAATTTAATACTGTGTTATAATTTATTTGAGGTGGTTGTGTTATGAAAAAGGCTATAGTTTTACTTGCAAGAGGTTTTGAAGAAGTAGAGGCTTTAACTTGTGTAGATGTTTTGAGAAGAGGAGGGGTACACTGTATAACTTGTTCTATAAATTCTGAAGATGATGTAATGGGTACCCATGAGATACATGTAAAAGCTAACAGCTTATTAGAAAAAACAAATACTGATAAATATGATGCTTTAATAATACCTGGTGGAATGCCTGGAGCAGCTAATTTGAGGGATAACCCTGAGGTTATACAAGTTGTAAAAGACTTCAATAATTCTAACAAGATAGTAGGTGCTATTTGTGCAGGACCTATAGTATTAAAAAAGGCAGGTATTATTGAGAATAAAAAGGTAACTTCCTATCCAGGATATGAAAATGATATAGCACCTGTAAGCTATAGTGAGGATGTAGTGGTTCAAGATGGAAATATTATAACAAGTAGAGGTCCTGCTACTGCCATGCATTTTGCTTTTAAAGTTTTAGAAAATTTGGCAGATAAGAGGACTGTGGAAAAATTAAAGAAAGATATGCTTTTTAATTTAGTTTGACAGTATTATAATGTAAATAGAAAATATGAAATACATATGGAGGCAAAACTTGCAAGAATATATACTGGATAATGGGTTGAAATTGTTATATGAATATAGAGAAGGAAAAGTAACTTCCCTCTGTATAGGTTTTAATGCAGGGGCACTGGAAGAAGAAAAAAAATTTCATTTAGGTACAGCTCATGCAGTAGAACACCTTATATCTAAGGGAAGTAAAAATAGAAGTGAAAATCAGATAAATTCTGAACTTGAAGGTATATTTGGATTTGAAAATGCTATGACAAATTATCCCTACACAATTTATTATGGTACATGTCTCTCAGAGGATTTGGAAAGAGCAGTTGAACTTTACAGCGACCTGCTCTTGAATCCTCTTTTTTCAACTAAAGGTTTTAGGGAAGAGATAAATGTAATACTTCAGGAAGTTAAAGAATGGGAAGACGATATGTATAGGCATTGTGAGAGTACTCTTTTTAGAAATTCCTTTAAAAAAAGGAGGATAAGAGAACTTATAGTAGGCAATAGAAGCAGCATAGAATCAATTACTTTGGATGAAATAAAAAGTTTTTATGATGATTTTTATTTTCCTGAAAATTGTACCATTTGTGTATGTTCGCCTTTAAATATTAGCTTTATAAGGGACATAATAAGCACGTATTTTGGATTATGGAAAAGTGATTTAAAAAAATATGTGCATGAAAAAAGTTTGTGCGAAGCAGTGAGAAATGGAGTGTTTGAAGAAATTGTACCAGGTATAACTGGAGCTAAAATTCAATATATATTTGATATACAAAAATTAAATCATAAGGAATTCAAAGCGCTGCTTCTTCTTAATGCTGCTTTTGGACAGGGCACAGATAGTATTCTTTTTAATAAGATAAGGACAGAAAACGCACTGGCCTATGAGGTTAGAAGCAGCATAAAAAATGAAAGGGGAATAAAACTTCTTTCTATAAATATGGGCACTTCTTTTGAAAGTGTAAAAAGAGCGATTTCTATAACTTCAGACACAATAGACAGATTGAAATGTTTAAAAGGGTACTTTACTGGGACTAAAATAAAGGCTTTAAGTAAAAGTATAAATTTAAAAAGAGAAATAAAATTTGAAAGATCCATTGAATTTTGTAAAGAAGTTGTTACTTCTGAACTTATGCAAAGAGGGTGCAGGTATGATGGTTATTCAAATATATATAATTTAGATGATGTTCGGGAAGAAGATATAATTGAAGTTGCAAACAAGGTTATGGTTAAACCCTCTATACAGATTTTAACTGGAAACTAAATTAATTCACAAATTGTGAATTGATTACTAAAAAAGGGGGTGTTGTTATTGCAGGCAAGGTGGATGTTAAAAAGGTGTAAAAAAGATGTAAAAGCTATTGCCAAAATGGCAGGAATAAGTGAAGTTGTAGCTTCAATTCTTGTAAATAGGGAAATAGAAACACAGGGAGAGATAAAAAGTTTTATAAATCCCTCTATGAGAGATCTCCAGAATCCGCTGCTCATGAAAGATATGGAAAGTGGTGTGGATATAATATATAGTGCTATAAAAGAGAAAAAAAATATAGCAGTATATGGAGACTATGATGTAGATGGAGTAATGAGCACCTATATATTATACTGTGGACTTTTAAGGTGTGGTGCTATGGTAAAATATCATATTCCAGACAGAATTACAGAAGGCTATGGAATAAATATTCATAGTATAGAAAAACTCAAAGAAGATGGAATTCAGCTTATAATAACTTGTGACAATGGAATTTCGGCACTAGAGCAAATTAAAAGGGCTATGGAATTAAATATGCAGGTAGTCATAACTGACCATCATGATATACCTTTTTCAGATGATGAAGATGGGAAAAGAAAATTCTTAATTCCTGAAGCAGATGCTGTTATTGACCCAAAACAGGAAGACTGCAAATATCCTTTTAAAAAACTTTGTGGAGCAGGGGTTGCCTTTAAATTTATTCAGGTGCTTTATGATAAATTTAATATAAAAAAGGAAGAGGCACTTAAATTTATCGAGTATGCAGCTATTGGAACTATATGTGATGTGGTGGATCTCATAGGTGAAAATAGAGTTATAGCTAAAAAAGGACTTGAAATGTTAAATAACACAGAAAATTTAGGAATAAGGGAACTTATAAAAGAGACCTCATTAGAAGATAAAACATTGAATTCTTATCATATAGGATTTGTAATAGGACCTTGTATAAATGCTACGGGAAGACTTCAAAGTGCAGCTTTAGCACTGGAACTTTTACTTTGCAAAGATCCGGACAGGGCACATGAACTTGCGAAAAAACTTCATGAATTAAATATTCATAGGCAGGATATGACGATTAACAGTTTAAATAAAATAATAGATAAAGTTGAAAAGTCAGATTTGAAAAAGGACAAAGTACTTGTGGTATATGAAAAAGGAGTACATGAAAGTATAGCAGGAATAGTTGCAGGAAGGCTTAAAGAAAGATATAATGTACCCTCTATTGTAATAACTAATGGAAAAGACTTTTCTAAAGGCTCAGGTAGATCTATTGAAGGCTATAATATGTTTGAAGAACTTGTAAAATGCAAGGAGTTAATGTTCCAATTTGGAGGTCATCCTTTGGCAGCAGGGTTGTCTATAGAAGAAGAAAATATAGATAAGCTTAGAGATAGATTAAATAGAAATTGCAAACTTACAGATGAGGATATAATACCCAAGATTAGAATAGATAAACAGGTTCCCTTAAATAGCATATCTTTTAAAATGATAGAAGATATAAAGAGATTAGAGCCTTTTGGCAAAGGAAATTCTACACCTGTATTTGGAGAAAAAAATGTGGATGTATTTAGGGTTTATTTTATAGGTAAGGACAAAAATACTTTAAAACTATTCTGCAGGCTGAAAAATAGCTTAAACAAAATTGATGCACTGTCTTTTGATGGAGGCGAAAAGTTTAGACAATTGATATTTAAAGCTTATGGAAGTGGGGCAGCCTATAAAATTTTAAATAATGATTTTAAAAATCTAAAAATGGATTTTATATATTTGCCTTCTGTTAATGAGTATAAAGGGAATAGGAATATACAGCTTATATTGAAAGATTTTAGATTAGCATGAAGTAAAAATAAAGCTTGATTTATATTTTTAAAATTGATAAATGGAGAGATTATATATGAAAACTGAGAGACATACAAAAATACTTGAAATTATTAATTCAAAGGATATAGAAACACAGGAGGAGCTAGTAGAAGAGCTTAAGAGTGCGGGAATAGAAGTAACTCAAGCCACTGTGTCAAGAGATATAAAGAAATTAAAAATTACAAAAGTAGTGGGCCAAAATGGGAAATCGAAATATTCTGTTGTAAGGCATACAGGAAAACTATTTCCTGATAAAATAGTAGCTATATTTTCACAAACAATTATTGATGTACAAACTATGAAAAATTTTGTTGTAATAAAAACTTTATCTGGTTCAGCCAAGGCAGCAGCAGAAGCTGCAGACTCTTTAGCTTTCAGCGGGGTTATTGGCACTGTAGCTGGCAATAATACATTATTTGTAATAACAACAGATGAAAAAGCAGCCTTGAGTTTGGCTAAAAAAATTAAAAACATGATTTCTAATCAATAATGTTTCTTAGAAAGCTCAATTCATAAAATAAGACTTTTTTTGACTTTTATCATAGTAATTTTTAAAATATTTGCTAAAAAATGCTCTGTAAGGTATAATTATTCTGTAAAATATAATAACTACTGTAGTGGTTATTATATTTTACAGAATAGTTGTATATTGGTAATGTTCAAATATAGTAAGAGTGTTACAGTAGGTAGCCATAATATGAATATTTTAATATTATCAATAATTAGGAGGAGTATTCTGTGAACTTTATTAAAAAAAGAAGTGAAAACGATTTTAGAAATTCCAGTAAAAGTTATGGATATTTTATGGGCTTATTTCGAAAAAGAAATGTAAATAATCTTGAAAATTCTGTAGAAGCCAATGGATTAAAAAGAAAATTAAATGCTATTGATATAGCAGCGCTTGGACTTGGAGCAGTAATTGGAACTGGAATATTTGTCGTAACTGGACAAGGGGCGCATATGGCAGGATCAGCAGTTGTAATTTCCTACTTAATCGCAGCAATAACTAGTACTTTATGTGCACTTACTTATGCAGAACTTGCTACTATGTTTCCGGTTTCAGGAAGTACATATTCTTATTGTTACGTTGCCTTTGGAGAAATAATAGCATGGATTGTAGGGTGGAATTTAATACTTGAGTACCTAGTATCTGCAGCTATAGTAGCGTCAGGATGGTCATCAGTATTTGTAGGAATTTTAAAATTATACAATATATATTTGCCTGATAGTATTACCAAATCTCTTCTGTCAGGTGGCATAATTGATTTGCCAGCTGTACTTCTTATTATATTTATAACATATGTGTTGTATAAAGGTGTTTCAGAGAGTAGTAAAATAAATAATATTACTGTAATTATTAAAATTGCTGTAATCGTTATTTTTATAGCATTAGGTGTACCACATATAAATGTAAAAAATTATCATCCATTTGCGCCATTTGGATTAAAAGGAATAATGACAGCTTCTTCTGTTATATTCTTTGCTTATATAGGTTTTGATACAGTTTCAACTTCTGCAGAGGAAAGTATTAATCCTAAAAGAGATGTTCCAATTGGACTTATGATTTGTATGACAGTAATTGTTGTATTATATTTGGCTATTTCCTTAGTATTGACTGGAATAGTTCCATTTATGAAAATAGATGTAAACAATGCGCTCCCTTTTTCATTAGCACAAATAGGAATTAATTGGGGATCTGTATTAGTTAGTGTAGGAGCTGTGGTAGGTATGGTTTCAACATTACTTGTAACATTATACGGTCAAATTAGAATATTTATGACTATGTCAAGAGATGGATTAATTCCTAGTGCATTTTCTAAGATAACAAGTAGAAATGGGATACCAGGTATATGTACAATACTTACAGGTATTATAACGGGAATACTTTCAGGTTTTTTGCCATTCAATATACTTATGGATTTATGTAATATAGGGACATTATCTGCATTTGTTATGGTATCTATAGGTGTAATAATTTTGAGAAAAACAATGCCAAACGCTGAGAGAAAGTTTAGGTGTCCAGGAGTTCCATTTACACCAATTTTAACAGTAGCTTTTTGTTTGTATTTAATGGCTGGTTTACAACCTTTAACATGGATGAGATTTCTAATTTGGACAATAGTTGGTTTAGCAATTTACTTTTTATATGGAATTAAGCATAGTACTTTAAATTATTAAAATATATATAATTTCTAAAATAAAATTTAGGAGGATATCTTAAAGTTATCTTCCTAAATTTTATTTTTTTATAAAAAATTTTTTGAATATTTATAAAAAATATGCATATGAAAATCCAGTAGGAATAATAAATGTCATTTTTATGAATAATAAACATTCAAATACATGTATAAGTATGTCAAAAAATCAAAAAAAATAGAAAAATAAGGATTGACAACGTTATCTTATTAACATACAATAATAACCGTAGTAACCACCTAGATGGTTACTAATGCGATTAGTACTATAGCATTATTAAATGAGACTTTAATATACATACTTTGAAATTAAGTAATGTTGAGTTATCGAAATATTAGATGGGAGGAAAAATTAAGATGGAAACTAAAGTTTTAAGAAGAGATTCAGAAGTTACTTCTGAAAATGGTACTTCAAAAACAGCTTTAAATGTTACTTCAGAAATAGGAAAATTAAAAACAGTCTTATTGCATAGACCAGGCCAAGAGATAGAAAATCTTACTCCAGAATTATTAAATAGGTTATTATTTGATGATATCCCTTATTTGAAAATAGCCCAGCAGGAACATGATGCATTTGCTGATATATTAAGAAATAAAGGTGTTGAAGTTCTTTACTTGGAGAATTTGGCAGCAGAATCTCTATATGACACAGATACTAAACTTAATTTTATTAGTGAATTTATTGATGAAGCTAAAGTAGAAAGCCCTGCATTGAAAGAGGCGCTTACAGAGTATTTTTTAAGATTATCTAATAAAGATATGATTGATAAAATGATGGCAGGAGTTAGAAAAGAAGAGCTTAAAGATTATAAGAGGTTTTCCTTATATGATCAAGTAAATGATTCATATCCATTTATATGTGATCCAATGCCAAATCTATATTTTACAAGAGACCCATTTGCAACTATAGGAAATGGTATTACATTGAATCATATGAGAACAGAAACTAGAAATAGAGAAACTATATTTGCTAAATATATATTTAGATGTCATCCTAGATTTAAGGATTGTAATATACCACTTTGGTTTGATAGAGACGAAAATACATCTATTGAAGGTGGAGACGAATTAATATTAAATAAAGAAACTTTGGCTATTGGAATTTCTCAGAGAACTGATTCTGCTTCAATAGAAAAAGTTTGCAGAAAATTGTTCTGTAAAGGAAATAGCTTTAAGACAATTTTGGCATTCCAGATTCCTGTATCAAGAGCATTTATGCATTTAGATACTGTGTTTACTATGGTTGATTATGATAAGTTTACTGTTCATCCTGAGATCGAAGGACCTTTGGTTGTTTATGAAATAACAAAAGATAAAGATAGTTCAAGTGGATTAAAAGTAGTAAAACAAAATATTGAATTAGAAGAAGTATTGGAAAAGTATCTTGGAAGAAAGATTACGTTAATAAGATGTGGCGGTGGTGACAAAATACATGCTGCAAGAGAACAGTGGAATGATGGTTCCAATACATTAGCTATTGCCCCAGGTGAAGTAGTAGTTTATTCTAGAAATCATGTTACAAATAAGCTGCTCGAAGAGTATGGAGTAAAACTTAATATTATGCCATCATCAGAGTTGTCAAGAGGAAGAGGCGGCCCAAGATGTATGAGTATGCCACTTTGGAGAGAAAATTTATAATTTCAATAGTTAATATAGTATAACAAGATAAGTTATAACAAATTAGAAAATAAAATTTAAAACAATTACCGAATAAGGAGAAATTGACATGGGATTTAATTTAAGAAATAGAAGCTTTTTAACATTAATGGACTTTTCACAGAAAGAAATAAACTTTATGCTTGATCTTGCTAGAGATTTAAAGAGAGCTAAATACCTAGGAAATGAAGAACAAAAGTTAAAGGGAAAAAATGTAGTTCTTTTATTTGAAAAAGATTCTACAAGAACAAGATGTTCATTTCAGGTTGCTGCACAGGATCAAGGAGCTCATGTTACTTATCTTGGACCAACAGGAAGTCAAATGGGAAAGAAAGAGTCCGCTGCAGATACTGCAAGAGTTTTAGGAAAGATGTTTGATGGTATAGAATACAGAGGATATGCACAAGAAACTGTTGAAGATTTAGCAAAATATTCAGGAGTTCCAGTTTGGAATGGATTGACAGACGCAGATCATCCAACACAAGTTTTAGCTGACTTTTTAACAGCTAGTGAACATTTAAATAAGCCATATAATAAGATGACATTTGTTTATTCTGGTGATGGAAGAAATAACGTTGCAAATGCACTTATGATTGGTGCTTCTAAAATGGGAATGGATTTTAGAATAGTAACACCAAAAGAATTATTCCCAAAAGAAGAATTAGTAAATAAATGCAAAGAAGAAGCTGCAAAGAGCGGAGCTAAAATAACAATAACTGATGATGTTGCTAAAGGTGTAAAAGGTGCAGATGTCCTTTATACTGATGTTTGGGTATCAATGGGTGAACCTGATGAAGTTTGGGAACAGAGAATAAAACTATTGAAACCTTATCAGATTAATATGGATATGATAAAGATGACAGGAAATGAAAAAGTTATATTTGAACATTGCCTTCCTGCATTTCATGATTTAAAAACTAAAGTTGGAAAACAAATACATGATAAATTTGGTTTAAATGAAATGGAAGTTACAGATGAAGTATTTGAAAGTAAATATTCTGTAGTATTTGATGAAGCAGAAAATAGAATGCACACAATAAAAGCTGTCATGGTTGCTACTTTAGGAGATTAATAAAATAGTTTATGAACTATATTGTTATAAAAATAACAATATAGTTCATAAAACAATTAGGAGGTTTTATTTGTGGAAGATAATAAACTAGTAGAAGATAATGAATTGTCAGAAAATAATAAATTGGGGTTATTTTCACTTATAGCATTAGTTATCGGCTCAATGATTGGTGGAGGAGCGTTTTCGCTACCAGGTGATATGGCAAAAGGAGCTAGTGCAGGTGCAATTATTATAGGATGGTTAATTACTGGAATTGGTATGATAGCATTAGCTTTTGTATATCAAAATCTTTCAATGAAAAGACCAGATTTAAATGGTGGTATATATAGTTATGCTAAAGCTGGTTTTGGAGATTACATGGGATTTAATTCAGCTTGGGGATATTGGTTAAGTGCATTAATTGGTAATGTATCTTATTTGGTAATGATGTTTGGAGCTGTTGGATACTTTTTTCCTGTATTCGGAAAAGGAAATAATTTAGCATCTGTTGTTTGCGCATCTATTATGTTGTGGCTTATTCAAGGTTTGATATTAAAAGGAGTAAAACAAGCTGCTATAGTAAATGTTATCACTACAATTGCAAAGTTAGTGCCAATATTCCTATTTGTAATTATAGCTATCATAATGTTTAAAGTTAATATATTTACCTTAGATTTTTGGGGTGGTTCTACTCCTAGCCTAGGGGGAGTTGTAGCTCAAGTTAAAAGTACCATGTTAGTAACATTATGGGTTTTTATAGGAATTGAAGGAGCTGTAGTTGTTTCAGGTAGAGCTAAAAGAAGAAGTGATGTAGGAAAAGCTACAGTAATAGGCTTGGTTGGAACATTAGTCATATATATTTTAATAACACTATTATCTTTAGGAATAATGAATAGGGCTCGTCTTTCTGGTTTAGACACTCCATCAATGGCATATGTACTTGAAAGTGTTGTTGGAAAGTGGGGAGCAATCGTAATAAATTTAGGATTGGTAATTTCTTTGTTAGGAGCAACTTTAGGTTGGACTCTTTTGGCAGCAGAAATTCCGTATATAGCTGCAAAAGATGGTATGTTCCCGAAAGTATTTGCTAAAGAAAATAAAAATGGATCAGCAGTAAATTCTTTATGGATTACTAATATATTAGTAGAAATTTCACTTATACTAACACTGTTTTCTAGTAGTACCTATCAAATACTATATTCAATAGCAAGTGGAGCTATATTAATTCCTTATTTTCTTAGTGCACTGTTTGGGCTAAAATTTGAATTAATGAGTAAAGAAGAAAATGGAAGAACTAAAAATATTATAATTGCATCAGTTGCAACTATATACACAGCATGGTTAGTATATGCAGCAGGGTTAAAATACGTTTTGTTAGAAACTATACTTTTTGCTATTGGCATAGTTGCATTTACAATTGCCAGCAAAGAGAACAATAGTAATAAGAAGAAAAATTATATTTTCTTATCATATGAGAAAGTGATAGCACTAATTTTCTTAGTAGCAGGAATAGTTGCAGTAGTTATGCTAGCAACAGGTAAATTGTCAATAAGTTGATAAATAAAGAGACGTATTGTTAAATATATTTTGATTTAGGAGGAGTAATAATGAAAATAGTAGTAGCTTTAGGCGGAAATGCACTACAAAAAGAAGGAGCACCAGCTACAGCTGAAGCACAATTGGATGTAATAAAAAAGACAGCAGTTTATTTAGCAGATATGATTGAAGAAGGACATCAGATTGTAATTGTCCATGGTAATGGGCCACAAGTTGGGAGAATAGTTATACAAAATGAATATGCTAGTAAAGTAACACCAGCTATGCCTTTTGATGTATGTGGAGCCATGAGTCAGGGAATGATAGGATATCATATTCAACAGGCACTAAGATGTGAATTGGTAAAGAGAGGTATAAGTAAACCAGTTACTTCTGTAGTTACTCAAGTTGTTGTGGATAAAGATGACGAAGGATTTAAAAATCCAACAAAACCAATTGGACCTTTCTATACTAAAGAAGAAGCTGAAAAAATTGTTAGTGAAAAAGGATATAAGATGAAGGAAGATGCAGGAAGAGGCTATAGAAGAGTTGTAGCATCGCCACAACCTAAGGAAATAGTAGAGATTAGTACTATTAAAAAGTTATTTAACGATGGACAAGTATTAATTACCGTTGGTGGCGGTGGAGTACCTGTAGTTAAAAATAGAAATGATGAACTAGAAGGAGTAGCAGCAGTTATAGATAAAGATTTTGCTGCAGAAAAACTTGCAGAAGATTTGGATGCAGATGTACTTATGATTTTAACAGCAGTAGACAAAATTGCAATTAATTTTGGCAAACCAAATCAAATTGATTTAGATACGATGACAATAGAAGAAGGAAAAAAATATATAGAAGAAAGCCAATTTGCTCCTGGAAGTATGCTGCCTAAAGTTAAAGCTACCATGAAGTTTGTTTCTTCTAAAGAAGGAAGAAAAGCTATAATAGCATCACTTGATAAAACAAAAGATGCGTTAAATGGAAAAAGTGGAACAACAATAAAATCAACAGATAGAGTATTATGTGCTAGCATATAGGCATAACAACGTATAAAAAATCTTTTGGATAAAAGGCTTATTTAAATGAAATTTAAACACATCTTTTATATTTTTCACATTCCTATGAGTTCATTTTTCTAAATATATGTGTACTTTTAGGAATTTCAAAATCAAATTTAAAATTGAACTACTAGGATACAATTTTTGGGAACATTTCTACATTGGGGCTATAATTATACAATTTTAGTATACCAAAAGAAATGTTCCTATTGTTTATAGAGGGGATATGAATTTTGAAAATTAAGTTAAATTCTTTAAAATTTAAGGGAACTGCTATAATTATTATAGTGTACTTTATTTGTTTACTACTAAGTTCTGTCATAAGCTTTAATATATGCGAAAAGATATTATACGACCAATTTAATCAAAAGGCTTCTATATCATGTAGCAATGTTTCTAATAATATAAATAATTGGATTGAAGGTCAAGGAAAAGCTATAGAACAAATGGCTGAAGATATACAGTTTTATAATAATTTTGATGCAACCAATATGAAAGATTATTTACATATGAAACAACAATCGCAAAAATATGTTATTGCTTATTACGTTGGCCTTAGTGATAAAAGATATTTTGGAAGTGATAATTGGATACCACCACAAGGTTATGATGTGACAAAACAAAAATGGTATAGCCAAGCTGTGAATGAAAATAAGCTAGTGTATACAAAACCATATATAGATGAAGCTACCAAAAAAAGTATTATTTCTATTTTGATGCCTATCAAAATTAATGGGAAAATTGTAGGCGTTATAGGTGAGGATTTATATTTGGACTACCTTATGAATATTACACAAAAATATAAAATTGGTGAAAATGACTATGTATTTCTAGTTGATGCAGATAATGATTTTATTATTCATAAGAATAAAAATTTTTTGCCATCTTCAAATAAGAATGTAAATATGGGTAGTGTAAAAAATTATACTTATACAAGTATAGCCAATAAATCTAAAAATGAAAGTAAAGGATTAATTAAAGGAAAGGATTATGATTCACAAAACAAGTATTTTGTCTATGATAAAATAAGTTCTACAGGATGGCTTCTTGTGTTATCTATTCCTGAAATAGAAATAATAAAGCCTTTATCAAAACTTATCTTAGGATTTATTATTTCGTTTATTATTTCTATCATTATAAGTTCTTTAATTTCAATATATATTATTAATAGAATTTTAAAAGCAATATTTAGATTTAAGGAGCAAACTAAATTATTAGCTGACGGAGATTACAGAGAAACGCTAGATATTAAAGCTAAAGATGAAATAGGTGATCTTGTTGGCAGTTTTAATACCATGATTACTAAACAGCAAAAATTTATAAAAAATGTAAAACAAATGATTTACAATTTACAGACTGAAAACGATGAGTCAGATAAAAGCATATGTGAAGTTACAGAGACAAGTAAAATTGTTACAGATTCTATGGAGGAAATATCAAATGGAAGTGTAGAACAAGCTAAAAATATGACAATTACCTTAGAAAAAGTTAATTCTCTAGGAAAAAGCATAAATAATATAGATAGTAATGTGAGAAGTATGGTTAATGAAACAAATAAAAGCAAAGATAAAAATGAACTTGGATTAACTGCTGCTAGAGAACTTAAAGCAAAATTTGAGGAAAATAATAATTCCATTAGGGTTATGAGTGAAAAAGTAAAGGATTTAACAGAAAAATTTAAATATCTGGAAGATATTAATCAAGTTATAGAGTCCATATCTAAAGAAACTAACCTTTTGTCATTGAATGCTTCTATTGAAGCTGTAAAAGTAGGAGATGCAGGTAAAGGTTTTGGAGTAGTGGCTGATGAAATAAGAAAATTGTCTAATGATTCTTCAGATTCATCAAAAAAAATAAAAAGTGCTATAAATGAAATTGATGATATAATTAATTTGGTAAAAGTTCAAATGGATAATACTACCGCTATATCAGAAAGTACAAATGTAAAGCTAAAAAGTACAATTAATAATTTTGAGGATGTAATAAGTTGTTCTAATAATTTAATACGTCAAATCAATTTGCTAAATGATGAAACTGATAATATGAGAAAAAGTAAAATGGAAGTAATTGAAAATATGGAGAATGTATCTAGTATAAGTGAGCAGCAATCAGCAGCGTCTGAAGAAGTAAGTGCTTCAATGCAGGAGCAGTTTGCTAGTATGGAGAAGATATCTAACAATATAAGAAAAATTAACAATATGAGTAAAAAATTATTAGAAACAATCCAGCTATTTAAAACGTGATGAAATTGAACAAAATGAAATTGAACAAAGAAATTGTCAAAGCAATGTTATGTAACAGTTGAAGTGCATTCACATGGTATAATTAAGGTGATAATTGGAAATAAGATAATGTTAGCCTATTTCCAGATTATCCCTTATACTTTTTAGATTAGGACCAAATTCTTCGTCAAGTTCTTTTTTGTGCTTGGAATATATTTCTGAAATAAATATATCATGAGTTATAAAACATTCAGTTACAAGCATGAAAGGCTTATTTTGGGTCCATATACAGTAGCTTGTGTTGTCGGTTTGAAATATTGAAAACAAACATTCTTTATGATCTATTACTAAGCTAAGCCATCTTCCATTTAATGCAGCATCTTCTTTCATGCCATCCATTTCATGATAAAATACTTTTCCTATTTCATCAACTTTACCATATAGTACGGAAACTATTTTAATATTTCTTTTTTTAGCATCTAATAATTCATCATATAAATTATTGTAATCTTTACTCCAAATATCCAGATATATTGATTCATTTGCGTTTCTTATCATAGATGTAATTTTATCTTTTATTTGTTCTGTATCATTGAAGTGCCACAGGTAATTTATGGATTCTAAATCATTTATACTATTTAAATTATCTTCTAGATAACTTATTGTAGATTTAGTATCTTTTTTATATATATCTAAGAATTCTTTTAAAGACAACGCTATGTATTTACAAGGGTTATAGCCATTTTTAATAATTACATTTTTATTTAAAAGCGACTTTACTGTATCGTATACCTTTGATTGAGGAACGCCTGACCGCTTGCTAGCTTCATAAGCTGTAATTTCTTGATTTTTCAATAAAGTTAAATATATCATAGCTTCATATTTGTTAAATCCTATTTTTACTAATTTAGCGATAAGTTCTTTTTCTAATTCCATTAGTTTGACCTCCATGCAAGATTTTCATTTATTATTATACACATTACTGTTAAAGTTGTCACTCTATTTTTTTAATGGTAATTAAATAGAACTATGTTAAAATAGTAGCTTGTACAATGTTGAACTAAAATTTTAATATACATATTTATAAGTTTTAAGTAATAAATATGTATATTGCTTCTATTGTTGTACAAAGTATAAATAATTACTATAATAAATCTAGGAGTTGGAAAAATTGTACGAGGAGGAAATAGAACTTGAAAAAAATAATACTTACAGGTGGAGGCTCTGCTGGACATGTTACACCTAATCTTGCCTTAGTTCCAAGATTAAAAGAACTAGGATATAACATACAGTATATAGGAACCGAAAACGGAATTGAAAGAAAAATAATAGAAGATCAAAAAATAGAATATCATATAATATCTAGTGGTAAACTCCGAAGGTATTTCGATATAAAGAATTTTACTGATCCATTTAAAGTTTTAAAGGGAATACTTCAAGCTATACTTATAATAAGAAAGGAAAAACCTAACATAGTGTTTTCAAAAGGTGGATTTGTTTCAGTTCCTGTAGTAATTGCTGCACATATAAATAAAGTACCTGTCATTGCTCATGAATCAGATATAACTCCCGGACTTGCAAATAGATTGTCTGCACCTTACTGCACTAAGATTTGTGCTACATTTCCAGAGTCTTTAAAAAACATAAAGGGTAATAACTCAGTTTTAACAGGAACTCCTATAAGAAGAGAACTTCTAGATGGAAGTAGGATAATAGGCAGGAGAATGTGTGGATTTGATAATGAGAAACCAGTACTTCTCATAATAGGTGGAAGTCTAGGTTCTACGTTTATAAATAATACGGTTAGGAATTCACTAAATGAACTTTTAAAAAATTATAATATAGTTCACATATGTGGAAAAGGAAATTTAGATAGGTCCCTTAAGGAGAGAAAGGGATATGTACAATTTGAGTACATAAATGAAGAATTGCCGCATATAATGAATGCAGCGGATATAGTTATATCTAGAGCTGGTGCAAATGTAATATTTGAATTACTTGCTTTAAAAAAGCCAAACTTGTTAATTCCACTATCTAAAAAATCTAGTAGAGGAGATCAAATTTTAAATGCAGCCTCTTTTGAAAAAAGTGGATATAGTATGGTCCTCCAGGAAGAGGAACTTACTTCTCAGGTACTTTTAGATAGGGTTTTTAAACTCTATAGCTCTAGAAATGAATATATAAACAATATGGAGGCAAGTCCTGTGCAGGATGCAGTAGGTAAAATCATAAATTTAATAGAGAAATACAGTATATAAGGTTAATGTTAAAAATTTATAGTATAACTTTAAAAAACTGTCTTAAAAAGTTGTTATATAAAAAATGTTGACAATTAAACAGCTATTTAGTGCAAAACAACCATAAAAATTTAAAAAATACCATAAATTACTTGAAAAATAGTTGATAATAATGTAGAGTTATAAACAAAGGTGAAAAGCATTACTTGTATTCTTTTTTATATATTATTATAAATTAAAATGAAGCTGTATTAGAAAAAATACACACCTGTAATATAAAATTTTAAATTAATTTTTAATTTTTTCAAAATGTATTTTACATGTTTAGAATTTTGATGTATATTAAAATAGTAGAATACATAAGATACTTAATTTAATTAAAGATAGTTAAGTACTTTTCAATGTGCTTTTTTAGATGTTTAATACAAATCTTTAATTGTAAAAGAAATGCTGTACTATTTACTGTACTAGTGACGGGATTAAACTGTATTAATTATAAATAAAAAATAAGTACAGTTGTTTAAAATTATATTTTGTATTAAATCTAATAGTACGATGTAAGTTATTTTATACTATTGCTAGTTTAATAAAAAGATTTAATTATATACTTGAAAAGGAGAGGAATTTTTATGCGTAAAATGAAAACTATGGATGGAAATACTGCTGCTGCTTATATTTCCTATGCATTTACTGATGTAGCAGCTATTTATCCAATAACTCCATCATCACCAATGGCAGAACATGTAGATGAATGGGTAGCTAAGGGAAAGAAAAATATTTTTGGACAACAAGTAAAAGTTATGGAGATGCAATCAGAGGCTGGAGCATCAGGAGCCGTACATGGTTCACTACAAGCAGGAGCATTGACTAGTACATATACTGCATCTCAAGGCTTATTACTTATGATACCTAACATGTATAAGATTGCTGGTGAATTATTACCAGGAGTATTCCATGTATCAGCTAGAGCAGTAGCTGCAAATTCACTTAACATATTTGGTGATCACCAAGATGTTATGGCAACAAGACAAACTGGATTTGCTTTATTTGCAGAAAGTTCAGTACAACAGGTTATGGATCTTTCAGCAGTAGCCCATTTATCAGCAATAAAAGGAAGAGTTCCATTTGTAAACTTCTTTGATGGATTCAGAACTTCTCATGAAATTCAAAAAATCGAATTATTAGAGTATGAAGAATTAGCAAAATTAGTTGATCAGAAAGCTTTGAATGATTTTAGAAGAAGAGCTTTAAATCCAGATCATCCAGTAACTCGTGGTACAGCTCAAAATCCTGATATATACTTCCAGGAAAGAGAAGTTTCAAATACGTATTACGAAGCACTTCCAGAGATAGTTGAAGGATATATGCAAGAAATGACTAAACTTACAGGAAGAGAATATCATCTATTCAATTACTATGGAGCAAAAGATGCAGAGAGAATTATAATAGCTATGGGTTCTGTCTGTGAAACTGTAGAAGAAGTAATTGATTACTTAACCACAAAAGGTGAAAAAGTTGGATTACTTACAGTTCATTTATATAGACCATTCTCAATAAAACACTTTATGAAATACATACCAAAGACTGTTAAGAAAATTGCAGTCCTTGATAGAACAAAAGAACCAGGATCAATTGGAGAACCTCTTTATTTAGATGTTAAGAATGCTTTCTATGGACAAGAAGTACAACCAGTTATAGTTGGTGGAAGATATGGACTTGGTTCAAAAGATGTATTACCATCACATATTCTACCAGTATTTGAAAACTTAAAATCAGATAAACCTAAGGATAGATTTACATTAAGTATAGTTGATGATGTTACAAATACTTCATTACCTGTAGGAGAAGATATAAATACAACACCAGAAGGAACTACAGCTTGTAAGTTCTGGGGACTAGGATCAGATGGTACTGTTGGAGCAAACAAGAGTGCTATAAAGATCATTGGAGACCATACAGATATGTATGCTCAAGGATACTTTGCATATGATTCAAAGAAATCCGGTGGTATAACAGTTTCTCATTTAAGATTTGGTAAATCACCAATAAAATCACCATATCTTATAGATAAGGCTGATTTTGTTGCAGTTCATAACCAATCTTATGTTCATAAGTATGATGTACTTGCAGGACTTAAAAAAGGCGGTAACTTCTTATTAAATACAGTTTGGACTCAAGAAGAATTGGAAAAAGAGTTACCAGCTTCTATGAAGAAATATATAGCAAACAATGATATAAAATTCTATACATTAAATGCTGTTAAAATAGCTCAAGAAATTGGACTTGGTGGAAGAATAAATATGATATGTCAATCAGCATTCTTTAAGATTGCAAATATCATTCCAATAGATGATGCTGTTAAGTACTTAAAAGAAGCAGTTGTAACTTCTTATGGTAAGAAGGGACAAAAAGTTGTAGATATGAATAACGCTGCTATAGACAAGGGCGTAAATGCAGTAGTTAAAATAGATGTTCCAGCTTCATGGAAAGATGCAGAAGATGAAGCAGCAGCTACAAAGGAACTTCCTAAATTTATAGAAAAAATAGTTAATCCTATGAATAGACAAGAAGGAGACAAACTTCCAGTAAGTGCATTTGTAGGAATGGAAGATGGTACATTCCCAGCAGGAACTGCAGCTTATGAAAAGAGAGGAATAGCTATAAATGTTCCAGAATGGCAAGTAGACAAATGTATACAATGTAACCAATGTTCATTTGTATGTCCACATGCAGCTATAAGACCAGTTCTTACAACTGAAGAAGAATTAGCTAAAGCACCTCAAGGATTTGAAGCTAAAGATGCAAATGGAGCAAAAGGACTTAAATTTACAATGGCTATTTCACCACTTGATTGTTCAGGATGTGGAAACTGTGAAGATGTATGTCCAGCAAAAGAAAAGGCTCTTGTTATGAAGCCAGTAGATACTCAGCTGTCAAAGACAGAAGCTTGGGATTATGCTGTTAATGCTGTAGCTCATAAGGATAACCCAATGAAGGACAAATACAGTGTAAAAGCAAGTCAGTTCGAACAACCATTACTTGAGTTCTCAGGAGCTTGTGCAGGATGCGGAGAAACTCCTTATGTTAAACTTGTAACTCAATTGTTTGGTGATAGAATGATGATAGCAAATGCTACAGGATGTTCATCAATTTGGGGAGCATCAGCACCAGCAACTCCATACACAACTAACTATAGAGGACATGGTCCATCTTGGGCTAACTCATTATTTGAAGACAATGCTGAATATGGATTAGGTATGTTCCTTGGAGTTAAACAGACAAGAGAAAGACTTCAGGATAAAATTGAAGAAGCTTTAAAGGGTAGTTTAAGTGCAGAACTTAAAGCTGCTTTTGAAGACTGGATTAAAAACTTTGCTGAAGGTGAAGGAACAAGAGAAAGAGCTGATAAAATAACAGCTTTACTTGAAAAAGAAAAGGGAAGCAATGATTTATTAAATGATATTTATGAAAACAGAGACTTCCTAGTAAAGAGATCCCACTGGATAATTGGTGGAGACGGTTGGGGCTATGATATTGGATATGGTGGAGTAGATCATGTTTTAGCTTCAAATGAAGATGTAAATATTCTTGTACTTGATACAGAAGTATATTCAAATACAGGTGGACAATCTTCAAAATCAACTCCAACAGCTGCTGTAGCTAAATTTGCTGCAAGTGGTAAGAAGACTAAGAAGAAAGATCTTGGAATGATGGCTATGAGTTATGGATATGTTTATGTAGCTCAGATTTCAATGGGTGCTGATAAGAATCAGGCATTAAAGGCAATTCATGAAGCAGAAGCTTATCATGGACCATCACTTATAATAGCTTATGCTCCATGTATCAATCATGGCTTAAGAGTTGGAATGGGTAAGAGCCAGAGAGAAGCTAAGAGAGCTGTTGATTGTGGATATTGGGCACTTTACAGATACAATCCAGAATTAAAAGAAGAAGGAAAGAAATCATTTAGCTTGGATTCAAAAGAACCAACTACAGATTTCAAGGAATTCTTAATGGGAGAAGTAAGATACTCTTCACTTGCTAAACAATTCCCAGATCAGGCAGATGCATTATTTGAAAAGACTAAGAAAGATGCTCTTCAAAGAATTGCAGGATATAAAAAGCTTGATAATGAACAGTAATCAAGTAAATTTAATAAAAAGTATCAGATGGCGTAAGCTGTCTGGTACTTTTTTAATTAATAGTTAATTGGCAAAGCTTTTGAAAATAACAAAGTTCAAATAATAAATAAAGATGATTTCCATCTTACCTCAGGAAATCTATAATTTTAATATTTTATGACGTTAGGAAGAAAATTGCCCTTATTTGTTATTTAAACTTTGTACTTTGTTATTTAAAAAATTAGTTTGTCCATTTAAAAATATTAAAAAAATACTTTTATTATAGAGCAATTAAGGTTAAAATTAGAACATAACAGTTAAAAGGAGGTGAAGATTCCTGGTAAATATATTTGTAAGATATCACCAAATAATAAATGCCAGGTTTACTTTATGGATAAAGAAAATTTAAATGAATGTAACTGTGGCTGTACTAGCCAAGAAGAAAATTGTGGCTGCACAGAAACACACGAACATGAACATGATTGCGGCTGTGGATGCGGCTGTGAAGATTCAGATCCTTTAATAGTAGATTTAGAGGATGAAAATGGAGAGATAGTTTCCTGTGAAATAGTTGATGGTTTTGAATATAAAGAAGGAAAATATGCTGTAGTTGAGAATCCTGAGAATGGCTCTACTTATTTATTTAAAGTGGAAAATGAAGGAGAGCTTGTTATTCCAGAGGATAACGAATTTGATGAAGTTTCAAAGTACTATGAAAAATTAATGGAAGAAGAATAATTAATTGGCGACGTATAGTCTTTCTAACTATACGTTGCCAATTAAAAAGTTTAAAGTTCACTTCCACCTTAAAACTTCAATCCCCTGGTTATCTTTTCTTGTGTAATTTATAAGATAAGGATTGCCTACCAATTTAAAGAGAGGCAAATCAGATAGTGAATCTGAGAACATATAAGAATTTTTGAAGTCAACTTCTATGTTGTCTTTTTTTAAAGATTCCATAAGCCTTGTTACCTTTTCTTCTCCTTTGCAGTTTTGTCCGAGAATTTTTCTAGTATGCTTTCCATTTACAATTTCAAATCGTGTACCTATTATTTTATCAACTTCCTCTATTTTATATAATTCTTTTAAATAAAATTCTGCAGAAGCAGATATCAGATATATTTTATAGCCACTATTTTTAAATTTTTTTAAGGTATATAGAGCATCTTTGTAAAATATTTTACTTAGTCTTTTTTCGTAAAATTCTTTTGTGAGAAGTTCCATATCCTTTTCACGTATTCCATTTATAAATGAAATAAAATTTTCTTTAGCCTTTTTAGCACTAAAAACCTTCAGTACAAATAAAAGGGCAGACATAATGCTAAAAGGTGCGTATAATATGAGTCTAGGACGTTTTTTTACCATGAATATGTAAAATTCCATTAAGGTTTCACTATTTGTTAAAGTAAAATCTACGTCAAATATAGCGAGTTTTTCCAAATGAATCACTTCCTTATTTAATTATAATATCATACTTTGCTTCTATTAAAAACTTTATGTAATGTAAATGACTTTGTTTAGAATTATAATAGAAAAATTGCCAAACAATATTTTTAATTAATAGTTAAGAATGAAGAATTAATAGTTAATGTGGAAAACTTTCCATGAATAATGTAGAATATAATAGAGACTAAATGGCAACATTTAGTTAAATAATAAGAAAATATATGAAAGGGAGATTTGATTTACATGAGTGAGTGTATTGAAAAATTTTTTCTATATAATAATGAATTAAAAAACAAAGAACAATTTAAAGAGGCTGAATTTAAACATGGAAAGTCTATATATGAGGTAATACGTATTATAGATGGAAAACCTCTTTTTTTAAAGTTACATTTAAGACGTATGAAAAACTCAGCAAAAATAACTAATTTGAGATTATGGCTTAATGAAAAAGATATTAAAAATAGTATATTAAAACTTATAAAGGCAAATGAAATTTCAGTAGGTAATATAAAGATTATTTTTAATTTCTATGAAAAGAATACATTTTTGTCTTATTTTTTGCCTTATAATTATCCATCTCTAGAAGAGTATAAAGTGGGAGTAGACACCATCTTTTATCATGGAGAAAGAGAAAATCCAAATGCAAAAGTAATAAATTATGAGTTTAGAACTAAGGTAGATAGTACGATAAAAGAAAAGAATGTGTTTGAAGCTATACTTGTGGATAGTAATGGAAACATTACAGAGGGGAGTAAGTCCAATATATTTATGATAAAGGGAAATACTGTTGTAACTGCACCATTAAAAAATGTGCTTCCTGGAACTACGAGAAAGGTTGTAATGGATATCTGCAGTAAAATAGGGCTTGAAGTGTCAGAGAAAGAGGTAAGCTATAAGGATGTAGAAAAGTTTGATGCACTATTTATATCTGGTACATCACCAAAAGTACTGCCTATAAAAAAAGTGGAAAACGTTAAATTTGATTCTTCAAACAATAAAGTACTGCTTAAAATTATAAAAGCATACGATAAAGAAGTAAGGGATGACATAAAAAATTTTGATACAGATTAGAACATAGAAGGCTTAAGATAGATTATATATGATATTGAAGTTTTTATCCGATGGCTTTCTACTGTAACACTCCCACGCACACAGCGAAAGCGACTATCACCAAATCAAAGATTTGGGATATCTGCTTTTCTACCAAGGTGGGAGATAACAGTAGCTACGTCTCTGGATAATTCATCTAAACTTAGTGGGAAAAACAAATTCCCACTAAGCAAGATTCATTAATTAGGGGGAGATAATTATGAAAGAATTGTTTCATGGTACTTCACTAGAGGAATGCTTAGAATCTGCCAGCTGTAAACTAAATATGCCAAAAGACAAATTACAATATAAGATTGTTAAGAAAAGCAAATTACTTTTTAGAAAAAAAGTAATAATAGAAGTGTCTTTTGGGGAAGAAGATCAGAGTAATGTAAATTCTGTTACAGAGAAGGAAATTGTAAAAACAAATGAAAAAGATGGAACCATAAAATTAGAAAATGGCAAAATAATTGTAAAGGATCCTATTGAAGATGGGAAACCTGCGGTAATACATAGGGGACATAATATATCTATTTTTGTAGATGGAGCTGAAGTTAAGGATAAATGTGAAGTATTTAGTAAAAATAAAATAGAAATAGTTTTTGAAGAAGATGAACCAAAAAGACAAATGAATATATATCTATCTGATGATAGAATGAAAGCATATGCTGAAGTTAAATATATATCTAAAAACGTTTACAAACTGAAAGACAAAGATGAGAGTCATAAAGTGAATTTTGAAGGAGAAATAATTCAATCAATAAAGCCTCCTATGTATACAGTAAATGAAATTAAGAACGAATTATCTAATAATAAAGTGATTTATGGTATAATGGAAGAAAATTTGAAAGAAGTTGTAAACGGTGATAAAAAACTTGTAGTAGCTTGTGGAAAAGAAGCTGTAAACGGTGATGATGATTTTCTAGAGAATAAGTTTGAAACCTCCGTAGTTTTAAAAGAAGATACGATTGGAAATATAGACTTTAAAAGTATAGGTACCATAAATGTTGTAAAAAAAGGAGATATAATTGCAATAAAACATAATGGCACTTTAGGCAAAGATGGATTTGATGTTACTGGAAAGGTTTTAAAATGTAAACCAATAAAACAAATTAAAATAAAGGTTGGAGATGGATGTGTACTTAAAGATGAAAACACCGTTGAAGCATCAATAGATGGTAAACCCTCCATAAAAAGCAACACTTATTATGTTCATCAGGTACACGAAATTAATGGAGATGTGGATATAAGCACTGGGAATATAAATTTTATAGGTGATATAATTATACATGGAAATGTAAAAGAAGGCATGAAAGTAGAATGTGGCAACGACCTTATTGTGGAAAAAGAAGTAGAAAGGGCTAGTTTAAATGCAAAAGGTGATATAAGTATAGGACAAACTGTTGTTAGCTCTCAAATATGTGGTGGCGGTGACAGTGTAAAGAAGATTAAGGCTATGGAACACCTGAGCAAATTTAATAAGAATATGGAACAGTTAGTGGGGGCCGTAAAAGAAATAAAAGACTATAATCTGCTTGGCAAAAGTAAAAAGGATGGAGAAATAATAAAAATATTATTGGAAAGTAAATTCAAGAAACTTATTAAGCTGGGCATAAATGTAATTGCGGACTTGAATGTTGAAAGTGATGATTATCAAGAGGATAAAATTGTAAGATTTATCAAAACCAAGCTTATAGGAATGGGACCTATAAGTATTAAAAGTTATTCCGAGTTAAATGAACTAATGAAAATTATTGAAGATAAAATAGAGGAACTAAAAGACACAAGGGCACTTCCTGTGAAAGTGGTTTTATCTTACTGTCAGGACTCCAATATACAGAGTTCTGGTGATATAATAATAAAAGGAAGAGGAGAATATATATCACAAATTGATGCCAATGGTTCCATTGAATTTTTGCAAGAAAAGAGTGTGGCAAGAGGGGGAATACTAAAAGCTGAAAATGAAATAAAATGTAAGATTGTAGGGAGTGTAGCAGGAGTTTCTACAAAGCTTCAAGTAGAAAGTAAGGGTGGAAATATATGGGCAGATGTGGCTTATCATAATACGGTATTTAAAGTTGAAAACAAGGAAATTGTTCTAGATTCTCCAAGTAAAGATGTACATGTGTATTTGAAGGAAGGGGATATAGTAGTTGACAAATTTGTTCTATAAAAATCCTGTTGCAAAATGCATGATTTATGCTATTTTAAGTAGATATATGCTATAATTATGTAATAATTGATTTAAATAAGGATTTATAAGGATGGCTAACAATATTATTTAAGGAGGATTTTAAATGGATGGCAAGGAAATAAAAGTATTGATATTTAGTATAAATGGTGAGTACTATGCTACAGATATTATGGAAGTAGAGAGAATTTTGGGTTATGAAGAGACTACGAAGCTGCCGGATTCTCCTAACTTTGTAGAGGGAGTCATAAATTATGAAGGAAATATACTTCCTATAATATCCTTGAGTAAGAGATTTGGTTTTGCTTCAGCGGAAGAAAGTAAAGAGGCTAAGATAATAGTTACGAAACAAAGTGGAAATAAAATAGGAATAATAGTAGATGTTGTATCTGAAGTTACTGATGTAAATACTGCAGATATAGAAGTTGCACCTGATATAGTGTCCCAAATATCAAAAAGATATATAAAAGGCCTCATTAAAATAAAAGATAATATAATAATATTCTTAAATCTTGATAAAATACTTACTGAAGAAGAAAAGGAACTCATATAATTAAAAATTGAAAGGTGTATATTTATGGATATAAAAGAGATAAGAGTGGGAATAGCAGATATGAATACTGCAAGTTCTCCTGATAGAATTATAACCATTGGTTTGGGTTCCTGTGTAGGTATAGCTCTATATGATAAGGAAAAGTGTATAGGTGGGTTGGCACATATAATGCTGCCGGACAGCACTCAATTTACAAATACAAAAAATCCAATGAAATTTGCAGATTTAGCTATTCCTATTTTGATAGAAAAGTTAGAAGCCTTAGGTGTAAATAGAAGAAATTTAAAGGCTAAAATAGCAGGTGGGGCTTCTATGTTTAACTTCTCAGATAAAAGTGTAGTTATGAATATAGGAAGTAGGAATGGAGAAGCTGTAAAGAATATATTAAAAGAAAATTCTATTTCAATATTAGCAGAAGATCTAGGAGGCAACAAAGGTAGAACTATGATATTTGATACCAATGATGGAGGTGTCAAGATAAAGACAGTAGGAATTGGGATAAGGGAAATTTAAAAATTTAATGGAGTGATAATGCTTGGAAAAAATTAAGGTTTTAGTAGTAGATGATTCTGCATTAATGAGAAAAATTATTTCGGACATGATAGGTGAAGATGAATCTATAAGGGTTGTAGGAACTGCTAGAAATGGGGAAGATCTTTTAGAGAAACTATCGTTAAATTTTACTGAAAATAGTATGCCTGATGTAATAACTTTAGATGTAGAAATGCCAAAGATGGATGGAATAACAGCACTAGGCGAATTGAAAAAAAGGAATATTAATATACCTGTAATAGTTTTAAGCAGTGTCTCCAAGGAAGGAAAACAGCGTACAATGGAATGTCTTGATATGGGTGCTTTTGATTTTTTACCTAAGCCTTCAGGTACAATATCTTTGGATATAAATAAAGTTAAAACTGAGCTTGTAGAGAAGATAAAAGGAGCCTACCTGGCAAATACAGTTAAACCAAATAAAGCACAAGAAAATATACAACTGTCTATATCAAAAAATGAAAAAGCTTCCACATTAAATGTCACAAGTTCAAATGTAGATAGAAAAATGAAAAAAGATATAAATGCAGTGGTGATAGGAGCATCTACGGGCGGACCTAAAGCACTTTATTCAGTTATAACACAATTTCCCCAGAACATGGGAGTGCCGGTATTTGTAGTACAGCATATGCCTGCAGGATTTACTAAGGCTTTTGCAGACAGATTGGATTCTAATTCAAAAATAAAAGTATTAGAAGCAGAGGATGGTATGAATGTTGAAAAGAATACTGTTTATGTAGCACCTGGTGGATTTCATATGGAAGTATGGAGAGATAAGAGAATACATTTGAACAAAGAACCTGCCATTTGGGGAGTAAGGCCTGCAGTGGATAAGCTATTTATATCTGCATCAAAAGTATATGGAGAAAATATTATAAGTGTAGTTTTGACGGGTATGGGAAGAGATGGAGCACAAGGAACTGTAGAGATAAAGGAAAATGGAGGAATTACACTTTCTGAAGATGAATCAACTTGTACTATTTATGGTATGCCTAAAGCAGCTTATGCCACAGGAAAAGTGGACTTAGTTTTACCAATAGACAAAATAGCAAATGAAATAGTAAAAATAATAAAGTTTGGTGGGAGGTAGACTTATGGATATGGCTTATTTTAAGCAGTGGGTTTTAAGAGAATTCAATATAAATTTAGCTGCATATAAACCAAACCAATTACATAGGAGAATAAATAGCTTGATGTCCAGAGTAGGAGTTAAAAGTATAGATGAATACATAGAACTCTTAAAAAGGGACGGAGAGCAAAGACAGAAGTTTTTAGACTTTATAACTATAAATGTATCTGAATTTTTTAGAAATCCGGAGATATTTGAAGAGTTAAAAGTTAGATTAAAGGAAGAACTACTTCCTAGAAATAGTCCTTTGAAAATATGGAGTGCAGCTTGTTCAATTGGGGCTGAACCTTATTCAGTAGCTATGTATTTGGATGAATTGTCTCATGGAGTTAGACACACCATAATTGCAACAGATATAGATAACACTATAATTGAAAGGGCTAAAAGGGGAGAATATGTTTTATCAGAAGTAAAAAATGTAAAAAAAGAATATTTAGATAAGTATTTTACTATAAAGGACGATAAATATATTATAAGTCCTATAATAAAAAATTTAATCACATTTAAAAAGCATGATTTAATACTTCAAAATTATGAAAGTAACTTTGATTTAATAATATGCAGAAATGTGGTAATATATTTTAATCAAGATGTAAAAGATAAAATATATGAAAAGTTTAGCAAGTCACTTAAAAAAGGAGGACTACTATTTGTCGGGGCCACTGAAAGCATATACAATTATAGAGATTATGGCTTTGAGAAGGCTTCTACCTTTATATATAGAAAGCTATAAGGAGGGAATAAAATGGATACGTCGCAGTATATGTCTATGTTTCTAGAGGAATCAATGGACAACTTGCAAACACTTAATGAATCATTACTTCAGCTTGAGCAAGAACCAGACAACATAGATAAGGTAAATGAAATTTTTAGAGTAGCACATACAATAAAAGGAATGGCAGCTACTATGGGATTTAATGAAGTGGCTGAACTTACTCACAAAATGGAAGATGTACTATCTGAATTTAGGGATGGACAATTAAAAGTAAACCAAGATGTAGTTACAGTCTTATTTAAATGCCTGGATACTCTTGAGCAGATGATAAAAAATATAGAGGATGGAGTAGATGAAGAAACTCCTATTCAGGATATCATTGAAGAATTGGAAAAGATATCTGGTCAAAAAGATGAAAGTGAAGCTAATAAACCTGAAAAAGAAGATAATGTCCAGGAACAAAATGCTGCAGTGGAATCTAAAGGCAAAGATTCTATGGTAGAATTGAATGAATATGATATAAATGTAGTTAAACAAGCTGAGGACAAGGAATTTAACGCTTATGAAATAAAAATTAAACTTAGCGAAAATACTCTTTTGAAATCTGCAAGGGCATTTTTAATATTTAAGGATTTGGAAGCAGTAGGAGAAATAATAAAGTCTATTCCTGGTACAGAGGATATAGAAAATGAAAATTTTGAATTTGAAATATGCCTTGTTTTATTAACTAAAAGTACTTCAGAAGATGTCCATAAACTTTTGATGAACATATCTGAGGTGGAAGAAGTTACTGTGGAAGACGTGGACATCCAGGCAGAAAAAGCAAAGAAAATGGAATCAGATTCAGCTAAAAAAGAAGAAGAGATAAAAGTTAAAGCTGAAAAGAAAGCTGCCCAGGAAGTAGTAAAGCCAAAGCCAGCAGCAGTAGCTCAAAAGAAAAGTAAAAATCCTCCTAAAAAGGAACCTCATAAAAAAATGCACCAGTCTGTAAGAGTTGATCTGGAAAGATTAGATAAATTTATGAATATGGTGTCTGAATTGGTTATAAATAGGACAAGAATGGAGCAAATTAGCAGCAGTTATAAGTTAAATGAATTAAATGAAGTTTTAGAACAGGTGGCAAGGACAACTTCAGATTTACAAGATTTAGTAATGAAGATAAGAATGCTGCCTCTTGATACTGTATTTAACAGATTTCCTAGGATGATAAGGGATTTATCCGTAGAACTGGATAAAGAGATGGAGCTTATAATTGAAGGAGCAGATACAGAACTTGACAGAACAGTAATAGATGAAATTGGAGAGCCTCTAATTCACTTGCTTAGAAATGCAGCAGATCATGGTGTAGAATCTAAAGAAGAAAGAATTGCAAAGGGAAAAGATCCTGTAGGAAAAATAAAACTTATTGCTTATCAGGAAGGAACTAAAGCTGTAATTAAAGTTGAAGATGATGGAAGTGGAATACCTGTAGAGAAGATAAGAGAAAAAGCAGAAAATGCAGGTATAAATACTGAAGGAATGACAGAAGCTGACATAAAGAATCTCATATTTATGCAGGGAATAAGCAGTAATACCGAGGTAACAGATATATCAGGAAGAGGAGTTGGAATGGATGTAGTAAAGACCAAAATATCCTCTCTTGGTGGAACAGTAGAACTTGTAAGTGAAAAAGACAAAGGATCATCTTTTATAATAAGGCTTCCACTTACACTTCAGATAATTCAAGTACTTCTTGTAGGTGTAGGGGATGAAACCATGGCTATATCTTTAAGCTATGTAGACAGAGTTATAGATTATAAAGATGATTTAGTGAAGATGACTAATAATAAAGAAGTTATAATATATAATGGAAATGTAATACCTCTTATAAGACTTTATGAAAAACTTGGTGTTGAAAAATCAGCTAGCAACAAAAATTATATAGTAATAGTTAAGGTAGGAGAAAAAACTGTAGGACTTATGGTAGATTCCTTACTTGGACAGAGGGAAATTGTTATAAAACCTCTTGGAAAGACACTGAAAAATTTGAAAGAATATATGGGAGCAACCATATTGGGAAATGGACTTGTAACTTTGATATTGGATGTTGCTGCCCTGGTATAAGGAGGAAAATAATGGACTATAAAAACCTTACTCCTATTCAACTTGACGCATTAAGAGAAGTTGGGAATATAGGTACAGGGAATGCAGCCACAGCATTATCTCAGCTTATAAATAGAAAAGTTGATATGACAGTACCTGCTATAAATATAGTGCCTTTTGACGACATCTTTACGAACATTGGTGAAGGTGAGGTAGTTATAGGCGTAATAGTTAGAATCTTAGGCGATATACCTGGAAATATACTGTTTATATTTGAAAAGAATACTGCTATGGATCTAATTTCTATGTTAACCGGTCAGAGGGAAGAGGAATTAAGTGATATGGGAAACTCTGTTATATGCGAAATAGGCAATATAATATCTAGTTCCTATATGAATTCTATAGCAAAATTTACTGGACTGCATGTAATACCATCAGTTCCAGCAGCTACTTGCGATATGCTTGGGGCAATACTTTCAACTACATTTATAGAATCAGGACAATATGATGAGTATGTTCTTGACATAGAAACACTTTTTATGCAAAATAATTCAGAGTTAAGTGGGCACTTTTACTATATTCCGGTGCCTGGTTCAATGGAAAAAATTTTAAGTGCTTTAGGAATAGGATAAATATTTAGTAGTAAATAATTTGGAGGGAAGAAAATGGCTAAAATATTAATTGTAGATGACGCTGCTTTTATGAGAATGATGATAAAGGATATATTAGAAAAGAACGGATTTGAGGTAGTGGGGGAAGCAAACAACGGATTAAAAGCTGTGGAGTTATATAAAAAGGAAAAACCAGATGTAGTTACAATGGATATAACGATGCCGGATATGGATGGTATTGAGGCTGTTAAGGCAATAAAAGGATTTGATGCAGGTGCAAAAATTATAATGTGCTCTGCAATGGGTCAGCAGACTATGGTTATGGATGCTATAAAAGCTGGAGCTAGAGATTTTATAGTAAAGCCTTTTCAACCGGATAGAGTTTTAGAAGCAATAAATAAAGTAGTAGCTTCTTAATAATAAGAATATAATTATTTGTAAATTGTTAAACAGATAATCAGAGATTAAAATTTTATGGCTGGTATAAAGGTAACAAGGTTTATTACGAAAACTATCAAGTAGAGTTAAATTTATTGCAAACTTTAAATAGCTAGGATAGTATACTCCATATATTTAATTTCTGATTTAATCTGGTAAGCAGAAAATTAAGATTTGAAATTTTATACAAGGATACTTGTTACATAGTTTGTGTACCTATGTATATGGAGGTGTAAATATGCAAGTTGTTATATTTAGATTAAATAACGAACAATTTGCTGTAGAAACAGCTAAAGTTCAAAGTATAAATAATTCTATGGAAATAACAAAAGTCCCACAGGCGCCAGCTTACATAAAGGGACTTATAAATTTAAGGGGAAATGTAATATCTCTCCTAGATATAAATCTCTTGATGGATATTCCAAAAGCTGAGATAAGTGAAAACAGTATACTTATACTGGAAATGGAAGACGAATTAGTGGGAATAACAGTAGATCAAGTAGATGAAGTTTTAGATGTAGAAGAAAATGCTATTGAAAAGATAAATGATGAAGGAAAAAAAGTCTATATAGAGGGAATAATAAATTTTAAAGATAGTATAGTTACTTTAATTGATATAGACAAACTTCTTTCAAATTAGAATTTTCTTAAGAAATGAGGGAAGAGAATGGCAGATGTATTATCACAGAATGAAATAGATGACCTTTTAGCTGCCTTATCTGCTGGAGAACTTACTCCAGATGAAGTACCCAAAGAAGAGGAAAAGCAGAAAGTAAAGCCTTACGATTTTAGAAGTCCCCAGAAGTTTTCTAAAGATCATATAAGGACTCTTGAACTTATTCATGACAATTATGCTAGAATAATTTCAAATTATTTAACTGCGCAGGTTAGAACTAATGTAAAAGTAAAAGTGGAATCTGTTCAGCAAATAACTTATGAGGAGTTTATTCATTCTGTACCTAATCCTACTGTTTTAACTATATTTAAAATGCCGCCGTTAAGCGGATCTGTTTTGTTTGAAGTAAATCCTCAATTTGTATTTCAAATTATAGATTTGCTCTTGGGGGGAAATGGTAAAGGAAAATACAAAGTTAAGGAATTTACTGATATAGATAAAAATATTATAAAGGTTGTAAATGCAGGGCTTATATCAAATTTGAAATTGGCCTGGGAAGATGTAATGCCTATAGAAACAGAAGTGGAGGGGCTTGAGACAAATCCTGCACTAAACCAGACACTTGCACCTAATGATCCTGTTGCACTTATAACTTTTTCAGTGGAGATGGGAAACAGCAGTACTTTTATAAACATATGCATTCCTTATTTGAGTATAGAAAAGGTACTTGATAAATTAGTAGTTCAATACTGGTTTCAGGACAGTGATGAAGATATATTGAATGAGTCCAGAGAGAAGCTTAGAAATAGGTTAGATATAGTTGATGTAGAACTCACTGCCATACTTGGAACTGTAGATGTTACGGTACAAGAATTTTTGAACCTTAATGTGGGAGACGTATTGACCCTAAAGGAAAAAACTACAAGCCCTGTGAAACTAATGGTGGAAGATAAGGTGTATTATTATGGAAAGCCTGGTGTAATAGACAAGAACATGGGCGTTGAGATATTAGATATTTTAGATAAGGATGTGGAAAATTATGAGTAATGGATTTCTTTCACAGGAAGAGATAGATGCACTTTTAAATGGAGGAGAAAGTACGCCGGATCCACCATCAGAAACAAATTCTCAAGATGACCCACAGTTGCCAGATATAGAGAAAGATTTACTTGGAGAAATAGGAAATATATCTATGGGATCTGCCTCTACAGCACTTTCTACAATAATAAACCAGCAGGTAAATATAACTACTCCAGTGGTAGTTGTAACTACTCTTAAAGAGTTGAAAAATGAATTTGAAGTTCCAAATGTTGCTTTGGAAGTTAAATATACAGAAGGTATAATAGGAGAAAACTTACTGGTAATGAAGATTACAGATGCGGCTGTAATTGCAAGTCTTATGATGGGCGGAGACGGTAAAATAGATCCAGATATTAAAGAATTAGGCGAGATAGAAATAAGTGCAGTATCTGAGGCTATGAACCAGATGATAGGGTCGGCTGCTACATCTATGGCTACTATGCTAATGAGGGAGGTAAATATATCCCCTCCTGTGTCTAAAGTATGGAATGATATTACAAAACCTCTTACTGAAGGAATAAGTGAAGATGAGGCGGTTGTAAAAGTATCATTTTCACTTAAAATAGGGGAACTAGTAGATAGTAGTATAATGCAGGTATTACCTATAGCTACAGCTAAAAAAGTAGTTTCTATAATGATGGGTCAGGAAGAAACTGCACCAGCGGAGTCAGCTCCTAGTGCACCTGAAAATGATAGTACTAGTACTGAACCTGAACTTGAGCCTCAACCTGAGTCTCAACCACCTATACAGCAGTCTCAGCCAGCACCAGCACAGTCTCAAATGGAGCAAAGGACACCGGTGTACGAGAAACCTATAGAAACAAATGTAAACAAGCAACCTGTAGAAGTCAGCCGGGCATCTTTTCAGCCACTTAGTGGATCGCAGGATACAGAAGTTGTCCCTAAAAATATAGATCTTATATTGGATGTACCTCTTGAAATATCAGTGGTACTTGGAAGAACAAAAAAGAACATTAAAGATATATTGAATTTAGGGACGGGTTCTCTTATAGAATTAGATAAATTGGCAGAGGAACCTGTGGAGATACTGGTAAATGGTAAGAAAGTAGCTTATGGAGAAGTGGTAGTAATAGATGAAAACTTTGGAGTTAGAATAACGGGAATTGTGAGCAATGAGGAAAAAATTAGATCTTTAGGAAGATAATATTACTATAAGTATGAATAAATTTAGAAATAAGATGTGTATGGTGAAAGCTATACACATCTTATTTTAATTTATAATATAATGAAATTTATTTGTGTATTAAAGTGGAAACATATAGGGACTTTTTATTTAAAATAAGCAATTTATATTCAATTCAAAGTATAAATATTAAATGTATGTACTCGATAATGTTACTAGTAAAGAAAAATGATATTTGAAGTAGTTATGGTTAGGGGTGTATTTTTATGAAAATAAATGGGATCAATTCCAGTAAGCTGGTGAGCTTTTATAATAGGAGCAAAGTAGAGAAAAGTTTAAAGAGTGAATCAAACAGCAAGGATTCCATTCACATATCATCTATAGGAAAAAGTCTCAGCCCTTATTCCTTAGATGATAAATTTGTAAATTCTAAAGAGAGAGTAGAAAGCATAAAAAAGGCTGTAGCAAATGGAACTTATAAAGTAGATTCTAAGCTCGTGGCGCAAAAAATTATAGATAATATAAAGGGTAAGGTATAATTTGCATATACCCGGGAGGTGATGTAATTGGAACTGCAGCTGTCTGAGATTATGTTAGAAGAATATGAAATGCTTAAATCACTTTATGAAGCTTTAATTGAACAAAATAAATATCTTGTGGAAAGACAGGTGTTTTTACTAGATAAAATAGTTAAGGTCATAGAAGAAAGAAGTAGAAACGTAGCAAGGCTCGAAGTTGAAAGAAGAAAAATAACTGGTGACAGACCTATGAGAGAGATTATAAAAGAATCAGAAGATAAAAAATTAGAAAAAGTATATTTAGATATAGTTAACTTGCTTGGAAAGATGAAATTTCAGAAAGATACAAATGAAGCCCTTGTAAAACAATGGCTTGGCTTTGCAAATCAAATGCTGAGGGCGTTGAACCCAAATAAGCAATCAAAAACCTATAATGCTTTTGGAAGAAGCAGGTAAATAGAAAGTAAGGAGTTGAATTAAATGCCTGGGTTATTTTCAATATTTAATACGGCAAAAAGTGGGCTTTTTGCACAACAAACCGCTATAAATGTAACATCTCACAATATAGCAAATGCTAATACAGATGGATATTCAAGGCAGAGGGCAGATATGGAAACCACAACACCCTATACTTTGCCAAGTGTGGATGGTGCAGCTGGTGCAGGACAGCTTGGTACGGGAGTAACTGTAGACTCTATTGAGAGAATAAGAGACAGTTTTTTGGACTATCAAATAAGAGTAGAAAAAGGAGCTAATGGACAATATAAAGCCCGTGATAAATACTTAAGTCAGGTAGAAAAAGTACTGGGAACAGATGTTGAGTCATCAGGTACAGGAATATCTTCACTTATACAGAAATTTTTTAGTTCCTGGCAGTCACTGTCTACATCTTCTCAAAATGTAAGTACGGTAAAAGAGCAGGCCTATCAACTTACTAATGAATTAAACCATACTTATTCACAAGTTTCAAATATTAAAACTAATACTAATACAGAAATAAAAAATGTGGTAGTAAATGTAAACAATATATTAGGCAAGATATCTAATTTGAACCAACAGATAAAGGATACAAAAGCGACAGGGCAAAATCCAAATGATCTTTTAGATAGCAGAGATTTACTTTTGGATCAGTTAAGCAGCGAATTTGGAATAAATATTACTGATAAAGACAGTGATGGAATTGATGTAACTACCTCAAATAGTGCTTCCGTCGAAGGGGATAATGGATCTGCACCATTACTAGATGGGAAACCACTTAATATAGTTCAATCTGATAATCCAGATGATACAAATGTAGCGTCATTTTCCTATATAACCAATATAACAGCTGTAGCTGATTCTAATGGTAATGTTACAAAAGATAGTAATGGAAATACTGTATATAAAGTAGATTATTATAAAAAAGGAGATACCCTCACGGATGCCAATAAAGTAAGCATATATGTAGGTATGACATCAGATCAGGAAAAAGAGTTGGATGAAAACAGAGTACTTTGGGCAGATGCAGATGGAGTTGCCTATAAGGTTACAGGAGGACAGGATTCATCAGGTAAAGCAGCATCAGTTGTTGATGGAGAAAAATTAGATGGCGCTTCTGCAAATCCCATAAGCTTTAGTGAGCTTGCAATTTTTAGACCTCCAACAGGTGAACTCAAAGGTTATACATCAGTACAAAAGAATATAGATGATTATCAAGATGAACTCAATAATTTTGCAAAAGGATTGGCACTTTCTGTAAATGCAATAATAAGCCAGAGTAGTACTTGGGTAGCAGATAATGTTACGGATGGTTCTGCAGAAGGTGGGATAAATAATTTCTTTGTAAATGCAGATCAAAAAGATTCATCTAAATATTCAGCAGTAGATGAAAATAATATAACAGCAGCCAATATAACAGTGAATGTGGCAATAATGAATGATCCATCTAAAATAAAAGTAGATACCAAATATGATTCAAAAGGAAATTCATTGAGCACTAGCACTGATGGCAATAGAGCAGTAGCTGTAGCACAGCTTGCCAATAGTCTTATGAATATTGGAGGAATAACAAGTGATAGTAGTAGAAGTGATTTATTAAAGAATATATTTAAGTCAGATAGCACAATAAACAATGTATATTCTGTAGGAAAAGTGGATGGAGGGTCTACTTTAGATAATTATTTTAATGACCTGGTAAATAAAGTAGGTAATCATGAACAGGAAGCTAAACAAACGCTGGACACTCAATCTGTTCAGCTTCAAAGCTATACTCAATCTAGAGAGGCGAATTCTGGAGTATCGATTGATGAAGAAATGACAAATCTCATTCAATTTCAGCACTGTTATCAGGCAAATGCAAAGATGATATCTACAGTAGATGAACTTTTGGACGTAGTTATAAATCAACTTAAAAAATAGATAAAAAAGAGCAAATATCAAATAATAATTATATTTTTTCTTTGATATTTGAACTTTGAAATAAAGGATGTGATTGAGTTTTGAGAATAACAAATAAAACATTATCGGACAATTTTTTAGCAGATATGCAGAGAAATCTTGAAAATTTAAGTAAAGTTCAGCAGCAGGTATCTTCTACGAAGAATTTTTCGAAGCCTTCTGATGATCCAATAAATGTTGAAAGAGCTATGCAGCTTCAAAGTTCTGTTAATTATACCACTCAGTATGGTTCAAATATAAAAACTGCAAATACATGGATGGAAACAACAGATACCACTTTAGGGCAAATAGGAACTGTACTTAGTAATATAAGAAACAATTTAGAGCAAGCAGGTGGAGTTTATACACAAGATGAAAAAGATAAAATTAATGACGCAGTAAGTCAGGAAGTACAGCAGGTTGCCACATTATTAAACACAAACTTTCAAGGAGAATATATATTTGGGGGAACTGCAGGACTTTCAAAACCAATAACTACAACTACTGATGCTAATGGAATTGTTTCATTACAGTATGCTGATAAGGATGGAAATGCTGTACAGTTTCTTCCAAGTGTAGAGTCTAGTGGATTTGATAAAGGTAATTGGGAGGGCAAAAGTATAACTTTTACTGTTGATGGAAAGGATTATAAAGTAAACTTAAACTCTTCCTATTCAGGAATAGATGATGTGGTTAAAGATTTAAATAACAAAATACAAGGTAATAATGTTACGCCAACTCCAGCTAATCCACCTACTGCAGCTGACCCTGGAGTTAGGGATAAAATTAACGTAGTAAAGACAGATGATGGCAATATAAAAATTGTGGCTATAAATAGCAGTGATACTATAACATTGAAAGATTCAGATGTATCTGACTTATCGTCTGCAAAGGGAAAACAACTTTCTAACATGACTATGGAAAACATAGGAGCAGATAAAAACATAGAAATTTCTCAGGGAGTAGTACTATCCTATAATGCAACAGCATCAGATATGATGCAGTATGGAAACAATTATAATACAACTTCAGGGGATAGCATAAATGCACTTGTAAATAGGATACAACATCATTTAGCAGGGCAAGTTTTAAATGATGCAGCAGCCGGTGATCCAGATGCAATAAATATACCAAATTCAGATGGAACACCCCATTATTATGTATGGAAAACTGATGAAGATGCAGCAAAAAAGGAGCTAATAGGGCAGGATCTTACAGATATAGATGCAGCCTCAAAGAATGTACTTGCGATTCGCTCAAAGATTGGTGCAAAAGAACAGAGAATGAGTGACTTAAGTACTCAAAATGGATCTTCAATAACAGACTTAAAAGAGGTACTTTCAAAAACAGAAGATATAGATATTACCCAGAAGACCATAGAATATTATACATCTATTACAGTTTATCAGGCGTGTTTACAAACTGGTGGTAAAGTAATACAACCTACGCTTTTGGATTATATTAAGTAAGAGTTAATTATTAACTATACACTACTAATTGAACGTAGAGGGAGATAAGGATGGAACTGAATACAAAATATCATGGAGTACTAAGTTATGAAGAAGAAGATATAATAATATTCGAAAAAGGAATTCCTGGTTTTGAACATTTGAAAAAATTTATATTGGTTCCGGCAGAGGAAAATAATTTATTTTATATACTTCATTCTATTGAAGATTTAAATATTGGAATTGTGGTGGTTTCACCTTTTAATGTAGTGAAAAATTATGAATTTGACTTAAATGATGACAAAGCATCTGAACTCAATGTAAAGAGTCAAAATGACATTATTGTGGTAAATACAGTTCATTTGAATTCTAAACTAGAAAATATAACAGTTAATTTGAAAGCTCCCATAGTGATAAATAAGAATGAAAATATTGGGGAACAATTAATATTGGATAGAGTTGATTATCCAATAAAATACCCACTTTTTAAGGGGGAGTTTTAATTGTTAGTTATAAGCAGGAAAAAGGGAGAGTCCCTTCGTATAGGAGAAGATATAGAAATTACTGTTGTAAAAATAGATGATGGAAGTGTCAAGCTTTCTATATCTGCCCCTAGAAATGTAACAATACTTAGAAAAGAACTTTATAAGGAAGTAGTAGAAGAAAATAAAAATGCGATAGTTTCAGATATAAGTATTTTAAAAAAATTGAAAAAATAAATTTGATAAATAAAATGTAAAGAGGTGTTTTGCATGGAAGTTAAAGATATAGGTCAAGGAAGACAGCTATCTTTAGATTTTAATACATCTAATAACGTTTTAGAGACTCAGCAAAGTACAGATGTAATTGATAAAACTACTGATAAAAGTTCAAGTGAAAAAAAGTTGACTGAAAAAAGCTGTAGATAAATTAAACAAACTGCTTGAGGACAAAGCTACCCACTTAAAATATGAAGTATGTGGCAAATTTAATGATATTACGGTACAAATAATAGATGATAAAACTAATAAGGTTATAAAAGAAATACCACCTAAAAAGATAATAGAAATGGTAGATAAACTTTGTGAATTGGCGGGAGTTTTTTTGGACAAAAAAGTTTAAAACAATGATATTATTATAGGGGGGATTTTTATGGAATTTAGGTTAAATAAAATAGACCCGGAAGTTCGCCGCAGAGTAAAGGAAACTACAAGTGCAGGAAAAGTTCATAATAAGTCAGGAATTTTTATAAATAAAGACTATAAAGGTCAGAAAAAAAATAGTCAGGGAGATTTTAAGGCAGAACTTACAAAATACAAACAGGGCAAAAGTAAAAAACGTATTTTTGTAGAAGCAAGTAAAGTGGAAGAAGTTCAAGTAAAAGCTTTTAAAGAAGATAAGGAAAACATTTCAACAAATGATGAAAGAGGAAACATTTTAGATGTTAAGAAATAATTAAGAATTAATAATTAAGAATTAATAGTTGAGGTAGCACAATTATTAACTATACACTATTAATTATTAATTTAATATGGGAGGTTTATTGTATGTATGCAGGTAACGCTTATAAAACCTATAAAACTAATAGCGTAAATTATGCCTCAAAGGAACAGCTCCTTTTGATGCTGGTAGATGGTGCAGTTAAGTTTTCCAAGATAGGAAGACAAGCCATAATTGACAAAGATATAAAAAAAGCTCATGAAAATATAATTAAGGCTGAAAATATATTTAATGAACTTATAATATCTTTGGATGTTTCCAAGGCAGGAAAATGGGGACAATCTCTTATGAGCTTATATGATTTTATAGTAAGAAGACTTATTGATGCAAATATGAAAAAAGATGTAAAAGTAATAGATGAGGTGATTCCACTGATAGAGGATGTCAGAAATACTTGGGAAGAGGCTTATAAAATTTCTAAAGGTAATAAATAATAGACGAAAAATAATTATCAACTGTCAATTATTCAACTTTCGCAGTTTAAAAACTTTGCGAAACAAAGCTTTTGAAAATAACAAAGTTCAAATAACAAAGAACAGATAAAGATGATTTCCCTCGTACCTCAGGAAATCTATAATTTTAATATTTTCTGACGTTAGGAAGAAAATTATCCTTATTTGATATTTGAACTTTGCACTTTGTTCTTTAAAAATATTACTTCGTAATTTTTTTATATTAAGTTAATTTTTTATGGCGAAAGTTGAGTTAATTATTAGTTAACGAGATAAAAGGAGGAGATAAATATGTCAGATAGTGTAAGTAGTATGCCTACAGGTACAACTGGTGCCGGCGGCGGAGATATGCTTAGAATTACCGGATTAAATACCGGTCTCGATGTAGATTCCATAGTAAAAAAGATGCTTAAAGGTGATCAGGCAAAACTAGATAAAGTTAAGCAGTCCCAGCAGCTGATTCAGTGGAGGCAGGACGCTTATAAGACTATAATAAGTGATATACAGGATCTACAAAAATCTTTTTTTGATGTAAGTGATTCAGGCGACTATCTTTTAAATCAAGATAATTACAGTAATATGAATGCAGTAAGTGATACTCCGGCACTTGTAAGTGCTACAGCACAAACTGGTGCTGCTGCAGGAACATATAAAATATCTGTAGCTGATGTGGCAAAGAATGCAGTTATTGGTGGTTCATCTTCTTTAAACAGTCAGGTTAAAATAACAGATATTTCAAGCTGGGGAGGATCAGGAAAATCTATATCATTTGGTATAGAAGGGGTGGCTAATCCTGTTACTTTAGATTTATCTGGATTTACAGGAACAACAGGAGCTAGTTTAGTTTCATATATTAATCAAAAAATAGCTGCGGATCCAAGTTTGGCTGGAAAAATGTCAACTTCTTATGTAGAGGATGGATCTGATAAATATATAAAATTTACACCATTAGATAATGATTCAAATATTGGAATAGTAAATGACACTGCTAATGGTCATCCAACTAACATAACTGATATGGATGGTTTAGTCAATAAGCAGTTAGTATCAGCTTCAACAAGTACAAAGTTAACTGATCTGGGTAGTGGATTAGATGGGAAAATTGCATTAAATTTAAATTACAATGGAAAAGAAGTATCTGTTCAAGTAGATAACAGCAGCAGTGGAAAAAATGGTTCAGCAACTGTGGGAGATTTGATTACAGCTATTAGCAGTGCTACTGGTGGAGCTGTAACAGGTAAGTTTGATGATACCACGGGAAATTTCACACTTCAAACTACAGCTACTGGAAGCATATCTAGCTTGAAAATAGAGGATTATTTATCAACTCATGAACAGGCTGGAGATACGTCAAGTGAAACCACACCAGGTTTATTGGGTGCACTTGGTATACCGGCAGATGCATTAGGAAAATCATATCAGGGAAGTGATGCTGAGGTTACAGTTACAGGAATCGATGGGCATTCAACTACTATGACTGAGTCCTCCAATAGTTTTACTGTAAATGGAATTAATTATAATGTTATTGGAAAAACAACAAGCGATGTAAGTATATCTGTAACTTCTGATACCACAAAGATATACGATAAAATTTCAAATTTTATTGATAAATATAACAAAGTAATGGATGAAATTCAAACTAAGTTGACTGAGAAAAGTGATAATGATTATCCACCGCTTACAGATGCAAAAAAGAGCGCGATGAATAGTGATGATATAAAAAACTATGAAGCCAAGGCAAAGCAGGGAATTTTAAGAAACGATGAAGATTTGACAAACCTTATGTATAGTTTGAGATCAGCATTTTCTAATGTAGTTCAGGATGGAAATGGAAATAGTGCTGCATCTGTTGCATTTGGTCAATATGGAACTAATGCTATAGGAATAGATTTGTCTAATGATCCTGAGCAGCCAAATAAACTTGTTATTGCTGATAGTTCAAAATTAAGAGATGCTATAGCTAATCACGGTGATCAAGTTTTAAAATTGTTTGCAGGTACTTATAATTCAGCTTTAAACAATAGATATAATATAGCTGGTAATGATTTATCAGCCTGGAAAGGGGCAGGTAAAACTATAAATCTACAATCAAGCAGTGGAAATGTCGCAATAGATATGAGTGGATTCACGAGTGATTCTTTAAATGACTTAGAAACATATATTAATAATAAAATAAATGCAACATCTTTAAAGGGTATGGCATCTGTATCTACTTCAGTAGATGCTTCAGGAACAAAGCATATAAAATTTACTACATCAAGTGATATATCTATGTCAGCAACTGGTATATCAGATTTACCAACTTCTTCTACGAAAATGCTTTCGGATAAAGATGCAGAATTTAATCAGTCAGGTATATTCTCAAGAGTAAAGGGTATATTTGAAGATAATGTAGGTACGCTTGGTACGTCACTAAATAATGCCACATTAACGAAGTTTGCTAATTATCAAGATGATTTCAGTTTATATGGAGGTATAGGAAGTACCCTTCCTGATCAGATATACCAGAAACAACAGCAAATTAAGGATTTGACTGATCAGATGACTAATGACGAAAAAAAGTATTACGATCAATTTACAAGGCTTGAAGTTGTTATGCAGCAGTTGAATTCACAACAATCTGCCCTTTCCATGTATACTAGCGGCTAATATGAAAGTAAAAAAATAGGCTTTTGTTAAAAGTAAAGTCCAGGAGGATTTTTAATATGGAAGAATCTATAGAGAAAATATGGAAGGAGTATAGGGACTGTACTGTTAATATTATAAATACGGTAAAGCAGGGCAATTTTGATTCTTTGGATAGTGAAATGAAAATGAGGCAAGAAATTTTAAATAAAATAACTTCTATGAAAGAGAATAAAGATTGTGCTAAAGAATTATATGATGAACTTCATATTAGTGAACTTGAGAAAGAATTAGAATCACTTATGAAACAGAAAATGATTGTAATTAAAAAGAAGTTGGGAAGTATAACTAAGAATAAAAGAGCTAGTACAGCCTATGGAGGTATGGGAAAAGGCTTTGCCACTATTTTTAGCAAGAAAATTTAACTACCATAAGATAGCTAATATGTAAGAATTAAGGGAAATTTTCTGAAGTGAAGCAGAATAAAATCTTCCATAACTATTAATTCTTAATTTTTAACTATTAATTAATAAAAATGCGGGCAGGATGCCCATTAAAATTCAAGGAGGAATTAGTTATATAATATAATCTGGACAGTTAATAAAAGGCTTTTAGAAATCAATAAGTGAAATAATTAAGAAAAAGCAGCCAATCCTTTTTTATTTTGTTTGTTTCATTACTTACAATAATAAAACAAATAGGGAGGGGTTTTTTTATGTCTTAAATTTTTCTACACAAGTCATGTTAAAGTAAATCTACTTTCTTTCGACATATTAAAATAATAATCAATAAATTTATATAAAAAAGTAAAAGTAATCAAAATTTATAAAGTAAAAAAAGATAATCACGATATAGTAAATAAGAATCATAAAACAAATAACAAAGTGTAAATTAAATAACAAGGTTCAAAGAACAAAAAATGAAGATTTTCGGTATTAGCCGAAAATCCACCTAATTTGAACTTTCATATTTAAACTTTGTTCTTTATCTTGTTTAATAAAACCTTAGGGTTTACTAACAAAATAAAAATGTGGGCAAGGATGACCATTTAAAATTCAAGGAGGAATTTTTATGATAATCAATCACAACCTTATGGCAAATAATGCTATAAGAAACATGAACATCAACTCAAATAATGCTAGCAAATCATATGTAACAGGTCTTGCAATATCAGAAAAAATGAGAGGACAAATCAATAGATTAAATCAGACCTCATTTAATGCTCAAGATGGTATCTCCATGGTACAGACGGATGAAGGTGCATTAGAAGGAGGAGATAAGCATGTCAGATAGTAGTATGCCGATAGGTTCAACTGGTGCCGGCGGCGGTAATATGATTAGATTAACAGGTTTATCTTCAGGTCTTGATGTAGATGCAGTGGTAAAAAAGATGATGGCAGGAGAACAGACAAAACTTGATAAAGCACAGCAGGATCAGCAGACTACCCAGTGGAAGCAAGAGGCATATCAAGATATCATTAAAAATATAAAAGATTTGCAAAGTAGTTTTTTTGATTCAGGAACTTCAGATAAAAATATTTTGTCACAATCAAATTTTGCACCATTTACTGTAAGTGATGCTAATGGAGCATCTACAGTAGATACATCGGTGGCAACCTTTAATCCGATGGTTGGAGCACAGACAGGAAAATACTCAATATCAGTTACTCAATTAGCTAAAGGTGCAGGAGTAACTAATACGTTAGCGGCGGGGACAAAACTTACTACAAAATTAACTGACATAACAGGTACAACTGCAGAGGGAACAGAAGCGACTAGTTTAAAGAAAGTTATTACTTTAACAGTAAATACAGGTGCTAGCGATGTAAATATTACCTTAGATAATACAGATGGAAACGCTTCAGTAGGAGATTTAGTTAATGCAATAAATAATCAAAGTGGAGGTAGTGTGAAAGCGAAATTTAGCGAACTTACAGGACAATTTGCTTTATCTTCATCTGGTACAGGTAAATCTTCAACTTTAACGATAAAAAGTGGAACTACAGCTTCACTTTCTAGTATAATTGGATTTTCCACTGATGTTGTTTCAAATAAGGGAACAGGAACAACTACTAATACTGTTACAAAAGATGGTGTAACTACGACAACTACTGTAACTGAAGGAGATTGGGAAATTACCAGTGAAAGTGCAAGTAACTATAAGGTTACAGATGCTGCAAAAGTTGTAATTCAAAATTCTCAAAATGCAGATGTAACTATTACTGTTCCAGGCGGTAGTCCTGTTACTTTAAATGATACAAATGGTAATGCACAGTCTACTAATAATTTTACTATAGATGGAGTGAGCTATGTGCTGTCAAGTGAGGGCAATGCATCAGTAAATATTGGTTCAGATACGGGCAAGGTATATGATAAAATTAAATCATTTATTGATAAATATAATGATATAGTAGATGATATCCAAAAAAAACTCACTGAAAAGCCAAACAAGGACTATAAACCTTTGACAGATGCACAAAAAGCTCAAATGACTACTTCGCAGATTACAGCTTGGGAAACTAAAGCTAAAGCTGGCATTCTTTGGAATGATGATAATCTTGAAACTATGCTCAATGATTTGTCTACGGCATTTACTACGGCAGTAAATAATGTTGGTCTTTCGTTAGGTCGTTATGGCAGTAATAATTTTGGTATAGATACATCTAAAGATTATACTACACCTTCTCATATTGATATAGTTGATCCAGAACAATTAAAAACGGCTATAGCAACTAAAGGTGATCAAATATCCAAAATGTTTACCAATATATCTGCTATTTCAAATACTGCAGAATATGGCAGCAGCCTTACACAGTATAAAGAAGATGGAATTTTTACTAGAATTTCAAAGATACTTCAAAAAAATGTTGGTTATGTAAACACTACATTTAATAGTGCAGTACTGACATCTTATGCAAATAAGCAGTACGATTTTACTCTTACAGGAACTGGAGGAAAAAATACACTTCCAGACCAATTATATGAACAGCAGCTTAAGATAAAAGATATTAAAAGTAAAATGAGTACAGATCAGGAAAAATATTATCAGCAATTCTCCAAGCTTGAAACTGCTATGGATAGGTTAAATTCTCAGCAGTTACAGTTATCTTCTATGCTTGGAAACTAATATAAAAATTAAAATGGAGAATAAATGATGGAAGTGGATTTAAAAAAAGCTATGGAGAATTTGAGGGATGTCACTTGCGAGCTTATTGATAAACTTCAGAAGGATGATTATGATGCTTTGGAAGGTATAATTGATAAGAGACAGAAATTATTAAATGATTTAGAAAAGATGCATTGTACAATAGAGCAGTATGGCAGTCCAGTCAAACAATTTGAAATAATTGCTTTTCAGAATAAATTATCAAAAATGATGTTTGAAAAGAAAAAGGACTTAAGAGAAAAAATTGATGATATATCTAAAAGGAAGGCTTCGACGAAAGGTTACTATAAGCATATAGGTACAAATATATTTAGCAAGAAAATATAATTAAATTATAGAAATAAATAAAAAATCAATTAAAAAGTCGAAAAAAGTAGTAAAGTAAATAGAAATAACAACGATAAAATAAATAACAAAGCGCAAAGTAAAAAACAAAGTACAAAGAACAAATAACAAAAAATGAAGATTTTCAGCATTAGCTGAAAATTAACCTAATTTGAACTTTGATATTTAAACTTTGAACTTTAATTAGTTAGTAAACCTTCGGGTTTAACTATAAATAAACAAAGGGCAAGGATGCCCGTTAAAATTCAAGGAGGAATTTATTATGATAATTAATCACAACTTACAAGCAAATAATGCCATAAGGAACATGAACATCAATTCAAACAATGCAAGCAAATCAATGCAAAAACTTTCATCAGGTCTTAGAATCAACAGTGCAGCAGATGATGCAGCGGGACTAGCAATATCTGAAAAAATGAGAGGCCAGATAAATGGTCTTGATCAAGCAGCTTCTAACTCACAAGATGCTATATCAATGGTTCAAACAGCTGAAGGTGCTTTAAATGAGACAACTTCAATTCTTCAAAGAATGAGACAACTTGCTAACCAGTCAGCAAATGGTACAAACGTTACTGTTGATAGACAATCTATACAGACAGAAATGAATCAATTGACATCAGAAATTAACAGAATTGGTAATACTACAGAATTCAATACTCAGTCACTTTTGAAAGGTGATGGTTCTGTTAAGGTTGCTGGTTCAGGCTTAACTACTGGAGTTGGTAATTTTACTGGCGGTGTAGATCCTTCAAAGACTGCAGCAACTCAAACTAATACCATAACAGCAACAGCAACAGCAGCAGATACTTATACTGTTACACTTAACGGACAAGCACTTACAGTTACTTTTGCAGCATCAAATGCTGGTGGACAAGCAGCTCAGGCTGTATATAATGTAACAGGAACAGCAGCTACTGTTAATCTTGAATCAACTGCAACAGTAAATGGTGCAGCAACTGGAATAAGAACAGCACTTCAAGATATGATTGATAATAATTCAGCTTTAAAAGGAAACTATACAGTAACAGGTAATGGTGCTAATGTTACTATTACAGCAGTTTCAGGTGGAACATTTGATGGTGCAGCTGGTATTATAGGAGCATCAGCAAAATCTGGTACGACTCTTGCTGGAACAGCTGCAGGAAACACAGGAACAACTAGTACAGGAACAGCTGCGGCTGCTACTATTACTATAGGTGGTACTTATTCAGCTTATATTGGAACTGGTATGACAATTGACAATCAACAAGTTGAATTCTATGATGGTACTAAAGGTGCTTATACTGGTTCTGCAATTGGTGTTGATTTAGCAGGACTTTCAACGGCAGATGATATTTCTAAAGCAATAATTGCACAGGCTGGACCAAAGCTTTCAGGTGTTACACTTGCTACAGGTGGTGGTGCTGGAAAAGTTACTATTTCAGCTGCAGATCCAGGAGTTGCAGGAAATCAAATAAAAGTACAAGATGGAAGTATTCAGCAAAATTTCAAGACTACAATGCAAGTAGGAGCAAATATGGGACAGACATTTGAAATATCTATAGCAGATATGAGATCAAATGCTCTTGGAATTGCTGGTACAGCTGGTGCATCCGTTGCAGGAGTTGCAGGTGCTAAATTTACATCAACAAATGTTGTTACGGATGGAACTAGTGCTACATTAAGAGAAGCATCCCTTGATGTATCAACAACTGATACTGCTACAGCTGCCCTTAAAGTATTAGATAATGCTACAGCTGCAGTTTCAGCTCAGAGATCACAACTTGGTGCTTACCAAAATAGATTAGAGCACACTATAGCAAACCTTGGTACATCTTCAGAAAACTTAACATCAGCAGAGTCAAGAATTAGAGATGTTGATATGGCAAAAGAAATGTCAGCATTCTCAAAGAACAATATTTTATCTCAAGCTGCTCAGGCTATGCTTGCTCAAGCTAACCAACAGCCGCAGCAGGTTCTTCAGTTATTGAGATAAACAGTTAACCTAATTTAGTTACAAGTGAATTAATTACTATTAATAAGGGTGGAGTTTGTATTCCACCCTTATTTAATACAAAATATTAATTTTTTAGAAAGTTAAAGTATTTAATTCTGTAAAAAATTAATATCAAAACTTCAAGAGGGGTTGAAATTATGAAAATCACGGCATGTTTAATAACAAAGAATGAAGAAAAAAATATTAAAAAGTGTATTGAAAGCTTTAAAGAAGTCGTAGATCAAATAATTGTCGTAGATACTGGCTCAATAGATAATACAATTAGCATAGCAAAAGAATATGGTGCTGAAATATATAATTATGTTTGGAATGATGACTTTTCTCAGCCGAGGAATTTAGCTCTTTCTAGAGCAAAAGGTGACTGGATAATATTTTTGGATGCAGATGAGTATTTTTATGGAGATACTAGTAAAAATATACTTAAGATTATTAAAAGTATTGATAATAGTAAAAACATAGTTGGAATATATTGTCCTCGAATAAATATTGACACTGTAAAAAATATTAAAGTTACAGATTATATGGTGCGAATATTTAGAAATAAGGAATCTATGGGATACCTGGGCAGGATTCATGAAAATGTATATGATAATGGAAAAAAGATAGATTGCTTTACTGCAGATAAAAAAGATATAACTATTTATCATACAGGTTATTCTTCTGAAATCCTTAAAAGCAAATATGAAAGAAATTTATTTTTATTACAAAAAGATGTAGATGAAGGAAAAGCTACAGCTGAAACTTATTTCTATTTTGGTGACTGCTATTTTTCACTTGAAAATTATGAACTGGCAATAAAATATATGAAAATGTATATTGATAGTGGTGAAGAAAATGGGGGATATAATACAAAACCATATTATATAACCATAGCTTCAATGATGATGTTAAATTCACCTTATGAGTCTGTAAGAAAAGTAATTGATGAAGCCATAGCAAAAAAAACTAGTTATCCTGAGTTCTATAGGCTTTGGGCATCTTTAGAACATGTTTATGGAAGTTATGATAAATCACTTGAACTTTATAAAAAAGCATTTGAACTTAATGAAAAGTACAATGATATAGAACATAATAATTTTGAGGCCAATATATATAATGCCTATTATAATATGGGAAGGCTTTATGAACTTGAAAATGATAACATCAATGCACTTGAGTATCAGGTTAAGTCCTTAGAGCAAAATAAATATTTTGATGGGGCATTTCAGTGTTTGTTAGGATTAATAAAAAATGAAAATTATTCTGATATAATTTTATTTATTAACAGTATTTATGATATTAATAATGAAAAAGACATTGAATTTTTAGTTAACCAAACAGCAAAAGTTAAATTGGGCAAAGTGCTTTATTATTACGAAAACATAAGGTTAAATAAATTTAAAAAAGAAGATAATAAAATAATGTTTGCCTTATACTCAAACGAAAATTACGAAGAAGCATATAAATATTTTTCTAAGTGCTATTTTGATGAGTGGAGTTATACCTGGAGTCAGTTTTCAGTGTTGTCTGCACTGTTGAGTAAAGATGTTAAATTAATAGAAAAAATAAAAAATTATGTAAAGCCATCTCTTAAAAGAATCATTGAAGGGTACTTAGGAAATAAAAATGTAAAATTTATTAAAGAAGATAAAGGTGATTATTTAAGATTGCTGAAAGAAATAGTATTAGTTAAAGGAAATTCTATTGAATTAAAAAAATTTATTGAATTAAAAAGTAATTTTGAGGAAAATATATCTTCTAGTATAGGAAATATATTGTTTGAATGCAAACAGTATATTGAAGCTGTAAATAACTATAATGATTCGCTGAAGGATGCAGGTATGTATTATGGTATGGCATGTAAATGTGCTGGAGTATGTTATTTTAAAATGAAGAATTATAAAAAGAGCATGGAATATATGCAAAAGGCTGTAGAAAAAGAATATAAACCTAAAGAAGTAAAACAATATTTAATTTGGCTGGAGAAAAAAGTAACTGATCAAAAATTAAAAATAGAAGCAAAAGAATTACTTAATAATTTTTAGAGAGGAAGTAAAAGACATGGCGAACTATCTAAAAATAGCAAATATAAGTATAGATAATAGAAGTGCAGTATTCAATAATTTATATGATGATTTACTAAATAAATATTTACAGGATACAAAACTTAACGCAGTACTAGAATGTATATCAATAAATGATTTGGAAAATTTAAATGATTATGATGCAATTATTATTAAAAATGGAGATATAGATAGATTTAAAACTACCTTTAATATAAAAAGTATAGAAACAGAAGAGACTAAAATAATAGTCTTAAATGATACAAAAAATAATTTTAATAACATGCTTTTAGGTATAAGAAAATTATATTATCCTCCCATTGTTGAAGCTGCAGATAAAATAATTTCTGTAAGTATTCAAAACTTAAAATATGATATTCCTAAAGATAAGTTAGAGTGGATGTATGAACAGCTTCAAATATCACTTCAAATATTGATTAATAATGGATATAAAATAAACATATTTTCACTTAGTAACAATGAGGATATATTGATAAACAATAAGCTATGTGAAGAATTTGCATATCAATTTCAAAATGATAACATTAAATATGTTGGAAATATAGAAAGCAGTGAAAAATTTGTTGAACTAATTAATGAGTCTTTGTTTTTTATAAATTTATCTATGGAGGCCAATATATTATGTACTTCATTTAAGAAAACATTTATTACATTTAAGCTAGATGAAGAGTTTGAGGATTTCCTTAGTTATTTTGAATTAGAAAATATGGCATTTGATGCAGATGAATTTAATGCTGGAGAAATGCTGAAAAGAGTAGAAAAATTAAAGAGTTTTCTTGAATCAGAAGTTATTGATAATAAAATAGAAAGTATATTTGATAAAAATAAAACATTCTTTTATGATGAATTGGTTAATATTAAACCTAAAAAATTGTTTAAAGACAGCAGGTTAGCTACAGATGAAAATAGAGTTTATAATGATGGTAGGAAACGAAAAAAGAAAACACCATTTATCTATAAACTAGATAAAAATAGTGCAAATAGATTAGAACTTGGCTGTGGTAAAAATCCTATGCCCGGATGGATTCATTTGGATTACATGGATTTACAAGGAGTAGATGTGGTAGCAAATCTTGATACATGCGATGAGGTGCCGCTTCCTTTTGAGGATAATACTATAGATGAATTTTTTGGCAGTCATGTAATAGAACATATTTCAAAACCATTACCTATGATGGAAGAGCTTCATAGAATTGCAAAACCAGGAGCAAGGGCTTTATTTAAGTGTCCATATGGTTCTAGTGATGATGCCTTTGAAAATCCTACCCATGTAAGGCAGTATTTTTTACATTCTTATGGGTATTTTTCGCAGCCCTATTATTGGAGAGAAGATTATGGATACAAGGGGGACTGGAAAGTAGAAAAAATATATCTTATCGTAAGTAAAAAAAGATATGAAGGTAAAACAGTAGATGAAATAATGTATGAAGTTAACACTTTTAGAAATGTAGTTATAGAAATGACAGTAGAACTAAGTGCAGTGAAACCAATTAGAGAACCTAAAAGGGAATTACAGACACCTGATAATATTGAATTTGTATTTGTATAGAATAAGAGGTAAGTATCATGGCAAAAGATTATGATTTTTATGTAAACGCTCAACCCAGTATTTATAAAAGTGTTGATAGAAAATTAAAGGTTTATTTTTCGGAACCAGATAGCGGTATAAATAAAAATACGGGAATTTTATTACTAATCCCTGGATTTGGTGCAAATTCTAATTCAAACATATATAGAAAAATGAGACATAATTTTTCAGATAAATATAATTTAGTGGTTTTGTCTTGTGATTATTTTGGATATGAATTTATGCAGAACATGCCATTTTTTATTGAAAGAAATATATTGGAAATTAGCGTTAATAATGAATTTGTTAATTATAATAGTCCGTTAATTGATAATTTAATGGATGAATTAATGAAATCTCCTATGGAAAGTCTAACGTTAAGCGGAAGACTAAAAATTCATGAAAAGCCTGAATATTGCTGTGATATGGGATTAATGCAGGCTATTGATAATATTACAGCAGTTCTTTCAGTTATATCTATTATTTATGATAATGATCTTAAATTTAATACTAAGAGAATATTAATTTATGGTAATTCTCATGGCTCCTATTTATCCTATTTATGTAATGCTTTTGCACCGGAGTTGTTTTCACTTATAATTGATACAGCAGCATATACATATCCAAAGTATATAGAAAAAAGACAGCCTTGGTTTATAAAATATAATGATTCTATATTTAGATCTAATGATAAATACATTGAGAAAAGTATAAAAATACAATTTGATATTAACTATATTATATCTAAGTTGTTCTATGATTTAGATATTTTAAAACTTGATGTTTTATATAATCAATTAAATAATAAATGTAAAATTATATCTTTTCATGGAACTAATGATGATCTAACGCCTATCAGTGAAAAAAGAAAGTTTTGCAGTTCAATAGATAATTGTAAGTTGAATGAAATTATTGAAATTGGTGCAAGTAAATCTGATAGCTCCATATTTCAAAATGACCATCATGACATAGGAGTAAATTTTATTAATTTATTTGATAAGATTATGAATGAATACGATAGTACGTTTAAAATTTCGGAATATTTGAATTTTAAAAATGAGTATATTTATAGCACAATGAAAAATGAATATAAAATAAGTTATAAAGATATTTTTCCAAGATTAATTATTAATTCAATATAATCAAAATATGTGGAAAGCTATTTGCAAAGAAGATGGATCGGATATAAATGAGTTCGTAGATGAAATTGAATTAAAATATGTAAATGTTCAATTTATGATTAGAGGTGAATAGGATGACTATTTATAAGGCTTTAATTCCATATTATATGTCACAATTTAAATGTATTGGTCCACAGTGTGAAAGAAATTGTTGTGCTCAAGGATGGAAAACGGACGTTGATAAAGAGCATTTTTTAAAATATAAAAAAATAGTAAACAGGGAATGGAAAGATAAGTTTCAAAGATACGTTAAAAGAAATAGACAAAATGTAGAGAAGCAATTTGAGAATCTATTTTATGCTAAAATTCATTTGGATGAAAAAGGGAAATGCTCATTTTTGTCTGAGAACATGCTGTGTACTATTCAATCAGAAATCGGTTCTAAGTATTTGTGTAGAACTTGTAGTATGTATCCAAGAGAGTTTATAAATGTAGATGGAGTACTTCAATGTGCACTTACAACAGCTTGCCCTGAAGCTGCAAGAAAAATGCTATTGAATAAAGACACTATGCAGTTTGACTTTATTGATACTTATGAGTATGGGTGGGATTTCAATTGCATTGTTCATACTAATAAAAATCTGAAGTTCAATGGTGCACTAAAATATTTTTATGAAATAAGAAATTTTATTATAGATGTACTACAGTTAAAAAATTATTCCTTAGATAAGAGACTAACAATTTTATCCATATTTGTACATGAACTTGAAAAACTAATAAAAAATTTAAATATTGATACTATACCGGAACTTTTACGAAATACTGTATCTAAAATTAATAATGGAGAAATAGATAATGTAATTAATTCAATAGTTGTACCATCTCAGGTACAGTTAGCTGATTTAAATGAAATTATTCAATATAATTTTACTTTTGTACATCAAAAAGAATATATGATGTATGTTAGCGAGTTTTTAACAGGGATCTCATATTCAAAGGATGTTATTTTTGAAGTAATTGAAAAAAATTATATAAATTCGTATGATGAATATTTAAAACCGTTTTTAAATGAATATGGATATATATTAGAAAATTACATGGTAAATAATGCTTTTAAAAATGTAATACCATTTGGGGAAACAATTTCAAGTAACGTGGTTGAAGAAGTTTATAACTTTGTACTTAAGTATTCTATTATTAAAATGCTTTTAACAGGTATTGGAGCATACAGGAAGGGAATTACGCCTGAACTAGTTATAGACTTAATATCTGTATTCACAATTAGTGTTGATCATTCTAAAGTTTATATGGTAGAAGCATTAAAAAAATTAAAAAATAAAGGTTTACTTAATTTAGAGGGCTTAATATATTTGTTAAAATGAGCATGGTAACTGTGGATTGGAAGCAACAGTATAATTGATCGTAGAATGATTAATTAGTCTATTTTTAAAAGTAGAGGTGTAGTATGGACTTTGAATCAAAATATTTAAAAATTGAAGAAGAAAATTTTGTAAAGAATGCTAAATTATTAAATAAATATCAAAATATTAAAATAAAGGATATGGACTTAAATCCTCTTACTCATAAAGTAAAAAAAATATCTGATAATTATGTAATACCATTTATTTACAATCAAAACATGTGGAAAGCTATTTGCAAAGAAGATGGATCGGATATAGATGAGTTTGTGGATGAAATTAAGTTAAAATATGTAAATGATGTTATAATTGTTTTTGGATTTGGTATTGGGTATCATATTGATGCATTACATAAGAAATATCCCAATAATAATATTCTTGTACTTGAAAGTGATTTTCAAATCGTAAAAATTGCTGCACTTTATGGTAATTTAGAAAACATACTGAGCAGTGATAAAGTTTCTATTGGTCTATTTAAAAAGGAAGAGGATTTAGATAAAATATTAAGACATTATTTTGGAAATCATAATAGAGTAAATTTTATAGTTTCAGCATTTTCAAATTACAGTGAGCTCTATGCAGATGAATTTCAACAATTAGTTAATTGTCTTAATAAATTTAAAATAGATATTGAAAAAAATAGACAGGAACGAATTAAGTTATCTGAAGATATTTTAAATGATACTGATTCAATAAGTATAATTAAAGAAGTAATAGATCATTCAGAAGCTTTAAAGCAATTTGATATTAAAATTAGTATGAAAAACATATTAAAAGAAATTAATATTAAAAGTAATCTAATTAAGGAAGGTATAAGTTGTTTAAGTAATTTATATAGTTTTTTAATTGGAGATAGAAACATAAATGTAAATAAAGCAGTAGATAAATTTAATCAAATTGAAGTAAAAACACAGCTGAGCCCAGAACTATCAGCAATTATGGATATTGCAATGTATAAGTATGTCGATACTTTAAATGAAGATGAAGAAGTTAAAATAATGGTTACTGATTCAGAAAATATTACTCAGATTAAAAAGATAATGTATAATTTAAAAATATATAAGTACAGGGATAAGTGTATGAGCAGTATTACTGCTGAGTTGAAAAAATTAATAAAGCAGCCTCAGAGGTAAGAAGCATATTAACTTTATGTATGATAGTTAAAATAGAAGTTATTTATGCAATGACTACCTGCTCTAGTACTCCCCGCACTTTATGAAAGCGACTGTCACCAAATCAAAGATTTGGGATATCTGCTTTTCTCTAAGTTTACGTTGCGAGTAGCTATGTTCCTGGATAACGATTTCTAGGCATCATATGGAGTTTTAACTCCACCTGATGCCTAGAAATCTGTTTATGAAATGCTTGGTTTTAGAGAAAAGGCTGTAGAGTATTATAATATGTATGGTGAATATAAGCATGCAAGAAATAGACTTAGTAAAATATATTTTTTATAAATATATTTTTAACTTTTATATAAAGTCCATTTAACTTAAAACGAATAATTAAGTAGAAGGATAAGGAATCCAAAGAAAAAAATATTGAAATTGGATATAAAGTTCTTTAAAGTTTTATCGAATAAATTAATGTGAAAGTCAGGACGACTAATAGACCTATTTATACTCTGCAGGAGGCAGAATTGATAGGTGTATTAGTCGCATTTTCATTGTAGAGATTTGACCAAGGAGGGAAGTAAAATGTTAGTATTAGGCAGGAAGCCCGGAGAGTACATTGTAATTGGCGATAATATTAAGGTAAAAGTTATTAAAAGTGAAGCAGGTGATTTAAGGCTTGCTATAGATGCTCCTAGAGATGTAGAAATCACTAGAGGTGAAGTTTGGGAAGAACAGCGGAAATTGAGACAAGCTAAATAAATCAACCTAATTTGATATTTAAACTTTAGAAATTGTAAAAATCTATAATATAAACAATTTAATAAAAAACTCAGGAGGAGTCAATTGTTCTCGTAATTCAGCAGGATGCTGATGAAGCGGGGATGGTTGACTCCTTTTTGATTAACTTTGTTAGTAAAGCCTTCGGGTTTAACTATAAATAAAAAATTTAGTGCACAAGGAAGTGTACTACTCAAAATCAGGGAGGGAAATACTATGATAATTAATCACAATTTACAAGCAAATAATGCTATCAGACACATGAACAGCAATACTAATGCTGCAAGTAAGTCAATGCAAAAACTTTCTTCAGGTCTTAGAATAAACAGTGCAGCAGATGATGCAGCAGGATTAGCTATATCTGAGAAAATGAAGGCACAGGTTAATGGTCTTAACCAAGCTAATTCCAATGCACAAGATGGTGTATCAATGACTCAAACTGCTGAAGGTGCATTAAATGAAACTACTTCAATCCTTCAAAGAATGAGAACACTTGCCAACCAGGCAGCAAATGGAACTAACACTGATCAAGACAGATCCAATATACAGGATGAAATGAATCAGTTAACATCAGAAATCAACAGAATAGGTAATACTACTGAATTCAATACACAGAAATTATTGAATGGTGGTATTGGAGATACTGATGGACAGAAGATAACTCAGGCAACAAGTGCTGTAATTGCAGGAGCAGCTACTTTCACAGCAGGAGCAGCAACAGCTGCTGGAATGAAAGCAACAATTACAGTTGATGGACAAACTTTTGATATATCAAAAGCTATAAATACAACTAATAATGCAGCAGCAACAGGTGTTACTGGTATTACAAATGCACTTAAAGATGTAACGTCTGGAGGAACTAAACTATCCGATTTGGTTGATGTAACAGTAACTGGTACTCATATAACATTTACTGATAAGTCAAGCGGTAGCTCAAGTGACATAAAAATTACTGCAGGAACAGCAGCAGCAAAAGCTTTAACATTAGCAACAGGAGCAACTACTATTGACAAGACGGGTGATCCTACTTTAATAGAAAAAGCTGGATTGCAAGGATCTACTGCCTTAAATACTTCAAGTGATATTACAATAGTAGCAAACTCTACGTTTAAGATAGCAGTTGGTTCTAATAGTGATGTTACAGTTACTTTAAATCCTGGAGTTTCATCAAAAACTTATAATACTAGTAATACAGATAAAAATGTGCAAAAAGCTGCAATGCAGGATTTAGTTACGGATATTAATTCATCACTTCAAAGTGCAGGCTTAAGTGATAAAGTTACAGCTTCTCTTTCGAAAGATAATAAAATACAGTTTGTTTCTCAATCAGGTAAGGATTTGAAACTTACTGATGGAACTAGTACTCCATTAGCATCACATTTAGGATATGCAGCAGCAGATATGACAACTCCAACAAATGTAGAACAGGTTACTGGACCTGGAGCTCAGGGAACTGTTTTTAGTACTACTTTCCAGATAGGTGCCAATGAAGGGCAATCCATGTCATTAGATATAAATGATATGAGAGCATCAGCTCTTGGAATTACAGGAGACTCAGGGCAAAAAGGATTTACAACAACAAATACTGTTACAAATGGAACAACAGATATCAAGCAGGAAGCTGCATTAAATGTTATGAATAAGGATGATGCTTCAGCAGCACTTACAACTATTGATAAAGCATTAAGTACAGTTGCTGCTGAAAGAGGTAAATTAGGAGCAATACAAAATAGACTAGAACATACTGAAAATAACTTATCAACTTCAGCAGAAAACTTGACATCAGCTCAAGCAAGAATAACAGATGTTGATATGGCATCAGAAATGTCAGAGTACTCAAAGAACAATATTTTATCACAAGCTGCACAAGCTATGCTTGCTCAAGCTAATCAACAGCCACAGCAGGTTCTTCAGTTATTAAAATAGTTTTAAGTAATTTTAAAGAGTCAGAGCACTACTCTGGCTCTTTTTAAAAATTGACAGTGCATAGAATCAATGCTTAAATGATTTTATGCAGTATTAATTTTATTTTAGGAGGAAATTAAAAATGCTTCTAAGTATAGGTATGATGGTAAAAAATGAAGAAAAGTATCTGGATAAATGTTTGAGTGCAATAGTTCCCGTTATTAATAATTTGGATTCGGAACTAATAATTGTAGATACTGGATCTACGGATAAAACTGTTGAAATTGCAAAGAAATATACGGATAAAGTATATTTCCATAAGTGGAACAATAACTTTTCTGAAATTAGAAATGTTGTTTTAAGCTACTGTATAGGGGATTGGTTTTTCTATGTTGACGGAGATGAGATACTTGAAGAATGTGAAAGCTTAATTAATTTTTTTAAATCACAAGAATATAAGAATTATGATTCGGCAGCAATATATATAAAAAATATATCTGACTTAAATGATGAAACAAATTATAGTATATTTTCAGCACTGAGGTTGTTTAAAAAGGATAATGACTTTAAATTTGTGAATGCTGTTCATAATCAACCATTGTATAAGGAGCCTATAAAAATCCTTTCTACTAAATGTAAACATTATGGATATATAAGTAGTGACAAAGAACTTATGGAAAGAAAATATAAGAGGACAGCTACCATTTTAAAGGATGAGTTGAAAAAGAATCCAGAAAATGTTTACTATTTGAATCAACTTTCAGTAAGCTATGGAATGCATAAAGAATATAATAAAGCGGTTCGTTGTATTCAAAAAGCATATGATTGCATTGTGAAAAAAAATGAAGATATAAAAAAATATATGTATGTTTATACTCAATTATGTCTTTCTTATTTTAGTATTCAAGATTATTTGAGAGTGGAAAAATATGCAAAAGAAGCTTTGAATTATGATGATGGGCTTATAGATATGTATTATTGCTTAGGTATATCTTCTATGATTTTGAAGAAAAATAAGCAAGCTATATTTTCACTTGAAAAATATCTGGAACTATATAAAAAGTATTATACATCAGATAAAGATATAAGTGTTATAGATTATACACTTGGTAGAGTTAATGAGGTTTATTACAGTTTGTATTTATTAAATATGAGATTAAAAGATTATGGAAGCGCTAAAGAATATTTATTGAGTATAAGCGATGATAAACATAGTATACCTCAGAATATTGTAAAATTATGCATTATTGCTAAAAAATATAATTTGATGAAAGATTACGAGAAAGAACTATTTATCAAACAAAAAAATGAGGATATTAAAGAACTTTATATTGCTTTAGAAAAAGAAAAGTTAAAAATGGTATTTGAGAAAACAAATAAGTTTACAGAAATGTTTAGTCAAGGAAATACATCATATAATCTTTTAAATACAATTAGATTATCATATGAAAATGATAAAAATATAGACTTAGATTTAATAAATGCATTTCTTGAAAAAATTGACATATCCCGTGAACCCTTTTACTTTGGAGATTTAATATATTATATGATTTACGGCAAAGATGATATATCAACAAAATTGGGAAAACTTAGTTTTGGAAAGATTAATGAGTTTCTTGAATTTTTAACAAAAAAATATGATGATTTTAGTGAATGCGTTTATAAATATATTTTGGAATTTGGATACAAAGATGATTTCTATTCTGTTAAAATAAATAAGGAACTTTGCAGATATTTGATTTTACTTGACAAACTGGAAAAGCATAACCTGGAGTATATTTATAATTGCTATATTGGAATAGGTATAAAATACATAGAATCAGTCTATAGCAATTTTGTAATTGAAAATGAGTATTGGACGGAAACAAGGACAGAAGAAGAAAGTTTCTTTGTATATATGAGAAAAGCATGGCAATATAAATCTATAGACGATGAGAACTATATTAAGTATTTAAGGATGGCACTTGATATATATCCATATATGAAAAATTTGATAGATTATTTATTAAATAAAGAGAAGGAAAATGTTTTAGGCATAAATAATGACTTTGAAGATGATAAGGTAAAAGTCAAAAGTACAATAAAAGCACTAATTGAAAATAACAAATTTGATGAAGCTGATAAAATTATTCAAGAATATGAAGAAATAGTTAGAAATGATATGGAAATAGTATTTTTAAAATCTGAGATAGCATTAAAAAAACTTAAAAATCCTAGTACAGTTTATAAAATGTAAAGTTTTTAGAATTAATTACTAGTGATTAGTAGAAATCACAGATAAAGTTATAGTAACTAATAAATTTAGTATGTTTTGCAGTAGGAAGAAAAAAGTAGGTTCATTAGTCGATACTTTTATTATTAAATAAAATATAATTACTACATATTATATGAGATTATGCAAGGTGGAAGATCAAATGAAAAATGATATGGATTTATTAAAAAAACAATTAAAAGATAATATACAAAAGCTTATAGATAGTGATGATTTAAAAGATGCCAGGCAGATTGTAGAGCAGTATAAAGGTACAGATAAGGGTGATATCGAAGCGTATTCTATGGATGCAGTTATTCTTATAATGGAAAACAAGTTTGATGAAGCACAAGAAGTGCTTAGAGAAGGATTAAATATTGATGAAAGTAATTTCGACTTGAACTATAATCTAGGATATATATATGAGCAAAAGAAGAATTTTAGACAAGCATTATGGTATTATAATAGGGCTTTACATAACTGCGGTGACGAAAATGCGGTAAAAGAAATCAATCAAATTATGAAAAAAATACAAAAGGAACATAACACTAAGTTAATAGATGATAGAAAGAAAATAATCTTTTTTGATAAAGGTGATGACAAGTTTATATGGGATATAATAAATGAATTATCTGAAGAATATGAAACAAGACATATAAGAGTTACAAATTATAAACAGATTGATGAAGGTATGCAGTGGGCTGATATATGTTGGTTTGAGTGGTGTGATGAACTAGTTGGTTATGGAAGCAAACTGCTAATTGCAAAAGAAAAGAAAATAATATGCAGAATTCATGGATATGAAGTGTATTCTGATTTTATTAGGGAACCAAATTGGAAGAATGTTAATGATTTGATTATTGTGGCTCCGCATATTAGAAGAATATTTGAAGAAAATACAAGAAATATAGATAAGGGAAACTTAAGAATCCATACAGTATTTTGTGGAATTAATGTGGACAAGTATCCATTAAATATAAAAAAGAAAGGTTACAACTTAGGATATTTAGGATATATAAATTTCAAAAAAAATATACCATTAACTCTTGATATATTTAAAAAATTGCACGATATTGATTCAAGATATAAGTTGTATATAGCAGGCCAATTTCAAGATGCGAGAACATTAGCATATTTTCAGTATTTTATAAAGGAATATAAACTTGATAAAAGTGTAGTTTTTGAAGGATGGCAGAATGAAAAGCAAAAGATTGAGTGGTTTAAAAAAATAGATTATATGGTTATATCAAGTATTGATGAAGGATTATGTTTTGCAGCTGCAGAAAGTATGGTAAGCGGTATAAAGCCTATTTTACATAATTGTGAAGGCATAAAAGACCACTATGATAAAAAGTATATATTTAATTCTGTTGATGAAGCAGTAAAAATGATAACAGAAGAAAAATATGATTCTAGAGAATATAGAAAGTTTATTCAGGACAAATATTCACTTGACAAAGAAAATTTTTATATTACAAAAGTACTTGATAGATTAAATGAAGGTGAATTGAAATGAAAATATTGTATATAAGTGTTATAGAACAAAATGCAGGATGGGGAGCTGAGTATTTTGTAAACAGAGGATTTATAAAAAATGGACATAAAACCATTACACTTGATTATAGAAAATACAGAGATCAGTTGGGAGAAAAGTTATTGCAAGTTGGTGATTTTGATGTATTATTACTTCAAAGAGGAGATTGGTTTCCTATAGAACTTTTAAAAGCTGTAAATAGACCTAAGTTTTTTTGGGCATCAGAACCAATTGTATCGTGTAGGGATGAGGATAGGCTTTTAACATCAGGAAAGTTTGAACACATATTTGTTCATACTAATAGGTGTTTAAACTTTGCCGTAGAAGATTATAAATGGCTTAGTAGAAGTAACACATCAGTTTTGGTAAATGGATTTGATGAAATGATGCAATATAAAATGCCTAGTACATTGAAAGATATTGATGTTCTTTTTGTAGGTACACCTTCAAAAAGAAGAGAAAAAATAATTCAGATACTAGAAAAAAAATTTAATATAGTATATACACAAGCATTTGGTGAAGAAATGACAAAATATTTTAATAGAGCTAAAATTGTGCTTAATCTTCATACATTTGAAAATCTTGATACTGAAACAAGAGTATTTGAGGCACTTGGTTGTGGTGCATTTTTAATAAGTGAAAAGCTTTCAACTGAAAATCCTTTTATCTCTGGGAAAGACTATGTGGAAGTAGAAACAGGTGATGTAGAAGCAATAGACAAAGCAATAGAATATTATTTAAGAAATAGTAAAGAAAGAAATCAAATAGCGGAATCTGGATATAATGAGGCACTAAAACATCATACGTATACAGAAAGAGCAAAGTATATTACAGAAGTGATGGAAAAGTATACTGGTGAAATAGATAAAAGTAAACCAGCTATAAACAAAAATGTTGTTATGAATTATATTAAAAACAAGAATAATCCTAAAAGTTATGATAAAGTTTATGACATTAGAACGAATTATACCACAAATAAATTATTTACTATAATTAATAGTATGGATAAGGAAGAAGATGTCATAGATAATACGCAGCAAATTATCAGTTTAATAAATAAGAATGAAATAAATATTAATGATTTAATTAATATAATTGTAAATAGAACTGTAAAAAAAGAAGAATTATTAGATTATATTGCTGTGAAATTTTATGAAACTAAATTGGTAGATTTGGCATTAAAACTTTTAATGGTTGCTTATGAAATTAATGAAGAAAATATTGATACTCTTTATAATTTAGGATATGTACTTAGTAATTGCGGTGAATATAAAGTTGCAATGTCATATATTCAAAAATATAAAGGTAAAGATAAAGATTTAGATTGCCTCATAAAAAATATTTATGAGAAATTAAAGTGTGATGAAAGTTTATACATTAAAAATTATAAATATGTATTTGATAGTGAAGGAAATTATGCTGAAGAATTGAAAGCTCAATATTGGCTAAGAGTCAATTCTGAATATTGCTCACAGATTGAAAAAACTTTTAAATGCGTTGAAACATTAGATAATGGTTTTGGAGGTTGGGCTTTATCTAAAAGTTCATTAAGATATTTATGTGGTTATTTATTTAGCAAACGAAAAAGTGAATATAACATAATTGAATTGGGCAGTGGGCAATCAACTTTATTCTGGAATAAATTTATGGATATATCAAATTTAAATTTAAATATTAATACATTTGAACATGACGGATATTGGGCTAATGAAGTAAGAAAAAAAGTAAACTATAATGGTAAAATAAATATTAATGTATGTAAGCTATACACTATTGATGATAATATATGGAATTGTATGTTTTCATATCCTAAAAATTCAATTGGAATTTGGAGTAAATATTCAACTGAAATTCCAGAAAACCAATATAAAAATACCCGAGTACATAATTGTTTTTATAATATAAAAAAATCAATGTTTAGCAAAGAAGGTAGCATTGATGCAATGATTGTTGATGGTCCGCATGGTAATGGGCGCTCTTTAAGTTATGTTTTGTTTTATAATTATCTAAAATCTGATGCGTATATTTTAATAGATGATGTGAATCATTATCCATTTTTAGATGAATTGAACAAAATTTATAATTTTATCATACTTGAATCATCATTTTCCAGTAACAAAAGGTGGATATTGTTAAGATTAAATGGGTACAAGTTTTAGTATTAGAGTAGGCAGTGAAATATGCTATATATACCTGTAAAAATAAATGGTCATTTGTTAGAATAGTCATAACTTGCTACTTGTTTTTTACAGGAGGATTGAACCCACGGGGGGGATTCCATGGTAGATGTTCTTCCAGAAAGGCCGTGAAAATAATTTTGTGTATTCTCTTTCTTTAGGCTAATAATTCTAAATCAAAAAGTTTGTAGAATAATGTTACTACAAGGCAATATACTTTATGGATAATATTATTTGTATATCATCTCCAATTTTAGTCGATAATATACTTACCAATAGCAGGATAAGGCAATGCTGAGGAGCAACCTGAGCGTCTATTGGTGTTCTTTACAGAAACGGATGGTTTTAAACTATCCGTTTCATCCGTTTCTGGGAGAACAAAGTAAGCGATAAACTACCCAGTGTATAAACATAAAAAATAAACGACCATTTATTAAAATGGTCGTAATTTATTATGCTTTCTTTTTACATGAAGATTGAACCCATTGGTCCCATGGCAGGTATTCATCCAGGAATTCTGGATGTGCTCCAAATTGAACACCTGGTAAATTTTTAAACAAAAACTTGAGATAACTATAGGGCTCAAGGCCGTTAGCTTTAGCCGTTTCAATTATACTATAAACTGCTGCACTGGCTTCAGCTCCCCTTGGACTTCCACTGAAAAGCCAGTTTTTTCTTCCTATCGTAAATGGTCTTATGCTATTTTCTGATAGGTTGTTTGAAATGGCACAATTTCCATCCATTAGATAGTTCATAAATCCTTCTTTATTCTTTACTGCATAATCTACTGCCTTACCGAGCCTTGATTTTGGAAGACAGCTCTGTTTTATAGAATTAGCCCAGCTCCAAAAGGCCTCAAGAATCGGTTTTTCCGTTTCAAGACGCTTCGTTTTTCGCTCCTCAGGTGTAAGATTCACAAGTAGTTTTTCTTCTGAAAAGAGTTTATTGCAAAAGTCAATTCCTATTGCCGGAAGTGTAGCTTCTGGACTTTTTATGTCTTTAGGAAGTGCTTCAACAAAATACCTTCTAAGATGTGTCCAGCACAGGCATCTTATTACTTCAGGTACTTTATTGTACCCACTATAACAGTCGGTATGAAGGTATCCTTTAAAACCTTTTAAAAATTTTTGTGGACAATTTCCACTTCTTGAAGGCTTGTAATCAAACAACCTTATAGGTGTCTGGCTGCCTGCATACGTACTATATACCCACATATAGGATTCAGATGCGTTTTTCCTTCCAGGTTCCATAAGTACCTGTACAGGTGTCTCATCTTATGCAGAGTTAAATATTATGTAGAGTAGAAAATGGTTGAGCTGGATATATAGGCATGGGTAAGCTTAACCACTCTACATAATATTTAGATGTTTTTACGGAGCCATTCCAGTAAATCGTTCTTTTCTGTTTTTGAATAATCTTGGACGGTTTCTGTTATAAAATTACTGGCTTCCTCGATATATTTTCGTTTCAGTTCGGGATTACACCTAGCATAGATTTCTGTTGTTGTTACTGAGGAATGCCCCAAGAAGTCACGAATGTATATTAGATTAACATTATTTTCAAGCAGATGCATAGCTTTTGAATGTCTAAGTATATGAGGATGTAGTTTGTATGGATAAAGGTCTAATCTATTTTTTCGTGACATATCCCCATATTTATTAAGAATATAAGCAACTCCTGATCTTGAAAGTGGGTTACCCAATCTATTGACAAATATATTTTCTTCAAAATTATGTCGGGTTGAAATACTTAAATAATTTTTTATGATTTCAGATACCTGTTGGCTAATGGGAACAACTCTTATCTTATTCCCTTTACCAGTTAATGCAACAGTATTTGGAATACGGAATGATATATCTCCAATTTTTAAATCAATGATTTCTTGAACTCGACATCCAGTTTCATAAAGCAATGCAAGCAGTGCTAAATCACGTATTCCTCTATCAGAAGTTTTGTCTGGCATCTTCAGAAGATAGGAAATAGCTTCTATATTAAGATAGCCTATAGATTTTTGAGTTGCTTTTTTAGCTCGTATGCCTAAAACCTGTTGGCATATGTCACTTTTTTCTGGATTTTCTCGAATGACATAAATACAGAATGATTTCAAAGCTGCAAGGCGTTGATTCCTTGAGCTAACAGTACATTGTCTTTCTTTTTCAATCCAGTTTAGAAAGTCATTAACATTATCAGCAGATAAAATATCCATATTTAACTTGTTAATTTTGCAAATTCTGAAGAGTTCAATATATCGAAAGAAGAGTATAAAAGTATCTCTATATGATTTGATTGTATTAGGTGAAAAGCCTGCTTCTCTATCAAGATAGTTTGTAAAATATCTTGTAACATAATATGAAAAATCTTTTTTATGCATGCTCATACCTCCGGGAAGATATTTTCTGCATCTTCTGCGCTGTACTGGAGAATATCTTTAAAATATTGTTTTGTTAGACGAAGATATTTTTCAGTAGATTCTATACCTTTATGTCCAAGGTATGTGCTTAATATTGGTAATGCACAATATGGATCTTTCCCCTGAGAAACCATCTGTTCTAATGCATGAACACTAAATGTATGTCTTAGGTCATGCACTCGGGGATACTTTCCATGATATATTTGCCTGTTTCTGGAATTTATAAAACTGATTACGAAATGTCAAAGGAGAATACATCTCATTGTGTAGTGCTGGGAAAAAGTAAGGATTTTCTCGCCGATTCACTTTAAATTCATATGCAATTAGATACTGTTGAAGTGATTTTGACATTGGAACTAAGCGCGAGACATTATTTTTGCCATTCATGATGACAAGAATTCCATTTTCTAAGTCAACATCTGTGAATTTTAATGAAAGAGCTTCACTTATTCGTAAGCCACATCCATATAACACTCGTATGACTGCAGGATAAATAAGAGGGGTGTTAACAAATTTATTCTTGTTTGGCTTAATGCAATCAGCAGCATATATAATCTTCTGTATTTCTTCAATGGTAAAGATGTATGGGACAAAATCTTCAGAAGTTTTTACTAGCTCTTTTGGATATATATATGCAGGAATACCTTTTAGATTAAGAAAAATGGCAAATTGACGTATAGTTGACTGTTTTGCATGAAGATGATGCTTACTATCACTTGTATTTCTAACAGCATATTTTTCAACTAATTCCTGTGACATCTCATATTTGGGTTCAGATTTGGAATAGTTATATATGTATTTCAAGAGGGAATTTAATTTTCCCTGCTCACCTAAAGGATATTTGAATCCAAGCGAATGTTTGTAATTTACATACTCCATTGCAATATCACAGTAAATCTTAGGAAAGTGGAATATTTCATTCTGTTTCATAAGGCACCTCCAGAGAAACTGTTCTAAGTGCATCAATATTTATATTAAGATACATTCTAGTTGTATTCAGATTGGAATGACCTAATACTTCTTTTATTATATGCATAGGGGTATTGTTGTGTAATAAGTTACTTGCAAGGGAATGTCTCATGGCATGAGGGCCATGTTTACGCTTTGAAATATCAATATTAGACTTTATAAAATATTTTGAAACAATCCTGTGTATACATGTGTTTGTCAGTTGACGACCGCCATTCCTTATACCTATAAAAATAATATCTGATTTAGTATCTGGTCTACTATTTTTAAGATAATCCAGTAATGCATACTTTATATTTTCCAATAAAGGCAACTGATTGAATATTTTAGTTTTATACTGTATAAACTCTATTGTATTATGTTCCCAGTGTATATTAGATAATTTTAGCCGAACAATGTCACCTGAACGGATTCCTAGTTCTCCTGCTAAAAGTATGACAGCAAAATCTCTTTTACCATACAGAGTTGTTCTGTCAACAGAACTGATTAACCGTCTAATTTCATTAGGTGAATAAAATGATAAAATTCGTTGCCTGAATACATAATATAACTAGCATTATATAGGTAATTGAAGAAATGCCTAAGAATAAATGTTCTTCCGCTTATAGTAGAAGAAGCTAAATTACATATAGAGATAAGATAGTTGGTTACATTTTTTTGATTACAATTGTATATACTGGCTACGCCATTATCACCTAAATAATTCATAAATGATACTATGGTTAGCCTTCTGGATGAAATTGTTAATGGCGATAAATTATTAAACTCATCCAAAGAAAGATAATCTTTTAAAAGTCTTGCATATACATCATATTTTAGAAGTAGTTTAGTGGAATTTTTAATTTGCATTTTTATGCACCTCCTATTAGAAGTATAGACATAAAAATGTTATGTAGAGCTAATTGTTTAAATAATTTCTAAAATTCTAGAATATCCAGTACTCATTACTATTAACTCTACATAATATTTAACTCTGCATAAGATGAGTTATGTTGTGCTACACATAACTCATCTGTATGCAAATATTTTTCTTCAATAAGTTTCTGGTGCATCAATTTTGTAAGTGGTATCAGCCAATCTCTAGCTGCAACCATAATCCAGTTACTCATTGTTGCACGGCTTAGCTTTACCCCCAGTGACTCCCATTCTTTCTCCTGACGGTATAGTGGAAGAGCATCTACAAATTTCTCATACATGATATGGGCAACCGTAGATGGTGAAGCCATTGAATGCTGTACTACAGGGTACGGCATTGGTGATTTCTCTATATAAGGTAACCCTTCTTTTCTGCATTTCCTACATTCGTAAGATTCCCGGTAATAGTCAATAACACGAACTTTTGCTGGAATAAATTCTAATTCTGTGCGAATAAATTCTCTGCCAATGCTTACTAGAGATGTTCCACATTTTTCACAGAAACGTTCGTCTTCTTCAAGACCACAAATTACTGTATCATGGGGAATATCTTTTAGAAGTTCTGCCCGTTGTCCATTGAATTTCTTACGTCGGTAGTTTGCTACTTCTTGTAATGTTGGTTCTGGCGCAGACGGCTTGCTTTCTGTTTCTACTTCATTAAAAAGGTTTATCTGACCTGCAATTACAGATGTTTTTTCACTGCTCCTGCCAAATAACTTGTGTGTTAAAAATTCAACTGTCTCATGGAGAGTTTTATTCTCCTTCTCCAGTTGTATTATGCGATTTTTAAGCTTTAGAATTTCATTTTTGGTATACATAATTGAGACAGTTCCTTTACTATTTTTTATATCTATTATTATACCATGAATTTCTATAAAACCGCATGATTTCAGATTTCTCTGACACTAGAGGGCATTTTGTACATCTACCTTTTTTACAGCCTTCGGCTGATTCAATGACAGTCCTTCCATGAGCCACCGAAATTCCCGGGGAGTTATGCATTTTACTGCCTGTGCATCCTGGGCCACTGAAAACATCCATTTTCTAATCTTTTATAAAGAAGTACAAAGCCATCACCCTCCCAATATAATGCCTTCATTCTGTCTCTTTTCCGACCACAGAATAAAAATAAACTATTTTGGAATGGATTCAACTCAAAATTCTGCTGTACAATTGCGGCAAGTCCATCAATGGATTTTCTCATATCTGTATATCCAGTTGCAATATATATCTTCGCTGCTTTTGAGATATCACCCAACATTTTTGAGCACCTTTATAATATTTTGAATTAAACTTTCTGAAGCACTGTTGTGAAATTCAAGTACTGCAGAGCCTAAATGGACAATAACATCAGCTTGAGATGTTTCTGAAGAAACATAAGCTGTATCTGTAGAGATGACATTAGATATTTTGGACATATCCATTGGAACTATTTGTTCCTGATTGTTTATTGAAGGCAGTGCTTTACAGGCAGCCGCACGTATTTTCCTTAGCCAGTAGTAATAACTGTTTGTCTTAATTCCATTATTCCTGCACCAAGAAGATACATTTTCTCCACTGTCCATGCATTCACGTATAGTCTTAATCCATTTATTCATTCTATAATCCTGTGTTGTTTTTTGTACATCCATTTAAAATCTCCTATTAAAGTTTTTCAAGTTAACTTGAAAAACTTTAAAACTTATTTTAGAAGATTATCTCACATTTTTTAAACACTTTCTATCCAACTTCTTATTTGACGCTTACGTAAAAGAGATATGTGAAAGACACAAGGAAGCCTTTATTCGCCAGGAATATGATTATGGTGATGTGTGTGAATTTGACTGGGGAGAAGTTAAACTTAATATAGGTGAAGAAGGATTTAAAAAATATCAAATGGCAGTATTTACTGCTGCTAAAAGCAACTATCGGTTTGCAATGTTGTTTAAATCACAGGATACTCCAGCATTTCAACAGTCACATGCTGATTTTTTTGAACGCTGTCAGGGTTCTTTTAGAAGTATGGTTTATGACAATATGAAAGTTGCAGTTAGAAAGTTTGTCGGACCTATGAAAAAGAACCAACAAAAGCCCTTATGGAACTCTCTATATATTACGGATTCAATTTTCGATTTTGCAACATTGCTACTGGCAATGAGAAAGGACATGTAGAGAGAAGCGTTGAATTTGTAAGAAGAAAGGCATTTAAAATTAAGGAATGTTTTGATTCTATTTCAGATGCTAACAATCATCTATTAGAATGCTGTATGCAGATAAATAGTAAACCTATTTCTAATGATACAGTTCCATTAGAGGTATTTCATCAGGGAAAAATGTATTTAAACCCACGCTTGCCTATATTTGAAAGTTGTATTGCCTTAGAATATAGAGTAGACAAATATTCAACTATTATAATAAGTCAAAATCATTATTCAGTACCTGATTTCCTGGTTGGAAAAATGCTGCTAGTTAAAGTATATACAGATAAAATTGTTATTTATCATAAAAATATCATTGTTGCAGTTCATAAAAGAAATTATCTTAATCACAGCTGGAATATTCAGCTTAAACATTATCTTAAAACTCTATATAAAAAACCAGGTGACCTACATAAAAGCACAGCACTGCTTCAAGAGAACACCAAAATACAAAACATATTCAACAAATATTATAGCAAAGATGCAAAAACATTTCTAGAAGTTTTAGAGATTATCTATGAAAGAGGCGTTGATGATGTTGCCGATGCCTTAATAAAATTAGAAAAAATATCACCACTGGATATGAGTAGAGATAAAGTAATGGCTATTTGCGATTATGCTTCACAAACTAAATGTAGTACTAAGAAAGACTATACAGATGTCCTGTCGAAAAAGTCAAGGGCAAGCCTTTCTTTGTACAATAACCTTGCTAATCTACAACTTGAAAGGACGGTGTAGGGATGAAAATAAAATTCAATAAGAGATTAAAGAATTCTGCAATATACTCAAACTCAGAGGAATACATGACCACTTTGAGGAAGTTATTGAGGAATCCAGAGATTATGAAGAATTTTTGCACAAACTACTGCTGCTTGAGATTGATGAAAAAGATAAACGTGGAGTTGAGTGCCGGATAAGTAATGCAAAGTTTCCATATAGAAAATACCTTGATGATATTGACGTAAGATATTTGCCTGAAGGTATGCAGAAAAAGCTTCCTGAACCCAGTACTCTACATTTATAGAAAAAGGTCAAAACGTAATTTTAGTAGGTAATCCAGGTACAGGTAAAACACATGTAAGTATAGGACTAGGTATAAAAGCTTGTATGGAAGGATACAAAGTGTTGTTTACCACTATTCCATTACTAATAACTAAACTTAAGGAATGTAACAGCCAGAAAACATTAACTTATTTTGAACGTAGATTTGAAAAGTATGACTTAGTAATAGCAGATGAACTTGGATATATTTCTTTTGATAAAGAAGGTGCTGAGCCGCTTTTTACAAATCTTTCTTTAAGGGCATCAAGAAAATCAATAATAATAACCACCAATTTATTCTTTGATCGATGGGAAGAAATATTTGGTGATCCAGTTATAACAAGTGCTATGGTAGACAGACTTACAAACAAAGCACATATCATAGACATGACAGGTGACTCCTATAGACTTCGTGAGTCTCTTAGTCAATGCTAAAACTTAGCACCTATGAAAATTCATAGGTGTAACGTCTTATAATTAGTGACCTAAAATTCAATGAGCAGATGACCTAAATTTCACTTGACATATACATTGAATTGGCTGCTCTTTTTAGTATATCTAAATGATTATAAAAAGAACAAATGTTTGTATAAAATTAATTTTTTATGACCATAATAAAAATACAGCTTTAATAATGGAAAAATATGATTGTTATAGATTATAATAAAATAGAACATGAAGAAATTTTGTGGATATATACTATCTATAAAAAGGTGGTTTTAAAATTATGAAAAAGAGATTTAATGTAACGGGAACCTGCATACCGGAGAAACATTATATGGTAGACATTTCTGATAAAATAAAAAGGATAATGAATTTCATAGAAGATGAAGAATATTTTGTAATAAACAGACCAAGACAATATGGAAAGACTACAACTTTGTATATGCTTGAGAGGTCTTTGAATAAAAATGAAGATTATTTAGTTGTTTCCATAAGCTTTGAGGGAGTTGGAGACTTGATATTTGAGGAGGAACAAAGCTTTGTAAAAGCATTTTTGGAAATAATGGCTGATAGTTTATATTTACAGCATGAAAATTTAGCATCTTTTTTAGAAGAAGAAAAAAAGAATTTAGCAAATTTTAAAGATTTATCAAGAGCAATAACAAAATTTATTGTAAAAGTTAATAGAAATGTAATTTTAATGATAGATGAAGTGGATAAGAGCAGCAATAACCAGCTGTTTTTAAGCTTTTTGGGAATGCTTAGAAATAAATATTTACTTAGGAATGCAGGAAAAGACAGAACATTTCACAACGTGATACTTGCTGGAGTGCATGATGTTAAGCAGGCATCCAAAATCTATGATTTTGAGATGATCGCTTACTCATGCGAAGAATTGAGCAGGAGCTTCCTTGAGAAGAAGATTAAGATAAGATTTGATGAAGAGCATAAATACAACAGCCCCTGGAATATTGCATCTGATTTTGATGTGAATATGAGCTTTTCAAAAAAAGAAATAGGAACAATGCTTGATGATTATGTTAAAATAAAGGTGTAGAACTTGATAAAGAGTATTTTTCAGATAGACTCCGTTTCTATACTTCGGGATACCCCTTCCTTGTAAGCAAACTCTGTAAGATAATAGATGAAAAGATAATGGTAGAAGATCAGCTTAAGTGGGAAAAAGAATATATGGATATGGCTGTTAAGAGACTTTTAAATGATGATAATACGAATTTTCAAAGCCTTATTAAAAACATTGAAAACAACAGTAAATTGAAGGAAATGGTGAAGGATTTAATAATAGACGGAAATAAAATTAATTATAATATAAGTAATCCAATTATAAATATGGGAATGCTTTATGGAATATTTAAAAGTAAAAATAATAGCTTAAAAATAAATAATAGAATATATGAGCAGCTTATATATGATTATATGAGTTCTTTAATAGAGACTTCAACTGATGTGGGTTTTTACAACGAAAAGTCAAATTTTATAAATGAAGATGGTAATTTAGGTGTAAAAAAGGTACTTATAAAATTTCAGGAATTTATGAAGCATGAGTATTCAGAAAAAAGAGAAGCCTTCTTGGAGGCAGACGGTAGGCTTTTGTTTTTAGCTTTTATAAGTCCAATAATAAATGGAACAGGTTTTGCCTTTAAGGAAGTGCAGGGCGGAGAGGAAAAGCGGTTTGATATAGTTATAACTTATAATAAGAAAATGTATATAGTGGAGCTTAAAATATGGCGTGGTGAAGAGTACCACGAAAAAGGACTTGTCCAGCTCGGAGAATACTTGGAGCAGTACAGTCTAGATCAGGGATATCTTCTGATATTTGACTTTAGAAAACTAAAAGATGAAGTGGGAAAAGTAAATGAGGTTAATGTTAAGATAGGAAATAGGAAGAAAAGGATAGTGGAAGTTTATTGCTAATAATATGATTATGATATAATATAAGTAAAGAAGGATTAAAATAATAATCATATAATATAATCGATAAAAATTGAATATTTTTAGTACGGGTGATTAAAAGTGATAGATGATAAATTGAAAATTGAGTTAGAAACAATTTTTAGCAAATATGCAGAAATTGAAAAAGTTTTATTATTTGGGTCACGAGCTAGAGGAGATAATAGGTACAATTCCGATATAGATTTATGCATATTTGGAGAAGGTGTAACTCATTTAATTTTAGCAAAAATAAATATGGATGTAAATGAATTAAATACATGCCTAAGCTTTGATATATTATCCATTAATGAGCTTAGCAAAAAAGAATTAATAGATAATATATTAAAAGAAGGTGTTGTTATATATAATGAAGAGATTAGATGAAAGAATATATGATTTTATAAATGCCTTGAGTAGATTAAGAGAAGCCTTAGAAAAAGATATTACAGATGATATAATAGTAGATGGTATTATTCAGAGATTTGAATTTACATTTGAGCAAAGTTGGAAGGTTATGAAGCTTTATCTAGAGGATCAAGGAATATTGGATGAAGCTTTAGCACCAAGAAGCACTATAAGAGTGGCTTTTAAGCATAAAATAATATCTAATGGAGACTTATGGATTGAGATGATGTTAGATAGAAATAGAACATCTCATATGTATGATGAAACAACTGCTAAAAATATAGTTGAAAGAATCAAAAAAGTGTATATTAATGAATTTAATGATTTGGAGAAATTCTTAAAAGAGTAGCAGACAAAATGAAAATTGAGTAACAGATACCTGTAAAATAATGTAATAATATTTCTAGAACAGTCATTGAATTGGCTGCTCTTTTTAGTATATCTAAATAATTATAAAAAGAACAAATGTTTGCATAAAATTAATTTTATATGATCATAATAAAAATATAGCTTTAATAATGGAAAAATATGATTGGTATAGATTATAATAAAAAAATGTATATACTGAAGCTTAAAATATGGCGTGGAGAAGATTACCATAAAAAGGGACTAATGCAGCTTAGAGAATATTTAGATCAGTATGGATTAAGTCAAGGATACCTTTTAATATTTGATTTTAGAAAACTTAAAGAAGAAACAGAAAAAGCAAATGAAGTCAATGTTAAAATAGAAAATAGGAAGAAAAGGATAGTGGAAGTTTATTGCTAAGTTTTCTTAAGCGTCTTAAATTTATAACTTAAGAGCCAAGCATTAGATGTTCCAAGCATAAAGGTTTTGAAAACAGATTAAAGTGATAAATTATAGGGGTAAAAATATGTTAACTTTATGTATGATAGTTAAGAATGAAGAAGAAAATTTAAAAAATTGTTTATCAAAAATAGCTAATTTTGTGGATGAGATAGTTATTGTAGATACTGGATCAAAAGACAGTACAAAGTCTATTGCTTTAGAGTTTACAGATAAAATTTATGATTTTAAGTGGTGCAGTGATTTTTCCAAAGCTAGAAATTTTTCTATATCAAAAGCGTTAAATGATTGGATACTTATTTTAGATGCAGATGAGTTTGTAACACAGTTCTCTACATATAATATAGATAGATTTATAAACAATTCTTCAAATAAAAATAAAGTGGGTAGGATTCAGAGAATTAATATAATGGAGGATTCGAGTGGAAATAAGAAATATATAGAAAGGGTAAATAGACTTTTTAATAAAAACTATTTTCACTATGAAGGAATAATTCATGAACAGATTACAGCCTTAGATGGTAAAACTTATGAAACAGATATGCTAGATATAACTGCAGAGCATGTAGGCTATACAAAGGAAGTATTAAAAAGAACAGATAAACTTAAAAGAAATATAGATTTATTGGAAATAGCAGTGAAAAGTAACGCAGAAGATCCTTATCTTTATTTTCAACTAGGTAAGTCCTATTATATGCTGACGGATTACAAAACTTCTGTATTATATTTTGAAAAGGCTTTATCTTTTAATTTAGATTTTAGACTGGAGTATGTTGAGGATCTGGTAGAGACTTATGGATATTCTCTAATTAATAGCAATAGGTATTCAGAGGCACTTATTTTAGAAAAATGTATTGAGATTTACTCAAAGTCTGCTGATTTTCATTTCCTTATGGGACTAATATATATGAATAATGCTAAATTCACACAGGCAATAGAAAGCTTTTTAGAGTGTACCAAGTTTCCATATGCTAAGGTGGAAGGAATAACTACATATATTTCGTATTATAATATAGGGGTTATTTATGAAGTGCTTGGTTTTAGAGAAAAAGCTATAGAATATTATAATATGTGTGGTAACTATGAGCAGGCAAGAAACAGGCTTAAGGTGCTTTAGCCCCCTAAATGTAAATTTTAGAGATTAGGAATAGCTTTAATTGGCTGTTCTTTTTTAGTATCTTAAATTGTTAAAAAGAACAAACGTTTGTATAAGATTATATTCTTGCGGCCATAATAAAAATATGCCGTATATAATGGAAAAATATGATTGTTATAGATTATAATAAAAGTAGAAGATTAAGAAATTTTGTGGAGATGAACACTATCTATAAAAAGGTGGTTTTTAAATTATGGAAAAGGAATTTAATGTAACGGGAACCTGCATACCTGAAATGCATTATATGGTAGATATATCAAATAAATTGGATAAAGTATTTAAGCTTATTGAAAAGGGAAAGTATTTTGTGATAAATAGACCAAGACAATATGGAAAAACTACAACTTTATATATGCTTGAGAGGACTTTGAATAAAAATGAAGAATACTTTGTTATTTCTATAAGCTTTGAGGGAGTTGGAGATCTAATATTTGAGAAAGAACAAAGCTTTGTAAAGGCATTTTTAGAAATAATGGCTGACAGTTTATATTTCCAGCATGAAACGTTATCAGCCTTTTTAGAAGAGGAAAAAAGGAATGTAATTAACTTTAAGGATTTATCGAGAGCTATAACTAAATTTGTTATGAAGAGTAATAAAAAAGTAATACTTATGATAGATGAGGTAGATAAAAGCAGCAATAATCAATTGTTTTTAAGTTTCTTAGGAATGCTTAGAAATAAATATTTACTCAGAAATGTGGGAAAAGACAAAACCTTTCACAGTGTAATACTTGCAGGAGTGCATGACGTCAAGAGCTTAAAGCTTAAAATAAGATCTGATGAAGATCATAAATACAACAGTCCCTGGAATATAGCTTCGGATTTTGATGTGGATATGAGCTTTTCAAAGAAAGAAATAGGGACTATGCTGGATGATTATATGGAAAGTAAAGGTGTAGAACTTAACAAAGAGTACTTTTCAGATAAACTTTATTTCTACACTTCAGGATATCCCTTCCTTGTAAGTAAACTTTGCAAGATAATAGATGAGAAAATAATGAAGGAAGGTCAGCTTAAGTGGGAAAAAGAATATATTGATATGGCTGTTAAGAGACTTTTAAATGATGATAATACGAATTTTCAAAGTCTGATTAAGAATATTGAAAACAACAATGAACTATATGATTTTATAAGGAAAATAGTTTTAGATGGAGAAGATATGACATATGTAAAAAGTGATGAGATAGTAAGTTTAGGAACATTACACGGTATCCTAAAAGAAAAAGGTGGTAATTGCAAGGTAAATAATAAAATTTATGAACAGCTAATATATAACCACATGATGATGAAGGTAATAAGAAATAAAGAATATGCTGAAATATCTAAATATAATTATAAGTCAAATTTTATAAGTGAGGATGGAAATCTTGATGTAAAAAAGGTACTTATAAAATTTCAAAAATTTATGAAACACGAGTATTCAGAGAAAAGAGAAGCCCTCTTGGAGGCAGACGGCAGGCTTCTCTTTTTAGCTTTTATAAGTCCTATAATAAATGGGATAGGATTTGCTTTTAAGGAAGTTCAAGGTGGAGAGGAAAAGCGTTTTGATATAGTTATAACCTACAATAAGAAGATGTATATAGTGGAGCTCAAAGTATGGCATGGTGAAGAGTACCACGAAAAAGGACTTGTCCAGCTTGGGGAGTATCTGAAGCAGTACAGTTTGGATACAGGATATCTTCTGATATTTGACTTCAGAAAACTTAAGGCTGAAGCAGGAAAAGTAAATCAAACTGACATTGAGGTAGACAGCAGAAAAAAAAGCATATTTGAAGTTTATTGTTAAATATTAGGTATATGTTAATTTATAGAGATGAACTAGATTAGGTAGTCTGAAAGCTGTTATTTTGATTATATAGATAATATTATTGCAAAATTTAAATAGGTAATAGATATAAGTGAGGTGTGAGTCAATTGAATATAGATAAAGATAAGGTAAATAAGATAATTCAATTTCTTACTGGAAATATAGAACCATATTTAATATATTTATTTGGTACAAGTGTAAATGGAATTTTTAGAGAAGACAGTGATATTGATATTGCCTTTATTAGTGATAGCAATACTACAGACTATGAAATATTTATGTTAGCACAAAAACTTGCAAATATATTAAAAAGGGATGTTGATTTAATTAACTTAAAAAAAGCATCTACTGTATTTAGAATTCAGGTAATAGCTAAAGGCGAAAAAATATATTGCAGTGATAATAAAAGAAGGGCTTATTTTGAAATGTATGCATTTAAAGATTATGCTACGTTAAATGAAGAAAGAGAGATAGTACTAAAAAATATAAAAAAGAGAGGAAAAATATATGAATGATGTGATATTGAATAAAATATCTGCTATTGAAAGATGTATAAAAAGGATAAATGAAGAATATGATAATAATACTGAAAACTTAAAGAATTATACTAAACAAGATTCTATAATTTTGAATATTCAAAGAGACTGTGAGGCATCTATAGATTTAGCTATGCATATAGTTTCTGAAAGAAAACTTGGCATTCCACAAAACAGCAGAGATGCATTTGAAGTACTGTTTGAAAATAAAATTGTAGATGAAAAACTTATGAATAATTTAAAATCTATGGTTGGTTTTATAAATATAGCTGTTCATGATTATCAAACTGTAAATTTAGATATAGTAAGAGAAATTATTGAGAAACATATACATGATTTAGAAAAGTTTTCAAAGCATATGCTTGATATTTCGTAAAATCAATAAATATACTTGTGGAATTTTACCGAAGGGAGCTTATAATGAAAATACTTATTACAGATATAGGAGATAGAGTTCAGCTCATAAAATATTTAAAAAATAGCTGCATTGTAATAGGAACAGATTATGTAGATAACATGTCTCCAGCAACAGCTTTTGTAAACAAATTTTACAGTATATCTAAAATTAATAATATTAATTACATAGATTTTCTATTGGATATATGTAAAAGGGAAAGTATAAAATTCCGCTTCATGAAGCGGAATTTTATACTTTATGTGATAATAGACAAAAATTTGCTTATGTTGGTATAACTCTTTTACTAAGTAATAAAAAATAATAGAAATATGTAAGAATAAATTAAAGACATATGAATTTTTTAAAAGAAATATCAGGAGAAGTTTCAAAGAGTAGGACTGTAATGAACGGCCCCATAATAAAGGAAAATTATAAGCTTATTAAAACTTTGGTTGAAGATGTTGATAGTACGGAAAATATTAAAGTAATAGGACCTTATACTATTCAATGCAAGGTAACAGAGGATGATAAGATAAAGTATATAGAAGTGAATCCACGCTTGGGAGGTGGTGTCCCCCTTACTTTTAAAGCTGGAGTTGATTATGGAAAATACTTTAATATGATGGCAAGAGGAGAAGAAATAGAACCTGTTATTGGAAAGTTTGAAGAAGTAACAATGATTAGGTATGACGAGGCCATATTTATATGATGCAAGAGGATATTAGGTACTTTTATAGAATAAATTAAATAATATGAAGTAATGAGTTCACAGAAACTCTTAATTATTCTTATATGAGGAAAGAGGTAGAGTATGATGAACATATTAATCACAGGAGGAGCTGGCTTTATTGGCCGTTGGATGGTAAAAAAACTATTGGAGAACGGGAATAAAGTTACAGCTTTTGATAATTTATCCAATGGAAGAATTGAGAATTTGCAGGAATTTAAAAATAACTCTGGTTTTAAATTCATAGGCGGAGATGTAAGAGATGAAAATAAGTTGGATGAAGTATTTAAGGAAAAGTTTGATATAGTATATCATTTGGCGGCATCTATAAATGTTCAAGACAGCATTGAGAATCCAAGGACTACTTTTTATAACGACGTAGTAGGTACTTTTAATATACTTGAGAGAGCTAGAATTCAAATGTTTGGTAGAAATGGAAAAATGGATGAAGAAGGTTGGGTACTTGATCCTAATGAAGATACTTATCCATGTAAAGTTGTGTTTACTAGTACGTGCATGGTTTATGATGTGTCAGGGCAAGAAGGAATAGATGAAAAGCATCCAGTAAAGCCTGTGTCACCTTATGGCGGAAGCAAAATAGCAGCAGAAAATATGGTACTTTCCTATTACAATGCATATAAACTTCCAACGGTAGTTGTAAGGCCTTTTAATACTTATGGACCATTTCAGAAAACTGGAGGAGAAGGTGGCGTAGTTGCTGCATTTATAAACAATTCACTGCACAGTAGAGATATAAATATATATGGTTCAGGAGAGCAGACTAGAGATCTTCTATATGTTAAGGATTGTGCTCGATTTTTGGCAATGGCAGGGTATTGTGATAAAGTTAATGGGCAGATAGTTAATGCTGGTACTGGAAGAGATGTTACTATAAATGAATTAGCCCAAATTATTACGAAAAACAGAGTTAAAGTAAGACATGTAAAGCATATTTATCCTCAAAGTGAAATTATGAAATTAAAGTGCAATTATAAGAAGGCAAGAGACCTTATAAATTGGGAGCCGGAACATACATTGGAGAAGGGAATTGGAGAAACTGAACGTTGGATAGAGGGAACTAAACTGTTAAAATAATATTTCTTTGGGTATATAAAGCACCAATAGCTGATTGAACCGACCCCCAAAAGTTAGACCTAAAATCTAACGATTGGAGGTTGGTTTTTTATTGGCAAAATATAGTTTTGAATTTGTTCTTAAAATTCCTGTTAAATATTTCCCTAAGATTACGATAACATAAGTAGTGATGTGAGATAGTTATTACTGTACAAAAACATTTAGTGGTAAGGAAGGTATAAATTATGATGATTTCAAGTGCTGTGTCTAAAAATAAATCAGTTAATATATGCTGTAAAAAAAATAAGAAGTTAACTCAGATAGAAAAAAGTATTTCAAATAAGTATTCTAAAGAATCTAATACATTTGAGGTAAATGAGCTTAGATCCCAATTAATGAAGGCGGAAACTTCAGAAGACCACATACATGAAGGTGTATCATTTATTCAAGAAAGAAATAAGTCTGTTGATTCTTTAAGAAATATGTCCGAAAAGCTTAAACAATTATCTGATAAATACAACAGCGATAAATATACTGATGAAGATAAGGAGAATATAAAAAAACAAGCAAAAGATTTAATAGACAATATGGATAATATAATAAATGAAGGTTTTGAAATCAAAAATAAAACTTCAAGCAGTGAAATTAGTATAGAAACTTGTCATGGATCGAATATTATTATAGATACAAAACCTTTAAAGATAAGTATGGATGATACTATGATTAAATACAATCCAGATAATAAAAGAACCAGTATTGAAGGTAGTTTAAGCATAGATAATATATTAAAGAATACTAATAAAATAGAAAAAAATTTGATAAAGCCTTTAGATGAGTATTCAGATAATATGAGAAAACAAATGTCAAGTATTGCAGGTGATGCTATGTATCAGGATATGATAGTAAATATGGCAGTTAAACAATTGTGCGATTTAGGAGATATGGATGGAGATACGGCAAGGCGGATTATAAGAAATTCTAAAATCATATTAGAAGAATGTGGTTTAGGAGATATTGATCAAGACACAGCAAAGCAGACTATAGCAAATTTCAAAAATGTATTAGAAGATTCAAATAATGCATTAAGATGTCAGTCATCTGGATTGTCAAGAGATGCTGCTTTGCAACTATTAAATTAAATGTTTTGCCATAGAATCCCATAGATATAGATCAGAGAATATACTATTCTAATAAAATAGCTGCAACATGCTAACGAGCTCGGTGATTGTAATATTACAGGGATAGAAATGTTCCCATTAGGTGCCTGGCACCTAATGGGAACATTTTTATATAGAATAAACTATTAACATATGTTAATATAAATTTAATAAAATATTAATCGAAAATTATAACATTTTTAAACTTGTATATGAGGAGGCGTTAAGGTGAAATTTTGTGTTAAATGTGGAAATAAATTAGAAGATAATGATATGTTTTGCCCAAAATGTGGACATAAATCTGGAGTAGAAAAGGGACAAGAGGATGATGTAGGGAATACTCAAATTTTTAATACCGACCTTATAAATAAGCAAAATAATGATTTTCAGTTTAAAGAAAATCTTAATGACGAAGAAGTAAATGAAAGTATATTTGATACATTTAGAAGAAAGTTAGGATTGAATAAAAAAGTGGCAGTAGTTATAGGAATAGGCATTTTATGTATTACAATACTGGTGTCTTTTCTAATAGGTAATTCAGCCAGCAAACCTTCTAATGTGGTTTCAAAATTTCAAAAAGCGGTTGCATCCAGTAATAAAGGACAATTAGTGGATATTCTTTATTGCAGTGATAATAGATTGAAAATAGACGAAAAAAGTGTAGCACCTTTAATTAATTATTTTAAGGACAATCCTTCCTATTTAAATGAAGTTGTAAGTCAATTAAACAATGAAGTAGCTAGATCTGGTGGAAATTTAAATTTTAATTCCAAAGGCAAATTTGATATAGTTTATACAGGAAAGAAGTATTTGTTTTTTAAGGATTATAGGATAGGAATAAAGCCATCATTTATATCAGTAAAAACGGGAATAAAGGATGTACAATTTTCTCTAAATGGTACTCAAATAGCAAAAAGTGATTCAAAGGATTTTTCCAAGCAGCTAGGCCCTTTTATTCCTGGGAAATATAAACTTAATGCAGATTACAAAAATAACTATGAATCTTTAAATGAATCCCGTGATATAGATTTTATGAATTCAAACGAAGACAGCGAAAATGTAGAAGTGTTTAAGGATGTTTCTTATGTCAATATAAATAGTGATTATCCAGATGCGGAGATATTTTTAAATAATAAGGATACTGGAGTTAAAGCAAAGGATGCTAGTAATTTTGGACCGCTGGCTGTTAATTCAGCTGTATATGGTGTTGCGGCTGTAAACGGGCAAAAACTTAGAAGCAGCGACTATATTCTGAAAAAAGATGATAATTATATAAAACTTGACTTTACTCAATCTCAAACTAGTATGCAAGTTGATCAGTATAGAATGCGTAATTTAATATATTGGTATACCTATTATTTTACACAAGCTGTAAATACCGGTGATTTTGAAGATGTTGAGAATTATCTGTATCCTGGAAGCCCGCTTTATAATGACCAAAAAAGTTATGTGGCAACTACTTACGAAAAGGGCATAAAAGAAGATATCAAATCTTTTAATGTAATCTCATATAACTTAAGTGATGATAAAAGATCTGGAACTGTAAGTACGGAGGAGGTTTATAATATATATCAAAGTGATAGTACTACTCCTAGCACTAAGACTTTTCATTATACTTATACATTCAGGTACAATGAGGAATTTTCTGGATATCAACTTTCAGATATCAAATCTAATTAGTGATTGGCACTTTAGTGGGATATAAATGCTCCCTTAAGGTGCCAGGCACCAAAAGAAGATATTGCTAAATGTTTTTTTCTAATTTACGATAATGTAAGTATAAAAGATTATTGGAGGGATAAATATGGATATAGCAGCGCTATCAGTGGCAATGAGCCAATCGAGTGTACAGCAGTCAGCTGGTATAGCACTTACAAAAATTGCTATGGATGCAGGAGAACAAAAGGCAGCTGGTATGACAGAAATGTTGAGCAATTCTGCAGTAGACCCTAATTTAGGCAGTCACTTAGATGTAATGGCATAACCCTAGGGGTGTAAAAATTGGTAATGAATCAAAAAGAGCAATTAAGGCAAGAATTGGAAGAAAAGCTTCAGTGGGTAAAGTATAGGCAACAAATGCTAGATATTATGGAGAAAAAGCTGCTGAAAATGAGAAAAATAGCAGAACAAGCTAAACAGGATAATATTGACGAAAAATACTTAAAAGTTTTAAATGATAAAATAAATGATTTGGCAGCTCAGGTTAGGGCGTTAGATGGAGAAAGTAGAAAAGCAGAAGATGAAAAAATATTGTAGGCAAGGTGCCTGTCACCATATGGGAACGTTAGCGCCCCATTTAGGTGACAGGCACCTTTTCATTAAAGTAATTTGCAAATTATACGAAAAATAAATAATGGGATTAAAGGATAACTAGTGCAAATGTGCCACATGGAGGCAAGCATGTAATAGCTAAACTCCTTCCCGGAATTTGTGGGAGATTATATGCTAATTTTATGGTGAAATTTGCTATTAAATTAGGTATAATGTTAATAATGGAAATGTTTCTTGTTAGGTGCCTGGCACCGAGCGGGACATTTATTGCCCCATCAAGGTGACAGGCACCAATAATAAAAATGCAAGCAATGGGGATTCTCAAGAAAACTAAAGAAAGGAGTTGCCTATATATTAATATGAATAGTTTTAAATTGAATGGTGTGCTTAGAAGTAAGAGATTGGCTCTATTAGTTGCATCTGCAGCAATTATAGGTATTTTAAGTACTACAAAAGTATATGCGGCACCGACAGTAGATAGGTATGGTGGTATGGATAGGTATGAGACATCTGCTAAAGTATGTGATGCTGGATGGAATACTAATACTGATTATGCTGTATTAGTAAATGGAGATGATTATCATGATGCTCTTTCAGCTGCACCTCTTGCTAAAAAGTACAATGCTCCTATACTTTTAACAAACACAGAAGTGCTAAATCCTTATACATCTTCAGAACTTATTAGGTTAAATGTAAAAAACGTATTTATAGTGGGTGGAAAAGGTGTGGTATCACAAAGTATAGAAGATTCACTAGTGGCTAAAGGAATGAAGGTTGTTAGAGTTGGTGGTAAAGATAGATATGAAACTGCCCTTCAGGTTGCAGCGAAGATTGGTAAAACTAGTGAGGTGGCATTAGTAAATGGGAATGATTTTAGGGATGGAATGACAATAGCATCCATAGCTGCTTTAAAAGGAATGCCTATAATATTAACAGATGGAGAAAATATGCCTGCTTCTGTGAAAAAATATTTAGGTAATACAGCTAAAATGGCTCAAATATATGTAGTAGGTGATAAAAATACTATAAGTGACAATGTCATAAGTGGGTTATCTAATGTTAAAAGAGTAGGGTCAGGAGGCAATGCGTATGCTAGAAATGTAAGCATAATACAAGCCTTTCAGAATGAAGTAAATACTGGCACTTTATATGTAGCTTCTGCTAAGAACTTTCCAGATTCATTGAGTGCATCGGCTTTAGCTCCTAAAACATCATCTCCAGTATTATTTGTGGATAGTCCAATGGATGAGGCTACATCAAATTTTCTTAAAACACATATAGTAAATAATTTAAAAATATTAGGAGGAACAGGTTCCGTAAGCTATAATTCAGAAATTTCAGCTGAAACTATGACTTTGGGAGTAAGCAGCACTGATGCTATAAATGATACTATATGGCAGGGCGAGAAATATACTCCAAGGGCAACTATGGTGATAACAGCTACAGATGGTACTAAAAAGGAAGTTGCTATAGACTGGAATTTGAGCCAAGTAAATACCGCAAATCCAGGCACTTATACTTTTACAGGAAAATTAAAAGGAACAGACACTACAGTGTATGCAACTCTTAAAGTAAAACCTCTTCCATATAAAATTGATGATTTAACTCAAACTGCGGTTAGTAGGACAAACTTTGGACTTCCAACTACTGTTTCCGCTCAGATGACGGACGGTACAACAACTGATCTACCTGTGTTATGGGATTACGGTACACAGTCTGGGAATAAACCAGGAGTCTATGTTTTTTATGGAACAGTAGATAAATACAGTAAAAAGGTTAAGCTTACTTTAACGACAATTGATAATGGGACAGGCAAGACTATAAAAACTATAAATAACATAAAGGCAACTGTAACTACTAAATCTAGTTATGTATTTCCAACTACAGTATCAGCTATAATGACTGATGGTTCAACACAAGGTTTATCTGTAACTTGGTCAAATGAAATTAAATATTCTACTGGAGTGTATACTTATGAGGGAACAGTAAGCGGATATAGTAAAAAAGTAGGTCTTATGCTTATAGTTACAGGAGAGGGTGGAACAGACCCTAACGATCCAAATTATCCTACTAACCCTAATGATCCTAATGTAATGGACTTAGGAGAATTGGAACCTATAATGCAAGATGAAAAATATCCAACTACAGTAAAAGATCCAACTACTGGGAAACAAGTACCAGTTACATGGACAGATGCTGTTAGTATTGATTCTACTTTTTTAGATAATCAATATTTAGATGATTGTAGAGTTGCTAAATTTACTTTGAATGGAACTATAAGTGGTAATAAAAAAGTTAAAGCAACTATAGGAATAATTCCTAAAATTATTACTCTTAATGTAGATGGAAAAACTAGCAACGTTCCAGCTGTATCTATAAATATTAAGAAAAGTGACTATCCAAATGGTGTATTTAATATGAGTGAGTTATCAACTAGAATAAATGCAGTTATAAATGGGCCAAATGGGATTAGAGAAGCAAAAAATGTACATGTTCTTCTTTGGGATCCACCAGTTGTTGATATAAGTGATGCTAGTACATACTATGTAACGGCAACTATAGAGCATTATAGTACACCTGTGACCGTTACAATAAAAATTGAAAACTAGCTAAGTGATTGATAATATATTTTCTTATGATGTAAAAATTGTTGCTAGATTTTATATAAAAAGGTAAAAAAATTACAAATTGTTACGATTATAAGAATATAAATGTTTTGTTGTATATATTTAGTAAGTTATAAAATTAAGTGAATTAGCACCCGCGAATTTCACGAGTGAATAATTATAACACAATAATGTATGGAGGTAATAAATAATGAAGAAAACTAGGCTATTGGTAATGACAGCAGCAATTGTACTTGGAATAGGTACTAGTGTTTACGCTAAGTTGCCACCTAATTCCATAGTAGTAGGAAATAATGTTTATGATATAAGTTATTTTACAAATGATGCTAGTGGTACTAATACTGCTAAGGTAAATGATCAGCTAGCAAACAATTTAGGTAAATTATACTATGTAGATTCTACAGGTGTAGCAAAGGATATATTTACAGAAGCAACTGTAGATGATAGTCAGATAGTATCTAAAGTTGGTAACACTTTAACATATTATCCTGGAAATGGAACTACGGAAAAAATTGTTACTGATGCAAATAATAATTTTTTAGATCCTAATACGATTACTGGTGGGTATGTAATAGCTCATATTACTTATAAACAGCTACTATCAGAAGGATTAAATTTATTTACTTGTCAGCTTAGTCAATTATCAGGTGTAAGTGGAGCAGCTTATTTCCAGGTAGGAAGCAGTCCAATGACTCCTTTAACAGATGTAGCTACTTATATGGGACAACTTTCTAATGGAGCTGGTAATATGGTACATTTATATGCTAGTGATGGTGCTACAGAATTAGCAAATGGATATTTGAATATAGTTACAAATGGGGCTTCATCAGGAGATAAGAACTTAACAGTTAATTTGACGTTAACTGGAAACTCAACAGATGTAGATAGTTCTACTCAGGGAAATAAAGCTTATAATATAGTTAATAATGGATTTGTTACAATTGATAAAAGTGGAAAATGGATTTACTACAGTAACACAGGAGATAGTGGTAAACTTTATAAAAGAAGTGCAACAGGTACAGATGATATGCTCATTAGTAATGACAGTGCAAAATATATTAATGTAGTAGGAGATTGGGTATACTATAGCAATTATAACGATGGCGGAAAGATATATAAGGTTAAAATAGATGGAACTCAAAGACAGAAGATTTCTGATGATATGGCATCTTGTGTAAGTGTAGTAGGAGATTCCATATACTATATAAATCATAGTGACAATGATAGAATATATGTACAGGATTCTACAGGTAAAAAAATGGTTTTAAGTGACCAAGCCAAATATTTAAGTGTTACAGGAAACTTTTTGTTCTATGTTAATGCAGGAGATTCAAATACGTTATATAGCTATGATTTAAGAAATAGTAGAAAAGCAAAGATAAGTACTATAAATACAAAATTTATTAATGCTTGTAATGATTATCTGGTTTTCTATACGGGCTATGATGGAGTGTTATATAGATCTACAAATGCACAAGGACAAATTCCAGTACCTATGAGTGTAACTACAAATGTACAAACATCTGCAAAAGCCAGTTCCTATAAAGCATTAACAGACAAACCTACAATTATATGTGCTACCGATGATAATAATATTTATTACATAAGTTATGTAGATGGCAATAAAATATATAAGTTAGATAACACGGGAAATGGATATAGAGTTGTAAATGATTCAGCAGATTATATAAATATAATAAATGATAGTCTATATTATATGAAATCAGGGAAAATCTCAGTTGCACCTAAAGATGGAGATGGCACTCAAAGGGGTGTTTCAATAACAAAACCTAGATTAAATAGCAGGGTAGTAAGTGTTAAACCTATGCAAACATATACTACAGACGATATAACAAAATTTAATTTTCCAGAAACTGTTTCTTGCATAATGAGTGACGGAAGTGAACAGACATTAGTAGTTTCATGGGATAAAACTATACCAAAGGCATCAAAAGGTATATATACATTTAAGGGTACAATACTTGGATATGGAACATCTGTTACTATGAATGTAGCATTAGATTCTGGAACTATTAATGCTAATAATGTAACAATTGTAAACAATGTAGGAAGTAAAGACACTATAAGTATTACTGGATTGACTACTGGTGATGTGGTAAATGTTTATAATAGTAGCACTGATACAAAACCATTAAAATCAGCTGTTGTAGATGCAAGTGGAAAAGTAAATATGACAGGCTTAAATCTTTCTCCTGATGGTGGAAGTGTATATATTAGTTTAACTAAAACAGGTAGACAAGAAGGTAACAAAGTAGGAGTTCAGTATCAGGCAGAGGCACCAGCTGGATTTACAGTAGATGCGGCTAATCAAAATATAACCGGGTTACAGTCTAATAAGTTGTATAAGGTTTATATACAAGATGAAAACGCAGATGGAACAGTACCAGTTCTTCCTACAAGTTATGATATTTCTGCACAAGCAGATGGTAATGGAGTTCTAAAGGTTCCTACTATGATATCTAAGATAGATGGTAATAAAGATGGAAAGCAAATGCTTAGAGTAGTTGCTGCAGGTAATGTAGACAGTGCTCCTTCATCACCAATTGAAATAAAAAGAGCGACAGTACCTAATTATGTAGACATTAATCTAAGTCTTGGAAGAATAAGTGGAACTGATACAGGAATGGTATTTACCTATGATGATTTAAAAACTAACTCAAATCCAACTTGGTATCCATGTCAATCAGGATCTACGTCAATTTCTATGACTAGATCACTGCAGGTATCAGTTAAAGAATTGGGTAGTGGTCCAGTACTTGAAAGTAAACCTGTATCTTATGGATTATTCCAGAAACCTGTTATAAATGGAATAACAGATGGAGGAACATATACTACTAAGCAAGATAAATCTACGGGTGAATCATTATTCCCAACTGTAACTTGGAATGATGATAGCATTATTGATGCAGATAATAGTACAAAATATTGTGCAGTATTAACTAAGGATGGAAATCCTATTTCAGGACATGGTTCAAAAACATATTCTATGAATGCTGGAGTTGTTGATACAACAGGAACAACTTATACATCTATAAAGGATGGCAGTGATTTGGAGAGTGTAATAAATAGTAATGGTGATGGAAGTTATGCACTTACGGTTGTAGGAACAAAGACTGTATCAGGTATGAATCCATCTAGTGCAACAAATGTTACTACTGTTAAATTTACAGTAAATTCAGCAGTACCTGCAACGGTAGATATAAGATTTGCTGAAACAGCAGGAACAGAGAAGTGGAATGATCCTATTGATCATACTAAGGGTATAAGTGCTGTTACGCCAGCTGATATACCAACTCTTTATCAGGCAACACCAAATTGGACGGATTTAGCAGGAACTATTGATACAGCAGTAATACAGAGATTAGATACTGCTCCTGCTGACGATTCAAGTTGGAATTTAGCAGCTAAGGTAGCTTTTCAAAGAACTGTTATAAGTCAGGATGGATATTATAAGTTAACAGTTACATCTACAAGCACAGAAAATGGAGCAACAAATGTTTCTACAAAAGTATTTAGGGTTGATACGCAAGATAAAGCTACATCACCGTCAGTTGTAGGAGTATCAGATGGTGGAATTTATGATACAGTTATCAATGGAATTACAATAACAGATACACTAGCTAATACTACAAAAGCTACAATAATGAGAGACGGATATAAAACTGATTATATAGTAGATCCAACAAGTCATAAGGGTGGATCATTAACAGTAAATGGAAATTACGTGTTGACACTAGATACAACAAATAACATAAATGGTGCTACGACAGAAAAAACTATTAGCTTTAAAATTGATGATGCAGAGAGTAATCCAACTCAACCAGCACCAGCAGCACCAACAAATATAGGATTTACATTTAATAATGATGGTACTGTACAATTTACAGGAGTAGATACTAGTGAAGAGTACAGCGTAAATAATGGACAATCATGGACGCCTGTTACATCACAAGGAATTCAGTTAATTACTTCAACAAATGATTTGAATTTATTAAGCAAGGCTACTACTACTAATGTGGAAGTAAGGTATAGAGCAAATGGAAGCACACCAGCTTCAGAACCACAGGTTATTTCTTTGGCTCCTTCACCTGCAGCACCATCTGCAAAATTTGAATTTAGCTATGATGCAAATCATAATTTAATAGGTGAATTAAAAAATTCAGATGGGACAGCTATTTCTAATCCTCCAAGTTATGAGTATAGTATAGATGGCGGATTAAATTGGAATAGTGTAGACAATAACGGAGCTTTCAAATCAGAAGATGTCAACACAATAAATACAACTAATGGAGTACAAGTTAGAACTAAGGCGAGTGGTCAAACTAAAGCTTCTAATGTTGAAAAGATATCGGTAACTCAAGCAGCAGCACCTAATGTAACTTCAACTCAAGTAACAGGAGGAGTTAAATTAACTAGTCTTTCTACAGGACTTGAATATAGGGTAAATGTTGGCAGCACAAAAGGAACAACATGGAATGATTTTACTTCAGGTAGTATTATTCCAGTTACGCAGTCAGGTTCTATAGATGTAAGAAGTAAAGCTACAGGAACTGCAATGCCTGGTAATATAGCAAATATACCAGTTCAATTATCAGCAGCACCAGCAATTAAGACTGCAGCAGTAGCACCTAAATTAAATGATAACTATTCAACAGCAGTAACTGGAAAAAATTTAGAAATAAATACTAAGGTTATTGCATTAACTAATACTTTACAATTAAATGGTAGTACTACTGCAATAACATTACTTCAGTTAGAGAATGCATTACAAAAAGACATAGATAACTCTATTGGAAGCGGTGTTATTAAAGTGGGTGATGATGGAACAGGAAAGCTAACTATTACTACGGTAGCAACAGGAGCTTCAGCTAAAATAGATCTTACTGGAACATCAACGGGAGCCGGATCAATTAGCACTGAATTAGGATTTACAGATATGTCAACTGTTACAGGAGCAAATTAATAATATTAACTAAGATGTTCAAGTGCTAGTTAAAAAATATAAAAAGCAGTTCTAGTAATAGGACTGCTTTTTTCATCAAGATGAGTGTTTATATAGAGTTTTCTATTGTATTCAATACTTAAAAGGAGGAAGAAAAATTGAAAAATGTTATTAAAAGAGCTGCCTTAATTTTATCATTTGTAATGATTTGTTGTATTTCATATGGTTCCTCAAGTGTTTCAGCAGCAGATTTTAAAGATATGGGAACTAAAACTATAAGTGACGTAAACAAAGTATGGACAGTAAAATTTGGAGAACCAGTAGATATTAATTCTTTAAATAGTAATATAAAGCTTCAAGATATTACAAATGGTAGTACTGTTAGTGTAAGTGTTTCAGCAGGCACTGATGAAAATTCAGCAAAGATTAATCCACCTTCTGGAGGTTATAAATTATCCCATAATTACAAATTAACTATAGATAAAAGTATTAAATCTAAAAAAGGAAGGCACTTATCACAACCGGCTGTGCTAAATTTTACTTTAGCTTCTAATAGTAGTAATAGTGGAGGTAACAGTAGTAGTAATAGTGGAGGTAACAGCAGTAGCAATAATAGTGGTGGTAACAATAGTAACTCTAATAGCTATACTGCTTCAGCAAATGTTCAAGTTTATCCATCAATTGCATTCAGAAAAATAACGGTATCTACAAATTTACCAAATGTTACAAAGTATAAGATAGAAGAAAATAATAATTCTTTTGCTATTAATAGTAGTACTATTACACTTGTATCAAAAAATACATTACAAGTATACTTATATGATAATAGTGGAAAACTGCTTGGAACATCTACATTGGATGTAAGCTCTACGAAAAACAACATTATTATGAACATAACTCTGGCAAATTAAAAAGGTGCCTGCCACCGACATGGAACAGAAATGTCCCACTAAGGTGACAGGCACTATTTAAAAAAAGAACTATATGTGCTAAAATATTTTCATTATATTTTATAAGACTTAGAATGAATGGTATGCTGAAAAGGAAAAAAGTAAACATTAGGAAGGAGAATGGAGATGAAAAAGGTTAGAATAGCATTAATGGGTCTTGGAAATGTTGGCGCAGGAGTTTGGACAATATTGAATTCTAATAAAAAAGAAATAATGAAAAGATCAGGATATGAAGTAGAGGTAGCAAAAATTCTTGTAAGAGATAGAAACAAACAGAGAGATGTGGAAGTTCCAGATGAAATTGTAACTACGGATTTTAATGACATATTGGAAGACGACTCTATTAAAATTGTAGTTGAAGTTATGGGCGGTATAAACCCTGCAAGAGAATATATGCTCAAATGTATGGATAGAAAAAAGCAGATAGTAACTGCAAATAAAATGCTGCTTGCAACTGGTGGAGACGAACTTTTTGAAAAAGCGGACAGCAAAGGAGTAATGTTTAACTATGAGGCAAGTGTGGCTGGAGGAATTCCAATAATAAATGGAATAGATGAAAGTTTAACTGCCAATAAAATTGAAGAACTATATGGTATAGTAAATGGAACTACAAACTATATTTTAACTAAAATGCAGCTGGAAAAATTGGATTTTGATGTGGCTTTAAAACAGGCACAGGATATGGGATATGCTGAAGCTGACCCTACGTCGGATATTGAGGGATTTGATGCCCAATATAAATTAGCAATACTTTCATCACTAGCCTTTGGAACAAAAATTAATGTAGATAATGTGTATAGAGAGGGTATTACAAAAATTAAATCTATAGATATAAGATATGCTAAAAAATTTAACATGGTAATAAAGCTCCTTGCTATTGCAAAAGAAAATGAAGGTAAGCTTGAACTAAAAGTACATCCAACCATGATTCCAGAATCACACCCGCTTGCTAACGTATATGATTCTTTTAATGCAATATTTATAAAGGGTAATGCAGTGGGAGATCTAATGTTTTATGGAAGAGGTGCGGGAAGTTTACCAACAGGTAGTGCTGTAGTAAGTGATATTATTGCTATATTGAGAAGCAATGTGGATATAGAAAATTTCAATTCTGTAGTGAAAAATAATCTATGGCATAGAAAAATAAAAGATATAAAAGATTGTGCAAGTAAATTTTATATTAGGCTTTCTGTAATGGATCAGTCAGGAGTACTTGGAGAAATAACCACAATTTTAGGAAAACATAATGTAAGTCTTCGCTCAGTAATGCAAAAAGGCAGGGAAGAGTCAAAAGATAAAGTAACTATAGTATTAATTACTCATAAGATAGAAGAAGCAGAGATTAATTCTGCTATTGAAGAAATTATTAATTTGAAATCTGTAATGCAAATAGACAATATTATAAGAATTGAAGATTTTAAATAATTCTAATTTAACTTGAGGCAGTTGTTACTTGAAAAAGTTTTTTATGCAGCAACTGCCTTAATATATTTTTAAAGTCCTATTTTGTGAAAAAACTTCAATCCTAAAGCAATCATTCCAGATGTTATCATAGGACCTACGGGAACACCGCCTAAAAAAGCAGCGGCAATTACTGCTCCCAAAATTAATGCTGGCATTACTTCAGTATGGCCTTGCACAGTTAAATACTGCATGCCAAGACCACTTAAATAAGTTGTAAAAAGGGATATGAGCAAGGCAAATATCCCAAGCCATGAGGTAAATACATTTCTAATACTTATATACTTTACACTTCCATTTGCAATTGGAATTAAAATTGAAGCTACTAGTATTACTACTCCCCAAAATATCCCGTTTTCCTGTAAAGTTGGAAATACATATTTGTCTATATTAAGAAGCTTTAGAAATAGAAGTATACAGGCAGCTAAAGCTACGGAATTTGCTTTTCCAAGAACGGCAGCTGCCAAAATTATGACTAAAATTATAGTTGATTCCATTTAAATCATCTCCTAAAATATAATAAACAATTTATATAAAATATAGTAAATATAACAAAATATCAGAGTAATAATATATACTATTTATAATTTAATAAAATGCAACTTAGGAGAATAATTCATAGAAAATTATAATAATTTTAATGAATTTCCATTGAAAAAAGTTATTCAATTGTATAGTATAATAGTATATGTTTTGATAGAATAGTTATATTAGGGTTAGTTAATAGATATTAAAAATGTATTTTTAAGGGGAGAACTTGTTATGGATGATAGAATTGTAAACTTCGATGAAATTAAAAATAGAGTTAGGGAAAAAGATGTAGAGAAATTTGAAGATTATGTATATGGACTTTCCTATGATATGTCTCAGGGAAAATTATCAATGGGAGATTTTTATAAAGACATTCAAGAATATATGGAAAAAAATAATATATCACAAGAAAAGCTGTTTAACATTCAAAAAAAACTTATGGAAAGATACGGCTTTAATATGGAAGATGTAGAAAAGCAGATGAAAGACATGGGAATTGATATGCCTTCTGTAAATAAAAATGTTGACTATGAATCTTTGAGAAAAACAGTATCATTTCAGGAGAAATATAAGCAAGGTATAGGCAGTGCCTTAGTAACCACTTATAGTATAAATAATTCCTTGAATAGCCTTAGTATACTTATAAGTGAAGAAAAACTTACTTTAAAAAGTGAAAAAGATATAGACTTGCAAGATCCCGAGTTAAATGAATTTTTGTGTTCCTATAAAAAAGTAATAAAAGATAAAAAACTTAAAATATCATTGTGCTCAAATGTTAAAGAATTTGAATACTAATTTAGTTATATAAGATATTCCCTATATTCACTAGTATAGGGAATATTTTAGTATGATTTGGGGTGATTCAGTATGAGAAAATTTAAGTTTAAAATATGGGATAAAGAAAAAAAGTGTTTTTATATAAGTGAAAATCCCTATCCAGAAGAAAGTTACAAAGTAAAAGATAGGTTTATATCTCTTGAGTGTACAGGCTTAAAAGATAAAAATGATAAAGAAATTTTTGAAGGAGATATAATATCCATAAATAATGAAAAAAGTTCTATTAAGTTGCCTGTGAAATTTGGAAGGTATTCTTTTGAGAAATTTATAGGTGAATGTGGAGAAATTACTGATGCAACTGAACTCTATGGCTTTTATGTAGAAAATGAGTATTTATACATTCAAATGTTGAAAGAGAATGTAATAGTTACAGGAAATATATTTGGTATATAAAATAATGTATTAAGTAATCTAATCCTATTTGTATTTAAGAAAGTTGAGTTAGTTATATTGCTTTTTACTTCAAGCTGCTATAAACTTATAGTAAAATTTTAATTTTACTATAAGGGGTGGATTGCTTTGAACAGTGATTTTGCTGTATTGTTAAATTGTATGGATGGAAGAACTCAGCTTCCTGCAATAAATTGGATAAGAGACAATTTTCGTGTAAAATATGTAGATATAATATCAGAACCAGGAATTGACAAAGTAATTTGTGGGGAAGATGAAAATTTTATAAATTCATTAAAGTATAAAATGGATATATCTATAAATTCTCATGGAGCTTCTATGGCGTTTGTAGTAGGACATTATGATTGTGCAGCAAATAAAGTAGATAAGACAACTCATCTAGAGCAGATAAAAAAGTCTGTTTGTATAATAGAAAAATTATATAAAAATATTGAAGTTATAGGTCTTTGGATAAATGAGAATTTCGAAGTGGAAAAACTTTAGGTATTTATCATTTACATTTAAGATTTTCAAAGAAAGATCCTCATTAATAATATATGGTATAATAGCTTAGATAATTTAAAAACATGTAGATTAATTGTGAAAGGATGTTTGTAATTTATGAAGCTATTAATAAAAAAAGTTAATGAGGATGCTGTAACTCCATTTTATGCACATAAAGGAGATGCAGGTCTTGATCTATTTTCAGTAGAAGAAGTCTTAATAGAGCCAATGGAAAGGAAGTTAGTATCTACCGGGATTAAGATTCAGCTTCCACCAAATACAGAAGCTCAGGTAAGACCAAGGAGTGGTCTTGCATTAAAATACGGCATAACCCTTTTAAATACACCTGGTACTGTGGATGAAGGATACAGGGGTGAGATAAAAGTGCTTATGATAAATTTAGGGCAGGAACCCTTTTTAGTTGAAAAAAGTATGAAAATTGCTCAAATGGTAGTGAAGCCTGTGGAAAGAGTATATGTACAAGAAGTAGAAGAGCTAAGTGACACTGAAAGAGGGGAAGGAGGATTCGGTTCTACGGGAACAAAATAACACTTTAATTAGCTGAATAAAAGCTTTCCTCCTGGATATAATTATAGAAAAATAACTAGGAGGCGAAAGTTAGTGAATAGTGTCACTCTTATTGGAAGGTTAACTAAGGATGCAGAATTGGTTCAGCTCGAAAATTATAATAGAAGTGTAGTTAAATTCATTTTGGCAGTAGGCAGAGATTTTGCAAGTAAAACTGGAGAAAGAGAAGCGGATTTTATTCCTGTTTCTTACTGGAGTAATTATGGAAGTAAATTGCTTCCTTATTTAAAAAAAGGGAGACTTATAGGCGTAAATGGTAAAATAATTACTAAAAGCTATACTAAAGATGATATAAGAAAATATTTTACTACTGTAGAAGCAGATAAGGTTCAGTTTTTAGACAGTGAGAAGGAAGCTTTAGCATAATTAAAAAAATACAGGTATAGGATAGATTGGGGTAAAATTAAAAGATTACCCCAATTTTTAATTGCTTATTGAAGGTATATTATTCATTGTTTTTTATATTATTCTAGAGTATGATATAATAGGAAAATATAGTGAAAAGGTGCGTTTCTAGAACTTTTAATCATATTTTAATTTTTAATGTATAAATTTGGTCATAGTTACTTAAAAAATAGGAAAATGTAAAGACTGAAATTAATATTTGCAATTTTGCGTTAACTTAAGGGGGAAAAATATTTTATGTTTAATTTTAAAAGTATTAAAACTAAGTTAATACTGATAATTTCTGCAACAACAGCAGTATTATTATGTATACTTGGAATATCAATTTATGAAAAATCTTATGGGATATTGTATGAAAAGTTTCAAAACAGTTCTGAGCAAATTGTCATAAATGTAAATGGTTCTATAAATAAATTTTTAAATGGTATGGAAAGTCAGACTCAGGTTATTGCTAATAGTTCTACTTTAAAAAACTTGGATATTAATAATGATGGGAGTAGAAACAGTGCAGTAGAATTGCTTAAAAATACTAAAGACAGCAATGAAAATATGGTCAGCGTATATTTTGCTGATCTCAGTGGTATGAGAATAAATATGACTGGAAACATACGTCAGCCATCTAAAGAATACGATGCTAGACAAAGAACGTGGTATAAAGATGCTATGAATAAAAAAGGACAAGTTGTATGGACAGATCCATACAAAGATGTAAATACATCACAGATTATGATTACAGTAGCAAAAACTGTTGAGAAAGATGGTAATGTAGTAGGAGTAGCTGCTATTGATGTTTCTCTGAAAAATTTATCTAAAGATATAGCTTCTATAAAAGTAGGAAACACAGGATATGTTTATATTACTAATAAAGAAGGTAAAATAATAGTAGATCCCGATTTTAACCAGGTAGGGAAAGACAGTGAACTTAAAAAAAGTAATTGGGACTATATTAGCTCAAATAAATCTAGTTATTTTAAGAATACATATAATGGAATAGAGAAGCTGTACGCTTATACTACAAATGAGAAAAATTCCTGGAAAGTTGTAGGCACAGCTAAAAATGCTGAATTTATAAGCGATACAAGTGGTATAAGAAAATTTATTTTCTGTTTAGTTGTTATAGGGATAATAATATCTATAGTAGTATCTATTTTAATTGGTAACTCAGCATATAAGATATTAAAGAAGTTAAAAGTAATAGTTGGTAAAGTAGGTGAAGGAGATTTTACTTACAGTATCCCTGAAAAGTTTTTAAATAGAAATGATGAGTTTGGAAGAATAAGCAATTATGTACAAAGTATGAATATGAATATAAAGAAATTAGTTGAAGATGTTAAGAAAAATTCTTCAAATGTTGAACAACAAGCTGAAGGTTTAAATGCAATTTCTGAGGAGATATCAGCTTCTTCACAGGAAGTATCTGCAGTAGTTCAGGATTTAGCTAAAGGTGCTGAAGGACAGCAAAAGTATATAGATAATATGTTTAGTTTATTAGAAGGTGTAAGCAAACACATGGAAAACATAAATGATAAATTAAATTCTGTAAAGGTAAGTACGGGTAATGCAATGAATAAAGTAGACTTAGGAAAAAATGAAGTCAATTCATTGAAAAAGGCAATAGGCACTGTAGATTCTTCTTTTACAGTAGTTTCTGATAAAGTTTATAAGCTTAATGAATCTATAAAAAAAGTAAGAGAAATAACGGACGTTATAGCACAAATAGCGGAGCAAACAGATCTTTTGGCTTTAAATGCAGCTATTGAATCTGCAAGGGCAGGTGAAGCTGGAAAGGGATTTTCAGTAGTAGCAGAGGAAATAAGAAATTTAGCTGAAGAGTCTCAGGATTCAGCTAAAAAAATAAGCGATTTAATTAATTATATAAACAGTGATTCAAATGAGGTTATTGTAAATTCTAAAAAGGCTGAAGAATCTATAAATGAACAGAATATAGTGGCAGAAAATATGGTGAAATCTTTTGAAATGATAGTAAATTCAATTGAAGAGATTGAACCTTTAGTTGATAAAACTTTTACTTCAGTAAATAGCACAGTACAATCTAGGAAAGAATTTATGGACAGTATGAATCAGTTTGGAAATTTAATAAAAAACACCACTACATCTACGGAAGAAATAGCAGCATCTACAGAGGAAGTAAGTGCATCTATACAAGAAGTTGCATCATCTGCTGAAAACTTAAATTCTACATCAAAGAACTTAATAAATGTTGTAAATAAATTTAAAGTAGAATAAAAGTGTATAAATTACGAATTCAGTTAAGATAATTAGTATTTGACAGTATGCTTGTTACATTGATAATATATAATATATAACTTAATCAAATTAAAAAATAAATTAATAGATATAAAAAGTACGGAATAAAAGAGGGGGATTTAACTTGAGTGAACACGAAAAAGTATTTATACCTAAAGAGTCTATAGATAAATTGGTTTCAGGGTTAAAAAGTATAAGAATTACTACTAGAGAGAAAGCTACACGGAAAGAAGTAGGTAAACTCCTAGATTTATTACAAGAAGATTTGAGTCAAAAAAATATTCCTCTTAAAGAACAAATATTGGAAAAGATGAAGGAAAGCAAAGGAGTAGATCCTAACTTAAATGCTAATCTGTATATATTATATCGTAATTTAGACAGCGGCCAGATTACTGAAGAGCAGGCACTTGAATTATTTCAAATGTATGTTAGGATAGAGCCCTATAATAAAACTATACTATAATTTAACTCAACTTTCACAGCTTAAAAAAATTACGACGTAATTTCTTTAGTTGAGAGTTGAGAGTGAAGGTTGATTTTTAGCTATCGCAAAAAGACTTTAGACTTATATGGATCATCAATGTTTCGCCTTAGCGAAATGAGCCTTTAAAATTTAATTAAAGATTTTTTGTAGTGTAACGGAAAAAATTCACATTAACTTTCCACTTTCCACTCTCAATTTTAAAATAAATAAATTGATTCGCAATATTTTTATTTTCCGATGTTAGGAAGAAAATTATCTTTATATGATATTTGAACTTTGTTCTTTAAAAAAATTACACCGTAATTTTTAGTTCATATGTAACGTACATGAAAGATGATTTTAATTTATTGAATAAATGTTTTACTCTAAAGCATTCTATAGGAGATTTCGATAATAAAGGGATAAGCTTTATGAGTTTACTATAGAATAAGTGCTTACCGTATGTAGAAAGGAGTAAATTTTATGAGACTGAGTTATAACATGCCAGCTTTGATAATGCATATGATACAAAATCAAGCTTTAGATAGGCAAAGTGGAGATTTGAACAGAATATCCAGTGGATGTAAAATAAATAGTGCTGCAGATAATCCAACAGGACTTGTACAAAGAGAGAACATAAGTATTCAAGTTAAGAGCCTTGAGACCGTAACTAGAAATGTTCAGGATGGTGTAAGTATGCTTCAGAGTGCAGAAGGTGGGCTAAATGAAATCACAAGTATGGTCCAGAGGGTTAGACAACTTACGCTGCAAGCTGGAGATGGTTCTTTTAATGATAGGGATAGACAAAAAATACAGGGTGAAATAGATCAGATGCTAGATGGAATAAATGAAATGGCGAATAACACGGAATTTAATGGATTTAAATTATTAGGTCAAAACAAAACTATTAGTATGACTGTAGGAACTAATGCTGGGGACGATGTAAATATACCTCAAATAGATTTGACTAATGGATCGGATGGTGTTATTTCAGATTTGTATAAAATTAAGACTGATGGAGGAAAAGATATATTGAGCGGAGATACTGATAGTGCTTTAAGCATAATAGATAGTTCTTTAAATACAATAGTGTCTTTAAGAAGTAAATACGGGGCTCTGGAAAATAGATTTACCAGTAGCTATAATAATATGCAAGAGCTAAATGAAAAAATGACTGATGCGTACAGCAGTATAAGCGATTCAGATATGGCAGAGGAAATGATGAATTATTCAAAAGAAAGCATAGTAATACAGGCCTCTAATGCAATGATAGCTCAGGCTAATAAATTGCCCCAGGATGTTTTACAGATAATACAGAATTTTAGAAAGTAATATATTTGAAATTAAGTTAAGGTACCTTACTTTTATGGTTTAAGGTATCTTTCTTATAGTTTTGAGCCTAAAATTATCCACTAATGGATAAGAAATGATAAAATACCTTATAAGTACGGGTTTATTTACAATATGCAATATATTTCTATTAAAAGATAATAAACTTATAAAAATGTTACAAAAATATAGAATATAATTTATAATTGTGTTAATCTATCTATATAGAAAATAATTTTAATCAAAAGTAAAGTACAATTTAAAATTAAATTGTTTAAGAAAAATTATAATATGTTTAATATTTAAAAAAAGGGGGGGATTTGGGTTGAATATAAATAATATGTCAAATGATAAATCAGTAAATTATTTACTTGCAAGAGGGCTAGATGCAGCTGAAGCTAGAAGTCAGGCAATATCTAGTAATATATCAAATATTAATACTGCGGGATATAAGAGGAAATATGTTACATTTGAAGAAAACCTTAAGAATAGTGTAGATAATTTGGAATTAAAAACGGATGATGCAAAACACATAAAGATGGGTAATGATTATGGAGCAATAACTACAAATACCGACAGTTCAACCAGTATGAGATCAGATGGAAACAATGTGGACATTGAAGTAGAAACTGTGAATCAAGCTGCAAATGAACTTATGTATAATGCACTTATAACCCTTGAAAATAATAGGCTAAGTATGCAAAAATCTGTTATAAATGGAAATTAGGAGTGATATTTATGATTCAAGCATTTAATACTATGAGAATAAGTGCCAGTGGACTTTCGGCAGAAAGACTTAGCATGGATACAATAGCTTCCAATATGGCAAATGCAGAGACAACACGTGGTGCAGACGGACAACCTTATAGGAGAAAAGTTGCAGTTTTTGGAGAAAATTTAAGTAAGGCTTTAGATAGTAATGGAAATTATGGAGATGTTCCTGAAGGGGTAAAAGTTGTAGCAATAAAGGATGATGCTTCACCTTTTAGAAGAGAGTATGATCCTACTAATCCAGATGCTGATGCCTCAGGATATGTTTCTATGCCAAATGTGAATATATTGAATGAAATGGCTGATATGATGGTAGCGACTAGAGCTTACGAAGCAAACCTAAGTGCTATCAATTCTGAAAAAAGTATGTTTTCAAAAGCTTTGGAAATAGGTAAATAGGGGGGCGTATTATGAAAATAAATGAATTTACTCCAGATACTACTGTGTTTGATAAAATAAGTGGGAATACACAAAGTCAAAATGTATCAAATGCTTCTAAGGATAATATAGTAAATAATGAAGATGCTGTATCTTCTTTTTCGAGTTTATTACAAAACAAGTTAGATGAAGTCAACAATCAGCAGATACAGGCAAACAATAGTATCAATGAATTTGTATCAGGAGATAGAAATGATGTAGCTAATGTTATGCTTGATGCTGAACAGGCTAAGATGTCATTAGAACTTGCTGTACAAATTAGAAATAAATTTGTTGAAGCATATCAGGAGATAAATAGAACACAGTTATAGAAGGAGAACCGGATTAAATGGGTAAAATATCGCAGATTTTTAAAAACTTAATAGGCAAATGGAAGGATTTAAGTAGAAATAAAAAGATAGCTTTTAGTGTTATAGCTGTAGGAATTGTTGCAGCTTTGATATTTGGTGGATTAACTTTAGGAAAAACGAAATATGCGGTATTATTTTCTAACCTAGATGCTACTGATTCAGCTGCAATTTACAAGCAGCTTCAAAGTGATAAAGTAGATGCAAAAGTACAAGGAAATTCCATATTAGTGCCTCAAGCTCAAGTAGATAAAATTAGAATGCAGACCCTTTCAGAAGTGCAGCTTACTAATGGAAGTCAGGGATTTGAACTTTTAGATAAAAGCAATTTCGGGCAAACAGATCAGCAGATGAATATAAATTATCAAAGAGCTCTTCAAGGTGAGCTTGAGAGAACTATAAAATCACTTCCACAAATTGAAAATGCAAGGGTTCATTTAGTACTTCCCGATAATACTGAATTTGTTAAAGACACACAACCGGGGAGTGCTTCTGTAACTATAAAGTTAAAGCCAGGACAGAGTTTGTCCCAAGATCAGACAAAAGCTTTGGTAGCACTAGTATCCGGAAGTGTGAAAAGTATACCTAAAGAAAACGTTGAAGTTATAGATGATAAATTAAACCTTCTTTCAAGGGATCTATATCAAAATAAAGATGGCAAAGATAGTGACTCCACTGTTCCTGCTGAAAAACAACAAGAATTGCAGCAAAAATATGAGGATGATATGGAAAAAAGACTTCTTGCCATGCTGGAGCCTATATATGGTAAAAACAAGGTGAAGGTACAGATAAATGCAGATTTGGATTTTGATGCAGTACAACAGGATTCCACTACGTATGATCCAAAGAATGTGGTAGTAAGTGAGCATACTGTAAATAATACAAATACAGGTGGCACAAATAATGCAAGTACAAGCCCTGTAGATAATAATATGAGTAACACATCTGTAAGTAATACAAATAGTGGCAATTCAACTCAAAATGAAGTTACAAGAAATTATGATGTATCTAAGGTGGATCAAAAAACCATAAAGGCTCCAGGCAGTGTAAAAAGGCTTACAGCATCAGTTGCACTGGATGGAACTGTAGATGATGCTACTAAGACCTCTATTAGAAATCTTGCAGTGTCTGCTATAGGATATAATCAAACAAGGGGAGATACTATAAATGTTGAGGCAATTCCTTTTGATACTACGGCTCAAGACAATGCAAAGAAGGATTTAGATGCAATGCAAAAGGCTGAAGTCCAGGCAAGTCGTAATAGGATTATTATAGGTGCATCTATAGCAGGAGCATTATTAATAGCTGCTATCGTTGGATTTATATTATGGAGAAGAAAACATGCGGAAGATGAAGAAGAATTATTTGATGAAGAACTTGGTAATACCCAGGGCATAGATGCTGTTATAGGAGACGATGATTTAACCAAAGAGCAGAATAAGCTTAAATTTAAGCCTGTAGAGTTTGAACATGAAACGGAAGATACACATGTGGAGAATGAAATAAAGAAATATGCTAAGGATAAGCCAGATCAAGTTGCAGACATAATCAAAGCATGGATAGCAGAGGATGAGAGGTGATAAAATGGCTAAAGACAGTAAAAAATTAACAGGAGTGCAAAAAGCGGCCATACTATTTATAACTCTTGGACCGGAAGCTGCTGCAGGAATAATCAAAAAATTGCCAGAAGCAGAAATACAAAAAATAACTTATGAAATAGCTAATATAAACTCTGTAAAATCTGATCAAAAAAAGGAAATACTTCAGGAATTTATAGAGATGAATAAGGCTAAGGACTATTTGCTTGAAGGTGGAATAGAGTACGCTAAAGATCTTTTATCAAAGGCACTTGGAAGTCAAAGAGCTATTGAAATATTGGATAAAGTTACAGAGGCAACTCAACAATTTAGGCCTTTTGCCATAGCAAGAAAAGCAGATGCTCCTCAGCTTTTAAATATAATATCTGATGAACATCCGCAGACTATTGCACTTGTACTGTGTTATCTTCAAGCGGACAAGGCTGGACAAATTCTTTCAGCACTTCCTGAAAATGTACAGGCTGAGGTAGCATTTAGAATAGCTACAATGAGTAATACTTCACAAATGGTTGTAAAAGAAATAGAGAAAGTATTAGATGACAAGCTATCATCTATAGTTAAATCAGATATGAAGGTAATTGGTGGAGTTCAGACTATAGTAGATATATTAAATCAAGTAGATAGAACTACAGAGAAAAATATTACTGAAGGTCTTGAAAAAGAAGATGCAGAATTGGCTGAAAAGATTAAGGGATCTATGTTTGTATTTGAAGATATCATTACTCTTGATGATGTATCTATTCAAAGGGTACTCAGAGAGGTGGATACAAAAGAGCTTTCTCTTGCACTTAAAGGATGCTCTGAGGAAGTGGCAGATGCAATATTTAGGAATCAATCAAAGAGAGCTTCTGCTGCATTAAAAGAGGACATAGAATTCTTAGGACCTGTTAGACTTATGGATGTAGAAAAGGCTCAACAAAAAATTGTGGGCATAATAAGAAGACTGGATGAATCGGGAGAAATAGTTCTAGCAAGAGGAGGAGAAGATGCAATCATCGTATAAATCTATATTAAAAGGTGACAGCATAAACAATTGCGGAACACAGGAAATACACACAGAATTTAAAAAGCAAGAAGCATCCAGAGGAGTATTCAATGGAAAAGATATTAAAGATGATTCTGTTCTGAAAAGCTATGAAAATTTAGGAAGAACTATCTTACAAGATGCCAATATTAAAAAAGAAAAAATTCTTTCTATGGCTTATGAAAGAGCATCTGAAATCTCAAAAAAAGCCTATGATGAAGCCTATGAAAAAGGTTATGCCAAAGGTCAAGAGGAAGGTTATAATACTGCTTATGAGGAAGGCTACAAGAAAAACCTTGATAAAGCAAAAGTAGAGGGAGAACAGATAAAAAAGAATGCAAATGATGTCTTAAATAAAGCTGTAGAGGAAAAGAAAAGGTATCTTGAGGAAAAGGAAGAGGAAATAAAAGAATTTATATTAAATTCTGTAGAAAGTATATTAAAACGTGAGGTAAGGGATGCAGATAGTTTAAATGCTCAAGTATTTGATGCTTTGAATCAAATGAAAAAGACCAGCACTTTTATAATAAAAGGTAAAGAAAAGTACTGCAGTGAATTCAAAAGACAAGTAAATATATGGAAGGAACAGCTGCCTTTTAAAGGTGATATTTTTATAATACCAGATGAATCTTTAGATGAAGGTAGTGTAGTTATAGAAAGAGATAATGGAAAAATGGTTCTGGGCATAGATATTGCCTGTGAGAAAATAAAGAAGATAATTCAGGATGAAAGTTAAGTTTCTGCAGTTAGAGGTGATATTTTGTGATAACTATAAACTTTGATAAGCTTAATAGAAAAGTAAAGGAAGCCACTTATAATTATCAAGAAGGAATTGTGAAAAAAGTTATTGGCTTAACTGTAGAGGTAGAGGGCATTAGAGCCTTTGTGGGAGAAGTATGTCATATTTATAATGAGGAAAATAGTAAGATTTCCTGTGAAGTTGTTGGATTTAATGAAAGCAATGTAATTTTAATGCCTCTTGGGGAACTTATTGGAATTTCACCAGGTTGTAGAGTAGTACCAGAAAGGATGCCTTTAAATGTGAGATGCTCAGATGAGCTTTTTGGAAAAGTACTTGATGGATTAGGTAATCCTATAGATGGTGCGTATATATCAAGTGGGGTACCTTATCCACTTGATACAGAGCCTCCAGATCCCTTAAAAAGAAGGAGAATTACTGAAGTAATTCCTACGGGAGTAAGGGCAATAGATGGTTTCCTAACCTGCGGTCAAGGACAGAGGATAGGAATATTTGCAGGAAGCGGTGTGGGAAAGAGTACTACTCTTGGTATGATTGCAAAATATGCTGAAGCAGACGTAAATGTAATAGCTTTAATAGGTGAAAGAGGTAGAGAAGTTAAGGATTTTATAGAAAAAGACCTTGGAGAAGAAGGAATGAAAAAATCAATCATAGTGTGTGCTACTTCAGATAAGCCAGCTTTGGTTAGATTAAAGGGAGCTTTTACAGCTACAGCTATTGCAGAGTATTTTAGGGACAAGGGTAAGAAAGTAATTTTAATGATGGATTCCGTAACTAGATTTGCTATGGCTCAAAGAGAAATAGGACTTGCTATTGGGGAGCCTCCAGCAACTAAAGGATATACACCTTCTGTATTTGCCAAACTTCCCAGACTTATGGAAAGAGCAGGAACATCAGATATAGGATCTATTACAGCTTTTTATACCGTACTGGTAGATGGGGATGATTTAAATGAACCTATTGCAGATGCAGTAAGAGGTATACTTGATGGGCATATAGTTTTATCACGTACCTTGGCCAATAAAAATCATTATCCTGCTATAGATGTACTTGCAAGTATAAGCAGACTTATGTCTGAAATAGCTGAAAGTGATCATAAAAAAAATGCTTCTTTTGCAAGGGATATGCTTTCAACTTATAAAAATTCCGAGGACTTAATAAATATAGGTGCTTATGTAAAAGGAAGCAGCGAAAAAATAGATAAGGCTGTAGCTTATTACGATAAAATAATTGCCTATCTCAAACAGGATGTGAATGAAAAATCATCCTTTAAAGAAAGTGTTGAAGGGTTGAAAAAAATATTTCAATATTAGTCTTAAATTGTGCATTGTGAATTGAACAAAGGAGGATATATGGGTAAATATAAATTTAGGCTTCAAAAGTTACTTGACATAAGAATAGACAAGGAAGAAGAAAGTAAAAGAGAATTTCAGCAAGCTAGAAGAGAAAGCTTGAAAGTAAAAGAAAAACTAGGTTTATTAAAAGCCAACTATGAGAAATACAATAATATGTCCAACTTTAAAAGCGTCATTGAACAAAAAATAACTCATAAGTATTTAAAAGCTTTAGTTTACAGTATAGATAAGACTCAAATTGAATTAAAGGATAAAGAAAAGATAGTAGAAATGAAAAGAAATGAACTGCAAAAGAGGCAGATAGATAGAAAAACAGTTGATATTTTAAAGGAAAAGGAAGAAACTGCTTTTATAAAGGAGCAAAATAGGATAGAACAGAAGGCAAATGATGAATTTGCCCTGTATGGATTTATAAGAAATATTCAAAATACATAATTTTTTATTTTGAAAGGAGGTGAAATAAATGAACGTAAATGGATTAAACTTCATGTCTTCTATGAATGTACAGTCACCAAAAGTTCAATCAAGTTCTTCAAGTGAAAATAATGGCTTTGCTTCTTTTGTTAAATCCAACAGCAGTAATGATAACAATAAGGTTGATACTAAAGACACTACGTATAAATCATCTAATGAATCTATAGATAGCAAGAATAACGTAAGTGTCGATAAAAATACAACAAAGGTACAATCATCAAATTCTCATAGCGAAAATAAAAATGCTGTAGATAGTGAACAAAATGATGATTCTAAAATTGAAACTTATTTAAGGAAAGCTGGATTTACAGATGAGGAGATAGCAGATATTAAACAGAAGATTAAAGATGGCAGTATAGATAAGAACAGTGTACTTTCACTTTTAAGTTTGCTATTTGGAAATAATCAGGGTATTCAAAGTAAATCCAATGATTTTCTAAATATGGTAACCAAAGAATTAAGCAGTGAAATTTCAAATGTTTCAACAAATGGAGATTCTCTACAATCTAGTTTAAATCAGGAAATATCTAAGAGTCTTAGTGATACTTCAAATAAAGATGTATCAGGTAACGTTAAAGATGTCTTAAATAAGACATTAGATAAGAAACTTGATTTCCTAGTGGATATTCTAAATAAATTTGATAAAAGTGGACAACTTACTCAAAAGCTTTCTAAAAAAATAGCAGATAATATTATGTCCAAGTTATCTAATGTTATGTCAAATTCATCTGGAAATGATATAAGTGATTTAAAATCTCAAATATACACTGAACTTTTACAAAAGTTAAATCCAAAACTAGCAGACAATTTAAATTCGGGAAAGAATGTATCAACAAATAATTTATTCCAAATTATAAGCCAAAATAGACAAATGATAGAGAATTTAGATACAACAGGTAGTTCTCTTCAAAATTCTTCAAATGGTAATAAAAATTCTACAGGTGGTAACAGTAAAAACACTGATATATTGAATAAAATACTAGGCAGTGATGGAGAAGATACTAAGGACAATAAAATTTCTAAAGCAGTTAACTTTATGACGCAATTTAATAACGTCAAGGGAGGAAATATACTTGTAAATGCTACTGAAGCTCAAAGTCTTAATTTAAATAAAGCTACTTTTAATTCAGATATGATAAAAACACTTAAGTATATGGATTTGAATAATGTGAAACAGTTAACTGTTAAAATTAACCCTAGGGAATTGGGAGATATAACTATAAATCTTGTTATGGAAGAAGGAAAGATGAAAGCAGTTCTCACAGCTTCAAACAAAGATGCCTATAATCTCTTAAATTCAAATATGCAGGATTTGTCAAATAAGCTTCAGAATAATGACATAAAAGTCCAGAGCTTTTCATTGAACTTATATCATGAAGACACAACTTTCTTCAAAAATGGAGATAATGGAAGACAGAATCAAGATAATGAAAAAAGAAATAGAACTTTAACTGTAAATAGCATACAGGAGGAAGATGCTCCAGAGAAAAATGACTATTACAGTGACAGCAACGTAAATATGCTGGCCTAGTTTTAAATTTAATAAAGGAGGAAAAAAATGGCTATTGATCCGGCATCAGGTACAGATAACAATAGTACCAATCAGAAAAGTTATTCTTATCCTATTTCTACCGATAATACTTCAAATAATACTTCAAATGGAACTAAAGTAGTTAAAAAGAATAATGACATAGATAAAAATATGTTTTTAAAAATACTATCTGCAGAGCTTGCAAATCAGGATCCAACTAGCAGCGATTCTCAAAGTTCAACTCAGTATATAAGTCAGTTGGCACAATTTTCATCTCTAGAACAGATGGCAAACTTAAATAGTTCAACTAAGATGGGGACTGCAAACTCACTTATGAATAAATATGTGACCTTTAGTGATACAGATGAGCAGGGAAATAATGTAAGTGGACAGGTAGTTGGAGTTATTAAAGATGGAGATGATATAGAGCTTAATGTGCTTATGGGGCAGGAAAAAGACAAAGATGGAAATATGGTTGATAAATATGAAAAGTTCAATATAGATGATGCAGAAAAGATTGTTGATTTAGGAGATACAACTAATTTCACTGTTAGTAGTAATATGTTGTTAAATGCAACTTCACTTATAGGAAAAAAGGTTAATTTAGATGATAAAGATTCCAGTGGAAATAATTACAGTGGGGTTGTACAATCAGTATCAAGACTATTTGGTGGAATAACAGTAAAAGTAAAACTTTCAGACGGAAGTACAAAGGATTTTGATTTTAAGGATGTTTCAGATGTAGAAAATTCATAGATAAGAAGGTGAATATCTATGGGCTATAGGGTTATTAATGGCAAGTTGTATTTTGCAGCAAATTTAAAAGCAGTATGTAACGAGAAAAATAGTATAAAAAATAATTTGAATGATTCTAAAGATAAAATATCCTTTAAGGATACTTTAACTAGTGAGATTAATAAAGATACAAGTTTTACTATATCAAATCATGCTGCAGAAAGGCTAAGAAGTAGAAATATAAACTTAAATGAAAATGATATGAAAAATATAAATTCTGCCATAAATAAGGCAGAAAATAAAGGATGTAGTGAATCTGCATTGCTTTATAAAAATTCAATATTTATTATATCTATAAAAAATAGAACAGTAATTACAGCACTGGATAAGAATTCAAATAGCGACAATGTATTTACTAACATAGATAGTTTAGTAATAGTATAAAAAGTGGCTGGACCCAAGTGGAAGCCATGTTCTGTGGAGTGAAAGAAGCAGAACAACAATACATTAATAAAAAAATTGGAGGAAAAAATATGTTACCATCATTATATACAGCAATTAGCGGACTTAGAGTAAATCAGCAAAAGTTAAATGTAACATCAGATAACATAGCAAATTCATCTACTACGGGTTTTAAATCTAAAAATATGATTTTTGAAGATATGCTGAGTCAAAATCTTTCTGATCCAAGTGCACCAGTAGATGGCGGTCTTGGAGGAATAAATGCGAGACAAAGTGGCCTTGGAGTTAAAGTAGCAGGGATAAATACGGATTTTACTGCAGGAAGTAGTCAAACTACAAATAGAAGTTTGGATTTTATGGCGAATAAGGGAGGAAGCTATTTTGTAGTTAGCCCTGACGGAGATGTCAGCAATGCTAATGGCGGCAATGCTAGTGATACTACTAGTAAAAGTTATTATTATACAAGAGATGGAGCTTTTACTTTAGATGAAGCAGGTAATCTTTTGACCCAAGATGGTTACCACGTTATGGGATATAATGTAGATGATAAAACTGGTGCAATTACAGATACTGCTTCTGGAACAGATACTAGTAATATTGTACCCCCCAAATGTCTTCAAATTGCTCAGTATTATACTAAGGATGGTGCAGTTGATACTGCTCCTGGAGATCAGACTACTGCGGATAATGAAAAGGTTACTTCTTGGTCTGTGGGGCCATCAACAGGAATTATAACTGTAAAAACTGCGCTTGGTTCACATCAGGTGGGACGAATAGCACTAGCTTCTTTTCAAAATGAAGGGGGTCTTGTAAAGGATGGAGGAAATTTGTATGAATCATCTCCAAACTCAGGTGATGCAGCTTATGGAACCCCTGGTACAAATTATGGTTCTCTTAATCAAGGAGCTCTTGAAATGTCAAATGTAGATTTAGCACAACAATTTACAGATATGATAGTAGCTACCAGAGCTTTTCAAGCCAATGGAAAGATAATAACTACGGATGATACTATACTAGAGGATTTGGTTAATTTGAAGAGATAGACATAATTAAAGCTTAAAGTTCAAATATCAAAGTTCAAATAATGATTAGTGTAGTATTTTGTGACATTAGAAAGAAAATTATCATTATCTGTTATTTATTCTTTGGTATTTAGTAATAGGTGATAAGTGACAAAGTTAGTGAAAAAATGTCACTTATCACTAAAAAATTACATTTTAGAATAATACAGACGTTTTAAATCCTTGTTAAATGAAAAAATTGTACATATCAGCTCAAATTGGAATTATAATATAATATATAACAGTACATTTAGGAGGATTTTTATGATAAGATTAACTGGACTCGATAATAAAGAATTTATTATAAATGCAGATGCTATAGAAAAATTAGAAGCTATACCTGAAAGCTTAATAACTTTAACTAATGGTAAAAAATATTTAGTAAAAGAATCTAATGAGGAAATAGTAGAAAAAGTTATAAAATATAAAAGAAAAATATACACAGGAAATTTTGACTAATTAATAATTAATAATTAATAATTATTAACTATTAATTATTAACTATTAAGTAAGGGGGATACACTATGGAAAATAAAGCAGAAAAAAAAGGTTCATCTAAAATCAAAATTATTGCTATAGGTATATTAATATTGGCGGTGGTAGCAGGAGGGGCCTTTTTTGGATATAATAATTTCATAAAAGACAAAAAAAACACTGCTAAAAATGCTGTACAACAGGTTAATACTCAGCAGGTTAATACTCAGCAGGTTGTAAACAATGGACAAACTGCTGGAACAGTTGCAAATTCGTTAGATCAGGTTGTATCTTCCCAAACTTTTCAACTTGACGAGGTTACAGTAAACTTGGCAGATGAAGGTGGAAACAGATATTTAAAGGTTGCAGTTTACCTAGGATTTAATGATAAAAAACTTACAGCTGAATTGACTGCCAAAAAACCAATTGTAACTGATGCAGTTATTGAAATCTTAAGAACAAAGAAAGCAGCAGATATAAGTGCTAAAAATATGAACAATATAAAATTGGAAATAATTCAAAAAATAAATCCTATGCTGGAAAAAGGACAGCTAAACAATGTATATTTTACAGACATTATAATTCAATAATACTTTTATAAGTTTATCCTAAAGGAGAATGTAAATGAATTTACAATTTATGTGGATGATTTTTAGAACAGTAATAGCTCTTCTATTTGTAATTTTTTTAATATATATTTCTGCAAAATATGGTGGAGAAAAACTCAAAAATGTTCAAAAGGGTAAATTCATAAGAATAATGGAAAGAGAACAACTGTCAAAAGAAAATAGTTTACTTGTAGTAAAAATAGGAGAAAAAATGCATGTTGTATCTTCTGCATCAGGAAGAATTGAAATAATATATGAATTGAATGAAGAAGAAATTTCGGAGTTCAAAAATAGAAGCACTATACCAGAATATAAAAATTTAAAAGATTTTTATACAAGATCAGGAATGGAGCAATTAGTTAAAAAGGCAAGTGACAAGTTAACTTTAAAAAAACTTATAGATAAAAAGGAAGATAAATGATGAACAGAAGAGATAAAAAGATTTTTATAACTATTTCAATTTTAATATTTGTCATTCTTGTTTTTAAAGCACATAGTGTATATGCAGCTCCAGATGCATCACAGACGATGCCTATACCAAATATAAATGTATCTATGGATAATGCAGGCACTTCTACTCCACAGCAATATGTACAAAATATAAAATTGCTTATATTTCTGACGATTATAACATTGCTTCCATCTTTTATAATGATGATGACAAGTTTTGTAAGAATTATAGTGGTATTTGGTTTTTTAAGAAGTGCTATGGGAACACAGCAGTCACCTCCAAATTCAATTTTGATTGGACTAGCACTATTCATGACAGTTTTTATTATGTATCCTGTTTATTCAAAAATAAATACAAACGCTATTGTGCCCTACATGCAAAATAAAATAACCCAGGAACAAGCAATAAATGAAGGGGCTAAACCACTTAGGAGTTTCATGCTTAAGCAGACATATAAAAAGGATTTACAGTTATTTATAGACCAAGCTAAATTAAATTACAAGGTTACTGCAGATGGACAAAATGCACCACTCTATGTAGTAGTTCCGGCCTATATGATAAGTGAACTTAAAACTGCTTTTGAAATAGGATTCTTAATATATATACCATTTATGGTAATAGATATGGTGGTGTCAAGTGTACTTATGGCTATGGGAATGTTCATGCTTCCACCAACTATGATATCTCTGGCATTTAAACTACTTTTATTTGTAATGGTAGATGGATGGTATTTGCTTGTAAAATCTTTAATTGTAAGTTTTTCATGAGGTGAATTGAATGAGTGAAAACATGGTAATTAGTATTATAAAAGATGCAGTACAAACGGGACTTATGGTAGGAGCTCCCATACTTATAGTTTCAGTAGTGGTAGGTCTTATAATAAGTATATTTCAAGCCACTACTCAGATACAGGAACAAACACTTACTTTTGTTCCTAAGCTTATTGCAGTAGCTGTAATAGGACTTATTTCAGGAAGCTGGATGTTACAGCAAGTTGTAGCTTTTACTGAGAGAATTTTTACGTATATAGCCCATATAACACAATGAACATTGCTGCAAAGTATAATTGGAGAGGAATAAATTGATAAATACATTATATTTTACCGCCTTAATTTTAGTATCAATAAGAATTTTTTCTTTTTTCATATTGGTTCCAATATTTTTCCCAAGTGGAATTCCAAATGTAGTTAAAGTGGGACTAACAGTAGTTATGGCATATATATTGATGCCAGGTATAGATTACTCTTCTATAAGCAGTATAGATAATACAATGTTTTTTGTAATGAATTGCTTGAATGAGGTAGCAGCGGGCCTTACCCTTGGATTTTTAACTAGCTTATGTTTTTCTATGGTGAGAATAGCGGGAAATCTTATGGATATGCAAATGGGATTTGCTATGGTTAGTATGTTTGATCCTACTTCAAATAGTAATACGACTTTAATTGAGCGTTTACTTTATTGGTTTAGTTTGGTTATTTTCTTTATAGTAGATGGACACCATATGCTTATAAAATCTTTAATTCAAAGTTTTAGTGTAATAAAACTTGGAAGTTTCTTTTTAAATCAAGCTTCAATTAATATAATTTTTAAAGCCTTCATAGAGTATTTTGGCATTGCAATTCAAATAGGAATACCTATAGTTTTAATACTCCTATTTACAGATTTAACAATGTCACTTATAGCAAGGACAGTTCCACAGTTAAATATAATGATATTAGGATTGCCTGTTAAAGTACTGATAGGGTTTGCATCATTTTGTTTTGCACTTCCAATTTTTCTTAAATTAATAGAACACTTATTTACAGCTATACCTAATTCCATAGATGGTTTTTATAAGGCATTGCCGTTGCTTTTGATATTTGCAAAAGATGATAAGACAGAAGAGGCTACTCCTAAAAAGAAAAGTGATTCTAGGAAAAAAGGTCAGATAGCTAGAAGTAAGGAAATAGGACTTACTATGACACTGCTTGCATCAACTTTAGTTATAGCAGTTCTAGGAGGATATGTTGGAACATCTCTTGGTTCCACAATGGTAGCTTTTTTAAATGACTATATAAATACATCGCTTAATTACAGTAGTGTAAATAAAATAATGTTTATAACCATATGGAGAATAGCTATAGTTTTTCTACCTATAGCGGTTCCAATACTTGCGATAGGAGTATTGGCAAATATGGTTCAAACAAGAGGGCTTATAACTTTTGAAACTTTAAAACCAGACTTTTCAAAATTAAATCCTATAAGTGGATTTAAAAGAATGTTTTCTGCTAGGTCTGTCATGGAACTTTTGAAGGATACCGCTATAGTGTCTATAGTAGGATACGTAGGGTACAAATTTATAAAAGACAATTATATGTATATATTGAACTTAGGTCAATTGGACTCTAGGGCTGTAGCAAAGGCTATAGGAAGCTTAGCTGTGGGTATATTTTTTAGAATAACTTTAATTATGCTTATAATTGCAATTCTTGATTATATGTTTCAAAGATATCAATATAATAAAGACCTTAGGATGTCAAAGCAGGAAATTAAAGAAGAATTTAAACAAGATGAAGGAGATCCACAAATAAAGGGCAAGAGAAGACAAAAACAGAGAGAATTAGCTATGCGAAGAATGATGCAGGAAGTTCCAAAGGCTACTGTAGTAGTTACAAATCCTACTCATGTTGCTGTAGCTTTAAAATATGAAGATGGGCAGAATGCACCTGTCCTTGTGGCAAAGGGATTAGATGCTGTAGCCCTTAAGATAAAAGAAATAGCAAAGGACAATGATGTGCCAATAATTGAAAACAGGCCACTTGCAAGGCTTATATATAAAGAAGTTGAAATTGATATGGAAATACCAGCTGAGATGTATCAGGCAGTGGCGGAAATACTTGCGTTGGTTTACAAGATGAGGTGATATTTTGGAAAGAAGTAAAAAAAAGTTTAGACTAAAAGATAACTTAGATATAATAATGGCATTAGTAGTTATTACAGTAGTGTTTATGATTATAATTCCAATGCCCGCAGGACTTTTAGATGTATTGATTTCATTTAATATAACATTATCTATAATAATTATACTTTTAACCTTGTTTACTACGGAAGTATTACAATTTTCTATATTTCCTACTTTACTTTTAATAACTACAATTTTTAGATTGGCTTTAAATATATCCTCTACAAGACTTATACTTAGAGATGGATATGCAGGGGAAGTTATAAATGCTTTTGGCAGCTTTGTAGTAGGAGACAATTATATAGTAGGAGTAATAATATTTTTGATTATAATTATCATACAGTTTGTTGTAATAACAAATGGTTCTGGCAGAGTTGCGGAAGTTTCTGCAAGATTTACTTTAGATGCAATGCCAGGAAAACAAATGAGTATAGATGCAGATTTAAACTCTGGTTTAATTGATGAAAAAGGTGCTAAAGATAAGAGAGAAAAACTTCAAGAAGAAGCAAGCTTTTATGGAGCTATGGATGGTGCATCCAAATTTGTAAAAGGAGATGCTGTGGCATCGCTTTTAATTGTAGTAATAAATATAATAGCAGGTATTGTAATAGGTATAGTAATTAAAGGACTTGGAGCTTCTGAAGCTGCCCAAACTTATGCAAAGCTTAGTATAGGTGATGGACTTGTATCTCAGGTTCCAGCGCTGCTTATATCCACAGCTTCAGGTATACTTGTCACACGTTCAGGGAGTGCTGAAGGTTTTGGTACTCTTGCTATTAAGCAGTTGACGGGATTTCCTAAAGTAATAGCTATTGCAGGTGCAGTGCTGCTGTTTCTAGCTATAGTGCCTGGTCTTCCACATATAGCGTTCTTAATTTTATCAGTAGCTTGTATGATAGCTGCGTATATGCTTTACAAAGATGAAGTTCAGCATAATATGCAGCAGCAGGAAATAAAACAACAGGAAATAACTCAAATAGAAAATAAAGAGCCAGAAAATGTAATGAACTTAATATCTGTGGAACCTATGGAAGTGGAAATAGGTTATGGATTAATACCACTGGCAGATGAGAGTTCAGGAGGAGATCTACTTCAGAGGATAACCTCTGTAAGAAGGCAGTGTGCTATTGAAATGGGGATAGTAGTTCAACCAATTAGAATTAGGGATAATTTGCAGTTAAATACTAATAGTTATGTAATAAAAATAAGAGGTACAGTAATTGCAAAAGGAGAGCTTATGCCAAATATGCTTCTATGTATGGATCCTACTAATTCAAACAGTGATATTCAAGGAATAAGCACTACAGAACCATCTTTTGGACTACCTGCTATATGGATAAATAAAGATCAAAGAGAAGAAGCAGAAATAAAAGGACTTACGGTAGTGGATCCTACTACGGTTATGGTAACTCATCTTACAGAGTCAATTAAAAATCATTCTTATGAATTACTTGGGAGACAGGAAGTTAAGCTTATTGTGGATTCTGTGAAGGAAAAATATCCTACTGTAGTGGAGGAACTCATACCAGACCTTCTTACTATAGGAGAACTTCAAAAGGTGCTGCAAAATCTTTTAAGAGAAAGGGTTTCTATAAAGGATATGGTAACTATTATGGAATCTCTTGCGGACAATTCAAGAAATACAAAAGATATAGAAGTACTTACAGAGTATGTTAGATTTGCATTAGGAAGAAGTATATGCAATTCACTTATAGATGAAAATGGAGTTATAACAGTAGTTACTTTATCTAAACAATTAGAGGATTTGATAGGGAGCAATATTCAAAAGTCAATGCAGGGTTCTTTCCCGGCAGTAGATCCGGATACTACGAGTAAGATATTAAATTCAATTAAAAGTTTACTAGAATCAGTCTATTTTTATGAAAATCAACCTATAATTTTAGTTTCACCTAATATAAGGGCACCTTTTAGGAGATTAATTGAAATGGTATTTCCATCGGTAAATGTATTATCATTAAATGAAATACCAAATGATGTAGAGATAAAAACCGAAGGAGTGGTTTCAATATAATGATCATTAAAAGATACAAAGTCAATAATATGAATGAAGCTATTACGAGAATTAGGTATGAACTTGGAAAGGAAGCTGTAATAATAAGCCAGAGAAAAATAAGAAAACCTGGCATATTAGGTTTTTTCTCCAGAAAAATTTTAGAGGTAACTGCAGCCGTAGACAATAAGAAAAAAGAAAGCAATCGTGAAGCAGATATGCAGGATAGTATTGTAGCAATAAAAAAACTTGTAAATGATAAAATGAAAAATAACACCTTATGTAATGACGTAAAAGGTGATAAAATTATAGATAATGATGCTAAAGAAAATTACAATACATCGGAGTGTAATTGTGAAAATAATATAGTGGATAAAAATAATGACTCTATTATAAAAGAAATGCAGCAGATGAAAGGCATGTTAAATGAAATGATGAAGGGTTCTTACGGTAATGTAGGAAAAAGTGCGTTTCAGATAAAGCTTGAAAATAGTGATTTCAACAGTAAAGTAGTTAACACAATTTTAAATAGAGTAAATATAATAGAAGATGATAGAGCTGAAGAGGAAAAGTTAAAAGAAGTAGTTACAAGTATGATAAAAGTAGAAGATAAAGTACTTGAAAATATAGTAGTATTAGTGGGACCTACTGGTGTCGGAAAAACTACTACTATTGCTAAACTTGCAGGTAAGCTTTCTCTTATTGAAAAGAAAAAAGTAGGACTTATAACTATAGATACTTATAGAATAGGTGCAGTAGAACAACTTAAAACTTATGCAGATATAATGAATATACCTTTTCAAGTAGTATTTACTATAAAGGACATGGGAAAAGCTATAGAGAATATGTCAGACTGTGATGTGATTTTAATAGATACTACAGGAAGAAGCAGTAAAAATAAGATGCAGATATCAGAACTTAGGGCATTTATAGATAAGGTAAATACGGACAATATACATTTAGTTATAAGTTGTACTACTAAAAATAGAGATATAGATGTGATAGTAGAGGGATACAAGGAGCTTAATTATAATAATGTGATAATAACTAAATTAGATGAAACATCTACTTATGGATCTATATTAAATATTTTACAAGCCGCAAAAAAACCTATAAGTTTTGTTACTACAGGACAAAATGTTCCAGAAGATATAAAGGTTATGAATACAGAGGAATTAGTTAAACTTGTACTTGGGGAGGATATTATATGCTAGACCAAGCTGAAGAGCTTAGAAAATTAGCTCAAGAGGACAAAAAGGCAAGAAAAGAAAAAGTACCTAGCAGTAAAAAGCCTAGGATAATAACTGTTACTTCTGGAAAAGGGGGAGTTGGAAAGAGTAATTTTGTAGTAAATGTATCTATAGCACTACAGAAGATGAAAAAAAATGTACTTATATTTGATGCAGATATGGGAATGGGTAATGACGATGTTTTAATGGGATGCTTACCTAAATATAGTGTATATGATGCCATATGTAAGAATAAAAATATAGAAGAGGTTATCATACAAGGACCTTTTGGAGTAAAATTACTTCCAGGTGGAAGAGGAATTTCAAAAATTGCAGATATAACAAAATCCCAGAAAAAAGAATTTATAAAAAAGGTATCTTTGCTAGAAGATTTGGATTATATAATATTAGATACAGGTGCTGGAATAAATAGAGATGTGCTAGGATTTATTGCCTGTTGTCAGGAACTTATTATAATTACTACACCAGAACCTACATCGCTTACGGATGCATATAGTTTAGCAAAAGCTGTAAGTTATTTTAAATTAAATGATTTTGTACAAGTAATTATAAACAAAGCTTCTAATGTTGAAGAAGGGCAGAAAACCTTTAATAAATTTAAGAGTGTAGTAGATAAATTTTTAAATGTGGAAATAAAATATCTCGGCTGCATATTAGAAGACAAAAAACTTGTTCAGGCAGTTAGAAATCAAGTACCATTTTTGATAAATTACCCCAACTCTCAAGCTTCTAAGGATATAAATTTAATAGCTAGCAAGTTGTCAGGAACTGAAATAGACAGCAGGAAAAGTAGTATACAGGATTTGTTTAAAAAGATTTTTAATACTTTTTCATAAGGAGAAGGAATAAGATGAATTCCAATATTGAGTTTACAGTTAATAGCAGAATTGAAATAGACGTGGACAATGAAATATATAAAAGTAATATTCAGGATGTGTCAGAGGATTGTATAAGTATAAGCATACCCGTAAACAATCATAAGTATATGCCTCTTTCAAAAGGTGAAAAGGTGCATGTTATATATTATGATGGGAAAAATGTATACAAATTTAGTACTGTGGTTGTAGGGCGTAAAATAGAGAGAATACTTATGATTATGTTGAAGAAACCTGAGAAAGTTCAAATTTGCCAAAGGCGGAATTTTGTAAGAGTACCTTTGATCTTAGATGTGCTGTGTGCCATGTTTCCTTTAGAAAAGGACTTATATCACTTAAATGATCAAGTTGAAGTGTTTAAAGCGTGTTCTGTAGACATGAGTGGCGGCGGAATGAAAATAGTAGTAGATGTAAAAATGAAAGATAAATTAAAACGTGGAGATATTATTATAGTGACGATTCCAATGGAAAATGACAGTTTAACTTTAAAAGGAAAACTAGTTAGAATTAGTAACAACAAGGATGAAAGTAAATTGACCTGTGGATTATCTTTTATAGATATGGACAAGAACAGTAGAGAAAGAATAATAAGGGTATTATTTCAAATTATGAGACAGCACATAAATAAAGGAGCAAAGGAGGATTAAAATATGGCTTTGGCGGATAAATTAGATATAAAAGAAGAATTGGTAAAAAAATATCTTCCTCTAGTAAAATACATTGCTTCTAGGGTTATAATAGGAAAGACCAAATACATTGAATATGAGGATTTAGTTAGTTATGGAATGTTAGGGCTTATTGATGCAATAAACAAGTTTGATAAAGACAGGGGAATGAAATTTTCTACTTATGCGTCAATAAGAATAAAAGGTTCTATGATAGATGAACTTAGGAGAAATAGCCCTATTTCTAAAGGCGCCATGGACAAGCTTAATAAATACAATGCAGCTATGGATTCCCTTCGTACTAAACTAGGAAGAGAGCCATCAAGTGAAGAAATAGCAAATGAACTAGGTATGCCCTTGAAAAAAATGATGGAAATTGAAAATTATATAAACTATATATCTATAGTATCTCTAGAAGATTTGATATTTTCTGAAGATGATGATATTCCACTTATGGGAACTGTAGAAGATACTAAAAGTCCAAGTCCAGAAAAAAGTCTGGAGAAAAAAGAAATGCTAGAATATTTAGCCAAAGCATTAGATCTTTTAAATGAAAAAGATAATTTAGTTATTACTCTATACTATTATGAAAAGTTGACTTTAAAGGAAATAGGTCATATATTAAATGTATCCGAGTCTAGGGTATGTCAACTTCACAGCAGAGCAATTTTACATTTAAGAAAAAACATGACTAAATTGAAGTATGTATAGAAATGTTTTTAAGAAGGAGAAAATTTTATGGTTCCAATCATATTGATTATAGCAGGAATACTTTTAGTAGTATTGAATTTTAATGCAGTACGTAAAGAGAAAAAATCTTTTCAAGACAAATTAAATGTAAAGCAAAATGAAATGGGAAACTGTGAACTGGAAATTGGCAAAATAAGAAAGGAATTTGCAGAAACTATACTTGAACTGCAAAAAGAAATTGAAGATTTAAAAAAACAGGGTAATCAGGATTTTCATGAAGTTATTTTATCTGAAGAGGCATTTGAAGGTTCAGAGGAAAAATTAGTAGAAGAAGAAATCAAAGACAATAATGAAGAGGAATCAGAAAAAAGTGAAAATTTAGATGAGGCTGTTGAAGAGGATGCAAATAATATTAAAATTGATGAAATAAGAGGACTATTGAAAGATAATATTTCTGTAAGTGATATCTCTGAGAAAACTGGTATTGGTAAGGGGGAAGTTCTATTAATAAAAGAATTGTATACAAAATAAAAATGTTTTTTGATTTTTTTAGTGATAGAAAGATACTTATAGGTATAGGCATAGGTATTTTAATAACTACTTTTATAATGAGTGGTGTTAAGATCCAATATCAAATGAGTAAAAGTCAAATTGAGGATAAGGCAAGATCAATGGGAATGCATTATCCTGATGAAATGAAAGTTATGGATAAAGGAGGAAGCAAATGATTAGAAGTTTTTACTCTGCAGTATCTGGGATGATAACTCAAGAGGCAAAACAGGATGTTATAACAAATAACCTGGCAAATGCAAATACTGTAGGATTTAAGCAGGATGACCTTAGGGTGAAAAGCTTTAATGACATGCTTTTACAAAATTATGACAAAACAGAAGGAAATAGAAGTGTTAGAAATATAATAGGATCTATAAGTCTTGGAAGTGGAATTGATTCAGTTAAAACAGGCTTTACCCAAGGATCAATAGATTCTACAGGTGTGTCTACTGATTTTGCTATTGATGGAAGAGGATTTTTTACTGTTAGGGGACAGGATGGAAAAGAATATTATACGAGAGATGGACATTTTCACGTAAATACAAATGGAGTACTGGTAAATGATGCTGGAGACAGTGTTTTGGCAAGAAATACTAGGACAGGTGCTTTGGGTGAAATGAATGTGGGAAACGGGAATATGACCTCAGATGACCACGGAAATATAAATATAGATGGAACCCCAAGTTATAAGCTCTATACTGTGGATTTTAATGATTATAATACTTTGACAAAAGTGGGAGACAATCTATATACAGGAACAAATGCTGCAGAGACAAATGTTGTTGTAAGGCAGAAGTCACTTGAAAAATCTAATGTAAATATAGTAAATACAATGTCACAGTTGATGACTACTATGAGGTCTTTCGAAACTGATCAGAAAGCAGTTCAATCAATAGATGAAACTTTGGAGAAGCTAATAAATGAAGGTGGTAAAGTATGATTAATATAAAAGGGATGATTTTGTATGCTTAGAGCTATATGGAATAGTGTAAGTGCTATGAATGCACAGCAGGATAAGTTAAATAGTATATCCAATAATTTAGCAAATTCAGATACTGTAGGATATAAAAAAGAAAATGTAGAATTTAATGATCTAGTGTATGAAACTTTAAACAGAAAGGGATATCCTACTAATTCTAATGGAACAAATACGATAAATGGTACAGGGGTAAAGGCTACAGAATGGATTAGAGATAATGCTCAGGGTCCAATTCAACAAACAGGGCTAAAGACAGATATGGCTATAGACGGAGATGGATATTTTAAAGTAACTCTAGGGAATGGAACGGCAGCTTATGAGAGAGCAGGAAATTTTACTGTAGACAGAAATGGCAATTTGGTTGATAGTAATGGAAATAAGCTTGAAGTCAACCTTACAGCAGAGGGAAGTAGTTTGTTCAATTCAGGGACGGTATTTAAAGATAATAATTTTAAAGTAGATGAAAAAACTGGACAAATATACATGAATGTTGGTAATCAAAGTGTACTTTATGGAAAGATAAACATATATAATGCAGTAGGACAGGATGCCATGAAATCTATAGGAGATAATTTATATCAGCCAGCAAACAATGTGCAAATGAACATAAATACCAAAGCACATATTATCCAAGGTTCTCTGGAGCAGTCTAATGTAGATTTGGGAAGAGAAATGACAGATATGATAATGGCACAGAGATCTTTTGAACTTGCATCAAAAGGGCTTACTACTTCAGATGAAATGTGGGGACTCATAAACAGTATGAAGAGATAGAGAGTTTCTAATCATAAAGTCAACTTATACTCCGGATATTTTTTACAACCTTCAGCTCGTTAAATATTTTGATAAGGCTAAGCAAAAAATTTTAAAAAATGCTGAGAACTTTTGAAAACTCGTACCTCAAACAATTCAAAAGTTCTAGATTTTTTAAAAATTTTTCACTAAGTCTTATATACAAAATATTTAAAAGAGCTTCATTATTGTAAAAATATGCCTGCGTATAAGTTGATTTTTTAGTTAGAAAGTCTCATAAAATATCCCTCTATATACATTTATTTTCAAGAATAGCACTGTGCAAGATATTCTAGTTTGAAATTTGTTATTATATGATCTGTATAAGTCAACTTTCAACTGAGAAACTCTATAATTTTATGAAACATATGCAAGGTACATACATATAATGTACAGATGTAATATTTTCAGGAGGATCAGTGTTATGTATAGATGTCCTTTTATGGACCAAGATGAATATATGGAAGAAGATTATATGTATGATGGGGATATGGACTATCCTCAAAATATGTACTCCCCTGACTTTTATAGAATGTGCCCTATGTTTTTAAATGCTAGGAAGAATGCATATATGAGGTGCATGTACCCTACAAATTATATGCAGACACCAGCACCAACATATCCATATTATGATTCTGAAGAAAAAACGGAATATGTACCTTTTGATGAAAAATATGAAGATTTGGAAGAAGAAACAGAACGAAAGGAAGAAGATACAGAAGAAACAGAAGAAAAAGATACGGAAGACGAACAGGAGACTGTAGATGACAGTTATGGTGGTACAAGAATTAGAACTGTAGATATATCGGATATTCAGGATTAAAAAGAAAAATGGACTACTCAAAGCAATTTTAAAAAATTGCTATTGCAGTAGCCCTTTTATTTGTATTAAGACATGGCAGCAGTAAGAGGTGGTATAACCTGCTTTTTCCTTGATAGAATACCAGGAACATAAGCACCATTATCAGTTAAAGTTATGTTAAAGGCTTTAGAAACTACATCCTGTTTTTCACCTATGGCAATTAATTCAGATCCACCTTTTAATATATCTGTTACCATAAGAACTATAAGCCCATAATTTTCTTCTTTACATTTTGATTCCATAACCTTTATAATGTCTTTTCTAATGGATTTAAACCCTTCGGTATCCATAGTTGAGATCTGTCCAACACCTACTTTTACTTCTGAAATATTAAATGCTTTGAAATCTTGATTTAACAATTCTTCAGGAGTTTCTCCTTCAAGAGAAGAACCTGCTTTAAACATATCATTAGAGAAGGTTTCAGGATCTATTTCAGCTATAGCTGCTAATCTTCTAAGTATCATTTTGTCTAAATCTGTGGAAGTAGGTGATTTAAACAAAAGGGTATCTGAAATTATAGCAGAACATAAAAGTCCCGCAACTTTTTGAGATGGTCTTATACCATTTTCAAAAAATTTGGATGCAACTATAGTTGCTGTACAACCTACTGGCTCATTCCTAAAATATATAGGTGAACCAGTTTGGATATCTCCTACCTTGTGATGGTCTAATATTTCAAGTATTTCTGCATCCTCCAATCCTAAAACAGATTGGGATTTTTCATTGTGATCTACAAGTATTACTTTCTTTTTGTTTTGTGATATTAAATGATATCTAGACATACTTCCAATAACTTTATTTTCTAAGTTTACTACAGGATAACTCCTGTATCTGGTTTGAAGCATAACTTCTCGTACGTCTTCTATTAAGTCATTTGTCTTGAAGCAAACTAAGTTATCTTTTTTCATCACATATCCTATAGGAATACTTTGAGGTATTAGCCTAGCAGTTGTAAAAGTGTCATAAGGGGTAACTATAATGGAACAATTAACTTTTTTTGCTTTTTCCAGTATATCATCATTTACTGTATGATTTCCTGTTATTATCATAAGTGAAGCTTTGGAATCAAGTATAATATCCTGTGCGTCTACCCTGTCACCACATATAACTATGTCCCCTTCTTCTATGAATTCACAGATACTTTCTGGCTGCATTGCAGCAATTATAACTTTTCCTGTAAATTTGATGTTTTCATTGGAAGCATAAGCACACTTGGCTGATAATGTATCCAGTATATTTTCAAGGGTAGTGCCGCTTTTTTGAATTACGTTAGAATCCCATATGTCCATATAACAGGAAGTTATATTGGATTGAGATGCAACACCTATTAATTTATCATCTCCATCTACTACAGGGAGAGTTTTAACATTATTTTTACTTATCATTGACCAAGCTGTTTTTATGGAGGTTTCAGGTGATATAGGATTTACATTATCAATATCTAAATCAGAAATCTGAGGTTTAACATTTTCCATTAGTTTTGGTGGGGTAACTTTAAAGTAATCAAGTACAAATTGAGTTTCTTTATTTAGTTCTCCTAACCGTATAGGAATTGTTGTAACTCCTATTTTATTTTTAAATTCAGAATAAGCTATTGCAGAACATATAGAATCTGTATCTGGATTCTTATGTCCTGTAATATATACAACATCGTTCATAATTTTTCCTCCTAAGTGTATATATATGAATAATATATCTATTTACAAAAGTAATGTTACCAATACACATAATATTATAGCAAAAAATCACTTAATTATCTATATATAGGGTTATAATCAAAATTAACTTATACAGGTCATGTAATGACAAATTTCAGCACCATAAAAACTTTTCACAAGTCTAGCACTCGGCATTTTGAAAATCTAAGAAGCTTAGCTAAACTCGTACCTCAAACATATCTAAACTTCTAAGATTTTCTAAAATACCTCGCTAAGACTTATGGAAAAGTTTTTAAAGGTGCTTTCAATTTTGTCAGTATATTTTATGTATAAATTTAAAATTCAAATAAAAACTCTATATTGATTATATCCAAATATCATTAAAATTAACATGCAAATACATAGTGAGCAATGAATTAACTGTCATAATAGAATATAAAGGGGGCATATATTTAATTAACGTAGAGAAAATAAATGCCTTGGAGGGATAAGATTGATTAATGAAAGGGAGTTAGAAAGTGGTTTAACTCAAGTTGAGGCAGAGAGAAGGCTTAAAAAATATGGAGCCAATGTACTTAAAAAGAAAAAAAGGGTGTCTCCTATAAAAATATTTATTTCGCAGTTTAATGATTTTATAACCTGGATACTTATAGTAGCTACAATTATATCCGGATTTATGGGAGAAAAGGCAGATGCAATAACTATACTAATTATTGTAATTATGAATTCTATACTAGGTTTTGTACAGGAATTTAAGACAGAAAAATCTTTAGAAGCATTGAAAGAAATGGCATCCCCTACTTCAAAGGTTATAAGGGATGGAAAAGTGAAGGTTATAAATTCAGGAGAACTAGTAATAGGTGATGTGATACTTCTGGAAACAGGGGATAAGGTTCCAGCAGATTGCATTTTACTTTCTATTGGAAATTTCATGGTAGACGAATCCCTTTTGACTGGTGAATCTGTAGGAGTGGAAAAAGATAGTGGAGACAAGAATAATTCACTATACATGGGGACTATAGTGGTAAAAGGTAAGGGAAGAGCAAAAGTTGTAGAGACAGGTATGAAGACGGAAATGGGAAAAATAGCAGGTATGCTTCAGGACATTGAAAAGGAAAGGTCTCCTCTTAAAGAAAAGCTTGCTTCACTTGGAAAAGTACTTGTAGTCATGTGTATTGCTATATGTATTATAGTTACATTGACTGGAGTATGGAGAGGTCAAGACAAATATGAGATGTTTTTAGTAGGAGTTAGTTTAGCTGTAGCTGCTATTCCAGAAGGTCTTGCAGCTATAGTAACAGTAGCACTGGCTCTTGGAGTATCTAGAATGTTAAAGAGAAATGCATTAATAAGAAAATTACCTGCAGTGGAAACACTTGGATGTACTTCAGTCATTTGCAGTGATAAGACAGGAACTCTTACTGAAAATAGGATGACTGTAAAGGCTCTTTATTTTAATGGAAGGGTACACAGGATAGGAAAGGATATTTTACCAGAGAATATTTTTATGAAAAAAGCTTTTACATATTGTAACGATTGTGATTTTGATATGAAAAGAGCAGATATTTCAGGGGCGGTTATTGGAGATCCTACGGAAGTAGCACTTATAAAGGCTTTTTTCAAAGATATTAAAACTTTAAAAACCTTTTTAGGAAAGGCCAGGAGAACTTATGATATACCTTTTGATTCTGATAGAAAAATGATGTCTGTTATAATGAAAGAAGGTTCAAGAAAGATAGGTTATGTGAAAGGAGCACCGGAGAGAGTTATAAGAAGGTGTAAATATATATTAGATGGAAGTGAAGTACGAATTTTTACTTCAAATGATAAAAATAAGGCTCTGAAAGCAGTGGAAAAAATGTCTTTTGATGCCTTAAGGTGTATAGCAGGTGCCTACAAAGACAAAGAAGTAGTGCCAGGTAAGTCTTTGGAGGAGAATTTAATATTCATAGGTGTAGCGGGAATTATAGATCCACCTAGAAAGGAAGCAAAAGAAGCAGTATTAAAATGTAAATTAGCAGGTATAAGGCCAATTATGATAACTGGAGATCACAAGAATACAGCTTTTGCTATCGGAAAAGAACTGGACATATGTAAACATGAATCAGAGGTTATAACTGGAGAAGAATTAGACAAGCTGAGTGATAGACAGCTTGCAGTTAAAATACAAGATATATCCATATTTGCAAGAGTTAATCCAGGTCATAAACTTAGAATAGTAAAAGCCTTTAAAGCTAAAGGTAATATTGTAGCTATGACTGGAGATGGAGTAAATGATGCACCTGCAGTAAAAGAAGCGGATATAGGAATTTGCATGGGAATTGCAGGTACAGATGTAACAAAGGAGGCTTCTTCTATGATACTACTTGACGATAATTTTGCTACTATAGTATCTGCTGTAGAGGAAGGAAGAGTCATATATGATAATATAAGAAAGTTTATAAGGTATCTTTTATCTTGCAATTTAGGAGAGGTTCTAACCATGTTTCTTACTTCTATTTTTTATTTAGATACTCCACTTTTGCCGATACAAATACTAATGGTAAATTTAGCTACTGATGGTCTTCCTGCTATAGCTCTTGGAGTTGACCCAGCTCAAGGAGATATAATGAGGGGCAAGCCTAGAGCTAAAAATGAAAGTATATTTGCACGAGGATTAAGTGAAAAAATTATTGTGAGGGGAGCACTTATTGGAGTGTGCACAGTGCTTGCTTTTGTAATAGGATTATATCTAGGCTTTGGACTTAAAACATCCAGAACTATAGCACTTTGTACTCTAATAATGTCACAACTTATACATGTGTTTGAATGTAGATCAGAAAATCATTCACTGTTTGAGATAAATTTATTTACAAATGTTTATCTTTTAGCAGCAGTTGCTACATCTATTACTATGGTTTTATGCATACTTTACTTGCCATTTTTACGTGGAGTTTTTCATACATCTGCACTTAGAATTTCACAGTGGGCAATAGTTTTGTTTTTCTCTGGGATAATCGCATTTTTAAACAGTCTTTACTTATACTTTAAATAAAAAAATAGAATTGCTTTTAAGCAATTCTATTTTTTTTTATTTAAATCTTTGAACTTTTTGAACTTTAGGTATTTTCCCTTCTATAGGAATTAAGTCCTTTTTTGTGGTCATATTTCGTATATTTATAAGTTCTACGCTTTCTCTATTCTCTTTTCCTCTTTTTCCTTTGAGTCCTTGAACTAAAACCAGATTGCCTTGATGTATAGATATAAAATCAGGCTTCTTAAACCACCTTTTTTTAATATAAGAGCATTTTACTATGTTTCTGCTTCTATCAGGTCTTACTAAAAGTGTTACTGTTAATTTATTAAATATCCATAATATAGCTTTTTTACTAATTTTGACAGATACAACAGTACCTTGAACCTGAGTTAACCTGTCACCATACTTTTTTAAATAAGATTTTGTGTAATATTGAGCAATTTTCTCCTTAAAACTCATGTATATACTAACTCCTTTGTTACTTTATTTTGTTTATACGATTATTAGAAATAACAGACAAAATTTGATTATATTATACCATAGTATATTTATTTTTGAAACATACCTATAATTTTTAGTATGTTTTTTATATGAGGTTGATATACTTATTTTTTTATTTTCGTTCCTAAATAAACTTTTTAAGAATACTATTATATTAGACTAAGTATACAAGGAGAATGAAATATGAATTATAGGGAATTACCTAAAGACCAAATCATATATGATTTTAAGTTGGATGATATTGATTTTAGCGAAGATGATAGAGATGATTTAAATAGAAATGTTAATTATATGCCTGAGTATAGTAGAGTATATGAAAATATGAGAGATGCATTAACAATAGATAAACAAGGATATAATGTTTATCTTATAGATGAATTTTCAAAAGATAAACTTAAAAATATTAAGAAATTTATAAATGAAACTATGAAAGATAAAATAGAACTTCAGGATATATGCTATATAGTTATGAAAGATACTAAAAATCCTAAAGTGTTGTTTTTAAGATCCGGAAAAGGTAAAAAGCTAAAAAATATGCTAAAGAAAATACAAAATATATATGCTAATTCTACTTATGAATTTTACAATGGATACGAGGACAAACAAAAAAAATTATTGGTGCAAAACATTCAAAAAAAACGAAGTTATTTAATAAATAAAATTGTAGAAATGTCTAAAAATGAAGGCTTTTCATTAAAAATTACGGAAAGTGGTTTTAGTTTTGTTCCTTTAAAAGAAAATGGGAAAATGATGAATGAGATAGAGTATGAGTCTTTAGATTTAGAAAAAAAGGAACAAATGGTGAACAAAGTAAATACACTTAAGATTCATGCAGAGAGGATATTAGATAAATTAAAAGATATGGAATCCTATGAAATGGAAAAGATTAAAATCCTTATAGATGAACATTATAAAAAAGATACAAAGAAGTTAAAGGAAGAATATTTTAACGTATTTAGTAAGGATAATAAGGCCTTAGAATTTTTAAGCAATATATGTAACAATATAGAAAGTGAAATTAAAGAGATATATTCTATAAACTATGAAGATGATGTAGATAATATACGGAATATAATATATAGGTATTCTGTGAATGTACTCGTAGATAATAGTGATAACGACAAATTACCTATAGTGTTTGAAGAAGACCCGTCTATAAATAATTTACTTGGAAGCATAGAATATGAAAATAAAAATGGGACTTATGTTACTGATCCAAGCCTCATTAGGCCAGGATCACTTTTAAAGGCAAATGGTGGGATATTAGTACTTCGAGTTAGTAGTCTTTTAAGTAATAAAGGAGCATATTATTATTTAAAAAAGTCTATTATAAGTGGCAAAGTTGACTTGAATTATAATAGAGGATATTTAGAATTATTGTCTTTAAGTGGATTAAAACCAGAACCTATAGAGTTTAATGAAAAAATAATACTTATAGGAGATTACCGTACCTATGATTTACTTTATACTTATGATGAAGATTTTAAAAAGATTTTTAGAATAAGAGCTGAGTGCAAATCTATTTTACAGATGGATAAGGATTCAAAGAAAGCTTTCTTATATAAAGTGCTTTCTATATGTAAAAACAATAAGTTACATCCTGCGGATGAGGGAGCTGTAAAGGAGCTGGCGAAATTTTTATCCAGAAAAGCTGAAAATAGAGATAAATTTTTTATGGATGACTATGATCTAGAAAGAATTTTAATAATTTCAGACAAAAGAGTCTGTGAGGATCATAGGGATTTTATAAATGAAGAAGATATCACAAATACAGCTTATAAAGAAGAAATTATAGAGGGTCAGGTAGTGGATTCTTACACAGAAGGTCAGATATTTATAGACGTAAAGGGTAAAACGGTGGGACAGGTAAATGCTCTGTCGATAATTGATACAGGGTATTTTAATTTTGGAAAGCCCATAAGAATAACCTGCTCGTGTTACAAGGGTAATGGAAATATTATAGATATCCAAAAAGAGAGTGATTTAAGTGGAAAAATTCATAACAAGGCAATAAATATATTAAAGGGGCATGTTAAAAATTTAAGCGGTGGTTATAATAGAGTACCTGTGGATTTTTATTTAAGCTTTGAACAAATATATGGAAGAGTAGATGGAGATAGTGCTTCCGTAGCAGAGTTAGTTAGTATTATATCTGCACTTACGAAAATAAGTATAAAACAAAATATAGCTGTAACAGGTTCCATAAATCAGTTTGGAGAAATACAACCTATAGGAGGAGTGAATGAAAAAATAGAAGGTTTCTTTAAAATATGTAAAGTATTAGATACTACAAAAGGGAAGGGTGTACTCATTCCAAAGTCTAATGCAAGCAGCTTAGCATTAAAAAATGAAGTGGAAAAGGAAATAGCAGAGGGTAATTTTCATATTTATATTATGTCTAACTTAAAAGATGCAGTGGAAATTCTTATGGAAGAAAATTATGATAATGTAATTCATGAGGCTAAGAAGGAGCTTAAAAAGTACTATAAAAATAAAGAACAATAGCAGAATTCTTAAATACTGCAGCTGATCTCGAGAAATCTGCTGCAGTTCTGTTTATGATTTTATTTCCTCATTAGAAGAAGAAAGTTGATTTTTATTTTTTATAAATAGAGTTGCTATTAAAGCGATGAGTACAAATAAGGTACATAGCATTAGTGTATAGTCGAAAGCATCTGAATATGCCTGACGACTTACTAGTTTTACAAGAGTACTTTTAGCTTGAATCTGCTTATCTGTGGTAGAGAGTCCAACCTGTGAAAGCTTTTGCTGAATTTGGTTTAAAAGATTTAAAGCTGTATTGTTAAAAGGAGTTATTTGCTCTGAAAGCTTATGGTAATATATTTCTGCTACTTTGATTTGAGATATTTTTGCATTGATTTTAGCAGATACATTAGAAGAGGTATTTGCTGCAATTTTTCCACCAAAGAGGTATATGTCTTGGGATGATGAAGTAGAATTTTTTTGTTAGACGAATCTAAACTGCCATTGTGAGAAGAGCATCCAATAAGTAATAAAGGACATATTAATAATATTGATATTAGCTTTTTCATTTTTATCCTCCTTAAATTAAAAATTATGTATTATAGAGATATATGTTTTAAACAATGTTTCATAATACATAGTTATTTTAGGAGGGCATTAAATGAAATATAATTCAAAAGATATTCCAAATGCTAAGGACCGAATATTGAATTCTACTCTTTATATTATTGGAAAAGAAGGATTTCAAAATGTTACTATAAGAAAAATAGCAGCGGCAGCTGATGTTAATGTAGCGTCAATTAATTATTATTTTGGTTCAAAGGAAGGTGTAATTAACGAGGCGTTAAAATGTCTTACCAGTAAATTTATGAGTTCTTTTGAAATTCTCGAAAATAAGCAGATTACACCAATAGATAGACTTAGGAATTTCCTTAGGAGTTACTCTGATGCTAGCGTTGAGTATCCAGATGTATTTAGAAATTTTGTCAATCAACTTATTATATATAAGGATGACTTGAAATTTGATTATATTAAATTTATTGAAGATGAAAGAGTCTTTAAGATAAAAGGTATTTTATTCGAAGTTACGGGAATTAAAGATGAAGAAAAATTATCTATGATGGCACTGCAGGGAATTGCTAGTTTAATTTTTCCTGTAATATCTGATAACCAAACAAGAAAATTTTCTAATTTAAATTATAAGGATAAAAATGTAAGGTATAAATATATAGATGTGTTAATTAAGTCACTTCAAGGTAACAGTATATAATGTAAGATTCACGATGCACAATTCACAATTGTATTAAGTTCCTACTCTCTGCTAGAAATTTGTATTGTAATATATAAAAAAAGAACAAAATGTTTTAACATTTTGTTCCTAAATTATTAACTATGCATTATAAGTTTTGCACTGTGAAATTATTTATTGCCTAAACATTGAACCTAAAGTTAACTACATCTCCATCCTGCATAATGTAGTCTTTTCCTTCCAATCTATAGCATCCCTTTTCTTTTGCAGAAGTCTCGGAGCCGCATTCCACAAGCTTGTCGTAGGATACAATTTCAGCTCGTATGAATCCCTTTTGTATATCAGTGTGTATTTTGCCTGCAGCTTCCGGAGCTTTAGTGCCTTTCTTTATGGTCCATGCTCTTACTTCTTTTTCTCCAGCAGTTAAAAAACTCATAAGACCAAGCAGCCTATAGCTGCTGTTTATCAATTTATCCAGGCCAGCTTCATTTAAACCATATTCCTTTAGCATCTCGAGTCTTTCATCATCTTCTAGAGAAGAAAGTTCTTCTTCTATTTTGGCAGAAATTATTACTACTTCTGAGCCTTCTACTTTTGCATATTCTTGTACTTTCTTTACAAAATCATTTTCCAAATTTCCGGAAGTTAAGTCATCTTCAGAAATATTGGCTACATAGAGTACAGGTTTAGTTGTAAGCAAAAAGAAGCTTTTAACAAGTTCGGCTTCATCTTCATTTAGATCTAGAGTTCTTACAGGATTACCTTCCTCCAGATGTTTTTTTACTTTTAACATAATTTCATATTCAACTTTTGATTCTTTATCTCCACTTTTCGCAAGTTTCGACACTTTTTCAATTCTTCTGTCCATTACTTCTAAATCTGAAAATATAAGCTCTAAGTTTATGGTTTCAATATCACGAATAGGATCCACACTGCCATCTACATGGACAATATTATCATCTTCAAAACATCTAACCACATGTACTATAGCTTCTACTTCTCTTATATGAGATAAAAACTTATTTCCAAGGCCTTCTCCTTTGCTAGCACCTTTTACAAGTCCTGCTATATCGTAAAATTCAATAGCTGTATATACCTTTTTCTTTGAATTGTACATTTTTTCAAGTACATCTAATCTTTTATCTGGTACACTAACCACTCCTACATTTGGTTCTATAGTACAGAATGGATAATTGGCAGATTCTGCACCTGCCTTTGTTATTGCATTAAATAGGGTGCTTTTGCCAACGTTTGGCAAACCCACAATTCCAAGTTTCATCTATGTACATTCCCTTCTTAAAATATAATTAACTGGCGTAAAATTCATCTAAATTATACTCTACAGAGCATATTATTTCAATAAATGTAGTGAATATAAACTAATTCTGATGGTCGGTAGAAGGAGATGAAAAAAATTGATGAAAAAATAAATTTAATAGACTTAAAAAAAATATTAAAAGTCTATTAAAAAAGAGGAAATTTTATGTTAATATAGAATAAGTAATTTGGTGGATTAAAGTGGTTAAAAGTGGAGCGTAATAGCAGTAAGAGGTGTAATGATGTTTTTAGGTGAGTATGAACATTCACTAGATAGTAAAAATAGAATAATTATACCTTCTAAATTTAGAGAAGAATTAGGAAACAAATTTATTTTGACTAAAGGTTTAGATAGTTGTCTTTATGCTTTCCCACTTTGCGAATGGCATTTACTTGAAGAAAAGTTAAAGAAACTTCCACTTACTAATAAAAATGCCAGAGTTTTTGTAAGATTTTTTTTCTCCGGGGCAAATGAAATGGAACCTGATAAGCAAGGGAGAATTTTAATACCCCAGACACTCCTAGAATATGCAGCTATAAATAAGGAAATAGTAAGCATAGGAGTATCTAGCAGAATAGAGATATGGAGTAAAGAAAATTGGATAGAATACAATAATTTAAATATAAATTTTGACAATATAGCGGAACAAATGAATGAACTTGGAATATAAGCATCTTCAAAAAAATATCCGTCATATCTTTGAATTGTTATTTTTTTCAGATGCCATAGCAAAATTGGAGGACGTATTATATGAAATTTAAACATGTACCTGTACTACTTAACGAGACTATAAATAGTTTAAATATTAAAGAAGATGGAATATATGTAGACTGCACTTTAGGAGGAGGAGGGCATTCCTTTGAAATCTTAAAGAGGTTATCCGACAAGGGAAGGTTAATAGGAATAGATGAGGATACGTCTGCTATAAATGCAACAAGGGAGAGACTAAATGAATTTAAAAATATTACTTATGTTCACAATAACTTTTATTATATAGATGAAATTTTAGAAGAACTTAAAATAGATAAAGTTGATGGTATACTTATGGATCTAGGAGTTTCTTCTTATCAACTAGATGAATCAGAAAGGGGATTTAGCTATATGAAGGACGCTCCCCTTGATATGAGAATGAATAGGGATAGTTCGTTATCTGCTTATGAGGTGATTAACAATTATAGTGAGGAAAATCTTTATAACGTTATAAGAGATTATGGAGAGGAGAACTTTTCAAAGAGAATAGCAAAATTTATAGTAGCTGAAAGGGAAAAGGCTCCTATACAAACAACATTACAGCTTGTAGATATAATAAGAAATGCAATACCTGCAAGGTTTCAAAAAGAGGGTCATCCTGCAAAAAGAACTTTTCAAGCTATACGTATAGAAGTAAACGGAGAACTTAAAATATTGAACAAAGCAGTAGAAGATAGCGTAAAAAGACTGAATACAGGTGGAAGAATATCAATTATAACTTTTCATTCTTTAGAAGATAGAATTATAAAAACTAAATTTAAGAAATTAGAAAATCCATGTACTTGTCCACCGGATTTTCCCCTATGTGTGTGCGGCAAAAAACCTATTGTAAAAATAATAAATAAAAAGCCTATAATACCTACAAAAGAGGAAAAAGAGAAAAATTCAAGAAGTAAAAGTTCTAAGCTTAGGACAGCAGAGAAAATTTAGTTCTAAAATTTAAAAGAGGTGAATAAAGTGATATTAATGAACAAAGAGAGTATGGTAAATGGAAATACTGTCCTGCAGCCAGAGTACAAGCCTTACAAAGAGACAGAAGAAAAAAAGATTAAAACTAAGGATCCAAATAGGGCGTTAAAGGTAAAAAAGAAACTAAAAGTAATTAGAAACATATGTGTGGTTTTTATTGTAGGTGTTATTCTGGTCTATAGATATTGTGCAATATACAATTCACAGACGGAGCTAAATTCTATAGAAAATGATATAAGCGAAATTAACAAACAAAATGAAAACTTGAGGGTAGAACTTGTAAAATACAATAATTTGGGATACATAGAGGATAATGCAATAAATAAATTACAGATGAAAGTACCAGATAAAGGAAATGCAGTATATACAAATTTAGATAAGAAAGTTATTAAAGTAGAAGAAAATTCAGATGAATCAGAAATGCACAGGGGGATATTAAATGAGTTGAAGCAATTGATATGGAGGTAAATAATTTTGGCTAAAAGGGAATACAGAGATAGAGTAATTATCAGAAAGAGAATGGTAATTATTTTTAGTTTTCTATTTATGGTTTTCTTTTTACTAGTAGGGAGAATGTGTTATGTAATGATATACAGATCACCACAGCTTAAATCCATGGCAATAGCTCAATGGACAAGTGATGTCAAAATTGATGCGAAAAGAGGAAGAATTTTAGATAGAAGTGGAAATGAATTAGCAGTAAGTGCTAATGTGTACAGAATTGATTTGGATATGAATACGTTAAGAGACACTATGGAGGAGAAGAAGATATCGGAAGATAAAATATCAGGAGAGTTAGCAGAAGCTCTTTCTATGGACAAGAAAGAAGTGTCAAAAATAATGAAAAAAACTCTTCCAGGAGGCCTTCCTATTGCATCTGCTAATCTCAAAAGAAGAGTGGAAAAGGCCGAAGCGGATAAAGTTAGAAATTTGAATTTAAATGGAGTACTTGTATCGGCAGATACTAAGAGATATTATCCAAATAACAATTTTTTAGCACAGGTAATTGGACATACTAATTCAGATGGATTTGGACTTACAGGAGTGGAACTTTATTATAATAAGGATTTATCAGGCACTCCAGGTCGTAGAATTGCAGAATTAGATAGAAAGAGTAAAGAACTTCCATATACTATTTCAGAATTTACAAAACCTGTAGATGGAAAGGATATAGTACTTACCATAGATGAAATGATACAACATTTTGCAGAAAAATCTGCAGAGCAGGCACTAAAAGATTATAATGCAAAAGCAGTTTCTATAACAATTATGAATCCTAAAAATGGAGAAATACTGGCTATGGCAAATAAACCTGATTACAACCCAAATTCTCCTTGGGTAGATAATAAATCTTACTCAGAACTTCAAAATTTATGGAGAAATAGAGCAGTAAGCGATACTTTTGAACCAGGTTCCATATTTAAAGTTATAACTGCACAAACTGCGCTTGAAACAAATTCAGTTAGTGATAGTGATAAATTTACATGTAATGGAAGTATAAGTATAGGCAATAGAGTTATACATTGCTGGGTATCTGCTGGACATGGTGTACAAGGCTTTCCAGACATAATTAAAAATTCCTGTAATATAGGTTTTGCAGAACTTGGTAAAAAAATAGGAAAAGAAAAATTAAATGATTACATACACAAATTTGGATTTGGTCAAAAAACTGGAGTAGATTTACCAGGAGAAGCTAAAGGAATAGTTAAAAAGACGGAAAATATAAGCGATGTGGATTTGGCAACTATTGCTTTTGGACAGACAGATACATTGTCAGCAGTTCAGTATCTTAGAGCTTTTAATGCAGTGGCAAATGGAGGAACTTTAATTACTCCTCATGTTATGAAAGAAATAGAACATTATGATGAAAATAGCAGCAAAGAAGTTATAGATAAAAAATATGACCTGGCTGGTAATAGTAAAAAACTTTTGGATAGTAGTAAAACTGCAAAGCTTAGATCATACCTAGAAAGGGTAGTTACGGAAGGTAGTGGAAAAGGCACTTTTATAGAAGGTTATCACATAGCAGGAAAAACAGGTACAGCCCAGAAAGCTGGAGTTGGAGGATATCAGACAGGAAAATATGTTTCTTCATTTGCAGGTATGGCACCTTCGAATGACCCTAAAATAACAATGTTAATTTCTATAGATGAACCAGATCCATCCACTTATTATGCAAGTCAAACTGCGGTACCTACAGCAAAGCAGGTTTTTGAAGATGTACTTAATTATCTTGCAGTGAAAGGAGATACATCACCTTAAAATATTTATCTCATGGATTCATTAATAAAAATAATTAACTTGTTCTTTACATGAAGTGATTAGAAAATTATAATAAAATAGTGAAAGATTTGATAGAAATTACTTTAAGGCATGCAGTACTATTATTTGTTAAGTCTGCATGCCAATGCTATGTGTAGATTATGCACATATCGGATAATTTTAAATTTAGGGAGTGTATACCATGAAATTGAAGAAAGTGATGAACGGACTTACATATGAAGTTGTTAAGGGAAATGATGATTTAAATATAGGAGAAATTCAATATGATTCTAGAGAAGTCAAATCTGGAGATGTTTTTGTATGTATAAAGGGGTATGTTACGGATGGACATAAATACATAGATAAGGCTTATAAAAATGGTGCAGCAGCCATTGTAATAAGCGAAGAAGTAGAAAATGTACCCGATTGTACTGTGATAAAGGTAAAGGATACAAGAAAAGCACTTGCTATTATTTCATCAAATTACTATGATAATCCTTCTAAAAAGATGAAAATAATAGGAATAACGGGAACTAACGGTAAAACTACATCTACATTTATGATGAAATCCATACTAGAAACAGCAGGTTATAAAGTAGGACTTGTAGGTACTATAGCAAATTATATAGGAGAAAAGAAAATACCTTCTCATAGGACTACTCCTGAATCTTTAGAACTTCAGAAGTTATTTAAACAGATGGTGGATGAAGGAGTTCAGTATTGTGTTATGGAAGTATCTTCTCATTCACTGTACTTAGATAGAGCATACGGAGTGAGATTTTCAGAGGCAATATTTACAAATCTAACGAGGGATCACTTAGATTTTCACAAGACCTTTGAAAATTATTATAAGGCTAAATTAATATTATTTAAAAATACTATTAATTCTGTTATAAATATAGACGACAAATATGGAGATAAAGTATATGAAGATGCATTAGGAACCAAGATAACCTATGCTATAAATAAGGAAGCTGATTTAAAAGCTAATGATTTAAATATACATTCCAGAGGAGCTAATTTTAATATAACATATAGGGGGCAGACAGCGCATATAAATTTAAATATACCAGGTAAATATAATGTGATGAATGCTCTTGGAAGTATAGGGGCATGTCTTTGCGAAGGTATAAGTTTAGAAGTTGTGAAAAAGGGACTTGAATCTATGAATGCTGTACCTGGAAGATGTGAAATAGTTACTAAAGGGTATAACCTTGGATATGAAGTTATAGTAGACTATGCCCATACTCCAGATGGGTTGGAGAACATATTAAAAACTGCTAGAGAATTTACTACAGGAAGACTTATAGCTGTCTTTGGATGTGGGGGAGACAGGGATAATACTAAAAGGCCTATAATGGGTAAGATAGGTACAGAGTTATCTGATTTTGCAGTTATAACTTCAGATAATCCAAGAGGAGAAGAGCCTAGGGCAATAATTGATGAAATAGTAAATGGTGTTGAAAAAGATGATTACAAGGTAGTTGAAAATAGGAAAGAAGCTATAAAGGAAGCTATACATATGGCACAAAAAGGTGATGTAATTGTGGTTGCAGGAAAGGGGCATGAAGATTATCAGATATTAAAAGATAAGACCATACATTTTGATGAAAGAGAGATAATAGCTGAAATTTTAGACAATGCACAGTGACCAATTCACAATTATAGAGTTTCTAGTTTGAAAGTTAACTTATACTAGAGCATATAATGACAAATTGCATCACCTTAAAAACTTTAATAAGTCTAAAGTTTTTAAAAGTGCCTTCAATTTTGTTATTATATGTTATGTATAAGTTCAAATTTCAATTAGAAAGCCTATAGAGTTTGAAAAATAAATAACAGATAGCAAAGAACAAATATCAGATAATGATGAAGTACTTTCTAGTATAAGAAAGTATTAGGCTAAAATATTCTAAGACTTTAAAAAGTTATCATTTATTTGAACTCTGATATTTGAACTTTTAACTTTAAGATAATTGCCTAAAAGAGGGGAGAATAAAAATTTGGAATACATGAGTTTTGACGAAATAGTAAATGCTGTATCTGGACAAGTAATAATTTCTGGGAAATATAGTGGATATAGAAATGTAAGTACGGATACTAGAAAAATTGAAGAAAAAGATATATTTATTGCCCTTAAAGGAGAAAGATTTAATGGAAATAAATATGCTGCAGTTGCAAGTGATAAAGGTGCTTCTATATGTATTGTGGATGAAGTATATTTTAAAAAAAGTGAAATAAATGAGTGTACTAGTGTAATTCAAGTTAAGGATGGAAATCAAGCACTGCTTGATTTAGCAGAATTCTATAAAAGTAAACTTAGTGTAAAAGTAATAGGAATTACAGGTTCTGCAGGTAAAACAACAACAAAGGATTTAATAACATCTGTATTAAGTGCTAAGTTCAAAGTGTTTAAAACAGAAGGCAATCTTAACAATCAGATAGGACTTCCACATATGATATTTAGATTGAATAATAGTTATGATGTGGCAGTGCTTGAAATGGGAATGAATAATAGAGGAGAAATACATAGTATGGCTAAAGCTGCTAGACCAGATATTGCAGTAATAACCAATGTACTTAGGGCACATATAGGAAATTTAGGAACAAGAGAAAACATACTTGCAGCAAAACTTGAAATAACAGATTTTTTTTCAAAGGATAATACTTTAGTAATAAATTCAGATAATGATATGTTAAGCAATTTAAAAGAAGATAGATTTAACATAAGAAGAGTTGGATTAGAAGAAAATTCAGATATATCGGCTTATGATATAGAGGTAAAAGAAGATTTTATAAGTTTTAACATATGTGAAAACAATGTTAAGATGGAAGAGAGGTTTAAGGTAAATGTACCTGGAAAGTACAATGTATTGAATTCTCTACTTGCAGTTGCTTGTGGGAGAATTTTAAATATGACTTATGGAGAAATAAGAGAAGGCTTAAAAAATATAGAGACTACTGCAATGAGAATGGAGATATGTAAAGGAAAAAAGTTCAATGTAATTAATGATAGTTATAATGCCAATCCTGAGTCAATGAAAGCAGCTATTGATGTTTTGAAAAATTTTAAATCAAAAAGGAGAGTAGCTGTATTAGGTACCATGGGGGAATTGGGAGATGAATCCTGCAGGATGCATGAGGAAGTAGGAAAGTATGCAGGAGAAAATGGCATAGATATATTGATAGCTCTTGGAGAATATGCAGAAGATTTTAAAAGGGGATTCCAGGTCACAAATAAAAATGGAAAGTGTATTAGTTTTGATACCTATGCAGAAACTTTGGAGTTTCTTTTAAAGAAGTGCATTGTAGAGGGAGACACAGTGCTTATAAAAGCTTCTAGAGTAATGAAATTTGAAACTATAGCAGAAGAACTAAAGAAGAACAGCAATAATTAGGAGGTGAATGCCCTTTAGCTTAGGGCAATATGACATGTATAGATTAATTTATTCTGTACTAATTGCATTTTTTATAGCTATTTTAGAAGGACCTATTTTGATCCCTCTTCTTCATAAATTTAAATTTGGCCAGAATATAAGAGAGGATGGCCCAAAGAGTCATTTGAAAAAAGCAGGTACTCCAACTATGGGAGGAGTACTATTTATACTAGCAACTTTTATAACTATGGCAATTATAGTAAAAAAACCATCAGATGAGGCTATGATAGCCCTTTATGCTTTTGTGGCTTTTGGAGTAATAGGTGCTATTGATGATATCTTAAAGATATTGAGAAAGCAAAATTTGGGACTAAGAGCTTATCAAAAAATGATATTATTATTAATTGTATCTGGAATATTTGCCTACTATTCTGCCAATAATCCATATATAGGGACATCTATAATAGTTCCTTTTGCACATAGAAGTTGGAATTTAGGAGTATTTTATATTCCATGTATAATAATATATTTTGCAGCCACGACAAATGCAGTGAATTTAACAGATGGACTTGATGGATTGGCAACGTCAGTTACACTTTTAGTAATGACTTTTTTAGCTCTTGTAAGTTTTGCCATGGGGCATATTACTTTGGCTATTTTCTGTGCAGTTCTTGCCGGAGCACTTTTAGGATTTTTGAAATACAATGCTTTTCCAGCTCAAATATTTATGGGAGATACAGGATCTCTGGCACTGGGAGGTGCAGTAGGGGCAGTTGCAATGATATTAAAACTCCCACTGCTTGTTCCAATAATTGGAGGAATATACGTAATAGAGGCAGCATCTGTTATACTTCAAGTGGCTTCCTTTAAACTTACAGGAAAGAGGATATTTAAAATGGCTCCAATCCATCACCACTTTGAACTTTCAGGTTGGCATGAGACTAAAGTAGTTTCTATATTTTGTATAATTACAGTAATATTATGTCTGTTAGGATTTCTATCTTTGTAAAATGAAAAGAAGAAGGTTATCTTTAAATATAGTAATTTTTAAATGCTTTTGTCAGCCTCATATAGTAATAATCTAGGAGGATTTTTATGAGAATTAGTAAACCAAATACTAAAATGGGCTCTATAGACTTTTTGCTCTTTGCAACTATAATGTTATTGGTAGCTATTGGAGTTGTCATGGTCTATAGTGCCAGTTCTTACAAAGCATTTTTTGATAAAAGTACAAGAGATAGCATGTTTTATTTAAAAAGGCAGGGGTTATGGGCAATAATTGGAACATTCCTTATGTTTTTTACAGTAAAATTTGATTATAAGAGAATAAAGAAGTATACTAAATTACTTATGATAGTATCTGTAATATTTTTACTTGCAGTTTTTGCCTTTGAATCTAGAAAAGGTGCACAAAGATGGATAACATTAGGTTCTGTTGGATTTCAACCTTCTGAAATAGCAAAATACATTGTAGTTTTATATATGGCAAAAAGTATAGAGCTTAAAGGGGGAAGAAAGATAGAAACCATGCTGTATGGTGTGCTTCCATATCTTTTGGTTTCTGCATTTTATGCAGGACTTGTATTTGCAGAAAAGAATTTAAGTATAGCAGCTGTAATAATGATAGTTACCCTCATAATTTTATATGTATCGGGAGCTAAAATAACCCATGTACTTGGCGTAGTTGGACTTGTAGTCCTTGGAGGAATAGCAGGTATAATATTTGAACCTTATAGGATGGCTAGATTTACAAGCTTTCTAAATCCTTGGTCTGATCCTAAAGGAAAGGGATATCAATTGATTCAATCTCTTTTAGCAATGGGATCAGGAGGAATATGGGGAATGGGACTCGGTAGATCAAGGCAAAAGTGTTATTACATACCAGAACCTCACAATGATTTTATATTTTCTATTATAGGAGAAGAATTAGGACTTATAGGATGTACTGTAATTGTTATATTATTTATAGTTTTTGTGTGGAGAGGAATTGTTATTGCTATAAGGGCAAAGGATACTTATGGAACTATTTTAGCTACTGGAATAACTTCGGTTATTGCAGTTCAGGCAATAATAAATATTGCAGTTGTAACTGGTGCCATGCCTGTAACAGGAGTACCATTACCTTTTATAAGTTATGGAGGTTCGGCCCTCACAATCAATATGATAGCAGTTGGAATACTTTTGAACATATCAAGGCAAACAGAAAGTGGTTAAGAATAGCATTGCAAATTTTTTGTAATGCTATTGTGGACTTTTAAGAACTTAGAAAGAAAATTATCCTTATTTGATATTTGAACTTTGAACTTTGGCAATTTTAATGAAATAGAGTATGTAAATATTTAATATAAATTTAAGGGTTATTTTAATGAAATTACTGTTATTAAGTGTTAATATATATGTATCTTATGTTATTTTATCCGATGACTACCTGCTCTAATGCTCCCACTTCTTCTCCAAGTGGGAGCAAAGAGCAGCTACGTCCCTGGATAACGATTCACCCTAAAGGATAACGCCTTCTAAGTGCTAAAGCACTAAGAATCCTGTTAATAAGCATCAGGTAGAGTCAAAACTTTCCTCTAGTGCCAAGAACTCTGTTTATATTATAAGTGAAAGGATAGGAAATGAGTCATATTATTACGAAAACAGATAATGAATTGATTTTAAAAAGACGAAAAAAGGTAAAAGTAAAACGAGTTCTTATGCTTATGGTATTTTTAATAGCATTATTTTTTACACTCTGCTTAAAATTGCCGTATTTTAATATAAAGTATATTAAAGTGTATGGAAATAAAAGTATTTCAAGTAATAGCATTATTGAGGATTCAAAAGTATATGGTGGAAATAATATCTTTTATATTAATCTAAGAGATGCATCAGAAAATATATTAAAAAATCCGTATATAGAAGATGTTGATATAGGCAGAAAGCTTCCTGGAACCATTAATATTAATGTAAAGGAAAGAGAAGCGACCTTTTATATAGAAAGCAGCAAAAAATATTTCATTATAGATAAAAATGGAGTTTTACTTCAAAGGAGAGACAACATAAACAACATGAAGTTAGTTAAGTTAAATGGAATTGATTGTAGTAAAGTTAAATTGGGAGAATGTATTTTAAATAAAGATAATGATAAAATTAAGGCTGTAACTAGCCTAGGAAGTATAATTCAAAATAATAAATTACCTTTTGAAATTACTTATATGGATGTAAGTAATTCTGTGGACATTAAAGTTTACTTTAAAGATATGTGTGTGGAATTGGGACAAGGAGATAATTTAGGTAAAAAGGTAAACAGGGCTTTAAACATAATGTTAAATGAAAAATTGGGCAGTGCAAGGGGATACATAGACGTAAGATTTGATGGAAATCCTGTATTTCACATTGAAAATTAGGAGGATAAAATAAAATGCGTAAAGTTGCTTCACAAATTAGTGTTGCTTTGGTGTGCTGTATACTTGGATTCATGCTTACCTACCAATTTAGAGTACTTATGAAACAGGATAATACATTAAATTTGAATAATCAAAATAGTTCTGATGTTACTGTGGAAATAGAGCAGTATAAAAAGGAAAAAGCTGCATTAGAAGCAAAAGTAAATGATCTTCAAAATAAAGTAAAGGGCTATGAAGATGCTGCAGCAAGCAAAAGTGATTCTACAAAACACCTTCTGGATGAATTAGAAAGTTCTAGAATACTTACAGGAGAGGTAGATGTAAAGGGACAAGGTGTCACTATATATCTTAATCCTAACGGCAATCTATTTGGAAATAGTGTTAATAATCACATAACTGATAAAGATTTAGTGTATCTCGTAAACGAATTGAGATTTGCAGGTGCTGAAGCTATATCTATAAATGATATAAGGATTGTTTCAAGAACGGGTATAAGGACAGCAGGAAATTATATACTTATAAATGATGAAAAAATATCACCATCAAAAAGAATAGTTATACAAGCTATAGGAGACAAAAGTTTGCTATATAGTGCCATGAGTTTTCCAGAAGTATTTTCAGATTTAAAGACTATATGTGATGTTAAGTTTGAAAAATCTGATAGTATAACTATAAAGAAATATAACAAACCATATAAATTTGAGTATGCAGAGCCTGTGAAGGAATAAATTAGAGGTGGTAAAAAATGATAGGATTTGTTGGACTTATATTGGGAATAATTATAGGTGTAGTTTGGAATGTGAATATTCCAGATAAATTTTCACCTTATATGTCTGTGGCTATCTTAGCTTGTCTTGACTCGGTGTTTGGAGCTATAAGAGCTAACTTGTCTAAAAACTTTAAAACAGATATTTTTATATCTGGATTTTTTGGAAATGCAGTACTTGCTGCAGCATTTGCTTATTTAGGGGATAAGCTTGGAGTACCTATATATTTGGCAGTGGTTATAGTTTTTGGAGGAAGGATATTTAATAATTTTGCAATAATAAGAAGAGTATTAATTGAAAAAGCTAAATCACATCAATGAGGTGAAATAAATGAAGAGTAGTGAAGCTAATACTTTTGTTTTTATAGCTTCTATAATAATAGGTATATTAATATCCACCAATATAAGCTTTACAAAAGGTAAGACTAATAAGAGAGTGTTTTTAAATTCAAAACAGTATCAAGATGCATATAATTATAAAAATCAGCTTCACAGTGAGATATCTGGATTATTAAAACAATATAATGATACCTATAACAAGCTAAAAAAATATAGAAGCAGTGAGAAGAATGAGGCTCAAGTTGTAGCTGGAATAAATCAAGAATTAAATCAAAACAATATGGTGCTTGGGAAAGTAGCTGTAAAAGGTCAAGGAATAAATATATATTTGAATGATGCACCTATGAATGATGGACTTGATAGTTTTCAGTATCAGATGAAGCTTGTACATAATACAGATATTATACAGGTTATCAATGATTTGAAAAATGCAGGATCTGAGGCAATTTCTATAAATGGTCACAGAATAGTAGGGGTTTCCGAAATTTATTGCAGTGGTCCATTTCTAAGAGTAAATGGAGTAAAAATAGCTTCTCCTTTTTTAATTAATGCTATAGGAAATAAGGAAGTACTTTATACTTATATGATGTCAAATGAAAATTACTTAAAAATAATGCTAACTAGAAAGATTGTGGTAGAGGTACAAAAATCAGATAATATAAAAATACCTGCCTATAAGGGAGAGTATAAAACAGAATTTATGAAAGAGATAGAGTAGATTATTTTATAAATTTGTTGAAAATAATTAAAAAAATAATTAATTTTTGCAGGAATTTTGATGTCTATGAAGAATACTAATAATTGTATATGTTTGTGCTTAAATAAAGGAGACGGTAATATTGTCAATTGAACAAAACTTGAGTAGGATAGAGGAAGAGTTAAAGGATAAAAATGTAACCTTAGTGGCAGTTTCAAAAACTAAGCCTATTGAAGATATACAAAAAGCTTATGATGCAGGTATTAGAGATTTTGGAGAAAACAAAGTACAGGAGCTCACAAATAAAATACCAAACCTTCCACAGGATATAAGGTGGCATTTAATAGGTCATCTTCAAAGAAACAAGGTAAAATATATAGTTGGTAAGGTTTATCTTATCCATTCTTTGGACAGTATAAGACTTCTTAATGAATTAGAAAAACATTATAAAGATCAAAAGTTAATTGCAAATACTTTGATACAAATAAATATAGGGTTGGAAGAAAGTAAGACAGGTTTACCTCTAGAGGAATTGGAAGATTTAATAAATGCCTGTGAGAATTGTACCAATGTAAAAGTAAAAGGTCTTATGGCTGTAATTCCTAAAGGGGATGAAGAAAGTTGTAAAAACTATTTTCGAAAGCTAAAAAGTATTTTTGATGGCTTGAAGAAAAGAAAGTTTAATAATATAAGTATGAATATACTATCTATGGGAATGACTCATGATTATAAAATAGCAATTAAAGAAGGAGCAACACTGGTGAGAATTGGCGAAGGTATATTTGGAAAGAGAAATTACAATAATAAATAGGAGGTATTTTTTATGGCAGGTAAAATGATAAACAAAATGATGGGATTTTTAGGATTGGAAGATGACTTGGAGGAAGATATAGAGGAAGAAGAAACAAAGAAAGGAGAAAATCAAAAAATCGTAAATGATTTTGCAGAGGTAGACCCTATTGTAAATAGTAAAAGACAAAATAAAGTTGTAAGCATACATACTACAATAGCAGCTAAGGTAAGAATAGTTAAGCCAACTACTTATGAGGAAGCAGCTGATATATGTGATGAACTTAAAAATAGAAAAATAATAGTTATAAACACTACAGGACTTGAGATTAGAATAGCTCAAAGGTTACTTGATTTTATGGGCGGTGCAAGCTATGCATTAGGAGGAAATTTGGAAGAAATAGAAAAAGGAATATACATACTTTCACCATCTAGTGTAGAAGTAAACAGTGATTTAAAAAATGAGTTATCTGGAAAAGGAATATTTGGATGGAAGTAAGTATATTTACTGATAAATAATTGGAGGCAAAAATGATAAGTAGTACTTTAGCTGTTGCAATATCATTACTGTTTAGATTTCTTGAAGGTGCTATAATATTGGATGTAATTCTATCTTGGGTTATGCAGGGGAGAAGTAACGCATTTGTGGATTTTTTACATATATTTACGGAACCCCTCATGATACCTGGAAGAAAAATTCAGGAAAAACTTATGCCGGGGTTAATGATAGATTTTTCACCTATAGTGGCCTTTTTTATAATAGATATATTAAGAGGAATTGTATTTTCGATACTCTAGTATATGAAATAATGCATAGCAAATTAAGGGATAATTATGGATAAAAAAAGTTTTATAAAGAGATTTCATTTTTGCGATGAAAGTGAAATCTTACCTATATATGATAAAATAAGTTTAGCAAAAAAAACTAATAATACGGTATATACCTCAACATTTTATACTCCCAATGTATGGAATACTTTAGAAGATCTAAAGGAAGAAATTGGCTTAAATATATGCAGCTGTGGCATATTTGAAGATGCAGAAAGAAAACTTATAGCATTTTCAAAGTTTGATATAAGGAATTATCCAATAAAATTGATGGAAATAAAATGTAAGTCTAAATTTGTTAAATTACAACACAAGGATTATCTAGGGGCGCTTATGGCTCTTGGACTTAAAAGAGAGAAATTTGGAGATTTAATACTAAAGGAAGATAAGCAATGTTATTTAGCTGTTTGTGAAGATATAAGTGATTACATAGAGATGAATTTAAATAGCGTAGGAAAGAGCAGCTGCAAAGCAAATGTTTTAGATATTAGTTCTGCGGAAATTCCCCTATATAATTTTAAAACTTCTGTTTTAAATGTTTCTTCCTTGAGAATTGATTGTTTAGTTAGTTCTCTATGCAATGTATCAAGAAATAAATCTCAAGAAATGATTAAGAGAGGTAAAGTCCTTTTGGATTATTTACCAGAAACAAGAAAAGATAAATCTATAGAAGATAATTGTATAATAACTGTAAGAGGCTGTGGAAAGTTTAAAATTGTGGGAGAAACGGGTTGGACGGGAAGCGGTCGATGCAAACTTCTTATAAAAAAATTTAGTTAATTTGTGAGGTGCTCGTGATGTTTATTACTGCTGCAGAGATAACAAATAAGGAATTTAAAAAAGGACTTAGAGGTTATAATATAGATGAAGTAGATGAATTTTTAGACAAAATAGCAGAAGATTATGAGTCTATATATAAGGAAAATTCTCTTTTAAAGGAAAAAATGCAGTCTTTGGATGAGAAGATAAGTCATTATACTAAAATGGAAAATACTATAAAAGATACACTTTTATTAGCTCAAAATGCTTCTGAACAGGCTAAAGAAAATGCTAAAAAGGAAAGTCAATTTGTAGTAAAAAATGCAAATGATGCTGCACAAAAGATAATAGATAAAGCCCATAGTGATGTTATTCAAATTACAGATGAGTTTCAAAATGTAAAACAGGAATTTTCTAAGTTTAGAACTAAGTTTAGAAACTTTATGAAAACTCAAATGGAAATGTTTGATGATATGGAAAAAGATTTTGTAAAGAACTATAACATTGGGTATGAATCAAATGAAAATGAAGTGGAAGATACTACTGTTAAGGAAAAGGAAATAGAAGTAGTAGAGCCAAAAAAAGAAGATGTTTCTTTAGTTGAAAAGAGTAACAAAGAATTTGATGAAGATAATAAAGATGACTCAAATCATACGGAAAAAGAAATTTTTCAAGATAAAGATGAACTCGAAGAAATTAAAAATTTTTTTATTAAAGGATAGAAAAAGCCACTCTAAAAGTAGAGTGGTTTTTTAGTATGCACTGTAAACAAAGCATATTTGACAATCAATGTTGATTTAATATATGCTAGTAATTATAGAAATAAAAATGAGGAGGATATAAAAACATGGTTATTGGAATTATAGGAGCTATGGATGAAGAAGTAGAAATACTTTTATCTGAATTAGAACTGGAGAAAGTTGAAGAAAAAGCTAATATGAAATTTAATTTAGGAAAACTTTATAATAAAGATATAGTTGTAGTAAGGAGTGGTATAGGTAAGGTAAATGCAGCAGTATGTGCCCAAATACTTGCAGATGATTTTAATGTAGATTACATAATAAATGTAGGTATTGCAGGAGGTGCAGGAGAAAATGTATATCCAGGAGATATAGTAATAGCAGATAATTTGGTACAGCATGATATGGATACGTCTGCTTTTGGAGATAAAGTAGGACAGATACCTAGATTAGATACATATGATTTTAAATGTAATAGAAGACTTGTAGAAAAAGCTAAGGATGCCTGCAATAAATTAGGAAATATAAATAGTTTTGTAGGAAGAATAGTTACAGGAGATCAATTTATTTCAAGTACAGAAAAGGTTAGATATTTGAACAAGGAGTTTGGAGCACTGGCTTGTGAAATGGAAGGTGGAAGTATTGCACAGGTAGCCTATTTGAACAATATACCTTTTGTAATAATAAGATCTATATCAGATAATGCAAACAATGGTGCTAGCATGGACTATAAAAAATTTGCACCTATTGCCATAAAAAATTCTACACAAATAATTAAAAGTATGATTATGAGCTTGTAATTTTTATGCATTGCGTTTTGGGAGGAAAATAGTGGAAATATTTATAATATTACTTGGAATTTTAATAGATAGGGTTACGAAAATATGGGCCATTGAAGTTTTATCTAAAGTTTCTCAGGTAATAGTAATAAAAGATTTGTTTTCATTACTGTATTTGCAAAATAAGGGAGCTGCTTTTGGAATTTTACAGGGTAAGCTTTACTTTTTAACTATAATTACAATAATTGTAGTTGGAGGAATGATATTTTATATTATAAAATATAAACCTAGTGAAAAGCTTATAAGAATAAGTTTTTCACTTATAATAAGTGGAGCTTTGGGAAATTTGATGGATAGAATGGTGTATAAATATGTAGTTGACTTTATTTCTGTCCATTATAAAGACATTTATTATTTTCCTGTATTCAATATAGCAGATGTGATGGTGGTAGTAGGAACTGCACTTTTGGCATTCTATTTATTAAAGGAAGAAAAGTATGGAAAGTAAAAAATTTTTGGCTTGTAGTGAAGAAGAAAATATGAGACTTGATGTATTTCTGTCTAAATGCTTCCAAGATAAATCAAGATCATATATTCAAAATGTAATAGAAGATAAGTTAGTAGAAGTAAATGGAAAAGCAAAAAAGTCCAATTATAAGATTAAGTCAGGGGATAATATAGAAATTACTATACCTGACCCTGTGAATTTAAATATACAGTCGGAAGATATACCTCTTGATATATTATATGAAGATAAGGATGTTATTGTAGTAAATAAGCCTCAAGGGATGATAGTGCATCCTGCACCAGGAGTATATGAAGGTACTTTAGTAAATGCTCTTTTAAATCACTGTCGTGATTTATCTGGTATAAATGGAGTAACAAGACCGGGTATAGTACATAGAATAGACAAAGATACTTCAGGAATACTCGTAGTAGCTAAAAATGATAATTCTCATAATAAATTAGCGAAACAGCTTAAGGATCATTCTATGACTAGAGAATACATAGCCTTAGTAGAGGGAGTCGTAAAGTTAGATGAGGGAACTGTAGATGAGCCTATTGCAAGACATCCTAAAGATAAAATAAAGATGGCAGTTTGTGTGAATGGAAAAAGGGCCATTACCCATTATAAGGTTATTAAAAGATTTAAAAATAATACTTTGATAAAATGTATACTTGAAACAGGAAGAACACATCAGATAAGGGTACACATGGCATATATAGGGCACCCTCTTGTAGGAGATCCAGTATATGGATATAAAAAGCAGAGGTTTAAACTAGGCGGTCAGCTCCTCCATGCTGAAAAGCTTGGCTTTATTCATCCATCTACAGGAAAGTATATAGAATTTGAAACAGAAATACCAGATTATTTTAAAAAAGTGATAAAGGTTTTAGATAATTAGATAATATGAATTAAAAAAGCAGTCTATATAATTTTAGACTGCTTTTTAGAGCAATTTTTAAACAGCTTCTTCATTTGATTTTTCAGAAGCACTTTCTTCTGGTAATATTAAATTAAGTATTATTCCAACAATAGTTGCAAGAGCTACACCGGATATTTGAACTGGTGATCCACCTACAGAAAAGTTTATGGAAGCGCCGCCAATTCCTATTACTATTATGACAGACGTCAATATTAAGTTTCTATTTTTACTAAAATCTATTTTATCCTCTACAAATATTCTAAAACCTGAGGAAGCTATTATTCCAAATAGCACTATGCTTACACCACCTATTACAGGCATAGGCATATTTTCAATTACAGCAGCTACAGGGCCTATAAATGAAAGCAGTATAGCTATTACTCCAGCACCGCCTATAACCCATACACTGTAAACTTTGGTTATAGCCATAACTCCTATATTTTCTCCATAAGTTGTAGTTGGAGGTCCACCTGCAAAACCTGCAAATATAGTGGCTAATCCATCTCCTAATATAGATCTATGAAGTCCTGGATTTTTGGTAAAATCTCTTCCTACTACATTGTTTGTTACGTAAATGTGACCTATATGCTCTGCTAAGGTTACAAAAGAAATAGGAGCCATAAGCATGACGGCATTTATGTTGAATCTAGGAAACATAAATGGAGGTAATTTGAAGAGTTTAGTACTTACAATAGTATCTAGTGCTTGCTTTGGTACTACACCTAAAATTAAGGCAGATATATATCCAACTATTATGGCTATTAGTATAGGTATTATTCCTAAAAATCCTTTAAAATACATGGTTCCAATAACAGCTACGGCAACTGTAATTGCAGACACTGTCATCCATGCCCATCTTGGTATACTTTGCATCTGATCAGTTGTGTAAGTAGGGTTGAATCCTGCCCAGTTTATAGCTGTAGCTGCAAGACCTAGGCCTATTACTATTACTATGGAACCAACAACTACAGGTGGAAGGGCTCTGTTAAGCCAGTTTACACCGCAAAGCTTTATTATGCCAGCTACAATTAAATATACACAACCTGCTGCTATTACACCAGAAAGCATAGCTGCTGGACCATAGCTTTTAGATGCTATAAGGATTGGACTTATAAAAGCAAAGGAAGAACCTAAGTAAGCTGGAAGCTTGGCCTTGGTACATAAGATATAAATAAGGGTTCCAATACCGCTGCAAAATAATGCTATGGATGGACTCATTCCTGTTAAAATTGGAACAAGTATAGTTGAACCTACCATTGCAAATAAATGCTGAAAACTAAGAGGTATGGTAACTCCTATAGGTAATTTTTCTTCTACATCAACAATATTTTTCATTTATGTGCTCCTTTTCTAGTCTCTCAAGGACTATTTTAAAAGTTTATAATTCATATATTTTTACTGAGTCATTTTTGTCTATTTCTGCAATTTCAACTGATATCATTTCATTTCTAGAGGTAGGAATGTTTTTACCTACATAGTCGGCTCTTATAGGAAGTTCCCTATGCCCTCTATCAACTAAAACGGCCAGCTGAATTAATTTTGGCCTTCCAGAATGTATAATAGCATCAATTGCTGCTCTTGCAGTTCTGCCTGTATAGATAACATCATCTACTAATATAACTTTTTTGTTTTCCACATCTATTACATTAGATCCTTTTAGTATAGGTTGTCCTGCAAGACTGCTTAAATCATCTCTATAGAGGCCAATATCTACATCTTCTACTTTTAATTTTATTCCTTCAATGTTATAAATGTTTTCGGCTATTCTTTTTGCTAAGGGGTATCCTCTTCTCTTTATGCCTACAAGTATTATATCCTCTGTACCTCTATTCTTTTCTAATATTTCGTGGGATATTCTTTTTAAAGTTCTATTCATAGCCTTTTCATCTAAAATAAGTGCTTTTAATTTCAATATATGACCCTCCCTTCTTTTTAATTTACAATTATAATTGTGCTTATTTCAATTTAATTTACACTATAAGCATTATAAAAAATGTCCTTCACGCAGTGAAGGACATAATAGTCATACGGATATAAAAATACTTTATTGACCTCACTGGATCATTTTAAAAGATATTAAATTCACAACCTATTATAAGATAGTTTTTTTAATATTGCAAGTTTTTTTAGCACTACATTGGCTTTACGGAATAAATATGGTCTATTTTGTCTCAAAAGATTATTTTTTAAAAAGCTAGTAGTATTCAAAAATCTACTTGAAAGTTTTTATTGAAGCTGTTTTATATCCGGTTTTGTAGGTTCTGTATAAATGGTTTGATTAGTATAATATATTACCATTCCCGGTTTGGCCCCATTTGGTTTATGGACATTTTTAATTTCTGTATAATCTACGGCTACTTTGGAGGAATTTTTAGCTTTACTGTAATATGCCGCAAGATTTGCAGCTTCTTCCAAAGTTTTATCTGGAACTTTGCCAAAATTTTTAATTATTACGTGAGATCCAGGAATTTCTTTAGTATGAAGCCATATATCCCTTTTATCTCCAAATTTGAGAGTAAGGTAATCATTTTGAAGATTATTTTTACCTACATATATGTCTATTCCATCACTGGATACAAATTTCATTGGCTTGGAATCTCTACCCTTTTTTTTAGTATTTGATTTTTTAAATTTTATATACCCGCTTTCCATAAGTTCTCTTTTTATTTCTTCAATATCATCGTAGTTTTCACAATTCTTTATGTTGGTCATTACAGAAGTCAAATACTCCATTTCCTCTTTTGCTATTTTTAATTGTTCATTTGCAGCTTGTTCTGTTTTCTTTAATTTATTGTATTTTTTAAAATAACGTTGTATATTTTCGGAAGGAGTTTTATTTTTATCAAGTTTTATATCTAAATACTCCATTTTTTCACTATAGTAATTTTGAATTCCTATATGGCTGTCACCCTTTTTTATATTGTAGATCTGTGAAGTTAAGAGTTCACCATATATTCTAAAAGTATCTTTATTTTTAGCCTCTTTAATGCTATCTATTAGAATTTTTATTTTCTTAGTGCATCTTTCTAAGTTTATATTTATAAGTTTAGAAAGGTCAGAGCTTTTGTTGCTTAACCTATCACATTTGTCCTTTTCATAGTAAAATTCTTCTATTAATTGGGAAGGTGTAGTATAGCATTTTTCTTTGCATTTATTTAAATAGGTTAATTTATAACAGTAGAAATCTTTTACTTTTTCATTTTCTATGTAGGATGCAAAGTAAAAATTATCATTTATCACTTCATCAAAAATTTTCCTGCAAGAGTCGTATAGAAAGTCTAAATTGCTATTTTCTGAAAAATCTTTTTCACTATTTAATTTGTAGGATAATTCCTTTGAAAAGGAGCTACTTATGCCAGTAAACACTTTTGAAAAAAAACTTTTATCAATTTTTGTTGAGGTAGTTGTTAAAAACTTTACAAAATCCTCTTTTGTAAAGGAAAGGGGATTTAGTTTATTTGAAGTTGGTGGAAATACGTATTTTATTCCGGGAAATAGGGATCTCACGGTGTTTATTTCAGGTGTTATATGTTTTATACTATCCATGATCAAATTATCTCTTTTTCGAACTAAAGTTATATTACTATGTCTTCCCATTATTTCTATTACTAATGTATATATACTGTTAAAACCCAATTCATCTGAGCTTTCGAAATCTAAAAAAACAATTCTATCTGTGTCCAATTGCCTTATGTCAACTAATTTTGATGGGCTTAGGTGTTTCCTCAAAACCATGCAAAACATAGGGGGCTGAAGCGGATTTTGTTTGCTTTTAACTGTAATATGCATTTTAGGATATACTGGACTTGCACTTAATAAAAGCTTATAATTTTTTCTCCCATTTTTAATGCTTAATACTATTTCATCCTTTTCAGGTTGATTTATTTTTTCAACTTTTCCTCCTAGTATTTTTTCTTTCAATTCTTTTAAAACGCTGTGTATGAAAATACCGTCTAAAGCCATATTGTTCATCCTCTCGTAAGTTATGTATTTAATAAATTATATCATCTAGAATTTTTAAAATAAAGTTGTAAAAATTTTATTGATAAAAGATTATTACAGTAGTAAACTTAATTTGAAATATACAGCATCTTTATGGAAGGGTGAAAAATTTAATATGAAATTTATTAAAATGCAAGGTACTGGAAATGATTTCGTAGTAATAGATGACAGAGATAATAGATTTTTAGGAAAAGAAAAAGAACTTGGATTAAAGCTTTGTAATAGACATTTTGGAATAGGCGGAGATGGGATATTGATAGTTCGCCAGAGTGAAATTGCACAGATCAAAATGATAATAATAAACTCAGATGGTTCTTATGCATCTATGTGTGGAAATGGAATAAGATGTTTTGCAAAATATGTATGGGAAGAAAATTTAGTAAAAGAGTCTCCTATAAAGATAGAAACGGGGGATGGTATAAAGGAAGCATTTTTGAATATAGAAAATGGTAAAGTGAAGGAAGTCACTATTGATATGGGAACACCTTCTTTTGATCCAAAGAAAATTCCGGTAAACTCCTGTGATGAAGTTGTAAAAAAGGAATTAAAAATTAATGAAAAAACTTATAGTATTACTTCAATGTTTATGGGAGTACCTCATACAGTTATATTTGGTGATCTTGAAAAGTATGATGTGAAAGAAGGAAAGGCTATTGAAAAATATTCTATTTTCCCCGAAGGAACTAATGTAAACTTTTGTGAAGTTTTAAATAAGGACGAAATTAAAATAAAAACTTGGGAAAGAGGAGCAGGTCCTACTTTAGCCTGTGGTACGGGAACTTGTGCCTGTGCTGTAGCTTCAAATAAGCTTGGCTTTACAGAGGGAAAAGTTAAAGCTCACGTTCCAGGAGGAATTCTTTTTATAGAAGTGAAAGACAATAAAGTTTTTATGACAGGTCCTGCAGAGGTTTCGTTTAAAGGGGAATATGATATTTAATGAAAAACTTTAGAATGATAATTTTTTTTGTTTTCATGTCTTTTACATTTCTCATATTAAGTAGTTGTACACCTAGAGATGTAAACAAAGGTAAAAGTGGAGCAAATATTCATTATTCTAATGTTATAGCGGTTGAAGCTAAAGAAACTGATACGAAGATATTTAATGTGGATAATTATAAGTTATCTCAAAACTTAACGAATAACAATATAAATAATATAGAGGAAATGCTATATGACACAAAGAAAACCACTTTTATTTATTTAAATAAGGAAAAAGATTCTAATAAAAATAAAATAGATATAATTACTAAGGATTCTGTAGATGAAGTTAAAGATTTTTATAATGCACGAGATATTAAAATGAATTCTACAGGGGATAAGATTGCCTTTAGGACTTTTAAAAACAGCTCGGTATATAGTGCTGAGGGAATGAAAGTATACGATATAAAAAATAAAAAGTATTTAGATATTAAATCGAAGGTTCTAGTTTCTGGAGATTTATATGAGTGGCTAGACGATCATAGAATAATTTATTATGGAAGCATAGAAGGAAAAGCAAATTCTAATAGAGTATATATATATGATTTTAATACAGACAGAGAACAAATATATTTAAATGACATTAAAGGGTACTGTATATATTTTATTCCTTTAGGAAATGATATATTATTTTTATCGAGAAGTTACAATGAGTTATATTTATATTTTTATAATAATGAAAGTAAACAGTTTACACTTTTAAGTGATGGATTTACGGAAATATATAGTTCAGTATCAGATAAAAATAGAAAAAGTGTATTTTTTATTGGAAATCAAAAGGACAATAACACTGCACTTTATGAGTTTAAAGAGGAAAGTGGTACAGTAAACAGGATTACCTATGACTTTCCACAAACTCTTGGTATTTCTTCAGGAATAGCTGAAGATGAAAGTGGTAATGTATATTTTACAGGTATAGGAAATTCAGGTCAGCAGGATAATTTGGATGTATTTATGTATAATGCAGATGAAAAATCTATAAATGTTATATCTGAGCATGCTGGCAAGTATAAAATTTATAAAAATAATGAAATGTAAGGGTACTATGAAAATTACAGTTAAAGTAGTTTTTATAGTATCTTTTTTAATTAATAGTTAAGAATGAAGAATTAATAGTTAATGTGGATTTTTTTGAGTCGGGGTGTGGACATTTTCTTGGACTATCTAGGCTGTAAATTATTGTGCAGTGTCATTGCATAAATAATAAGAAGAGGAATATGGGAGTACTGAAATTTAATTTCAATAAAAGCTCATGTAATGACTGTATGGGCTTTTATTGAAATAATATTAAGAGTTTATAACTTATTAAAGTACAGTCTATTTAAATACCTTAACACGGTCTTCTAATGGTTGAAACTGTTTTTCATCTGGTTGTGCCGTTGGCTTTCCGAATGGCATTTGCGCAATTAACTTCCAATTGATTGGTATACTCCATTCTTTTTTTACATCATCTTCAATAAGTTCGTTATAGTGTTGTAGTGATACTCCAAATCCTTCGACTTCTAATGCAGTCCAAATAACAAATTGGTGCATTCCACTTGCTTGTTGGGACCAAATTGGGAAGTTATCTTTATAGCGAGCAAATTGTTGCTGAAGAGACTCTATTACACTAGTATCTTCAAAGAATAAAACTGTACCATATCCACTTTTAAATGAATTTATTTTATTTTCAGTATCACTAAATTGATCGGCTGATACAACCTTTCTCAATGCTTCTTTTGTAATGTTCCATAATTTATCATGATGATTTCCTAATAATAAAACTACCCTTGCACTTTGCGAGTTAAATGCGGATGGGGTATGTTTAACAGTATGGTCTATGATTTCTTTAATTCTATCATCTGAAACTACAGCTTCCTTGCCAATTCCATAGAATGTACGTCTGTCTGCAACAGCAGTTAAAAAATCTTTTGACATTTAATCATTCCTCCAACTTATATGAAATTTTTCTTTTTTATTATTTGTAAATAGAAGTCAGTATATTCTTATTTAATATTAGCTGCTGCAACATCAGCAGATTTCTCTATATATGTATACTGTATAGCTATCTCTATGATATAATATACTTTAGATGTAAATTTGTAGTTCATGATGTTATTTATATAAAGACAATGGATTAAAGAGGAATTCACAGTTGTAATTTATTGTATAAGAAACTAAAAAGGAGGTTACTTCTTATGGATTCAGATATAGCTCCACTTGTAATAGGAACTTTAGGCGGCATTTTAATGATAATTTTAGGTTATATAAGCAATAAAGAGGATGAAAAAGAAAATAAAAATTGATACGTAGTTTCTTATATTGTTTACTAACTAAGGCCACATCAGGATGTTAATTCCAGCATGTGATCTATTTTTATATATATAAACGTTCATTTTAACATTGATTAAAATTTATAAAGAATTTTAGCCAAACCAAATTCATTAAATATAAAGAAACGTCCTAAAAACATAGCACAAATAAATATAAAAGGTTCTATTTCCAAATAACTTGTCTTTATATCTTTCTTTTTCACTCTATTAAGCATCTTATATAAACAATAACCTACTATTGCTCCCAAAGTATTCAGTATGAAATCATCAATATCTGTACATCGAGTATTGAAAAGCTGACTTAATTCTATTAATATAGAAAAAGAACTTCCAATAATTATGAACTTCCATTTGTTCCAACTTGTCCAAATTAGTGGAATTAAAAATCCAAGAGGAATAAACAATATGATATTTAAAACATACTCTATTATATCTATATTTCCAGAAAAGGGTATCAAATTAATCTCATTTGGGTTTATTTTGAATCCATACATTTTAATATTATATAATGTTCCAGCACCCGTAAAATGTAGAACTCCAAAAATATAAAGTGCAAAAATAAAATTCCAAATTAAAAATCTTTTTTTATTTCTCATTTTATCTTTTCTAAATACTACATGTAGAATCACATATGTGATAAAAAACGGAATTAAAACAGAAATCATTTCATATCCAATCAAAACCCAATTACGTATATCACTCATTATAGCTCTCCTTTCCTTATACACATCAAACATGCATGTGAGATATTGTCGTTGATATATCAATTTAGCTATTATTTTTGCATCTTTCTTATTATTCTTTGTAGGATTGTTACATCACTACTATAGGCTTATTTATTTTTAATATTTTATATAATAACCAATATTAAAAATATAATTTGTAAAATCGTATAAAATTTAGATATTCTCTAAGAAAGTTGTAAACAATATCTAATTGTTTTAAAAAAGGAAATATTTTAAAATACAATATATAGTATATTACAAGCATACTATTGGAAAAATTTTTAAGCAATTTTCAAATTAGTATTGACTATATATTATATTAATTTACTTTTACATATCTCATTATTTTGCTGATTTTTACCATATATTATTAGTTGATATTTAAATGTTAATAAAAATATTTTCATAATATCTATAGTATATGGGATATCACCAACATTTCCGACAAAACCAACACTAAGACAAAAAATGAGTAATTGTATAGATAATGATATAATTTACTTATTATTTAGTTCACAGTTGTAAATTATTACGTCACAATTATTAAACATAAAAAGGTTAAATTGATATAAGTATTATCGGATGACCACATGTAATGGTAGAAAGTAGTTATAAATTAAGGATATAGAAGGTGGGATAAAATGAACGCAGTTTTGACAGTAATACCAATTATACTTATTAGGTATGGACTTTTAAGTATAGTAAACAAAGAAGCACTTAAACGTGCGGGCTTATTTGCTCCAGTAATCGGAAGAGAAAAAGTAGCATATTGGGTTTATCAAATTTCAACTACCTTTATTTTACTATATTTGTTATTACTTAAAATCAGGGAAGACTCTGAGTGGTTTTATATAGGTCTAATAATCTATAGTTTGGGGATTATTTTATATGTGGTATCTATAATAAATTATGCTAATCCTAAAATGAGTGGAATAAATTTAAATGGGTTATATCGAGTATCCCGAAATCCTATGTACATTGCATATTTTCTTTCTTTCTTAGGATGTGTATTTCTAACTCAATCAAGGATATTGCTTGTGCTATTAATATGTTTTCAAATATCAGCGCATTGGATTATTCTTTCAGAAGAAAGATGGTGTATTAAGGAATTTGGAGAAGAATATTTAAAATATATGAATAGAGTAAGACGTTATATTTGATAGGTATAATAAAATTTTATTTCACCCATAATTCACATTTTTTTATTATATAAAAAAATATATAAAATGGGGCCATAACCAACATGGCTCCATTTATGATCCCTGAACATTATATAACTCATCTACCACAATTCTATTCTTATACATATACTGCATATCTAACCCTATGATATAATGTATTTTAGATGTAAATTTGTATTCCATGATGATATTTATATAAAGACAATGGATTAAATAGAAATTCACAGTTGTAAATTTATGCGTCATAATCGTATAATATGAGACCATTTATAGAATCTCTATTTTTCTTTATAATTAATGGATTATGTTTCTAAAAACTTCAAAAGAGCATTTTTATTTAATACGAGAATTTTTTTATATTTAGTATTAATCCATTGATATTGAGAGAATTTGTTTAAAGTTCTGCTTACCGTAACTCTACTTACACCTACAGCCTTTCCAATATCCTCATGGGTACGATCAATAGAACAATTAGTAGATAGACTCACATTTAGTAGATATTGGGCAATTCTTTTCTCTGCTGGTAAAAATGAAATATTGTCAATTTCATTTGATAACATTCTTACCTTTTTCGATAGAAGCTCTATAAAATTCAAAGCAAGAAGTGGCTCTTTTTGAAAATATAACATAATGTCAGATTTATTAATATTGATGATTTCTGAATCTGAAAAAGTTTTTGCCGATGACATTCTTGGAAAGCCATCAAAAAAAGAAGCTTCTCCAAAAATTTCTCCCTTTTTATAAATTGCTAAAATTTTTTCTAAGCCATCTGTGGAATTTACAAAAGCTTGAACTCTTCCTTCTTTTAGGTAATAAAAATTTTTAGCAATTTCTCCTTGACGATAAATTATTTGATTATCTTTAAACATCTGTGCAGGTTTTGTCTTAAAAGTTTCAAACAATCTAGTAGGAATACCTATTTTATGGACTAAAAACAAATCCCATGTATTCAAGAAAAAACACCTCCATTTAGTAATTATTTTTTGATTGTATCATAGTTTACATTATTCATAAAAGTTTTATGTGATAATATAATAAAACAATTTATGGAGGTAGCAAAAAAATGAAATGGAATAGTAATCTATATGATAATAAACATTCTTTTGTAGCAGAATATGGTAAGCCTATGATTAATTTTGTAAATGTGGGAAAAGAGCAAAAAATTTTGGATTTAGGATGTGGTACAGGGGTATTAACAAATGAGCTGGCAAAAAACGGTGCAACTGTTATTGGAATAGATTTATCAAAAAATATGATTGGTAAGGCAAAATCTAATTATCCTAACTTAATCTTTCAAGTGGAGGATGCAACAAGTTTGCCTTTTAAAAATGAGTTTGATACTGTTTTTTCTAATGCGGTTTTTCATTGGATATCAAATCAAGAAAAATTGTTGCATTCTGTTTATACTTGTTTAAAAGATAATGGGACGTTGATTTGTGAATTTGGAGCACAAAATAATATAAGTCAAATACAAACTGCTTTTGAAAAGGTAATAGAACAAAAGGGATATTCTTATTGTTCACCATTCTTTTTTCCTTCAAAGGAAGAATATAAGTTATTATTAGATCAAGCTGGTTTTGAAGTAAAACATATCATTGAATATGATAGACCAACACCACTTGCTGATGAGGAAAAAGGACTACGTAACTGGATTTGTCAATTCTTTGCAAGTGATTTACTAGAATTTTCAGATGAACAAAAGGAGCAAATATTACTTGAAACAGAAAAACTTTGCAAAAATAGCATATGGAAAAACAACCAATGGGTAGCGGATTACAGGCGTATTCAAATTATTGCAGTTAAAAATAAAAACAATCGTACCAAATGAACATAATAGGTAATTATATTTTTTAGTTCGGAATGTTCTTATTATACGAAATAAATATAGATCATAAATGGAGCTATAACCAACATAGCTCCATTTATGATCCTTGACCATTATATAACTCATCTACCACAAATCCATTCTATACATATACTGCATGTCCAAGCCCTATGATATAATATATTTTAAATGTAAATTTGTAGTCAATCCTGTTATTTATATAAAGACAATGGATTAAAGAGAAATTTACAGTTGTAAATTATTGAGTTACAATCACAAGGTAAAATGAGCAATAAAACTATTTTAATCACGCTTTAGAGGAGTTTTTATAATGGAAATAATTGAAGGTGAATACATATTTACAGACGATGCTACTCGGATTAAATTAGGTGAGGTTTGCAGCCTGTTAAGGCAATCTCATTGGGCTAAAAATCGACCTGCTGAAATCATTGCTAAAACAATTGAAACTTCACTTTGTTTTGCAATTTATCACAATGATATACAAATTGGATTTGCAAGAGTTATAAGTGATTATGCTGTCTACAGTCTAATATTAGATGTAATTATTGATGAAAAATATAGGGGTAATGGCTTAGGAAAAAAACTAATTGAATTTATAAACAACTATCCAAGTATAAAAGATACAAGTAAAGTTCTTTGGACAAAATATGCTGAAAGATTATATTTGAAATGCGGATTTAAAGAAGAAGATTTTTATAAATTTATGTTTAATAGATCTTAATTAAATACCGTTGTGACGGAATATTCACAACTTTTTCTTTATAAATTATACTTAGCTAGTTCCTGTTTAAATTTATTCAAAATATAAAGCTCTTTACTATTAGCAATTCTAGTATTTTCATCTATGCAAAGTAGATTAGATTGTCTTTGCATGTCATTTACTAACGAGTTTAATAAGTTATTAAAGTTACCATAGCTAAAAGAGTTTACGCTTTTTGAATTGAAATTAGGATTAGCCATATTAAGTTCGTTAAGTTTAAACATAGCTATTCCTGCATCAAGCCTGTCTTCTTTAGAAAGGCTATTTACAACATTGTCCCAAGATTTAACTACACTGTCAGGGGCATTTCTTAGTATATCTGAACCAGATAATTTGTTTTTAGCCTCATCCATGCTTGATTTAAAAGTTGATATGTTATTAGTTGTGTTTGTATTAGAAATATAATTAGAATTTTTAGTATAGATATTTTTTGAATTGATTTTCATGTATAATTCTCCTATTCTACATTAATGGTAATCTTGTCGGAAAGTTTATTATAGCTGTCTATCCTACAATCATTTGGGCCTCCACATAAATCCCCTTCACACAAAACTTCAATTCCAAGTTTTAATTTTATTTTACAATTTATATATCGTATGTAAATTAGGTAAATTTATAGAATACATTGAATAAAAACCCATATTATGAGATACAATTAGCAATTTCAACTTATTGCCATATATCTACAATATAAATATATAAGAGTACCCATAATACATGAATATGAAGAATATTAATGATTTATTAAAATAGAAATGAAAAATAAGAAAAGGGGCTATAGCTTAAATATAGCTCCTTTTATGATATCCTGACCATTATACAACTTATTTGCCACAGTATTAGCAGATTGCTCTATGTACGTTCATGCCTATCTTATGCACATAACTTATTGTCAATATATGTTTAATTTCATGTATAAAAATTTTGTCCTGAGATTTATTTTATTATGGAATTCGTATACCCAATATTTACAAAATTAATTTTCTTATTTCTATTTTTTTTGTAATATATAGCAGGAAAATCTAATTTATTGTAGAATTTATAAATTAAAACATTATAGGAGGTATATGAAAAATGAAAAATTTAAAAGAGAGTGTTTTAAAGAAAAGTATGAAAGTGGTAGGTTGTTTGTCTTTATTTCTAGAAGCTTTAGTTATAGTCCCAGCATCAGCAGGTTGTTACCATCAGCCAAAATGTCCTGATGAACTTTTGAAATAATTACTTAGTCTTTTACAAATACTTAGGTTAAAGATTTTAATAATGAAAAATACAAAATTATTGGTTTTTATCTATAGTATTTATAAAAAACTTTAGAATCAAAGGGGGAATATTGTGGTTGCTGTTATAAGAGAAATAATTATGGATACTTATAGAAGCATTACTTCTTTTAGGTATTTTTGAAGCACTGTATGATAAGAAAAAATTTATAATACAGAATAAAATTAGAACAGGATTATTTTGTGTATTGTATATTTTTGGAACTTATTGGTGTACATTACATATGGTACTAGTTGACCACACATTGTTCCTTCTAGTGTACGATGTTTTATTAATTGCTTGGATTATGAAAATAAAGATTTTTGATTCTATAGTTATAGTTTCTTTATTTTTTACAATAATTTTTAGTACAGAATTTTTTGTTCAAATCATTGAAATGTTTATATTTGATCTGGATTTGAATCAAGTTTTTTTAAATTCTATAGGTGCATGGGCTGCTACATTAATTTCTAAAGCATTACAAATTTTTATTGTAGCTATGATTTTTAAATTTAATTATTATTTTGTTAAACTTAAATTATTTGAAAAAGAAGGGGCTGTTTTTGCTAGTTTAATAATTGAATCAGTAGTGGTTACTATCTTAGTATTTTGCGTTAATTTTAGCCTACTTGATATAAAAAATATACAAATGTATAATATTTTAATTTTTACTGTGTATTTCATATTTCTAATTTTAAAATTTAAAAACTTAAAGGAAAAACAAACACTTGTAAATGTAAATGCTAAGTATAAAGTTCAAGAAAGCCAAATTAAAAATATGGAAGAAATAATTAGTATAATAAGGCAGGAAAAGCACGATTTTGCCAACCACATAAATGTTATACAGGGATTATGTTTATTAAACAAGCCTAACACTGTTGAAAGAATAAATAATTATGTGTTGAAAATTTCAGATACCATGCAGTCTTCCTTTAAGTATTTAGATACAGGAAATGATTACATAGATGGATTATTATCTATCAAAAACAACTATGCTGTGAAAAATAACATAGATTTTGAAGTAATGATTGATGAACCGTTTGATTTGATAAAAGTCAGACAGGATGAATTGATAAGTATAATAAGCAACCTGGTAGATAATGCATTTAAAGCGTTTCAATCTAAGTTATACACTGATGATAAGGAGATAGCTGTCAGCACTTTTAGAGAGCATGAAGATTTTTGTATTGAAATAGCTGATAATGGAGATGTCATTCCAGAAGACATGATAAAAAAGATTTTTGATAGAGGATTTTCCACAAAAACAACTAAGAAAAGTGACCACGGTTTTGGATTGTATATTACTAAACAATTAGTTGAAGAAAACAATGGAAGAATATATGTGGAAAGCAGTCCTGAAATTACTAAATTTTTAGTGAAATTTAAGATAGAAGGATAGATAAGAGAATGAATTTATAGACTCTAAAGTAAAAAGTTTTTGAAGTAGGCCCACAATTTTCTAATCTAAAACTAAAAACAGAGCTGTAACCCAATATAGCTCTGTTTTTATATATTCGAGGGTGTAGGTTAGTACCTAAAACTTATGTACTATTTTGTTTTATTGTTACTCAAAGCTATTCCTAAAGCAGCGCCAATTGATATTCCTAAAGCAAGATTATTGAATGATACTCCAAATGAAATACCCAAACTTATTCCAATAGCTAAATAATCATAGCTTTTTTTATTTGCCTTTTTATTCTGTTCCATAAATAAATTCCTTTCTCAATAAATAAATTGCCTTATTTATTAAATTTATATTTAACTAATAATTTCTTATTAACTCCAAAATATGATGCAATTTGGCCTTTACACATATTTTCTAAAGAATATTTGTCAATGTTTTTTTCGTCAATTAAAAGTTCAGCTGCAAACTTGTTTGCTTCATTTTCAATTCTCCCCCTGGGGAATAACGTATATTCTCTTATAAAGCAAGTGGATCTATGGTAGAGGAGTAAAGCATGTCCTAATTCATGCGCCAATACAATAACTTTTTCAACTCGTTCAAGTTAAAGTTTATTATTAGACTAATGTAAAATCCCTTAGTATTTTCCCTTTTTCCTACCAATGTCAACTAAATTGTTTCACAATATTTTCATATTAAGTTAAAATTTCATATGTGCAAAAGTTGTCTTAATTATATTTTATCATCATTGTTTAAAGATAAAAAAGGTGGCTATAATTTAGATATGTAAATAATAATGAAAAGGGGAAAGTAAAGTGTTTCCTGTAGAATTAAAGAATATAAATATAGAAGATATTTCTATAGAAATAGATGTGATAAAAAAAATACCTGAAGAAATAGCTAGGGATAATTGTTTAATAGCTTTAAAGATGGAAGAAAATAAATTATTTATAGCCGTAGATAAAGTACCAAGTTTTAATTTAATTGAGGAACTAAAATTTATATTGGGAAAAGAACTTAAATTTTTTAGGACTAGTAGGGAAGTTATATTTAAGCTAATAAATAAGTACTACTGCAAACAAAATTTAGATCATGCATTGAAAGACATAAAGTTAAAAGAGAGTATTCCAGAATTAATTGCTAATCCACTTAAAGATAAATATAAATTTCAAGGTTCTCCAGTTATAAAGGCAGCTAATTACATAATTGACAAGGCCATAGATGAAAGAGCCAGTGATTTGCATATAGAACCATTTGAAAATGGTGTTACCATAAGAATGAGAGTGGATGGAATTATGAGGGAGTATATTAAAATACCAAAGTCTATCTATCCTCTTCTGTGTACTAGAATAAAGATAATGGCAGAGCTTGATATAGCAGAAAAGAGGATACCCCAAGATGGAAAGATAAAGTATGTTAAACAAAATCTAAACTATGATTTAAGGGTATCTACGCTTCCTACTATATATGGCGAAAAAGTAGTTTTAAGAATTTTATATAGAGATGAAAACATAAAAGACATGACTGCACTTGGATTTTCAAAAGAAAGTGAAGATAAAATAGAAAGAATGCTATGTTGCGATCACGGACTTCTTCTAGCTGTCGGGCCAACCGGTTCCGGGAAATCCACCACATTATATTCCCTATTAAATAATATAAATAGGTGTGAAAAAAATATAGTGAGTATAGAAGATCCTGTGGAATATACATTAGAAGGTATAAATCAAGTAAATGTAAATACCAAGATAGGGTTTAATTTTGCAGAAGGATTGAGAAGTATACTAAGGCAAGATCCAGATGTAATAATGGTAGGTGAAATAAGAGATGAAGAAACAGCTCATATAGCAATAAGGGCAGCAGTAACGGGACACTTGGTTTTAAGTACGCTGCATACTAATAATCCTCTTGAATCTGTCATAAGGCTTCAAGATATGGGAGTGCCAGAATATTTTATAGAAGACGCTTTGGTAGGTGTAATATGCCAGAGACTGGTTAGAAAAATATGTACCCATTGTAAAAGCAGATATGTACCTTCACTTCAAGAGATTAAAGAACTAAATTTATCTTCTAATTGTTATTTGTATAGAGGAAAAGGGTGTTCCAAATGCAGTCATACAGGATATAAAGGAAGAACAGTAGTATACCAGATAGTTAGCAAGAAAGATATTAGAAGACAGTATAGAAAAAATGATAAAATTAATTTTAAGGATGGTATAAAAAAATCAAATACTATTTCTTTGAGACAAAAATGTATAGAGCTTATTAAATCAGGAATTACAACTTATGAAGAACTACTAAGGCTAAATTTATCCGATGACTACCCGCACTAATATTCCCACTTTTTCAAGTGGGAATAAAGAGCGGCTATGTCCCTGGATAACGATTTCTAAGTATCAGATGGAGTTAAACTCCATCTGATATCAAGAACTCTGTTTATTTGATTGCGATATTAAGGTTAGGTGATGCAACATAATAAAATACTGGGCAATTGATACAAAAGGTAAAAAAATTAAAGGCAAATGTGAAGAATCTGCATTTACAAGGTTAAAATATACTTTAAGGAAAAAGGAATATTTTATATATCAGACTATTTCTTTAGAAAGTTATAAAAAATTTTTTTTTAAAAATCCAGGACCAATGGATATAAGCGTACTATGTAGTCAACTGAGTGTTATGCTGGGGGCTGGAATAAACATATCAAGAGTACTTGATAATTTGGAAACTCAGTGTAATAAAAATTCCTTAAGATTAGCATTAAAATCTATAAAAGAAGATGTAATTAAAGGTCAAAGTATACATAGTAGTATGGCAAAGTTTAAAAATATATTCCCTAATTTTATGATTGAAATGATAAGAGTAGGCGAAACTAGTGGAAAACTGGATGAAGTATTGGCAAAACTATCTGAATATTATGAAAAGAAAAATAATATAATGTCCACTATAAAAGCTTCCCTTATATATCCAGTAGTAACTTTGATAACTTCTATATTCATTGTAATGTTTTTGATGATTAAAATAATACCACAATTTACAGATATTATACAGTCAAATGGAGGTGAAATACCAACCTTGACCAGAGTAGTAATGGGCATATGTCAGCTTTTAAAATTGTACTATTTGCAAGGAATTGTAATTCTAATTCTAAGTCTATTGTTGAGCTATAAATTTAGTAAAAGCGGTAGGGGAAGAAAAATTAGAGAGAGTATAAAGCTTAAATTACCTTATTTTAACAAGGTGTATAATAAAATGTTTATTTTTAAAATATGTTCAGCTATGACTGTACTTAGTGAATCAGGAGTTAACATATTGAAGGCTTTAAAAATAATTAGGAATTTAATTGGAAGTGAAATTATGGCTGAAAGATTAGAAAACTCAATAAAATATATAGAACAAGGAGAAAGTATGAGCGATGCCTTAAATAAGGCAAAAATAAATGATAAATTATTCATATCCCTTGTTCAAACAGGAGAGGAAACGGGACAGATTGATTTAATGTTTGCTAAATTAGAAAAACTGTTTGGCAGTGAACTAGATAGGTATTTCGAAAAATCAACTAAAGTTATAGAGCCAATGATAATAATCATTCTTTCCTTATTTGTTGGAATATTTATTATATCTGCACTTATGCCTATTTTTACTATAATGGATTCTACTCTATAAATTAAAAAGAAAGCTGGGTTATAAATTATGAAGGTACATAAAAAGAAAAAAGGATTTACCCTTATAGAACTTATGCTTGTAGTTGCTATAATATTAGTTCTTTTAGGATTTTTGGTTCCTAAATTTTCTGGATATCAAAGTAAGGTAAAAACTGCTAAAGCCATAAATACGGCTAAACAGCTAGAAACAGCTGCTATGGCCAGCTATGGAAATAGTGATGGAAAATTTGATACAGCTGATGTGCAGGAATGTTTATCAAAGCTTACTTCTGCAGAAAACCCGCAAGTTTCAGCTGGGGACAGTGATCAATTTATAACTATAAGCTATAAAAGTGATGATAAAGATTATACTTTAGAAATAAATGCTCAGGAAAGTTCCTATAAAGTTAAAGATGGAGATAAGCAGGTATTTCCAAAATGAGAAAATCCATAATTTAATATTTAATTGTACTTGTAAAAATTGTTGAATGAGGAGAATAATTTTATGGCTGATAAAATAAAAAAAAAGGGATTTACTGTTATAGAACTTCTCTTAGTACTCAGCATATTTTCAATACTTTTAAGCTTTAGCCTGGTTAACTTAGGTACTTTTGGTAATCTTAAGAATAAGATAGATGTTGATCTTACTAATAACAATATTTTAGATTTTATAAATAAATCTAAAACCTACTGTAGAGACAAGGAAGAAGAAGGAGGATACATTTATTTTGACACAAAAAACAATGAAATAACTTTTAATGTAGCATCGAGTGAAATATTTAAATTAAAGTTACCAGAAGGATTTGTATTAAACCGTGTAAGGGAGGATAACAGAATAAAAATAGATAACATGGGAATTACAGAGGATGCCTGCAGTATAAAATTTAAAGACAGGAAGGGAGAAATGCATTGCATTACTATGTGCGTGGGGACAGCTTACGTAGATATAAAGTATTAATTTGTAAACTAAAAAACTTTGTGGTAAAGATGTTACCTCATAGGCAAAAGATACTGGTCAAAAGAGGATTCACATTAATTGAAGTGTTGTGCAGCATAACTGTTTTCTCGGTATTATTTATGACTGCACTGTTTATTCAGGTAGATGCACTTAAAGTAAAAACATATAACGAAGAGATGAATAATTGTACTTTAGTTATGGAATATGTGAAAAATAGTATTATGTATAATTGCAGCTATGATAGTTTGTTGAATTTAAGGATGAAAGAAAGAACATATATAGACTGCAGCAATTTAAAGTTTCAACATATCAAGAACATAAATGTAACTACTCTGTTTTCAGATGAAAAACCTTTAAAAGAACCTTACATAATTTTAAAGGTAACGGGTGAAAAAGTGCTAAGGGTAAATTTGCAGCTCCATGCTAAAATGTATGGAAATATAAAGGTTGAGGAATGTGATTTTTATAAAGGAAATTATAAAAAGTAGATTAGATGTAAAAAAAGGATTTACAATTATAGAAATGCTTATGGTCATAGCTTTGGTAACGGCAATAACTACCACACAAATAATTGTTATATCGAAATATATGAAATTACACAGAGAAGAAATAAATTATAGTAGGGAAAACTTTTGTGTAAATGAAGCTTTTATAATAATTGAATATCAGATAAAAGCCGCAAAATACATAGATATAAAAAACAATATGATAATTTTAAGGAGATATGATGATAAAGAATATGATTATATAAAAAAGGACAGAAAATCTAATATCATAATTTCTTATGGTAGTCCTGATTCTTCTACTGTAAATAATGTGTTAAAAAATGTTGAGAACTTTTATGTGGAAAGGCAGGGAAAAGTATTCTATATATCTATAAATACAAAGAAAGGTAATTTGTATAGAAGATGTTTTGCTATGGAAAAAGAAAAGTTAAAAAAGGATTTATATTGATATATGTGCTTTTTATAGGGTGTATGTGTATTTTAATTTCTCTTGGATGCTACAGCATGGAAATGCACATTAGATCAAACAATTTAAACAGCCATAAAAAGTCTATTCAGGTGGATGTAACTGAAAAATACAGGGAATACCTTTTTACGGAGCTAAATGAGTATATAAGTAAAAATCCATCTTGTGATGATAATGGAATAAAGCAGTATATATCTTCTTTAGACAATTTTAAAATATATTTTGAAGAATGTTATATTTTCTATGACAAGAATATAGATTGCTTTAAAGTGGAGTATATTTTTAATGGTGAATTTTATAAAGAAGAAACTTATGAGTATGAAGTTAAAAATAAAGATATACTGTATAGCTGCATAGATTATTCTTTTAAGAAAGGTGGCTTAGAAAAGTGAATGAAAAAGCTATTTTAGAAATTAATAATAAAAGTATAACATATAGAAGAATGGCGAAAAAACATTCTATATTCAATTTATTTAAGAAAAATAAAATAGATGAGAATGTTATTCCTGTAAATAATATCGAGAACATAAGAATTGATCTGAAAAATAAAAGATTGTTTATATTAGTACATGGAGAAGAGATATATGTAACTGTTATGAAATTACCTAAATTGAAAAGTAAACTCCTCTACAAAGTCATAAGAGATGAATTGAAAAATAAATTTAAAAATTTAGATAATATAATGTTTTCTTATGAAATAGTTCAATCTAGTAAATATAATTTAGAGGTAATGGTTTCTTGTATGAACTGGCATGGCATGGATATAGCAAAGATGTGTAGTGACAGCGGTGCTGATATTAAACAAATAGTACCAATTCAGTTTTATATGTGGTCAAAGTATAAAAGCAAGATAAAAGATGAAAATTATATATTCATTCTAAATATGAATGATATTATATATTTCATGGCTTGCTATAGAGATAAGATTATATTGAATAATGTATATAAAGATATATTTAAAGATGATTTTTCAGAAATTTTAGAACAATTTAGATTTAAATTAAATATTTTAATGCCCAATTTTAACTTTGCCACTATAATCTTTGTGAATTTTATTTACAAAGATATAATAGAAAGTCTTTCTACAAGTTATAAATGTAGAGACTTAGGGGATTTAAGATAGTTTACCTGAGTTGTTGTCATAGGGTGTTATGAAATTAAAATAATGAAATTAAGAGGTAGTTTGGTACATGAAAAACTTATATTTTTTACCACAGTGGTGTATAGAAAAAGGAAAAACTAAAAAGAATAAAAGTCTTAAGTTACTTATTTTGATTATTTTAATAGTAAACATAATATTTTTAGATATACTTATGATAAATAGAAATCAATTAAATGATGTAGAAACTAGGTTGAAAGAACATAGTTCTGTAAAAAAGTTATCACATGATAAAAGTAGTACTTTTGAAAATTATTTAGATTTTTATAATTACATATATTTAGGAAGAAGCTTTAAAAATGTAAATATAGAAAATAAAAGTCTAGATTTAGATTTTGAGGGAAATGAAAAAGAATGTTTTTCACTAATTAGAGATGCAGAAAAATCAAATAAGTTTATAATTAAAAATTTTAAGCTCATAGGAAATGATGAAGGAGGAAAGAAACTGTGGAAAGTCAATCTAAAATTAAAATAAAAGGAATTTGTTTTATCCAATGGTTTAGTCTTTAGGTCTTTTAAAGTGTTAGCGGAGAAAAATCTATTAAAATTGTACATTATAAATTTAATGAAGGTGGAATATTAATAATGAATATGGTAAATAATATATATAGAATTATTATAATATTTTTAGTGTGCAGTTGCACTGTACTTTTAATAAAAAATTATAATGTGCTCAAAAGCATACATAGTGAAAATGTTAAGCTTCAATTTGTAGAAAAAAACTCAAAAACCCAAATAAAAGATAAGGAACAAGTGAGTTATACTGATATTTTGAGAAAATTAAAGTGTATAGAAGGTATGCAGGTAATTAATGTTGCAAGCAATAATGATGGGAAGCTAACCGTACAGTTTGAAGTAATAGGAAATCAAGCTGAAATCAAAAGTATTCTGGAAAAAGTTAAAAAAATCAAATATTTTAGTAACATAGATAATATTAAAATTGAACAGGATAAAATTCAAGGTATAAAAACGAAGGCAGATGTAAATTTTATCCGAAACTATTAATTCTTCATTCTTAACTATTAACTAAAAAAATTACGTTGTAATTTTTTTATATTAAGTGAAAGTTTCATATTGTGTATTGAAGCAAGCACACATTAATATTTGCAAATAATCACAAGTTTTGATAAAATAACATTGTTCACTATGATGATAGAATAATATTATTTTAAATTTTATTTATTAAAATAACAATTTTATTATTTAAATTATTAGCTAAATTTGATTTCAAATTTAGCAGGGAGTAATCTGCCACAAATTAAAGTAATTATAAACATATTATGCCCTGCTAAAATTTAGGGGGGTAATTTAAATGTTTAAAAAAAGAATTGAAAAATTGAGAGAGGCTATGGATAGCCAACAGTTAGAGGCTGTTCTGTTAGTTGGAGATCCTAATAGAAATTATTTAAGTGGGTTTACGGGAGATGAAAGTTTTTCACTTATAACTTTAGACAAAGCATTTTTTATAACTGATTCCAGGTTTACTGAACAGGCTAAACAGCAAGTTAAGGATTATGAAGTTTTAGAATATGGTAAAAGCGGTTCTTTTGTAAAATTTTTATCAGATTTGATAGGTAAACTTAAAGTACATAGGCTTGGATTTGAGGAAAATATAGTTTCTTACAGCCAGTATGAGCTTTACCATAGTAATTTAGATTGTGAACTTGTACCAATGAATGGAATGGTGGAAAAAATAAGAATTGTGAAAGATAAAGAAGAAATAAATTCAATAAAAAATGCTGCAAAAATTGCGGATAAAGCTTTTGACCACATGGTGAAATTCATAAAATCTGGTATGACAGAGAGAGAAGTCGGATTAGAACTGGAGTTTTACATGAAAAAGTTAGGAGCTAAGGATTTATCTTTTCCATCCATAGTTGCTTCTGGAGAGAGATCAAGTCTGCCACATGGTCAGGCTACAGAAAAAGTTATAAAAAAAGGAGAATTTTTAACTTTGGATTTTGGTTGCATTTATGAAGAATATTGTTCTGATATGACAAGAACAGTTGTTATAGGTGAACCATCACAGAAAATGCTAGAGATATACAATATAGTGTTAGAAGCTGAAGAACTTGCCTTAAAGGAATATAAACCAGAAATGCCAGCATCAAAAGTAGATGCAGTTGCTAGAGATTATATAACTAATAAAGGATATGGCCAGTGTTTTGGGCATAGTTTGGGTCATGGAGTAGGAAGAGAAATTCATGAGGCTCCTGTAATTGGATATAGAAATAATTCTAAATTAAAATCAGGAATGGTAGTAAGTGATGAGCCAGGTATATATATACCTGATTTTGGTGGAGTAAGAATAGAGGATTTGGTAATGGTAACTGAAAATGGAGGAGAAACTTTATCCAAATCACCTAAGAGTTTAATATGCATAAATTAAGTTCTTAGTATTACTTTATTTAGATAACATATTTATATAACATATTATGTTGTATAATATTAAATATATAAAAGAAAGTTCTATGAAAAATTAGATAAAAATCAAAACTAGGTCGAATAAGAATAAGAAAGGGGTTAAAACCGTTAATCCAACACTGCTTTTAAAAGTGTTGAAATATAGGGTTAGTTATATCCGAATTTACGTCCCTGGAGTGTGTGACCAAGCGAAAGTAGCTTATAGCAAAATCGGGCACTATGAATGGGAAAGTAAGCTTAAAATCTTAGACATATTTAATTAAGAGAAGAGTTTACATAACGGTATGTATATAATGATATCAGCAGGAGATTTAAGAAAGGGAACTACTTTTGAACAAGATGGACAAGTGTACACAGTACTGGATTTCCTTCATGTAAAACCAGGAAAAGGGGCAGCATTTGTAAGGACAAAACTTAGAAATGTTATAACAGGATCAGTTACTGATACTACTTTTAATCCAACTGCAAAATTGCAGGAGGCAGTTATAGAAAGAAAAGAAATGCAGTATTTATATTCAGATGGAGAATTGTATTATTTTATGGATCAGGAAACATTTGAGCAAATTCCATTGGAATATGAAAAGGTAGAGGATGCAATAAAGTTTTTAAAGGAAAATATGTTTGCTATAATTAAGTTTTATAAAGGTGAAGCATTTTCCGTTGAAGCTCCAAATTTTGTTGAACTTCAGATAACTCATACTGAACCAGGAGTTAAGGGAAATACTGCCACTAACGTATTAAAACCAGCTACTCTTGAGACAGGGGCTGTTGTTCAAGTCCCTATATTTGTAAATGAGGGAGAAACTATAAGAATTGACACTAGAACCGGAGAATATATGGAAAGAGTTTAGCCAATACTAATGGTAAAATAACTTTAAGGATGTGGTATTGTGAATTCTATTATATCTAAAGTATCCTATCTAAATGGTCTAGTAGATGGACTAAAAATTGATAAAAGTACTAATGAAGGAAAAATGCTAATAGAAATTGTTAATGTACTTAAAAGCATGGCAGAAGAAATTGATGATATGTCCAGAGCTCAAAAAGACATGGAAGATTATGTGGATGCCATGGATGAAGATTTAGCGGATTTACAAGACAACTTATATGATGATGATTATGAAATCTGTAAGTGTAAGGATGAAGGAGAAAACTTTACTGAAATACAGTGTCCAAATTGCAATGATACCGTATATGTAGATAAGGATATATTAGAACAACGAGAAGAATTAACGTGTCCAAATTGCCATAGTAGTATTCCTATTAAGGATGAACTTAAAAAAAGTAAATAAATAGTTTTAAATCCTATTGAAGTTTGTAGCTTCAATAGGATTTTTTTATTTTATTTCTATTTATGTGGAATAATTTTTACATAATCAAAATAGGAATTAATATAAAGAAATAAAGGAGATGAGAGAGATAGATACTAAAGAAATTTTAAACATTATACCTGAAAATTTAAAAGTTGCCCTAGGTGATTTAATAGAATCCCCTAATTTACAAGAAATAAGGATAAGGGTGGATAGGTCTTTGATACTTCAGTTAGGTGAAAGGGAAGTTGTATGCAAGTATATTCCTAAGTTGGAAGATATAAGAACAATAATTAAAAGGATGAGTAATTATTCCATATATGCTTTTGAAGAAGAAATTAAGCAAGGATATATAACTATTAAAGGTGGACATAGAGTGGGAATATGCGGAAGATGTGTTATGGAGAAAGATGAAGTTAAGACTATAAAAGATATCGCATCCTTAAATATCAGAATATGTAGGGAAGTAGTTAATTGTTCGGATTCAATTATGAAATTCATTTCAAAAGGAAATGAAATAATAAACACTATAATAATTTCACCTCCTAAGTGTGGAAAAACCACTTTAGTAAGAGATATTGTAAGAAATATTTCCCAAGGTGTTAAAAACATAGGACTTACGGGAAAGAAAGTATCTGTTATAGACGAAAGAAGTGAAATAGGAGCTTGTTTTAATGGAGTTCCCCAGTTAAATGTTGGTGTCAGAACAGATATATTAGATGGATGTCCTAAAAGTCAGGGAATAATAATGGCCATAAGAAGTATGTCACCAGAAGTTATAGTTTGTGATGAAATAGGAACTTACAGGGATATGGATAGTATTGTGACTGCTTTAAATTCAGGAATAAGTCTAATTATAACTATTCACGGTTATGGAATAGAGGATTTATATAACAGGCCTGTTTTTAAAGAAATAGTTGAAAATAAGGTATTTAATAGGGCTGTAGTACTTAGTAATAGAAAAGGTGCAGGAACAGTAGAATATATATATGACTTCCCGAAAAATTCAATAATATGGAGGGGATAAAATGTTAAAGTTTTTAGGATGCATTATTACAATATGTGCTTCTACTGGAATTGGATTTATATGGGGAGAAAATTTAAAAGGCAGAGTTAAGCAATTGAGGGAATTACAAAGATGCATCAATCAACTTCAAAATGAAATAATATACACACATACTCCACTGCCAGAAGCTATTTTAAATACAGCATCTAAAAGTGTAAATCCTATTAAAGATGTGCTTGAAGAAATATCTCATATGTTAAAGGAAAATTCTGTTGACAGTGTATATGAGGCTTTTAATGTGATATTTGAAAAGAAAAAAGATGTTCTAAATTTGAAAAATGAAGACATAGATGCACTAATAGATTTATCTAAAACACTTGGAGAATCAGATATAGAAGGACAGAAAAGAATGTTTTCTCTAGCCCTAGAAAATATAAAAAAACAAATTGAAATTTCAGAAATTTCAATGAATAAAAATTTGAAAATGTACAGATGTCTGGGATTTTCTTTAGGTGCAGTGGTGGTGATAATTTTAGTCTAAACTGCAGGTACACATTAATTAAATTTCTTATAAGGAATGAAAGGGAGAGATAATTAAATGATGGACATAAGCTTAATTTTTAAAATAGCAGGAGTGGGTATGATTGTTATACTCATAAACAAAGTTTTAGAAGCCAGTGGGAAAGGTGATTATGCAGTGGTGACCAATTTAGCAGGAATTTTAATTGTCCTCATGATGGTAATTAATTTAGTAAATAAATTATTTACTACAGTCAGAACTATGTTCCAACTTTAGGAGAAAGTTATGGAGATAATTAAGGTAGTAGCGTTTGCTTTTATAGCACTGTTTTTAGTACTTCTGTTTAAAGGAAAAAGAGATGACATAGCAGTTTATATAAGTATAGCTGCAGGAATAATTATATTCCTATTTATGATAGCAAAGATAACAGCAGTACTTCAGTTTATTCAGCAGTTAGCTGCTAAGGCAAATATAGATTTCATTTATTTAACCACTGTATTTAAAATAATTGCTATTGCATATTTAGCTTCTTTTTGCAGTGAAATATGTAAAGATGCTGGACAAGGAAATTTAGGAGCAAAGGTTGAATTTGCAGGTAAAATATTAATTTTAGTACTTGCAATTCCTATACTTATGGCTGTCCTTCAGTCAATTTTAAAGATTATGTAGGTGTTAATATGAAAAAGATTATATTGGGTTTAGTTATGGTTTTATTAATAGGCTTTAATGTACAAGCTTTTGACACCAGCAATGGAGAAACAAATGTGCAGAATCAAATTAAAATAGAAAATAGTAATGACGGTAGTTCACAGAATGACAAATATAATAAGATTCAAAATAAACAAAGCGAATCTGAAAAAGAGCAGATAGAAAAATTTTATGATTATATATCTAATATGAAGACAAAAAATGAAGTTCTTAATGACATAGATGTAAGAGATTATGTGAAAAGTTTTCTAAAAACTGGGTCAGGAAATACATCTTTAAAGAAAATTATACGTGCACTTGCAATGTATGGGGTGAGGGAAGTAGCAGCCTCATTAAAACTTTTAGTACTTTTGATAGTAATTTCACTTATATGTGCATTACTTACTAATTTGCAGAGAGCTTTTAATGGAGAACAGTTATCTAATATAGCCTATTTTGCATGTTACTCACTAATAATAATAATAATGGCCAGAAGTTTTTACATAAGTGTGGATATTGCTAGATCTACTATAAAAGAAATGACTGATTTTATGGTTGCTTTAATACCTATACTTATAACTTTGGTGGCTGCAGTTGGAGGATTTGTAGAAGCATCAATTATGGATCCTATTGTAATAGGTGCTATAACTATAAGTGCTAATTTGTTTATGGATGTAATAATTCCTATAATATCCATGTCTTTTGTACTTCAGTTTGTAAATAACTTATCTTCTGAATATAAAATAGATAAACTTACCAAGCTCCTAAATCAGGTAGCACTTTGGGCACAGGGAATTATAATGACTGTATTTATAGGAATTATAACTGTAAGAGGGATAACCTCTAAGACTATTGATGAAGTTACAGCAAAAACTGCTAAATTTGCAGTGGACAATTTTGTGCCCATAGTTGGGAAAAGTCTCTCAGATGCCATATCTACTGTAGCAGGATATTCTATTTTACTAAAAAATGCGTTAAGCAGCTTGGGACTTGTAATTATTGTAGCAATACTGCTGTTTCCAGTAATAAAACTTTTGATTATTGTAGTAGCATATAAGCTTACTGCAGCTCTAATAGAACCTATAAGCGATGGAAGACTTGTAAACTGTATAAACTCTGCAGGAAGCTCCATTGTACTTATAATGGCGTGCCTCATATGCGTATCTGTTATGTTTTTCATAATGATATGTATAATAGCTGCAGCAGGAAAAATTACAATGTGAAAGAGAGGAATACAATATGCTTCAATCTTTAAAGGAGTGGCTGATAAATATATGCACTGCACTATTTTTTATTACAGCTATAGAAATGATATTACCAGATAATAGCATGAAGAAGTATTGCAAATTTGTGTTGGGTCTCATTTTGATTACAGTTTTCATTAATCCAGTAGTGAAAATATTCAATAAAGATTTTGATATAAATCAGTATACTGAAAAGGCTATAGAGAGCTTTGAAAAGGGATTTAACAGTAAAAATCAATTAGATGAATTTAATGATTACAAGAAAAAGAGCATGGAAGATACTATTGAAACTTTTAAAATGAATCTTGAAACTAAGTGTGAAAAAAGTCTTAAAGAAAAATATCCAGATGAAAATTATAAAGTAAAAATAGATGCAAATTATGATGAACAAAATAATAGTGTATGTATAAAAAATGTAAATGTTCAAGTTAGAGATGGAAGTGTGGAAAAAATAAAAAAGGTTGATATAAATACTAAAAGTGCTTCTGTCAGCAATTTGGATTCTGGAGATGACGATAAAAATGTAAAATTAAAAACTTATTTAAGCCAGGAATTAAATGTATCTAAAGATATAATACATGTAAATTCTTAGTTGGAGGAGTTAATATTATGAATTTAAAAAAGTGGTTAAAGGAACTTTTTAATAATAAAAAGGTATCTAATGACAAAAAAAGTATTTTTAATTTGACTATATTATTTTTGGTAGGAGTACTTATAATTGTTACAATAAGTTTTTTTAAAAACTACAATAATGAAAGCAGTGTAAATACTTCTAAAAATTTAAATGATGACAGTAGTAAGAGTAATAATCAGCAGAGTTCTACTTCTTCCGAACAAAGTAAGACTGAGAATTATGAAAAATCAATGCAGGAGAATTTGAAAAATACTTTAGAAAAAATGGATGGAGTAGGCAAAGTGGAAGTAATGATAAACTTTGAAAGTGGGGAAGAGAGTGTACCGGCAGTGAACATAACTGATTCGACAAATAATACAGAAGAAAAGGATACTGAGGGTGGTACAAGAAATACTACCCAAAAAAACAATGGAAGTACGGTGGTTGTTACAAATGATGGGAGCAAATCACAGCCGCTTATAGTTAAGACATACAATCCTAAAGTTTCAGGTGTGTGTGTTGTAGCTGAAGGAGCTGAGAACAAAATAACCGAACTCAGAATATCAAAAGCTATAACGGATTTGTTTGGAATATCAGAGGATAAGGTAAATGTATATCCTATGAAAAAATAGTATATAAGTATATTTTTTAGCATATAATTCTTTAGAAGATAAATGGGGGGAGTTAAAATGAATAAAAAACAAGCTGTAATTATTGTGACTCTTTTAGCTTTAATTGTTTGTGTGGGAGTAGTTGCTACAAAGTTAAACAGTCCTATAAATTATGTAAATGGTGTGGATAATGGAAGCGGTAAAAGTGCAGTATCTTTTAATAGCAGCGATAATAATAGTTCACAGGATAAGAGTACTCAAGCAAAAAGTACCCAATCTAAAAGTGAGCAGTCCCAATTCTTTGAGGAGACACGGCTTACAAGGGATCAAAAAAATGCGGAAACTCTTCAAACTTTAAAAAGCCTTATAGATGACAAAAATGTTTCTGATCCAAATCGTTCTGATGCGGAAAAAAAGTATACTGCATTAGCTATGAATACGAATTATGAATTGAAAATAGAAAATACTCTAAAAAGCAAGGGATATGAAGATGCTATATGTTCTATAGAAGACAACAAGGCAAGGGTAATAGTTAAAGGCAAGAATAAATTGGAAGACAAGGATACAAGACAGATAAAAGATGTAGTTATGAGTATCTCAAATATTCAAGAAGTTGAAATCGAGGTAAAACAAGGTTAAAACAAAGTGGAGCAATTACATAAATAAATTAATTGTAAAAGAAATATCCATTTGATATAATGTATGTAATGTGGGTCTTTCGATGATGTAAAAATCTAGGAGGTGAAACAATGGAGGAAAATACGAATAACGAAATTGATATGGGTATTGTAAAAATATCTGATGAGGTTGTAGGTGTAATTGCAGGTCTTGCTACTACTGAAATAAAAGGTATAGTTGGGATGAGTGCTAGTCTTGTAGGTGGAATTACTCAAATACTTACAGGAAAGAAAAACTTATCTAAAGGTGTTAAAGTGAGTGTAGGAGAAAATAGTGCAGCAATAGATTTATATGTAGTAGTAGAATACGGAGTAAGAATTCCTGATGTAGCACTTAAAGTTCAGGAAAATGTAAAGAGAGCAGTTCAATCTATGACAGGCTTAGATGTTTCAGCTATAAACATACATGTGCAAAATGTTATGATTCCTAAAACAGAAGAGAGCAATGATAATATAGAAGAAGAGCAATAGTATGCACCCTCTGGATTCAGAGGGTGTTTCTATTTAAAGATATGTTTGTATACTTGAACTAGTGTATTAGTTTAAGTATAATTATATCTGAAATGACAATAATTATTTTTAGAAGAGTATATATCCAAGTAGGAGGAAAACATGAATAGAAAAAAATCCAGAGAGTTGATAATGAAATTATTATTTGAAATGAGTATAAATAGAGAAGATTTTAGAAGTGTTTTGGCGAACTTAGAAGATAATTTAGAAAAAAAAATTGAGAGCAAAGAAACTGATGGTGCCGAGGAAGTTTACAGTGAAAATATTGACAAACTAAAAAATGTTGATATGGAATATGTAAAAAGGGTTGTAAAGGGAATAGAAGAGAATAAGGATAGTTTGGATAAGGAAATTGAAAAATATCTTAGAAATTGGACATTAAACAGACTTCCAAAAGTTGATGCTGCAATATTAAGAATTTGTACATATGAATTTTTATATGAACAGGATATTCCCGAAAAGGTATCTATAAATGAAGCTATAGAACTTGCTAAAAAATATTCTTCCGAGAAATCTGCGCCATTCATAAATGGTGTGCTTGGAAATATGATAAAAGATAAGAGCATAAGTAAACAGTAATTATGAATTAAATATGAGGGGTTAAATAATATGTATATTAAAACATTAACTGTGTCTGATATTAACAATTATATAAAGAAGACTTTAGATAATGACTTTATACTTGCTAACTGTTCTATTAAAGGAGAAGTATCTAATTTGAAATTACATACAAGTGGACATATATATTTTTCCCTAAAAGATAAGTTTAGTAAGATAAACTGCATTATGTTTAAATCAGATGCTCAAAATTTAAATTTTATACCTGAGGATGGTATGAAAGTAATAGTTAAAGGAAGGGTGTCCTTATATGAAAAGGAAGGGTTATATCAGCTTTATTGTAATGAAATGAAACCAGATGGTATGGGGGAATTGTATTTAGCTTTTGAAAAATTGAAGGTAAAGTTAGAACAAAAGGGATTGTTTGATGAATCACATAAAAGAAAAATACCTACTTATGCCAAGAAAATAGGTGTAATTACTTCTTCTACAGGAGCTGCGCTTAAGGATATAATAAATGTAACTAAAAGAAGAAACAAAAAGGTAGAACTTTTAATTTATCCATCACTAGTTCAGGGTGCAAATGCTAGCAGTGATGTGATAAAAGGAATTGAAGTATTAAATTCTATAGAAGATGTAGAACTTATAATTATAGCAAGAGGAGGAGGTTCCATAGAAGAACTTTGGTGTTTTAATGATGAAAAGTTAGCAGAGGCAATTTATAGCTCAAAGAAGCCCATAATAACAGGAGTTGGACATGAGATTGACTATACTATAGTGGATTTTGTATCTGATAGAAGAGCACCTACACCTTCTGCGGCAGCAGAGATTGCAGTTTTTAACTTGGAAGAAGCCTTACAAAAACTCAATAGCTATAAAAATAGACTTTACACTTATGCTAAGGATAAAATAAAAGATGAAAAGAATAGACTTAATTTTTTGAAAAAAACATTAGATTTAAACAGTCCCCTTATATATATAGCAAATCAGTATAGTAATGTGGATAAACTCAAAGAACTCTTAAATTTCAAATTAAATGTTAAAATCAATGAGAAAAAAGAAAAATTAGCAAAGATAAATGCACTGCTTTCTGCCCATAACCCATTAAATATTTTAAATAGGGGATATTCTATAATAGAAGATGATGAGAATAATGGAATAAGTTCCATTGAAGAACTAAATAAAAAAGATAAGATTAAAGTAATTATGAAAGATGGAACTTCTAAATTTAAGCTAATTCATTATTAGAAAAGAGGTGCTCGTATGCCTAGAAAAACGGAAAGTTATGAAAATATAATGGAAAAATTAGAAAGTATAGTCAATTCTATGGATAATGGAGAATTATCGCTACAAGACAGTATGAAGAGTTATGAAGAAGGAGTAAAATTGTGCAATAAATTATATAAGATATTAAATGACGCGGAAGGAAAAATAAAAATTCTTACTGAAGAAGGAGAAGAAGACTTTAATATTAAATCTCGAGAATAATATGCTGGATTAATAAGGCTATTTACATAGAATGGAGAATGTATTATGGAAATTAAAGGTGTAATTGAAACATTAAGAGAGGAATTGAATAAATACCTCTATGACTATATGGAGGGAAAAGGATCTTATAATAAGAGAGTATATGAAGCTATGCAGTATAGCTTAGATGCAGGAGGAAAGAGAATAAGACCTCTACTATTTCTTTTGACATATAAACTTTATAAGACAGATTGCAATGAGGTTATGGATATAGCAGCAGCTATAGAAATGATACACACTTATTCCTTAATTCATGATGATTTACCTGCTATGGACAATGATGATTTAAGAAGGGGCAAACCTACAAATCATAAGGTATTTGGAGAAGCTATTGCTGTACTTGCGGGAGATGGACTTTTAAATGAAGCAATGAGTCTGATGTTTAGACACTGTATTGGGAAAAAGGATAACGCTATAAGGGCTTGTAGCATTATTTCTGAAAGTGCAGGAGCTGATGGGATGGTTGGCGGACAGACAGTGGATATTTTAAGTGAAAACACTAAGATACCTATAGATCAGCTCTATTACATGCACAGTAAAAAAACGGGAGCGCTCATAAAAGGATCTATAATATCTGCAGCAGTATATGCGGGAGCAAGTAAAGCTGAAATAGATAAATTAAGCTATTATGGAGAAAAGTTAGGATTGGCATTTCAAATAAAGGATGATATATTGGATTTAACAGGAGATACTGCTCTTTTAGGTAAAAAGATAAAAAGTGATCTAAATAATAACAAAACTACATTTATAAGTACTTATGGAATAAATAAATGCAAAGAAATGTGCAATTCAATTACAAGTGAATGTATAGGAGTACTGAATGGGATGAGTGTAGATACTTCTTATCTAAAAGATTTAACATCATTTTTATTAAATAGAGAAAAGTGAAGTTTAAGCTGTGATAAAAATTTTAAAACTACTTTATTAAAGGGATAGATAAGGATGAGTAATTTATTAGATAATTATAAAGATATAAATGACGTAAAGAAGATGTCGTTAAATGATAAAAAAAAGCTAGCTAGAGAAATTAGAAAATTTTTAATAGACAAAGTATCTAAGACAGGAGGTCATTTGGCGTCTAACTTAGGGGTTGTGGAGCTCACTTTGAGTTTATTTAGTGTATTTGATCTAAATTATGATAAACTTATATGGGATGTGGGACATCAGGCTTATGTGCATAAAATCCTCACGGGAAGAAAGGATAAATTTGATACTTTAAGGCAATTTGGAGGATTAAGTGGATTTCCTAAAAGGTGCGAAAGTATATATGATTTTTTCGAAACAGGGCATAGTAGTACTTCAATATCTGCAGCACTTGGAATGGCTAGGGCTAGAGATTTAAAGCATGAGAAATATAATGTTGTTGCAGTTATAGGAGATGGAGCACTTACTGGAGGTATGGCACTAGAGGCCCTAAATGATGTAGGTTATAGAAAAACTAAGCTTATAATAATATTAAATGATAATCAAATGTCTATAGGAAAAAATGTAGGTGGAGTATCTAAATATTTAAATAAACTTAGAGTGGACCCTAAGTATAATAAATTTAAAGCGGATGTAGAAGCTAAATTAAAAAAGATACCTAATATAGGAAAAGGAATGGCAAAATATCTTGAAAAGGTAAAAAATGGAATAAAACAAATGGTAGTTCCTGGAATGTTTTTTGAAGATATGGGAATTAAATATTTAGGACCAATAGATGGTCATAATATAAAAGAACTTACAGACGTACTCGCTTCTGCAAAAGACATACAAGGTCCAGTTATTATACATATAATAACTAAGAAAGGAAAAGGATATGAATTTGCAGAAAAAAATCCAGGTAAATTCCATGGAATAGGGCCTTTTAATTGCGCCAATGGTGAACTGGATGCTGGATCTTCAAATACTTATTCCAAGGCCTTTGGAAATGAAATGGTAAAGCTAGCAGAAAAAGACGATAGAATAGTGGCTATAACTGCAGCCATGAGGGATGGAACAGGTCTTAAAAGTTTTTCTCAAAAGTTTCCTGAAAGGTTTTTTGATGTGGGAATAGCAGAACAGCATGCTGTAACCCTGGCAGCTGGAATGGCACAGGCAAATTTAAAACCTGTATTTGCAGTTTACTCTACTTTTCTTCAAAGAGCTTATGATCAACTTATTCATGATGTATGTATGCAAAAACTTCCAGTAGTTTTTGCTGTAGATAGGGCCGGCATTGTAGGAGAAGATGGTGAAACACATCAGGGAATATTTGATTTATCTTACTTAACGGAAATGCCACATATGACGCTTATGTCTCCTAAATGTATAGATGAACTTCCATATATGTTAAAATGGGCATTAGGCCAGAGTTTTCCTGTAGCTATAAGGTATCCAAGGGGAGGAGATAGTGTATGTCTCAATCCCGTAGAAAATTTTAAACTTGGAAAGTGGGACTGTATTTCAAATGAAGGCAGTGTAGCAATAATTGCTCAGGGTAAAATGGTACAAAATGCAGTGTTAGCAGGAAAAAAACTTAAAGAAAAGGGTATAGATGTAAGGATTATAAGTGCATGTTTTATTAAGCCGCTGGACAAGGAAATGTTAAACAGGTTAGTTGAAGAAAGTGTAACTATCGTTACTGTTGAAGACAATGTAATAAGAGGAGGATTAGGATCCTATATATTAGAATATGTAAATAAATTAAATAAAAAAGTAAAAATAATAAACTTAGGGTTTGATGATAAGTTTGTACAGCATGGAAAATCCGATATTTTGTATAAGCTGTATGGTTTGGATCCTAAAGGTATCGTAAATAGTGTACTTGAAGCAGCAGAGGTAAGTCATATATTTTAATAGTGAGGTAGTTTATTATGTCAGAACCAAAAGAAAGATTGGACGTACTTTTAGTAGAAAAAGGCATTTTTCAATCTAGAGAAAGGGCTAAAGCCAGTATTATGGCTGGAGAAGTATTTATTGATGGACAGAGAGTAGATAAATGTGGACAGAAGATAAAAAAAAGTTCCAATATAGAATTTAGAGGAGAAAAACTTCCTTTTGTAAGTAGGGGAGGATTGAAATTACAAAAAGCTGTAAAAGAATTTAATATTAACTTAAATGATAAAGTATGCATGGATATAGGTGCATCTACAGGTGGGTTTACAGATTGCATGCTTCAAAATGGAGCTAAAAAAGTATTTTCAATAGATGTGGGATATGGGCAATTTGCGTGGAAACTCAGGATAGATGATAGAGTGGTTTGTATGGAAAGGACAAATATAAGATATGTAACGCCTGAGGATATAGGTGAATATGCAGATTTTGCAAGTATAGATGTTTCCTTTATATCTCTAAAAAAAGTTGTACCTGTAGTTAGTAACTTACTGAAAGAAAATGGTAGTATAATGGCACTTATAAAGCCACAGTTTGAAGCTGGAAGAGAAAGGGTAGGAAAAAAGGGTGTAGTAAGGGAAAAATCTACTCACATAGATGTGATAAACGAAATTATAACTTTTTTGAGAGAAAATAATTTAAAAATAATTTCATTGAGTTATTCTCCTGTAAAGGGTCCGGAAGGAAATATAGAGTATTTAGTATATTTTACTAAGAAAAGTGATTTTAAGGAGTCGTTCATAGATGAAGATATAATAAACATAGTAAACTCATCTCATTGTGAACTAAATGGGGAGGAACTATGAAAAATATAGGAATTAACGTTAATACAACAAAAGATCCAGATAAAAAAATGTTAAATTTCATAAAAAAAACAATACATAGCATAGATAAAAGTGTAAAAGTAAAAGTATATGAAAATTGTGATGGATTAGATAAGGATGAAAGCGCTAAGTTAGATGTAATTATAGTATTAGGAGGGGATGGTACTATATTAAATACATCAAAACATATACTTGATTCAAATACACCTATACTGGGAGTAAACATAGGGCATTTAGGATTCTTAGCACAGGTGGAGGTAAACAGTATAGAGAACGCACTCAAAAAATTATTTAATGGAAATTATGTAATTGAAGAGAGGAATATGATTCAATGCATCTATGATGATGGAAATGGACCAAAGACATATGATGGATTAAATGATGTAGTATTATACAAGGGTATTAAGTCAAGGATACAGAGATATGATGTTTATATAAATGAGAACTTTTACAATACATTTAGTGGTGATGGTATTATTGTATCTACGTCTACAGGATCTACAGGATATAATCTTTCTGCAGGGGGACCTATAATATATCCATCTTTAGATATATTATGTCTTACTCCTATGTATTCGCAGTTTTTAACATCTAGAACCATTGTACTGGACAATAGATGTTGTATAACTATAGCAGTTAGAAAAAATTTTAAAAATATATTTTTATCAATAGATGGCCAGGAATGGATTGAAGTAAATGGACCAAATACTATAGAAGTAAGAAGATCTAAAAATAAAAGAAAGTTTATAAAATTTGATGATAATAATTATTTTGATACATTAAAAGATAAAATTAATTTTAAGGCAAAAGAAGGTGAAGTATATGAAGGTAACTAGACATGCTAAGATACTTGAAATTATAAATTCAAATGATATTGAAACTCAGGAAGAATTAGCGGATAGACTAAAAAAAAGCGGTATGAATGTAACACAAGCCACGGTTTCAAGGGATATAAAAGAATTAAAACTTATAAAAGTATTATCTGATAGTGGAAAATATAAATATGCAACTATTTCACATACGAAAAATTTCTTATCCAATAAACTTGTAAATATATTTTCTCAGACTGTAACAAGTGTGGAAAATATAGAAAATTTCATAATAGTAAAAACAATTTCAGGGTCTGCTTCTGCGGCAGCTGAAGCCATAGATTCTTTAAATTTTGTTGGAATAGCTGGAAGTATAGCTGGTGATAACACTATATTTGTAATGACTAGAGATGGAGAAAGTGCTCACATAATAACTCAAAAAATGAAAAAAATGATTTCTCAGTAGGAGGCTATTTTATGCTGCTTCAATTGAATATAAAAAATTTTGCACTTATAGAAAAGTTGACTATATCCTTTGAATCAGGTTTTAATGTATTTTCTGGTGAAACTGGAGCAGGTAAATCTATATTGATTGATGCAATAAACTATGTACTTGGAGGGAAATTTAATAAGAATTTGATAAGGACAGGAGAAAATAAGACTTTTGTAGAAGCAGTTTTTACTATAGAGAACCCAAAAACTTTTGAGATTTTAGAAGAAAAAGATATGAAATCAGAAGAAGATTTAGTAATAATAAGCAGAGAATCTTTTCAATCAGGAAGAACTGTAGCAAAGATAAATGGTAAATCTATTTTATTGTCTGATTTAAGAGATATAAGTAGTACACTGCTTGATATACATGGCCAACATGATAATCAAAATTTACTTTCAGAACAAAACCATATAGATTACTTGGACTATTATGGTGAAAATTTTATTTCTGAGACAATGAAAGAATATAAAAAAAATTATCAGCATTTAAATAATATAAAAGATAAAATATATGAACTTTCGGGCAAAAGTGAAGATAGAGAAAAGCTAATAGATTTTTTAAAGTATCAGATAAATGAAATAAATTCAGCAGATTTAAAAGAAACGGAAGAAAAAGAACTGGATAAAAAATTTAATGTTTTATCTAATGCTGAAAAAATAAACAATGTAATAAACAAATGCTATATAGCCCTTTATAGTGGGGAAGAGGGAAAAAACTCCATATATGATAATTTCGGAATAGTTTTAAAACAGTTGAATTCCATAAAGAATATTATGCCTAAAATAGGAGATATGTGCACTTCACTTGAAAATATATATTATGCCATGGAAGGTAATATAGATGAAATAAGAAGTATGAAAGATAGTGTTTATTGTGATAAAAACGAATTGGAATATATAAATAGCAGAATATATCAGATAAATGGTTTAAAAAAAAAATATGGTAATACTATAAAGGACATATTAGATTATAGAGATAAGATAAAAACTCAATATGAGGAAATGAAAAATGCCTCTGATGTAATAAAAAATTTAAATTCGGAAAAAATAAAGTTAGAAAATTTACTTAAAATTAAAAGTGAAAAACTTCATGAAATGCGATGTAAAACAGCTCATGTTTTAGAAAAAAATATAAAAAATGAGTTGAATTTCATAGGACTTGAACACAGTATCTTTAAAATAGAAGTTAATTTTGAAGATAAATTTACTTCAAAAGGAATGGATAAGGTAAAGTTTTGTATATCTACTAATCTAGGTGAACCTCTAAAACCTTTGGAAAATGTAGTTTCAGGAGGAGAGCTTTCAAGAATAATGTTAGCATTAAAAACTGTATTTGTAGATAAGGATCATATTCCATCTGTTATATTTGATGAAATAGATACAGGAATAAGTGGAAGAATAGCACAGAGTGTAGCGGAAAAAATGTATACTATATCTAAAAAACATCAGGTTTTTTGTGTTACACACCTACCTCAAATAGCATGTATGTCTGATACCCATTATTGGGTTTCAAAAAATATTAGCAACAATAAAACCTATACGAAAGTTAAAAAGATGAAAAAAACAGAAAAAGAATGTGAAATAGCTAGAATGATAGGAGGGGAAAAAGTTACAAAGCTTACTTTAGAACATGCGAAAGAACTTGTTAGAATGGCAGATTCTAAAAAGTGTAAAATTAAATAGTAGAAACTAAAGAAGTTATCTCCAAAAGTCAGGAGGTGACTTTTAACTTTTTGAATAAAATTTATATTTTTGAAGAATACATTAACTTTAAATGCATCTATATGATAGCATAATAAGATATTTAAAAGGGCAACTTAAATGTAGAAAACAGTGTAACACAGGAGGTAAAAGCATGGGTAAAAAAATTAAACACAGATTATGCTGGATGTCCATTCCTATCCTGTTTATGATGTTAGTTGCCTATTATGGATTGTATGATGATGGAAAAAGATCCAATTTAGTTCAAGTTTCTCACGCTAAATCAGCATTTAATACAGCTGCAGCCAGTAATGTTAATGTATACTTAGGCGGAGAACCTATTGGGGTAAAACTAAATACTAAAGGAGTATTGGTAGTAGCGCTTTCAGATATAGAAACTTCAAGGGGAAAAGTTACAAGTCCTGCTGCATTGGCAGGAATACAAGTAGGAGATAATATAATTAAGGTAAATGATGTTTATGTAAAAAATGCCGAACAAACTCAAACTGAAATAAATAAAGCAAAGGAAAAAAGCATAAAAATATTAGTAGAGAGAAATGGAAAAAGTATGGAAAAAACAGTAAAGCCTGTAAGTGCATTAGAAGGTAATAATTATAAGATAGGGCTTTGGATAAGAGATTCTACGGCAGGAATAGGTACTTTGACTTTTTATGATGAAAAAAGTGGTATGTTTGCAGCATTAGGGCATCCTATAACTGATATAGATACAGGAACAAAACTAAATATAAATTCAGGAGAAATAGTAAGTGCCTCTATTGTATCAATTAAGAAAGGTCTTGAGGGAAATCCTGGAGAATTAAAAGGTATATTTGTAAATGAAGATGTGAAATTAGGAGATATAACAAAGAATACAGAATGTGGAGTTTTTGGAAAGGTAAATACAAATTTTAAATGTAAGAGTTCTAAAAGCATAAAAATATGCCTAAAAAAAGATATTAAGGAAGGTCCTGCTAAGATTTTTACAACTATATCTGGGGAAAAGCCAGAATATTATGATATACAAATAGAAAAACTATTATCACAAAATTCACCTGGACCTAAGAGCATGGTTATAAAAGTAACGGATCCTAGACTTTTAGCCAAAACTGGTGGAATAGTTCAGGGAATGAGCGGAAGTCCTATAATACAAAATAACAAATTAGTTGGGGCTGTCACTCATGTGCTTATAAATAAGCCTCAGGTAGGATATGGAATTTATATAGACTGGATGCTCAAAGATGCAAATATAATGTCAAAATAAAGAGTACAAAATGTTTTAAATAATTATAAAAAATATGGTAAAATAAGAATAGTATAGTATATGATACTAAAGATAGCATTTAATATGCTATCTTTTAATTTTTTTCGTAATAAAATTTTCATGTAATTTATATAAAAAGAAGGAATTAAAATTCCTTTGTCGAATTTATTATTTGTTAAGATATGGCAATTAGCTAAAAAGAGGGGGAGTAAATAGTATGGAGGAATCAAAAATAAGTGTAATTATCGCAGATGATAATGCTGAATTTTGCAGTATTCTCAACGATTATCTTTTAAATCAGAGGGATATATTAGTTACAGGAGTTGCAAAGGATGGGATAGAGGCTCTTAAATTAATCGAAGAGAAAAAGCAAGACTTAGTAGTACTGGATATAATAATGCCTCACCTTGACGGACTTGGTGTTTTAGAGCGATTAAATAATATGAATATGAGTCCAATGCCAAGAGTAATAGTTTTGTCTGCAGTAGGACAGGATAAAATAACTCAAAGGGCTATAACATTAGGTGCAGATTATTATGTAGTAAAGCCTTTTAATATGGAAGTGTTTACGAAAAGAATAAGGCAGATGTTTAATAATGTTATAAGTAGTGGAGATGAAGTAAAGAAAACAGTATCCATTATGGATAATGAAGAAATAAAGTTTTCAAGAGATGATCCTACTAATTTGGAACAGGAAATAACTAATATAATACACGAAATAGGTGTTCCAGCACATATAAAAGGATATATGTACTTGAGAGAGGCAATAACCATGGTAGTAAACGATATGGAACTATTATCGGCAGTTACAAAAGAGCTATATCCATCTATAGCTAAAAAATATAATACCACTGCCAGCAGGGTAGAAAGGGCTATAAGGCATGCTATAGAAGTAGCTTGGTCTAGAGGCCAGGTGGAAACTATAAATAAAATTTTTGGTTATACTATACATAATGATAAGGGTAAGCCCACAAATTCAGAGTTTATAGCCATGGTTGCTGATAAATTAAGATTAAAAAATAAGGTAAGCTAAAAAGTTAAAATATCTTCCATTCATTTTAATTTAAAGAATGGAAGTTTTTTAAAAGGAGCATATAACCCATGAAAATAGAATTAGAATTAGAAGATATAAAGAATATACAAAATTTAATTAAAAGTAGAATAAATGAACTTAGAGAAAAAATGTCAAACGATTCAGATAGGGAAGAGGAGCTAAGACAAATTATAAGATATTATAAAACATTAGCAAAAAATATAGAAAAACAACTTTAACTTCATTTAATTGACAATGAGATTGGTAAAGTATAAAATTAATTAAAATAATTAATTTTATGAAATTTTAAGTAGTAATTTTACAAAATAGATAAAGAGGTGCATAAATATGGATTTTACTGAAAAAACTATAAAGCAAGAAAACATATACAAAGGAAAAATTATTGATGTTAATGTCCATACTGTAAAACTTCCTAATGGTAGAGAATCTAAAAGGGAAATAGTAAATCACTGTGGTGGAGTAGCAATACTGGCATATAAAGACAGTAATACGTTGTTTATGGTGGAACAGTTTAGAAAACCTATAGAACATGTGCTTCTTGAAATACCAGCAGGTAAAATTGAGCAAAATGAAGATATGGAAAGCTGCGGAAGAAGAGAACTGGAAGAGGAGATAGGATATAAGGCTAAAAAATTTGAATATCTGGGTAAGGTAGTTACGAGCCCTGGTTTTTGTGATGAATATATATATATTTTCAAAGCTGAAGATTTATATAAGGGAAGAAATGATATTTGCGATGAAGATGAATTCATAAATGTGCGGGAAGTTAAATTGAATAAAATTAAGGAAATGATAAAAAAGGGAGAAATAATAGATGCAAAGACCATTTGTGCGTTTATGATGGTATAACATAGTCATATAACTCTTTTGTAAATCATAAATTATAAAAAGATGATGAACAAAAGGGGGATAAAGTTATGTTGGAAAATAAACTATCAAGTTTAATAAATGGGCACATTAAAAATAATTTTTGGTTATATGTTATAAGTATATTATGTGTATTTACAGGGGTAGTACTAGGTATATATAGCGTTAGATACATGGGTGGATTTGAGAAAAGTGATCTTTTGAGCTACCTTAAAAATTTTACGACTACAATAGGATCAGGAAGTGTAAATTACAAATCTATTTTTTTAGAAACGTTAAAAAATAATATTCCAATAATTTTAGCTGTTTGGTTTTTGGGTCTTACAATGATAGGAATACCAGTAATACTTATAATAGATATAATAAAGGGATTTACCATTGGATTTGCTATGAGTTTTATAATAAGTGGAATGGGAATAAAGGGCATGTGGATTTCACTTTTAGGTATACTTCCACAAAATATAATATATATACCATGTATAATATTTTCATCAGTGCTTGCTATGGAATTTTCACTTATGATATTTAAAGATAGATCTGGACTTAAATGGAAATCCAATGTTTTGGTTAGGTTTACATCCTACTCTGTTTGTTTTTTACTGGTAACTACTGTCATGTTTATAGGCTTTTTTATGGAAGCATATTTAACCCCAAATATGATTAAACTTATTGCAGCAAGTTTTGGGATGATGATAGTATGATTTTGAATGAAAAAAAAGCAGCATTTATTATAGTAACGTTGAAATGTTTTTTTATACTTGTATTTTTTGGCGTATTTTTACCTAGATGTATAGACTTTGTTATATATAACTTTGTTGTTAAACCTCATTCTTACGACAATAGTATATTTGTCTATAGTATATTTGGTAAAAATATCAAAGTAATATATAATTACACTATTATTTTTAACGAATTTCTTAAATTTTAAAATTGTAACTCTCGAAGAGTAGGTGGTAATTTTGGATGGACTTTTATTAGGTTATGAAGAAACCTTAGAGAAGAAACACATGAGTAAAAATACAATGGATGCCTATGTAAGGGACATAACCAGATTTTATAATTTTATAAAAGATAGGGAAGAGAATCTAGAAAATGTAGAAGTTGTATCTATAATGGCATATGTACAATATCTTCAAAAAGAAGGGAGAGCTATCTCATCTATAGTAAGAAATATAGTATCCTTGAGAAACTTTTATAAGTATTTGATGCTGAAAGGTGTTTTAAATGAAAATCCCGTTTTGTATTATCAAATTCCAAAGGTTGAACATAAAGTTCCTAAGATATTAACTATAGAAGAAGTAGACAAGCTTTTAGAAGCACCAAATTTAGATACTAATAAAGGAATAAGAGATAAGGCTATGCTAGAGGTTATGTATGCTGCAGGAATGAAGGTAATGGAGCTTTTAAGCTTAACTATATATGATATAGATTTAAAGCTTTCTTATGTAAGGTGTAGAAGCTTAAAAGAAGAGGAACGAATAGTGCCTATAGGTTCTGTGGCTGTAAAGTATTTGAAAAATTATTTGAATATAAGGCATAAATTAAATATATATAATTTAGATGTTTTGTTTCTCAATTTAAGGGGAGTGCAAATGAGCCGTCAGGGGTTTTGGAAAATAGTAAAATATTATGCAAAAGAGGCAAATATAGATAAAAACATAAATGCTTTTACGTTGAGGCATTCTTTTGCAGTGCATTTACTTCAAAATGGAGCGGATATTAAATCTGTACAGGAACTTTTGGGACATAAGGAGTTATCTGCTACTCAGATATACTCTTCAGTAATAAAAAGAAATAAAATTGCACAAGTATATAAAAAGTCTCATCCCAGGGCATAGAAAATATTTAAAAGTTAATGAAAAAAATAAAGGATTTGATGTTAAAGTCAATTTTAACATCAAATCCTTTATTTTTATGTGATAATTTTCTTGACTTAAGGAAAGAATACATCTCAAAGGAGGAGAGAAATAAAATGAGGAAAAAGCAAGGAGCTTTTAAAATAGTAAGCAATATATTAATTTTATTTTTTATTACAGTGTTGTGGTTACCAGTTGTTAATGCAGAACCTTTAAGTGAATCAAATAAAAAAGAGATGAATAGTACAGAATCAGGTTTAAATATAAATGCTAGGTCGGCATTGCTTATGGAACCTGCAAGTGGAAAAGTAATTTTTGAGAAGAGTTCTCATGAAAAATTAGAACCTGCTTCAGTTACGAAAATAATGACTATGCTTTTAACTATGGAAGCAGTGGACTCAGGAAGAATATCATTGTCAGATAAGGTAACCGTAAGTGAAAATGCAAAAAAGATGGGCGGAAGTTCGATGTTATTAGATACTGGAGAAGTTAGAAGTGTGGAAGATTTAATAAAGGGAATAGGAATAGCTTCAGGAAACGATGCAGCAGTTGCTATGGCAGAATATTTAGGAGGAAGTGAAGATCAATTTGTACAGCTTATGAATAAAAGAGCAGCAGAACTTGGAATGAAAGATACAAGTTTTAAAAATTGCACAGGACTTAGTGAAGATGGACATTTAACTACAGCCTATGATATAGCATTAATGTCTAGAGAGTTACTTAAGCATACAAGGATACTGAAATATACAGGAACATATATGGAGACAATATCAGAAGGCAGAAAAAGTCCTATAGAGTTAGTAAACCATAATAAATTAGTAAGATTTTTTAAAGGGTGTGATGGATTAAAAACTGGGTTTACCAGTTCTGCTAAGTACTGTATATCTGCAACTGCAACTAGAGATGGTGCAAGAATGTTGGCTGTAATAATGGGCTCTCCTACATATAAGGTGAGGAATAAAGATGCATCTATGATGATGAATTATGGATTTTCCAAGTACTTTGGAAAGAATATTTTAAAAAAGGGAGCTGATGTAGAAAAGATTCCTCTAAATAAAGCAGGAGATAGATTTTTTATTGCTAAAGCTTCAGAAGATTTAAAGGTGGTAGTTGAAAAGGGAAAAGAAAGTAAAATTACTTATAAGTGTGTAATAGATAAAAATAAAAAGCAATACAAAAAAGGCGAAAAAGTTGGGTATTGTGATGTATATGTAAATGGAGAGGCTTTAGGAAAAGTTAACTTATATAGCGACAGGGATGTAAAAAAGTTAGGCATATTTGGGAACTTTAAAGATAGTTTAAAAAATATTTTACAGAAAGGGCAATAGTTTATATATTTTTAATATATAATGTATAATGAAAACAGGAAATTCGATTGGGTTATTGGATTTTTAAAACTCGTTGAATTTCCTGTTGATTTGTTTAAGGCATTTGAAGGAAAATAACAAGCCAAAGATGCCTAAAGCGCAGGAAAGGAAAGAAAGACATGAATATTTTAAAGGCGTTTACTATAGAGCAAATACAAATTATAAATTTAATAAAAGCTATATGTAAAAGTAATGGTATAAAGGCTTATATAGTAGGAGGGGCCGTTAGAGATGCGTTCCTTGGAAATAAAGTAAAAGATATTGATATATGTATAGACAAAAATCCTAATTTTATTATAGGCAAATTGAATGGAATTAAATGCTTTCAGTATTATGATAAATTCCAAACAGCTTCTTTGTTATTTCAAAATGAGGTAAATATAGACTTAATAAGGTGTAGAAAAGAATACTATGCTAGAGATGGTGAACTTCCTATAATTGATCCGTCTAACATATACAATGATTTGAGAAGAAGAGATTTTACGGCTAATGCATTGGCTTATGATATAGTAACAGGAAGTTTAATAGATATTTATGGTGGATTGGAAGATATAAAAAATAAAAGCCTACAAAAGATACATTTAAATAGTTATAGAGAAGATCCTACTAGAATATTCAGAGCAGTAAAGTATGCAGTAAGGTATGGCTTTGATTTAAAAGATAAGGATGAAATAATTAATTGTGTGAATGAAGGCGTGTTTAATTTGATAAGCAATGATAGAATAGTAAAAGAAATATACCACTTATGTGAGGAAAAAATGTGGATAAAAAATATTTTAATGTGTGGTAATTTGAAGATTTTTAATGTTAACAGAGAAAAATTAGAAATAGGAAACGAAAACTACAATAATACAGATAAAAGAATTTTAAGATTATTTTATGCGCTTGAAGACAAAAAGTGCGCTCATATATTAGGTGAAAATTCAGTCTTGGATAGCAAGCTAAAAGTTTCGATAAAAAATTTTACAGAAAATTATCAAAAAATAGCCAGCCTAATTCTAAATGCTATGGATAATTATGAATTGTATAAAATATTAAAGGGCATAAATGATTATGGGCTTATACTTTTAAAATGGAATGACAAACTTAAGTATAAGATTTATAATTATGTTCATAATATGTATCATTATAAATCGTCTTTAAATGGAAAATTCATAAGTTCTATTGGAATACAAAATGGAAAAGCTATAGGAGAAGTTTTAAATTACATGACAAAGATTGAATTAAATTCTATGATAAAGTATGGAAAAAAATATTTAGTAAAAAATTTAGGAGAGATTATTTAGATGTCTTTAAATATAAAAATAGAAAATTTTGAGGGTCCTTTTGATCTGCTTCTTCACCTTATAAAAAAAAATAAAATGAACATATATGATATAAAAATATATGAGATTACGGAACAATATCTTCAGTACGTAAATAATATGAGAGACATGGACTTAGATGTGGCCTCTGAGTTTATAGTTATAGCAGCATCACTTATAGAAATAAAATCAAAAATGCTTTTACCTAAAACTCAGTTAAATGAAGATGATAATGAGGATGAAAAAGATCCTAGAAAAGAATTAGTAGACAAGCTTCTTCAATATAAAAAATTTAAAGCAGTAGCTGCATTTTTGAAAAAGAGAGAAATAGGCTTAGAAAAAATGTTTGGAAAAAAACCAGAGATAATTGAACAAGTGAATATGGGTACAAGTCCTGAACAATTTTTAAAGGGAATTACTATGTTAGATTTGTATCGGGTTTACAGTCATCTTATGGATAGCTATGTAAATAAACTTAACAACGGAAATGTCATGGGCAGGGAAATATCCTTAGATAAGTTTAAATTACAGGATAAGATGTTATATATACGAGAAATTATTCAAACTAAGCCTCAAATTAGGTTTTCTGTTGTTTTAAAAAAATGTTCTTTTAAAATAGAGAAGGTCGTAACTTTTATTGCACTTTTAGAACTTATAAAACTTAAAATAGTATCCGTAATGCAGTATGAAAATTTTGATGAAATCTATGTGGAAAGGATAATTGAAAATGAGAAATAATAATGAGAAAAGTACTAACAGCGAAATTGCTCAAGAAAAGGATTTAACAAAAGATGAATATTTTTCCATAATAGAATCATTATTGTTTGTATCTGGCGAACCTCTTACTCTTAAGCAAATTGCTTCAATAATAAAACTCAGTAGTAAACGTACAAAGGATTTACTTAAGGATATGACAGTTAAGTACAGACAGAAATCTAGAGGAATAAAAATTTTAAACAATGAGGATAAGTACAGTTTAGTTACTAAAACGGAAAATAGTTATTACGTTGAAGAATTACTTGGGAATAACTCAAGACAATCCCTATCTCAAGCATCATTGGAAACCTTAGCTATTATTGCTTATAAACAGCCTATAACTAGAATAGATATAGATGAAATAAGGGGAGTAAAAAGTGATAGGGCAATATCAACTTTGGTTGAAAGAAAACTGATAAAAGAAAATGGAAGATTGAGTGTGCCTGGGAGACCCATATTATATGGTACTACGGAAGAGTTCTTAAAATATTTTGGGCTTGAAAATATAAATGAAATTCCGAGTATTGAGGAATTTCATCTTGATTAATTTAGGTATATTCAAAAAATTATAGTGTATTATGTAAGTGAAGAAGAGGAATGACTATTCTTCTTCTTCCTTTTTTTCTTCTTCTTTCTTTTTATCAGAGTTATGTTTGGATTTTGGAGACTTAGAATTCATCATTCCTCTTATTACATCCATTACCTGTGGAATTGAATCTACTATCTTATCATAGGTGTTATTTTGATCTAAAGATAAAAGTCTTATAGAGTCACCTTTTGTGACTAAAAAAGCCACAGGTTTTACCGTAACTCCAGCTCCTGACCCACCACCAAAAGGATATTCTGGATTAGGTGATTCTTCATGGCTTACGTCGAATTCGCTTCCTCCAGATGCAAATCCAAAGGATACCCTTGAAATTGGTATTATAAGAGAACCGTCTTTTGATTCTACAGCATCGCCTACTATGGTATTTACATCTATCATATCTTTTAAATTTTCCATAGTGCTTTTTAATAAATTTTCTATAGGATGGTTATCCATAAAAATTCCTCCTTTACTATTCATTCTTAACTTAAAAATATGCATAGATTATAGTTTTTTTACACTTTTAGCTGTGCTTAAATAGTTTTATATACATATAAATAATTTTAGCTAAACTAATGTAAATTATACTTGATATTTCTAAATTAAAATAAAAACTGTTAAAAACAGGTTTTACGTGTAATTCTTTTTTCTTCACTACAAAAATATTTTTGATTAGAGCAAATATAAAAGTGCTTAATGTTGGTATAAGCCCATAGGTTATGGCAGTATAGGCTGCATCATCTAACCCATAAATGAGTTTTACCTTAATTTTTATATGGGGTTTAAATTTTAATTTTTTAAGGGATTTCAAATTTACTTTGAAATTATTTATGAGGAATGAGGACTTTTTCTTTCTTTCAAGAGGGGGTTTATTATCTTTTAAATTAAATTTGTTTATAACATTTAAATTATAAATTTTTAGTGAGAAGGCTTTATTGATATAGTTTATTTTTATTTTAAGAGGTATAGGAATAAATACCAAAACAAATAATATTAAGATAAATAAAATAAGTAATTTAATCAATATTTAAATCCCCCCATTTAAAAGGTTTTATTATTAATAATTATTACCTTAATAGTGAATTATATACTAATTTAGAATGAGTTTTACTAGTAATATATTTGTTTTAGGGAAAAGTATTTAGTATAGCTAAGAGTTAAGAAGCGAGAGCTGAGAGTTATGGATGATTTTCTTAAGTTCTAAATTTAAGATTTTTGTACTGTAGAGAAAAAAATCCTCATTCACTATCTACTCTCCATTATCCACTTTTCACTTAATAATCTATTGAGAGGAAGGAGATAAACTATATAAATTATGAAATTTAAAAAGAGTTTATCATATATAGTAATAACATTTATACTTTTTAATATTTGCAGCTATACTGTGTTTGCAGATGATAAAAATTCATCTTTTCGAGAACCTAATATAAATGCACGCTGTGCTATAGCTATGGATAGTAAATCAAAAGTAATTATGTATCAAAAAAATGCTTCTGAATTAGTACCGATGGCAAGTACGACTAAAATAATGACAGTACTAGTTGCAATAAAATATGGAAAATTAGATGAAAAAGTACAAATATCATCTAGATCAGCAGGGATAAGGGGGTCTGTGGTAGGCTATAAAAAAGGAGAAAGCATAACTTTAAAGGAACTTTTATATGGACTTATGTTGAGGTCAGGAAATGATGCAGCTATAGCTATTTCAGAAGGTGTAAGTGGAAGTGTAGAAGAATTTGTGAAACTTATGAATGAATATGCTAGTGAAATAGGTGTAATAAACACTCATTTTAAGACACCTCATGGACTCGACAAAGAAGAACATTACACCACGGCGTATGACCTTGCAGTACTTACATCTATAGCTAAAAACAACACACTATTTAATGAAATCGTTAGTTCGAAAGATGTGGATGGACCACAAAATGGATTTACAAGAAGCTATCACAATATCAATAAAATTCTTTGGAAAATTCCAGATGCAAATGGTGTTAAGACAGGTTATACGGGTAAGGCAGGAAAATGTTTAGTTACATCTACAAAAGTTCAAGGAAATGATGTTATAATAGTAGTTTTAAATTGCCCTAGAAGATGGGAAGAAACAGAAAAAATATATAAATATGTTGATAAAAATTTTAAGTTTAACAAGTTATTTTCTAAAGGAGATAAAGCTCTTGAGTTAAGAGTAAACAAAAAGGATTTAAAGTTAGAATGTGAAGATGATGTTATAGTGCCTATAAAAAATGGATTCAAGTGCAGTGTTAAAATTATAAAACCTCAAAGAATAAAATATTCGGTTAACAAGGGTGATAGAATAGGAATGCTTTGTATATATGAAGGGGATAAAAAGATATATAGTACGTCCCTTAGAGCTTCCAATAGCATAAAAGTGAAAAAATTCATCAAATGGATATTTTAATTAGAAATTCTATAGAGTTTCTAAGTAGAAAGTTTACTTATACTAACAAAAATCATCACACTAAAAACTTTTTATAAGTCTAAAAAAGTTCAGTATTTAGAAAATCTAAAGAAGCTTATATAAACAGAGTTCTTGGTATCGGGTGGAGTTTTGCTCCGTCTGATGCTTAGAAATCGTTATCTAGGGACGTATCTGCTGTTTATTCCCACTTGGATAAGTGGGAATATTAGAGCAGATAGTCATCGGATAAACTCGTACCTGAAACATATATAATCTTCTAAGATTTTCTAAAATGCTTCACTAAGACTTATAAAAAAAGTTTTTAAGTGTGATTTCAATTTTGTTAGTATATTTTATATATAAGTTAAAATTTCAATTAAAATCACTATAGATAGTTACCTTACAATTTATATAGTTTTTCTAACTTAAAAATCAAGTTATATGCAAGCATATTTTTACAATAATGAAGCTCTTTAAAAATTTTTTGCTTAGCCTTATCAAAATATTTAACGAGCTGAAGGTTGTAAAAATATCCGAAGCATAAGTTAATTTTTCGTTTGAAAACCTCATTGAAGTATATGTTAATGGCAGAAAAAAAGTTCTTCTTTTTTGGAGTCTTCTAGTAAAGTGAATCTTTTTATAGGATAAGTACTATTCCCTTTTATATTTTTTAAAGTATTTTCTAGAAACTTATCACTAAACTTAACTTGTGAATCTTTTTTAATTTCATTATATATAGTATATTCTATATGAGGAGGGGTAGCATCTACTATATAAACCGGAAAAAGATTTTCTATAGGCTTGTTTACAAGTGCATATTGATATAGTGAAGCATCGACAATAACACCTCGGTATACATTAAAACAATGGGCAAAACTCCTACTATAGTTTTTATTTATGTAAATACGCAATATGCCTTGCATAGCAGGAACATCCATATCTTCATGCTTACAAATTTGGTATATAAGGGAGGCTATTAAGGGACCGTTATTTGAAATAGTATATTTATTAATGCAATATTTGCATACATTTTTTAAAAAAGTTTTTTCAGAAATGTTCATATCTATTATCATCTCCTAATTTTGAAATCTAATATATCTATTAAATCATATTTTCATATGTAAATAAATAAGTTTTTATGCAATTTTGAAAAAGGTATTTGCATAAAACGGCTTGAAATCAATAGTTAACGCAATAGTTATTCTTTTAGCATACATTAAGTCAACAAAATTAGCATGTAATAATTATGAATAATTATTACATATATTCAATATTATATTAAAAAAAATACTTTGTTTTAAGTATAAAGTAAAAAAATAGGCATAAATGTAACAAAAACTGTTAATTTTTTGTGTCAATAATTTTTGTTATATTATTTTAATTAAATTTTTCACATGTATAATTAAAAGTAAGATAGATATTCTAATGTACTTACTTAGGTAGAAAAACATGTATACAAAATTAAAAAACTATTATAACACATAGTATCAATATTGAAGGTAATACTGTTCAATATCGATACAGATAAAAAAAATATATAATACAGAAGAAAAAATTATAAATTTGTGGTATAATATAAAGTATAGTAATTTAAGTTTAAACCTCGTGAAAACGCTAACAAATAATAGGAGGTGTATTATATGAAAAGAGAATCGGAGGGTATTGTAATTGAAACAAGTGAAAGTATTGCAAAAGTAAGAGCTAGTAGACACGGAGATTGTAAAAGTTGTGGTGCTTGTCCTGGTGATAATGCTATAGTTGTAGATGCAAAAAATCCGGTTGGAGCAAAACCTGGTCAACATGTTGTTTTTGAAATAAAGGATGCAAATATGTTATGGGCAGCCTTTATTGTATATATACTACCGCTTATTGGAATCCTTATAGGTGCATTAATAGGAACATGGATAGGTGGAAAATTAGGTCATTCTTTAAGAGAGTTTCAAATAGGTGGGGGAGTATTATTTTTCATTTTATCATTGATATATATAAAAATATTTGATAGATCTACAAGCAAAAATGAGAGTAAAAAGCCAGTAATCACAAAGATATTGTATTGAGTAATTTGTGTACAAACTTTAATTAATGGAGAGACTTTTAAAACTAACTTACATTTAATAGATAAATTGTCATTATATATTATTTGCTATAGTATATAATTTTATAACAAATTATGGAAAACTCCGTAATTTGTTATAAAAATTATGTTTATATTTATTTTGCAGTTTCGTTTATATACATGCTGTAAAAATTATTGAAAGAGGTGTTTAAGAGTGTTAAAAAGTTTTCGAGGTGGAGTACACCCGGATGATAGCAAAAAGTACACAGCTAATAAACCTATAGAAATAGCACCTATACCAGATAAGGTGTTTATTCCCGTTAGACAGCATATAGGTGCTCCTACATCTCCTGTAGTACAAAAAGGAGATGAGGTAAAAAAGGGACAACTTATTGCGAAAAGTGATGCTTTTGTTTCAGCCAATATATATGCATCTACTTCTGGAAAGGTTGTAGATATAGGAGATTACCCACATCCTGGTTTTGGAAAATGTCAAGCTATAGTTATTGAAAAGGATGGAAAAGATGAGTGGGTAGAAGGAATACCAACTTCACGTAATTGGAAAGAGCTAAGTGTAAAAGAAATGCTTGGAATAATAAGAGAGGCAGGCATTGTAGGAATGGGAGGCGCAACTTTTCCTGTTCATGTTAAGCTTGCACCACCACCAGATAAAAAAGTAGATGTTTTTATTTTGAATGGTGCTGAGTGTGAACCTTATTTAACTGCAGATTATAGGTCAATGTTGGAAAATTCAGACAAGGTAGTTGCTGGAGTTCAAATAATTATGAAAATCCTCAATGTGGAAAAGGCATTTGTAGGTATTGAAGATAATAAACCAAAAGCTATAGAAGCTATGAAAAAGGCTTTTGAAGGTACAAAAGTGCAAGTAGTAGGCCTTCCTACAAAGTATCCTCAGGGTGCTGAAAAAATGCTTATAAATGTTTTGACAGGTAGAGAAGTTCCATCAGGTGGATTGCCTGCAGATGTAGGTGCGGTTGTTCAAAATGTAGGCACATGCATAGCAATAAGTGATGCAGTGGAGAGAGGAATTCCACTTATACAGAGGGTTACAACTATAAGTGGAGGTGCTATTAAAGAGCCTAAGAATATATTAGTTAGAATTGGAACTACATTTAAAGATGCTATTGATTTTTGTGGAGGATTTAAGGAGGAACCAGTTAAAATAATTTCAGGTGGACCTATGATGGGATTTGCCCAATCAAATTTGGATATTCCAATAATGAAGGGTTCATCAGGAATACTTGGTTTAACTAAAAATGATGTAAATGATGGAAAAGAATCTTCTTGCATTAGATGTGGCAGATGTCTAAAAGCTTGTCCTATGCACTTAAATCCAAGTATGTTAAGTATCCTTGGACAAAAAGATTTATATCAAGAGGCTAAGGAAGAGTATAATCTTTTGGACTGTGTAGAATGCGGTAGCTGTGTGTATACATGTCCTGCTAAACGAAAAATTGTACAGTATATTAGATATTTAAAATCAGAAAATAGAGCTGCAGGTGAAAGAGAAAAAGCTAAAGCAGCTAAGGCTAAAGAAAAGAAAGAAAAAGAAGAGGTCTTAAAATAATAAAGGAGTGATAATAAAATGGCGGAAGCACAGATAAAGAAAAATATTTTTACTATTTCGTCATCACCTCATGTTCGTTGTGATGAATCTGTTTCTAAGATAATGTGGAGTGTCTGTTTAGCACTAACTCCAGCTGCGGTTTTTGGTGTATTTAATTTTGGCATTCATGCTTTAGAAGTAATTATAACAGGAATTATAGCTGCTGTAGTTACGGAGTACTTTGTAGAAAAAGTTAGAAATAAACCTATAACTATTACAGATGGAAGTGCTTTTTTAACAGGACTTTTGCTTTCTATGTGTTTACCTCCTGATATTCCACCTTATATGGTAGCTATAGGATCTTTTATAGCAATAGCAATAGCTAAACATTCTATGGGAGGACTTGGTCAGAACATATTTAATCCAGCTCATATTGGAAGGGCTGCGCTAATGGTTTCCTGGCCTGTAGCAATGACAACATGGTCAAAATTAAGTGCCAGTGGTGTAGATGCTGTAACAACAGCAACTCCTCTTGGAATTTTAAAACTTCAAGGTTATTCAAAATTACTTGAAACCTTTGGAGGACAGGGTGCACTTTACAAGGCAATGTTCTTAGGTACTAGAAATGGAAGTATAGGAGAAACTTCTACAATATTACTTGTTTTAGGTGGACTTTATCTTATATATAAAAAATATATTAACTGGCAGATTCCAGTAGTAATGATTGGTACTGTAGGAATACTTACTTGGGCTTTTGGAGGAACTACGGGAATTTTTACAGGAGATCCTGTATTTCATATGATGGCAGGTGGACTTGTAATAGGTGCTTTCTTCATGGCTACTGATATGGTAACAATTCCTATGACTATTAAAGGACAGATTATTTTTGCATTAGGTGCAGGTGCATTAACATCGCTTATAAGATTAAAAGGTGGTTATCCAGAAGGCGTATGTTATTCAATATTACTTATGAATGCAGTTACTCCTCTAATAGATAAGTTTACACAGCCAGTTAAATTTGGGACAAGGAGGTAAGCTTTAATGGCTAAAGATAAAGATCAAAATAGTATTTTTGCAATTACTAAGAACTTAACCATTACATGTTTTATATCTGGAATTATAATAGCTGCAGTTTATTATATAACATCACCAGTAGCAGCGCAAAAACAGGTTCAAATACAAAATGATACCATGAGAGTTTTAGTCAATGATGCTGACAAGTTTAATAAAGTGAATGGTAAAAAAGATTGGTACGCAGCTCAAAAAGGGAATAAGACCATTGCATATGTTGTACCTGCAGAGAGTAAAGGTTACGGTGGGGCTATAGAGCTATTGGTAGCTGTTACTCCAGATGGAAAAGTAATAGATTTCAGTATTGTATCTCATAATGAAACTCCGGGACTTGGAGCAAATGCTTCAAAGGATTCTTTTAGGGGACAGTTTAAGGATAAAAAGGCAGATGCCTTAACGGTTGTAAAAGATAAGTCTAACACTAAGAACATTCAAGCCATGACAGGAGCTACAATTACGTCAAAAGCTGTAACTAAAGGAGTTAAAGAAGCTGTTGAGCAAGTTACTACGTTTACGGGAGGTAAGTAATTATGAAGAATTTGTGGAATATATTTAAAAAAGGATTGATTGCAGAAAACCCCATATTCGTGCTTGCGCTTAGTTTGTGTCCAGCACTGGCAACTACAAGTACAGCTGTAAATGGATTTACAATGGGGATTTGTGTGCTATTTGTTATAACTTGTAATAATACTGTGGTTTCTATAATTAAGAATGTTGTAAATCCTAAGGTACGTGTCCCTGTATATATTACTTGTATAGCAACTATTGTTACAGTAGTGGAACTTGTTATGCAGGCTTATGCGCCTCTATTATATAAACAATTGGGAATTTATTTAGCATTGGTAGTTGTATTTGCTATAATACTTGCCCGTGCAGAGACGTTTGCATCTAAAAATCCTGTAGTTCCTTCTTTCTTTGATGGACTTGGAATGGGATGCGGATTTACTTTAGCACTTACTATAATAGGAATGATACGTGAATTATTTGGATCTGGAGCTATATTCGGTGTTAATGTATTTGGGGCTTCATATAATCCAGCTTTGATTATGATACTTCCACCTGGAGGATTCATACTCATAGGATATTTAGTTGCTATAGTAAAAGTTTATAATCAACATATGGAGAAAATTAAAATGCAAAAATTAGAAAAAGCAAATGGAGGTGAAGCATAATGGCATCTTACCTTACTCTTTTTATAAGTGCAGTAGTTGTAAATAACTATGTGCTGACAAGGTTTTTAGGACTGTGTATATTCTTTGGAGTTTCTAAAAATTTAAATGCATCTGTAGGTATGGGTATGGCTGTTACTTCTGTTATTACGATGAGTTCAATATTGGCCTGGGTAGTATATCATTTTGTACTTATACCATTTAATTTAACTTTCTTGAAAACGGTAGTTTTTGTACTTCTTATTGCCAGTTTTGTGCAGCTTTTGGAGACTATTATTAAAAAGCAGGCACCAGCCCTATATAATATGTGGGGAATATACCTTCTTTTAATAGCTACAAACTGTATCGTACTTGCTGTACCTATACTAAATGCTGATTCTAACTTTAATTTTTTACAGAGTGTTGTTAATGCGATAGGATCTGGGCTGGGCTTTGCTATGGCTATAATTTTGATGGCAAGCCTTAGAGAAAAATTGAGATTAGCAGATGTACCTAAACCGTTAGAAGGTCTTGGAGTAGCTTTTATTTTAGCAGGAATGTTAGCTCTGGCTTTCCTTGGTTTTTCAGGTATGATTTCTATATAGAAAGGAGCTAATAAAATGAATACCGTGATTATGATTTTAGTTGTAATGACTATTATAGGTCTTATATTTGGACTTGTTTTAGCCTATGTAAATAAAAGATTTGCAATGGAAGTGAATCCACTTGTAGACTTAGTAGAAGATGTACTTCCAAAAGGCCAATGTGGAGGGTGTGGATTTGCAGGATGTAAAGCTTATGCAGAAGCTGTTGTTTTAGACGAGAGTGTACCTCCAAATCTTTGTGTACCTGGAAAAGCAGCAGTTGCAGAACAGGTAGCAAAGTTAACAGGTAAATCTGCTCCACCTATTGAACCTAGAGTTGCACATGTAAGATGCGGTGGAGACTGTACAAAGGCAGTTAAAAATTTTGAATATGAAGGTATACATGATTGTGTAGCTGCAAATTTACTTGAAGGTGGACCTAAAGCTTGCAAATATGGATGCCTGGGATTTGGAACATGTGTAAAGAGCTGTCCTTTTGGAGCTATGGCAATGGGCTCAAATGGACTTCCAATAATTGATACAGATATATGTACAGGTTGTGGTACCTGTGTAAGTGCGTGTCCAAAACAGGTACTTGGATTTAGACCTGTAGGTTCTAAAGTAATGGTTAATTGTAATTCTAAAAATAAAGGTGGAGCTGTACGTAAGGCGTGCAGTGTAGGATGTCTTGGATGCGGATTGTGCGCTAAAAATTGTCCAAATGATGCCATTAAAGTAGAGAATAATTTGGCAGTAGTAGATCAAAGTATTTGTGCATCATGCAGTGAAGCTACCTGTCTTGCTAAATGTCCTACAGGAGCTATTAAGGCTATTGTAAGTGGTACAGACTTACAACAGCAGAGCAAGAATGAAGCTGCTGCAAATTCATAATGGCAGTGGAGCAAAGCTTAAATTTGCTGATATTAATAATATAATTAGAGTAATATCAAGTGATTCTTAGGTTCAGGTGGAGTTTGCTTATAAGGAATACACTTTCCTCCATATGAACCTTAGAAGAACTTATCCAGGTGCGTAGCAGTGCTTATCCCCCATTTTGAAGAAGATAGGGGGTGTTAGCAATGGTAGCAATCGGATAAAAAATGTGCTGCGATTTTGCAGCACATTTTTTTATACCTATGGTGGAGTTACTTATTTTTTAATTCTTTAAACATAGGAATTTTATATAAGTTATTAGTTAGGAATTTCACGCACCAACCTATAAAGTATCCTGTGATTATAGCAGAGATTAAAAGCACCGGTAGATATATGTATATCCTAAAATCTTGAATTACTATAGAAGCTACTAAAAGTTGGCCTATGTTGTGAAATATTGCCCCGCATATGCTTATAGTCCATAGACTTAAGGAATTTTTAAAATATTTGTATAGAAGGATCATAACAATGTTACTTAAAATTCCTCCGGCTATGCTGAACATAAAGGTAGACATTGTCCCACCAAACATAGATCCTAGAAGCGTCCTTAAAAACATAATTAGTAAGGCTTCTTTCCATCCTATAAGTATAAGTGCAGCTAGGGAAATTGTATTTGCAAGTCCTAATTTTATTCCGGGAAATAAAACCGGAACTTGAGTTTCTATTATGTATATGACTAAAGCCATACTTGTTAGAAAGCTTAAAAAAACCATTTTCCTTGTTTTATTCATTAATCACACCTTGATTTTTAATATAATTTTAACTGGATATATCATCGTATTTAGAATTATTTCCCTCTAGTTTAATTATTAATTTATGGGGAAGACATATAATACTTTGACCTGGTTCGGATATCCATCCGGTTTTTACACAAATTTTATCAGGGCAATCTGCGTCTTTTATGCGTATTTTACCATTTTCTATTTCTATCAAATTATAGTGAGATTTATTGTATTTTACTGTAAGTTCTTTTGTGTTTTTTACTTTAGTTAAGTCTATTGTATCTATAATTTTACCATCTTGCTTTATTACAGCTATTTTATGTGAACCCTTTACATATGAACGGTATATAAATACTCCAGCACAACTTGCAATTATTAGTATTAAAATTAATACTGCAGCAATTTTATCCCCTTTTTTCATATTAACACTCCCATGCTTTGTATAATTACAGAAAATTAAGTGATGACCTATCTATGATTTTACTATAACAAAAGGTCATTTACAATGTTACTGTAATAAAAACTTGAATTTTAGTGTGATAAACTATTAGAGTATTTCTACCAATTTAAATAATTAGAATATTAATTCCGATAAAAAAAGACCGTCTCTAGGGAGACAGCCTTTTTTAGTGCAAATAGCTATTGCCATCCAGGGGAATTAGAACTTGAAGCTTAGGATCACGTGATACATTACCTACGGCATATACGCTGTAAAATCTATTTGGAATAATTCTGATATTTGGAATATAAAGAACTTTTTTACCAGAATCGGAGGTAAATACTTCTAACGTGTATTTGCCAGGGCTTACAGGAAGATATCTGGTAACTCCTTTATAAGATACGTTTGGAAACAATACATTTCCATTAGGCAATTTTACATCTACACTAGGTGCGTCTGGGGAAAGATGAACAAATCTTATAAAAGCCTTACCTGGTATCTTAGGACGTCTTACATCTTCTATAGATAGTAAACCCATATTTGGATAATTGCCTATAGAAGACATAGTGAATATTTTCCCAGCAGATATAGGCAGCCTTTTATCCAAAATAGGATTTAAATTATTTCCTGATGGGAAAATTTTTATGTTGTATACCCCTGAAGGTACACTTACATAGTCAGAGAAAGATTTATAGGTTAAATTTTTGAAGATACGCCTATCGTTTAAATACACATCTATTGCAGGAGAATTAGGACTGGCATTTAGAAACCTTATATAAGAAATAGGATCTATTTCAGGCATTCTGTAAAAACTTTCATAGCTGTAATAAGGGCAAATAAACATTACAGTCACCTTTCATTAAATTGATACACTAATAATATATGTGTATTTTAGTATCTGTGATACAATAATAAAGTACTTTAATACTCATTGAAAATATATTTTCCCAAATAATATAAATTTAATGAAGCAGGTACTTTGCTCATATCTATATAATCTACAGGATAATTTCCATCCCAGGGATATATTGATAGATATTTTTCGTTATATACGTTTATCACCAGTTTTTCTTTATTAAAAGTAAAATAAATTATGTAGGCAGCTTTTTGTGGAAGGTCTTTTGGCTTATTTATAAAACAGGTCTTATTTAGATACTTTAACATGTTTTTTATATCTGAAATATTTTCATTCTTTAGTTCTGTTTCGTTGTGAAAATTATTTTCTTCTATAATGCATTTTAAGGAGGAAGACATGGTAAGATTTTTAGCAAGTAAATTGGTATAATAAAAGTTGTTAGGTTTTTTTGTAGAAAACATGTAATTACCTAATTTATAACTGCATCCTGAAAATGCAATAATTATAATTAAAAGTGTACTTAAAAACATAAAAAATTTTTTCATTTATATCACCTGACAAAAGTATTCTAGATAAAGTTATGTTTGTGTTTTGCAGTTTATACCATATAAGATAAAAATTAAAGAATTATATAAAGTGATTCTTAGGTTCAGATGAAGTTTGCTTATAAGGATGACTTTCTCCAGCTGAACCTTATTAACAGTATTCTTAGTGTCTTTAGCACTTAGAATAGGTTATCCTTTAGGGGAAGAGCTTATCCAGGCGTGTAGCAGTGCTTATCTCCCACTTTCGTAGAAGATGGGGGGTAGCAATGGTAGCGATCGGATAAAAAATTTTGATAGTTAAAAGGAGAGATGGGATACCAATGAATTATAAAATAATTGCAATGGATATGGATGGTACTCTTTTAAATGATGATAAATCTATATCGAAATATAATGAAGAAATGATACATAAAGCGATGAGATCAGGTGTGAAGGTGGTTATATCCTCTGGCAGACTTCCTGTAACATTAGGATTTTATATAGATACAGTATTTAAAAATCAGCCTGTAATATGCTGTAATGGGTCTATAGTACTGGATGAAAATAAAAATATTATAAAATCCAATTTATTAGACAAAGAAGCTATTTTAAAAGTTATAGACATTTTAAGAGAAAAAAAAGATACATATTATCATTTTTACAGTGATAATATACTATATAGTGAAAGAGTTAGTCATGCTACAAGAAAGTTTTATAAATTTAATGAGAATATGGATAAAGATTTTAGACTGGAGATAAAGATTATAAAAGATTCTAAAGAGTTTATACAAAATAATGGTTCGTGTATAAATAAAATAGTAGTAATAGATAAGGATATAGATTATTTAAATGAGTTGAGGGAAAAGATAAATAAGGTATCTAAAATTGATACTACAAAATCAGATATACATAACATTGAAATAATCAGTAAAGGCGTTTCTAAGGGGAGTGGATTGAAGTTCTTGGCAGACTATTACCACATACCTCTAAATGAATGTATAGCTGTGGGAAATGATGAAAATGATGAAAGTATGATAAAAGAAGCAGGTCTTGGAATTGCTGTGGCCAATGCAAGGGAATTTTTGAAAAAGTCTGCAGATTATGTGACAGAAAAGGATAATAATAATGGAGCAATAGGGGAAATTATAAAAAAGTTTATCTGAAAGTTATAATATAATTGTATGGGTTTATTATGCTGGATTATATTGGGAGTGATATTTTTGGAACAAAAAAAACAAATTCAAACTAGATTGAAGAAGATAGAGGGACAGATAAAGGGTATTGAAAAAATGATTGAAAATGATATGTGTTGTAAGGATGTTTTAATACAAATTGCAGCAGTGAGAGCAGCAGTAAACAAAGTGGGAGGGTTGATGATACAAAACTATGCAAAAACTTGTCTTTTTGAAGAAGGGGACACGAGATGTAAAAATGATAAAATAGAATCTTTAGTATCAACTCTCACTATGTTTTTAAAATAGAGGTATCTATATTTAACAATGCAATTTAAATTTTTTGTTCTTAAACAATCTCTTTTTAAAAAGTGAAGAAGCTTTAAAGACAGAGGATACAAAAAATACACCTACAGCTATAGTTCCTGCAGTAGCTAGTGTTTTAAGACCAGTTGAAAGGGAAGCATTTATATTGCCCTGTATAGATTGAAGCATTGTGTTATACATACCTCCTCCAGGTACTAGAGGAATAATTGCTCCTATGACGAAAGTTGTTACAGGTGTTTTTAGTATACGAGCCATTATTTCAGAATAAGTAGATGCAAATACTGAAGCTATGAAAAAGCAAACTGCACTTGAAAAATTTATGTGGGAGGAACTAATTAAATATACAAACCAGGTTAATCCACCTCCTAGGGAAGTAAATATTAAGTTTTTACCTCGTACATTCTCTAGTATATTAAAACCAAGGGTGGCAATTAAAGTATATACAGAATTTATTATTATACTTGTTATCATAATTTAAATCCTCCTAAAATAATCCACAATCGCAATATAACACCAGTACCTGCTGCAATTGCTACTGCAACTAAAAAGGCTTCTAATCCCCTTGAAATTCCCGAGATTAAATCTCCTGATATTGTATCTCTTATAGCATTAGTTATTGCAAGACCAGGGACTAATAGCATAATAGAACTTATTATTATGGTATTGGTATGGGATGCTGCATGAAGTTTAGTACACATAAGTGCTATTAAGGTAGCAGTAGCTCCACATATTATGTTTATGAAAAATTCATTTGTCTGAAGAGAGTTAAGTCCTGTAGAAATCAAGCTTATAAGGCAGCCTATAATAAAGGATATTATGAAGTCTACTATATTACCTCCATAGGCTAGACAAAGAAAACTTACAGCAACTCCAGAAAATAGAACATTTGTTTTAAAAGGATAAGGTTTTACTGAATCTATTTTAGACAACTTGTTCTCAATTGCATCTAGAGTATAGCATTGATCTTTAATATGTCTGGAAACGTTGTTTACTTGAGATATTTTTTCTAAGTTTAAGGTTCTTTGTTTTACTCTTTTTACAATGGATATAGTCTGATCATATTCATCTGATGCTGAAACTATAATTACATTCAAGGTTACAAAAGCATCTACATCACATATGTTATAGCTTTTACATATTCTGGTTATAGTTTCTTCTACCCTATATATTTCAGCTCCACTTTTTAGCATTATTTTTCCCGCATAAGCAGCCAAATTTATTATTCTATTTATATCCATGCTCAATCTCCTCATACAAAAAATAAACTATGCATTTATACAGCATAAAAATTCTATCATCTTATAACAATAATGGCAACACTGGAATATTAAAAAATTATAGATTTTCTGAGGTACGAAGAAAGTCATTATTATTTGAACTTTGATATTTGAAGTTTAAACTTTTTAAAGTTTTTTTAACAATGGGTTCTAAAATTACGAATTGCAAATTATTTAAAACTATACTTGTGTAAAAGCAGCTTATAAAGTAATATATTAATAAAGTTAAGCACTAGACAGTATAATTCTTTATTATAGGTAATAATACTGAAAATTTTTTAAAAAAGGAGAGAAAAAAATGGATTTTAGTAGCCTTAAAAATGGTGACAATGCTGTTTATGAAATAATCAAAGAAGAGTATGGAAGACAGGAAAATGGTATAGAACTTATTGCATCAGAAAATTTTACTAGTAAAGCTGTAATGGAAGCAATGGGTTCTTTTCTTACGAATAAATATGCTGAAGGGTATCCTGGAAAAAGATATTATGGAGGATGCTTTGTAGTTGATAAAGTTGAAAATTTAGCTAAGGAGAGGATGAAAGAACTATTTGGAGGAGAACACTTTAATGTTCAGCCTCACTCAGGGTCACAGGCTAACATGGCAGTTTACATGTCAGTTTTGAAACCAGGAGATACAGTTATGGGAATGGATTTAAGTCATGGAGGCCATTTAACTCATGGAAGTAAAGTTAGTTTTTCAGGAAAATTATATAATTTTGTTTCTTATGGGTTAAGCAAGGAAACAGAGAGAATTGACTATGATATGATAAGGGAACTGGCACTTAAATATAGACCTAAGATGATAGTTTCTGGAGCAAGTGCTTATTCAAGGGAGATAGATTTTAGCGCAATAAAAGCTATATGTGATGAAATTGGAGCTTATATGATGGTAGATATGGCTCATATTGCAGGATTAGTTGCAGCAGGAAAGCATATGTCACCAGTACCTTATGCAGACTTTGTCACAACTACTACACATAAGACACTTAGAGGACCTAGGGGAGGAGCTATAATTTGCAAAGAGAAATATGGTAAAGACCTTGATAAAACTATATTTCCTGGCATACAAGGGGGACCTTTAATGCATATTATAGCAGCTAAAGCAGTTTGTTTTGGTGAAGCATTAAAAACTGAATATAAGGAATACATAGACCAGGTTGTTAAAAATGCAAAAATTTTGGGAGAAGAGCTTACAAAGTATGGATTTAGACTTGTAAGCGGTGGAACCGACAATCATCTTCTTTTAGTAGATCTCACCAATAAAAACATAACAGGAAAGGATACTGAGGAAGTCCTAGAGAAAGTAGGTATAACAGTAAATAAAAATGCAGTTCCTTTTGATAAATTAGGGGCAAATATTACAAGTGGAATTAGAATAGGTACTCCAGCGGCAACTACAAGAGGCTTTAAAGAAGAGGAAATGAAGAAAATAGCTTATTTTATAAACAGTGCTGTAGAGAACAAAGATGGTGATCTTTCTAAAATTAAGGAAGAAGTAGTTGAACTATGTCATAAGTTTCCACTATATAATATGAATCTATAAATAAGTAAAGGCTCTCATATCTTTAGCACAATATAATAACTAATTGTAGTCATGTCAAGAATACCTTTAAAAAGGATACTTTTGACATGCTATTTTTAGTTACTTGATTCTTCTGTGATACGCTATTGAAAACTTACTGTTTTTTTTAAATCTTAATAAGTCGGAAAGTGTATAATAATTGATTTGTGCGGTTAATTTCATATATAGTAAATATTACATAAGTCTTAATATATTTTCACCTAGCACTAATTGTTTTTTATGATTATCTTTAATTACTGCTTCTATCATAGTTCTTGATGCTAGGGGATTTCCCCAGGGAGCATCCGAACTAAATAGAACTCTTTCTGGAAGTTCTTCCACAGCTAACCTTAATGCAATAGTTGCATAAACTGCAGATGTATCTAAATATATATTATTTATTTCCTTGGCAATTTCAATAGTATCAAGCCAGTTGAGTCCTCCCATATGGCCAAGTATTACAGGTATATTTGGAGATGCTTTAGCTAAATTTGCGATACCTTTTATGTCACTTAAAGTTAAAGGACTAAAGGTGTGAATCCATATAGGCATTGGCTTAAAATTGTTCATTGAGTTGAATACATTTTTAAGTAAGTTTATACATCCAGAAGCAAGAGTAAATTCACCAATACCTATAAAGTTGTTTTTTACAATTTGATTTTCAATAAAATAGCTGGTTTCATCTTCCGAAATACCAACTGGAACACTTCCAAATCCCTTGAACCTCTTAGGGTTGTTTTTTACAACTGAAGCTAATTCTTTATTTATAATTTTCCTTGATTCTAAAGAATTTGTATTACCAACTAAGATATTGTTTAAAGCTAATATGCCGTTTTTAACTTCATCTACTGTTTTAGCACCTTCTGGGTGTATTGATGTAGCAAATAAAATAGTTAAATCAACTTTTGCTTCGTCCATCATTTTAATTTGTTTTTCAGTAGGTAGCATTACATGTTCGTGACTGTCTATAATCATTTTCATCTATCCCTTCTATATATTGTATATAAAGAGGATAAACCTTAGAGTTGACTCTAAGTCAATGGTGATTTTAAAATTTTTTTATAAATATTTCTTCTATCTATAGAAGCATTAATTAGTTTATCTAATTCTTCTCTTTCACTTTTTAGCTTTTGTATGTGAGTGTCCAATATATTTAATCTTTTCTGAATTATATCATGTACATTTAAATCATTTTTAAAATCTTTTATCATACAGCCTTCTTTAATGATTTCCTTGATATCATCAAGTGACATTCCTATTTTTTTGAAAAATATTAAACACTCTAGATACTTTATATCTGATTCTGTAAAGATTCTAACTCCATTTTTGTCTCTTTTTAACCATGGTAAAAATCCTATCTTTTCATAATATCTTATGGTATAAGAGGTGAGACCTGTTGCAATTGAAACATCTTTTATGGAATAATATTTCATTATAATTACCAACCTTTCTGATATTTCAATTATATAATAATTTGTTAAATACTCAACTTTCGCATATATAGTATATTGTTTAAAATTGAAATAATATTTTATTATGTTTGTACATACAATTTATATTAAAGGAAGTATAGTGGGGAGGATATTATTATGATAAAAAGGGGAAGTTTAATTGAAGTGGAAAATACAAAATATTATGATGATGGACAAATAATTAAGGTATTTTCAAGAGGTGCATGTTTAAGGGATTGTGAGATGGGAGAACAGGCAGAAATAATTACTTTTACAGGACATGTAATTAAAGGCATGGTTTCCCAAAATAAATGCTTTTATAATAGACATTATAACTTAGGTAAAAATGTAAAGGAAGTATTATCAATTAAGGTTCATTAAAGATAAATAAACTAGCATAGCAGTTAGTTATTTTTTTAATATGATTAATGTAAAATATAATAACTTATAACTATATTATTCACAATGGAATATATATATGATATAATATGTACGAACTATTATGACAAAAATACAAAAAACGTTCGAAAAATAAGTAATGAGGAGAGAGTACAATGAGTGTTAAAAGACTATTTGTGGAGAAGAAAAAAGGATTTGACATAGAAGCTCAAGGCCTTATGAAAGATATTAGAGAAAGCCTTAATATTCATGATTTAGAAAATATAAGGGTAGTAAATCGTTATGATATAGAAAATATTGATGATAGTGAATATGAAAGATCAAAGTATATAATATTTTCAGAAAAAACTGTAGATGAAATATATGAAGAAGAATTACAAGCTGAAACGAATGCTAAAATTTTTGCCGTAGAATATCTTCCAGGTCAGTATGACCAAAGAGCTGACTCTGCATCTCAATGTATTCAAATATTAACCCAGAGTGAGAAAACTCAGGTTAAATCTTCAAAAGTATACTTACTTTATGGAAACATATCTAAAGAGCAATTTATGAAAATAAAAAGTTATTGTATAAATCCAGTAGATTCCAGAGAAGCTTCTTTGGAAAAAATAGATCATTTAAGTGAAAAATTAGACGCACCTTCTTCTGTAAAAGTTTTGGATGGATTCGTAGAAAAAAGTGATGATGATTTAAAGGTCATTTTAAATTCACTTGGTCTTGCTATGAGTTTAGAAGATTTAATTTTTTGCAGAAATTATTTCAAAGAAGAAAAGAGAAATCCTACTATAACTGAAATTAAAGTTATAGACACATATTGGTCAGATCACTGCAGACATACAACTTTTACTACTGAATTAAGTAAAGTATCTATAGAAGATGGAAAGTTTTCCAAACCTATAAAGAAATCCTATGAAAATTACTTAAATTTAAGAGATGAGATATATGGGGAAAACAAAAAAACTGAATGCCTTATGGACATGGCTATTATTGGAATGAAAAAGCTCAGAAAAGATGGTAAATTAAATGATTTAGACGAATCAGATGAAATAAATGCCTGCAGCGTAGTTGTAGACGCTGATATAAATGGAAAAACTGAAAAATGGCTCGTAATGTTTAAAAATGAAACTCATAATCATCCTACGGAGATAGAACCTTTTGGAGGAGCGGCAACTTGTCTTGGAGGAGCGATTCGAGATCCTCTTTCTGGAAGATCCTATGTGTATCAAGCTATGAGAGTTACCGGAAGTGGTGATCCTAGAACTAAAATAGAAGATACTATAAAAGGAAGACTTCCTCAGAAAAAAATAACTTTAGGAGCAGCTTCGGGATACAGTTCTTATGGAAATCAAATAGGTCTTGCAACAGGTATGGTTTCTGAAATATATGATGAAGGCTATAGGGCAAAGAGAATGGAAATAGGTGCTGTAATAGGTGCAGCTCCGTTTGAAAATGTAAAAAGGGAAGAACCAAAACCTTCTGATGTGGTAATACTGTTAGGAGGAAGAACTGGAAGAGACGGATGTGGAGGAGCAACTGGCTCTTCTAAGAAGCATACAGAAACATCACTTATTACCTCAGGAGCTGAAGTGCAAAAAGGTAACCCTGTTACAGAAAGAAAAATTCAAAGACTTTTTAGAAAATCAAAAGTAAGCAAGATGATAAAAAGATGTAATGATTTTGGTGCAGGTGGAGTTTCTGTAGCTATAGGAGAACTTACAAGCGGACTTAAAATAAATCTAGATTTAGTTCCTAAAAAATATGAAGGATTGGATGGAACAGAACTTGCAATATCGGAGTCTCAAGAACGTATGGCTGTAGTTGTATCAAAGAAAGATGAAAAGAAATTTATAGAATATGCATCAGAAGAAAATCTTGAAGCTACTACAGTAGCAGAAGTTACAGATGACGAGAAACTTAAAATGTATTGGAAGGGAAAACTTATTTTAGATTTAAGCAGAAAATTCTTAGATACTAATGGGGTTAGAGCAACTACAGAAGTTGTTGTAAAGGCACCGGAGGAAAGTGGTTATTTTGAGAGCAGCAAGAAGTACAAGAATATGAATGACGGCGAGATTTTAAATAAGTGGATTGAAACACTAAAAGATTTAAATGTATGTAGCCAAAAAGGACTTGCAGAGAGATTTGATAGTACTATAGGTGCTTCTACTGTATTTATGCCTTTTGGAGGAAAGTATCAAGATACACCAATAGAAGCTATGGCCGCAAAATTGCCGGTATTAGATGGTAAAACAAATACTGCTACTTTAATGAGTTTTGGATATAATCCGGATATAGCTAAGTGGAGTCCATTCCATGGAGCTTTGTATGCGGTAGTTGAATCTGTAGCTAAAATTGCAGTTTCGGGTGGAGATGTTAACAGTATAAAGCTAACGTTTCAGGAGTACTTTGAAAGACTAGGTAAAGAACCTATTAGATGGGGAAAGCCACTTTCTGCCCTTTTAGGAGCATTACATGCTCAGCGAGGTTTTGAAATAGCAGCGATAGGTGGCAAAGACAGTATGTCTGGAAGTTTTAAAGATATGGATGTACCACCTACTTTAGTATCTTTTGCTGCAGCACTTGGGGAGGCAGATAAACTTGAGTCTCCTGAATTTAAAGGATACAGAAATAATGTAATACTTTTGAAAGCCTCTAAAGATGAATTTGAGTTACCATATTTTGAAGAACTTAAAAAAATGTATAGTGTTGTAAGTTCTATGATAAGAAAAGGCGAAATATTAGCAGCTTCTACTGTTAAAACAGGAGGAATATGTGAGGCTGTAAGTAAAATGAGTTTTGGAAATAGGATAGGAATGAAATTTACAGAACCTATGAAAGGTGAAGAAATTTTTGCACCAGATTATGGTTCCATAGTTGTAGAAATGGATCCATCTGTAGACTTTGAAAAGAGCTTTAAAGGTCTTTCTTATAAGATTCTTGGTGTTACCCAAAAGGAAAAAAATATTAGTGTAAACGGAATTAAAATGAATATTTTAGATATGATAGAATATTGGGGAAAAACTTTGGAAAGTGTATTCCCTACACATACTGAAGTTGAAGATAAAAAGATAAAGTTTGAGCGTTTTGAAAGCAACCATAAAAGTTTTCCAGTTGTAAAAGCTTCTGTACCTAAAGTTATTATACCTGTATTTCCTGGAACTAATTGTGAGTATGATTTGGGAAAGGCTTTTAAAAATGCAGGAGCAGAAGTTGATACTGTTGTAATTAAAAACTTAACTGGAAATCAGATAGAAGAATCAGTAGATCGAATAGTGAGCGGAATAAATTCATCTCAGATTATAATGCTTCCAGGTGGATTTAGTGCAGGAGATGAACCAGATGGATCAGGAAAGTTTATTGCTACTTTTTTTAGAAATCCTAAAATAGCAGAAGCTGTAATGGAACTTTTAAATAAGAGAGACGGACTTATACTTGGAATATGCAATGGCTTTCAGGCACTTATAAAATTGGGACTGTTACCTTTTGGAGAAATAAGGGATATAGATGAGTCATGTCCTACACTTACGTATAATAAAATAGGAAGACATGTATCCTGTATGGTAAATACTAGAATTGTTTCAAATTTGTCTCCATGGTTTAGCAATGTATCTGTAGGGGATGTACATTCAATACCTGTTTCCCATGGAGAAGGAAGGTTTATAGCAAGTGATTCCGTAATTAAAAATTTAAAAGATAAAGGTCAAATAGCTACACAGTATGTAGATTTTCAAGGAAATCCAAGTTATGACATAAAGTTTAATCCAAATGGATCATGTTTTGCTGTAGAAGGTATAACAAGTCCTGATGGAAGAATACTAGGAAAGATGGGACATTCAGAAAGAATTGGAAAAAGTGTTACAAAAAATGTTCCGGGAGTAAAAGACCAAAAGTTATTTGAAGCAGGTGTAAATTACTTTAAATTATAAAGTATAGTTATGGACATATAGACTAATTTTAATATAATTAAGAAGCCTACGGTACTTTTAACATCAGCCGTAGGCATTTCTAATTTGTTAATTAATTATAGTTTTAATATCTCTTTACTGCTATGCCAGCTCTTATTTTGTCAAGATTATTTAAGGTTATATCCAGTCTTTTTAAAGCAACACTCACAAATAGACTATTAATTAATACTAATGATGTAATTCTTGATTCCATAGCTTCACTTCTTACCATTGATTCTTTGCCATATGATGTTAATAATATATCCGAAATCTTCTGAAGAGGAGATTTTTGGTTGCTTGTTATAGAAATGATTTTAGCACCATTTTTCTTTCCTACTTTTATAGAATCGATTAAGTCTTTATTGCTTCCTGAAGTAGAAAAGGCAAATATTACATCATTTCTTTCAGCCATAGCAGCATACATAACTTGCCAATGAGAATCAGAATTGCAAACACAAGGTATACCTGTTCTTATAAACTCATGATATGCATCCAGAGCAACTATCCAAGAACCTCCCATTCCAAAAAACATTAGCTTTTTTGCATTTAATATTAACTTTACCGCTTTTTCCATTTCCGTACTTTCATTCATGCTTATGGCTTTTTGAATACTATGTATACTTGAACTCATGACCTTTTGCATTATTATATACATATCGTCATTTTCTTTAATACCCTCAAAGATATTTTCAACTGGCTTGACTATTGTACTAGCTAGGTTAATTTTAAGATCCTGATAGCCTGTATAGCCCAACTTGTTGCAAAGCCTGAAGATTGTTGTTTCACTTACCTTACTTACATAAGCAAACTCGGTAATAGAAAAATGGATAATACTTTCAGGATTTTCTAGAATATAGTGAGCCGCTTTTTTTTCCGCAGTTTTTAAATTACTATAGATTGCTCTAATTCTTGCTAAACAATCACCAGCTTCTATATTATCCATAATTGCCTCCTTATAATTATTATTTAATTTAGATGTAAAATTCTTAACACATAGGTAATTATAACACAAACATTAATGCAGTGTTTATAAAACGTTAGCGGAATAGTGTAATAGAATTTTATACTGTGAATCATGATTTCTCAATATTTTGAATAACAAACATTAATACAATATGAAAAAAATATTTTTTATACTTGATTATTTTATAGCGTATGATATACTAAATATGAAAATAATTTTCGCAATTTATTAAATTATATAATAAAATAAAGATCTAGCTAGAAGTCGGCTAGAAAGAAGGGAATGAACGTATATGAAAGCAGCTATATATAAAGGAATTGGGAAAATAGAACTTGAGGAAATAGCAAAACCTAAGGTTGAAAAGGGAACAGTATTAATTAAAGTTAAAGCATGTGCAATTTGTGGTGGAGATTTAAGAACTTTTAATTTTGGACATAAATCTATAAAACCACCTATTGTTTTGGGACATGAAATTGCAGGAGAAATTGTTGAAACTGCATCTGATATAGAAAAATATAAGGTTGGTGATCGTGTAATTGTTGCACCAGCTATAGGATGTGGATCATGTTCGTATTGTTTATCAGGATGGCAGAATATGTGTTATCATCGTACTACTATTGCCCATCATTATAATGGAGGCTTTGAAGAATATATGCTTATACCTGCAGCTGCAATCAAAGCAGGCAATATTAATTATATTCCAGATGAAGTAACATATTTGGAAGCATCTCTTGCAGAACCACTGGCATGTGTTTTAAATGCACAGGAAGTTATAAACGTTGGATTAGGAGATACAGTAGCTGTAATAGGTGCTGGCCCAATAGGATGTATGCATGCAGAAGTTGCCAGGGCAAAAGGAGCAGGTAAAGTTTTCTTAATAAATCGTAGTGAAGGCCGTTTGCAAGCAACAAAAAAATTTGGCTTTGATGAATATATATGTTCAGGAAAAGAAGATGCAGTGAAAGCTGTTATGGATTTAACGAATGGACTTGGGGCTAATATAGTAATTGTTACTGCCGGCTCACCTGAAGCTGAAATAATGGGACTTAATATGGCAAGTAAAATGGGTAAAGTTTGTTTCTTTGCAGGATTGCCTAAAGATCAGCCAACAGTTAATCTGGATTCCAATCTTTTGCATTATAGACAGATTACTGTTTTTGGAACATTTTCTTCGGCACCGCGTCATAATGCACTTGCATTAGAAATGATACGCAGTGGAAAAGTTTCTGCTAAGGATATATTAACTCATGTTGTAACACTTGATAAAATAATTGATGGTATGAAATTAGTAAAGAATAGAGAAGCATTACGTGTTAGTGTAGCGCCTTGTATAGATGAAATAAATGATGAATTTAATAAACTCCCAGGTGTAAAGATTGTTAAGTAGTATAAGTTAAAAGTTAAAAAAGATTAAAGATTAATGTATTTTCGTGGGGGGAAAACATATGCCTTGTTTAGTGGGAATAGATGTTGGAACGACAAATTGTAAGGCAGTAGCTTATGATATAGATGGGTCTATAAAAGCTATTGCAAAGCATAAAACGGTTACTTATTATTTGGAAGATAATTGGACTGAATTTGATCCTGGACAATTATGGGAGTCAGTTCAAACGATATTAAAGGACCTTTCTAACCAATTAAAAGGTGAAAGTATTGATGGGATTGCAATTGCTAGTATGGGGGCTGCTGGTGTACTTTTAGATGAAAACGATAACTGGATTCATCGTTCAATAACCTGGTTTGATACACGAACTAAACAAATAGCTGATTGGTGGAGAAAAACACTTGGGGATGAGAAAGTATATTCTATTACGGGTTTTGTTCCAAATCCTATGGCTGGAATAACTAAAATACAGTGGATTAAAAATAAAATGCCTGAAAAATTTAATAAGGTAAAACACTGGTTGTCTATGCAGGATTATATTGCATATCGACTTACAGGAAAAGCTGGAGTAGATTATTCAATAGCTTGTCGTACAATGGCAATGGATTTAAAAAATAAATGTTGGTCAAAGGAAATTCTTAATCATGCTAACATTCCTGTTGATATATGTTCAAATTTAAAGAGATCTGGGGAATTAGTAGGAAGAGTAAGCAATAAATCATCTTTACTGACAGGGATTAAAGAAGGAACTCCTGTATATGCAGGAGGAATGGATTATGTATGTGGCGCATTTGCTTCTGGCTTATGCGAAAGTGGTGAAGTACTGAGTGCAGTTGGAACAAGTGAGCAAATCCTGATGGTAACCGATGAGCCTGCTAATGATATAAAGAATATTAAAACAAATTTTACATGTGTCAATTATGTAGTAAATGATAAATATTATATTGGAGGACAAGTTATTTCATCAGGTGTAATTTTAGACTGGTTCTGTAATGAAATAGGTAAAAAGAACGTTTCAGAGTTGGTTTCTGAAGCTGAAAAATCACCTATAGGTGCACATGGAGTTATGATGCTTCCACATTTTCGTGGAAAGTATGTACCAGGGGCAGATCCACTTTCTAAAGGCGCATTTCTTGGATTAACCACATCACATACACGCGGTGATGTAGTGAGAGCTATTTTGGAAGGACTTTGTTATGAATCTACTGTTATAATAGAAAATTTGCAAGAAGTAACTAATAAAGAAATAAGTTGTGTGCACGTAGTAGGAGGTGCTGTAAATTCACCTTTCTGGATGCAGCTAAAAGCTGATATATTAGGTAAAACTATTATTTGTCTAGATGTACCAGAAGAAGTTACACTAGGTGCAGCTATGATTGCTGGTATAGGTAGTGGAGTGTATAGTAGCCCATCTGATGCAATACAGAAAACCCGTAAAAATGAGACAGTATATAAACCAGATGCGGAATGCCATGAAAAATATCATATGCTTATGAATGAAATTTATAAGCACATTTATCCTGCTTTAAAGGAAACAAATTATAGAATAAATCGTATTTCAGAAATACTTAATAAAGAATGCTTAATGAAAGATGCTTAATCAGTAAAAAATAAAGGAATAGGGGAGGAATAGAAAATGAAATTTTTAGTTGTAGGAGATCCTATGTTATCTTCAAAAACATTGAGTGGTGCTGTACATGATATTTTTGGCAGTGATACAGAGGTAAAGGAAGTAGATTGGAAGCCAGCAAGCGACGATGAGTTCTGGTATTTGAGAAGCCAAGTAGAAAAACTTGGACCAAGTGCAGGAAAACCGCCTAAGGAATTAGACGAAGCAGTTAAGGATGTAGATGTAATTATTACTCATCATACACCTATAAGTGAAAAATTGATAAATGCAAGTAATGCATCTTATATAGGTGTTTGCAGGGGCGGAGTTGAAAACGTAGATGTTAAAGCAGCAAAGGCAAAGGGTATCAAGGTAATGAGAACTATGGGACGTAATGCACAAGCTGTTTCTGATTTTACTATAGCTCTTATGTTGGCACAACTTCGTAATGTAGCAAAAGGCCATGAAGCACTTATTAAAGGAGAATGGAAGAAGAAATATGCTAATTCAAGTTTTATGGGCGATATGGCCGATAAGACAATAGGATTAGTTGGATTTGGTTATATTGGAAAACTAGTTGCCCAAAAATTATCGGGATTTGATGTGAGTATCGTTGTTTACGATCCTTTTGTAAAAGAAGATCTATTAGAAAAATATAATGTAAAAGCAGTTTCATTGGAAGAGTTATGCAAGCAATCAGATATAATTAGTGTTCATGCAAGACTTAGCGAGGAAACTAAAGGACTTATTGGTGAAAAGGAACTTTCATTAATGAAATCTACTGCATATTTAATTAATACAGCCCGAGCAGGTTTAATTGATGAGGCTGCATTAATTGATGCATTGCAGCAGCATAAGATTGGTGGAGCAGCACTTGATGTATTTTGGACTGAACCATTACAAAAAGACCATCCATTACACAAATTGGAGAATGTAACAATTACACCACACCTTGCTGGTGCAACAAATGATACTTTTAACAAGACTCCATACTTGTTATTAAGAGAATTTAAAAAATATTTAGAAACCCATGAAGAATCAAGCTGGTTGGTTAAATAAGAAGTAATTTTTATAGATATGGAATTAATTTAGTGATAATGAATTTTGGAGGGAACTTAATGGATGTTGGATTGATTGGACTTGGAAAGATGGGGTATAATCTTGCATTAAATATGAAGGAGCATGGGCATGATGTTACTGCATATGATTGTAATGAACAAAATGTCAAAGAAGCTGAAAAGGATGGATTAGCTGGTGCATATAGTGTTGAAGAATTGGTTTCCAAGCTTAAAGGAAGAAAAGTTGTTTGGCTTATGGTACCCGCAGGAAAACCAGTGGATACTTTAATAGATGATCTTTTGCCTCTCCTTAATAAACATGACATAATAATTGATGGAGGTAACTCTCATTATAAAGATACCTTGAGAAGATATGAAAAGATTAAGTTAAAAGAAATAGATTTTGTAGATGTTGGAACAAGTGGAGGTATTGAAGGCGCAAGGTATGGTGCATGTACAATGATAGGTGCACAAGATGAGGTTTTTGAGTATATTGAGCCGTTAATCAAAGATATAAGTGTAGAAAATGGCTATTTGCATACAGGTGAAAATGGATCGGGACATTTTGTAAAAATGGTTCATAATGGGATAGAATATGGAATGCTTGAAGCAATTGGAGAGGGATTTGAAGTTCTTGAAAAAAGTCAGTTCAACTTTGATTTTAAAGAGATAGCTCGAGTATGGAATTATGGATCAGTTATTCGCGGTTGGCTTATGCAGTTAATGGAAGATGCATTCAAAAATGATCCGAAACTTAGTTCAATAAAAGGAATAATTCATTCTAATGGTGAGGGACTGTGGACAGTACAGGAGGCATTGGAGCTCAAGGTTTCTGCACCGGTTATAACTGAGTCCTTATTCACAAGATTTCGTTCAGAAGAAGATGATACATTTACAGGTAAAGTAATAGCTGCACTGAGAAATGAATTTGGTGGACATGATGTAGAAAAAGAATAGTTTGAATTTAATTATTATAAATTAAGGGCTATCTATATGATTTTTAAAATAGCCCTTAATTTATTAGGGCTTATCTTATTGTAGAGTATTTAAAGCTACATGCTTTAAATCTTTCTAAGAGCATTTCTAATTGTATTTATCGTTTTTTGTATATTTGAAAATATATTATTAAATTTGCTACATAGAAATATAAATTTAGCAAACAAGAAAAAAATTTTTTACAAAAATGTTTTTTTATATTGAAAAAAAATATATGAATGATATACTGTTTATAAAAGAAATATTCTTCATGTATTTTATATGTAAACGTATATTTAAAGTGATTATGAAAAAAATTTTTTTAAGGAGGATGATCTATGTTTTAAATCAAGTTATTGAATTAAGGATCAAAGACAACATTGTATAGACAAGCATTATATATTTAAAAATTGCGTAAACGGTTTAAAAGAAAAATATTATGCAAAAGGGGAGTTGAATTATGCCTTTATTAATAGTTGCCTTAGGAATATTATTATTGCTAATTCTTATGATGAAATTTAAAGTAAATGCAATCATTTCATTGATAGTTGTTTCAATTGCTGTTGGTATAATGGAAGGAATGCCTTTACCAACGGTAGCTACTTCAATTGAGAAGGGAGTTGGATCTACATTAGGTAGTCTTGCATTATTACTGGGATTTGGTGCTATACTTGGAAAACTCATGACTGATTGTGGTGGAGCACAAAGAATAGCAATGACACTTATAAATAAGTTTGGCAAGAAAAGAATACAAGCTGCTGTTGTATTAACTGGTTTTATAGTTGGTCTTGCAATGTTTTATGAAGTTGGTTTCGTTTTGCTGATACCATTGGTATTTACTGTAGCATTAGAAGCTGATCTTCCTGTTCTTTATGTAGGAATTCCTATGGCAATAGCACTTTCTGTTACTCATGGATTTTTACCGCCGCATCCTGGACCAACAGCTATAGCTAGTGTTTACAAGGCAGATCTGGGTAAGACTCTTATATATGGTATTATTGTGGCAATACCAACAGTAATAATTGCCGGTCCTCTTTTTACGAAGTTTATAAAATGTGATAAAAAAGTAAGCGATTTGCCAAAAGGTTTGTTTACTGCAAAGATATTTAAAGAAGAGGACATGCCTGGTTTTGGAATAAGTGTATTTACAGCTTTAACTCCAGTAATTTTCATGGCATTGAATGCTATTGTAAAGCTTACTTCACTTAAAGATACTGTTTTTGCTAAATTTACTGGTTTTATTGGAGAACCAACAATTGCACTTTTATTGTCAGTATTAATTGCAATATATACTTTTGGTTTAGCTAGGGGCAGGAAGATAACTGATATTATGAAAACTTCCGAGGAATCAGTAAAGACTATAGCTGTAATAATGTTTGTAATAGCAGGTGGTGGAGCATTTAAACAGATACTAATAGATAGTGGTGTAGCTGGTTATATAAAGGTTTTAATGAGTGGAAGTACTATTTCACCAATACTTATGGCATGGCTCATAGCTGTTGTAATAAGGCTTGCAGTAGGATCAGCTACGGTTGCTGGAATGACTGCAGCAGGAATGGTATTACCGATTATAACAGCAACACATGCAAGCCCTGAACTTATGGTTCTTGCAACTGGAGCAGGAAGCTTGTTTTGCTCACACTTGAATGATGCTGGATTCTGGATGGTTAAGGAATACTTTGGGTTAACGGTTCCTGAGACTTTGAAAACGTGGTCAGTAGCGGAAACAATCCTTTCGGTTTGTGGTTTGATAGGTGTTTTACTATTAAATATGGTTGTCGGATAAAATAGGACAATCCGTAGAATTCTAGAAATAGATAATTCTTATGTTTATTCCAATGATTCTTATTTAATTTAAAGATAGGTTATATCAATTAGAATCGGTTTAAAATATCATATTTAATTCAGTAAGATATAGAATTTTATAAAATTAAGAAGGTGTAGTAACTTGAGTGAAAGGGTTTATTTGGGAATCGATATTGGAACTAGTGGGATAAGATCAAATGTATTTGATATAAAAGGTAATCAAATAGGTTTTGATTATAAAGAATATCCGACTATTTGTACTGAACGAGGAATGTTAGAACTCGATCCTGATGTTGTATTTAAATCACTTATAGAAGTAGTTAAGAATTCTATTGATAAATGCAATTTATCATTTAATGATATAAGATCTATTGGTATGAGTTCTCAGATGCACAGCTTTCTTGCAGTAGATAGAAATGGAAATAATCTTACAAACGTTATTACATGGGGTGATACAAGGTCTATAGATGAAGCAAGATTTATAGAAAAAAATTATGATTGCAATAAATTGTACAGAAAAACTGGCTGCAGGGTACAACATCCAATGTATCCTCTGAGCAATATACTATGGGTTAAAAATAAAATGCCGCAAGTTTTTAAAAATACTTATAAATTTGTCACTATCAAAGAATATATTATTTTTAAACTGAGTGGTAAATTTGTAATTGATGTTACGGATGCTTCAGCAATGGGTTGTCTGAATATAAATAATTTTCAGTGGGATGAATATATTTTAAAAAATATATTGCAAATAGATTCAGATAGATTTGGTGAAGTCAAGGAATGCACCTATGTAGTGCCAGGCATTAAAAGTGAATATGCACGGCAAATGGGAATAAAAATTGATACGCCGTTAGTAATAGGATCAGGCGATGGAATAATGGCAAATATAGGATGCGGGGGCTTTGATGATACATCAATGTCATGTACAATTGGCACCAGTGGAGCTTTGAGGATTGCTGTAAATAAACCACTTTTTGATGAAGAACAGAGGACGTGGTGTTACTGTTTTACTAAAGATACATGGGTAGCCGGTGGAGCAATAAATAATGGAGGAATAGTTCTCAAGTATTTTAGAAACCAATTTAGACAGCAGTTTGAAAAAGAAGCTTCTGAAGCTAAATATGATAATATTTATCACCTTTTTGATTACTATGCTTCACAGATAGATCCTGGGAGCAATGGATTGACCTTTTTACCATTTATAACAGGAGAGAGAGCACCTGGTTGGAATGCAGATGCAACTGGGTCATTAGTTGGATTAAGGTTTATGCATGATAAAAGACATATTATAAGAGCATCTATGGAAGGCGTTATTTATAATATGTATTCAATATACAGGATGATAGAAAAAATTGATGGTAATGTCCAGCAGATAATTGCAAATGGCGGATATGCAAATTCAGATATATGGTTGCAAATTCAGGCGGATATTTTTAATAAAGAAATAGCAGTTGCAGGAATAACAGAAGCTTCTGTTTTTGGAGCAGCGTATACCGGAATGGTGGCTGTGGGAGACATAAAAAGTTTGAAGGATCCCATACCTAAGATGAAACCTGTTAAAGTGATAAAACCAAATAGTAAAAATGTTGAAGTCTACAAGGATATGTATAAAAGATTTTTAAATTACTATACAGCTATTTTGGGAAAACAATTATTTTAATTGTGTAAGTATTGGAAAAGAGGTAGTAAATATGGGAAAGATATTAATTACGCCAAGGTCATTTGGTAAGCATAGTAAGAAGCCTTTTGAATTACTTAAGCAAAGAGGATTTGAACTTGTTGTAAATCCATATGGGAGAATTTTGACTCAAGATGAAATGATTAAAGAAGTTGCGGATGTAGATGGGATTATTATAGGAGTAGATCCATTAAATGCTGAAGTTTTAAAACATGCAAAAAAATTGAAAGTAATATCAAAATATGGTGTTGGAACTGATAATATTGATCTTAATTATGCAAAAAACAACAATATAACTATAACTATAACAAAAGGAGCAAATTCAGATGCAGTTGCTGATTATGCATTTGCACTTATGATTTCAGTTGCAAGAAAAATTGTAACGATAGACAGAGGCTGCAGAAAACTTGATTGGAGTAAAGTTACAAGTATTGGCATGTATGGAAAAACACTTGGATTAATTGGACTTGGAAATATAGGTAAAGGAGTCGCAAAGAGAGCTAAGGGTTTTGACATGAAAGTTTTAGCTTATGACGTGTACAAAGATATGAATTTTGCTTCTAGAAATAATGTACAGTACGTAACTATTGAAAAAATATTAAAGGAAGCTGATTTTATTAGTATTCATCTTCCACTTACTAAAGAAACCAAATATATAATTGGAGAAAAAGAGTTAAACATGATGAAAGAAAATGCGGTGATAGTAAATACTGCGAGAGGTGGATTAATAGATGAAAATGCACTATATGATGCATTGAAAAATAATAGAATTTGGGGTGCAGGTATAGATGTTTTTGAACAGGAGCCACCTAAAAATAAAGAACTACTTGATTTGAACAATATAGTTGTAGGTTCACATTGTGCAGCATCAACCTTTGAGGCAGTTGACAATATGGGAATTATGGCAGCAAACAATATTATTGAAAATATAAAATAAAGATTATAAAGGGGAATTAGACAATGAATAGGGTTAGGACAATAATGAAACTGGCGCAGCAAGGAGTTGTAGCAGTAATAAGAGCAGATTCGAAAGAACAGGGACTCAAAATAGTTGATGCTGTAAAAAAAGGTGGCATCAAGATGCTTGAAATTACAATGACTGTGCCGGGTGCAATAGACATAATAAAAGAACTTGCTGAGCATTATAAAAATGAAGATGTAGTGATAGGTGCTGGAACCGTACTTGATGCAGAAACTGCAAGGGCTTGTATACTTGCAGGAGCAAAATATATAGTTAGTCCAAGCTTTAATGCAGATGTTATTAAGTTATGCAATAGATATCGTATTTTAGTAATGCCTGGTGCCATGACTGTAAAAGAGGCAGTTGAAGGTTTGGAAGCAGGAGCGGAAATAATAAAGATCTTTCCGGGAAGTGTTTTCGGACCTCAAATAATTAAAGCTTTTAAAGGACCTATTCCACAGGGTAATTTCATGCCTACAGGTGGAGTGAATTTAGGTAATGTAAAGGAATGGATAAAATCAGGAGCTATAGCTGTAGGAACGGGTGGAGATTTGACAAAAGGCGCTAAAACAGGTGACTATGAATTGGTAACTGAAACTGCAAAGAAATTTGTACAGGCAGTGAAAGAAGCAAAGGAAGGCAAATAGAATAATAATTTCCTATAATAAATTATAGGTATTTATCACCCCTAACATATTTATTTTGTAAATATGTTAGGGGTGTTGCTGACAGTACATGTTAAGACATAAATCGACTTTTAATAAATATAATTTACAATAATAGTTAATAATTATATATAAATGATTCGGGGTGTTGATGTCTTATGCAAAAAAATTACTTAAAAATTTTTTCAGCAATATCAGTTATATTACTAATTGTATTGTTGATTCGCATGATTATCTTTGATTTTAATTTGTGTAATATAATTATTGCATTTTTTGTTTTGGTTCTGTACTTTATCAGTTTCATTAAATTACATCGTATTGCTAAATCTCTAAAGAATGTCTGTAAACAAGTTTCAAATATAAAAGGAGGAGATTTGACGGTTGCGATTGAGTCCAGGTCAAATGATGAGCTGGGTATGATAGGAAATTCAATTAATATTATGCTTGAAAATTTACGTAACCTGTTGAGTTTGATCAACGATGAGGCAGAAGAAATGTCTAAAAAAAGTGTGGAATTTGCATCAGTATCTGATGAAACAAACCGTGGCATAAAAGTAATTTCAGCCACAATATCTGAAATTGCTGCAGGGTCTCAAGAAACTGGTGGGATGGCAGTTGAAGCTGCAAATAAGAATAGTCAAGTTTTTGAACTGGCCGAGAATACTGCAGAAGAGTCGAAAAAAGTACTTGAAAGTACGCGAAATGTTCTTCAATCGGCAAAAGAAGGACAAATGTTAATTGAAAAATCAGTATCAGTAATAAATGATATATCCAGTGTTACCGACAATAATACAAAACTTGGTAATGAATTAAAAGGTAAATCAACTGAGGTAAGTGGAATTGTTGATCTAATAAATAGCATTTCAGATCAAACTAATTTGTTGGCGTTAAATGCTGCGATTGAGGCAGCAAGAGCGGGAGAACACGGCAAGGGATTTGCAGTTGTAGCTGAGGAAGTTCGCCAATTATCCAATCAGTCACAGCAGGCAGCAAAAAGAATAAATAAAATAATAGAAGGCATGCTTTTAGATACGTCACAAGTAGTTAAGGCATTTGAAATTATGAGTAAAAGTACTGTCTCGGGTGTAGATACTATAAATAAAGCAAAGTGTAATTTTGAAAGTATTATAAGCAGCATTGAAAAATCAAGGGAAAAACTACAGCAAGTGGTTACTCATGCGAATAATCAATCAAAAGCTACCAATGATTTGATGTCTACAGTGCATAATGTAGCTGCTATTGCGGAAGAATCTTCAGCTTCCACGCAAACTGTATCTGAAAATAGTGAACAAATTTCTAAATCAGTCGCTTCAATAGCTGGAAATGCAAAGAAACTTTCAAATATGGCCGGCAATTTGGAGCAGGCACTTTTCAAATTTAAGTTTTCAAATGTGAGAACTCTCAGAGTCGGCTTTGAAATGACGAACAATTCTATATGTTATGCCGGTATGGAGAGATTTGGACAGGAACTGGAAAAACATACCAATGGCCGGTATAAACTTAAGATTTACCATAGTGCACAACTTGGAACAGGTATGGATATGATAGAGATGTTAGGTAAAGGTACTCTTGAAATGACATATCCGTCGTTTTCAACATTGGCTTGCTTTGACAAGAGATTTATGATATTTGATTTTCCTTTTATATTCAAAAATGAGCATATAGCAGACAAAGTACTTAATGGTACTTTTGCAAGAAAGTTATTAGATATGCTTGAGGAGTATGGATTTTATGGACTTGCATTTGCTGAAAATGGTTTCAGGGATACTACCAATTCTGTACGTCCCATAACAAAGTTAGAAGATATTAAAGGTTTAAGAATCAGGACAATGGAAAATGATTTGCATATTGATACATGGAAGTATTTAGGTGCAGAACCTGTACCACTTCCTTATGCAAAATTATATAATGCAATGCGTAAAAAGGAAATAGATGGACAAGAGAATCCTGTTACGGCAATTTACGGTGATAGATTTGACGAGGTTCAAAAATACTTGACATTGACCCATCATGTATATTCACCATTTGTACTTATGTATTCAAAAAAATTGTGGGATACGGTTCCGGAAAACGACAAAAAAATCATTATAGAATGTGCCAAAGAAGGAGCACTTTATACTACAGAGGTTAATAGAAAGAGAGTTGACAGATGTTTATCGGAGTTAAAATCCAGAGGAATGAAAGTTGATTCTATAAGTCGGGATGAAATGGTTAAAATTAAGGATGCTGTCAAACCTGTTGTTGATAAATACAAAAATGAAATCGGTAAAGAATTAGTAAAAGAGCTATTTGATGAGATTGAAAAAGCTGAAGGAATATAGAAAGTAGTTTCTATTAATTTTTAGATTATACTTAAACACTATATTAAAATATAGCCTTTAACTTTAAAGAAATTCTATAACTGGCAAATTCACATATGTTAGTGTGGTCAATATACTGTATTTTTGATATAATATTATATGGAAACATATGTAAAAGGACTATAATGTAAATAACATATTATATTGGGGGAGATGTTGGTGACAGTACCTATAATCATGACGGATGCATCCTGTGATTTGCCAGGAAGTTTTATGGAAAAAAATAATATACCATTTTTGGGGTTGATGTGTCACTTTAAAAGCAAAGATTATGAGGATGATTTTGGTAAATCCTTAAGCTATGAGGAATTTTATAAGGGCCTTGAAAATGGAGAAATGCCATATACATCACAGATAAATGAATACAGGTTTACTGAAAAATTTAGAGAATTGCTGAAACAGAAAAGACCTATCATATACATAGGAATGTCATCTGGAATAAGTGGAACTTTTAACAGCTCAAAACTAGCAAAGGATGCAATTTTAAGCGAATTTGAAGATGCAGATATAACATTGATAGATAGTAAAGGTTCTTCTATTGGACTTGGAATTTTAGTATACTATGCTTGTAAAATGGCACAGCAAGGTTTAAGTAAAGATGAGATTGTAAATTGGGTAAACAATAATAGGCTAAAGATGAATTATTGGTTTGTGGTAGAGGATTTAAAGCATTTAAAGAGAGGTGGCAGAATATCTTCATCTAAAGCTGTTATAGGTACTCTTTTGGATGTAAAGCCTATTATATATATTGAAAATCAAGGAGAACTTAAAAATGTAACCAATGTTAGGGGAAGAAAAAAAGCTATAAAATACCTGGTAGAAAGATTTAGAGAAAGAGCCTTAGATGATAAAAATCAGGTTATAGGTATATCTCATGGAAATTGTATAGAAGACGCCAAGCTTTTAAAAAATATAATAGAGAGAGAATTTCCAAATAATAAATTTATCATAAACACGTTGGGTATGGGTATGGCTACTCACTGCGGCAGCGGAATGCTTTCACTTTGTTTTTTGGGAAATAAAAGATGATTGTATTGATTAAATGAATATGGTAAATATAAGAAATTACTACTGTATTTAAATTCAGTAGTAATTTTTTTTTGCAAAACATATTGAAATTTTATAAATTAACTGTTATTATATCAATAACGTTTAATTTATCACTACATCGAATTAAAGCGATACTGTAATAAAATAAGGAAGTGATACTTGTGACTAATTGGAAAAAATATATACCTGAGGGAACAAAGGATATTTTGTTTAATGAATGTGCGGAAAAAGTGAAGATAGAAAATATATTAAAAAAAATCTATATACAAAGTGGATTTATGGAAGTAAAGTCACCAACATTAGAATTCTATGATGTGTTTAATGGGGAAAATGCAACTTTACCGCAGGAAAAAATATATAAATTGATTGATAACCAGGGAAGAATTTTAGCTTTGAGGGCAGATATGACTACCCCTATTGCTAGAATCGCAGGTACAAAATTGAAGGAAGTAGTTCATCCTCTAAGACTTTGTTATACTTCCAATGTGTATAGAGTCAGCGAAAGTTTAAATGGAAAAAATAGTGAGATAACTCAATCTGGTATTGAAATAATAGGCATAGAAGGTATCGGAGGAGACGCTGAAGTTATAGTAACAGGAATAAAGGCACTTTTAAGCTGTGGACTTGAGAATTTTAAAATAGAACTTGGACATGCAGAATTATTTAAAGCACTAGTAGATGGTGTAAATTTGGATTATGAAGAAAGAGAGAAACTTAGAAAGAGTATAAATAATAAAAATTTTACTGCTTTAAATAACATACTTCTTGAAAACAAAGATAAATTTGAAGAAAGCTCTTTAAAGTCTTTGGAAGAACTTCCTAAGTTATTTGGAGGGATGGAGGTAATTGAAAGAGCCTCTCATCTTATGGAAGATAACAAGAGAGCATTGAAGGCTTTAGAAAGTATAAAAAAGGTGTATGAGATTGTAAAAAGTATTGGTTTTGAAAAATATCTAGCTCTTGATTTAGGAATGGTACACAACATAGATTATTATACTGGCATAATATTTAGAGGTTATACTCATGGATTTGGAGGAAATATATTAAGTGGAGGAAGATATGACAATTTGATAGCTCAATTTGGAGATAGTCAGCCTGCTACAGGATTTGCCATGGATGTAGATGGAATAATCACTTCACTTGAAGAAAATGGACAGTTGTGTTGTGAAAAAAATACTAAGGTTCTTGTATATTATGGGGGAGAAAGTTTTGGAAAAGCTTATGAAAAGGCTGAAAGCTTAAGAAATCAGGGTATAGTTACAGAGTTAAGTCCTTTTAGAGATGAAAGTGAAGCAAGAAAATATGCAGAGAAAAAAAATATGGAATTCACAAAAATATAGGAGCGTAGAATTGATATGTCAAATATGAAGAGGGTAAAAATAGCTTTAACTAAGGGCAGAATTGAAAAAGAAGCTGTAAATATATTTCAAAAGTCAGGTATAGATTGTAGTGAAGTTATAAATAAAGGAAGAAAGCTTATATTTCACAATGAAGAAGACAATATAGATTTTGTGCTTGTGAAGGCTCCTGATGTACTTACTTATGTAGAACATGGAGTAGTTGATGTTGGCATAGTTGGAAAAGATACTTTACTGGAACAAAATAAAGATTTTTATGAGGTACTGGATTTGGGTTTTGGAAAGTGTAAATTTTCTGTAGCAGGACCTAAAAATTCTAATTTTTATTCCGGGTATAATAGAAAAAAGATTGCTACAAAATATCCCAACGTAGCTAGAAATTATTTTAGAAAATTGGGACAGGATGTGGAAATTATAAAAATAGAAGGTTCTGTGGAATTGGCTCCTATACTGGGACTAGCAGACGCCATAGTTGATATAGTGGAAACTGGAACTACTTTAAAGGAAAACGGACTGGTGGTTTATGAAAATATATGTGACATAAGTGCCAGAATGGTAGTAAATGTAGCTAGTATGAAGATGAAGAAAAATGAAATAGAGAACATAATAAATAGAATTCAAATGCAGATAAGGGTAGGAGACATATTGACAAATTAGGAGGAAAATTCATGGAAGATAAAATTGTAAAGACAGTATATTTAGATACGGAAGAAGGAAGCAAATATTTAAAAAATTTTAGAAATATAGAAGAGAGTATACAGGAAGATGTAACTTTAAAAGTTTCTAAAATACTTGAAGATATAAAGAAAAATGGAGATGAGGCTCTTCTAAAATATACAAATTTATTTGATAGTAAAGAAGTTACTAAAAGCAATATAAAAGTGACACAAGAAGAAATAAAAAAGGCTTATGAGTTTGTAGAAGATGAGTTTATAGATGCATTAAAAACTGCAGCGGAAAACATAAAATTTTTCCATGAAAAGCAGAAGAAAACCTCCTGGATAATTACAAAAGAAGAAGGAGTAGTACTTGGACAGCAAATTAGAGCACTGGAGAATGTAGGAATATATGTACCAGGGGGAACAGCTGCATATCCATCCTCAGTTTTAATGAATGCAATTCCTGCAAAAGTAGCAGGGGTTAAAAATTTGCAAATGGTAACTCCACCTTCAGAAGATGGAAGTATAAATCCTAATATTTTAGTAGCTGCTGATATAGCTGGAGTAGATGAAATATATAAGGCGGGAGGAGCACAAGCTGTAGGAGCGCTGGCTTTTGGAACAGAAAGTATTTCTAAAGTGGATAAAATAGTGGGACCTGGGAATATATTTGTAGCTATGGCAAAAAAGAGCGTATATGGCCAGGTAGATATAGATATGATAGCAGGGCCAAGTGAAATACTTATAATTGCAGATGAGAGGGCAAAAGCAAAATATGTGGCAGCAGACTTGATGTCACAAGCAGAACATGATGTACTTGCATCTGCAGTACTTGTTACAACTTCGAAAGAATTGGTAGTAGAAGTGAAACTGGAACTTGAAAGACAAGTACAATCTTTGGAAAGAAAGGATATAATACTAAAATCTCTGAAAGATCGCGGAGCCATAATTATAGTAGACAGCATAGAAGAAGGCATAGATGTGGCAAACGAAATAGCTCCAGAACATCTGGAATTATGTGTTGAGGATCCTTTTTCTATACTTGGAGATATAAAAAATGCAGGTTCCATATTTATGGGTGATTTTGCACCGGAACCTCTTGGGGATTATATGGCAGGACCAAATCATATACTTCCGACAAGCGGAACAGCTAGGTTTTTTTCTCCACTTTCTGTAGATGATTTTATAAAAAAATCAAGTTTTACTCGTTATTCCAGGAAGGCTCTTTCAAAAATAGGAGACAAAATTATAAAGTTAGCAGAAACAGAAGGGCTTACAGCTCATGCAAATTCAATAAAAGTTAGAACTAAATAGTAAATATTTCATTAAAAGAAGGTGTTTTGTTTGAGGAGAGGGGAACTTTCTAGAAAGACCTATGAAACTGATGTGAAGGTAAAAATAAATTTAGATGGTAGTGGAAAGTACAATATAGATACGGGAATAGGCTTTTTTAATCATATGTTGTGCATGATAGCAAAACATGGGATGACAGATCTTGATATAGCTGCAAAAGGTGATCTTGATGTGGACTTTCATCATACCATGGAGGATATAGGAATTGTCATGGGGAAATGTATAAAAGATTCCTTGGGAGATAAAAAAAATATAAAAAGATATGGAACATTTTTTATACCAATGGATGAGAGTCTTTCGATGGTATCTATAGATTTGAGTGGCAGACCTTATTTAGTATTTGATGCTGATTTTAAAACTGAAAAGGTAGGAGAAATGGATACGGAATTGGTAGAAGAATTTTTTAGGGCAGTTGCTTTTAATGCAGAAATGACACTTCATATAAAAGTAATCTACGGAAAAAATACACACCATATGATAGAAGGAATATTTAAGGCATTTGGTCATGCACTTAAAGAGGCAGTATGTATAGATAGAAGTATAAATGGAATAATGTCTACGAAAGGAACTATATAAATAGTTAAAAATTAGGAATTAATAATTAATAGTGAGTAGAAAGTTGATGGAGATTTTTCTTCACTATGTTACGAAAATTATCCATAATTGTGCATTGTGCATTGAAGAAAGGGGTGTGTAAAATTGATTTCCATTGTAGATTATGGTATGGGAAATTTAAAGAGTGTTCAAAAAGCACTTAAATATATAGGAACAGATAGTAAAATAACTTCAGATCAGCGTGAAATAGAAAAAAGTGAAGCAATTATACTTCCTGGGGTAGGTGCATTTCCCGAGGCTATGAAGAATTTGAAAAAGAGAAATTTAGATAAAGTGCTAAAAAAGGAAGCAGGAAGAGGAAAGCCTTTTATGGGAATATGCCTTGGAATGCAGCTTTTATTTGACATAGGAGAAGAAATAGAAGAGTGTGAAGGATTAGGTCTGATACCAGGAAAAATAACAAAGTTATATGGGGATATAAAGATACCACATATGGGGTGGAATAATTTAGTAATAGATAAACAGTGTAAAATTTTAGAGGATGTACCTAAAAATAGCTATGTATACTTTGTGCATTCATTTTATGGAGAATTAAAATTTAAAGAAAATTTAAATGCCTATAGCACTTATGGAGAAATAAATATACCAGCTGTTGTAAGTAAAGATAATGTTTATGGAGCTCAGTTCCATCCAGAAAAAAGTGGTGACGTAGGTATTGAAATGCTCAAAAATTTTGTAAAGATAACAGCTTAATTGGATAATTTAAGGGGGCTTTTATATGTTGATACTTCCAGCGATAGATTTAAGAAATGGAAAATGTGTTAGATTGTATCAAGGAAAATTTGAAAAATCGGAGATAGTAGGAGAAGACCCGGTAAAGGTAGCACTGAGCTTTAAAAAAAGCGGTGCAGAGTATATTCATATGGTGGATTTAGATGGGGCACTTGATGGAAAAATAAAAAATATAGAAGTCATATCAAAGGTAATAGACGCCATTAAGATTCCAGTAGAACTTGGTGGAGGTATAAGAGATATAAAAACCATAGATATGCTTATAGAAATAGGAATATCAAGAGTAATACTTGGAACTGCAGCTTTAAAAAATCCTGATTTTGCAAAAGAAGCACTAAAAAAATATGGAGAAAAAATAGCAGTGGGAATAGATGCAAAAAATAAGAAAGTTGCAGTAAATGGATGGCTTAATGTAAGCAGTGTCCATTACATAGATTTTGCAAAACGAATGGAGGACATAGGAGTCAAAACTATCATTTTTACAGACATAAGTAAAGACGGAACGCTAAAGGGACCTAATTTAGATCAACTCTTTAAAATTCAAAACAGTGTAAGCTGCAGGATAATAGCTTCTGGCGGAATAAAAAATATAGACGATTTGAAGGATATAAGTAAAATGGATATTTACGGTGCTATTACAGGCAAAGCTATATATTCTGGAAACATAGATTTAAAAGAAGCCATAGAAATTTGCAAATAAAAAATTACAGTAGAAGGTGGAATGAATCATGAGTAAGTATTGGAGCGAAATCACAAAAAGTGTAGAACCTTATGTGTGTGGTGAACAGCCTAAGGATAAAAAATATGTTAAATTGAATACAAATGAAAGTCCTTATCCACCGTCCCCTAAGGTAATTAAGGCAATAAAAAATGCTGCAGATGAAGACTTGAGGTTGTACCCAGATCCAGATTGCGATGAGTTAAGGGACGTTATTTCCAAATATTATGGCTTAAATAAAAATCAAATTTTTATAGGAAATGGATCTGATGAAGTTCTGGCTATGTCTTTTCTAACTTTTTTTAATAAGGATGAAACTATAATTTTTCCGGATATAAGTTACAGTTTTTATCCTGTTTATGCTAATTTATATAATCTAAATTATAAGCTTGCAAAATTAAATGAAGATTTTTCAATTCCATTTAAGGAGTTTCTAACTGAAAACGGAGGAATAGTAATTCCCAATCCAAATGCACCTACAGGAAGATGTCTTGAAACCAAAAAAATTGAAGAAATTTTAAAATATAATCAAAATAAAGTAGTCATAATTGATGAAGCTTATGTGGATTTTGGAGGAAACTCTGTAGTAGGTCTTATAAAAAACTATGCTAATCTTTTGGTAGTACAGACATTATCTAAATCACGTTCTTTAGCTGGAATTCGTGTGGGATTTGCACTTGGACAAGAAGAACTTATAAATGGACTGAATAGAATAAAAAATTCATTCAATTCCTATACTGTAGACAGGGTTTCAAATGCAGCAGCAATAGCAGCTTTTGAAGACCAGGATTATTTTGAAAAATGTGTTAGTAAAGTAATAAATACCAGAGAAACAACTGTAAATAAATTAGAAAAAATGGACTTTAATATCATACCTTCAAAATCCAATTTCATTTTTATAAGCCATGCCAAATATCCTGCAAAAGAACTTTTTATAAAGTTAAGGGAAAAAGGAGTTCTTGTAAGATATTTTAACAAGGATAGAATAGACAATTACTTAAGGGTAAGTATAGGATCAGATGAAGATATGAAATTCTTTATAGATAAAATTAAAGAAATAATAGATGAGATAGAGAGGAGCTAAGATTTTGCTTACAAAAAGAATAGTTCCATGTTTAGATGTGAATATGGGAAAGGTTGTTAAAGGAATAAACTTTGTTGACCTACAAGATGTAGGAGATCCTGTTGAAATAGCTGAACATTACAATAGACAGGGAGCAGATGAAATAGTATTTCTGGATATTACAGCTACTCATGAAAAGAGAAAAACCATAATTAATTTAGTAGAAAGAACTGCAGAAAAAGTGTTCATACCGCTTACAGTAGGCGGTGGAATATCTCAGATAGATGATTTTAAAAACATACTTAGGGCAGGTGCAGATAAAATATCAATAAATTCTTCTGCTATAAGGAATCCTAACTTAATATATGAGGCAGCAGACAAATTTGGATCACAATGTGTAGTAGTTGCAGTGGATGCTAAAAAAAGGGATTCAGGAGATGGTTGGGATGTATTTGTAGAAGGCGGAAGAAAAAATACAGGAATAGATGCATTAAAGTGGATTAAAAAGGCAGAAAGCTTAGGTGCAGGTGAAATACTTTTAACTAGTATGGATGCAGATGGTACTAAAAATGGATATGATATAGAACTTACAAGAACTGTAACTAATCTGGTAAATATTCCAGTAATAGCTTCAGGAGGATGTGGGTCTTTAAATGACTTCTATGATGTATTTAATGATGCAGGAGCAGATGCAGCCCTTGCAGCCTCACTTTTTCACTATGGAGAGCTTACTGTAGGTGAAGTTAAACAATATTTAAAAACTAAGGATATACCGGTGAGGGTATAAAAATATGAACAAAGGTGAAAATATGGAAAGAGAAATTTTAAAGAACATAGATTTTGAAAAAGGGAAGGGACTTGTACCTACAATTGTTCAGGACTTTCAAAATGGAGAAGTACTTATGATGGCGTATATGAATGAGGAGTCGTTAAAAAGAACGCTGGAAACAGGAAAGACCTGGTTCTTTAGTAGATCTCGAAATGAGCTTTGGAACAAGGGAGCTACATCAGGTCATTATCAAAATGTAAAAAGTATAAGTGTGGACTGCGATTATGATACAATTTTAATAAAAGTTGAGCAAATAGGAGCAGCTTGTCACACAGGAAACAGGAGCTGTTTTTATAGAAAATTATATTAAATTGAAGGGGGAATATTTTATGGAATTTCAAAGTATATTAGAGGAATTAAGTAAAGTTATAGAGGAGAGAAAGTCAGATCCTATAGAAGGTTCTTATACAAGTTACCTATTTAAAGAAGGAATAGATAAGATATTAAAAAAAGTAGGGGAAGAAAGTGCAGAAGTTATAATTGCAAGCAAAAACAATGATAAAAAAGAGGAAGTTTATGAGATATGTGATTTGATATATCACCTTTTAGTTTTAATGTCAAATCAAAATATAACTTTAGATGATTTATCACAAGAACTTGGTAAAAGAAGACAGAAAATATGTAATAAAAAACCTGAAAGAAAAATTATAGAAGGAATACACTAATATAGAGATTCTAAACTAAAAATCAACGTATACTGCGAATATTTTTACGCATACATTGATTTTTAAGTTAGAAAATTTATCAGATGGGATACCTATTGTAAAACTTAAACTAAGTAAGATTTATTGATAAAAGTAAGCTGTGTTTGAATATAAAGAGTGCAGTTTACTTTTTTTCATTAGAAGGTAAATGCTAAGTAATCTTATAATTTAAGAAATTTTTAAGAATTTAATTAACAAATATTAAGAAATTTTTCCTATAATAATAAGTATAGAATGTTATATAATAATTTTAGAAAGTTAGGCATTTAAATTTGAGAGTTGGTGTTGTATTGAAGCGTTTAAAATTGAATTTACTACCATTGAGTTTGCTACTAATCATACCTGCAATAAATGTGTCTTATGGTTTGCTAAATAATACAATTAGAGGATGTCATAGTTTAGTTACTAGTTTGGATATGGCCATTCCATTTATAAAAGAATTTATAATTGCATATTGGATGTGGTTTCCATTTATGTTTGTATCACTAGTATATTTGTGTTTTAATTATAGGAATAGTTATTATAAATGCGTAATAACTATGGTTATAGGTATGATTACATGTTATATAATCTATTTTTTCTTTCAGACCATGGTGCCAAGGCCTGTTGTTAGTGGAAATGATATTTTTTCTCGTGCTGTAAGGTTTACCTATAGCTGGGATAAGCCTTTTAATTGTTTCCCCAGTATACATGTGCTTGCAAGTTATATAATAATGATGGCATCAAGAAAATTGGATAAAAAACCTTTTATAAAATTTGCTATGAATTTTATAGGCATATCTGTAATAGTATCTACCCAATTTGTAAAACAGCATGTGATTTTAGATATGATCTTTGCTATACTATTGGCAGAGATAATCTATAGGTTTGTTGCTGGTTTCATTTTGGAAAGGGGACTAATATGGAAAAAGAAATTGTGTTGGTGGTTGACGATGAAAAAGAAATTAGAGACTTAGTTGAGATATATTTAGTAAATGAAGGATACAAAGTATTGAAAGCTTCTGATGGTTTAGAAGCTTTACAGATTTCAAATGATAATGAAGTTGATTTAGTAATTTTAGATATAATGATGCCTAAAATGGATGGAATTGAAGTTTGTATGAGAATGAGAAAAAGTAAAAATATGCCTATAATAATGTTGTCAGCTAAAAGTCAAGATTTAGACAAAATATTAGGTCTTACTACTGGAGCCGATGATTATGTAGTAAAACCTTTTAATCCTCTGGAACTTGTAGCCAGAGTAAAATCTCAACTGAGAAGATATAAAAGGTTAAATGTACCTAAAAAAGTTGACCAGGAAGTAATTGAAGTAGATGACTTAATGATAAACACTAAAAATCACCAAGTAAAGGTTGGTAACAAGGATGTAAAACTCACTCCAAGAGAATTTGAAATTTTAGAACTTTTATCTTCAAATAGGGGTGTAGTGTTTAGTATTGAAAAGATCTATGAATCTGTATGGAAACAGGATTTTTTTGAATCTGATAACACTGTAATGGTACATATAAGAAAAATAAGAGAAAAGATAGAGGAAAATCCGAGAAGACCTCGTTTTATAAAGACCATTTGGGGGGTGGGATATAAAGTTGAAAAATGATTTTAGAATATCTTTAGAATCTAGCTTGAGTAAAATGAAAAACAGTATAAGGCTGGAGCTTATATTTGTATTTGCCCTCTGTTTTGTCACGTCTGCTGCACTTGGAAAAGTAGCAGGCGTTTTTTTACAAAATAGGAATATCACTGCTAGAATAGATTATAGTAAAGGTATAGATAGGATGTCCGTAAATGCCAACTTAATAGGTGATGAAATAAAGAGTAAAAGTATAAGTATAGACGATAAGAATAAAATACAAAAAATTATAGATAGTTGTAATGATACCTCAGATTTGGAAAAGATAATGATTACGGATTTAAATGGAAAAGTTTTGTACAAATCAAATAATGCAGATGAAACACAAATAGATGTATATACTACTATAAAGAATTCCATAAAAAATTCTCTTGAAATGATGAAAAATATTCAAAACATATATGCAACTAATAAAGGTAATGAAATAAGTAAAAATAGAGAATATATCAGTTTTTATCCTATAAATTTTATTGATGGAAAAGCCTATTTAGTCGTTAAAGGTATGCCCCAGTATGAAATAATTTATGAAAAAAGATACAATCCCATTCCTGGGACCATTGTATCTTTTATATCATTTCTAACAATGTTTTATTTTATAACTAATAAAAAAATGAAATACATAGAAAATATATCTTCTGGACTTATAGAAATATCAAGGGGAAATTTAGATTATAGAATAAAGAGTCAGGGGAGAGACGAACTGGCTTTACTATCAAATAATATAAATTTTATGGCAGAAGAGCTAAATAATAAAATGAAAGTTGAAAGGGAAGAGGAGAGAATAAAAAATGAGCTCATAACTAATGTATCTCATGATTTAAGGACACCGCTTACTTCTATTAAAGGGTATTTAGCTCTTATTAAAGATAAAAGATATGAGGATGAAACACAAATGAAACAATATATTAATATTGCTTACAATAAATCTGAAAAGTTAGAAGAATTAATAAATGACCTGTTTGAATACACTAAACTTACCAATAATGCAGTTAATTTAAATAGGCAAAGTATATCTTTAAATGGATTACTAGAACAACTTATGGAAGAATTGGTTCCGATTTGTGAAGAGACAGGGGTAACTATTACAAGAAGTTTTCCAAAGCAGAAATTTCTTGTTTATTTAGATCCGAATAAAACTGCAAGAGTGTTTGAAAATTTATTTATAAACGCTATAAGATATAGTATAAAACCGGGAGACGTAGAAGTTTTATTAAAAGAAGAAAAAGGCGATGCAGTAATCTCTATAAAAAACAAGTGTGAGCCTGTAAGTAAAGAAGAAGTTGATAAGTTATTTGATAGGTTTTATAGAGTGGATAAATCAAGATCTTCTAATACAGGAGGAAGTGGGCTTGGACTTGCTATTGCTAAAAGTATAGTGGAAATTCAAGGTGGAAAAATAAAGGCAGAATATTCTTCAGGTTATATGATATTTGATGTGATTTTTAATTTGGCAGATAGTAGGTCATAGAAACAATATTTTACACGAATTACATTCAAATTTTTATTCTAATGGATTATAATATAAATATGGCTTTTAAAGGAGGAATATAAATGGATAAAATCACCTTGTTAGATGAACTGGTAGAAGTATCTGCAAAACCTGTACTTCAGGCCAGAAATTATTGGCATGCTAGTGTGTACAATGTTTTAAAGGCAAAGAAGGATTCTATAAACGATGATAACAATTATTTTTTAGAATTAAAGGCTGATATTTTGAGTATAAAAAGGCTATGGAGAGAAGAATTAGATACTCTACATTCTTGGGGTAAAAAACAAGATATGCCTTCCACGTCGGAAATAAGTGAAACAATTTCAAATATGGAAAAGAAATGTGAGACAGAAGTATTAAATGGAAAAGTGGTTTTTAAAAATGGAGATGAACCAGATAAGGATGATTTACAATTTCTAGAGAGATATAGTTCCATAAAAAACATAAATGAAAGATTGACATGTATGGAAGAAGATTATTTGTATTGTCGTATAAGGGATTATATAGTATTAAATATATATCAATTTTTATCTGAGAATAGGGAATTTGCAATTAATATATTAAAGGATGACACTGATGAAGTTATAATAAGAATGTCGGACTTAATTTCAAAGTATGCAGATAGGGGAATGTATGCTGACATGGAGGAAGATTAATATTAATGTACTTAAATCTAGGGGCAGCAAAAGGTGTTTTCAAAGAAATAATTAGTCAGTATGTTAGTCTATTTTTATTATGCTGCGTTGGTAGATTTCTTTCAGATGCCTAATTAGGGGGAAAATTTTGATTGTAAGGGTAATAAACCAAGTAATAATTTTATCACTTATGATGCTTATAGGAGTCTTTGCAAAAAAGAAAAATATAATAACTGAAGAAGGAGAAAAAAGTCTATCGAGTTTTTTAGTTAATATCACTCTTCCATCACTTCTCATTACTTCTTTTAACTATAGGTATTCAGAAAAGATGATTGCTAATGCAGAAAGTATATTTTTGTATTCAATTATTATTCATATAGTAATTATATTGTTGAGTAAAGTTTGTGCTTATAAATATGAAGACAAAGTAAAGAAAGTAATGAGATTTATTATTATATTTTCTAACAGTGGATTTATGGGATATCCAGTATTAGAGGGACTTTTTGGTAAAGTGGGAGTTTTTTATGGAGCAATTTTTAATATACCTCTTAACATATTTATGTTTAGTGTAGGAATTGCCATATATGCAGGTAAAAATGATATTAAAAATATAAAAAATGTAATTTCTAATCCAGTTATAATTTCAACTATCGTTGGATTTTTAATGTTTGTATTTTCTATAAAACTTCCATATGTTGTAGATACTACATTGAGTAGTGTAGGTTCTATGACTACACCGCTTTCTATGATTATAGTAGGAACTATGCTGGCAGGAGTGAAACTCAAAGATATCTTTTCGGGATTCCAGGTATATTATACTTCATTTATGAGATTGATAATAGTGCCTCTAGTTACTGTTTTACTTTTAAAACTTGTGAAGGCGGACAGTTTTATGATTCAAATGTGTGCTGTGATTGAAGCAATGCCATCAGCTGTTATGGCTTCTGTGCTTGCACAGCAGTATGGAGCAGATAGTAAATTGGCAGCTAGAAGTGTTTTTATAACTACTATAATTTCAATGGTTACTATCCCTATTGTGGTTATATGTATACAATTTCTAACTAAAATTTGAAGGAGGGTTACATATTGTTTGATACACACGTACATACTAATTTTTCTACGGATTCTGATATGAAAATAGAAGAAGCTATAAAATCTGCAAAAGAAAAAGGTATATCTTTTATAACAACAGAACATATGGATATTAATTTTCCCAAAGAGGGTCTATTTTGTTTTAACGTAGATGAATATTTAAACAAGTATTTAAAATATAGAAATGATAATCTACTTCTCGGCATAGAGCTTGGAATGAAGGAGGATTGTTTAGAACAAAGCAGAAAGTTAATAAATGATAATTCTTTTGATTATGTAATTGGATCTATACATTTAGTGGAGAACTTAGATCTCTATTATTCAGATTATTATGAAGGCAAAAGTAAAAAAGAGGCTTATTTTAAATATTTGCAAGATATGCTAGAAAATTTAAAACAATTTGAGTTTATAGATAGTCTGGGTCACATTGACTATATAGCTAGGTACGCTAAATTTGAGGATAAAGAATTATATTACAGTGATTTTCCAGATATTATTGATGAGATATTCAAAGTACTTATAGATAAAGAAAAATGTTTGGAATTAAATACTAGGAGACTTAAAAATGAAAATTCAATAAAAAGTATGCTGGAAATGTATAAAAGATTTAATGAATTAGGTGGAAAATACATAACAGTAGGCTCTGATGCTCATAATTTAGAGTCTATGGGAAGTAATTTTAGAGAAGCAGTAGAAATTGCTAGAAGGTGTAATTTAAAAATAGTATATTTTAGAAATGGAAAAAAAGAGTATGATAAAGAGGTGTAGATTATGGATTTTACAAATAATTCGGCTGAAGTAATCAAGCAATTAGGTAAAGAAGGAGCCTTCCTTACAAGTAAATATAATGAAAAAGTAAATACTATGACAATAGGGTGGGGAAGCATAGGTGTTATATGGAGAAAACCTGTGTTCACCGTGCTAGTGAGACAATCTAGATATACTAAAGAATTCATGGAAAATAGTGGTAGTTTTACAGTAAGTGTTCCTTTTAGCAGTGATATGAAAAAGGCTCTTGCAATATGTGGAACTAAATCTGGTAGGAATATAGATAAATTTAAGGTGTGTAATTTGCAGCTTAATCCAGGTAGAAGTGTAGATAGCCCGGTGATAGCAGGATGTGATATGTATTATGAATGCAAGATTATATATAAACAGGATATGAAAAAAGAACTTTTGACAAAAGAAGTAGATTCAAATTGTTATCCTGATGGAGATTATCATACAGTTTATTATGGAGAAATAGTAAATTGCTATGAAAAATAAAGTCTTCATTGTAAAGATATTTAATTTTCATAAGTAAAACACATACTGTATAAATACAATGATGGTTCATACATAGTATTTATACAGTATGTGTTTTATTTTTTAGTTAGAAACTATATAATTTAGATTTCTATTTTGCAGAATTAAAGTTATTAATTTAAAACTCCTCTACTGTAAGTAGAGGAGTATTGTTGTGTAAATTTTTTATATATCAAAATAATACATCATATTCAAATCTATATAATACAAAAACAGGTCGAAATAATCAAAAAAAGATAGGAACTTTAAGAATAAAATGTAATTATGAAAATGATTAATAAAAGTTATATAAAATTAATTAAGGGGGTTGTTTAATTGAATGATGTTTTAAACAAACTTTATACTGCAAATCAAAGTAAAAGAATAGAAAAATTAACTAACGATTTATACTCGGTAACTCCTGAAATCGAAGCGCAAAGAGCAGTTTTAATAACGGAATCTTTTAAGGAAACTGAAGCTTATCCTATGATTATTAGAAGAGCTAAAGCTTTAGAAAAAATACTAAATGAAATGGATATAGTTATTCGTGATGAAGAACTTATTGTAGGAAATTTAACTAAAAAACCTAGAGCGGCTTCAATATTTCCGGAATTTTCAAATAAGTGGCTTTTGGAGGAATTTGATACTCTTGCAAAAAGAACTGGTGATGTATTTCTTATTAGTGAAGATGTAAAATCACAACTTAGAGAAGTATTCAAATATTGGGATGGAAAAACAACAAATGAGCTTGCAACAGAGTATATGTTTTCAGAAACGAAGGAAGCAATGGAAGCAGGGGTATTTACTGTTGGAAATTATTACTTCAATGGTATAGGTCATATTTCTGTAGATTATGCAAAAGTATTATCTAAAGGATTTAACGGTATAATTGAAGATGCAGAAAGTGAAAAGGCTAAAGCAGATAAAGCAGATCCAGATTACATAAAGAAGGATCAGTTTTTAACAGCTGTAATCATAACTTCAAAAGCTGTTATTAAGTTTGCTAGACGTTTTGCTGAATTAGCTAGAAATTTAGCAAGTCAATCATTGGATTCACGAAGACGTGAAGAGTTAATGCAAATAGCTGAAAATTGTCAGTGGGTACCTGAAAGACCAGCTAGAACGTTTTATGAGGCTCTACAATCATTTTGGTTTGTACAATCTATTATTCAAATAGAATCTAATGGACATTCAATATCACCTATGCGTTTTGACCAATACATGTATCCTTATTTTAAGAAGGATGTATCAAATGGACTTATTACACAAGAAAAAGCCCAAGAACTTTTAGATTGTCTATGGGTTAAATTTAATGATGTTAATAAGGTTCGTGATGAAGGATCAACAAAAGCATTTGGTGGATATCCAATGTTCCAGAACTTAATTGTAGGTGGACAAACTATTGATGGAAGAGATGCTACAAATGAGCTTTCATTTATGTGCCTTGAAGCTACTGCACATACCAAATTACCGCAACCATCAATTTCAATAAGAGCTTGGAACAAAACTCCAGATGAGTTATTATTAAAAGCTGCTGAAGTAACTCGTTTAGGTTTAGGTATGCCAGCTTACTATAATGATGAAGTTATCATTCCTTCTTTGACAAGCCGCGGTCTTACGTTAGAAGATGCTAGAGATTATGGTATTATTGGATGTGTAGAACCTCAAAAAGGTGGAAAGACGGAAGGATGGCATGATGCTGCATTCTTTAATATTGTAAAGGTATTAGAGATAACTATAAATAATGGTATGGATAATGGCAAACAGATAGGATTAAGAACTGGAGACTTCACTTCTTTTACATCATTTGAGAAATTATTTGATGCATACAAATTACAGATGGAGTATTTTGTTAAACTTTTAGTTAATGCAGATAACAGTGTAGATTTAGCACATGGAGAGAGAGCACCATTACCATTCTTATCTTCAATGGCAGACGATTGTATAGCTAGAGGAAAGTCATTACAAGAAGGAGGAGCACATTACAACTTTACAGGACCACAAGGAGTAGGAGTTGCAAATGCAGCAGACTCGTTAGAAGCTATTAAGAAACTTGTTTTTGAAGATAAGAAGATAACTTTACAGGATTTAAAGAATGCGTTAGACACTAATTTTGGTGAATGTAAGAAAAACCCAATATCTGAACTTGCTAATAGCATAAATGAAGTGGGTGATATGAAAGGATTAACACCTGAAACTATATTGAAAGTTATTGAGAAATTATTATCAGAAGAAAAGAAAACCTCATTAGAAGGATTGGAGCCGGGTAAAGATATTAATTTAGGTAGTTATGGAAATAAAGAGAGTATTCGTCAAATGCTATTAAATAGAGCACCTAAGTTTGGTAATGATATAGATGAGGTTGATGATTTAGCACGAGAAGCCGCATTAATTTACTGTAATGAAGTTGAAAAATACACTAATCCACGTAATGGTCAATTCCAACCAGGACTTTATCCTGTTTCTGCAAATGTTCCAATGGGATCACAGACAGGAGCAACACCAGATGGAAGAAAAGCTGGGGAACCACTAGCAGATGGTGTATCACCAGTTTCAGGAAGAGATGCAATGGGACCAACTGCAGCTGCTAATTCTGTTGCGAAAATAGACCATTGTAAAGCTTCAAATGGTACATTATTTAATCAAAAGTTTCATCCATCTGCTTTAGAAGGTCAGACTGGTTTACAGAATTTATCTTCTCTAGTAAGAACCTTTTTCGATGAAAAAGGATTACATGTACAATTTAATGTAGTAAGTAGAGAAACGCTTTTAGATGCTCAAAAGAATCCTGAAAATTATAGAAATCTGGTAGTACGTGTAGCCGGATATAGTGCTCACTTTACTTCTTTAGATAAGTCAATTCAGGATGATATTATAAAAAGAACAGAACATACTTTTTAGTTAGTTTGGTTTCATATATTTTGAGGAAGAGTTTTTACTACTTCCTCATTTTTAAATTAGTAAAAGAGAGTTAGTTGTAAAGTTTTTTATAGAGCAGCTTTTTATAGGAGGAAAAGTTATGTTGAATTATCAAGTGAATTTAGATAAAAAAGGAATTATTTTTGATATACAGAGATTTTCTGTTCATGATGGACCAGGAATTCGTACAATAGTCTTTTTTAAAGGCTGCCCGTTATCTTGTCGTTGGTGTAGTAACCCAGAATCTCAGTGTATGGAGCCACAAGTAATGTTTATTCCAAGCAAATGTATAGGATGTAAAAAATGCTATGAAGTTTGCAGTAATGGAGCAATAGATTTCAACCTTCCTTCTAGAGTTGATCAGAATAAATGTGTTAAGTGTGGTAAGTGTGTTGAGAATTGTTATGCTGGAGCTTTGAATTTAGCAGGAAACACGAGAACTGTAAAGGAATTGTTACTAGAATTGAAAAAGGATAACATATATTATAGACGATCTGGTGGTGGAATTACTTTATCAGGAGGAGAAGTAACAGCTCAACCTGAGTTTGCTGAAGAATTACTAAAAGGATGCAAACAAAATGGTTGGCACACAGCTATTGAAACCGCAGCATTTACATCTCAAAGTGTTTTAGAAAGGATGCTACCTTGGCTTGATTTAGTTATGCTTGATATTAAGCACATGGATGCAAATAAACATTTAGAGTATACAGGAAAGCCTAATGAGTTAATCTTACAGAATGCAAAATTAATAGCTCAGTTTGGAGTTCAGTTAATAATAAGAGTACCTGTTATTCCAGGAGTTAATAGCGATGAAAATAATATAAGAGCTACAGCTAATTTTGCAACTAGCCTTAAAAGTGTTAAAGAATTACATCTTCTACCATACCATCGTCTTGGTGAAAATAAGTATGAGTACTTAGGACATGATTATATAATGAAGGGTTTACAACCACCTACTAAAGAAGAAATAAATAAGCTTAAAGAACTAGTGGAAGAATGTGGACTAATATGTAAAGTTGGTGGAATTGACTAGTTCTAAATGACAAATAGAGAGAAGTGTATTAAACATCGAGTTTTAATATACTTCTCTTATTAATTCGTCAGTAATTTTTAGGAATTATTGCAATAACTCATTTTAAATTTGTAAGGTGATTTATTCTCATTCTTAAAAAATACTTTGCTGAAATATGCAATATCAGTATAACCTACTTCCATGGCAATTTGTGTTATAGATTTATCTGTATTGACTAATAACTTTTTAGCATTTTCAAGTCTTAGATTTGTAATATACTGGGTAAATGTCACTCCCATTTTTTGCTTGAAATATCTACTTAAGTACTGAGGATTTAAGTGTACAAAATTTGCTACAGTATTTAATTTTATATCTTGTGTATAATTATTATCAATATATTTTATTGCAGTTTTTATAGTACTTTCAGAAATTTCCTTAGACTTTAAATTAGATATTTTTCTAGAATCAAAGTTATCTATAGATTTAAGAGCTTTATTTATAGAAGCTTTTAGATTAGATGGCCGAACAGGTTTTAATAAATAATCTATTACTCCATATTTTATTGCCGTTTGTGCGTAGTCAAATTCTCCATAGGCTGTTATTATAATTGTTTTAGTGTTTGGCAGAAAGTTAATTATTTCTTTTTGAGCATCTAAACCAGTTTTTTCAGGCATTTTTATATCCATAAGAATTATATCAGGTTTATTTATCTTAGCGTTTAATACTGCTTCTTCTCCATTTTTAGAATCTCCTTCAATATCAATATTAAAGAATTCTCTTTGCAATAATATTCTTAATGATTTTCTCTCAAGAGGTTCATCATCGACTATCATAAGTTTATACATCTTAATCACCCTCCTGTTAAGGTATTATAAAATTTGTTTAATAGTAATGGTTAAAATACTAAAAATTATTATTTCAATTTTGGAATACGTATATATACTTTTGTTCCAACATCAAGAGTACTTTCTATTTTCAGACCGTAATCTCTACCAAAATAATGCTTTAGCCTATTGTCAGTATTTTGCAGTCCTATACCTAAACCACTATCAGAGAGGTCTTTTGAGTTATTTAATAGGTTAAGTATGCTGCTATTAATTCCTCTGCCATTATCACTTATTTCAATTATTATATCTTTTTTTGAATTGGAGGTGCTATTTATAGTTATTTTTCCACCTTCTTTTTTGGTTTCAAGGCCATGAACGAGGGAGTTTTCAACAAGTGGCTGAAGAATCATGGTTGGAATTCTATATTCATTAAGAGATTCATCTATATTAATTTCATAGGAAATTCTATCGCTGTACCTTAAAGCTTGGATAAAAAGATATCGTTTTATATTAGTAATTTCATCTTTGAGTTTGGGAAATTCCTCTAAGTTTCGTAAGCTATATCTTAATAAATCAGAGAGATTATATATTAGTTCTTCTGTTGTAGGAGCATTTTCAATTAGAGCCATACTTGCTATTGTATTTAAAGTGTTAAACAGAAAGTGAGGATTAATTTGAGCTTGTATAGTTTTTAACTGCATTTTTTTGGCATACTGTTCAAGCTTAATTTTTTCTTCACTTTCTTTTAATAATTTTTCCTGTGTAAGAGTATGAAGGCCCATTTCAGCTATATAATTTGCAAGAAATGTATAAAATGAAACACAATTTTGTAGGTAGTCGCTTTCAACAATTTCTATGCGTTCAGCAGCTTCCTTTAGTTTTTCTAGAGGAAGCTCATAATTTTTAGAAATCCAATTTAAGTCTATGGAATCTCTTGTTTGTTGTCCTTTTAGTAATACCTGTCCGCCCAACACGGCACCTACATAGATATCGTTTACTATTATAGGTGCAGCACAATCAATTAGTCCTGTGTGGCATTTATATACTCTTGGCTTTTTATCTTTCATAGCCATAAAGCCTGCTTGAGAATCACAGGATATACAGTTTTTACATCCTTTTGGGGAGGAACGAATAAGTTTACAAAATGGCGTGAAATTGTTTTCATTACAAACAGGAACCCCATGAATATCTGTTGTAACTGCAGAAAAAATAACTATTTTAGCGAGTTTGTCTTGGATATCTTTTAAAGTGTTTATATCAATAATGTCACTGAATTTAAGATCTTTTAATGAATTCATTTGTATATCCTCCGTAAAAAAAAATCTTGTAAATAGTAAGTTACTTTAGAAATATAGCTTATGTATATTTGTAAAATTTAAGAATATTTTAAGGGGTACACGATTTGAAAGTCACAGAAAATAAAATTAAAATTTACTGAGTTTATTTTTTAACAATTAAAACTGTGAAAATAAAATAAGTTAAATGAAAAATAGATATTTAACTTATATAATACTCAAACAAAATTTGTCGCTTAATAGAATTATAATATTTAATGTGTCGATTTACAAGAAAATTAACTAATGAATATAAAAATATAACAAATTTCTAAGATGTCAAAATAGTACAACATATAAAAATATATATTGTACAAAATGCAGTCGAATTTATTAAAAAACTTTATTTGCTTTTGTAATAAAATTAAACCACAAATTTGATTATAAAAAATATTATAAACTTTTGGGGGTGAGATCTTATAGGAAAAAAACATTGCTAGGTACAGTAATTTAATGAATCATCAGCTAATAAGAAGGCTGCAAGGTTTAATAGCTAAGGTAGCAAATGTTAAAGAAATTTACCTTCATTGTCAAAATATTAAATGTTTCGAGGTGGAAAAATGGATCAAGAGATAATCAATAAGGTTTTGGAAGAGCTTAGAAAGAAAACAAATTGTGAAAATTCAAGTGATACAACAGATAAAACACAAAATACACAAAATTCTAAATCAGAATTAAAGGAAGAAAAAATAATAGAAAAGGAAGAAAAGAGGGAAGCTTTTATGATAAATGATACGCCTGTAATAACAGAATATGTAGGATGTGCTATTGGAGATACGGTTGGTTTGGTTATTGCTAACATTGATGGAAGTATTCAAGAAAAAATGAACTTGGATCCTAAGTACCGTTCTTTAGGAATTATAAGTGCAAGGACAGGTGCTGGACCTCATATTATGGCTGCAGATGAAGCTGTAAAAGCAACAAATACTGTAATTGCGGCAATAGAACTTCCAAGGGATACAAAAGGTGGTGCAGGACATGGATCACTCATAATTTTTGCTTCTGAAGATGTATCAGATGCTAGAAGAGCTGTTGAAGTTGCATTAAAAGATGTAGAAAGAACATTTGGAGATGTATATGGATGTGATGCGGGACATGCAGAACTTCATTATACTGCAAGAGCAAGTCTTGCACTCGAAAAGGCTTATGGGGCTCCACTTGGAAAATCTTTTGGAATAGTTGTAGGAGCACCAGCAGGGGTAGGTTTGGTTATGGCAGATACTGCAATGAAAACTGCTAATGTGGAATTGGTTACTTATGCAAGTCCAAATGATGGTACATCACATTCAAATGAGGTAATTATATCAATAACAGGAGATTCTGGAGCTGTTAAGCAGTCTGTAATAGCGGCTAGAGAAGTAGGAATAGGAATATTAAAATCTATGGGACAAAATCCTATTTCAACAACAAAGCCTTATATTTAAGCTATATGCAAACGCTTATATAAATATATGTTATAAACGTAAAAGAAGGGATAATATGACTATATTTAACATTAAACCCACAATTTGTTTTAATAGAGGGTCAATAGAGTATTTGAAAAACATAAAGAATAAAAGAGTGTGTATAGTTACGGACCCGTTTATGCTTAAATCAGGTACTGCAGATAAAATAATTGACATATTAAAAGATAATAAAGTTGAGTATGAAATTTTTTCAGAGATAAAACCTGATCCACCGATTGAAATCGTTGCTATGGGAGTAAATAAAATGAGAATATTTAAACCAGATGTAGTAATTGCATTAGGCGGCGGTTCATCAATTGATGCTACGAAAAGCATTATATTCTTTACTATTAAAATATTAAATACTAATGGAGGCAATTATAAAAAACCATTATTTGTAGCTATTCCAACTACTAGTGGTACAGGATCAGAAGTTACTTCTTTTTCAGTAATTACAATGGGAGGTACAAAATTTCCTTTGATTAATGATGAATTAGTTCCAGATATAGCTATAATTGATGCAAATCTTGTTAAAACAGTGCCTCAACGAATAACAGCAGATACTGGAATGGATGTTTTGACTCATGCCATTGAGGCGTATGTTTCGACAAAAAGCTCTGATTATACAGATGCGCTGGCTGAAAAGGTTGTAAAATTAGTATTTGACTATTTACTAAGGGCTTATAGAGATGGAAACGATGTGCTTGCAAGAGAAAAATTACATAATGCATCTTGCATGGCTGGTATGGCATTTACAAATGCATCTTTAGGAATTAATCACAGTATGGCACATACATTAGGGGGGAAATTTCATATACCACATGGTAGGGCAAATGCAATTTTATTACCGTATGTCATTGAGTATAATGCTAATTTAAAATCAGAAAATGAAACAGAATCAGGAAAAAAGTATGCTAATTTGTCTAGAATCTTAGGGTTACCTTGTGCTTCTACAAATGAGGGAGTAAGAAGTATTATTGCTGCAATAAAAATATTAATGAATGCAACTAATACACCTATGAACTTACAGGAAGTAAACATAGATAAACTTGATTTTTTAAACGAACTAGAGAATATGGTAAATGATGCTTTAAATGATAAATGCACAGCTACTAATCCAAGGAAAACTAGCAAAGAAGAAATAGCTAAATTGTTTGAAGAAGTTTATGGTAAATAGCATTTTTATAAATTAGCGGAAATGTTAACAATAAGGAGGATAATATGAATATGAAAAATAAATTATTAGGTGAATGTTTTGCTGAATTTATAGGTACATTTATCTTATTATTTATTGGAATTGGGGTAGTAGCAGCTCTAGTTGCAGTAAATGCAAACGTTACATTTTGGGGATTATCTATGTGTTGGGGATTAGCTATAACAATAGCTATATTTGTTGTTGGCGATACTTCCGGAGCTCATATAAATCCTGCGGTTACAATAGCTCTAGCAGTATGGAAGAAATTTGACAAAAAGAAAGTAATTCCTTATATTGTTTCACAAATTTTAGGAGCTTTTACAGCAGCAGCAATAGTTTATGGGTTATATGGCAGTTCTATAAGACAATTTGAAAGCAGCAAAAATATTATTAGAAACTCACAAGCTGGGTGGAGTTCAGCAGGAATATTTAGTACATTCCCTAAAACAGGGTTGTCAATGTTCAATGCTTTTATGGTAGAAATGTGTATAACGGCCATTTTAGTATTAGTTATTTTTGCAGTAACAGATGGATGCAATAAGAGTTGTCCTAAAAATGGTATGCCAGCTTTGGCTATAGGTTTGGTAGTAGCGTTATTAGGAGCATCATTTGGAACTTTAACTGGTTTTGCTATGAATCCAGCCCGTGATTTTGGTCCAAGATTATTATGTGTGCTGGCAGGATGGGGAACAAATGCTTTTGGACCTAATAATTATGGACTTATTGTACCTATATTTGCTCCTATTGTAGGAGGAATTTTAGGTGGAGGCATATATGAAAAATTAATTTCACTTTATTTACCTGCTAAAATGAAACCTAGTATTGAAAAGAATTAGGTTGAGAGCTAGAAGAGGGTAAAGGGGGTTCAAAATGAAATTTATTACCGAAATTGATTTGCGGGATTTATATAGAAAAGAACCTTTTACAGATTATGAGTTAAAACTTGGGACAAGACTTACACCTGAAGCAAGTCAGTTTCTGTCAGACAAAGGTATAAATATGTTTGATGACGGGTCTTATTACAAAAAGAAAAATGTTGTAAATAAAGAACAACCTGTGGAGAAGAAGCATGATGTAGATAAAAAACAAGCTGTAGAGAAAAAGGAAACTGTGGAAAAGGTGCAGACCATAAATGAAAATCAGACACCTGCACAGCCCAAAAAGAAGAATAATTGGAAGAAGAAAAAACTTTACAGTAAGATGAAATCAACGGAAGCATTGTTCCTTATTACAGAAGAAGAACTTTTGAATAAGGATATTCTTTGGGCACAGAATGTTATTAGTTTAGGTAAGCAGTTTACTAAAATTAAAAACGCCATTCAGGGTAAAGGGTCCGTTGAAAATCTTTGTATTAAGGAATGTACAGCAATAAATTTTAGCAATTATTCACTTGATTTAGATGATTGCTTTGAAATTACAGAATTTCATATGCAGCTTAAAAAGGGAAGAGATATCATAATTTTGCATAGACTGCGATGTGCTCTTAGAGAAATCGAACCATTTATTTTAGAAGCATATGAAGATAGTGAAGATGAGGATGCATTGTGCAGTGATACTATTGGAAAGATCAATCAAATTATTAATGCTTTGTCCCAAATGATTTGTTCTATTTTTGGAGGTACAAAATGTCAGAGAAAAATTTGACTTTTAAGTTCTGCGACCAACTTGTGAAAGATTTTGAACATGTAGTAAAGCATCCGATTGTTGGCAAGTCATCTGTTTATTATACAGGAGTTGACTTAGGTACAGCATGTGTTGTCCTAGCAGTTGTAGATGAAAACTATAAACCAGTAGCAGGTGCTTATAAATATGCAGATGTAGTTCGAGATGGTATGGTTGTTGATTATATTGGTGCAATCAATATTGTTAGAGAGATGAAGCATGAAATTGAAGAAAAGTTAGGTACAGAGTTGATTTATGGAGCTGCAGCTATTCCACCAGGAACAGATGATTTGGATTCAGGGGCAGTTAAAAATGTAGTTCAGGCAGCTGGTTTTGAACTTACAAGTGTGCTTGATGAACCAACGGCTGCTAATAAAGTTCTTAGAATTAAGAATGGTGCAGTTGTAGATATCGGTGGTGGAACAACTGGAATTTCAATTTTAAAAGATGGAAAAGTTGTTTATATTGCAGATGAACCAACAGGAGGTACTCAGTTTTCATTAGTAGTTTCTGGTGCATATAAAATGCCTTTTGCAGAAGCAGAATTGTATAAACGTAATCCAGAAAACCATAAGGACCTTTTACCTGTACTAAAGCCAGTAGTTGAAAAAATTGCATCTATTATTAACCAGCATATTAAAGGGTATGATGTTCAGGAAATATCTCTGGTTGGAGGAACTTGCTGTCTGACAGGTATTGAGACAATTATAGAAAAAAAGACAGGAATATTTACTCATAAGCCAAAGAATCCGATGTTTGTAACCCCTTTAGGCATAGCACTTAGCTGTACGCAGGAAAGTATATAGTTGGAGATGATTCAATATGGAATTTCGAACTATTAAATCGCCTTCAAAGGGTACAATAGATATGCTTATGAGGCGTATGGGTGCTAATGTTAATAAAGATTCAATTTGTGTTGATGCGGTTGGTCTTGTACAAGGTAAAATGCTGGACATGATTTATGCCGCAGATATTGCTGAAAAGGCAGTTGGTGTCACAGTAGAAGATATTAAAGGAAGTTGTCCACAGAACATGATAATGATTGCGATTTTTGGCGATACGTCATCTGTTGAATCAGCAATTCAGGAGATTAAGCGCAATGTTAAAAAGGAGAAAGATATATGTTAATAGCAAGATTAATTGACAATGTATGGGCAACAAGAAAAGCAGAATCACTTAATGGATTGAAGTTTATGTTAGCGGAAGTAATTGGTGGAACTGGTGCTGGTCAGCATTTAGTTGTTGCAGATATAATCAGTGCCGGAATTGGAGATAGAGTTCTTGTTTCAACCGGGTCATCAGCTCGAAAAATGTTAGATGAATGTGAGGACATCCCGGTTGATGCAGTTGTTGTTGGAATTATTGATGAAGATTGCAATGTAGAATAGACTCAGGAGGTACAAGAATGAAAAAATTAATTTGTGCAAAAGATGTTGAGACTGCAGAAAGGCAGGGCCAAAAAGTAGTGTACATTGGATGTGAAGCAATTATTACTCCATCAGCCAAAGATATAGCAAAAAGTTATGGCATAGAATTTTCTACTGAAAAGCAAGTCCTTGAAGCAAAAAGTTCTTGTGAAGTGGAAACTCCTTGTGAAACAAAAACTTCTGAGCTTGAAAAAGTTTTTGAAAATGGAATTGATAGTGAAGTAATTTATAAAGTATTTAAGATCATGATGAAAAAAGGCCTTTTAAATGGAGTGATTGATTTGATTACCAATAAGAAGCCTTATCTTGCTGAGACTGACTCTATCGGTTTAAAGATTGTTCGTGGCAGTTCAGTAAAATATGAAGCACTTGATACTGGAAATCCTGATGACAAAGTATTTTATCAGGAGATAATCAATGCAGACGATGGTTCTTCAATGAATGCCGGATTTATTACAATTGAAAGTTGTAAATTTGATTGGGAAACAGAATGTCAGGAACTTTACTATGTTATAGAGGGTACATTGACAGTAACAGTGGATAATAAAGTTTATACTGCACATCCTGGTGATTCAGTATTCTTCCCTAAGGGAGCTAAGATAGCATTTGGTTCACCTGACAAGATGAAAGCATTCTATGATACATATTAGAATAGCTGATCAAGGTTGAGGAGGGTTAAATAATGCAGGCACTTGGGTTAATCGAAACAATAGGACTTATTGCAGCTATTGAGAGCGCAGATGCTATGCTTAAGGCGGCAGATGTGAATCTTTTAGAAAAGACATATGTAGGAGGAGGACTTGTTTCTATTGTTGTAACTGGTGATGTGGGTGCTGTGAAAGCAGCTGTAGACGCTGGTGGAGCGGCAGTTAGAAACATAAATGACACATTGCTTGTTTCACAACATGTTATTCCCCGTCCACATGAGGAATTAGATAATATAATTGTATCAGCAGTACCACTGAAAGATAGAAATATTAAAACTGTTAATCCAGAAGAAAATCAATCAAAAGTGGTAACAATGGTTGAGGGCAATGAAGAGGAGTCAGTAGAGGTTTCTTTAAAAATAGAAGAACTAGAGTATGACGATTCTAAAGAAGAGGATTCAATGATAGAAAATCCAACAATAGATGATTCAATAGTGGAAGATCCAATAGAGGAAGACTCTAAAGAAGAGAATTCAACAGTAGAAAATTCAGAGAATGAGGAGCTTTTGCCAGAAAAAATAACTGATCCTTTAAAAATAGATTTGACTAAACTAAATAGGAAAGCTGTAGATAAGATGGTACTTGACTATGGTTTAGAAAAAGCTATTGAGATTTTGAGTAAGTTTAAGGTAATAGAGCTTCGAAATCTCGCTCGTAAATATAAGAACTTTGGTATCAAAGGAAGGTCCATTTCTAAAGCAGACAAAATGCTGCTGCTTGTAGAATTCAGAAAATATTATGGGCATAATTAATAGGTTGTAAAATTTAAACATATGTAAAAATCATTGGAGGGATCACAATTGGAAAATTTTGATAAAGACTTACGTTCTATACAAGAAGCAAGAGATCTTGCACGTTTAGGAAAAATTGCAGCAGACCAAATTGCTGATTATACTGAAGAACAAATTGATAAAATCCTATGTAATATGGTTAGAGTAGCAGAAGAAAATGCAGTTTGCCTTGGTAAAATGGCTGCAGAAGAAACTGGTTTTGGAAAAGCTGAAGATAAGGCTTATAAGAACCATATGGCTGCTACTACAGTATATAATTACATCAAGGATATGAAGACTATTGGTGTTATAAAAGAAGATAAAAGTGAAGGTGTAATTGAATTTGCAGAACCAGTTGGTTTATTGATGGGTATTGTACCATCTACAAATCCAACATCTACTGTTATTTATAAATCAATCATTGCAATTAAATCAAGAAATGCAATTGTATTCTCACCACACCCAGCTGCATTAAAATGTTCAACAAAAGCAATAGAACTTATGCGTGATGCAGCAGTAGCAGCAGGAGCTCCTGCAAATGTAATTGGTGGTATTGTTACACCATCTATACAAGCTACAAATGAACTTATGAAAGCTAAAGAAGTTGCTATGATAATTGCAACTGGAGGCCCTGGAATGGTAAAGGCTGCATATAGTTCAGGAACACCTGCAATAGGCGTCGGTGCTGGTAACTCTCCATCTTATATTGAAAGAACTGCTGATGTTCATCAATCAGTTAAAGATATAATTGCTAGTAAGAGCTTTGACTATGGTACTATTTGTGCATCCGAGCAATCTGTAATTGCTGAAGAATGCAACCATGATGAAATAGTAGCTGAATTTAAGAAACAAGGCGGATATTTCATGACAGCTGAAGAAACTGCAAAAGTTTGCAGCGTACTTTTTAAACCTGGTACACACAGCATGAGTGCTAAGTTTGTAGGAAGAGCTCCTCAGGTTATAGCAGAAGCTGCAGGTTTCACAGTTCCAGAAGGAACAAAAGTATTAATAGGAGAACAAGGCGGAGTTGGTAATGGTTACCCTCTATCTTATGAGAAACTTACAACAGTACTTGCTTTCTATACAGTTAAAGATTGGCATGAAGCATGTGAGCTTAGTATAAGATTACTTCAAAATGGTCTTGGACATACTATGAACATTCATACAAATGACAGGGACTTAGTAATGAAGTTTGCTAAAAAACCAGCATCCCGTATATTAGTTAATACTGGTGGAAGCCAGGGAGGTACTGGTGCAAGCACAGGATTAGCACCTGCATTTACATTAGGTTGTGGTACATGGGGAGGAAGCTCTGTTTCCGAAAATGTTACTCCATTACATTTAATTAATATAAAGAGAGTAGCATATGGTCTTAAAGACTGTACTACATTAGCTGCAGACGATACAACTTTCAATCATTGTGCTACAAGCCCTGCAGAATTTGCAGCAAAGAGCAATTGTGCTAGCAATGCTGCGGATACTACTGATAATGATAAACTTGCTAGACTCGTAAGTGAATTAGTAGCTGCAATGAAGGGAGCTAACTAAAATGGACAAGTACGAAGCTGTTATAAAGCTTTTATTGGAAGTTGTTCAAGGTAGTCAGTCTTCTAAAGAGACAAAACAAGATACAAATGAAATCCCAGTTGGAGTTTCAAATCGTCACATTCATCTTTCACAAGCAGATTTTAACATATTGTTTGGAGAAGGATACCAGGTAACAAAGATAAAGGATTTAGCACAGCCAGGACAGTATGCTTGTAAAGAAACAGTAACAGTATGTGGACCAAAGGGAGCTATTGAAAAAATTAGAATACTTGGACCATTACGTAGTAAGACACAGGTAGAAATCCTAAGAGGAGATTCTTTCAAATTGGGAGTAGCTCCAGAAGTAAGGATGTCCGGTGATTTGCACGGAACACCTGGAATTGCCATAATAGGATCCAAAGGATCTGTTCAAATAAAGGAAGGTGTGATTGTTGCACAAAGGCACATTCACATGACTCCTGCAGATGCACAACATTTTGGGGTGCATGATGGACAGACAGTAAGTATTAAAGTTGATGGACCACGTGGTGGAATTTATAATAATGTTGCAATTAGAGCAAATGATACTTCAGCTTTAGAATGCCATATTGACACAGAGGAAGCAAATGCAATGTGTGTTGGCAACTCATCAAAAATTACAATAGTAAAATAGTAAAATCATAAAATAACAATATTTGGAGAGGAGAAATAAAAATGAAATCTGATGCATTAGGAATGATCGAAACAAAGGGGTTAGTAGGTTCTATAGAGGCTGCAGATGCAATGGTTAAAGCAGCTAATGTTAACTTAATTGGAAAAGAACATGTTGGCGGCGGTCTTGTAACAGTAATGGTAAGAGGAGATGTAGGAGCAGTAAAGGCAGCTACTGATGCTGGTGCTGCAGCAGCACAGCGTGTTGGAGAATTAATTTCCGTTCATGTTATTCCTCGTCCACACGTTGAGGTTGAAACTATACTTCCTAAGACTGGTTTAAAGGAAGACTAATATTAGAAGATATAGGATATAAGATACAAAGTACAAAATAAAAAAAATAAATTATAAACTAGGAGGAAATAAAAATGAAATATGATGCATTAGGAATGATTGAAACAAAAGGTTTAGTAGGTTCAATTGAAGCTGCAGATGCAATGGTAAAGGCAGCTAATGTTTATCTAATAGGAAAAGAACATGTTGGCGGCGGTCTTGTAACAGTAATGGTAAGAGGAGACGTAGGAGCAGTAAAGGCAGCTACTGATGCTGGTGCCGCAGCAGCACAACGTGTTGGAGAATTAGTTTCTGTTCATGTTATTCCTCGTCCACACGTTGAAGTTGAAACTATCCTTCCTAAAACTAATTTAAAGGAAGATGAAAAGTAGATTACAGTTTACCATTTATTTAGTAAGATATAAATGAATATTAAAGAATGTATAAATCCCCTTATATTGATGATTTAAGGGGATTTTGTTTTAGGTAAGTTATTTTTTTTTACCCCAAAGTCTAATTAGTCTATCTTTAATTTTAGCTTCAAATCCGTTAGATGTTGGGTTATAATACACAGTATCTTTATGAGAATCGGGCAAATACTGTTGATTTACAAATCCTCCATATGAGTGTGGATATAAATATCCAATTCCGTGTCTTAACTTCTCTGAACCTTTGTAATGGGCATCTCTTAAATAAAGAGGTATTCCAGAATCTCTGCGTTTTCTAACATCTGTGAGGGCAGAATCAATTGCAACACAGCAAGCATTTGACTTTGGTGCTGATGCTACGTATATTGCTGCCTGAGATAGTGCATATCTACATTCAGGCATGCCTATCATATGTACAGCATTCATAGCATTTGTAGCTACTACTAAAGCCATAGGATCAGCATTTCCTACGTCCTCTGAGGCCTGAATAGTAATTCTTCTTGCTATAAACATTGGATCTTCACCAGCATCTAACATTTTTCCAAGATAATATACTGCTGCGTCAGGAGAACTTCCCCTAAGTGATTTTATGAAAGCGCTTATAGTATCATAGTGGGATGTACCTTGTTTATCGTACAATGTCATTTTCCTCTGGATGCATTCTTTTGCATCGTCAGCAGTTATAAAAATTTTATCTTCCTTCCTGGATGAAGTCCTAACTGCTATATCTAAAGCATTTAAAGCCTTCCTTATATCACCATTACTATGTACAGCAAAATAATCAAACACCTCAGGATCTACTTCTATGTTGAGATATCCAAAACCTTTTGGACTTTTGATGGCATTATTCAATGCTTCTTTAACGTTATTCTCGGAAAGATTTTTAAACTCAAAAATCATAGAACGAGAAAGAAGGGCATTATTAATTTCAAAATATGGATTTTCTGTAGTAGCACCTATCAATATGATAATACCTTTTTCAACTGCGTTTAAAACACTATCCTGTTGAGCTTTGTTGAATCTATGTATTTCATCAATAAATAATATTGTTTTTTTAGAATAAAATTTTTGGTTATCATCTGCTTCCTTTATAATCTTCTTTACATCTGATGTACCAGAATTTACAGCACTCAATTCATAAAAATTTGCCTTTGTTGTATTAGCTATAATTCTTGCTAATGTAGTCTTACCTACACCAGGTGGTCCGTAAAAAATAGCTGAGGAAATATTATCTGTAACTATTGCTCTATATAGCATTTTGCCTTTACTTAAAATATGTTCTTGGCCTATAAATTCTTCCAAGGTCTCTGGTCTCATTCTTTCGGCTAAAGGTTTTAATTCCTTATTATTTTTGTTGTTAGCAAAATCAAATAAATCCATAATTTCACCATCCTTTTAAAATTATTCTATATTATTATACTGCAAAAGGGGTAATTATTAATAATAAAACCTTGGGTAAAAATAGAAGAATTCAGGTGGAAAAAATTAATTTTTTATTGTTGACAATTTTACTCGGATTTGATACTATAATATTAATTACAGTATTAAGTCACATTGATTTAAGGAAGTGATGAATTGAAGCTATCCACAAAAGGAAGATATGGGGTAAAAGCTATGGTAGATTTAGCTATTCACTATAGTGATGAGCCGTCATCTATAAAAAGTATATCGGAAAGACAAAATATATCAGAATATTATTTAGAACAGTTATTTTCGAACCTTAGAAAATCTAATTTAGTAAAAAGTATTAGGGGAGCACAAGGTGGGTATATTTTAAACAGAGAACCCAAAGATATAACTGTAGCTGATATAATGAAAGTTTTAGAAGGACCTATAGAAATATCAGATTGTGTAGATGAAAATAATGAAAATTCTTGCAGTAATATGGACTGCTGTGCTACTAGGCTTTTATGGAGTAGAATTAAAGAAAGTATAGAACAGGTTATGAAGTCTACAACTTTACAAGACATGGTAGATGATTATATTCAAATGAAACAAGAAAAAACGAAAGGGGATATATAAATGAATAAGAAGGTTTACATGGACTATTCAGCTACTACTTATACAAAACCCGAGGTATTACAAGAGATGATTCCTTATTTTACTGAGAATTTTGGAAACCCATCTTCACTGTATTCAATGTCAGATGTTCCAAGAGAGGCAATTAATACAGCTAGACAAAGAGTGGCTAAGGCAATAAATGCAGATAAAAATGAAATATTTTTTACAGCAGGTGGCTCAGAAAGTGATAACTGGATATTAAAAGGAATAGCTTTTGCAAATAAAAATAAAGGAAATCATATAATAACTACTAAGATAGAACATCATGCTATTTTACATGCATGTAAGTTTCTTGAAAAGAATGGATTTGAAGTTACTTATTTACCTGTAGATGAGTATGGATTTATAAATTTAGAAGATTTAAAAAAAGCAATTAAGGATACTACAATACTTGTATCTGTAATGTTTGCAAATAATGAAGTGGGAACCATTCAACCTATAAAGGAAATAGGTGAAATATGTAGAGAAAAGAAGATATATTTTCACACAGATGCAGTTCAAGCTATAGGACACGTTAACATAGATGTAAAGGATATGAATATAGATGCTCTTTCTATGGCAGGACATAAGTTTTATGGACCTAAGGGAATAGGAGCAATGTACTTGAAAAAGGGAGTAAAAATTGAAAGCCTGATACATGGTGGTGCACAGGAAAGAGGAAAGAGAGCTTCCACTGAAAATGTCCCAGGAATAGTTGGAATAGGAAAAGCAATAGAATTAGCAACTTCTGAAATGAAGACAGAAAGTAAAAGACTTAGTAAATTAAGGGATAAACTTACAAAAGGATTAGTTGAAGAAATACCTTATGCTAAAGTAAATGGACCTAGTGGAGATAAGAGACTTCCTGGAAATGTTAATTTGAGTTTTATAGGAATAGAAGGAGAAACTTTGCTTCTAGATTTAAATGATGCAGGTATATTTGTTTCTACAGGAAGTGCTTGTGCATCGGCTTCATTGGATCCGTCACATGTACTTTTAGCTTTAGGGTTACCTCACGAAGTGGCACATGGTTCCCTTAGATTAACTTTAGGTGCTGGTACTACTGAAGAGGATGTAGATTATGCACTGCAGGTAATTCCGAAGGTAGTAGCTAGAAGAAGGGCAATGTCACCGCTTTGGGAAGACTTTCTTAAAACACAAAATAAAGGAGAGAAGGTAGAACAATTATGATGTACAGCGAAAAGGTTATGGATCACTTTAGACACCCTAGAAATGTAGGTGAAATTCCGGATGCAAATGGTGTTGGAGAAGTTGGAAATCCACAATGTGGAGATATAATGAAGATATATATAAAGGTTGAAGATGATGTGATAAAAGATATAAAGTTTAAGACTTTTGGATGCGGTTCTGCTATAGCATCTTCCAGTATGGCAACTGAACTTATAAAAGGAAAAACATTAGAAGATGCATGGGAGCTTACTAACAAGGCAGTTGCAGAGGCGCTGGATGGACTTCCACCAGTGAAGATGCATTGTTCTGTTTTAGCAGAAGAAGCTATCCATAAGGCAATAAACGATTATAGAGAGTCACAGGGACTTGAACCATGGGCAACTAAAAATCATTCTGAAACTATCCACGAACATGTTCATGGAAATTAATAATAATTTAGATAATATATTAAGTAGGTTTTCTGTAATATATAGAATTTAAACTTTGTTTACTAAATAAAAATATAACCTTTTTATGAGGTTATATTTTTATTTTTTGGATAAACTACAGGTATATATTTTTAAATTAAGGTGATATCTTTGTATAGAATAAGAGATTTTATATTTATGGATGCAGTAAATCTTTCAGGAAATTTACTGGGGTTTATAAGTGATATATTTTTAGACTTTAACAAAAAACAAGTAAAGGGGTTTGTTATAACTCCTAACAACATATTTAGAAAAAGTTTAAACGTATTTATAAAGGATATAGTGAGTCTAACATCTGTAATAGTTGTTACTAATGTAAATAAGGATAAGTATTTTCAATTTAATGATGTAAAGAGAATGAATGTAGTGGATGAAAAAGGATGTTTAATAGGGATGGTAGAAGATATATTATTTGATGAAGAAAGTTTTTGCATAAAGGCAGTTATACTTTCCACTGGATTTATAAATAATTTTATAAAAGGAAAAAAAATATTGCTTATAGATGATTTGACTTTAGGAGAAGATAACGTATTTTACAGAGGGAAAAAAGAAAATTTAAAATTTTTTAATTCTCCTCATGCACTATTTAACTCAGATAAGGCATCTGAAAGAAAATAGGCTAGCATACTGAATGGTTATTTTTTTGAAAATGTCTAAGAAAGAGAAACACTCAAGTATAATTAAAATTGTGGAAGATGATATGATGAATATTATTAAAAATTCTGTCGTCAAATATGTACTTACAATAGTTATATTTGCAGCAGCTGCCTTGCTTGTTGCTAAAAGTTCTGTATTAAGGGAAATGTTATATTTGATTTTTATATCTTTTTTAATAGCGTATACCCTAAAACCTATAGAAATAAAGATGGTTAATGCCGGAGTAAATAAAAAAGTTAGTGCTATTATTATAATAGGTATACTAATTTTATTAGTTGTTTCTACATTTGCTCTTCTTATACCATCTTTATTTAAGGAAAGCTTAAAGTTAAATGCCACTGCTGCCAATATTCAGATGTTAATAGACAAATTTTATGCAAAACTAAAGTTAATCCAGGGCAATAGGACAATACACTTATTAGTAAATAATTTAAATAGAAGGATTGACAGTGAAATTGCTTCTATATTTGTTAAAATATTCGATTTCTTAATGAATATGGGAGAAAATATATTGTATTTAGTAGTTATACCAATAATAACTTATTACTTTTTAGCTGATGATAAATGCATAAATGAAAGTTTGCTTTCGGCATTCCCGGTAAATAGTAGAAAACCTATTAAAAAAATATGCTGTCATGCAGATAAGATATTAGGACGATATATAGCAAGTCAGATTATGCTAAGTGCTCTTGTGGGAATAGCTACTTTTTTTATACTTATATTTTTAAAGGTGGAATTTCCTATAATATTATCTATATTAAATGCATTTTTTAACATAATACCTTATTTTGGACCTATATTTGGGGCTCTCCCGGCTATAGTTATAGCCCTTACAAAATCTCCAGAAACGGCTTTATGGACAGCGGTATGGCTTTATCTTCTGCAGCAGATAGAAGGAAACATACTATCACCTAAGGTTACAGGAGATAGCATAGATATGCATCCTCTTATAGTCATTCTTCTATTAATAGTTGGAGGAAAGATATCAGGATTTATTGGAATGGTATTAGCAGTACCTTTTGGAGTTTTAGTTAAAGTTATATATGAGGATCTGAATTACTATATGTTTTAAGGACCATTTTTAATTTTTGATTAGTATAAGGTACTATAAAAGACTACAATATTGACATAAAAGTGTATTTAAATTATAATTTGTATCATAATGGAATATAGGCAATGAATAGAAAAAGTAAATATTTTATTATATAAAGAGAGGGAGTGGATGGTGTAAACTTCTTATAATATATATTGAAGCTATCTATGAGTCATAACATATAATTTAAGAGATACAGGTTTTTTGTTTTATATATCTGTTTAATTAGGGTGGTACCGCGGATTCAGCTTTCGTCCCTTTTCAGGGATGGAAGCTTTTTAATTAAAATTATTTTTTACATAATAAGATGATAAAATTTGATTACATATGAGTGAAGAGGAGAGATACATATGGAAAAATTAGGATTAAATCAAATTAGAGAGATGTATTTAAGTTTTTTTGAAAAGAAGGGGCATTTGAGAATGCCAAGTTTTTCTTTAGTGCCCAATAATGATAAGAGCTTACTTCTTATAAATGCAGGAATGGCACCTCTTAAACCCTATTTTACAGGATTGAAGGTTCCACCTAGAAAAAGGGTGACTACCTGTCAGAAATGTATAAGAACAGGGGATATTGAAAATGTTGGGAAAACATCCAGACATGGTACCTTTTTTGAGATGCTTGGAAATTTTTCATTTGGAGACTATTTCAAAGAAGAAGTAATTCCTTGGGCTTGGGAATTTACTACTGATGTTTTAAAGATTCCTAAAGATAAATTATATGTCACTATATATTTAGATGACGATGAAGCTTATGATATATGGGTGAAAAAGACGGACATAGATCCATCTAGAATATTCAGACTAGGAAAAGAAGATAATTTTTGGGAACATGGAGCAGGACCCTGTGGACCTTGTTCGGAGATTCACTATGATAGAGGCGAAGGAAAGATAACTACAGTAGATGAATTTGTAAAAGCAGGTGATAGTGACAGGGTAGTTGAATTTTGGAACTTGGTATTTACACAATTTGATAAAGATGAAGAGGGAAACTACAATAAGCTTTCTCATCCAAATATAGATACGGGTATGGGTCTTGAGAGAATGGCAACTATAATGCAGGGTAAAAACAGTATATTTGAAGTGGATACTATAAATTCTATATTAAAAGAAGTTAGCAATATGGCTGGTATAGAATATAGTAAAAATGAAAAAAGCGATATGTCCATGAGAATAATAACAGATCATGTGAGAAGCGTTACATTTATGATAAGTGATGGAATACTTCCATCTAATGAAGGCCGCGGGTATGTGCTTAGAAGACTTTTAAGAAGGGCTGCAAAGCATGGAAAGTCCCTTGGTATTAAGGAAGGATTTTTGTATAAACTTACAGAAGTTGTCATAAACAATTCTTGCGGAAATTATCCTGAATTGAAGGAAAAAGAAGAGTATATAAAAAAGATTATAAAGCTAGAAGAGGAAAGATTTGATGAAACTATAGATAGTGGAATGCAAATTTTAAATGACTTTATATCTGATTTAAAGTCAAATAAAAATACTGTACTTGAGGGTGAAAAAGCATTTAAATTGTATGACACTTATGGTTTTCCTATAGAACTTACCCAAGAAATATTAGAAGAAAAAGGAATGACTGTGGATTTAGATGAATTCAATCAGAATATGAAAGATCAGAGGGAAAGAGCAAGATCTGCTAGAGCAGAGACCAATTATATGGGAGCAGAAAATACTGTATTAAATAAAATTCCTTTTGAAATAAATACGGTATTTGAAGGGTATGATAGATTAAAATCCAGTTCCAAAGTTAAATTAATTGTAAAAGATGAAGAATTTGTATCTGTTTTAAACGAAGGAGAAGAAGGAGTTATTATAACTGCTAATACGCCTTTTTATGCTGAAATGGGAGGCCAGGTAGGAGACAAGGGAACTGTATTTAGTGAAAATTTCAAAGGAGAAGTTTTAGATTGTAAGAAAAATCTAGCAGGAAAGGTACTACATTTTGTTAAGGTTATTTCAGGAAGTATAAATTTGGAGGATACAATTGAACTGAGTGTAGACGAGGATAGAAGAAGTAATATAAGAAAAAATCATACGGCAACTCATCTATTAGATTCTGCTTTAAAACAAGTTTTAGGAGAACAGGTACATCAGTCTGGTTCTTATGTAGATGAATCTAGGCTAAGGTTTGATTTTAATCATTTTGAAGCTGTAAGCTATGAAAAATTAAGGAATATTGAAAACTTGGTAAATGAAAGTATAATGAAAGTTTATCCTGTAAAAACAACTATAATGTCCTTAGAGGAAGCCAAAGAAAGTGGTGCAATAGCACTTTTCGACAACAAATATAAGGATGAAGTAAGGGTAGTTTCCGTAGGAAATTTCAGCAAGGAACTTTGTGGAGGTACTCATGTAAGTAATTCTGGAGAGATAGGCTTGTTTAAAATAACTTCTGAAACTGGAATAGCAGCTGGTATAAGAAGAATAGAAGCAGTTACAGGTAAGATGGCTGCTGAATATGTTAATTCAAAAAGTGATATACTAAGAGAAATATCAAGCAAACTGAAATGTTCTGAAAAAGAAATTGTTCATAAATTGGATTTGCAATCTAGTGAACTGAAAGAATTGGAAAAAGAAATTGAAGAATTAAAATTGAAAGTTGCAGGAAGTGCAGAAGACGATATTTTAAAGTCAGTAGAGAAAATAGGAGGAATAGATCTATTTACAGGTATATTGAAAGATGTAGATGGAAATTCTCTTAGGGAATTGGCTGATAAAATCAGGAGTAAATCTGAAAATTGTGTAGTTTTGCTTGGAAGCAGCATAGGAGGAAAAGTGCAGCTTGTAGCTATGGCAACTAAAGAAGCAGTAAAAAGTGGAATACATTGTGGAAAAATCATAAAGGAAGTTGCAGCCATTACAGGTGGCGGCGGTGGAGGAAGACCTGATATGGCTCAAGCAGGAGGAAGACTTCCAGATAAGTTACAAGAAGCTATAGGAAAAAGTAATACAATTATTACAAAATTAGTTAAGTAGTATACATTTTATGAAATATGTTTTATAATATATTTATTAGAATGTTAGCGGGGTGATATATATGAGCAACGATAATACTATTCAGTTTGACATTTCTGAAAGTAAAAAAGCATTGACAAAGGAAATATTGACTGAGGTTTATGATTCGCTAATTAAAAAAGGCTATAATCCAGTAAATCAATTGGTGGGATATTTGATTTCTGGTGATCCAACGTATATAACAAATTATAATGGAGCAAGGTCATTGGTTAGGAAGCTTGAGAGAGATGAAATACTTGAAGAAGTCTTAAAAGCATACTTAGACATAAAATAAAAATGTCCTTATGGACATTTTTATTTTAAATATGAGAATAATATAAAGTAGGAGAGTGAAGATTTGAGAATACTCGGATTGGATATAGGTGACAGAACTATAGGAGTGGCACTAAGTGACCCACTTGGGATAACGGCACAAGGAATCACTACTGTGAGAAGAAAGAATCAGGAAAAGGATATTGAGGAATTAAAGTCTATATGTGAAAAATACGGTGTAGAATGTATTGTTTCTGGGCTTCCTAAAAATATGAATGGTACGTTAGGTCTTCAGAGTGAAAAAGTGTTGAGTTTTTGCAAGGTTATAGAGCAAAGTATAAAAGTACCCATAAAGATGTGGGATGAAAGATTAACTACTGTAGCAGCTCATAGGGCTATGATAGAGGGAGATTTATCTAGGGCAAAGAGAAAAAAAATAGTAGATAAGATGGCAGCTATTTATATACTTCAAGGATATTTGGATAGTATTTCAAAATAGTATCAAGTGAAAATTGTTTGAACTTATTTAGGGATATAGTCTCTCTTTATCATAGACTTGAAAAAAATCAGAAAACTAAAATCTATAATTTTTGTGAAGGGTTTTTGCAAAGTATCGTTAAGTGTTAAAGAGAGTAGTTATTGAATAAATCTGGATTTAAAAGAAAGGAAAACTCAATATGGATAATAACGCAGCAGATTTAATATTAGAAGATGAAAATGGAAAAAAGGTTAAGTTCCAGGTGGTTACTAAATTTGATATAAAAGAAGAAGAATATATAATTGCGGTACCTGAAGAATGTGCTGATGAAGATACAGCTATAGCACTTAAAATAGTAAAAGATGATAATGGAGAAGAAGTTCTTGTAACAGTAGAAGATGAGGATGAATTTGATAAGGTTTTAGAAGTTTATGAAAGTTTATTTGGAAATGAAGCTTAGTTAATATAAAAGCTAGAGGCTAAAAGCTGTGGCTTAGATAGCTTTTAGCCTTTAGCTTTTATATTAATTGATTTTCAATTGACAATAACTTTATACTATATTAAACTTATAGTATTGTAATTTTTAAACAATGTTTTTATCCGATGGCTGCTATCTATAACACTACCGTTACACACAGTGAAGCAGTAGAGAAGGTTGTCATGGGACAAATTTAGGTTGAAATGGGGTATAGTAATGCCAAAACTTTCCTCTTCAGAAATAGAGAGATTAAAAAATAGCTTAAAAGAAAAAGGATATAAACTTACGCCGCAGAGGCGTGCTGTAGTTGATATTATAATAAGAAATGAAGGAAAACACCTTACTACAGAAGAAATATATGATCAGGTTAAGAGTGAATGCCCTGAAATTGGTTTGGCTACAGTTTACAGGACAGTACAGCTTTTAGAGGATATAGGCGTTATATGTAAATTGGATTTGGAGGATGGATGCAATAGATACGAAATAGTGCATGAAGAAGAAAACCATCAGCATCATCATTTAATATGTACTAAATGTTCTAAGATAATTGAAGTAACGGATGATTTGTTGGAACCTTTAGAAAAAAAGATAGAAGAAAAGTATGATTTTAAAATTTTAAACCATAGTTTAAAATTTTATGGCATATGTAATAAATGTACAAAAAAATCAAAATAAGTATAAAAAACTAAAATATAAAAAGGAGGGAAGATTTTTTTGCGTAAAGAAAAAGATAGAGTAAAAGTCATTCCATTAGGTGGTCTAGGTGAAATAGGAAAGAATCTTACAGTAATAGAGTATAAAAATGACATAATAGTAATTGATTGTGGCATGAGTTTCCCGGATGCAGATATGCTGGGCATAGATATAGTTATACCCGATATTACTTATTTAAAAAAGAATATTGACAGGGTGAGAGGAATATTTTTAACTCATGGACATGAAGACCATATAGGAGCGTTACCTTATGTGCTAAAAGAAATCAATGTTCCTGTGTACGGTACGAAGTTGACCCTGGGTATTGTTGAGAGTAAGTTAAGGGAACATAACTTAAATGATGTAGTAAAATTAAAGTGTGTAAAGGCAAAGGACGTAATTAAATTGGATAGTATGTCTGTGGAATTTATAAGAACTAGCCACAGTATAGCTGATTCAACTGCCCTTGCAATACATACACCAATAGGTATTATATTTCATACTGGTGACTTTAAGGTAGATTATACGCCTATTGATGGAAGTGTAATTGATTTTGCTAGGCTTGCAGAACTAGGTAAAAAAGGTGTAATCCTTATGTTAGCAGATAGTACTAATGTAGAGAGACCGGGATACACTATGTCTGAAAGAACTGTAGGAACAACTTTTCAAAAGTTTTTCTCACTTGCAAAAAGTAGAATAATAGTGGCTACATTTGCCTCTAATATTCATAGAATACAGCAGGTAATTACTGCTGCTGAAAAATATGACAGGAAAGTTGCAATTTCCGGGAGAAGTATGGAAAATATAATGGAAGTAGCTATGAACTTGGGATATATAGACATTAAAAAAAATACTCTTATTAATATAGATAATATAAATAGGTATCCTGGTAATAGAATAGTTATAATAACTACTGGAAGTCAAGGCGAACCTATGTCAGCTCTTTCCAGGATGGCAGCTTCCGAACATAAGAAAGTAAATATTATTCCAGGAGATACAATAATAATTTCAGCAAATCCTATACCTGGAAATGAAAAATTAGTTTCTGGAGTTATAAATCAACTGTTTAAAAAGGGAGCAGAAGTAATATATGAAGCACTAGCAGATGTGCACGTTTCAGGTCATGCCTGTCAGGAAGAATTAAAATTAATTCATACTCTTGTAAAACCTAAATTTTTTATGCCAGTGCATGGAGAATACAGGCATTTGAAGCAGCATAAAGACCTTGCCGTAAGCTTAGGAATGCCTTCAAACAATATAATTATAGCAGATAATGGAGATGTAATAGAAGTTTCCAGAGACTCTATAAAGAAAACGGGTACAGTAGTATCTGGACAGATATTTGTAGATGGACTTGGAGTGGGGGATGTTGGAAATATAGTTTTGAGAGATAGAAGACATCTTTCACAAGACGGTATACTTACAGTAGTAATTACCATTGAAAAACAAACTGGCACCGTTATTGCTGGTCCTGATATAATATCCAGGGGATTTGTATATGTAAGAGAATCAGAAGATTTAATGGAAGAAGCAAAGGAACTTGTACGAGGTGCATTAAATGAATGTGAGGAGAAACACATTACTGAATGGGCAAGTATAAAATCAAATGTAAAAGAAGTCCTCAGATCATTCTTATACGAAAAGACAAAGAGAAAACCAATGATATTACCTATAATTATGGAAATATAATGTTTTGAAATATTGTCTAAGGAGGATGGTTGAAATGAGTATATGCGATAAAGCAAGTGAGCTTGCAGCAGAGCTTAAAAACTGTGAAGAAGTGACTGCATTAAGAGAGGCAAGTAAGGAAATAGAAAAAAGTGAAGCAAATATAAAAATGTTAGATGACTTTAGAAAAATACAAATGGAGGCTTATTCAGAGCAAATGCAAAATGGAGAGGTCTCTGAGAAAACTAAACAAAAATTTAAAGATATAGGTTCTGTAGTATCTATGAATCCATCTGTAAATAAGTATATACAGACAGAACAGAGATTCAGTATTATGTGGCAGAATATATTAAAGGTGCTAAATGATGCCATAGGAATAGACTTTTCTTTTGGAACAGGTAAAAATAAAAAATAGTTTTTACGTGAAAACCATTAGAATGATGTTTAGAAAGTTGACTTTTTAACACTATGATATTAAAATAAATATGTTACTTTAAATTGGATACAGGGAAGTATCCAATTTTTTTGAGTATTTATTCAGAATTTTAATATGTTTAGTCAGTTTAAGTGTAAAATTGGAGGAGTAATAATGAATTTGTTTACAAGAAATGATATAAGAAATGTGGCAATAATAGCCCATGTCGATCATGGTAAGACCACATTGGTAGATGCATTATTAAGACAAAGCAATATATTTAGATCAAATGAAAAAGTTGAAGAGAGAGTCATGGACTCAAATGATCTTGAAAAGGAAAGAGGTATTACTATACTATCAAAGAATACTTCTGTAATGCATAAAGGAATTAAAATAAATATAGTAGACACACCGGGCCATGCAGATTTTGGAGGAGAAGTAGAACGTGTACTTGAAATGGTAGATAGCGTTTTATTATTAGTAGATGCTTATGAGGGACCTATGCCTCAGACAAAATTTGTTTTGAAAAAGGCGTTGGAATTAAAATTAAAGCCAATAGTTGTTATAAATAAAATAGATAAGTCGGATGCAAGACCTTCTGAAGTACTGGATGAAATTTTTGATTTATTTATAGAGTTAGGTGCTAATGATGAACAGCTTGACTTCCCTGTAGTTTATTGTTCTTCAAAAGCAGGGTTTGCTAAAAAAGAGATGGAAGATGAATCAGATAATATGGAACCTTTATTTGATGCAATAATAGAAAATGTTGCTCCACCTCAGGGATATTTAGATATGCCACTTCAAATGCTAATTACAACTATAGATCACAATGAATATGTAGGTAGAATAGGTGTAGGAAAAATAACAAGAGGAAGTATAAAGAAAAATGAGCAGGTTGCACTTATAAGAAAAGGAAATAAAATAGAGAATGTAAAAGTGTCTAATCTTTATGTTTATGATGGACTCAAAAAGAAAGAGGTAGATGAGGCAAAACTTGGTGATATAGTTGCTGTATCAGGTATTCCTGATATAAATATAGGTGAAACTATAGCAGATGCTTCAGAACCAGAAGCACTTCCTTTTGTAGAGATAGACGAACCTACATTGAATATGAACTTTATGGTAAATGATTCACCTTTTGCTGGAAGAGAAGGAGATTATGTAACTTCAAGACATTTGAGAGATAGACTCATGAAAGAGCTTGAAACAAATGTTGCCCTTAAAGTAGAAGAAACTGACTCAGCAGATTGCTTTAAAGTAAGCGGCAGAGGAGAACTACATCTTTCAGTTTTAATAGAAACTATGAGAAGAGAAGGCTATGAATTTCAAGTTTCAAAACCAACAGTTATATATAAAGAAGAGAATGGAAAAAAATTAGAACCTATTGAATATTTGACTATAGATGTACCTGAAGAATTTATGGGAATTGTTATGGAAAAGCTTGGACCTAGAAAAGCTGAAATGGTAAATATGACTTCTGCAGTTAATGGGTATACAAGACTGGAATTTAAAATACCAGCAAGGGGACTTATTGGATTCAGAAATGAATTTATGACAGATACCAAGGGAAATGGAATAATGAACCATGTATTAGATAGTTATGAAGAATACAAAGGAGACATACCAGAAAGAACAAGAGGATCACTCGTAGTATTCGAACCAGGTACTGCTATAACTTATGGACTTTTTAATGCTCAGGAAAGAGGAACTCTTTTTATAGAGCCAGGAACAGAAGTATACGAAGGAATGATAGCTGGTGAATGTTCAAGAGCTGAGGATATAGAGGTAAATGTATGTAAAAAGAAGCATTTGACAAATACAAGAACTTCAAGTGCGGATGATGCATTAAAGTTAGTTCCTGTAAACAAAATGAGTCTTGAAAAATCACTAGAGTTTATAGCATCGGATGAATTAGTGGAGATTACTCCTAAGAGTATAAGAATGAGAAAGAGAATATTAAATACAGATCTTAGAAAAAAGGCTGCAAGGAGAAAATAGTAAAAGCTTTTACACATAAGAATAACTATTTAATTTGAAGTTATTTTGGAGGAAAAAATGAGCGGTGTTGCATATGAATACATGGAAAATTATATAAGATCATTGATAGGAGAACATGATGGAATATTAAAGGAGATGGAAGAGTACGCCAGATTAAATTCTGTTCCAATAGTTCATAAAGAAGTGGCAAGATTTTTAGAACTTATGATAACTATGAAAAAGCCCTTAAAAATTTTGGAGCTTGGAACAGCAATTGGTTACTCTGCTATTCTCATGAGCTTAAGTTCCCATAAAAAAAGTCATATAACAACAGTTGAAAGAGATAAGCACATGATAGAAATCGCCAGGGAAAATGTGAAAAAATATAAATTTGAGCAGCACATTGACATTATAGAAGGAGACTGCCTGGAAGTACTTAAAACTATGCAGGAACAATATGATTTTATATTTATGGATGCAGGCAAAGCACACTATAATCATTTTTTACCTTATTGTTTAAAACTTTTAAATGAAGAAGGCATGATAGTAGCAGATAATGCATTATTTAGAGGAATGATTGCTTCAGATGAATTGGTGAAAAGAAGAAAGATAACTATAGTAAAAAGAATGAGAGAGTACTTAAATACAATATCTGATCATGATAAATTTATAACATCAATTATACCTATGGGAGATGGTATAGCTGTTACAGTGAGGAGGAATTAAGATGAAAAAACCAGAACTTCTAGCACCAGCTGGTAATCTTGAAAAGCTGAAGACAGCTATAAACTTTGGTGCTGATGCAGTTTATCTTGGAGGCAGCAAGCTGAATTTAAGAGCTTTTGCGGATAATTTTGAAGATAATGAATTAGAAGAGGGAATAGAGTATGCTCATAAAAGGGGTAAAAAGGTATTTGTAACTGTAAATGTGTTCCCTCATAATGAAGATTTAGTGGGAATGGAAGATTACTTAAAAAAATTATACGAATTAGGATCAGATGCAATACTTGTATCTGATCCAGGAATAATAATGACTGCAAAAGAAGTCGTTCCTAACTTAGAACTTCATTTAAGTACTCAAGCCAATAATGTGAATTGGAAATCAGCTATGTTTTGGCACAACCAAGGAGTAAAGAGAATAGTACTTGCAAGAGAGTTATCGCTTAAAGAAATAAATGAGATACGATGCCATTTACCGGAGAGTTGCGAAATAGAGGCTTTTGTTCATGGTGCAATGTGTATGTCCTATTCTGGTAGATGTGTACTTTCAAATTATATGACAGGAAGAGATGCCAATAGAGGTCAATGTGCCCAGCCATGCAGATATAAATATTATTTGATGGAAGAAAAAAGGCAAGGGGAATACTTCCCGGTATTTGAAGATGATAGAGGAGCTTATATATTAAATTCTAAAGATTTATGTATGATAGATCATATTCCTGAACTAGTTAAGAGTGGCATAAATTCATTAAAAATAGAAGGAAGAATGAAGAGTTCATATTATGTGGCTACTGTAGTAAAAGCCTATCGAAGAGCGATAGATGCTTATTTTGAAAATCCAGATTCATATAAATTTAAAAAAGTATGGTTGGATGATTTAATGAAAGCAAGCCATAGAGTATATTATACTGGATTTTATTTTGGAGATCCGGGCAAACAGGTATATGAGACCTCTTCATATATAAGAAATTATGATATAGTAGGAATAGTGAAAGATTATGATAGCCTTGAAGAAAGAGCTGTTATAGAACAGAGGAATAAGGTTTTTAATGAAGATGAAGTAGAAGTGCTTAGACCTAAAGGTGATGGCTTTTGCATACGCCTTTATGACATGAGAAATGAAAAGGGAGAAAAAATAGAATCGGCACCTGTAGCCCAAATGATATTTACAGCTAAAGTAAGTAACAAGATGGAAAAGGGAGATATGCTTTTAAAAGCAAAAAGTGATAAATAAAAAATAAGTATGGTAAAAATGATAAAATTATGAATAAAACACCTTATTTTGGACAAAATTTTAGTCTAGATGAGGTGTTTTTTTTATGTTTGAGATTAATAGAAATGTAATTAGAAAAAGACAGTGTTTTTTATTTATAGTAATTATTTTAATATTTTCAGTACTATATTTTAAAATAATAAAGGTTCAATATTTTGGGTGGAACAAATTAAGTGTAATGGCGGATGCTCAGTATTCCTATAAAGAAGATCTTACAGATGCCAATTACAAATTATTTGATTCTTATGGAAGACAGCTTATGAGTTACAATAAGAAATATTATGTTGTAATACTGCCAGAAGTGTTTTTAAAAGATAATCAAAATGCAGATTCAGAGAAAGTTTTGACACTTGTATACACTCTTAGAAATTATAATAGTAGCTATGATTTATCTAAGATAGCTGTGCTAAATAGCAGTCAAAAAGTATATTATGAAATTGACGAGAGTACATATAATAAACTAAAAGATATAAAAGGCGTAAATGGATTTTATACCTATATATACTCCCCATTAAATAGGAGTGGAGTGTGGAGCATAGAAAATTTACTTGAAAACCCTAGAAGAACTAAGGATAATAAGATGAAATCTGGGAGTTCTTTGGAAATGCAGATATATAATAAAACTAAGAATAACGAAAAACCTCAGGTAGTATTTGAGAGGGATGTAAATGGAAATATAATAGGGAAAAAGACCAATTTACCTAAAAATAATGTAAATGTTAGGTTGACTGTAGATAAAGATATAGAAGATAAAATAAAAGAAGTGTTAAATAGCAGCGAAAATAAAAACTATGGGCAGATTGGGGTAGTTTTAATGGAGGCAAGTACGGGAAAAATAAAAGCTCTGGTGCAGAAAGATGATAATAAGCCAAATGTAAATTTAGGGGTTTCTACTAATCATGGATTTTTCCCTGGATCTATATTCAAAGTTTTAGTGGAGGAAGCAGGACTCGATAAGAATATGATAAGTGTAAATGATAAGTTTACATGTAGAGGACTTTATGAAGAAAAAGATGAGTCCCATCACGGAACTTTGACTCCAGAGGGGGCACTTACACTGTCATGTAATGATGTATTTTCTCAAATAGGAAATAAGGTTGGATTTAACAATTTTTATGACAATGCAAAATCTCAAGGATTGTTTCAAAAAGTGTTAAATTTGGATAGTGAAAAAGAGGGCCGATTTGAGGTGAAAAATCCAAGTTATAGTGATGGAAGCCTGGGACTTGCAGCTATAGGTCAAAATGTAAGAATAACTCCACTGGAAGCTATAAGCATACCTAATACAGTTATAAATGATGGAGTATATGTTAAACCGTATATAGTAGATAGTTACGTAGATGATAAAAATAATGTTATAGAACAAGTTAATACTACAAGTTATTCTGTAATTGAGAAATCTACAGCAGAGGAAATGAAGAAGCAGATGATAAATGTAGTTGATATGGGTACAGCAAAATCAGCGTATATGAACAATCAGGAAGTAGGGGGAAAGACTGGAAGCACACAGAGAGTGGAACTTACTGGCAGCAGCAAAACTGCACAGGAACATTCAGATGGATGGTTTTCCGGTTTCTTTAAAGCAAATGGAAGATATTATTCGATGGTAGTTTTTGTTGAAGATATAAATAAAGACAGCGAAAGCGGAGGAAATACTGCAGCTCCTATTTTTAAAAATATAATTTTGAAAGTACAGCAATATTTAAAGTGAAATTAAATAAATTTATTTATGTGTGCACTTTTTTAAAATATATTCATAGTATATTAATAAGCACTGTTAGGAGGAGCAACAAGTGTTTTTAACAAATTGCTTATTAGATATCCTGGGAAATGTAGTATTTATGACGGCTTACGTTACAAATAGTAGTTCATTTCCACAACCCTTAAGTGATGAAGAAGAAGAATATTATCTCAAAAAATTAGAGCAGGGAGATTTGCTTGCTAAAAGTATTTTAGTGGAGAGAAATTTAAGACTAGTAGCACATATTGTAAAAAAGTATTCATATCCTAGTAAAGAAGTAGATGAATTAATTTCAATTGGAACTGTTGGGCTTATTAAAGCAATAGATTCTTTTGATATGTCTAAGGGAACTAGACTAGCAACATATGCAGCAAAGTGTATAGAAAATGAGATATTGATGCTTATAAGAAATAATAAAAAAATTAGAAATGAAGTATACTTAGAAGATCCTATTGGTGTTGATAAAGAAGGAAATGAAATATCTCTTATGGATGTTCTCAGTAGTGATGAAGGTTCTATAATTGAGATTGTAGAACAAAAATTACAGGTAAAAAAATTATATTCTAAAATAAACACTTGTTTATCTGAAAGGGAAAAAAGCGTTGTGGAAATGCGATATGGCCTCTTGGAAGGAAAACCAAGGACCCAAAGAGAGATAGCTAAGCTATTAGGAATATCAAGATCTTATGTATCAAGAATTGAAAAAAAAGCTTTAAAAAAGTTATACAAAGAATTAAATTATGGGACAGGATAATTTTGGATGAAACTTATAGAGTAAAGGTTTTAATAAATTCCATTATGTATTTTTATACAATTTTATGTAAATACAAATGGAATTTATTTCATTTTTTGACAATCGTAAATAACTTTGGTCAAAAGTAAAATTGTTTATAAAAAAGTAGACATAAATGACGAATATAATAAGGTATAATATAATTTTATAAATAACTTTTAAATTTTTGAATTAAAGTTTTATTCTATAAAATAATTATTGAAAATATAGACGGATCAGAGAGGGGAACTTAAATTGCTATCATTAAAAGATTTATTAGAAATAACTATTAAAGAAGAGGCATCAGATTTGCACCTTACTGTAGGTATACCTCCTGTAATAAGGGTAAATGGAGAACTTGAAGTACTTGGAAAAGAAAAACTGCAGCCATCAGATACAGAAAGATTTAGTAAAGAAATATTAGATAAAGATTATGATAAATATATGAAAATTGGAGAAATCGACATATCATTTTCTGTAGCTGGACTTGGCAGATTTAGAGTAAATATTTTCAAGCAAAGGGGAAGTAATGCCATTGCAGTGAGAGTTGTAGGATTGAAAATACCAACTTTAAATGAACTTAAATTTCCACAGGTAATAAAAAATCTTTTATCTTATAAAAAAGGACTGATTTTGGTAACAGGTCCTACAGGTTGTGGAAAAAGTACGACTTTAGCAGCTATGATAAATGAAATAAATTGTACAAGAGCTGCACATATAATAACTTTAGAAGATCCTATAGAATATTTACATAAGCACAACAAGTCTATAATAAATCAGAGGGAAATAGGGAAAGATTCCTTAAGCTATGCTAATGCTTTAAAGTCAGTACTTAGAGAAGATCCAGATGTAATTTTAGTGGGAGAAATGAGAGACCTTGAAACTATATCTGTTGTGCTTACGGCTTCTGAAACCGGACATCTTGTATTTTCGACGTTACATACTATAGGAGCAGCTAAAACTATAGATAGAATTGTAGATGTATTTCCACCGTATCAACAACAGCAGATAAAAATACAATTAGCAGCAGTTTTAAGGGGAATAGTATCTCAGCAGCTTATACATAGAGAAGATGGTAAGGGAAGAGTAGCAGCAGTTGAGACTATGATTGCTACTCCAGCCATTAAAAATATGATAAGAGAAGGAAAAACCTATCAAATAGAATCTTCAATGCAAACCGGGTCAAAGTATGGTATGAAGACAATGGATATAGCACTGGCGGAACTTTATAAAAAAGGATTAATATCTTATGAGTCTGCTATTGCCTATGCTTGTGATGCAAATATAATAACTAAAATAATTTCATTATAGAAAATTTATGTAAAAAGGTAGAACTTTTAAGTGCTGCTTTTTTACATAAATAAAATATTTTAATTAATTATTATAATTACTATAGTAATTAATTTTTATTTGTGCTAAAATAACTTTGAATTAGGGGGGATTAAATTGAGCATTTTTAAGGAATTAATTCATAATGCCTCTCGTGTTTTAACTTATACAGTTTATATAATATCTATTTATTATTTGTTTATATCAATTTTTGGCATACGGAGAAAAAAAGATACTGGAGAGGTAAAACCAGAAAAAAGTTTTGCATTAGTTGTTGCAGCTCACAATGAAGAAGTTGTAATTGATGATATTATAGAAAGTTTAAAAAAACTTGATTATCCTAAGGCATTATACGACATTTTTGTAATTGCAGATAACTGTACAGATAAAACTGCATTAAAGGCTAGAAAAAAGGGAGCCATTGTGTATGAAAGATTTACCGAAGGAAAAAGAGGTAAAGGTTATGCACTGGAGTGGATGTTTGATAAGATCTTTAAGATGAAAAAGAAATATGATGCTGTTGCTATATTTGATGCTGATAATTTGGTTAATAGAAATTTCTTGAAGGAGATGAATAAGCAGCTTTGCAAAGGCTATAAAGTTGTTCAAGGTTATTTGGATAGTAAGAACCCTTGTGATACGTGGATTACAGGAAGTTATTCTATAGCATTTTGGACCTGTAACAGGATGTTTCAACTAGCCAGAAGTAATTTAGGTCTGTCGACTCAACTTGGTGGAACTGGTTTTTGCATAGATATAACTGTTTTAAAAAAGTTAGGTTGGGGTGCCACGTGTCTTACGGAAGATTTGGAGTTTACATGTAAATTGGTATTGCATGGTTATAAGGTAGGATGGGCTCATGATGCCATAATATATGATGAAAAGCCACTTACACTTTTCCAGTCTTGGAAACAGAGAAAAAGGTGGATGCAGGGATTTGCAGATGTATCCAGCAGATATTTTTTTAAACTTTTAATAAAATCAATAAAAAGTTGCAATTTTGTACTTCTTGATTGTGCATTTTATAGTATTCAACCTATAGTAACTGTTCTTATAGGAATTTCTGCTATAAGTGGTGTAATTCAATATTTTATGAAGACATATAATTTAATATCTAATTTCAATACAGTTGTATACTCTATAAATTTTGATTTGTTTACGATTATAGCGGTACTATTTTCTATATTACAATTTGTATATACTCCTTTTGTGCTTATTTTAGAAAAAAAATTAGATCTTAGGATATTTGGGTATTACATAATTTATCCTCTATATGTTATAACATGGTTTCCAATTTCTCTTCAAGGAATTATATACAAAAACGATAAAGAATGGAACCATACTATTCACAGTAGAAGTGTAAAGATAAAAGATTTAGAAAAAGCTAATTAAATAAATTTTTATAGGGGAAAGGGCTGTAAGTCTTTTCCCCTTATTAAGGTATATTTGAACAGGATTTATTCCCAAATTAATTTAATATTGTTTAACTTAATTTGAGTTTTTATTAAAATGTGATAAAATATAAGAGGAAAATTAGATTTTTTGTTGAATATATATTTTGGATGTGTATTTCCTATAGTTTTCTTTATCCGATGACTATCTGCTCATGCTCTAATATGTGATAATATTTTATATTTATAATAAAAATTGTATGAATGTAAATAAGATCCTTACTTTATGAAATTGAGGAGCGGTTGCGTACATGGATAACGTCTTCTAAGATTCAAAAAGTTGAATCTAGGAATTATGTTTATGCAAAGGAGGGAAAAAATACTTTAATGAATGAGTATATAATTGGCATAGATATAGGTTCGTCCAATATATGTGCTGCTGCTGGAAAAGTGGACAAACATGCTGGAGTACAGATAATGGGTATAACTTCTTCAAATTGTACGGGAGTGAAAAGAGGAATAGTTGTAGATATAGATAATACTTCAGAATCTATAAAAAAATGTATAAGTTCTTTAGAAAGAATGCTTGATACTAAAATATCAGAAGCGTATATATCTTTACCAGGAGGAATAAGTGAGATTATTTGGAATAAAGGTGTAGTTGCTGTATCTTCAGAAGATCGTGAAATAAAACAAAATGATGTAAAAAGAGTTTTAAAAGCATCTAAGATTATTACGGTTCCAAATGATAAAGAAATAATAGGGGTAATACCTGAGCAATACATAATTGATGGTTACGACAAAATAAAGGATCCCATAGGTATGAGCGGATTAAGATTGGAAGTAGACTCACAAATAATAATGGCTCAGTCAGCAATAGTAAATAATATTTTTAAAAGTGTAAATAAAGCAGGAATAAAAGTTTTAGGAGTAGTATTTCAACCCATAGCTATATCTGAAGTAGTATTAAAAGAAGATGAAATTCAACGGGGAGTAGCTCTTGTTGATGCAGGAGCAGAGTCTATAAATATTTATATTTATGAGGGTGGAAATTTGAGGAGTATAAGTACTATAGGCTTAGGTGGAAATATAATAACAAATGATATTGGAGTTTGTTTAAAACTTTCTGCTTCAGAGGCAGAAAAACTCAAAATAAAATATGGAAGTCTTGAAATAAACCATGATGAAGAAAACTTTAAGATAGAAGTCGATGCTGATTATAATAACAAAGTAAAAGTTGATTATAATATTTTAGTTCAAATTATACAAGCTAGAGTAGAAGAATTATTTTCTATAATAGATAAGGAAATAAGAAATTCTGAGTATTATGATAAACTTTCGGGCGTAGTTATGGTAGGAGGCGGAATGGCTGCTATAAATGGAATAGAAAAATTTGGTGAAAATGTGTTGAAGAAGCTTGTAAGAATTGGAATTCCAAAATACATAGGAGCAGCTAGTCCTATGTATGCTACAGCAGTTGGAGTAGTAAAAGATGTTTCAAATTCAATAAAAGTTAAAAATGCAGCATTTACGGATCCGATTAAAAATAAAGATATATGTGATTATGAGGAAACAGATAAAAAACAAAAAACAAGTAAAAAAAATAAAGATAGTAGTTTTGTATCAAGAATAAAACAATTCTTTACAGATTTTTTTTAATAAAGGAGGCAGGGTATTGTGTTAGATTTTGATGTTGATGTTCAACAATTTGCTCAGATAAAAGTAATAGGATGCGGCGGCGGAGGAAACAATGCTGTAAATAGAATGATAAAAGAAGGATTAAAAAATGTTGAATTTATAGCCATAAATACAGATAAGCAAGCATTAATGCTTTCACAAGCATCGCAAAAAATACAAATAGGTGATAAGCTTACCAAAGGACTTGGTGCAGGGGCAAATCCTGAAATAGGGAAAAAGGCCGCAGAGGAAAATAAGGATGAAATATCTCAAGCTATAAAAGGTGCGGACATGGTGTTTATTACAGCAGGTATGGGTGGTGGAACTGGTACAGGGGCAGCTCCTATAATCGCAGAAATTGCAAAATCAATGGGTATACTTACTGTGGGTGTGGTTACTAAACCTTTTCCTTTTGAAGGAAGAAAGAGAATGCTTCATGCAGAAATGGGAATAAAGGATTTGAAGGATAAAGTTGATACTTTGGTTACAATACCAAATGAAAGGTTACTTTCTGTGGTGGATAAAAAGACAACTTTAATGGAATCCTTTAGACTTGCAGATGATGTATTAAGACAAGGCGTTCAAGGTATATCAGATTTAATTACTATACCTGGACTTGTAAATTTAGACTTTGCAGATGTTAGAACAATTATGATAGACAAGGGTCTTGCACATATGGGTGTAGGTAAGGGAAATGGTGATAATAGGGCACAGGATGCAGCAAAACAGGCAATATCAAGTCCACTTCTTGAAACTTCCATAGTAGGGGCTACTGGAGTACTTTTGAATATAACAGGTGGACAGGACCTAGGGCTTTTAGAAATAAATGAAGCTGCGGAGATAGTTCAAGATGCAGCAGATCCTGATGCAAACATAATATTTGGAGCTGTTATAGATGAGGAAATAAAAGATGAAATAAGAATTACTGTAATAGCTACAGGTTTTGAAACGGGAAAGGATGAAGTTAAGAGGGAAACAAAATCCGATATCAAATCTTCAAGACGAAGTATGATGAATAATGAGGATGAAGCAGCAGCTTCTGTAGAATATGAGAAAATTGATGAAAATAATTTGGAAGTACCAGCTTTCCTAAGAAGACAGAGAAAGTAGAAAAAATCCGTGTATAGTTTAAACTATACACGGATTTTTTATTGTCTAACTTTATGCAATACAAATGACTTTAAATAGTACTAAAAAAAGATTTTATGGCATAATATAGAAAATAAAAATATTATATATGATTAAGAAATGACAAAATTTTGAAATATATAAGTATATAATAAAGGTAAATACAGGAAATAAAGCTGGAGGTGAGCTTACAATTGGTAGTATATGCAGACTTGCTAATTTTAATAAACTTTATAGTAAACTTTTTTTTATTATATATTACAGGAAGAACTCTTAAGTTAAAGATAAAACTTAAATTTATGATTTTAGCTGCGGCCATAGGAAGCGGTTATACGGTTACATTAATTTATCCAGTCTTAAATATATTTTCTGCTTTCTATTTTAAAATTTTAGTAGCAGCTATGCTAATTTATATTTCTTTCGGTAATAGGGGATTTATATGTAATTTTAAAATTTCAGCTGTATTTATTTTGTATTCTATGCTGCTGGCAGGTATTTGTATGTTTGTGGAATATAGTAATTGCTCCTATACAGGAGATTATATGATAATTAATTTCCCTTATGAATGGCTTTTTATTTCTATCATGGTGTTGTACATAATAATTGATAGATTGGTAATTTATGTTAAAGATAGGAACAAGATGTTTAAATTGATTTATAATGTGGATATTGTATTTAAAGACAAAAGTAAGAGTGTAAGGGCTTTTTTAGATACCGGGAACGAGCTTAGGGAGCCAGCTACCAATTTGCCAGTAGTGATAGTTGAGAAGTCTGTATTTCAAAATATAAATCTAGAAGAAATGGATAAGTTTTATATACCTTATAGAGTTATAAATGGCAAGTGTGGCAAGCTTCAGGGCTTTAAGCCAGATGTAGTAAAAATAGACTTTGGACAAGAAACTAAAAATAGAGAAGTTATAATTGCTATTTGCAAGGATAAATTGAGTAAATTTGACGATTATCATGCACTTCTTTCTAGGGGAGTGATATAGACGGTAGGTGTATAACGGCTGATACGCCCATGGATAAGATTTTCTCCTAAAGGATAACGCATTATAAGTGCTAAAGACACTAAGAACACTGTTAATAAGACTCAGATGGAGAAAGAATATTTCTCACAAGTAACCCCTATTTGAGTCTAAAAATCACTTGATGTAAAAGGAAATTAAATGATGGAGGCTATGATTATGCTTAGGTTAAAAATATTGTTGAACAGAATACTTACAAAATTTAAATTTGCAATAAAAAACATATATTATATAGGGGGAAATGATGTACTACCACCTCCACTTAGCAAAAAAGAAGAAGAGGATTTGGTTTTGAAGTTAGTTTCTGGAGATGAGAAGGTAAGATCTACTCTTATAGAAAGAAATTTGCGATTGGTAGTTTATATAGCTAGAAAGTTTGAAAATACAGGTGTAAATGTGGAAGATTTAGTATCAGTAGGTACCATAGGACTTATAAAAGCAGTAAATACATTTAATCCTGAAAAAAAAATAAAATTAGCTACTTATGCTTCTAGATGCATAGAAAATGAAATACTCATGTATCTGAGAAGAAATAGTAAAACAAAGGCAGAAATTTCTTTTTATGAACCACTCAACATAGATTGGGATGGAAATGAATTATTACTTTCTGATATTTTAGGAACGGACAATGACGTAGTATACAATTTTATAGAAGATGAAGTGGATAAGCAGCTTCTAATGCTAGCTATGAAAAAATTGAGTGACAGGGAAAAGGAGATAGTTAATCTAAGGTTTGGATTAAATGGCAAAAGTGAAAAAACTCAGAAAGAGGTTGCAGACTTACTTGGAATATCACAGTCTTATATATCAAGGTTAGAAAAGAGAATAATAAAGAGACTTAGAAAAGAAATAAATAAAATGTTATAGGGTTGTCTTTAGTATAAAACTCAGCTTCTTAGTAAATACTTAAAATGCTATATATTCTAAAGGGGCTGATTACATGATAATTAATAAAGTAGAAATTTGTGGCGTAAATACATCAAAATTGCCAGTTCTCAAGGGAAAAGAAATGAAAGAACTTTTAATAAAGATGCAGCAGGGAGATAATGAATCTAGAGAAAAGTTTATAAAGGGTAATTTACGATTGGTGTTAAGTGTAATACAGAGGTTTAATAACAGGGGAGAAAATGTAGATGATCTATTTCAAGTAGGATGTATAGGGCTTATAAAAGCCATTGACAACTTTGATTTAAGTCAAAATGTTAAATTTTCAACTTATGCTGTACCTATGATTATAGGAGAAATAAGAAGATACTTAAGGGATAACAATTCCATAAGGGTAAGCAGATCTCTTAGAGATATTGCTTATAAAGCACTTCAAGTTAGAGATAAATTAATAAGGGAAAATAATAAAGAACCAACTATATCACAAATAGCGGAAGAATTAAATATACCAAGAGAGGAAGTGGTATTTGCATTGGATGCCATTCAGGATCCAGTTTCCCTGTTTGAACCCATATATCATGATGGGGGTGATGCAATTTATGTAATGGATCAAATAAGTGATACTAAAAATTTGGATGAAAACTGGTTGGAAAACATATCGATAAAAGAAGCCATGAAAAAATTAAATGACAGGGAGAAATTGATACTTAATTTAAGATTTTTTGATGGACGGACTCAGATGGAAGTAGCAGATGAAATAGGTATATCACAAGCGCAGGTATCTAGGTTAGAGAAAACTGCCTTAAGGCATATGCGAAAATATATATAAATAGGTATAATGTTTAATTTATAATAATTAGAAACTCAACTTTCACACATATGAAATTTTGACTTAATATAAAAAAATTGCGGCATAATTTTTTTAGTTGATAGTTAAGAATTAAAAATTAATAGTTAATGTGGATTTTTTCCGTTACACTACAAAAAACCATCCTTCACTATTAATTCTTCATTATTAATTCTTAACTTGCGAAGCTTTGCTTAGCAAAGTTTTTAAACTGTGAAAGTTAAGTTAGAAAATAATAAAAATGGGGGATGTACATAAATGGAGTTAGAAGGAGATTTATTTTCTTTGACTAATCTAAGAAATATGGAAATAATAGATATAAATACGGGTGCAAAATTAGGTTTTATAAAAGATCTAAAGATAAATTGTGAAGAGCATAAGATAATATCAATTATTTTACCATCTCAAACTTTTAAAATATCATTATTTGGGAAAAATGAAGATATAGAAATACCCTGGGATAATGTAAAAAAAATAGGTGTAGATGTAATTTTAGTCGATGGGAAAAATCTTGTAGAGGAGTAGAAGTTTCCACAAAATAAGTATATAATTATAATATGTATACTATCTTATATGAAGGACGTGAATTAAAGTGAAATGCCCTTATTGTGGATACAATGAAACTAAAGTAGTGGATTCTAGATCTACAGATGACAATATGGCTATACGAAGAAGAAGAGAATGTTTAAGGTGTAATAAAAGATATACCACTTATGAAAAAATTGAAAATGTACCCATTTTAGTTGTAAAGAAAAATATGAATAGAGAATATTTTGACAGGACTAAAATATTAAATGGATTAATAAAAGCTTGTGAAAAACGTCCTGTTTCAAGAAAACAAATTGAAAATATAACCGATGAAGTAGAGAAAAAGATAAATAATAATATGATCACAGAAATAAGTTCCTCGGAGATAGGGGAAATTATTATGGAGAATTTAAAAAAGGTGGATGAAGTATCTTATGTCAGGTTTGCGTCTGTTTACAGACAATTTAAGGATATAAATACTTTTATGCAGGAAATAAAAAATCTTATTTCAAATAAATAAATGGTATGCTTAAAGGCATACCATTTATTTTATGTTAAATTAAAGTTAAAACATATTTATAGTCCCATCAATTAAAAAAACAATGTTAAAATATATTTAAGATAATCTTAAATATGTTTTTAATTTTGAAATAAATTCTAGATGGAGGATTAACATGGAGAAAATTACAGTAGAAGGTTATGAATTTATAAAAATAGATTTGCCAGGTGCAGAAGCAATATTTTCAACAGCCAAAAATGATTTGAGTTTTAATAAGTCCACAGATTCTGGAAAGGAAAATATTAAAAGTTTAAAAAGATGGTTTAATTTGAAAACTGTGGGATATTTGAATCAAGTTCATGGGTGTCGGAGCATAATTTATACAGGTAAAGATGAAGAGAATGCAGATGGAATAATTACAAATGAGAGTAATACAGCTGTAGGAGTTTTTAATGCTGATTGTATTCCAATACTTTTATATGATAAAAAAAATAAGGTTATAGCAGCAGTCCATAGTGGATGGAAAGGTACTTTAGCTTGTATTCTTTCTAAAACTATTGAAAAACTTGAAAGGAATTTTAATAGTGAATCTAAAGATATAATAGTATGTGTAGGACCACATATTCACAGCTGTTGTTATGAAGTTGGGGAAGAAGTAATGGATAAATTTAAGAACTCTGATTTTTATAGATTTAAGGATGTATTTAGAAATAGAAATCTTGATCTAAAAAAATGTATATTATATCAACTTCAGGACAGAGAAATAGAAAGTGAAAATATAAAATATTTAGATATATGTACCTATTGTAATACTGAATATGAAATGCATTCTTATAGAAAAGATAAAGACTATGGAAGAATGTTTTCATTTATTTATCTAAAATAAAAATGGGGGATTATTATGTTACAAGAAAAGATATTAATAGTAGATGATGAAGAACATATTTGTGAACTTATTAAATTTAATCTTGAGAAAAATGGATATAAGGCTATTGTAGCAGGAAATGGGATAGATGCATTGAAAATTGTAAGGGAAGAGATGCCTCAGTTAATTTTACTGGATGTAATGCTGCCTGGAATGGATGGATATGATGTGTGCAAAGAAATAAGAAGGGACAATGCTATATCTTTTATTCCTGTAATAATGATAACTGCAAGAGGAGAGGAATTTGATAAAGTACTAGGATTAGAACTTGGAGCAGATGATTATATGACAAAGCCTTTTTCTATAAGGGAATTAGTTGCTAGGGTTAAAGCTGTACTCAGAAGAACAGCATTAAAACCTGTAGATAAATGCTATGTATTTGGACAGGTAAGTATAGATTTTGATAAACATGAAGTAATTAAAAATGGTGAAAAGGTAGAATTAACCTTAAAAGAATTTGAACTCCTAAAAATGCTTATAAAAAATAGGGGAAGAGTAATGACTAGAGATTTTCTATTAGATAAAATATGGGGGTACGAATATGTTGGAGAAACTAGAACAGTAGATGTACACATAAGACATTTAAGACAAAAAATAGAAGATTTCGACAAAAAACCTAAGTATATTGAAACTATTCGTGGCATTGGCTACAGATTTAATTCAGAAGAGTAGTTGGTGAAAAAAATGAAAAAAAGATTAACGCTTTCAATGCTTTGTACTCTTATATTTAGTATGCTTATAACAACTATATTATTTATAGTAATTGAAAATCATGAATATATTGAAAATATGAAACAAACTTTAAAAGTGAATAACCAGATTATAATAAATGTACTGAAAAATGAAAAGATAGATAGCCGGGGAAGTTTTTTTAAAAAGCAATTTCAAAATAAACTTATAAGAGAAACTTTAATAGACAGGAATGGTAAAGTAATAAGCGATTCTGTGGCAGTAGAAAAGGATATGAATAATCACAATCACAGAAAGGAAATTCAAGAAGCAAGAAAAAGTGGGACTGGTTATGATATAAGAGTCAGTGATACTACGGGTAAAAAAACACTTTATTTTGCTACTATATTTAAAGATGGATATGTAGTAAGAAGTGCATTTACCATGCAGACAATTAAGGGATTTGAGGATAATTATTTTAAATATTATATAATTATAACTCTTTTCTCCATACTTGTTTCTATAGTATTTGCCTTAAAGCTTTCAAAGTCCATAGTAGGTCCTATAAAAAAGCTTCAATATACTACATCTAGTATAGCAAGTGGAGAATTGGATAAAAGAGTGAGAATTAATTCTAAAGATGAAATAGGGGAATTGGCAAATACATTTAATTATATGGCAGATGCTCTTCAAAGTACCTTAAAGGATTCTCTAGATAAGCAAAATAAACTAGAGGCAATACTTAAAAGTATGGACAGTGGTGTAATAGCTGTTGATACTAAGTACAATATTATAATGATAAATCCCTATGCAAAAAAGATATTTGGTATAAAAAAAGATATAATAGGTGAAAGTTTGATAGATAATATAAGGGATTTTGAACTAGAAGATGTATTTAAAAGTATGGAGGATGACTACAGAGAAATTAAAATACTGTGGCCAAGAGAGAGAGAATTAAGGATAAAAACAGCCTATATTATAAATAGCAGTAAAAAAATAGGTAAAGTGGCAGTGATTCAAGATATAACGGATATAAAAAAGCTGGAAAATATGAGATCTCAATTTGTGGCCAATGTTTCGCATGAATTAAAAACCCCTCTTACTTCTATAAAAGGATTTGCTGAAACCTTAAAGTATGTAGATGATGTTGAAAATAAGAATAGATTTTTAAACATAATAAATGATGAAGCGGATAGACTTACCAGGTTGATAAATGATATATTAACTCTTTCCCATATAGAAAGTAATAGTATAGATAAGGTAGAAGAAGTAAAAATAGACGACATAGTAAAAGATGTTTGCTGTATGATGAAAACCGCAGCATATAAAAAGAATATTAAGATAGAGAAAATAGGAGATAAGGTACCTAGCATATGGGCTGATGCAGATAGATTTAAGCAGATGGTAATAAATCTCATGGACAATTCAATAAAATATACTAACAATGGTGGCACAGTAAAAATTGGAACAATGCTTCAAGATAATAATTGTGTTTTATGGGTAGAGGATAATGGGGTAGGGATTTCAAAAGAACATCAAAATAGACTTTTTGAAAGATTTTATAGAGTGGATAAAGCTAGATCAAGAAATCAGGGTGGAACAGGACTCGGACTTGCTATAGTAAAACATATAGTTTTAGGCCTCAGTGGAACTATAGACCTCCAAAGTGAAGTTGGAAAGGGGAGTAAATTTACAGTTAAAATCCCTTTAGATGCTAATAGTAAAAATGAAGATATGTAATAAATGTTAAATTAACATCTGTACTTAAAGAAATAAGTGCGGATGTTAATTTTAATTAACATACATGTAATAAAGGATTAATCTTTGAGGAATATTATAAACAATGTAAGCAGTAAGTGTTTGAAGCAATATTATTGTTAGGGAGCAAATTTTAAGGAGGTCTAATATTATGAAGAAAAAAGGCTTGAGAGCTCTTATAGCAGCTATGACTATTACTGTAGTTGCAGGAGCATTTGTTGGATGCGGTGGAAACAAAAATGAAAGTAGTTCTGGAGGTACATCAGAAGGATCTAAACAGGAAGTAACAGGAGCTATAACATTAGCAGGATCTACTGCACTTCAGCCTTTAGCAGAACAGATCGGAAAGACGTTTTCTGGGAAAAACCCGAAGGCAACTATAAATGTTCAAGGTGGAGGAAGCGGTACTGGTTTAAATTTAGCATTGCAGCATACCACAGATATAGGAAATTCTGACGTAACAGCAGAATCAAAATTAGATGCAAGTAAGGCAAAGCAGTTAGTAGACCATAAGGTATGTGCAATAGGATTTGCAGTAGTAGTAAATCCTAATGTTAAGGTTGATTCTTTAACAAAAGATCAAATACAAAAAATATTTACAGGACAAATTACTAATTGGAAGGATGTAGGGGGAGATGACATGAAGATAAATGTAATAAACAGAACAAAGTCATCTGGTACAAGATCTACATTTAAAGATACGGTAATGGGTGGAAAGGATGAAAAGGAAGGACTTGGAACAACCCAGGATTCTAATGGAAATGTAGAAAGTGCAATCAAAACTACTCAAGGTTCTATAAGTTATCTAGCTCTTTCTTATTTAACAGGATCAGTAAAAAGTAATGTTAAAGCTTTAAAAATAGAAAATGTTGAAGCTTCAACGGAAAATATAGTTTCTAAAAAATATCCTTTCTGGTCTTTTGAACATATGTATACAAATGGGGAAGCAAAAGGACTGGCAAAAACTTATATAGATTATGTACTCAGCGATGAAAATAAAGATACTATAAAGAAACTTGGATATATACCAATGAGTGATATGAATGAAAAATAATTTGGAAGGTTTTAATGGCTGGCTGCAAAAACAGTTGGCCATTAAAAATATAAATTTGAGGTCGGTGAATATGGAGAAAAAGTCATTTTGGAATAAACTAAAAAATGAGTATATAGGAAGAGGATTTGCAACGCTCTGTGGACTAATTATTATAGTTCTTACATTGAGTATAATAGTTTTTATATTTTCAAAGGGAATAAATACATTTGTAAAATGGAGATATCCTATAACTGAATTTTTATTTACTTCTAATTGGGTTCCTGACAGCAGCAATCCAAAACTTGGGGCATCTATATTTTTCGCAGGATCTATACTTGTTTCTGTAGGAGCAGTTATAATAGGTGCACCTATAGGCATAGCACTTGCTGTATTTATGCATTATATATCTCCTAAGGTAGGTTCTAAGATATTACAACCTTCTTTAGAATTATTTGTAGGCATACCTTCAGTTGTATATGGTTGGGTAGGATTTAGTGTACTTCTTCCATTTTTAAAGAGAGGTTTTGGAGGTATTGGTTTTAGCTTAATTGCAGGTATATTAGTTTTGAGTATAATGATTTTACCTACTATAGCAAGCATATCAGCAGATGCTGTAAAAACTATTCCTAAAAGTTATATGGAGGCATCTTATGGACTTGGTGCAACTAGATGGCAAACTATAAGAAGAGTCATAATTCCATCTGCTAAAAGTGGTATATTGACGGGAGTAGTATTAGGTCTTGCTAGGGCTTTTGGAGAAGCTCTTGCAGTGCAAATGGTAATAGGAAATACAGTGAAATTCCCTAAAAATTTATTGAGTCCTACATCTACACTTACTAGCGTTTTAACTATGGATATGGGAAATACGGTATCTGGAACTGCATGGAATGACGCATTATGGTCTTTAGCGCTATTTCTTTTAATAATTTCTTTTATATTTATTATAATAATACGAGCTATTGAAAAAAGGAGTGAAATAAAATAATGGATGCTAAAGTTAAAGATAGAATTTGGACTGGAATCTTTTATGCAGTAACTGTTTTTGTAGTAGCTCTTCTGGTAGCTTTGATAGGATATATATTGTTTAAGGGCATAGGCTTTTTTAAACCATCGTTTTTATTTGGAAATGCAAAATTTGGAGAAGCAGGGGGAGGCATAGGACCTCAGCTTTTTAATTCCTTTTACATGTTAATAGTTGCACTTATTATAAGTGTTCCCTTTGGCATAGGAGGGGGAATATACTTAGCAGAGTATGCTAGAGAAGGAAAGCTTTTAAATATGATAAGATTGTGTATAGAGACTATGTCTTCTTTGCCTTCTATTGTAGTAGGATTGTTTGGACTTCTCATATTTGTAAATATGACCGGTTGGGGGTTTACACTATTATCAGGGGCGCTAGCCATATCTATATTGAATTTGCCAGCTTTAACTAGGGTAAGTGAAAATGCTATAAGGGTAGCGTCAATTCCTGTAAAAGAGGCTAGCCTTGGACTTGGTGCAACAAGGTGGCAAACTATATCGAAGGTAGTTCTTCCATCGGCAATACCACAGATACTGACAGGCATAATACTTGCGGCAGGGAGAATATTTGGAGAAGCAGCAGCACTTTTATATACGGCAGGAATGAGTGCACCAAAATTAAATTTCTCCTATGTAAGTTTGACTAATAATGGATCTGCTTTCAGCTTAATGAGACCTGCGGAAACGATAGCAGTATATATATGGAAGTTAAATTCTGAGGGAATGGTACCAGATGCTACACAAATAGCTAATAAAGCTTCTGCGGTTTTGGTAATTATGGTATTATTGTTTAATTTTTTAGCCAGAATTCTCGGAAAAAAAATATATGAAGCCTATACTGGTAAAAAATGAGGAGGAAAGTTGATGGATATAATATATACTAAAGATCTTAATCTATATTATGGATCTACCCAGGCTCTTAAAAAAGTAAGTTTGAATGTAGAAAAAAATTCAGTTACAGCATTAATAGGACCTTCTGGGTGTGGAAAATCTACATTTTTGAGAACTTTAAATAGGATGAATGATTTGATAGAGTCAGTTAGAATAGAAGGAAAAGTGTTTTTTGAAGGCAAGGATATATATCAAGATTATGATGTGATAGATTTGAGAAAAAGAATTGGAATGGTGTTTCAAAGCCCTAATCCATTTCCTATGTCAATATATGACAATGTAGCATACGGACCTAGGATACATGGTATAAAGGACAAAAGTAAATTAGATGAATTAGTTGAAAATAGTTTAAAAGGGGCAGCCATATGGGATGAAATTAAAGATAGATTGAATAGAAGTGCACTAGGGCTTTCTGGTGGCCAGCAGCAAAGATTGTGTATAGCAAGAACTCTTGCAGTAGAACCAGAGGTGCTGCTTATGGATGAACCTACTTCTGCATTAGATCCTATATCTACATTAAAAATAGAAGAATTAATGGATGTATTAAAGAAAAAATATACTATAATAATAGTTACGCATAATATGCAGCAGGCTGGTAGAATATCAGATTATACTGCTTTTTTCCTAAATGGAGAAGTTATAGAAGCGCAAAAAACAGAAAATATTTTTTATAAACCTAAAGATAAAAGAACAGAGGATTATATTACAGGAAGATTTGGCTAAACTATAATTTTAAAATAAAAGTATATATTATATTTAAGAGAGGTGATACTGTGCCGAGAAGTAAATTTGATTATGAATTATCCGAAATGCACAATGATGTACTTAGGATGGGAAGTGTAGTTGAAAAGCAAATTCATCAATGTATAGAAGCTTTAATTAATCAGGATATAAAAATTGCAAAGGAAACTATAAAAAATGACGATTTAGTGGATAATTTGCAAAAAGAAATAGAAAATAAGTGCATAAGATTGACAGCAAGAGAACAACCTATTGCTACGGATTTAAGGATAATATTTACCACATCTAAATTGGTAACTGACCTAGAAAGAATAGCTGATCATGCTGTAGATATAGCGAAAGTTACATTGAGATTGGAAAATGAAAAGTATGAAAGAAAACTTATATATATACCTCAAATGGCTGAGATAATAAATAAGATGATAAAGAGGGCATTAGATGCTTATGTGGACAGAAACGTGGAAGAAGCGTATGAAGTTTGCAAAATGGATGATGAGGTAGATAAATTATATAAAAGTGTATTTAAAGAAATGCTGGAATTGATGAATAAAGATAAAAGCAAGATAAATCAATTTGCCCAATTGTTATTTGTATGCAAGTATTTGGAAAGAATAGCTGATCATGTAACTAATATATGTGAAGAGGCTATATATTTAGTTACAGGGGAACAAAAAGATTTAAATGAATAAATATATGTTTAACAATGCACTTAGGAAACTAGGTGCTTTTATTTTGCAAAATATTAGTCTTTGGTGTAAATTAAATTATTAGTAAATTTTTGTAGAATTTTTAATTATTTTTAATTTTTAATGTCATGTAATATGTTAAAATGGTATAGTTCATGCATTTAGTTATCATATTAATTGTATATTCGCATATAATATAGAGGTTAATTTTGTATTTAATTTTAGTTAATTATATGTTATACTTTATAAGGTCGAAAATATATATTTTCAATAATAGGGAGGGATATAATGTTTGCTTTTACTCCAAAAGAAGACAAATTCTATGAGTTCTTTGTGCAAACTGCAAATATTGCCTATACAGAAGCAAAATTGTTGTTAGATTTTTTAAATAACCTGGAAAATTCAGAAGAAAATTTGAAAAAATTAAAAGAGGTGGAACATGAAGGAGATAAAAAACAGCATGAGATATTGGAACAGCTAAATAAGACATTTATTACCCCAATTGATAGGGAAGATATATATGCAATAGCAAACGACATGGATAATATTATTGATTATATGGAATCTACAGCTAGTAGATTTGTTATGTTTAATGTAAGTGAATGTACGGAAGACGCTATTTCATTAAGCAAAATGATAGTTCAGTGCTGCAAGGAACTTATCATTATAATGGAAGAATTAAAAAATATGAAAACAAGCAAACAGTTATCAAAGAAAATAATAGAGGTAAATAGGATAGAAGAAGATGGAGATATAGTTTCAAGAAAAGCTATTGGTGATATATTTAGAAAAGACATAGAAGTTATAGATGTCATAAAATGGAGAGAAATATATCAATATCTTGAGGATACTTTAGATGCCTGTGAGGATTTAGCTAATGTTATTGAAGGAGTAGTAATGAAAAATGCCTAGTACTTTAGTAATAACTATTTTAATAGTTGTAATTGCAGTTATATTTGATGTTATTAATGGTTTTCATGATAGTGCTAATGCTATAGCCTGTGCTGTATCTACGAGGTCTTTATCTTTAAGACAGGCCGTTGTAATTTCTGCAGTTTTAAATTTTGCAGGTGCTTTTTTAAGCGTTTCAGTCGCGGAAACTGTGGGAAAGGGTATAGTTGATCCTAATAACATAACTCAGGAAGTAATTATAGCAGCCCTTATTGGAGCTATAATATGGAACTTAATAACTTGGTATTTTGGAATACCTAGTAGTTCTTCCCATGCCCTTGTAGGAGGAATAGTAGGATCAGCAATTATATATAAGGGTACATTTCTAATTGTCAATTGGTCAACTCTTTTTTGGAAAGTTATTTTATGGCTTATATTGTCGCCAGTAATAGGATTTATAGTGGGATTTATTATTATGAATATAATAAAAGCATTTCTAGTAAATACGAGGCCTTCTACTGTAACAAAAGTATTTTCAAAAGCTGAAATCTTTTCTACCATGTTTTTAGCTTTAAATCATGGTGAAAATGATGCTCAAAAAACTATGGGAGTTATAACTATGACTCTTGTAAGTGCTGGGTTTATAAAAGAATTTTCAGTACCTACATGGGTAAAAATAACCTGTGCACTTGCTATGGCATGTGGAACTGCAATGGGAGGAAAAAGGATAATCAAAACCATGGGTTCTAAAATGGCTAAAATAGTGCCTGTAAATGGTTTTGCAGCAGAAATGGGATCTTCTGCGGTAATATTAACAGCTACTATGTTTCAGGCACCTGTTAGCACAACTCATATAATAAATTCAGCTATAATGGGAGTTGGTTCAGCTAAAAGACTTTCAGCAGTTAGGTGGTCTGTAGTTAAAGATATAGTTATAACCTGGGTATTTACTATACCAAGTTGCGCTGTTATTTCAGGAATTATATTGTTTTTAATAAATTTACTATAATTTTAACAAAATCTCTTCTATTAATTTAGGGAGATTTTTTATTTAAAAAGTTTAATAATTGACTAAATATACATATTAGGTTATATTCTAAATGTATGTTAAAGTATCTAGGTTCAATATTGTAACCTAATAGATTAAGATGGTCATATCATAGATTTTAGCCGGGAGTTGTATAAATGGAAAATAGAATAAAAGCAATTAAATGTGAAAGCATTGCTGAGGAAATGGGAATAGAAAAGGGAGATTGTCTTTTATCCATTAATGGAGAGAAAGTCAAGGATATTATAGATTATAAATTTTTGACAAGCGATGAGTATATTAAAGTAGAAATAGAAAAGCAAAGTGGAGAAGTGTGGGATTTAGAGATAGAAAAGGAATATGATGAAGAACTGGGATTGGAATTTGAGGAACCTATTATTGATAAACCTAAAAGTTGCCATAATAAATGCATATTTTGTTTTATAGATCAGATGCCAAAAGGAATGAGAGATACCCTTTATTTTAAAGATGATGACTCAAGATTGGCATTTCTTCAAGGAAACTTTGTGACACTTACTAATATGAATGATGAGGAGATAGATAGAATAATTAAATATAGGATAAGTCCTATAAATGTATCTGTACATACTACTAATCCAGACCTTAGAATTAAAATGATAAATAACAAATTTGCTGGCAATATATATACACTATTAAAAAGACTTACCCAAAATGGTATAAAAATAAATTGTCAGATAGTATTATGTCCGGGTATAAATGATGGAGCAGAATTTAAAAGAACTGTAGAGGATTTGTATAGATTATATCCTGGAGTCACAAATGTGGCAGTAGTTCCTGTGGGAATTACAAAGTACAGACAGAACCTTTTTAAATTATCTAGATACGATAAAAATTCTGCATCTAACCAATTAAAGATTGCAGAAGAATTGCAGTGTAAATATATAGAAGAAATAGGAGTTCCTTTTGTAAGATTATCTGATGAATTTTATCTTGTCTCTGAAACTGAGATCCCAAACTCTAATTTTTATGAAAATTACAGCCAGTTGGAAGATGGTGTGGGTATGGTAAGACTCTTTAGGGATAATATATCAAGTCATCTTAAAAGCTTAAATAAAGGTGCACGAGGGTCGTTTACATTTTTAACTGGAGAATTAGCCTATAGTGAAATAAAAGATGCAGCAGAAAAAATAATGGAAAACAGCCCAGATATAATAATTGATGTAAAAAAAATAATAAATAATTTTTTTGGCCATACTATAACTGTGTCTGGGCTTATTACGGCAAGAGATATAATGGAACAATTAAAATATAAGACATTAGGAAAAAACATAGTAATACCGGAATGTATGCTTAGAAAAGGATATGAACTTTCAAATTCAGATAAAAGGGTATTTTTAGATGATATAACTTTAGATGAATTAGAAAAAGCTTTAAGTAGAAACATACTGGTATGTGATTATACTGGAAATGATTTAATACAGATTATAAATGAAAACAGTGAGGTGGAATAACTAATGGGAAAGCCAATAGTTGCTATAGTAGGAAGGCCTAATGTAGGTAAGTCTACGTTATTTAACAAATTAGCAGGAAAGAGAATATCTATAGTGGAAGATACACCTGGAGTTACAAGAGACAGGGTGTATGCTGAAGCAGAATGGTTAAAATATAATTTTACCATAATTGATACAGGTGGAATTGAACCTGAAAGCACTGATGTAATAATTTCTCAAATGAGAAGGCAGGCTCAGGTGGCAGTAGAAACTGCAGATACAATAATATTTATAGTAGATGGAAAAGAAGGAGTTACTGCAGCAGATAGGGAAGTAGCTCAAATGCTTAGAAAAAGTAAAAAACCAGTTGTACTTGTTGTGAATAAAATAGATAATATAAATCAAAATGCTTATGTTTACGAATTTTATAACTTAGGTATAGGAGAACCTATGGCTATATCTGCATCACAGGCATTAGGACTTGGGGATATGCTGGATAAAGTAGTGGAAAACTTTAAAGATGATGAAGATGATGATATAGACAGTGAGTATATAAAAGTAGCTTTTATAGGAAAGCCAAATGTAGGAAAATCATCTCTTATAAATAAGTTGTTGGGGGAAGAAAGAGTTATTGTAAGTGATATTCCTGGAACCACAAGGGATGCTGTGGACAGTTATCTGGAAACGGACTATGGGAAGCTTTTACTTATAGATACTGCAGGTCTTAGAAAAAAGAGTAAGGTTAAAGAGGAAATAGAGAGATATAGTGTAATAAGAACTTACACTGCAATAGAGAGGGCAGATGTATGTGTGCTTATATTGGATGCAGTTCACAATATAAGTGAGCAGGATGAAAAGATAATAGGCTATGCTCATGAATTAAGTAAATCCATTATGGTTATAATTAACAAATGGGACTTAATAGATAAGGATACAAAAACAGTTGACAAATATAAGACGGAAATAGGAACAAGTCTTTCTTTTATGCCATATGCTCCTTATTTATTTATATCTGCAAAAACAGGACAGAGAGTAAATAAGGTTTTACAACTTATAAAAGAATGCTATGACAATTACTGTAAGAGGATAAAAACAGGAGTGTTAAATGACATAATAAGCAAAGCAGTTATGATGAAAGAACCTCCTGTTATATTGGGTAAGAGATTAAAAATTTATTATGTAACTCAAATAGGAAATAAACCTCCTACTTTTGTATTTTTTGTAAATGACCCTAGCTGTGTTCATTTTTCTTATAGAAGGTATATCGAAAATCAATTGAGAGATAACTTTGATTTTACGGGAACAGGAATAAAGTTAGAGTTTAGGGAAAGGAAGGAATAATTGTGTATTCATCTGTATCTTTTTTGGGAGGGGGAAGTTTTGGAACGGCCCTCTCAGTTATACTTGCAAAAAAAGGTGTAAAGGTAAACTTGTGGGATAGAAATGAAAGCATAGTTGAGGATATAAATGTAAAAAGAGAAAATATAAAGTATTTACACGGCGTAGTTATTCCACAAGATGTAAAGGCCTCTAATGATGCAGAGGATGTAATTGAAAAAGGAGAAGTCCTAGTGTTGTCAGTGCCATCCCAGGCAGTAAGAGAGGTTTTAATAAATTTTAAAAACTTTATAAGGGAAGATCAAATAATTGTAAACATAGCTAAAGGTATAGAAGAAAAAAGTGGAAAGAGACTTTCTAAAGTTATACAGGAAGAACTACCTTTAAATAAGGTAGTGGTACTTTCAGGACCAAGCCATGCGGAAGAAGTTGCTAGGGATATACCAACTACAGTAGCTGTATCTTCAGAAAACATGCAATACGCTAAAAAAATTCAAGATTTATTTATGACGAATAAGTTTAGAATATATACAAATGAAGATATTATAGGAGTAGAAATTGGAGGAGCAGTTAAAAATGTAATTGCACTTGCCTGTGGAATTTCAGATGGTATAGGTTATGGAGATAATTCAAAGGCAGCTCTCATGACTAGAGGAATTGCTGAGATAGTAAGAATTGGTGAAAAATTAGGAGGCAGAAGGGAAACTTTCTCGGGACTTACAGGTATAGGTGACCTTATAGTTACATGTACAAGTGTTCATAGTAGAAATCGAAGGGCAGGTATACTTATAGGACAGGGAGTTCCTGTAAATAGAGCAGTAGATGAAGTAGGAATGGTAGTAGAAGGTATAAAAGCTTGCAGGGCTTTTTATGAATTAAAAGAAAAATTAAATGTGCAGATGCCTATAACAGAGGCACTTTACAGCATACTGTTTCAAGGAAAAGAGCCTAAATATACCGTATATGAGCTTATGACCAGAGCAAAAAAGGATGAAGTGTATTAATCAATAATATTAGTAATAAAATATGCCCCATAAAAATATATATATACTGATAATATTAGATTATTGGAGGGTATATTTTGGAAAATTTTGATATATACAAAGATATTGCAGACAGAACTCAGGGGGATATATATGTAGGTGTTGTGGGACCTGTAAGAACTGGAAAATCAACTTTTATAAAGAGATTTATGGAAATAATGGTTCTTCCTAACATAGATAATTCCTATAAAAAACAGAGAGCTAAAGATGAGCTTCCACAAAGCTCCTCAGGGAAATCCATTCATACTACAGAACCTAAATTTGTACCAAATGAAGCCATAGAGATAAATTTAAATGAAGGTACTAAATTTAAAGTTAGAATGGTAGATTGTGTTGGCTATATAGTTAAAAGTGCAGCTGGATATATGGAAGGCGAAGAAGCTAAAATGGTTACTACTCCATGGTATGACTATGAAATTCCTTTTGAAGAAGCAGCTGAAATAGGAACAAAAAAAGTAATAAATGAACATTCAACTATAGGACTTTTGGTTACTACAGATGGGTCTATAACGGATATAGAAAGAGCAGATTACGTTGAAGCAGAGGAAAGAGTGGTTAATGAACTAAAATCAATCAATAAACCATTTATAATGGTACTAAATTCTCAGCATCCCTTTGATCCTGATACGGTAGCCTTGAAAAAAGAGTTAGAAGGTAAATATGATGTGCCTGTCCAAACTATGGATGTACTTAATATGAAAGAAGACGACATAACAAATGTATTTCAAAGAGTACTTAAAGAATTCCCTGTTAAAGAGATAAATATTGATATGCCGGAATGGATAGAAAAAATGGATCCATCACATTGGTTAAAGCTAGATTTTATAGGCCTAGTAAAAGATATGTGTAGTAATATATACAAGGTTAGAGATATAACAAAGTCACTAGAAAGTTTTAAAGATGTAGAATTTATTGGAGAATCTATGGTAAAAGAAATAAATATGGGAGAAGGTACTGCCAGAATTGATCTAACACCTAGAAAGGATCTTTATTATAAAATATTGAGTGAGGTCTGTGAGAAAAAAATCGAAGGTGAAAGTGACTTATTAAACATAGTAAAAGAAATGCACAGTGCAAAAGTAGAATATGATAAAATAGCAGGTGCATTAAAGGAAGTAAAGGAAACAGGTTACGGACTAGTTGCTCCGCAACTTTCTGAAATGAAATTAGAAGAGCCTGAAATTGTAAAACAGGGAAATAGATTTGGAGTAAAATTAAAGGCAAGTGCACCTTCACTTCACTTTATTAGAGCAGATATTGAAACCGAGATTTCTCCTATTATGGGTACAGAAAGAGAAAGCGAAGAGATGGTTAAATCTCTTTTGGAGCAATTTGAAAGCGATCCATCTAAAATATGGCAGAGCAATATGTTTGGAAAATCCCTAGAAATATTAGTGAAAGAGGGATTACAAAATAAGCTTTATAAAATGCCAGAAGATATTCAAATTAAAATACAAAAAACACTTCAGAAAATCATAAATGAAGGTAACGGTGGGTTAATATGCATTTTACTTTAATGTTTCATCATGTATTTTATTTTACTTAAAAGTATCTATAATGGCGTAAATTTTAACATCTGTGCTTTTAAAATTTAGGACTTTAGATGATTTTGATATTGTCTAGGGTTCTAAATTTTTGAGTATAATTTAGAGTTACCTATATAGCTCAAAATAAATTTTATTGAACATTCTTGCAGGTTTGTTTGTTGGAGATATTTTATGGTATAATCATTTTAAATCTTGCTTTTAAACTTAGGTTTACGATAGATCAATTGAAATTAAAGTACTCATAAGTTTTTCTTGAAATTATTATTAATATGTATGTATAATAAAATGTGGATTGATGAGGCTTCATGGAAGGATGAAATTATAATGATTAAAAGTATGACTGGTTTTGGAAGAGGCACTATAGAAAGTGAAAAACAAAGTTTTATAGTGGAAATAAAAAGTGTAAATCATAGATATTGTGATTTAAATATTAAAATGCCAAAAAGTCTTATGCCTCTGGAAGACAGAATAAGAAAAATTGTTCAGCAAAAAATAAATAGAGGTAAGGTAGATGTTTTTATAACTCAAATGAACTTTGAAGATCAGGCTACAAAGGCTGTATTAAATGAAGGTTTAGCTAATAGCTATGTAGAATGTTTAAATGTTATTAAGGAAAAATACAATATAAAAGACAATATATCTCTTTCACTTATTGCTAAATTTCCAGAAATTATAACTGTAAAAAAAGACGATGCTGATCTTGGAAATATATGGAAGTATTTATTAACTGCTTTTAATGATGCATTAGAAATGCTAGTGGGTATGAGAGAAAAAGAAGGGGAGAAACTAGAAAAAAATATACTTGAAAAATGCAGTTCTATTCAAACTTTACTAAATACTATAGAAAATAAATCTTTTCAAGTAGTAAAGGAATATAAAGAAAAGCTTTCAGAAAGGTTGAAGGATTTGCTTGATAAATATCCGGTAGATGAGAATAGAGTTGCAATGGAAATAGCACTATTTGCAGATAAATCTTGTATTGATGAAGAAATTGTAAGGCTAAATAGCCATATAGTACAATTTAAAGAGACATTAACATTGAAGGAACCTGTAGGAAGAAAACTTGATTTTATACTACAGGAAATGAATAGAGAGGCAAATACAATTGCTTCCAAATCAACAAATCTGGATATAACTAAAGTTACATTAAATATAAAAAACGAAATAGAAAAAATAAGAGAGCAAATACAAAACGTGGAGTAAGATAGGAGGAAATGTATGGGTATAAAATTAATAAACATAGGATTTGGAAATATTGTTTCAGCAAATAGATTGGTGGCTATAGTAAGTCCAGAATCCGCTCCCATAAAGAGAATAATTCAGGAAGCAAGAGATAGAGGAATGCTTATAGACGCTACTTATGGAAGAAGAACAAGAGCTGTTATAATAACAGATAGTGATCATGTAATACTTTCAGCAGTTCAACCTGAAACTGTAGCACATAGATTGTCTTCCAAAGATGGTGAAGATGATATTGGTGAGGTTGAGGAATAATGTCAAGAAAAGGATTGCTAATTGTCATATCAGGACCTTCTGGAACTGGAAAAGGTACAGTTTGCAAGGCATTGCTGAAAAAAAATGATTTTTGGATTTCTACTTCAGCTACTACTAGGTCTCCAAGAAAAGGGGAGGTAGATGGAGTAAATTATTATTTTTTGACCGAGGAGACTTTTAAGGACAAAATAAAAAATAAGGATTTTTTAGAGTATGCTAAAGTTTATGAAAACTATTATGGTACACCTAAGTCTCAAGTTTTGAAAGCTATAGATGAAGGAAAAGATGTAGTGCTTGAAATTGATATTCAGGGAGCCTTAAAGGTAAAAGAAAGCTATCCAGAAGGGGTGTTTATATTTATACTTCCGCCTTCAATGAAGGAACTTAAAAACAGGATTATAGGTAGGGGAAGTGAAACACCTGAGTCCTTGAATCTAAGATTTAAGTCAGCTTATAAGGAAATAAATTATGTTTCAAAATATAATTATGCGGTTATAAACGATACTGTAGACAATGCAGTGGAAAATATAGAGAGCATTATTACAGCTGAAAAATGTAGAGTAGATAGGATTAAAGATGAAATATTAAATTCTAAGGAGGGTATTTTATATGAATAATTCAATGATAAATCCATCTATTGTGGATTTACTTAAAAAGGTAGATAATAGGTATACTTTAGTTACTATAACAGCTAAAAGGGCAAGACAACTAATTCAGGATTCGGAACCACTTGTAGATGTGGATTCAACTAAACCAGTTACTATAGCTATTAATGAAATAGATCAAGATTTGATTACCTATGAAACTGTAAAAGAGGGAATTAAATAATGGTAAATGGCAAGAAAACAGTTGTCATAGGGGTAACTGGTGGAATAGCAGCTTATAAATCACTAGATGTTATAAGTAGGTTGAAAAAAAAGGACTTTGATATAAATGTAATAATGACAAAGTCTGCTGCAAAATTTGTTACTCCCCTTACTTTCCAGACTTTAAGTCAAAATATAGTACACACTGATATGTTTGAAGAACCACGAGCTTTTGAAATACAACACATTTCTCTTGCAAAAAAAGCGGATTTGGTAGCAATAGTTCCTGCTACGGCTAACATAATAGGAAAGGTTTCAAGTGGAGTAGCAGATGATCTTTTAACTACAACTATCATGGCAACTAAGGCTCCTGTAATTTTTGCACCTGCTATGAATACAAATATGTATTCCAATCCAATCCTGCAGGATAATATAAATAAACTTATGAAGTTTGGATATGAATTCATAAAACCAGCTGTAGGAAGATTGGCATGTGGCGATAGTGGAGAAGGAAAACTTCCAGATGCTGATTTTATAGCTCAGGTAATTGAAAGTATGCTTTATGGTATTAAGGACTTACGGGGAAAAAAGGTTCTTGTAACTGCAGGACCGACTATAGCAGATATAGATCCAGTAAGATATATAACAAATAGGTCTTCAGGAAAGATGGGTTATTCCATAGCCGAAGAGGCTAGGGACAGAGGTGCAGATGTAACTTTGATATCTGGGCCTACAAAGCTAAATATTCCATTTGGAATTAATTTTATAAATGTAAGGACAAATGCACAGATGCTAAAGGCTGTGCTTGATAATTTTCAAGGACAAGATATAGTAATAAAAGCTGCTGCAGTATCTGATTATAAAACAAAAGATTATTCCAAAAGGAAGATAAAGAAAAGTGAAGATGAATTTTCATTAGCTTTTATTAGTGATGTGGACATATTGAAGGAACTTGGGAAATTAAAGAAAAATCAAATTCTAGTTGGATTTGCTGCTGAAAGCAACGATCTTTTGGAGAATGCTTCAAAGAAGCTCGAGAAAAAGAATCTTGACTATATAGTTGCCAATAATATAACGGCATCTGATTCAGGATTTGCTTCAGATGACAACAGGGTAACAATACTATCAAGGGATGGAAAAAAGGTGGATTTAAATAAGATGAGTAAGAGAGAAGTTGCTCGAAATTTATTCAATATACTATCCCAAAGGTAATTTGATTTATCTAAAATATCGGTTTAAATGTTTGAGAGGGGTTTAAATTTAAAATACCTCTCTTATTTAATGTTTATATAAAGGGTGATTTAGTGTATACATATGCAGGTATAATTGTAAACAATAGTTCTGTAAAATTAGATAAAATTTTTACCTATAAAATACCAGATAAGTTAAGTGGAAAAATTAGTATAGGTTCTAGAGTAAAAATACCTTTTGGTATGGGAAACAATAAATTAGATGGATTTGTAGTTAGGTTATATGAAGATGATATAGAAAGCAGGAAAATTAAAGAAATAAGTGATATATGTGAAAAATTCCCGCTTTTTACAAAAGAAGATTTAACTCTTATAGAAAAAATGAGAGAAATATACTTGTGTACATATCTAGAATGTATAAGAGTGTTTATTCCGAGGGGAACACTTAAAGGAATGAAAAAGAAAAAGGAAAGCCTAATTTATATTGGTAAAGATTTAGAAGGAAACTTTAATAAAGAACCATACATAGATATATATAAAGTAGTAAAAGAAAACAATGGAGTATACACTAAGAACTTTATAAGCAAAAATTATAAATTATCCCTATCATCTATAAATACTATGATAAAACATGGATTTCTTGTGGTTAATGAGAAAACTGTAGATAGGTATGATGTAAGACAGTATAGAGCGTATTCTAAAAAGGTACTGAATAGTGAGCAGCAGTATGCAGTAGACAATATAATAAACTCAGATAAAAACATATTTTTAATTCATGGAGTCACAGGTAGTGGTAAAACTGAAATTTACATGCATCTTGTTGAAAAGGCTATGGATAAAGGTAAGGAATCCATAATACTGGTGCCGGAAATTGCACTTACTCCACAAATGGTTGAAAGATTTAAAGGAAGATTCGGAAAAAATATAAGTGTATTTCATAGCAAATTATCAGATGGGGAAAGATATGATGAATGGATGAGGGTAAAGCTTGGCCAGGTGAAAGTTGCAATTGGTGCAAGATCTGCGGTATTTCTTCCATTTAATAACTTAGGACTTATAATAATAGATGAAGAACATGAGTGGAGCTACAAATCAGACAGTAATCCAAAGTATAATGCTAGAGAAATTGGACAGATGAAATGTAAACAATACAATTGTAAAATGATACTTGGCTCAGCCACACCTTCTATAGAAACGTATTATAAATGTAAGACTGGTGAAATTGAACTTATAGATATAAAAAACAGAGCAGATGGGGCACTTATGCCAGAAGTTGAAATTGTAGATATGAGGCAGGAACTTATAAATAACAATAAATCTATATTCAGTAGGGAACTTTATCAATGTATTTGTAACAGACTTTCAAAGGGTGAACAGATAATATTGTTTTTAAATAGGAGAGGCTATTCCACCTTTGTTTCTTGCAGAAAATGTGGTTATGTATTTAAATGCAATAATTGTGATATATCCTATACCTATCACCAGAATCAAAGAAAACTTGTTTGTCATTATTGTGGAAGCAGGATAGAAGTACCTAAAGTTTGTCCTAAATGTGGCAGTAAATATGTTAAATATTTTGGTGTGGGAACAGAAAAGGTGGAAAACCAGATAAAAGCTTATTTCCCTAAAGCAAGAACACTTAGAATGGATTTTGATACTACAAGAAGTAAAAATTCTTATGAAAATATCTATAATACATTCAAACAGGGAAAAGCAGATATACTTATAGGAACTCAAATGGTAGCAAAAGGTTTGGATTTTAAAAATGTAACTTTAGTAGGTGTAGTGGCTGCAGATTTGTCCCTTAATTTGCCGGATTTTAAATCTACAGAGAGGACATATGAACTTATAACCCAAGTTTCAGGAAGGGCAGGTAGAGGAGAAAAGCCTGGAAAAGTAATTATTCAAACTTATAATCCTGAAAATTACAGCATAAGATATGCAGCTAAAAATGATTACGATAGTTTTTATAGGGAAGAAATTGGAATAAGGGAAAATATGAGTTATCCCCCATTTGCAGATATACTTCTTATAAATATGAATAGTAAAAATGAAAATGTATTAATAAAAAATATACAAAATGTTGGTATATTCTTAAAAAAACTTCTTGAAAAAGATGATAAAATTATAATATTAGGACCATGTCCCTGTCAAATATCAAAAATAAAGGAATTGTACAGGTGGCAGATAATATTAAAAGGAAAGATAACCATAAATATTGCACAAAATGTTAAAGAAGTAGTTTATGATTTATTGAAAGATGTTTATAATGATATAAGAGTTAGTATAGATAGGAATCCTAACAGTATGTTGTAAGATATATTAATTTAGACGCAATTATCAATATGAAACAGGAAGGAGTTGAATAAGCCGTAAAAAATCTATCAATATATATTAGATTTCATTGAAACGGCAAATAATATGGCTTTGAGAACTGTCAGAAAATATGGAGATAGTATATTAAGAAAAAAAAGTAGGAAAGTAGAGGAAATAAATGAAAGAATCCATGTACTGTTAGATGACATGGAGGAAACCCTTTATGAAGAAGATGGTGTAGGACTTGCAGCACCTCAAGTGGGTGTTTTAAAGAGAGTTATAGTTATAGATGTTGGAGAAGGGATTTTAAAACTAGTGAATCCAGAAATTACATATTCTGAGGGTAAAGCCGTAGATATAGAAGGATGCTTGAGTATACCCGGAAGTGAAGGGGAGGTTGAAAGGCCAAAGAAAGTAAAGGTAAAAGCATTAAATGAGAAAGGTGAAGAGATTGTAATAGAAGGTGAGGATTTGCTTGCCAGAGCACTTTGCCATGAAATAGACCATTTAAATGGAATACTCTTCATAGATAAAATCATAAAAAAAGGTGAGGTAACTAAGTAATGAATATAGTTTTTATGGGAACACCTGAATTTTCGGTGCCATCTTTAAAAAGATTAATAGAGGAATTTAATGTTGAAGCTGTATTTACTCAACCAGATAAACCAAAGGGGAGAGGTAAAAAGTTATGTTTTTCCGAAGTTAAAGAAGAGGCTCTTAAACACGATATTCCAATATATCAACCCCTTAAGTTAAAAAATGATGCAGAGGCAATTTCTGCTTTAACAAAGATAAGACCAGATTTCATAGTGGTAGTTGCCTATGGACAGATACTTACAAAACAAGTTCTGGATATACCTAAGTATGGATGCATAAATCTTCATGCTTCACTTTTACCTAAATATAGGGGAGCAGCACCTATAAACTGGTGTATTATAAATGGAGAAAGTGAAAGTGGAAATACTACTATGTTTATGGATACAGGGCTTGATACAGGAGATATGCTTTTAAGCAGCAATGTTAAAATTACAGATAATATGACAGCTGGTGAACTCCACGATGTGCTTATGGAAGATGGAGCAGAACTATTGGTCAAAACATTAAAAGGACTGGAAAAAGGTGATATTGTAAGAAAAAAACAGGGAGAAACTACAACTGAGTATGCTGGAATGTTGAATAAGAGTATGGCAAAGATAAATTGGAATTTAAATTGTAAAGACATAAAAAATTTTGTAAGAGGTTTAAATCCATGGCCTATTGCATATACTCAATATAAGAATGATAATATGAAAATATATGAGGTGGAGTGCTTGGATGAAAGTTGTGGTGAGGAACCAGGCTGTATAATAGATGTATCCAAAAATGGAATTAAAGTTGCCTGTGGAAATGGCACTGTACTCATAAAAAAAATACAATTTCCTGGAAGAAAACCCATGAATGTAAGTGAATATATAAAAGGACATTCTATAGAAAAAAACATTGTATTAAAAAAGTAATTTGTGGAGGTGGTTAACCTATGTTTTTCTTTGACAGCAGTTTTATTATACTCATTCCTGCGATTTTAGTAGCAGCTTGGGCACAGTATAAAGTATCGTCCACTTTTAATAAATATTCAAGATATAGAAGTCAAAATGGATATACAGGTGCTCAGGTAGCTAGGATGCTTTTAGATGGCAGTGGTTTATATGATGTACCAGTAGAGCTGATACCAGGAAAACTCAGTGATCACTATGATCCTTCAAAAAGAGTTATGAGACTTTCAGAAGAAGTTTATTATGGAAATTCTGTGGCGTCAATTGGGGTTGCAGCTCATGAAACAGGGCACGCAATTCAGCACAAAAACGGGTATGTACCACTTATTATAAGAAATTCCATTGTACCTGCAGTTAACTTTGGTTCTAGTGCGTCCTGGATACTATTTTTAGCAGGAATTATTTTAGGAATTAAGGGACTTGTGAATATAGGTATAATTTTATTTACTTTAGTAGTTTTGTTTCAGATAATAACTCTTCCAGTAGAATTCAATGCGTCAAGTAGAGCATTAAAAATATTAGAAAGAAGAAATATATTATATTCCGATGAGTTAGTTGGAGCTAGATCTGTTTTAAGTGCTGCTGCAATGACTTATGTAGCTGCAGCGTTAACGGCTATAGCTAATTTATTAAGACTTATATATATAAGTAGGGACAGAGATTAAAAATATATATTTTAGACATTTTAAAGAAAATAGGCTAGCGTACTGACTGGTTATTTCTTTGAAAATATCTTAAGTTAGAGGTAAAAAGATGAATGGAGCAAGAAGTACAGCTGTAGAAATACTTAATGAGGTATTGGGAAGTAATGCATATTCTAATAAAGTTTTAAATACGTATTTAAATAAGAATAATTTAAACAAAAAGGATAAGGCTTTAGTTACTGAAATAGTATATGGTACTTTAAAATATATGTATACTATTGACACTATACTAGATGATTTCATAAAAAGTAGTTTAAAGAAGATGAATATAGATATAGTAAATATACTGAGAATTTCTATATATCAACTCAGGTACCTAGATAAAATACCTGAGTTTGCAGTAGTAAATGAAGCCGTAGAACTTTCGAAAAAAAAGTCAAAGGGGCTCTCAAAATTAGTCAATGGAGTCTTAAGAAATTACTTGAGAAATAAAGATAATTTGCACTGTGAACATAAGGACAATAAAATAGATAACTTGTGTTTTAAATATTCATTTCCAAGGTGGATGACTTTGCTTTTTATTCATCAATATGGAGAAGCTGTAGGTGAGAGTATATTACAATCACTTAATTACATACCCAAAGTTACAGTTAGAGTTAATGGATTAAAAATTGATTATAAAAGTGTTTGGGATGAACTTTTAAAAAATGGATATGACATACAAAAAGGTAAAATATGCAAGGAAGCTGTAGTAATAAATAGAGGCAGCAATATAGAGGAAAATCCACTTTTTAAAAAAGGATATATAACAGTACAGGATGAAAGTGCCATGCTTGTAGCACATATTGTAGACCCGGAAGAAAATATGACCGTACTTGATATGTGCAGTGCACCTGGAGGAAAGTCCTGCCATATGGCAGAACTTATGAAAAATACAGGAGTAATATATGCCTATGATTTACATGAGAATAAATTAAGATTTGTAGAAGAAAACGCAAATAGAATGGATATTAAAAACATAAAATGTAATAAGTTAGATGCGGAAAAATATGTAGAACAGTTTGAAGCTACAGCAGATAGAGTGCTAATAGATGTGCCATGCTCAGGACTAGGAATAGTAAGAAAGAAACCTGAAATTAAATGGAACAAAAGTATGAAGTCTTTAAATAGCCTTATAAATGTGCAGAGAAAAATCATGTTAAATGCTTCAAGATATGTAAAAGATGGTGGAAAACTTATATATTCTACTTGTACCTTAAATAAAAGTGAAAATGAAGATAACATAAATTGGTTTATTAGAGAAAATCCCCAGTATAAATTAGAAAAAATTTATTGTGGTGATTTTGACAACATAATTTATCATAAAGAGGGATATATAACTATATTGCCCGATGATAATATGGATGGATTTTTTATTGCAAAAATGATAAAACATAGGTAGGTGCAATATATGGATAATATTCTTGACTTTGATATGGAAGAATTGAAAAGTTGGATGAGAGACAATTGTGAAAGTGAATTCAGAGCAAAACAGATAATGGACTGGATATATAAAAATGGTCAATGCGATTTTGATAATATGACCAATATACCTAAGAAGTTACTAGAAAAGTTAAAAACAAATTTTTACATAGGTACTACTGAATTAGTTAAAAAATGTGAGTCAAAATTTAGAGATACTTTTAAATTTTTATATGAATATAAAGATGGAAATATGGTGGAAACTGTAGTTATGAAATATAAACATGGTAATTCCATATGTATTTCAACTCAAGTAGGATGTAGGATGGGATGTAAGTTTTGTGCATCTACAATAGATGGAATGGTTAGAAACTTGACAGCAGGAGAAATGTTAGGCCAAATTTTAAAATCCCAGAATGAAATAGGAGAGAGGATATCTAATATAGTCCTTATGGGAAGTGGGGAACCCCTAGATAATTATGAAAATGTGTTGAAGTTTTTAAAAATAGTAAATTCTGAGTACAGTTTCAACATAGGCCAAAGACATATAACCTTGTCAACTTGTGGTATAGTACCTAAGATAAAGGATTTAGCAGATAGGGATCTTCAGATAACTTTGGCCATATCACTACATGCTCCAAATGACGTTATGAGAAAAAAAATAATGCCTATTGCAAATAAATATTCCATAAAAGATGTAATAGATGCATGTAAGTATTATATAGATAAGACGGGTAAAAGGGTATCTTTTGAATACGCTTTGGTAAGTGGAGTAAATGACAGTTTAAAATGTTGTGATGAATTAACTGAACTTATAAGTGGATTATTGTGCCATGTTAATTTAATACCAGTCAATGAAGTTAAGGAAAATAACTTAAAAAAATCTTCTTCTGATGATGTAAAGAAATTTTACCATAGGTTGATTAAGAATAAAATAGAGACTACTATAAGAAGAGAAATGGGTTCAGACATAGACGCTGCTTGCGGACAATTGAGGAGAAGTTATTTAAAATCGAAAAAGTTATAGAGAGGGTGTAGAAAATGGTGGGGATCTTATCAGATGTAGGTAAGGTAAGAAAGCTAAATGAAGATTTTGTAGATTTCTATAATGGTAAAAATTTTAACTTATATGTAATAGCAGATGGAATGGGTGGACACAATGCAGGAGAGGTAGCCAGCAAGATTGCTGTGGAAACAACCATTTCTTACATGAAATCAAATGAAACATCAAATATGGAGGAAGATTTATTAAAAGCTGTAAGTGTAGCAAATGATAAAATTTATGAACTTTCTATTAGCAACAGTCAATTTGGTGGAATGGGGACAACTATAACAGTCTGCCTTGTAAAAGATAAAGATATGATAGTAGCAAATGTAGGGGATAGTAGTTGCTATGTTGTAAAATATGATGGTATAACAAAAGTGACTAAAGATCACTCTTTAGTACAACAACTGGTGGATGAAGGTAGTATAACTGAAGAAGAAGCTGCAATTCATCCTAACAAAAATATAATAACAAGAGCGCTTGGAACTAATAAGTCTGTAAAAGTAGATATATTTAAAGTAAATTTAGAAGATGTAAATAGAGTAATAATGTGTACTGACGGGCTATCTAATGGAGTAAATATGAACGAAATGTATGATATAATAATGAATAACAATAACGAAGATGCTTGCAAGCAGCTAATAGAACTAAGTAAGCTTAGAGGTGGAAAGGATAATATATCAGTTATTGTATTTGAAGGAGAGTGTAAAAAATGATAGGGACTATGCTAGGGAATAGATATGAGTTGCTTGAAAAAATAGGAGAGGGAGGTATGGCTATTGTTTATAGGGCCAAAGACCACCTCTTGAGCAGAAACGTAGCTGTTAAAATTCTCAAAGAAGAATTTTCAAGTGATGGAGAATTTGTAGAGAAATTTAAAAGGGAAGCAGCAGCAGCAGCAAGTCTTTCAGATAATAATATAGTGAACATATATGATGTAGGTACACAGAAGGATATAAACTACATAGTAATGGAATGTGTTATTGGAAAGACTTTAAAACAAGTAATAAAAGAAGAAAAGAAAATACCTCCTGCAAGGGCAGTAGAAGTAGCTATTCAAATAGCTAAAGCTTTGAAATGTGCCCATAAGAATAATATTATACATAGAGATATAAAACCTCATAATATTCTTGTGACAGAAGATGGTATAGTAAAAGTAACGGACTTTGGTATAGCCAAAGCCTCGGATTCAGTTACAATAACTAATTCTAATAAGATAATGGGTTCTGCACACTACTTTTCCCCAGAACAAGCAAAAGGAAGCTTTGTAGACTTTAGAACAGATATTTACTCCCTTGGCATAGTTATGTATGAAATGGTTACAGGACGTGTTCCCTATGATGCAGAAAGTCCTGTATCAATAGCACTAAAACATATACAAGAACCTGTAGTTCCACCAAATCAGTTAAATGAAAATATACCAGATAGTTTAAATAGACTTATTCTGAAAGCTGTGGAAAAAGAGCCTATAAGAAGATATCAGACAATGGAAGATATGTTAGTGGATTTGAAAAAGATAGAAAATAATCAAAAAATCAATTTGTCAGATGATGACTTAAGTGGTGATATGACTAGGATAATGGATCCTGTAGATGTAAACAATGCTTATAAAAATGAGGACGATTATGATGATGAAGTAGAGCCAGCAAGAAAACCAGTTAAATTAAACTTAGACCCTAAAAAGAAAAAGAGAATATTGACCACCGCAATAGGTGTTCTTGTAGTTGTAATAGGTATAATTTCAGGATATATTTGGTATAACAAGGTATATAGCAGCGGAGACATAACTGTGCCGAGTATTGTAGGCATGAAACAGGATGATGCCAAACAGTTAGTAGAAAGCAAAAAGCTTAATTTTGTAATAGGTGGCAAAGAAAAAAGTGACAAACCAGAAGGAACAGTAATAGATTGTTTTCCTAAATCAGGAACAAAGGTAAAATCAAACTCAGATGTAAGGGTAATTATAAGCAGTGGATCTGATTCACTGACTGTTCCAAATTTGGTTGGGGTAGATTTTGCTACTGCAAAGGATATTATATCAAACAGTGGGCTCACTTTGGGAAATGTATCTTACAGACACAGTGACGATGTAGCAGAAGGAGATGTTATAAGCCAAGATCCTACAGCAGATAGTAAAGCTCAAAATGGTACAAAAGTAAATCTTGTGGTAAGTAAGGGAGCAGATGCAAAATATGTAACAGTACCAGATGTTTCAGGCAAAAACATAGAAGAAGCAGCTTCTATAATGGCAGGTTCAGGACTTAAGGTTTCTAGAAATCCAGTAGCTACTTCAGATAAATCTCAGAGTGGAGTTGTAACAAGCCAAAGCATAGGAGGATCACAGCAAGTTAAAGAAGGTACTACGGTAAGCTTAACTTATTATGAATATAAAGAAACTCAAAATGATCAAAGTAGTAATTTAGGAACCCCAACTGGAGGAAAAAGCACTGGAAGCAGCGGACAAAGTAAGGATGGAAGCGATACAGGAAGTGGAAGCGGGTCTAGCGGAAGTAAATCTGATAATGGAAGCGGCACAGGCAGTTCTTCTTCTGATGGAGGTACAGGAAACAATGGAAATACAAATACGGGTGGTACAGGAAATTCAGATAAAACAAATTAGGAGGAATTTATGCAGGGAACTATAGTTAAGGGTATAGGAGGATTTTATTATATAAAAACAGATAATGGGGTAATTGAATGTAAGGCAAGGGGAAAGTTTAGGCATAATTCACTTTCCCCTATGGTAGGAGATAAAGTTGATATTGCACTAGAAAAAGAGCAGGGAGTTATTAATAGAATCTATCCTAGAAAAACTAAATTGAAGAGACCTGCTGTAGCTAATGTAACCCAGGCACTGGTAGTTTTTGCATTTAACCGTCCTGAAATAAATGAAGATCTATTAAATAGATTTCTTATAAGCTGTGAATTGAATAATTTGAAAATAGTAGTTTGCTTTAATAAGCTGGATTTAGCAGAAGAAAAGGAAAAATCCGATATAGCCAATACTATGAAAAAAATAGGCTATGACGTAATATTTTTAACGGCAAAAGAGAATTGTGGAATTGATAAAATTAAAGAAAAGCTTAAAGGAAATATTACGGTATTGTGTGGTCCATCGGGAGTTGGAAAATCTACTATTTTAAATGCCATTTCAGGAAAAGAGATTATGGAAACGGGTGAGATAAGTCAAAAATTGAAGAGAGGAAAACACACTACAAGACATAGTGAGCTAATAGAATTGGAAGAAGGGCTTATAGTGGATACTCCGGGATTTTCCTCTCTGGATATATCTGATATATCAGAGGAAAAACTTCAGTATTGTTTTCCAGAGTTTACTGACCTTATAGGGAAATGTAAATTTACAGGTTGTTTTCATTATAAAGAACCGAATTGTGCTATTAAAGCTTCTGTTGAAGATGGCAAAATAGATAGAAAAAGATATGAGTTTTACATTAAGGTTTTAAATGAAATTATAAGTAAAAAAAAGTATTGAGCTGCTCATATAGCAGTATAAATTAAGGAGAGAGAAACATATGATAAGAATAGCACCTTCAATATTATCTGCAGATTTTTCAAAATTAGGGGAAGATATAAAAAGTCTGGACAAATATGGGGCCGATTTAATTCATATAGACGTAATGGATGGAAATTTTGTACCGAATATATCTTTTGGAGTACCTATTATTAAAAGCATAAGGCCTCTTACAAAGTTGCCTTTTGACGTACATTTAATGATAGAAGAACCTTCAAGATATGTGGAGGATTTTGTAAAAGCAGGAGCAGATATTATAACAGTTCATTTCGAGGCGGATAGGCATATAGATAGGACTATAAATTATATAAAAAGTTTTGGGGTAAAAGCTGCAGTTGCACTGAACCCAGCTACCTTAGTAGATAATATAAAGTACTTAATACCTTATTTAGACATGGTTCTCATAATGTCTGTAAATCCAGGATTTGGAGGACAAAAATATATAGAGTATTGTTCTGATAAACTTAAGTACATAAAAGAATTAAGCAGTAAATGTAACAAAAATTTAATGATAGAGGTAGACGGCGGTGTTTCAAAGGGCAATATAGCAAAAATAGTAGATAGCGGTGCTAATGTAATAGTAGCGGGTTCTGCTGTATTTAAGGGTGGAAATATAGAAGAGAACATAAGATTATTAAGAGGGGAAATTTAAAATGAAAGCAATCATAGTATCTGGGGGCAGTGCTCCATCTAGAAAATTAATTGAAGAGGAAATTGATGAAGATTCTATTTTGATTTGTGCAGATGGAGGGGCAAATTGTCTCTATGAGTATAAAATTATACCGGATTATTTAATTGGAGATTTTGACTCTATAGACAAGAATGTTTTAACGTTTTTTAAAAGTAAAAAATGTTCTATAGATACATATCCTAGGGCTAAGGATTTTACGGATACTGAAATTGCAGTAGAAAAGTCCCTGGAATTAAAAGTAGACCAGATAGTAATGCTTGCATGTACTGGAAGCAGGATAGACCATGTTTTAGCCAACTTAGGTATGCTTTTAAAATGTAACCGCAGTGGAGTGAAGGCATATATAAAGGATGAACATAATATTATTGAATTATTATGCAAGACAACGACAATAAAAGGATATCCTGGAGAGACCTTTTCCCTCCATGCCTACTGCAATGTAGTCAAAAATTTAAATATAATAGGTGCTAGATATAAGTTAAGTAATTATGATTTGGCTTTAGGTGATGCAAGGACAGTATCTAATGAATTTATTGAAGAGGAAGCCCGTATAGTGTTTGATAGCGGTATGCTTTTGTGTATGCACAGTAAGGATTGAACAGACAATAAGACAAACTTTTAATAGTATAGATGGTTAAAAGTTTGTAATTATAAAAAGTAGTAACGATATGAAGGTATTATGCATATAATAGTATAAAGCAATTTTTAAGGGATAATAACGTGAAAAAGAAAAGCTGTATTAGAAGAAGGACAAAGAAAAAAATAGGATTAATAGCTTTATCTATAGGTGTTGGATTTTTAATGACAGTTATTATCCCAATATGGGGCTGGATAATAGCTGCAGGCATGGGACTAATTTATTGTGGATGGTATTTAATAAGTTATCATAGATAAGGGGGTAGTTTAATGAAAATTATTGCATTTAAGCTTCCAGGAGTTCTATCTGCAATTATAAAATTTTTCACTAAAAAAAAATAAGTACTTAAAAACAAAAATGCAATTGTATATAAACAACTGCATTTTTATTTTTTATATAGCACGCTGAACCTTTCCTGAACGAAGGCATCTTGAACAAACATGTATAGTTTTTGGTGTTCCATTAACTATAGCTTTAACTTTTCTTACGTTTGGAGTCCAAGTCCTTTTAGATTGACGGTGGGAGTGGCTGTATTGTACTCCAAATACTACACCTTTTCCACATATTTCACACTTCTTTGACATTAAAAACACCTCCTTATGAGTCCTCTAAAATTCAAACACCACTTATTTTATCACAGAAAGCATAATAAGTGCAAGTAAATAGTAAAATTTAAGTAAATGTCCTTTTTCATAGAGCTAATATTTCCTTGAATAAATGTTTTATTTAATATAAAATATGTTTATGGCATTATAGAATATAATACTTTAGTAAGGAGGTTTTTGTATGATAGCTAGTATTGCCGGAGAAAATGGGTATATTGACTATTCGGAAGAAGTAGTTGCAAACATAGTTGGGTTATCAACTATGGAATGCTATGGAGTAGTGGGTATGGCTTCCAAAAACGCAAAAGATGGCTTTTGGGAATTAATAAAAGGTGGAAGTTTTAATAAAGGAGTAAGGGTTCGTTCTCAAAATAATGAACTTATAATAGAGCTATATATAATAGTGGAATATGGAACAAAAATATCAGTGATTTCAAATAGTATAATACAGAGGATAAAGTATAATGTAGAAAACTACACAGGACTCAAAGTATCAACTATTACAGTAAATGTTCAAGGTGTTAGAGTCTAGGGAGGTAATTCGTAAAAATGGAATACTTAAATATAGATGGACATCACTTTTACAACATGGTTGTAAATGCTAGCAATAAACTCGAGAATCAAAAAGATTTTGTTAACTCATTAAATGTGTTTCCTGTTCCCGATGGTGATACGGGAACTAATATGTCTATGACCTTTAAAAGTGCAGTACTTGAGGTAAGTAATTCTAAAGATAGCTCTATAGAAAGTATCTCTAAACAATTAGCAAGAGGTGCGCTTATGGGGGCAAGAGGAAATTCAGGGGTAATACTGTCTCAGATATTTAGAGGAATAGCAAAAGGTCTTCAGGGAAAAAAGCAGGTAAATTCAGAAGAATTTGCAAATAGCTTACAAGAGGGAGCAAAATCTGCTTATAAAGCTGTTATGCGTCCTACAGAAGGGACCATATTAACTGTTATAAGAGCTGCTGGCGAAAGTGCTATTAAGTCCAGTAAAGAGGATATAACTGAGTTACTTCAAGATGTATGTAGTTATAGTAGAACTATATTGAATAAAACGCCTGACATGCTTCCTGTTCTAAAAAAAGCAAAAGTAGTAGATGCAGGTGGAATGGGCCTTCTAATAATACTTCAAGGAATGCAGGAAGTTTTAAGGGATGGTAAGGAAAATGTAGTTGTAGAAGAGGCTCACGATAAAGAAGTTAAATCTGCAGTTAAAGATTTAGGACAGCAGGATATAAAATATGGATATTGCACAGAATTCTTTATCCATTCTAAAGGAACTTGTATAAATGAATTTAAGAAAAAGTTAGAGACCATGGGAGATTCTATGGTAGTGGTGGATGACGAAGATATAATTAAGGTGCACATTCACACAAATGATCCAGGATGGATTCTTTCAGAGGCAATTAAGCTAGGGGAACTGTCAAAAATAAAAGTAGATAATATGAGAGAACAGCACAGACATCTTTTAAGTATAGAAAATTTTGAGGAAAATTCTGATGAAGATAAGGCTTATGATAGTGAGAAACTTAGTTATGAAGAAAAAACTGAGTCACAAAAGTATGCACTTATTTCAGTAGCTATGGGAGATGGAATTAAGAGTATATTTGAGGACTTGGGAGTAGATTACGTAATAGAAGGCGGACAGACCATGAATCCCAGTACTGAAGATATATTGAATTGTATAAATAAAGTAAATGCTAAAAATATAATTATATTGCCTAATAATAAAAATATAATTATGTCTGCTAATCAGGCAAAAGAAATATCCAATAAAAATGTAAAGATTGTGCCTAGTAAGACAATACCACAAGGTATTACGGCAATAACATCATTTAATTCAGATATGGATATAGATGAAAATATAAGTACTATGGAAAGGGCACTAACTACAGTGACTACTGGTTCTGTGACCTATGCGGTTAGAGATACAGAAATAGATGATATAAGCATAAAAAAGGGAGATATATTAGGACTTATTGATGGAAAGATAGAGCAAGTTGGAAAGGACATTTTTGAAGTTTGTGGCGAGCTTTTAAACCATATGATAAAAGAAGATAGTGAACTTATAAGTATATATTATGGTATAGATTGTGAAGAAGAAAAAGTAAAGCATTTTGTAGAAGAAATTGAGAAGAAGTATACTGAAATGGACGTACAATGTTATAGTGGAAAACAGCCTTTATACTATTTTATAGTTTCTGTTGAATAAAAAAAGCGTAAAGCTTTTTTTATTTTTGGTATTTAATAAGAAGGCAGGTGAGAGTTTGTGAAGCTAAGTGAGGATATCGGATCTTTAAAAGGAGTAGGTAAGGTAACTTGTAAAAACTTAAACAGATGTTGTATATTCAACATACTTGACTTGCTCTTATATTTTCCAAGAGATTATGATATTATTTCTAGTTGCAGTGATTTAAAAGGGAACACAGAAGGAAAGGTCATGATAGATTGTAAGGTTAATTCGATAGAAAGAGATATAAGGACTAGGACTGGTAAAATAATCTCTACAATTGTTTTTGAAAATAGAAATGGACTTTTTAAGGCAAAATGGTTTAATCAACCTTATGTGAAAAAGAAGTTTAAGATAGATGCTGAATATAGAATAGCAGGTAAAATCCAACATTACAGAGGAAACAGTGTTATAACAAATCCTAAAGTGGTAAATATTAATTCAAATAGCAAAATTGAAGAAAAAATACTTCCTATATACCCTTTAAAGTCAGGAATAACTAACAATACATTTATAAAACTTATATCTTATGTACTTACTAAAGTGAGTATAGATGAAAATTTACCTAAGTGGATAATTACAAAATATAAGCTCTGTAGTTTGGATAAAGCTATAAGGATAATACATAATCCAGTTAATTTTAGAGAATTGAGAGAAGGGAAAAAGAGACTTAAATTTCAGGAACTTTTTACTTACTCTCTAAAAATTTTGATGTTAAAAGAGTATTTTGGGAAAAATAAAAAAGGGGTAGCCTTTAAAATAGCTCCAGAGTTAATAGAACTAAAGAATAAATTACCATATAAACTTACAAAAGCTCAAAATAAAGTTATAAGAGAAATACTTATAGATGAAAAAAGAGAGGTTCCTATGAATAGGCTGCTGCAAGGAGATGTAGGAAGTGGGAAGACTGTAGTGGCGTTAATATCTATTTTTAATGTAGTAAAGAACGGTTATCAAGCAGTTCTAATGGCCCCCACCGAAATATTGGCACAGCAGCACTATGAAGAAGCTATGAAGCTTTTAGAGGGTTTTGACGTAGAAATAGAACTATTGTGTGGAAGTGTTACCCCAAAAAATAAAGATGAAATAAAAGAAAAATTAAAAATGGGTGAAATAGATATTATAATAGGAACCCATGCTTTAATTGAAGATAATGTGGAGTTTAAAAATATAGGAATAGTAGTTACAGATGAGCAGCATAGATTTGGAGTGATGCAGAGAAGTAAACTTGTAAATAAGGGAGATCATGTAGATACTCTTATTATGACAGCTACGCCTATTCCAAGAACTTTGAGTTTGTATTTATATGGTGATTTAAATGTATCAACTATAGATGAACTTCCTCCAGGAAGGCAGAAGATAGATACTTATTACAGAGATAAAAATTCAAGAGACAAAGTTTATAAATTTGCTTTGGAGGAAATAAAGAGGGGAAGACAAGTATATGTAGTATGTCCCCTTGTAGAGGAAAACGAGGAGTTAGATTTAAGTTCTGTAGAAGATATATATGAGGAATTAAAAGAGAAATATTTTAAAAACATACAGATAGATATACTGTATGGAAAAATGCAGCCGAAACTTAAAGAAGAAAAGATGAATAAATTTAAAAATGGCGAGATAAAAGTTATAATTTCAACTACGGTTATAGAAGTAGGCATAAATGTGCCAAATGCTACGGTTATGATAATAGAAAATGCAGAGAGATTTGGGCTTGCACAGCTGCATCAGTTGAGGGGAAGAGTAGGAAGAGGCTCTTATAAATCATATTGCATTTTGATTGCAGATATTAAAAATGACATAATAAGAAAAAGAATGGAGATAATGAGAAGCAGTAATGATGGATTTTTTATTGCAGAGCAAGATCTGAAGATAAGGGGTTCAGGAGAAATTTTTGGATTTAGGCAGCACGGGGAAGATGAACTTGTTTTCTCTAATCTAGTAGAGGATATAAATATACTTAAAGAAGCTAATAGGGAAGCTAAAAGACTTTTAGCAAGTAGAGATGAGGAAGATATAAGAATAAAAGAAGAAATATTAAATAATTTAGAAAGAACTTCAAAATTTATAAGTTTTAATTAATTGTTAATTTGACCACATAATCAAGTGATTCTTAGGTTCAGGTGGAGTTTGCTTATAAGGAATACCTTTTCTCCATCTGAACCTTAGAAGAACTTATCCAGGCGCGTAGCAGTGCTTATCCCACACTTTGAAGAAAAGCAGATATCCCAAATCTTTGATTTGGTGATAGTCGATTTCACTGTGTGCGATGGGGGTGTTAGCAATGGTAGCGATCGGATAAATTAAATTAATATGAGAATAATGAAAACTGAATTAATGTACAATTCATAATAATTGTGTAGGATGCATTATGAATTTTAAATAATTTTTGAATAATATAAAAATATATGCTAAAATATTATAAAATGACTATAGTATGTAAAAAACATAAAGTAGGAGGAAAATTTATGAGAATAATTGCAGGTCTTGCCAGAGGAAGAAAATTAATGTCTCCTAATGGGTATAATATTACGAGACCTACTTTAGATAGAGTTAAGGAAGCCATGTTTAATATAATTCAGAATAGAGTCTATGGTTCGAAAGTATTAGACGTATTTGCAGGCACAGGGAGCTTAGGACTTGAAGCTGCAAGCCGTGGCGCAGAAAAATGTTATTTAGTTGACAGAAGTAGTGACACTTTTTACTTTTTAGACAAAAATGTGGAGAATTTAGGATTTTCTAATATATGTAAAACTATTAATAAGGATTCTTATGAAGCCTTACAGGAACTTTCAAGAAAAAATTTGATGTTCGACATAATATTTATTGATCCACCTTATAAAAAGGATATGATTCCACCAGCTGTAGAGATAATTGAAAGTAAAAACCTACTGCAAAAAGATGGAATTATAGTTACTAAAATTGATACCAGTGAAGAAATATATCAAGGAAATATTAATATAGTTTTAATGGATCATAGAAAATATGGAAAAACTACGGTATGCTTTTATAAATATAAGGAGGATTAATTATTATGAAGACTGCGGTATATCCCGGAAGTTTTGATCCAATAACCAATGGGCATTTAGACATAATAAATAGGGCATCTAAAGTATTTGATCATTTGATAGTTGGAGTACTAATTAATCCTGAAAAGCAGGGCCTATTTAATATTGAAGAAAGAGTAAAATTAATTCAAAAGGTAGTGAAAGATATACCTAATGTAAAAGTTGAAAGCTTTAGCGGTCTGTTAATAGATTTTATGAAAAAAAATGACATTCAAGTTATAGTAAAAGGACTGAGAGCAGTATCAGATTTTGAATATGAATTTCAGATGTCTCTTATGAATAAAAAGCTAGATTCTGATAAAGAGACAGTATTTATGATGACTAGTGCCATGAATTCCTATTTGAGCTCATCCTCGGTAAAGCAAGTTGCTATGTTTGGGGGATGTATTAAAGGTTTAGTACCTGAAGAAATAAGGTTTGATATTATAAACAAGATTAATAGAGTTTATAAAAAGTGCTAAGGTATCTTAGGGGGAAAAATTATGGATGCTATTAAATTAATAGAATATCTTGAAGAAATTATAGATACATCTGCAAAAGTTCCTATGACAGGGAAGGTTATGGTGAATAAAAAGGAAATTTTAGATGTGCTTCAAAAAATAGTGGATTATCTTCCTAGCGAGCTTAAAAAGGCACAGTGGATAGTAAACGAAAAAGAGAGAATTTTAAGTGAAGCTGTACAAGAATCTGAAACTATGAAAAAAGAAAATTTGAGTTTGTTAAGACGTCAAATAGAAAACCATGATATTACCAAAGAAGCTAATATGAGGGCAGAAGAAATTATATCATCTGCGAAGAAAAACGCCAAGGCAATAAGACTAGGCGCTCGAGACTATGCAGATGAACTATTAAGCCAGTTGGACAATGAATTATCAAGGAAAAATGATGAGATGCTAGCAACGCTGAAAGTAGAACTTCAAAAGATGTTAAATAATTTAGTAAACAGCATGGATCTAAAGACTGAAGATATAAGAGCAAATATAAAAGAACTAAGAGACATGAAATAATTGCTTTAATTTATATAAAATCCAGGGAGTAATAAGCAAAATTATAGTAAGTATAAACAAGTTATTAAAGTATGTAGTTATTTTATAATAAGGTAGAAAAGTTTCTTGCGATAATTTTAAAGAGAATAGGTTATAAAGTGATAAGCTAAATATGGAACATATTATTCCCTGTAGTATTTTTCTAAGAGAATATTTTTTTAAAGATATTTTAAATTTATAAGTAAAAGAGTACACTTGAGATATAATTGATAGTCCGCTGAAGGTGAATAAAAAACTTACTAGTATAATTTTTAAATTAAGGGAGGCAGTAGAAGATGATATTAAGCTGCATCCATTAGTCATTTCTATCATTCCAAGGAAGATTCCTTCCATTATGTTACCCGAAATATGAGTTATACGTGAAATGCTACTAATTAGTAAATTAAATAGAATATTATTTTTTAAAATACTATTTACAACAGAAAATAATATGACAAATCCACCTATTGATATGCAGTTTTTTAAAGAATCTTCAATACTGTTTTTAAATACCTTTCCGATATTTTCACTTTCATGAGAGTGATTTCTATAAGCAATAGGTTTGTAATATGTTTTTTTAGAAGGTATCAAAAAACTCATAACTATACAAGATAGCAAATTAGAAAGTAATAGTATATACCCTATAAAAGAGCTCTTTAGCATGGAAACTCCAACAGAACCTAGCATAAAGAGAGGACTTGCATTAGAAGCTATATTTAAAAGCCTCTCGCAGGTGAAAAGGTCTATTATTTTTTTTTCATAAAGTTGACAAGCATATTTTGCTCCAAGGGGATACCCACAAAGTGTGCTTATAATTAATACGAAGCTGCAGTTAGTTGGGAGTCTTAAGGGTTTGCACAGGGCTTTGCCTATTAATTTTGAATATATGTACACTCCATCACAAGAGAGTATTATGTTGGATACAACTAAAAATGAAAATAAAGATGGAAATACCTTGTAAAAAAATAATAGACTACCTGAAATTACCCCATCTATACATAGCTTTGGTGCAAGTATAATTTCAATTATAAAAATTGAACATACTATAGTTATAAGTAAATTTTTATCTTTTAGTAAAATAAAAAGAAGTATTAATATTGCAAATATTAATAGATAAAATAAAACTTCCAAGAATGTCACCTACTTTTTAAAAAATTTATTGAATATAAACACAGTTTATTAAATTATATTTAAAAAGTAGGAAACTTATTCTAAATTTGATCTGCCATGATGGGACTTTGAAGGTAATCATTGTTAAAAGGTATATTTTTGTTTAATAGACTATAGGCTTTTGTGCACTGTATGTCTAATTCAAGCATTTCACTTATTTTTTTTGGCATTTTTACGTAAATTGGAATGGAAGAGTTATTTTTCATTTCCTTAAGTACTTTTATACCGGTAGAATTAAATCCTAAGACTCTTCCATAGGGACATATATTTCTTCTCAATATTTCAGAATTTAAATTTTCAAATCCTAAAAAAAACTGGCATAATATTCTACTTATTCTGCTGTAAGTATATCTTTTGGTTTTAGATTTAATTATTATATCGCTGTAGGAACAATTATTCTGTAGAGATTTGAGTATTCTATTTTCAATTCCTTCGGATATGTCAGGTAAATTTTTAATTTTATTTTCATATAGAAAGGATTTATATCTTAAATAGGGCACCATACAATCTTCGAAAATAAAGCCACATCCAGTAGATTGAACTTTCTTTAAAATAGAAAGTACATTTTCTGGAATATTAGAACTTAAGTCATTTATGTTCCCATTTAATTTTAAGAAATTACGTATAGATGATGCACTGGAAAAAGATTGCTCTATGTTTAAGCTATTATATGAACTTCCAATTCTTTTTATTGATATGGGAGTAATATTGCTTTTTATTCTTATTAGGTTTTTTAAATATTCTATACCTAAAATATTGTTTGGAGATTGAAGTATTTCATCTATATTGTACTTTGTAAGAGAACTTTTAGTATTTAATAGAAAATTATTTAAAGCACTATTTCGTGCAGAAGGATAGGACATACCCTGTGACATTTTTTCCTTTAAAAATAATTTAAATTGGGTAGGCTCTTCTGCAAGAATTTTTGCAATAGATTTCAGCAAGTTTATATTACTATATTCGCTTCCAAAACAAAGATTTTTTACTACACCCAAGTTTTCTAAGAGACTTACAGCACCATAGGCAAAAAATTCAGCAGAAGATAGACTGTAGATAACAGGAAGTTCAAATACCAGGTCTACTCCATTTAGAAGTGCCATTTTGGTTTTAGTCCATTTGTCAACTATAGATGGTGAACCTCTTTGCACGAAGTTACCACTCATAACTGCTATTACAGCATCACATTTTGTAGCAGAACGAGCACTTTCAATATGATATTTATGTCCATTGTGAAAGGGATTATATTCAACTATTATTCCAGTTACGTTCATAGAAATTTTCCTTTCTAAAATATTTTATTCCATGTCAAGAACTCTGTTTATTTCATTAAAGAACTATAAGTACAAAGTATAAGGCATTTGAAAAAATAGGCTAGTATATTGATTGATTATTTATTTTAAAATGCCTAAGTGAAATATATACATATTATAACAATAAAATAAGTATTAGTGTAGGATTTTTAAATAGAGTATCTATTTTCAGATTAAATTTTTGATTATTTGATTTACATTATATAATATTGAGTAAAGTATTGACTAGCAAAATTTTTTGATACTTTAATTTGTGAAATTTCTTATCAAAAGTTATATTTTTGAATAATTTTTATTGAAAAATACAACTAAAAAGGATTATAGTATAAGTGTGTGTAATTTTGTGTTAAATTTAAAGGGAGGAAATGAACATGAAATTGATGGAAAAAATTTGGAGTAAGGCAAAGGAAGACAAAAAAAAGATTGTCTTAGCTGAAGGAGAAGAAGAAAGAACTCTTCAAGCTTGTGAAAAAATAATTAAAGAGGGTATTGCAAATTTAATCCTTGTAGGGAATGAAAAGGTAATAAAAGAAAAAGCGTCAAAATTAGGTGTAAGTTTAAATGGAGCAGAAATAGTAGATCCAGAGATTTCAGATAAACTAAAGGCATATGCAGATGCTTTTTATGAATTGAGAAAGAAGAAGGGAATAACGCCAGAAAAAGCGGATAAAATAGTAAGAGATCCAATATACTTTGCTACAATGATGGTTAAACTTGGAGATGCAGATGGATTGGTTTCAGGTGCGGTTCATACTACAGGCGATCTTTTGAGACCAGGACTTCAAATAGTAAAGACAGCTCCAGGTACATCAGTAGTTTCCAGTACATTTATAATGGAAGTACCAAATTGTGAGTATGGTGACAATGGTGTACTTCTATTTGCTGATTGTGCTGTAAATCCATGCCCAGATAGTGATCAATTGGCTTCAATTGCAATAAGTACAGCAGAAACTGCAAAGAACTTATGTGGAATGGATCCAAAAGTAGCAATGCTTTCATTTTCTACTAAGGGAAGTGCAAAACACGAATTAGTAGACAAAGTTAGAAATGCTGTAGAGATTGCAAAAAAAGCTAAACCAGATTTAAGTTTAGACGGAGAATTACAATTAGATGCCTCTATCGTAGAAAAGGTTGCAAGTTTAAAGGCTCCTGGAAGTGAAGTAGCAGGAAAAGCAAATGTACTTGTATTTCCAGATCTCCAAGCAGGAAATATAGGCTATAAACTCGTTCAAAGATTTGCAAAAGCAGATGCTATAGGACCTGTATGCCAAGGATTTGCAAAACCTATAAATGATTTGTCAAGAGGATGTAATTCTGATGATATAGTAAATGTAGTAGCTGTAACAGCAGTTCAAGCACAAGCTCAAAAGTAATAACAAAAAGCATAAATGATTCATTTTTAGGAGGAATATTAAACATGAAAATATTAGTAGTAAACTGTGGAAGTTCATCTTTAAAATATCAACTTATTGATATGCAAGATGAAAGTGTTGTAGCAAAGGGTCTTGTAGAAAGAATAGGAATGGACGGTTCAATTTTAACACACAAAGTTAATGGAGAAAAGTTTGTTACAGAGCAACCAATGGAAGACCACAAAGTTGCTATACAATTAGTATTAAATGCTCTTGTAGATAAAAAACATGGTGTAATAAAAGACATGTCAGAAATATCCGCTGTAGGACATAGAGTTTTGCACGGTGGAAAGAAATATGCAGCATCCATTCTTATTGACGAAAATGTAATGAAAGCAATAGAAGAATGTATCCCACTAGGACCACTACATAATCCAGCTAATATAATGGGAATAGATGCTTGTAAAAAATTAATGCCAAATACTCCAATGGTAGCAGTATTTGATACAGCATTTCATCAGACAATGCCAGATTATGCTTATACTTATGCAATACCTTATGATATATCTGAAAAGTATGATATCAGAAAATATGGTTTTCATGGAACTTCTCATAGATTCGTTTCAATTGAAGCAGCTAAATTATTAAAGAAAGATCCAAAAGATCTTAAGTTAATAACTTGTCATTTAGGAAATGGAGCTAGCATATGTGCAGTAAACCAAGGAAAAGCAGTAGATACAACTATGGGACTTACTCCTCTTGCAGGACTTGTAATGGGAACTAGATGCGGTGATATAGATCCAGCTATAGTACCATTTGTAATGAAAAGAACAGGCATGTCTGTAGATGAAGTGGATACCTTAATGAATAAAAAGTCAGGAATACTTGGAGTATCAGGAGTAAGCAGTGATTTTAGAGATGTAGAAGAAGCTGCAAATTCAGGAAATGATAGAGCAAAACTTGCATTAAATATGTATTATCACAAAGTTAAATCTTTCATAGGAGCTTATGTTGCAGTTTTAAATGGAGCAGATGCTATAATATTTACGGCAGGACTTGGAGAAAATTCAGCAACTAGCAGATCTGCTATATGTAATGGATTAAGCTATTTTGGAATTAAAATAGATGAAGAAAAGAATAAGAAAAGGGGAGAGGCACTAGAAATAAGCACACCTGATTCAAAGATAAAAGTATTAGTAATTCCTACAAATGAAGAACTTATGATAGCTAGGGATACAAAAGAAATAGTTGAAAATAAATAAGACTTGACTTTTAATGCTCATCTCTATATAATAGGTTGTGGCTAATATATAGAGGTGAGTGATATGAAATTAAATGTATCAGATTTACTAAGTGAAGAAGTTGTTACAAAGGACATAAATGTTACAGTAGAAGAAAAGGGATTCTATGATGGAAGTGAATACATAAAGTTATTAGAGCCTCTAAAGTTTAGCGGAACTTTAAGTAAAGAAGGAGATATTCTTCTGTTGGAAGGAAGAATTAATACTTTACTAGAGCTCACTTGTTCACGATGTCTAGGTAAATTCTCTTATGCTGTGAATGTTGCTATTACTGAAAAATTTACAAATAATAACAAGGAAAATAAGGATGATGAAGCCATCTTTATAGATAGTAATATCATTGATATTACGGAAATAATAGAAAATAACATTATATTAATTTTACCAATTAAGAGGCTTTGCAGCGAGAATTGTAAGGGGTTATGCCAACAGTGCGGCACTAACTTAAATAATTCTAAATGTCAGTGCAAAAGCGATGATATTGATCCGAGATTGGCAAAGCTAAAAGATATGTTTTTCACTGATTAAGGAGGTGTTTACTGTGGGAAATCCAGCCAGCAGAATATCAAAAGCAAAAAGAGACTCAAGAAGAGCACAGACTTTTAAATTAGGTTTACCAGGTTTAGTTGAGTGTCCTCAGTGCCATGAAATGAAACTTGCACATAGAGTTTGTAAGAATTGTGGATATTATAAGGGTAAGGAAATCATTTCAACTGAAAATAAATAAAAGAAAGTCATTTGACTTTCTTTTTTTGTTCATGGGGTCTATAAAAGTTAGATCATATTAAGTAACAAAATTAGGTAACAAAGGTCCAGATTATAGGATAGGATGTGAAAATATGATAATTGCTGTGGATGGTATGGGAGGAGATTTTGCACCTTGTGCTGTAGTGGAAGGTGTGGTAGAAGCAGTTAAAAAGCAAAACGTAAATATAATAATAACCGGCCAAAAAGAGCAAATTGAAAATGAATTAGCTAAATATAATTATCCTAAGGACAAAATAGATATTTTAAGCACTAAAGAGGTTATAACTACAGGTGAATCCCCAGTTATGGCTTTAAGAAAAAAAAAGGACTCTAGCTTAGTTAAAGCACTTAATCTTGTAAAAGAAGGTAAAGCAGATGCTGTTATATCAGCAGGAAGCACAGGGGCGTTTATGGCAGGTTCCACTTTAATCGTAGGGCGAATTAGAGGGGTAGACAGAGTAGCATTAGCTCCTATAATGCCGGGAAAAAACGGAAATTTTATGGTAATAGATGCAGGAGCAAATGTTGACTGTAAGCCTCAGTATTTGCAGCAATTTTCTCTTATGGGCAAGATATATTTTGAGAGCATACTAAAGGTAAATAACCCATCTATAGGCCTTATAAATATAGGTGAAGAAGAAGAAAAGGGAAATGAACTGGCTAAAAGTGCATATAAACTTTTGAAAAGCATGGATTTTAACTTTGTAGGAAATGTAGAACCAAGAGATGTTACTAATGGAGATGTGAACGTATTAGTTTGTGATGGAGTAGTAGGAAACACAGTTTTAAAGATGTATGAAGGTGTAGCGTTAAATTTATTTTCCATGTTAAGAGAAGAGGTTATGAAATGCTTTAGCAGTAAGCTAGCAGCTTTTATTTTAAAACCTGCTTTTAAAAGTTTAAAAGGTAAATTAGATTATACAGAATATGGTGGCTCTCCTTTTTTAGGATGTAAGGGTATATGTGTAAAGGCTCATGGAAGTTCTAATGGAAAAGCTTTTAAAAATGCAGTAATGCAAGCTATAAGCTGTTATGAAAATAATGTTGTTGGTAAAATAAAATCTGAAATAGAAAAAATACATAATGTAGAAAGTAATAATATATAAAGTATATAATATAAATGTATTGATATAATATAAGTTAGTATAATAAATATATTTATTATTGACGGTATATAACTTATGTAATATTATTTATGTATGAAAAATTTTTGGAGGCGAAATTATGATTTTTGAAAAAATACAAAAAATAATATCTGAACAACTTGGAATTGGCTCTGATGAAATAAAAATGGAATCATCTTTTATTGACGATTTAGGTGCAGATTCCCTTGATATCGTTGAGTTAATAATGGCTCTTGAAACAGAGTTTGATATTGAAATACCAGACGAAGAAGCTGAAAAGGTAAAAACAGTGGGAGATGTAGTTGAGTACATAAAAGCTCATACTGAAGAATAAACAGAGTTCTTGGCATCAGGTGGAGTTTTTAACTCCACCTGATGCTTAGAAATCGTTATCCAGGGACATAGCTGCTCTTTACTCACACTTGGATAAGTGGGAGTATTAGAGCAGGTAGTTACCGGATAAACAGAGTATATGCTTAAAAGTCCCGTTAAATCGGGACTTTTAATTTAAATCTTTGATTACAGTAATGAATTTATTCTTGAGTTTGTTTTTTATATAGTTGGTCTATGGCAAACTGAAGAATAAACTTCAAAAGGAGAATTAGAAAATGGAAGAGATAGGCTTTATTGAATTACTAGAAAAGAAGTTCAATATGAGTTTTAGTAACAAGGAAATCATAGAAGTAGCTTTAACTCATAGTTCATATGCTAATGGTAGAAAAAATATAAAATTCAATGAAAGATTAGAATTTTTAGGAGATTCTGTATTGCAGCTTTGTATATCAGAATACTTATTTTTAAAATATAAAAGTAAACCTGAAGGAGAGCTTACAAAAAAAAGGTCTCTTATAGTTTGTGAAAATTCCCTTTATCATGTAGCTAAAAAATGGAATCTTGGTAAATACATAAAAATGAGTAAGGGAGAAGAGATTACAGGAGGAAGAGAAAGAACTTCCATATTGGCAGATTGTGTTGAAGCGATTATTGCTGCAATTTATTTAAATTTTGGATATGAGAATACAGGAAAATTTATAATTGAAAATTTTCAAGATATTATAGAAAATGCTATTAAAAATAGAATAATAATGGATTATAAAACTAAGCTTCAAGAAACTTTACAAAAAGACGGAGATGTATCTATAGAATATAACCTCGTAAAATATGAAGGACCTCCTCATAGAAGAAAGTTTTATACTGAAGTGTGTACAGAAAAAAATGTTTTGGGCAGCGGCGTAGGATACAGCAAAAAGGAGTCAGAGCAGAATGCAGCTCAGGATGCTTTGATGAAATTAAATGTAAAAGTAAGTATGCTTTAGGAATGAGGATAAGTCAAAATGAAACATTATATAATACCTATATTTGTACCTAATGAAGGATGCCCCCATAACTGTGTATTTTGTGATCAGACTGCAATTACAGGAAATGAGGAAAAAGTTGATGCCTGTTTTACTAGAAATACTATAAATCAGTATTTAAAAACTATAAAACGAGAAAATTCCGTAGTAGAAGTATCTTTTTTTGGAGGTACTTTTACTGCAATTCCGATGGAAAGGCAAAATGAACTTTTAAGTGTGGCTAAAGAGTATAAGGATAGAGGAGATATAGATCTTATACATATGTCAACAAGACCAGACTATATAGACAAAAGTATACTGGATAACTTAAAAAGCTATTCTGTAGACGTTATAGAACTTGGTGTACAGTCATTAAATGAAGAAGTACTTATAAAATCAGGAAGAGGACATTCCGCGGAAGATGTTGTTAAAGCATCTTCTCTTATAAAGGAGTATGGATTCACATTGGGACACCAGATTATGCTGGGGTTACCTTCAGATACTTTCGAAAAAGATATGGAAACTGTAAAAAGATCCGTACTTATGAATCCGGATATATACAGATTATACCCTGCTCTTGTAATAAAGGGAACTTTCATGGAGACCATGTACAAAAAAGGTGTATATAAACCTTATACATTAGATGAAGCAGTGGATATATGCAGAAATTTATATTACATTTTGCGAAAAAATAAAATAAACGTAATAAGAATGGGACTCCAACCTACAGAAGAAATAAATGTAGGTAAAGATGTAATAGCAGGTCCTTTTCATCCTGCCTTTAGGGAACTGGTAGAAGGAAATATTTACAATAATATGATAGAGGACAGTATATCAGAGTCTTATGAGGGAAATGTAGTTATAAAGATAAACAATAGGGATATTTCAAAGTTGTATGCAAATAAAAGAAAATATTTCAATGATATGAAAAAGAAATTTGGTAAATGTTTTGTAAAAGTTATTCAAGATCCTTCAATTAGTAGGGAAAACGTAGTTATAATTGAAGAGGGAGTAACTAAATTTGTATCTATAGATGAATATATAGCAGATAAATGTAAGGAAAGGTAGAGTTTTTTAAAGGAGTGTGTGTATTATGAAAAAGAATACTAGAGATAAGATGATGAAGGTAATGATAGTTTTTGTAGTGCTTATGTTTTTAGTTACGCTTCTTCCAATGCTTTTTAGATAAGGGGCTGCTTTTCGATGTTTTTAAAGAATATAGAGATAAGAGGATTCAAATCCTTTGCAGACAAGACGGAACTTATATTTAAAGGAGGAGTTACCTCTATAGTAGGGCCAAATGGAAGTGGAAAGAGCAATATTTCTGATGCAATTAAGTGGGTGTTAGGGGAACAAAGTGTCAAAAGCCTTAGAGGCGGAAAGATGGAAGATGTAATTTTTGCTGGTACTCAATATAGAAAACCAGTTGGATTATGTCAGGTTTCTCTTACCTTAAATAATGAGGATAAGAAACTCCCTATTGATTATTCTGATGTAACTGTTTCAAGAAGACTTTATAGGTCTGGAGAAAGTGAATACTATATAAATAATACTCAGTGTAGATTAAAAGATGTAAATGAACTATTTATGGATACAGGTATTGGAAGAGAAGGTTATTCAATAATAGGACAAGGTAAAATAGATGCTTTATTGAGTGGAAAACCTGAGGATAGAAGGAGTGTACTGGAAGAGGCTGCAGGCATTGTTAAATTTAAGTGGAGAAAAGAAGAAGCAGAAAAAAAACTATCAAATACTGATGCCAATTTGGTAAGAATAGAAGATATTTTAGAAACTCATACTGAAAGGTTAGAATCACTTAAAGAGGAAAATGACAAGGCTAATGAATTTTTGAAACTATCAGAGAATCTGAAGGAAAAGGAAATAAATTTATTAGTTCATTCTATGGAAAAAATAGAAAGTAAAATTGGAGAAAATCAAAAATCTACAGATTTTATGGATAAAGAAGTTAAAGAATTGAATTTGGAATTTGTGGATTTAAAATGTAAGATAACAAATGGAAATGAGCAAATTGAGGATTTTAACAATAAAAATTCTGACTGTAAAACAAATTACTATGGAGACCGAGAACGTGTTCAACAAACAGAGGGTGAAATAAAGCTTTTAAAACAAAGAATAGAAAATTTAAAGGAAACTATAGAAAAAAATTTTTTAGAGTTAAAACAAGTTGAAGAATCTAACAGAAAAAAGCTGCAGCAGGTGGAACTTCAAAAAGATGGCATTTCCAAGTTAAAAGCGGATAAGGATAAATTAGAGAATGATATATCTGAGTATAACCATAATATAGGAAATGTACAAAAAAATGCAGTAGAAAGAGAAGATTTATATAAGAAATTAAAGGATGATCAGATAGAATATTTAAGTAATATATCTAACTTAAAAAATGACATATCTTCTGCACAAAAGGAAATAGAAGATACGCTGGATAAAATTAATAATATGAAAAGCTCCTGTGAAAGCTATGTTCATTCTATAAAAATAAATGCTAGTACCAAAGATATGCTGGTTTCAAAAGTATCTAGTATAAAAAAACTAATATCGGAATATCAAGACAAGGTTAAAGAAAATAAAAGGAAAATTTCAAAATTTAATACTAATCTTGTTTTAGAAGAAAAAAATCTTAAAGAATTAAACAAAACTTATAACAAATTAGAGGCAAATTATGCTGTGCTTTTGAATTTACAGCAGCACTATGAAGGATATAATAGGTCCGTAAAATCACTTATGAAGGATATAAAAGATAAGGCAGTAAGAGTACCTGAAAACAGCTGTTTTTTGCTTGGAGAGGTTATAGAGTTACCTAAAGAGTATGAAACTTGTATAGAGGTTGCCCTTGGCAGTGCTATATCCAATATAATAACTGAAGACGAAATTACGGCCAAAGCTCTCATAAAGCATTTGAAGAATAAAAATATGGGAAGAGCTACTTTTTTGCCCCTTAATATAATAAAGGGAAAAAAGATTTCTAATAGTGAAAGGTTTAAGGGTATAAGTGGATATATAGGGATCGCTAGTGAGGTCATAAATTATAAAGATAAGTTTAAAAATGCACTTGAATATGTACTTGGAAGAACAGTTATATGTGAAGACATGGATAGTGCGCTTAAAATAGCTAAATTAAGTGGATATAGTTTTAGAATAGTTACTTTAGCTGGAGATGTAGTAAATTCAGGAGGATCCCTTACTGGTGGAAGTTTTCAAAAAAAGAGCAGCAATATAATAGGGCGAAAACGTGAAATAGAAGAAAGTGCAATTAAAATAAATAAAACAAGTGAATCTCTAAAAGATTTAAATGGGAAAGTACAAGAATATAAAAAATGTATAAAAGAATTGGATGAAGAAATTTTAGATTTAAAGGAAAAAGGTTATTCTGAAAATATAGAATTGACTAAGATTCAGGGGAAAATAAATAATATAGATAATGAAAGCTCTAAATTAATAGAAAATATGAAAATATCAAATAGAGAGATAGATATTTTGACTAAAAATAAAGAGCTGAAGGAAAAAAATCTGGAGGATAAAAAGAAAAAATTAGAAAATTCCTTGGGACAACAAAACAAAAATGACAGCTCTATTTTAAAAATAGAAAAGGAATTGGAAGAAAATAAAAGTAATATAGAAAAAATGAAGGAAAAACTTTTAGATTTCAAAGTAAAAAAGGCTCAATTAGATGAAAGTATCTTAAATAAAAACAGAGAACTTAAGAGATTGACAGATGAAATACAAGAATTAAGTGTGAAAAAATCCAGGATAATTGAGCAAAATAAAGATTGTGAAAATAATATACATAATCAAGAGTTGAAGGTAAATGAGAATAAAGAAAAAATACAAGTCTTAAAGAAAAGTATAGAAATTTTAAAAAATAATATAGAGGAAAATGATAAAGAACTTATAAAATTAAAGGATAGCGTAAAAAAATGTAATGAAAAGTTAGAAAGTTTAACTCTTTTAATAAATAAGAAAGAAGAAAAGCTTCATAAAGTGCAGGTAGTTTTAGCTAGGCTTAATTCAGAAAAAGAAAATATGTGTTTAAAACTAAAAAATGAAATTAAAATTACTTACGAAGAAGCCCTAAAATATAAAAAAGACATAGAAAATTTAGATAAATATAATTCAGATGTAGTAAATTTGAAAAATAGTATTTCTAAATTAGGAATAGTAAATTTGGGTGCTATACAGGAGTATAGCGATTTGAGAGAAAAGGTAACATTCTTAAGTACTCAAAGAGAAGATTTGGTAAAATCAAAAGAAGAGTTAAATAATGTAATAGATGCTATGACTGAAAAAATGAGAACCGTATTCAAAAAAAATTTTGATAGATTAAAAGAAAGTTTTAATGAAACGTTTAAAGAGTTGTTTAAAGGTGGAAGTGCAGATTTAATAATTACAGGTGGAGATGAACTTAGTGGGAATATAGATATAACAGTTCAGCCCCCAGGAAAAAGGCTTCAAAACATAAATCTAATGTCTGGAGGGGAAAAGGGGTTATCTGCTATAGCACTTTTATTTGCAATACTTAAGATAAAACCTACTCCTTTTTGTATATTGGATGAAATAGAAGCTGCCCTTGACGATGCAAATGTAGCACGATATGCAAGCTTCCTAAAGAAGTTTTCAAATGAGACTCAGTTTATTGTTATAACTCATAGAAGAGGAACTATGGAGGCAAGTGATGTGCTTTATGGAGTTACTATGCAGGAAAAAGGTGTTTCAAAAATTGTTTCTGTAAGTTTAAAAGATGAATATTAAATATACCTAAAAAAGATGAAAGGATGTGCCAAACATGCTAAAAGGATTTTTTGATAAATTAAAAAATGGACTTGAAAAAACCAAAAGTAATTTAACTGGAAAAATAAGCGACATGTTAACTAGTGCTGTTAGTATAGATGATGACTTGTATGAAGAATTGGAAGAGATACTTATAACAGCAGATATAGGTGTTGAAACAACTACTTATATTATAGATAAATTAAAAGAAAAGATAAAAGAACAAAAAATAAAGGACCCTTCTCTTATAAACCAGTGCTTAAAGGAAGTTATTATAGACATATTAGGGGATGAAAAAAATAGCATTGAACCTGAAAAAACTCCTGAAATAATCCTTGTAATAGGAGTAAATGGCGTGGGAAAAACTACTTCAATAGGGAAAATGTCTTCAAAACTTAAAGATAGTGGTAATAAAGTAATTATGGCAGCTGCAGATACTTTTAGGGCAGCAGCTATAGATCAATTAGAGGTGTGGAGCAGGAGAGCCGGCGTTGATATAATAAAACATCAGGAAGGTTCTGATCCTGCAGCAGTCATATTTGATGCCATTCAGGCAGCAAAAGCACGAAAAGCTGAAGTGCTCATATGTGATACTGCAGGTAGATTGCATAACAAGAAAAACTTAATGGACGAATTGAGTAAGATAAATAGAGTAATAGAGAGGGAATACAAAGAGGCATTTAAACAAACTTTACTTGTATTAGATGCAACTACGGGGCAAAATGCAGTACAGCAGGCAAAACAATTTACTGAAGTATGTCCTATAGATGGTATAATACTTACTAAGCTAGATGGTACTGCTAAGGGTGGAATTGTAATATCTATTAAACACAGTTTAGATATACCTGTAAAATTAATAGGAGTTGGAGAAGGTATAGATGATCTTCAGGAATTTTGTAGCAGAGATTTTGTAGAGGCATTATTTTAAAATCTGTTAAGTAAAAGTACTTGACACTATTCGAAAATTTTGATATCATATATTTCGTTGGATGAAGAGCTTTTAATTTAGGCAGTCTAGCTTCTAATAAATTAATTTAAGTTGAGATGGTATTATGGAAGAGAGAGTACAGCTTTCCATATTACTTGATATATATGGTAAGCTTTTAACTGAGAAACAGCAAGATGTGATGGACTTGTACTATAATGAAGATCTTTCTTTAGCAGAAATATCTGAACACACTAGTACTAGTAGGCAGGCAGTATATGACATAATAAAGAGATGCCACAAACTTTTATTGCAGTATGAAGAAAAGCTTCATTTGTTAGAAAAGAATGAAAAGCTGAAAAAAAGTAAGCAATCTCTTTTAAAATTTATAGATTCACTTTGCTGCAATGAAAATAAAGAAATACTTAGTAAAATAAAGAATTACATAATAGATAATATTTGAATTTAGGAGGATTATCATGGCTTTTGAAGGATTGGCATCTAAACTTCAGGAAACTTTAAAAAAGCTTAGAGGCAAAGGCAAACTTTCTGAAAAAGATATAAAAGATGCTATGAGAGAAGTGAAATTGGCACTTTTAGAGGCAGATGTTAATTACAAAGTTGTGAAAAATTTTATTAAAAGTGTCAGTGAAAAATGTATGGGAGAAGAAGTACTAAAAAGTTTGACTCCAGCACAGCAAGTTATAAAAATAGTAAATGAAGAACTTACGTTATTAATGGGTAAAAATGAGAGTGGAATTGAGTATAATTCCAATGGATTGACTGTAATAATGCTTGTCGGACTTCAAGGTGCAGGAAAAACTACCATGTGTGGCAAATTGGCGCTTCAACTTAGGAAAAAGAATAAGAAACCCCTTCTAGCAGCTTGTGATATATATAGACCTGCTGCAATAAAACAACTTCAAGTAGTTGGAAAAGAAATAGATGTTCCAGTATTTTCAATGGGAGATAAGGTAACAGCAGTAGATATATGTAAAGGGGCTTTAGAATATGCAAAAAACAACAATTTAAATGTAGTTATAATAGATACAGCAGGTAGACTTCAAATAGATGAAGAACTTATGGGTGAATTGAAGCAAATTAAGGAAAATATAAACCCTGATGAAATTATGCTTGTAGTAGATGCAATGACAGGTCAAGATGCAGTTAATGTGGCTTCCAGCTTTAACGAGCAGTTAAATATAAGTGGAGTCATACTTACAAAATTAGACGGAGATACAAGGGGTGGAGCAGCACTATCCATAAGAGCTATGACTGATAAACCTATAAAATTTGTAGGTATGGGAGAAAAAATGAATGACCTTCAAGTATTCTATCCAGATAGAATGGCCTCGAGAATACTTGGCATGGGGGATGTGCTTTCGCTTATAGAAAAAGCACAGCAGTCTATAGATAAAGAAGAAGCTGAGAAGTTAGGAAATAGAATGCTGAATAAGGAGTTTAACTTTGAAGATTTTTTGGCTATAATGCAGCAGACTAAAAAAATGGGACCTATAAGTAAGCTTATGGAGATGGTACCAGGAGTTAATATGAAGGAATTGAAGGGAGTAGATTTTTCCAAGGGAGAACAGGAACTTGCAAAAATCGAATGTATAATTAATTCCATGACAGTAAAGGAAAGAAGAAATCCTTCTATTATAAGTGGTTCGTCTTCAAGAAAAAAGAGAATAGCATTGGGTTCTGGTACTACTATACAGATGGTAAATAAACTTCTAAAGGATTTTGAAAAGATTAAGAAGACTATGAAACAGTTAAATGGAATGAAAAAAGGATTTAAGAAGGGATTATTTGGAAAAATGCCTTTTTAAAATAGAGATTTATTGATATGAAAGCCATATGCTTTAATATTTTAAGGAGGTGATTATTAATGGCTGTAAAGATAAGATTGAGAAGAATGGGTGCTAAAAAAGCTCCATTTTATAGAATAGTTGTGGCAGATTCTAGATGTCCAAGAGATGGAAGATTTATAGAAGAAATAGGATACTATAATCCTACAACTGATCCAACCACTGTTAAATTTGACGAAGAAAAAGCTGTCAAATGGATAAAAGATGGTGCTCAACCAACTGATGTTATAAAAAAGCTTTTTGATAAAGCTGGGCTAAAAGATAAGCTTGATAAGTAATAACTGGGGGTGTATTGAGTGAAAGAGTTAGTGGAAATTATTGCTAAGTCATTAGTGGATAACCCAGATATGGTTCAAGTAAATGAAATTGCAGGTGAGCAATCTATAATTCTTGAATTAAAAGTTGCACCAGATGATATGGGAAAGGTAATAGGAAAACAGGGAAGAATAGCCAAGGCTATAAGAACTGTTGTAAAAGCAGCGGCTATAAAAGAGAATAAAAGAGTTGTTGTAGAGATAATATAAGAGTTAGATATTCTAACTCTTATATTTATATATATAATTTTAAAATTAAGCGAAGGGAGTGAAATTATCCTCTTTTAGAAATTAAGCTTGAAACCTTAATTTTTGATATGCGGGATATTGTTCTATGAAAGATTTTATAACTGTAGGACAGATAATAAATACTCATGGAATAAAAGGAGAATTAAAGGTGTATCCTTTAACTGATGATATTGAAAGATTTAAAAAATTAAAATCTGCATATATAGATGGTACACTAAAAAATATAATAGAATGTAAACTCCAGTCAAAGAAGGTTATACTTAAAATTGAGGGTATAGATTCTATAGAAGAAGCTATGGCTTATAAACAAAAATATATAGAAATTCCACGAAATGATGCAGTTAAATTAGAAGAAGGAACATATTTTATTACAGATATAATAGGATGCAGTGTAGTGGATGAGGATGGAACTTTTTATGGCAAGGTTGGGGATGTAATTCATACCCATAATAATGATGTTTACTGGATAAAGGGAGAAAATGAGCTTTTAATTCCTGCTATAGAAAATGTTGTAGTCAGCATAGACGTAGAAAAAGAAGAGATAGTTATAAAGCCGGTGAAAACATGGATGTAAAAATAGATATATTGACACTTTTTCCTGAAATGTTTGACATATTTAATTATAGTATAATTGGAAGAGCAATTAACAAAGGTATTTTGCAAATAAATACTTTTGATATAAGAGAATTTACCATAGATAAGCATAGAAAAGTAGATGATTATCCCTATGGTGGAGGAGCAGGAATGGTGATGGCCGCCCAGCCAATTGTAGACTGTATAAGAAAAGTTAAATGTCAAAATAATGGAAAAGTGATTTATCTAGGCCCTCGAGGAAAAACTTTTAACCAGTCTATGGCTAAAGAATTTTCAAAAGAGAGGGAAATGATATTTTTATGTGGACATTATGAGGGAATAGATGAAAGAGTTTATAAATATATAGACACTGAAATATCTATAGGAGATTTCGTAATAACTGGGGGAGAAATGGCATGTATTCCAGTTGTAGATAGTATATGTAGAATGATTCCTGGTGTACTTGCCAAAAGCGAAAGCTATATGGAAGAATCTTTTTATAATGGATCACTAGAATATCCACAGTATACTAGACCGGAATGTTTTGAGGGAGATAACGTACCAGAGGTTCTTTTATCTGGTCACCATGAAAATATAAAAAAATGGAGACGAATGAAATCGCTTGTAATAACTAAAAGTAAGAGACCAGATTTATTTGAAAAACTTAAATTATCCACAGAAGACAAAAAACTCATTGACTTATATAAAAAGAACATATAATGTAAATTTTTAATTATATATTGAATTTGATATGTAAATATGCTAGAATGTATTTTGTGTGCTATACAGACGTTCCTCTATCTGCTATAAGCTGGGTAAGAACGTTGAATAATTATTAGGAGGTAATGCACAGTGTTAGAAATAATAAAACAAATAGAAAATGAACAGATAAGAACAGATCTTCCAAAATTCAATGTAGGTGATACAGTAAAAGTTCATGTAAAGATTAAAGAAGGAAATAGAGAAAGAATACAGGTTTTCGAAGGTGTAGTTTTAAAAAGACAAAACGGTGGAATAAGAGAAACCTTTACTGTTAGAAGAGTTGCTTATGGTGTTGGTGTTGAAAGAACTTTTCCAGTAAATGCTCCTATAATAGATAAAATAGATGTAATTAGAAGAGGTAAAGTTAGAAGAGCTAAATTATACTATTTAAGAGATAGAGTAGGTAAAGCAGCTAAAGTTAAAGAAATATTAAAATAAGAAAAGGGGGCTTTATAAAGTCCTTTTTTTATATTTAAGGTGGTGTAAAGTTTTTATGAAGGAATTGCTAGATTTAGGTAAATCCATACTGGTAGCTATAATAGCAGCATTTTTAATTATAACTTTTGTATTTGAAACTGTAAGTGTAGATGGGCATTCTATGGATCCAACTTTAAATAATAAGGATAGATTAATTGTAGAAAAAGTTAGTTATTATTTTAGGGCTCCAAAGCCTGGTGATATAGTTGTAATAAAGTATCCTGCAAATCCTAAAGAAAAGTTTATTAAAAGAGTAGTTGCAGTAGGTGGAGACAAAGTTAAGATTGAAAATGGAAAACTTTATGTAAATGATGTGGCTAAAAATGAACCTTATATATTAGAACCTATGGTTACAGGAGACTTTAATGAAGTTACTGTACCTAATAATACGGTATTCGTACTTGGAGATAATAGAAATAACAGCAGGGATAGTAGATTTTCTGATGTAGGATTTGTAAATTATAAACTGGTAGTGGGAAGAGCTGCTTTTAGGATATATCCATTTAGCAGATTTGGAACGTTGAAGTCGGCCCATAAGTAGAAAGGAAGAAATTATATGGATATAAATTGGTTTCCAGGGCATATGGCCAAGACAAAAAGAGAGATGAAACAAAATCTTAAGCTGGTAGATGCAGTTATAGAGATAAGGGATGCTAGGATAATAAGGTCCAGCAAAAATCCAGAGGTAGATGATATTTGTGGATCAAAACCTAGAATAATACTTCTAAATAAGAATGATCTAAGTGAGGATAGTGTAACCAAAAAATGGATTAAATATTTATCAAATAAAAACATCAAGGCTCTTGCTGTAAATTCAAATACAGGACAGGGTATTAAAAGTATAAAACCATTATTAAATGAGCTCTTAAAAGAAAAGCATGATAGAATGAACAATAAGGGCATTTTAGGTATAACTGATAGGGTAATGGTAGTAGGTATACCTAATGTAGGTAAATCTTCATTTATAAACAAAATGGCTAAAAACAGCATAGCAAAAACAGGAGATAAGCCGGGAGTCACAAGGAGCAAGCAGTGGATTAAAACTAAGCTTGGAATAGAACTAATGGACACACCTGGAATATTGTGGCCTAAGCTGGAAAGCCAGGAAACTCAGCTACATTTAGCCTTTACGGGAGCTATAAAGGATGAAATCATGGATATTGAAGAGCTTGCATTAAGTCTTTTGAAGGACTTATGTGAAAGATATCCTAAAAGGCTAATGGACAGATATAAGTTATCTGAATTAAGTGAAGATCCTTTAGTAAATATGGATAATATAGCAAGAAAGAGAGGAGCTATAGTATCTGGAGGAAAGATAGATTACAATAGAGTTTCTGTTATAATTTTGGATGAATTTAGAGGAGGAAAGCTAGGACCTATTTCTCTTGAAGATCCATTAGATTTTAATTGAATTAAACTTCTGAAAGGTGTATTTTAAATAATGGAAGATAGCGAAAGTGTAGATTTTGATATAAATAAAGAAAATTTTTCGTGGAATGAACTAGAAAATTTTAAATTCGATAAAATAAAGTATGCAATAAAAAATTTAGAAGAAGGCTATTTTGACTTAAATGAGGATGAAATCAAAAAAGTTATAGAAAATTTAAAGTTAGACAAAAGAAAAAATGTAAGGTCGTTGTCTTCAAGTTTTTACAAATTCATTTTAAATAAAAATTCAGAGATTTCCAGAGTAAGAAAAATGTATGAATTTGATAAGTCTTTTGGAAACCATATATATACAGCTGGTGTAGATGAAGTTGGAAGGGGGCCTTTGGCAGGTCCAATAGCTGCTGGGGCAGTGATACTTAATTTGAATTATAATGAAGATAGAGAATTAATTTTAGGTATAAAGGATTCTAAAAAGCTTACGCCAAAACGTAGATGTGAGCTTGCAAAGGTTATAAAAGAAAGGGCGCTTGCTTATAATATTGCGGTTATAAACAATATTGAAATAGATAAGAGGGGAATATCCTGGTGTAATAATGAAGTACTAAAGAGAGCAGTAGAAGGTCTCAAATTACCTGTAACCATGGCATTATCTGATGGGTATGCAGTAAAAAACTTGTCCACTAATAATGAGTTTGTAATAAAAGGTGATACGAAGAGTGCTAGTATAGCTGCAGCTTCAATTATTGCGAAAGTATACAGGGATAGTCTCATGGAAGAATACTCTCATCTGTATACAAATTATAAGTTTGAGCAAAATTCTGGATATGGAACTAAAGATCATATAGAATCTATAAAAAAATATGGAATTTGTAAAATACATAGAGTAAGTTTTTTAAAAAATATATTGTAGATAAGTTTATATTTCAAAGGCATCTTTAATTAGCTTTATAGATGAAATGCCGTCATGAGGGTTAACCATAACTTCTATTACATCAAATCTAAAATTGAATTTAAATAGCTTTTTTTTAGCTATATACATTTTAGCAGTATTACATATTCTTATACGTTTGGTGTAATTTACGGCTTCACCAGGACTGCCATATTGAGTATTACATCGTGTTTTCACTTCTATAAAGCAAATATAATTTCCGTCTTTTCCTATTATATCGATTTCCCCAAGTTTACAATGAAAATTTCTTTCTAGCAGAGTATATCCAATTTGCTTGAGATAAATTTCAGCTATATCCTCCCCTAGAGAACCTATATCTTTATTAAAAGAATGCATAAAAATCTCCTTTTATTTTTAAATTATGAATACGATTACCATAGACTAGATATACTTATTAAGCCTGTTTTTAAACTATGTACAACATCAGGTATATATATATTTATGAAAATCAATAAAAAGAATATAGAAAGTACGCTTCCAATACTTATGATATCAGAATTTTTGTTTTGTATTCCAGTAAAAAATAATATGAAACTGAAAAACATACCAAGTATAACAAGTAAAAAATACATACACATCACTCCTATTAAATTGATTTTATGTAAAAAAATAACTTAATTTTATTATACAATTTTTATAACTTAAAATAAAGCTCTTTGAGGAGTTTTATGGAAATTACAAAAATTTTTCATCTAAAAATTTTCTATAGTGAAGAGCTTCTGCTAGGTGGGATTCTTGTATTTTTTTGCTATTGTTTAAATCAGCTATAGTTCTAGCTACTTTTAATATTCTGCTATAAGCTCTGGTTGTTAAGTTGTACTTAATATAAATTGATTTTATAAGTAACAGACATCTTTCATCTAGATTGCAGTATTTTCTTATTAATTTGCTGCTCATTTCTGAATTGTAGTGTATTCCTTCATTTTTAAATCTTTGTTTTTGAATTCTTCTTGCCTTTTCTACTCGGCTTTTTATATTTTTAGAAGGTTCACCTCTGGAGCAATTTTCAATATCTTTGAAGTCTAGAGAATTTACGAAAGTAAATAAATCTATCCTATCTAGAATAGGTCCGGATAGTTTTGATATATATCTTTTCCTTTGAAAATCAGTACAATTACACTCCTTTTTAGAGGCAAAATTTCCACAGGGACATGGATTAGTGGCTAATACAGTCATAAAATTACAGGGAAAGGTTACCCTACCATATGCTCTATTTATAGTTATCTTTTTTTCTTCTAAAGGTTGCCTTAAAGTTTCAAGGACATTTTTCTTAAATTCTAAAATTTCATCTAAAAAAAGTACTCCATTATGAGCTAGGGATATTTCACCAGGCATTAAATTTTTTCCACCTCCTATTAGAGAAGCAGTTGTACTTGTATGGTGTGGATTTCTAAAGGGAGGTCTTGTTATTAGACCTTCATTTTTGTTTAAACTTCCAGTTACACTGTATATTTTAGTTACTTCTAGAGCATCCTCATAACTCAAATTTGGTAGGATAGTTGGAATCCTCTTTGCCATCATAGTCTTACCAGATCCGGGAGGACCTATCATAAGTATATTATGATTTCCTGCAGCAGCAACTTCTAAAGCCCTTTTACAGCTTTCTTGTCCTAATATATCTGAAAAATCTAATGCATTTTTACTTTCAACATTTATTGTTTTATGATTAAATGGTACCAAATCTCTATATTTTATAAAATACACAACTTCCTTTAAATTATTGAATGCATAGCAATTAATTTTATTTATGGCAGAGCATTCTTCTGCATTTCCTATAGGAACTATAAAATTCTTAATATTGTTTTTCATACCTTCTATTGTTATAGGAAGAACACCTCTTACCTTGTTAAGTTCTCCAGATAAAGACAATTCACCCATGATTAAAAAGTTTCTACAATCAGCAAAGTTTATTTGATTTGTAGCCATTAATATACCAAGGGCTATAGGTAAGTCAAATAAAGATCCAACTTTTCGCATATCAGCAGGAGCTAAGTTTACTATTATTTTTTTTACAGGAAATTCAAAACCTGAATTTATGATAGAAGCTTTAACTCTCTCTTTAGATTCTTTTACAGAAGTATCCGCAAGACCTACTATATTAAAGCAGGGAAGCCCTCTTTCTATATCTACTTCTACGGATACTATATTTCCTTCTACACCTAAAAATGAAGCTGTATTTAGTTTAACTGCCATAATTATTATCACCTCTACTTAATTCTTGACAATAAATTTGCATTTTAAACTTTTAAATATAGGTGGGAATAAATCAAATTATGAAGCTAATACTAATTTTGATTTGAATAAAATGTATGGATTATGAGCATAATTTTTACATAATTATAGATATGGGATGTGAATAATATATGAATATATATGATTTGTGGTTTGCTTGTGTTAAAATATCAAATAAGTTGAAAATTTCTATCTTAAAAAAATTTAAAAGTACAAGGGAAATATATATTCACAGTATTTACAATGATGATTTTACACTTTTACGTAAAAGTTATCCTAAAATATACGATGAACTTAAAAAGGCTTGGAATAGTTATGAATTGGAGAATATGCTGCAATACTGCAGTACAAATGGAATTAATGCTATAAACTTTTGTGATAAAGTATATCCTGAGAGATTAAAAAATTATGAGGATTCTCCAGCAGTTTTATTTTATAAAGGAAATATAAAAAAACTCAATGATAATTTTAGTGTATCTATTGTAGGTGCTAGGGATTGTAGTTTGTATGGTAAAAATTTAGCTACATTAATAAGTAGGGAAGTTGCTGTAAATAATATAAATATAATAAGTGGTATGGCAAGAGGAGTTGATAGCTATGCACAGAATGCAGCTGTTGAAAAAAATGGATATACCTGTGCTGTGCTTGGATCAGGGGTAGATGTTATATATCCCAGACAAAATAGAAAGTTATATGAAAATATCTTGAAGGGAGGATGTGTGCTGTCAGAGTTTGTTCCTAAGACAAAACCTTATTATTATAATTTTCCACTTAGAAATAGAATTATAAGTGGATTGAGTGATGTGGTAATTGTAATTGAAGCAGGGGATAAAAGTGGAGCACTAATAACAGCAAGCTGTGCTTTGGAACAGGGTAAAGATGTTATGGCAGTACCAGGATCTATATTTTCTTCTAAGAGTAGGGGAACGAATAAACTTATAAAAGATGGAGCCTATGTATTTACATGTTTAGAGGACTTATTTGATATATTACCTGTAGAGTATATGAATAAGACTTGTGAAAAAAAGCATAAATTAAGCTGTAAAGAAGAAAAAATATGTAATGTAATAGGACATATTCCCATGCATATAGATGAAATAAGTAGAATAACTAATGTTGACATAAAACGATTATATGAGTTATTATTTGAATTGCAGTTAAAAGGTGAAATAATGTGTCTTGCAGGTAATTATTATGTAAAAGCTGAAGGCAGCGAGAGTATTACAAGATAGTACATATAATTTAATTAAAAATAATATTTAGTCAAGGGTTTAAATATGATGGCTAAAATCTAAGGGGGGTGTACACTCTGGAGTGAGCTTAAATATGCCAGAGTATATATAAATGGGACAAAAATTAGTTATAGTTGAATCACCAGCAAAGGCTAAAACCATAGGAAAATATTTAGGTAAAAATTATGTAGTCAAGGCTTCAATGGGCCATGTTAGGGATCTTCCCAAAAGTCAACTGGGAGTTGATATAGATAATGAATATACTCCTAAATATATAACTATAAGAGGAAAAGGTGAGCTTTTAGATAAGCTGAGAAAAGAAGCAAAGAAAAGTGAAAAAGTCTATTTGGCTACTGACCCTGATAGAGAAGGGGAAGCTATTTCCTGGCATCTATCTCATGCGTTAAAATTAGATGAAAATGAAAAGTGTAGAATAGAATTTCACGAAATTACAAAAAATGCTGTAAAAAGTTCAATAAAATCTGCTAGATTAATAAATATAAATTTAGTTAATGCACAGCAGGCTAGGAGAGTACTTGACAGGCTAGTTGGATACAAGATAAGCCCTATACTTTGGAGAAAAATTAAATGGGGTCTAAGTGCAGGAAGAGTACAATCAGTAGCTCTCAAAATGATATGTGAGAGAGAAAAGAAAATAGTAGATTTTGTGCCACAGGAATACTGGACTATAGAATGTGAACTTCATAAAGAAAATGAGAGTAAATGTTTTAATGTAAAGCTTACTACATTTAATAAGAAAAAAATTGAAATTGGTAGTAAAGATGAAGTAGATAAAATTATAGAAGAGTTAAAACAAGGACAATTTATTGTAAAATCAATAAAAAATACTAATAAAAATAGGACTCCTCTTCCTCCATTTACTACAAGTACATTACAGCAAGATGCCTACAAAAAATTAAATTTTTCTACTAAACGAACTATGTCCATAGCCCAACAGATATATGAAGGAGTGGACATAAAAGGGTATGGAACTATAGGTCTTATCACATATATGAGAACTGATTCAGTTAGAATAGCACAAGAGGCTCAGGAAGCTTGTAGAGATTTTGTAGCAAATAAATTTGGAAAGGAGTATATTGAAGAAAAGCCTAGAAACTTTAAAAGTAAAAAAAATATACAGGATGCGCATGAAGCTATAAGACCTACTAATGTAGAAATAACACCTGAAATAGCAAAGGAAAATTTAAAACCAGAACAGTATAAACTTTATAATTTAATATGGAATAGATTTGTAGCAAGTCAAATGTCATCCTGCCAGATCGATGTTAAATCCATAGATATAGTGAATAGCAATTATGGATTAAAAGTCAGTGGATCACGAATAAAATTTGACGGATTTATGAAAGTATACAAATATGCCACAGAAGAAGAAAAATCCGATATATCCCTCCCTAAGCTTGAAGAAGGAGAGAAATTATTAAGAAAGTCTATAGATGGAAAGCAGCATTTTACACAACCTCCAGCTAGATTTTCTGAGGCATCTCTTGTAAAAACCTTAGAAGAAAATGGAATAGGTAGGCCTAGCACTTATGCTCCAATTTTATCAACTCTTTTGGATAGAAAATATATACAGAGGGAAAAGAAAACTTTAATTCCAACTGAACTAGGAGATATAGTTAATAATATAGTAAGTCAGTATTTTAAGCAGGTAGTAGATGTGGAATTTACTGCTGCAATGGAGTCCAAGTTAGATAGTGTTGAAGATGGAAAAGATGATTGGAGAAAAGTAGTAGGTGAATTTTATGAGCCTTTAAAAAAATCCATTGAAATAGCAGAAAAGGAAGTTGCTAGAATTACTATAGAAGATAAGGTTACAGATATAAAGTGCGATAAATGTGGTAGAAATATGGTTATAAAGCATGGAAGATTTGGAGATTTTCTAGCATGCCCAGGATATCCGGAATGTAAGAATACAAAACCAATAGTGGAAGAGTTGGATGTAAAATGTCCTAAATGTCAGGGAAAAGTTTTGATAAAAAGAAGTAGAAAAGGCAGAAAGTTTTATGGGTGCAGTAATTACCCTGACTGTGATTTTGTAAGTTGGTTTGAACCTACAAACGAAAAGTGTAAGGAATGTGGAAATTATATGGTGAAAAAATATAATAAATCCAAAGGAAACTATTTGGAATGTTCTAATTCAGAATGTAAACACAGGGAATATAAAGCTGTGGAAGATGGAGATGAAAAAACAGCTAAGTAAAAGTTATATATTTTACATTTTAATAAACATTTAAAATAGAAACTAGTTAAAAGTATAATTTTCGAGTGTAGATAAAGGTAAAATCTAGTCGAATTAAAATGATTATATTGAATTAAAATCATTATTATGTTATCATAATTAATGAATAAAGAATAATTCTAAATATTTCAAAAAGTCTAAATTATTAATAATGTAATTAAAGAAAATTTTTTATGCGGATATTTGCAAAAGATATATCTTTTTTATTAATAGGTAGAAATGTATATGCAATGTTTATGTGTAAGAGATAATGCAGTGGTAACAAGGAGGGTTATAAATGTCAACACTATTAGACAAAACAAGAAAATTGAACAAGATATTACAGAAGTCAGGAACAGAACCAGTAGCTTTTGAAGATATATGTAAATTGTTAAGTGAAGTTTTGGAATGTAACGTTTATATTATAAGTAGAAGAGGGAAAATATTAGGATATAATTTTCCAGATGGTTTTGAATGTTATATGCTTAAGGAGAAAGTAATAAATGAAATGAAATTCCCTGAGCAGTATAATAATAAGCTTTTAAATGTACATGAGACTTTGGCCAATTTAAGTAATAATGGAATTTGTGTTTTTGAAGATGGAACTCCCTGTGATATAGATAATAAGCTTACAACTATAGTTCCTATAGTAGGTAATAGAGAAAGATTAGGAACCTTATTATTAGCAAGTTTTGGAGAAAAATTTACTGATGAAGATCTAGTATTAGGGGAATATAGTGCAACTATAATTGGGCTTGAGATATTAAGATCTAAAAATGAAGAAATAGAAGAGGAAGCTAGAAAGAAAGCAGTAGTTCAATTAGCTATTGGGACTTTGTCGTACTCAGAATTGGAAGCAGTGGAACATATATTCAGTGAGTTGGATGGAAATGAAGGATTACTTGTAGCATCAAAAATAGCTGATAAGGTGGGAATAACCAGGTCTGTTATTGTAAATGCACTTAGAAAATTTGAAAGTGCAGGAGTTATAGAATCTAGGTCACTTGGAATGAAGGGGACTCATATTAAGATATTAAATGAAAAATTAATGGATGAGTTGAAGAAGATAAAGTGATTCTTAGGTTCAGGTGGAGTTTGCTTATAAGGAATACTTTTTCTCTATTTGAACCTTATTAACAGTATTCTTAGTGTCTTTAGCACTTAGAATACGTTATCCTTTAGGGGAAGAACTTATCCAGGCGCGTAGCAGTGCTTATCGCCCACTTTGAAGAAAATGGGGGTTAGCAATGGTAGCGATCGGATAAAATAAAAAATACTAATTTTTTGTTGAATACATTTAAGCCTTGTGGTATACTACATAAGGTAATTAATACACACATTATCTAATTCACAAAAAGGTGCCAAAAGGTATTTTGTGAATATGAAGATGATGGAGGAAAAACCTAGGAGGGAAAAATTAATGTCAGTTATTTCAATGAAACAATTATTAGAAGCAGGTGTTCATTTTGGACATCAAACAAGAAGATGGAATCCTAAAATGGCTCCTTATATTTTTACAGAGAGAAATGGAATCTATATAATAGATTTGCAGAAAACAGTAAAAAAAGTAGAAGAAGCTTATAATTTTATAAGGGAAGTTGCAGCAGAAGGAAAAGATATATTATTTATTGGAACTAAAAAGCAAGCTCAGGAAGCTATTAAAGAAGAAGCAAAAAGAAGCAATATGCATTATGTAAACAACAGATGGCTTGGAGGTATGCTTACAAACTTTGCAACTATAAAGACAAGAATAGCTAAATTAGAAGAATTAGAGAAAATGGAAGAAGACGGAACATTTGAAGTTCTTCCTAAAAAAGAAGTTATAAAATTAAATAATGAAAAAGAAAAGTTAGAGAAAAATTTAGGTGGAATAAAGACAATGAATGCTGAAAATGTAGGAGCACTTTTCATTGTTGATCCAAGAAAAGAAAAGAATGCTATATCTGAAGCTAAAATTTTAGGCATTCCAGTAGTAGCTATAGTTGATACAAATTGTGATCCTGATGAAATAGATTATGTTATACCTGGAAATGATGATGCAATAAGAGCTGTAAAATTAATTACATCTAAAGTTGCAGATGCAGTAATGGAAGGAAGACAGGGAGAACAATTAGCTGAAGAAGAATAATATATGAAAATTAGAGAATGTTTATATATAGGTCGAATACAAGTAGGAGAGGAGCTGAAAAACCGTTGATTGGCAATTGCTTAAAAATTATGATTGCCATATAAGTAGGGTGTAATGCATCCGAATTTACGCTCTGGGAGTGTCAGACCAAGAGAAGACAAAACTTCAGACACTGTGAGCAGAGAAGTAAGCTATAAGGTTTTATTGCGTTTTTGGATAATTTATAGCTTTTAGATGACGGAATATAATTATGATAACTGCACAGATGGTAAAAGAACTTAGAGAAAGAACCGGAGCAGGAATGATGAACTGCAAAAAAGCTTTAAATGAAGCAAATGGTGATACTGAAAAAGCCATTGAAATATTAAGAGAAAAGGGTCTATCAGCTGCAGCTAAAAAATCTGGCAGAGTAGCTTCTGAAGGACTAGTTAAAACATACATTTCAGAGGATGGAAAAATTGCTTCAATAGTAGAAGTAAACTGCGAAACAGACTTTGTATCTGTAAATGAAGATTTTGTAGGTTTTGCAGATAATATAGCAAAACAGGCAGCTTTAACAAGTGCAACTACTGTAGAAGAATTAGAAAAAGAAAAATATATAGCAGATGATACTAAGACTGTAAAAGATGCATTAGTAGACTTAATTGCAAAATTAGGTGAAAATATGACACTTAGAAGATTTAAGAAATTTTCTGTTTCAAAGGGCTTAATCGAAAGCTATATTCACGGCGGCGGAAGAATAGGAGTTTTGGTTAAACTTGAATGTGAAAATGAAAGTCCTGTTCTAAAGGAAGTTGCAAAAGATGTAGCTATGCAGGTAGCTGCTGCTAATCCACTATTCTTAGATAAGAATACAGTTGATACTAATGCTTTAGAAAAGGAAAAAGAAATATATAAAGTTCAAGCTTTAAATGAAGGAAAACCAGAAAAAATTGTTGATAAGATAGTTATGGGAAAAGTTCAAAAATATTATAAAGAAAACTGCTTAGTAAATCAAGTATGGGTTAAGGATTCAGATTTTACTATAGATAAATACCTTAAAGATAAATCAAAGGAAGTTGGAGCTGAAATAAAGATCTCTGATTTTGTTAGATTTGAAAAAGGTGAAGGAATAGAGAAGAAAGAAGAAAACTTTGCCGAAGAGGTTCGTAAGCAGATGGAAGGTAAATAGTAACTGAAAAGAGAACACGCCGTGTTCTCTTTTTTTGGGGTATGAACTTTTTAAGTTTTATATTTCATTTTAGCATAATTTGGAGGTATAATATAGATGGGTAATCTTAAATACAAAAGGGTAATGCTTAAACTTTCAGGGGAAGCTTTGGCAGGAGAAAAAGGATATGGACTGGATTTTGATGTAGCAAAAAGTATAGCAATTGAAATAAAAGAACTCACATCTATGGGAATATCAGTAGGAGTTGTTGTAGGTGGTGGTAATATCTGGAGAGGAAGAAGCGGAGAGGGTATGGACAGAACCACTGCAGATTATATGGGAATGCTTGCTACATGTATAAATGCTCTGGCACTTCAGGATTCATTGGAAAACTTAGGTGTAAATACTAGAGTTCAGACAGCTATCGAGATGAGAGAAGTAGCAGAACCATTTATAAGAAGAAGGGCAATGAGGCATTTAGAAAAAAATAGAGTAGTTATATTTGCTGCGGGCACTGGAAATCCGTATTTTTCAACAGATACGACTGCAGCTCTTAGGGCAGCAGAAATAGAGGCAGATGTTATACTTTTGGCTAAAAAAGTAGACGGTGTATATGACAAAGATCCTCATAAGTATAAAGACGCTCAAAAATTTGATAAGTTAACTTATATTGAAGTGTTGGATAAAGGACTTCAAGTTATGGATTCTACAGCTACATCACTTTGTATGGATAATGATATACCTATATTAGTATTTGGATTAGATAATCCAGAAAATATAAAAAAGATTGTTCTTGGAGAAAGAATTGGTACACTTGTTTGTAAAGAATAAAAATGAGGAGGTATTTTCTTATGATCAAGGATACTTTAAATAAAGCAGATGGAAAAATGGGTAAGACCATAGATGCTTTAAAAAGTGAATTAGCTTCTATGAAAGCAGGGAGGGCTAGTGCAGCACTACTTGATAGAATAGAGGCAGAATACTATGGTTCAATGACTCCTATAAATCAATTGGGAAACATATCTATTCCAGAACCAAGAGTACTTTGTATACAACCTTGGGATAAAACGGCCTTAAAGGCAATAGAAAAGGCAATATTGAAATCTGACCTAGGTATAAATCCATCCAATGATGGAGAAGTTATCAGATTGGTTATACCTGAACTTACAGAAGAAACTAGGAAAGATATAGTAAAGAATGTAAAGAAAGCAGGAGAAGATTCAAAGGTTGCTGTAAGAGCAATAAGAAGAGAGTGCAATGATAATATTAAAGCTCTTAAAAAAGAAAATGATATTTCTGAAGATGAAATAAAAAAGGCTGAGGCAGATGTTCAGAAAAAAACTGATGACTTTATAAAAAAGATAGATGAAATAATTAAAAAGAAAGAAAATGAAATTATGTCACTATAAAGCAAGCGGTTATTGTATAAAAAATATATTTAGATTTTTAAAACCTGCGCAAATCCGCAGGTTTTTGCTAAATATGCTTTTATCTAATGACTATCCCCTCTAATACTCATACGCACTCTGTTTATTAAAACTAAAACTTTGTATTGAAATGAGGTATACTATGGTAAAATTTTTTAATTTAAATAAAAACGAAGACCAGGACGATAGAGAAGTACATATTGATTTAAACAATATTCCCAAACATATAGCTATTATAATGGATGGAAATGGAAGATGGGCAAAAGAAAGAAATTTACCTAGAACTATGGGACATAGGGCAGCAGTGGAAGCTATAAGAGACATTGTGAAAGAGTGCAGTAAGTTAAATGTGAACTATTTAACATTATACGCTTTTTCTACAGAAAATTGGAAAAGGCCTAAAGATGAAGTAAGTGCACTTATGAGGCTTTTAGTTGAATATTTAAAAAAGGAATTGAATGAATTAGATAAAAATAATGTTATCATAAATTGTATTGGAGATATAAGTAAGCTGCCTTTGGCCTGTCAAGAACAATTGATCATATCTTGTGAGAAAACTAAAACAAATACTGGACTTACTTTAAATTTAGCATTAAATTATGGTGGAAGATATGAAATCGTGAGAGCTTTTAAGCTCATGTATGAAGATATAAAATCTAAAAAAATAAATGAAGAAGATATAAATGAGGAAACTGTATCAAAGTATCTGTATACTAAAGGTATGCCAGACCCTGATATTATAATAAGACCAAGTGGAGAACAGCGTTTAAGCAATTTTCTATTGTGGCAGTGTGCATACTCTGAGTTTTGGTATTCTGATATAAAATGGCCAGATTTTAAAAAGGAACATCTGTATAAAGCTATTTCTGATTATCAAAATAGAGATAGAAGATTTGGAGGATTAAAATAACTGTATATTGGGGATATAAGTTATAATTTTACTTAAAATCCCCATTGATACTTTATTCTATGGAGGTGGAGCTTTGAATAATAGATATTTAGGAGCATTTGCACTCATACCATTTATTTTAATATTATTCTTAGGGGGAATTTATTTAAAATATGGAATTATGATCATTTCTCTTATGGGAATGTATGAATTTTATAAAGTAATAAAACAAAAAAATATAAATTCTATAAATATAGTAGGTTATCTACTTTGCATATCCTACTATATAACCTTAAGAGTAGAGGCAAATTATAAATTTGTATTTTTTGCTATTATAGTGTCAATTTTTATGGCGCTTTGTATTCCAGTTTTAGATGTGGAATATAATTTTTTAGATGTAGCAACTACCTTGTTTGGTTTTCTATATGTGGCAGTATTTTTTAGCACTATAGTTTTAGTAAATAGCAGTAGTTATGGTAACTATTTAGTGTGGATTATAGTTATATCTTCCTGGTGCTGTGATACAGCAGCTTATTATACGGGTAAGTTTTTAGGTAAGAAAAAATTATGTCCTAAGGTGAGTCCTAAAAAGACTGTGGAAGGTTCTATAGGTGGAATAATTGGTAGTGCAGTGGCTTGTGGAATCTTTGGATTTTTTTCAATTCAAAGGGGTGTTCCTATATCATTTTATCATTATATAGTAATGGGAGTAATTTGTGGAGCATTTTGTCAGTTCGGGGATTTAGCAGCTTCTTCTATAAAGAGATATGTTGGAGTAAAGGACTATAGCAACCTTATACCAGGTCATGGTGGGATCTTAGATAGATTTGACAGCATACTTTTTTCAGGAGTTATAGTTTATTATTATCTAACCTTTGTAGCTGTAATTTAAGTAGCGAACCCAAATCTCTGATTTGGTGTGAGTCACTTACTCATTCGACCGAAGGGAGAAGGAGTTACATAAATTAGAACCCAAATCCTAACAAGTTAAGAATTAATAATGAAAAGTTAATAGTGAAGGATGATTTTTAGCTATCGCAAAAAATCTACATTAACTATTAATTAAAAAAATTTTACATATGCGAAAGTTGAGTTAATAATAGAGAAATATATTCTATAAAAAGGATATGTTTCTCTATTATTTTATTTCATGTATTAGCTGTGAGTTTAATATAGATCATGTGCGTATTTATTTTATAGCATAAATATGGTATAGTTAATCATGTTAAAAATCTTATTTAATGTGTTATAAGGACTAGAGGAAAATGAGGAGTTGTTATGAATGAAGAGAATTTCAATAATTGGAGCCACAGGTTCTATAGGAACCCAAACTCTTGATGTACTTAGAAAACAAAAAGGAGATTTTCAGCTTATAGGTGTATCTGCAAATAGTAGTGTAGATAAACTTTTACATATAATAGATGAATTTAACCCCAAATATGCGGTGCTAACCGAAAAAGAATCTTATTTAAAGATAAAAGATATTTTTAGTAATAAAAAATCAAATACAAAAATATTATTTGGAGTAGATGGATTAAATACTATAGCTAGTCTTCCTGAAGTTGATATGGTTGTAACATCTGTAGTTGGAATGATAGGGCTTGTACCAACTATAAAAGCAATTAAAGCGAAGAAAGACATAGCTTTAGCTAATAAGGAGACATTAGTTGTAGGAGGAGAACTGGTTACAAAATTATCGAAAGAAAATAATATAAAAATATTTCCTGTAGATTCAGAGCATAGTGCTGTTTTTCAATGCCTTCAGGGAAATAATTTTGACGAAGTTGCTAATTTGATTTTAACCGCTTCAGGTGGACCTTTTAGGGGAAAAACAAAAGATCAACTCTCAAAAGTAACTGTAAAAGAGGCGTTGAATCATCCAAATTGGAGTATGGGAAAAAAGCTCACAATAGATTCTGCTACTCTTATGAATAAGGGACTTGAAGTTATAGAAGCTCACTTCTTATTTAACTTACCTTATGAAAATATAAAGGTTGTAGTTCATCCACAAAGTATAGTACATTCTATGGTGGAATATAGGGATGGAAGTGTTATGGCACAGCTTGCCACTGCAGATATGAGATTACCTATACAATATGCACTGAATTATCCGAAAAGAAAGGAAGCTGTAATAGATAAATTGGACTTCTATAGCGTAGGAAATTTAAGTTTTGAAAAGCCTGATACAGATACATTCAGACCACTTAAATTAGCTTATGAAGCAGGGAGGATAGGAGGCACAATGCCAGCTATACTAAATTGTGCAAATGAGGAAGCAGTAAGTTTATTCCTTGCTAATAAAATAAATTTTTTGGATATAGGCAACATATTAGAAGAGTGTATGAATAAATTTACTTCACAAAGTACGTATACTCTGGATGATTTACTTGACCTAGAAATAAAAGTTAAGAAATATGTAAAAGATAAATTTATCAAATAAGAATTGGGAGGAATACCATTTGTATATAATAGCAGCGATAATAGCCTTTGGCGTATTGATTATAATTCATGAACTGGGACATTTTACTATGGCGAAATTAAATGGAGTAAAAGTAGAAGAATTTTCTATAGGAATGGGTCCTAAGCTCTTTGGAATAAAGGGCAAGGAAACGGAATATCATATAAGGCTTCTTCCTATTGGTGGTTATGTAAAGATGCTGGGTGATGAGGGTGAAAGTGATGACCCTAGGGCATTTAATAATAAAAGTCCTCTTAGAAAACTTAGTGTAGTAACAGCTGGACCCATAATGAATTTTGTACTTGGAGTTATACTATTTGCAATAATAGCTTCTGCGAGGGGGTATCTGTCTCCTATAGTGAGTAAAGTAATGCCAAATCAACCTGCAGCTTTAGCGGGTATCAAGCTAGGAGATAAAATAACTAGGGTAAATAATTCAAAGATATCTACCTGGGAAGACTTTGTAACAGAAGTTTATACTGCAGGAGGAAATCCAATTAATATAACTTATGAACGTAATGGAAACACAAATCAGGTAAGAGTTATTCCAATAAAAGATAAAAAAGAAAATAGGTATGTTGTAGGTATTGAATCAACTCAAGTCACTAAGCCTACTTTGGGGCAGTCAGTATCCTATGGGTTTATAGAAACTAAATCCCTAATCAAACAGACATTTAGTTTTTTTAAAACACTATTTAGAGGAAAAGCATCTATGAATGATGTAGGGGGACCTGTTACTATAATAAAAATATCAGGTGCAGCAGCAAAAGCAGGAATATTGAGTTTGATGGCATTTTCAGCTTATATAAGTATACAGCTTGCTATATTTAACATAATACCTTTTCCAGCTTTGGATGGAGGATATATATTTTTATTTTTGTTTGAAATAATAACAGGTAAAAAAGTAGATGAAAATAAGGTTGGAACGATAAATTATGTTGGATTTGCAATACTTATGGCACTTATGGTACTAGTTACCGTAAAGGATATATTCTATCCTATAAAATTTTAAGAAATGCTTAATTGTGAATTGAATAAATTGGTGGTGAAATTTTGAATAGAGTAAAAAAGAAAACAGTAAAGGTAGGCAATATATTTTTAGGTGGAGATTTTCCAGTAGCCGTACAATCTATGACAAATACGGATACTAGGGATGTAGAAGCCACTACAGCTCAGATATTTCAGCTAAAAGAAGCAGGTTGTGATATCGTCAGATGTGCGGTGCCTGATGATATAGCTTGCAATTCCATGAAAAAAATCATAGAAAGAGTAGATATTCCACTTGTAGCAGATATACATTTTGATTATAAGTTGGCGCTTAAATCTATAGAAAATGGGATATCTGCACTTAGAATAAATCCTGGAAATATTGGAAGCATAGAAAGAGTACGAGAAGTGGCAAGAGCAGCAAAAGAAGCTAATATTCCAATTAGAATAGGGGTAAACTCTGGATCATTAAAAAAAGATATTTTAAATAAATATGGTAGAGTTTGTTCGGATGCACTAGTAGAGAGTGCTCTAGAACATGTAAAAATTTTGGAAAACGTAGGATTTTATGATATAGTTATATCCATAAAATCTTCAAATGTAAATCAGATGATAGAAAGTTATAGAAAAATATCTGAAATTGTAGATTATCCACTTCACCTTGGAGTAACAGAAGCAGGAACTATTTGGCGAGGAACTATAAAATCAAGCATAGGCATAGGTACTCTTTTGATGGAAGGTATAGGAGACACTATAAGAGTATCTCTTACAGGAAATCCAGTGGAAGAAGTAAGAGTGGGAAAAGAAATATTAAAATCCTGTGGAATTATAAAAGAAGGTGTGGAATTTATATCATGTCCCACCTGTGGTAGAACTGAAATTGATTTAATTAAAATAGCTGAGCAAGTGGAAAAAAGACTTTTAAATATGCATAAAAACATAAAGGTTGCTGTTATGGGATGTGTAGTAAATGGACCAGGTGAGGCTCGGGAAGCAGATATTGGTATAGCAGGCGGCAAAGGTGAAGGCATTATATTTAAAAAAGGAAAAATAGTAAAAAAGGTAAGTGAAGAAAGTTTAGTAGAATCACTTATAGAAGAAATAGAAAACATTTGATTTTTACATGAGTAATTCAAATTATTTACATTTAGGGTAACCTTGTGAATAATTTTTCTTGAAATAAAAATTACAGTGTGTTAAAATATAAATGGTAAATCTACAGAAGTTTATTTAGAATGTAGGAGTGGGTTTTAACCCGCTCTTTCTATTTGTGAAAAACGCAGCGAAAGTTGCGTTTTTAAATTTAATTAGCTATTTAACATTTTTTTTAGCAAGATTGTATAACATAAACGTATAACCTGTAAATGGAGGAGGATTTAAATGACAAAAAATACTTTTATGGAAAGAATGTCAGCATTAATACAACCTATAGTTAATAATTTAAATTATGAATTATACTATTTAGAGTTTAAAAAAGAAAGTAACAATAATTATTTAAGAATATACATAGATAAAAAAGAAGGAAACATATCGTTAGAAGATTGTGAAAGTGTAAGTAGAGCAGTTAGTGATATGTTGGATAAAGAAGATCCTATAAAAGATCCTTATTACCTAGAAGTTTCATCACCAGGTGTAGAGAGAAAGCTATATACGGAAGAACACTTAAAAAGATACATTGGATATAGCGTACAGGTTAATATATCAGGACTTTTAAAAGGAAAGAAAAAATATGAGGGGGAACTTCTAGATTTTAATTCAAATGAATTGAAGATAAAATGTGAAGAAGAAGATATCGCTATTCCAAGGGACAAAATTTTAAACGTAAATTTAAAAGGTGATTTTTAGGGGAGGTATATTTTAAAATGAATCAGGAGTTTATAGAGGCCTTAAAAGAAATAGTTAAGGAAAAGGGAATAAGTGAGGATTTACTATTTACTACCATAGAGGATGCATTAGTAGCTGCGTATAAAAAGAATTATATGGGGCATGGAGCAGGTAGCCAAAATGTTAAGGTTACTATGAATAGAGAAAATGGAGAAATTCATGTGTATTCACAAAAAAATGTAGTAGAGGAAGTTTGTGATAAATTTGGTGAGATAAGTGTAGAAGATGCTAAAAGCATGGATTCAAGTTATGAGGTAGGTGATATAGCAAACATAGAAGTTACACCTAGAAAATTTGGAAGGGTAGCTGCACAGGCTGCAAAACAAGTAGTTATACAGAGGATAAAAGAAGAAGAAAGAAGAATTATATACAGTGATTTTGCGGAAAAGGAAGACGATATAATAACAGGTACAGTCATAAGAAAAGATAAAAATAATGTACTTATAGATTTAGGAAAGACAGAAGCAGTACTTGGACCAAATGAGCAGATACCGGGAGAAAAGTATAACTTCAATGACAAACTCAAATTATATATTATTGAAGTAAAGAATACTACAAAGGGAGCTCAAATTGTAATATCGAGGACTCATCCTGGACTTATAAAGAGATTGTTTGAACTAGAAGTACCTGAGATATTTGATGGAACGGTTGATATAAAGTCCATAGCAAGGGAAGCTGGTTCCAGAACAAAAATTGCAGTACACTCTAACGATGAAAATGTAGATCCTATGGGAGCTTGTGTAGGACCTAAAGGAGTAAGGGTTCAAAATATAGTAAACGAGCTAAAAAATGAAAAGATAGATATAATAAAGTGGAGCAAACTTCCAGAAGAGTATATAGCTAATTCACTAAGTCCTGCCAAGGTATTGGATGTGGATTTAAATGAAGACATTAAATTTGCACAAATTGTAGTAGATGACAATCAGTTATCTCTGGCTATAGGTAAAGAAGGTCAAAATGTAAGATTGGCAGCAAAGCTTACAGGATGGAAAATAGACATAAAGAGCAAATCACAGGCTGAGACGCAAGATGAAGAAAATTAATTAAGGTGGTGTTTAGAATGAAGCAAAAAAAAGTACCACAGAGAATGTGTACAGGATGCATGGAAATGAAACCAAAAAAAGAACTCATACGAATAGTAAAAAGCAAAGAGGGAGAAGTTTCTGTAGACCCTACAGGAAAGAAAAATGGTAGGGGAGCTTATGTATGCAAAAATGTGGAATGTTTGGAGAAAGCTTTTAAGAACAAAAGGCTCCAGAAAAATCTTGAAATTCAGATAGACGAAACCTTATACCAAAGTTTAAAGGAACAGATAGAAAATGGTAGATAAATTTCTTCAGTTTATGGGATTAATAAAGCGTGCAGGAAAACTTTTAGAGGGATATAATAAATGTGAAGAAGCAATCAGGAGGAATAGAGTGCATTTTGTGATAATGTCTCAAGATGTTTCTAAAAATACATGGGAAAAATTTTTAAACTACAATAATAAATATAAAGTACCAGTTGTAAAGACAATATATACTGGAGAAGAAATTGGAAATGCAATTGGATCAAGTGAAATAAAAGTTGTAGGGGTTACAGATAAAAACATGGGTAAGGCACTAATGAATTTATTGAAGAAAAATGAGAAACTTTAGTTTCGGGGGTGTATAATTTGTCAAAAATAAGAATATATGAATTAGCCAAAGAGTTGAATATATCTAGTAAAACATTAATATCCATACTTCTAGATGAGTTTGGAGTAAAAGTGAAAAACCATATGAGTGTAATAGAAGAGGAAGATGCAGAACTAATTAAAGAGTTTATAGAAGAAAATGAAAGCAGCGAAGATGGAGAAGAGAGCATAGAGGATAAATACAAAAATTTAGTGCAGGAGAATTCTCCAAAAGTTAAAAAGAAAACCATAAGTGTTAAAAATAATACTAAGAGTAAAAGCACTCAAGGAAAGAAAGAATCAAAGGACGGAGAGTTACAAGAAACTGAAAGAGCTCAAATAGAAATGGAAGATACTATAACTGTAAAAGAGTTTTCTGAAAAAATAGGTAAGCCATCTACAGAAGTTATTAAACAACTTATATTTATGGGAGTAATGGCAGCTATAAATCAAGAAATAGACTTTAATACAGCTGAAAAACTAGGAGAAAAGTTTGATGTAACTGTACTTCGAAAAGAAGAAGACATTAATAAGGAAGCGGTAGAACAAGAAGTAGAACAGGAAGATGCTGAGGATGATGATCCTAATTCAGAAAAAAGACCGCCAGTTATAACTGTTATGGGACACGTTGACCATGGTAAGACTTCTCTTTTAGATGCCATAAGGAAATCAAAGGTAACTGAGACGGAAGCTGGAGGTATAACCCAGCACATAGGTGCTTATACTGTTAATATAAATGGAGAAAAGATAACCTTCTTAGATACCCCTGGACATGAAGCTTTTACTGCCATGAGAGCAAGAGGAGCTCAAATTACAGATATAGTTATTTTAGTTGTAGCTGCGGATGATGGAATAATGCCGCAAACTGCAGAAGCAATAAATCACTGTAAAGCTGCAAATGTACCTATAGTAGTAGCTATAAATAAAATAGATAGACCAGGAGCCAATGTAGATAAAGTTAAACAGGAACTGTCAGATTATGGATTAATATCAGAGGACTGGGGTGGAGATACTATATGTGTACCAGTGTCTGCTCATACTAAAGAAGGTATTGATAGTTTACTTGAAATGGTACTTTTAACTGCTGAAATGCAGGAAATTAAGGCAAATCCTCATAGAAATGCAAAGGGAACAGTAATAGAAGCAAAATTGGATAAAGGAAGAGGAGCAGTTGCTACACTTCTTGTTCAAAATGGAACTCTTCATGTTGGGGATTCTATAATAGTCGGAAGTACTTATGGTAGAATTAGAGCTATGTTTGATGATAAGGGAAAGAAAATTAAAGTTGCAGGACCATCAATACCAGTAGAGATACTTGGATTGTCAGAAGTGCCTGCAGCAGGAGATAGATTCCATCAAGTTAAAGATGAAAAGACTGCAAGGGATATAGCAGCAAAGAGAAAACAAAAGGTAAGAGAGGAATATCTACAGTCCGCTCATAAAGTTTCTCTGGAAGATCTTTATAATCAAATAAAAGAGGGAAAAGTAAAGGAACTTAACATAATAGTTAAGGCAGACGTACAGGGATCTATAGAAGCATTAAAACAATCTCTTCAAAAATTATCAAATGAAGAAGTTAAGGTAAGGGTACTTCATGGAGCAGTTGGTGCTATAACAGAAACAGATGTCACATTAGCATCTGCATCAAATGCTATAATAATAGGATTTAATGTTAGACCTGATAGTAATGCTCAGGCAGCAGCAGAAAAAGAATCAGTTGATATAAAAACTTATAGAGTTATATATAATGCAATAGAAGATATAAAGGCTGCTATGGTTGGTATGCTTGAACCTGATTATAAAGAGGTTGTGCTCGGAAAAGCTCAAATCAGGCAGACTTATAAAATATCTAATGTAGGAACCATTGCAGGATGTTATGTACAGGAAGGAAAAATAGTTAGAAACTCCCAGGTAAGGATAATAAGAGATGGTATAGTTATATTTGAATCTGAGCTTGCTTCCCTAAAGAGATTTAAAGATGATGTAAAGGAAGTAGCAGAAGGATATGAATGCGGACTTTCTATTGATAAGTTCAATGACATAAAAGATGGAGACATAGTTGAGGCCTATACCATGGAGGAAATTAAGAAAAAAGAGTTATAAATAGTGAGGTGGTAGTTTATGACTAACTACAGAAGTGGAAGAATAAATGAAGAAATGAAAAAGGAAATAAGCAATATAATTAGAAGTGATATCAAGGATCCTAGAGTTACTGCTATGGTAAGTGTTACTAAGGTTGATGTTACAAAAGATCAAAAATATGCAAAAGTATATGTGAGCGTTTATGGTGAAGGCAAATCAAAGGAAGATACTTTTGAGGCACTTAGAAATTCAGCAGGTTTTATAAGGAGAGAAGTTGGGCATAGAGTAAAACTTAGAAATACTCCAGAAATAATTATAGAACAGGACAATACTATAGAATATGGCATGCATATAGATAAAATTCTCCAAGAGATAAAGGAGAATAAGAAAAATGATAATGAATGATATTATAAGTGAGATAAGAAGAAGTAATAAAATTGCAATTACTTTTCATTCTTCTCCAGATGGTGATTCTATAGGAAGTTCTTTAGCCCTATTTCAAGGCATGAGAAAATTGGGAAAGGAAGTTGAAATACTCTCAAAGGAAAAAATTCCGGAGAGTTTCAGCTTTTTACCCTGTAGTGAAAATATAAATGGCAAAAAGTTTGAGGTGGACCCTGAAGTAGAATGTGTTATAGTGCTTGATTGCGGAGATATAAAAAGAATAAATGCAGATTTGAAATTTGAGCAAGGAAGCTATACTGTAATAAATATAGACCACCATCTAACAAATGAGTTATATGGAAATTTAAATTATGTGGATACTAATGCGGCTGCTGTATCTGAAATAGTATATCAGTTATTAAAACTTATGGATGTTGAACTGGATAAAAATATAGCTCAGTGTCTTTACACTTCAATAATAACAGACAGCGGATCCTTTAGATATCCCTCAACTACTTGTGTAACCCATACTATAGCAGGAGATTTGATAAATACAGGTATTGATTTTAGTGAAATTCACAGGATAATTTTCGAAAACAAGAAGTTTAATAGAATAAAACTTTATGGAAAAGCAATTGAGAGTATGGAGCTTATAGGAGACAGTATCTGTGTAATAAGTATCACTAAAGATATGCTATCTGGGGTTGGCATAGAAAGAGATACAGACACTTCAGATATTGTAAATATAGGCATGAAGGTGAATACTGTAGAAGTTGGAATTTTGTTAAAGGAAGTAGAAGATAAGATAAAAGTAAGTTTGAGGTCTAAATCAAAGGTAGATGTAAGAAAGATAGCAGAAAAATTCAATGGCGGAGGACATGTAAGAGCAAGTGGTCTTGCAGTTAGTGATAAATCTATAGATGAAGTAAAAGATATGATATTAAAAGAGGTTGAGAAAGAACTGATATGATTGATGGAATTTTAAACATAAATAAACCTGTTGGAATGACTTCCTTTGATGTAGTTAAGAAAATTAGATCAATATCAGGTAATAAAAAAGTTGGCCACACAGGTACTCTTGACCCTATTGCATCAGGAGTACTTCCTATTTGTATAGGTGGTGCCACAAAATTTGCAGATTATATAATGAAAAGCCACAAAATTTATCTAGCTGAGTTGAAGCTTGGAGTTAATACGGATACCTATGATAGGGAAGGAACTATAGTAGGTACTTCAGAAGTTAAGCTTGATGAAAAAAGTGTAAGAGATACAATTTTAAGTTTTCAGGGGGAAATAGAACAACTTCCACCTATGTATTCAGCAATTAAGATTAATGGAAAAAAGCTTTATGATTTAGCAAGACAAGGTATAGAAATAGAGAGAAATAAAAGAAAAATCAACATATATTCTATAGAAATTATTAATATAGAATTACCTTATGTAGTGTTTCAAGTTAAGTGTTCTAAAGGAACTTATATAAGAAGTTTATGCCATGATATTGGCGAAAAATTAAATTGTGGTGGCATAATGTGGAACCTAAAGAGAATGGCTACGGGAAATTTTAATATTTCAAATTCTATTTTACTAGAGGACCTGCAGAAAGATATCATATCAAAATACATTATTCCAGTAGATAAAGCACTAGAAGAATATCCTAAGGTTATAGTTCAGGATAAATATTTAAAACACGTTTTAAATGGTATCACAATAAAAGACAAAGAGTTTATAGATAAAATTCAAGAAGGTAAAATCTATAGGGTATATATACATGAAAATAAATTTATAGGTATTGGAAGTAGGGGAACTTTTGGATTTAAGATGGTAAAATTATTCGTTAGAGGTAACTAGTTATGATAATAATGGAAGATAATTTTAAAAAACATTTTACGAAAAGTACATATATTGCTTTAGGAAGCTTTGACGGACTTCATTTAGGACATATAAACCTTATAAATAAAACTGTTAAACTTGCAAGAAATAACAAGGCAAACAGCATGGTGTTTACCTTTAAAAATCATCCACTTTCTATAATAAACCCTGAGGTATCTCCTAAAATTTTAATGAATAATGAATCGAAAATAAATGTATTGAAAGATGCTGGTTTAGACATAATAAATATGGCTAACTTTAATGAAGAATTTATGAAAATATGTCCTGAGGATTTTGTTATTCATCTTTTAAACAATTATAGAGCTAAAGGACTCATAGTTGGTTTTAACTATAGATTTGGGTATAAGAACTTGGGGGATGTAAGTTTACTCAAAAAAATGAGCAAGATACATAAGTTTTCTTTAAATGTTATAGATTCAGTAAAATATAAAGGACAGGTAGTTAGTAGTTCGATAATAAGAACTATTATATCCGATGAAGGGGATATAAAAAAAGCGAATAAACTTTTGACAAGACCTTTTATGCTGCAGGGCGAGGTAATACACGGTAAACAACTAGGAAGAAAATTGGGATTTCCAACTGTAAACCTTGACTATGATAAGAGGTTTGTTATACCTAAAGGTGGTGTATATTACACTATAGTTGAATGCAATAATGATTTGTTTAAAGGTATAACAAATGTAGGTTATAATCCGACTACCTGTGACAATAAGCTGAGCATTGAAACACATATACTTAATTTTAATGAAAACATGTATGATAAGAATATAAAGATATATTTTATTGAGAGAATTAGGGATGAATCAAAATTTGGCAGTTTAACAGAACTGGCAGATCAGTTAAAAAAAGATAAGATGTATGCAAGTAAGAAAAGAATAGAAATTAATTTAAAAAATTAATTTACAATAACGACTTTATTTGCTATAATTACAATCGTGATCCGTATGCTAAGAATTCCGAATTGCCGACGACATTCTTGGAATATAGGGGATTAACAATTGGAGGTGTAACAAAATGGAAAAGGCATTAAAAGAAGAAATAATGAAGAAATATGCAAGACATGAAGGAGACACAGGCTCACCAGAAGTTCAGATAGCATTACTTACTGAGAGAATTAATCATTTAAATGATCATTTAAAGATCCATAAGAAAGATCATCACTCAAGAAGAGGTCTTTTAATGATGGTTGGTAAGAGAAGAGGTCTTCTTAACTATTTAATTAAGCAAGATATTGAAAGATACCGTGCTATTATTAAAGCGTTGAATTTAAGGAAATAATCTTTAGAGCGGCTGTAACCGCTCTATTATTTTAACAAAATTGTAACCTATTGAGAGGAGGTATGTTTTTTATGAGTGAAATAATTCAAACTACTGTTGCTGGAAGAACTTTGAAAGTTGATTATGGTAAAATAGGAAAACTTTCTAATTGTGCTTTTTTTATAAGTTATGGCGATACGGTAGTTTTAATCAATGCTAATGCTTCAGATAAACCTAGAGAAGGAGTGGACTTTTTTCCTTTAAGCATAGAATATGAGGAAAGGTTGTATTCTGTTGGAAAAATACCTGGAGGTTTTATAAAGAGGGAAGGAAAGCCTTCTGAAAAGGCTATATTACATGCCAGGGCAATAGATAGACCTCTTAGACCACTGTTTCCGAAAGGATACAGAAATGATGTTCAAGTCGTTTGTACGGTAGTATCTGTAGATCAAGATAATGCGCCAGATATATTAGCTATAAATGGAGCATCACTGGCTCTTTGTATGTCAAGCATTCCTTTTACTACTCCAGTAGGAGCAGTATCTGTAGGACTTGTAGATGGTAAGTTCGTAATAAATCCTGGCTTAGAGGAAAGAAGTAAAAGCAGTTTAAATCTCACAGTATGTGCTACGGATGAAAGAGTTATGATGGTAGAGGCTGGTGGAGATGAAATACCAGAAGATACCATGTATGATGCTATAATGTTTGGATTTGAAGAATGTAAGAAGATAGTTGCATTTCAAAAAGAAACTATGAATAAATATGGAAAGCAAAAGGAAGAACCAGAACTCTATAAAGTAGAGGAATCCATAGAAGAAGAAGTTAGAAAATTTGCATTTCAAAAAATAAAAGATGCCATGTACATAATGGATAGAGACGAGAGAAATGCAGCTTTAGAAGATGTGGATAAAGAATTAAATGAGCAATTTTCAGAGAAGTATCCAGATAATGGACCAGATATAGCAGAGGTAGTATATAAGATTAAGAAAGAAATAGTAAGAAATATGATGTTAAACGAACACAGGAGAGTTGATGGAAGGGCTTTTGATGAAATAAGGCCAATAAGTTGTGAGGTTGGTATTCTTCCAAGAACTCATGGAACTGGATTGTTTACAAGAGGATTGACCCAGGTAATGACTGTTGCCACCCTTGGTTCTTTAGGTGATGTACAAATACTTGATGGAGTAGGTTCTGAAGAATCAAAGAGATATATACATCATTATAATTTCCCATCGTACAGTACAGGCGAGACTAGACCTTTAAGAGGACCTGGAAGAAGAGAAATAGGACACGGTGCGTTAGCTGAGAAAGCTTTAGAACCACTTATACCAAGTGAAGATCAATTCCCATATACTATAAGACTTGTATCAGAGGTATTGAGTTCTAATGGATCTACTTCCCAGGCAAGTATATGTGGAAGTACACTAGCACTTTTAGATGCAGGAGTTCCTATAAAGAGACCAGCAGCTGGAATAGCCATGGGACTTATAACTAGTGAAGATTTGTCTAAGGAAGAAATAGTTACTGACATACAAGGAATTGAGGATTTCTTTGGAGACATGGATTTTAAAGTTGGTGGAACAGAAAAAGGTATTACTGCCATTCAATTTGATACAAAGATTCATGGATTATCTGAAAACTGTATAAGAGAAACTCTTAATAGAGCAAGGACAGCTAGGTTATTTATATTGGATAAAATTCACAAGTGTATTCCAGAAGCTAGAGAAGAATTATCAGAGTATGCCCCAAAGACATATACAATGTCCATACCTCCAGATAAAATAAGAGATGTAATAGGAGCTGGCGGAAAAGTTATCAATAAGATAATAGCAGAAACTGGTGTAAAGATAGACATAAAGGAAGATGGAAAAATATTTGTAATGTCAGAGGACAGTAGTAGTGCTAAGAAAGCATTAAAGATTATAGAGGATCTTACTAGAGAAGTAAAAGCAGGAGAAATATACTTAGGTAAAGTTACTAAAACAACTAATTTTGGTGCTTTTGTAGAAATACTTCCAGGAAAAGAAGGATTAGTACACATATCAAAGTTAGACTTTACAAGAGTTAATAAGGTAGAAGATATAGTTTCAGTAGGAGATAAGATATTAGTAAAGGTAACAGATATAGATAATCAGGGTAGAATAAATCTCTCCAGAAAAGATGCAATAAAAGATTCTGAGGAAAATAGCACTAAAGAAAATAATTCCAAAGAAAGCAGCTTAAAGCAAAATAAGTAATAAATAGAAGGGCTTATATGCCTTTTTATTTTTTAAAGATGAAAGGGGTGAAAAACTCTTGCAGTATAGTGTGTAGGGTTAATATCACTATAGGGCAGTAAAAGCCAATGTATAATCTGTTTCAATTGGATAATGGACTTAAAGTAATTGTAGAGAATATAGATTATGTAAATTCTATAAGTGTAGGTCTATGGGTGAAAAATGGATCTAGAAATGAAAATGAAAAAAATAATGGCATTTCCCACTTTATAGAACATATGTTTTTTAAAGGAACATCAAATAGAACATCTCTTGAGATAGCTGAATGCATAGAAGATGTAGGAGGACAGATAAACGCTTTTACGGGTAAGGAAGCTACATGCTTTTATGTAAAAGCATTGGATTCACATTTCGAACTGGCAATAGATGTTATATCAGATATGTTATTTAACAGCAAATTTTCCAATGAAGATATAGAAAAGGAAAAAGGAGTTATAATTGAAGAGATAAACATGAATGATGATTCTCCAGAAGATGTACTATCGGACCTACATAGCAAAGCTATGTGGGGAGATGATTCGATATCATTACCAATACTCGGAAATGCTGATACTGTAAAATCTTTTACAAGAGAAGAGCTGCTAGAATATATAAGATCTCATTATACACCTGAAAATTCTGTAGTGTCCATAGCAGGCAAAATTGACATGAATACAGTTGAAAAACTGATGGAAAAGTATTTTGGGAAATGGAATTCCAATGGAAAGAGTTTAATTAATTATTCTAGCCCCCAATTTTTAAAAAATCATCTTTTTAAAAGAAAAAGTATAGAACAGCTACACATAAGTCTTGGTGTACCTGGAGTTGAAAGCGGTAATGATGATATTTATGCACTTTTGCTTTTAAATAATGTGTATGGAGGAGGGACTTCTTCCATACTATTTCAAAAAATAAGAGAGGAAATGGGAATTTGTTATTCAATTTATTCTTATCCAGCTTCCTTTAATAACATAGGAGTAGTTAATATTTATACTGGATTAAATGTAAAATATTCTTATGATGTAATATGCAGGATAAAAGACGAACTCCAAAAATTTGTAAAAGAAGGCATAGACTCTAACAGATTGAGAAAAGCAAAGGAACAATTAAAAGGAAATTACGTACTAGGGCTTGAAAGTATGAGTAGCAAAATGTTTAATAATGGAAAATCAGTCTTGCTTTTAAATAAGTTGAGTACTCCCTCAGATATAATAGATAAAATAAATAAAATAGATCAAGACACTATTAAAAGGGTTATGAAAAATACTTTTTGTAAGGGAATAGTAAATTCTGCTTTTGTAGGAGAAAAAGTAGATATACATCTTATGGAAAATTTATTAGAGAAAGATACAGACTTATTTCCAAAATCGGAAGACACTTTATTGTAAAGCGTTTAATTATTAAAAAATTAGTTGGTAATAAAGAGAAAATATCCCTCATAGTATTTAATATACAATTGATAGGGGGATATAATATGGATGAAAATATAAAGTTTTATAGTGAAATGGAAAGATATGAGATTATAAATGTAAATGACGGAAATAAATACAATTGTCTGGGAAATAATGATATAATAGTGGATTCTTCTGGAAACTTAAAAATACTTATTTTAAGTGAAAACAAATCAAAATTTTCAATTTTTGGTAAAAGTGAATTTATAGAAGTTCCTTGGGAATACGTAAAAAAAATAGGGGCTAAGACTATTATAATAGATGTAGAAGAAAAATCTTTAAAAAGAGTTCATTAAAATAAATATGATTTTAATATAAAAGATCAATTTATGAGCTTCATTCAGAAAGGTATATGAATCTCCTAAAATGCATAAGCTAAACTTGTTCAAGGAGGAGATTAAAATGCCAGAAGATGAAACTAAGAATAGAAAATTGGAAAATATTAAAGAACTAGGGTCTGTAAATGTAGCTGAAGGAAGAGATAATATTCAGATACTTCCAATAATAGGTCAAATAGAAGGTCATGTAAATCTTTCATCTGAAACTAAAACTACTAAATATGAACATGTGATACCAAATTTAATAGCAATTGAAAATGATAAAAGAGTAGAAGGATTGCTTGTAGTTTTAAATACTGTAGGAGGAGATGTAGAAGCAGGCCTTGCTATAGCAGAGATGATAAGAAGCTTAAGTAAACCTACGGTATCTCTTGTTATAGGAGGAGGACATTCTATAGGGGTGCCACTTGCTACAGCCTCTGATTATTCCTTTATATCTCCTAGTGCAACCATGATTATACATCCAATAAGGATGAGTGGTATGGTTATTGGAGTACCTCAGACTTTTGAATATTTTAATAAAATGCAGGAGAGAATAAATGAATTTATAGTTCGAACATCTAAAATAACAGGAGAAAAGTTAACTGAGTTGATGCTTCAGACAGATGAGCTTCTAAATGATATGGGTACTATATTGATTGGAAAACAGGCAGTGGAGCAAGGCTTAATTGATGAAGTGGGTGGAATAAGTCAGGCTATTAACAAACTAAATGAAATGATGGCAAAATAAATTTACTTTTATTAAATTAGCCATAGGATTTATCCTATGGTAATTTATGTTTTAATATAAATATGTAAAGTCTTATCTATTAAAAACATTAAAGGAAAAAGGAAAGCTATGTAGAATATTTAATTTAGAAATATCTATTTTTAAATTAAAGTGTGTCTGTAATTTACTGGAGGCGATATAGATATGGCTAAAAGCAGAAAAAAAGAAACTCATGTACTTGACAAAGAAATAAAGGGAATAGTGCTATTTACAGTAGGCGTGCTTATGATAATAAGTGTATTTTCACCGTCTTCCGCTGGTATCATTGGTAGATTTATAAAAAAAATTTTAATAGCAGTATTCGGAATAGGATCTTATATATTACCATTCCTTATAATATTTATAGGATGCTGCTGTATAGTGAAGAAAAATAAGATAAATTTCAACAAAAAATTTTATGGAATTTTACTATTTATTATAAATACACTGTTATTTATACAACTAATAGTTATGTCTGACTATTATGTAGAAGATAGCTTGATTTCAGGCATACAACGATTGTATGAATCAAATACTATATTTCATGGAGGAATAATAAGTTTCCTAATAGATGTTCCACTTTTTAAATTGTTTGGAAAAACAGGCTGCTATGTTATATTTATATCAATTTACATAATATCTTTTATAATAATGAGTAAGGTTACTATATATGATATATTACATAATATAAAGAATTTTTTCTTTGAAAAAGGTACAAATAAGGATACTAAGATTGAAGACAAAATTTTAAATCAGGGTAAAATTGAAAATGAAGAAGCAAACAAAGATGACTTCATTAAAAATATAAACAATAGAATAAAGATATTAGATTTTATGAAGTCATCAGATATAAAAGATAATTATAGATCAGAAAAGCCTAAGGAAAACAGTGAAAATTTAATGTATCCTGCTGAACTTGAAAATGATACTTACAAAAAAAATTGTGAATTAATAAATGAAGAACTTGAAAAAAATATGACAGAGAGTGAAAAAAACTTAGTTTCAGTATATAATTTTCCGCCTGTGGATTTATTAAAGCAGAATATACAATCAAAGTTAAACAAGCATGATAAAAAAGAATTAATAAGCAGTGCCAATAGGCTGGAAGAAACTCTTGCAAATTTTGGGGTAGATGCAAAAGTGCTTCAAGTAAGCAAGGGACCATCTGTAACTAGATTTGAACTTCAGCCAAGTCCTGGAGTCAAGGTAAGTAAAATTGTAAATTTATCGGATGACATAGCCCTTGGACTTGCAGCTTCAGGAGTGAGAATAGAAGCTCCCATACCAGGAAAATCTGCCATAGGTATAGAAGTACCAAATAAAGATTTGACACCAGTTTATTTAAGGGAAGTTGTAGAATCGGAGGAATTTATAAATTCAAAGTGTAAACTGGCTTACTGTCTTGGAAAAGACATAGGAGGAAATTGTATAGTATCAGATCTTACTAAAATGCCACATATGCTTATTGCAGGTGCAACGGGGTCTGGTAAAAGTGTGTGTATAAATACTCTTATAATAAGCTTGATTTATAAGTATTCTCCTGATGATGTTAAACTTTTGATGGTAGATCCTAAAGTGGTAGAATTAAATGTATATAATGGCATCCCACATCTTCTTATACCCGTAGTTGTAGACCCTAAAAAGGCATCAGGTGCGTTAAATTGGGCTGTACAAGAAATGACAAGGAGATATAAGCTATTTGCAGAAAATAATGTAAGAAATATAGAGGGATATAATCAATTGTTTCAAGAAGGAAAAACAGATAGTAAGCTCCCTTTTGTAGTCATAATAATTGATGAACTTTCTGATTTGATGATGGTATGTCCAAATGAAATTGAAGATTATATAGGACGTCTCGCTCAAATGGCAAGGGCAGCTGGAATGCATTTGGTTATAGCTACTCAGAGACCTTCTGTAGATGTAATTACTGGAGTAATTAAAGCAAATATACCTTCAAGAATATCTTTTGCAGTATCCAGTCAAATTGATTCTAGAACTATACTAGATAGTGCTGGAGCTGAGAAATTACTTGGAAAAGGAGATATGTTATTTTATCCTGTAGGTGAAGCAAAACCTATAAGAATACAGGGAGCCTTTATATCCGAAGGTGAAGTTGAAAGGGTAGTAAATTATATAAAAGATGAACAAGGTGGGCCTAATTATGAAGATAAAATAATTGAGCAAATAGATACAAATGTAGTGAAAACTAGTAGTGATAGTGATGAACTTTTAGATGAGGCAATTAGAGTTGTAGTAGATGCAGGACAAGCATCTACATCTTTACTTCAAAGAAGGCTTAGAATAGGATATAATAGAGCGGCTAGAATAATAGAAGAAATGGAAGACAGGGAAATAATATCAAAAAAGGATGGAACAAAGCCAAGACAAATTTTAATTGACAGAAATCATTATGAAAATACGTAAATTAATGCAATGGTAGTATTTTACGTAAGATTAAAAATAACTAAGTAGGAGGAAGTTTGGTGGATAAACTAAGAGTTGGACTAATAAGTTTAGGCTGTGACAAAAATAGATTGGATTCTGAAGTAATGTTAAGTAATTTAAATCAAGAATACAGTTTAGTTCATGATCCTAAATTAGCGGATGTAATAATTATAAATACATGTGGATTTATAGAATCAGCTAAACAGGAATCCATAGATACAATACTTGAAATGTCACAGTATAAAGAAAAATTTAATTGCAAATTAATTGTAGTAACAGGATGCCTGGCTCAGAGGTATGGTAAGGAACTTATGGAGTTATTGCCAGAAATAGATATAATGCTTGGAGTAAATGATTATGATAAGTTAAATGAAACTATAAGGAAATGTATTGAAACTGACAACAGTAGGATTTATAATTGTGATTACAGTGATTCTAATATAAATGAAGGAAAAAGAATACTTACTACTTCAACATATACTGCTTATTTGAGAATTGCAGAGGGATGTGACAATCACTGTACCTACTGTATAATTCCTAAAATTAGGGGAAAGTATAGAAGTAGAACCATTGAAAACATAATAAATGAATGTAATGATTTAGCTAATCAAGGTGTTAAGGAGATAATACTTATTGCACAGGATACTACAAGATATGGAATAGACATATATGGTAAAAAAATGCTTCCTGAACTCATTCAAAAAATATCTAAAATTAATGAAATAGAGTGGATAAGGCTTTTGTATTGCTATCCTGAAGAGTTAACAGATGAAATCATAAATGAAATTTCAATGAATGATAAAGTATGTAAGTATATAGATATACCTATTCAGCACATAAGTGATTCCATACTGAAGCTTATGGGAAGAAGAGGAAGAAAATTAGACATAATAGAAAATATAGATAAGCTTAGAGCTAGAGCAAAAGGTATTGCAATTAGGACTACAATAATAGTTGGCTTTCCTGGAGAGACAGAAGAAAATTTTGAAGAACTAAAGGACTTTGTAAGTACTATGAAATTTGATAACTTAGGTGTATTTAAGTATTCCAGAGAGGAAGGAACTGCAGCTGCAGAAATGAAAAATCAGGTTCCCGAGGAGATTAAGTCTGCAAGGGAAGGAGAACTTATGGTACTTCAAAAGCAGGTAATGACTTCCATAAATAAAAGTAAAATTGGCAGCACTTACAAAGTAATTGTGGAGGGAAAAAAGGGAGAACTGTGGTACGGAAGAAGTTATGAAATGGCTCCAGATATAGACGGAGTTATATATATAAAGTGTAAAAAAACTTTAAAAATAGGTACTATGGTTAACGTAAAAATTACTCATAGCCTTGAATATGATTTAGTAGGAGTTGTATGAAATGAATCTAGCAAACAAACTTACAATGCTTAGAATGATATTGATTCCGTTTTTTTTAATATTTATAACGGTAAAGGGGATGCCCTATGGTAAGCTTATTGCAATAGCTATTTTTATATTAGCATCTATTACAGATAAATTAGATGGGTATATAGCTAGAAGCAGAAATCAAATAACAAATTTTGGGAAATTTATGGATCCCCTAGCAGATAAACTTTTGGTTACTACTGCACTTATATGTCTTGTAGAGTACCATATAATACCATCTTGGGTTGCAGTGATAATAGTAGCTAGAGAATTTGCAGTTACAGGGCTTAGGACAATTGCAGCAGCAGAAGGAATGGTAATAGCTGCAAGTCCTTGGGGAAAAGCTAAAACTGCAACACAAATAATTGCTATAATTCTTGCTCTTTTAAATTTAACTTATAATCATGTATCCTTAAGTTTACTTAGGGGATTTTTGAACCGTCCTCACAAAGTTTTAAATTTAGTTACAGATGTTGCTATGGGTATAGCTATAATAATGACTTTAATTTCAGGTATAGATTATTTTCTGAAAAATAAAGAAGTTATAAGGACAGACAGATAATTATAAGTATAGTTGATTAAAATGTTTTTAAGTGTTCATAATTAAAGCTAAATACAGAATTATGAAAAAAACTGTTGACTGTATAGTGTAGATAGTATATAATTTATACAGAACATGCGTTCGTATTAGAGAGGAAGTGAACTTCTTGGCAAATTTAAGTAATGAGAAATTACAGGCTATAGAATCAGCTATGGGACAGATAGAAAAACAATTTGGAAAAGGTGCCATAATGAAACTAGGAGAACACAGTGTATTAAATGTGGATGCCATTTCAACAGGCTGCCTTGACTTAGATATAGCATTAGGTATAGGTGGTGTTCCAAGAGGAAGGGTAATAGAAATATTTGGTCCTGAATCTTCAGGTAAGACTACGGTGGCACTTCATATAATTGCGGAAGCTCAGAAAAATGGAGGGGCTGCAGCTTTTATAGATGCAGAGCATGCACTAGATCCTTCTTATGCTCAAAATTTAGGAGTAGATATAAATAATCTTATTGTATCCCAACCAGATACTGGAGAACAGGCTATGGAGATAACAGAAGCACTTGTAAGATCTAATGCCATAGATGTTTTGGTAGTGGATTCAGTAGCAGCACTTGTGCCGAAAGCTGAAATAGAGGGAGAAATGGGAGACTCACATGTAGGACTTCAAGCTAGGCTTATGTCTCAAGCCCTTAGAAAACTTACATCTTCTATAAATAAATCAAAGTGTGTAACAGTATTTATAAATCAATTAAGAGAAAAAGTAGGAGTTATGTTCGGCAATCCTGAGGTTACGCCTGGTGGAAGAGCTTTAAAGTTTTATTCTTCAGTTAGAATGGATGTAAGAAGAATAGATTCTATAAAGCAAGGAGATACCATAGTAGGCAATAGAACAAGAGTAAAAGTTATTAAAAACAAAGTAGCTCCACCTTTTAAACAGGCAGAGTTTGACATAATGTACAATCAAGGTATTTCAAGAGAAGGAAATGTGTTGGATGTAGGTGTTAGAGAAGAACTGGTACAGAAAAGTGGTGCGTGGTTTTCTTATAAAGAAACACGGCTTGGACAAGGCAGGGAAAATGCAAAACAATTTTTGAAAGAAAATAATGATATATTAGTTGAGATAGAAAGCAAGATAAGGGAAAAATATAAATTACCTTCTTTAAAAAAGAATTCTCTTGAAGACAAAGATAAAAATAATGTTGATAGTAAAATTGATAAAAAAGATAATTTAAAACATTCTGATAAATAGTTTATAAAGGGGAGTAAATTACTCCCTTTTATAATGAAAAATAAGTACCAAATTTTGTTTGAGAGAATAAAATGCATATAACTTGACAATAATTAAAATATAATATAAAATTAAGACAAATTCTGGTTTATCATGTATTTAGGAATTACCAATTGAATAAATATGGCACCTTTTCTATGCTTGCATATTTAACTGAATTATAGATTTACATAATAAGAGCAAAGGAGGTGTTCATGTGAATTCCATAATAATATATGAGGTTATTGCTGGTATACTAGTAGCAGCTGCCTTGATAGTTCAATTCAATATGATCAAAAAGAAGGCAGTTGTTATAAAATCACAGGCTTTAGAAGAGTCTAATAGATTAAAGGAAGAGGCAAAAAAACAAGCTGAAACCCAAAAAAAAGAGGCTATACTAGAAGCTAAAGAGGAAATTCATAAATTAAGAAATGATTTTGATAAAGAGTCTAGAGATAGAAGAAATGAAAATCAAAGACTTGAAAGAAGGTTAATCCAGAGAGAAGAGTTATTAGATAAGAAAAGTGATGCTCTTGAAAAGAGAGATAGTGGCCTAGATAAAAAGCAGCAGGACATAGATAAATTACAGATAAGTGTAGAGGAATTATATAAGAAACAAAGAGAAAAATTAGAAAAGTTATCAGGACTAAGTTCTGAAGAGGCTAAGAATATTTTACTAGAACAAGTTAATAAGGAAATAAAACATGAATCTGCGATGATGATTAAAGAAATTGAAACAAAGGCTAAAGAAGAAGCTGATAAAAAAGCAAGAGAAATTATAACTTGTGCTATCCAGAGGTGTGCTGCTGATCATGTAGCAGAAACTACAGTACATGTTGTACCTTTACCTAATGACGAAATGAAAGGCAGAATAATAGGTAGAGAGGGTAGAAATATAAGGACTCTTGAAACATTAACTGGTGTGGATCTAATAATAGATGATACACCTGAAGCTGTAATATTGTCGGGCTTTGATCCTATAAGGAGAGAGGTTGCAAGAATAGCACTGGAGAAACTTATAATTGATGGAAGAATACACCCAGCAAGAATCGAAGAAATGGTTCAAAAAGCTGAAAAAGAAGTTGAAAATAATGTTAAAGAAGAAGGAGAACAGGCCACTTTTGAAACTGGCGTGCACGGCCTTCATATGGAATTAGTAAAATTGTTAGGAAGATTGAAGTATAGAACCAGCTATGGTCAAAATGTTTTAAAACATTCTGTGGAAGTTGCCTATTTAGCTGGACTTATGGCATCAGAAATTGGCATAGATCCAACTATAGCTAAAAGAGCAGGATTGCTTCATGATATAGGTAAAGCAGTGGATCATGAAGTTGAAGGTCCTCATGCCGTTATAGGTTCAGAGGTTGCTAAAAAATACAGAGAATCACCAATAATTGTAAATGCTATTGCAGCTCATCATGGAGATGTAGAATTTCAATCCTTAGAAGCTGTACTCGTTCAAGCAGCGGATGCTATTTCTGCTGCAAGGCCTGGTGCTAGAAGAGAAACACTGGAAGCTTATATTAAGCGTCTAGAAAAACTTGAAGAAATAGCAAATACATGTGAAGGTGTAGAAAAGTCATATGCCATTCAAGCGGGAAGAGAACTTAGAATAATGGTTAAACCAGAAAATATTGATGATGCAGGTGCTATTGAAATGGCAAGGAACATAGTAAAGAGAATTGAAGAAGAGCTAGAGTATCCTGGTCAGATTAAAGTAAATGTCATTAGAGAGACTCGTGCAATTGAATATGCAAAATAATAAATAGTATTGTTATAACATAGAAAAATATTCCTTTTAGGTTTTGTAACCTAAAAGGAATTTTTGATTTTTTGTAGAATACTATATATATGTAGTAGTAATAATTAAAGTTAATGTAAAGAGTTATTATAATATATAGGAGGTTTAATTATGGAAGTATTAAAAGTTTCAACAAAATCAAGTCCAAATTCGGTGGCAGGAGCATTAGCAGGAGTTTTAAGGGAAAGAGGAGCAGCAGAGATACAAGCTATAGGAGCAGGAGCGTTAAATCAAGCTGTTAAAGCTGTAGCTATTGCTAGAGGGTTTGTAGCACCTAGTGGAATCGATTTAATATGTATTCCGGCATTTACGGACATTGAAATAGATGGAGAAGAAAGAACTGCAATTAAATTAATAATACAGCCAAGATAACAATAAAAATTAATTTTTATTAAAGGACTTGTGATTTATCTCAAGCCCTTTATTATATTACGATTAAAATGACATATTGACTATAATATAGACTATGTTAAAATGTAAAAAGACGCATAATTCAACTTTAACATATATACAGCTAGGGAGGAAAGTTATGGGAGCAATAATTGAACTAATGAGACCTAAGCAGTGGAGTAAAAATTTTTTTGTTTTCGCTGCAATTATTTTTTCAGGAAATTTTTTACACACCAGTGTATTAGAGAATAATATATTAACTTTTATTTTATTTTGTATGACATCTTCTACTATTTATGTATTAAATGATATTGTAGATGTTGAAAAGGACAAGTGTCATCCTGATAAGAAGAATAGACCTATTGCAAGTGGCCGTGTATCTAAAAATAAAGCGATCATCTTAGATATACTATTATTTATTTTGGTATTATGTCTTGCATATATATTTCTAGATATAAAAATTTTGCTTATTTTTTCGGTGTATATTATAGTAAATATATTCTATTCTTTTAAACTTAAAAATTTAGTTATAATAGATGTTATGACTATTGCTTTTGGATTTGTATTAAGGGTTGAAAGTGGAAGTATAGCTACAGGGGTTCAGGTTTCACCCTGGTTGTTTTTATGTACGATACTTCTAGCACTGTTTTTAGGTTTAAACAAAAGAAAAAGTGAGATTGTAACTTTAAAGGACAAGAGAAGTTCTTCTAGAAAGATATTAGAAAAATATTCAATTGAGAATATTGATAAAATGTTAACTATAGTAAACCCATCTGTACTTATGGCTTATTGCCTGTATACTTTTAGTTCCACACAAAGTAGAACTATGATGTTTACCATACCCTTTGTGTTGTATGGCATACTTAGATACGAATATCTAATGGATAAGGAGAACATAGGTGGAAAACCAGAGGATGTATTTCAAAAAGACATACCTTTTCTTGTGGATATATTAATATGGATTATAGTTGTTATAGTTATAATATACTTTAAATTATAGAAGGGAAACCAGTTTTAAATGAAATATAATGTTTTTGAATACAATTACTACCAATTAGGAAATGATACCTACAATAATAGCAAAGGGTATTATTATATTATGATGACTTTAGGTATGTTTTTATCCATACTGTGGGTAATTTTTGTGAATGCCAAGCCATTTTCAGATTTTGATTATTATTATAATTTGGCAAAGGAAATATCAAGAGGCCTTCCTTGGGGAGATACATATACTTCTGTGGGCTATTCCATAGTTTTAGGAGGAATATTTAAGTTATTTGGAGCTAGTGTATTAACGGCTAAAATATTTAATTTGTGTATTACTTTTATAAATTACTTGTGTTTTAAGTTTATCTTATCTAAGGTGAACTTAAAGGAAATAGATAGGAAAATAATATTTGGATTATTTGTATTGTTCCCTAATAACATACTTTTTAACAGTATTTTAGGTACAGAACTTATTTTTACAAGTATAATGCTTGCAGCCACTTGTCTTTATTTTAGTGATTTGAAACTCAAGTATTTTTTTATAGGAATACTTACAGGACTTAATACAATAGTGAAGCCTTTTTTTATAGTATTTTTCTTTGCTATCTTTTTAGTAGATGTAATAAAGCATAAAAAGTTGATTTGGGCTTTGAGAAATTCTCTTATTGTTCTTATAATGAGTGTGATTGTTATTTCTCCCTGGGTATATAGAAACACAAAATTAATGGGACAACGTACGTTTGTATCTAATAATGGTGGAATAGTGCTTTATATAAATAATAACTCACAAAATCATTTGGGAAGATGGATGCCTGCAGCAGATGTGGAAGATTCTATTGTAAATAAACCCGAATATAAAAAGGCAAATAGAACAGAACAAAATAAGATGTTAAGTGCTGCTGCAAAGAAATGGATAAAAAGCCATCCTGTTGATTTTATAAAATTGGGATTTAAAAGATTGCTTAATACATATTTTTGGAGTGATGATGTAACGTATAGTACTTATGGCAGTGGAGTTAATAGGAGCTATGTTCACACTCTGTTTGCAATTGACAACATTATAAGGGTAATTGTGTTTTTATCCACTATTATATATGTTTTGTTATATTCATTAAGAACAATTTATAGTATCTTTAAAGGTAGAAGTGATGAATTAGATAAGTTTAAACTTTATTTAATAATGTTATTTTTTATGTTTACTTCTGTTTATTTTGTAACAGAAGGACAAGGGAGGTATTCCTTTCCAGAAATATTTATAGCTGTTTATTGCTGTTATTTTTCTTTAAAATATTTATTGCATTTATTATTGAAAGTTAAGGTGATAAGGGCATGATTGTATTGATATTAATATCGGTTTTTTTGGGAGCCATTGGACAGGTACTTGTAAAGTATGGAGCAGTAAATCTTAATTTAAACTTTACTATAAAATATTTAATTCCAAGTATTTTAAGCATATTAAAAAATTTACCTGTTATGTTAGGAATTATATCCTATGGATTAAGTTTTTTACTATGGATAAAAGTCCTAAGCAAGGTAGAATTAAGTTATGCTTATCCTATGGTTAGTTTAGGATATATAATAACTATGGTGTTTTCCTATTTTATGTTTAAGGAAAACATATCTTTTATAAGAATATTAGGAGTAGCTTTTATAATGCTTGGGGTAATACTTGTTTCAAGAAGTTAGAATAAAAAACTCTGACTTATCTTATTATAAATAAAGAATGTTGTAAATTAAATTGTAATGGAGGAATGAAAATGATATTGTCAAAAAAAGCTGAAAAAATTCAACCGTCTATAACTTTAGCTATAACAGCTGAAGCCAAGAGAATGAAATCAGAGGGAATTGATGTAATAGGTTTTGGAGCAGGAGAACCTGATTTTAATACACCAGAAAATATTCAGGAAGCTGCAATAGAGTCTATGAAAAAGGGGTGCACAAAATATACTCCAGCGTCTGGTATTTCAGAGCTGAAAGAGGCTATTGTTAAGAAATTTAAAAAAGATAATGGACTAAGCTATAATACAAATCAGATTATAATATCTACAGGGGCAAAACAGTGCCTTTCAAATACGTTTTTAGCTACATTGAACCCTGGAGATGAAGTTATAATACCTACACCATATTGGGTAAGCTATCCTGAACTAGTTAAACTTGCAGATGGTGTACCTGTATTTGCAGATACAAAAGAAGAAGACGGATTTAAATATACTTTAGAAACTTTAGAAAAAGCATATACTAAAAATACCAAAATGATTTTATTAAATAGTCCTAATAATCCAACAGGAACTATTTATTCAAAAGAAGAACTTGAAGTAATAGCTAATTTTGCAAAGGAAAAGGATTTGCTCATTTTATCTGATGAAATATATGAAAAATTAATATATGGCACTAATGCACACATAAGTATAGCAAGTTTATCAGAAGATGCTTACAATAGAACAATAGTTATAAATGGAGTTTCAAAAACCTATGCCATGACAGGATGGAGAATAGGCTATGCTGCAGCAAATAAAGATATAATTAAGGTAATGTCTAATGTACAGAGTCATACTACTGGAAACCCTAATTCTATAGCACAATATGCAGCTGTGGCTGCTTTAAATGGAAAAGATACTCAGATTAAAAGTATGGTAAGTGAGTTTAAAAATAGAAGAGATTGTATGGTAAGTAAGATAGATAAAATGAAAAATGTTTCTTGCTTGAATCCAGAAGGTGCTTTTTATGTAATGTTAAATATATCAAATCTTTTTGGTAAAACTATAGATGGAGTAGTAATAAATAATTCTTTAGAATTTTCACAGAAATTATTGGAGAAAGAAAAAGTAGCAGTAATTCCAGGTCTGGGTTTTGGATTAGATGGATACATAAGATTATCTTATGCTACATCTATGGAAAATATACAAAATGGAATGGATAGGATAGATAAGTTTATATCTCAATTAAAATAGGCGATGGCAGTTTTTGTCATAGAACAAAAAAATTGTATTGAAACGTAAACAAAAAATGGTATAATAAGTAGAGAAAGATTTGTCACATTGTGGTATATAATATTAAAGCATAGAGGTGAATTAAATGATTTCTAAAGAAGTTATAGTTAAAAGTTCTACAGGATTACATGCAAGACCTGCAACTCTATTAGTAAAAAAAGCTTCTTCATTTAAGTCAGATTTATCTATAGAATTTGATGGAAAAAAAGCTAACATAAAGAGTTTAATTGGAGTTCTTTCATTAGGAGTAACAAAGGATTCTAAAGTTAAAATTACTGCATCAGGTAATGATGAATCACTAGCAGTAGAAGAGATTATTAAATTAATAAACTCACTAGAAGAGTAAGATAATAAATATAAGACCTATGTAAAAGTATAGGTCTTATATTTATTTATAGCTTTTTTTGGCTTTAAAAAATAGTATAATCATATCTATTCCTGCAGTTCCTATAAGTATATATAGTATTCTTCCAATTAAATTAACAGGGTCACCAAATAAAATCTCCACTATGTTAAAATCTAATAAACCTATTAGTCCCCAATTTATAGCCCCGATAACTACTAAAATTAAAGAAACTTTATCTATGATACTAAGTTTATACATATTTTGCTTACTGGGCTAGAAAACTTATCCAAACCCAATAAAGTTCACCTCTTTCTTTTTTATTAGTTCTTAATTAAAGTATATTAGATATATAATAAAATAGAACAGTTTGTACACCTTATTTATTGGATAAAATTTGTTCAATCTATTATTTTAGTGAATATAAACGTGTAATATAGCAAAAATATATGTTATAATATGAATAATAAAAACAATTATATTACATACGTACGGAGGTATTTTTAAAATGAGAGACACATACACAACTCCTTTAAACACAAGATATGCATCTAAAGAGATGAGCTATATATTTTCTGATGAAAAGAAATTTAAAACTTGGAGAAAACTTTGGGTAGCTCTTGCAGAGTGTGAAAAGGAGCTTGGACTTAATATAACTTCTGAGCAAATAGATGAACTGAAGGCTAATATGGAAAATATAAATTACGAAGACGCAAAAAAAAGAGAAAAGGAAGTAAGACATGACGTAATGAGCCATGTATATGCTTATGGACTACAATGCCCTAAAGCTAAGGGAATAATACATTTAGGTGCAACTAGCTGTTATGTGGGGGATAATACCGACCTTATAATTATGAGAGAAGCCCTTCATATAATAAAGAGAAAAGTTATAAATGTAATAAGCTATCTTACTAAGTTTGCTTTAAAATATAAAGATATGCCAACTTTGGGATTTACTCATCTTCAACCTGCACAGCTTACTACAGTAGGAAAAAGGGCAACTTTATGGCTTCAAGACCTTTATTTAGACATTGAAAATGTAGAATTTGTCATACAAAATATGAGATTTAGAGGTGTAAAGGGAACTACTGGAACTCAAGCTAGCTTTATGGAACTTTTCAATGGAGATGAAGAAAAAGTAAAAAGATTAGATACAATGGTAACTAAGAAAATGGGATTTGAAAAGGAGTTTATGGTTACAGGACAGACTTATACTAGAAAACTTGATTCCATAATATTAAATACCTTATCAGAAATTGCTCAAAGTGCATATAAGTTTAGCAATGATTTAAGAATATTGCAGAATATGAAAGAGATGGAGGAACCTTTTGAAAAAAATCAAATAGGATCTTCTGCTATGGCATATAAGCGAAATCCTATGAGATGTGAGAGAATAGGCTCTCTTGCAAGATACATAGTAGTAACAGCTTTAAATCCTGCTATAACAGCTTCAACTCAATGGTTTGAAAGAACCCTTGATGATTCAGCAAATAAGAGAATATCTATACCAGAAGCCTTTCTAGCTCTTGATGGAGTGCTAAATTTATATATGAATGTATCGGAAAATATGGTAGTGTATCCTAAGGTAATTGAATCTCATGTGTCTTCTGAACTTCCTTTTATGGCTACAGAAAACATAATAATGGAAGCTGTTAAAAAAGGTGGAGACAGACAGGAACTTCATGAGAGAATTAGGGTTCATTCTATGGAAGCAGCTAAAATGGTAAAAGTTGAGGGAAAGAAGAACGACTTATTGGAAAGAATAATAGGAGATCCTTTCTTTAAGATGAGTGAAGAAGAGATACTTTCACTAGTGGATTCTAAGAAGTTTATAGGTAGGGCACCTGGTCAGGTAGTTGACTTTATTCAGCAGCAAATAAAACCTCTTCTTGATAAAAGTAAGGATATTTTAGGAGAAGAAGCTGAAATAGATGTTTAGAGATTTTCTTTCAAATACCTTAAACTATAGAATAAATATGTAAAAATAAAAATTAAATTTGCAACTTAAATTAAAGCCTTCATATTCTAGTATTATAGGATTACCCTATAGCCTTAGTTATGGAGGTGTTTTTAATTGTCCAAAAGAAATAATACAGATGATTTAATGCAATTAGCTTTATATATGGTACCAAAGTATATGAAAAGAATACAAAAATATAATAAGATGTTTGCTAATTCTGATAATGAAAAAGAGTACTATGAGCAGGAATATGCTGACAATAAAGAAATATTTGATTTCATACAGAAAAATATTATAGAAAAAAATAAAGATCTATTAAAAAGTGAATCAGAAGATAAGACTAAAAAAATTGCTGAGAAAACTGATACGAAAGACAAAGATGAAAAAGAGAAGAAAGAGGAAAAAGATAAACCAGAGGAAAAAAAGGAGGATAATAAAAAGGAAGCATCAAAGAAACATAGTTCCCATAGAAAAGAAAAAAATTTGAAGAAGTTGAATGGAGAAATAAAAAAAGATGGTACTATAATGTTTAAAAATAAGTGTCTTTTAAACTGTAATTCAGGAGTAATGGATTTATTAAATAAATTTGGCAGTGAAAAATTAGACTTGTATGTTAAAAATGATACAAGTGATATTTTTAAACATGTAAATGTAGTGCATTCAGATGGGGAACTTGTTAGATTTAATGATGGAGATTCGGATATTGTAGTACCTATAAAAAATATAGTAGGATTATATTCTACTAAACTCTCATCTATGGAAAAGCTATTAGAGGAAGATAACTATAAAATTAGCTGTCCCCTTGAAAAAACTATGCGAGAGTATTTTAGTTCTTTAAAGGGAAAGGCTATAGAGATTTGTACAAAGGGTGAAGAAAGCTTTAAGCATTTAAAAAATAAAACTGTTACAAATGTAGGTAAAGGATTTGTAATAGTAGATAATAATACAATGGTGACATTTTACAATATACTATTTGTGAAAGAACTAAAGAAAGAACAGGGAACACCAGAGCAAAAAACTGATAATAAAAACGTACCTAAAATATAGGTACGTTTTTATTATTGAGCATTTTTAAGTTTCTCAATACCAATTTCTGTTCTCTTTATAGATTCTTCTTTGCCTATAATATCAGCTATTTCAAAAGCTCCACCAGGGGTGGATTTTTTGCCAGAAAGGCCAATTCGTACAGGCCACAGTACTACTCCATTTTTAACGCCCATTTCTGATATTAAGTCCATACAGCATTTTTCTATATTTTCAAAAGTCCAAGGTGATAGTTCTTTAAACTTTGGAAGAATTTTTTCAAGTACTGTAAGTGAGCTTTCCAAATTTGATTTCATTCTTTTGTGCACATATATGTCTTCAGTGTATTCTGGGAGTTCCTCAAAGAAATCTAGGAAGTCAGGTATCTCGCTTAATACTTCAACTCTTGTTTGAAGTAAACTACTTATCTTTAAAAAATCTAAGTCCTTTGAAATTACTTTTTTATAATAAGGAAGGGCAAGAGAGTTGAATTCTTCTAAAGACAGCTTCTTTATATATTCCCCGTTCATCCACTTCAGTTTTACATTATCAAATATAGCAGGTGATTTATTGATATTTCTATAGTCAAATTCTTTTACAAGCTCCTCTAAATTAAAGATTTCCTGTTCACTTCTTGGGTTCCATCCTAAAAGTGCTATATAATTAAGTACAGCTTCTTTCAAATAACCCTTTTCTATCAAGTCCTCAAAAGACGCATCACCGTTTCTTTTGCTCAGTTTATTATGTTCATCTTTCATTATTGGGGGACAGTGAACGTATATTGGAATTTCCCATCCGAAAGCTTCATATAATCTATTGTATTTAGGAGCAGAAGATAGATACTCGCTTCCTCTTACTACATGAGTTATTCCCATAAGATGATCATCTATTACGTTTGCAAAGTTATAAGTAGGATATCCATCTGATTTTATAAGTATCATGTCATCTAATTCAGAATTGTCAACAGATATGTTACCATAAATTTCATCATTAAATGAAGTGACACCTACTTCAGGATTGTTTTGTCTTATAACATAAGGAATTCCTGATGCTAAATTTTTTTCTATTTCTTCCTTTGAGAGGTGTAAGCAGTGTTTATCATATTTATAAGTATCTGAATTATTTCTCAGTGAATCTAGTCTTTCTTTTGTGCAGAAACAATAGTATGCTTCTCCTTTTTCTATAAGTTCTTTTGCGTATTTTAGGTAAATATCAGTTCTCTGACTCTGTACGTAAGGACCAACAGGGCCTCCTATATCAGGTCCTTCATCATGTTTAAGACCTGTAGCTTTTAGAGTATCGTAAATTACATTTAGGGCCCCTTCTACAAATCTTTCCTGATCTGTATCTTCAATTCGGAGTATGAAATCCCCACCTGCATGTTTTGCAATTAAATATGTATACAGCGCAGTTCTTAAGTTTCCAACGTGCATATATCCTGTTGGACTTGGCGCAAACCTCGTTCTAACTTTAGCCATTTTTTTCACTCCCATTATTTTAAAGTAAAAACCTTTCATCTATTTCAGATGAAAGGTTGTAAGTTTTCTACTACCCTTAAATAATATAATAATAGAGATTTTGTGTCAAGCAGGTTTATTATGAACTTATTTGTAAAATGGAGAAAATGGATATTAAATGTAGATAATATTAATATATGAAAGGAAAATAAGTATATCATAATAAATGGGCAGGAAAATAAATTTGACATATATGCTGTCTATTGATATAAATAATATAGCACATATGTTATTTATACAGCATATATTTTAAAATATAAAGATAAATGTTATGTAATAATAAAGTAAAAGTACATAAATTTTTTATAGGGGGAAAAGATAATGTCCATAAAAGTTGGAATTAATGGTTTTGGAAGAATAGGAAGGTTGGTTTTGAGAATTGCTCAAGAAAGACTGAAGGACAATATTGAGATTGTAGCAATTAACGCAAGAGCAGATAACGAAACTCTGGCACATCTTCTAAAATACGACTCCTGCTACGGAAGATTTAATGGAAATGTAAAGGCAGCAGAAGATTCAATTATTGTAAATGGTTCTAAAATAAAAGTGTTTAGAGAAAATGATCCTGAAGATTTACCTTGGGGTAAATTGGATGTAGATATAGTTATAGAATCCACGGGAAAGTTTAAAGATAGAGAAAGCTTATACAAGCATATAAAAGCTGGAGCAAAAAAAGTTATAATTACAGCTCCTGCAAAGGACGAAGATATAACTATAGTTATGGGAGTAAATCAAGAAAAATTTGATGTTGAATCTCATAATATTATCTCAAATGCATCCTGTACAACTAATTGTTTGGCACCTTTTGCTAAAGTATTAGATAAGAATTTTGGAATTATAAGAGGCCTTATGACTACAGTTCACTCTTATACAAATGACCAACAATTGCTTGATAAAACTCACAAGGATTTGAGAAGAGCTAGAGCTGCAGGAGAATCTATAATTCCGACTACTACTGGAGCAGCTAAGGCAGTGGCAAAAGTATTGCCTAATTTAGAGGGAAAATTAAGCGGTTTTGCACTTAGAATACCTACACCTACAGTTTCTATTACAGACTTGGTCTGTGAACTTTCAAAATCTGTTACGGTAGAAGAAGTAAATGAAGCTTTTAAAAGAGCTTCTGAGGGATCTATGAAAGGAATACTGGGATATTCTGAAGAACCACTGGTATCTATAGATTATAAGGGAGACGATAGGTCTTCTATAGTAGATGGTCTTTCAACTATGGTATTAAAGGATAATATGATTAAAGTAGTATCCTGGTATGATAATGAATGGGCTTATTCCTGTAGAACTGTAGATTTGGCTAATTATATTGCAGGTGAGATGGAGAAGGCTAGTGAAAAACCTATTGATATGGTTGCAGAAGGAGTTTAAAATATCAATCAAGTTTTCATTCAGATGAAATCCAATAAAAAAATTGTTCCTATGAAACTTCATGGGAACAATTTTTTTATCTTAAATTATCTTGGTCAGTTTTTCGTATAAACTGTTATAAATAGCGATGTCTTCTTTTACGTCTTTTCATTATACGTGCCAGGATAAAAATAAATATCAATGCTAATATAAAAATTGCAGCGTAAAAGGAAATAACATTTTTATCTAAGGTCTGTTTTGGCAGATCCGAATAAATATTATAATCCTTGGAGAACTCACGTTGGCTTACAGTAAGTGTTCCCAGGGGAACTTCACCTTTTAGAGCTTCCACAGAAGTATTTTTAATGCTTATAATTTCTTTCAAGTCTTTTTTATTCAAATCATTATCATAATATGTTACATCATCTTTAATCTTAATAGGTACTTCTAAGCTTTTTTTAATACCTATAAAAGAAATAGGATTGTAGCTAACTTCTTTTCTTCCTATTATAGAATCCTTTTTATTCAAAACAACAGGTTGTTTTGAATAACTCCAATTTATTATTTTTTCCATATCATTAAATACATAACTGTCTGCAGGATCGTAAACTGAGCCCATTACGACTCCTACCATTTCCCTACCATTCCTGTTATAAATTGCAACTAGACATCTTCCAGCTGGATCAGTATATCCAGTTTTACCTGCAATGCAGCCATCTTTGCCTAAAAGCTTATTTGTGTTTTTGATTGGAAAAGCAAGTCCTTTTGTAGTTTTTATAGTATTTGCAGGTCTTTCCATAGCCTTTTGTATACGTGGAATTTTAAAGGCTTGTCTCGCTATAACACTCATATCGTAGGGTGTAGTATAGTGATTTGGATTATGGAGACCATTTGGTGTTACAAAGTGAGTATTCTTTAAATTTAGGTTTTTTACTTCTTCATTCATTTTGTCAGAAAATGTAGGTGCATCCTTAGATACATTTTCTGCTACGACGTATGCTAAGTCATTGGCAGAATACATTAAAAGCCCATCCATTACATCTTCAGCAGACATAGTATCACCTACCTCTATTGCATGTAGATCTCTATTTAAAGAGGACGGTGGCTGAGATTTAGCATCAGCTGTGTATGTTAGCATATCCCCTGGTTTTTTATTTTTTTCAAGAAGAATAGCTGTTAAAAGTTTTGTAGTGCTAGCAGGGTACATTTTAATATCTGCATTTTTTTCATATATTATTTCATTTGTCTGCATGTCCACTGTTATTGCTGCTTTACCATATATTTCAGGTAGAGCAGTTGAATTATCAGCAAGTACATTAAAAGATAAACAAAATATGAAAATAAATGTAAGTAATAAACTAGTATTTTTACATTTCAAAGTACATCACTCCACTTATTTAATATTTATGTATATGTTTTGTTAAGGCATTTGAAAGAAAATAACAAGTCAAAGATGCGACGGATATTTTTTATCCGATGACTAACCCGCTCTAATACTCACACTTTCCCAAGTGTGAGTAAAGAGCGGCTATGTCCCTGGATAACAATTTCTAAGCATCATGTGCTAAGAACTTTGTTTATCAGACAAGGAGGCAGGTTCCGCAGATAGTGAATCCTATCTAAGGGTTCTACCGACACAGTATGATAAAAAATATCCTAGCATACTGACTAGTTATTTCTTTGAAAATGCCTAAAAACATTATATAATTAATCATGACATTTTAAAGTATAACATTATAAAATTCATTTTACAATTGAGGATTATTTGATTTTAGGAGGTAAACAATGATAGATAAAATAAATGATATATTTAAATCTAGAAAAGCAAATATGATTGGACATTATAATAAAAATTCAGTGATGATTCCCTTATGCAGTATGGACGGAGAATTAAATTTGTTATTCGAAGTAAGGTCTTTAAATTTAAAACATCAGCCTGGGGACGTATGTTTCCCTGGAGGAAAAATGGAAAAGGGGGAAATTCCAAAAGATACAGCTATTAGAGAAACTATGGAAGAACTAAATTTAAATAGGGAGGATATAGAATTTATAGGGGATATGGATTATATTGTCACTCCCTATAATTTTATAATGTATCCTTTTGTATGCAAGTTAAATAGGGAAGATATAAGTCCAAGTAAGGAGGAAGTAGATCATGTATTTACGGTACCTCTAAATTTTTTTATAGATAAAGAACCTGTATTACATGAAATTGAGATAGTTCCACATCCAAAAGAGGATTTTCCCTATAATCTGATAATAGGTGGAGAAAACTACAAATTTAGGAGGGGGAAAATGCCATCATATTTTTATACATATAAAGATTATACTATATGGGGGTTTACGGCACTAATATTAAAGAAATTTACGGATATAATTAAAAATGAAATATAACTTATTAACAGTATTCCTAATGTTTTTAGCATTTAGAAAGCATTATCTAGAGGCTTCAGACATAGAACAGAGGAACAGGTAATAAGCTTATTACCTGTTCCTCTACAAATTGCATTGATATTATTCTACATAAGTTGAAGAATATTTACTGAGAAGTTCATGTTTTAAATCCCAGAGTTTTTGAGATAAATCTACATAGTAGTGATGAGGATTTTCAAATCTCAGCACTTCAGGCCATAATTTGGACAATTCTTCTTTTGCTCTATCTTTTATGTCTAGCACATCAGGGCAGGTGTATACAAGTTTTCCCTTATCAAATATTTTTACTCTTAAATCTTTTATATAATAATCTCTTATTTTTTTCCTTTTCCACGTAAAAACTGGATCAAATATTTCTATAGTCTCATCCTTATTTATTTCTTCATCTTCTAAAGTTATTAAATCTGCAATTGCTTTATTTTCCTTTTTACTATAAATTCTATATACTTTTTTAAATCCAGGGTTAGTTATTTTCTCTTCATTTTCACTTATTTTTATTTTAGGTATAATTCTACCTTCCCTATCTTCTATGGCAGATAGCTTATATACTCCGCCAAATACTGGTTCTGATCTTGCAGTTATGAGTCTCTCTCCTACACCAAAAGAATCAATGCAGGCACCTTCTCTAAGTACATCAGTTATGATAAATTCATCTAATGAGTTTGAAATAACTATGTTAACATCTTCAAGATCGGCTCTATCAAGTATTTTTCTGCATTCTTTTGTTAAGTAAGTTATGTCTCCACTATCAATTCTTACTCCTTTAGGTTTATGACCGTTTGGAATTAAAATTTCTTTGAAAACCTTTATAGCATTGGGGAGACCGGATCTCAGTACATTGTATGTATCAATAAGTAGCACACAATTATCAGGATATACTTCAGCCCAGGCCTTAAAAGATTCATATTCTGATGGAAAAAGTTGTATCCAACTGTGGGCCATTGTGCCAACTGCAGGCATACCAAACATTTGCTCAGATATAGTGCAAGCAGTGGAACTACATCCGCCTATAACTGCAGCTCTGGCACCATATATAGCTGCATCAGGAGCTTGAGCACGCCTAGAACCAAATTCCATTACAGGTCTAGTGCCTGCTGCTCTACAAATTCTACTTGCTTTTGTTGCAATTAGAGTTTGGTGATTTATAGTTAGAAGTATCATGGTTTCAACAAACTGAGCTTGAATAGCGGGACCTCTTACAGTTATTAGCGGTTCATTTGGAAATATAGGAGTTCCTTCGGGTACGGCCCATACATCACAGCAAAATCTAAAATCTTTTAGGTAATTTAAGAAGTCTTCTGAAAATTGTTCCTTACTCCTGAGATACTCTATGTCTTCATCTGTAAAACTTAAATTTGACAGGTATTCTATAACTTGTTGAACACCTGCCATTATGCAATAACCACCTTCATCTGGAATCTTTCTGAAAAACATATCAAAATAGGCTATTCTATTACCCATATTGGTTTTCAAATACCCGTTACCCATAGTAAATTCATAGAAATCTACTAGCATTGTGAGGTTTCTTTCGTTTCTCACATTAAAGTTCTTTGTGCTTTCCATAATGAAAATCTCCTCTTATCTACGTTTTGATTATGATAAAAAAATATACATATGTATACATTGTAATACTTAAATTAACATATTACAAGGTTGTACATTTATGGAATTCTGAACTTTATTGAAGAATGTAAGTCATGGTTTGATCTCTAAATTTTTTATCATACCTTCATCTTTTAAAATGTTTTTTTAGATTATAAGTTGTAGTAAAAGGGTCATCTGAAGTCATTACAAGAGACATTACAGCTGCACCACGAACTTTGGTTTCTAGTACTGTGTCTATATTGGTCTCAGTTATTCCACCTATTGCAATAACTGGAATTGAAATGTTACTTAGGACTTCTTTTAAAAATGAAATACCCCTACCTTTTAGTCCTTTTTTACAGTCTGTTTCAAAAATGTGTCCTGTAAGGAGATAATCTGCGCCTTTTTTTTGTGCGTTTATAGCTTCCAAAGTATTGTGTACAGATACACCTACAGTGCATTTTAATTTTAAATTGCTATTCATATAATTTTGATAACTTGTGTGAAATCCTTTGGCATTTACTTTTAAGGCTGTTTCTATACTGCTGTTTATTATTAAGGGTATATTACTAGAATCTGTAATTTTTTTTATTTCTTCAGCAATTGGAACTAGTTGCCTATAAGTAAGATCTTTTTCACGTAAGATTATGGCATCTGCGCCACCTAATATGGAAGCTTTTAGTATATCAATCATATTCTTATTTTTTACAAGCCTTCTGTTTGTTACTATATATAATTTTTTGTTCATAGTATTATGGACTCCCAATCTTTTATTTTATGGATAAATTTATACTTAATTAATAAAAATAAAAAGGAGTGTTTATGTTTTAAACACTCCTTGAAATATATCTTTATTAATTTGTCTCCCTACGGTAGTGTTAACTACATCAAGTTCAAATGGCCAGGTTTCATCTTCCCAATCAAAATGGTCCACCCGCAACAATTTATTAATTTATAGGTATATAATACTACTTAGTTTTATATATGTAAATGATTTGAAATATAATTTGTAATAAAATGGTACAAACTATAGAAAATTATTCTAATATTTTGTATAATTAAAATATAAATTTGTGATTATTTGTATGCTTAGGTAACTTTATGGTTGATTTACGAAATTGATGGAAGAGTTATTGATGGTAGATCGAATAAAAAGTACTAAATATTATATAGATAAACTTTATGAGGGGAGTTTTAAAGAATTATGGGTAAAAAAAATATATTAATAATTGATGATTCCTTAAGTGTGAGACAATTTATAAGAAAGATTTTAGAGAAAGCAAATTATAAAGTATATGAAGCAGGGGATGGTGAAGAAGGAATCAAAGTATTTAAAGAAAGTGGTAATATTGATCTAGTAATTACGGATATATATATGCCTAAAAAAAGCGGAATAGAAGTTCTTATAGAATTAAAAAAAGAGTATGAAGATTTAAAAATAATTATTCTTTCCGATGGAGGGGAAAAAGACTTTTCAGATGAAAATGGAATATGTGAAGACCTTGGGGCCACTTATTTTTTTAAAAAGAATTGGGTAAAGGACGAACTTATAGAATTAGTAAATAGGATATTTATCAAGTGATTTTTATGAAGCAACTTTTTTAGTTAATAGTTAAGAGTGAAGAATTAATTCTTAATTTGTGAGAGTTGAGTAATTAATTTAAGATTAAGCTGCTATATAAGATATAGCAGCTTAATTTTGCCTATTAGTTAATTTTAAATTTATTTATTTCAGCTGCTAATTGTTCTGCTAATATTTGAAGATTACTTGAATGTTTTGTAAGTTCCTCCATAGTGGCTGATATCTCTTCTGTTGAAGCTGTAGTTTCTTGTGAAGCTGCAGCTGTTTCCTGTGATATAGATGAGATATTATCAATTTCAGATATTGTAGATTGCTTTTTCTCATTTATATCTGAAATTGATGTTTTTACTTCATCAACTTTAGCAATCATTGATTCAATTGATTTTAGAATTACTTTAAATATTTTATGAGTTTGATCTACGGCTAAATATTGCTCATCTACTGCGCTTTCAGCGGATTTGATAGCACTTACTGCTGTCTCTGATTTATTTTGTATACTTTCTATAATTTTCTTTATCTCATTGGTTGAATTTTGAGATTCTTCAGCAAGTATCCGTATCTCTTCTGCTACTACGGCAAATCCTTTACCAGCTTCGCCTGCACGTGCAGATTCTATACTTGCATTTAATGCTAAAAGATTAGTTTGTTCTGTTATTTCAGATATTGTTTCAGATATACTATTTATCTGTTTAGCACTTTCGTTCATGTCACGAACTATATCATTGACGGAGGTAGTAACCGTTTTAGCCTTATTTGATTTTTCAGTTAAAGTATCTACTACAGATAGTCCTTTTGTACCTAACCTTTTAGTGGCATTTGAGATTTTATCCATTTCATCAGAACTAATACTAACTTCTTTCAGCCTGTTTGATAAATCCTCCATTTCAGAAGCGCCATTTTGAGCACCTTTAGCTTGTTCAGTTGCACCTAAGGAAACTTCTTCAACAGATTTTGCTACTTCGCCTACAGAAGCTGTTACTTCTTCAGACATACTTGCAAGACTTGTTGACGTTTCTAGCACTGTTTCAGATGATTTTAAAACATTATTCATGAGCTTGGATATATTTTTCATCATTAAGTTAAATGATTCAGCCAAATCTTTAAATTCATCCTTTGTGGAAGCAGTTATGGACACCGTTAAATCTCCATTTGAGGCTTTCGAAAATACTCCCTTTAATTTTTTAATATTATTAGATATTCCTTTACTTAAAAACAATGAAAGAAATATCGCAATTATTCCCATTACTATTATTATTAAGAAAGTTTTGACTAATATAGAGTTTGTATCTCTGGTGAGTTCGCTTTTATCTAAAGCAGCCACTAGCTTCCAACCTGTTAATTTATTTGTCTGGTATACACCAAATTTACTAGTACCATTATAGGTATAATTAACAAATCCACTGTTTCCCGATTTTGCTTTATCCCAAAAAGACAGCTTAGAGATTAGATTTGTATTGATAAGTTCTTTTTGGGGATGGGCTAAGGTAGTACCTGATGAATCAGAGACAAATACATATCCTGTAGTACCTACCTTCTTTGTAGATATTCTTTCTGTAAGTGTAGTTAGAGAACAATCCAATCCAATAACGCCAACTACTTGTCCATTTTTTTCTACTGTTTGTACAACTCCAACAAGAGTTTTACCAGTTACAATGTCTTTGTAAGGAGGAGTTATTACAACTTTACCTTTATTAGCTAAAGCTTGTTTATACCAAGGCCTTGTAGTTGGATCATATCCTTCAGGCATTGTTGAAATAGGATATATAGTAAACTTTTTGGAGGCAGTTCCGTAATATACATCAAATATGTCATTATCACTTTCTTTTATACCTTTTAGCATATCTGATATCATTGGAGTATTATTGTCTGTATCAATATTTATAATACCGGGATTATTTGCAGTAAGATTTATTATATCTGAAAATCCATTAAAGTAATTAGTTAATCCACTGTCTATCTCTGAGAGAGTTTGAGTACTTGTAAGTGTTAACTTATTGGTGAGAATTGACTTTGATTGCATATAGGAACCAAAGCCTCCTATGGTTAGTGGAATTACACAAATTGCTATTAAGCTAGTAATTAATTTAGTTCTAATACTGTTTAGTTTGAAATCCTTAAAAGTCATGTTAATCCCCCTTTGTTATTTTATACCGATCACTTAAAAATTTAGTGCTAACTTTAATTAATATGTAATATAATAAAATAATAAAGTACATATTAACAAAAATCAACATAATTCAATAAATTTTTTAAATAAAAATAATTTAAAAAATATACCAAAATGATACAACTTTAAAATGGATAATATATAAAATACTATTGATAATTATTGAGAAAGCGAATAATATATATACTATAGATTACAATCGTAATTATGATTTTAGGAGGAGTTATTATGGCAAATATACCCAAAATATCTGAATCAGAGTGGGAAGTAATGAAAGTCATATGGAATAAAAATCCATGTTCGGCAAATGAAATAATAAAGCAATTGGAAGATAGTACAAGTTGGAAACCTAAGACAGTTAAATCACTTATAAGCAGACTTTTAAAGAAAAATGTAATTGGATTTAATGAGGAGGGCAGAACTTATTATTATTATCCTCTATTTGATGAAAAAGAATGTGCAAGACAGGAGAGCAGTTCTTTTATTAAAAGAGTATACAACGGTGCTGCTAAGAATATGTTATTGAATTTTATAGAAGACAATAAATTGACAGAAGAGGATTTAGACGATTTAAAAAAAATATTAAATGATAGGGATTAGGATCTTATGTTTAAGTTTATTATTTTATATAAATGGGTATTATATTTATCACTTCTAGCTAGTTTTTTAATAATATTTTTTCTAGCTGCTAAAAAAGTTTTAAAACAGAGATTGAGAATAGAAGTTCAATATATTATTGGAATTCTGATTTTGGTAAGACTTATTGTACCGGCTTTACCTAAGAGTTCACTTAGCATATTTAACATAATGCCGTTTTACTTTAATAGACCTCCTGTTACCTCGGCAATAGATAAATTTGACTATGATCAGTATCTTACTGAGAGTGTAAGTGAGGAAAGTGTAGGTAGTGCTAAAGGTGAGACTGATTATGCTTACTTAAATCCAAGTATTATTAGGGATACATTTAACATACCCGAATCATATATGCAAGTCACATTTGAAATATGGTATGTAGGTTTTATTTTAGGCATGATTTATATGCTTATGTCATATGTGACATGTTTGAAAAAAGTAAGTAAGTATGAATCAATAAGGGATAAAAGAATTATTGATATTTTGAAAAAGTGCAAAAACAATATGAATATAAAGAAGAATATAAATGTTGTACAAGGAATAGATATAAAAAGCCCAGCAATTTTTGGTATGATCGCACCTAAGATATTGATGCCCTTAACTGTGATTAAATGTATGAATGACAATGATATTAAAAATATATTTTTACACGAACTTTCGCACTATAAGAAAAAAGATATTTTTGTAAATTATGTTATCGGAATAACTAGAGTAATTTATTGGTTTAATCCTATTATATGGTATTTCACAAATGAAATGAAAAAGGATATGGAATTGTCCTGTGATTCTATAGCTCTTAATTATATAGAATCTGAGAAGACCAAGGAATATGGATATACTATGATAGACCTCATAAAATACTCAAAGTTTGTTAAAAAATCTAGAGTAAGTATGGCAGTTGGCATATCTGTAGATGCTAAATATATGGCCAAAAGAATTAGCATGATAAAGAAATTTGAAAGAATTTCCCCTAAGGCTATTGTAAGCTCCATAATTGTATTCTGCTTTTGTATATTAATTATGCTTACTGAAGCAAAAATAAACAATGTGTTTTCACAAGATGCGTTAAATAAACAGATAACGTCCAAATATGTAGTAGATGAACTTGGAATAAATAGAATAGAGGATAATACAAGTTATCCTTATGAATGTGATCTTGAGGTTTTGGGAAACTGGAAATCTGTAGATATTGTTGATAATATATCTGATTTCAAAAAAGATAAGAGACAGTGGAAAGATAACATGTATATAAAAGAAATTAAATTTTTTAATGGAGGTGCTACAGATAAAAGCTGGTTAACGTGGACAAAAGGAATTGTAATTGATAAAAGTGATAAACTTTCTAGTGAATATGTAATAAAAAATATAGATGGAAAAATTTATATGTTTTTTAGGTGGAAAAATGGCGACTATGCATTTGGATGCAGAAAACCAGTTTACTACGTTTTGAAAAAGGTTTAAATGCATTATAGTTTCTAAGCAAAGAATAAATTTATACTCCGGATATTTTTACAATCCTCAGCTCGGTTAAATATTTTACTAAGACTTATATGCAAAATATTTAAATGAGCTTCATTATTGTAAAAATATCCCTGCATATAAATTTATTCTTAAGTTAGAATGGCTATATAGAGTTTGTAGCTTGAAATTAAAATTTATACATGAAATTTGTCATTATATGATATTGTATAAGTTTAAATTTCAATTAGAAACTCTGTAAAAATTAATTATGGATAAAAGGAGAATTAAAGATGAAGAAAAAAATTTTAATCATTACGATTACAATTGTAATTTTACTTGCAATTGGAGGGGGCATTTTTGTAAAAAATGCTATGGAAGAAGGTGACCCTAAGAATTGGGGAATAAATCCTTCAAAAATTTCAGACATAGTAACAAACAGGGTTTTGCAAAAATGTAACTCAGATCTTGAGAGAATATATGGATTTCAAGATAAAGATATGTCTAAAAAGGATTTGTCACAGGTATCTTTAGATGTTATTTCAAATATAAGCTTTGATAAGTCTACAAAGTGGCCTGAAAAAAGTAAACTTCCAGGTGGATATGATCCAAACAAGTGGTTTGATACTGGTAAAGATCCAGGACTGAATTTAAGCAAAATTCATGAAAAGGGAGTTACAGGTAAAGGAATCAGTGTAGCGGTTATAGATAAGCCAATAAGATCTACTCATGATGAATTTAAGGGCAAGATGAATTATTATAAAGTTGGTGATCATCAAACAAGTGCTCATTTTCATGGACTAGCTTGTGCTTCTATTTTAGCAGGTAAAACTTGTGGAGTAGCAAGTGGATCAAAATTGTATTACTTTGCAACTCCAGATTCAAAAGACAGACAGGAATATTATATGGAGGCTATAGATAAGATTATTGATGTCAATAAATCACTTTCTAAAAATGAAAAAATACGAATTGTATCCATATCCGATGGTGTAAGTAAACGGGGCAAATACTTTGATAAATGGCAGCAAACTATAAAGAGAGCAAATTCCAGCGGTCTTACAGTAGTATATTCTAATTTACTTTATGATAGAAAATTTACATGGGGAGGATGTGATCCTTCAAAGGATAGAAATAATCCACTAAATTATGAACTTAGTAAATACTTAAATGAAAGAAAAATAAGTAAGTCCAATATAATTGTCCCAGGAGATTTTAGAACTACTGCTGGCAATAGTTCTGATAGTACTTATGTTTACTGGGGTGAAGGAGGATTTAGCTGGGCTATTCCTTATGTTACAGGACTTGCAGCTTTAGCATGGCAGGTAAACCCAAATTTAACCTTTAATCAAATATTAAATAAACTTATAGAAACAAAGACCACTACATCAGAAGGTAGATATATAATTAATCCAGAAAAATTTATAAATTCAATATCTTAAATAAAATATATTAAAAGATGATTTCTATATTTATAGAAATCATCTTTTTGAGTTATGATAGTTCTTAAGTTATTTAAATCTAGCAAAAATTGATGTCAGAAAATATATGGTATCTTCATATTAATATGTGAGAAGCTTCTTAAGGAGGAAAAATGTGAATATAGATGAAAATAATTTTATAGAACATATAAAACATTTAAAATCCTTGAATTGTGAAGCTGTTGAAGTAAAAAAGTGTGAAGAACTAGATGATATTAGTGGTATCATACTTCCAGGAGGTGAAAGTACAACTAATCTTAAATTTCATGAATACTTTTTAAATATGTGTAACCAATATGCTAATTAGACTTTTATGTGATGTTATAATTAAAAAAGAGGACTTGCATATAGCTACAGCAAGTCCTTTGAAAGTTACTTTTTTATCTATTTAAGTGAGCTATTTATAGTCTTTTTTATGTTTAGAGCCAATGGATAGGCTTAGAAAAATTAGAATAACTAATGTTCCTGCAATGATTATGGTATTAGTGTTATTAGCAATCTTATTGCGACTTACCAAGAATGCTAAGTAAGCAAGTGCAATCTGAAACAACCAGGAGAGAATCGGCTGACCTCCCCAAACTTTCATTAAAAATTTCAATACTTTTCCCTCCTATATTGTATTATGATATTTGTACAAACTGGATTTGAGAGAATTATAAAAAACTTTTTAAAAGAAGGTAATAATTTTATGAATATTGTCTGATATATATAGTTAATACTCTTTATTAAGCCAAACTGCCATTTGTCCATCATCACGATTTCCCCATGCGTAGTATGGAATTAAACTCAATTTGGATTCATGCCAATCATATGGTTTATTTGATACTGTTGTATAGAGTAAATCATCTTTACTATCCTCATTTAGAACCTCAGCATCAACTTCAATAGTTCCTATTCCATTTAATAAATGATCATTATAATGATAACGTGCTTGTGCTTGTTCTTTTATGCGATATAACCACAATGGAGCAGAATTATCCATTTCTTCAGCACAATACACTATTGGGCCACGCTGAACTGCAACCTTGCCTAAGTCGTTCTTAACTCGGTTATTTGCTCGTATGAACTGGATGCACATGTCAAGGCTTAAATCAATTTGCATTTGTGATGATTCTACAAAAATGTATACAAAGCCGCTTTTCACAGGCAAGTTAACATCCTTCTTATTAACTTGAAGTTTGTAGTTACATTGTGACCAACTAGGAATACGAATACCAAACTTAAATTTATTTTCACCAGGGTTTTTAATTTTATAGCTAATATTTCCATCCCATGGGAAGTTGTTACTCTGTATAATAGAAATATTGTTATCAAAGTTAGCTTCATTAGATATAAACTGGTGAGAAAGAATAGTGGAACCATGAACAGTATAAATGTATTGATCAACGGAAGCTATTAAACGGGCAACATTACTTGGACAGCAAGCACAGCCGAACCAATCGGCACGTCGAGTTAAAATGTGTGATTTCCCTGGATTGCCTTTACTTGCTGTTGGATCTGCTTCCAATGGATTGACATAGAAAAAATGTTTGCCATCCAACGATATACCACTAAGTGATCCATTAAAGAGTTCTTTTTCCAAAATATCTCCATATTCACCTTCGGGCTCAATTTGAAGCATCTGCTTAGCAAAGAAAGTCATACCTACAGATGCACATGTTTCACCATACATAGTGTCATTTGGTAAGTCATAATCATATGTAAATGATTCTCCGGTAGTAGTAGATCCTATATTACCAGTGACATACATACGCTTTTTAACAATGTTATTCCAAAATCGTTTGCATACAGTTAATAAATCTTGATCGCCTGTTAATCGAGCAACATATGCAATACCAGTACATAGATATACTACACGAACTGCATGACCTTCAGCTGTTTCCTGATCTACAATTGGTTCTGCAGCTTGATAATAGCTCAACGGAAAATTTCTCATGCCTTCGATCAAGTCGTGATCAAATCCATCTTGTTCAATCTGATGATCAAAAAACTTAGGATCTTGTCCTCGTTGCTTCAAGAAATAGTATGCTAAATTCAGGTATTTTTTTTCATGTGTTAATTCGTATAAACGCGATAAAGCCAGTTCAATTTCAGGGTGACCATCATATCCAGGAATTTTTCCTTTTTCTAAGCCAAAATTGTTATCAATGCAATCTGCCATCTTACGAGCAATATTTAGAGCTTTCTCATTACCAGTAACTTGGTAGTAAGCTACTGCAGCCTCGATATAATGTCCCATTGTATATAATTCGTGTGACTGCTTTAATCTTTTGAATTTTCGCTCTGGAGCTTCAATCTGGAAATACGTAGACAGATAACCGTCGTATTCCTGTGCTTCGGCAATTAAATCAATTAATTTATCAGCTATTTGTTTCAAATCGTCATTTGGATGATAGCGAAGGGAGTATGCCACAGCTTCGAGCCACTTGTACACGTCGGTATCTTGGAAAGGAAAGCCGCTATGATGCCCCTTTATTTTGCTAGCGACAATTTTTAAATTAGCAATAGCATGGCTGTTTTTAGTTGTTCCATTTTTTTGAGGGTCATCAGCAATATGAATATTTGCTTCATCATTCATTACCGACCATTGATAAGGCAAAACTTCTTTGACAATTAGTTCTCGATAACGATTCCAAAACTCAGAGGTGATTTTAACATTATTTAATTCTAAATTAGTACAAGTTTGCATTTTTTCTACACTCCTTTTTGAATCACTCATTTACTGAGAACTTTTGGCTAGTGCGCCTTTTAGTTAAGTCTGCTTGAACAATAGGTTCATGTTCTTCATATTTTTTATACATAAGTAAAGGTATTATGTTGATAATGAAAATAATAATTGGTAACCATATAAATGAGAATTTAATTGCTGCTAACGAACCAGCTGTTTGAGCATGATCTGGAACATAATTAAACATTTTCATAATAATTGATGGAATAAATGATCCAAAGCCAGAACCCATTTTAATACAAAAAGAGCTTCCAATTGCGGTCAAAAATCCACTAGCTCGGATACCATTTTTCCATTCACCATAATCAACCGTATCACCTACCATTGCAAAGAACATTGTGCATGCTATTCCACTGCCAATACATGCTATACACCAGCCAACTAGCATTGCATCAACATTTTTTCCGACTAATGCCATTAGAAGCTGACCTATACAAGCTAAGATTAATCCTAATACCGTAGTTCCCCATTTTTTAAATAGTTTAACAATTATTGGTACAGAAGCCATACCAATAACTTGAATAATCGTAAATCCATTAAAGACTGAAATTAGAGATTGATTATTCATATTGTATTGGAAATAGTAGGCTAGTGTAGAATTACGAGACATAAAACCTGTCCAATAAATTACATTGGCAAGCACGATTAGTACCCAAGGCCAGTTACATTTAGCAGCCTTAAAGCTTTGCTTAAGAGGAATTACTTTCTCGTGCTCAATATTTTTTTCACGCATGTCAGCAAAAGCAATTAATAGTAATACAATTGCGACAATTGCATATATCAGAACAGCTAAAGACCAGCCTCTTTGCTTATTACTTCCTCCTAAATAGTTTGCTAAAGGTAAAATAAAGGTAATTGCAAAAAAGTTTCCGATGTTTCCACCAACCATCCTGAAGGAATTTGCTATAGTTCGATCTTCTGAATTAGACGTTAAATTTGGCAAGACTGAGGTTATAGGAGTAGACATTCCCGTATAAGAGATACCTGCCAAGATATACATAACACCTGCATAGACTACCTTAGCTGTTCCTGAAAGATTAGGAGTAGTAAATAGTAGCCATACAAAAATAGCAAATGGAAAGCTCATCCACAAGAACCAAGGACGACTTTGTCCATATTTACTATGAGTGTGGTCAATGATAATTCCCCATATGGGAGCATCTAAAGCATCAAAGAATCTAGCAATAAGTAATAATATACCTGCTACACCAACTGATAAACCAAATACTTCAGTAAAGAAATAAAGTAGATAACTACTGATAATGCAGTACAACAGGTTACCGGACATATCTGTAAATGAGTATGTGATTTTACGGTGCAGTGGTAATTTATCATCCTGAGCCACTGTACCTTGACTGTTTTGAATAGTAGTCATTTTTTTAATATCCTCCTTTAAAAGTAATTTGTTACAATTTGAATTGTAACCCTTTCCAAATTTATTCTCAATGACTATAATAGTAATTATGGTGGACATTTCCGACTTTACAAAAAGAAAGGGTGTATGATTTATGTTTTACTATTCATTTTCTTTATTAGATCCGGTTTTATATTATAAAGGTGGAGAATTTTCAGCAGATATTCCTTGGCAGCATAATCCGATGTATCACAGAGGAGATTATGAAATTATAGTTTGTATGAAAGGAACATTTTATATTCAAGTAAAGTCTACTCGATATGTCATTAGACAGCATGATGTTCTTCTAGTTCCTCCGTTTTCCAAGATGTTTGGCTATCGTAAGTCAGCTTCACCTGTTGACTTTTACTGGCTGCATTTCTTTATCAAGAAAAAGCCTACTTTAATTTATGAAACTGGATTAGCCAGTAAGGTCTTTGGTATGTCTTCAGATTACTCAAGAAATTCAAATTTAGATGATCCGGTAATTCTTCCTTCACAATTTCATCTTCAAGATATGGGAAAGTTTATTATTCTAGTTCACCAAATATTAGATGTTTCTAGTAGAAATCGATATGGTCAACAAGAAAGTGATTATTTGATGACTGCATTTCTAATTGAATTAAGTAATCATTTTCTTAATCAATGTTTAGAACAAAAAGGGTATATAAATAAAATTGCTCGATTAAAAGAATGGATTCGTGCAAATATGTCTTCTGATTTAAATGTAAAACAAATAGCTGATGCAACACAACTTAACGCTGATTATTTAACTCGATTATTTAAACGTTATACAGGAATGACAACGTTACAGTACCTCACTAGATTAAAAATAGAAGTTGCTCAATTGCTTTTATTGCGTACTAATTTAACGGTTAAACAGATTTCAATTTATGCTTATTTTACAGATGAAAAGCTTTTTATGAGACGTTTTAAGGCACAAACTGGACTTACTCCAACTGAGTATAGGAATGCTTATACACACACACATCTAAACAATCCTCATATTGATCCCAAAATACCTGTGCCTAAACGAATAGAAGATAAAATTGATAATATAATTGATAATGTAAATGGAAGATTTACGGATACTAGTAAGTAAAATTAGAAGAATATTTAGGAACTATATTGTTTTTAATAAAAAGTATTGAAAATAATTTGAGAAAGGAACTATAATAATATTATAGATTACAATTGTAATTATATTTTCAGGAGGAGTTACCATGACAAATATACCCAAAATATCTGAATCAGAGTGGGAAGTAATGAAAGTCATATGGAGCAAAAATCCATGTTCAGCAAATGAAATAATAAAGCAGTTGGAAGATAGTACAAGTTGGAAGCCTAAGACAGTTAAATCACTTATAAGCAGACTTTTAAAGAAAAATGATAGGGATTAGGAGCTTATGTTTAAATTTGTTATTTTATATAAATGGGTTTTATATTTATCACTTTTAGCTAGTTTTTTAATGATATTTTTTTAAGTTATAATAGTTCTTAAATTAACTCTAAATTTAAGAAAAATTGATGTCAGAAAATATATTGTATCTTCGTATTAATATGTGAGAAGCTTCTTAAGGAGGAAAAAATGTGAAGATAGATGAAAATAATTTTATAGAACAGATAAAAAAGAAAAACCCAAAGGCTATTGAATTTATAGTGGATAAATATAGCAATTTAGTATTTAAAGTAGTGCGTACAGTATTGAATTCTAAGTTTGAAGCACAGCATTCGGAAGAATGTGTAAATGATGTGTTTTGGGCTGTGTGGAACAATATTGAAAGTTTTGACAGCGAAAAAGGAAATTTTAAATATTGGATTACAGCTATAGCAAAGTATAAATCCATAGATTGCAAAAGAAAACTTTTTAGCAAAGGTACAGATGAATGTATAGACGACTATAGGCTTGAGGATGAACTTAATGTGGAAAATGAATTGGTATTAAAAGAGAATAAGAAAGAACTTTTAAAAGCTTTAGATGTTATGAAACCTCAGGACAAAGAGATATTTGTAAGAAGATATTTTTTATATGAAGGAATAGAAAGCATAGCAAAGAGCTTTGGAGTTGACAGAAATTTAGTGGACAAGAGACTTTCAAGGGGACGTAAATTTTTGAAAGAAAAACTTATAGTCTTGAAGGGAGAAATATTATGAATATGAATGATTTTAATATGGAAGAAAAAGATATATATAAATTGTTTAACGATGTAAAGATTGAAGAAAGCGAGTTTGATCCTATGGATGAAGAAGTTACTGATATAGAAAAACAGAAGATAAAGAAAAATTTAAAGAAAAGAATAAAAGGTGAGAGAAAATTTAAACCGTTAAAATACGTTTCTATAGCAGTAGCTTTAGGTTTGATATGTACTATAGGTATAGGTACTATTTCTCCCGCCTTTGCAGAAAATATACCAATTTTAAATTCTATAACACAAAAACTAAATGATGAATTTGGTTCTCATGGATCTTATGCCGAGTATTCTCAAATTGTAAATAAACCTGTTATGAGTAATGGGATAACTCTTACTATAAATGAAGTAATAGCAGATGATTCAAAGCTTGTGATAGGCTATACGATAAAAAGTAACAAACATATTGAAAACTTAGAAACCTTTAGTTTAAGTATGTTTTTGAAGATTGATGGAAAAAGATCTGGATCAAGTGGAAGCTCTGTGGGAAATTATACTAATGATTGCACCTATGTTGGAAGTGAAGAAATTCACACTGATTTGGTAAAGAATACTTCAAATAAGGTCAATATAACTTTAAATGTGGATGAAATATCAAATATAAAAGGAAAATGGAACTTTGCTTTTAGCGCATCAAAGGATCAGTTAGTTAAAAATAGTGTTGTATTTAAGCCAAACATTAAGCTGGATTTTCCAAATAGCATTGCAAAGGTAGATAAAGTCGTTTTTTCTCCTATAGATACTTCTATTTTTGTAAGTGGAAATTATAAAGACAAGGAAAAGGTTAAAAAGAATATAGAGATAAATCATGATCCAAGCTTAATGGATTATGATTATTGGGTTGCTTATGATGATAAAGGAGTTGAACTTATACCTAAAGGGATAGGTGGTGGAAATAGTGATTCTAATAAAGGAACATTTAATACGGAGATGCAATACGATAAACTTAATAAGATTCCAAAATATTTAACTATTGTTCCATGTAAAATTACTCCTTCAGCTGGGGGTGGTGTGAGTACAGATAAGAATGGCAAAGAAGTACATTACACTGTTAAAACTAAAAAGCCAGTAGAAATAAGTAAGACAATTGATGGGATATATCCTATGGAGCTTACTCAAGGTAAGATGGGAAAGATTACAATAGAAAGTATAGAAACAAATAATGATAGTACCACAGTTAAATATAGGGTAGATGGTAAAGCACCATATTTTCAGGCACAAGATCTTTGGATAAAAGATTCTAGTGGAAAAGAAGTTGATTACAAAAGCTATGATATAAAAAAGGACAACAGTAATCCAAATGAATTTGTAAGGCAGTTTAAAAAACTCGATTCAAACAAGAAATATACTATATTTACTGATGACTTTAGCAATGTGGAGTTCAGAGAGGACTTGAAATTTACAATTAATTTAAGTAAATAATATCAAGTGATTCTTAGGTTCAGGTGGAGTTTGCTTATAAGGAATACATTTTCTCCATCTGAACCTTAGAAGAACTTATCCAGGTGCGTAGCAGTGCTTATACCCCACTTTGAAGAAGATGGGGGTGTTAGCAATGGTAGCAATCGGATAAAAATTCCAGGTGATTCAATTAAATTATCTGGAATTTTTATATTTATAAGTCATAGAGCTTTTCTTTAAGCAAGTATTTTATCCAAAGGCTATTGTTTGTGGATTCAGTTAATTTAAACCTATAATTTATAAAAAAGATACTTTGAAAAAAATATTGACAAGTCAGGAAAAAGTGTTTATAGTACAATTGTAGTATTTGTGAACGCGGTTCACACATGCGAACAATAATTAACTAAGGTGATAGCATGTCTAATTATAAAGAAAATAAATCAGCAGCGAGAGTAGTAGATATATTGGTACTATTGGCTCATAGTGGTAAATCTTTAACATTAAATGAAATTTGTAGTAGTAAGGATTGGCCTAAAAGTAGTACCTTTGAATTGGTTCAAACTCTAATAGGTAAAGGTATTCTCGAAATGGATGACAAGAGGCTTAAAACCTATAGATTAAGTTTGCTAGCATTTGAAATAGGAAGTGCATATCTTTCAAATTTAGGTGTTACTGATGTAGCAAGAGCATATATTCAAGAACTTAATAAAAAGACAGGTAGTACAGTATTTCTAGGGATAGAAGATAATGGAGATATTGTGTATCTTGATAAGGCTGAGAATCACTCTATTATGAAACCTACAGCAAAACTTGGATCAAGGCGTCTTATATATACAACAGGGGTTGGTAAAGCGTTACTTGCTGCATATACTGATGATAAAATTGTAGAAATACTTGAGAAGAAACCTTTGTTAGGTAAAACGAAATTTTCACATACTTCAGTAGATGAAATACTAAGAGATATGCATGAAATAAAAAAACGTGGATATTCGATAGATGACCGTGAAGATAACATGGAAATGTATTGTATGGGTGCTGCAATTTATGATCAGTTTGGCAAAGCAGTTGCTTCTATAAGTGTTGCAAGCTTATACAATTCAATGAATGATGAAAAAAAGCTATTTGTTTCTAATGCGGTAACAGATACTGCTATGCAGATTTCTAGAAGACTTGGTTATATGGGTAATAAATTATACATGGACAAATAAGATTATGCCATGTGTATAAATTTATTTTAATAAAATGTTATGGAGTACTTAATTTATTAAAAGGAGGAGCTTTTTGAATGTGGGAAAAACTAGAAAGCCTAAAAAAGATTGAAGAAACTGGAATTCTTCTAATGATTCGTTTAGATAGTGAAGATGAAGCTATGAAGGTAGCTGAAGCAGCTATAAAGGGTGGAATTTTGGCACTAGAAATTACTATGAGTGTACCGAATGCACTTGGAATTGTTAAGAAGCTATCTGAAAAATATAAAGAAAAGGGGCTTGTTATTGGAGTAGGAACTGTTCTTGATCCAGAAACCGCACGTGCAGCTATTCTTGCAGGTGCAAATATGCTTGTAAGTCCTAATTTGAATCCCGAAATGATTAAGATGGGAAAACGCTATCAAACAGTTATTATTAGTGGCGCATTTACACCAACTGAAATTGTAAATACTATAGAAGCAGGCGCAGATATTGTGAAATTATTTCCAACTGAATTCATTGGCCCAGCTTATGTTAAAACAGTTAAAGGTCCACTAGTTCAAGCAGCTATTATGCCAAGCGGCGGAGTAACCCTAGAAAATGCCGGAGAATGGCTTCAAGCAGGGTCAACATGCCTTGGAGTTGGCAGTGGTATAACTAAAGCGGCTCAAAAAGATGGCGATTACACAAAAGTAACTAAAGCAGCTGAACTATTTTTAAAAGTAGTTAAAGAAAGCCGCCAAAATAATTAAAATTTCAATTTGTCTCGTATTGCATGGACACCTTTGCAAAGGCATTTGACGGTGTAACTTTGCAAAAGTAAGTGCAGTACCTGAAATCACACATAAATAATGATTGCAAATTGTGAAAACGGTTAATCATGTATGATTGGAGGATTAATAATGAAACAAGAAGAAAACATGTCTAATACACAATCTATGGATAATTCTAAAAGTAAATTAAACATACGCTGGGCTTTTGTTATTTTACTACTAATTGGGGCAATTGTCAATTATCTAGATAGGGCGAATCTTAGTGTTGCCAATACAACTATTGCAAGGGAATTTCATTTATCATCAACTCAAATGGGGCTTTTGTTATCTGCATTTTTATGGCCCTATGCAATTGCAAATTTGCCCTCTGGATGGTTAGTAGATAAATTTGGACCTAAGAAGATGTTTTCATTTGCATCAGGATTTTGGTCTACGGCAACTATTATATGTTCTTTTATAAGTTCATATCCACTATTTTATTTAATGCGTATGATTTTGGGAGTAGCTGAGTCACCATTTTTTACAGCTGGACTTAAAGTAAATCAGAGGTGGTTTTCAGATGAAGAAAGAGGATTGCCAGTTGCAATTATAAATACAGGTTCACAAATTTCTAATGCAATTGCTCCACCAATTTTAACACTTTTGCTAGTTGCTTTTGGATGGAGGAGTATGTTTGTTATAATAGGTGTACTTGGTATTTTGGTTTTATTAGTATGGCAAAAACTATATAGAGATCCTACATCTGAAGAAACAATTGCAATAAAAGGTTCCCTAGAAGCTGCCCAAGAGGTTAGAAAATCAGGCAAACAAGCTTCATGGGGAGAATTATTTAAACATAGAAACACATGGTTTATGATAATAGGAAATTTCGGAATAATGTTTACTATATGGGTATACTTAACATGGCTTCCATCTTACTTACAAAAAGAGCGTGGTTTTAGTTTAACTCAAAGCGGTTTTATAGCTTCTCTTCCATACATATGTGGTATTGTAGGGGTACTTTTAGGTGGAACTATATCAGATTACTTAATTAAAAAAGGTGTTCAGGCTATAACTTCACGTAAATTTCCTATAGTTGGAGGAGCGCTTATTGCAGCAATATCTACAGCTCCACTTCCATTTATAAAGAGTACTAGTGTAATTATTGTACTACTTTGTGTTGGATACTTTGCATCACAATTGCCTTCAGGAGTTATATGGACTCTTGCAGCTGATGTTGCACCAAGTGATCAAGTTGCATCATTAGGAGCAATCCAAAATTTTGGCGGATTTTTAGGAGCAGCGATAGCACCAATAGCAACAGGAATTATACTTGACAAAACAGGAACTATAGGCGGCGTATTCTTAATAGGGGCAGGACTCCTTATCCTTGGAGCTATTTCATACGGAATATTTTTAAAGCCGGTAAATAGGGGAGGCGCAAATTAATGACTCCGAGAGTTGTATTTTTAGTTGGACCTGCTGGTTCTGGAAAATCAACAGTTGGAAAACTTATTGCATCACATTTTCAATTTGCATATTTAGATAAAGATGTAGTATGTAATAAATTTACGGGTAAATTGCTAGAAACTCAAGGAATTTCTCCTGATGCTCGTGATGGTTGTGAATTTTATCAAAAGCGGATTATGCCGATAGAATACGAGACTTTGCTTGAAATAGCGGCAGACAATATAAAAAGTGGTATATCAGTAGTATTGGATGCGCCATTTGTAGGATATTTTACAGACGAAAACTATATAAATAAGTTAAAAGAAAAATATAGCCTTGAAAACTATGTTCCCTTGGTTTTAAGAGTAGCAGTATCAGCTGAAGTATTACTTAAGAGAATTAGAGAGCGTAATTTTAAAAGGGATGAGTGGAAACTTAAAAACTGGGATATTTTTATAGATAGTTTAAAATCCAAACAGTGTCTATGGAAAAATGTTAAGATAAAGGAATTTGATAATAGTAGCGAAGAGATTGACACAAATAATTTATTTAAAATAATAGAAGAAAACTGTTAATAGTGTTTTATTAACAAGGTTAGAAATGGGTATAGAGTTGCTTGAAAAACAAATCTATACCCATTATTTTATTATCTAGTTATCCTAAAATGTATCAATTTTAAAATTCTTATGATGTATGTAAGAAGTTACCACATTTGATTAGAAATGGTGAAGTATTGTTTATTGACAAAAAAAATTGCATAATATATAGTGAAAGAATATTTTGTGACGGAGGTTTTTGAAATGGCATTAAGAAATATACGTACTTTAGGTGATGAAATATTGAGGAAGAAGTGCCGGGCTGTAGAAAAAGTTGACGACAGAATTTTAACATTACTTAAGGATATGGCAGATACGCTGCATAACACAGAAAATGGCGCAGCAATAGCAGCACCACAAGTTGGTGTCTTAAGAAGGGCAGTTGTTATAGACATGGGTGAAGGTATAATATACCTAGTAAATCCAGAAATAATTGAAGAAGAAGGAAGCCAGGAAGTTATAGAAGGATGTTTAAGTATTCCTAATAAGTGGGGAAAGTTAATTAGGCCTGCAAAGGTAAAAGTAAAAGCATTAAATGAAAAAGGTGAGGAATTTACAATAACAGGAGAAGGAGATTTAGCTAAGTGTTTATGTCATGAAATAGAACATTTAGATGGAATACTCTTTATAGATAAAGTAACAGAATTTATAGAATAAAGATAATACTAAAATGTATTGTATTTGTTTTAAAATAATATGACATATTAAATAATGTTTGATTTTTTATATTATATTTTTTGGACAACAAGTAATTATCGGATAGATTTGAAAAGACATGAAAGTGGTTTCTCCAACTTTATTTAGAGAAGCCACTTTTGTTATTTTTAAGTGTACAAGCTAATATCTACTGTGGGTGTCTTTTCCACAAACTTGGTAGCCTTTTTCACTGCTGTAAACCTTCCACTGAGTTCTTGCACCAAAGTCATTGTTATTTATATTTATAGGCTCTTCATCATTTTTTGATTTTTCTACCTTTTTATTATCAATTTTATCTCCTAGTTTTTTTGTCATAGAAAGCACCTCCTTTTATAGTTTTACTCCAAGATGTTTTTTTATGATATGTATCTTAAGGTTCTATTTCCATAAGATTATATTATTAAATAATTATAAATAATTATAAATAATTAATAGAAAATGTTATAATTAACTAAATGGTAAAGATAACCTAAAATAAAAGAGAGTTACTAAATCATATTTTAGATAAAAATAGCAGATAATAAACGTAAAATATTAAATTATTAAAGTAAGGTGATATTATGGGAAAAATACATGGCTTTTATACAATGCCTCATCCTCCTATTGCAGTTCCTGAAATAGGACGCGGTCAGGAGATAAAAATAAAAAATACATTGGATGCCTGTTATAAAGTGGGTGAAGATATAGCATCTATAAAACCGGATACGATAATAATAATTACACCCCATGGACCAATGTTTAGTGATGCAATTGCAGTGTCTTATGAGAATAATATCCATGGTGATTTAGGAAAATTTGGGGTTCCTGAGGTAAGTCAGAGTTCAAATATAAATCTGCCTTTAACAGAAAAGATAATAGAGTATTCAAAAGAACAAAATATTTTAATAGGAAAGATAACAACAAGGTCTGCCCAGGAATATGGGATGGAATATGAATTAGATCATGGTGCCTTAGTGCCATTGTACTTTGTAAATAAAAAGTATCCAAATTATAAGTTGGTTCATATAACTTATGGAATGCTTTCTAAAATGGAACTCTATAAATTTGGAATGTGTATTAAAAAAGCTGTAAATGAGGTCAATACCAAGGCAGTATTCATTGCCAGTGGAGATTTATCTCATAGACTTACAAAAGATGGACCTTATGAATACAGCCCTTATGGGGAAAAGTTTGATAGGGAAATAACTTCACTTCTTGAGAAGGGCGATGTTTTGAAAATATTTGATATGGATAAAGAAACTGTAAGTGAAGCAGGAGAATGTGGACTGAGATCTTACTATATAATGTTGGGAGCCATGGATGGATGCGACATTAAAGGTAAAATCCTATCTTATGAAGGTCCCTTTGGTGTTGGATATGGTGTAATGAGTTTTTCACTTAAAGATAATGGTAGAGACACTTATAGTAAATTAATAGAAGAAAGACAAAAAATAATTGCGGCAAAAAGAAAAACTGAAGATCCTTATGTAAAGCTTGCTCGTGAAAGTTTAACTTCTTATTTGGTTTATCATAAATATTTAGAAAATCCTGATTATGTAACTGACGAAATGAAAAATAGCAAAAGGGGAGTTTTTGTATCCATGAAGAAGGAAGGTCAGCTGAGGGGATGTATTGGGACTATTTTTCCAACAACAGAGAATATAGCTGAAGAAATTATCAAAAATTCCGTTTCATCAGGAATAAATGATCCTAGATTTATGCCAGTTAGAAAAGATGAGCTTGAAGATATAGATTTTTCCGTAGATGTGCTTACAAAGCCAGAAGAAGCTTCGAAAGGGGAACTTGACCCTGAAAGATATGGTGTAATAGTTCAAAAAGGTTCTAGATGCGGTCTTTTACTTCCAGATTTAGAAGGAGTGGATACTGTAGATAAGCAGCTTCAAATTGCACTTGAAAAGGGAAATATATCTCCTAATGAAGACTATACTATTGAAAAGTTTGAGGTTATAAGGCATAAGTAAAGTTTTTCAGTAAGGGAGGAAGATAACTTTTGTTACATGAAGGACTGTTTTATGAAAAACAAAATGATAGAGTAAAATGTATGTTATGTCCCCATAACTGCATTATAGGTGATAAAAAGCAGGGAAGATGTTCTGTTAGAACTAATGAAAATGGTGTGCTTCAATCTACAAATTACGGTGAAATAACATCTATGGCAGTTGATCCAGTAGAAAAAAAGCCTCTTTATCATTTTAAACCTGGCAGAAACATTCTGTCCGTAGGAAGTTTTGGATGTAATTTTTCCTGCAGCTTTTGTCAAAATTATACCATAGCCCAGTATAGACCTAAAAGCCAGTATATACCTCCTGAAAAATTAATAGAAGCATGCTTGGATATAAAAGATAATGTTGGCATAGCTTTTACTTATAATGAGCCCAGCATATGGTATGAATATGTATATGAAACCTCGAAAAAGCTGAAAGAAAATCATCCGGAATTTAGTGTAGTACTTGTTACAAATGGATATATTGAAGTAGAACCACTTCAAAAACTTTTACCCTATGTAGATGCCATGAATATAGATTTAAAGGCATTTAATCCAAAATACTATAAAAAAGTATGTGGAGGAGATGTTGAATCCGTACTTAAAATTATAAGTGAATCAGCCAAGAAGACTCATGTAGAGGTAACCACGCTGCTTGTGAATGACCTAAATGATTCTGCTTCGGAGGTGGAAAGTATTGCTTCCTATCTTGGGAATTTAGATAGAGACATTCCACTTCATCTGTCAAGATATTTTCCAACTTATAAGATGGATAGACCAGCTACAGATGTAGATGTAATGGTACAATCAAAAAAAATTGCAAAAAAATATTTAAATTATGTCTACCTTGGAAATGTTCAAGGTGTTGATAGTTCTACATATTGTCCTAAGTGCGGAGAGCTTTTAGTAGAGAGAACCGCATATTTCACTGAGGTTCATATGGATAGCAATAAATGCCCTAAGTGTGGATACCCTATAAATATAGTATTTTAAAAGCTAAAGCAGGTGACTTTGTTAAGGTTACCTGCTTTAAATTATGGCAAATAGTATTTAAGATTCATTGGATAATAATTTAAAATGGTCATTTTAATCATTTCATTTGAATTATTTATATATGTATGGGTTTTAGAGGCATCAAATGAAATCGAATCTCCTGGACTTAAAACATATTTTTTATTGTCTGTTTCAAGAGTAAGCTCTCCATCAAAAACCAGAATGTACTCATACTCATCCTCACCGTGAGAATTTGAAGTATAGGAGCTTTCTGTATCTAATTCAACCCTAAACAATTCAAAATTTCTTTCATTTTGAGTAGAAAAGTGGCAGTAAACTCTGTACTTTCCATCTTCACTGCATTGATTTATAGTATCTTCTTTTTTTACTAAGGTAGTTTTACTTTTAGGTTCATCTATAAGTGCTGTATAGGGAACTTTAAGCCCATTTGCCAGTTTCCATATTGTATTTATAGTTGGGTTTGATTGACCTCTTTCTATTTGTCCTATCATAACCTTGCTAACACCTGAGAGTTCAGAAAGATTGCTTAAGCTGAGCTTTTTATCACTTCTAAGTTTCTTGAGATTTGAAGCAATTATATTATTTAAATTCATTTTATTTCACCTCTTGACAAATATAACGTACGGTTGTATAAATATAGTATACCAAATTAAACTATAACGTACAATATTTATATTATAACATACGAAATGGAACTATTAAATATTAGGGGGCAAAAATGGCTGAACAAAATACAACTTACTCAAACAAGAATTCTTTTATAAATGGGGCAATAGATTGCATTCCAACTTTGTTTGGATATTTAAGTATAGGATTTGCCTGTGGGGTAGTGAGCAAATCCTGCGGCATGACTATCTTAGAAACAGTGGCTATGAGTACTTTCATATATGCAGGTTCATCTCAATTTGCTGCTGCAGGACTGATACTGTCATCAGTATCAGTTCCAGGTGTAGTCTTGACTGTACTTTTAGTAAATTTAAGACATCTTTTGATGAGTGCATCCATAGCACCTTATTTTAGTAAAAATTCACTTTTTAAAAATTTTACAGTAGGTGCACTTTTAACGGATGAAACTTTTGCACTTGCTTCTTCAAAGGCAAATAGCGAAGACAAAATAGATTATAGGTGGATGATGGGAATAAACCTGACAGCCTATATAAATTGGATATTTGCAACTTTTATCGGGGCATGCTTTAGCAGCTTGATATATGACTATAAAAAATTTGGACTTGATTTTGCACTTCCAGCTATGTTTATAGGGCTCTTGATTTCAAGTGTGAAGGAAAATTCTAATTTAAGAAAATCCTATGCAATTATGATTTCCTCTGCTGTAATTTTACTTATTTCTATTAAATTTTTATCTGCAAACACGGGAATTATGATTGCAGCCATACTTGGAGTAATTATAGGGGGGATAATAAGAAAATGAATATGTATATCTGGTACATAATTATAGGCGGCTGTATAGTGACAATACTTCCTAGGACACTTCCTATAATGTTGATTTCAAGAATTAATATAAATGATAGGACAGCGGAATTTTTAAAATATATTCCCATTTCTATTTTGACAGCCCTTGTAGTGTCATCACTGTTTATTTTAAATAATAAATTTTGTGTAGATATATCTACTGTATTTGCATCAATTATAACTGCAGTAGTGGCTGTTAAAAAGAATAATTTGCTTTTAACTGTAATAGTAGGAGTAATATCCATAGCAGTGTTAAGAATGATATTTTGATTTTTTAACTAGTGGTTAAATTTTTTATATAAATTCAACTATACATCCATTTGTATAAGAGCTCTGATAAGGTATACTAAGTGTTGTAGGGCCTTATAATCAAATTATGGAGTGAATATGATATGGATAAATTGCAGATAGGTGAAGTAATATTTAAACTTAGAAAGGAAAAGAAAATTACACAGGACCAATTAGGAGGATTTATTGGAGTGTCTACAGCAGCAGTGTCAAAGTGGGAAAGTGGTAATTCCTATCCTGATATAACCCTTCTTCCTGTACTCGCATCATTTTTTAATGTTTCTATAGATAAACTTTTGAATTATAAAATTGAACTTTCTGAAAAAGAAGTTATGAAGATATTTAAAAAATGTGAAGCATTGTTTAGTAGTGATAAAGTTGATGAAGGAATTGATAAATCCATGGAATATATATTGAAATATAAATCAAGTTATTATTTAAAATATATGATAGGATGCCTGTTTAATATGTATTCATGGAAAAAGGGAGAAGAAAAAATAGAAAATATAATGCTTAAAAATTCTGTTGAATTGCTTGAAAATGTAGTGGAAAATTGTAATGATACAAAATTAGTTGAACAAGCACTATTTCAACTTGGAGGTATTTATCCTTCTATTGGAGAAAATGACAAGGGAATAGAAGCTTTAAATAAGATTCATAAGAATCAATTTAATGTTGATTTTATGCTTGCAAATATATACTTAAGCAAAAATAAGGTGAAAGAAGCAAGAAAGATACTTCAAAGTCAGCTGTGGAAAAATATATTTGAAATTAGTTTTACCTGTTTAGCATTGGCTAAATCTTATATCAAAGATAAAAACTCAGATGTTATAGATAAATATTGTAATTTGGCTGTAAGTGTTAAAAAATTATTTTATCCAGAATGTGATAAAGTTATTGGTATGCATGTAGAATATATGAATTTTGCACAAATTTATCTTAGACTTGATGAAAATAAAAAGGCAATAGAAATGCTGCATAAGTGGATACAATGCATTAAAAATAATGATATAAATGCGCCTAAAGATTTTTCATCTACCTGGTGTTTCAATGAACTTTCAGAAGGAGAACGTGCCTTTACTTTGGATTTGTATGAAAATATGATGAAGGTATTAGAAGATCCAGTATTTAATCCTATTAGAGAAAATAATGATTTTAAGGCTATTTTAAAAGATTTGAAGGAAATTAGAAAACCCAGATAGATTACGCTTAGTTCCATAATTGTAAATATTGTTTTTTAAAACTGTACAAAAAAATACGCCATATGGAGTATGTTAAAAAATTTTTTTCTCTATACAATTGTAGTTGTATGGAGAAATTTTTTTATCTTCAATTATATTACATTTAGATCCCAAATAAGATAAAAGGAGATAAGCTAAATGAGTAAGATAATAAATGTTATACCAAACGATGATTATACACTTCTAATAGAATTTGAAGATGGCAGTAAAATTTTATTTAATATGAAAAGGCTAATAAAGACAATGCGTTACTTAAGTTTAACTGATATTGAGCGTTTCAAAAATGTAAGAATTAAGGACAAAGTAATTTCCTGGGATGATTTTGATAATTTAAAACCTCAAATGCTGCCTTTAGCTATTACACTTGACAATATTTTGCTTATGCTGAGAGACTAATATGTTAATTTGTTGTGTCTAGTTGTGAATAATGTTGGAAGACATAAAAAGATTTTGGTAAAAAATCTGATGATAAAGTATTATGAAAAAATAAAAAGTTACTGTATAATAATATTAATCCATTGTAAACAAAAGAAAGGAATAATGTTTATGCCATATATAAATTCAAGATTAACAGTAAAACTTTCATATGAGCAAAAAAAGCGTATAAAGGATGAAATGGGAAAAATAATTTCAGAGATTCCTGGAAAATCCGAAGAATGGCTTATGGTAAGTTTTGATGATGATAAAACAATTTATTTTAGAGGAAATAAAATGGAAAAGGCTGCCCTTGTTGAAGTAAAAATATGTGGAACTACTGAAAGGACTTACAAAAATAAGGTTACTGATTTAATATGTTCTTTTTATCAATCAGAGTTCGATATACCAAAGGATAGTATATATGTAATCTTTAGTGAAATTAGCGATTGGGGATTCAATGGAAACTTATTCTAGACATTCAATTATGGGCTTGCGCCAGGCAGGTCTATTTTTTACAATAAATCTGTGTATATTAAGCAATAATTTTAAGGAGAGTTAGAAATGAATATTCAAATATTTGGAGTGAAAAAGTGTTTTGATACAAAGAAAGCTGAACGCTACTTTAAGGAAAGAAGAATTAAATATCAATTTATAGATTTAAATATTAAAGAAATAAGTAAAAGGGAATTACAGAGCTTAAAGGCAGCAGTAGGTATTGATAATTTGATAAATAATAGGGTAAAAGAATATGATAAATTAAATATTGGATTAATAAGGAGCGGTGATATAAAAGAAGAGATACTTTTAAAGAACCCAAAGCTTTATAAAACTCCAATTGTTAGAAATGGGAAACAGGCTACAGTTGGATATGAGCCTTCAATTTGGAGTAAATGGGAGTGATCCAATGGAAATAGATAAAAAATTACTAAAATATTGTATATATGCAGGAGCAACAGTGATTCTAATTTATATTGGTATAGCATTTTTAAATAATATAGGTAATATATTTGCTCTACTGTGGAATCTGTTAAAAAAAATCATTAACCTTGCAAAACCTTTTGTTATGGCACTAATAATTGTGTACTTATTGAAACCAGGGGTAGAAAATATTGAAAAGTTCTTAGAAAAGAAAAAGATACTAAAAAAAGCATCCCACAGAAGAGTAATAGGAATTATGGGGGTGTATACATTAGTAGCAGCTATTTTTGCAGCCGTTGTAAGTGGAATATATATTATGATTGGTGGAAAACTCTCTCACAATACAAGTATAGCAAATATGGCATCGTATTTAAATGAATATTTAAATAACCCAACATTGTCAGTTAGTTCTGTTAGTGAAAAATTAAAAAGTTTAAATATTTCAATACCTACAAGTTTAAATGACAAGATTGCCCAAATAGTAAGTTATGTACAATCTTACTTTTCAGCAAGTATAGGAGCAATGACAAATTCTATTGTAGCTATAGTAAGCAATATAGCTCTATTTTTTATAGCAATAATATTAAGTATTTATTTAATACAAGATTCTGAGTATTTTGTAGGGTTATGGAATAAAATATTTAACCTTGCATTTGGAAAAAGTAAAACAGGGAGCAAATTAAAAGAAGTGTTACATGTTATGGATGTTACATTTTATAAATATATAAGAGGACAATTGCTAGAGGCATCTATAGTGGGAGTTCTATCAGCTATTGTACTGTATTTTATTGGAATAGATTATGCTTTGGTTATAGGAATTATTGCAGGTATTTGTAATATGATACCATATATAGGAGCTGTTGTTGGAACTGTTTTGGCAGTAATTATGGCACTGTTAGGTGGACAACCTATTACAGCAGTATGGGCAATTATTGGAATGCTAGCAGTTCGGCAGGTTGATGATAGCTTATTGGCACCTAAAATTGTAGGAAATAGCGTAGGATTGCATCCCGTATTTACTATGATTGCAATACTTATAGGTGGAAATTTGGGGGGGCTTATAGGAATGCTTGTAGCTGTACCTACTGCTGCTTCACTAAAAGTACTATTGGGTAAATGGTATGCTTCTCACATGGAGAAGTCTGCATCTTAAAAAATAGTATTATTTTTTAAAAGTTCATAAAAAATACTCCATATGGAGTATTTTAAAAAAAGTTTTTCTCTATACAATTATAGTTGTATGGAGAATTTTTTTAGTTGATACAATTCTTCATATGTAAAAAAGTTAAAGCGGAGGTATATAAATGAAATGGGAGGTAGTAAAAAGACAAACTAAAACTGGTATGTACATTAGTACAATAAAGTCATTTGAGTTTGATAAAGAGTCTAAAGGTAAAGCATATGATGGGGCATTAAAATATGCTAAACATAAGAATAAAATGTCATTTATAAAAAAATATTATTATGAGGTGGAATTTAATTGGCAATAATTTATATATTTTAAAACCATGATTGATTGTAAAAGCATCAATGAATCCTATTTAGTTAGAAAGGCAGAAAATGATGGGATGTAGATGTGCTTAAAGATAACAAAATATTTTGTAAGTTAATATTTTATTAAATATTTTGACAGAGTATACGAAAATAAAGTTAACCAAAAGAATGTACTTTATGAAATATATGGAGGAGATGCTTATATGTCAATAAAAAGAAAAATTCCACTTTTAATAGCAATAATTATTACCATTTTAATGACTGTAACTACTATATTTATTGATAATAGGTCTAGCAACTTAATAGAAACTAAGACGGAAAAGGAAATAGAAGAAATATGTAATCATTCAGCTCAAACTATAAGTGCAATAATTGAAAAAGAAAAGTTGGGGGTTAGAATATTTTCAGAAAAAAATGTAGTTGTAAATTTACTTAAGACAAATAAGGATTCTAGTAATATTGAGGATTTAAATAAGCAAAAACAAGATATGAATTTAACTTTACAAAACTATGTTAAAGAGAACAAAAATCTTGAGCACATATTTTTGGTTGACACAAATGGAAATATAATTGCAGACAGTGATAAGAACTCTCTTGGCAAAAACGTAAATGATAGATCCTATAATAAATCTAGTTTGGAAGGTAAAGCTTCAGTAAGTGAAGTTATGATGTCGAAAGTAACTAAAAATCCAATAATAGTGTTTACGAATCCTGTAGTAGGAAATGGTGAAATTTTAGGATATGTGGGTACAGCAGTATATGGGAGCAGCTTTTCAAAGTATCTAGCTGGTTCTAAAGTAAGTAATTTTTCATCTAGTTACGGATTTTTATTAGATTATAAAGGCAATACTATTTACCATCCAATTAAGAGCAAAATAGGTAAACCTGTTGAAACTCCTCAAATAAAAGATGTAGCTGATAAATTAAATAAGGTTGGAAATGTAAAAGAGGATGTCCTTAAATACAATTTTAAAAATGTAGACAAAATAGCAGGATATAAGGTTATCCCTGAAACAAATTGGATTATAGTAGTAACTTCTGATAAATTAGAAGTGCTAAAAGATGTTAAATCTATGAGAAATATTATAATACTTATAGCAATAATAGCATCAATTTTGGCTATAGCAGCAGGATATATGTTTTCAACAAGGATTACTAGTCCTATTACTAAAATAGTTAATCTTATAAATAAAACAGCAAATTTAGATTTAAACCATGTAAAAGACTTTGACAAACTGTGTGGATATAATGATGAAATAGGGACAATGGCTAATTCTATAGAAAATATGAGAAAAGCATTAAAAACAATGGTTAAAGACATGAAGATGTCTTCTGATACAATAAATTCAAATGCTGTGTTAGTGGAAAAGTTAACTGGTGAGTTAAAGGTCAATTTAGAAGGTGCATCAGCAGAAAGTCAAAATCTTTCAGCTGGTATGGAACAAAATGCAGCTTCAGTAGAAGAAGTTTCAGCTTCATCTGATGAAATCGGAAATGCTGTGAATTCCATGACCCAAAAATCTGTAGAAGGTTTAAATAAAGCTAACGACATTGAAAAGAGAGCAGAAGAATTAAAAAGAGATGCAGTTGAGTCAAATGAAAAGGCCAATGAAATATATTCCTCTGTGAAAGATAACCTTGAAAAAGCTATTGAAGATTCTAAGGCTATTGAAAAAATAAAGTTGTTGTCTACAGACATAATTTCTATTACTGATCAAACAGGTTTGCTTGCTCTCAATGCTTCAATAGAAGCAGCTAGAGCTGGTGAAGCAGGAAAGGGATTTTCTGTTGTAGCTGATGAAGTCAGACAATTGTCAGAGGAATCTGCAAAGACAGCTGGCAATATTCAAAATGTAGTCAATGAGGTTACAGAAACAGTAAAGAATTTATCAAGTAATTCAGCAAAGCTTCTTGAGTTTATAAATCAAATTGTTTTAAAAGACTACAATAAGTTAGTTGAGACAGGTAAAGAGTATAGTCAAGATGCTGAAACGGTGAATAATTTTATGAACGATTTTAGCAGTTTAGCAGAAAAATTAAGTTCATCAGTTAGTGAAATAAACAATGCTATGGGTGAAGTGGCAAATACCGTGACTGACGGTGCAAAAGGTGTTACTGAAATCGCTAGCAAAATAACTAATATAGATGAAAAGTTAGGCACTGTAAAAACAACTACTGAAAACAATAAACAAAGTGCTGATAAACTACAAGAAATTATATCTCAATTTAAATTTTAAATTTGTCAAAAAAGCTGGACTTAAAAGTTCAGCTTTTTTGATATTAAACTAAAAGATTATGGTTATGATTGTACCTTCCCCTAAAGTGCTTTCTATATGTATACTTCCTCCGTGGGCATCTATTATCTGCTTGGATATTGCCATACCAAGGCCTGAGCCTTCTGTTGAAACACTGGTATTTGTCCCCCTATAATATCTCTCGAAAATGTAGTTTAAATCTTTTTTAGGTATGCCTTTGCCGTTATCCTTTATTATAATGTAGATCTTATCCTTTTCATAAATTGAAATATCAACTTGGACATCCTCCTTATTGTGAGTTATAGCATTAAAAATTAAATTACTCAGGGCTCTTTTAAAAAATTTTTTATCAATAAGGGCTTTTATTTTTTCATTTTCGGGATAAAATTTTACATTCCTATTTGAATACATCGGATGATTTAAAATTCCTATAATTATATTTTGCAAAAGAGAGGTTACATTTACCTCTTCTTTTTTTAGAGGAACAGCTTTATTTTTTAACTTGTAAGTCAAATTTAAATCTTCCACTAGTGACTGAATATAGGATGATTTATTGTATATTATTTCTGAATACTCATGAATTTCGTCTTCAGAAAAAGTGTAATCCGGGTCCTTCATTATTTCAGCATATCCTTTTATAGAAGATAGCGGGGTCTTAACATCATGGGATATGGATGAAATCCAGGTGTTTCTCATTTTTTCAAGTTCTTTTCTTTTTGTTTTGTTTTCCTTAAGTGTTTTGCTTAAATTATTTAAGTTAGAAAAGACATTTTTATAAACACCTTTTTCTGGATAATTTATTTCGTAATTGCCTTTTGCAAGATTATTTATGCCACTTATTATGTTTTGAAGCGGTTTAGCCATTCTCTTTCCAAATAGAAAATAAGCTATAATTATAGCTGCTAGTATATTTATGCACAGTAATAAAATAACACCATTCCAAAAGAAACTTTTTAAGGCAGAAGGATTAAATGTAAGAGTATGTTTTGCCACACGATTAAGTGGAAAACCTACTATATAGGCAAAACTTTTGTTATTGTATTTCTTTTCACTTACAAATACAGAGGAGTTTGCTATGTCATATTTGTAAATATGGGTATATTCTATTGGTGTGTATTTAGTAGGGACTGATTTTGGTTTATTAAAAGAATACACTTCCTTAAAATTTTCATCTATTATTTGAATCCACGCGTTATTTTTTAAAATTTTGTTTTTACCATCTTCTTTTACAAATGGCACTCCATTTTTAAAGTCTATGTATTCAGAAAAGTTTAAGGTAATCCTTTCGGGGGATAAACTAGTTAAATTTTCATGAGTATATACAATTACCTCGTTCCAAACAATTAAATTTATGAATAATTCAATTATGACTATAAATATTAGTGTTACTAGAAATTTTGTAGTCAGGGTCCAGTTAGTTTTAATTTTACTTATAAATTTCATTTGTAGTTACCTCAAAATTAAGATTATAAAAGTCTAAATAACAAGTATTTGTTATTTAGAAATTTTTAATTTATATCCCAGTCCCTTAGCAGTGACTATGTATTTTGGACTGGAAGGGTTATCTTCTAGCTTTTGTCTTAGCTTCCTAATATGAACCATTATTGTGTTGTCATATCCTTCATAGTTGTCATTCCAAACTTCATCACATATCATCTGCTTGGTTAGTATTTGATTGGCGTTTTGAGCCATGTAACATAAAAGGTGGTATTCCTTTGGAGTAAGCACTACATTTTTATCGGATTTTGATACTTCACCTTTTTCCAGGTCAATTATTATATCTCCGAAACTTATCTTTTCCTTTTTCATGGATATTTCATTTTTAATATATATGTTTCTTCTCAAATGAGCTTTAATTCTAAAGGCAACTTCTTTAGGGCTAAAGGGCTTAGTTACATAGTCATCTGCACCTAGCCCAAGGGCAAGTATTTTATCTACATCATCAGATTTTGCAGATAAGAATATGACTGGAACAAAAGAAAAGTTTCTTATATTTTTGCATACCTCAAAGCCATCCATATCTGGCATCATTATGTCCAAAACTACTATATCAGGTTTTTCGGTTTTGCATAATTTTATACCCTCTGTGCCATTTTTAGCCTTAAATATTCGCCTAAAGCCTTCTTTTTTTAGCACTGTTTCTAGAAGCTTTAATAGCTCCACTTCATCGTCTATTAAAAGTATTTTCCTATCTAGAATGTTATCGTACATGGTTATCTCCTTTAACTATCAATTGTCAATTTTATTATAACATTATTTATATATTGTTTAATTAGGTAGAAGAATTTTAAGGTTCCGTTAAGGTTTAGGTAAATGAAATTTAAGTTTGCACCTTTATTATAGGGTCATAAGTTAATTGAGGGAGGAAATTATATGTCACAAGAAATTTTACAAACAAAAAATTTAACAAAAAATTTTAAGGACTTTAAGGCAGTAAAAGGAATAGATTTATCAATAAAAAAGGGTAGGGTATATGGATTTTTAGGTCCCAACGGTGCAGGGAAATCCACAACTATAAGAATGCTCTTGGGACTTATAAAGCCAACGAAGGGGGAAGTTAAAATATTTGGTAAAGACTTAAGAAAAAATAGAATGAGCATTTTAAAAAAAATAGGATCTATGGTTGAAGCACCATCTTATTATGGAAATTTAACAGCATATGAAAATTTACAGGTAACAGCAGAACTCCTAGAACTTGACCATAAGTATATTGATGAAGTTTTGAAAGTTGTAAAACTCACTGAATGGAAAGATAGACAGGCCAGTAAGTTTTCACTTGGTATGAAACAAAGACTTGGTATTGCCCAGGCACTTATATCGAAACCAGAACTTTTAATACTGGATGAACCTACTAATGGACTTGATCCATCTGGAATTCATGAAATAAGAGGACTTATCAAAGAACTTCCCAAACTCTATAACATGACAGTTATTATATCAAGTCATAATTTGAGTGAAATTGAACTCATAGCAGATGATATTGGAATTATAAATAGAGGAAAGATGTTGTTTCAAGGAACACTTGAAGAACTTCATTCAAAGAGTAAAGGACAAATTTGTATAGAATCTAAGGATTTAAAGAAGCTAGAAGGTACGCTAAATAATAGTGGATATAAGTATAAAGTAAGGGATAAGGATATTTTCTTAGAACCTGAGGGGAGAGAACTTGATGAGATTTTAAAACAACTCATATTAAACGGCAATAGAATATTTAAATTTGTAGAAGTACAAAAATCTCTTGAAGAAATATTTCTTGACCTTACTGAGGGAGGAGAAAATATATGAGCTTTATGTCAATTTTAAAATCTGAACTAATGAAATATAAAAGGTCAGTACTGTGGAAAGGTGTATTTTTTATTCCTGTTCTCTCATTTATACTTTTATTTATGGATTTACATTTTAGATGCAATTTTTTAATGGCAGATAATCATATAAAGTATTTAGCTCAAATTGGAATTTACGGTAAGATAGGTGCTCTGCTCTATGAAAATCATCTTGCTACGTTATGGTGCATACTTTTAAATTTGTCCATTGTCGTGGTAGCAGTTATTGTAAATTATATGGAATACAGCGAAAATACCTGGAAGCAAATAATAGCAAGGCCTGTTGAAAGAAAAAAGGTTTATTTATCCAAGTGGATTGTAGTACTTATAGCTGCAGTTATATTAGTGATATTAAATGGAGTATTTTTAATAATTATAAAAAGTTTGTTTCATATAGATGGCGGCTGTGCAGTGATTTTTAAATACATTGGAATGGAATTGTGTACTACCTTAGGGGTAGTGAGTTTTCAGCAATTTATAAGTTGTTATATGAAAAATTCTCTAGCATCAGCAGCCGTAGGATTTGCAGGAAGTATAGGAGCATATATGTTTGCACAGAGCAAATTACTTTCATATGTAGTTCCATATGCTAATGTTCTACTAGCCTTACCTTCAGGAGACAGTAAAGATGCATATACTGCAGCTTTCTTTGGAATAGTGTCTGGTATTTTATGGCTTGCAGTTGGAATTATAGAATTTAATAAAAGGGATATTAAGTAGGGGTGAATAGCGTGAAAAATATATATAAAGTAGAATTACTAAAGTTAAGACATTCAAGAATACTTAACATAGTGATGTTTCTTCCACTGTTTTTTGTAATACTTGGTTTTACAAATTTCTTAAGATATAGAAAGCTTTTTACAGAGAAAGGTCAAAACGTATGGAGCCAGGTATATACTCAGAGTTCAATATTTTATGGATTATTTATTATAGGGTTGTTTATCACAATTGCAATTGCTGTTTTGGTTAGAATAGAAAATAGTGAAGATAATTTTAAAAGGATTCTGACGCTGCCTGTAAAAAGAAGTGAATTATATATAGCAAAGCTTGTTATAGGCTGCGGTATAGTATTTTTAAATCTTATATTATTTATGCTTCTTACGATCTTAGCAGGTGCAGTTATAGCACCACATAGTCAAAGTATGCCAAGAGAAATGATATATGCTCCGCTGCTTGCAATTATAGCTTCACTGCCTGTTATAGCAGTTCAATATTATCTGAGCATGAAATTTAAAAATATTGCAGTACCACTAGGAGTAGGACTAGTCTTTTCTTTTCCCTCAGTTCTCATTGACAACACCAGGTATTGGATGCTTTTTCCCTGGGATTATCCAGGAAGGGTATTACTAGGTGGCTCAAATGTAAGTTTTAATTTTCCACCATATATGTATGTAGTATCTGCTATTTTATTTATAGTAGTTACATTAGTTGGAGTGAATGAATTTAACAATAGAGATATCTAACTTACTCAACTTTTGCATATATAAAATTTTGACTTGATATAAAAATAATGCGAAGCAAAACTTTTGAAAATAATAAAGTTCAAATAACAAAGAACAGATAAAGAGGATTTCCCTCGTACCTCAGGAAATCTATAATTTTAATATTTTCTGATGTTAGGAAGAAAATTATCCTTATTTGATATTTGAACTTTGCACTTTGTTCTTTAAAAATATTGCGACGCAATTTTTTTAAACTGCGAAAGTTAATCAACATCAACTTTTCCACTTTTTATTTGTTCAAAGCAATAATCAGAATAAATTTGTTTAATAATACTAGCTTTGTCCTTACGAATAGGAACTTTATCACCATTTTTCAAAAGAAAGTCAATTTTTAGCATAGAAGCTATATAAAACATATTTATGATATAGCTTCTATGACATCTTAAAAAGGATGACCCACTTAGGAGATCCCATAATTTTTTTAAAGAAGAACAGGTTTTTATAATGTGAGTACTTGTGTGAATAAGACAAGTTTTATCATATACTTCGATATAATATATATCCTTTAGGAGGATTTTCATAGAAATACCTTTACTATAAACTTCAATAAATCGCATGCTATTTGAAAACTCATTTTGACATTTGCCCAGTAAACGTTTAATCTTATCGTAACTAACTGGTTTTATAAGATATTGCATTGCGTCTACCTCGAAGGCATCAAGAGCGTGATTTTTACTGCTGGTAACAAAAACTATTATGCACTTTTCATCATGAATTCTAATTTGTTTTGCAATTTCAATACCATTAGAGTAAATTTTATCATCTATATAAATATCTAAAAATATCAGTTGAAAATTTACTAGTGTAAAATCTGAGAGTAATTTATCTCCATTTTTATAAGTGAAAAGTTCAATTTCAAAACTGTAATTATTACAATATTTTTTAATCATATCAATTAGTACTTGCATATCAGATTCTAAGCTATCACATATTGCAATATTCAAAACTTAATTCCCCCAATTTATATAATGTTATGAATAAAATTTATTGATTCCAATGAAAAACACTAAATTCTTAAATATAATTTTATCATCAAATTTTGATTTTAGGAAGAACTTACGAAATAAAATGCTATTTTGCGAAATGCTGCTTGATTTCCTATAAGGATTTATATATATTTATAAAAATAGAAGTGTGTCATTATAGGGGGGATTGTGTTGAAGAAGGGAAAATCATTACAAGTTATAGCTGTTGTTGGAATTTCAGTTATTTTTATTGCACTTATTAGTTTAGTCACATCTATAGAGTACATGAATTCAAAAAAGTTGATACTATCTTCTATGGAGAAATCTGGAAAGCAAACGGTTACAATTCATGCTCAAAATTTATCTTCATGGATTAAAGCTAGGTTATCACAGGTGGAGGTAATTGCAAATACTCAATTGGTATCGAGTATGAATTATAGTGAAATAATACCTTATTTTAAAAGAGAACAAAAAAATTATAACGGAGTTTTTAATACTATTGGAATATCTGATACATCTGGAAAGTTGATTATGCAAAATGATGTTACTATTGATATAAGCTCCGAAGATACATTCCCAAAGGTTATTCAAGGAAAAGAAATTATATCAGATCCATTTAAAGATAAGCAAAATCCTTCAAATTTAATAATCTCTATGGAATGTCCTGTAAAAGATATAAAAAGTGGAAAAGCAATTGGACTTGTGAGTGGTGCTTGTCTTGTTTCTACAGTTTTCAAGGAAAATACCAATTTTCATATAGGACAAACTGATAAAGTGTATATACTAAGTAATAAAGGTGATGTTTTATATAAGCAAAGTAATGATCCACTTAATGAAACTAATTTATTGAAGAGCTCTAATAGCGAGCTTAATGGGTTAGTTAAAGAGGCACTTTCTAAAGACAGTTTTTTAGGACAGTTTAAAGACAAGGATGGAACAAAGATGCTGTTTTCTGCTCGTGTAAACGGAACAGATTGGTATATGCTTCTTCAGGTCCCTACAAAAGAGTATACTTCTAGTTTAAATTCATTATTGTATTTAATATTAGCAGTTAGTGTTCTTGCAATAATATTTTTAATAGTAATATTGATTATTTTACTGAAAAAGTTTTTTGATAGACTTTTAAAGATATCTTTGATTGCAGATGAGGTAGCAGAAGGAAATTTAATGAATTCTTTGCCGGAATCTTCAGATGAACTTGGTAGAATTAATACCACTTTTAATAAGATGATAAATAACTTAAAGAATATAATAATCAAAATAAGAAATGTTTCAGAAGTTGTTGCTGAATCTTCAAATAGTTACAAAGAGGTTAGTTTAGAAGTGGTACAAGAAGGAAAAAACATTAAGCAATCAATAGATAATTTAACTTCAGGATCAAAAAATATAGCAGAGGAAATACAAAACATTACTGTATCGGTAAATGATGTTGAAGATAAATCCAGGAAACTTGCAGAAATAAGTGCTAAAATTGATGAAATGATAGCTGAAGCAAAAGATAAAACTTCAGACGGTTCTAAAAATTTACATACGACAGTAGAATTATTAAACAAAATGGAACAAAAAGTAAATATTTCATCAGATGTTGTAACAGAACTTTCAGAAAAGTCCAAGACTATAGCAAATGTAACAACTACTATAACGGATATAGCTGAACAGACAAATCTATTAGCTTTGAATGCTAGTATTGAAGCAGCTAGAGCAGGGGATCAGGGTAAAGGATTTGAGGTTGTTGCAGAAGAAGTTAGAAAGTTAGCTGAACAGTCTGAAGTGGCTGCACAAGAAATTTCAAAGGAAATACAAGAAATTCAAGGTAAAATAACAAATGCTGTAGTATCAATGGATGAAAGCATTAATTATGTAGGACTAGGTATTAAATCTACAGATAATATATTAGTTATATTCTCAGAGATTGAAAAGGAAATCGATAGAATTAAGACTATGAGTTTCAATGTATCTGAAATAGCAAAAATAGTATTACAGAATAATAGAAAAATACTTGAGTCAGTTTCAAATACATCTGCAATGAGTGAAGAAGCAGTTGCAAGTGCATTGTCTTTTCAAGATATGGTAAGTAAGCAGGAAGATATATTTTTAAATCTTAAAGGGGCATCAGAACATTTGGATGAACTTTCAGCAGCATTATCAGGGGAGATTTTTAAATTTAAGGTAAATTAGGAAAGAGCACTTCTTTCAATTATTAATAAAATGATAATATATTAATAATTGGGAGAGGATATATATGTTTTTTAGATTTCCTGATGAGTCTATGAAAAATGAAGATAAGGTATACATTATAGACAAAAAATTCGCAGACGTAAATGGGGACGGACGTGTTGAAACTTTAATGATTACGGGGAAGAAACCTTATGGAGAAAATGGTTTTATAGAGAACATGGCTCTTGTTGTAAGAAATAAAAAGACAGGGTTAAATATAAAAGTAAAACCAAAAGAAAATTCAGGTTATGATCCTAAGTTATTTATAGGAAAATTTGATGAAAAGAGCAGTATACCTTTTGTATTTTTATCTATAGATTCAGGTGGCAGTGGTAGATATTATTTTGATTATATTTATTCTTTTAAAAACAATGTGACAAACCTTGTTTTTGATTATGATAAATTTAATGATGAAAATGTGTATGATGTTGAATATGAAAATTTCTATAAGGTAGGTGTAAAATCACAAAATAAAAATTTGAAGGGTGTAATAGACCTCAAATCTATAAGAGATAAAGAATACTTATCAAAGATTTACAATAAAGATGGAACCCTTAAAGAACCTGAGGCAGCAGGAGTGCTGTCCCTTTCCAATCTTTCACCCTTAAGTATAAATGGGTTTGGAATTTTTGACCTTTTAGCAGGTCAGAGAATAATAGGACTTTATAATTCAGATACTTTGGGATATGTAGAATCTATTTTAAGATGGGACAAAGATAAGTTTATGACTATAGCAGTTAGGCTGGTAGTATCAATGTAAATTATAAAAGCTAAAGTGTATCTACTTTAGCTTTTATAGTTTTTAAAATTTAACGTTGTGAGAATTACCCTGCATATCATAGAAGGTTGCATCAGCCTGGTCTATGTAAAATGTCTCGAAAGTAGGATCGCCTACTTTATACATATTTTTAAGCATAGGCATAGTATTCAAAACAGCTTCTTGTGACTCTTTAGAGGTATTAAAAACTGCCTTTCCATTTAACCTAAGCCATTTTCCTTCTGGAGAAGTTGCACTGATTTGCATTTTAGGATTAGCTTTTAATTGCTTATATACATTTTTGGTATTGGCAGTGCAAAAATATAACTTGTTGTCGTATTTCATTGCAAATCCAAAAGGACGTAATGCAGGTGCATCTCCATTTACAGTAGCAAGATAGAAAACTTTGTTGTCAGTTAAGAACTTTAAAACTTCATCCATAATTAGTATCTCCTTTTACTATAAAATATTTTTAAAATGTAACTAATTACATTTTAACACAAAAATTAGAATAGATAAATTGTATGGTCAACTTTTCTATAGATGGTTGAAATCTATTTAAAAAATCAAAAATTTTATTTGCAAAACATGTTTTTTTATGAAGAATTATGATAAATATGTGGCATTAATTAGACCACAATGTTATAATTGCCATGGAACAAATGAATAAAATCATTCAATTGAAATAATTAGTATATGATAATTAGGGGGAATCATTTTGTTTGATAGGTTATTAAAAAAAGCAGATACAAGAGAAGATCAATATGTAAGTTCAGATTATATACATAAGGACGTACTTGTAAAACTTTTTTCTGATGTAGCACAAGGTAAAATGACAAAACTAAGTTTAAGAGATGTAAAGTGCAGTGATGTGGTAGAAAAATGGAATGAAGTTATAGACGTGATGTGTGAATCCAGAAAAAAAAGAATTCTTGAAACAAATGATGTATTGCAAATGGTAATTAAAATGGATTCAATTAGAAATATTATCAAAAGTGTGGATACACAAACAGAACATTTACATTCAATGTCTCAAAATAGTGAAGAGCTAGAGGCATCTATTGAGGATGTTTCTAATATATCGCAAAAAATGTCAAAGAGTTCAAGTGATGCAAAAAAAGTATCTGAAACAGGAATAAAAAATGTGTATGATTCAGTTGAATTTGTAAAAAAATCATTTGATGATATTGACATAATAGATAAGCAGATGAAAGGTGTTAAGGAAAAAACTCATAAGATAAATGAAATAGTTGATATTGTAAAAGGTATTGCAGATCAAACAAGTTTACTGTCATTAAATGCTTCAATTGAGGCAGCAAGAGCAGGGGAACAAGGTAAAGGATTTGCTGTTGTTGCAGATGAAGTAAGAAAACTTGCTGAAAATACTACAAGTTCAGTTTTAGACATACAAAAAAATGTTTCGAATTTGCAAAAAGATATTGACTCATCAGTTGATAAAATCAACCAGACAGCTAAGCAATTAGAGTCAGGTAAAGATCTAGTTAACAGTTCGATGGATTCAATCAATATAATTGGTAATTCAATAGACAGTGTTAACGAGACGATTAATCAAGTTGCAGCAGATACAGAGGAACAAACTGCAGCAACCCAGTCTTTTGCTAGTAGTATTATGGAGCTATCGCAGCATGCTGATCATATAGACAGTAATTGTAAAGGTATTGGAAAATTTATATATGATTTAAGTAAAAGAATAGACTCTATGAGAATTGATATGCTTAAAAATAAATCATGTCTCACAGATTGTGATATGATCGAAATATATAAAACTGACCATTTAATTTGGAGATGGAGAATATATAATATGCTTCTTGGTAACGAAAAAGTAAATACTAATGAGGTAGGGGATTATAAGGGATGCAGACTTGGAAAATGGTATTATAATATAGATAGTGATAAGTTTAAAAATAGCAAGGCCTTTGTAGAGTTGGAAAAATCACATATAGAATTACATGAAGTTGCAAAAGAAGCTGCTATTGCATATGAGAGAAATGATATAAAGATGGCAGAAGAATGTCTTGAAAGAATGGATATGTGTTCAAAAAAGGTATTTGCTCTAATGGATGAGATAAAAAACATCAAACTAAACTAGTGACATTACATTTATAGGGTTTCTAACTAAAAAATCAACTTATACGGAGTATAAGTTGATTTTTCGTTTAGAATCACTATAGATAAAAAATCAATATTTATTAAGCAATGTTTTCTTCTTTGTCGATAGCAGATTCAACTTTATTTTTATCTATTGAATTAACAATTATATATGCAAGTAATCCTACAATTATACCAAAGATTATTGGATAATTAGAGTCAACTCCATATTTAAAAAAGGTTCCAGAAACTACTATAGTACTTAAAAATAATGATACAAGGCCTGCTTTTGGACTGAACTTTTTAAGCACAAATGCAGCAAGTACAGGTACGAATACACATCCTGACAGATAAGCATAGGCCATATCCAGTGCTGTAAGTACATCTTGAATCAAAAATGCTATTATCATAACTCCAATTCCAATTAAACAAGCAAAAAGTCTATTAATTACAATTGATTTCTTTTCATCAGGATTTTTATTAATAAAACGAGTATACACATCATTGTAAAGTATAGTAGAAGATGCAAGGATAGAACCACTGGCAACTGACATTGTAGCAGCCATAGCAGCAGCTATAACAAAACCTTTAAGTCCAATTGGCAGGAATAAAGAAACTCCTGAAACAAAGGCGTTTTGAGGATCTTTTAATGATGGTAAAGCTATGTATACACACATACCTAGTAAAATAGCAGCAGCTCCATATATCATACTGTAAAATCCAGCTAAAATAGTTCCTCTTTTAGCAATTTTTCCATTTCTTGCTGTAAAAATACGCTGCCATATATCCTGTCCAATTATTAAACCAGGGATATACATTAGAAGATACATTACAATACTATCATATCCTATACCTGTTATACTAAGGTGTGATTGAGGCACTGATGTTAAGATGTGGTGAATACCGCCCATTTTTACTATAGCAAATATAGGGATTAATATAACAATACCAAGAGTTTTTATGACAAATTGGATGATATCTGTCATGGAAACAGACCACATTCCTCCTATAAAGGTATAAAATATTACAATTCCACCGCCAACTAGCATAGAAATTTGTGTATTCCAGCCCATTATACCGCTTATTATTGCTCCAACAGATACAACTTGTACAACACTCATCATCATTGTATATACGAATGTAAGTAATGAACTAAATATTCTTGCAGATTTACCATAGTTATTTTCTATAACTTCATTAATACTAAGTGCTTTCATTTTTGAAAGCTTGGAGGAAACTAAAAATCCAAGGGCTATTAAGCCTAAGCCTAAACTTCCTGCTAACCAAATACCAGATACACCAAACGTATATCCTAATTTTGCACCTCCTACTGTTGCTGCACCGCCTATTGCAAGGGCAGCCATGCATCCAAAAAACATTGGAAATCCTAGTCTTCTACCAGCTACTAGATAATCTTCCTTTGTTTTTGTAAATTTTGTTGAAATGATACCAATACTTATCATTACAATAAAGTATAAAATAATAATACCGTAATCAAATGTAGTTAACATTTAATAACCTCCTTTAAGTTTATCTATACTTAACAGATTTTTAAATATAATTTTTGAATATTTATTAAAAAAGTTTATAATCTGTTAGTATTAAATTTTTCATGTACATAATCATTTAATATTAATATCAAATTTAGTGATCTTGAGAATATGTCGCTATTTGAAATATAAAATAACATTATTTGAAACGACGTTTCTTGATATAATATTATCACTTATAAAATTAAAATCAATATAAATATACAAATTTTTATTATTTTTTTTGCATAATAATTCATACTTAATATTGACTTAGTGATCTCTTAATGATAATCTACGTGGTAAGACCACTAGGAGGAGTATTTATGAAGATAATTGTACTTATAAAAGAAGTTCCAGATATGGAAAAAGTAAGATTTGACAGTGAAAAAGGTGTTGTGGACAGGTCGTCTGCTGAAGCTGAAATCAACCCCTTTGATCTAAATGCCCTGCAGGAGGCAGTTAATTTAAAAAACAAATTTGGAGGAGAGATAACTGTTATTACTATGGGGCTTCCAAGATCAGAAAAATCACTAAGAGATGCCTATGCTAGAGGTGCAGACAGGGGAATTCTTTTAACGGATAGAAAATTTGGTGGAGCTGATACATGGGCAACAGCCAATACCATTGCCGCTGAAATTAGAAAAATAAAAGATTATGATCTTATTATTTGCGGTGAGAAATCTGTTGATGGGGATACAGCTCAAGTTGGGGCAGAAGTAGCTGAATTTTTAAATATACCCCATGCTTATTATGTTGAAAAAGTTAATGCTGTTTCAAGAAGTGAAATTGAAGTAACCATTGAAAATATTTGTGGAAAAAAACAAAATAGAAAAATGAAAATACCAGCACTAATAAGTGTAACTAAGAATATCAATTATCCTGAGTTACCTTTATTAGAAAGGAAACTTGAATCATTAAAAATTGAAATAGAAAAATGTTCTTTAGAAAACCTTTATGGTTATATAAAAGAGGAAGAAGCAGGTTTTAACGGTTCTAAGACTAAAGTTGTTAAAATAGCGGTACCAAAGGAAGTAAAGCGCGAAAGTAAAATTTATAAAGGCAATTTAAATTGTTATATGAAAGATGTAATTCATATGATGAAAGACAAAAATATAATATGAGGTGGTGACAACATGAAAGATTATAAGGGTATTCTCATTTATGTGGAACAAAATGAAGGCATTATACACAAAGTAAGTTACGACCTCATTAATAAAGCAAAGGAACTCTGCAAACAGAGTAATTCACCTCTATACTGTCTGGTTCTTGGAGATGAAGGCATAGATGTTAAAGAGCTGAATTACTGCGGAGCAGATAAAGTATTTTACATGAAAGATGGATGTTTTGAAAATCCGGAAGAATATCTGTTTAAGGAGAACATAGTTAAATTTGTGAAAGAATACAAACCAGAAACAATATTAATAGGCGCTACTAATTTTGGACGTTCTCTTGCACCTAGAATTGCAGCAGCTTTGAAAATAGGGCTTACGGCAGATTGTACGGATTTAAAAATGGATGAAGATGGAAAAGTTATACAAGTTAGGCCAGCCTTTAGTAATAATATCTTTGCTCATATAAAATCCAAAGGTTTTCCCCAAATGGCTACAGTGAGGTACAAAGAATTTAATGAGGCAGAGAGAAATGAAAAAAAGGACATAAATGTTTCAGTAATAGAACCTTATGTTAGGTCATATGACAAAGTAAGCTGGATACAGAAGTTTAAGGAAGAAAATTTTGATATTACAGAAGCAGAAGTTGTAGTTGCTGCTGGCAGGGGAATTAAAAAAGCAGAAGATTTACATATGCTTCATAAACTTGCTTCATTACTTGGCGGCGAAATTGGAGCATCAAGGGCTCTTGTAGATACAGGAATGATTGGAAGTACCCATCAAATAGGTTACAGTGGAAACAGGGTAAAACCAAAGCTTTACATAGCCTGTGGTATATCCGGTGCTCCACAGCATATAGCAGGTATGAAGGAATCAGAAGTTATTGTTGCCATTAACAGTGATCCTTCTGCACCCATATTTAATATTGCAGACTACGGATATGTAGGAGATTTATATGAAGTTATTCCGAAAATGATTGAAAAAATAAACTCAAGTAAATAAAGGAGGCTTGGTGATGGAACAAGGAACAATTGATTATTTAATAAATACTGTTGGCAGCGACTTTGTAATAACAAATCCTGAGCAAAAGTTATCTTATATGTATGATGAAATAGAACATAATGTAAGACCTAAGGTAAATATGGACTCGATAGTTGTAAAGCCGCTTAATTCAAAGGAAATATCTGAAATTGTAAAATATGCAGGTGAAAACAAAATTCCTATTGTAGTACACGGTGGTGGGACAGGACTCTGTGGAGGTGCTAGTCCAATAAAAGAAAGTATTGTAATTTCAATGGAAAGAATGAATAAAATCGTTGAAATAGATGAGAAAAATATGATGGCAGTAGTTGAAGCAGGTGTTACACTGGCTCAGCTGATTGAAGAATTGGAAAAGCACAGCGGAATATGTTTTCCTGTGCACCCTGGAGACGAGGGAGCACAAATGGGAGGTATGGTTGCAACCAATGCAGGCGGAGCAAGAGCTGTAAAGCACGGTATTATGAGAAATCATATAAAAGGTATTGAAGTAGTTCTCCCAAATGGTGAAATACTAAACCTTGGAGGGAAATTACTTAAGGATAATACAGGATATAACCTTTTACAATTGATTATGGGAAGTGAAGGAACTCTTGCCATTATAACAAAGATTACTTTTAGATTGTATCCTGAAGATAAGTTCACGGCTTCCATAGTGCTAGCTTTCGAAAATATAAGTGATGCCTCAAATGCAGTTCTCGAAATTATGAAAAATGGAGTTGCTCCACTTGCAGTAGAATATCAGGACAGATATTTAAATGTAAAATCTGCCGAAATACTTGGACTTCACTGGCCTCTTGATAAGGGCATGGCTGATCTTCTTATTATTTTATCAGAGAAAAGTGAGGAAGCACTATACGCTTCCTGCCAAATAATTAATAATGTATGCAAGAAATATAATGCAAGTAAAGCTGTATTTGCAGGTACTAAAAAGGAGCAGGCTGAAATGCTTGCCATAAGAAGCGGCAGTTATGAAGTAATAAAGGAGAATATTGCCTATTCCTTTGATATGGCAGTTCCGGCAGGATATATGCCTGATTTTTTAAATGATTTGTGGAAGCTTGTGGATTCCTACGGTACAAAGTCTTATATAACAGCACATTTGGCTGATGGAAATGTACATAATGATATTTATATGGTGGATGGTAAAAATCCTGAATATCTAGAAGAACTTAAAATGAAAATGTACAAACTCTGCTTTAAATATGGCGGTACTTTAACCGGCGAGCACGGCATAGGAAAGTTAAGAATAAGGGATTTAACTTTTCAGAAGTCGAAAGCAGAAATTGAGCTTATGAAAAGCATAAAAAGGGTATTTGACCCGAATAATATTCTCAATCCAGGTACAGTGCTGGAAATGTAACTGTAAAATTATAGAGTTTCTAATTTAAAGTTAGATTTATATACATTAATAGATTATTAGTAATTGAAAATTATGTTTAAGTTAAGAATTAATAATGAAAAATTAATAGTGAAGGATGATTTTTAGCCGTCGCAAAAAATCTATATTAACTATTAATTCATAACTATTAATTCTTAATTCATTTTCTTAAGCAATTCCATATCTATTTTTTTAAGATGATTCTTTAAAGCCTCTTCGGCACCATTGGGGTTGTGGCTTTCTATAGCTTTAAGGATGCATAAGTGTTCTTCGTATATATTATGTATAGATTTTTCTTCGTATATTGAAATATTCACGGTTTTGTCAATAAAAATATCCATTAAGTAGGAAAGACTGTTCCATGTAGTGATAAATAATTCATTACCTGACAATTTAATGATTTCATAGTGGAATTCTTTATCAAATTCTGCTTTTTTACTTTCATCATTTTCATTTATCATGTTTTTATATATTTTATACAATTTTTTTATGTCTTGTTTTGAGGCATTTTTGGCAGTAGCTTTTACAGAGGAAGATTCCAGGACTTCTCTAAGATCAAATAAGTCTTGAATACTCCCATTGCTCAATTTAAAGGATATGGACAGCGGCTTATAGTAACTGTCATTAATATTGTTAGATATAAAGTTTCCCTGACCATGCTTCCTTTCGATTAAGCCAATTATCTCGAGAGCTTTTAAAGCTTCTCTTAAAGCTGGACGTCCAACCTTCCATATTTCTGTTAGTTGTCTTTCAGGCGGTAATTTATCGCCAATTTTCAATTCATCATGTAATATCATATTTTGTATTTTTTCAATAATAGATTGAACTACATTTTTATTTTCAGTGCTTTCAGACATAGTAACTCCTTTGCATATTTAAGTCTATATAATGTTATCATAACTGGGTCAGAAATTGAAGTGTATGCTGAAGATGTATGTGATGAGAAGTTTAAAGTTAGGGCAATTTCAAATGAAATTGAATAAGAATCCTGTTAATAAACATCAGGTGGAGTTTAAAACTCCGCCTGATGTTTACTAACATATTATTTTTTCTTCCCACCATGTATAATCTACAGTTGCTGCAGCAGACTGATTAGGAGTTTCAGGGTTTGATAAGAAAATTAGAAATGATCCTCCAGGAGGAAATATAAACTTTCCCACTTCCTCATCACCAACTGTAACGTCTGGAAGAGCTCTTCTAACGAAAGCTTTTTTACCTCCAAGGGGCTCATTAATTACATTAATTGCCTCAAATAATCCTATTTTGGGTTTAGGCGGTGGACAAAGAGCTGTATTGCCAGGAATTACTGTTGTAACTCTTATTGCATTTCCTGATGGCTGACTATTAAACCATATTTGGGCTCTTATTGCTGATTTTCCTGTATTTGAAACCTGCCAAGAATAAACATGTAAGTTAACACCTGAATTATTAGGATTGAATAAACCTGCCCATGCACTTTTACCATTCCCAAATTCTAGTTCATCTGTAGCCCCAACAAAATATTTTCCTTGAAGTGATAGATACAAAGCATATGGCATACTGGCTACTTGAGTTATTGGATTTGCTAAAAGAACTGATTTTTTGTTGTTATTGCAGCTTCCCATTTGAGATAATGCCTCCTATTCTCTATTTGATTTCTTGAATTTTTTCTTCCGACCATCCAAAAGCGACTCGACCTTCTCCAATTTCATTTGATTCTTCTAAATTTGACAAGGAAATAATAAATGATCCTCCTGGTGGAAATATAAATTTACCAACTTCTTCACTTGCAATTGTAACTTCCGGAGTAACTTTCCTTGTAAATACATTGTCTCCATCATAGGGCTCATTAAGTGCATTATTTGCTTGAAGTAAATTTACTCTTGGTATTGGTAATGTCTTAAAAGCAGTGTTGGAAGGTGTCACCAATTCTGATTTAACAGGCTCACCAGATGGTTCTGCATTAAACCATATCCGCGCTGTTAATGGCGACTTTCCCACATTTGTAACAGTCCAAACATATATATGAAGATTTACTCTAGAATTAACTGGATTTACTAATCCTGCCCAGGCTATATTTTTATCTTGAAATTTCATATCATCTGCATATCCTACAAAGTACTTTCCTTGAAGTGATAAATATAAGGCATAAGGCATATCAGCCACTTGAGTTATTGGATTGGGCAAAAGAATTGAATTTTTATAATTTTCCACTTTTATCACGTCTCCTATTAAGGTATTTTCTTATGAAAAATACACTTCTTAGTCATATAATATTTGTACTATATAAGTTTTGTGAGAGCACGTCCAATAAAAACATTATAAATAATTTGTTATCGTTGATCATAAATAGCATCACTATTGCAAGTTAAAAGCCATTTTAATTTATTTAATAAACAAATCTTTTTATTTATAAAAATTTAAAAGTGCATTTTTGACATCAATTATGCTATAATTATGATTGTAAAATATAAAAGGAGGTACATATAATGAATAAAAAGTTATCTAAAGATGCATATGGCGGCGTAGCTGGTAAAGACTATGTTCCTTACATATCCGATGGCTCTAAATCTGGTGGAAATGTTGCTGTATTAACAATCGGTATTATTCTAGCTGTACTATTTGCAGCATCTACTGCCTATTCAGGTATGAAATCAGGGCTTACAGTTGCTGCTGGTATACCTGGATCTATAATAGGATCTGTATTTATAGCTATATTTGCTAAAAAGAAAGGTATCCTTGGCAAAAATTTGGTCCAAGGTATGTCAAGTGGTGGAGAATCAATTGCTAGTGGTATGATATTTGTTTTACCTGCAATAATTTTAATAGGTTCAAAATTTTCTTTCTTGGAAGGCTTTGTTGTTGGTGTAGGAGGAGTTTTATTTGGAATAGGAATAGCTTCTCTTGTTTACAATTATTTAATAATTGAAGAACATGGTAAATTAATGTACCCTGAGTCAATGGCCATATCTGAAACACTTGTTGCTTCAGAAGGTGCTAAAGAATCAGTAAAGTATATGGGAATAGGCTTTGGAATAGGTGGTATTATAACTGTTTTTACTAGTTCATTCTTAAATGTAGCTAATGATGTTATAAGCTATGTAAACGAGTCTTTTTATAAGTGGAAATTTGAAGTTGAAGCTAACCCTCTATTATTAGGTATAGGATTTATAGTTGGCATAGATGTTTCCTTAACTATGTTTGCTGGTTCTATATTATCTAACTTTGCTGTTACACCTTTAATAGGTTATTTCGTTTCTCTTGGAAAAGGCGGTGCAACTGTATGGAATAATTCACATGTTGCTTTAAGTGCCATGCAAGTTAAGGATATAACAGGCAGTTATGTAAAATATATCGGAGCAGGTATGATGCTTTCTGGCGGTTTTATAGGTGCTATAAAACTTATACCAACTATAGTATCTTCTGTAAAGGAAACTCTTGGTGCCAAGTCTTCAAAGGGTTCTGGTAGTTCATCTGCTGAAAATTTAATATTATTTGGTGGTATAATAATAGGATTCGTAGGTGGCTTCATGATATCTGGTGGTAATATACTAATGGCAATAATAGCTTCTATTTTATCACTGTTGTTGTCAATGCTATTTGTTATAGTTTCTGGTCGTTTAACTGGTACTATAGGAACTTCAAATCTTCCTGTATCCGGTATGACTATAGCTTCTATAGTTATTGTAACATTATTATTTGTTACAATGGGATGGAAAAGTTCTGTAAATAACAGATCTTTACTTTTATTTGGTACATTTATAGTTACCGCTATATCTGCAGCTGGTGGTTACTGTCAATCACAAAAAGTTACTTTCCTAATTGGTGGTGACAAAAATGAAATGCAAAAATACTTTACTATAGCTGGTATAGTTGGTGCTGCAGTAGTTACTGGTGTTATACTATTACTTTCAAGTCAACTTGCAATGACTGGTGATAACGTACCATTTGCATTACCTCAAGCTAATCTAATGTCAACATTAACGGGTGGTATAATGTCAGGTAGTTTGCCTTGGGTTATGATAATTGTTGGTATTGTTATGGGAGTTACTTTATTCTTATTAAAACTTCCTGTAATGACAATTGCAATAGGATTCTATTTGCCAATATCTACAAATGCCATAATATTAATAGGCGCATTTGTTCGTCTATTTGTAGAAAAGACTTCTAAAAGTGAAAAACAAAAAGAAGCCAGAGTTTCTAATGGTATAAGTTTATCTTCTGGACTCGTTGCTGGTGGTTCCATAATAGGACTTGTAGGCATAATACTTATAAATGTATTAAAAGTTGTAAAAGTAGGTGAACCGAGTGGATTTGCTGCTTCTAATGGAATGGGATATGTAGTATTAGCAGCGTTAATAATAGCTTCCATAATACCTATAATGAAGAGTAAGGAAAAAAATGCCGAATAACAACGAAGAGGTATTAAATATAATATTTAAAATCTCTGATAATTTAGAATATGAGGTAGATGAAGACAGCATTGTGACTATACTTGAAAAACAAGATCATAAGATTCAAAAGTTCTTTAGAAAAATTAAATTTAGAATTCCAGAATACAAAAAAATTACTCTGGACGAATATTCAAGTTATGTGTTTTTACAGATAGATGGAAAGAAAACTGTAAAAGCTATTGGAGAAAATTTAGAAGCAAAGTATGGTGATAAAGTTAATCCGCTTTATGAAAGATTGTTGTTATTCTTAAACCATATAGATGTTAATTGTCACTATATAGAAAAAACAAATTCATAAAAATAAAGATGGCGCTATGTGGTAGCTGCCATCTTTATTTTTATGAATTTTTACAAACTTCAAATAGAATATATAAAGCAAATATGCTATTGACATATTTAGAAGTAAGTACTAATATATATAATATAATTGATTATGATTATCAATATCAATTGCAAATATTGTACATAAAAATTGTACTATTTTTAGGAGAGTGATATTATGGCCAATAGTATAGGACTTAATGAAGTCAAAATTAAATCAAGAGTTAAGGTAGTTCAAATATTACCTGAAAGTAAAGTAAGAAAAAAAATTATGGACATGGGTATTGTAAGAGGGACTGAAATTGTTGTAGCAGGAAAAGCACCCATGGGTGATCCAATAGAACTTCAGGTTAGAGGATACAGCTTAAGTTTAAGAAAAAATGAAGCAAAAGATATTTTAGTAGAGCTAGTATAAAAAATTTGTTAGGAGGTGATTCATATGATTGAAAGCAATATGCCGTTAAATGCTGTTTCAATGGGGAGAAGCGCCGAAATAAAAGATGTAGTTGGCAGTGAAATTATGTGCAAGAAGCTTATGGAAATGGGACTTAGTAAAGGAACTATAATTAAAATAATGAATAATGACATAGGACATTTGGTAGTAAAACTTGGTGAAACCAGGCTTGTACTTGGGCGTTCAATGGCACAAAAAGTTATGGTTAGAGAAGTTTAAAGTTAATATATTGGAGGCTTGATGATGAATAAAAATTTGGTTATTGCTTTAGCGGGCAATCCTAACTGCGGTAAAACTAGTTTATTTAATGAACTTACAGGCTCAAGACAGCATGTAGGGAATTGGCCGGGTGTTACAGTTGAGAAAAAAGAGGGAAAATTAAAATTTCAAGGTAGAGATATAACAGTAGTTGATTTGCCAGGAACGTATAGTTTAGGGGCATATTCAGAGGATGAAGTTGTAGCTCGTGATTTTATACTTAAAGAAAAACCTGATGTGGTTATTAATGTAGTAGATTCCTGTAATCTTGAAAGAAATTTATATCTTACGATGCAGATTCTTGAAACTGGAGCTAAAGTAGTTTTAGCACTTAATATGATGGATGAAGCTAAAAATAAAGATATAAAAATCGATGCGAAAAAATTATCCAGTGCTATTGGAATACCAGCAGTTCCAACAGTAGCAACTAAAGGTCAGGGAATAAATGGGTTAATAAGTGAAGCTGTTAAGCTTGGAGATTTAAAAGAGTATAATTTATATAAAATTGATTATGGTGCTGAAGTAGAAAGAGAAACAGGAAAAATAGAACTTGCTTTTTCAGAAGCAGCTGCAGCTCTTGAATATCCATCTTTCTGGACGGCATTAAAGCTTATAGAAAATGATGAATATATAAATAAATATGTGGGTGAGAAAGTAAAAACAAATGCAATAAAGAAACAGGTTCAAAATAGTATAGAAAAAATTACTAAGTCTATTGGCTATGAGCCGGATGCTTTTATAATTGACAAAAGGTATGAAAAGATAAGCAGTGTTGTTAAAGATAGTGTAAAGAAAAATACAGTTGTTAAAGAAACTGTTTCGGATAAAATAGATAAAGTAATTACCAATAAATGGCTTGGAATACCTATATTTGCACTTATAATGTTTGGTGTTTATCAGATTTCAATAGGTCTTGGTAATGGCCCACTTGCTGATTTAGTAAATGACTGGATAGGTAAGCTTGGAGCTAGCGTGGATTTTGGACTTCAACATATAGGGGCACCTGGACTTTTGGGCGATTTTGTTAGAGATGGTATTTTTGGTGGTGTTGGTTCAGTACTTGGATTTATGCCTATGATTTTGATAATGTTTTTCTTAATATCCCTTCTGGAAGACAGCGGATATATGGCAAGAGCTGCTTATGTAATGGACAGGCTCATGCATGCAGTTGGGCTCCATGGTAAAACAGCAGTATCACTTATAATTGGATCAGGTTGTAATGTTGCAGGAATAATGTCGGCAAGAACTCTTGAAAACAAGAAGGATAGAATGATAGCTATTTTAATAAGTCCTTTCATTTCATGTCCGGCAAGGCTTGAAATTTATGGATTATTTATTGGAGCATTCTTTGCAAACAAAACAGTAGGTATATTTAGTGAAGGCGGACTTATTGTATTTATACTCTATGCTTTAGGTATTGCAGTTGCAATATTGATGGGGAAATTTTTTAGTTCAAAAGTATTTAAAGGTGAAAATTCATATTTTGTTATGGAATTACCTCCATATCGTATACCAACTCTTAAAGGAATTTTAATTCATATGTGGGAAAAATCAAGTCACTTTTTAAAGAAGGCAGGAACCGTTATTTTAGTTGTATGTATAGTTGTTTGGATTCTTACTAATTTACCAGCAGGTGCACCACAAGACAAAACTATATTAGCAAGATTAGGATCATTAATAGCTCCTATATTTAAACCGGCAGGTTTTGGAACATGGCAGGCAGGAGTTGCACTTATTACAGGATTTGCAGCTAAAGAAGCCGTTGTTGGTACTTTTGGAACAATTTATGGAGTAGAGGAAGGAGTACATCTCTTCCATGCAATACAAAATACTTTTACACCGCTTACAGCAATGTCATTTATGGTAATGTGCCTTTTATATGTACCATGTGTTGCAACTATAGGAGCAGTAAAAAGTGAAACAAATTCAAGTAAATGGACATGGGCAGCAGTAGGGTATACTTGTGCAATTGGATGGATATGTGCAGTAATAGTATACCAGGTAGGAAGATTGATGGGATTTGTTTAAATTACACTTTTAATGAGAATGAATATTAATATCATTAAAAAGAAATACGAAAGGATGATTTTTATGATTATGAAAATTTTGAAGAGACTTTCAAAAGGAGGACTGTATTCAAATAAAATTATGGCTAAAGAACTTGGAATAGATGAAGGCCTGGTTGAGCAAATGATATCGCAGCTTGAAAGACTTGGATATATAAAGCGAGATAATATGAATGCTTCATCAGGTTGTGATTGTGGATGCTGCGATTCAAAAAAGAAAAAAAGTTGCTGCAGTGGTAAAGACAATATAAGCATAGATTTGTGGAAGCTTACGGAGAAGGGAAAAGCAGTAGTTGCTGGATAAAAATTGCTTTTATATTGATAATGATAGTCAACAAATAAAACTGATTATAAGGAGGATTAAGTTATGAAAAAAATATCAATTATTTATTGGAGTGGTACAGGAAATACTGAGACTATGGCAAAAGCAATACGAGAAGGAGCCAAAAGTGAAAATGTAGATGTTAAACTTGTTGGTGTAGGCGAAGCAAGTGTAGAAGATGTGTCAGGTGCAGATATTGTTGCCTTTGGATGCCCTGCAATGGGTGATGAACAGCTTGAAGAAAATGAAATGGAACCATTTATAAAATCTATTTTACATGATATTAAAGATAAAGATATTGTTCTATTTGGTTCATATGGTTGGGGTAGCGGAGATTGGATGACTAACTGGGAAGATCAGATGAAGGAGTACGGAGCAAATCTCGTAGAAGAAAGCCTTATAATAAATGAAGAACCGGATGATGATGGACTAGAAAAATGTGAAAAACTAGGCGAGGCATTAGCAGAAAAATAAAAATTTTTAAATATAGGGGAGGTTATTTATGAGTAGAGAACAGGTAAATAAATTTTTTAATATAATTAATGAGTATAATGATTTTGAATACTTATTGTATGTGATAATATGCCATTGTGCTCCAACTTTAAAAAGACAAAAAATAGCCTCCCTTATTATATTTAGTGATAATGGAAGAAAGCTAAATTTAATATGGGAAAAATATAAGGATAGAATAAAAGAAAATTTAAGGATTAGTTTTTTTGAATTGAGAAGGAATAAAAAAATATAACAGTATTATTCTATAACGATAAAATGTTGGAGACAAGTATAAAGTGTCAAAAAAATATAGATTTTCTAAATAGATTTGGATATACAAATGAAATGGATCTTAACCAATGTTTATGCCATTTAAGTAAAAGGTTTCAGAAAATATGTCCACACGAGATAGGCGTATTTCTAGGATATCCTATAGAAGATGTAATAACGTTTGTAGATTGTCCTAGTATAAAATGTAAAATGATAGGCTATTGGAAGGTTTACCATGATGTAGAAAATGCTAAAGTGATTTTTAATAGATATGATTTAATAAAGAAAAAAATAAGGCGGCTAATTCTTAAAGGATATAAACCTACTCAATTGATACTAAATGTATAAATTTATTGTCTAAGATGATGATTGCAAAATATGTTATAGAAAAATAATGGGTATAGATTTGGTTCTTTCACAAATCTATACCCATTCCTCTAGAAACCCTATATTTGAACTTTTAATGCATTTGGTTCATATACTTTGGGCACTGCTCTTGCCATAAAAATTAAAGTTGCAATCAAAAATATTGTAACTACAATAAAAAGTACATATTGGTAAGCAAATTTGCTTAAAACAAATCTGCAAATTAATGATCCAAATGGAACAGCTCCCAGGCAGAAAACCCCTATTATGGAAAAGAACCGTGTCCTCATTTCAATTGGAACCATCCTTTGAAGGTTGACATTCATAGGTTATATTCTTATAAGTTATGAGAAATGAACAAATTGCAGATATTATAAGTGACAGTCCATTTAAATAAAATACTGTTTGAATTCCAAAGAGTTCGGCATATTATACCTCCGATAGAAGGTCCTATAATCATTGAAATTGTATCACTTCCACCTCTGATGGATGTAGGCTCTCATAAGTTTTTCTTCACCCGCCAGTTCTGGAAGGATTGCTGTAGATGATGCTAGGAAAATGCTGTCCATAATAGAAATAAATATTTGAAGAAGGAATAGTATATATATATTTAAATTGTTAGATAAGGCTAAAATCCCTAAACAAATTATTAAAATTGCCATGCCTGTATCGGTTACTAATATGATTGACGTCCTTTGACTGAACGCCTACAATCTTTAAATCTTTGTACTCATTTAAAATATCAATGCAACTTGAAAGATTTTTAAGCATATCTGCATTTACATATTTTTTATCTTTTCGGGAATATACCTTTGCACAAATGGAGTCTTTACAATTGAAAGTCCAAATTTTAAAAATATATTTTGCATTTTGTGGTATAGAAATTTTTCCTATAGTTTTAAACATGGTCTTTATGAATTTAATTGTAGTTTCAGAAGTAAAATAGAATGTAGGAATTGTACCTCTAAATCTAAATTTATATAAAACATTTTTGTATAAATCAGAACTGCTCCTATTTACTGTAAAATAATTGATGTGTAGTTTAGTTATCTCAAATACAACAATAAATACATAGCGGAAATCAATAAGTTTTTATTGAAAAACAATAAAAAGCATGTTATCTTATACACAAGAATTAAAAGTGAGGTGCTTTTTATGAAACTAGAATCAACAATTTTTTTAAAGATAGCTGTTATTTTTATTGGAAGTCCAGTTCTTGCTTTGTGCATATTTTGGTTACCTGGATTTGTAAATTATTTGTCTTATCCCATTTTAGCAGGTGTGTATACCACAGCAATATCGTTTTTCTTTGCTCTGTATCAGGCATTAAAACTTTTAAGCTATATTGACAAGAACAAAGCTTTCTCAGAGTTATCTGTAAATGCTTTAAAGTATATAAAATATTGTGCAATTACAATTAGTATTTTGTATGCAGCACTAATACCACTCTTATTTCCCATAGCAGATGCAGATGATGCACCAGGTCTTGTAGCATTTCCAATTATTTTTACTTTTGCATCCATTGTGATTGCAGTTTTTGCTGCCGTTCTTCAAAAGCTTTTAAAAGAAGCTATAAATATAAAATCAGAAAATGACTTAACAGTTTGAGGTGATATATGGCCATTATAATTAATGTAGATGTGATGTTAGCTAAAAGAAAAATGAGCGTAACTGAACTTTCAGAGAAAGTTGGAATAACTATGGCAAATCTCTCTATACTAAAGAATGGAAAGGCAAAAGCTATTCGATTTTCAACTTTAGAAGGAATATGTAAAGCTTTGGGATGCCAACCAGGTGATATTTTAGAATACAGAAATGATGGATAAATGGAATGCTCTGTACTGCAAGTAGATTAGTTAAATATTGAATAAAATTTGTTTAAGGAGATAATGTATGAAGATTAAATTAATTCAACCGAAAATGCTGCCAAGGCCTATGGATACAAAGTTAAAAACTAGGATGGCTCCTTCATTAGCATTACTTACAATAGCAAATCTCACTCCAAAAGAGCATGAAGTTATTATTGAGAATGAAAATGTTGAAAAGATAGATTTTGATGAACCTGTAGATTTAGTAGCAATAACTGTTACTGTAGATGTTATGAATAGGGCAGTGGAAATTTCAAAGGAGTTTCAAAATCGCAATGTTACAGTAATTGCAGGTGGCATACATATTACAGCAGATCCAGAGAGTGTTATTAATAGTTTTGATGCAATATCTGTAGGAATGGCTGAGAGAGTTTGGGTAAAAATCCTTGAAGATAAAGAAAATAATTCACTTAAGAAGATATATTATGATATGGAAAACATTGCTGGGAAAGAAATAGTATCACCTGACTATTCCAGTATTGATAATAAAAAGTATTTATATACTAATATAATTAGTACAAGCAGAGGATGTCCTTTTGAATGTGATTTCTGCTATAATAGTTGCAAAAGTGTACTTAAAACTTATATTAATAGACCTATAGATGATGTAATTAGAGATATAAATGCATTAAAAACAAGGCATATAATGTTTATTGATGATAATTTTATTGGAAATCCTAAATGGACAAAAAAATTATTGAAGGAAATAAAACCACTTAAGCTAAAGTGGAACGCAGCGGTTACTTCCAATATAGTAGACATGCCTGAATTATTAGATGAAATGAAGGCAGCTGGTTGTCAAAGTCTATTTATAGGTTTTGAAAGCATAAATAGTAAGTCAATAGATAGTGTTCACAAGGTACAAAATAGTGTAAAGCGATATGAGAAGCTCGTAGAGGAAATCCATAAAAGGGGAATAATGATAAATGCAAGTTTTGTTTTCGGATTAGATGAAGATGATGTTTCTGTATTTAAGAATACATTGGAATGGATAGTTAAAAATAAGATAGAAACTGTGACTTCACATATACTTACCCCATATCCTGGTACAAAGTTATATTCATCATTAATGGAGGAAAATAGAATTGTAGATTTTAATTTGTCAAATTATAATACTGCACATGTGGTATATAAACCTAAGAATATGACAGCAGAAGAATTATACAAGGGCTATTTATGGATATATAAAGAGGTGTATACGTTTAAAAATATAGTGAAAAGATTACCAAAGTCTAAAAAGCAGTGGATTCCATTTCTAGCATTTAATTTGTTTTATAGGAAGTTTGGTAAGCTGACAGAATTATTGTGTAATATAGTTTCTTTTAAAAATATAGGAGAATTTTTCAGATGGGTGGCTTATTGTACAAAGTAGGTGATAATTGTTTTTCTCCAATTGGCTATCGCATTGGACGAAAAAATGCAACAGATGAAGAAGTTATACAGGCTGCAAAATTTGCACATTGTGATGAATTCGTAGGAAAGCTGACAGAAGGCTGGAATACAATGATTGGTGAAAATGGTTCTGAACTTTCTGGTGGTGAACGACAAAGGATATTTATTGCTAGAGCATTTCTAAAGGATGCACCAATTATATTGTTAGATGAAGCAACAGCTTCACTGGATGTTGAAAATGAAACTATGATACAGGAAGCACTGTCAAGGCTTATTCAAAATAAGACAGTACTTATTATTGCACATAGAATGAGAACAGTAGCAGGTGCCCACAAAATTGTAGTATTGAAGGATGGCATTGTTGCTGAACAGGGGAAACCTAGTAAATTAGTTAAAAAAGGTAAGATATATAAGCATATGGCTGAAGTGTAATTAAGATCTGCTTCCTGGCAATTTTAAAATTTATGTGATGTTTTGACTCAGTTTTATGAAGGCTGCTGAAAAAATGATTTTTATAGCAAAATTGCAGCGCAATTATACGTCTTATAAGATGTGATTTTTGAAAAAGCAGCCTCGTTTGATAATATGAATTTAATAATTTAATATAAAATCTGCAGCTTTAGCTGCACCTCCCAAGCTTTTTATTTTATCTGAATATATTTTAAGATTTTGTTTAAATGTATTATCTTTAATAATTTTTGTACACATTTTTAAAAGAAATTCTTTATTGAAATTATATATACCAGGATTTAATGCACAACCTATTTCAGAAGCCTTCTCAGCATTAAAGTAGCGTTCAAAATGTTTCCCAGGAAAAATAATTGCAGGTACTTCATTTTCAATGCATTGTACTGTTGTATTTTGACCACCATGATGAATAGCAATATTTGCTATTTTTAGGACTTTGTCTGATGGAACCATATTCATAAAGTGTACATTTCCAGTATTAGAGTTTATACTATCCTTAAATCTAGGGTTTCCTCCTGCTGTAACTATAACATCGAATTCTGAACCTAGGAAAGTATCTAAAATTATTTTTTGGTACATATCTGGAGTTATTGCTCCTGCACTTAAATACACATATATTAATGGACGCTTTTTTTCAAAATTGAAGTTGGATTTTATAAAATTTTTAGGTATTATTGAGCCTAAAAATATATATTTTGAACTGTCTTTTAAATCCTCAAGCTCAGGTATGCTTGGAACAAAAATTTTATTGGAATTATAATCTTGATTAAGCTCACATATATTTTTGATAGTTTTTAAATTTAAAGTTTTTAGAAGCTCATTATAATATTCAGCATATATTTCATCAGCTTTATTAGAAAATCCAAAATAACAGAAATCTGTTTTACCTGGAGTACCGCCAGTACAAAAATATGGTATGTCCATTTTCTTTGCAACTATAGGCATCACAGTTTCAAATTCTCCGAATATTAGATCTGGCTTAAAATTTTGCACTAGTGTCATTTCTTCTTTAAAGGTATTTTGTACATATTCCTTGGAAATAAGGCCTTTAAATCTTATTACATCACATAAGCTGCTAATAGAAAATTTATGTGCGTGTGAACTTTCTTTAACAGTATTATAATTTTTTTGCTGCCATAATTTTGGTATAGGTGGCTTATATCCTTGTATAACCTTATATCCGCAGGCTGCGGCATAGTCCGCTTCTCTTCCTGCAGCTCTAAATAGTATGCTGCAGTCTTGCTGCTTTTTTTTAATTTCGTCTGCTATAGCAATTAATCTGGTTATACTACCCAAAGCTTCAATAGAGGCTATTCCTGGTGTAAACAATATTTTTTTCAAATTAAACATCTCCTAATTAAATTTTATTTATTCCATTTATGAAAAGGTCTATAAACGTACTAATTTTACACTTTAGTTCCTCATCAGAAAGTTTTTCTCTTAAAAAGAGTTCATGAAAAAAAACAAAATTGAAAAAAGCACTATATATGAATTCTGCTGCAGATTCTGTATTAACTTTTCTGAAGTAACCTTTATTTATACCTGAAATTATATAGTTTTCTAGAGGACCATTTAAATTTGGAGCTGATTTTTCAAGTAGAGAAAGATCTGGTCTGTTTCCGGATTTATCCATAGCATAGAGATAATGAAACTCTAACATGTTTCTTTCGGTAACATTTTTATAGAAGAATATAAAATAATCTATGAGTTCATTTCGATAATTTTCACTTGCTTCTTTGGGAATTCCTAAAATTTCTACTGAAGTGAAAATTTTAGAATATATAGCTTCAATTATTTTCTTCTTATTAGGGAAAATGCAGTATATCATAGTTTCACTAATTCCAATAGCATTTGCAATATCTTTGGCGGTAAAACTATAGCCCTTTTTTAACATAAGTTCTTTTCCAATGCTTACAATTTGTTCTGCTCTTTCTTCACGGCTCATCCTTGATTTTGAATTACTTTTCAATTTTATCCTCCTGTAATCTAAATGTTTATTACTTAGTAAGTACTTACTAAGTATAGAGCAGCTATTTTTTATTGTCAAGTAAGGGGAGTTATATTGACTTGTTGATTTTATTATATTAAATGAAGCGGTGAACTTAAAAATGAATTGATATAAAGAATATATTGACTGCATATAGTAAAAGAAAATTTTGGTTAAGAATCATTGAAATATTATAAAAAGAGGTATATAATAACGTTATACTGATAATGATATTCATTATCAGTATAACGTTATTATATCAATTTATATGTGAAAGAGGTGTTGACATGAAAAAAATAAGACATAAAATTTTACTAACATTTTTGATTACTTCTTCATTATTTATTATACTTGCTGGAGTATATAATATAAATAATCTTATCCAAGTGGATAAAAGTGAAATATCAACTCTACGCACCACATTGTTTGATGACTATAATAAAATGATAAAAAATGAAGTAGAAACAGCTGAGAGTGTTTTGAATACATATTATGATTTATATAAAGAAGGAAAATTAAGTCAAGAAGAAGCACAAGAAGAAGCAAAAAAAGCTATTAAGAATTTGAGATACAATAAAAATGGATATTTTTGGATTGATGATACAAATGGAATACTTGTGGCACATCCTATGCAGCCCAAAGAAGAAGGAACAAATCGAATTAATGTTAAAGATTCAAATGGTACTGAATTGATGAAAGAAATTATAAGTGCAGCAAGAGATGATAAAAATTCCGGATATACAAATTTTATGTGGAATAAGCCGCAGAAAACTGGAACTAATAAATTGGTTCCTAAAAGAGTATATTCCAAATTGTTTAAGCCTTGGAATTGGATTATAAGCACTGGAAATTATGTTGATGATATTAATTCAGTTATTGATTCAAAAAATGAAGAACTTAGAAATAATTTATATAGGAATATTAATACTGCAGTAGCTTTTATCGTTGTTTCATTACTTATGGTTTTCTTAATTTCCGTAGTTCTAAGCAAAAAAATATCTGATCCTATTGTTAAATTGGTAAAAGCTTTTAAAAAAGATAAAAATGGACAAATTAATATGCAGGAAATTAAATTGAATTCCAGGGATGAAATTGGTTTGTTGGCGGATACGTTAAATGAAATGTCGTCACAAGTTAAAAGTTTTGTGAGAGGAGTTGTTTTAGAAGCTAAGAAGGTTCATGGTAGTACTGATGCTGTAAATGAAGATTTATATTCTTTGAATTTAAAAATACAAGAAATATCTAAAATAATTGGGGAGTTATCTGCAGATGTTGAAGAAACAGCATCATCAACGGAAGAAATAAATATTGTTTCAGGAGAAATAGAAAGATCAGTAGAAAATATAGCTGATAAAGCAGAGGATGGAGCTGTGTCAGCTGGCAAGATAAGTACTAAAGCAGTTACTTTGAAAGAAAATTCTATTAAGCTTAAAAATGAAGCAAATGAAACATGCTTAAAAATTAGAAACATGATGAGTGAAGCATTGGAGAAAATAAAAGAGACTGAAAAAATTAAAACATTAACTGGTGTAATTTCAGATATATCTTCTCAAACTAATTTGTTGGCTTTAAATGCGAGTATAGAATCTGCAAGGGCAGGAGAAGCAGGAAAAGGTTTTGCTGTTGTAGCTGAAGAAATAAGAAAACTAGCAGAAAATTCAAAAATGACTGTAAATGAGATACAGAATACGATTGATAGAACATCTGAAGCTGTAAATAATCTTGTGAATATTTCTACAAAAACATTGATATATATTGAGACAAAGGTCTTAAGTAGTTATGATGACACAGTTATAGTTGGAGAAAATTATGATAAGGATGCAGTATATGTTAACAATCTAGTATCAGATCTAAGTTCAACTTCAAAGCAACTTTTAACATCAATGAAAACTGTATCAGAGTCAATAAATGAAATAGCAGAAATAACTAATGAAGGTGCAGTAGGAACAAGTGAAGTTGTAGATAAGATATCAAAAATAGAAAATAACGCCAATAATGTGAAAAACGAAATGGATAATTTAGAAGAGAGTGTTGGGCATTTAAACAATCTTATATTAAAGTTTAAAATATAATTGAATTGTTTAAAGGTTCAATTATATTTTAAGTTAAAAAGCTAAACTCTGAAAGCAGGATAAATAAGATTATAGAAATAAAGTTATAATGGTTGGCGATGGTGTAAATTCACCATCTCTTGTTGCATAATCTTTGAACTATGGAAATAAGTGTAATTAGAATGAAACCTTGTTTAAAGGGCTAAAATAATGGGCATAGGATATTTCTGTATATCCCATACCCATTTGATAAATTCACTACTTACTATTTTCACAATAAAATTTTAGGGCCTCTCCAATAAATTTAGAGGAACCACTTTTGTGTTTCTCATCAAAGACTTTGATATATGCAGGCTTTGAATAAAGATCAGCCATAGTTCCCAAAAAGTTATCTCCCACATCTACGTTTAAAGCTTTATGCTGTTTTTTGTATGTATCTGCAATTTCAGAAACAATTTTTTGAATCTCGTTTGAAGAAGGATCTTTGCTTAAATCAGATGCAAGCTTTTCATATAGTTTCTCCAGTTTAGGTTGATAATCTTTTAAATAAAATTTTAGAGCTTCTCCAATGAATTTGCACGCACCACTGCCATATTTTTTATCGAAGTCTTCTATCCACTCAGGATTTAGTAAATAACTCTTTGACATATAGTACCACCGATCGTTTCCCTTATCACCTTTAAAAATTTCATAATCTTTTTTAGCTGTATTTGTTATTTCTTCAGCAATTTGCTGGATTTCCTTTGAAGAAGAATCTTTACTTAGGTCAGATACAAGCTTTTTATATAGTTCTTCTAATTTTGGGTGCTTCTTTTCCAAGCAGTCTTTTTTAAATTTATCATATTGTTCTGCTATATTCTGCATAACACTATTGTTGAGATTTTTCTTTGCAGCCTCAACATATCTTTCAATACTTCCATATTGCTTTATAGCGCTTTTAGCAATTTCAGCTTCATTAGCTTTCATTGTTTCAATCATTTCATCAAATTTATCTATACTACCCCAGTTTTTAATTACTCTATCTTTATTTTCTTTCTTGAATTCTTCTAATACATTATAATATTCACTCATATCAAATTCTTTAAAACTCATTGTATTCGCTCCTTTTAAGGTTTTATTTATAAGCTCTATCAAACCATCTAATCTATCTCGTTTTAAAATGATTAGTTTCTTATGATTTTTTAGAGCTTCCATCTTATCGAAGTGAGGACTTGTTATGATTTCTCTAATTTCCTTTAGTGGTAAATCAAGTTCCTTAAAAAATAAAATCTGCTGCAGAGTTTCAAGAGCTTCATCGTCATAAAGCCTATAGCCTGCTTCTGTCAATTTAGTTGGTTTTAATAATCCAATTTTATCGTAGTGGTGCAGCATACGCACGCTTATTCCTGTTAAATCCGAAACTTGTTTTACTGTTCTCATAACTTAACCTCAAACTTTGATTTTAGAGCTTTAATACTGCCTAATACTCTGCCGGCATGAATTTTATTAGTATTTTTAACCCTTGATTATATATTACACTATGACATAATGTTAGGGTCAATACTTTTAAAAATATTGTGAAGCAATAAATTTTTGAGATAGGATTCTAGCACATCTTCTTTTGAAGTAAAGTTATGATAAAAAGTTTTTTTCCCCAAATCTGCGTGAGCAACTAATTTTAACAGTTAAAATGGTAAATTGTTTAAAAATAGATGGATTTGAATATTGTTGAAATAGAAACAAAAGTCTAATATAATATTGTTAATGTGTCAACAGATGGGAGGACAAACCATGAACAGGAATAAAGCGGAACATATCATAAAGGGTTTTAGTGATGTATATAATAAAATGGTTTCACTTAATAAGTTTAAGATGGAAGCTAGTCTTAAAGAATATACGTCTTCTGAAGTGCATTGTATCGAATATATTGGAGAAAATGAAGATTCTAACGTGACAAAACTTGCTGAAGCCTTTTATATGACTAGGGGTGCTATAAGTAAAATAACCAAGAAGCTCATAAAAAAAGGGGCAATTGAAAGCTATCAGAGGCCAGATAATAAGAAGGAAATTTATTTTAGGCTTACTAAACAGGGGCAGGAAACTTATAAAGTCCATGAGGGATTGCACAAAGAGTTTCAAGAGCGAGATAAATCTGTATTTGAGCAGGTAACTGAGGAACAATTAGATATGATGCTTAACTTCATGGAAAAGTATAGTAGGCACTTGGATGCAGAAATAAAGAAACAAGGTCTAGACATAAAAGATCAAAATGATTTTCAATAGTGTGATTGTATCAAAAAATAATTTAAAGCAGAGCTGTATGAAAATGCTGGAATATCAGCGATTTCATATAGCTTTATTTTATTGTTGACAGGGAAACAATAAAATGATAGAATGATTATGTTGCCAAGGAAACAAAAAATATAATTTTTGGAGGGAGAATTTAAATGTCAATATTTAGATCATACAAAGAATTGAACACAGAACAGACCATAGATAAAAAGGCTTTAATATTCGGTATTATATCTATGTTTCTTTGCGGGTTAGGCTTCACTATCGCAGCACCTGTGATTCCATTCTTAGTTAAACCTTATATAAGCAATCCTGGAGATCAAGCTATAGTTGTTACGCTGCTTACCTCTGTTTATGCAATTTGCGTATTTTTTGCAGCTCCAGTACTTGGAGCTTTCAGTGACAAATATGGTCGCCGCCCAGTGCTCTTAATATGCCTTTTGGGTTCATCAGTGGGGTACTTAGTTTTTGGTATAGGAGGAGCGTTATGGATACTATTTGCTGGACGTATAATAGATGGGGTAACAGGTGGGGACATAAGCACTATTTTAGCATACTTTGCAGATATCATTCCTCCAGATCAGAGAACCAAATACTTTGGATGGGCCAGTGCAGTTGTAGGCGTAGGTACTGTTATTGGACCAACTTTAGGTGGATTACTTGCTAAGTTTGGTTATTCTGTCCCAATGTATTTTGGAGCAATAATAACTATATTGAATGTTGTTTATGGATTCTTTTTTATGCCTGAGAGTCTTGATAAGAATAATAGGCTGAAAGAGATTACCTTTGTAAGACTTAACCCATTTACACAGCTCGTAAACATACTTTCTATAAAAAACTTAAAAAGACTGCTTGTATCAGCATTTTTACTTTGGATACCTAACGGGTCTTTACAGGCAGTTTTTTCACAATTTACAATGGATACCTTCAATTGGAAACCTGCAATAATTGGACTTATGTTTTCAATTATGGGATTTCAAGATATCATTTCACAAAGCTTAATAATGCCAAAGCTTTTGATAAAACTCAGTGATAAACAGATAGCAGTTCTTGGAATGGCTTCAGAGATTATAGGCTACGGTTTTATTGCAGCATCAGCTTTGTTCTCATTTTATCCTATTTTTATTGCTGGAATGTTTATATTTGGTTTCGGTGATTCCATATTTGGTCCTTCGTTCAATGGGATGCTTTCAAAATCTGTTGCTTCTAGTGAACAAGGAAGGATTCAAGGAGGCAGCCAATCTATTCAAGCTTTAGCAAGAATGATTGGACCTATCATTGGCGGTCAAATATATGTAGCACTTGGACATGCTGCGCCTGCTCTTATGGGTATGCTGCTTACGGCAGCAGCGATACTAGTTTTATATGAAGGTATCCATGTAAATAAGTAAATATAAAGTTTTTATTATATAATTATGATTTTAGATATTCAAGAAATTTAATGCTTTATAGATTCTATGTAAATTTTATAATTTATGCTATGCTTTAAGTAAATGAATATTTAAAAGAGGAGAGCTTTTCACATGAATAAAAGTGTAAATGATATTTTATGGGTGAATCTTTTAAAAAGTAATGGTATTTTTCTTGATGAGGAAAATATTGCTTTACTGAGGAATATTTCTAGGATTAAGGCATTAAAAAAGGATATGTTCTTTTTACAGGAAGGTGAAAAATCTACTGAAATAAGTTTTATTATTAAAGGTGTCTTTCGTTCTTATTATATTGATAAATCAGGCAATGATGTAACAAAATATTTTTATTCAGAAGGGGATATATTATTTTCTTATGCAGCATATCTATCTCAAAAAGAATCTATGTACTGTATACAAGCACTAGAAGATAGTGAAATTCTTGTAGTCAAGATTTCTGATTTTGAAAAAATAGTAGAAGGAAATTATCAATTACTTTTATTCTACAAGAAAATGATTGATAAGGTACTTGTTATAAAAGAAGAGCATGCAATTAGTTTTAAATTATTAGACAGTGTAAAACGTTATAAACAATTTCTTGATACATACCCTGGTTTGGAAGAACGTGTTAAGCAGTGTCATCTTGCATCCTATTTAGGAATAACTCCTGTGTCCCTTAGCAGAATAAGAAGAAAATTAAATCTTAACAAATGATAATGCAGGAAATCTCCAGGTGATTTATGATGTAGTTAATTTTATTACTGGAGGCTAATTGTTATGAAAAATGAAATAGTTGTTTTAATTACTGGATGCTCTACAGGAATTGGGAGAGAGCTTTGTAATATATTATCTCATAAAGGATGTACGGTTGTTGCAACAGCAAGAAATGTGGAAGCCTTAAAGGATTTATCTGCATTCTTAAAATTACCACTGGATGTTACCAAAAAAGAATCTATTCACAGCACAATAAATCAAGTTATATCAAAATTTCATAAAATTGATATTCTTATAAATAACGCAGGTTATTCACTTAGAGGAGCTTTAGAAGAAATTGATGTAAATAGTTCTAAAAGTATGTTTGATGTAAATGTATTTGGTATAATTAACATGGTTCAGGAGGTTATTCCAGAAATGCGTAAAAAGCAATCTGGTAAGATTATAAATATTGGCTCCATTTCAGGAAAATTTGTTCAATCCATCAATGGGGTTTATTGTGCATCAAAATTTGCAGTTGAGGCATTAAGTGACACACTGCGTTTAGAATTACACAGCTATAATATTCAGACCACTGTCATTGAGCCAGGTCCCATGAAAACCCATTTTTTTAATACATTAGTGGATAATTCAGGGGATCTTATGGGAAATTCCCAATCTTGTTATTCACATTTTTATAAATCAGATGATAAATATAGAAAAAAGCAAAAACAAGCTGATCCTAAAGAAGCAGCACAAGCTATTAGTAATATAATTTTGAAAAAACGAATTAATGCTCGTTATAAAGTTACTGTTCCCTTCATATATAGTATGGTTACATATTTTCCTGATTTCCTAAGAGAATATTTTATGAAAAAGAGATAAATAAAGTATTATTTTACTATTTATATTCATTGTCTCATAATATGATATTTAAATCAGATGAAATAATATGAAAATAATAGAGATTTATTGTATAATAAAAAAGGAAATTTATAAAAGTACAGGGAGTAGGATATGTATAAAATTTTAATTGTTGAAGACGATATGGCAATTGCAAAGTCAATGAAAAATTATCTCAGTGGATGGAATTATGAAACTGAATTTATAACTGATTTCAAAGACATTACTGCAGAATTCATTAAGTTTGAGCCACATCTTGTACTTTTGGATATATCCCTACCATTCTTCAATGGATATCATTGGTGCAGTGAAATTCGCAGGATATCAAGGGTACCTATTATTTTTATCTCTTCTATGTCCGATAATATGAATATCATTATGGCCGTAAATATGGGTGGTGATGATTTTATTCCCAAACCTTTTGATTTAAATATTCTTGTGGCAAAGGTGCAGGCATTGTTAAGAAGAACATATTCTTTTGGCGGAAAGATGGATATAATTGAGCATAATGGTGTAGTGCTAAATTTAAGCAGTGCTGCTATCGAATATGAAAATAAAAAAATTGAACTTACAAAAAATGAATTTAAGATACTTCAAATTTTGCTTGAGAATGTTGAAAAAGTAGTTCCAAGAGATGTTATTATGACAAGGCTTTGGGAAAGTGACAGCTATATAGATGATAATACTTTAACTGTTAATATAACCCGTCTTAGAAAAAAACTTTCAGATGCTGGTATTTGTGACTTTATTAAGACAAAAAAAGGCATTGGATATATGGTGGAATAATATGAAAGAAAAATCTTTTTTACAGCTTTTATTATGTTATGTTAAAGGTCATAAAAAAGCAATAATAATGTACGGCATTTTTATTGGAATCTTTGCTGTAGTATTTTCATTATATTCACTGCAGCTTGAGCCAGTTTTGTATGCCTTCTTTTTATCATCAATTGCAGCTTTCCTTTTTATTATTTACGATTTTATTAAGTGCTATAAAAAGCATAATGAACTTTGTATTATTGAGAAAAAGATAAACATAGGGTTAGATAAACTGCCGGCAGCTAATAATTTAATTGAAGCTGACTATCAGAATGTTTTGCAGACACTTTATAAACAAAGTACGGAACTAATTTCAAAAACAGATATTAAGCAGTCAGAAATGATAGATTATTATACCCTATGGGCACATCAAATTAAAACACCTATTGCAGCAATGAGATTAATACTGCAAAGCGAATATAGTGAACAAAACAAGGAATTACTAGGGCAGGCCTTTAAAATTGAGCAGTATGTTGAAATGGTGCTGGGATACTTAAAGATTGATAGTGCCTCATCAGATCTGGTGCTTAAAAACTATAGTTTACTTCAGATTATAAAACAAGTTATAAGAAAGTATGCACATGTATTTGTTAAGAAAAATATAGCCCTTGATTTAAAAGAAATGGATTGTACTGTGCTGACAGATGAAAAGTGGCTGGTATTTGTAATTGAACAAATACTATGGAATGCATTAAAATATACAAGCAGCGGTAAAATATCAATATACATGGAGGAAGCTTCTAGAAAGGTGCTTGTAATTGAAGATACAGGAGTAGGCATTGCAGAGGAAGATTTGCCAAGGGTATTTGAAAAAGGTTTTACTGGATATAATGGACGTGCTGATAAAAAGGCAACGGGAATAGGGCTTTATCTTTGTAAAAAGATATTAGATAAACTTTCACACACAATAACCATTACCTCGAAGGTTGGTGTTGGAACAACGGTAAAGATAAATCTTTCTTCTGTGAAAACTATAATTGAATAATCTATCCGATGACTACCTGCTCTAATGCTCCTTCTTCAAGTGGGAGCAAAGAGCAGCTACGTCCCTGGATAACGCGGTCTAAGCATCAGGTGGAGTCAAAACTCCATCTGATGCCAAGAACCCTGTTTATGTAAAAAAATTAGGAAGGTGAATTAGAAATGGACAATATAAATGAACTTAGAAACGGAAAAATTAATAATTTGTTGTGGAAATTCTCATGGCCAGCAGTAATCGCCATGCTGATAAATTCTCTGTATAATATTATTGACCGAATATTTGTAGGACGAGGAGTTGGTTCAATTGCAATTGCAGCTACAACTGTAGCTTTTCCGATTATGCTTATTCTTATGGCAGTATCTGTACTAATTGGTGTTGGTGCTACCTCACTTATATCTATTCGTTTGGGGGAAAAGAAGCCAGAGGAAGCTGAAAAGATTATGGGGAATGCTATATTTTTGTTGATCTTACTGCCTCTGTGTATTAGCATTATTTATTTTCTTTTTAGTAATTCTATTTTGACTTTTTTTGGAGCTAGTGCCGAGGTTTTGCCTTATGCCAAAGAATTTACACATATTATAATGTTAGCATCATGGGTGGGTTCTCTGAGTATGGGAATGGTTAATTTTATTAGAGCTGAAGGTAATCCTAGAATGTCCATGTATACACAAGTAATTGGAACAGCAATTAATATAGTCCTTAATTATATTTTTGTTATGAGGCTAGGCATTGGAATTAAAGGATCTGCACTGGCAACAGTTTGTGGCCAAACATTCTCAGCCATTTGGGTCTTAAGTTATTTTCAATCGAAAGCTAGTTTCCTCAAAATACGAATAAAAAATCTCAAATTGCAGAAAAACTTGGTCATTAGTATTATGTGTATTGGTTTTGCACCTTTTTCAATGCAATTGGCTAACAGTCTTCAAAACGTTATTTTAAATAAATCATTAATGACTTATGGTGGAGACATAGCACTATCAGCTATGGGCATTGTTGGTAGTATAGCTACTTTAATGTTTATGCCCATACTTGGTGTTAGTCAGGGAGCTCAACCTATTATCGGTTTTAATTATGGTGCCCAGCAATTTGATAGAGTAAAAGAAACTTTGAAGAAAGCCATAATTGTAGGTATAGTAATTGCCACATTCAGTACTGCAGTGGTACACTTATGGCCAACTCAAATTGCTGGTATGTTTTCTAACAATAATGTAAAATTGAATAAACTAACTGCCCATGCAATGTCAATGTTTTTCCTTATGTTTCCTGTAGCGGGTTTTCAAATTGTTGCTTCTCAATATTTTCAAGCAGTTGGAAAGCCAATTCAATCTACAATCCTTGGACTATCAAGACAACTGCTGGTATTGATTCCTCTATTACTAGTATTGCCGCGCTTTTGGGGGACTGAAGGTGTATGGATGACTCCGCCTATTGCAGATATTTTATCTGCCCTTATAACTGGAATTTTTATATTCTTAGAAATGAAACATATAAATGAAAATTGTATGCCTCAAGATACCGATTTTAAAAAAGCAAATTCTTAAGAAATATTTTAATACTAAAAAATTTATGGAGGATGAAAAAATGATTAATAATGAAAAAAGAGAAATTATTAGACAAGACAATGTCAATGGAGGAAATGGATATATTTTAAAAGAAAGTTTATTGACTCTTGAATACTTGGGAGAACACTGTAAATTATTTTCAAAGATTACTTTGAAACCAGACTGCGAAATTGGATATCATGAGCATCATGATGAGACTGAAACATATTACTTTTTGTCAGGAAAGGGAATGTATCAGGATAATAAAGATGAAATTCCTGTTAAGGCAGGAGATGTTACTTTTTGTGAAGATGGCAGTGGTCATGGAGTTAAAAACACAGGAACTGAAGATATAGAGTTTGTTGCACTAATTTTAAAAAAATAAGTAAAAAAGTGAGACTTATATAGCCTCACTTTTCTGTATCTTTATTCAGAAATTTCATAGCCAGTTCTTCCTGTAAACCGGGAACTTCAGTAGTTCCCCTTTTCTTTGATATTCTGTAGAATTCGCATTTATAATTGATACGGTGAAGCGCATTTTGTAAGAGTGCAATTTGCTTTTCCGTTTTTTTCTTCTGATGAAGGAATAGCTCATATCGCTGCTCAATGGTAGAATCGCCTTCTTCACACCATTCAAAAAACTGTTTGATGTCCTTAAGTGGCATCCCTGTATTCTTTAAACATGATATCATTTTCAAGCATTCAACATCTGTATCATTAAATATTCTTATATTACCAGAAGTTCTATTGACAAGTGGGAGAAGTCCTTCTTTGTCATAGTAGCGTAGAGTTGATATGGATATGTCTAGCATTTTTGAAATATCACCAATTGAATAATTCATAAATTTCCTCCAATAAAATTAAATTAAGTATTGACCTAAAGTTAGATTTAGGTATTATTATATACCTATCATAAGATATAAATGAAGCTTATGCAAGACTAGAATATATTTTAATCAAAGAAGAAGGGGAAAAAATATGGATGTAAAAGAATTGGAAAAGGTATCTGATTTTACATTAGGGGAAGAAAATACTACTTATGTAAAGTATTTTACTGGAAAAAGCTATTTAAGTGTTTTAAATACTAAAGAAGTGGTTATATGCAATGTTACATTTGAACCAGTAAAGTCTTATACAGGTGATTATAATTCAGTAGTTGAACAAGGAAAACGGAAAGTAGACCGTGGATTTAAACCGGAAATAAAACCTCTTCTAGTAAATCTGGAAGACTATGATACGATTATTATAGGCACTCTTGTGTGGTGGTATACCTATGCCTCAGCAGTTGCAACTTTCTTATCTGAATACGATTTGTCAGGCAAGACGATAATTCCATTTGTAACGAATGGAGGATGGATTGGGCATACATTAAAGGATATTAAAAAGGTTTGTAAAAATGCCGCTGTTACAAATGTGATTGATATTGGATTTAACACAGACAAAATGGTAATGTCTGAATCCAATCTTGAGAAATGGATTGCTAGTTTGTAAGAGTTTGTTTAAAATCAAATGTATGGAAATGTAATTTTTTAGTATGCAAATTTATCAGTTATTAAAGGTAGGTGATTTAAAGTATATGAAAAAATTAAAATTAATAGTGTTAATAATATTATTAGTATCAATTTCCTTATCAATAATATATGTTAGAAGGGTTTTAATAGGAAATTATAGGGTTAAACAAGAAGAGTCTATGGATAAGAAAAAAACAGAGAATAATACTTTAAAATTTGCTGTTTTAGGTGATGTACATGGGGATATTAAAAAATTACAAAATGCTATTAATGACGTACATAGTATAGATGGAAATATGGATACTTTAATATTAAATGGTGATAATGTGGATCAAGGAGTAAAGATGCAGTACTATGCATTAGAACTTACGCTGTGGAAAAATAAGAATATTATTCCTAAAAAAATAATTAAAAATATTGGTAACCATGATTATTTTGATTATTCTAAAGGTACAAATAAGCCAAAAGATGTTCAACATTTTATAAAAATGTATTTAGATTTTGCAGGTGAAAAGTCTGTATATCATGATACCTGGATTAAAGGATACCATTTTATATCTCTGGGTTCAGAAACTGGAAATACGAAAAAGTTAGGATCGGTGGATGCTTTTTTATCACAAAATCAATTTAGTTGGCTCAAAGAAAAGTTAGGTCAAAAATATAAAAAAAATAGACCTATTTTTGTATTTTTACATCAAAATTTGGATAGTAGTATAGGATGGAAAGGATTAAAAGAAGATCAAGAAAAAGAACTTAGAGATATTCTGTCATCATATCCAGAAGTTATTTTGTTTACTTCCCATACTCATATCCTATTAAATATAGATAATGTAAAAACAAACTTACCCTTTACTACAGCACATACAGGGGCAGTTCGATATGCTATAAAGCCAGAAAAGGATGGTATAAAAAGGTTTTATAATGAAAGTCAAGGTTTATATGTACAAGTAAATGGGAATAAAGTCTTAATTAAAGGAAGAGATTTTGTAAAAAAAGAATGGGTATTTTCAAAAGAAGTTGTACACTATTGAAAATATTAAAAAATACAGTAAAAAAGTATCTTACAAACATGTAAGGTTAGAAGGAGAAATGTAAGCCAAAGTTATGGCTCTGCATTTCTCTTTTTTTTATAATTATAGTATAGTCAAAGTGAACAGGGGAGGAAGAAAATGAAGTTATTAGAAGTAAATAATTTAAAGAAAATATATTCATCAAGATTTGGAGGAAACCAGGTTCAAGCGTTAAGTGACGTAACCTTTTCAGTGGAAAAAGGAGAATATGTAGCAATTATGGGAGAGTCAGGTTCAGGAAAAACCACATTACTTAACATACTAGCATCTTTAGATAAGCCAACTAGCGGTGAGATTTTACTGCAGGGTAAGAATATTGTAGCAATTAAAGAAAGTGAAATCACTGCATTTCGTAGAGAAAATTTAGGCTTTGTATTTCAGGATTTTAACTTACTTGATACCTTTTCTTTAAAAGATAATATTTTTTTGCCACTTGTTTTATCAAGAAAATCCTATGGAGAAATGGCAAAAAAATTGAGGCCTATTGCAGAAAAATTGGGAATAGAGCAAATACTGGAGAAATTCCCTTATGAGGTATCAGGAGGTCAAAAGCAGAGAGCGGCTGTTGCCAGGGCTTTAATTACAGATCCACAGCTTATTTTAGCAGATGAGCCCACAGGAGCTCTTGATTCAAAATCAACAGATCAGCTTTTAAAATTATTTTCAGAGATTAATAATGAAGGGCAGACAATTGTTATGGTTACCCACAGTACCAAGGCAGCAAGTCATGCAGGAAGGGTACTTTTTATAAAAGATGGAGAAGTGTTTCATCAGCTTTATAGGGGTTCCATGTCAAAAGAAGAGATGTTTGAAAAAATCTCCAATACACTTACGGTGATTACTACTGGAGGTGCGGGAAATGAATAAGCTGTTTTATCCGAGACTTGCAGTAATAAACATTAAAAAGAATAGTAAAACATATTTTCCATTTATACTCACTTGTATATGTACAATTATGATGTTTTACATAATGCATGCAATTTCAATAAACAAAGGATTGGATGGAGCAAGTGGATCTGAGAGCCTAAAAACGCTTCTTTTTTTGGGAACAATAGTAATAGGAATTTTTTCAGCTATATTTCTTTTTTATACAAATAGTTTTCTTATTAAAAGACGAAAAAAAGAAATTGGACTGTATAATGTGCTGGGTCTTGAAAAAAAGCATATTGCAAAAATATTATTTTTTGAGTGCATTTTTACTTCCGTTATCAGTTTAACGGCTGGACTTATTGGTGGAATTATTTTAAATAAGCTTATGTTTCTTTTGCTCATAAAGATGCTCAATTTTAAAGTATCCTTTGGATTTTCTATTTCGGTGCCGTCTATCATAAAAACCTTAATTGTTTTTTGCAGCATTTTTTTTGTAACATTATTATCAAATTTATTTCAGATTAAAATATTAAAGCCTATTGAACTTTTAAAAGGGTCAGAGCAGGGGGAAAAAGAGCCAAAAACAAAATGGATTATGACTATTATAGGATTGGCAGCTCTTTGCGGCGGATATGGAATAGCTTTAAATGTCAAATCACCTCTTGCTGCACTTAACCTATTCTTTGGCGCAGTTATTCTAGTTATGATAGGAACTTATGCACTCTTTACAGCAGGAAGTATTGCAGTATTAAAGTTTCTCAGGAAACAGAAGAACTTTTACTATAAGACAGGTCATTTTATATCTGTTTCTGGTATGATGTACAGAATGAAACAAAATGCAGTTGGACTTGCAAATATTTGTATATTGAGTACTGCTGTACTTGTGATGCTCTCAACTACTATTTCTTTATATGCAGGTATGGAAGATATTCTAAAGCTTCGTTACCCAAGAGATATAGTTGTAACTGCTAAAGAAACTAATAAAAGTCAAATACAAAAGCTGGATGAAACTTTAAATTCAGAATTAAAAAACGGTAAAATAGATATGAAAGGTAAGCTTTACTATTTTGACAATAGCTTGGAAGTTGTAAAAAAAGATGGCAAATTTTTATCTATCAAAAAAGATCCTGGCAGGGCAAATATTTCTATAATAGAGGCTATTCCTATTTCAGATTATAATAGATTGGAAGGAAAAAATATTACTCTTCATGATAATGAAGCAATTTTTTTCTCGAAAGTAAAGAATTATACTGATGACACAATTAATATTGATAATAAGAGCTTTAAAATTAAACAAAGATTGGATAAACCTGTAGGTGGTTTAAATAATTCCATGATAGATTTGGTAGATACTTATATAATACTTGTAAATAATATAGACTCTGTAGGAAAAAATGGCTTTAAGGAATATACAACTGCCTTTAATATTAATGGTACAAATAAAGAAATACTATCAATATCCGATAAGTTAAATAAAAAATTTACAGAGAATAAAATTAAAGCTAATGCCGAAAGTGCTGCAAGTGGCAGGGAACAATTTCTTTCTTTATATGGCGGTTTGTTCTTCTTAGGAATATTTTTAGGTATATTATTCTTAATGGCAACGGTACTTATTATTTACTATAAGCAGATATCAGAGGGATATGAGGATAAGGAACGTTTTGAAATCATGCAGAAAGTGGGAATGGATAAAAAAGAAATAAAGAAAACTATAAGAAGTCAGGTATTAATGGTATTTTTCTTGCCTCTTGTTTTCACAGTAATCCATATTGCCTTTGCATTTCCAATGATCACAAAGATGCTTGCTGTTTTAGGACTAAAAAATGTAAATTTATTTATACTTTCAACCGCAGGAACGATAGTTGTTTTTGCAGCAATTTATACAATTGTATTTTCTTTGACAGCCAGGGTATATTACAAAATTGTTGAATAATATGAAGTGTGACCACCAATTGGCAATATATTGAGCCAGCTGGTGGCTTTTTATTTTACTTTAGAAATACGAAGAGCAAGTCTTTTTATTGTATATTGCATAAGCAAAAATTCCACACAGTAATGCTAAGGCACTAAAATTAAACAACCATACATAGCCCAATGAGGAAGCTATAGTTCCTCCTAGCAAAGGGCCTAGGCCCTGACCCAGGTTAGCACCAATAAAAAAAGTACTTGAAGCTAGTCCCTTTTTTTGACTTCCCAATTTATGAAAACACTCTGCTTGTAGAGCAGGTTGTGCAGTTCCCTGTCCAAATGCTTTAAAAATAGCTGCCAGAAGTATCATCCAAAGTGCACTTGCATGAGCTATTAGCAGTGCTTCTGTGATGCTGAACAATAATGCCGGATACATAACAGTTGAAAGTCCCTTTTTATCATACAGTTTTCCAGACATTGGTCTTGTGAAAATAAGAAACAATGCATTTACTGTGAAATACATTCCAATTCCATTTATCTTACGTTCTTCACCCAGTAAAACTAAAAATGAAGTGGCAAGTCCATTTCCCATAAAAAATAAGCCGCCAATTAAAGATAGTGGCAATATTTTAAATGCAATAATATCTTTTAAATGAATGGCATGTTTTTTGTCTACTGTATTTTTTATAGATATCTGATTTTTGTTTGGCAAAAAATTCATACACACTGCAGCTATTATAATTAGTACTGCTGATACTATAAAGGTTTTGGACATTCCGAATCGATTAGAAGCTTCTATTCCTATTTCGGGACCAAAGGCAGTTGCAATAATTTGACTGATTCCAAGATAACCTATACCTTCTCCCATTTTATTTTTTGGTATGAAATCCGTTGCCCAAGCGATACTTGTTGCACTAGTTATACTGAAACTAGCACCATGTATTATTCGGAAAAAAATTATAAATGTAATATTAGGTGACAAGCCATAACCTAGTGTTGCAATTCCATTTATAAAAGTACCAATTATCATTACATATTTTTTGCTAGTTCTATCTGTGAGTATTCCACCAAATGGTCCAATAAGCAATGCTGTAAATGAAAATAAACCTACAATTATGCCTGCAGTGCTTAGAGAGGCACCTAAATTGGAAGTGTACTTTGCTAAAAGTGGAAAAACAAGATAAAATGCCATGAAGGTAAGGGTATTAATCGCTAATAGGGAAATAAAATTGAAATTCCACAGTTTCATATCTTTTTTTGTTTCTAAATTTGATTTTGTTTCTGTCATATATAAATTCTTTCACCTCTAATATAATTAAATATGTTAGAAATCTAACAATTTGGTTTCTAACATTTATATTATACCTTACTAAAACCCATGTCAACTAAGGATAAGTTTTTAATTATTATTTAAATTTTCACTAACAATTTTGGATTTTGCTTTTTTTGCATTTAATGTATGCAAATAGTATATAACTATTCCAGAAAACAATAGTGCAGCACAAATATAAAAAACAGAAGTTAAACCAAATTTACCGGCTATGGTTCCTCCTATAATTGGCCCCAGTCCTTGTCCGGCATCATATCCAATAAAATAAGTACTTGTGGCAATACCTACTTTACTAGGACCTAGCTTTTTAACACAAGTAGCTTGCAGTGCTGGTGAAAGTGAACTTTGTCCTATTCCGTAGAGAACTGCCACTGCTAATATCATCCAAAGAGATGAAGAAATTACTAATAATAATGATGCCATCATAGCCATGATAAAAGCAGGAAATGCTATAATTGACAAACCTTTATTATCAAGAAGTTTACCTGAAAGTGGCCTGATAATAAGAATTACAATGGCATTTACCGTAAAATAATAACCGATATTTGATATATGTCTCTCATCGCCTAGCAAAGCTAAAAAGCTTCCGATAACTCCATTCATAAACGTAAATAAACAAGCAAGAACAGCAAAAACAATCAGTTCCTTGGCAAAAAAATCACTAATTTTAATATGAAGCTTACTTACATTTAAATTTTCTCTATTTACTGGATTATATGGAATCATGGTCATAAGAGCTGCAGCAATCATAACAATAATACAAGATAGATAAAATACATATTTAAATCCAAATTGTGATGAAATCTCCAGTCCAAGATTTGGACTTATTGCAGTTGCCAAAATATACCCAAGGCCCATGAAACCTATTCCCTCACCTATTCTTTCTTTAGGCATATATGTTGTAGACAGAGCATTAATTACTGTAACACTTACTGAAAATGATATGCCCTGAACAATTCTAAAGAAAAAAAGAGTATATATATTGTACGAAATTTTTAAACCTAATGCGGAAACCGCCAGAAATATGGTTGAAACAACTAATAAATGTTTCTTGTTAAATCTGTCAGTTGAAAATCCAGCAAACGGACGAATAATAATAGATGTAATTGCAAAAATACCAGCAACTAAACCTGCTATGGACATTGTTGCACCTAAACTAATTGTATACTTAGGTAGTATTGGTGTCATCATAGTGAAACCAATAAAGACGAGAGCATTTATTATTAGCATTAGAATAAATGAAAAGTTCCATAGATTTTCTATTTTTGATTGTTCCATAAAATCATCCCCCAAGGTTATTTTAATAATATAGTTGTAGATGAAGCATCGTACGAATACGGCCTAACTTTTATTATACTATAAATTGCAAAGTACAAGGATGAATTATGTAAAAATAGGGGAAATAATTAAAAAGTGAAAATAGAAGCTTTAGATGCAGAAATGAAGTGCCAAAGTATGGAGGAGCTGAGTATAATAATCCTATAGACAATAGACATTTAAGGGATTTTCAAAGAAATAACCAGTCAGTATGCTAGCCTATTTTTTATCATACTGCGTCGGTAGAACCCTTAGATAGGATTCACTATCTGCGGAACCTACCTCCTTGTCTGATAAACAAAGTTCTTGGCATCTGATGCTTAGAAATTGTTATCCAGGGACATAGCCGCTCTTTACTCACACTTGGGAAAGTGTGAGTATTAGAGCGGGTTAGTCATCGGATAAAAAATATACGTCGCATCTTTGACTTGTTATTTTCTTTCAAATCCCTAAGTCATTTCTTTAGAACGAGAAGAAAAAGACAGCAAGGAGGATATTATGTGTAAATTAAATGATAATTATTTAAAATTGCAGGGAAGATATTTGTTTGCAAGTATAGCAAAAAAGGTAGCTAACTTTAAAAAAAATAATCCGCATAAGAAAGTTATTTCGCTTGGTATTGGTGATGTAACTCAGCCATTAGCACCAGTTATTATAGAGGCACTGCATAGTTCAGTTGATGAAATGGGACATAAGGATACTTTTAAAGGATATGCACCGGAATTTGGTTATGAATTTTTAAAAAATGCAATTATAAAAGGTGATTATAACTCCCGTGGTGTGGACATTTCAATAGATGAAGTGTTTATAAATGATGGAATAAATGCTGATGCTGGTAATATTCAAGAACTATTTAGTGTAGATAATAAGATTGCAGTTTGTGATCCTGTATATCCTGTATATGTAGATTCAAATGTAATGGCTGGAAGGACAGGAACATATGATAAGGATGCACAAAGGTGGAGTGAAGTTATATATATGTCCTGTACTCCGGATAATAATTTTGTGCCGGATATTCCAGAAGAAAACCCAGATATTATATATCTATGTTTTCCAAACAATCCAACAGGGACAACGGTTACAAAAGATCAACTTCAACTTTTGGTTGATTATGCAAATAAAGTGGAAGCTGTTATTGTATATGATGGTGCTTATGAAGCATATATTTCAGAAGATAATGTATGTCATACAATTTATGAATGTGATGGTGCAAAAAATTGTGCTGTTGAGCTTAAAAGTTTTTCGAAGAAGGCTGGATTTACAGGATTAAGGCTTGGGTATACAATTGTTCCGAAGGAACTAAAATGTTCTGGAGTTTCTTTGAATAGACTTTGGGCAAGACGTTATGGAACCAAATACAATGGTACACCATATATAGTTCAGAGGGCAGGAGAAGCCGTTTATTCTGAAACTGGAAAAGAGCAGATAAAAAAGCAAATTGATTATTATAAAAATAATGCCAAAATCATTTTGGAAGGATTGAAATCAGCAGGCTACTCTGTGTATGGAGGAGTGAATGCACCATATGTATGGCTAAAGACACCGAACAATATGAATTCATGGGATTTCTTTTATTACTTATTAGAAAAAGCAAATATTGTAGGTACGCCTGGAAGTGGATTTGGACCGATGGGGGAAGGATATTTTAGGCTTACAGCTTTTGGAACTTACGAAAATACATTGGAGGCTGTTGAGAGGATTAAGAAACTCTAACAAATTAAATAATAGCGGTTACAACAATAAGTAATGAAACTAGTAAAACTTCTTATAGGTAGAATAAGAGATTTGCCTATAAGAAGTTGTTTTTGATATTAAGAGGCTTTGCTTATTCTATTCGGGATTTTAGAGCTTCGGACATGGAAATTTTATTTATTTTTTTCCTGCTTAATAGCTTTGAGAGTTCATAGGTCAAGTATATAATAATAAAACCAACTATAGCATAAATGTAATTTATAGTTACTGGAAAGGATACATTCATGTCTTTAGTCATTGACTTAAAGAGAGCACGCATGGAGGCAAGAAGCAGCGGTACTCCAAGAATATAACCAAGTACAACTATAAAGGAGGAGCTGTTTAAAATTAGTGAATAAACCTCCTTATTTTTGTAGCCTAGGACTTTCATAAGAGATATATTTTCTTTGTTTTCTTCTATTGTAAGAGCGGTAACAACATATATTACTATAAGTCCAATTATAAAGGACATAAAAGCTATACCACCTACAATAGTCTGAAGTGGCTTTGTAATTGTGTTAAAGGCATTTCTCATATCATCAACTGTTACAAAAGTTAGCAGTTTGCTTTCTGGAATGGACAATCTTTCTGTACTCCAAAGTCCAGTATAGCTGTCAGGAGAAAACTTAAGCATGGCATTAAGTTTATTAAGAGGTATATAAATATAGCTGCCCACATAGGTTTCAGCAATATCATCAACAGTTATACTGTATTCTTTTGAATCAAGCCTATTAACAGACTTAATGGTATCCTTTGGATTTATATTAAGTTTATCAGCTAAAGGTCTTGTTATAATAACTTTATCTGATTTCAGCACATTTCCTGCTTTGTTTTTAAAGTAAATATACTTAGAATCAGGACTTACTCCATATACTGTAAAAGTTAGATTATTATCTGTTTTAAGTGCAAAAGGTACTTCAGAGAAGGCTTCACCTTTCTCTGGTTTGCCATTTTGGACAGAATTGAACACGTACTGATAGTTATATTTAAAGGCTTCACTAAATGAACTTTTCATAAGATAGTCTAAAGAACTTTTAGCTGTAAAACCCATTAAAAGCAGCATAGTTGCCATAATAATGCCAAGCATAAGAAATAAACTTCTAGGTATGCTTCTGAGCAATTCTCTTATTTGAAACTTAGTATTAAAATTTAATTTATCAAGTTTTAGATTTTTTTCTATAAAGCCAACTTTATTATTTTCTCTTCCACCTCTCATAAGTTCAACAGGTGAAGCTTTAAGTGATTTATTTACAACAAAATAGCTGCAGATAATCAAAAAGACTACAGGAAGCAGAATGCTCATTATCAAATAATTTATATTAAAGATTAAAGAACCTACAGGTATATTAAAGTAGGACACATAATAGGAAATCATAGGCTTTAAGGTTATTACCCCAAGCATAGTTCCAAGAATACCGCCTAATAATGAGACAGCTAAAGGATACATGAGATAATGTTTCATAATTTCTCTTTTCTTATAACCTAGTGCATAAAGAGTTCCTATAATAGCAGCTTCTCTTTTTAACATTCTCAGCATTACTATACCAGTTAGAATACAAGTAAGGATTAAGATACTCATGGGCATAGAGGAGCTCATCTTATCAATTCCAGAAAGCTTTGCAGTCATATAAGTCACTCTTGGATTATCAGTTACGTTCATCCAGCTTAAAATAATAATATTTTTGCTTCTTAAATAACTCTTGAGTTCAGATATTTTTTTACCTAAATTGCTTCTATCGCCATTAAATCTCACAGCATAAAAACTATTTCCTCTGTTTATATTATTAAAATCATTTTTATCAATTACTGCAATGCCAAAGCTGCTTGGATCATTCATAATATCTGATTCCGATTTTAGTGGATATATATAATTTGGCATAGACATAAAACCAGAAATGGTAAAATTCTGATTATATAGTTTTATACTGTCACCAATATTTAACTTATTAGCTTTTGCATAAGAGGGGTCAATAAGAATATCACCATTGCTCAAATTTTTACCTTCAATTATTGCAGGTATGTTAACCTTGGTATTTTCCCTAAAGATTCTTAAAGTTTTATTTTCTGATATAGAATAATCAAAGGATTTTGTTTCCTCCAAACTCATATTAAACTTTGCTTCGAAGGACTCTGGATTATTTAATTTTTTGCTTGTCATAAAGGTTGCATCTTCCTGCTTATAGTCTCTTTCAAATGAAGATAATAATCCTGATAAATTTACAGAAACCAAATTAAACATTGTAAAAAGCAGACAGCTAAAAATAATAAGCAGGAAGGAACCGAGGTATTGAGATTTACTTTCCAGCATGGTTCTTTTAATTTTTTTATTTATAATCATTACCACTCAATCCTTTCTGCAGGAATAATCTCTTTGTTGACTGCACTATCTATAATTTCTCCACTTCTTACTCTATAGACCCTGTTTGCCATAGAACTGATTGCATTATTATGTGTTATCATAAGTATAGTTGAACCAAAATCCTTGTTAATTCTCTGAAGAAGCTTTAATATGTCCCTAGAGGTTGAAAAATCAAGGGCACCAGTGGGTTCATCGCATAATAAAAGCTTTGGATTTTTAACTATTGCCCTTGCAATAGAGACTCTTTGCTGTTCACCACCGCTTAATTCTCTTGGAAATCTATATTTTTTATCAAGCATACCTACGGCTTTTAAAACTTCATCAGTATTAAGTGGGGAACTGCTTATATTTGAAACAACCTCTACATTTTCTCCTGCAGTTAGGTTAGGTATTAAGTTGTAAAATTGAAATATAAAACCTATATTTTTTCTTCTGTAGTCCGTAAGTTCAGTATCATTTAGTTTAGTAATTTCAAGGTTATCTACTAAAACAGTACCAAAATCACATTTATCAATTCCACCTATAATATTGAGAAGGGTTGATTTGCCAGAACCAGAAGGACCAAGTATAACTCCAATTTCACTTTTGCCTAAATTCATTTCTATACCATTCAAAACAGTGGTAGTTATATCAGTTGTTTTATAGCTTTTCTTTAAATTTTTTACTATTAAGAACATCTATTTTATTCCTTTCGCTATTTTAATTGTTATTAGTTTAAACACAGGAGGGAGTTTTATTCTACATTTATTAATCATGCAGTAATGTGGAACTTAGATTATTATGTGCTCTATTTATAGTTCTTTTTATGTGAATATTTGTTTAAACAGGCAGAGTTGTAGGATATAATAAAGTAAGAAATTGTTTTTTATATTTTAAAACATCTTTGTAAAGAAGGAAGTAATGATTTCTGAGGCGTAGGAAATGGAAAATACAATATTTATAACATTGAGGTGAAAGCATGTATAAAATAATGACAGTAGAGGATGATTTAAAACTTTGCCAAGAAATACAAGAAGCTCTTTTAAAGTGGGGCTTTAATCCTGTTAAAGTTAAAAACTTTGAAGATATACTTAATGAATTTGTACAAAATAAACCTGAGCTAGTCATTATGGATATAAACTTACCTTGTTTCGATGGATTTTACTGGTGTCAAAAAATAAGAGAAATATCAAAGGTACCAATCATATTTTTATCTTCAAGAAATACAAATATGGATATAATAATGGCAGTACAAATGGGTGGAGATGACTTTGTCACAAAACCATTTTCTATAGATATATTGGTGACTAAGCTTCACGCCATGCTTAGGCGAACATATTCTTATGGAGAAAGTTTAGGAGATGTACTTGAGTTCAGGGGAGTTATTTTAAATATAAATGACAGCACCTTATCCTATAATGAAAACAAAATAGAATTGACAAAAAATGAATTAAAAATACTGCTTCTTTTGATGAAAAATATAGGAAAGATAATCTCACGAGATAGGATTATGAGAATTTTGTGGGATGATGATACTTTTATTAATGACAATACATTAACTGTAAATGTAAATAGGCTTAGAAAAAAGCTGGAAGACATAGGCATTAAGGATTTTATAGAAACTAAAAAAGGGCAAGGATATGTAATATTATGAATTTAAAGGTATATTTGAAAAAGTCTATATGGGCAATTATACATTTTATCATTATAATCACAATAGTTAATTTAGTATTAATAGGAACCACAGAATTTTCAAAGATTATGTATGACGTTATATACATGAATATTTTAGTTTTTTGTGTTTCTATATGCTTTTTAATATTTAGATATAAAAAATGGAAAGAACGCTATAAAGATTTTTATGAAGGGTTGATGCAGGAGAAAAACATAGATTTACTAATTACTAAAGATGATGTTTTTGAAGCAAAGCTTATTAAAGCTACAATAAAATTAAAAAACAAGAAACTTTATGAAAATGTAAATGAGTTAAAAGAAGAACTTGATGAGTTAAATGAATATATAACAAAATGGGTTCATGAAATAAAGATTCCTATTTCAGTATGTGAATTAATATCGGACAAGTTAGAAGATACTATTGATACAAATAGCGATATTCCTGAAAGTTTAAGAGGTGAACTTGCAAGAATAAAGTTTTTAGTTGAACAGGTACTTTATGCAGGCAGAGCATCTAGCTACTCACAGGATCTTTTAATAAATGAAGTAAACATAAAACAAGTAGTAAATGAGGCTGTTAAAAAGAATGCATTTTTTTTCATTTCCCAAAAGATAGATTTAAGATTAAAGGAATTACAATTTAATGTGTTAACGGATAAAAAGTGGCTTTCTTATATATTAGAGCAAGTTTTAAACAATGCTTGCAAATATGTAGGCGAAAATGGAATAGTGGAAATTTATTGTGAAGAAGATGAAAAATCTATAAGATTATGTGTAAGAGATAATGGAATAGGAATATTGCCTAAAGACATATCCAGGGTATTTGATAAGGGTTTTACAGGAAGCAATGGAAGAAAAAGTGGAAAATCAACAGGAATGGGATTATACTTCTCTAAAAAAATGGCTGAAAAACTGAATCATGATATAAAAGCTGTTTCACAAGCTGGAAACTATACAAAATTTATTATAACCTTTTATAAATTATCTGATTATTTTAAGGTATGAGTTTAATGCTCATGCTTTTTTTCTTGCTTAAAAATATCTAAGGTTACGAAAATATCACATAACACTTTAAAATGTCATGTAATGTGATGGAGAAGAAAAAATAAAAAGATTAAAATTAATATATAAGATTAAAGAGGACCTCTTAAAGTATATTGCAAGGAGGAAAATAAGCTTATGCTTAAAATAAAAAGAAAAATAGCAGCTGTATTAATGATAAGTATATAACTAGCTTTGATTAATAGAAAGGAGCAAATAAAATGAGTACAGTAATAGAAACTAAGAATTTGGGAAAAATATATGGTTCAAAAGCAGTGGCTTTTACAGCACTTCATGGTATTAATCTTAAGGTGGATGAGGGTGAATTCTTAGGGATTATGGGTCCCTCTGGAGCAGGTAAAACTACTTTGTTAAATTTACTTTCAACTATAGATGTACCAACTACGGGAAACATTATATTTAATGGTAAGGATATAACCAAATTAAAAAATAAAGAGCTGTCATTATTTAGAAGAGATAAGATAGGTTTTATTTTTCAAGATTTTAATTTGCTGGATACTATGACTGTAGAAGACAATATAGCACTGCCTTTAGCATTATCCAAAGTAAATCATAAAGAAATCCAAAATAAAGTTAAACAATTAAGTGAGTTTTTTGGAATTGATAAACATTTAAAAAATTATCCATATGAGCTTTCAGGAGGACAAAAACAGAGAACAGCAGCAGCAAGGGCTTTGATAACAGAGCCTTCCGTAATATTTGCAGACGAGCCTACAGGGGCTTTGGACTCCAAATCCTCTGCAGAACTGCTTCAGTGCTTGAGCAGTATGAATGAAAGGTTCAATAAGACAGTAATAATGGTAACCCATGATGCTTTTGCAGCAAGTTACTGCAGGAGAATATTATTTATAAAAGATGGAAAAATTCATGCCAGAATTGATAAAAATGAATCCAGAAAGGAATTTTTCCAAAGGATAATTGAAATGCTGGCCGCTTTGGGAGGTGCAGTTAATGAACTCCTTTAGTATAGCCTATAATAATTTTAAACATAATATAAAAACTTATGCTTTAAACCTTATGGCAATGATTTTTTCTGTGGCAGTTTATTATAATTTTATAGCTTTAAATGATAATCCACAAATTGTTCAAATTAATGAAATTATGAATATTGTTAGATCTGCATCAACTTCAACAGCAGTGCTGCTTCTTGTATTTTTAATATTTTTCATTTGGTATTCAAATTCTTTTTTCCTAAAGCAAAAGAAAAAGGAAATAGGAATTTATGCTTTTATGGGCATAGATAATTATAAAATAGGATTAATTTATGCCTTAGAAGGATTTCTACAAGGACTTCTATCTATAGTCATTGGCAGTTTCGTTGGAATACTATTTTCAAAACTATTTATAATGCTTTTATGTAAAGTTGCCTTTTTAGATGTAAAAATAAACTTTTTTATATCAGTACATGCGTTGATTGAAACAATTGTTACATTTTTAATTATATTTTTTATAATTTCAGTTTTAGGTTATTTTAATATAGTAAGAAGTAAATTAATAGATTTATTTAATGCTTCAAAACAGCAAGAAGGACTTCCTAAGTTAAGTAAATTTAAAGCAGCAGCTTCAATCATAATAATTTTAATAGCATATGGTATGTGTATAAGCTTGCCTAAATTAGCGGTAATTGGGAGTGTTCCTATTATAACTATAATGATTATTTTTGCAACTTACTGGATTTTTGGTTCTTTCTTTTCAATGATAATGAGATATCTTTTAGATAAAAAACAAATTTTATATAATGGTACAAACGTTGTAAGCATATCCAATATTGTTTTTAGAATTAAAGGAAATTACAAAACCCTTGCAACTATTGCTATTTTGATTGCATCGGCAATTACAGCTTTAGGAACAGCAGCTTCAATTAAATATAATACAAAAATAGAATTAGACCTTCCCTATTCTTTTACTTATGTATTAGATAACAACACAGGAGATGAAATTGAACCTAAGGTTAATAAGTATATTACTTCATCAAATCACAATATTTTGTTAAAGGAAAAAGCAAATTTTATTTTTGTAAATAAGTTCAAAACTGATGAGAATTTCTCAAATGATGAATTTATGGTAGTTAAAGCTTCTGACTTTAAAAAGATAACAAAAGATCTAAAGGTTAAAGATGCAGAAGGCCTTTTAGAAAAATCAGAACTTAGAAGTGGTGAGGTAATTTATGTGCAAAGGCCTAAAACTCTTGTACAAGGAAGTAAAATAAAAAACATTGAGATTAGCAATTTAAAGTATAATGTAAAAATGGATTTGAAAACACCTTTATTTGGTGGAATAATAAATGATCCTTGTTTAATCGTAAATGATAAAGATTATGAAATGATAAAGAGCAATTTTAAGGAAAGCAAATTTTACGGCATTATAGTAAATGACCAAAAAAATACATTGAATTTGTCTGCAAAATTAAGAACTATAAGAGTTTTAGACAATAACTTATATTCCTATGCTCAAAAATATAGATCTGGGTATGAAGCTTATGGAGTTATTTTCTTCATGGGATGTTTTCTAGCATTAGTTTTTGTAGTAGCTACAGGAAGTATTATTCATTTTAAAATTTTAAGTGAAGCTTATATGGACAAGGAAAAATATAAAATTTTATTAAAAATTGGAATGACAGAAAGAGAACTGAAAAGCACCATTTCAAAGCAAACAGCAGTATATTTCATCTTGCCTTTGCTTGTAGGTGTAATTCACAGTTCATTTGGTATAGTGGTATTAGGCAGATTAATGGAATGTAATTTAGTATTGCCTACAGCTATAAGTGTTGCAACTTTCATTGTAATTTATGGTATGTTTTATATCTTTACCTTAGGTAAGTTTAGAAAAGTTATTTAAGGATTATCTAATGCAGCATTAACCTCTGGACTTGAGTGGAATATTGATTAAGGGGTGTGCATAAAAGCGCAAAAATAAACAAATATGCGTAATGAGTGAGTGTTTTGAAGAATTGTTTATAGGATTACTATAATTAATTAAATTTGGTAAATATAATCACAGAAGTCAATCTCCCTGCATATTATAATCCGAATATCATTTTAAGGAGTGTTTCTTATGCAGGCAAAAAGCTCTTACTGGGAAAATTATTCATATAGTATAGGCATACAAGCCTACATATATGGATATCCGCTTGTTACTATGGAAAGGACCAGGCAGCTACAATCATTAGTAGAAGTACCCTGCAGTCTAGCATTTACTATGTCCAATGTATTTTTTGAATATGATGAACTTATTACACCGGATTTCAAAGATGTCGTATCACCTAATGTTGATACCATTTATTCCATTGCCTGGCTGGATCTCAAACGGGACCCTGTAGTTCTTAATGTTCCGGATACTAATGACAGGTACTATGTAATGCAATTATTGGATGCCTGGACGAATAGCTTTACCAGCATAGGGCGCCGTACCACAGGAACGGATGCTGGAAAATTTGCCATTGTGGGTCCCGATTGGAAAGGCATTCTACCTTCAGGGATTAATGAGGTTAAAGCTCCCACAAACACCGTATGGATTTTAGGCCGTATCCTGGTAAAAGGTGAGGATGATTTAGATAATGCTAGAGCTATACAAAAGCAATTTACACTGACATCACTGTATGGAGAAAAAACTCCATCCATGATAAAGCCAGTAAATATATTACTTTTAGAAAATAATGTCGAAGATCTTTGTGCTCTAAATTTCTTTAAAACTATGACAGACTTAATGATTCTAAATCCTACTATTGATAATGAGGCCCTTGAAAAGCAATTTGAGCATATCGGTATTGATCTTACGTACGGCTTTGATGCTGAAAAATTAGATACAGAAACTATTGCGGGGCTAAATCGTGCTGCCATAGATGCATTTCAAATAATTGCAAATAGTAAAGAAGAATTAAACCCCAAGTTTATTAATGGGTGGATAGTAATAACTGGTTTGGGCACTTATGGGGACCAGTTCCTTAAGAGGGCATATATTGCCTTTAGCGGGCTTGGTGCAAACGTGGACGAAGAAGCTATTTATCCCAGAGCTTTTACCGATGAGCAAGGAAACCAGCTGAATGGGCAATATAAATACATTTTACATTTTGATAGGGATCAGCTACCCCCAGTAGAAGCTTTCTGGTCCTTAACAATGTATGGCGCGGATTTCTACTTGGTTCCAAATGAAATTAACCGTTATGCTATTGCAGATTACACCCCGGGGCTTGAGTACAATGAGGATGGCTCACTTGATATCTATATCCAAAAAGACCGGACAATAAATAACGAATCGAATTGGCTACCAGCGCCGCAAGGAGATTTTAACTTAGTATTAAGGATGTATCAACCCGCTTCTAAAGTATTAAACGGCACATATGAAATACCAGGGATAAAAAGTGTCCAGTAATCAACTTATAGTTATTCCTGTCTACAAAGGGGGAGCAGGCAATAATAACCCTATCCCCTAAAAGGCTCCCCTTTAATAAAATTGCGTATTATTATCTATAATGGAGCAACTTAGATTATTATGTGCTCTATTCATAGAAAAACTATAAGTGGATTTGCAATAAATCTGTTTATAGTTCTTTTTATGTGAGTGTTTGTTTAAATAGGCTGGGTTGTAGGATATAATAAAGTAAGATTCATTGATGAGAAAGACTGCTATATAAAAATGAAATAAAAATACCCTTGTAAAGAAGGAAGGTGTATTAATGAAGAAGTTCATATATTTTATGAAAATTTAATAGTAAAATGGTTTCAAGAAGCTATGACCAATCAAAAGTATGAAGTAATGATTTCCAAGGCAAAGTGAAAAAGGTCTTAGTTATGGTTACTACAAGCAGTATCAATTGAAGAAATAACGGAAATAATAGAAAAGTAAGAAAAATACCAAATGAATATGAGAAAATTATAAATTAAAGGATGAAACGAAAAAGAAGCTTGAGAAATAAGGTAATTAGTTTGTAAATGTAATATATTGAAGGAAATGAGGTAAACATTATATGGCAAAATGTATACTTTGTAATAAAAAAATAAAATTTGCAAGAAAATGTCCAGCTTTAAATGAAACTATTTGTTCTACCTGTTGTGGAAATAAAAAAGGATCAGAAATACAATGCACAAATAGTTGCAATTACTTTGTTGAAGGTCAGATTAAAGAAAATAAAAAGCAAATAATACAGCTTGTAAAAGAATCTTTTAATAGTGAATTTGAAGACATATATCAAGATGAGAAAATACTGCGATTAGTAGCACCTTTTGAAAAGTTTATATTTAAAAATTATTATAATCATAGAGATGTCACGGATGAGTTCATAAGTGATTGTTACACAAAAATGTATTACTCTTTAGAGGGAAAAGGAAATGTTTATTCTTTTAATGAAATTGAGAAGGATATATTTGATGAATTTAATAAAATTGTGAAAAAGACAAAAATGCCAATAGAAGCACAAAAACTTATACTAATAAGAATGATGAAATCAGTGGATAGTATGACTGGAGGCATGTTTGAAAATAGAATGTATCTTGAATTATTAAGAAATAATTTTACTGGAACTGGAATTGTTGCAGAAGTTATGGGGAAAATGTAATATTTGTGGCCAAAACTATAAAGGTCATTCTTGACTCTCAGGAAAAAAAGTAATGATTTTGAAGATTTGACAGGAGTAAAAAATAGATTAAAAGCTGTTGTGTGATACTAATAGAATATTTAATCTAAGGGAGATATTGTTATGGGGTTACTAAATGATGAATTAAATACTGTACATGAAAAGCAAATAGAAACGTCTTGTATTGAAGCTAAAGAAATAGAAAATAAAGAATTTTTAATAAACAACAAATTAATAGTTAACTCACAAGAAGGCAATCTCTTAAATGAGTTAAAGAGAAGTTTAAGTGAATGCAAAAAATTTTATTTTAGTGTTGCATTTATTAATTTCAGCGGGCTTCAGCTTTTACTCGACAGCTTTAAAGAACTTGAGGAAAAAGGAGTTAATGGGAAAATATTAACTTCTACATATCTTAACTTCACCGAGCCCAAGGCTCTGGAAAGGATTAATAAATTCAGTAATATTGATTTAAAGATATTTGTAGCTACTAAAGAAACAGGGTTCCACACAAAGGCCTATGTTTTTGAAAATAGAGATGAATATAAAATAATAATAGGATCTTCCAATATAACTCAGCGTGCTTTAAAGAGTAATGTTGAATGGAATGTTAGAGTCATTTCTAAAAAAGATGGTAGCTTTGCAAAAGAGGTATTAGAAGAATACTTGAAATTATGGGAAGACACTTCTATTGTCGATGAAAAATTTTTAGATAGTTATAAAAGTTTTATAAATGAACTTAAAAAGGTAGAAAAAAGTAAAACTATAGATTTTACAGATTATGAACTTATAAAACCCAATGATATGCAGAAAAGAGCTATGGCCAATTTGGATAGGCTAAGATATTTAGGAGAAAATAAAGCTTTAGTCATTGCTGCTACAGGTACAGGAAAAACCTATATGTCGGCATTTGATGTTATAAATTGTAATCCTCATAAAATGTTATTTCTGGTACATAGAGAAGAAATCTTAAAAAATGCAGAAAAAACCTTTAAGAGACTAGTAAAAAACAAGAGGAAAACAACAGGCATCCTAGCTGGCAGCAGTAAAGATTTCTCTGCTGATTACTTGTTTTCTACTATAAAATCGCTGAATATAAATCTTCACCGATTTAAAAAAGAAGAATTTGAATATATAGTTATAGATGAAGCCCATCATGCGGCAAGTCCATCTTATCAAAAGGTCATAGGATATTTTAAACCTAAATTTCTCTTAGGAATGACAGCAACACCAGAGAGATGTGACAGCGAAAACATATTTGATATTTTTGATGATAATATAGCTTTAGAAGTAAGGCTTCGTGAAGCTTTAGAATTAAATCTTGTGATACCTTTTCATTATTTTGGGATAACTGATATTGAAGGTGTAGATTTAAGTGATGTAAAAATTAATGATATAGCAGAAGTATCCAAAAGATTGAAGATTAATGAAAGAGTTGATTTTATAATTGAAAAGATGAATTTCTACGGATATGATGGACAAAAATGTAAGTGCATCGGTTTTTGTGTAGGAATTGATCACGCGGAGTTTATGGCAGATGAGTTTAATAAAAGAGGAATAAGAAGTGTATGCCTAACAGGAAAAAATTCTGCAGAAGAAAGGGACTACTATATTAAAAAATTAGAGTCAGATCAGGATGATTTAGAGGTTATATTTACAGTGGATATTTTTAATGAAGGTGTGGATATACCGTCAGTCAATTTGATTTTGATGCTTAGACCAACAAACTCGCCAATAATATTTATACAGCAGCTTGGAAGAGGTCTTAGAAAATACGAAAACAAGGAATTCTTAACGGTACTAGATTTTATAGGAAATCACAATAAGGCATTCCTAATTGCAATAGCATTAAATGGTTCAAGGTATTATGATAAAGACAGTTTGAAAGTAGCAGTTGCAACTCAGTTTGCCAGCATCCCAGGATGTACGAATATTCAAATGGACAGAATATCACAAGAAAGAATACTAGAGCAGTTAAATGAAGAAAATTTCAATTCAATGAAATATTTGAAGGAAGAATACTTTGAATTTAAAAAGATGAACGGTGAAAAAACACCTTATCTATTGATGGATTACATAAAATATGACGGTTCGCCAGATCCATTAAAGTTTCTAAGTAAAGAAAAAACGTATATAGGCTTTGTAGCTAAAATGGAAAAGAATGATGAACTTAAAAAATTATTAAAACAGGAGGAATTTTTAAAGATACTTAAATGGCTTTCAAAAAGTCTTCCAATAAAAAGAATATATGAATTCAGCATATTAAAATATCTGCTAAATAATGATGAAATAGATGTAGAAAATGCTAAAAGCGAAATATTGAAGTATATTGATAATGTGGATTACGAAAGTGTGATTCACAGTTTGAATTGTTTGAATGGAAGTTATTATGATTCATCTGAACTCAAAAATAATATAAAATGCTTCCAATTAAAGGATGGAGTTTTAAGTGTCACCTGGGATTTTAAAAAAATAGTGCAGAATAGAAAATACAGGATATACATTGAAGATGTTATAAATTATGGCATTGTAAGGTACAGAAAAGAATTTGAAAATAAATATTATGGAGTTCCATTTTTTAAGCTGTATGAACAATACCAGATGATAGATGCAGCACTTTTATCTAATTATACCAAGATACATACTTCTTTTAGGGGACAAGGACTTGTTACTAATGGAAAAGAATATTTTTTATTTGTGGATCTGCATAAAGAAGAAAATATAGATGAAAGGATAAATTATAAGGATAAATTTTTAGACAGGCAGTATTTTCAATGGCAAACTCCTAATAATACAGCTCAAAGTTCTGAAAGGGGAAAAAATATAATATTCAATAAAGATAGAAAGGTTAATTTACATATTTTTGTGAGGAAATATAAACAAATAGATGGTATTGTACAATCCTATATTTATATTGGTAAGGGCGATGTTGTTGAATATGAAGGAGAAAAGCCTATAACAGTAAAAATAAAGTTGCAAAATGAAATTTCAGTAAATTTATATACGGAGTTTATAAAAAAGGTATAGTGTTTTTTACTATACCCTTTCTGATATTAACTTTTTAGCTGCAGGAATATCTGCTGGAGCCCATTTTAAAGAAGAGAGATTTTCTCTCTTTAGCCATATCAGTTTAGAATGTTCATTGGCTGTAGGAGTATCTGATACTAATTTGCACTTTACAGTAATCAAATTTACTATAAAAGTATCATATTCATGAGTATTGTCATTAAATACATCCAAGTATTCTACAGTACATTTTAACTCCTCTTTTATTTCTCTTTCTATAGCTTGTTTTATAGTTTCACCTTTTTCAACTTTTCCACCTGGAAATTCCCACTTATTTGGTAGGGACATTTTTGGAGAGCGAAGGGCACATAGTATTTCATTATTTTTATTTTCTATAACAGCTCCAACTACTTTTAATGTTTTCTTCATTTTAGTCACACCTTTCTTCTAGACAAGTTTAGCATAGATGGGTTTCATAAATCAATTTTGAAATGGTCTTAACATATTTTGTTTAAAGAAGTTAAATTGTAGGATATAATAAAACAAGAAATTGCAATCGTATTTAAGGGTAAGAAAATTAGTATAAAAACTGCTTAAAGATTACATTGAATGTTGTATCTAAAGAGAGATAAACTTAATTTACCGTAATTTTTTTACGGCAACTTGAATAATTTCGTTGATTTCAGTCTAGAATAATGTATAATTTAATTTGGGGGTGATATTATGCTGAAAAAATTTGAAGTAAGAGGTTTTAAAAACTTTAAAGAAAATATGCAGCTGGACTTTTCAGATGTACGAGATTATAAATTTAATGAACAGTGTGCCAGTAAAGGTTTACTGAATAAAATAATAATTTATGGAAAAAATTCAGTTGGAAAATCAAATTTGGGCCTAGCACTATTCGATATTACAACACATTTGGCCGATAAAAATGTTACACCGGATTTATATGATTACTATTTAAATGCAGATTTAGATTCAGGTTTTGCTGAGTTTCATTATGTATTTAAATTAGAAGCTGGAGAAATAGATTATTTGTATCGAAAAAATGATGTAAGAGAGCTAACATTTGAAAAGATTTCAATAAATGATGAAGTTATAATGACTTATGATTATACAAAAAAATCAGGAGATTTAGAAGGACTTAAAAAATTAGCTCCTTCCTTGAATTTTGAATTCCAAAATGAGAATATCTCAATTTTAAAATATGTAGTTAATAATACTTTATCCAATACCGCTGCACCTCTTAAGCAATTGATGCGTTTTGTAAATAACATGTTATGGTTTCGAAGTCTTGATGAAAACAGATATATAGGTTATAAAAAGGAAAGTGAAGATTATATAAACTTTATATTTGAAAAAGATTATTTGAAAACTTTTCAGGATTTGCTTCATACAGCAGGAGTTAATGAAGATTTAGTAGCTATAAAAGATCCTGATGGAAAACAGCGTTTATACTTTAATAAAAAAACTCCTATTCCGTTTTTTAAAGTTGCTTCTAATGGAACTAAGGCTTTATATGCACTCTATTATTGGCTCACAACGGCCAAAGATATATCATTTTTGTTTATTGATGAATTTGATGCATATTATCATTTTGAACTTTCAGAAATGATAGTACAGTTATTAGAAAAACATAATGAGTTTCAAACTATTTTAACTTCTCATAACACTAATCTCTTGACAAATAGGATTATGCGTCCAGATTGCTATTTTATATTAACGTCAGATAAGTTAACATCATTGGCTAATGCTACTAATAGAGAATTGCGTGAAGGACATAATTTAGAAAAGCTTTATATAAATGGTGAATTTGATGAGTAAGGTAGTAAAAAAGAATATTTTAGTTTTGGTAGAGGGTGCTAAAACAGATGTAAAAGTAATGGAGAAACTATTTAATATTTATGAAATAGATGCTAAATATAAAATAGTATCATACTGTACTAATATATACACACTTTATCAAGAAATGTTTAGAGATGGTATTGATGGATTAGAGGATATGGATATACTTCAAGTATTAAAAGCTAGAGAAAAAAATATTGAGAAGAAAAAAATATTTGATAAGAGATATACAGACATACTATTAATTTTTGATTTAGATCCACAGGACCCCCAATTTGTGCCTGAAAATATTAAATTAATGCAAGATTATTTTTGCGAATCTTCAGATATGGGAAAACTATATTTAAATTACCCAATGATTGAAGCATTTTATCATTTAAGTTCTATACCAGATGATGAGTATTTTAGTAGAAAAGTTAAATTGAAAGAGCTTCAAGATAAAAAATATAAATTTCGTGTACAACAGGAAAGTATGGGTAATGATTATCGCAAATTTGCTGCAAGTAAAGATTTATGTAATATAATTATTTTGCAAAATCTCACTAAGGCTATATTTTTGGCTACTGGTAAATCTATTAAATGGAAAGATGTAGTAATTAATGCTAATTTAATTGAGCTAATAGATTCAAATTTTATATTAGAAAAACAGTTATTTCATCTAAAAAATGATAAATTTATATATGTTCTTTGTACTTGTGTATTCTATATAATAGAATATAATCCAAACCTTTTACTATCTTAAGCTATTAAAGAAAATGTAAATTTTAGTAATATTAAATTGAATTTTAAATATTCAGATAAATAAAAGAATTAAATAAAAACAGGGTGATGGTAATTTAACACATCACCTTATTCATGTGCACTTGCAGTTCTAAATACCTGTCCCATTTTTGAAAGTTTAGAGGATCTTTCAACTATATATTCTATGACTACATTAATATCTTTTTGCTTGTATATAATTCCATTTAAATCAGGAGTGTATACTTTAATCATCTTTATTAGCTCATCCAATTTAAATAAATTCAGCTGTTCTTTTAACCTAGCTGCTCCAATATCTCTAAATGCAGTTACTGGATTTAATAAAGGCATGTTAGTATTAATTGAATTAGGATTACAGCTATTCACACTAATTGAAATATTAATATTGATATTTAGCTTATCACATTTGTTTTGCAGATCTTCAAGTATTGCTGCTAATTGCTTTATATCATCTACATTAGCTTTATTATTAGATGAAGAATCAAAATTTGACGCTTTAAAATCTCTTAAAACTTGTTTAACATATTTTTTATTAAACCCTTTTCCTATTATATTATCTATATCAAGGCCATCCTTGTAAAACTTAATAATTTGATATTTTTTAGTGATCTTCATATGAATCAATCCTTTACAAATTACTTCTACTCATAAATTCCAAAGTTAAATTCCTGTAATCAGTATAATTGTTTCCATATTTCTTTTTAACTGTGTTGATTGTCTGACAAAAATCAGCTATGTTTGAGGAAATATCTCTTTGGTATATTATTGATTCAAAAAGTTTAGGAACATAACTAGGATCTTTTTTAGGCTTGGCTTGTCTAGATTGTAAATCTTCAAGAGTACGTTTATGCATAGTGCTTCTTTTTATCATTTTATTAATGATTAATCCTAATTCTGATAGATTGTAAGAAGGATTTAGCATTTTGAGCTTTCTTTTTGAAGATTCTATTTTATTGAGCATTTGAGGTATACCATAGGTGGATAAGATATCAGGAATTACTGGAATTACATAATAATCACTTATATAAATGCCATTTAAAGTAATAAGACCTAAATTTGGAGGACAATCAATTAATACATAATCATATCTATTTATTAATTTTTTTGTTAAGTATTTTGATAATATAGGTATTGAATGGTCATTTACTTCATGATTTTCATCAAGTTCTGATAGTCTGTCACTTAAATCAATCAAATTAATACTTGATGGAAGTAGATGCAGATTATTATTACCACCCTTAATATTTGAAGTCCTTTTTATTATAGATTCTTTAATATCAAAAGCCTTAGTTCCATTTAGTTCATCAAAAAACATTTGATGAATAGTTTTATTATTTTCATTTGCTTTCTTCCAAGTATCTTGATCAATAAGTAAGATGGTTGCATTGGTTTGAGGATCTAAATCTACTACCAATACCTTTTGATTAAATTCATAAGTAAGAAATTCAGCTATTGCAACTGCGGTTGTGGTTTTACCCACACCACCTTTTAAATTAATAAAACTTATAACTTTTCCCATAATGTCTCCATTTAATTAATACAGTATATTTATATTACTTTAGATGATAAAACATTCAAAATTTAGGAAAAAATAAATGGTCAAAGTATTAAGACGAAGTTTTCTATTTTACAAGTATTAATTATGGAGTATGTATAGAATTTGTAGTAGAGAATGCCCATTTTTTTACTGTAAAAAGAGATGAATATGTTATAAAATAATAGTATAATTTGAAATTTTATGTAAAAAGAGTAATTAATATGACCATACTAAATAAATTTGACAAGCAGGTGAAATTGTGGAAGGTAGATCAGGTGGATGGATAGAAGTTAATGGAGAAGATATAATAGGTAAAAAATTAGTAGATAAATCAACGTTTAAGTACGGTGTAACCATACCAAAAGGAGAAGCACATAAATATTTAAGAGTTGTAAATGAAGAATATTTAGATAGAAATGAAAGCAAAGAAGTATCATTATTAGTTGACGGAAAAGAATTTAAAGCACTATTTAGAAATGCAAAATCTGATACAAGAAATGATACTTATCAGTTTCTTTTCAGAAAAGAAATTAAAGATTATATAATAGAAAAATTACAAAAGAGCTATAAGTACATATTTGAGTACAATGAAAATCCCAATATAGAAAAACCGCAAGAATACATAGAATTTTATAAAACAGATAAGCTTAATACTTTTAGAATTGAGCTAATTGCTGATGATAATTATAATTTTACAGAGCTGCCTAATGCAGAAGAAAACAAGTCAAAAGGAACTTCAGCTGCTCCATCAGAAGATAACGTATCATTAAAGAAAAATTTCTTTAATTACATTGGACATAAAGAAGAAAATCTTGGAAACAAGTATCAAAAAAGCTATAAGCTTGTTTTATTAATAGCTCTCTTAGAACTAGCAGATTTCGAAGGAAAAGCTGTATATGACGATATTTGTTCATATATCAAGGACTTTTACATAGAAAGACATAAAAAACAATTACTAGTAGAAACTTCAGATTCAGAAATTCAAAGGAGTATACAAAACTTACAAGTAAATACTGTAAGAAATGTAATAAATGAAAATTCTTATAATGTTATAAGTAAAGAAGATTATATATTTAAGGAGCACGTAGATGATGTTGAATACTTAAGCTTTAATACAGAGCTTTGGAATGAATTTACTGAAGAAGATAAGGAAAAACTAAGAGGCATTTTAAATAACAAGCTCAATAAATACTATTTGGATAAGGGTTTAGGAGAAAATGGGGAATTACACAGCAAAAATGAAACTGCCGCTACAGTAAGAAATGAAGAAACTGACACATTGGAAACACCAATGTCAAATAAAATCTCAAGTTTAGAAGAAAACTTTCAAAGTAAAGCTGTAGTGGAATATATTCATAAGTACATAACAGCAAAAGGCTATGAATACAGCATTGATATTATAAAAAATTTATACCTGTCATTAAAAACTAAACCTTTTGTTATTTTATATGGAATTTCTGGAACAGGCAAAAGTAAATTGGTGGAGCTGTTTGCTAAGGCTTTAGGAGCTTCAAGAGAGGATGAAACTTATAATTTAATACCTGTAAGACCAGATTGGTCAGACGCATCGGAATTAATAGGGTATAGAAATATAAATGGAGAGTTTCAGCCTGGAATACTTACAAATGTAATTGGTAAAGCTGCAGAACATGAGGGAATACCTTACTTTGTATGCTTGGATGAAATGAATCTAGCTAGAGTGGAATATTACTTCAGCGACATATTGTCCATAATGGAAACAAGAGATAAGGAAGATGGAGAGATAAAAACAGATAAGCTCATAAGAAGAGAGTTTTTTGCTGGAGATACAGATGCAGTAAAAAGCTTTGGAGATTTATACATACCAGAAAATTTATATATAATTGGTACAGTAAATATGGACGAAACAACCTTTCCATTCAGTAAAAAGGTATTGGATAGAGCGAATACTATAGAATTTAATGAAGTTAATTTGGATTATGATTTTGATAGAGAAAAAGTTGAAGTACAACCTAAGATTTATCCCAATAAACTTCTTCTTTCAGAATATGTAAAGATATCTGAGTGTGGAGAAAGCAAAGATACAGCTAAAGCTGTTATAGATGAACTTAAAGAAATAAATAGTATTTTAGAAAAATGTGACATGCAGTTTGCCTACAGAGTTAGGGATGAAATAGTTTTTTATGTGATTTATGCAGTGCATGAAGAAATAATGGATTTTAATCATGCTTTAGATTACGAGATAAAACAAAAGATACTACCTAGAATTGGAGGCAGTGGTGAAGAAATTGAAAAATGCTTATTTAAATTATTTTTACACTGCTCCCAAATGGAAAAAGGAAACCTTGATTCTGATTATATAGATGAAAATACGTTAAAAGAACTGACCAAATATTTAGATAAGGTTAAGGAAAGTCTTAAAAAGGATTATGATGGAGAAAAGATTTCCTGTAAATATCCTATATCCTCTGAAAAAATATTGAAGATGATCAGGAGGTTTAATAGAGATGGATTTACAACCTTCTGGTAAATCAAAAAAAGAAATGTTTTATCTGGAAACAGATAAAATATATTTCACTATAAAAGGGAAAAACAGAAATTGTGAAATAGATGATAAAGACATAGACAGCAGGGGATATTCAATAAGTTATGAGGAAAAAGGAGCAAATTTAATTGTTTATACGGAAAAAGCTTATTTCTTTGAATATGAAAATTATGAATTGTTAATAGAAAAGAAGGATAAAGATATAGATCTAAGCTTTTACCATGAAAATAAAGATATAAGAAACAAAATAACTAGAAATAGAAGTGGCAGTTTAAGCGGTATTGTAACCTTTAAAGGAGAAATAGGATATTCTGACTTAGTAATAAAAGTAAATGGAAAATATCATTTTATTATACAAGTAGAAGTGTTTCCTACAAAAATAGATTATAGAAAAGATTACATGGCTATTCGCAGTGATGTAAATGAAGAAATTTATAATTTAGCCTTTGATTTTCTTAAAAGAACTTATTCTTTAGGCGGACTGAGTAAACACAAAGGAGATTCCTTAAGTGAATATTACAGCATTTTAAATTATATCTTTGAAAAGTTAAAAAAAGCATTAAACACGATAACAGCTATGCCACATCATCTATTGGTTAATGAAACACAGATTGTTCCTTATCATAAATTGAAGAATGTAACAAGTGAAACTATAAAGTGGCTGGAAAAGAGACCTGAAAAACTTATGAAAAAGAAGGACAAGTTTCTTCCTGTAGAAGCTCTAGAGGTTAGAAAAAAGGTGACTTTAGATACTAATGAAAATAGATTTTTGAAGTTTATTGTGAAGAGTATTTTATTTAAGTTGAAGGAGCTTAGAAAAAGATATCTAAAACTTGGAAGAGCAGTAGACAGCTCATTTATTTCAAGATTGGAAGGCTTTACAAAAACCATGAATAAATATTTGACTTCCACATTTTTAAAGTATGTAGGAGAATATGAATTTAGAGAAAATTCGTCCATGGTTTTTAAAATGGCTGTAGGCTACAAGGATGTTTATAAATATTATTTGATGCTTCAAAAGGGATTGACTTTAAAAGGAGAATTATTCAAGCTAAATATAAAGGATCTTCCACTGCTTTATGAGTACTGGTGTTTTATAAAGATAAATGGAATACTCAGAAAACACTATAATTTAATATCCAATGATACAGTAAAGGTAAAAAACAATGGAATTTTTGTAGCTCTAAAAAAGGGAGTGGAATCTAGAGTAGTTTACGAAAATCCTGAAAATGGTGAAAAATTTGTGCTTTCTTATAATTCAAAGATGCCGTCAGAAACTGTAGGCCAAAAACCGGACAATGTTTTAGCTATAGATAAAATAGGTGAAAAGGCAACTTACAATTACATTTTTGATGCTAAATATAAGCTGGATAAAGCTGTAAAAGGCAGCAGCTATGAAAAACATAATAAAACTCCAGGGCCTAAGGAGGAGGATATTAATACTATGCATAGGTACAGGGATGCTATAGTTCGTAAAAACGAGGGAACAGGAAGATATGAAAAAATTGTATCTGGAGCTTTTGTGCTTTTTCCTTATGGAAATGAGGATGAATATTGTGAGCATCCGTTGTATAAAAGTATAGATACTGTGAATATTGGAGGAATTCCTTTTTTACCGAGTGCCACAAAGCTCATGGAGAAGTTTTTGAGGAAGATTATTGGGGAATAGGTATAAATAGGGGTTAAGGTGAGTTTAATATGAAAACTTTATTAATAATTGATGCATATAATTATAATATAGATGAAGGTGTGAGAAATAATTCATAACAATAAATAGAAGAGGTAATATGGATTTCATAAGTAAATATGAAAAAGATATAGAATGTTTTAATACATTTAAATATGATAATTTTAGATAAAGGAAATAGCGTATATTTCATAAGATAGGATATGGCGAGGATAAAAAACTAAAAGATTATTCGAGTAAATTAAAAAATAAGTTTATTTTTAAGAAAAGTTTGATATAATATAAATAAGAAATACTTAGTGTTGGTAACACTAAGTACCCTTAGAACATTTATTTTGTTTTAGGGCTATTGGATGAATTAAATAGAAATTTAATTAAGAGAAGAGCACGCTAATCTTGTGAGGATGGGTGCTTTTTCTCTTTGCCATTAATTTCTATGTGAATATCAAGAAACTTTATCTCAATAATTAACTTAGAAATAAAAAGATTATGTTTTAAAACTAACCTAATAATATAAAGAGTAGTTAAACTTTTTATAATTAATTCTAGCATATCCAATACCACCCCCTAAGCTAAAGTGAAATAATTCACCAATAGCCCAAGGAGATAAAATATTCAAAACCTCCGCAGCCATCCATCTGCGATTATTCAATTATACTTGGATATTGTACCATAATTATGAAAAGGTATATAGAGGTATTTACTGGAAAACAATATGTGAAGCGCATCAATATAAATTAAATTGTATTTTATCTAACTATATGCAGGAATTATATTATTTTTGTAGAAATATAATATAATTGATAAAATTTGCGAATTTATACATAGGCTTGAAATTATTATGGATAAAAAGTGGGAGGTGGAATTTTGAGAATACAAGATAAATATGATAAAGTAGGAAAAAGTAAATCTAATGGTTTAGATAAGACTGTTATTTTAAAAACTAAGGATATTGAAACAAAGCCAGTTAAGAAAAAGAAAAAACGTTGGATTTTTGGAGGGATAATAGCTTTATTTATACTTATAGGAGCTATAGGTAGTTTAAATAGTCCCAATAATAACACTAATAGCAATTCTGTGAAGACAACTTCAAGTTCACAAAAGCAAGCTGCAGTTGAAACTGCTCCAGTGAAAACAACTTTAGAGTATGATGGAGATACTTATGATGGCTATGTAAAGGATAATAAAAAAATTCAACAAGGTAAGTATACTTGGGCCAATGGTGATGTTTATGATGGTCAGTGGGCGGATAATAAGATGAATGGAAAAGGTGTTTTGAAAAAAGCTAATGGTGACAATTATAATGGAGAATTTATAAATAATAAAAAACAGGGAAGCGGTACATATGTATGGGCTAATGGTGAAAGTTATGAAGGAAGTTTTCAAAATGATTTAATGAATGGAGAAGGCATTTATCATTTTAAAAATGGTGATATATATGATGGAGAGTGGAGCAATAATAAAATGAATGGTGAAGGAAAATATACGTATAAGAATGGACAAGTACAGCAGGGAACCTGGGAAAATAATAAATTTGAAAAATGATTTGGAGTGCATGAATAATGAAAGAAAAAAATATAAGCAAATTACAATTTCCTCAAATAAAGAAATCTATAACTGATTTTATATATGAAGAGGAAGGGGAAATAAGCAGAAATAAGTTGATGTTTGTAGGATCTTTATTAGTAATAGCTAGTTTTATAGCTTCTGGTGAAAGTGCATTTGCTTCACATAGTTCTCATTCTTCGCACAGTTCACACAGCTCTCATTCTTCCCATAGTTCTTCAAGTTATGGCGGAGGAAATGATTATACAAATAGTGACAGTTATACAAATTCATCACCAGATACTACGTCGTCAAGCACTGACAGTTATTCGAATGACAGCACTTCTTCAAGTACTACAGGAAGTAGTTCAAATAGTACTCAAACTCAAATACAGCCACAATCTCAGCAAGCTGTAGTTAAACCTGATCCAGTACCACAGACTCCTCAGACACCAGCTGATACGGATTTACCAAAGTAAAATAGTATATAAAGGAAGAAATATATGGATAATGTAATTGAAGTATTAAAAGATGATAAAGCAGTATTTTTTATAAACGAAGAAATATATTCTCTTACAGCAGTGATGAAAACAGCATATATTTTTATAGAAAAAGTCTATATTTATTTTGATTATGAAAAAGAAAAATTAATAAGAGTTGAGTTTACTCCAAAGGAAATTAAAGATAAAGATTTTTTGAAAAAATTAGTAGGAGAATTTTATAATGAATTATTAAATCAAACTCTCAGAATTGAAATCTTTAAAGAAACAAAAAATATAAGAGAATTAATACTAGGAAGAGCACTTTATAATACATGTGTAGAAGTTAAAGAAAGTAACAGCATAAATAAAGAAAATTATTACTATCAAATGAATGAGGAAGATGGAAAAATAATATTTAGAGATGATGAAATAAGTAAAGCTTGGGGAGAAAGTTAGCTTATTTAAACGAAAGGGACTTTTATGCAATTTTTTAGACTAAATTTAAAAATTTATAACTTAAAGGATATAAAGAAAGCGATAGAAGATTACAGAAGTTTAGTTGAGATCAGGTACAATCTAGAAGAAAATAATACAGTCATACTTAAATTAATAAATTGTAATGACGAAGATTTTCAAATAATTAAAAATGAATTTTGTAATTACGTTATAGGATTGGTTGGAAAACATATATAATACTCAGTAGGTGAAGGCATGATTAGTAATTTAATATGTAAAATTTTGAATTTTATTATAATTGCATTAGGTATAAACAGTTCTTATACGGATATAAAAAGAGGTAAGATATATAATAATCATCTTATTATGTTTTTCGTACCTGGAATCATACTTCAGATACTTTATTTAAATAGTTCGAGTTTTACTACAGTTAAAATGTATATAGTTAATTTAATTGCAGCAATGTTCTTTTCTGTTATGATGTATGTTTTTAAAATATGGGCAGCAGGAGATGCTAAATTAGTTATGCTAATTGTAGGTTTAATGCCTATGGAAATGTACAGGTCTAATCCTAAAAATATATTTCCTGGATTTTCTATTATAGTTCTTATTTTTTTATGTGGATTTGGTTATTTAATATTAGAAAGTTTATTTTTATATATGAAAGATAGATTTTTAAATGCAGATAGAAAAGATATAAGGCATATTGATATAGAAGAATTAAAGATAATAATATTAAGGATTATTTTTGCATGGATTATATCAATAAACTTAAATCGTTTAATAGTCCACTTTTTAAAAAATTTTTACTTGTATAATTTTGGATTATATATGGTTTTAAATGCTTTACTTATTCTTTACTTAACAAGGTATGCAAATAGTAAGAAAATATTTTATTGGGTTACTATTCTTGGAGTAGTAACATATGTTTTTAGTACTGTTTATTTAGGAGCAGGAAACATACATTTAAATGTAAAATTAATGGCATTTGTAATAGTTCTAATTTTATTTAGAGCTTTATGTGGAAAATATAATTATAAAAATGTATCAATAGAAAAATTAAAACCCGGTATGTTGCTGTCTTCAGGTACTGTCTTTAATTTTTATAATTCTAAAATTAAAGGATTGCCAGATGATTGTTCGGAAAGTATGAGTTCAAGATTAACTTATGAAGAAATAGAAAGTATTAAACTTTGGCAAAAAAGCAAAAATGGATCAAATGAAGTTGTAATAGTCAGAAAAATACATTTTGCACCATTTATATTTTTAGGAACTGTGATAAGTTTGATTATGGCAGGTTAGGAGATTTTATGATTAAAGATTGTAAATACAGGCCTCTTTTTTTAAAGGGAAAAATGGGACAAGGTTCTTATTCTTTAGTTTCAGTGTGTAAGAGTGAAGAAAGTTTAGATAAAAAATGTAAGGCTAAAGTAATACTAAAAAGTAAAACTTTTATAAAAGGCTATGATGCTTATGTTTTTCAATCCGAAAATGTACAGGAAAAAGTTATGAATTACTTAAAATTAAATAATATTCCATATATTTGTGGTGTAGATGAGATAGATACATTAGTAGATAAGGATGTAATCGAAATGGATACTGATAGATCAACTATAAAAGTATTATACAGAGCCAATTCTACAGATAACGTTTTAATGCTTACAAATAAATGCAATAATAATTGTATAATGTGTCCTGATTCTTTAAAGGTAAGAACAGAAAATAAAAATATACCCTTAAGTATTCTAAAAAAGTATATAGAACTTATAGATGAAGAAGTTAAATTTTTATGTATTACAGGTGGAGAACCTACCTTGTTGAAAAAAGACTTTATAGAAATAATAAGATATTTAGGAGAAAAGCTGCCTGATACCGAGTACCTTTTACTTACTAATGGAAGAATGTTTTATAATAAAAATTTTGCAGAATCTTTTTTAAAAAGCACACCAAAAAATTTAATAACAGCCATTCCTATTCACGGCCATTATCCAGAACTTCATGACAGTATATCTGGAGTTAAGGGAAGCTTTATACAAAGTTTTTATGGATTAAAAAACTTATATGAATTAGGAGGAAAAATAGAAATTAGGGTGGTAATAAATAAATTAAATTATACTGTAATTACCAATATTGCTGCTATGATTTCTAATTATTTTCCTAAAGTAGTAAGAGTAAATTTTATGGCTATGGAGATGCTGGGAAATGCTGTAGTTAATAAAGAAAAGGTGTGGATTGATTTTAACAGTGTTCAAGAAAAGCTTAAGGAGGCTGCTTTTATATTATTAAAAAGTGGAATAGAGGTAGGAATTTATAATTTTCCGCTGTGTAGTTTAGATGAAAGCATATGGAATTTAAGTGTAAGAAGTATATCTGACTATAAGATAAGATATAAAGAACAGTGTAAGGAATGCAGTGTTATGAAAAATTGTGGAGGATTTTTCAATTCTACTATAAATATGAAGGATTTAAAGGTGAACCCAATCCAGTAATACATCTGGCAGCTATAGAATAAAAATTTTAAAAGTGTAAGAGGTAAATAATGATAAGTAAATTAAATTACTTTAATTTTAAAAAGTTTAAAGATAAGTATTTAATCACTAATGATTTGGGAAATTACTTGTTTTTATCACAGCAAGAATTTGAAAAATTATGCGGGCAAACTTATATTGAAGATAAAAATTTATGTGATAAATTATTAAAAAAATATTTTGTAGTAGATGGAAATAGAGAAATTGTTATAAATGAGGCTGCAAATGAACTCAGAAATCATAAAAACTATTTGTTTGAAGGAACTCAACTTCATATATTTGTACTTACTACTAATTGCAATCAAAGTTGTATTTATTGTCAGGCATCTGCTAGTACTTTAAAAAATTCAAATAAAATAATGAGTAGGGAAGTGGCACAAAAGGCTGTTGATATAGCACTACAATCTTTTAGTAAAAGCTTATCCTTTGAATTCCAAGGTGGAGAGCCTTTAATGAATTTTGAAGTGCTAAAATATATAGTTGAGTATGCTAAAGAAAGAAATAAAACTATAAAGAAAGAAATAAGCTTTAATCTGGTAAGTAATTTAATTTTGGCGGATGATGAAATTATAGAATTTCTCATAAGTAATGATATAAATATAGCTACTTCATTAGATGGTGATGAATATGTACATGATAAAAACAGACCATACAGGAAGGGAAGTTCCTTCAAAATTATAAAAGAAAAAATAAATAAAATTAATAATTTGTATAAAGAAAAAAATAAAAAATGTAGAGTACAAGCTATTCAAACGACTACCAGGTTTAGTTTGGAAAACTGGAAGGAAATAATAGATACTTATGTAGATTTGAGTATGAAAAATATATTTATAAGACCATTAACACCCTTAGGAAATTCAAAGGAACATTGGAATAAAGTTGGATATACACCAGAAGAGTTCTTGGATTTTTATAGAAAGTGCTGTAATTATGTAAAAGATTTAAATAATAAAGGAATAAATATAAAAGAAGGACATTATTCTATATTCATATCTAAAATATTAAAAAATGATTATATAAATTATATGGAGCTTAGATCACCTTGCGGTGGAACTATAGGTCAAATGGCGTATAATTATGATGGAAATATATATACTTGTGATGAAGGCAGAATGCTTGCAGAAAGAGGTAATGAAAGCTTTAAAATAGGTAATGTATATAAAAATGACTTTAATTCGCTAGTTAATAGTAAAGTATGTTCAACATTATGTACTGCTTCTTGTATAGAAACTTTACCAGCATGTTCAGATTGCGTATATAATCCTTATTGTGGAGTGTGTCCAGTATACAATTATGATAAAACAGGATCTTTGTTTGATCAGATGCCAGGAAATTATAAATGTAAGATTTATAAAGGTATTTTGGATTTGATCTTTGAAGATATTTTTTACTATGATTTTTGTAATAAAAAACCTATGCTTTAACAACAGTTTTAGCATAGGCCTTTACATTTATTTCAATTAAAATAATTTAGAAACATGTTTAAAAATATTATTATGCGCTAGAATGTTTAACAGGGATATAAACAGAAGTGAATAAAAGATATTGATGTCTTAAAAATATCTTTATATAAATATTTTAGTATGCTAAAATTGAGACAAATACAATTGTATGGGAGTTGATATTATGAAATGGGAAGATGTGAGAAAGCAATATCCTAATACTTTTGTAAAATTTGAGATAGTGGAATCTCATATCGAAGAAGACAAGGAAATAGTAGATGAAGTTGCATTTATTAAACCTATTAAAGATGGGAAAGAAGCTATGAAGGAACATTTAAAATGCAAAACTGGTCAATATGTGTATAATACGGTTAAAAGTAGAGTTGAAATTCAGTTAGTTAAATATATTGGTATAAGAGGTAAAATGTAAATGGTTGATTTGAAATATAAGAATGGGTTATTAGGTTTAGATTTGCTAAAAGTTTCTAAAGTAATTATTGATATTGCTGAAGATAAAATAATGGTAAAAGATGATAAGCTGAATGATAGTTCAAACTTCATATAAATATAATTGCAGAAATTAGTTGGGATATATATGAGAAAACACTTTATATTTTTATGTAAGGTGTTTTTATTTTTTAGTTGATTATGGCACAAATTTTGGATTGATTTATCCTAAATTTCTTGATTTTGAAGAAGATATAAAATGTAATAGGTAATTTATGATATAATTACAAATAAAACCTAATAAAAACTATGGGAGATTTAATCATGGAAAGAAAAGTTTATATCGAAAAGCTTTTTTCAAAGCGAAGAGAAAAACTTATAGATATGTGTATTAGGCTTCAAAAATAAGGAGAAAGATTCCTTTACATAATGCCTTCAAGTGCTGCCATAAAAGAAGTAAGAAAAAGGTTGTTAAATCAAAGCTGTGGACTTTTAGACTCTAGAGTAATCGTTTTCGATGATTTAGAAATGGATATAGTAAAGGAAGAAATTCCACAGGATAGAGTTATATTTGAGCCTGTGGTGAAGGTAGTTATTTCTGAAATTTGCAGTAAGCTTAAGGAAAAAGGAAAACTTAAATATAGAGCTTATAGAAGAAATATCAAAGCACAGTGATATAAATATATATGTAAATTCTTTTATGGAGGATTTCTTAGAGAAAGAAATAAAAAGTCCCTTTGAAAAAATGGGCTTTGAAATAGTAAGTGAAGATGGGGAACTTTATGATATAAAAGATGACTTTAAGGAATTAGAAAATGAATTTTATTCGGGTGAAAGATTATCTTATATGAATAAAATTTTTGGAAGAAACCTTGAAACCATGAAAGTTGAAGACTTTCCAAAAGCAGAAAAACATGAATGTGAAAAGTGTGTTTATAAAGATATATGCTTGAATTAATTGTCTATGGAGGTATGAATGTGAAAGAAATAAGGATATTGCATTGTGCGGATATGCACCTTGGTGCAGAATTATCAACATTGGGAAGAAAAGCAGTGACAAGGAGGGCTGAAGTTAAAAGGACATTTTTGAATATTTTAAAATTATGTCAGGATGAAAAAATACAATTATTGCTCATAGCGGGAGATTTATTTGATAATGTTCATGTTCAGAAAACTATGCTGGAAGAAATAAAAAATGGGTTTGCAGGACTGGAAGGTACTATTATTGCAATTGCACCGGGAAATCATGATCCAATTACTGAAGATTCACCCTATTTGTTAAAGGATTTCTGGCCTGATAATGTCATTATTTTTAAAGGTGCATTAGAAAAAATAGAACTTAAAAAATTGGGAGTTCGTCTGTGGGGAGGAGCTTTTACGGGAACATATCAAGTCGATTCTATGTTGAAAAATTTTACCATTCTAGATGATGAGTTAATTAATATTTGTGTAATTCACGGTGAAATTGTCGCCCCGCATCAAAAGAGCAATTACAATCCAATTACAGAAATGCAGCTTAAAAATAGCAAAGTGGATTATGTTGCTTTAGGACATATTCATAAACAGACTGAAGTATTAAAGGCTGGAAATACATATTATGCGTATCCAGGATGCCCGGAAGGAAGGGGATTTGATGAGCTTGATGAAAAGGGTGTCTACATCGGGACAGTTTCAAAAGGACTGTGCAGGCTAAAATACCGTAGATTGTGCCAGCGTATGAATATTGAACTTCATGTAGATATTTCTGATGCAAAGAATTCAAAAATGGCTGCGGATATTATACTGGATAAAATGAAGTCAAGATGTGAAGAAAATTATTCGGAAAATCTTTACAAGGTGATTCTGGAGGGAATGATTGCAGACAATGTCAGTATTGATATTGATGATATCAAGGCAATTTTATATGAGATATTCTTTGTTAAAATTAAAGATCATACTACAGTAAAGATAGATTTTGATACGGTTCCAGAGGAAACGACACTTAGGAATATTTTTATACGGAAGATGATGGAACAAATAAATGATGCAGGACCTGATGAAAAAGAAAAATTAAACAAGGCACTCAGGCTTGGATTGAAGGCATTTTTCGGGGAGGTAAAATATAGTGAAGATTAATAAATTGCAGATAGGCAGTTTTGGCAAATTCAAGGACTATGAATTAGAATTAAAAAACGGTTTTCAACTGATATACGGAAAAAATGAGGATGGAAAATCAACCTTGATGGCATTTATTAAAATAATGTTTTACAGCAAACTGGAAAGGGGTAAGGACATAAATAAAAATCTGAGGAAGAAATACCAGCCATGGGATGGTTCCATGATGAATGGAGCAATTGAATTTGAACATGATGGAACATGTTACCGCCTGCAGAAAGATATGGGTGCTACTCCTGGAGCAGATAAAGTAAAGCTGATCAATATGGACACTGGAGAGGAAGTATCTCTTGGTAAAAATGAAGAGGTTGGAAAAAGATTTTTTGGCCTTGATTTGGACGGGTTTGAACGCAGTGTTTATATAAGTAATATGGGAAGTTTTTCTTCCAATGGGAATAATGATGAAGTTGCAGAAAAATTGATGTCAAATTTAGTTCTTTCAGGAGACGAAAATGTATCCCAGCAATTGGTGATAAACCGTATTAATGATGCAGTAGAAGATATGGTGTCTAAAAGCGGAAAAAAGGGAATACTCGTTGAAGCTAAAAATGAACTTGACTCTTTGCATAATGAAATGGCGGATATTCAAATACTTGAAGATGAACAGAAAAAAAACATGGAAGAATATCATTGCCTGAAAACAAAGTTGAATGAGCAAAAAAATATTAAAGACTTGCTGGAGCTAAATACAAATAGAAATAGACTCAAGCAAGTAAATTCTCTTATTGAAAAAATAATGGGGTACACTGAATCAGAAAAAAAATTAGAAAAAGAAAATATTCCATTTAAAAGTCTCAAGGCGTTTTTAATGGAGTGCAATTTACTGATGGATGAAAGTGAAAAAGTAAGCGGAAGCCTGGAAAAGCTGAAAGGATCAATTAAAAATGAAGATTGTAATGGAAATAAGCTTATTCCAGTAAGTGAAAAAGAGTATGAATGTCTAAATGAACTGGTCAGCAGGGAAAAAACACTTAAAGACTTGCTAAAGAGAATTGATGAATGTTTTTTGCCGGCGTTTAGGTCTTTTATAGAAGCAAAAAGTAGTTATCAAAATGCAGAAGAATTGTTAAAACAAGAAACTGAACTGGCAGGACAATTACAAAAATTTCATGAAGCTTATAGGAAGTATGAAGAAGAAAAAAGCACCAGAATAATGGACAAAGAGAAGATTACAAGAGACTTTGAAAAAGACAGGACAAAGTGGAATTCTGAAAAACAACTGAGGGAGCAGCATATTGAATTTACAAGTGAAAAATTGTCAATGCAGGGCAAATTGCCACAAACATCAGGTAAAGAAAGCCAGAATAAAAACTCATTACTGATTTTTAGTGTTATACTTGGCGTCATTTCACTTATACTTGCAGTAAAAATCAGTCCACTTGCAGCAATTGGAGTTGCTGCTGCCGCTGGAATAGGTGTATTTGCAATCAAGTCCCATAAACAAAGTGAGAAAATGGAAAAGGTTAATAAATACGATTCAACAAGTAATCTAAAGCAGGAATTGCAAAATCTCAAAGTTCAAAGTGAAAGGGAAGACAGGAGGGTTTCTGACAGGACAAAAGATTATGAGGATAAAATAGCGGATATTTCAAATAAAATTGATAAAATTGAAGAAAAGTTAAAATCATTAATAGAAAATAATAATGCCTACATGAATTCAATGGATAAATGTTCACAGCTGAAAAACGAGAAAGATATAGCTTTGAATTATCTAAATACAAGACAAAGCATTTTTTCCCAGGAATTGAATTATATGCTTGAAAAGTATTCGAAAAATTCAAACTTAAATGCAGAAGCAAAAATTACAGTTTTACAGCCAGAAGATTTAAGGGAAACAGATGCTGTAAGTTATAGAAATAAAATTGAGGAACTTTATAATGCTGCAGAACTGGAAATTAAAGAAAAAATGAATGAAAAATCGTGTACATCCATAAAAGAATATGAAAATAAATATCTGGAGTATGCTTCCAACATGAAAAATCATGATGCTGTTACCAGAGTTCAGGAAGAGTACTTAAAAAAAGCCGGACAACTTCTGGATAAAGTGAATGAATACGAAATTACACCGGATTATGAAGCTGCTAAAGCTTTAGTACAAGAGCTTCAAGAAAAGATTTCTCAATTGGAAAGGAAAAAATGCGAAGTACTCAATATAGCAAAGGGAATGGGATATGATTCTCCTTCACTTGATCATTTAAATGAGGAAAAAAATAAACTGGAAGCATCAATAAAACGATTTGAGGCTGCAGGAGATATTAATTATTCCATAGAAGAATTAAAACAAAAAGATATTGTATCTGAAGATATTGAACAACAATTATTTGATTTGCAGAAAAAAATCAGGACACCGGATAAAAATTCAAGTCAGATTCAAGAAGAAATAGATGAAAAGGGAAAAGAGGTGGATGAAAAGACACAATACTTTGATTGTCTTAAAATTGCACTTGAAGTAATGCAGGAGGCTTCAGATGAGATGCGCAAGAGTTTTGGACCGGAGTTAAACAGGAAGACTTCAGAAATATTCAAAAGTCTGACTAATGGAAAATACGGCAATATTCTTGTAACAAAAGATTACGATATTTCTATCCAGTCAGGTATACACTATAGGAAATGGAAATACTTGAGCAATGGAACAGTTGACCAAGCTTATCTGGCATTAAGATTAGCTATTGCAGAGCTTATTTGTGATAAAAACATTTATTTACCTTTATTTTTAGATGATGTGCTCATGCAGTATGACGACGAAAGAATGGATGCGGCCCTGAAGTTTTTGTCTGATTATGCAGTTCAAAAAGGGGATGAATTTCAACTGCTTTTGTTCACTTGTCATCAGGATATAATAGAACGTGCAAAGCATTATACTAATGAGGTAGTTAAAATTTGATGTAATGAAAAACGAAGGGCACATATTTGAAATGGTCTTAACATCTTTTGTTTAAAGAAACTAAATTGTAGGATATAATAAAGTAAGAAATTGTTTTTTATGTTTTAAAACATCTTTGTAAAGAAGGAAGGTGTATTAATGAAGAAAATACAAGTAGGAACATCAGACTTTAAAGAATTAATAGAAGGCAATAATTATTTTGTAGACAAAAGTTTATTGATAAAAGAATTTATAGAAAATGGTGCGAAAATAATATTGACTCCAAGGCCTAGAAGGTTTGGAAAGACATTAAATTTAAGCATGCTTAAATATTTTTTTGACATAAGAACTAAGGAAGAAACTAAGAATTTATTTAAAGGCTTAAAAATAGAAAAGGAAAAGAAAATAATGAAACTTCAGGGAGAATATCCTGTTATCTTCATTACTTTTAAAAATCAAAAGCATATATCCTTTGAAAACTTTGAAGATGGAATAAAAGTTCTGTTATCAAATTTGTATAAAGAGCATGAATATTTACTAGATAGTGATAAGTTAACTGAATTTGATAAAAATGATTTTAAAGAAATAATTTTAAGAAAAGCTTCCATAGGAAATGTATCAGAGGCAATAAGCTCTCTTATGGGGTATATGAATAAGCATTATGGGAGAAAAGTGATGCTTTTTATAGATGAATATGATGTGCCAATACAAGAAGGTTATCTTAGAGGATATTATGATGAAATGATAGTCCTAATAAGAAATTTATTAACATCAGCCTTAAAAGACAATCCATACGTTGAAAAGTCTTTAATAACAGGTATTCTTAGAGTGGCAAAGGAAAGTATTTTTTCTGGCTTAAATAACTTAAAAGTATATTCCATATTAAGTCTTAGATTTAATGACAAATTTGGATTTACAGAAGAGGAAATGAAAGAACTTATAAAATATTATAATTTAAAAGATAGCACAGAGCAAATAAAAAATTGGTACAATGGATATATTTTTGGAGGAAAAGTAATATATAATCCATGGTCTGTTTTAAATTATATTGATAACAATGAAGAAGGCTTTATGCCTTACTGGATTAACAGCAGCAGCAATGATCTTATAAAAAGGCTTTTATTAAAAGGGGATAAAGAAATAAAACTAGATTTAGAGTATCTTCTCGAGGGAAAATCCATAAATAAGGTAATTGATGATACTATAGTTATGGCAGAAGTTGAAGATTCCAACCAAAATATCTGGAGCTTTTTACTTTTAAGTGGATATTTGAAGGCTGTAAGAACAGAGCTCATAAGAGGAAGATTAAATTGTGAACTGCAAATTCCAAATGAAGAAGTTCATATATTTTATGAAAATTTAATAGTAAAATGGTTTCAAGAAGCTATGACTAATCAAAAGTATGAAGAAATGTTAAGTAATTTAGTTACTGGTGATATAGAAAACTTTGGCTATGCTTTTCAGGAATTTGTAATAAATAACTTAAGTTATTTTGACGTATCAGGAAAAGAACCGGAAAAAGTGTACCATGCCTTTGTACTTGGAATGCTTGTGTCCATTTCAAATACCCATGAAGTGAAGTCAAATAAGGAAAGCGGTTTTGGAAGGTATGATGTAATGATAATTCCAAAGGATATTTCAAAACCAGGAATTATTATTGAATTTAAGAAAATAAATGTGTTGTCAAAGGAAACAATGGAACAAGGAAAAGTAGAGGCATTAAAGCAAATAGATAGGATGAAATATGAACAGGAACTTATAAATTGCAACGTAAAACATATAATAAAGATTGCCATTGTGTTTAAGGGGAAGAAAGTAATAATTTCTAAGGTATAGTTTGCCAATATCACAAAAGGTATAGTGTTTTTTACTATACCCTTTCTGATATTAACTTTTCAGCTGTAGGAACATCTGCTGGAGCCCATTTTAAAGAAGACAGGTTCTCTCTTTTTAACCATATCAGTTTAGAATGTTCATTGGCTGTAGGAGTATTTGATACTAATTTGCACTTTATAGTAATCAAATTTACTATAAAAGTATCATATTCATGAGTATTGTCATTAAATACATCCAAGTACTCTACAGTGCATTTTAACTCCTCTTTTATTTCTCTTTCTATAGCTTGTTTTAAATTTTCACCTTTTTCAACTTTTCCACCTGGAAATTCCCACTTATTTGGCAGAGACATTTTTGGAGAGCGGAGAGCGCATAGTATTTCATTATTTTCATTTTCTATAATAGCTCCGACGACTTTCAATGTTTTTTTCATTTTAGTCACACCTTTCTTCTAGAAAAGTTTAGCATACATGGGCGTTTATATTTAGTTCTGCTTATATAATCCAAATCCAGTTATAATCAATTTATCCCAACCAGTTTCTTCATTATTAATCCAACTGTATTCAATGTTAAGTTCTTTCAACCAAGCATTAAGTCCACTACTTGCTTTACTTACATTTGGTGATTTTCTTCCAAATTTATCTTTTATAGTTTCAAGCAATTCAACTTGTTCTTCTTTTTCTAATTCTTTATCTAACATTCCTTCTATGACTTCTCGGCATTCTAAATAGGATGTATGATCCTCGGTATATATTTCATTGGCTAATAATTGTCTTTTGTTATTTAAAGTCTTTTTTACTTCATTTATTTCTTCTACATTTGATAAGTACTTTTTAGCCACGTTCATAGCAGCAATTTCATTATCTATTTTGATTATTGCTTTTTCTAATTTTTCATTTCTCATTTTAATAGTCTCACTTTACATTTTTTATTTATACATTGTTTAACGACAATAGGTAATTATATCATAAAACTACTTATCATACAAAATTTTAAAACTCTTTATGAAGCAGGTATAAATAAGTACCTTATTTTTGATAAAAAGGTAAGAATAAGTTATAATATGCACATATGAATGTAAACTAGGAAGTAGCAGGGGAGTGTCAACTGTGATAAAGGATGGGGTCTATGAGCAGGTAATATATGAAGATCTTAAAAATAAGTTAAAAGAATTAGATTTAGATAAATACGTTCTTGAAAAAGAAACTATAGATGTAGAAGAAGCTAAAACTATACTCACAAGCTATATATCTTCTGTAGTTAAAAAGTGTTTACGATTTATAAGGGAAAGTAATAAAAAGAATGATAAGGAAGCTTTGATTTCACAAATAAAGGCTTGCAATGAGCTTATAAAAAGTTTAAGCAAATTAGCCCATGAAAAAAACATTACTGGGTTAAAAATTGATGAAGAAGGGGAAATGCTTACGGCCTTGTATTCAAAAATAAATAGCATTAAAGCTGTTAAGGGAAATAAGGCAGTAAGACCAGTAACTCCACTTTCTCAAAGTTCACTTTTCACAGGTTCAAAGCAGGAGCCAGACATGATGAGTGAAATAAAAAAGGAAATATTGTGCTGTGATTCTATTGATATGTTGGTGTCCTTTATTAAATGGAGCGGTTTGAGATGCATAATTGAAGAGCTTAAAGAGTTTACAGAAGGTGAAGATCATAAACTTAGAATTATTACTACTTCTTATATGGGAGCTACTGACTATAAAGCTATTGAAGAACTTAGTAAGCTTAAAAATACTGAAATAAAAATATCCTATGATACTGATAGAACAAGGCTTCATGCAAAGGCTTATCTTTTTAAAAGGGAAACAGGCTTTACTACAGCATATATAGGATCTTCCAATTTATCTAATGCGGCACTAACCTCTGGACTTGAGTGGAATATAAAAGTTACAGAAAAAGATTCCTTTGATATTATTAAAAAATTTCAGGCAACATTTGAAAGCTACTGGAATGATGATGAGTTTAATAGTTTTAATGGAGAACTTGAGGGGGATAAGAAAAGGCTTATAACTTCTTTAAAAAAGGAAAGTAAAACTGATAGTAATGACAGTACTATATTTAGTTTAGACATACATCCTTACTATTATCAAAAGGAAATATTAGAAAAACTTAAGGCTGAAAGAACACTATATGGAAGATGTAAAAATCTTATAGTAGCAGCTACAGGAGTTGGAAAAACAGTTATAGCAGCCTTTGATTATAAGGACTTTGCAAAAGAAAATAGAAAAGAGAAAAATAGGCTTTTATTTATAGCTCACAGAGAAGAAATATTAAAGCAGAGTAGAGACACCTTCAGAGCTATATTAAAGGATAATAATTTTGGCGATTTATATGTAGGTGGAAATATACCGGAGTCTTTGGATCACCTGTTTATGAGTATACAAAGCTTTAATTCTTCAAAGCTTTATGAGAAGACTACTTCTGATTTTTATGATTTTATAATTGTAGATGAGTTTCATCATGCAGAAGCACCTTCCTATAAAAAGCTTTTGGATTATTATGCTCCAAAGATACTTTTAGGATTAACAGCTACTCCAGAAAGAATGGATGGCAAAAATGTACTGGAACGCTTTGATGATAGAATAGCAGCCGAAATGAGGTTATCAGAAGCCATAGACAAAAAGCTTTTAAGCCCATTTCAATACTTTGCAGTATCAGATAGTGTGGATTTATCTAAACTTAAATGGACTAGAGGCGGATATGACAAAAATGAGCTTCAAAATGTATATACCAATAATGATATTAGAGTAAGTGGAATAATAAGCAGTTTGTATAAATATGTTACGGATATTGATGAGGTTGTGGGACTGGGCTTTTGTGTAAGTGTAGAACATGCTAAATATATGGCAGATAGATTTAACAGCAGAGGCATTTCCTCTATAGCAGTACTTGGAGAAAGCAGCAGTGAAGAAAGAAATAATGCTAAAAGAAGACTTATATCAGGTGAAGTGAAGTTTATATTTACAGTAGACTTATATAATGAAGGTGTAGACATACCAGAAGTAAATACAGTGCTGTTTTTAAGGCCAACAGAAAGCTTAACAGTATTTTTGCAGCAGCTTGGAAGAGGTCTTAGATTATGTGAAGGAAAAGAATGTTTAACAGTACTGGACTTTGTAGGTCAGGCTCATAAAAACTATGATTTTGAGCAAAAATTTAAAGCACTCATTGGCAAATCAAAACATTCAGTAGAATATAGTATAAACAATGGATTTTTAAATTTACCTAAAGGCTGCTATATACATTTAGAAAAACAAGCTAAGGAGTATATATTAAAAAATATAAAGGCAGCTAAATTGACAAAAGCAAGCCTTATAAGTAAATTAAAATACTTTGAAGGTGACACTTACAAAAAGCCAATACTTGAAAACTTTTTAGATTACTATAATTACAGTTTAGTTGATGTTTATGGCAAAAATGGAGACAGAAGTTTTTCTAGAATGAAGGTTGAAGCAGGATTAATAGATGACTATGTAAACAAGGATGAAGTACTTCTTACAAAGAAAATGAAAAATATATTTCATATTAATTCAAGAAAACTTATAGAGTTTATGATAAAAGTATTAACTTTAAAATCTAAATTGGATACTAGCAATTTAGATGAAGAAGAAAAACATATGCTTGGAATGTTATATTACAGCTTTTATATGGAACCTCCAGAAAAAATAGGTTATGAATCCTTTGCAGAGGCTTTGTATAACCTTTGTTCTAATAATAAGGAATTAATAGAAGAAGCTGTAGAAATTCTTAATTATAATTACTTACATATTGATTTCGTAGATAAAACTGTGGATTTAGGAGGAGCTGTTCCATTAGATTTACATTGCAATTATTCTATAGATCAGATTATGGCTGCCTTTGGATATTTTAATGAAAATAAAAAGCCATCCTTTAGAGAAGGAGTAAAGTATTTTAGAGAAATGAAAGTAGATGCCTTTTTTATAACCTTAAATAAATCAGAAAAGGATTATTCTCCTTCCACTCTTTATGAGGATTACGCCATGAATGAGAGGTTGTTCCACTGGCAAAGTCAAAGTAGAACCAGTTTAGAAAGTGAAACAGGACAAAGGTATATTAATCATTTCAAAACAGGTAATAAAATAGTTTTATTTGTTAGAGAAAATAAGAAGAAAGATGGTTTAGCTGCACCTTACACTTATTTGGGAGAGGCAGAGTATGTAAGTCACAGAGGAAGCATGCCTATCAGCTTTGTGTGGAGATTGAAGGAAGAGATGCCTGCGGGTATTATGGGAGCGGCTAATAAAGGGGTAGTTTAAAAAATATAATTGCTAATGCATTTTTAGGTTGGGGTGTGTACTTTTTAGGAGAAATAGATTTGGTTAAGAAATATTGTGAAGATACTATGTTTAGGTTATAAGAATAGGATATAATAGAGGTGTAAAAAATGTTTTTATATAATGCTAAAGTGTTTTTATGGAGGCATGTTTAAATGAAGAATAATAATGAAAAATTATATGATATATTTTTAAATTATTCTTACAATGATTTAATGGATTTGTTTAGAAAAGCTAAATGCAAAGAAGAACAGGATTTTTATGCTATGCTTTCTAATTTAGTGCTTCAAAGAGAAGCGGAAAAGGTTATAGGTAAGTAGTATGCCAACATATACAATATTTGCAGGAGTTAATGGATGTGGTAAAACATCTATTTATAAATCAACTTACTATGAATTATATAGGTTTGGAAAGTGCTGAAATTGCTAAAGAAAGAGTTAAATTAAGAGTTAGTAGGGGTGGGCATGGAATACCTGATAAAGATATAGAAAGAAGATATAGTGAATCTTTAAATAACTTATTTAATGTTAATGAATTATGTGATGAAATTAATATTTATGATAACACAGATATATTTAAACTAGTAATATCTATAAGAAATGGGAAAATGATATGGTATGACAAAAATTTACCTAAATGGACAAAAACAATAATGAATTTAGAAGTTTGAAAAGTTCTTAATGTTCCCCACACGCTGCACGTGGAATGTGTAGTAAAGCTACAAAAGGAAAGACAGCTAGAGGTATTGGTATAGCTGGGATTAGAAAGTGGTAAAAAATGTATATGGTTAGTTATACAGGGTTAGGAAACAGTAAGTATCATTATTAGAATATAAAAACCCTCGTTCTCACCCTGTGTAGGTGTTAGTAAAGATATAAAGAATAGATAAATAGAAGTGTGTAAATCATTGATAAATAAAGGATTTTCAAAATTAGGAGTATAACCATAAATTTTATTTTTGGGGTGCTTTTTAGTTGGAAATCCTTGTTTTTATTTTGAAGAGAAATGTTTTGAGGATTATAATATTTGTATAGTATAGTAGGCAGGATAGATACCGTAGAGGTTGAGAAGTCAGTATAGATGTGGCTTTTACGAGTAGGTGAGATAGATGTTTAAAAAATATTGATAAGAGTTAGTACAAATCACGATTCTCAAGAAGAAAGCCTAGAAGCGCAAATAGAAGGATTAAAGAAAATTGTAAAAAACAACCTTAGATGGATTTTATTTAAAGCTTACACAGATAAAGATTCAGGAGGTAATGTATTTCGTTCTGGATTTCAAAGTATGATATTTGAACAAGAAAAATATTTGATGGAGAACGCTCATGAGCCAATGATAGAGCTTGAAAGATTTGAGCAGGTACAAGAAGACATGAGACTTAGGAGCAATATTGAAATTCTTGATGGCAAAGTTAAAAGAAAAGGAACTCATTATAGTATAAAGAAGGAAAAGAAAGTTTAATCGTATTTTACACTCAACTAGCCATTTGAGTGTAAGGATTTAAAATTGATGAAGGTGAGGAGAAAATATGCAAATTGCACTAACAAAAAAACTGGCGGTTGCCATGGGAATAAATCCACCGACTATTCATGAAGTTGTAAATCCATTGTTTTCCTAGACGGCAAACTGGACTAAAGTTTGGGATAATCGTAGAACAGAGGATGTGGGAGGGTTACCAGGATTTATTGACTTTCGTGAAATTATGATGAATCCTAACTCTCCAGAATATAAAGAAATGCGAGAATGAGCAGGATATTGGACTGTACAGTTGAGTGATTGGAAAAAACGTCCTAGAGTTATAAGTATATGAATTTAAGTTGATATCAATATTATTAACTCAAACATTAAATATAAATAAAAAAAGGTATCAAATGTTGATGTTTACAAGCTTTGGTAAAGCATACTTGCCATTTGCACTACTGTTATATTTGTATCATTAGCAGCTGTAATAAAATTAACTAAGCCTGTAGAGTACAGAAGATAAAATATTGACCAAGGTTATCATATATGATAACATATAATTAGTAAATGCATATATTATATAAGAGGAGATATAAACGTGGATTGGAAGGTTGAATTCTACCAAAGAGAAAATGGTAACATCCCTGTAATGGAATTTTTATCATCACTCTCACCTAAAATGAGAGCAAAATCATATAGTGAAATAGAACTTTTACAAGAGCATGGAATTTATTTAAAAGAACCTTATGTAAAACCGATTAAAGGGGAACAATACAAGGGAATATATGAATTAAGAATAAAATTAGGTTCAGATGCATCAAGAATATTTTACCTCACTTATCATAGAGATACTTTTGTATTGCTGAATGGATTTCTTAAAAAGACAGATAAAACGTCAAAACTAGAACTTGAAAAAGCAAAAAGATATAAAGAAGATTTTGAAAAGAGGTGTGAAGATGAGTAAAGCAAGTGTTGATTTCTCTGTTATTAAAGAAGAGCTTATGCAGGATAGCGAATTTAAAGAAGAATATAATAAGCTAAAGCCTCGATATGAGTTGATTTCTGAGGTGATAAAAGCAAGAAGAGAATTAAATTTAACACAAGAAGAATTAGCTTCTAGAATGGGAACTCAAAAATCAAATATTAGCAGGCTTGAAAGTGGAAATTACAATCCTTCTTTAGATTTTTTAAGTAAGCTTGCAAAAGGTCTAGGAAAAGAAATTCATATAGAACTAAGATAATATTTAATGATTTTACACGCAGAGCAAAAGCACTGCGTGTTTTTGCGAGGTGAAAAAATGTTAACCACCAGAAACAGTTTTCTTATCAGTTTCAGTGTATTTTAAAAAATCAAAATTAAAAGAATGGCTATTTTACAAGGTTTATTCGAGATTTTGAAATAGAATTTTGACATCAATTCTGTCCTTAAATTTAGTATAATTATCACACGTGGAGTACGTAGTAAAGATTAAAAGGAATACCTTTTACCTGAGAGAGCTAACACATCTGAGTCTTAGAATAACTTATACAGGGGCGTACAATTTGGGTGATATAAAAATAACATTTTAAAATTTTCATAGTATGAACAACTTTATTACAGAATTATTTATGAACTAGATAAGTTATGAGGGATAAGGATTAATTTATTACAAAATAACAGTGTAATTTGAAACTTTATGGTATATAAGTAATTAATATGACTAAACTAAACATATCTTGCAATTAGGTAAAAAAGTGGTACCATAAATTGAAGCGTATACTAAAAATGACAAATAAAGTACTATAGTTTCAATGAGAGAAGGATGTGGATAGGATGAGTATAGGGTATGCATGTTTAACTATAGGAGTTTTAAATACTAATTTAAAAAGCTGTAATGCTAAAAATGTATGTGATGAGAAGTTATTAGATATAATAGAACATAATTTGAGATCTCTTGAAAATATGATTGCGTATAACATAAAAAATAGTATACATCTCTTTAGAATTAGTTCTGATTTAATATCTTTTGGATCAAGTCATTTAAATAGGCTGCATTGGTGGGACATATTCTCTAATGAATTTTCTAAAATTGGTAGGAAGATCAGAGAGAACAATATTAGGGTTTCAATGCATCCTGGACAATATACTGTGCTTAATTCTCCAAATAAAGATGTAGTAAGCAGAGCAGTTGAAGATTTGAATTATCATTCTAAAGTTTTAGATAGCCTCGGAGTTAATGCAGAGAATAAAATAGTGCTTCATATTGGTGGGGTTTATAATGACAAGAAGCAAGCAATAAATAGATTTATAAACAATTATGTAAATTTGGATGATAAGGTGAAGAGAAGACTTGTTATTGAAAATGATGATAAATCCTATAATATAAATGATGTAATTGAAATAGGAACAAGGCTAGGTATACCAGTTATTTTTGACAATTTGCATAATGAAATTAATCCATGTAATGAGGATAAAAGTGAATTGTACTGGATAAATGAATGTAAAAATACATGGAAGGATAAAGATGGATATCAGAAAATCCATTATTCACAGCAGGATATTTCAAAGAAACCGGGCTCACATTCAAATACTATAGCAGTAGATAGATTTGTTGATTTTTATGGAAGTTTGGAAAGAGAAGATATAGATATAATGCTTGAAGTGAAAGATAAGAACCTTTCAGCAGTAAAATGCATAAATTCCATAACCAGGGATAAAAGAATTAGCAAGCTTGAAAATGAATGGAGCAAGTATAAGTATACTGTTTTGGAAAGGTCACCTAAAGTTTATTTAGAAATAAGAAATTTGCTTAAGGATAAAAAGAATTACCCTGTTGTTCAATTTTACAATTATATAGATGAAGCTATGAAAGAGGAAGTTATACCGGGTAATTCAATAAATGCTGCACTGCATGTATGGGGATATTTTAAAAATATAGTGGATAGTAGAGAAAAGGAAGGTTTTCTTAGGAGCATTGATAGGTATAAGAAAGGGGAAGTTTCTATTAATGTAGTTAAAAATAAGTTGTGGAATATGGCAGTTAAATATGATGAAAGGTATCTTAAGGATTCGTATTATTTTATATTTTAAAGCTAGTGATAATTTTATAGTATAATTATACGTATGTACTGGACAGTGAGCTGCCATTTAAAATAGAACCTTTGAAGTAAGAAGGGATAATATTACTAACTTAAGGAGTAGATGAAATGGAAGAGAATAGTGTAGGCTTTAATATAGAATATGAAAGAAAAAAGAAACTTCTTAAATCATTGATAGAGCAACTTTCCAAACTTATAGAGGAAAAAGATTTTCTTTTAAATGTGAAAAAGGTAAATATAGAAACAAAATATATGTGTTCCATTGGAAGATATGAAATGGAGAGAATGAACTTAAATTTTGAAATAAGAGCTTTGAAAAAAGAAATATCCCTTAGACAATCAGCATTAAATAGGGGAGAAGTTGTGTCAGAAGAATATATCCAACAAGTTATGAAAGAAGAATTGAGAGTTTGGCATGAGAAGGTAAATGCTTTTTCCAAGCAGATAAAAGATGCAGAAATATTTATGAAATTACCAAAGCTTTCTGATGAAGAAAGCAAAAGATTTAAAAGCTTGTATAGAAAACTTATAAAGCTTTTGCATCCGGACATACATAAATGTGATGAAAGGGACAAACTTTTATGGCAAAGGGTTTGTGAAGCTTATAAGAATGGAGACTTAGAAGAACTAGAGAACTTAATGTATTTAGTGGAAGACAAAAATATGAATGATTTATTATATAAACAAGATGAAAGTATAGAAGATAAAATTGAAAAGTTAAAAGATTTAATCTTTAAATGCCTGGATAAGATAGATAAAATAAAGAAAATGTTCCCATTCACAATTGAAAAGGAGATTTCAAATGATCAGTGGGTAAAAGGCAAAATTGATGAAATTCAGATAAATATTCAGTTCTTGAAAACCTATAGGGAAAGATTAAAGGTTGTACTTAGCGAATTTAAATAAGTTTTAGGGGATGCGGAGTATGGATGACAAGGCTTTAACTAAATTTAATACTTCAGGGACAAGCCTCATAAATTCCTTTTCTACAGGAAATTTACCCATGCCATATGCTAATGAGATATTTTTATTAAATGTATGGATTGCAGGTTTGAACTATTATGAAGGACACAGTATAGAGGATGAACTAAATGTAGGAAACAAGCTTTTGTTAAAAAGGGAGCCCAAAAATCAATATGATAATTTGGCTATAGAAATATATGATGCTAAAAATAGAAAGTTAGGGTATGTGCCAAGAGCGAAAAATGAGGTTATATCCAGGCTCATGGATGGTGGAAAGCTGTTGTATGGTATAATTACTGAAATTGAATATGAGTATTTGGAGATAAGTGCAGATATTTTTATGAGTGATTTTTAAATAATAGAACTGAAATTGCAGTAAAGTAGAGAATATTATTTGAAAGTATAAATTAAAGTAAAGGGGCATTTTTTAGGAGTGCTTAGAAATAAATATTTAGCTATTGCTTCAAAAGAAGATATAACTTTTAAAAGTCTTATATTAGGTGGAGTAAATGATATCAAGAATATTAAGCTTCAAATTAGAGAAGGAAGGGATTAGAATGACAGATTGTATATTTTGTAACTACAACAAATCAGAAATAATAGCAGAAAATAAGCTTGCTTTTGCTATAATGGATAAATTTCCTGTAAATGAAGGCCATACCTTGATAATACCCAAAAGACATTTTCCATTTTTGTTTGAAGCCTCAGAGGAAGAATTAAAAGCTATATACAGCCTTATGTATGAGGTTAAGGAAATGTTAGATATTCAGTATCAACCGGCAGGATACAATGTGGGAGTTAATATTGGTTATTATGCAGGGCAGACAATAAAGCATTTACATGTTCATTTAATTCCTAGATATAAGGGAGATGTAGAAAATCCTAGAGGGGGAGTTAGAAACTTAAAGAAAGCTTTAGTTGAGTATGATGGGTAAAGGATAATTCATACGTTGAAAAGTCTTTATGATAAATTAAAGCGGAAAATAAATTTTATGGATTTGTGAAATTGCAAAATTATAAAAACATTTTACCTTGGAGGAGGTGAAGGTATGACAGAAAAATTGAAATTAGAAAATAATTATGCATCTGTAAATGCAATAACAGCCAAAGAAATAGAAAATCCAAACTGTATTACTGGTGATACTAATTATTTGCTGCCTAGGCTTAAGGAGTCTTTTAAGAAAGCTGTAAGTATTGATATAATAGTGGCATTTTTAATGGAGTCAGGAGTAAAGCTTTTAAAAGAAGAGCTTAAGGAAGTAGTAAATAAAAATATACCTATAAGAATACTTACAGGAAACTATTTAAATATAACTCAACCACAAGCTTTGTATATGTTAAAGAATATAATGGGAGATAAGGTTGATTTGAGGTTCTATAATATACCTAACAAGTCATTTCACCCAAAGGCATATATTTTTGAGTATGAAAAGGATGGAGATTTATATGTAGGTTCCTCCAATATATCAAGATCTGCATTAACTAGCGGTATTGAGTGGAATTATAGATTAAATAAAGATAAGAATATTGATGATTTTAACAGCTTTAAAAGTACTTTTGAGGACTTATTTTTAAATCATTCTACAATAATAGATGAAGAAGAAATGAGAAAGTATTCAGAAAGTTGGGTAAGACCTAAGGTATACAAACATATAGATAACAATGAAAATGTTTCTTTAAAGAAGGACAATAATCTAATTGAGCTTTATGAACCAAGGGGAGCACAAATAGAAGCTTTATATGAATTAAAGAAAAAAAGAGAAGAGGGCTATGATAAAGGTCTGGTAGTAGCAGCTACAGGTATAGGAAAAACGTATTTAGCTGCTTTTGATTCAAAGGATTATAATAGAATTTTATTTGTAGCTCATAGAGCAGAAATAATAAATCAAGCAGCAGTATCTTTTAAGAATGTAAGACCAGATAAGTCTATAGGCTTTTTTTATAGTAATAACAAAGATAATACCAGCGACTTTATATTTGCAACAGTTCAAACGCTTGGAAAGCCTGAGTATTTAAATGATAAGTATTTTGCTAAAGATGCTTTTGATTACATTGTAATAGATGAATTCCATCATGCAGCTGCAGGAAATTATAAAAATATAATTGATTATTTTCAGCCTAAATTTATGTTAGGTTTAACAGCTACTCCAGAAAGATTGGACAACAAAGATGTATTTGCATTATGTGATAACAATGTAGCTTATGAAGTTAGGTTAAAATCTGCAATTAATAAAGGGTGGCTTGTGCCTTTTAGATATTATGGAATATATGATGAACTTGTAAACTATAAAACCATAGATTATAAAAATGGTAAATATGATAATAACCAGCTGGAAAAAGCTTTAATGATAAATAAAAGAGCGGATTTAATAATTGAACATTATAGTAAATACAAAAGTGAAAGAGCTTTAGGCTTTTGTTCCTCAAGAAAGCATGCAGAATTTATGGCAGAATACTTTTGCAGTAAAGGTGTAAAAGCTTGTGCAGTAGTAAGTGAAGGAAGCTCTGACTGCAGCGTAGATAGAAACGAAGTAGTAAATAAGCTTGGCAAAGGTGAAATAAAAGTAATATTTTCAGTGGATATGTTTAATGAAGGTTTGGATATTCCTTCAATAGATCTTGTTATGTTCTTAAGACCTACACAGTCACCAACAGTATTTTTACAGCAGCTTGGAAGGGGTCTTCGTAAGTATAAGGGAAAGAATTATTTAAATGTATTAGATTTTATAGGAAACTATAAAAAGGCAAATCTTGTACCTTTATTTCTTACTGGTGAACCAAAGACATCTAGTGGCTCAAAGATTATACCTAATGAAGAAGATTATCCAGAGGATTGCTTTGTAGATTTTGACTTTAGGCTTATAGATATATTCAAAAGAGAGGATCAAAAAGAGAAAAAACTTCAAGATTTAGTAAAGGAAGAATACTACAGAATAAAAGAAGATTTGGGCTATAGACCTTCAAGAGTTGAACTGATTACATATATTGAAAATGATATATATTATAAAGTTGCAAAAGTAACATCTAAAAACCCTTTTAGAAATTATTTTAAGTTTTTAAAAGACATAGGGGAATTAGAAGAAGATGAAGTTGCCATTATAGGGACGAAGGCAGAGAAATTTATAAACATGATTGAAAAGACAAGGATGACTAAAACCTATAAAATGCCTGTATTTTTAGCTTTTTATAATGGGGGAAAGTTAAAAATAAGAATAAATGAAGAAGATATTTATATTAGTTTTAAAAATTTTTATGCTAAAGGTTCTAATGCAGTAGACCTAATAGAACAGGAAAATTCGGAAGGTATTAAAGAAAGAGATAAGAAAAGCTGGTATGAACTTGCCAAAAATCAGCCATTAACACATTTAGCTGATACCGAAAGAAAATTTTTCTATTTTGATGGAGAAGATTACTGTTTAAATGAAGCGTTAGAGGAATTTAGAAGTAATGAAGTTTTCATGAGGAACTTTAAAGATGCAGTAGATTTGAGAACAAGAGAGTATTATAAAAATAGAGTAGAAAATAAGAAAAAGTGACAATGAGTAAAGGAAGGTTAATATAATGAAGACTTATAATAAATTAGTTCGTGATAAAATACCACAGGTAATAGAAGCTACAGGTAAGAAATTTGATGTTAGGAAGGCAGATAAGAAGGAACATTACAAATTATTGGAAACAAAACTTCAAGAAGAAGTTAAGGAGTTTTTAGAGGATAAAAATTTAGAAGAACTAGCAGATGTTATGGAAGTACTTTTTGGCTTGGCTGAGAATTTGGGGTATAGTGAAGAAGATTTGATGAAGAAAAGATTAGAAAAGAAAGAGGAACGTGGGGGATTTAAAGATGGAATTGTTTTGGAGAGGGTTTATGAGTAGTGTTATAAGTGGAGTCTTTAAAAAATAATATTTATTAAAGCTTCATATAAAAATAAATATAAGTATTATTGAGATAAACTTTAATTTTATTAATATACTATAGGATTCATATAGAATTTTATAGATAATCATAAAAAAAGTTAGGGATCATCTCTTTTTTACTTTAATAAATAGTTTATTTGTTATAAAAAAACAATATAATTTGAAATTTTATATAAAAATAAGAATTAATAATGTTTAATTATAAGGTTAAAGCAACAAAAACTGTTTAAGTTTTTGTAAGGTGCCTGACCCCCTTACAAAGATTGGAGAATAAAATTTAAAATATTAAATTTTTAATTAGAATTATTTGCGAGATTAGACTATAGAGAATTTATAATAAAATATAAAGAAGGGATTAATATGGATCAGACACTAAATATGGTTTTAAAATATAATGATTCTGTATATTCTATTGATACAATAAAAGAACATAGAGATATACAAAATTCTTGTGGTAAAGTTATTTGGGAAATTATAAAACCTAAAGTAGATAGTCCAGGTGTTTCAACGAAAAAAATTATCAAGATAAAAGAGCAAATTAAAAATAATATTAAGACTTATGCATACATGGCAACTTCAGGACAAATAAAAGCTAAAGGAGAAGTTATAGACATATTGACAATTGATGAAGTAAGCGAAAATTCACATTTGGTACCGAAATATTATAGGAAGGATTTAGATAAATGTGCGGTTGGAATTTTATTAAAAAATGTTGAAAATGAAGATCCTACTATTATAGATAAACTTCAAAGATATGGAACTAATGGTGGAATTATAGCTTTAAGTAATCAAACTAACCCACTATATGTTTCATTTAAGAATATTGATGATAATAGTATATATAATTCATTAACTGATAAATCTGTTGAAAATATAAAGGCAGATGAAGTAGTAGAAATATCAGAAGAGGAGATAAAGAATTTTATAGAAGATATAAATGAATATGTAAATTCATTAGGCTATATTTATACTTTTGAAGATTTATCTAATTTCTATTTATCACTTAAAACTAAGCCTTTTGTCATATTAGTAGGTATTAGTGGAACGGGTAAATCAAAAATAGTAAGATTATTTGCAGAAGCAATTGGAGCGAATACAGGTAATGGAAGATTTAGAATGATTTCTGTAAAGCCTGATTGGAATGACAGTACTGAGTTATTTGGATATAAAAACATAAATGATGAATTCATACCTGGGCAGCTTACAGAAATAATAAAAGAAGCATCAATACATAAGAACATGCCTTATTTTGTGTGTATAGATGAAATGAATTTGTCTAGAGTTGAATACTATTTAAGTGAATATTTAAGCCTTATAGAAAGTAGAAAAGTAGAAAACAACGAAATTATAACAGACAACATATTTAGCAACAGTTATATAAATAATAAATACTGTGAACTATACATACCAGAGAATTTATACATAGTAGGAACAGTAAATATGGATGATACTACTTTTCAATTCAGCAGAAAGGTATTAGATAGGGCTAATACTATAGAGTTCTCAGAAGTGGATTTGAGCAAATTGTTTCTAAATAATAAAGAAACGCAGGAATTTGTAAATGAAAATATAAGCAATAATTTTATGAAAGCAAATTATCTAAATATAAATGATATAGAAGAAGAATATAGAAATTTTGCAATCTTAATTAATAAAAAGATAATTAAAATAAATGAAATATTGAAAAAAGCTAAAAAGCATTTTGCTTATAGAGTTAGAGATGAAATTATATTTTATATGATTGAAAATAAAAAAGCTGAACTTTTGGATGAAAATTTAGCTTTTGATTATCAAATAATGCAAAATATACTTCCGGCTATTAGCGGTAGTGAAGCAATAATAAAGGACACTTTAGTTGAATTATTTAATTTTTGCTTGGGAAAAGAAGCTATACTGTCGGATTCAAATTACTTAGAAGATGCAGGAAACTATTTAAAAGATGCTGTATATTACAAAAGTGCATCGAAAATATTGGATATGTTAAGAGGTTATAAATATGATGGTTTTGCGACCTACTGGTTTTAAAACTTTATTATATATTGAAACAGCGGATTTTAAGTTATATATAACAGGAAGTTTAAACAATAAAAAGTTTAAATATATAAATGCTAACTTAAATCTAGGTGCTTATTTATATGTAGATAGTGATGAATATGATGTACATATTAAGACTTCTAATGATAATGGAGATTTATTTGCAAATAAAGGTCTTGAAATGAGACCTTCATTTTTTGAAGATGGTGTGTATCAAATTTTTTTAGAAAATTATACTAATCAAATTATAGAAATATACCATAGTGACAAACAAATCAGAGAAAGCATAACAGTTATAGGTAATAACTTAATTGGAAGTTTCAGTTTTAATGGGGATATAGGTCATTCATGCTTTAAAATTAAAAAGAATAATAGAGAAGTTTTAACTTTTACCATAGAAGTATTTCCAACAAAGATGGATTACATGAAGGATTATAAAGAAATTTTAAATGAAGTCAACGAAGAAATAGCTTCTTTGGTATTTGACTTTTTAGGAAAAACTTTTCAAACTGCAAATTTAAAAGAAGTTTTCAATCAAACAGGGGTAGAGTTTACGGAGATTCTAAGGAACATCTATGAACAACTTGATAAGGCCATTAAAAGAATTGTAGATCATCCTAAGCATGGAGTATTAAATAAGGAAGAGATTAAGAATGTAGATGTGGCTAAGAAGGTTTCAAGAAGCAGCATAAATTATATAAGAAAACACAGCAATAATCTTATAAGTTCAAACAAAGGTATTATTGAAATTAGAGGAGAAAAATATGTACCATCTAAAGTGGTAGAAATAAAAAATACTACTACTTTAGACATATATGAAAATCAATATGTAAAATTTATGCTTAAAAGCATTCTTGTAAGAATTAGATTAATCAAGGGTAATATATTAAATACTTATGGAGAAGAAAATGAATATTTTAAGATTTTAGTTTTATTTGAGAATAGGACACTAAGACATTTAAAGTGTTTTTTTAAAGATATATCAGATATACCAGGAAGAAAAAGCATGTCTTTAGTTTTTAAGATGTCCAGTGGATATAAGGAAGTGTACTATTATTACATGATGTTAAAGAAAGGGTTAGATATTAGTGAAGATCTTTATGAGATGACGCCAAAGAAACTTTGGAAACTTTATGAAATATGGTGCTACATGAAGCTCCACAGAATATTAAATGAAATAGGTTTTGCAACTATTAAGAATGGAATAATAGAAACTAAGGATAATGGCATAACTTTATCTCTTGCTCAAAATAAAGAAGCTAAAACTACATATAAAAATAAGAATGGAAGTAGTGTGGATTTATGGTACAATAAAGTCTATTCTAATCTTCCAACAGCAACGCAAAGGCCAGATACTGTTCTTTGCCTTAGAAATAATCAAGATAAATGCAGAGTTTACATCTTTGATGCTAAATATAGATTGAGCATAGATGATAAAAATATTGTTGGCCCCATGGAAGAAGACATAAATGTAATGCATAGATATAGGGATGCAATAGTTAGTGAAATGGATGAAAGTATGCAGTTTAAATATAATACTTTTGGAGCTTATGTTATGTTCCCGTATTCTGATGAAAAAGAATTTAAAAAACATAAATTTTATAAAAGTATAGAAAAAGTTAATATTGGCGCTTTTCCCATGCTCCCAGGGAGTACAAGTTTAATTAAAGAACACATTTATAAAATATTAAATGAATCTTATATTGAATCTAAAAGTAAGCTTCCAACCTATGATGATGAAGATTATTACTATAAATTTAAAAATACAAATGTAATGGTGGTAAATGTTAGTGATATGGAGCATTTAGAAGCTTATAAAAAATATAAGTTTTATCATATACCGGCTAAAAGATTAAATAATGTTAGGTTAGGGGTTGAATACATTGCTTTTTATCAATCTAAAAACAACTTCAGAAATTTTGCTGGAATACGTTATTATGGAAGAATAAAAGAGATCAAAAGATATAAGAGAAATGAATGTACTGAAATTCCTAGTGGAAGAGGAGAAAATGAAGATATATATTTGAGATTTGAATTGGAAGAGATACTTTCTTTAAACCCCATAGCACCTGTGGAATATGGGGTTGAACTTATAAATTATACTACTATGTATCTTTTAAAAAATGCAGAGACAGTGCATGAGTTGAGTTTTAAAAGTAAAAGTGAAATAGAAGTATATAAGGTATTGAAAAAGTTAAGCAAATTAAGAGGTATGAGTATAGTAAGGTTTAAAGATTATTTTATGATTGGTAATGTAAAGGTTACGGTATTAAATTCTAAAGAGGCTAGAGTGAATGATGATATAGTAGAAATAGGAAGTTTGTATGAAAAGATAAAGAGGATTTATTTAGATGCAAAGAATTATATTTAATTTTTATTAAATATAAACATAAAGAAAGGAATTTAATTAATGGATAGAGAAGAAATTATAAAAATAATACAGGATAATACTATGGAGTCTTCTGAAGTTATAGAATACCTTGGCATTAGTAAACAACGATTATCTAGCTTAAATTCTAGTGGAAAGCTTATTCCGGTAAAAAAAGGTATATACTTAAGGCAGGATGTTGAATTTCGAAGAGAAGAACAAAGAGATTTGAGAGAAAAGTATTATAAAAAGCAAGATAAATAGAGTGTTGTAAGGCAAGATTAATAAATAAAGTTATCTTCAAAAAATATGCTTATTTTTATAAAAAGTTTGATATAATATGAATAAGAAATGCTTAGTGCTGGTAACACTAAGATCTTTAGAACATTTATTTTGTTTTAGGACTATTGTATGAATTAAATAGAAATTTAATTAAGAGAACAGCATGCTAATCTTGTGAGGATGGATGCTGTTCTCTTTGCCATTAATTTCTATGTAAATACCAAGAAACTTTGAAATCATTGCCAAAGCTTTACAGGATGCAGATATAGGTTGTTCACCTATATCTGCATCCTTGTATATAAAATGAATGAAAGAGGCTGTATTATGTCACGAAAAGAAATTTTAGATAAATTAATTTTAGGGAAAACAATTGCCCCTAACGTAGCAGAGGCTTTAAAAAACAATCTTGATTTTGGTAATTTGCTTATATATTTTAGTAATGCAAGTAATGCATACTGCTTGGTTAATGGCTTTTGTTATGCAATAAGACTAGATGGAAAACCAATTATTTGGGAACGCTATAAGATGAAGGAAGAGTTGTTTTTAAAACATGCAGAGAATTTTTCAAATAACTACTTTGAACCAAAACAGGAGTTATTACTAAAGATTCCTAAGATTATGTCGGAGTTTCTTGCTCCACTTAAGTGGATAGAAAGTAATATTGAAATGTTATCAGATATTGAACTAGGTAGTATATTGGTTAGAATTGGTGAAATGTTACTTGAGGAAATTAAACAGAAGAAAAATGAAGCATCAAAGTTATCAGATGATAGTTTGTGGGTGGAAGTTGTCGAAAGAACTCTTAAAGTGTGCAAAGAATTTGTACAAGGAGAAGGTGTCACAGTTGATGAAATTTATCCTCTTCTAGATAGTGAAGATTGTTCAGATATTGTTGAGTTTTCATGTCAAGTAGAAGATAACAATGTTATATTACTCATAGGTCATATAAGCAATATAACATCATACATACTTACACTTGCTATTTACAAAGAGTATGGGGAACATTGCCCACTTCCTGAAATACTTGATAGTTTCCAGGGAGAAGATATGCCAGAAATGTTTATAAAATTTTTGCTTTATATGATACAGGATAAGTTAATTAATAAAGAAAAATTTCAACTCCTAGGTTGACTTATAACTTTTGGTTAAATTTATTATGCAGGTACTATCTTTTGGAAATATGTGAGAAATGTTGTTATTAACTTGTCTCTCACTTATAATGATGTAGAATAATTAAAAAGAGATTTATTTTAGGGGGGAAATTGTTTTTGCATGAATTAACACAATTAATTAAAGATGATATGAAGCCTGCATTAGGGGTGACAGAACCAGGTGCAATTGCCTTTGCAGTAGCAAAAGCAAAAAGTTATACAAAAGGCAATGTGATAAAAATAAATGTGGCAATGAACAGCGGCATGTATAAGAATGCCTTTACCTGCGGAATACCAAACAGCAGCGAGGTTGGCAATGTCTTTGCTGCAGCGCTGGGTTACGTAGCAGGAGATGCAAAAAAAGGCCTTGAAGCATTGGAAAACGTAACAGAGAAGGACAATATAGAAGCTCATAAACTCGTAAAATCTGGTGCTGTCACAGTTGAACTCAGTGGAATTACAAGTAAAATATTTATAGAAGCTGCAGTTATTACTGAAAGTGATACAGCCGTTGTTACCATAGAGGATTCTCATACAAATATCACAAAGATTACTGTAAATGGAAAAGTAGAAATGGAACAAAAAGGTGAAAAAGAGGATGATGGTGATGAGCTGTCAAAAGAAGTATTTGATATACATAAATATACTCTTCAGCAACTATATGATTATATTACAACTGTTGATGTTAAAGAAATAAGTTTTATAGAAGAAGCTTATAAAGTTAATCTTAAATTATATGGTGAAGGGTTAAAGAACCCTAGAACAACATTTGCCAGACATCTTTTGAAAAACAATGGCGGAAAGGAAATCTCTAAAGATGAACAGTCCACTGCATCTTTACTTTGCAATGCAGCAATTGAATCCCGTGTAATTGGTTTGGATAAGCCGGCAATGAGTATTACAGGCTCTGGTGCCCATGGAATTATTGCTACAATGCCTTTGTATGCAGCTTATAAAGTAAATGGTTATACAAAAGAACAACTACTTCGTGCTACTGCACTTAGTTATTTAGTCTGCATGTATATCAAAGAGTATTCTGGAAAGCTTTCAGCCTTTTGTGGCTGCGCAATAGCAGCAGGTTCTGGAATGGCATGTGCATTGGTATATTTGCGAGGGGGAACTGTAGATATGATGGCCCATGTGCTGAACAATATGGCTAGCAGTATTACCGGTATGATATGCGATGGTGGAAATCAGGGATGTACTATGAAAGGAATTGTTGCTGTAGATGCTGCCTATAAAGCTGTAGATTTTGCAATGAACGGCATATATATTGATGATGTACATGGCATTAATGGTAAAACTCCCGAAGAAACCATGAAGAATATGGGCTGCATTGCATCTCCAGGGATGGTTGGTACTGAAAAAACTATTGTGGAGATTTTTGAAAACAAAAGAAAGATTAATTCAAAGGATATCAAGTGATTTTATATAACAAGATAAGGTGTTGAACAGGCTATCACTGAAGGTTTATATAAGAATGGGGAAACTCTAAGAAATAATAGATTGACTAAATATACAATCCCAATATATAATATTATATACTTTGGTTGTATGTGAATTGTTACAATTGTATGTTGAAGAAGATGAAATAGCTTAAAAAAGTAATAGATAAGTTTAAAATATGAATTATTGTATTTAACGGGAGAAATTATGATAAAAGAGATAATTAATAAAATTAAAAAAAATTTTTTTGTTCAGGTTATTTCAAAAAATCCAAAATTACAAATTATATTTAATAGTGTTATAATGTTAGCTTTGACAATATTTCTAATATTTACGTTTATTTCTTATAAAACACTTAAAGATAGTTACAACAATGAAACTAATATGTACCAAAATGGATATTTGACTTCTGCTTATGCAAATAAAATCAATGAAGATATTTGGAGTATACGATTATACGCACTGTATTCAGTTAATGATTATATGAATACGAAAGATAAGGTAGATGAATATGAAAAAGATGTTGAAGAAAATATTAATAAATATACCACGCTTCACGATTTAACCAATGAAGAAAAAGATTTAGTTGTTCAACTTAAAGAATCAAATAAGAAATATTCAAATAGATTAAATGAATTGCTTGGAAAGCTAAAAGAATCTAAAACTATTACCAATGATGAAAAGAAAGAAATAATGAATTTAGGAGATAGAAGAATTGAACTAAGCAAGGAAATGTTAAATTATTCAGATCAATATATAAAAAGTTTAAGTGATAAAAATGAAATTATAAAGGAAATCACCTTACGGACAATAATTGTTATTAATTTTGCAATGATACTTTTGTTTAGTTTAATGATGTTTGTGGTTACCAAAATAAGTAAAAAGATGGATTACTATGCATTTCATAATTGTGTTACTGACCTTCCAAATAAGAATTATGTATTAAACACATTAGTTAAAGAAATTCCTAAAATAAATACCTATTCCATATTAATAAGTTTGGATATGGATAATTTTAAAGCTGTAAATGATACGCTAGGTCATATTTCAGGTGATGAATTTTTAAAACAGGCAGGGAGAAGATTTAAGAAGGTAATGCATATTCAAGACTACATTTGTCATAATGGAGGCGATGAGTTTTTATTTTTAATAAAGTCTGTTAAGAATAAAGATGAAGCAGAGGTAATGCTTAGAGAAATTTTAAATGTATTTAAAAAGCCTTTTAATATTTATGGAAAAAATGTTGATTATGTTACTGCAAGCCTGGGTGTGGCAGTTATTCCTAAAGACGGAAATAATTTTGAAATTTTGTACAAGCGTGCAGATGATGCTATGTATGAATCTAAAAGAATAGGCAAACATGTATATAGCTTTTATAATGACGCTATAAATGTTGGTATATATGAAGACACAATAAAGAAAAAAGCAATAGAAGATGGCATTAAAAATGGTGAGTTTAAAGTTTTTTATCAACCTAAAATTTCAAAACATGGTGAGGTATTAGGTGCGGAAGCACTTGTAAGATGGATTAAAGAGGATAATAAGATTATACCTCCTTCAGAATTTATTGATTTTGCAGAAAGAGAAGGGCTTATAAAATATATAGGAGAATTGGTTATTGTTGAGGTATGCAAGAATGTATCAAATTGGATTGACAAAGGTTATAAAAATTTTAAAATAGCTGTAAATTTATCTACAGAACAGCTCATTGACAGTAAACTATGTGACAACTTACTGAAAGTAATAAAAAGATTTAAAGTGCCTTTTGAGTATATAGAATTTGAAGTTACAGAAACAACAATAGCGAAGAATTTTGATGAAGCTGTAAATAATATAAATAAAATAAGAGCTAATGGAATCAAAATAAGTCTTGATGATTTTGGAACTGGATACTCATCATTGAATTATTTAAAAAATATGCCCATAGATATTATTAAAATTGATAAATCCTTTGTTGATGATATAACATCAAATGAAGCAAGTGTGGTAATGGTTAATACAATTATCTCATTATCTCATTATTTTGGATATGAAGTTGTAGCAGAAGGAGTAGAAGCAATAGAACAAATAGAAAATTTAAAAAGCTTAGGATGTGATATATTCCAAGGATATTATTATGGAAAACCAATGGAAGATACAAATTTTGAAAATGGATTCTTAAAGCTCCGTAACATCAAGTAGATATCCTAAAAGCTGTATAAAAGAATATAAATTCACTATCATTTTTGTAATAAAAAACCTATGCTTTAACAACAGTTTTAGCATAGGTTTTTACAATTATTTCAATAAAAATAATTTAGAAATATGTTTAAAAATATTATTATGTGCTAGAATGTTTAACAGGCATACAAACAGGAGTGAATAAATTTGTTTGAAATAAATGAAGGTATAATAAGAGACAGTTTAAATTTTGAAACGTACGAAAAAGGTATTACATGTTATGAAAATGATCAAGTAGAAAACTTGAATGTAAGTACTCAAGAAGAATTAGGGTGGAAAAAAACTATTATTGAAGGAAAAGTGAAGTCTTCTTCACAAATGCCTATAAAGTACAATGTAAAAATAGTATATCCAAATATCAATGAAAATATAAGTTGTCATTGTGACTGCAAGGCATATTATAATTATAATGCTCCATGTAAGCATATAGCCGCGGTGCTTATAAAATATGCTAGAGAAAAGAATAAGTCAGGGATAAAGAAAAATAGCAAATTAATTCAACAATTAAAGAAAAGTCTAGTATCCCCTAAGACAAAGATGGAAACTAAGACTTTAAATCTGCAGTATAAGCTCCAATTTAATATTAGTCGCAGAGAAAGTGAAGCTTTTTTAGAATTAAAGGTGGGAGAAGAAAAGCTTTATGTAGTAAAGAATATGAAGAGTTTTTTAGAGGCAGTTATAGAACATAATGAGCTGGAGTTTGGCAAAAGTTTTACATATAACTCATATTTACACAGGTTTAAGGATGAAGACAAATTTATTTTGAGCATGCTTAAAGATCTATATGAAATAGACAAAGTTACAGAGAACATGGCAATGTATGGTTATCATTACAACAAAACACCGAGATTTTTAAGCGGAAAAAGGGCAAGGCTTACGGAAAGTAACTTAAAAAAATTTCTTGATAATATAGGAGAAACAGCTGTAGATTTAGTCATAAATGATGATAACTACAGTGAAGTTAAAGTAGTAAAAGAAAATTTCCCTTTAGAATTCAAATTAGACAGCAGAGAAAATAATATAATTTTATCTCAAATCTCAAAGCTGCCTAAAGCTTTAGTCAAAAGCGGAAATTATTTTTATTATAATAACAAGATATATATGCCAACAAATGAACAGGTAAGGGTGTATAAAGCACTTTACAATACTTTTGTAGAACAAAGAAACTCTGAAATTACTTTTCAGCAAAGTGAAAGTGAAGAAATAGCTTCTTATATAATTCCAGCCTTAAAAAAGATAGGTACAAAGGTAACGGTGAATAACAGTATTAAAGAGAAATTTTATGAAGAACCTTTAAAGCCTTGTCTTTATTTTGATAAGGATAAAGATGCTGTAGTTTGTGATGTAATATTTAAATATGGAAATATAGAGATAAATCCTTTAAAGGATGATGAGGCAAGGAAAGATGATGAGAAGGTATTAGTTAGAGATATTGAGGAAGAAGCAGCTATAGTAGATACCTTGACTGCTTTTCAATTTGAAAAGGGAAAATTTAATTTTATTTTAGAGGATGAAGATAAAATTTTAGATTTTGTGGGAGAAGGCCTGGAAAAACTTCAGGAATCTGCAGAAGTTTACTATTCAGATGCCTTTAAAGATATAAGAATTTATACCGCTAAAAGCTATAAATCTAACATAAGATTAAATGATGAGGATCTCTTAGAATTTACCTTTAATATTGATGGTGTAAATAGAGAAGAGTTAAAGCACATATTTGATGCATTAAAGCAAAAGAAGAAATATTATAGACTTAAAAATGGAGGCTTTATTCCTCTGCAGGCTGGAGAACTTCAAAATATGTCGGATATGATAGATTACTTAAACATCAAGACTTCAGATCTTGAAAAGGATCAAATAGTTCTTTCTAAATATAATTCTATTTACATAGATACAAGTCTTAAGGAAAATAATATAACTTTTGTACAAAGAAATAAGAAGTTTAGAGAACTTATAAATAATATAAAGGATATTGGTGACATTGATTATACAATTCCAGAAAAACTGGATAATATTATGAGAGGGTATCAAAAATTTGGATTTAAGTGGTTTAAAACTCTTTCAAGCTGTGGTTTTGGAGGTATTTTAGCAGATGAAATGGGTCTTGGAAAAACTCTCCAGGCTATAGCTTTTATAAAATCAGAGGTAGATGAAAATGAGGAAAGACAGCCTTCTTTGGTGGTGTGTCCTACATCCTTAGTGTACAATTGGGAAAGTGAAATAAATAAATTTCAATCGGATTTAAAATGCTTAGTTGTATCAGGCAGCAGGGATGTAAGAGAAAGTCAGTTAAAAGAGATGAATGAGGCGGATATAGTTATAACTTCCTATGCACTTATTAAAAGAGATATAGAAGAATATAAAGCTATAAAATTTAGACACTGCTTTTTAGATGAAGCTCAAAATATAAAAAATCCTAATTCTTTAAATGCTCAAAGTGTAAAATCCATTAAAGCTGGCAGCTATTTTGCACTAACAGGAACCCCTATTGAAAATTCTATTACAGAATTATGGTCAATCTTTGATTTTATCATGCCAGGATATTTATTAAGCCATGGAAAGTTTAGCCAAAAATATGAACTGCCTATTATAAAAAATGGTGATAAAAAGGCTTTAGAGGAATTGAATAAACATATTAGACCTTTTATTCTTAGAAGGCTTAAGAAAGATGTCATAAAAGAACTTCCACCTAAAATTGAACATAATATGGTGATAGATATGACAGAGGATCAAAAGAAAGTATACGCAGCTTACCTTGGGCAAGCTAAAGAGGAATTGAATAATGAAATAAGAGATAAAGGCCTTAATAAAAGTAAAATAAAGATACTTTCTGTAATCACAAGACTTAGACAAATATGCTGTGATCCCTCTACTTTTATAGAAAACTATGAAAGTGATAATGGGAAAATGGAAGCTCTTATGGATATAGTACAGAATAGTGTAAATGATGGGCATAAAATATTGTTATTTTCTCAATTTACCTCTGTACTTAAAAATATTGGAGATATGTTCAAAAATGAAAATATAAAGTATATGTACCTTGATGGCAGCGTAAAAGCAGAAAAAAGAGGAGAAATGGTTAGGGAGTTTAATGAAGGGGAAATCCCTATATTTTTAATATCTCTTAAAGCTGGTGGAACAGGACTAAATCTAACTTCTGCAGATATAGTTATTCATTATGACCCCTGGTGGAATCCAGCAGTAGAGAATCAGGCTTCAGACAGGGCTCATAGAATTGGACAGAAGAAAACTGTAGAGGTTATTAGACTTATTGCTAAGGGAACTATAGAAGAGAAAATACACAAAATACAGGATAAGAAGAAAGAAATAATAAACAATGTTATAGAAGAAAATACTGGAGAAGAAATTTTACTTTCCAATATGGAAGAGAAGGATATTGAGGAGCTTTTCAGTTGAATAAAGATATATCATCCTTTTGTTTGTTTGGTTACTTACAATAATAAAACATTTTGATGGGGCTTTTTATATCTTAAATTTTTCCATTTAACTTATAGAACTCATGTTAAATAATAAAAATTCTGGTGCCTAACTAAGTGGCATCAGAATTTTTTAAATTCAATTAAGCTATTGGCATGTAATCATAGCAAGCTCATGCAGGCTTTCACAGGACCCCCTGGAAGGTTGTTAACAAAGGACTATTTGCTAAAGGTTTTCTTTACTATATATACTATTTTATGTAGTTATCAGTATTTATCCATTTTGTTGAAGTTTCTTTTCCATCTTCATAAGTGACTAAGTAGACTTTTGCAATTGTAGCTTTGCCATTACTTGCTTTATCAACCTTGTTTATAAGATTATAAATTTTATTATTTAACTTTGAATTGGAATAGATATTAATCACCAAATTTTTATTTTTAGTTAAACATTCTATATAAATTGGGAAATCAAGTGTATTCTTAAATTTATAATCTATGTGCCCATAATCTACAGTTGCATCCATTCCAAGACCAACGTAAGTAACAGGTATGTTATGGTGTTCCCTTTCTGTAGGTACTATACCACATCTTACTACAGCATTGTGCAAAGTTGTTGATACTTGACATACACCACCACCTAAACCTGGCTGAAGTTTATTACCTACAATTATTTTTGAAGATTTATATCCATTTTCTTTAGTTCTTTTTCCAACAATTTTATTGAAACTAAATATTTCACCTGGCATTATAGTAGTACCATTTAAGGTTTTAGCAGCAACTTCAATATTATTTGATCTGTTGTCATCAGAAGATGAAAAATTAGTTGAAAAGCTTGATATTTTTGTATTAATATTTACTAAACTTGATTTCTTTATTTTAGGTGCTACTTTTCTTATTGTACCAGAAATGTATACATCGTTCATATTTTTATTGTTAATTTTTTTGTCAATATCATTAAAAAGTTTATCCCTATCAACTTCTTGTCCATCTTTTTCTAAATCAATTTTAAATTTATCATCTTCATCTTTAGTTATACTGGCGTTTACTGGTGCCCTATTAAGTTCATTTTCAATTTTTGATATAGTGTTATTTATTTCTTTTTTATTGTAGCTGTATTTTAAATTAAATTGTTTTCCGTTTTTACTTTTTATATTTTTATATTTATTATGAGTATTTCCACATTTTCCATATTTAAAAGCATCTTGTACAACGTCATCTAAATTGTACTTGATATTGAGTTTTGAATAATTTATTGTATAAACTTTATCTTGTACTTTAATTATTATATTCTTTTTAAATATTTGATTTACATATTTACGTTTTAAAGTATCTATAGCTTCATCTTTAGTCTTACCACCTAAATTTATGCCTTCAACTTTAACTCCTGGATATATGAGATTATCATATCTTGTAACTAAAAAATGTATCCATAATGAATGTATTATATAGGTTAATATAGAAAGTATAATTAATGATCTTGTCATCTTCTTTTTATTTATTTTTAACTTTCGTTTTAATTTTCGTTTTTTTGGTATAATTTGATTTCTGTCTATGGGTTGTATCATTTAGTAAAATGCCTCCTACTGAAGAGAATTCTTACAAGCTCAATTCTTTATTTATTGTTTTGTAATTATTACATACAAAGTTTGCTCAATTATTAAAAGTGATTTTTATAATTCAAGTTTATTTTGCTTCACCACCTACTGATTACTATTTTTTTGCATAAAAAAACAGCCACATATAACATATATAGCTGGCCGGTTGCACTATTAACTCCAAATTTCCAAAGTGCCCAATTAGAAGAAATTTTTCATAGTTTCCCATATTTTCTACGGTATATATATTCTTGATTTTTCTTACATAACACTACATTAAAGATAGTACCATATTTATGTCTTAAAGTAAATAATTACTTACTAATTTGTAATATAAAAATAAAAAAACTTAAAACTTTTGTAAAATTATAGCATAAAAATTAATTTATGTCGATTAAGTAAAATATTTTTAGGCAAAAAAAGAAAATATGGCAAGCAGATTGATAAATCTAAACATATAAAAGTCTTTTGACAACTAAATAGTGCAATGTTAACATTATAGATAAGCTAAACCATTATGTTAAATTATGGATAAAAATAGAGGGCTTATACTGAGTTCAATTCAAAACAGATTAAAAATAAGGAGTTTTATATGATACTATAATATAGCTAAAGATGTATATGAAAAAGTTGATAAAATTTACGAAGGTGTCAATAATTATTTAAATTAAGAGAGAAAAATGAAAAAGATTTTAATATGGATGGTAATAATGAATAGTAGGGGTGGTTGTATTGTTTTCAGATAAGTTAAAAAGATATAGAAGAGATTTAGGACTTACACAAAGGGATTTAGGTAGGAAATTAGATTTATCAAAAGCAACTATAGGCCAGCTAGAGACTGGTTTAAAGGAACCCTCTAGGATATTACTTGAAAAAATATATAAAATTAGTGGCAAAAACATGAATTGGTGGCTTGATAAAAATGAACAATTTAAATTTAACCAAACATTTAAATATACCATTTATCCAGCTAATAAATACAAAGCTATTTTTCCCATATTATTTTCAGCTATTTTTTCGGCAGTGTTAATATTTGCATTAACTGATAGGTCTAATACTTTAGAAGTATGTATTATATTTATTGCAGTACTCTTATGCTTAATGTGTACTGCCTACTACACTGTGTTAGCCTACTATTTATTTAAAAATAAAATTTATATTACTATAGAAGACAAATATATAGAAATAAAAAAAATTTCTACAACAAAAAGGGTGAACATAGCAAACATAACAGAAATAGAGTTTACGGTACGTTCTAGAGGTAGTTACCCAATGGTAGTAATTAAGTGTGATAATAGTACAAAGTATTACTATAAGGATTTATATTTTCCTCAGTCATGGTTTGCTAAGAAAGATATTAATAGTATGGTAGACAACTTGAAGAAGAGTAACGAAAATATATGGGTTATTGGACGAGGCAATATGTAAGGGTAAGGTAGGTGTTAAAACACAAGTAATAGATTACTGTAGAGGTTATTAGACTTATTTCGAAAGGAACTAATAGGACTAGAGATATTTGACATGGAGGATATTAAGGAGATTGGAAAGCACTTTTAATAATAGATATTCCGGTTAATAGAGGTATTTACTGGAATATAGGGAAGAGGAAATAATGTACATGATAATCTAAAATTGGAATATCACATATTTGAAATTAAAATTAATTTGCTTCACCCTTGTTATATGAAGGATGAAGCGTTTTTACATAAATCTATACCAAGGCCCTTTATGGATGGTCATGACTGCGTATTATAATTTTTGCCTTTTTATATAATGGGTGTGAAGGAGATCATGAGCTTTTTTTCCACCTACATCACCAATAAATTCTTTATATAGAGCTTGAACTTCAGGATTTTCATGAGATTTTCTGAGAGGTTTGTTTCTATCTTCTCTATATAAAGCTTCCATTCTTTTCTTTACGATATCTAAATCTCCAAAGTGATATGGCTGACCTCCTCCGTCAATACATCCTCCAGGACAGGCCATTATTTCTATAGCATGATATTTTGATTCACCAGATTCTATTTCCTCAAGAAGTTTTCTTGCGTTGCCAAGACCGTGTGCTACACCGATGTTTATTTTTTTACCACCAATATTTATACTGGCTTCTTTAAGTCCGTCAAGACCTCTTACACTATGAAATTCTACTTCTTTTAAAGTCTCTCCAGTAATCCATTCATAAGCAGTTCTAAGAGCTGCTTCAATTACGCCGCCGGTAGTTCCAAATATTACAGAGGCACCTGTGGATTCTCCAAGTGGATTATCAAAATCTTCATCAGGAAGTTTGTTAAAATCTATTCCTGCTTCCATTATCATATCTGCAAGCTCTCTTGTGGTAACCACAAGATCAACATTTTTATGACCTTCATATTGAAGCTCTTTTCTGCTTATTTCATATTTTTTTGCAATACAGGGCATAACTGAAACTACTACAATTTTAGATGGATCAATATTTAATTTTTCTGCCATATATGTTTTAGCTAAAGTACCAAACATTATGTGTGGAGATTTACAAGTTGAAGGTATATCTAAAAGATCAGGAAATTGATGTTCTATAAATTTAACCCAGCTGGGACAGCAGCTTGTGAGTATTGGAAGTCTTCCACCATTTTGAAGTCTATCTATAAATTCATGAGCTTCTTCTAAAATAGTTACATCTGCTGCAAAGTCTGTATCACATACCTTATCAAAACCCAATCTTCTTAAGGCTGCAACCATTTTGCCAGTTACAATAGTTCCAGGTTCCATACCGAATTTTTCACCTAAAGTAACTCTTATAGCAGGGGCAGTTTGAACTACTACATATTTATCAGGATCAGTTAGTACTTCCCATACCTTAGCTACATTACTAACTTGAGTTAATGCAGCGGTTGGACATACTGATACACATTGACCGCAAAATGTGCATTGCGTGTCAACCATAGGACGACCAAATGCAGGGGATACTACAGTTTCGAAGCCTCTATCTACTGCAGAGTAAACCTGACAGGTTTGAACTTCATTGCACATGGTTTCGCATCGTCTGCACATTATGCACTTATCCAGATTTCTATATAGAGCACCGCTGGAGGAATCCTTCTTATAATTAGACATAGCACCTTTATATCTTATTTTCCTTATACCTAATTCAGCAGCAATTAATTGAAGTTGGCATTGAGTATTCTTTTCACATACAAGGCAGTCGGTAGGATGATCTGATAATAAAAGTTCTACCATGGTACGCCTTGCTTTTATAGCTCTGGCACTGTTTGTTCTAACTATCATACCCTCGAAAGCTTCTGTAGAACATGAAGGTGCAAGATTTCGTCTTCCTTCAATTTCAACAAGACAAACTCTGCAGGAGGAAGTTCTATTTACCATTTTTATATCGTGAAGATCAAGATAGCAGAGAGTAGGTATATTTATGTTTACTTTTTTTGCAGCGTTTAAAATTGTAGTGCCTTCTGGGACAGAAACCTTTATATCGTTTATAGTTAAATTTACCATTTTTACAAACTCCTTTCTTTAAATTATTATTCTTTCGTAATAGCAGAAAACTTACAAATACTACTACATGCACCACAATTTATACATTTTGACTTATCTATTACATGTGACTTTTTTATTTCTCCGGAAATAGCTCCTTTAGGGCATACCTTTGTACAGGCTGTGCAGCCAATACATTTTTCAGAATTTATATTGTATTTTAAAAGTGCAGTGCAAACTCCAGCAGGACAGCGTTTATCTTTTACGTGGGCTACATATTCATCCCAGAAAAATTTCATTGTACTTATAATTGGATTAGGTGATGTTTGACCAAGACCACATAGGGCTGAATCCTTTATTACATAGGATAAATCTTTTAATCCTTCAAGATGTTCCATGGTACCTTTTCCTTTAGTGATATCCTCTAAAATTTCTAAAAGTCTTTTATTTCCGATTCTGCAGGCAGTGCACTTTCCACAGGATTCATCTACACTAAATTGGAGATAGAATTTGGCTATATTCACCATACAATTATCTTCATCCATAACTATCATTCCACCAGAACCCATCATGGAGCCTATTTCAGTAAGACTTTCGTAATCAATGGCAGTATCTAAATGATCTGCAGGAATGCACCCGCCAGAAGGACCGCCAGTTTGAACAGCCTTAAGTTTTTTACCACCGCGAATACCTCCGCCTAAATTATATATTATTTCCCGCAAGGTTATACCCATAGGTACCTCAACAAGGCCAACATTATTGATCTTGCCTGCTAAGGCAAAAACTTTGGTTCCTTTACTCTTTTCAGTTCCTATAGAACTAAACCACTTAGAGCCTTTTAATATAATAGGGGGGATGTTTGCCAGAGTTTCTACATTATTTATATTAGTTGGTTTTTTCCAGAGACCTATTTGGGAAGGAAAAGGAGGTTTTACGGTAGGCTCTCCACGTCCGCCTTCTATGGAATTTATGAGTGCAGTTTCCTCACCACAGATGAAAGCTCCGGCACCATATTTTAAATCTATGTGAAAGGAAAAATCAGTACCTAAAATATTATCACCCAATAAACCTAAATCGTAAGCTTGCTTTAAAGCAATTTTTAATCTGTTTATTGCAAGAGGATATTCAGCTCTGATATAAATATAACCCTTATTTGCACCTATGCAGTAACCTGCAATAGCCATAGCTTCAAGTACAGAATTTGGATCTCCCTCAAGTATGCTTCTATCCATAAAGGCACCGGGATCACCCTCATCAGCATTGCAGATCATAAACTTTGTATCAGATTCAGATTTTTTTGTCATTTCCCATTTTACGCCAGTAGGAAAGCCACCGCCACCTCTGCCTCTTAAGCCACTTTTTTTAATTTCATCAATTACGCTGTCAGGTGTCATTTGTGTTAAAACTTTGCCTAAAGCTTCGTAGCCATTCAGTGCTATGTATTCTGTAATATCTTCAGGGTTTAAAAGACCGCAATTTCTAAGAGCAATTCTTTTTTGATTTTTATAGAATGGAATATCCGTTTGGTTGGATATTTTCTCATTAGTAATAGGGTCTTTATATAAAGCTTCCTCAACTACTGTATCTTTGGCCATATGTTCATACACAATTAGCTTTGCTCTTTCGGTATTAACTTCAACATAAAAAACATTATCTGGTACAACTTTAACGATAGGTCCTTTCTCACAAAACCCAAAACATCCTGTAGAAATGACATCAACTGTATTTTCTAGACCTGCGTTTTTAATTTCAGTTTCAAGTATGTTGACTATATCTAAGCTTCTTGAAGCACGACATCCTGTTCCACCGCATACAAGTAAAGTTTTTTTTATATTTTTATCTGCATTATCATAAGTACGGTTTGCTATCTTAGCTTTATACTTTTCTCTTAAAGTTTTTAAATCTTCAAAGGATTTTATCTTATCCATATATTTTCCTCCACATAAATTTCTGATATTTATTTTAAGGTATATTGACTTAATATTCCTTTAACATCTTCGACCTTTACTTTCCCATGGACTGTTCCATCAACTACAACTACTGGTGCAAGGCCGCAAGCTCCAACACATCTTAAAATATCTATAGTGAACAATCCGTCTTCTGTGGTAAATCCATCTTTTACTTTAAGCTGATTTCTAAATTCTTCTAAAATGTTTTCTGCACCCTTAACAAAACAAGCTGTACCCATGCATATGCTTATTACATGTTTACCTTTGGGCTTCATTGTAAAGTATGAATAGAAAGTAACTACGCCAAATACTTTTGCTGCACTAATGTCAAGTTTATTTGCAATAAATGTTTGTAATTCTTCAGGAAGGTATCCAAATATATCCTGAGCTCTGTGAAGTACACTTATAAGTGAACCTTCTTTTTCTTCCAAACTATCTATATAGGAAGATAGTTCTTTTAGTTTTTCGTTATCTAATTTGCATACATCCATAATATTTCCTGCTGTGCCGCAGTTTTTTCACCATCTTTCATTTTATATTCTTAAGATAGTATTGGTAGTATGGGAGTTTTTTATTATATAGTCATCGGATAAAATAATAGACAATATATTGACAAATATAAAAAATATCATTAAACTGTAATAAGACAATATATTGTCTTATAGGAGGGAAAACTTTTATGGATACATATAGAGAAATATTTTTAATGGAACAAACCTATGCAACATTATTTTCACTGGCCAATAAGCTTCAGGTAAGAGGAGATGAATACCTGGGAGATTTGACTTCAAGGCAGTATATGACCATGGTTGCAATTGCTCATTTATCTGAAGGTAAAACTACCCTCAATAATATTGCAAGAAAGCTTGGTTCTACTAAACAAAATGTAAAACAAATTGTTACTGTCATGCAGAAAAAGGAATATGTTGATGTTGTACCTAATACTGAAGATAGACGTGCTGTCAATGTAATAATTACGGAAGCTGGAAAGCAGGTATTGTATCAAGTTTCAGAAAAAGGAATATTGTTCATGGCACAGCTTTTTAAAGATTTTTCAACTGAAGAGCTAGAAACTATTTGGGGAATGCTTAAAAAACTGTATCGATTTGATGGTGAAGAACAAGATGGCTTTGAAGAAGATAGTAATTTAAAAGTAGATGAAAGTCAGAAAGATGACGCAGCAAGAATATTAAAGGAGTTTGAAAATATAAGAAAAAATCAAAGAAAGGAGAGAAAAAATTATGAGAAATAGAAACAACAGGTTAATATGTACTTCTGAATATGTAAGTATTAATGGAATAGATCAGTTTCTGTATCATCTAGGAACAAGCTTTGATAATCCTGTGATGCTATTTTTGCATGGAGGGCCAGGCTCTGCAGAATCCCTATTTACAGGATTATTTCAAGATAGATGGGAAGAAATATATACTGTAGTTCATTGGGACCAGAGGGGTGCTGGGAAGACCCTCACGAAAAATCCAGATAAACTTCCTACAATAGATTTAATGCTTCAGGATTTATTTGAAGTTATCCAGTATCTTAAGAAAAAATATAACAAGAAAAGGGTTGTTATATTTGGCCATTCCTGGGGAAGTGTTTTAGGATCAATATTTATTAGAAAGCACCCGGAAGAAGCCGAATACTATATTGGTGCTGGACAGGTTATTGGTATGGTGGAAAATGAGCAGGTAGCCTATAATAAACTTAAAGAAGTTATTGAGCAGGCAGGCGATAAAAAATCATTGAAGAAGCTTGAGAGCGTAGGTGAATATCCTGGCAGCAAGATTGTTTTTGACAAAGAGTTTTTGAGAAAATGTAATATAGTTCATAAGCTTCTGGGTAAATATAAATTAGGTATGGAAATGGGCATTGATATATGGATAGCTATGTTTAAGAGTCCCATTTTTAAGTTCTCCGATATTATAGCATTTATGAAAATCTTTAAGGCAAATTCAAAGGTTCACAGTTTTCTTGGTGACTTTAATTTACGCAGAGAATCGAAAGAATATAAGGTGCCAGTATATTATATCTTGGGAGAAAGGGACTGGCAAGCTCCCCGTGTTGTAGCTGAAGATTATTTTAAAGATATAAAGGCTCCAAGTAAAGATATATTCATAATTCCTAATGCAGGACATTTCTTGATGATGGATCAGCCTGACCTGGTTTTTGATGCATTATCAAAAATAAGTAAGAAAGAAAAAAGTATACAATATTCCAATAATTAAAATAAGTATTGACTCTCCAGTTACTGGATGCATTATTCTTTCAAGTAGAAGTTTGAAAGAGGTGTATATTATTACCTCAGAACTTAAGAAATATTCAAGGCTGGAGGTGTACCAATGAGTACTAAGCTTAGAGAACTTATAGTAAATGAAGGTATTAATGAAGAATCTGAAGATAATATGATTGTTATAAAAGGTGCAAAGCATCATAATCTTAAAAACGTTTCTTTGAAACTGCCAAAGAATAAACTTATTGTATTTACTGGAGTCAGTGGAAGCGGAAAATCTACTTTAGTATTTGATATAATACATGCTGAAGCACAACGAAGATTTATTAAAGGTTTATCCACCTTTGCAAAAAGAAGTGTGGGAAAAATTGAAAAGCCAAAGGTTGAATATATTTCAGGCTTAACCCCATCCCTTGCCATAGAGCAAAAAAGTGTAAGCAGCAATCCACGCTCTACCGTTGGAACCTTGACGGAAATTTCTGATTACCTGCGTCTTTTATATTCCAGAATAGGGATTAGAACCTGTGAAAACTGTAAAACGGAAATAAAAACACTGCTTTATAAAAATAAAAAAAGTGAATGTCCTAATTGTCATACCTTTATTAAACCTCTTATGTCAGCACATTTCAGTTCCAATACTCCTCAGGGAATGTGTCCTCATTGTAAGGGGCTTGGCGTCACACAGGAAGTTGATCTAAAGCTTTTAATTGGTGATGGAAGCTTAAGTATTTTAGATGGAGCTATTAATTGGTTTGGAAATCTTAGAGAAAATAATAAAACTACATGGCCAACAGGACCTTTAGATATTGTATTTGATCATTATAATTTAGATATTGAAACACCCTGGAAAGACTTACCTAAGAGTTTTCAAAACGTAATACTGTATGGTTCAGGAGAAGAAAAGCTGGAGTATCCATCTATAATGGGAGGTAAAACTACACTTAAACCGGTTAAGGGAATTGTTACGGAGTTAACTAGACTTTATTATGAAACAGATTCCGAGGTAACAAGAAAAAAGTATGCACAATTTATGAGTTTTAATACTTGCAGTGTCTGCAAGGGTACAAAACTATCAAAAGAAGCAAATAGCGTCAGGATAGGAAAAAGAACAATATCGGAGGTTTCAAATATGTCTGTGAGAGAAGCTTTAAGCTTTATCAAAGATGTATATGAACATGTTCCAAATTCTATATTCAAGGTGTCAGAGGAAATAATTTTAGAGATATATAAGAGATTATCTTTTTTAAATGATGTTGGTCTTCACTATTTATCTTTAAACAGGAGTGCACCTACCTTATCTGGAGGTGAAGGACAGAGGGTGAGGCTGGCTGCACAGCTTAGCAGTGAGATTACAGGTATAACTTATGTTTTAGATGAGCCATCAACAGGACTGCATCCGCGGGATTTAGAAAATCTAGTAAGCACACTTTTAAAGTTAAGAGATAAGGGAAATACAGTAATTGTTGTAGAACATGATGAAGAAATAATTAAGCATGCAGATTATATTGTAGATATAGGCCCTTATGCAGGAATTTTAGGTGGAGAAATAATAGCACAGGGAAGCTTAGATGCTATTAAAAATAATAGTAATTCATTAACGGGAAAATATTTGAGTAAAACTTTAAAAGTCAATGATACTATGTATAACAATTTGGAAAATAATAAATTCCTTACAATAAAAGGTGCAGACTTAAATAATTTAAGAAGCGTTACAGCAAACTTCAGGTTAAATACATTAAATGTTGTAACAGGAGTCAGTGGCAGTGGAAAAAGCAGCTTAATAAGCAGAACTTTAAAGCCTGTTTTAGAAAATTTATTAAATAAAGCGGATAATAAGGGAGAACATTACAGTGAAATATTAGGATATGAAGACTTAGATAAGGTTATAAATGTTTCGCAGGAGCCTATAGGAAGAACTCCAAGATCTAATCCAGCTACTTATATAGGAGTGTTTGATAAAATACGAAAAGTTTTTGCAAATACAAAGTATGCTAAGGAACACCATATGAGCTTTGATTATTTTAGCTTTAATTCAATAAAAGGAAGATGCCCCTATTGTGAAGGGCAAGGTCAAATAAAAATAGAAATGCACTTTTTACCAGATGTATGGATAGAGTGTGATGAATGTGGAGGCAGGAGATTTAAAGAAGAAGTGCTTAAAAATGAGATCAATGGTAAGAATATTGCTGATGTGCTTGATATGGATGCCAATGAGGCATCAGAATTCTTTAAAGATTACAAAGATATACATTTAGTTCTTGAAGTTTTAAAAGAGGTAGGACTTGGATATATAAAGCTTGGTCAAAGTGCTACAACATTAAGTGGAGGAGAGGCACAAAGAGTAAAACTTGCAAAGGAACTCAGCAGAAAAGCTAAAGGAAAGACGGTATATATATTTGATGAGCCTACAAATGGATTGCATTTTCATGATGTATCCCAGCTACTTGCTATTTTTGATAAACTTCTTAGAGCAGGACATACTCTTATAGTTATAGAACATAATTTAGATGTTATAAAAGCAGCAGGATGGATAGTAGATATGGGGCCAGAAGGCGGAAAAGATGGAGGTAAAGTTATTGTAGAGGGCACTTTGAAAGATGTTATTGAGTCAAAGCAAAGCTTTACTGGAAGAGCTATTAAGCAAATGAAAAGTATAAAAAATTTAACAAGATGTTAAATAGACATAACGCCAACTTATTGTAATTAGTGAGTTGGCGCTTTTAATTTCTAAAAGTATTCTTAAATATTAAAATGCAAAATAATTTCTTGAATCAGGTACAATAAATGTTGTATTATTAAATAAATGAAGTAATAAATGTAACAATAAATTTACAATTTTGTAGAGGAAAAGAGATGTGATTTTTGAAGGCAAACTATTTTTTTAGCTTGGAATTGTTAATATAAGCATTAGTGATGGGATATATAGGGCGCCTTTCATGGAAAAGAGACAAGCCATATGTAGCAGTATCTTTGTTACCTGCATCAATTTATGCATTTGGATATGCATTTGAAATATTATGTACAAACATTGAATGGATAAAATTTTGGGTTAAAGTAGAATATTTAGGGGGAGCTTTTTTAGGTGTACTATGGTTAATGTTTGCACTTAATTTTACCGGGTATATAGAAAAAATTAAAAATATAACTTTGATGTTACTATATATTATGCCTGTTATCATATTAATAGTGAATTATACAAATGATTTTCATCATTTGTTTTATAAAAAAATGTATATTAATAATGATGGAATTTTTCCAATTTTAGAAGTAATACATGGTCCCTGGTATTGGGTACATATTGTGTATAATTATGTATTAATGGCTATAGGTTTAATAATTTTTATAAAAGCTTATTTAAGGGCAGTGACAATTATAAGAAAACAGATACTACTTTTAATAATAGCTTGGATAATTCCATGGATTTCAAATATTATTTATATTTTTGGATTATTGCATTTTGATGTGGATTTAGTGCCACTTACAATTTCTATTTCAGCAATAATGTATAGCTTTGCTGTATTAAAATTTAAGTTTTTAAAACTTACGCCAATAGCACTTGAGAAAGTCTTTTCCAATATGCTGGATGGAGTTATAATACTAGATTCTAAAAATAATATAATTAATTTTAATAATTCATCAAAAAGTATTATTTCAGAATTGAAAGATATAAAAGCAGGAGGCAAAAAAATTGATGAGGTATTAAAGAAATATAAGGCGTTATTAGAAGTTGTAAATAGTACTTCTAATAATGAAAGTTTAATAAGTGTAAAAGATAAAGATAAGTTAAGATATTATAAGATCAATATCAGTAATATATATGAAAATACTGATAAAATCATAGGTAAGATAATAATATTGAACGATATTACTGAAATTGAGCTGCAGCGTGAAAAATTATCTGAGCTCAATGCATTTAAAGATAGACTATTCACTATAGTTTCCCATGATATTAAGTCTCCGTTAGGTGTTTTATTAAGTTTACTAGATCTTTTAGAAGATGAGGATGATATTTACAAAGAAGAAAATAAAGAAATACTATATCAGATTAAGGAGAATAGCAAAAATACATATGAAATGATTGAAAATGTACTTCAATGGTGTAGAAGTCAAATGGATGGGATGACTTGTAACAATCTTTCATGGACACTATTGGATATAGTGAAAAATTCCATAACGCCCTTAATACAAAATGCGGAGTTAAAGAAAATAAAGGTATCTTATGAAATATCTGAGGAAATTGTTGTTTGTGTAGATAGAGATATGCTTGAAATTGTATTAAGAAACCTATTTTCTAATGCAATAAAGTTTACTAATAGTGGTGGAAATATAAAAATATCGGCGCAAGAGTTTGAAGGAATGGTTAATGTAGCTGTTAGTGATAATGGTGTAGGAATGGAAGAAGAGAAGGTAGAAAAATTATTTAGTAATTTTAACCATCACACTACTTTGGGTACTTCAGGGGAAAAAGGAACAGGAATTGGATTAATGGTTTGTAAGAAGCTTATTGAAAAAAATAACGGTAAAATATGGGCTCGGAGCAGTGTAGGTAAGGGAAGTACTTTTGGTTTTACAATTTTATCAGGTAAAAGTGCTTAAAAGCTTAAATAGGTTGGGGGCTGGATAAATATGAGGGTTATTATTATTGATGATGATAAAGCTATGATTCTTATCCTTAAAAGGATTTTTAATAAAATTCAAGGAGTGGAGGTAATAAATGCATTTAATAGTTCAAACAATGTATTGGAATTTCTAAAAGAATGCTGTGTAGATATTGTGTTTTTGGATATAAATATGCCAGGAGAAAATGGAATGGAGCTAGCTAAGAAAATAATAAAAATGAGTCCCATAACGGATATTGTATTTACTACATCTTATAGAGAATATGCTGTGGAAGCTTTTGATATATGTGCCTTTGACTATATTGTTAAACCAGTTTTATCGGAGCGGTTACAGCGTACTATAAGTAGGGCATTAAAAAAAAGATCATTGTTAGTTGAAAAAGTGTTAGCAAAAGAAAAAAGTATTTCAGTTTATCTTTTTGGAGGTATAGATGTAAGTAGCCAAAGTTTAGGCACTGTAAAATGGCTTTCTACCAAAAGTATGGAGCTTTTTGCATATCTTATTTTAAAGGAAGGAAGGAAAGTGCCAAAGAATATAATTATAGAAGATATATTTCCAGGCATGCCTTTAAAGAATGCTGAAAACTATCTGAAAACTGCTGTTTATCAAATTAGAAAAGTGCTTGAACCACATGATTCAAAAATACTTCTTATATCAAGTAATGGGGCTTATAGGCTAGAATGTAGTGATTTTTATGTGGATTTCATAGATTTTAGAGAAAAAATTCAGAAACTTGAAAAAATAGATACATCGAACCTCCAGGAAGCATTAGATGCAGAGAAAATGTATGTAGGAGATCTTTTAGGAGATAGATCCTACTATTGGAGTATGCTAGAAAGAGAAAAATATTTAAATCAATATTTAAGTTTAGCCAAAAAACTAGGAAAGTATTATTTTGATAATGGTAACATGGAAAAAGCTTCTTATATTTTAAAAAAATTAATTAAAATTAGTCCACTTCAGGAAGAAGCAAATTGTCTTTTTATGAAGGTACTCGCAGTGCAAAAGAATAAAAAATCATTAATGAAATATTATGAAGGTTATGTAAGAATGTTAAAAAGGGAGTTAGATATATGTCCAGAGCCAGTTGTAATAGATTTGTATGGAAAACTTATGAATGGCTTTTGTAATTAAGTTTAGTAAATAAAAATGAGGTATTAGATTGATTCTAATATCTCATTTTTATCTGATGGCTACCTACTGTAACACTCCCACTTCTATCAAAGTGGGAGATAACAGTAGTTACGCCCCTAGATAATTCATCTAAACTTAGTGGGATAAACAAAACTCTAGAGAGAAAGCGATTAACTTTAAATCAAAGATTTAAGTTATCAGCTTGCACACAGCGAAAGCGACTATCACCAAATCAAAGATTTGGGATATCTGCTTTTCCCACTAAGTAAGATTCATTGATAATGTGAAAGTAAAAGAAGCTTTTACTTTTCTTTTACTTACATGTTGTAAAATAAATTATAATAAAATATTTGCTTTTGCTGTATGTGGTAATGCTGCAGTAGGCAACAGACAAAAATATATTTAACGGAAGGAAGTGTTTGAAATGTTTAGAAGATTTAAAAAAATAATAACAAAGATAGCTCTTTTGGCAATGATATTTAGCATTTTTCCACAAAATGTTGTGAAGGTACATGCTGATCCAGCGCCAATTGATGAATCATCGGCTCCTGTAGTTGCAACTTTATCATATCCACAAGGAATAGCTGTAGATAGCAGCAATAATATCTATGTAGCTAGTGATAGTAATAACTATTTTTCTAAAATATCACCAGATGGAACAATATTAAAAACTTATACTGGGTTTGATGGTCCGTATGGAGTGTCAATGGATAGTAGTGAAAACTTGTATGTAACTAGTGATTTAAGTAATACTGTTACTAAAATATCTAAAGATGGAACAATATTAAAAACTTATACTGGGTTTAACAGTCCATATGGGGTAGCAGTTGACAGTGATGGAAATCTCTATGTAGTTAATCAGAATGGTAACACTATTCAGAAAGTGTCAAAGAGTGGAGAATTATTGAAAACTTATTCTGATTTAAATTTAAACAGTCCATATGGAATAGCATTGGATAGTAGTAATAATATCTATGTAGCTGATTATGGGAATCATGCAGTCAAGAAGGTATCATCAGAAGATGGAACAATATTGAAAACTTATGATGTATCGGGACCCTGTGGAGTAGCAATAGATAGTGACAACAATATTTATATAGCTGAAAAAGATGATGGATGTGTTGAAAAGTTATCACAAGATGGAATAGTATTAGCTGAATATACTAATTGTGGTAGTTCACTACGAGGAATAGCCTTAGATAAAGATAAAAACATCTATGTGTCTGATGAGGGTAACGGTTGTATAAAGAAAATAATACAACCAGCGCCAGCTTCAACAGCCTGTGACATAATCACATGGACAGCACCAGCAAGTCCAGCAATGACCGAAACAACAGCAAGCAAGACAGTACCAAATGGAGTAACAAGCTTAGGGGTAGATGTAGCAGTAAGTGCAAATGCAACCTGGAAGTTATATAGTGATGCAGTATGCAGTACTGAAATCACAAACAAAACAATGAATTTAAATGTAGGAGTAAACACAGCGTATATTAAGGTAACAGCAGAAGATGGAACAACAAAAAAAATTTATACAGTAAAAATAACAAGACAAGCCCCGGCGGCAACAGAAATAACAAGCTTTGATAAAATAAATGATGTATTAGCGGGAAATGCAGGAAGTGCAACTTATTCTGATGCAGCAGCGGTAATAGCAGCCCTGCCAACAACAGTAAAGGCAAATAATAGTGCAGTGACTGTACCAGTAAGCACATGGGTGGACACGGACCACTATAATCCAAGTGCAGCAGGAAGCTATACCTTTACAGCAACATTAGGAGCAATACCAACAGGTTATGCAAATAGTGGGAACTATACAGCAACAGTAAAAGTAATTGTATCATCAGCTCCAGGAGGTACAGTAACAGTAGCAGGAGATAGCAAGATAACAGGCCTAACTATAGGAAACAAGTACAAAGTAACAGTAGATGGAGCAGTAAAATATGTAAAGGCAGATGGAACATTATCAGATAATGAATCAGATGCAGCAGCATTAACTGGAACAGAAATAACAGGCTTGACCAATGGAAAGACATACAAAGTAGAAGTCTATGTACAAAATGGAAACACAGGATCTAGTGGCTTAAGTTGGCAGTTAGTTGGTAATGCAGACATCTCGGAAGGAATAATGATGTATCCAGGTATAGCTATAGCTCCAGATGGAACACTTTATATTTTATATTCAGATAAAGGAAATGGCAGTAAGGCAACAGTAATGAAGTATGACAATATAAATAAGATATGGACAGCAGTTGGTGGTGGAGTTGTTTCAGCAGGTGAGGCAGACTGCACAACTATAGACATAGATAAAGATGGAGTACCTTATATTGGATATACTGATATGGCAAATGGCTTTAAAGGAACAGTAATGAAATATGATAGTAAAAGTAATAGCTGGACATCAGTAGGAAAGCCAGGTTTTACGGGATCTCATTTAGGATATCCAACTATTACAATAGATAAAATTACTGGAACACCATATATTGCATTTAAAACACCATCAGATAAAGGTGGAGCAACAGTAATGAAATATGATAGTACAAGTGACAGTTGGATAACTGTGGGAGATGAAGACTTCACAGAGAATGGGATAAATAGTGCCTCTATAGCTATCTATAATGGAGTACCATATTTTGCATACGCAGATGCGAATAAAACATATGATGATAAAGCAACAGTAATGAAGTATGATGGAAAAAACTGGGTTACAGTAGGAAATAAAGATTTTTCAAAAGGTAATGCTGGTATGCTGATGATAGCTATAGACGGAAATGGAGTACCTTATGTTTCGTATGAAGATACCGCAAATGATGGTAAGGCAACGGTAATGAAATATGACAGTGAAACTAAAAATTGGGTAACTGTTGGAAGTGAAGGTTTTTCGGCAGAAAGAGCGAATAGTTTATCAATGGCTATAGATAAAGATGGGACACCATATATTGTATATGAAAAAATAGTTGGTACAAATATTAAATCAGTGGTAATGAAATATGAAAGTGGAAGTTGGAAAACCGTTGGAGATCCAGATATTTCACTATATGTATCCATGGCTATAGACAAGAATGGAGTACCTTATATTTTATCTGGAGATAATGCAAATGGTTATAAAGCAACAGTAGAAGCATATTTACCAAGTCAAGCAGGTACTGTAACATTAGCAGAAGGTTCAGTAAGTGGAGCAGTAGCAGGAGACAGCAAAGTAACAGGCTTAACTATAGGAAGCAAATATAAGGTAACAGTAGACGGAGCAGTAAAATATGTAAAAGCAGATGGAACATTATCAGATAATGAATCAGATGCAGCAGCATTAACTGGTACAGAAATAATAGGCTTGACCAATGGAAAGACATATAAAGTAGAAGCATACACACCTCCATCTGGAAACTCGTTTTCAATACAGGTTACAGGAAAGCCGGTAGAAACAGTAAATAGCTTAGATGTAACACCAAATATGACAGGTGGATATCACTTTAAACTTCCAAATGCAACAAGGGATGCTCTATTAAGTGATGTTAATTCAGTAAATACAGATAAAGTTGATGTAACTATAAGCAAAGGAAGCAAAAGTATAAGTGGAGAATTTCCAAAGACTAATATAACCAATGAAAATTTGATAGCTGGTGTAGTACTTCCAGTTACTGTATCAAGTCCTATTATTGTAGCTGGAAACACTATTACTTCAGGAAACTATAATATAAGTATAAAAATGATTCCGGGAAGTACAGAAAGTGATTTTGATATAGCTTTTATATCAAAGCCAGGTTCTCATAGCGGCGGAAGCTCTGGTAGTTCATCAGGAGGTACTTCAGATCAAACTACTGTTACAGGTAATGTAGTGGAAGGAAATTCACAAAGTCAAGTTTCAAATATAACAGCTAGTGTAACTACTGACAGCAGTGGTAACAAAACAGTTTCAATGAAGGCTTCAGAGGTAGCAGCATTAAAAGCACCAGACGGAACTGTAAGTGGTTTAACAGATGTTTCAAAATTAAGTATTACCACAGATAAAGGAACACCAGTTACAATTGGGACTGACGGAACAGTTAAAATTGAAAGCTTAGCAAAAGGAACAACTAACAACTTTAATTTAACTTATGATTTAGGAAATGGACAAAAGATTGTTATAGGAACGATGGAAGTTAAAGTTGGAACAGATGGAAAAGTAGGCTTACAAAGTAACTTAATTGACCCTTATGGAATAATAACAGATGTATCTACAGGAAAACCTATAGATGGAGCAAATGTAACAGTATATTATGCAAACACTGATAGAGATAAAGCTGCAGGGAAGAAACCAGATACAGAAGTACCACTCCCTGGTATAGATGGATTTAAACCTAATAATAACAAGAATCCACAAGTAAGCGACAGCAATGGAGCCTATGGATTTATGGTATTTCCAAATTCAGATTACTACGTAGTAGTAAATAAAGATGGGTACTATAAATATGTAAGTCCTACAATTTCTGTAGAAAAGGAAATCGTAAAATGGGATATAAGAATGAATAAAGAAGATGCTTCAAGTAAAGTAACAGGAGTACAGCGTTTGTCCGGACAAAATAGGATAGATACAGCTTTAGATATTGCAAAGGCAACTTATCCAGGGAAAATTTCAAATGTAGTAATTGCTTCAGCACAAAATTACCCAGATGCTTTGTCAGGAAGTGTACTAGCATACAAACTAAATGCACCAATGTTGCTTGTAGGAAGTACAGATGAAGATCAGCAAAAAGTACTAGCTTATATTAAATCCTGCATGGATAATACAGGTTCGGTTTATATACTTGGAGGAAACGGAGCAGTAAGCAAAGAATTTGAAGATAAAGTTACAGCTAATGGTTTTAAGAATATTACAAGACTAGGTGGAGCAGACAGATATGAAACTTCAGAAAAGATAGCAGAAAAGTTAAATGTAAATAAAGAAACTCCTGTAGTTATAGTTTCGGGAGAGGATTATGCAGATGCAGCTTCAATATCTAATATAGCAGCAGCAAACCAATATCCTATTTTATTAGTTAGAAAAAATGAAATTTCAGATACAATAAAGAAAGAAATTTCAACTATAAATCCAACTAAAGTATTTATTATAGGATTGCAGGGATCAATAGACACAGAAGTTGAAAATACTATTGCACAGATTATACCAATAGAGAAGTCAAATATTACGAGAATAGGTGGATCAGACCGTTATGAAACTTCTCTTGAAGTAGGAAAATATTTTAAGTTAGATGGAAATGAAGCATGTATAGCATCTGGTAATAATTTTCCGGATGCACTTGCTGGAAGCATATATGCTGGAAAGCATAATGCCCCAATTGTTTTAGTTAATACAAAATTGTCAGATAATCAAACTTCATATTTGAAAGACAGAAAATTATCTGGAGCAACCATATTTGGTGGAGAAGGTGTAGTAGATAAGAATATTCAACAACAACTCTCTCAAATAATTGGTAAGTAATTAATAGACTCCCATTAACTTTAAAAAGGTTAATGGGAGTTTAAAAAATTTTTGTTTAGATTTAATCAAAAATTACCAGTATATAATAAAGACAAAAAGGTTACTATAATAGCATAGGGTATATAACAGTTGAGTCAAGATTTATATATGCTTTGAAAAGAGGTGTGTATAAGTCGGCCGACGATTGTATATGGGTTATTGTACAAATAGCTTATATATAGTCAGAGGGAAGATTCTATATTGTGGGGAAAAGCTTTAATATAGTTGATTAAGGTTGATTATATTAAGGTTCCAACTTATGATATAGGGTCGAGCTAAAATTATATGAGGTGTTGAGATGGTTATATATAGCCGAGAGGTTATATATAGTTGTGTAGATATTTTATATAGTCGAGGAAACCATCATTATAGGTGGTGAACTGCTTTATCATGGTGGAAACATCATAATAAGGTGATATATGTTATCTACAATGGTGCAACTTAGATTATTATGTGCTCTACTATATAAGAACTATAAGTGGATTTTAATTAATCTATTTATAGTTCTTTTTATTAAAAAAATGATGATTAATTAAAGGTATTTTTGTTATTTACTTACTTTGCATCTTTATTTAACTAATAGTATTATAAAAATATGAATTATCGAAAAAATATATAAAACCAACAATTATGTTTATTAGTATAATATTATCTTATTTTACACAAGAGGATAATAATCGAAGAAAAAGTAATAGAAGAAAAAATAGTGGAAGAAGAAATAATTAAACAAGGAGATATGAAATATTATATAATAGAGACAATGATATTTGTGATAGTATCTTCAATAACTTGGATTTTATCACGTTAGATAATTTGAGGGCAAGTTATTACAAACTTGATTATTTGTATAAATGTTTGTTGTGGAAATGCCCTATGACATCATCTAGAGTTGAAATGGAAATATGTATAGACACGAAACCTAAGGTGTGAAGTACTTTTAGTTTCAGCTTAGGTTTCATGTATGTGCAAATGAATTCATCTATTGTAAATTTACACGTTTTCAGCAATATAGTAAATTAAATTTTCTGTATCCTCCCAGCCCAGGCATGGATCTGTTATGGATTTTCCATAAACATTATCATTTACGTCTTGCTTACCTCCTACAAGATAGCTTTCAATCATAAATCCTTTAATCAATTTTTTTAGTGTAGAATTATATTTTCTACTCATTAATACTTCTCTTGCAATTCTCGGTTGTTCCTTATAAAGCTTCATTGAATTTGCGTGATTTGTATCTACAATAATAGCAGGATTTAATAACCCTTGTTTTTCATATTCATTAGCAAGATAAGTCAGATTTTCATAATGATAATTTGGAATGTTTCTGCCATAAGAGTCTACGGCTCCTCTTAAAACAGCATGTGCAAGAGGGTTTCCACTTGTTTTAATCTCCCAACCATCATAAATAAAAGAATGTCCAAGCTGTGCTGCTTTAATGGAGTTTAACATTACATGAATATCTCCACTGGTGGGATTTTTCATTCCTACAGGCATGTCAATACCGCTTACAGTAAATCTATGCTGTTGATCTTCTACTGAACGAGCTCCAACTGCATGATAACTTAACATGTCTGAAAGATATTTATAATTTTCAGGATACAGCATTTCATCAGCAGCAGGCATATGAAATTCACTTAATGCTTTTATATGCATCTTTCTAATTGCTCTTATTCCTTCAACTAAATCTGGCTTTTTATGTAGATCTGGTTGATGAGCCATTCCTTTATATCCTTCACCAGTGGTTCTTGGCTTATTTGTATATATTCTAGGTATAATGATAATACAATCCTTTACTTTTTCTTGAACTTTTGCAAGCTTTCCAATGTATTCGCAAACAGAATCTTCGTTATCTGCAGAACAGGGCCCTATTATAAGAAGAAATTTGTCATCTTCATTTTCAAAAATTTTTTTTATTTCAATATCTCTATTTTTTTTAATTTCTTTAATATGATTTGGCAGAGGCATTTCTTGTATAATTTCCTGTGCTGTAGGTATTTTTTTAATAAATTCCATACTCATATTTTTAAATCCTTTCTTTAAGATATTTATATGATTTAAGTTTCAATTTATGTAATTATATCATCTAGTTTTTTTATGTCAATATAAACTTAAAGCTAAAATGCTATATTTGCACTTTAGCTTTAAATTTAGATATTTCTAGACCATTTCACTTTTTTCTTCAAGCTTGGAATACATTTTCTCCTGCTGCTTGGTCGTAAATTGAAAGTAAATTTCTGTATTAGTAACAGATCTATGTCCGAGCCACCATTGCAGTTCTTTTATATCCATATCGGACTCTGCTAAATGAACTGCTGTAGTATGTTTTAGAGCATGAAAATGATATTTACTCTTATCATGAATATTAGAGTAAGAACAATATTTTTTCATAAGATAATCAAGAGTTTGCCTTGAAATAGGTCTATTTTTTTGACTTTTAAACAGAACTTCAGAGTTAGATGACAAATTGCTTTCATGTATATATTTATCTAATGCATCTTTTGTTTTCTTATCAAGTCTTATAGTATTATTGCAGCTGCCTTTTAGTCTTTTACAGTAAAGTTCGCCCTTTGAAGCGTTATAATCTTCCAATTTAATCAAAGCAATTTCAGATGCTCTTAAACCACATCTATAAGCAACTCTAAAAATTGCTAAATCTCTAACTGCATGTATATTATCTAAATTTATGATAGCGTTAAAAAGGCTTTTTGTTTCCTCCTGAGTAAAATATTTTATTTTTTTATTACCGGTTCTTTCCATTTAGTTTCCTCTTTTCAAAATAATTGTACAATATAAATATTTTGTATAATAAATTATAGCATAATATTGAGTAAAATCCAATTATTATGAAAACAGTATTAAAATAATGTTGTAATTTACAGAATAATGAAGAAATAAATATCATAATTTAAAATTTATGGAATTATATTGGAAGAATAAAACAGTAAATAGGTATAAAATTCTTATTTTTCGGACAAAATATTTATTTCGTCTAAATAAATAATAATGTAGATAAAAAAATAAGTCAAAATATTAATCACATGGTAGAAAATGAAGATTTACATAAACAAATACGAATAGTGTTAAATAGTTATAGAAGAAAAATTATTTGCATAGATGAGGATTGTAAAATGTGTAGAAACGATAAATATAGTTTAAAAGATGACAACGTGTATACATATGCACTTAATACAGGAAATGTTGGAATATGTAAATGGAATATAGATACAGGTGAAATGGCTATTTCCGAAAAAATAACAGGATATAAATTTAATGCTATTAAAAGTATGAATGAATTTATTAATATTATAACTTATGAAAAAGACAAAATGATGGCAATACAAGATTTAGATGATTATATTAATGGATCGCTAGAATTTTATCAAAGTACATTTAGAATAAAGACTAAATGTGGGGATATTAAATGGGTTCTGCTTAAGGGGAAAATATTTAAAGATGAAACAGAAAGTTCTGGTGTACTAGGTGTATTAATATTTAATATTACAAATATGAAGTTCTATGAGAGATGGGATAGTCTTACTAATTTACCTAATAGGAGATTTTTTTTAATAAAACTCAATAATTCAATAAAAACGGCTAAAATTCATAATAAAAGCGGCGCACTTATATATATTGATATCAATAATTTGAAAATTATAAATCATAATTTTGGGCACCGCTTTGGTGATTGGATTTTAAAATCGTTTGCAAAATCAATTACTGTATTACTTGGTAAGCAGGGTGAATTATTCAGGTTAGAAGGGGACGAGTTTGCAATACTAGTTTACCAATTTAATGATATAAAAGAAATAGAGAAAATGTGTAATAAAATTCATAAATGTTTAAAAAAGTCTTTTAAAATAATGGGTAAAGAAATTTACATTAGTACAAGTTTAGGGGTAACTGTTTTTCCAGATGATAGTTCTGATCCAGATGAACTATTAAAGTTCTGTAATTTTGCAATATATAAATCTAAGGGTAAAGGGAAAAATGAGTGTACCTTTTTTGATAAACAAAAGGCACAACCCTATTTTAGAAAAATTTTAATTGAAAGTGAACTGAAGAATTCAATTATTAATAACGAATTAGATATTTTTTATCAGCCTCAAATTAATGCTTTAAATAATAAGATTATTGGTGTTGAAGCACTTTTAAGGTGGAATAATAATAAACTAGGTAATGTACCTCCTACTGAATTTATTCCTATAGCCGAAGATAATGGATACATTGTTCAAATTGGAAACTGGGTTCTAAATAAAGCCTTAGAGACTGCTTGTTCATGGAAAGAAAAGGGCTATAAATTTAACACGATATCTGTAAATGTATCTCCGATTCAATTAAAAAAAAGTGATTTTAAGAGCAATATATTAAACATATGTGCAAAGCACAATGTAGAACCTTCTTTGCTTGGAATAGAAATAACGGAAAGAACTTTAATTGAAATTGGAGAAGATAGGATTGAATTATTAAATGAGCTTATGGAAAGTGGTATAAGCATTGCAATAGACGATTTTGGAACAGGATATTCTTCTTTGAATTATTTAATTAATTTACCTGTTAATACATTAAAAATAGACAAGTCATTTATTTCCAATATACATAATGATAAAAACAAAGCTGTAATTGGCAGTATAGTTAAATTATCAAAATATTTAAAATATAAAGTAATCACTGAAGGAGTGGAAACAAGAGAACAGTTAGATGAAATTGTTAGTTTAGGCTGTAATTTGATTCAAGGTTATTATTTTAGTAAACCGCTTAAAGAAAATAAAATTGAGGATTTATTAAAAAATCAAAGTAAATAGGAGGAATCAAGGTGAAATTTTTTCAAAATATTAAAGTAAGAACAAAATTGATACTATCTTTTACTATAATGGCTCTATTAATTGTTGCAGCTGGTGTTACAGGTAGAACGTCATTAAAGAAAGTAAGTGTAAATTCTGAAGAGATGTACAACAATAGATTGCAGAGTGTTTATATGCTTACAGACATGAAACAAAATTTAACAGAAATAAAAAGTGATATGCTGCAATTGGTTTATGTGAAAGATGCTTCAAAAAAAAGCGATTTAGAAAAGGATATCCAAATAAATAAGGACGAAGATAATAAATATATTGAGAATTATGAAAAGCTTACTAAAGATGACACAGAAAAACAAATGTGGGCTGAATTTAAAAGTTATTCTAGTAAGTATATAACTTTAAGGGAAAACACTATTAAGCTTATTGATGCAGGAAATTTTGATGAGGCAGCTAAACAATACGGACAGATATCAACGACAAGAGATGCTATGTTTTCAAGTCTTAATAAGCTAATTAGTTTAAATAATGACAATGCAAAAATCAAAAATTCAAGTAACCATTCTGAATTTTTAAACAGCAATAAAATTATGACTATACTAATAATAGCTGGACTAATATTTGCGATAGGCTTAGTATTATTGCTAAATTCATGCATAGCAGGCCCTTTGGAATTAGCTGTAGAAAATATAAAAGTTATAGCCAAAGGAGATTTTACTACAGTTGTACCACTTGGACGTAAAGATGAAATAGGAGAACTTGCCGATGTAGTATATATGATGCAGAAAGATTTAACTGAGTTAATTAAAGGAATAATGGCAAATTCACAGGAGATTAGTGCATCTAGTGAAGAACTTTCTGCTACAGTAGAAGAGTTATCGGCAAAAGCAGAGGAGATAGATGGTGCAGTAAAGAATATAACATCTGGAATTCAGGAAAACAGTGCATCATCAGAAGAAATAACAGCATCTATTGAAGAAGTGGATTCTAGTATTAATGAACTGTCTGGTAAAGCTACAGAAGGAAGCAATAATGCAAACCAATCTAAAGAAAGAGCTGTTAAAGTTAAGAAAAAAGGTAAGGATGCAATAAAGGAAGTACGAAATTTATATGAAGAGAAGAAAAATCATATGCTGCAGGCAATTGAAGATGGAAAAGTGGTAGATGATATAAAGATTATGGCGGACACTATTGCAGATATATCAGAACAGACAAACTTACTTGCACTAAATGCGGCTATAGAGGCGGCTAGGGCTGGAGAACAAGGCAAAGGATTTGCAGTAGTTGCAGAAGAGGTAAGACAACTTGCAGAACAATCTTCACAAGCAGTAACAGGTATTCAAGATACTATTATAAAGGTTCAGGATGCATTTAAAAATCTATCTGAAAATGGTAATGATGTATTAAAATTTATAAATGAAGATGTAGATCCACAATTCCAGGATTTTGGAAACATGGGAAGTCAATATTATGATGATTCTGATTTTGTTAGCAGAATGTCTGAGGAAATTGCATCTATGTCTGAAGAGCTTACAGCCACAGTGAATCAAGTAAGCAATGCAGTGCAGGATGTGGCAGAAAATGCACAAAACTCTAGTGAACATTCAAAAACGATAATGGCAAGCATTGATGAAACGGCAAAAGCAATAGTAGAGGTATCCAAAACTGCACAAAGTCAAGCGGAACTTGCTCAAAAACTTAATGAAATGGTTCAGAAATTTAAGATATAAAGTTATTTTGGGTCAGATAAATATTCCCAAAAAACATTTGACAATCTCAAAAAAAAATAATATACTTAATAGCATAAACTGTGATGGAGAAAGAAATATTTAATCTATTAACTTAAGAGAGCCAACGTTTGGTGCAAGTTGGTGTTAATGAAAATATGCAAATCACTCCGGAGTTTCCAAGTAGAAAGGCTTTTGCCAAGTAAACGAGGACGTATACCAGCGATATATGGTTAGGGTTTATTTTAAATAAAGTTTTTTATTTAAAGTTGACCTGAATTGAGAGGCAATTGGTGTATCTAATTGCAAGTAAGGTGGTACCACGGAAATATATCTTTCGTCCTTATAAACATATTAAAATGTGTTTATAAGGATGAAAGATTTTTTTTATTCATTAAAATATGTGTAATAGGAAAGGAGGATAATTTAATATTGGAATATTAAAAAAATTGGGGCAAATTACAATATAGAAATATGATTATACAGGAATAAAAGAAGGGGGCTTTATTTTATGAATATTAAAGGTAGTGTTACTAAAAGAAAATATTTGAATGTTATTTTGCCATTGTTTATAGCATCTATGCTGGCGTATATTGACAGACTCAATATATCCTATGCTGCTTTGACGATGAATAAAGATCTAGGATTTACCGCACAGGTTTTTGGAATGGGAGCAGGAATCTTATTTTTCGGGTACGTAGTGTTTGAGGTACCTGGAACTGTATTTGCAGAGAAGCGAAGTCCAAGTAAATGGGTTGTTAGAATTATGCTTACTTGGGGCATAGTTACTGCTCTTATGGGTTTTGTGCATACGGAACTTCAATTTTATATTGTTCGTTTTTTAGTAGGAGCTGCAGAGGCAAGTTTTTATCCAGTTTGTTACTCAGCTATTGTTCCTCGTTGGTTTAATGAACAGGAAAGGCCTAAGGCACTCTCAATACTTTTAACTTCAATGCTGGTTTCAAGTATTATTGGTTCTCCTTTAGCAGGTGTAATATTAGGTATTGCAGCTTTTGGATTTAAAGGTTGGCAGATGTTATTTATTTTAGAAGGAACTATGGCTTTTATTTATGGAATCATTCTTATTTTTTGGCTGAAGGATTCTCCTGAAGACGTCAATTGGTTAACTCCAGAAGAAAAGAAGACAATAAGAACAGAATACGAAAGAGAAATTGCTGTAAAAAATTCAATAAAGAAATATACATTATGGGAAGCCTTAAAAGATAAGACAGTTCTCAAATTATGTTTTATATATTTTATGTGGGTTACAGGATTTTGGGGATTTGGATTTTGGCTGCCAACAGTACTCAAATCAGTATCAGGATTGAGTAATTCTAGTGTCAGCTGGCTAATTATAATACCAATGACAGCAGCACTTATTGGTTTCATAATTAATGGTAATTCTACCTCAAAAACAGGAGAAAGAAGATGGCATATAGCTATTCCACTTTTTATTGGTGCTGTAGGTATGGCACTTGGAGCTTTGGTTTCTAATCCTGTATTAAGCTTTATATTCACTTGTGTTACTGCCATTGGTGTATATGTAGGAATGGGAGTATGGTGGGCAGTACCTACGTCATTTTTATCTGGTCCTGCAGCGGCTGGTGCTACTGGTCTAATTAACTCCATAGGAAATTTAGGAGGATTTACTGGACCTTATTTTGTTGGATTTATAAAAACTAGTACAGGTTCTTATACAGCGGCATATATGTGTTTGGCCGTATCACTGGTAATTGCAGGTGTTACTATGCTTACACTTAAGAAAAAGGTTCCAGCTGATATGCTAGAGCAGGACAATGCTAAGCAAAACAAAATTGAACTAGGATAAGCTATATAAAAATCACTATCATTTATGGTGAACTGTGCTTTGTCAAGTAGACAGGGCACAGTTAAAATTATATGTTAGTGATTTTTTATTTTCAATATGAAAATACGTTGACAGCATATGATTACAAATGACGAGATTCTAAAGGTATTGAGTAATTCTACAATAGAGAATAAGAATGGACTGTATATATTATATCCACCTAAAGTTGTTGAAAATGCTAAAAAGGACAGAATATAATTTTTATGTTGATTTAGCATTAGCGTAGATCTTTTGATATAAACTATTTGTAAACATAGTCTTCGTTAATTCTATAAAATACCAGATTATTAAGATGAGTTGAAGTTCATCTTAATAATCTATCAAAACAAGTTCACCATCCATAAGAGCCCTTATTCTGGAATATTAAATACCATTTCCTTTTATAATGATATTTTTAGGAGATGGTATTTTTATATACTTATCTTTATTTGATTTTTTAATATATGGAGGCATTACATGTGGAATCCTTTTAGTATGTAGAGTGTATTTTATGACTATAAAACAAACGAATGCGAATATTGATATTTTAGTCTTGTGAAGTAGATTCATAGCCAAGCTGACGAGAAATATCGGCAGCAATTTTTTGCATAATGGCAATATAATAAGTTTTTTTATCAGAAAAACGTGCTTCTGGAACTACTATATTGACTGCAGCAACTATTTTATTGAAAGAATTGTAAATAGGGACAGCTACACTGCATACGCCTGATTCAAATTCTTCATTATTGAAAGCATATCTAACTTTTTGAGAATCGTGAATCTGGGAGAGAAACATGGATAAGCTTGGTATTTTCTTGTTTGAATAAGATACTTGTTCGGAATAGTATATTTTCTCTATCTCAATATCACTTAAGTTACTCAACAATATTTTTCCCGCACTTGAATATAGCGGCGACAATGAAGTATTGATAGGCATTTCAACTCGTAGAGAATAATTTAGACCACTGCTGAAAGAATCAATAATATAAGCTTTGTTGTTTTTTAAAATAAAGCAGTTTATACATTCTGGGCATTCATGATGCATCTTGTTTACTACATCATGAAATGACTTGCAGATAGGGTTGTTTTCAAAATAGGAAGTTTTAATGTTGAAAAAAGCAGTTCCTAAAGAGTATTTATCAGTAATAGTGTTTTTTTCAATAAATCCAAAATTAATCATTGTATTTAAAATTGAGTGAACTGTACTTTTACTTAAGGATAATTTGCTGGCTATTTCGGAAACACCCCAGTATACTTTGGGTGAGGATGACATAAGCAAAAGTATACGCATGGCTTTCTCCACAGCTGGAACGTTTGTATTAGTTGACATAATTTATTGTGCCCCTTCCCTTTAACTTTATTTTTGATGTGTTACTTATTATACTATCGGCTAGTAAAAAATGCAATAATAGCAAAGTAAAGCATTACAATACGTTCATGATACAGAACATAAAAACGCATTTAACAAAAAAATTGTCAAAAATAAAAAGTAAATAAACTATATTGACAGAAATATAGGCAAAATGATATAATATTCTTGTAAATCATTCTGTATACAGAACAAAATGAAAGGAGAAAATGATGAATAAAGTTGGTATTATAAGTTATGGTGTGTCTTTACCAAAAAAACGTTTAGCTGTGGAGGAAATTATTGAATTATGGCAGAATAGTTCCTTGGATCTAATTAAGAATAAACAAGGGGTAAAAGAAAGAGGGGTTCTTGGATTTGATGAGGATTGCAATACTTTTTCTGTAGCAGCTGCGAAAGAAGCATTTAAACAAAATGGAAATGCAAAAGAAATAGGAGCTTTATATTATGGTACTTGTACAAATCCATATGATTCAAGACCTTCAAGTACAATTGTTCAGGAAGCATTAGATATGGATTATACTACAAAATGTGTGGACGTACAGTTTTCTACTAAATCCGGAACTACTGCTATGATTAATGCAATGGCTATGGTTGGTTCAGGAATAAGTGATAAGGCAATGGCAATTGGTGTAGATACAATAAACCGTCATACAGCACCAGGAGATTTATTGGAGCCATATGCTTCCTCAGGTGCTTGTGCAGTTGTATTAGGAACGGAAGAAGTTATTGCGACCATCGATGGAATAGAATCATATTCATTCGATTTGTCTGATGGGTTCCGTGTGGAAGGAGAACGTTATATTAGATCAGGTATGCTTCTTGGCAGTGCCAAAAATGAAGTTGGGTTATATGCCAATACAGTAAAGGCAGGACAGAATCTAATGAAGAAATTAGGTTCAAAACCGGAAGACTATAAATATGCTGTATTCCAACAGAATACTCCAAGAACTTCTTATGGAATTGCAGGTAAGCTTGGTTTTACAAAAGAGCAGGTGGCACCTTCTATATATGCAGATGCTATTGGCGATACAGGATCCGCTTCCGCTATGATAGGATTAGCAAAAGTTTTAGATGTTGCTAAACCTGGAGATAAGATTTTGGTAGTTTCTTATGGATTCGGAGCTGGAGCAGATGCAATTGCACTTACAGTTACAGATGCTATTAATCAAATAAGAGGAAAGGCAAAAACTATTCAATCATTAGTTGAGAATAAGACTATGGTTGACTATAAAACAGCTATAAAGTCCGAGTATAAATATATTAGGCATTCATATCCATTAAACGCATATCTATAAGGAGGGAGTAAGATTATGAAAGAAAAATTAAAGAGAGCGGCAATTGTAGGAATTGGTACTACTGCAAAACCAGGAAATATTCATCCATATAAAACGTGGAAAGATTTAGTAGCTGATGCTGCTTATGAAGCAATTGGAGACGCAAAAGGATTAAAACCAAGAGATATTGATGGAGGCGTTATTGCTTACCATGGAGAAGGAGTAAATGAACAAGGCGGTATAGGAGGCAGTGTTGCTGATTTACTTGGTATTGCTCCAGCACCTGTATTTCCACATTCTATGAATTGTTCAGGAAGTGCAGTTGCATTGAATACAGGATGGGAAATGATCGCATCTGGAAAATACAAAAGAGTTTTAGTTATGGGATTTGAAAAAGAAGGAGATAACATTAATTATACTGAAAATATTAATATAAGTTTCGATACTGAGTACGATTATATGTTTGGATTTAGACACAGAGATGGATTTGAACTTATGAGTAACTACTATATGAAACATTATGGTTACGAAGATTACACTTCTTATGCAGCTATGTCTTATGCAGCACATACTTATGGAAGAATGAATCCAAAAGCATCTGTATATGGAAAGCCAATGCCTGAGTTTGAATCACTAAAAAATGCTAATTCATGTTTTAGTATGATGGGAGAAGGAGCAGCAGCAGCTATCTTAGTACCAGAGGAAGATGCATATCTTTATACAGATAAACCTGTATTTATTGAAGGAATTAGTTTGGCTTGTACATCACATTACATAGCACATAGAGTAGGTGAGCCACCAATGGGACCAGACTTCCCAGAAGGCTTAAAGAAAGAAGAAACTTACGGACAATCTGTAGCGTTGATTGCAGCAGCACGAGATGCTTACGATATGGCTGGTATAACAGCAAAGGATATTGATGTAGCTCAAGTATACGATTTGACAGCGGGGTCATTCTGGTTCTTAGATGGATTGGGAATTACAAAATTTGGAGAAGGCGGAAGGTACTTTATAGAAGGAAAAGCTATGCTAGATGGTGGTGCTGTACCAATTAATACAGATGGTGGTAACATCGCAAGAGGACATGCTTCTGGCGCAGACGGATTGAATCAAGTAATTGAAGATGTAGTTCAGTTACGTGGAGATGCAGGAGAAAGACAGGTAAAGGATGCAAAAGTAGGTGTTGCAGCATGTGTTGGTAGTGCATTTGCCCATATGACAGTTGTAGTATTGACAAATGATAAGTTTAAGAGAAAAGAAGCTTAATATTTAAAAGGAGGAAATCAAGATGAGTGCAGAATTTCAAGAACAGATTTATAGACATACAACTGCTAGTGCAACCAGAAGCTGGCGTGAGAGGAGGGGCAGATATCTTCTTGAAGGAACTAGATGTAAAGATTGTGGTGCAATTCATTATCCAAGAAGAACTGTATGCTCAACTTGTAATAGCAGAAACTTAGAACCATTTAAGCATCCTACTACTGGAACTATTGTAATGGCTAATATATGTTGGCAAGCAACAGGAGTGCATTTTGGATACGGTGAAAATATTCCTAGAATCTCTACTGTAATTCGTTTAGATGATGGAGCTACAATATTAGCAGAAGTAGCGGATACTGATATTCCTAAAATTGTAGAAGGTGCAAGGGTGGAAATGGTATTAAAGAAACTCCATCGTGAAAGCAATTCTACTTGGATGTATGGATACAAATTTGTAGTAGTTGATTAGTAATAGAAGATAGTATCAAAAGTTTACATTAAAGATTTTGTATTGATACTATATTAAGACCACTATTGTAAAGGTTTTAAGGAGAGCCACAGATACGACGAAGCATATCAGTACTTACATAAGTCTATTCAACACTTAATTTTAATGATCTTTTATAATTAAGTTTCTTTAGAGCAAAAAAGTAAGTTGGATGTACACAACAAATTTGAGGTAGTTATTTCTCATTGCATTTCGTATCTGTGGCTAAATTTATGCACAATATTAATGAGGAGGAAAATATATGGAAGAAAAGATTTCTATACCAAGTAGTATTAAAAAGATGACAGTTATTTTGGTTTTGGCATATTTATTGAATTTTATTGGTTTTACATTTACATTGTCTACCATGGCGTTAACAGGAAAGAAACTTCTATCAGGTAGTGGAGCTGCGGGAATTCCTTTAACTTTATTATCCGCTGTTGCTTTGTTTTCAGCATTACCTTTTGGAAAGCTGGGAGACAAGATAGGCAGAAAAAAATCTTTGATTTTAATTATGTTGTGCTATGTAGTAGGTGATATGCTAGGTGCAATTGCAATTAATTCTAATAGTGGAACCTTGTATCTTGCTTCAATGGCTATACTGGGTATAGGTGTTGGTGCTATGGCACTATTTGCTACTGCTGTAACCGATTTATATCCTGCTAAATTTAAGGGGAGAGCATCAGGATATGCACAGTTAGGTGTTATGGGGGCTAATACATTAGGATATTTAGTTGGTGGACAATTAGTAACCCATTTGGGAACTACATCTGTATATTATGCAGGATTTATTGCTCAGTTCGTATCTATTGCATTGATTTTAAGTTTAAAATTTGATACAAAAGAAGTGGGACTTAAATTACAGCAATATTGGCCTCGTGAAGCTTTTTCAGAACAGGAGCTTAATCCTAAACCAGTAGTGGAAAATGTAAAAAAAGAACATAATAGACCTGCAATTAAGCTATTATTAATATTTCCACTCTTATTAGCTGTGTTGCTTCGTATTTTCATTCATATTGGAGCAAATTTTGTTAATATAGCACTTCCAGTTGCTTTTACACAGATTGGTTTCCCATTGACTACAATTACCATATTTATGACAATTCGTGCTTTAGGATCATTTGTTTCTGCTAGTCCTTGCGGTGCAATTATGGATAAGTATGGTAGAAAGTTTGGGTTTATTACAGCACCTGTGATAACTGCAATTGGTATTCTTTTAATTGGTTTAACTGGAACGGTTCCGCTTATTGTTGTAGGATCATTTTTAATTGGTGTTGGTAATGCAGTAGCTAATGTTGTACCACCTGCAGTAGCTAATGATGTTACCTATTTGCCAGAACGATCTGCTGCGGTGGCTATATTTGGAATTTCGACAAATGTAGGAGGTTTTGTATTCCCTACACCAATGGCGTCTATTTTGCACAATTACAATATAGCTGTCTTGGCTATAGTTAGTGCTGCTGTGCTGATGATTCCTGTAATTTTGAGTTTCTTTATTAAAGAAGTTTCTATTGGACGTTATAAGGGAGTTGAATTGGATAGCGTAGACTAACAGAATATGCATGTTACTAACAGAAAAAGAGTTATAAGTAATTAATTCAAGAGGTGCATTTCTGAGCAGGTAGTATTAACTAGCAAACTACAGGTGGAACCTATGATAATATAGTAACTCAACCATTATAAGACTAAATACATTAATCACCATAATACAATTTGGCGATTAATGTGTTTATTATGGGCTATAATATGATAATCAAAAAAATGTTTAATTGTATGATTTAATTAAAGTGCACGTTATATAATAAGGGAGGAAAATAGTCTATGGAATACAAAGGGGATAAATCGAAGACAAATCCAACAAGCGAAGAGAAAAATGTAAAGAAAATCGGTTGGATCATAATTTCTTTTTTGTTTTTCTTTCAATTTCTTAATGTTGCTGATAAAATGATCATTGGTCTAGTATCGGTTCCTATTATGCATGAGTATCACCTATCGCCTGCCCAATGGGGACTTGTTGGGAGCGCTTTTTTTTGGCTATATTCATTATCTTCAGTAAGTGGAGGTATTTTGGCAGACAAATTAGGAACAAAGCGTGTGATAAGTTGGATGTGTGCTGCCTGGACCCTCATTCAATTTGCTACTATTTTTGCTGTTAATTTTTCATACTTACTAATAACTCGTATTATTTTAGGAGCAGCTGAAGGACCTAACCAAGCTGTTACTATGACGATGGTAGCTAAATCTGTACCAAAAAGAAGGCTAGGACTGGCATCGTCAATCCCACTTATAGGTGGAAATCTTGGAGCGATAGTTATGGCTCCGATTTGTGGGATTTTAATAGCATGGTTTGGTTGGAGATCTGTGTTTTTACTTACTGGTATTTGTTGTTTCTTGTGGTGGATTTTGTGGGAAGTATTTACTAAAAAATTTACGGAAGTGAGAGAATCCAAGCAAGATAAGCAGAATATTGATAAAATGACCTGGAAAGAAACATTTAAAGTGATTTTATCGAGAAATGTTCTTCTGGTTGCTTTGGCTGGCTTCTTTGGAAACTATTGGTATTATTCGATACTAATGGTATGGATGCCCAACTATATGCAAACAATTCGAGGGGTGAGCGCTAGCGTTATGGCATTCCCAATAATGACTATACTCATTGCACAATTTGGATTATCCATGCTTTCAGATGAAATCTATAAGAATACTGGTGATGTTAAAAAAGCTCGTGTTTCAGTAATATCTATTTGCATGATTTGTGCAGGAATAAGCGTTTATTTAATGACAATTACCAGATCCAATGCTCTTGCTGTTGTTTTCATGTGCCTTGGTGCCTTGGGACTAGTATGGGCAACTCATGCACCAGCTATTATTATGCAATATACTGATCCCAAACATCATGCAAAGACAGTAGGTATGGTTATGTCTATTGCTACCTTGGCCGGCACAATTTCTCCAATTTTAGTTGGAATATTAATTCAAAGTGCTCCTACTGCACTACTCGGTTATCAAAAAACATTTTGGCTAACGTCAGGATTATATGTTATATTTGGTATTCTACTCTGGATTGGGATTAAACCGACAAAATCACTGCCTTTGCAAACAGAATAGAAAATATGTAGACTATAAGCTTTAGAAGTACTATACATTTTTAAATATGAGTGAATGAATAAAAAGCAACTAATTGAATGTTTTATGATATATCTAAACTTAAAATTAAAGATATACCCCCTAATTTTAGAGGTATATCTTTACCCAAAATCAGTAACTTTGCATACTAGTATCGCTTTTCTATGACACCTTATATTGAAACTGTGGTGAAACTGAGTAATTAATATCAAGGATTTTACATAAATTAAATATGAAATTTTTGGCGTAGTTCAAAATAAGCTTAATTACGTCTGCCCTATTTAATTACCTAATTTCCTACCTTCCCATACATATTATTTCAAATAGAAATGTCCATCATATTTGAACTACGCCGAAACTTATACATTTAAAAATGGTGACACTTATAAAGGAGAATGGAAAAATAATAATATAGATGGCAAAGGCAAATCAGATGTATTAGCAAATTCGAAAAATACAGTTTCTCAAAGTAATACTGCAGAGCAAAATAAAATACAAGAAGTTCCTAAAATAGAAACAGCAGATGATGTGCCTCAAATTCCGCAAGTTGAAATTTTGACACCAATACCTTGCTAGATAGAAAGATGTGCAGTGATTTGAGTGTGTGTTTAAATAGTATTTCTAATGATTTTTATCATAGTTAAGTAACATCCATAGGTCTGTGTAAAATAGAATAGACGGGATAAAATAAAAATTACTATAGGATTAAGTTCCTGTAGTAATTTTTATTTTATATGGTAAAAAATGTTAGTGTAGAAGTTTAATAAATCTGATATACTTATAAAAAATGTATTACTTTGATATAAAAATAAATGTAAAAACATACATACTTTTTAATGCAACAGCAGAATGTAAATGACTGTAAAGGAAAGGGGGCATGATTGAAATAAAACATAAAGTTTTTATTATAGTGTTTATTGCAATAGTAACTTGTTTATTGGGTAATAATTTCGGAAAAGCAGTGTTTGCTGATAACAAGGAAAGTGTGAATCCTAATAAAAAAGCTATTTACAAGGTGCTAGGTAATGATGAAAAAAAAGCAGACAGAACAATAATAATAGGTGATGATAAAGATTATCCCCCATATAGCTTTATAGATCAAAATGGTAATCCAACTGGTTTTGATGTAGAACTTGCTAAGGCTGCAGCAGAGGCTATGGGGTTTAAGGTAAAGATTAAACTAAGTGTCTGGAGTGAAGCTATGGATGAACTTGAAAACGGTAAAATAGATGTCATAGCAGGTATGTTCTATTCTAAAGATAGGGAAAAATTTTATTCATTTACAACAAAAACTGCAATAACTGGTGCTGATGTATTTACAAGAAAAGGAGAAAGTATAAAGAACATAAACCAGTTAAGAGGAAAGACAGTAGTAGTTGAATCAGATGAGATATCAGGAGAATATCTAAAAAAACAGAATCTTGGCATTAATTTTGTTAAAGTTCATTCATCTGAGGAGGCACTTAAACTTATATCTATGAACAAATATGATTATGCAGTAGTTTCAACTATAATAGGTCATTATTTTATGAAAAAAGATAAGATTTCAAACATAAAGGGTAATGGATTAGTTATTAATCCTGATGATTACTGTATTGCTGTAAAAAAAGGAAATGAAGACTTATTATTTGCTCTTAATGGAGGTCTGCAAATACTTAAGGCTACAGGAAAATATGATGAGATATATAATAAATGGCTTGGGGTTTATGAAGAAAAAACTTTCTATCAGACAGTAATAGAGTATAGAAGTTTAATAATGGTATCAGTGGCAAGTATACTTCTATTATTATTATGGAATAGAACTCTTAAAAAAAGGGTTGTTGTACGTACAAAGGAATTATTAGAAGCAAATGATGCTTTGAATAAGAGTAAACAGGAGTTACTGGTATCAAATGAAGAAATAGAGGCTTCTTATAATGAATTAGCTGCAATAGAAGAAGAACTTCGAAGCCAATATTATAGACTAATGAAAAGTGAAGAAAATTTAAAGAAAAGTGAAGAACGAAATAGAGCAATAGTAACTGCTATTCCAGACATTATCTTTGTTGTAGATGAAAATGCTGTTTTCAAAGACTGTCAAATAAAAGATGCTTCTGTGCTAATAATGCCTGAAAATGAGTTCATAGGAAAAACTCTTTGGAATGTACTTCCATCTAAAATAGCTGAAACTGGTTTTGAGAAAATTAAGGCTGCTCTTAAAAATAATTCTTTGGAAAGTTTTCAATACGAAATTGATACACCAGTAGGTAAGAAATATTATGAACTTCGGATAGTTAAATGTAGGGAAAATGAGGTTATTGTAATAAGCAGAGATATTACAGATGAAAGAAAAAATCAAAAGAAAATTGAATTCTTAAGCTATAACGATCAACTTACAGGACTATACAATAGGAGGTTTTTTGAAGAAGAGATTGAAAGATTAAATAGCAAAGAAAATCTTCCTCTTACTATTGTTATGGCTGATGTTAATGGATTAAAGTTAATAAATGATTCTTTTGGACATGCTGCTGGTGATGAATTGCTGAAAAAGGTTTCAGCAGTAATGCTCAATGTCTGCAGTGATAAAGGTATAATATCACGTATAGGAGGAGATGAGTTTGTAATACTGCTTCCGAAAACAAATGAACTTGAAGCAGGCAAAATACTTAAGCGTATTTCTGAATTGGCTTCAAAAGAGAAAGTAGAGTCAATAAACCTTTCAATTTCTTTTGGATTTGATACAAAGCATTATGATGATGAAAATGTATTTGAAGTACTGAAAAAAGCAGAAGATTTCATGTATAAAAAGAAGCTTTTTGAGAGCCCAAGTATGAGAGGAAAAACAATTGGTGCCATTATAAATACACTACATGAAAAAAATAAAAGAGAGGAACAACATTCTCATAGGGTATCTGAATATTGTAATCTTTTAGGAAAGGCTATGAATTTACCGGAGGGTGAAATACAAGAACTAAAGACTGTAGGGTTGTTACACGATATAGGAAAGGTTGCCATAGATGAAAATATTTTAAATAAGCCAGGTAAGCTTATCGATGAAGAGTGGGAAAAAATTAAACGTCATCCAGAAATAGGCTATCGAATTTTAAGTTCTGTTAATGATATGGCGGAGATGTCAGAGTATGTTTTAGCACATCATGAAAGATGGGATGGAAAGGGCTATCCTAAAGGACTTAAAGGAGAGGAAATTCCATTAAAATCAAGAATAATTGCAATAGCCGATGCTTTTGATGCTATGACAAGTGAGAGGGCTTATAGAAGTGCTTTATCAAAGGAGATAGCTGTAGAAGAGCTTATTAAGAATGCAGGTATTCAATTTGACCCAGAACTTGTAAAGATATTTGTTGAAAAGGTAGTATAACTCACTTTTTATTGTCAATCACACTTGGAGATCCAGAGACTTTAATCTTAGCCTCCTCCTTTTTTAAGGTTTCTTCAATATGCTGTATCTCTTCAATTTGTTGTTTATATATGGATACATCTTCTAAGATAATTTTATGTTTTACAAATTCTACCTGTTCTTCGCTCAAAGGGATACGTATAAATTCAGTAGAACTATCTTTATGTTGTACATCAGCTGGGCTAAAGGTCTCTTTCTCAATTATAAGTTCTTCGTGTACAACAGGTATAGTAAAATTTTTTTCTTCTGTGAAAGTTTCTTTATGAATTTTTACATTTCCTGTTTGCATCCACTTTTTTGCTATATCAAGCTGTTCTTTTTTAATTTGAAGAGTTGTACTATTGATATTATTACTTGTCTTTGCCATAAATTTTGTCCTCCAATTGTTTAGAAAGACACCTCACGAATTGTGTACAATTTGTGAGGTGTCTCAAATTTAACTAGCTCTGGTTACTTGTACTGTCAACTACATTAGGATCACCAATTTTATTTACTTTAGCTTCTTCTCGTTTAAGAGTTTCATCTATATGCTCTGTATTTTCTATGGCACGCTTATGAGCTGAAACTTCTCCTGATACTACTGTGTGTTTATTTACATCAACTTTTTCTTCACTGACAGGAATTTTAATACTTTCCTCATCAGTTATAGGAGAATCAGAGGCTTCATTGTCTAGGTTTCTTCTTTCAATTACGACTTCTTCACGTGTTACAGGGACATCTACACTTTTTTTCTCTTCAATGATTTCTTTGCTAAGCTCTACTTCACCTTTTTGAACTTTATTTTTAGTAATGTCAAGTTCTTCCTTACGGAGACGAAGTTTTGCTTCATCCTCATCAGTATCTCTTTTATTATCATCATTGTTTCCCAAAAGTCCATTTAATATACTCATATATAGACACCTCCTTAAATAATGACCATTTATATATTGCCCTTTGTGAAGTATATTATCCTGTTTCAATATTGGAAATATGCTAAAGAAAAGGTTCGAGAGTAATTAAAAGTGATATAAATTTTTTATTAAGACTTATGTACAAAATATTTAGATGAGCTTCATTATTGTAAAAGTATGTCTGCATATAAGTTGATTTTTAATTTATAAAGTTTATATAATAGTATTATTACTATTTATATACAATATACGAAGGAAGTGAAAAGAGTAAATAAACAGTAGTTAAAAATTTATAATTTCTACTAAATAGAGTGGCTAAATTTAAAAATGTAAATTTATAGCAAAATTAAGAATCGAGGAATGTATATGAAGAGATTTTATCGTGGAATGATGTACTGTATCGGACTTGTGATACTAGCATTAGGAATTATTTTAAATACAAAAACGGGACTGGGAGTATCACCGATAATTTCAATACCCTATTCTATCTCAAAAATTTGGAATATAAACTTGGGAAATGCAACTATGTGTATTTACATACTGTGTGTAGCTGGACAAGCAGCATTGCGTGGAAAGGAATTTCGTCCATTTGACTTACTACAGGTTCCCATGAGTATTGTATTTAGCCGTATAATTAATATTTTTAATGATATGATAGTCATAAATTGTGATAACTTAATAATGAATTTGCTTTTGCTTGCAGCAGCAATTATTCTAACTGGAATTGGAGCATATATTACAGTCCAAATGAAGATTGTTCCAAATGCTGCAGATGGTTTTACACAGGCACTAGCAGAGCGAACTAAGAAAGGACTTGGACTGGCAAAAAATATAACAGATATATCAAGTGTTATGATCACTGTAATTATTGGTTTGGTGTGTGCTGGAAAAATTGTTGGAATTGGAATTGGAACTTTAGTGGCAGTTATTGGTGTTGGACGAGCTATTGCCTTAACTAATATGCTATTTGGAAAGAAAATGATTGCACTTGTAGAGTAATATAAACAGAGTTCTTCGCGTCAGATGGAGTCAAAACTCCATCTGATGTTTAGAAATCGTTATCCAGGGACGTAGCTGCTCTTTACTCTCACTTAGAGAAAAGCAGATATCCCAAATCTTTGATTTGGTGATAGTCGCTTTCGCTGTGTGCGTGGGAGTATTAGAGCAGCTAGTCATCGGATAAATTGAAATTTTAGGGAGTAAAGTACTAATTATTTGAGAATGACAAGATGTACTTTATTCTTTTTTTACTAAAAAATATATTGACATGTACCTTAGGGATACCATTAATATAAAAAGTAAGATTTATTGATATTGGTGGGAGGAAATATGTATGAATATAAAAGCTGCAGCAGAGAAGACTGGACTTACTAAGAAGGCTATTAAATACTACGAAAGTGAAGGCTTGATTAATCCTTTAAAAAATGTTGAAAACAATTATAGGGAATATTCAGATGAGGATATTATTAGATTAAATTTAATAGGAGCACTTAGAACTTTAGATATACCAATAAAAGGTATAAAGGATGTAATTGCAGGTAAAAAAGGACTGCAGGAAGCTTTAATGGACGCTTTAGAAAAAATAGATGAGAACATAAGTTATCTAGAAAAAAGTAAGTTGATCATATCAAGTCTTATGGAAAAGAATCCAGATGATTATAAGTATTCAGGAGAACAAATTAAAAAGCTGCGGGAAACACTGGAAATGTCTAGAGATAATAAAAAAGAACTTATATCAAATAGTTTGCTTAGAATATTTCCAGGAAATTTTGGAAAAATGTTTGTCGTTATGTATGAGCCATTTTTAGAAGTTACAATTGATAATGATGAAAAGAAGAGGGTATGGTTAAAGCTTGTTGAATTTTTAGATTCTGCTGAGGAAGTAGACGAAAGTGACTATCCAATAGAAGAATTAGATAAGGTAGATGGTGATAATTTAGATGAACTAAAGAGAATCATGAGTAGTCAAGCTGAAAAGATATTGAACTATGATGACAGCGTTAAAAATACTGCAGTAAATAGTCAAATTAAATTTGTAAGATCTTTAAAGAAAGATGAGAAAGTAAAGTGCAGCTTTATTAGATGCATTGAACTTACAAAAAAGTATTGTAAGATAATTAAGCCTATTCAAGGAGAGTTTGAAAAATATCTAGCTGTGCTTAATGAGAGCTATAAAAAGTATAGAGAAAATGACACTAAGATGCTGCTTGATATTGAGAATGGAGTAAAAGACAATCTAGGATTTGGTATAAACGATTTAGTAAAGAGTTTTAATGAAGAAAAATAGAAGATGAATGAGTTAAAAAATGTTTTATTTTAACTGATAAATTATAGTTTCTTGGAATTATTTACACTAAGTGAGCTGCAATAGCCAGCTCCCCATTTGCTAATTATTTCTAAAATAGGTACAACTGTATTACCTTTTTCAGTTAAAGAATACTCTACTTTAGGAGGAATTTGAGTGTATATGTGACGATTTATCAAGCCATCAGATTCAAGTTCACGTAATTGCTGAGTTAATATTTTTTGAGTTATATTATCAAGAGAGCGTTTTAGTTCTCCAAAACGTAAAACCTTATCTTTTAAATGCCACAGAATCAAAGGTTTCCATTTACCACCGATAACGCTTAGTGCTAGTGATATAGAGCATTTATATGGTATTCCATTATGAATCATTATACAATTATTATCATCCATTTTTTATCCTTCTCCCATAAAAGTAGTATCCAAAAGGGTACTACAGCACATTTATGTGCCTACTTAACATTAAAAAATATAATACTATAATTATAGCATAAGTCAAATTTGACGATGTAATTTTGTTAACAAAAAATAAATGCTTTAGAGGAGAATTTAGTATGTTAAGTATGGAGGAAATTTTAAAAAAAGAGGTAGTTTATAAGATAGACAACATGGAGAATGTTAATATATTAAAAAACCTAGTATATAAAACAAATGGTAAGAAAGAATTCTTAATGGATATGTATACTCCTTTTAGTAATGAGAAGGAGGAAAAATTACCTGTTGTAATATTAGTACATGGGGAAGCGAAATTTGTAAATTTTAAAGATGTGGGACAATATACTTCAATGGGAAAGTTAATAGCAGCTTCTGGTTTAAATGCAGTAACTTTTAATCATAAAGTTTTGTCAGAAGGATTTAGCATTAAAGAAATTAATAGTGATATAGATATCCTTATCAAATACTTGGTAGAAAATAATGAAAAATTAAATATAGACAAGGATAAAATTGCTATCTGGTGTTTTTCAGGGGGTGTTCCTTTTGGATTATATGCAGGTATGCACAGGTATTCTAATTATGTTAAATGTATTATTGCATACTATGGCTTGACCGATTTTAAACATGCAGGACAATTACTTGGAATTAATATATCAGATGAAGATGAAGAAGTAGAAAAATATTCACCAATATATCTTATAGATGAAAACTCAAAGAAAATTCCACCATTATTTATTGCAAGAGCAGGACTTGATAATCCAATACTTAATGAATCACTTGATAAGTTTATTACAAAAGCGTTGGTAAACAATTTAACTGTTGATATCTATAATCATCCTACAGGAGGACATGCATTTGATTTATTTAATGATAATGATAGAACATGTGAAATAATATCTAAGTCATTAGATTTTTTAAGAAAGTATTTGATTGTATGAAATAGCCTAGTTTATAGTAATATATGAGCATTGACAGAGAAAAAGCATAATGATATATTAATGGTAAAGTTATATAAAATATCCTTCGGGGTTGGGTGAAATTCCCTATCGGCGGTACAGCCCGCAAGCCATATGGCAGATTCGGTTAGATTCCGAAGCCGACAGTATAGTCTGGATGAAAGAAGGTGGATAAACAAGATGTATATGTTTATTATGTTTACAATCCCCTAGGAGAACCTAGGGGATTATTTTATTTTACTTAAAATTACATATGGATAGTATGATAAAGAAAAGAGGCGAACTTTAGTGGGAGATTGCAATTTCTATGTACCTCTCGCTAAATATATAAAATGGAACATTATTATCTTGCTTTTGATGCAGGAACTCAAAGCGTAAAGGTTGCTGTATATGATAAAAATATGAAATGTGTAGCAAAATCGTCAAATAGGACAACTTTGAAATATCCTCATCCAGGATGGGTTGATATGGATGCAGATGAATATCTTTTACTTACAAGACTTGGCATGAAACAGTGCATAGAACAGTTAAAAAAACAAGAAATTGATCCTAACTTAATTAAAGTAATTATGGGGGATGGAATTATTTGTGGAATTGTAGGTATAGATGAAAGTGGAAAGGCAATTACACCTTACATAAACTATCTGGATTCAAGAACACAGAGTGATGTTGAAGTCCTTAAGAAATTGAATCTTGATATTTGGGGAAAGGAAACCGGAAATGCTGATCCAAGCTGTATGTTTCCAGCACTGCATGCAAGATGGATCTTAGCAAATAATAAAGAATTTCAAAAAAGAGGCAAAAAGTTTGTCCATAATGCTCCCTATATTTTGATGAATCTTGCAGGTTTAGAGAGTGAGGATGCTTTTGTTGATTGGGGAACTATGTCAGGATGGGGCCTTGGATATCGTGTGTATGAAAAGGAATGGTCAGATAAGCAGCTTGATATATTAGGAATAGCTAAAAGCTATATGCCTAAGATTGTAAAGCCCTGGAATATTATTGGTACGTTATCGGAAAGTGCAGCAAAGGAAACGGGATGTCCTCATGGCATACCAATTTGTGCTGGTGCAGGTGATACAATGCAGTCCATGCTGGGAAGTGGAATTCTTGAAGCAAATAAGGCTGTAGATGTTGCAGGAACTTGTGCCATGTTCTGTGTCTCTACAAATGGGATTATTCCAGAGCTTAGTAAAAGAGGAAGTGAATTGATTTTTAACAGCGGCACTTTAGAAAATACATATTTTTACTGGGGATTTGTTAGAACTGGAGGTCTGGCACTGCGTTGGTTTAAGGATAACATTTGTCAAAAATCTGATGATGATAGCTATTATAAACTGCTTAGCAGAGGAGCGGAAAAGGTTGTACCGGGATGCAATGGTGTGATTTTCTTACCATATTTAACTGGTGGATATGGTCAATTTTCAAAGATAAAAGGTTGTTTTTTGAACATGACCTTGGATACAGATCAATTTGCTTTATGGAGGTCTGTTTTGGAGGCTATTGCTTATGATTATATGGAAATTACAAATGATTATAGAAATGCTGGTATCAAAATAGACAGAATTACTATTACTGAGGGTGGAAGTAAAGATGATTTGTGGAATCAAATTAAAGCAGACATTATGCAAAGTGAAACAATTACACTAGAAGTGTCAGGAGGTGCTGTACTTACAGATTGTATTATTGGTGCATATGCAGAAGGTGATATAGAGGACTTAAAAGAGGCACTTGTCAACAATATAAAAATTATCAATAAATATAGTCCAAATGCCAACAATTCAAATGTATATAAGGAGCAGTATGTACTTAGAAAAAGTGTATTAAGTGGTGTGGATAGTAACATAAAGTGATAAAAGTGGTTAGCAGTTAGTTGCTAACTCATTTTTCATAATGAGCTGACTGATACTAGTAGGTCGGAGATTTGACTAATACTAATTGAGAGGTAATACTTATTTTCAGCAAACTATGTCAGGTGTGTCACTATATGAATTATTGGGTATATAGAAGCATAATGAGGTATTGCTATAATATTGTATGGTAAACACCGAATATTGCTAGTTGTTTATATCTGCATATATGATAAGATATCACTTGTCGCTTCAAGAGGCGGCCAGTACAACCAAGGATAGTTGTTAATATAAATGTATATAATGACGCGGGGTGGAGCAGTTGGTAGCTCGTTGGGCTCATAACCCAAAGGTCGTAGGTTCAAGTCCTGCTCCCGCAACCAAGAGTATTATAGTAATTCAGTTTGCATAGTACTATATAAAAGTTATTAATTATATTACTAAAAGATATATAATGTAATGAACAACCTGGAAATAAATTACTAATTGACATGATAAAATAGATGTGATAAGATATAATTCCTGTCGCAACTGAACGATAACTTAGAAAGTTTAATTCATAGTAAATTACTAGTTGACAGGTTGAAACAAAGATGATATACTATAAAAGTTGTCGAAGTGAGGCAGCAAAATGATCCTTGAAAATTAAACAGAGGAAGATATAAGTACAACTTATTTAGAATAAACCAGCAATTCTTTTGAGCTGCGAGAGCAGCTAAAAAAGTAATTTCGTAAGAATAATGTATTATATTTTGCTAACAAGCTGAAATGTAATATATTAAAATCAATAATAACGAGTAGTTCAAGGAAAGCCTTGAGTGAGGAGCGGAGTTTACTTAAGTAAATGAGCACCACAGCGAAAGGTTTGACGCAGAAATGCGAAGTTAGTATTGATTTTCAACAGAGCCATATAAACTTTTAAATTAAGAGTTTGATCCTGGCTCAGGACGAACGCTGGCGGCGTGCTTAACACATGCAAGTCGAGCGATGAAGCTCCTTCGGGAGTGGATTAGCGGCGGACGGGTGAGTAACACGTGGGTAACCTACCTCAAAGAGGGGGATAGCCTCCCGAAAGGGAGATTAATACCGCATAATAATCAGTTTTCACATGGAAATTGATTTAAAGGAGTAATCCGCTTTGAGATGGACCCGCGGCGCATTAGCTAGTTGGTAGGGTAACGGCCTACCAAGGCGACGATGCGTAGCCGACCTGAGAGGGTGATCGGCCACATTGGAACTGAGAGACGGTCCAGACTCCTACGGGAGGCAGCAGTGGGGAATATTGCACAATGGGCGAAAGCCTGATGCAGCAACGCCGCGTGAGTGAAGAAGGTTTTCGGATTGTAAAGCTCTGTCTTTGGGGACGATAATGACGGTACCCAAGGAGGAAGCCACGGCTAACTACGTGCCAGCAGCCGCGGTAATACGTAGGTGGCGAGCGTTGTCCGGAATTACTGGGCGTAAAGAGTGCGTAGGCGGATATTTAAGTGAGATGTGAAATACCCGGGCTTAACCCGGGCACTGCATTTCAAACTGGATATCTAGAGTGCGGGAGAGGAGAATGGAATTCCTAGTGTAGCGGTGAAATGCGTAGAGATTAGGAAGAACACCAGTGGCGAAGGCGATTCTCTGGACCGTAACTGACGCTGAGGCACGAAAGCGTGGGTAGCAAACAGGATTAGATACCCTGGTAGTCCACGCCGTAAACGATGAGTACTAGGTGTAGGAGGTATCGACCCCTTCTGTGCCGCAGTAAACACAATAAGTACTCCGCCTGGGAAGTACGATCGCAAGATTAAAACTCAAAGGAATTGACAGGGCCTCGCACAAGCAGCGGAGCATGTGGTTTAATTCGAAGCAACGCGAAGAACCTTACCTGGACTTGACATACCCTGAATATCTTAGAGATAAGAGAAGCCCTTCGGGCAGGGATACAGGTGGTGCATGGTTGTCGTCAGCTCGTGTCGTGAGATGTTAGGTTAAGTCCTGCAACGAGCGCAACCCCTGTTGTTAGTTGCTAACATTTAGTTGAGCACTCTAGCAAGACTGCCGCGGTTAACGCGGAGGAAGGTGGGGATGACGTCAAATCATCATGCCCCTTATGTCCAGGGCAACACACGTGCTACAATGGGCAGTACAGAGAGAAGCAAGACCGCAAGGTGGAGCAAACCTCAAAAACTGCCCCCAGTTCGGATTGCAGGCTGAAACTCGCCTACATGAAGTTGGAGTTGCTAGTAATCGCGAATCAGAATGTCGCGGTGAATACGTTCCCGGGCCTTGTACACACCGCCCGTCACACCATGAGAGCTGGCAACACCCGAAGTCCGTAGTCTAACTTAGGAGGACGCGGCCGAAGGTGGGGTTAGTAATTGGGGTGAAGTCGTAACAAGGTAGCCGTAGGAGAACCTGCGGCTGGATCACCTCCTTTCTAGGGAGTCGAAAGATAGAGTATAATCTATCTTATAAATTGATGGTTTAAGTAAGTTAGAAAGTCTACTCTGTTTAATTTCCAGGGATTATTTACATGTTGACCAAAATTGATCGACATGATATTATATGTATCCCAGGTGAGTTAAACATTATTGTTTAACCACTGAAAAAATTTGTCCTTTGAAAATTGCACAGTAAATAAGAAATAAAGTAAAGCAAAGGTTATAATATAACCTTTGTAGTAGATGTATATTATTTTAAAGATTTAAGATAATATATGGAACTAAGAAAATTGGCAGTAACGAGTACAGCAAGGAAAAGACCGAATGAGGAGCGGAGTTTACTTATGTAAATGAGCACCGGAATGAGGTATTTGACGAAGCTGGACGAAGTTAATGACGATTTTCGACAATAAAGGTCAAGCTACAAAGGGCGCATGGAGGATGCCTTGGCACCAGGAGCCTAAGAAGGACGCGATAAGCTGCGAAAAGCTCTGGGTAGGCGCAAATAGCCAGAGAACCAGAGATATCCGAATGGGGAAACCCACCTAGACAACGCTAGGTACTGCAAACTGAATACATAGGTTTGTAGAGGCAAACCCGGGGAACTGAAACATCTAAGTACCCGGAGGAAGAGAAAGAAACATCGATTTCCTAAGTAGCGGCGAGCGAAAGGGAAAGAGCCCAAACCAGGAACTTGTTCCTGGGGTTGCGGATAGGTCATAAAAACTGTGAAGTGTTAATTGAAGAGAGCTGGAAGGCTCCGCCGGAGAAGGTAAAAGCCCTGTAAATGAAAACAAAGAGCAGTCAGATCTAATCCAGAGTACCACGAGACACGAGAAACCTTGTGGGAAACAGGGAGGACCACCTCCCAAGGCTAAATACTACCTGGTGACCGATAGAGAAGGAGTACCGTGAGGGAAAGGTGAAAAGAACCCCGGGAGGGGAGTGAAATAGAACCTGAAACCGTGTGTCCACAAACAGTCGAAGTACGTAAAGTACGACGGCGTGCTTTTTGTAGAACGAGCCAGCGAGTTACGATATGCAGCAAGGTTAAGTACTTAAGGTACGGAGCCGGAGGGAAACCGAGTCTGAAAAGGGCGAAAAGTTGTATGTTGTAGACCCGAAACCGAGTGACCTATCCATGGCCAGGTTGAAGCGGAAGTAAAATTCCGTGGAGGACCGAACCACGTTGGTGTTGAAAAACCATGGGATGAGCTGTGGATAGCGGAGAAATTCCAATCGAACTCGGAGATAGCTGGTTCTCCTCGAAATAGCTTTAGGGCTAGCGTCGGAAATGAGTAATGGAGGTAGAGCACTGAATGGGGTAGGGGCTGACAACAGTTACTGAACCTTATCAAACTCCGAATGCCATATACTTGAATTCCGGCAGTCAGACTGCGAATGATAAGATCCGTGGTCAAAAGGGAAACAGCCCAGACCACCAGCTAAGGTCCCAAAGTGTAAGTTAAGTGGGAAAGGATGTGTGATTTCTAAGACAACTAGGATGTTGGCTCAGAAGCAGCCACTCATTTAAAGAGTGCGTAATAGCTCACTAGTCAAGAGATCATGCGCCGAAAATGTCCGGGGCTAAAACTTACCACCGAAGCTGTGGACTCGAAAGAGTGGTAGAGGAGCATCCTGTATGAGTAGAAGTCGTACCGGAAGGAACGGTGGATTGTACAGGAGAGAGAATGCTGGCATAAGTAGCGAGAAATAAGTGAGAATCTTATTGGTCGAAAACCTAAGGTTTCCTGGGGAAGGTTCGTCCGCCCAGGGTAAGTCGGGACCTAAGCCGAGGCCGAAAGGCGTAGGTGATGGACAATCGGTTGAAATTCCGATACCGCATAAAAGCGTTTGACAAAAGGGATGACGCAGGAGGATAAGGTGTGCATACAAATGGATGTATGTCTAAGCATCGAGTCAGGTATACCAGGAAAATCCGGTATATCAATGATGAGGTGTTATGGGGAACCCGCAAGGGGAAGTACCTGATTTCACGCTGCCGAGAAAAGTCTCTATGGAGTTTTTATGTGCCCGTACCGCAAACCGACACAGGTAGGTGAGGAGAGAATCCTAAGACCATCGGAAGAATTGTTGTTAAGGAACTAGGCAAATTAACCCCGTAACTTAGGGAGAAGGGGAGCCACGCAAGTGGCCGCAGAGAAAAGGCTCAAGCAACTGTTTATCAAAAACACAGGTTTCTGCTAAAGCGAAAGCTGAAGTATAGGAGCTGACGCCTGCCCGGTGCTGGAAGGTTAAGGGGAAGACTTAGCGCAAGCGAAGGTCAGAACTTAAGCCCCAGTAAACGGCGGCCGTAACTATAACGGTCCTAAGGTAGCGAAATTCCTTGTCGGGTAAGTTCCGACCCGCACGAATGGCGTAATGATTTGAGCACTGTCTCGACAACAAATCCGGCGAAATTGAAGTGCAAGTGAAGATGCTTGCTACCCGCGATTGGACGGAAAGACCCCGTAGAGCTTTACTGCAGTTTAGCACTGAATTTCGGTATTGTCTGTACAGGATAGGTGGGAGACTAGGAAGTAGTGGCGCCAGCCATTACCGAGTCGATGTTGGGATACCACCCTGATAGTACTGGAATTCTAACCGGGCTCCATGAAACTGGAGACGGGACAATGTTAGGCGGGCAGTTTGACTGGGGCGGTCGCCTCCTAAAAAGTAACGGAGGCGTACAAAGGTTCCCTCAGAAGGGTTAGAAATTCTTCGAAGAGTGCAAAGGCAGAAGGGAGCTTGACTGCGACACAAACAGGTGGAGCAGGGACGAAAGTCGGGCTTAGTGATCCGGTGGTACCTCGTGGGAGGGCCATCGCTCAACGGATAAAAGCTACCTCGGGGATAACAGGCTGATCTCCCCCAAGAGTTCACATCGACGGGGAGGTTTGGCACCTCGATGTCGGCTCGTCGCATCCTGGGGCTGAAGTAGGTCCCAAGGGTTGGGCTGTTCGCCCATTAAAGCGGCACGCGAGCTGGGTTCAGAACGTCGTGAGACAGTTCGGTCCCTATCCGTCGCGGGCGCAGGAAATTTGAGAGGAGCTGTCCTTAGTACGAGAGGACCGGGATGGACCGACCGCTGGTGAACCAGTTGTTCCGCCAGGAGCATAGCTGGGTAGCCAAGTTGGGAAGGGATAAACGCTGAAAGCATCTAAGTGTGAAGCCCACCTCAAGATAAGATTTCCCATAGCGTAAGCTAGTAAGACCCCTCGAAGAACACGAGGAGATAGGTCAGAGGTGTAAGCAGGGCAACCTGTTAAGCTGACTGATACTAATAGGTCGAGGGCTTGACCAAATAAAAACGAAAGAAAAAAAGTTTACTGTGCAATTTTGAGAGGACAAATAAAATGAAGTTGATAATTGACAGTGGAGAGTTGACAGTTAAAGATATTAATTTCAATTTGATTTGAACTTCTTAAATTTAATATATAAGAAAATTGATAGTAACAAGTACAGCGAGGAAAATGCTGAACGAGAAGCGGAACTTACTGAGGTAATTGAGCACCGCAGAGAGGTATTTGACGAAGCTGGGCGAAGTTAATAGCAATTTTCGATGATAATCTGGTGGTAATGACGTGAAGGTAACACCCCTTTCCATACCGAACAGGAAGGTTAAGCTTCAGAGTGCCGATGGTACTGCAGGGGAGGCCCTGTGGGAGAATAGGTCGCTGCCAGGTAAGTAAGATACCCATTGTATAGAACATTCTATGCAATGGGTATTTAAGTATATGGTTAAAAGTAAATTTTTTTAATTACGAAGGTGATGAAAAGATGAAGTGTTATTTAACGCTCCATCTTTTTTATTTCAAAAATTAAGGGAACTTTAAGGTTTAGTTAAGAGACATGAAAGTATACACGTTTAAACTTAAATATGTAAAAATTAAATTTAAAGGTAGGATGTATTGTATATGGATAATTTTTTTAAAACTATGAAAATAAGAAAAGTAATACTGGCTTATGCTGCTGTAGTAATTTTTTTCTGTATAATTTCTGAACTAAGCTTTGTAAAATCAACAGGAATATTAGATGAAAATTTATTTTTACTATTATGTAATTTGGGGGTTTTAGTATGGTTTATGTTAGAATTGAGAAAAGTGGGCTGCGCTTGGAATTGCTTGCTTTGTTATAGGAACAGCTTTGAGCATTTATTTTGTTAAAACAAATTGGAATAAAGAAATTACAGCATAAAAGGAGAATGTTTATGGATTTTGAATTACTTAAAGGGACTAGGACAAGATACTTATTTTTAAAAATGCTTTGCATACTTGGATTAGGTATAGGAATACTTGTAGTACTTGGGAAAATTTTTAAAGTACATTTGACAGATAGCCATATAGAAATGTGTGCACTTATAATAACAGTATTATGGTTTCTGATTACTTTAAAGTTTATGAAAAATAATAATATAAATGTATATGATTTTGTAAAGAAACCTTCTAAAAAAGGATTTGTATTAGAGCTCCCAGTGAATTTAATAATAACCTATATGGGAGGCCTGGGATTTATTTTGATAATGTTAGCTTTAGTAAGTTATATAAACCCAACTATGTTAAGCAATGTGCAGTCAAATTTGGTAAATAAATCTCCTGAATTGAATACAAATTTTATTATAGGAATTAGTTTCATATCAACAGTTATTATAGCACCTATAGCAGAGAAATTCATTTTTAGAGGAGTACTTATGGGCAGGTTGTACAATAAATATGGAATTGGTAAATCAATCTTGTTTTCTTCAGTTATTTTTTTCGTTATGCATTTAAATATAAACCCTATGCTTTTATTTTTGGGAATAAGCTGTGCTCTTCTTGTATATAAGTATAAGTCACTGGTGCCTTCAATTATACTGCATATGTGTAACAATTTTATTACTTTTATAAGTGGCTTGAAAAGCAGCGGCGGCGGAAACAATTTCTTAAATGTTAATTCTAGCTTTATGATTGGAGGTATTATACTATTTATTATATATGTTTTATATTCTTATAGAAATTATAGAAAATGTAAAAAAGCATTTTAAAGGAAAGGAAAGCTTGTATCTATGAAAAAAATTTTAATTGCTGATGATGAGCAGGAAATAATAGAACTGATGACATTATATCTTGAAAGGGAAAATTACGAAGTATTTGGAGCTTATGATGGATTTTCAGCACTGGATATTTTAAAAGAAGGAGCAATTGATATTGCAATAATTGATATAATGATGCCAAATATGGATGGATATCAGCTTATAAAAAAAATAAGAGAAAAATATAAAATTCCTGTAATTGTTATGTCAGCTAAAAGTGAAATAAGCGACAAAATATTGGGCCTTGAACTTGGGGCGGATGACTATATAACTAAACCTTGTGATCCACTGGAAGTAATGGCAAGGGTAAAGGCACAGCTTAGAAGATGCTCTGAATTTAATTGTAATGAAGAAAAGGATACGGAAACTATAGTAGTTGGAGAGTTAAAACTCGATACTAGTTGCTGTGTCATTTATAAAGGGGATAAACCTATATCAATTACATCCACAGAGTACAAGCTCTTGCTACTTTTAATGGGCAATCCTAAAAAAGTTTTTACTAAAAAGCAGATTTTTGAGTCTGTTTGGAATGAACCCTTTTATGGTGATGACAATACAATAATGGTTCACATTAGCAAATTGCGAGATAAAATTGAAGAAGATTCCAAAAACCCAGTGTATTTAAAAACCATAAGAGGACTTGGATATAAATTTGAAAGTAAAAAGTAATCAGGGCATGGAGTGTATCATATATGTTTTTTGAAATATTAAAAAACCTAAGAAAAAAGTTTAAGAGATTATATATCACTATGTTTAAAAATTACATTATATTTGTATTTTTAATGCTGCTTGTCTTATCAGGCACTATAGGTTTTATGATTTTTAGCATAGGAAAGATGGTTTCATCAGAAGACTACATAAAAGATACCCAGAAATTTTTTATGGCATCGAAAATAGTAAAAAGTGATTATAAAAAAATTGATGCATCAAAAATTGTTGCTTCAAAAGGTTGGGTTGAGATACTTAATTCAAATAAAAAGGTTATCTATGTTATAGGAACTAAAAAAGATAAGGTAACAAGTTATACTGAAAATGAACTTTTGAATTTTATGGATTTATCCTATAATAACTTAAAAAGTGGCACTTCTTACTTTTATTCTGTTACAGCTTTTAATAGTAATGGTGAAGATCTTTATTGCATTGTGAAAGTGCCTCCTGGAATAGTGACATTAAATGTGGACATAGCACCTTCCCCGGACAAGTATATTAAAAAAGCTGCAATTTATATATTGGTAGGTATATTTATAATTATAGTGTTTCTAACAGTATCCGTATTTTTATATGCTTATTTAACTACTAAAAAGGTAGTTATGCCATTAAAAAAAATACTGCAGGGCATAAAGAGAATGACTGAAGAAGATTATTCAACAAGGATTAATTTTAATGCAGAAAATGAATTTGGAGAAATAAGAGATGCTTTTAATTTTATGGCTGAAAAGATTGAAGCTTCAATATTTGAAAGAAACAGGATGGAAAATTTGAAACAACAGCTTTTATCAGATATATCTCATGATTTGAAAACACCATTAACTTCCATCATGGGATACTCCAAGGCACTTAATGACGGTGTGGTAGAAAATGATAAAAAAATTAAACAGTATTTAAACATAATATACAATAAATCAAAGAGAACAGTTTCTCTAATTGAAAATCTTCATGAGTTTACAAAACTTGATAATAGCAAGTTTTTAATAAGCAAGGAAGAATGCGACTTTTGTGAGTTTGTACGAGAAATAGTATCTGAATACTATAATGAATTTGAAGAAAAGAATTTTGAACTTGAAATAAACTTACCAGAGGACGAAATTATATATGAATTTGATAAAGTAGAGATGGAAAGGGCTATCTCAAATATTATATCTAATATATTGAAGTACAATGAAGTTGGGACAAAGGCAAAAATAGAATTGACTTATGACAATTCAAAAATACAACTTATAATTGCAGATGATGGAGTTGGCATTGATGAAAGTCTAAAGGAAAATATATTTGAACCCTTTGTAAGAGGAGACAAGTCAAGGTATACAAAAGGTGGTACGGGACTTGGACTTTCTATTGCGAATAAAATAGTACAAAAGCATGGAGGAACTTTGACTCTTGAAAAATGTAAGAAATACAAAACAGTATTTAGGCTAAAACTTTAAAAAGAGAGCGCTGCACTAAGAGTAAATTACTTAGTGCAGCAGTCCCATAGTATTTATCCGATCGCTACCATTGCTAATACCCCCATCTTCTATCAAAGTGGGGATAAGCACTGCTACGCGCCTGGATAAGTTCTTCTAAGGTTCAGCTGGAGAAAGCTATCCTTATAAGCAAAGTCCATCTGGACCTAAGAATCACTTAATTTAGTAGCAATTCTAATACATTTCTTAGTTTAATTTATAAGCTTCTGCAAACGCTGTAGATACTGCATTTGCAATTCTGCCAACTTGTGCAGTATCACCAATTTTAATTACATTGTGGAAATTTGTATTTAATTTCTCTACTAAAGTCTGATCAGCATGTACTCCTAAAGAAAGTACTACATATTCAACTGGAAGCTTCTCTTTTTCTCCATCTTTTTCTTCTAATATAACTGACTCGTCTGTAATATCTACTAATTTGTGAGATGGCATGAAAGAGGTGTTCATTTTTTCTAATCTACCTTGTACATCGGTTAAGTTTTGCCAGCTAGCATCAGGACCAATTTTATCCATCATTTCTACAACGTATACTTTATTGTTCATTGTACCTAATAATTCAGCTGTTTCAAGCCCAGTCATACCAGAACCTATAACTGCCACCTTTTTATTTGAAATTTTAACTTTTCCTGATAAAATATCAGAACTTGTACAAACGTTTTTACCTTGTACACCAGGAATAGATTTAGGCACTATAGACGTGGAGCCTGTGCCTATAAACACTGCATATGGACTCAATTCTTTAATGGATTCTATTGTTGCTGGTGTATTTAAATGAACTTCAACACCTAGTTTTTTTAATTGAACTTCAAAATATTTAATAAGCCAATTAATTTTTTCTTTGTGAGGTGGCTTGTTTGCTAAACATAATTGTCCGCCAAGTTCTGAATTTTTTTCAAATAGTATTACTTTGAATTTACGTTCTGCTAGAACACGTGCTGCTTCCATTCCGGATGGACCTCCACCTACGACAACTACCATACGTCCATTTCCATCTTGTCTGGAACTATTATAAAACCATTCACGAGCAGCTCTTGCATTAATTGCACAAGAAAATGGTTCACCTTTCATACCATTAACTGCCATGGAATCCATGCAATTTAAACATGAAATACATCTTCGAATTTCATCTACTCTGCCCTCAGCAGTTTTCTTTACCCAATCGGGATCAGCAAGTAAGCCTCTGGCAATTGTTACGCAATCTACTTTTCCTTCTGAAATGATTTTTTCAGCGAAATCAGGATTCCGGATGGTACCTACTCCGAATACAGGTACATCAACTGCTTTTTTAACAGCTTCTGCTAAATATATTTTCCATCCTTCTGGATAAGAAGTAGGTTCCCAAGCTTTATTCATTGTTTCATAAATTCCAGCAGATACATTTATGGCATCCAGTCCAAAAGGTACAAGGTATTTACAAATTTCAACAGCTTCGTCTAACAATAATCCATCTTCCTTAATTGGAAATACGGAATCTCTTAAAAATTCATCTGCAGAGATTCTCATAATTACTGGATATTCACGGCCAATTCGCTGGCGAATTCCCTGGATAATTTCTTTAATAATACGGGCTCTATTTTCGGTACTTCCACCGTATTCATCAGTTCGTTTGTTTGTAAATGGGGAAAGAAATTGATTTAGCATATATCCATGTGCTGCATGAAGTTCAACACCATCAATACCAGCTTTGTAGCATCTTTCTGCTGCATTTATAAAATCTTGTACAAGACTCTTTACTTCTGCGTTTGTCATTTCACGACAGGGTGCTTGAGTTAGCATACTTTTAATGCCGCTTGGAGAAATTGTTGGTTTTCCACCAATTACTTCACATACAGTTTGACGTCCTGGATGATGCAATTGAATGAAGATAGCACCATCATAATAATGTACTGCATTTGCAAGCTTTCTAAGACCTGGAATACATTCATCAGTAGCTGCAGAAGATTGGCGGGGCATCATAATTCCAGTATCGTTGTTTACTCGAGTAACCTCATTTATAATAAGGCCTACTCCGCCTTTAGCTCGTTCAGCATAGTATGCACATTCACATTCAGAAATTGTTGCATTTTCATTTGCAGTTGCTGATCCCATAGCTCCCATTACAACACGGTTTCGTATTTTTAAGCTTCCAATATTTATTGGAGATAATAAATTTTCATAACTCATAAGTAAATCCTCCTATATTCTTTTATTGATATGTGTCATAGATTTTTTCAAGCAACTTTGGAACCATTTCATCTGTTACAGGAACACCGGCAAAATTGCGCAAAGGCTCACTGAGTACATAATCTGTACAATTTAAAACATCTTCTTTTTTAAGTCCCAGCTCTTTACAAGAAGGAATCTTTAAGGATTTCATAAATTTACGAACACTATCTGCAACTGTTTTTCCAATTACAACACCATCTTCACTATCAACTATAATTCCCATGATTTTAGCTACTTTTTTAATTTTTTCAGGGAATTTTGGAGCTGTTAATTCTATTATAGTAGGTGTTACTAATGCACAACCTATGCCATGTGGAATGTGAAAATTGGCTCCAAAGGAATGTGCAATAGCGTGTCCAACATGAACTGTAGAATCATTGAAGGATTTACCTGCAAAATTACTTGCTAAAGCCAAATTATCTCTAGCTTCATAATTACCAGGTTCTTTATATGCAACAGGAAGCCAATTTACAATTCTTTCAATTGCATCATAGGCAAGTAAATCAGAATGAGGATTTGGCTGCATGCTTGTTAAGGATTCAGTACAGTGTGAAAAAGCATCCATACCTGTATAAACTGTAATATCCTTTGGCAAGCTGAGAGTAAGTTCTGGATCTAAAATTGAAAAAGATGGCACAGAAAAGCATCCAACTTTTTCGTGATTTTTAGTATCTGTAATGACAGCTACAAAGGTACATTCTGAGCCAGTACCTGATGTGGTTGGTATTAAAACAAATTTTACTGGTGGATTTTTCATAGGTGCATGATGTATCATATCACTAACTGTGATTTCATTTGCAGCAAAACAAGCTATTCCTTTTGCTGTATCCAGCACACTTCCCCCACCTACACCGATAATACCGTCTACGTGTTCTTTCTTTGCCATATTACCACCAGCTTCTACTGTGTAATCAGGTGCATCCATTTCTACACCATTAAATATGACAGTTTCTATATTTGCTTTTTTTAAGCTATCTATTGATTTTTGAGAGTGTCCTAAAGCTTCAACTTGTTTATCTGTTACAATCATTACTTTTGTAAATCCTAATTCTTTTGCAATTTCTCCCGTTGAATTAATTGCACCAGCGCTGTAAGCTACTGTACATAGCTGACCATATCTTCTTATCATGTTTATCCCTCCAAGCAATTATTGTTATTTTTTTATCAACCTTAAGAAAATTATAACACTGCATATTTTTAATATCTTCGTCAAGGTTTGAGAATTTGAATAATATAATTTGTAATTTTTTACAAGTATTAATTGGATATTATTGCTTATGCAATTGTTTACTATGCTAATTTCTGCTATGATTAGATTAGTAAGATAGTTAATATTTCAACAAAGAAGGGATAATTATGTCTGTACAATTTTCTACAATTACTGAATTACTTGATAAATTCAGCATAAAAGTCCATCTTAAAGAAGATTGTGAATTGATAGGATTTCGATATTTAAATAAAGATGTTTCAGTATATCTTTCTGATTATTTGTATATAGGGAAAGTGTCCGACTTGGCAGAAATGCCTTCTTCTAGCAGAGCAAACTATATGTTATATGAAGATATTCTATTATCTACTTTATACAAGCAAGAAAGTATGTCCAATATCATTTTAGTTTCTAACAAGAGTGACATTACCTCTATCATAGACATCTTGCAGGACTTATTTGATATGGAGATTAAAATGGTTAATTTCACAAATAAGTTGTTAGAACTTTGTCAAGAGGGGACAACTATCCAGCAGCTTTTGGATGTTGGGTATGAAACTTTAGGCAACCCTTTATTATTAGTGGATATTTCTCTTTGTTTTATGGCTCATGCTGGAGGAAATACTATAAAAAATGAACCACTGTGGGAATGGACACTTTCGAAAGGCTATGTAACTGAAGCGTATGTTAATTCAATCATGGAAAATAAAATTGATAGGAATATAGAAAGTGAGCATAATGAAAATTCAGATCTAATTTTATGGGAATCCGGATTACTAAATCATAGGCAATTGGTAGGAAGAGTCTTAAAAAATAAGCAGCCTTTAGCATATTTGAAGATGTTAGAATACAATAAGCCAATTACAAAATATGATGAACAAATGTTAATAACTCTCTGTAGATTTCTTTCTTTGACGATTAAGGGCTCTAATGAAAGTTTCTCATCTACCAATCCTTTAGTGGATTCATTTATTACGGCATTGCTCAATCAGAAATTATATGACCATGATGCCATTAGCGAACGTGCAAGATCATTCAATTTAAAACTTTATGATAATTTATATGTTATTGCCATTGAATTAAATGATATAAATAGAAATGAAGATAAAATCTATTATTTGAAAAGAAAAATGCAAAATTATTTTAATAGAGATACAGTAATTATTTATGATAAATATATTGTGGTTTTACTGGATGTTAAAGGAGAAAATATATTTAATAAAAATGAATTGAACTTATTTAGAAAATTACTAGAAAAACACAACTGTAGGGCTGGTATCAGTAAGGTTTTTCATAATTTATATGATTTATCAGAATATTATAAGCAAACTATTACTAGTTTATCAATTGGAAATCAAATACATAGTTCTGAGCGAATTTTAAATTATAATGATTTTATAGTGACACATATGATTTTAAGTTTTGGAGACAAAGCACATCTTAAAATCCTTGTTCACCCAATTGTAAAACTTTTAATTCATATTGATGAAGAAAAAAATAGTGATTTTTTTAAAACACTGTGTGCTTATTTAAAACATAATCAGGATGTTACTTTAACTTCGAAAGCTCTCCACATTCATTATAATACTTTAAAATATCGAATTAAACGTATTATAGAATTAACGAATATTGACTTTAATAATAGTGAACTGTTATTTGAAGTACAATTATCAGAAAAGGTTTTAAAATTAGTAAAACAAATAGGAATTGAAAAATAATTACGTTAATGATAAAGTGATAATATCATAAAAATTAAAAGTAAACTCGGAGTGATAATATGAAATATGTGGACATTAAAAATAAACAAGGATTAACTGAAGAAGAGTTTTTAAAGCAATATGATGATAGTATATATGAAAAACCATCTCTTACTGTAGATATGTTGATTTTTACAGTAATGAACGAAAAAAAGGAAAATTACAGGAAGCTTCCAGAAAAATCTTTAAAGATTCTTTTAGTAAAGAGAGGAGATCATCCATGCATTGGGAAATGGGCACTTCCTGGTGGATTTGTAGGTATTAATGAAAGCTTGGACCAAGCAGCTTTACGTGTATTAAGAGCAGAAACTAATGTTGATGATATTTATATGGAACAGTTATATACCTGGGGAGAAGTTGATAGAGATCCTAGGACTAGAGTAATAAGTTCATCTTATATGGCACTTGTGGACAGCAGTTCATTAAGCATTAAAGCTGGCAGTGATGAAGAAGATGCGGCATGGTTTAATGTCAGTTACAATTTGCTCCAAGAAAAAAAAGAAGCAATGGAAAAAGGATATATTTATGAACAAATAGTACAAATAAAACTCTGGAATGAAAATGAGGAACTATCTGCCAAGATAAGAATTATAGAAAATCCAGATGGTGAAGTAAGTAGAGAAATTACGGAATCTACAGGTATTGCTTTTGATCATGGTAAGTTTATTGAATATGCTATTAGCAGGTTAAGAAATAAAATTGAATATACAAGTTTAGCATTTAATCTTATGCCAGAATTATTTACGTTAACGGAACTTCAGCAGGTTTATGAGGTTATACAAGGAAAAGAACTTTTAGCAGCTGCCTTTAGAAGAAAAGTTGCAAGTATGGTTATTGAAACAAATCAGTTTACAAAGGATGCTGGGCATAGACCTTCAAAATTATTTAGATATAATTTAGGATGGAAAAGAAGCATATAAAAAATAAATTAGTTGACAATTTACATATACATATAATACAATCAAAAAAGATAGATTTCATTAAATAAAAATAGAGAGGTATTTTATGAGCGTGGTAGTATCTAAATAGATTAAATTTTATATTTAAATAGATCTTTGAAAAAAGGGTAGTTTTTATACCTTTGTTTGTCATAGGTTTATTTAAAGCAATCTATGGAGATACAAAGCTATAAAATACCGTTATTATATTTACAGGATAGTTCTTTATGGCTATCTTAATGGTATGTATTTTAAGCTGTGGAAATGTCCACAGCTTTTTTTTGTAAAAATAATATTTAATAAGTATAATATGTCAAAGGTGAAATCTATCCAAGATATTTGTATCTTCATAGAATATTAAATTCTATGTAAGGAGAAAAGAAAATGAATACAAACACTTTTGATAAATTGCAATATAATGACTTAAAGAAAATAGTAAAATCTTATTGTGTAAGCGGATTAGGAAAAAAGTTAATAGATAAGCTTAAGCCAAGTACAAATTTAAAGGTTATAGATAAAAGGCTGAATGAAACCAGTGAAGGAAGAGCTTTATTAGATACTTGCAGTTATATACCTTTAGAGGGAATATTCAATATAGATAATATTATAGATAATGTTGAAAAAGGTATGGTGCTGGAGCCAGAAAATTTAACTACTCTCTGCAATTTTTTAAGAGGGTGCAGAAAAATTAAGAATTTTATGAAAGATAAAGAATTTTATGCTCCAACATTAAGTTCATATGGTAATTCAATTACAGAATTTACATTTATAGAAGAAGAGATTGAACTTTCTATAAGGGGAAGCTTGGTGGATTCTAACGCTAGCAAAGAATTAAGAAAAATAAGAAGACTTATAGAAAATACGGAAAGTAAGATACAAGATAAATTAGAAAAGTTTTTAAAAAATAGTAGTAATAAAAAATATATACAGGAATTTTTTATAAGCAAAAGAAATGGAAGATATACTATACCTATAAAAGCTGCATATAAGAATCAAGTTCCAGGCAATATAGTAGAAACTTCTTCTAAAGGTTCCACTATATTCATAGAGCCAAATAATATAAGTAAAAGTACAGAAGAATTAACAGCATTAAAAGCTGAAGAATCAATAGAGGAATATAAAATACTATCTACTTTAACAGCATTAGTATTTGATAATTTAAGAGAAATTAAAATTAATATGGAAGTTATTGAAGAATATGATATGATTTTTGCTAAGGCGAAATACAGTAAAGCTATTAATGGAATGAAGCCTAAAATTAATGATTATGGATATATAAATATCATAAAGGGAAAACATCCATTGTTAAAAGGTGATGTAGTACCTTTAGATTTTAAGGTAGGTGATGATTATAGAACTTTAATAATAACAGGACCTAATGCAGGTGGAAAAACAGTAGTATTAAAAACAGTAGGAATTTTAACCTTAGCAGTTCAATCAGGATTTCATATTTCAGCTGCAGAAGGAACAGAAATATCTGTATTTGAAAAAATATTTGTTGATATTGGAGACGATCAAAGTATAGAAAATGCACTAAGTACTTTTTCTTCCCATATAAAAAATTTAGCAGATATAATTGACAATAGCAATAAATCTACACTTATATTGTGCGATGAAATAGGAAGCGGAACAGAACCTAATGAAGGAGCAGGACTTGCTATAGCCATATTAGAGGAATTTTATCATAAAGGATGTATTACAGTAGCTACTACTCATTATGGTGAAATAAAGAATTTTTCAGAAATTCACGAAGATTTTCAAAATGCGGCTATGCAATTTGAAAGTGAAACATTAGAACCATTGTATAAATTAGTTATAGGTAAATCTGGAGAGAGCAATGCACTTTGGATATCTAAAAAAATGGGTATAAAAAACTCTGTACTTGAGAAAGCAGAAAGCTATATAAAAAATAAAGATTATAACTTTAAATTAGTTAAAGAAAGCAAAATTAAAAATAGAAAAGTTGAAGAAGAATTTGATGAACACAAAAACTATTACTACTTTAAAATAGGAGATAGGGTATTTCTTATGGACTATGAAGATTTTGCTATTGTCTATAAAGAAAAGGATAGGTTTAACAATGTTACTGTATTGTATAAAGAAAATTTTATAGAAGTTAATGAAAAGAGAATCAGGCTAGAATTAAAAGCAGAAGATTTGTATCCTAAGGACTATGATTTAAATACTCTATTTGTAAGTTATAAAGATAGAAAGTTAGAAAGAGACATTATAAGGGGCTCTAAAAAGGCTTTAAAAAAGATTCAAAAAGAAATAAAAAATCAATATCATAAGGAATGAAATCTTGCACTATATAAACATTATTGTTTATTATGAATTAAAATAACACTATAAGCCGGGAATTTAAGATCTCGGCTTATTATAAAGCTTGGTTATACTTCGGTAATATATTTTATGATAAGGTCAACTGTAGCTAACAATGCATCTACATGAGTTCTTTCATAGGCGTGAGATGCAAAAACACCAGGACCTATAAGGGCTGTTCTAACATCCCAACCAGCACGTAGTGCAGCAGAAGCATCTGAACCATAGTGAGGATATATGTCTAGCTTATATGAAATATTATTTTTCTTGCAGGTATTAACTAATTTTTTCCTAAGATCATAATCATAAGGACCAGAGGAATCTTTAGCACAAATACATACGCTATATTCTGATGAATTTTGATCGCAGCCAGGGGCTCCCATGTCAACAGCTATGAACTCTTTAGTTTTTTCAGGTAAAGCAGCACTAGAACCATGACCAACTTCTTCATAATTGCTTATATAGAAATTAGTTGTGTAAGGAAGTTTTATATTGTTTTCATGAATGTATTTAATTACATACATAAGAAGAGATGCGCTAGCTTTATCATCTAGATATCTACTTTTAATAAATTGCTTTTCAGTGATAGTTGTCCTTGTATCTATGCATATATAGTCTCCTACATCAATACCAAGAGCTGCTACATCATTTTTAGAGGACACTTTTTCATCTAGTATTACCTCCATATTTTCAGGAATCCTCTTAAGACTGTTGGCTTCATCACCGCTTATATGGACAGAAGGTTTGATGGTTTGAATAGTACCGGAATAACTTACGTCATCTAAAGTTTTTATAGTACAATTTTCACCTTCAAGTGTTGACATCATATATCCGCCAATAGGAACCATGGAAAGAGTGCCATTTTCCTTTATGCCTTTAACCATTGCACCTAATGTATCAACATGGGATGTAAAGGTTCTTTGATAATCGTCATTTATTCCAGTAAAAGATACAATAAGAGCACCTTTATTTGTGGTTTTATAAGGTATATTTATTTTGTTAAGTTCATCCTTGAGATACTGCATTATTAACTTAGAATATCCTGTAGGACTTGGTATAGAAAGAATAGTTTTTAGAATATTTAAAATAGTATTTTTGTCATAATTCATAATTTTAATCCTCCAAGTGTAAAATATAGTTTAGTCTTTATATTTATTTTATGATTACAATATAGTAAGAGTCAATTTTGCTTAGAAAATTATGACCTAAAAATAACACTTTCTTTATTGAACATATATCTTGCAAATGAGATTGCAGCAACTATATACACTATCATCCAGCCAAAGGTTATAGCTATATGTGCTGTATTGTGTATTCCAACTAAGAACTCTTTTGTAAGGCAAGAAGCATTAGCTATAGGTATACTAAAAAAATAAGTTTCTATACTTTTAGCGTCCTTCATCATTGTGGCATAAACCAATATGACAGCTATTATTGTAAAAGGACTTAAATATGTTTGAGCTTCTTTTGATGATTTTGCATAAATACTTATGGACAACCCTAAGGCCCCAAAAACCATAGTTAAAAGTATAGGCAAAATCATTATCAAAATAATAGTTTCTAATCCTATATTGATGTCATTTGCACCTTGAAACATTCCATTTGTCTGATTCATTGAAATAAATAATCCTGCAAGGTTTGCCAGTGATACTATAATTCCCACTATTGTAATTGCAAGAAATTTTCCCCAAAGTAAGGACATTCTACTTGCTTTTGTAGTTAGAAGTGGTTCTAGAGTACCTCTTTCCTTTTCTCCAACACCTAAGTCTAAGGAGGGTGCTACTGTATTACCAACACTTCCAAGAATCAATAAAAGTGGTACCATTATATTAAGCATTAATTTCCCAATACCACTTTCCTTTTTTTCTATAGTATCCTGGGCAACATTTATTGGAGTTAATACTTTAGAATCTATATTTCTTTTTTCCAATCTTTTAGAAACTATATTCTTTGAATATTTATCTATGTAAGAATTTAATATGTCAAAGGCTTCCATACTGTCACTACTGGAGTTGTCATAAGTTAATGTGATTTTTTCATTCATATCTTTACTTATATTTTCATCAAAATTTTCTGGTATAGTTATTCCTGCTAAAATTTTACCATCTTTTACATCTTGTTTTATGTTGTTGGATTTAATTATTTTTACATTCTTTTGTGATTTAAAAAATGATCCTAAATTGCTGCTGCCTTTATCAACCACAGCTATTTTTAAATTGCTTTCTACATTTTTATGACTTGTACTTGTAGCTTTTCCTATAACAAACGAAAGTACAGGAAGAAGCAGCATGGGAATTAATATACTCATGAGGATTGTCTTTCTATCTCTAAACATATCTAAAAGTTCTTTTTTTAACACTATTAATACAACATTAGTTTTCAATTATATCACCTACCAACTGCATGAATATTTCTTCCATGTCATCATTATTGTATTTAGACTTTAAATTTTCTATTGTTCCTGTTTCTATAATTTTTCCTTTGTGAATTATTATAATTCTATCACAAAGCTTTTCTACTTCAGCCATACTGTGACTTGAAAATATGACAGCTTTATTGTCAATTTTACACTTTTTTATAAAATCATGTACTATTCTAGATGAACTGACATCTAGACCTGATGTTGGTTCATCAAATAATACTACTGATGGATTATGTACGATAGACCTAGCTATAGAAATTTTTTGCTTCATTCCTCTTGAGAATTTACCTACTCTCCTATCCAAATAGTCTTCCATTTCAAGATTTTTTGCTAAATACTTTATGCTCTTTTCGGTTTCGTACCTTGACATTCCATTGAGTTCTGCAAAGTATCTTATATTTTCTCTTCCAGTTAATCTATCATAAAGACCAACTTCGCCGCCAAAGAGTATTCCTATTTCTCCTCTTACTTTTTCTGGATATTTATTCACGTCATAATTGTTTATTAGAGCTGTTCCTGATGTAGGCTTTAGCATAGTTGCAAGCATCCTAAGTGTAGTTGTTTTACCTGCTCCGTTTTCACCAAGAAGTCCTACTATTTCCCCATTGTTAACTTCAAAACTAATATTATCTACAGCTGAAATCTTTTTAAATATTTTAGTTAATGATTGAACTTTAATCAATGTGTTTCCTGCCTTTCTTTTTTATTTTAAGTTAACTTGTTTCTCAAATTATTATGCAATAATAAGAGAAAATTGTAAACTGTAAGTTTTAAAGATTTAAATATTTTTAGAAAAAAATTAGAAAAATAGATTGACAATATGGCAAAAAAATAATATACTTAACAACAAGTTAGTAATAAATACAAGCTTTGATGGAGAAAGAAATATTTGATGTTTAACTACAGAGAGCCAGCGTTGGTGTAAGTTGGTGTTAACATAAATATGCAGCTATCACTCCGGAGCTTCCAAGTAGAAAGGCTTTTGCCAAGTAAATGAGGACGTATACCAGCGATATATGGTTAGGGTTCACGATGAATAGATGTTTTTATTAACGTTGACCTGAGTGAGTGGCAATTAGTGTATCTAATTGTAATTGAGGTGGTACCGCGGAAAGTTAATCTTTCGTCCTTATAAGCATATTTAAAAGTATGTTTATAAGAACGAAAGATTTTTTTATTATATTATAAAATTTGAGAGGTGAGTGAAGAGGGGGCTTTTACTTTATATTAGAAAATTTTTAGAATTGGGGCAAGGTGCAATACGTAATAATATTATTATATCGAGTATAAGAGAGGAGATTTGAAGATTATGAAAGTGAATTTAACATTAAAGGATGTATTAGAGGCTAGTAAAAGAATAGAAGGAATATGTGTAAAAACTAAATTAATATATAGTTCAGAATTTAGCAAAGAAAGTGGTAATGAGGTATATATAAAACCAGAAAACCTTCAAATTACTGGAGCATTTAAGTTAAGAGGGGCATCAAACAAAATCGTTAAACTAAGTGATGAACAAAAAGCAAAGGGGCTTATAGCTTCTTCTGCAGGAAATCATGCTCAAGGTGTAGCATACTCTGCACAAAAACTTGGAATTAAGGCAACAATTGTTATGCCTGAAACTACTCCACTTATAAAGGTCCAAGCTACTAAAAACTATGGAGCTGACGTAGTACTTAAAGGAAAAGTTTATGATGAGGCTTATGAAGAAGCTAAAAGATTAGAGAAAGAAAATGGGTATACTTTTGTTCATCCTTTTAATGATGTAGATGTAATGGCAGGTCAGGGAACTATAGCACTTGAGATAATAGAAGAACTAAAGGATGTAGATGCTATATTAGTACCAATAGGTGGAGGTGGATTAATAAGTGGAATAGCAGTAGCTGCTAAATCTATTAATCCTAATATAAAAGTAATAGGAGTTCAAGCAGAAGGTGCAAATCCTATGAAAGTTTCTTTTGATACAGGTAAACTCACTTATGCAGATAAAGTTGATACTATCGCTGATGGTGCAGCAGTAAAGCAGCCTGGAGATCTTACTTTTGAAGTAATAAAAGAATATGTAGATGAAATTGTTACAGTAAGTGATAAAGAACTTATGGAAGCTGTATTTGTTGTTTTGGAAAAACATAAGCTTGCAGCAGAAGCAACGGGAGTAATGTCTTTAGCAGCACTAAAAAGATTAAACTTTAAAGGAAAAAAAGTAGTTTCTTTAATAAGTGGAGGAAATATAGATGTAGTAACAATGGCATCCGTTTTGAATAATGGATTATTTTCAAGAGGAAGAATATTCTGTTTCTCAGTTAAACTTAAGGACACTCCAGGACAACTTCTTAAAATATCTCAGATATTAGCTGAAAAAGGAGCTAATGTAATAAAACTGGATCACAATCAGTTCAAGGCTGTTGATAGATTGAAACATGTGGTTTTAGAAGTTACAGTAGAAACAAATGGATATGAGCATATAGAATCTATAGTTAAGGCATTAAATGATGAAGGATATAATGTAGATAGAGTTTGTTAAGAATAAAATAAATTCTTAAAAAAGCGGATAGTGTTAAAGCTATCCGCTTTATTTGAAACATGATTAGATAATCTATTTGTGTGGTACTTCTCCATAATGCTTTATATGATCAGCTGAAGTTTTTACATATTTAAAAACAGTTTGATGTTTTTTATTGTCATACTCTTGAATATAATGATAGTAAACTATACTGTTTACTAAATGGGGCGTCATACGAAAACTTAAAAAGGTAGTAAAATCACTGCTGGTTACAGACTTCTTAGTTATAGGATCTTTATAGGAAAAAGAATGAAATACACCATTATGAGTGTGAAGATTTTTAGCATTTTTTTCTTTCCCATAGTAACAAAATACATGTTTATTGTCCCTTATTCCAATATTAATAAAGGCATGTGCATGAGCGTGTTGAATACTATGAGTATGAAAATACTTTTCATTGTAAAAATAGAATTTATCATACTTAAAAGGACTTCCCTTACTTGCATCTGAACAATGTCGTACTATATAACCCTGACCATCACAACCGATTATTCTTCCATTGTGTATCTTTACAGCACCTTGCTGCTGATACAGTACGCCAACTCCTTTGTCATTATCAGATAAATTGCAGGAGCTATTATAAGCTGCTGCTCCTATTAAGAAACCTTCTGTTTGTAAAGAAGTATCTTCTAATTCACGAATATTGACTTCATTTTTATGATGATGGGACATCATTTTTTCCTCCTAATCATTGTTAATATTAGACTATTGCAAGAGTCTAATATGTTCCCCAGTATATATGGATATTTAAGTACTATTTATTTGTTACAAATTAAGTGCATTCATCAGATAAAGTAAATTTTAATTAGTATTTTAGGCATGCATTAATAATTTTAAGTAAAATTTTTCTTGTAAATAAATGCAAATTTTGAGATTATCAATATAAATAGTATAATAGAAGATAGGAGTATTTAATTTAATTTAAATATTCTAAAAGTACTTAATAACTAACCATCAAAAAAGATATGAATAAGGAGAGATAGTATGGGCATTACAGTTAAAAATGTAATAAAAAAATTAAAGCCAGATGTATCTGAATTTGTTATGAAAGAGTTGGAAAAGCTGGACTCTAAGTGCTATTTACAAAGGCACGAATCTGATTATAGGTTTAATATACATCAAAAAGAAAACAAAAAGATAAATTTACCTACAAGTGGGGGAGCTCCTTGTATGAGAGCTTATGTATATGGAAACCTTATGTTTACGGAAGATAACATTTATTTATCAAATAAATGTATAAGTAATTCAGAAGCATTAGAACATGATAGTTATAGGTCTATTTATGAAAACCAATATAATAAGTTTGTGAAGAAATTAGAAGATAAAGATAATGAGGAAGATATAAAAAAATTTAAAAGCGAAAATTTTATTAAAAAAGATGAAGATGGTATGGAAGGAATAAAAATTACAGATGAAAATGTTGATGAAATAGTGGATAGTTTACTTAGTAACATACCGCCTTTTTCTGAAGAATACATTAAAATGTTTTCTGATCTATAAATAACTTTAATTCCTGTCAGACAAAATAAGCATATTAAAATTTTATAGTACATTAGCTGATATAAATATTTATAAAACTGGTTATGGAAATTATATGTTCTTTTTATATTTATGGAAATTAAATTTGGAAGGAATCTAGGAACAAGTTGATTTTTATCTGGGTATAAAAGAAAGATGAAAAATAAATGAAAGTTTTCATCTATTTTCCATCCAGGTCACAATAGAAACTCAAACAAATTTAATTAATCCATAAATTCAATAGTATCTTTTGCAAGCCTCTTTATTCTGGCAAGAGAATATACATGATATCCTTGTTCATCAAGGAGTTTACGGCCGGGTTGAAAGGATTTTTCAATAACAATTCCTATTCCTGCTACCTTTGCACCACACTGTTCAACAAGGCGAATAGTACCTTTTGAAGCTTCTCCATTAGCTAAAAAGTCATCAATTATAAGAATATTATCCTCGGGGCATATGTATTTTTGAGATAAAGTGAGTTCATAATCAGAATCTTTGGTAAATGAGTGAACTGTAGTTTGATATACATCCTTATTTAATGTTTTGGACTCTTTCTTTTTTAGTATTACCATAGGCAAATCCATTTGAAGTGCAGTCATAACAGCTGGAGCTATTCCTGAACTTTCAATAGTAAATATCTTTGTGATCCCCATGTCCTTAAAATGTTCTGTGAAACTTTTTCCTATGGAATACATGAGGCTTGGATCAACTTTATGATTTAAAAATGAATCTACCTTTAATATTGATTCACTTAAGGCATGTCCTTCCTCTAAGATTTTTTTTCGTAATTCCTTCATAAATTAACACCTCGCGATTTTTTATTTTTCTTCTCTTAAAATAAGATTTAATATAAGTGCTGCGATAGTTCCTGTAGAGATACCAGATGAAAAAATCATCTTTAAACTTTCTGGAAGGTTTGATAAAATTTCAGGTCTAAAAGTAACTCCAAGACCTAAACCTATAGAAGTTGCTATTATGAGAAGGTTCCTATTATTTAATTTTACCTTACTTAAAGTTTGAATTCCAGCAGCAGCAACCGTTCCAAACATTACTATTCCAACACCACCAAGTACAACTTGAGGCATTGCGTTTATTATCGCAGCAAATTTGGGAAATAGTCCTAGTATAATAAGTATTATTCCTGCGGTCATTGTGACAAATTTACTTGCAACTTTAGTAAGTGGAATCAATCCCACGTTTTGACTAAAAGAAGTGTTTGGCATAGCACCAAATATTCCAGCAATTACACTTCCAAGCCCATCAGAAAGTACACCATGTGAAATCCTAATATCATCCTCTTTAATACCGGATATTTCGTTTATTGCTCTTAAATTTCCTACAGTACTTATGACAGAAACTAAATATGCCGGAATAAATGGAAGTAGAACACTTGAATTAAAGGTGATACCATGTTCAAATATTTTTGGAAGTGTTACTATAATTGCTTTTGAAATAGATGAGAAATCTACCATACCAAGAGCAATACAAATTATGTAACCTGCTGCCATTCCAATTAGAATTGAGGCACTGCTTAAAAGTCCTTTGCCATAATGGTTTAAAAGTAAAGTAATTAAGGTTACAGTTAACGCAATGCCTATATTTTTTAAACTTCCATAATTTTGGACTCCAGAACCTCCTGCCGCCCAATCTATTGAAATTGGCAGAAGTGTAAGTCCTATTAGGCATACAACTATTCCAGTTACAATTGGTGGAAAAAGTTTCATTATGTATTTAATAGAAAAGCTTAAAATAATTACAATAAGTGCCCCTAATATAGTGGCTCCGAATATACCGGAGAGTCCAAATTTTTTCCCAACTGCTACAGCCGGAGCTACAAAAGTAATGTCCGTTCCCATAATACAGGCTACCCTTGCTCCAACTGGGCCAATACCCCTAGACTGTATGAATGTAGCTATTCCAGCTACTAGAATTGCAGCACTTATTAGTGCTGTAGATGTATGGGAGTCAAGTTTTAGTGAAGATGAAATAATTATTGGAACTACAATAATTCCACCAAAAGCAGCAAAAATATGCTGAAATCCTAATAAAATTTGAGATAATAATTTAGGCTTATCATAAACTCCATAAATTAATCCTGTTTCAGATGTTTGTTCTTCTTGTCTTTTAGCTTCCATGATAGGCTCCTTTTTAGTTAATAGTTAAGAATTAAAAATTAATAGTTAATGTGGATTTTTTTTGATAGCTAAAAATCATCCTTCACTATTAAATTTTCATTATTAATTCTTAACTTGCGAAAGTTAAGTACATAAAAAATACCCCATAAAAATGAGGTACATTTGAAAGATATATAAAACTTCAAATAACCTCGTAGTCTGCTTATTTAAGGTTAGCAGGTAGAAACTGTCGGACCATATTACCGAATGTATACGAGTTATTACTTATGTATGGTTAAAGTCACAAATAAGATTATAACACATTTCACATTAAAGTATAATGTAAAATATTTCATCGTATTGGAAGAAACATTTTGAGATCTTAATTAAATCTTAATAAATTTAATAAGTACTTCTTCAAAGATAATCCTTAAAATTTACTTGTATTAGAAAATAAGGGTTATTTCTATTTCAATTGGTTGGGGTCCAAAGGACATTGGATATAAAGAAGTAACAGAAGCTGTGAAGAGAGCCAAGGAGGAAAATATATTTGTGGTGTCTTCATCTCTTAGACATACTTATGGATTTAAATTCAATGGACTTGGAAGAAATCCTTTATTAAATCCTGATGTGGAATCATCATATACCCCAGGATTATGGTGGCAAAAAGATTATTATAACGGAAAATACGATTCAAATAATACACTGCTTGTTCCTATGGACTCGAGGTCTACTGCAAGCCCAACGGGTTATAATGATTATGCTTTTTACAGAGAAGGTGGCTGGAGTTGGTCAATTCCTTATATAGCAGGCGTTTATGCACTGGCATGTCAGGTTGATCCCAATATAGATCCTGAAGAATTTTGGAAAGTAGCATTAAAAACTGGAGATACAATTGAATTTAAAAACAAAGGGAAGGTCTATGAACTAGGGAAAATAATAAATCCTGTAAAGCTAATTCAAAATTTGAAAGCCAATTTGTAAATAAAATTATATAAATTTAATTTAATGTAATATAATATCGATTAAAATGGAAGGATAAATTATGAAGCTGCTTTTTATCCGATGACTACCTGCTCTAATACTCCTACGCACTCTGTGAAAGCGACTATCACCAAATCAAAGATTTGGGATATCTGCTTTTCTCCAAGTGGGAGTAAAGAGCAGTTACGTCCCTGGATAACGATTTCTAAGCATCAGATGGAGTCAAAACTCCATCTGATGCCAAGAACTCTGTTTATTATAAACTAAAAAGGGGAATTCCTATGAATAAAAGCGTATTTTATAAATGGCTAAAAATAATTAAAAAGTTAGATGATATGACTTGTAATGCTCAAATTTCAAATTGCCTTATAATAGAAGAATCTTATGGAGATCTAGATGATTCTTATGCAAGGGATAAGTGTGAGTCTATTTTTTCTAAACTTTCTTATACTGAAAAAGAGGATGATGAAAATATAAAATCAAAAAATCTTTTTAATTCCTTGAAGTTGTATGAGGAGTTTAAAGAAAACAAACTTGTTCAGGAAATAATGGATATGCCTGATGTAGATCCAGATAAATATGATGGGTCCTATGAGCTTGTTCGGGAAACAGTAGAATCCTTTTCAAGAACACCAATAGATGTTATAGATGTAAGTGATTTGGATATGTTGTATTTTATGACTGTGGGAACCTGGAAAGTTAAAGTAAAGTATAAGATCCAAAAAATACAAAATAGTCATTTGCCTATAGAAGAAAAGAAAAGACTAACAAAAATATTTAATTCTGTAATGGAGAGGGCTAGAAAACATGAATATGAAAATATTGTAGGTGAATGGTCTGTAGGAATGTTTAGTACTGGATTTTACACATTTGCCTCAAAATCAGACGAAGAGAGCGCTAGAAGATTTATATCTTTGTGTATAAGAATACATAAATCATATGATGAAAATGAAATCCTTCATATGGCTGAGGAAACCTTTAAAACTAGCATAAAAGGTATGCAAGCAGTGGAAGCTTCAGTTATTCTTCATTGTTTGAAGCCCTATATTTTCCCTATAATTAACACAGATACAATTGAAGATTACGTTTTGCTTGAAGAAAAAGGTGTAATTTTTACAGATCCAAAAGAGCTTGTAAATTACATTGAAAATACTAGAAAAATTAAAAAGTTTAGGGATGAAGAGTGTCTGTTTAGGAATTACAAAGTATTGGATATGAAATTACTAAGCATAGAGAGAATGAAAATAGATAAGTCTAAGTACAATGAAATTGTGCTAAACAAGGATGCTATTGATGAAGAAGATTCAGAAATATCTGTTTGTTCAGAATCTACGTATTCTAAAAAGGCTTTCTTAAATGAAATATTCATGGAAGAAAGCCAGTATGATGTTATATATAACCTTTTAAGGTATAAAAAGAACATAATTCTAAAAGGTCCATCTGGTGTTGGTAAAACCCTTATAGCTAGAAAATTTGTTTACTCTATAATGGAGCAAAGAGATGATACAAGGGTTAAGATGATTCAGTTTCATGAAGGGTATTCTTACGAAGATTTTGTCATAGGTTATAGACCAGAAAAGAATGGATTTAGTCTTAAATACGGCATATTTTATCGTTTTTGTAAGCAGGCTGAAAGTGATCCTAGAAGACCCTATTATTTTATAATTGATGAAATAAACAGAGGAAATCTTAGTAAGATTTTTGGAGAAGCTATCATGCTTGTTGAGGCTGATAAGCGTGGAGAAAATTATGCTATATCCCTACCTTATATTGAAAACTTATTTTATATACCGAGAAATGTTTATATTATAGGTACTATGACTGCACGTAAAGATAGCAGCAGAGTGTTTGATTGTGGTCTTAGAAGACGTTTTGCTTTTATTGAAATTGAACCTGCATTTAATAATTTAAATTTTAAAAAATATATCGAAAATAAGAACGAAGATTTGGCAGACAGTATTATTGAAAAGTTTATAAAACTTAATGAAGATATTGAAAATGATCCTTTCTTAGGTGGGGATTTTCGCATAGGGCACAGCTATTTTTGTACGCCAAAGCATACATTAAGCAAAGAGGAGTATAAAAATATTATTCAATATGAAATTTTACCTCAGATTGCCGAATATTGGTCTAATGAACCTTATAGGATAAATAAATGGATAAAAGAACTTATGGAGTAATAAAAAAACTATGAAGAAAGATTTTTAATCTAAACTTCATAGTTTTTATATTCTGCGAAAAATTATTGACATAATGTATAATTAAAATTATAATAGTTAGAAACCTTACAATTAGAAATCTAACAAATGGTGGAGGCGTGAAAATGAACAATAAAACAGAAATGTACATTGGAAGAAAAGTTAGTATACTTTCTAGAAGAATTCATAGAAGAATAGATAAAGAGGCATCACAGTATGGTATAACTGCTGTTCAAGCTAGGATACTTGGTTTTATATATTGTAAGTCCAATAAAAAAGATATATTCCAAAGGGATATAGAAGAAGAACTTGATATTAGACGTTCGTCAGTAACTAGCGTACTTCAGCTGATGGAGAAAAATGGATATATCAAAAGGGTAAGTGTTTCTGAAGATGCAAGACTTAAGAAGATAATAATAACAGAAAAAGGTTTGCAAATTCAAAAAAAGGTATATGATTTTATTCTTGGAATGGAAGAATCTTTAAAGGATGAATTAAGTGATGAGGAGACAGACATATTAGTCGATTTACTTGACAGATTGTCTGAAAAAATTGGCGATGGAATATAGATTCCTAATATTAGTTAGAAATCTAACAAGGGGAGGAACAAGGTTATGATAAGAAAGATATCAAGTTATATAGGCGAATTTAAAAGAGATTCTATTATAACGCCTATATTTGTTGCTTTAGAGGCCATAATGGAGACGATTATTCCGCTGTTGATGGCATTGATAATTGATAATGGCGTGGGAAAAGGAAATATAAAATATGTATGCATTGTTGGAACTATAATGCTTATGGTGTCATTTGTGTCACTTACCTGCGGTGCATTATCAGGAAAATATGCGGCTAAAGCATCTACTGGTTTTGCTAGAAACCTGCGAAGAGCAATGTACTATAATATTCAGAACTTTTCTTTTTCTAATATAGATAAATATTCTACAGCTGGTCTTATAACTAGACTAACTACAGACATAACAAATGTTCAAAATGCATTTCAAATGATAATAAGAATGCTTGTTAGAGCACCATTTATGCTAATCTTTGCTATGGCAATGAGTTTTTATATAAATGCAAAGTTAGCTCTTGTATTCTTAGGTGCCATAGTTTTTTTGGGAATTATATTGTACATTATTATGACAAGAGTACATCCATATTTCATGGAAGTTTTTAAAAAATATGATGATTTAAATGCTAGTGTACAAGAAAATCTAACTGCTATAAGGACTGTGAAAGCTTATGTAAGAGAAGAGCATGAAAAAAGCAAGTTTTATAAAGCTTCTGAAACTTTGTATAAGTACTTTATAAGAGCTGAAAAATTAATAATAATTAATGCTCCTGCAATGCAATTTGCAGTGTATACATGTATTTTACTTTTGTCGTGGCTTGGAGCAAAAATGATTGTTTCAAAATCCATGACAACGGGAGAACTTATGAGTTTGTTTACTTATACCGTTAATATATTAATGAGTCTTATGATTATTTCAATGGTATTTGTAATGGTAATTATGGCCAAGTCATCTGCTGAAAGAATTGTTGAGGTTTTAAATGAAAAAAGTGATTTAGCAAATCCAGAAAATCCAATTTGTAAAGTAAAAGATGGATCCATATTATTTAACAAAGTTGGTTTTAGTTATAGCAAAAATATGGACAATCTAGTTTTGGAAAATGTAAGCTTGAAGATTAATTCTGGTGAAACCATAGGTATTATAGGAGGAACAGGAAGTGGAAAATCTACTTTAGTTCAACTTATTCCAAGACTATATGACACTACATGTGGAACTGTTGAAGTTGGCGGAGTTGATGTTAGAAAATATGATATAGAGACTCTTAGGGATGAAGTTTCAATGGTGCTGCAAAAGAACGTATTGTTTTCTGGGACAATAAAGCAAAATTTAAGATGGGGAAATAAGAATGCTTCTGATAAAGAAATAGTTGCTGCGTGTAGAGAGGCTCAAGCTGATGAATTTATAGAAAAGTTTCCTGATAAGTATGATACTTTTATTGAAGAGGGTGGTTCAAATGTATCAGGCGGTCAAAAACAAAGATTATGTATTGCAAGGGCTCTGCTAAAAAAACCAAAAATATTGATTTTAGATGATTCTACTAGTGCAGTGGATACTAAAACTGATGCTCTTATTAGGAAAGCATTTGTAGAGGAAATACCAGATACTACAAAAATTATTATTGCACAGCGTATATCTTCAGTTCAGGATGCAGATAGAATTATTGTATTAAACGATGGAAAAATAGATGGCTTTGGAACTCATGAGGAGTTACTAAAGACAAATGATATATATCATGAAGTTTATGAATCTCAAGTGAAAGGAGACGACGATGACAATGGCTCAAAATAATAATAGTAAACCTAGAGCAATGGGCAGACATCGTGGATATGTAAAGCCTAGTAAAAACTCTTTAAAAACATTAAAAAGATTATTAGCCTATGTTATTAAGGAATATAAGTTTTTATTTCTTATTGTATTAGTAGGTATTACCATAAGTTCTCTTGCTAATGTTATTGGTACATTATTTTTAAGAAATTTAATTGACGATTATATAACACCTCTTTTACAAAAATCAAATCCTAATTTTGGACCGCTTTTAAAAATGATAACTACTATGGCAGCAATTTATTATGTTGGAGTTGTGTCAACATATGTATACAGTCGTGTGATGATTATAATTTCTCAAGGATCTCTTAAAAGAATAAGGGATGACATATTTTCTCATATGGAAAGTCTATCTATTAGTTTCTTTGATACACATTCCCATGGAAATTTGATGAGTCTTTATACAAATGATACAGATACTTTAAGGCAGATGATTAGTCAAAGTATTCCGCAAATATTAGCAGCAATTATTACTGTTGTCAGTACTTTTATTTCAATGGTATATTTAAGTTTCCCACTGGCTATAGTTGAAATTTTGATTGTAATTTTGATGATTTATGTTATCAAAAATATTGGCGGAAAAAGTGGAAAGTATTTCGGGCTTCAACAAAAAGATTTAGGTATGGTAAATGGATATATAGAAGAAATGATAAATGGCCAGAAGGTTGTTAAAGTCTTTTGTCATGAAGAAGAGGCAAAAATCAATTTTGATAAGTTAAACGACGATCTTTATCATAGTGCAAATAATGCAAATAAGTACGCCAACATTTTAATGCCTATTATGGGTAATATTGGTTACATAAATTATGTATTTGTTGCTATTTTTGGTTCTATTTTAGCCATTAGTGGATTTGGCGGATTTACTCTTGGAGGAATTGCAGCATTTTTGCAATTGACAAGAACATTTAGTACTACAATTAATCAAATGTCACAGCAGTTTAATTTCGTTATAATGGCACTGGCAGGAGCTGAACGTATATTCAGACTTCTTGATGAAAAGCCAGAAGAAGATGCAGGCTATGTATCCTTGGTTAATGCAAAAGAAAATGAAAAAGGGGAATTAGTAGAAACTGATAAGCATACGGGAATTTGGGCATGGAAACATCCTCATCATGATGGCACGCTTACTTATACAAAGCTTCTCGGAGAGGTAGTATTTGATGATGTGGATTTTGGATATACTGATGAGAAAGTTATACTGCATAATATAAAGCTTTATGCAAAACCGGGACAAAAAGTAGCCTTTGTAGGTGCTACAGGTGCAGGAAAGACTACTATTACTAATTTAATTAACCGTTTCTATGATATTCAGGATGGAAAAATTAGATATGATGGCATTAATGTTAATAAAATCAAGAAGGATGATTTAAGAAGATCTCTTGGAATTGTACTGCAGGATCCGCATCTGTTTACAGGAACAGTTGCAGATAACATTAGGTATGGAAAATTGGATGCATCAGAGGAAGAAGTAATTGCAGCAGCAAAGCTTGCAAATGCAGATGGATTTATAAGACATTTACCAAAGGGATATGATACGGTTATTACTGGAGATGGTGGAAACCTGTCACAAGGTCAAAGACAGCTATTAACTATTGCTAGAGCTGCTATTGCAGATCCACCGGTTTTAATACTTGATGAGGCTACATCCAGCATTGATACAAGAACAGAAGCTATTGTTCAAGAAGGAATGGATAAGCTTATGAAAGGAAGAACGGTATTTGTAATTGCTCATAGGCTTTCAACGGTTAAAAATTCAGATGTAATTATGGTGCTGGAACAGGGGAGAATCATTGAAAGAGGAAGTCATGACGATTTGATTGAGCAAAGAGGAAAATATTATCAGTTATATACAGGAGCCTTTGAACTGTCATAAAGTCAATTATAATCTCTATAGGGTTTCTAAGCAAAAAATCAACCTTATACTCCGGATATTTTTTACAACCTTCAGCTCGGTTAAATATTTTGATAAGCCTAAGTAAAAAATTCTAGAAAAGCTAAGAACTTTTGAAAACTCGTACCTCAGACAATTCAAAAGTTCTAAGTTTTTACGAATTTTTTACTAAGTCTTATTTACAAAATATTTAAAAGAGCTTGATTATTGTAAAAATATGCCTGCGCATAAGTTGATTTTTAAGGTAGAAACCTATAGAAATGAATTTTTAACTGCGTGTAGTTAAAGCTAAAAGTCCAGTTAGATATTTTGTTAAATTAAATGCAAAATATTTAACTGGACTATATTTTTATAAGTAAAAATATATAAACTATAATGAATTTTATCGATTTCACATTATAAAAAATAGTAAATTACACATTATCTATTTAATTATAATAAGAGATGTGTTATAATAACCATTGCATAAACATACAACTACTCAATAATACTATATCATAAAATGAATTTTGTGTCAAGTACTTTATTTTCATTTTTAGGAGGAAAAACGATGAATTTACCTGAAATATTTAATTCACTCAGCAAGTTACAGGAATCAAACAGTATAAATGAAATTTCTAAATTAAATGATGACCTTAAAATCCATGATCTTGCTCTTAGCGTCAAAGATGCAAAAGATATAATAAGGACCAGAAACAATGCATTAAAAGCTCAGGGTAGGATTGAGCTAAATTTAGATGTGATGAAATCTATTATAAAGGAGCTTGGAAAATCTTCTTATGTAAATCAGGACAATTTAGTTGAAACAATTAGTGATATGTATGAAGTATTTCATTATGTGAAAAATTCTACATCAGATTTTTTATGTGATGATGAAATATTAAAAACTATAATGTTTTTTTACAATACAGTTTATGGTGGTTCGATGGAACTTATAAAAGGCAAAGGTATTTCTAAAATTGTAGATAATTTTAGAAATGGTAAAGATGTTAATAATATAAAAGAAGAGGAGGACAATAAATAGTGAAAGAATTTATTAAAAATAGAAACACAGATGCACTATATATTCTTCAAAATCTAATAGTAAGATACACAAAAGGTAAAAGCAGTTCCATAAAAGAGGATACAGCAGTTCGTATTTTGAATTCAATTTACTATGCAATAAATGCCTACATTAAAAGTTCCACAAATTCTAGTAAAGGATTTTCTTTGATGGTTCAAGATGATATAGTTAAAACGTATGAAGGTGGCATTGAAATTCTTAAAAAATCTGTGTTAGAGTGCAAAGAACTTTATGGAGAAGTAAAAGAAAACAAGCTTCATATTCCAAATGAAGTATATAATTATATGATAGATACAGTATTACCTTATTTCTTTGAAAGCTATGATATAATTTTTGCAGCACAGGATATAACATGTACTATGGATTATCCCCTTGTATTTGATAATATGAATATAAAAGGCATTTATTATATAAAACAATACCTTGAAAAATTGAAGATTGAAACTGAATTTTGTAACTTTTTTACACAGGCAGCTATTAGAAAATTACTTAGAGATTATGGTAAAAAGTATAAAATAAATATTATAAAAGCTCCAATAAATGTCTTTGAAATACTCATTGATCAGTCTGCTTTTCTAGTTTTATCAGAAAGCAGTGAAGAAAAACTTACAATATCAATGGGTGAGTTTAAAAGAATAAGTGAAAGGTTTTTAGGAAAAAGCAAAGAGGAGATATGTTTAATTGTAAACAGAACTTTTAGTAAAATTATTTCCAAGTTTAATATAAAAAACTTGAAACTTATAGGCTATATAAAAAAGTATGAGAATTCATTTAAAACTAGGTTTTTGATTGCCTGCAGCAGCGGGAATCTTTATAATATGGTTGTTATAGATAAAGAAGATAATGAACAAAATTATGTTGCCTTTGAAAAAGGCAGGAAAATGGATGATTATGCATTTAGTTGTGTTGTGGATGAGGTTACAAAATGCGAAAGTGTTAAAGACAAGCTTGAAATTATAAATGAAAATGTACATTCTCTTGAAGATTACATGGACATTTTGAATTTGGAATGTTTATTTGGCGATGAATATAAAGAGGCATTTCAGTTACTTGATGACATGTCCCTTGCTGTACTTGGTAAAAATGTATTTTATGATGACTTAAGGTGTAATTCTTTTAAACTCACGGATGAGAAGCTGCTTGTTTATAAAGGTACTTTAGAATATGAATGGCAGAATTATTACATCGAATTTTTACTAGAACTAAAAGAAAAAAGAATAAGAGACATAGAAAAGATAATTATGGATATTGATTTAGGAGAGGAACTGTAATTAAAATATATGGAGGATTTTAGTTTTGAAAATAAATAGGCTTATTGCAATTGTTGTCATGCTTTTAAATAGAAAGAAAATATCTGCAGCAGAATTGGCTGAAAAATTTGAGGTATCTGTAAGAACTATTTATAGAGACATTGAAGCAATTAACATGTCAGGGATTCCCATAGCATCTCAGTCCGGAAATAATGGAGGTTTTTACATTGTGGACAATTATAAAATCAACCATCAGTTTTTAACGTTGGATGACATGATTTCCATAGTAGAAGCTTTGAGAAACATAAATGAAGTTTTAAATGATAAAAATGTGGATTTAGCCATTGAAAAAGTAAAAAATATAGTGCCAGATGAAAAGAAGAGTGATTTCAATTTGCATTTTAAACAAATATTTATAGATACTTTGCCCTGGGGCTTTAAAAAATCTAGTGAAGAAAATGAGAAGTATAATATGATATATGAGGCTTTAGAGAACAAGAAGTGCATGTCTTTTAACTATAGAAATGCAAAAAGTGAATATATTTCGAGAAAGGTGGAACCCATAACCCTTGTTTTTAAAGGTTTTGGGTGGTATTTATTTTCTTTTTGCAATTTAAGGCAGGATTACAGGATATTTAAACTTTCTAGAATGGATACTTTGAGTATTTTAAATGAAGATATTCATAAAGGTAGAATTTCTTATGAAAAATATTTAAGCATGAATAAAGTTGAAAAGCTGCCTACAAAACTTACTCTTAAATTTTCAGAAAAAGTTAGATATAGGGTAGAAGATTCTTTTGATAAGGATGAAATGACCTTTCAAGAAGATGGAAGCATCATAGTAAATATTAAATTTTTGGAGGATGAATGGATTTATTCCATGATACTTGGCTATGGGGAATATGTAGAGGTAATAAAACCTCTTCATGTAAGAGAGATTATAAAAAATAGATGCAAAAAAATGAATGATATTTACGAAAAACAAAATTAAACCTGACATAATGCTGTCAAAGCTTCCCTGTATAATAAAAATATAAACAGAGTTCTTGGTTTCAGGTGGAGTTTTTTCTCCACCTGAAACTTAGAAATCGTTATCCAGGGGCGTAGCAGCCGTTATACCCCATTTTATAAGAAAAGCAGATATCCTAAATCTTTGATTTGGTGATAGTCGATTTCATAGAGTGCGATGGGGGTATTACGGCTGGTAGCCATCGGATAAATTAACCCATAGGGAAGGAGAATATTATATGAAACAAAAATACTGTCAAAGTTGTGGAATGCCAATGAGTGAGGAACTTTATGGTACTGAAAAGAATAATAAAAAAAATCAGGAATATTGTATTTACTGTTATGAAAATGGAGATTTTAAACAGCCAGATTTAACTATGGAACAGATGATTGAGGCTTCTGTACCTTTTATGGTTCAAAAGGGAATGAAGGAAAGTGAAGCAAGGGGTCTTATGGCAAACTGTCTTCCAAATTTGAAAAGGTGGAGAAAGAGCAAAATAACCTGTAAAACAGTTAAAAAGGATCAAATTATATTGGTTGGAAAAGAAATAAGGACTACTAATGAAGGTGGCAAATGCAAGGCTGCAATTGAAAAACTCTGGAAAGAATTCAGTGAGCAAAAGCTTGAGGATAAAATACCCAATAAGTTGAAGAACGGTGAAGTTTTAGGATTATATAGTGAGTATGAAAATAAAGAATTTGGGCATTATTCTTATATGGTTGGACTTCAAGTAAAAGATATAGGTAACATACCTGATGGTATGACATATAAAGTAATTCCGGCATCTAAATATTATGTGGTAACAGTAAAGGGAAAAATGCCGGAAAGCATTGGAGAAGCCTGGGGATATATATGGAATGCTGATATTGAAAGAACATATACAGGAGATTTTGAGATTTATGATGAGAGATATGATGGGAGTGAAAATTCCGAAGTGGATATATATGTGGCTGTAAAGTAATCCATTAAAATTTTTCACTCACTCCAACTTGATTAAAATCTTCCTTTAATGCTTTATTTAAAAAGTAAAAAGAGGTTAAAACAGCGGATGCATCAGTTATAGGGTAGGCAGCCCAGGCACCTTTTATACCAAAAAGTTGAACAAGTAGTATGGCTAAAGGGATAAACACTATGATTTCTCTATATATTGAAAGTAAGAAACTTTTTTTAGCTTCACCAATTGCCTGATAATAGTTTATTACTACATAATATATTCCTGTTAAGGGAATTAGACATATGCATAGTCTGAATGCTTTAACTGTTTTATTTAAAAGGGTAGTATCGTTTAAGAAAAAGCCTATGATATAATTTGGAAATAGCATAAAGATTGACCAAAGTGCAAAAGAGGTTATTAGAACTACTTTAATTGAAGTATTTAAAACCTTTTTAACTTTATCATAGTTTTCAGCACCAAAATTATAAGCCACTATAGGCTGCATTGCAGAACTTATGCCTATTATGGTTACAAATAGAAACATAGAAATTTTAGTTATTACTCCTACCATGACAATGGCAGATTCTCCGCCCTCAGTATAAAGAAGGTTGTTTAGAACTACAGTAACTAAGGCATCCTCAATTTCTATTATAAAGGTGGAGAATCCAACGGTAATTATGCCCCATATAATTTCTTTTGTAACTGAATTGTGAATGGAATGCATTGAAAATTCCATATGAAATTCCCTTATGATATTTTTAAACTTGTAAAATGCAAAGGTAAAGGCAGTTATTTGAGACAATACAGTAGCTATAGCAGCACCTTCTATTTTAAAGTGTAATTTAACTATTAATATATAGTTGATTAAAATATTTAAAGTAACACCTATTAAATTAGTATATAGAAGAGCTTTTGTCTTTTTTAGAGAAATCATAATATAACAGGCCACTACTGATAAGGACTGGAAAATGCCTCCTAAAAGTAGTATAGACACATATTTGTTAACTAGAGGATAAGTTAGATTGTCTGCACCTAATACATAAAAAATTGGCCTTCTAAATATAAAAATAATTAATGAAACTATTGTAAGTGATATTAGAACCAAACTAAAAGAAGTAAATACTATTTTTTTAAATTCTGAATAATTCTTTTCGCCTAAACTTCTAGCGGCATAAGTGGAAGCTCCTACAGCTATCAAAAGCCCAAGGGCTACTAATAATTTTTGAATTGGGAATGCTATAGTAATAGCTGCTAGTGTAGTAACTCCTATGTAGTGTCCTACATACACCGTGTCTACAATATTGTAAAGCTCAGATACCAAAAGTGCGAACACAGAAGGTATGGCAAATTTTAAAAGTAATTTTCTTATTTTACCTTGTTTAAGAGTATTATTTTCAATTTCCATAAATTTCACCTCAATAAGTTAAGCTATTAAAAAGTAGGCTTAACTTTTTCTATAGTTAAATTATAATGCTTTTTGGCAAAATTTACATTCACTTAAAGGTTCATAAAAAGGTACTATGTCGTTATAGCGTGAAAATAGTCACATTATTGAAATAGCATAATAGCACCTGTTTTAATATATTATTAGACCTCTTTTATTAGAATTAATAGAGCACCATAACCTTTGAGTTTAGCTCGTATATTAAATACAGTACTTTTTTTAAAACTTTTAAAATGTATATTTGGAAAAGAAGCTTTGTGAAGAATCTGTTTTTCTTCTTTGCCTAGTCTTTTGGGTTTTCCCATATCAACCCAGTAATTGTATGAGGAACCGGATTTTTCATTCATTTCATAAGTAGTTATTTTTATAGATGAAGGTATATTTACTATATTTATTGAAAGTTTTTGTACAGCAGCGTTTTTCACAGCTCTAAGTTTTGAAAAATTCTCAAAAGGAATCAGTTTATTTATATTGTCATGGTGGTTGTAGAGTAAGATTTGATACTCATTATTAGATTTTGTAACTATATACCCTTTGTCTTTAGCAACTAAAGTGTCTCCAAGTTTATTCAACAAGTAATAGGCATAATAAGAAGGCTTTTTTATTCCCTTGTTATTTATAAGTCCTGGGTATCCAAAAAACACTTCATTAGTCAAGTTAATTTGTTTATCTAACACATCAAAGGCTCTTAAAAAGTTTAAAGAATTTGTATTGTTTATTACACTATGTATAATATAGGGCAGCATATATGTGGTATCGTAGATAAAATCTATGCTGTCTTTTGTATAAAATGCATCTTTAATTATTTCAAGTTTATATTTTGTAGATAAAAGTTCTGTTACTTTATTTATAACAGCAGGCTCTAGAGTAGAGTCAAATTGAAATTTAAAGGAATCTAAGTTTAAACTATCTAAGTCATTAAAATAATTTAAGAAAGATTTTATAGCTAATAGAAAGCTTGAAGTAGAGAAGCCAGTATCATTTAAGACTATAATAGGTTTTATATTAAGTGTATCTAAAAATTCAAGTACATCCCGAGCTCTATTCCAATTATAGAACTTAGACTCTGGAAATATACACATATCTTCGCTGAAAATATTTAAAAGTCTGGCATAGATAAAGCCTATTTCTTCCTGAAGAACTCCTAATATATCTTTGTTATCTTCCAGGAGAAGTTCAAAGGCATTTCCTACATTTAATATATCTTTAAAATTTTTGCTGAACTTTCCAAGGTCATCTCCCATATTTATATTTATCTTTGTTATTTTATCTTCATAATTGAACCTGTCATAGTCCTCCAAATAATGATTTATATACTGAAGGCTTTCTTCTAGATTAAAAAATTCAATGATTTTTTGTTTTTCAAAAGTCTCATCATTTATTTTGAATTTTTTTCTATATTGAAGGGGAGTGTAGTTATATTGAATTTTAAAATGTTTGTTAAAGTACCTGGTATGCGAAAATCCTACTTCTTCTGAAATTTCAGATATAGTTTTATCTGTATCTAAAAGAAGTTTTAGGGCCTCTTCAACTCTATTTGAATTCAATAAATCTGTAAAACTGTATCCTGTGACATCCTTTATACCGTGGGACAAGTAGTCAGTACTTAAGAATTCTTTTTTTGCAATATCCTGCAGTGTTATGTTATCGTTATAATTATTAAATATGTATTTGGAAATTCTGTGATACCTTTCAAGCTGTTCTTCTTTTTCCTTTAAATCTTCATTTTCATACATTAAATAATGAAAATTGTTTATGAGATGATAGAGAAGGTCTATAAGGATAGTTTCGATTTCTTCATCGTAGTTATCTTGTTTTTGAATTAACTCACAAGCTATTTTAGCTAAAAAGGTTCTTAAAATATCATATTCTTCACTTTCTTGAGCCCTGTCATCTGTGGTATTGGTAAAGAAAAACATGTTTTCAATATCACTGTAGTATTTTTCAAAAAAATAAGGATCTATATGAAATACTAAGACTCTATTATCTGCATCACTGCTTACAATACTGTGGGTTTCATCTATGTTTACTATTTCTATGTCTTTTTCTATGAGTTCATATTTGTCAGATTCTATGGTGATATAAAGAGTGCCCTTTAGGACATAAAGTATTTCTATTGAATTATGCCAGTGGAGAGGATAATTCATTATATTTGTTAAATTTATAGAAACAGGTATATTTGAAGGATAATTTATATATTTTCTCCTCATATATATTGAACTCCTTTCTTCTTTAGGGAAAAGAAGGGCCAAGCCCTAGCAATACTTTTTAAAATTATAACCAGTATAATATATGAAAAAAGTTTTTTCAAGCAAGTGGGAATTTGTTTGTTAAAAAGTATGATTGATTTGTGATAATGTCTTAGTATACCATTTGCAATTATGTCCCCAATAAATAAAAAATAGTGCTAAAATATACTTCATAACAACATATAAATAAAGTGAATATAATTAGAAAGGTACAATTAAATATGAGGTTATTAAGAAGTTAGTAGAAACAAATGGAAATAAGAAAAGCTGCCGCATTATTGTTGCCAATTAAAGCTACAATTCCGTTATCTTTTTGTGTTGAATCCCAAACACTTCAAGTATTTTACAGATATGTTTAGTAGTATGTTTTGTATCATTTTACAGGAATATTGTTATAACTTAGTACTTTAATTAATTCCAGACCGATTTCCAGTTCTAGACGGTTATAATAATTTTCTAAATCAATGTTGCAAATTTTGTTTATTTTTTCCAATCTATACAAAATGGTTTTATAATGTACAAATAGAACATGGGCAGCTTTTGAGGCATTACCATTGTTTTCAAGATAAATCCTTAGTGTTTCAAGTAATTGGGTATTATATTTTTCATCATGTTTTTTAAGATTAATTAATTCTTTAGGTATAATTTCTAGTAAGGAATCTCTATCATCTACTTTACTTACTAATCTTAAAACTCCTAAGTCCTTGAAACTAATAATAGCATTTTTAGAATAGATGGTGGAACCAAGCGCAATAGCATCTTTTGCTTCTCTATAGCTCTTATATATTAGTTTAAGATTATCTACTGGTTTTCCTATACCGGAGACTACTTTAATATCTTCATATTCTTCAATAATTTTTTTCTGAATGCTATTAAAAATATCCTTTATAGAAGCAAGAGTAATTTCAACATCTTGCTCATCCATTGACCATAAAGTAATTACTGTATTACTTAACTTACCAATTATGCAGTGGTGGTTTTTATGCTGAATTTTTCTTGAGGCCAATTTGAAAATTTTATCATAAATATCTTCATGTTTTAGATTTGGATTTTTTAATTTTGTTTTTGAAGAGCTAATAATGTCTAATAGTATTACTGAGTATTTTCCTTTAATATTTAAACCAATAAGACTGGATCTTTCTAAAAGCATTTTTTCATCAGTAACTTTATTATTTATAAGATCATAAATTAAATCATTTATAAATCTTTCTTCAATGGTTTTCATTGCAATGTGCTTTTTCATTTCAATTAGAGTAGCAGTAGTCGCAACTTCCAGAGTAAAATAATCAGTATCCTTTAGTTTTTTATTGATTTCAAAAATACAAATATAAGCTTTTACATTATTTTGAACAGTTATAGGAAAGAAAATTTCAGATATTTCCTTATTTGAACTGTTATTAGATATTTGGACAGCTTGTGCAAAGTAGTACAAATTATGAAAATCATTTCTGATAGCTGAACTTTTAATTTTAAAGTATTTATCCAAATATTTATCTGTTGAGGCAATACATTTGTTATCTATGTCAAATACGGCAACTGGATTACCTATGGATTTTTTAAAATAATCTAATATTGCCTGAAGACCTAATTCTTTTAAAGATATATAAGAGAATGCATCATAAATTTTTTTGATTCTATTTAATTCATTTAGATAACTTTGGTTAATTTGCAGTAAAAGTAGATTAATAATTTTGGAAACCGGCTCATTTGTTACTATGTATATTATTGATATTTTAAGTCCTTTTTCATATTGAACAAATATATTAGAAATGTTTTTATTAATAATGTTATCTTCCTTATTGCTAAATAAAATTAAAGTAATATTTTTATTTGAAAGCTTAGTTAATGTTTTGATAATATTATCTTTGGTCAAATCAAAAGTTTTTAAATTAAGAATATATAAAGAATTTGGCTGAATATCATCATTGTTGTCACAGTCATCAGTAAAAACTGTAGAAAGAAAATTATCATCATAAGGATATTCTTTTAGAATGTAATATTCGCAAATAACTTTATTTTTAAGAAATTCGATTAAAATGTTTAACAATTGGAACACCTCTATATAAATCATTATCGTATACAAAAAGAATATATTATTGTATACGATAATAATTTATAATATTCCTCTATTTTTGCTTAAAAGAATTATTTACTTTAAATAATTCAAGAAGGGGCTGTCGCACTAAAAATAAATTCTACAACATATTGTGTTAGCAAGTGACTTGCAAAACAATGTGTTGTAATGTAAATTCCTTAGTGCGACAGTCCCTTGATAATAATTCATACTGCTACTTTAAGTATTTATTTAAATAACTATTCAAATATACTTTATTGTAATTTAAGTTTTCTTCTGTCAAAGGATCTTTTTGCTCACCTGGGAAGCCTACAGAGATTACTGCTAGAATGTTTATGTTTTCAGGAACATTAAACAAGTTTCTAATGTATTCTTCTGAGGATGTATTTTCATTATAATTTCTATTTCTTACTTGAATCCAACAAGAACCTAGGTCTATTTCTTGAGATAACAAATGGATATTACTTGCTGCAATTGAAGCATCTTCTATCCATACATCACTTAGCAAGGAATTACCCATAACGATAATTCCAAGATCAGCATTTTTTAAAAATGAGGCACCTAGTTTGAAATTAGAAAGTTTACTTAATAAGTTTTTATCTTTAACAATAATAAATTCACAAGATTTAGAATTTTTAGATGTTGGTGAGAATAATGCAGCTTGTATTAAGTTTAATATTTTTTCATCGCAAACTTTTTCATTTGTGTATTTTCTTATACTTCTTCTCTTTTTTAATAGTTCGAGCATCTTTATATCCTCCTTTTAATAAATTGTTTCTTAATATAAATAGTAACATAAAATCGATTAAAAAATGTATCTATTATGGATAAAACGTTTAATGTTGTTTATCCATAACAAGTGATATAAGAGAAAATTTATAGAAGTTTATTATCCAAAATAGATAATTGCCATTTCCTTATTTTAGAATATATAGTAATTTATTTTACAAAATTTATAAAATATAATAAAAATATAGAAAATAATTTAAAAAATTTAGGAGGGGTTATAAAATGAGTTATCCAAAAGATCATCTTGTATCAAGAGCTGTAATTAAATTAGGGGAGTATGCTGTTTTACCACCAGAAGGAAGGGTAATTAATGTTATACCAAATTTTGAAGGATTTAAAATGACAATACTTGCTTCACCAAAAATGGGAACAAGTTTTGTACAGTATATAGGTGAAGTAGCACCAGATGCAAAAACTACTAAAACATTTGGAGGAGATGGTATTGAAACTTTTGTATTCTTCTTGGATGGAGAAGGAGAGCTTAAAGTAAAAGTTGGAGGCGAAGAAAAGAAATTAAAACAGGGAGGATATGCTTTTGCACCTGCAGATTTAGGGATGAACATAAAAAATGAATCTAAAGGAACAATGAGGATATTGCTTTATAAACAAAGATATATTCCTCTTGAAGGAAAATCAGCTAGGGCAGTATTTGGCAATGTCAATGATATAGAAGAAAGAATTTATGATGAAATGGAAAACGTATTTATAAAGGATTTACTTCCAGTTGAATTAGGATTTGACATGAATATGCATATTTTAAGTTTTGAACCAGATGGCTGTCATCCTTTTGTAGAAACACATGTACAGGAGCATGGAGCATATCTAATGCAGGGACAAGGAATATACTTACTTGGAGATGAATGGGTACAAGTTAAGAAAGAAGATTTCATATGGTTTGGGCCTTTCATGAAACAAGCAGTGTATACTACAGGAAGAGAAAGACTAACTTATATTTATTCTAAGGATTGTAATAGAGACGTAATTTTATAAAATGTTAGGAAATGATGAGTATGGAGACTTCATTAGCAAGAATAAAAAAGGATATAGGAACAATTCAAAAGTTCACCAGTACTCCTGGACAAGGATGTACACGATTTTCATATAGTATTGAGGATAAAAAAGCAAAAAATTATTTAATAGACGAAATGATTTCACTTGGTATGGATGTAAAAATAGATGGAGTTGGAAATTTAAGAGGCACATATAAGGGCCAGTGTGAAAATCTACCAATTATTTTGGTAGGTTCTCATATGGATACAGTGAAACATGGAGGAAGTTTTGATGGTATAACTGGAGTAATTGCAGCCCTCGAAGTTATTAGAGTATTAAAAGAAAATAACATAAATACAAAGCATACAATAGGATTAATTGGTTTTGCTGAGGAAGAAGGTTCTAATTTTGGAGCTACTACTTTGGGGAGTAAAGTGATAACTGGTAAAATTGCTTCATCTGAATTAAAAAATATAAAAAATTTTGAAGGAAAAAGTTATTATGAAGTTTTAGAAGAAAGTGGTCTTAATCCTGAAAATATTGATAATGAAAGATTAGACAAGAAGGACATTCTTGGTATGTTAGAACTTCATATAGAACAGAGCATAGTTCTAGATAAAAATAATTTGTCTATAGGTATTGTGAAGGGGATAGCTGGGACTAGAACTTATGGTGTGGAGATTATAGGAGAATCAAATCATGCTGGTGCAACGCCTATGAATATGAGAAAAGATGCTTTGATAGCAGCTTCAGAAATAATTTCACATGTAAACGATATAGTGAAAGAAAATGGGTTATCTACAACAGTTGCTACAGTAGGTAAAATAGAATGTCACCCTAATGTATCAAATGTTATAGCTGAAAAAGTAGGCTTTACAATTGATATAAGAGACTTAGATGACTATGCTATGGATAGAGTGCTTAAAGAAGTAATAAATTATTCAAATAGAATTTCAGATAAATATGAAGTTAAATGCAATATTAGGCAAATAACTTCGTTTAAAGGCACTAGAACTTGTGAAAAAATTAACAATATTATTGAGGATATTGTTAAAAGCAGAGGGTATTCCTATTGCAAAATGTTGAGTGGAGCAGTTCACGATTCGGCAGTAATGGCAGAAATTACTGATGTTGGTATGATATTTGTACCAAGTAAGGATGGGAAAAGCCATGTACCTGAAGAATACACTTCATTTGAAGATATAAAAAGGGGAAGTGATGTATTACTAGAAACACTGCTAAAACTAGATAAAATTTAGTTAAAGTTAGAAATGTATAAAATTAAGAAAGGATGAATTTTATTATGCCTATTACTAAAGATTTTAAAACAAATAAGCTTAGTGATTATCTTGAAGCTACTGGACTCAAAGGAAAAAATTTCAAATTTGTTGATGATCTTTCAAAGGAAGGATTATTAAGTTTATTTAAGGCGGCTGAAGTTTTGGAACCGTACTGGAGATCAAAATTAAATATAATGAATGGTAAAGTTTTATGCACAATGTTCTTTCAACCAAGTACTAGAACTAGATTTAGTACTGAAACTGCAATGATTAGATTAGGAGGTTCAGTTATAACTGAATCAGATCCAAGTCATAATTCTTCTGTAGCTAAAGATGAATCATTATGGGATACACTTAGAGTAGTTTCTCAATATGCAAACATAATTGGTTTAAGACATCCTGATGATAAGCAAGTATTTGAAGCACTTCCAGCAGCTGAAGTTCCAGTAATTTCTTGCGGCTGGGGAAATATAACTCATCCAACTCAAGGACTTCTTGATATGTATACAGTTTACAGAGCTTTTGGAAGATTTGAAGGATTAAGAGTAATGGTAACATCACCAGATCTAACAAGAGCAAGAAGTGGGCATTCTTTTGCTTTAGGTTTGGCCAGAATGGGAGCTGAGATAGTATATTCAGGACCAAAGAATTTGAAAACTCCAGATCTTATAAAAGGTAAATTAAATGATATGGGTGCAAAATATGAAGAACATTTTGATTTAAACAAGAAAGAGCAGGGTGAATTAATAACAACTTGTGATCTTGTTTATCTTCCAGGCTGCAGCGTTCCTGTAGGACAGGATGCAAGAGATGTATTCATGGAAAAGGCAGCAAACTATTATATTGATCTAGAAACTTTAGAGAAAGCAAAAAAGAAAACTGGAAAAATAATAGGAATAATGCATTCTCTACCAAGATTCAAAGGAGAATTTGATTTTAGAATAGATAATACAGAACATGAGCTATATTTTAAGCAGATAAGCTTTAGTGTAGCAATAAGAATGGCACTTATTGCATCTATGATAGGTATTTCATAAAAGGAGTGAACTAAAAGCATGGAAAGCAGAAAAATAGTAGTAGCTTTGGGTGGAAACGCTTTAGGTAATACACCAGAAGAACAAAAGCGATTAGTAAAAAGTACTGTAAAACCAATTGTTGATTTAATTCAGAGGGGAGATAAAGTTATAATAGCTCATGGTAATGGACCTCAAGTTGGAATGATAAATCTTGCTTTGGAGACTGCATCCAAAACTGGTGCTAAAACTCCCAAAATGCCATTTCCAGAGTGTGGAGCCATGAGCCAGGGGTATATTGGATTTCATCTTCAAAATGCATTAAGGGAAGAATTGTTAAGTAGAAGGATGAATATTCCTGTAGCAACTGTTATAACCCAAGTTATTGTTAACAAGCAAGACCCAGCATTTGATAAGCCATCAAAACCAATAGGTGCGTTTTATAGTAGAGAAGAGGCTTTAGCTATTTCTAAGGAAAAAGGTTATATAATGAAGGAAGATGCAGGAAGAGGATGGAGAAGAGTTGTACCATCTCCAATTCCTATAGATGTAGCAGAAAAAAAAACCATTAAAACTCTTGTTGACAATGGAGAGGTTGTTATAACTGTTGGAGGAGGAGGCATACCTGTTATAGCTAAAGGAAATAGTTTAATAGGAGTCTCTGCAGTTATAGACAAGGATTTTGCTAGTGAAAAAATTGCTGAAATACTTGACGCAAATTTATTAATAATACTTACTTCAGTGGATAAGACAGCAATCAATTATGGAAAGCCAAATCAAGCTAATCTTGATATGTTAACAATTAAAGATGCAGAAAAATATATTGAACAAGGACAATTTGCTCCAGGTTCCATGCTTCCAAAAGTTCAGGCTGCAATTAAGTTTGTAAAATCCAGTAGTAAGAGAAAGGCAATAATTACATCACTAGAACGTGCAGCAGATGCTATTGAAGGTAAAACAGGGACTGTAATTGTTGCATAGGTATTATTATAAATATTAAAAAACTAATAAAAAAAGATTATAAATAATAGTAGGAGGTAAAAAAGTATGAGTAGTATTGAAAAGGTTTATCATGATGAAGATGTTAATATGGATGCACTTAAAGGTAAGGTTGTAGCAATAATGGGATATGGAAGTCAGGGAAGAGGACAATCCAATTGCCTAAGAGACAATGGAGTAAATGTTATAATTGGTGCAGGAAATAAGGATAGATATCCGGATTGGGAAAATGCGGAAAAAGATGGATTTACTGTATATCCTTTTGATGAGGCAGTTAAAAAAGCTGATGTAGTAATGATATTACTTCAAGACCCTGCTCAACCTGCAGTTTATTATGAATCAATTCATCAAAATTTAAGACCAAATCAGACACTTTGCTTTGCACATGGGTTTGCAATATTGTATGGAACAATTGTGCCACCAGAATTTGTAGATGTAGTACTTTTTGTTCCTAATGGACCAGGTCCTGTTGTAAGGCAAAAATTTCTAGATGGTTCAGGAATATATGGTGCAGTTGCTGTAGACCAGGATGTTACTGGACATGCTAAAGAAACAGCTCTTGCGATTGCTAAAGGTGTTGGCAGCACAAGAACTGGTACAGTATATATTTCATTCCAACATGAGACTGAAGGAGATAACTTTGAAGAACAGGTTCTTTATGGTGGAACAATCAATCTTATGAGGGCAGTGTATGAAACTATGGCTAAGAATGGATATCCAAAATCCTTTGCTTATGCAAAGGCTATAAGGTCCATTAGGTCAGTAATTGACGATATAGATCGAGTTGGAATAGAAGAATATTTGTCGAAAAGATGCAGCAGAACTTGTGAATTTGCAGTTAGAACTTCTGGACCCAGAGTTATTAATTATGATGAAATTGAAAAAATATTTAGAGAAACTGAAAAAGGTGAATTTGCAAAAAGATGGTTATTGGAATTCCAATGCGGTATGCCTACTTTAAACAGATTGAGAAGAACTCATAAGAATTCGAATATGGAAGTTGTAGGAAAAGAGTGGAGAGAAAAGTTCAGTAAAGAAGTATAACATAAAAATTAGAAATATGAAAATTAAATGATTGATAAAAAAGTTTTTAAACTTAATTAGCCTATTGTACTAGATATGTATGTAACTATGATGTTGATATATTATTAAGTTCAATAGGCTATTTTGATAAGAAAGTGGGTTGGAAATTTTGTTATATGCTTAAGTGATTTATTTAACAAACTAGGGAGGAATTATAATGGAAAAAGATATAGATGTATTTGATGGAGAATTAGTTAATCCTAATGAAAGACTATATAATGAAGATCTTGCTCCTGCAAAAGAACGTAAGTGGGAAACATATAGTATATTTGCAATGTGGATGTCTGATGTCCATAGTGTTGGTGGATATACCTTTGCAGCAGGTTTATTTTTTATGGGACTGACTGCATGGCAAGTTTTATTAGCTGAAATTATTGGTATATCTATTGTAATGTTTTTTTCCAATCTTACCAGCAGGCTTGGAACTAGGCTTGGAGTCCCATATCCTGTAATAAGCCGTATATCTTTTGGGGTTTGGGGAGGCAATATACCTGCTTTAATTAGAGGCCTAGTTGCAGTATTTTGGTATGGTATACAGACTTACTTAGCATCGGTGTCGGTTGTAGGCATTATATTAATATTTGCTCCGGGTGCTAAATCTTTAATGTCACGATCATTTTTGGGGTTGAATAGTCTTTATTGGATTGGATTCCTAATTATGTGGGCTGTTCAATTGTTAATAATGATATATGGCATGGAAATAGTCAGAAAATTCAATAACTTAGCCGGGCCTTTAGTTTACGTTTTAATGTTTTTCTTGATAATATGGGTTGTAAATACATCGGGTGGACATATTAACTTAAATGTTGGTTTAGCAGGTAAAAGATTATTTGGGTTAAATGCCGTCTATACATTTGTAGTAGCAATTGCATTGGTAGTAGCATATTTTAGTACAATTATGCTTAATGTCTGTGATTTTACTAGATTTTCACCAAATTTTAAAGTGGTTAAAAGAGCTAATTTTTTAGGATTGCCTGTTAATTTTACATTATTCTCCATAGCAAGTGTAATTACGACTGCAGGAAGTATAGTTATATTTGGTTCGGCAATTTATGATCCTATACTATTAGTACAAAAAATTCCCAATAATACAGCTCAACTTATTGGAGCCGTTGGATTTATGATTGCGACTTTAGGAATTAATGTTATAGCAAATTTAGTTTCTCCTGTTTATGATCTTGCAAATTTGTTTCCAAAGCATATTAATTTCAAGCGAGGTGCAATAATTACTGCCATGCTTTCCATAGTAGTACTGCCATGGAAAATATATGCAAATCCAATTGCAGTAAATTACTTTTTAGGCGGTCTGGCTGCATTTCTAGGGCCAATTTTTGCGATAATCATAGTAGATTATTATGTAGTCAAGAAGGAAAAAGTAGATGTACAAATGTTATTTCAATTGAGTGGATCATATTGGTATGATAATGGTTTTAATAAAAAGGCTGTATTGGCATTATTGCTTGGAGTGATAATATCTGTACCTGCAGCTATGGTTCCTGAATTTAAAGTAATAGCTTCATTTTCCTGGTTTATAGGAGTATTTGTAAGCGGACTTTCTTATTGGATATTAATGAAGGATACTGTTGTTACCGATCTTAACGATTACAAAGAGGAACATTCTTTATAGTTGTTTGATTGTAATTTTATAATTAAACGTTTTTATAAAAAAATAAATATTTTGAATGGGGCAGTTCTTTACATTCTTAGTTCTATTTTTAGATTAAGTAGGAGGTAGTAATGAATAAGTATGATCTTATCATAAAAAATGGAAATATTGTATCTGAACATTCTATTAAAAAAGGAGATATTGGAATATTAAACGGTAAAATAGTTGAAGTGAGTCCTAAAATAAATGAGACTGCAACTGCTAATGAAATAATCGATGCAGAAGAACTTTATATTTTACCAGGATTGATTGACGTACATGTTCATCTCAATGAGCCGGGGAGAACTGAGTGGGAAGGTATTTATACTGGTAGTTGTAGTTTGGCAGCAGGTGGAGTTACAACATTTTTTGACATGCCATTAAACAGTGATCCGCCTTTAATTTATCCTGACCAATTTAAAATAAAAGAAGATTTGGCAAAGAAAAAATCTATAATTGACTTTGGCATTTTAGGAGGATTAGTTCCTGAAAATTTAAATTATTTAAAGGATTTAAAGAAATGTGGAGTTATAGGCTTTAAAGGTTTCATGTCAAACAGTGGTATCAAGGAATTTAATTATCTTGATGATAACAGCTTGTTTGAAGGATTGAAGAAAATATCTAATCTACATTCTATAGTAATGCTTCATGCAGAAAGTGAGGTTATAACTAGTCATTTAGCTTCAGAGGCGATAAGTGAAGGAAAAATTGCTGCTGAAGATTATGCTGCTTCAAGACCAATTATTTCAGAAGTTGAGGCTGTAGATAGAGCTATGTGTATGGCAGAAGTGGCAAATTGTAAAATTCATATAGCTCATGTAAGTAATAGTGAAGTAGTTAAAAGAGTTAAACTTGCAAAAAATAGAGGAGTGGATGTTACATTAGAGACTTGTCCACACTATTTATCTTTAACTGTAGATGACATCGTAACACAGGGTGCAATAGCGAAATGTTCTCCTCCACTTAGAAAAAAAGATGATGTGGATCAATTGTGGAAAGCGCTCATAAATGGGGATATTGATATTATATCTTCTGATCACTCACCATCTTCACCCGATTTAAAGGATATGAGTGATGGAAAAAACATATTTAATGTGTGGGGAGGTATCTCTTCAGCTCAAAGTACATTAAATGTTCTGTTAGAGGAAGGATATTGGAAGAGGGGAGTTTCACTGGAATTAATATCTAAATTAACATCTGCTAATCCAGCTAGAAGATTTGGAATTTATCCTAGGAAAGGAACAATTTCAGTTGGAAGTGATGCGGATTTGGCCATTATTGATTTAAATCAATCTTTTATATTGAAAAAAGAAGACTTGCTATACAAACATCCGGTTAGCCCATTTATTGGTAAAAAATTTAGAGGTAAGGTAGTTTACACAGTTACAAAAGGCCATAAAGTATTTGAAAAGGGCAAGATTTTAGATGATGGCTATCGTGGTGAATTGATAATTAATTGATTTTGAGGTGAAATTTAGATGTTAGATTTGTTTATTAAAGGTGGCAAAATCATAGAAAATGATTATATTTTTAAAGGTTCTATAGCTGTAAAAAGCGGTAAAATAGTGGGCATTACAAATACTGATATTAAAATTGATGCTGCTAATGTAATTGATGCTTCTGGAAAAATGATATTTCCGGGTGCTATAGATTGTCATGCACATTTAAATGATCCGGGATTTGAATGGAGGGAAGACTTCATTCATGGCTCTGAAGCAGCAGCAGCAGGAGGTGTAACAACTATAATTGATATGCCGCTTCAGAATGAACCTGCACTTACATCAAGTAAAATATTTTTAGATAAGCAAAATAAAATCATGCACAAGTCTGTTGTTGATTATGCTTTCTGGGGTGGTCTTGTAGATAATAATGTGCAGAATATAGAGGAACTTTATAAGTCAGGTGCAATAGGACTAAAAGCATTTTTAGGTCCAGTTTCTTCTGATTATTCTACCATAAATATGGGAATAGCAAGACAGGCATTAGAAATAACTACTCCATTAGGAATGGTTATTGGATTCCATTGTGAAGATTATTCAATAATAAAAAGTTATGAAACAAAGTTAAAAAAGGAGAATAAATTTGCTAGATCAGATTATTTTCAATCAAGGCCGGTTATTGCAGAATTATTAGCAGTTAAAAATGTGATAGAAATGGCAAGAGAATCAGGTGGAAAAGTTCATATTTGTCATGTAAGCCACCCAGAGGTTGCTAAAGAAATAAAAAAAGCAAAAAATCAAGGAGTAAATGTAACTTCAGAGACATGCCCTCATTATCTTGTATTTACGGATAATGATATGGTAGAAAATGGTGCAATATTCAAATGTGCTCCACCATTAAGAAGTTATAAAGATAAGGAGGAACTTTGGGATTATGTGATGGATGGCACAATAAATTGCATAGCATCCGATCATTCTCCTTGTACTATTGAAGAAAAATCAGAAGATAAACATAACATATGGGAAATCTGGGGAGGTATAAGTGGCATACAAACTACATTCCAAGTTATGTTTAATAAAGTAGTGAATGAGAAAGGATTATCCCCTACTATATTGACAAAACTTTTATCTAATGAGTCGGCAAAGATTTTTGATTTATATCCTAGAAAAGGTAATTTAAATATTGGTTCAGATGCTGATATTGTAATTGTTGATCCAAGAAGAAAATGGAAAATTACTTCAGAGTCACTTTTTTATAAAAATAAAATATCAGCTTTTATTGGACTTCAGGGTAAAGGAATTCCAGTTACTACAATAGTAAGGGGAAATATAGTTTATGATGATGGCAAAATTGTAGGAAAACATGGTACGGGCTGTTTAGTTAAAGCTATACGATAAAAGGTAGAATTGTTATTTAAATATGAGGAGGGTTTATATTTTGGGCATTAAATTGAAAAATTATAAGTTTGAAAATTCTAATTCATTGACAAATGATGATTTAAAACCGATTATAAAAGAAAGACGTACGTGGAAGACTGTTAATTATGCTACACTTTGGATGGGAATCATTCATAATATTCCTACTTATGCTACTGTAGGAGGGTTAATAGCATTAGGGCTTTCGCCATGGCAAACCCTAGGAATAATTATTACTGCTTCTCTAATATTATATGCTGCATTAACACTTAATGGACATGCAGGCACAAAATTTGGAGTACCATTTCCAGTTTTAATTCGTTCCTCCTTTGGTGTTATTGGTGCTAATATTCCAGCAATGTTGAGAGCATTTGTTGCTATTATGTGGTTTGGAATTCAAACATATGCAGGAAGCACAGCTATTAATATTTTGATACAAAAACTTTGGCCATCATGGAATAGCCTTGGTGGTAACTGGAGTTTTTTTGGACTTCATCTTTCGGGTATGATTTCATTTTTGTTATTTTGGGCACTTCATTTATTTACATTAAATCATGGTATGGAATCTATTAAAAAATTTGAAGTTTTTGCAGGCCCAATGGTTTATCTAGTCTTTGGTGGTATGGTTTTTTGGGCTATTAGCATTGCTGGTGGTCTTGGACCAATTTATTCTCAACCAGGAAAGTTTAGAACATTTAAGGAAGCATTTTGGCCTTTTGTTGCAGGTGTTACGGGAGTTATATCAATATGGGCAACTTTGATATTAAATATTCCTGATTTTACACGTTTTGCGGAATCTCAAGAAGCTCAAAAGAAGGGACAATTTTTAGGATTACCTGGAACTTTTGCACTGTTTGCATTTGCTAGTATTACTGTAACGTCAGGAACTCAGGTAGCTTATGGAAAACCAATTTGGAATATTGTAGATGTACTTTCTCGTTTTGATAGTCCATTTGTAATTGCAGCTGCAGTAATTACACTTTGCATTGCAGCAATGTCGGTTAATGTTGCATCAAATATGGTCTCACCTGCGTATGATATTGCTAATTTATTTCCTAAGTATGTAAATTTTAAACGTGGAGCTTATATTACAGCAATTTTAGCTGTGTTTACTTTTCCATGGAAGACAATGGAAAGTGCTACAAATGTAATGTCATTTTTAGGAACAATTGGTGGGGCACTTGGTCCGGTTGCAGGTATTATGTTTGCTGATTATTTTATTATACGTAAGCAAGAATTAAATGTGGATGATTTATATGCTTTGAATGGAGAATATACTTATAATAAAGGATATAATTATCGAGCATTTATTGCTACGCTAATTGGAGCATTTTTTGCACTAATAGGAGACTTCATTCCTTCATTAAAAAGTTTAAGTAATATTTCATGGTTTGTAGGTGTTGCTATAGCTGCAATTGTTTATGTAGGTTTAATGAAAATTGATTCTCCAAATATAAAATTAAGTACAATAAATTCCCAGAAGTAATGCGTCAACCATTTTCGAAAATCTCCACAATCAATCTTATGATCTAAGTGTTAAATTAATTTTATCAACAGATGGTTGTTTTTCAAACACAGATTTGGTATGATTGATTTCAAGAGCAAATTTGGTAATGAATTCTTTTATGTAGTGGTTGAAGAATTCATTTGCCTGTTCCAGGATTGTTACAGCTGCTTAGTTCAAGTCCTAAGGGTAACCGTGACTGTAACGTTTGGAATAGACGCTCTACACGACCATTTGCTTGAGAGATACTACTAGTTTTAATTTCTGTACCTTTCTAATTATGTCTATCTCATTTATATATTGTTATGAGTTATATTTTAACACTATTTTTTATTTATTTGGAATATAATCGCAAAGGGTATACTAAGATATTATCGTAAATCAATCATAATTATTTTACAATCATATATAGGTTAAGAGGAGGGTTTAAATGGAAAAGAAACAATACATCTGCCCAAAATGTGGAAATACAGAATATGAATCAGATCAATTTCAGGCAACAGGAGGAAATTTCTCAAAGATATTTGATGTACAGAATAAGAAATTTATTACTATTAGTTGTAAAAAATGTGGGTATACAGAATTGTATAAGGCACAGTCTTCAGCTGGATGGAATATTCTAGATTTTCTTATAGGCAATTAACTTATAATATATATGAAAGGAAGACATCATTATGAATGAAGTTTTACAAAATATTTTAACAAGAAGAAGTGTAAGAAAGTTCAAAGAAGAACAAATAAAAGACGAAGAATTAGAATTGATTTTAAAAGCTGGGGTGTATGCACCAAGTGGTATGAACAAACAAACTTGGCAGTTTACAGTCGTTCAAAGTAGAGAGAAGATGGAGCTGCTAGCAAAAGTAGTTAGAAAAGCATTAGGAAGAGACGCTGGATATAATTTTTATGCACCTCCAACTTTAATTATGTTGTCCAATGAGAAGGAAAATGTAAATGGACTTGCTGATTGTGCTTGTGCTCTTGAAAATATATTTCTAATGGCAAATTCACTAGGGATAGGTTCCTGTTGGATCAATCAATTAAGAACTATTTGTGATGAAAAAGAAGTAAGGGAAGTACTAAGTAGTTTTGGTATACCTGAAAATCATATTGTTTGGGGAATGGCATCCATTGGATATCCTGAAGGCATATCAAAAGCACATGAGAGAAAAGATGGAGTTATTAAATTTGTAAAATAATAATATAAAATTTCTAAACGAAAAATCAACTTATACTGCGGATATTTTTAATAATTAGAAATTAAGAGTTAAGAATTAATAATTATGGTTGATTTTCTTCCGTTAATACTACAGAAAATCTAAAACATAGTGCAATTAAAGCAAAGCTTCAATAAACTTTAAATTTAAGTTTTTTCGAGCATATTGAAGAAAAAAATTCACTCACTATTAATTCTTAACTTAAAAATATGCCTACGTATAAGTTGATTTTTAAGTTAGAAATCTTGTATAGGGTTTATAAGTCTAAAATTAAATTATACATATAGTTAAACCATTGAGATCAATAGATTTCAATTAATGTATAATTTAAGTTATTAGTTAAAAACCCTATAGATAGTTAACTCTACAATTAAGCTTATCCAAATTGCTAACTTTATTTAAATGCTAAAGTTATAAATTCAACTGAGACTTATATAAGCAATTTTAGGTAATGATAGATTTAACTTTAAACTTTATGATTTATATAAGAAACACAGAAACAACAAATTTTAATGCCAATATTAAGTATGTTTCTAGTGAAGATGAAAAATGTAAAGCTCTAAGCTTTCTGTAGTAGTTTACTGTTTTTATATTTCATAAAGGCAATTTTAGCAGAGTATAGTGCAAGTCCTACTGGTAACCAAAATGCGCCGAACCTAAGCTCATTTTGCAAATAAGGAAGCATAAGATCAAAGCTTAATCCTTTTAAGTTTAACATTTTTAATGCTACAGTCATATGTCTGAATGGCCATAGAATATTAAGAGCATCTGCCATCCCATTTGGCAGCAGATAATCTGGCATCACAACACCACAGGTTAGAAATATAACTATATTTATCAAATTAAAAAACAGTATAAAGTGACCAAGGTTATCCATAAATGATGTTAAAACTAATCCCATAGCTGTAAGGTTAATAAAAAATAAACTCATTAAAACAATATATATTAATATATCACCACGAAGAGGTACACAGAATAATTTATCAACAATACATAAGCAAGTGAAAATTACTATACTACATAGAGTAGAATATAGTAATATTCTTCCTATAAGGCCAATTACAGCTTTTACACCTTCTTTTGAACGCATCTTAATATGTGCAAATTGCTCTTTCTTCTTCATTAAAGCAGGTACTAAAAGTAGTGGTACAAAAAAACCTTGATTAACTAAAGGTATCAAAGTATAAATTAAATATCTAAGATAACTACTTTGAGGCTCATACAGTACGCGTTCAACATAAGAAAAGTTTAAAACAGTTTGCTTAGATTGGTATGGAACCATACCATTTCCTTGAAGAACACTTATTTGAGCACCAGCATTTACCGTACCTAAAACCTGACTAGCATATGCTAAAACATTGGATAGTATGGGAAGATCAGTTCCATCTATTAGCAATAAGGCACTAGGTGATTTTGCCATACTTACATCTTTTTCAAAATGCTTAGGTATTATTATACCTCCATTTACCCTACGATCTCTTATTGCTTTTTCAAGTTCAGTATCCGAATTTGCATAATAATTAACATTTAAACCTGGGTTAATTTTAAGCTGTTGTACAATAGTTCTTGACAAATTTGAATTATCTCTATCAACTACACCAAATGGAAGATGCTCTATATAAGGATTAGACATGGCATAGCCAAAAATAAGTGTTGCTACAATAGTGAGTATAATAGTCTTAAGTAGGGAGCTTCTTTCTTCTTTTAATATCTTAAAAAGACTGTTCATTATGTTATCACCTCTTCATCTTGACTATTGATGATACTATTTTTCTCATTTATTCTAATATTTCTAAGCCTTTTAGCCTCTTTCATTTTATATAAAAGGAATGTAACCACCCACATAAAAATCATAAATTTAGTAAGCCAGAATATATTAGATAAGTTATCTTGAAAACTTCCGCCTATAAGTGTTAAATCTCTTAGAGGTATGGCATAGTAGTAAAATGGAATATATTTAGCTATTATAGGAGCAATATCAGGCATAGCTACAGTTGGAAATGTGTATCCAACCAAAAATAGAGTTATTGCTACTGGGCCTGCTAGTCCTACTGCATCTATCTGCTTTCCATTAAACAAGATACTTAAAAGTACTCCCACAAATGTCATTCCAATACAAAAGAGAATAGTTAACATAACTCCTGCTTCAACAGACCCTCTATAAGGTAAACCAAAATATTTACAAAAAATTACAAATATAGTAAAAACACAAGCTGATCCCAGAAGTCCAACCATAATACCTTTAATCCATATTTTTTTATAGCTATTACCTTTTTTTATTAATAAAATTACAACTATAATCATTCCAACCTGAATAGTATTGATTGAAAATCCTGGAATGAAAAAATTAAACATATTTTGAGTAGGATTTCCTATAAGTCTATAATTGTAACCTATAGGATTGATATAATTTTTAGCTACTTCTGGCATTAATCCAAGTTGATCCTCTGCTACATTTATTAAATATGCTGATTTAATGGTACCTAGAATTTGTGCAATTTTTGTTTTACTAGAAGCAGTCATGGCCATTTGTGCCCCATCATAAACAACCATAATGTTGGGATTCTTTCCATCAGTTAGATCCTTTGAAAAATTTTTAGGAATAATAAATCCTACAGCTATGTCTCCTTTGTCTATTAAATCTTTAACATCATTATCAATTTGGCTATATGCAACTATATTAAATGTTGAATTTGTCCTTAGTTCCCTAACAAAAGATTGAGATAATAAAGAGTTATCATGATCTACAATAATAGTTGGAATTTGACTAAGTGAATGAGCACTAAATTCAAGTGCTAAAACAATAGCCCCCCCAATGCCAATTATAAAAAGCATTAAGATAGGAGTTATCATATACTTAAATTTTAATATTGTTTCTTTCATAATAATCATCACTTCTTTCCAAAATCAACAAAGGCTGTCATTCCAGCATGAAGTGGTTTATTCATATCAATTAATTCAACTTTAATCCCATAGGACACTATATCAAAATCCCCATTATCATTTGTTGCCCTTTTAACTGCAAAATCAGCATCCTTATTAATTCTAACTATTTTACCTTTAAACTTTTGATTAGGATAAGCAGGAATTTTCACAGGCACTTCTTCATTTAACTTCACTTTTGAAAGATCTGTTTCTTTTATATCACATTCAACCCAGGGTGCAACTGTATTTGTCATTACAAGAAGAGGCATTCCTGTAGATACAAGTTCACCAACCTCTACATTTAACTGATTTACAACTCCATCTGCCGGTGCTGTTATTGTTGTATCATTTATATAACTTTGCACTTCATCTTGCCCACCTTCAGCTTGTTTAATTTGGGCTTGATATCCCTGTATTGTTGCATCTGCTTGACTTACTTGTGCTTGTAATGCGGCTATATCTTCAGGTCTTGATCCATCTTTAGCAACATCATATTGATTTTGTGCCACCTCCATATCTGTTTGAGCCTTATCTAAATCTTCTTTAGCTGCATAGCCTTTACTATACAGTGCATTTATCCTATCGTATGTAGATTTCGCTAAATCATATTGAGATTTGGCTTCATCAATTTCCTCCGGTCTTGCTCCATTTTGAGCCTTCTGAAGTTGTGCTTGTGCTGATGATTTTGCTGCTTGTGCTGCTTTCATTTGTTCAGTAGCTGCATCGATTTGAGCTTTTGATTGAGCTTCTTTTGCAATTAGCGAACTATTATCTATAGTTATTAAAACTTGTCCGTTTTTTATGCTGTCACCTTCAGCTACCTTTATAGCTGTTATTTTTCCTGCAGCTTTAGAATTTATATTTATTTCTTTAGTCTCTATGTCTCCTTGAACAGTTAAGTGGTCACTTTGCTGTTTTACTATTTTATCTCCTGTCAAAACAAAATTCTTACTACATCCTGAAAACAAACCTGTTGTAATTGTTAGAGCTAATACTAATGCAATTTTTTTTCTTTTCATATAAATCCTCCCAAACCAACTAATATATTTACTTATAAGAACCTGTTAGTCAAACGTTGTCTAATTTTTACAAGTGATTCATGTAGAATTTGCATCTGTTCTTCTGGTAAAACACCTAATAAAGACACTATAATATTTTCTTTATCTGGTAATATCTCAGCTAAAATTTTCTTCCCATCTTCTGTTATAGTAATCTTTGTATATCTCCTATCATTTTTATTTTCCTGTCGTAGAACAATTCCTTTTAATGTCATTCTATCAATTAAAGTTGTTACACTAGGTTTCTTTACTCCTAATTTCTTACTAAGAGTAGATGAAGTACTTCCTTCATCACCACATAAATATAGGTAATACAGAACTTTGAATTGTACCTGTGTTAATTCAAACTTTTTATAGCCTTCTTCACCAATTTTATTTATTAAATCTGATATTTTAATAATCTCGTCAGTTACCCCAAAAGTTAACTCCATTGGATCAATCTTAATTAAATCGGTATCTTTCTTATTCATAAACAACACTCCTAAAATGCTTTTTCATATTATTCTGTTAACATTATTAATTTAATATATTGATAGTTAGCATGAGTAATAATTAGTATAGTTAATAGTTAGCATATCTAACAATTAACTATACTAACTATTATACACATTATTATATTAGTTTCAATATCAATAACTGGAAATTATTATTAATAATCTGTAACTTTTAGTTTTAGTTCTGCAAACTGGAAATCTAAGTTCAAAAATGTGTGTTACCAAGAAAATGCTGGAGATTTGACATTAAAAAAGTATTACACAAATGATAGGGTATGTAGGATACGAATTGTTAGAGGGGTTAAATATAGGTAACGTGTTTGCATTATCAAGTGTCCGGCAAATGTACGAAGTTACTAAAGTTATGGACCACAAAAATGGATTGCCTTAAAATTAGGCAATCCATTAATTATGTATTAAGTGAGATTATAAGGAAGATAAAAACATTTCGTATGCGTCTTCAAATGAATCGTAGGGATCTGGATTTCCGCCGTTTGTGCTTTTGCATTGGTTGTCACTGTACTCTTGTCCAACTGCAAGAAGACCCCCAACAGTTATAGGATGTCCTGCATCACAGGCTATTTTACAAAATGTATCCATAGGATCATCTGCGAGATGAGTTTCCAGCAGCTTCTTTCTTAAGGAAGGATCTTTTTTAGCATCAGTATAAAGCAGTTCTAATTCAGTAGTTGTGTTGTCCATAATTTGCACCTCTGTACTTTAAATTAATAATGTAATTATAGCACTGCATAAGAATTTAGGCCAATAGAGATTGTAATAAGAGCATCATCTTATTATATAGTTTCGTTTTGTTTTCAGCAAAATTATTTGTAATTGAACAAAAAGAACCTTTAGCTTATAATAATATTAGTCCATAAATAGACTAATATTATTATAAACAGTGAAAGAAGGTTTTATTGTTGGAATGGATTTATCTAATTGGAGCTATTATACTTGAAACAATAGGAACAACTTGTATGAAGATGTCTGATGGATTTACAAAATTACTGCCAGCTTTAGGAACAATTCTAACGTATGGCTTGTGCTTTGTACTTTTTTCAATATCTTTAAAAAAGATACCTGTGAGTGTGGCATATGCTATATGGTCAGCTGCAGGAACTACTATTATATCAGTAATAGGAATTTTTATTTTTAAAGAAAATATAAGTATTTTAAAAGTTTTGTCTATATTTTTTATTATATTAGGAGTTGTAGGATTAAACTTTAGCGGCGTTAGTCACTAACCTTTTTATAATTAGAAAAGAGTGTATGAAATATGAATGAAGAAAATGAAGTTGCTGAGCTATTAAGTGATTATTATGAATCCTGGTTTAAAATTAATGAAATTTATCGTATCTGGTCAAAAAAGCATGGTATTCAGGATACGGTTATGTTTATTTTATATGTAATAGAAGTTTCTCCTTGCTGCAGTCAAAATGAAATTTGTGATAAATTATGCCTGCCAAAACAGACGGTTTCTTTAATATTATCCCGCCTTGAGAAAAAAGGATATATTTCTAGAAAATTAGATCCTGAAGACCGCAGAAATAAAGTAGTCAGCTTCACAGAACAGGGAAGTAAATATGCAAAAGAGATATTAGAACAGCTTAAAGCATCGGAGGTAGAAGCTCTCAGTAATATGTCTCAAGAGCAAAGAAGGACTATGGTGGAAAGTTTCTGCTTGTTATCTGATTTATTAACCAAAAGCCTTTCTAAATAATATCTAGCCTATATGGGAATATTTAATTAAAAGAACATTCTATTTGAAAGGGAAAAATAATGAAAATACTTGTAGTAGAAGATGATAAACTTATTTCTCAAAGTATAAAAAACAGCCTTAAAGATTATTACAGTATAGATACTGCCTTGGATGGAGAAGAAGGACTCTATATGGCAGAACAAAATATATATGACCTTATAATTTTAGATATAATGCTCCCAAGTTTAAATGGAGATGAAATACTTAAAAGTCTGCGGAAAAATGGAGTAAGTACGCCAATACTATTGCTTACCGCAAAGGATTCTCTGGAAGATAAAATAAATGGCTTTAAAATAGGTGCTGACGATTATATTTCAAAGCCATTTCATATAGAAGAGCTAAAAGTGAGAATTGAGGCATTACTTAGAAGAAGTGGAGCACTGATAAATGAAAATATATTGAAATGTGGAAACTTAAAAATCGACATCAAAATTAGAGAATTATCAATAAATAATGAAAAGGTAAATTTACAGGCTAAACTATTTGATCTTATGGAGTATCTAATAAATAACAAAGGAACTATACTCACTAAAGAGCAGATATTTGATAGAGTGTGGGGTTTTGAATCAGATACTGCCATAAATATTGTAGAGGTATATATGCACAAATTGAGGAAAACATTAGTTGAACACGGTTGTGATGGAGAAATAAAAACTGTAAGGGGAATTGGATACATGTTTAAATCCAGTGATAAGTCAAATGTTTAAAAAGCTGAAATTAAAGCTTACATTTTTAAATGTAGGGGTATTTTTTATACTTTTTTTAACATTTAATGTTGTTATTTACTTATATGCTAAATCTAATATATATTTCTCAATAGATAAAAATTTGCTGATTTCAAGAGATATGATTCAAAGAAATATGCCACAAAATAGTTCTTATTTATCTACATTAGATCCAAGGGTGATAGCCATAGTACGTGACAAAAGTGGAAAAGTTATTTTGGATACTCATATAAATATATTTTATAGGGCAAATCAGGAATATATCAAACCAACTAAGGTGGATCAATTATATGACATAAACTTTAAACGGTTTCATTTCAGAAGCATAGCATTTTCAGCTCAACTAAAGAGTGAAACAGTAATGGTTCAGCTGCTTAGAAATACAAATTCAGAAATAGAATTCTTAAAGAATTTGTTAAAAATAATAATATGGGGAAGTATTATTGTACTTTTAGTTTGTACGCTAGCTGGAAATCTTCTTGCTAAAAGGAGTATGGTTCCAATAGTTAAGGCATGGGAAAAACAAAAGAGGTTTGTGGGGGATGCTTCCCACGAGCTCAGGACACCCCTTACCGTAATACAGGCACAGTTGGAGTTGGTTATTAGAAATTCAGAGGATAAGATAATAACTAAAAGTGAAAATTTAGGAATAGCCTTATCGGAAACAAGAAGGTTATCAAAACTGGTAGCTGATTTGCTCATTCTTACCCGTTCTGATTCTGATGCAGTAGAAATAGATAAAAAAACTGTAAATATGTATTTGCTCATTAAAAAAATAACTGATATATATGCTGAAGCTGCAGATATGGAGGATAAGCAGGTAAAAACTGATTTAGAGAAAAATTTAATTGTAAACTGTGATGAAGAAAGAATTAAGCAGCTAATGGTAATTCTTTTGGATAATGCTATTAAATATACTTATAGAGGAGGAAATATACAGGTTGTTCTTACCCAAAAAGATAATAAGTGCATCATTTATGTAAAAGATGATGGTATTGGTATAAAAAGTGAGGAAAAAGAATTAGTATTTGAAAGGTTTTATAGAGGTGATAAGAGTAGAAATAGAGAAACAGGTGGTGCAGGTCTTGGACTTTCTATAGCTAAATGGATAGTACAAAAACATGAAGGAACTATAAATATTTTTGAAAATATACCTAGAGGAACGGTTGTAGAAGTAGTTTTAAAAAATAATTTTAGTTAAGCAAAAGTTAAGATTAAAATGTCATAATCATTTTCATAAAGGATACATTAAATTTATTGAAAGGAATAGATAAATATGAAAAAAATGATTGTTGGCATAGTACTAGTGGCGGTAGTTGCAGTTGGAGGCTTCTTGGTATATAAAAATGTATCAGCTAAGAAGTCAGCTCAAAATGTGAATTCTCAGTTTGCTAGGGGAAAGGTAACTGTAAAGGACATTACACAGTCTGTATCCGGTTCGGGAAGTGTTCAAGCATCTCAAAGTGAAGTATTCAAAGCAGCAGGTAAAGACACGGTTGCATCTGTACTTGTAAATAATAATCAAATAGTCAGTACAGGAGATGAACTTGTGACATTTACTAATGGAAGTGCGCCTATAGTGGCAGATATGAGTGGAGTTATAAGTGCTGTAAATGTTAATGTAGGAGATAATGTAAATGAAGGTACTCCACTTGTAACTATGTTTAATAATACAAATCTTCTTACAACTATATCTGTGGATGAAACGGATGTAACGAAGTTAAAGGTAGGACAAAAGGCTGACATAAAATTAAATGCTTTTCCTGATACCAAATTTACAGGAACAGTTACAAGTATAAGTCAGCAGGGACAATACTCAAATGGAGTATCAAATTTTGATGTATCAGTATATTTTGATGATGTTCAAAATATTAAAGTTGGAATGTCTACAGAAGTATCGATAACTACAGATTCTAAAAATAATGTACTTGCAATACCGGTAGAAGCAGTTAGAGACATTAATGGTGGAAAATATGTACTTGTGTATGATGGTAATAAAACATCTATGAAGAAAGTAGAACTTGGTATAAGTGATGGAAAGTCAGTTGAAGTAACTAATGGATTGGTAGCAGGAGAAGAGGTTCAACTCCCACAAGTTAAAAGTTCTACTACAAGCTCTTCAACGAAAGGAATGGGAAGCTTCCAGATGATGAGAGGTTCTGGCGGAGGAAATAGACAATCTGGTTCTCAAGGAAGCAGCAGTAGAAGCAGTAACTAAGTTTGTAGCAACAGCAAAGCTGTGAGAATTAAAGAAAGGAGAACCTTATGATAGACATTAAAAATGTATGTAAATACTATACCATGGGAGATACAGTAGTAAAGGCATTGGATGATATAAATTTAAGTATAGATGAAAATGAATTTATATCTATTATAGGACCTTCAGGATCAGGAAAATCAACTCTTATGAATATACTAGGATGCTTGGATATACCTGATTCCGGAAGCTATATATTTGATAATGTAAATGTAGAAAATGCAAGCGAAAATGAGTTAAGCCTAATTAGAAACAAGCAGATAGGTTTTATATTTCAAAATTTTAATTTATTGCCTAAGTTAAATGCAGTAGAAAATGTAGAAGTTCCCCTTTTATATAGAGGAATAAACCAAAAGGAATGTAGAAAGTTAGCATTAGACTATCTAGAGAAGGTGGGGCTTAAAGGAAGAGAACATCATAAACCAAATCAGTTATCTGGAGGACAGCAGCAGAGAGTAGCTATCGCAAGAGCTTTAGTAGGAAGTCCAAAGATTATCTTAGCTGATGAACCAACAGGTGCACTGGATAGTAAAACAAGTGCTGAGCTTATGGAATTTATCAAAGAACTCCATAAAAAGGGACAAACTATAATACTTATAACTCATGATCCTAATGTGGCTAAACAAGCTGAGAGAATCATAACTATAAGAGATGGTAAATTATATGCATAGGAGGAGAGATTAGATGAACTTTTTTCAAACGGTAAAGCTTGCTATAAAAAATATAAGAAGCAATAAATTGAGATCTATCCTTACTATGATAGGTATAATTATAGGAATATCATCTGTAATAGTACTTGTTGGTATGGGAAGTGGATCTACAAAGAATATAACTTCTCAAGTTGAATCACTTGGAACTAATCTTATTGTAGCTAATACATTCAGCAGTGGAACTAAGCAGTTGACTCTTGATGATATGGATAATATAAAGAAGCTTAATGGTGTAGATGAAATGGCTCCTATTATATCTTCCAGTACTTCGGTTAAAGTAGGAGAAAATTCGCAAAATACCGCAGTAACCGGAACTACCAGCAACTTTTCTCAAATAAGGAGCATGAACGTTGCAGAAGGAAGATTTATAGCCGACCTTGATGTGGATTATAGAAGTAAAGTAGCTGTTTTAGGGTCAGATATAGCACAACAGCTGTACGGACTTACAGATCCTGTTGGAAAGAATATAACTATAAAGGGAAGTACTTATACGGTAGTAGGTGAGCTAAAATCTCAGGGAAATTCTATGGGAAGTAATACAGATGATATGGTGATTATACCAATAACTACTGCTATATCTCTTGCAGGAAATAGAAATGTAAGTACCATGTATATAAAAGCTTCTAATGACAATAATGTTGATTATGTAACAAATGAAGTTGACAATTATCTTACGAATTTCTTCAAGTCAACGGATAAAAACCATACGGTTATGAGTCAAAAACAGCTTCTTGACACAATGAGTTCGATAACAAATACTCTGACTTATCTGCTTGGAGGAATAGCTGCAATATCTTTAATTGTAGGGGGCATAGGAGTAATGAATGTTATGCTTGTATCTGTATCGGAGCGTACAAAGGAGATAGGCATAAGAAAGGCACTGGGTGGTTCTAGAAAGGACATACTGATTCAATTTCTTATTGAGGCACTTGTACTAAGTTCTCTTGGAGGAGTAATAGGGGTATTATTTGGACTTGGAATAGGATGGCTTGTATCAACTCTTGGAATGTCAGTTACCTTCTCTCTGCCTATAATTGCAGTAGCATTTTCTTTCTCCCTTATAGTTGGAGTTGTATTTGGTATATTCCCGGCATATAAGGCTTCAAAACTCAAGCCAATTGATGCACTCAGATTTGAATAATAAAAAATCTCTGTATTTTACAGAGATTTTTTATTGACATTGACGCAGCGTATAAGTTTATAGTTAAATCGTCAGGAGGTGATAGCAGTGGAATATACAGTGCAGAAATTAGCCCATATGGCGGGTGTCAGTGCGCGGACTCTTAGATATTACGATGAAATTGGAATTTTAAAGCCGGCAAAAATCAATTCATCAGGATATCGCATTTATGGTCAAAATGAGGTCGATAGACTTCAGCTAATACTCTTTTATAGGGAATTTGGCATAAAGCTTGAAAATATCAGAGAGATTATAACCTCTCCTGATTTTGACAGGGTTAAAGCACTGAGAGAACATCGCAAAAAGCTTCTTGAAAAAAGAATTGAACTGGATTTATTGATTTCTAATGTTGAAAATACAATTAAATCTATGGAAGGGAGAATTGTAATGAGTGATAGAGAAAAATTTGAAGGATTCAAGAAAAAACTTATTGATGGCAATGAAAGAAAATATGGAGAAGAAATTAGAAAAAAATACGGAGATGAAATTGTAGATAAAGCAAATAGCAATCTTAAAAATATGACACCTGAGGAATATGAAGAGGTAACTGGACTTGAAAATGAAATACTTGAAACACTGAGTAAAGCCTATAAAACAGGTAATCCTGCAGGTGAACTGGCTCAAAGGGCTGCTTCTCTCCATGCAAAGTGGATAAGTTTTTATTGGGGAAATTACAATAAAGAAGCTCACGCAGGTATTGCTAAAATGTATGTAGAGGATGAAAGATTTAAAGCGTATTATGACAAAAAACAGCCAGGGACAGCAGAGTTTTTAAGAGATGCAGTTTTAGTTTATACTGGAATGAAAAAATAATCTAGGCTTGTACTTAATGAATTAAAAAGATATAATGGAGAAAATTTTAAAATAATTGGTGTAAAGTATATGAAATTAGATGTTTTAAGTGAGGCGTATAGAGTATGAAAAGTCATGGATGTCCTCTGGACTGCTTTGGATGCTGCAAATTAAATGTATATGTGGAAGATAACAAAGTAGTTAAAATAGAGGGAGATAAAAACCATCCTTATACAAAGGGTATAGTATGTGAAAAAGCAAAAAATCATTTGAAGAGGTTAAATGCCAGGGATAGATTGTATTTACCTATGAAAAAACAAAATGGCAAATGGGTAAATATAACTTTTGAAGAAGCCATAAATATAATTTCAGATAAATTGAGATATTACAAAGAAAAATATTCTTCAAATTCTGTAATTCATTATGGTTCATCTGGAACAGGAACTGTATTAAAAGGCATAGAAGATATATTTTTTAATTTTTATGGCGGCATAACTAAAATAGAAAATGAAATATGCTGGAGTGCAGGTAATAAGGCACAAAAATATGATTTTGGAGATAATAAATCCAATTCTATAGAAGACATTTTGAATGCAAAAAATATAATACTGTGGAGTAAAAATCCAGCAAATTCGCACATTCAATTGCTGCCATTTTTGAAGAGAGCAAGGCAAAATGGAGCAAAAATAATAGTTATAGATCCTATTTCTACTGACAGTACAAGTTTTTGTGATATTCATATAAAGATAAATCCAGCATCAGATGCTGCTATGGCTTTAGCTATGGCAAAGGTAATAATAGGAGAAAATCTGCAGGATACAGAATTTATAAAGAAAAATGTAGTAGGATTTAAGGAATATAAAGCTTATTTAGATACTCTTAGTATGGAGTATTTGTCTAGAGAATGCGGTGTTAACATAGACACTATAAAAGAAATTTCTCATATTTATGCTGAAGAAAAGTACAGTACTATATGCATGGGATATGGGCTTCAAAGGTATAAGAATGGGGGGAATTCTGTAAGGAGCATAGATGCCCTTGCTGCTATAACGGGAAGTATAGGGAAAAAAGGCGGTGGAGTAAATTATTCCAATAAAGTGTATCCTAAAGTATTAAATTTGGACCCCTATGGCAGTCATAAATATGCATTAAAGGATAGAAACTGGGATTTTCATAAATTACTTAAATGCTCCAAGGATATTAAGGCTATATTTGTAAGTAAGGCTAATCCACTAAACCAATGGCCTGATTTAAATAATTTTATAAAGGCTTTTGAAAATATAGAGTTCAAGGTATGTATAGATATGTTTATGACCGATACGGCTAAGCACTGTGATTTGATTATTCCATGTACTAATACTCTGGAAAGCGAAGACCTGTTATATTCTTCTATGAGTAATCCCTACATAATATATAATGAAAAGTGTGTGGAACCAAGGAATGAATTAATGGATGAATACTACTTTTTTATGGAACTTGCAAAAAATATGAGGATGAGAGAGTACCCTTATGTATCTAAAAGGGAATACTTAACCGAAGTAATAAAACCTTTAGAAAAGAAGGGAATAACTCTTGAAAAGATAAAAAATGGATATGTAACCATACAGGAAAATTCTATTGCCTGGAGTGATCTAAAATTTAAAACACCATCAAAAAAAATAGAGATATATTCCGAAGATGCTGAGAAAGATGGATTGAGCCCTATACCAGTGTATGTTAATGACGAAAAAAGTGATAAATTAAGACTTTTGACTACCCATCCTAAAAAATCACTTATGTCTCAAAGTTTTAAAGATGTAGATACCATGGCCGCAGCTAATATAAGTAGAAATACAGCAAAGAAACAGGATATACATAATGGTGATATTGTTAAATTAGGATCTCCAAGGGGAGAAATACGCGTAAAGATAAATATAACAGATAAAGTACCAGATAACCTTGTCCATATGAATGTAGGCTGGTGGGAAAAAAGTTCAAATCCAAATTTTCTAACGGAAAATCAAATTGCTGATATGGGTAAGCAGGCAGCTTATTATGATACTTTTGTAGAAATTAAAAAATAGAGAGAAGAAAACATTAATAGTAAGATTTCTAATAATACAGATATATGAAAATATCCTGATGAAGTAATAAAATATGAATCCTGTTAAACTTGTTTTAAGTTTCATCTTTACTATAATTGCTAAAGCAGTGAGTATGTGAAGTAGTAGACTTAAGCAAGTTTATTTTACATATTTTGAATTAAAATAGCTATACTAAAATAATATAGGAGGTTAAGTGAGAAATCTAATTCTATTTTGAAAAATATTTATTATAGCACTGATAAAAAATAATAGATATAAGCTTGTAGAATTTATTATATTTACTAAGAGGTACTTAAAAGATGAATTTGAATAAAGTTTTATCCAAAGATATAGATATCAATATAAATGAACTAGGTGAAAAGTTCAAGGATTGTCCAGATATATTAAGTAAAAAGTTAATTCTAAAAGGTGGAATAAAAGGATGCTTTTTTTATATCAAGGGATTCATAAATTTTGATTTGATTCAAAGAGATTTTATAAAGCCTCTTTTGTCTATAGATATTGATAATGTATCTGATAAAGAAATTTTGGATTATTTGCCTTTGTTTAATACTTCTCTAGGTTATGATATTAATATTCTTGTTACATCAGTGCTAAATGGAAAGACAGTTTTTTTGATGGATAAGTTAAACTATGCAATCATATGTGATTTAAAGAAAGTTGAAAAGAGAAGTATAAGTGAACCTGAGAGTGAGAAGAATGTGCGAGGTCCACATGTGGGTTTTATTGAAAATCTTGACACAAATATTACCTTAATAAGAAGGGAAATCAAGGACAATGATTTGAAGTTTAAAACTGTTCAGGTAGGAAGTAGAACAAAGCAGAGAGTAACTGTCGGATATATTCAAGGTATTGCAAATCCGGAACTACTAAACACATTGCTTACTAAGATTAGCAAAATTGATACGGATGGACTATTGGCTATTGGGTATATTGAACAATATATTACAGATTCACCAAATTCGCCATTTCCACAATATTTACCTACAGAGAGACCAGATAAGGTAATAGCTGCATTATTGGAAGGAAGATTTGCAATATTAATGGATGGCACTCCCTTTGCTTTAATAGTTCCAGTTTCTTTTTGGAGCTTTTTTCAAGCATTAGATGATTATAGTACTAAGTGGATGATTGGATCTTTTTTTAGATTGATAAGGCTGCTTTCAATGATTATTGCTGTAATTTTACCCTCCATTTACATATCTATAACGTCCTTTCAATATTATTTAGTACCTATAAATTTGCTTGAACCTTTGGCAATATCCAGAACTCAAGTAGCTTTTCCACCTATTGTTGAAGCGCTTATAATGGAATTTACAATAGAAATAATTAGAGAAGCATCTATCAGGCTGCCTACCTATATTTCTACTACCATAGCTGTAACAGGTGGTATTATAATTGGGCAGGCAGCTGTTAATGCCGGAATAGTCAGCAGCTTATTTATTATAATAGTTGCAGTTACTTCTATAGCATCTTATGTAAGTCCAGTTTATGATTTTGGGTCAGCATTAAGATTGATAAGATTTATGTTTTTAATTTTAGCATCTTTTTTTGGAATCATAGGAGTATTAATATCTACAGTTTTAGTAATAGCACACCTATTATCATTGGAATCTCTGGGTCAGCCCTATTTAATGCCTATAGTTCCTTTCAAAAAAAAGAATATTAAGGACACTATAATTAGAGCACCTCTAGATTTTATGAAGATAATACCGCATATATCAAGGCCACTCAAAAAGAAAAGGGGTGGTAAATAGTTGGAGGATAAAAGGCATCAGATCACTTCTAAACAATTAAAAACATTTGCTTTATCATCTCAAATTGGTTTAGGCATTATGACATTGCCCTCTGTTCTTGCAAAAAAAGTTGGTCATGATGGTTGGATAGCTGTTATTTTAACAGGAGTTTTAGTGTTGTTATCTGTACTCTTTGAATTAGCATTTTTAAAAAGATATAAAAATAATTCGATTTTGGAGATAAATATAAAATTATATGGCAAAAAATTGGGGATAGTTCTAAATTTTATATTTATTTGTTATATATTTGCTTTTGCAGCTCTCAATATAAGGCTATTTACTGGAATAGTAAGTGTTTTAATCTTAAGGAAAACTCCAAAAGTTGTTATATCATTTTTGATTGCTTTACCTACAATCTATCTTACTGCTAAAGGATTAAAGGTAATATGTAGATTTACTACACTACTGTATTTATCTCATATAGTAATAATTTTTACATTTGCAATAATTGTTAAAGATATTAGAATTACTTATATAATGCCTATTGCTAAGTCAGATTTTAACTTAATAATAAAAAGTCTTCCTTATACAATTTATTCCTTTTTAGGATTTGAGCTGGCTTCAGTTTTTTATCCAAATGTAGTTAACAAAGAACATATAACAATGCATATTATACAAGGTGTCGTATATACTACACTATTTTATCTAATTATTGTTGTAGTTTCAGTACTTATATTTGGTGAAATGAAGTTAAAAATGCTTGTATTCCCAATCTATAATATTGAAGAGGCAGTAAAAGTACCGGTTATAGAAAGATTTGATATGGTTTTTATATTGCTTTGGTTCCCTATGATGGCATCTTCTGTAAGAAATTATTTTTTTACATCTTACTATTGTGTTTCAAAAATATTTAGAATAAAAAAAGAAAAACTATTAATTGTAGTAATTTTTATAATTATGTTCATAGTTGGAACAAAACTCAGGAATGTACAGATGGTTTGTAGCTGTATCAATTATATGGCTATATGGGGAATAGTGAATATAGTATTTATAATAATTTCCTTTTTTATTTCATGTTTAAAAGGGAGGGAGCAATGTTGAAAAAAAGACTAATTCCTATAATTTTGATATTTACCATATTTTTAGAAGGCTGTTGGGATCAAACAATTTATGAGAGAACAGGTTTTATATTACAGGTTGGGATAGAGCCCTCTAATAATAACCTCCTGATTACTTATACAGATCCAGTTGTAGAGCCAAAGTCAAAAGAGCAGGTTGAAGTTATATATGGTAGTCAGGAGAATTTATTAAGACAATTTAGAGAAGATGCAAGAAAAATTTCGTCTAAGATGTTGGAAGCGGGAAAAGTACAGCAAGTTTTAATATCAGATTCCATAGCTGCCAAGGGCATAAATAATTTATTGGAAATTTTTGAAAGAGATCCAACTACCTCTATAATAGCATACGTTGTAGTTGTGGAGGGAAGTCCTAAAAATTTAATGGAAAAAGCCCAAAGTTTTGGAGATAAGCCCCGTCCAGCATTTTATATACATCAATTAATTGAGGATAATATAGAGGAATCTTATGTGCCTGATACTCAAATACATAGATTCACTACAACATTTTTTTCACCAGGCATAGATCCAATTACTCCCATAGTAAAATTGCAGTATGATAAGGGAAAGGGCATTGAAGTAACTGGGTCAGCACTTTTTTCTGAAGATAAAATGGTTGGCAAAATAGATACAAATCAAACTTTACTATTGTTATCAATGATGGGAAAAGCAAAAAAGACTTTATATGTGAGTAAATATTTTCAAAATCCAGGATATAATAATGGAAAAAGGGGATGTGCCATTGGTATTAGAAAAGTTAAAAGAAAAGTTAATGTTTATTTGGATAACAATATACCAATAGCAGATATTACTTTAAACTTTGATGGTTCGCTGAATGAAATGCATTGGAATGCCATTCCAGATGTGGAAGTGCAGAAAAATATTGAAAAAACATTAGAAGCGGAGATAAAAAAAAGTTGTGAGCAAGTTTTAACCTATACACAAAAAGTTGATAGTGATCCTTTGGGAATAGGTGACATTATTCGTGCCAAATATAATTCTTACTTTGAGAATGTTAACTGGAAAAACGTGTATCCCAGTGTTAAGTTTAATGTTAATGTAAAATTAAATATTTCAGATCATGGTGTTATAAATTAGACTATATCCATTTTGTCAGTTTTTACATATCCAATGACTACTTATAATTCATTTATATACAAGCTTGATATGCCATCTCTATAGCAAAATTATTACACATCATATTATAATGTAATGTGTGAAAATATGCTTTATAATTAATATAAAGATCCACATAATCTATAATTACTGATATGAAAAAATTATTTCTAGAATAAGTTATAGGGGAGAGATAAAAACAAAATGGTTCAAAATAGGAATGTTACTAAAGTACTGAAGCCAAAGATTCAAGACAATCTACCTGAATTTGATTTAGTACAAAGAGGAATATCTGATTATGATTCGATTTCATCTGTATTGGTGAATGAATGCTTGGTGGAAAACTTTAAGACAAGAAGAGTATCCTTTAATGAGGTAATATTCAGAAATGTAAAGTTTATAAATATATCATTTGAACAGGCAGAATTTTTAGATGTAAGATTTGAAAACTGTGATTTATCGAATGTTAATTTGAGTGAAGCTTCAATATATAGAGTAGAGTTTATAAATTGTAAGCTTACAGGAAGTAATTTTACGGAAGCGGTTTTTAGAAATGTTATGTTTGATCAGTGTAGTGGACAATATACATGTTTTAGATTTACAGATTTCAAACAGGCAATCTTCAGTAACTGTCAGCTTCCATATGTTGATTTTTACGAGAGTAAATTTTCTAAATTGGAGCTTAAAGATACTGACATTACCCAGGGTCAATTTTGCAATACTAAACTAAAGGAAATTGATTTTACAAGCTGTAGAATTGATGGTATCGCTGCAGGTGTGGAAGATATTCGTGGTGCAATAATCTCATATACTCAGGCTGTTTCACTTATTAGCCTACTTGGAGTTGTGTTAAAGGAATAGTGTTTTTGTTTATTTTATGGATTCAGGAGATATGCATATGAATATAAAAAATAAAAGCATAAGAGGTATATTGGCAAAAGTTTAATAGAAGAGGTTATATAAGTTTCCCATACTTTTAATCAAAGTTATATTTGGTTAGAAGTATGAGAAAAGAATGCAGATGCAATACCGTTTAAATTTAAAAATAGAAACACAAATTTGGATAATCAGTTGTATATTGCAACAGTTTTATGTTACAATTAATTTGAGGTGATCAAATGGAAAACCAAGGAAGTAGCTATTTGCGTGAATTAATAAGAATATTGGTAAGAGATTTAGGTATATTAGAAAAATCAGATACAAGCTGCTGTGGCGTAACAATTTCTCAATGTCATGCTATTGTAGAAATTGGAAGATCAGAAGAAATTTCCTTAAATGAACTTGCTAAGAGACTGAATTTAGACAAAAGTACAATGAGCAGAACAATAAATAATCTTGTAAAAAGTGGATTGGTAATTAGAGAGATGCATCCAGAAGACAGACGATATGTAACTATAAAACTTACTGATGGGGGAATGGATACATTCAAAAATATTGAATTCAGAATGAAAGAATATTACAAAAACATATTTCAATCTATTCCAGACAATAAAAGAGAACAGGTACTTGAAAGTTTGAAATTGCTAACTGAAGCTGTAAATAAAAATAAATGTTGTTAGGAGGATTAATTATGAAGAAAAATATTAAGGGTCAAGTTAAGGCATATTATGGAGGTATAGCTAAAAAAGTAAGTGCTAAACCTGAAACTAGCTGCGGTTGCGGTACATCTTGCTGCGGTGATGCTGCAGGTAATTCAAATTTATATACAAAAGAATTTATAAAAGGACTGCCAGAAGAAGCTGTCAATGCATCTCTTGGATGTGCTAATCCTGTTGTACTTGCAAATCCTCAAAAGGGTGAAGTTGTTTTGGATTTAGGAAGTGGTGGAGGAATAGATGTATTTATTTCATCTAAATATGTTGGAGACAGTGGCAAAGTCTACGGACTTGATATGACTGATGAAATGCTTGAGTTAGCAAATAAGAATAAAGAAAAAATGGGAGTTAGGAATGTAGAATTTATAAAGGGATATATAGAAGATATTCCCCTTAAAAATGAAACCATAGATGTCATTACATCAAATTGTGTAATAAACTTGTGTGAAAGTAAAGAAGCAGCATTAAAAGAGGCATATAGAGTTCTTAAAAATGGTGGTAGGTTAGCAATAGCAGATGTTGTAGTGCTTAAGGATATACCAGTAGAAATGAAGCAAAGTGTGGAAATGTGGGTTGGCTGTATTGCAGGTGCATTGCCAATTAGAAAATACAAAGAAATATTAGAAAGAGTCGGCTTTAAGAACATTGAAATAACACCGGTAAATATATACACCAAAGAGGTTATAGAAGATATTGCAAAACAGAAAAATTTAGGTGATGTATATAGCAAAATAGATGCAGAACTTGTTGACGGTGCTTTTGCAGGGGCACATGTAAAAGCATACAAACTTTAAAAAATATATTATAAATAAGTGGGAGCAGAGAAGGATGGATTATACAATTGAAGGTATGAAGAAAGAAGATTGGGAAGAAGTATCGAAAATATATTTAGAAGGTATTAATACAAAAAAGGCTACATTTCAGACACAGGTACCTGCATGGGAGGATTGGGACAGCAGCCACCTTAAATCTTGTAGATTAGTAGCTAGATTAGGAAATGCAGTGTTGGGGTGGGCAGCTCTAAGTCCAACTTCAAGCAGATGTGTTTACGCAGGTGTTGCAGAAGTCAGTATATATATAGGAGAAGAATATAGGGGAAAAGCTATAGGAACCTCCCTTTTAGATAATCTAATTAAATTATCTGAAAAAAATGGACTTTGGACTTTACAATCTGGAATTATAAAAGAAAATTTACCAAGCATAGCACTGCATAAAAAATGCGGTTTTAGAGAAATAGGTGTAAGAGAGAAACTGGGAAAGATGTGCAATAAGAAATGGTATGACGTAGTTTTAATGGAACGAAGAAGTGATACTGTAGGAATAGATTAGCTGTTTTGTCGGAACTATTATCAATGAATCTTACTTAGTGGGAGTTTGGTTCTCCCACTAAGTTTAGATGAATTATCTAGGGGCGTAGCTACTGTTATCTCCCACTTTGATAGAAGTGGGAGTGTTACAGTAGGTAGCCATCAGATAAATAATAAGGAGGTTATAATGTGAATAAATTACAAAATGCTGCTGCTAATTTTAAAGAAGGATTTCACTGCTCTCAATGTGTCCTAGAAGCTTTCAGTGAGGAATTAGGAATTAACAAAGAGTTAGCCTTAAAGATTTCCTCATGTTTTGGAGGAGGAATGTGCTTTGGTGAGACCTGCGGTGCTGTAACTGGTGCCGTAATGGCTTTAGGCCTTAAATATGGAAATATTAAAGCAGATGATAAGGCGGCAAAAGAAAAAACGTATGATGTTACAAGAGCTTTTTGTGAGAAATTTAAAGAAATTAATGGTTCCATAATATGTAGAGAGCTGATCGGAGTTGATTTTGCGCATAAAGAAAATAGAATGATCGCAAGAGAAAAAGGGTTATTTAAAGAAAAGTGTCCTAAGTATATTGAAGATGCGATTAATATATTGGAAACTATGCTGTAAGAAAATTCATATATAAATTGTTAAAACTCCCAAGATTGGTATTGGGAGTTTTATGTTAAATAGATTAATTATTTTACCTTTAGGTTTAATTCTCTGGCTATTATTTTTGCTGATTCTTCTGCAACCTCTCCTGTAAAGTAAATGCATTGTTTCATATGTTCTTCAGAACCAAGGGTCATATCTTTTGTTAAAACTCTGCAGCATAAGCATTTATGTTTATCTTTAAAAATATCATGCAGTTCTTTAGATAAAGCCATAGCTTTATTAACCCTTTCATCTTTGGGTTCACATCTTCCGAAAAATAAGCCTATTGCCATAATGCCTCCGGTTACTGCACCACAAGTACATCCAGATCCACCTATACCTACTGGAAAACCCGAAGCCATTTTTATAATGTCATCGGATACTGGCAGGTTAAATTCATCCTTAATTGTTTTTACTATTGATTCAGAACAATAAAAATCCCTATTACGGTAATAGTTTTCTGCTGTAGTTTTTATTTTATGTAAGTCAATGATTTTATTCAATGTAATCTCCTCCTATAATATTTTTACAATATTAAAGCTATAATGTAATTTTAAGCAGTTTGATATAATTCCCCTTAGCCATATATTAAATTCAATAAATTTCTCTTGCAATAGTTATTATTTATATTAATAAAAGGGCACTTTTGTATAAGCAAATGTTATAAGTTTATTTTAATATAATACAATAAATAAAATTGATAGGAACACCTTACAATTAAATACATAAAATATGTGTATAGATTATCATTTATATATAGATATTAATTATAATTGATAATGCTATATTTTATTGACTGTATATAGATTGTAGTTTATATTATATATAGATGATTATCTATATATGAGGTGATACAATGGACAAAAAATATGAAGATAATGCAAAGATATTTAAAGCTTTATCAGATTCCAGCAGATTAAAAATTCTTGATATATTATCCTGCGGTGAAAAGTGTGCTTGTGAAATACTTGAAGGTTTTGATTTTACACAGCCTACTTTATCCCACCATATGAAAGTACTGATGGAATGCGGACTTGTAGAATCTAGAAAAGAAGGTTTATGGAGTCATTACCGTTTGAATAACAATAATGCAAACAGATTAATGTTATTTTTAATGAATATCATCACTGATACAGATGATTGTATTTGTAAAGGAAAAAATAAACCTAATTGCTGCAAATAATAATGAAATTAAATTATAGGGAGCGATATAAATGAGTAAAATAGAGATTTTTGATCCAGCTATGTGCTGTTCAACAGGTGTTTGCGGACCAAGTATAAATAAAGAACTTTTAAGAGTTGCAACAGTTATAAATAACATGGTTAAAAAAGGCGCTAATGTAACAAGACATAATCTTTCAAGTGAGCCACAGGCATTTATAGACAACAAGAAAATCAATGAATATTTAAACTCAAAGGGTGCTGATATACTTCCAATAACCCTTGCTGATGGGGAAGTTAAAAAAATTAAGGAATACCCAACAAATGAAGAATTTGCAGAATGGTCAGGATTATCTAAGGAAGAAATATCTAATGTAACAATAAAAAAACCTACTAAAAGTTGTGGCTGTAACCATAAAGGCTGCTGCTAGAAAGAAGGAAGGGATTAACCCGTGATAAGGGCTTTTGACTTGAATGATATACATTTAACCAAATATATATTTTTTACAGGAAAAGGCGGCGTAGGAAAGACGTCAGCAGCATGTGCAGTTGCAGTTAGCTTAGCAGATCAAGGTAAAAAAATCATGCTTGTAAGCACAGATCCAGCTTCAAATCTGCAGGATGTATTTAACACAGAGCTAAATAACAAAGGAACTGTTATTAAGGAAGTACCAAATTTAGTTGTAGCAAATTTTAATCCAGAAGATGCTGCTAAAGAATATAGAGAAAGTGTTATTTCACCCTATAGAGGAAAGCTTCCAGATACAGTAATAAAAAATATGGAAGAGCAGCTATCAGGTTCCTGTACTGTAGAAATTGCAGCTTTTAATGAATTTTCTAATTTTATAACTGATGAAAAAATACAAAAACAATTTGATCATATTATATTTGATACTGCCCCCACAGGGCATACACTGCGAATGCTGCAGTTGCCGTCAGCCTGGAGTAATTTTATAAGTGAAAACACCCATGGAGCATCTTGTCTTGGACAATTAGCAGGACTTGAAAGCAAAAAGGAAGTATATAAAAATGCTGTAAAAACTTTAGCAGATGGAAAAAAAACTACCCTTATACTTGTATCGAGGCCTCAAAATACACCTTTAAAGGAAGCAGAAAGAGCATCTAAGGAATTACAGGATATAGGAATAAATAATCAGATATTGATTATAAATGGAGTCTTAAAAAATCATGATGATGATCTTTCAAATGCAATTTATGAAAAGCAGCAAAGTGCTTTAAAGTATATATCAGAATACCTAAAAAAACTAGAGACCTATGCGATTCCACTAAGACCTTATAATGTAACAGGACTTGAAAATGTAAGAGCTTTTTTAAAGGAAGATAATATTGAATATAGTAATGAAACTTTAAATGATAAAAAGATATCTAAATTAAAGGATGTTATTGATGATTTATACAATAGGGATAAAAAAGTAATTTTCGCAATGGGAAAAGGCGGTGTTGGTAAAACTACTGTGGCAGCAGCTATTGCTTTAGGAATTGCTAGAAAAGGTAAAAAGGTACATTTAACTACTACAGATCCAGCAGCACATCTAAAATTTGTTTTAGACGCCAGCTTTGGTATCACTTTAAGTCATGTTGATGAAAAGAAGGAACTAGAAAAGTATAAAAAAGAAGTTTTGAGTAAAGCTAGAGAAACTATGGGTGAAGAAGATATAGCTTATGTAGAAGAGGATTTAAGGTCTCCATGCACTCAGGAAATAGCTGTATTTAGAGCTTTTGCAGAAATAGTTGAAAAATCTGAAGAAGAAATAGTAGTTATTGATACTGCACCAACAGGTCATACATTACTATTACTGGATTCTACCCAAAACTATAATAGAGAGATAAAAAGATCACAAGGTGACATACCAAAGTCAGTTAAAAAACTTTTACCAAAGCTTAGAAATGCCGATGAAACAGAAGTCATCATTGTAACTTTAGCTGAAGCTACACCTGTATATGAAGCTGTGAGATTAGAGAAGGATTTAAAGAGAGCAGGAATTAGTAGTAAGTGGTGGATTATAAATTCAAGCCTGTTTGCAGCTAATACTACTAATGATATCCTCAAAGTAAAAGCAAACAGTGAGATATCCTGGATAAATAAAATAAGTGAAATTTCTAAAGGAAACTTTGCGGTTATCGAATGGAAACCAGAAGAAGTGAAAGGTGATAAGTTGTTAGATCTAATTAAATAAAGACTAAGTTTGATAAAAAGATATACATTCTCAATGAGATATTAAATGGTATTAATGATTAGGAAAATTTAGGAGGAATTATTGTGAGTAATCAATCATCAAGATTATCATTGCTTGATCGTTATTTAACATTGTGGATTTTTATAGCAATGGCCCTAGGAATATTTTTAGGATGGGCTTTGCCGGGTTTATCTAGTACACTGTCAAATTTATCAGTTGGAACAACATCTATTCCTATAGCTATAGGCCTTATAGTTATGATGTATCCACCACTTGCTAAAGTTAACTATAAGGAACTTGGAAAGGTTTTTCGTAATCCAAAAGTGTTAACTCTTTCATTAGTACAAAACTGGATTATAGGACCTATTTTAATGTTTACTCTAGCAGTTATATTTCTTAGAAATTATCCGCATTTTATGGTAGGACTAATTCTCATAGGACTTGCAAGATGTATTGCTATGGTAATTGTATGGAACAGTCTTGCAGATGGTGACAGCGAATATGCAGCAGCACTAGTTGCATTTAATTCTATATTTCAGGTAGTATTTTATTCTATATTTGCTTATATATTTATTACTGTGCTGCCAAAGGCAATAGGACTACAGGGCATGCAGGTTCATGTATCTATGGGTGAAGTAGCTTCTTCCGTAGCAATTTATTTAGGTATTCCCTTTATTGGAGGTATGCTTACAAGGCTGCTTTTGGAACCTAGGAAAGGGACAGAATGGTATACTAAAACTTTTGTACCTAAGATAAGTCCTTTAGCACTAATAGCATTATTATTTACTATAGTTATAATGTTTATGTTTAAAGGAAAATACATTATTGAGCTTCCAATGGATGTTGTAAGAATTGCTGTCCCTCTGATTATATACTTCATAATTATGTTCTCTGCATCTTTCTTTATAAGTTATAAATCAAAAATAGACTATCATAAAACAGTTAGTTTGTCATTTACAGCTGCAAGTAATAATTTTGAGCTGGCAATTGCAGTAGCAGTAGCAGTTTTTGGCATTCAGTCCCAGGAAGCTTTTACTGCTGTTATAGGGCCATTAATTGAAGTACCTGTTATGATTGGACTTGTTAATGTAGCTTTATTGTGGGGAAGAAAGTATTTTGGTTTAAAACAAGAAAAATAAATATTGAAGACTATGCGGCTCCTTTCGCAGTATTTATAATTACTTTTGATAATGCCGGTATATTTGGATGGATTAAAGGTGCAATTTTATCATGGTTAAATGCAATGGCAGGTGCTGCATTTTGAGATATCTTTTAATTTACTAAAAAGCTGCTAAAAAATTGACCGATATATGGTTTATTTTTAGCAGCTTACTTGTTTTAATATGTCATCATATTAATATTGTAATTTTATTGCTTTCCTCAAAGATTCTAAAGCAAGTGATGCCTTTTGGTAGTCAATGTTTGGCTCAAGGCCAATCCCACAGAAATAAGTATCATTTACTATAGCAATCAACATAGTCATATTTGATGATTCAACTATAAGCTTGTTTGGAGTGCCTCCATTCAAGTTTTTCAAAGATGAAAATAAAGTATTAATTATAGCAGTACATTGCTGCGGGAAAAAGTTACTTTGATTAGTAGGATCTGAATCTTCATTTAAAGCAGAAACTCCCTTTTTATAATTTATTAACCCATGACACTTATAACCATCTAATTCAGTGATTTTTTTGATTATAGGTTTCATTTCCTCACTTATTATCACACCGTTCACACTCCCAATATAATGTTATAATCATGATATAATTATAACATTATAAACTACATAAGGTATTATTATAAAAAAATATAATAATTAGAAATCAAGCTATTAAAAAAAGATATCATTAAACTTGCTATAAGAGATTAGTTGATACAGCAAATTTAACGATAAATATATTAAAATAATGACGAGTCTCAGATTTAAAAATTAAAGAACATTGTTACCTTTGTTGAAATCACTTTCATTTTTCAATCTCCGGCGTTATTTTATCAAACTTCTGACATATCTCATCTGCAACCTTGTCAACCATTTGGTAGTGTTCTTTTTTTAAATCTTTAGAAGAAACAATTTTACTTAAAGCAGCATCTTCGCCTAATACATCAGAAACAATTACAGTATCACTTACTTTTCCGCTGTACTTTTCTGTTGCTCTTTTAGCACAGCATTTGTTGCATCCATCTACAGTAATTACAGGATAATCCTTTGCAAAAGATCTTTCTTCTTCTCCACCAGCAAGATATAAAGGCAGGCATAGAGTAACAGTTTTATCCTTACGGAGTTTTTCTAACATTTTCCTAGTAGCTAATCTTGCAATCGTACCTCCCAAACATTCTTCACCACTACAGGATAATACTCCAATTTTTGAATCTGACATGTTATTCATCCTCCTTTAATATTTCATCAACTTTTGTACAAACTTTTTCGGATAACTCATCAATTATTTTCCAACCATCCTCTGTCAGCGCTGTGGCAGTACCAGCATCTACACCTTTGTGGTTTCTCATTTCATCAACAGTTCTATACTTAGCCTTTACTATTCCTCCGGCTAGAGATACATTTTTAGCAGAGCAAAGTCTTGGACACCCATCTATAGTTATACAGGAATGGCCCTCTATTTTTTCTTTAGCATCAGCATCACCTGTTACTATATGGCCAAGACAAAGGATTTCAGTTTCATCAGTTTTTAACTCGTTTGTAATCTTTAGAGCAGTTTCTCTTGCCATAAGGCCCAAAACCTTACCTATACCACTACATGGAATAACTTTTACTTTAGACATGAAATTCATCTACCTTTCTTTTTAATACTTCAAAATATTTATCAAAATCATAAAGAAGATCTTTATCACTTTCAAAATCACTTAATTCTATTTCCGCAATCCAGCCTTTTTCATAAGGACTTTCATTTATTAGTTCAGGGGATTCAATTAAATTTTCATTTATTGCTGTAATTGTACCGCTTACAGGACATACTACTTCAAAAACAGCTTTTCCTGATTCTATGGTACCTGCTTCGCCAAATTGTTCTATTTCACTGCCTGTTTTAGGAGGTTCGAAGAATATTATATCCGATAGACTATGTTGGACATAATCAGCAACACCTATTCTTGCTCTATTACCTACAACATATACCCAACAATCATTTTCGTTAAACAAAAAACCTTCTTTTGGAACTTTGAATGTAAATTTATCTTTTTTATAAATTTCATATTCAAAGGTTTGAGGAAATACAGTAGAACTAGCTTTTTTAACTTTTTCTTTTTCTTTTGTAAGTTTATTTGCGATAATGTCTACAAGTTTAAGTTCATCTTTGCCAAGTCTCAGATTATTTTCAATAGCGATGTTATTTGATTTTGCTTCATCGCTTATATTAATTTTTTGATCAACTTTTAAGCTCTTTTCGGAGGCAATTTTACTGGCACACCTTGTACCGCAGCCATCAATTACAAGAAGAGGTTTTTCTTCAACTATCTTATTGTATATTGCATCAACTGTTCTGTATAAAACAGGACATATAATTTGGCTATCTGTAATTTCTGTAAGTTTTATAGCTAATTCTTTTGCAATACATCCAGCACATTTATCAAGACCATTACAAGGGAGAATGGCATAAGATTTACTCATCACCTTACATCTCCTTTCGTATTTCTTTTATCTTTTTTGTCGTTTTTCCCTTATTAGGAAAAGTTAGTGCATCAACACCACAGGTTTTACCACAAGCACGACAGAAGACAACGCAGTTATTAGGATTTTTTACAATAAGTTTTTTATCGTTATTTTCTATAACTTCATAAACGTTGTGAGGACAAAATTTTACACATTCCATGCAGTAATTGCATTTATCATAATCTATTCTAGGGCTCCAATCTATTTTTTCCCTTGGAACTCCCATAAAAGTTGATTCACTCATAACTTATTCCTCCTCAATACCTAATTCTTTTAAAGACTTTTCAACTATTCCAAAGGCTTTTTCATTAGTCATGTCTCTTATGTCCAGCATAACTGCATCCTTTTCAATATCAAGGCCTGCATCTTTAAAAGCTTGTTTAAACATCTTTCTTTGCATATTTGGAGCACAGGCACCAATTATTAATTTCCTATGAGAGTTTAAAAAATCAGCAAGAAATCTATCACCATCTTCTTCACAAAGTTGTGGATGGATAAATCCATATTGTACAGGTAATTCTATTCTAACTTGATTAATAAAATCCCAGATATCCATTGCCTTAAAGCCTGGGCACTTTCCAGTGCATACACACATAATAAAACCTGGTAATTGCCTTTCTTCCATAATAAAATCCTCCCTAATATTGGTTTATTTCTAGTCTTCCTTATTACATACAATAATAATTTAATTAAATAGTTATATAAGTATAATACTACTACAAATTTTTATAGTCAACATTGAAATTTTAATCAAGATGATTTAATGATAAAAATATTTAAGATGATTGGACATCCAATAAAACTTGAAATAATGAAATAAAAAAAATCTATAAGAATGCTGAAAGTTTATAAAAAAATACAATATATCAAATTTTAAGAAAATTTAATGAAAAAGAACACATAGATACTCTTGTAGAAGCTTTAAATAAAATACAAAATAAGTATATGTAGTTTGTTAAATTATACATAACTTATTGGATATGATTAAAATAAAATGGAAAGGATAGTGATGAAGTGTATCTAAATAATATAAAACTTTTATTTATACAACCCTGCGTAGCTGAAAGCAAAAAAATAAGATTTAAAGCAGAGTTTTCATCAGATGTTTCCAACATAATGCCATATCTAAATTCAGTTGTGAAAAGTGGAAGTTACAATAGTAATATGCCTAGCTTTACATTTAAGAAAGATAGCAGACTAATAAATATTTACGCTAATGATATGACTGTTGCAAAAGCAATTAATGAAACCGATGCATATTCTATAATGGATTTTGTAAAAGATTTAATAAATGAAACATATGATAATAAGAATAGTATAGAACCAAATTATGAAATGAGAAAAAAACATGGGCTTTTAAGATTTATTCATATTTACCCAAAAAAATTGTAAAAAATGTGGAGAAATTACTTGCATTGCTTTTGCATCAAAGTTATTAACAGGAGTAAAAACACTAAATCAGTGTGATGTTCTAGAAGAAGAACAATATAAAGAAAAACTAAAAAGTTTAAAGGATTTATTAGAATTTGTATAGCAGCGAAACATGAGAATAAGAATCTATACATTTTCTATACTAAAACGGAAAGCTCCTATAGAAGATACCATTAACTAAAGAATAAGATCTTCCATAGGAGCTTTTACAGTTAACATTGAAATTTTAATAAAAATAACCTATACTATATAAAGTATATTAGTATTTAATTAAAAGGAATTATTCTTTATAGTTTAGTGTGAAAAAAGATAAATATCAATAGAAGATGTTAGGTGGATAAGGAGGAGAAATTTTGAATCAAGACGATTTAGCAGTAAAAGTGTTTAAGGCATTGGGCCATCCAGTAAGATTTAAAATAATGAAGTTTTTATGTGATGGACCTAAATGTGTGTGTAAATTAAATGAGAAGTTTGAATATAGTCAGGCAAATTTGTCTCAGCATTTGAGAATTTTAAAAGACGCAGGATTAGTTAAGAGTGAAAAGGTAGGACTTGAAATGCACTATGGATTATATAGCAATGACGTTAAAAATATTATTGAAGATGTTGGAAAATATGTATTAAATTATATAAATGGTATTAAGAAAACAGAATCGTTGTAAAGTTAAGAAAATTAAAATAGAATTGCATAGATAAACATAGTTCAAAAGGGTTAGTTTAATACATATTAAACTAACCCTTTTGAATTGAGCATTTAGTTTAACTAAAAAATTTGTAAATTGAACCTTTTAGGTGCAGCATGTGTCGTATATATTGAAGGATACTGTACTAAAAAGTACTTAAGAAAAACAAAAGTTGATATTTTAAAATAAAAGGAGAAGAAAGATGAAGATTAAATTTGATAAAACTAGGTTATTAAAGGCTGTAATATGGATTTTATTTATAGCATATATTGCTGCTTTGTTTAAAGTCTTAATATTTAGATATCTTTCAATAAGTCAATTATTCAGTGGAAGTTATGGAAAAATGAGGTCAATTAATTTAATTCCGTTTAAAACAGTTATTCAAGATCTTGTTAATAGTAGGACAATGGGATATATGAGTGCTGTATCTAATACTTTTGGCAATATAATTATATTTATACCACTTGGTTATTTTGTACCTTCTTTAAATGAAAAATATTCAAAGTTTAGTAATGTATTAATATCTACAGCTTGTTTTAGTTTATTTTTTGAAATTTCTCAGTATATTTTAGGTGTTGGAAGTAGTGATATTGATGATATTATTTTAAATACTATTGGAGGAATTATAGGATATGTTTTATATAAATACATCAATAAGCTGATACCAAAAAGAAATACTTTTTATGTGAGCATAATAATAATGACCTTTATATTCTTTATTGGTGGAGGTATTGTTGCTGTAGATCAATTTGGGACATACTTAGGAATTAGTAAATTGCATGAACAAGTTATTGGTGGAAAAAATGTTCCAAAAGGTAAGGCTGATATATTTGGAAAATTGGTGAATAGTAGTGGTGATTTAGTTACTGTAGACAAAATTATTAGAAATAATAAAAACGGAAGTACTGCAGTAAGTTCTAATTATACTAAAAATACTAATGAAGAGAATGTTGAAGTAATGTTAAGTAAATCTACTAAGGTTTATTTGGAAAAAGGTGTTTTAAGGAAAAAATTTTTAAAAGGATATAGTTTAACTGTTACCTACAGTAAAATTCCTACTGAGAATATAAGTAAGTTATCCTCTGGTACAAAAATATCTGTATGGGGAAAATATGATAAAGGGAAATTTATTGCAAATGTAATTAGTATTCTCGATGAATCTAGGGAACAGCAAAAATTTTGATAAGCAATCTGATGAAGTTATAAAAAATCTTAATTATGTAAAAAATATATTTTAGCATCATTAAAGTATATAGATACGCTGAGTGATCCTGAAGGTAAAGCTTCTGAAGCTGATGATATGTATATTATGGGTATAACACAGGAAGATGTTCAAAAGTATCGTGATGAAATTCTTTCAACTACAGCAGATGATATACGAAATTATGCACCTATGATGGATGGCATCATGAAGCAAAATAATCTGTGTGTAAGCGGAAATGAAAATATAATAAATTCAAATAAAGCATTGTTTCAAAGTATAAAGAATTTATGCGACAATTAAAAGGAGCAGATAATTAGATGACAGTATAATTAGAAGTGATATAATAGTAGGTGTAATTTAATATTATTTATATAAGATTGATAACTTGAACTGGTTTTTAATTGGGGGGGATTTTATATGTTCAAATTGAAACTAGTTATACCTGTTTTAGTTTCAATTATACTTGTATCCGCAGGCTCTGGATATTATATGCAAAAGGTAAAAGCTAGTGATGCATCGGAAAATATAAAACAATGGACAGAACAAAAGGATGTTAGTACAGAAAAAGTGTGGAAATTAACTTTTAAGCAGGGTTTGTTAGTTGATTGGCCATCTTTGGACAAGGCTATTACTGTAACAGATTCAACGGGTAAGATAATTAATGTGAGAATGGATGAAGCAAACTATGGTAACAGTATTTTAATATATCCTCCTGAGGATGGATATAAGACAGGAGAAACCTATTATTTGAATGTTTCTAAAGACTTGAAATTTTATACTAAAACAGGTTCATCTACGAGTAACCTTAAGCAGCCAATTACTATGAAATTTACGGTTAATGGCATTAAAACAATAGATATAGATAAAGATAGTTTAGTAAGTGTATCAAATAATAAGTTTGCATTTGATTTAATGAAGCAATTGACAAGTAAGGACAAGGATAAAAATATAATAATATCGCCGTTAAGCATAGGAACCATATTAGCTGAGACACAAAATGGTGCAGAAGGACAGACTAAAAATGAAATATTAAAGTCTATAGGGTTAAGTAATGCAGACGATAGAACTATAAATGAACAATACTATAGTTTATTGGATTATTACAATAATTTAAAATCAACAAAGCTAAAAACGGCGGATTCCATATGGGTTGATAAAGACACAATTTTAAATAAGCAATTTGCTGATACTTCACGAAAATATTATAATTCAGAAGTAAGCACGTTAGACTTCAAAGATAATAATTCAGTAGATATTATCAATAATTGGGTAGATAAAAGTACAGATGGACAAGTAAAAAAGATAATAGATAATATTAATGCAGATGATGTGGCAATTTTGATCAATTCTGTAAACTTTAAAGGAACCTGGTTAGATGAATTCCCTAAAGATAATACAAAACCAGAAGAATTTAATTTATCTAGCGGTCAAAAAATAAAAGTAGATAATATGGAAGATACACGTGTAAGTAGTTATTTAAAAGAAGATAATTTTGCAGCTGTGAAAATTCCATACTATGATGGGTTAGAAATGGATTTGTTTTTACCGGATAAGGGAGTAGATATAAACAATTTTGTATCAAGCTTTAGTAAAAGTAATATGGACAAATGGATGAATGACTTCTATGACGCAAGAGTCACCATGAAAATACCTAAATTCAAGCTGGAATATGAAGAAGACAACATGGTTGATATACTTAAGAAGTTAGGCATAGTTACAGCTTTTGATGTAAATAAAGCTGATTTTAGTGGAATTTCACAGCAAAAGCCGCTATTTATAAGTAAAATTACACACAAAACTTCTATCAATGTAGATGAAAAGGGAACAGCAGCAGCAGCAGTAACTGCTTTGGACATGATTGGTTCATCAATGCCGCCAGAATACAAGAATGTTGATTTTACTATTGACAGACCTTTTGTTTTTGCAATAAGAGATTGTAAAACAGGAGTAATAGTATTTATGGGAAAAGTTGAAAATCCACAAAAGTAGTTAAAATATATCATATATAAAAGAAGTAAGTTCGAAAGAGCTTACTTTTTTTACGTAGATAATTTATATATTACAAGTTGTTTTAGAAATTTTTTTAAATATGTGTAATGAAAGTAGGGTTTATACGTATTAACATATGATGAATTACTTAGCTAGGTAAAAAAATCAGAGAAAGGGGTGGTTTTAAAATATATGGAACAAACTACACTAATTAATGCTTTAGATGAAAAAAAATCTAGAGATAAAGATTTTACTTATATTTTTGAAATCTACTATAAGAGAATTTACAACTATGTATATTACCGGATTAATTGTAATGAAGAAGCAGAAGACTTGGCAAGTGAAATATTTGAAAAAGCAATGATTAAAATCAACACGTATAGTGAAGATAAATCTCCTTTTGAAGTATGGCTTTTCGCTATAGCAAGAAACGTGATAAATGATTATTTCAGAAGATTAAAAAAGCATAAAGTGCTTTCTATGGATAAATTGCAAAAGGTAATATCTACGGAAAAGAATCCGGAAGATGTATTTGTAAAATCAGAGACTAATGATGAACTTTTAAAAGCGCTAAATATTTTAAATATAAAAGAACGAAATATTATAGCATTTAAATTTGGAGCAAATTTAAAAAATAAAGAAATTGCAGAAATTATTGGCATTACAGAAAGTAATGTGGGGGTAATACTCTATAGGACAATGAAAAAGTTAAAAAAAGAATTGGAAAGAGAGGTATAAATATGAACAAAAAAAATATTGAGGATAAATTTTCTGTGAATATGGATGCTTATCTTAATGGAATACAAAATGTTGATGAATCAAACAGTGAAGAATTCAATGAACTTTTAGAAATCGGTAAAACTTTAGCAAATAAAGATTTTAGTGAGAATAGTAATAAAGAAGCTGTTTTTAATAAAACATTAAAAAATATAAATGAGTATAACGGAGATAATATTATGAAAAAATCAAATAGAATAAAAAAGACAGTCGCTGCAGCAGCAGTATTTTTAGTAGTAGGCGGTGTGTTTACCCAGACTTCTTTTGCTAAAGGTTTAGCAGAAAAAGTAATAAATAGAATATCTCTTGGTCATATAACAGCGGAACAAATACAAGAACCTTCGCAAGTGGTAATTCCAACCGATTTAAAAGGAAAAATTTTTGATAAAAATAAAAATCCTGTAACAGTAGTTACAAAAAATACTGGAAAATTATATACAAAATCAGGTGAAGAAATTGCTACAATTTTAAATGGAAAGATAGTAACAGTAAGTGAGGCAAAAGCTGAAGATGAAAAAATTCAGAACAATATGTTAATAGTTAAAAATTCTAGCAGCTTAAATAAATATACTTGTTTTGATGTTAAGCTGCCTTCCTATTTGCCAGAAGGTTATAAATTTGATAGGGCAGAATTCTATAAAGATAACGATGGAAGCGTAAGTAAAGAATATATTGATTTATATTTTACTAATGCAAAAACAGGAAAGTATATTTCCATGAATCAAAGATTTGCTAGTAAAAAAACTAAGTATGAAGATGGAACAGATGGAAAAATGGAAAAAGTAAAAGTTAATGGAAAAGACGCAATATTGTTTGATAACAGAAACATGGACTGGGAAAATAATGGGGTACTTTATAGTTTATCAGGTAGAGGAGCATTTGGAAAAACTGAATTAATAAAAATTGCAGATTCTATTAAATAAACAAGATGATTGAGTGCTAAAGGCACTAAGAATACTGTTAATAAAATTCAGATGGAGAAAATCATCCTTAGAAGCAAACTCCATCTGAACCTAAGAATCACTTGATAAGAATAAGCATAATACTGAAGTAGTTTAGTATTATGCTTATAATATTTTTTAATAGGATGATAAAAATCAATTTTTAAATTAATTATAGCATTTTTAATTGAACCTTTTTGGTATAAGATGTGTCTTACATAGTAGAGTTAACAAAATAATCAAAAGTTGTGGAGGCATATAAATTGAAAAAGTTAGTTATAGCACCACTATTGTTGATAGTTGCAGTAATAATTTATTCAGTATGTAATTTAAATCAAGCTAAAAGTAATCATGTATACTCAAATAATCAAAATTCAAATGAATTTTTAATTTTAGCAAATAAAAATCATCCTCTATCATCAAGTTATATACCTGAAAATTTAACAATGCTCAATGTGGAATTTTCACCAAGTGCATCTCATGAAGAAAAGATGATGCAAGGTGAAGCAGCTGAGCAGTTGGAAAATTTATTCAAGTATGCTCATAAAAAGGATATGAATTTATATGGTGTATCGGCATATAGATCTTACAAATCGCAAAAACAAGTATATGATGAGAGAGTTCGACGGGTAGGCAAAAAGCAAGCTGATGAATATGTAGCACATTCTGGTACAAGTGAACATCAAACAGGTCTTGCGATAGATGTTACAAATGAAGCTGGTTTCAAAGGCATGTTAACAGTAGATTTTGGACAAACAAGAGAGGGAAAGTGGTTAAAGGCTAATGCCTATAGATTCGGATTTATTATGAGATATCCAAAAGAAAAAGAAGCTATAACAGGTTATAATTATGAGTCCTGGCACATACGATATGTTGGAGTAAAAGCAGCAAAAGAAATATATGGTAAGAATATAGTGCTGGAGGAGTACTTAGGTGAAGAATAAATTTGATATAATTGATGAATCTAGCAAATAATTATTTTAATCAGTAGATCATCAATAAAAATTGTATTATTTGTTAAATAAATGGATTTGTAAACCTAAGCATAATGCTGTAAAATTACAGTGTTATGCTTAGGATATTGCTTTTAAATAAAAGGTAGACACAAAAATTGGAATAATGTAAAATAAAGAAGAGAAGTTTTCCTGAGATGTGTTGTAGAAATGATGTGTATTAATAATTTTGATACATACTTAAGTGGCGGATTTTAAAGACAATTCGTCACCCCTACCATACAAGCTGCCTGTAAGTATTAAGTGATACTTAATGACTTGCAGGTGGTTGTTGTTTTGGGTACTAAAAGGTGATATATTTTTATTGTGTATTATAATTAAAATGTGTACATGATAATATAACTTTTTATTTGAATTAACTATAATGTTAGAAGTTGCTATATAATTTTGAGCTGAATAAATAGTTAATATCCGTTCTTTTAGTTTATTTATTTTTTCAGTTTTATCAAATAATAATTGTTTTAAATATCAGTTTTATTACACAAAATATAATGTGGCCTTTATCTATATAAGTTAATTAATATTAAAGACTATAAAGCCTTAATTTTTAAATTTTTATTGTAATTATAGAAGGGATGGGTATTATGGAAAATGATGCAGAAAAGGAAAATGAGAAGGAGGGAAAAAATAGGCGTAATAAAATTATCAAAGGTACTATCATTTCTATTTGCATTTTACTTATTATATATTTTGGGATGGCAGCGTACTTCACGAAGCATTTTTATTTTGGATCTGAAATTAATGGTGTGAATGTTTCAGGTAAAACTGCGGAGCAATTAAATACGGAATTGACGTCTCAGATAAAATCATATAAGTTAAATTTAAAAGAGCGAGGTAGTAAAAGCGAACAAATTAGTGGATCTGACATTAAGTTAAAGTATAGTTCAGATAATGAATTTAGGAAACTTAAGGATAAGCAAGGTAATTATAAATGGATTATAGCATTCTTAGATACAAATGATACTAAAATGACAGCTGCAGTTTCATATGATAATAAGCTATTGGAAGATAAAATAGATAAACTCTCTTGTCTTGATAGTAAAAATGTAATTGAACCTAAAAATCCTAGCTTCAAATACTCAGATAAAGGTTATAATATTGTAAGTGAAGTATATGGAAGTAAAGTAGATAAAACTGCATTATATAATAATGTAGTAAAGGCAATATCTAAAGGTGAAACTACGTTGGATTTAGAAGCAACGAATTGTTATGTAAATCCAAAGTATACTGTAAAATCACCAAAGACTACCCAAATTAGGGATCTTCTTAATAAATATGTATCTTCTAAAATTATCTATACGTTTGGAGATAAAAAGGAAACGGTAGATGGTTCTAAGATAAATAATTGGCTTACAGTTAATGATAACTTCGAAGTTGAATTTGACAAAGATAAAATAAAAAAGTATATGCTTGAGCTTTCAAAAACTTACGATACAATTGGAAAGACAAGAAGTTTTGTTACAACTTCAGGAAGAACAATAAGTGTTGGCGGCGGTGATTATGGTTGGGACATTGATTCCTCTAAGGAAACAGAAAATTTGATCACCTACATTAAACAAGGTGGAACTGTAAAAAAAGAACCAGCATATAGTCAAACTGCGGCATCTCGTGGAGCTAATGATATAGGAAATACCTATGTGGAAGTAGATTTGAGCGATCAACATTTATGGTTTTATAAAAATGGTTCACTAGTAGTACAAGGGGATGTTGTTACAGGTAATGTAAGTCAGGGACATCCAACACCAGAAGGCGTTTATTGGGTGAAATATAAAGAGAGACATGCCACATTAAAAGGTGAAGGATACAGTTCACCAGTGGATTATTGGATGCCATTTAATGGAGGTATTGGAATTCACGATGCAAGTTGGAGAAGTTCATTTGGTGGAAGTATATATATGTCAGATGGTTCACATGGTTGTGTAAACTCACCATATTATTTGGCAAGTACAATATACCAAAATATTGATAAAGGTACTCCAGTTGTTTGTTATTATTAGTATAATACTATACGATTTTAGGAATATGTTTGATTAAATAATAATCTATATGATTAACATAAGATGAATTAATTGAAAAGGTGATAATTAAAAAAGTTATCACCTTTTTTAATTTTTTGATATAATGTAGTTAAATAATTTTTGTTGTATTTTATCGAAATAAGCAGTATATAAGGATATATCACATTTATCCGATTGCTACCATTGCTAACATCCCCATATTCCATCAAGGTGGGGGATAAGCACTGCTACGCACCTGGATAAGTTCTTCCCCTAAAGGATAACGTATTCTAAGTGCTAAAGACACTAAGAATACTGTTAATAAGGTTCAGCTGGAGAAAAGCCATCCTTATAAGCAAACTCCATCTGAACCTAAGAATCACTTTATATTAAAATATAAAGCTAATAATGTTTTAATGTCAATAAATTGAGCGGAATTGTAGAATTATATTACAGATGGGGGTATAGTATGCTTGTATCAATAAGAAAAAAAATCTACTCAATTTTTAATAAAAACAATAAGCCGTGGAAATACGAAAGTATAAGAATATGTTTAATATTTTTAGGGATTAGTTTACCGTGGGTTTACTTTTCTGATAGAATTGCAATTAAATTTGCTGGTAACGACAGCATGTTCTTAGCTATAAGTACATACAAGGGATGTCTATATGTTGCTGTAACTTCATTTGTTTTATATTTATTAATAAGCAATATTTTAAAAAAGGTTGCTTTAGTAGAAGAGAAACTTAATGAAAGCTATAAAGAATTATCATTAGTTAATGAAGAACTTAAATCATATGTAAAAAAATTGATTGACTCAAAGAAAAAATTAGGACTTCAATATGATGAAATCATTAAAAGTGAAAAGAAACTAAGTAAAAGTGAAGAGAAAAGCAGGGCTATTATTAAGGCATTACCAGATACATTATTTGTTGTCAATGATAAAGGGTATTTGATAGATTGTATGTCAAGTGATGAAAAATATGTGCTCATGCCGAAAAAAGATTTTATAGGAAAGAATATTTTGGAAATTTTTCCTAAAGGAATGTCAGAAAAACTCTATGAAAAAATGCAGGTAGTGCTTAAAGAAGGAATATTGGATAGCTTTGAATATAAGGTGTGGATTCATAATAAGGAACATCACTTTGAAATTAGAATGGTAAAAAATAATGAAAAAGAAATACTTGCTATATCGAGAAATGTTACTGATGAAAGACAAAACGAAATGGAATTGAAATTAAGTGAAGCCACTTTTAGAAACCTCTTTGAAAACTCATCGGATGCTATATTTATAATTTCAGACGGAAAGATAGTTGATTGTAATCTAGCCATGATTAAAGCATTAGGATATGATTCAAAGACATTTATACTAGGTAAGAATCCACTTGAGTTTTATCCTGAAAAGCAGCCAGATGGGGAAATAACCAGAGAAAAAGTTATTAGAATGCGTAAAAATACTATAGAAAAAGGAAAATGTAAATTTGAATGGTGGTATAAGAAGGCCGATGGAAATGTATTACCAGTAGAGGTTATGTTAACAACCATTTTTCTTAATGGAAAGAAAGTTTTTCATTCTTTATGGAGGGATATTAGAGATAGAAAGGAAATGGAACTTAAATTGGAATATTTGAGTTACCGTGATCAATTAACAGGTTTGTATAATAGAAGGTTTTTTGAAGCAGAATTAAATAGACTAGATGTGGAAAGAAGTTTACCACTTACAATTGTTATGGGAGATGTAAATGGCTTAAAACTTGTGAATGATTCTCTTGGACATGTTATGGGAGATAAACTCCTTAAAAAGGTGGCAGAAGTCATAAAAAAGGGATGCCGAAAAGAAGACATTGTTGCTAGATGGGGAGGGGATGAATTTGTAATCTTATTACCTAAAACAGATGCTTTTCAAACAGAACAAATTCTTAAACGTATTAAATCCATAGCAGCAAAAGAAAAGATAGGTGCCATTGACATATCTATTTCCTTTGGCTATGAAACTAGGAAAAGTAGAGAAGTAAAAATTCAAGAAACTTTCAAAAAAGCTGAAGATTACATGTACAAAAAAAAGCTTTTTGAAGGGCCAAATATGATAGGAAAAACCATAAGTGCTATAATTACTGCACTTCATGAAAAAAATAAAAGAGAAGAAGAACATTCTCATAGAGTTTCAATATTATGCGAGGATATGGGTGAGGCTCTTGGTTTACTTGAACACGAAATTAGAGAATTGAAAACTGTTGGATTGCTTCATGACATAGGAAAAGTAGCTATAGAGGAACATCTACTGAATAAGCCTGGAAAACTTACAGATGAAGAATGGCAGGAAATAAAAAGGCATCCGGAAATAGGATATAGAATACTTAATACAGTAGATGATATGTCAGAAATGGCATACTATGTATTGGCTCATCATGAAAGGTGGGATGGAAAGGGATATCCAAAGGGTCTAAAGGAAAAAGAAATACCACTTCAATCGAGGATTATAGCTATAGCAGATTCTTATGATGCTATGACCAGCGAAAGAAGTTATCGAAGTGCTTTGCCAGAAGAAGTTGCTATAGGGGAACTAAAGCTTAATGCAGGCACTCAGTTTGATCCAGAACTTATAGGTGTATTTATTGAAAAGGTATTAGATAAACTGCATTGTTAAAAGGCATAATACTAGTAATAAATTAAAAATGACTTGTAAAAGAAGGTATGGCAATGAAAAAGGTTGTAATTTGGGGTGTAGGACAAGGCGGACAAATGATGAAAAATCTCTTAAGTCCAGATATGAAAGTTGTGGCGTATTGTGACAATAATAAAAAAATGCAAGGGACTAAGATTGACAATATACCTGTTATTAATGAGCAGCAACTTTTGGATACAGAACCAGACTATGTTTATGTAGCAATTTTAAACAAGGATGCTTGCAAGGAAGTAAAATTACAAATTGAAGCATTAGGAATCAAATGCAGTATTATTAGTATTACTGAATATCGACAGCAGTTAGATATTCGTCTTGCAGTTTTAAAGTTGATTGCTAGAGAAGTAGAGCAGAGGAATATTCGAGGGGATGTAGCAGAATTAGGAGTATATCAAGGCAAATTTGCAGCTGAAATAAACGCTTTATTTCCAAAGAAAAATATATATTTATTTGATACTTTTGAGGGATTTGATGGGCGTGATATAGAAATTGAAAAGAAAAATGAATTTTCCCGTAGTGAAATTGGGAAATTTAATGATACCAGTATTGACATGGTATCCAGTAGGCTGCCTTATAAAGAACAGGCTATATTTAAAAATGGATACTTCCCTGATATTGCACATGGAATAGACGCAAATTTTGCAGTGGTTAGCTTAGATGCAGATTTGTATCAGCCAATATATGAAGGATTAAAGTTTTTTTATCCCCGTATGAGTGTAGGAGGATATATGATCATACATGACTATAATAACACTCAATTTTCTGGAGTAAGAGAGGCGGTACAACAGTTTTGCAGAGAAGAAAATGTATTTGTAGTTCCAATATGCGATTTACATGGAACTGCTGTAATAGTTAAACAGTAGATATACACAAACTTTATATAGAGTTCCTAAGCAAAAATAACCGTATACTCCGAATATTTTTTACAAACACAAGCCCGGTTAAATATTTTGATAAGCCTAAGTGAAAAATTTTAAAAAATCTAAGAACTTTTGAAAACTCGTACCTCAAACAATTCAAAAAATCTAAGATTTTTACGAATTTTCACTAAGCCTTATATGCAAAACATTTAAATGTGCTTGTTTATTGTAAAAATATTTCTGCGTATACGATTATTTTTAAACTATAAAATTCATATCTGATGTTTCAAAATAATGATTGAACTCATACACAAAAATATCATGATAAAGTTTGGCAGCTAAAGTTAAAATCACTTCAAAAAATAACTGCCTAATATGCAAAATTGCCATTTATAAATACGGGAATTTCTCTTCCATCTTCTGTAACTCCGGTTATATTTAGATCCTCTGTACCAACCATAAAGTCAACGTGCTCTAGAGAAGAATTTATACCTGCATTTTTTAAATCTTCTTTACTCATATTTTGACTCTCTTCTAGACAGGTGGGGTAACCTTCACCTATAGCTAAATGGCAGGATGCATTCTCATCGAAAAGTGTGTTGTAAAATAATATATTTGAATTGGAAATAGGTGAATTAAAAGGTACTAATGCAACTTCACCAAGGTAATGAGAACCTTCATCTGTTTCAATAAGATTTTTTAATGTTTCATAACCTTTTTTACAGGTAAAGCTTATAATTTTCCCATCCTTAAAGGTTAAAGAGAAATTTTCTATAAGATTTCCATTGTAATTTAAAGGTTTTGAACTTACAACTTTTCCGTTTACACCCCATTTTAATGGGAAAGTATACACTTCTTCTGTAGGTATATTTGCCATGAATTCTACACCTTCAGGTGTAGATGATGAGCCACCAAGCCATATATGATCTTTTGAAAGTTCAATTTTTAAATCAGTACCTAGTGAATTTTTGTACATGAGATATTTAAATTTATTTTTATTGAGAAAATCCATACTTTTTTTAAGATTTGCTTTATGGGTATCCCATGCATTTATAGGATTTGGTTTATCTGCCCTTACAGTCTTAAAGATAGTATCCCACAGTTTTTCAACTGCTTTTTCTTCTGAAAGGTCTTCAAAAACTTTTTTTGCCCAGGATTTAGTTGGAACTGATACAACACACCAGGAATTTTTATCTGTCATAATCCTTTCTCTATATTCAGAAAGTGCAATATTTTGGGCTTTGCTTGCTCGCATTAATCTTTTTGGATTTACATCTTTCATAAGTTCTGGATCTTGGGCATAAATACTTAAGAATGCAGCTCCGGATTTAGCATAAGATGTATATAATTCTTTTTTCCAATTTGGAAACTCATCAAAAATTTCGTCCTTTCCATTTAAATATTTAATTTTTGTTGAAAGTTCATCACTCCAATTTATTATTACATCTCGTGCACCTTCTTTGTAGGCAACTTCAGAAATTAATCTAGTAAATTCAGCACATTCTATTGGTGAATTTATAACTAATATTTGGTCGTCTTGTATATTAAGACCTGATTTTACAACTATTTTTGAATAATTTTCTAAATAATTTTTATTCATGCCTATATCTCCTTCATTTTTATAATTGTTCTGAGACAATTAATTCTATAGAACTTTTTTCAATTAATTGGCTATACGCTTCAGGTGGAAACTTATCTGTTATTAAGTAATCTATATCATCTAGATCACAGTAAGTTACTAGAGAACAAATATCAAATTTTGAATAATCTGCAAGTATAAATACTTCACTGCTTTTTTTTACTGCAATTTTTTTTATTTCACTTTCAAGTGGAGAAGAATTTGTAACTCCATTAGTTAAGGATATTCCTGTGGCATTCATAAAGGCTTTATTTATATTATAATTTTTAAGCAGGTTTAAAGAATCTATTCCTGAAAAAGAATTTGTTTCTCGATTTAGTGTTCCTCCAGTTGAAATTATGTTCAAGTTAGTATATTTTAAGCAGTTCATGATAAAGGTTAGGTTATTTGTTACTATAGTAAGGTTATTTTTATCCTTTAAAAAATCTCCCATATTTAAAGTCGTTGTACCTGAATCTATAAATATTATATCTCCATCTTTAACGAAACGTGAAGCAGCTTTTGCTATTAAACCCTTAGTATAGGTATTTTTTACTTGATTTTCATTAAATGGTGATAATAGTTTAGAATTTGATGCAACACCTCCATATACTTTTTTTATGTTTCCTCTTTTAATTAGTTCCTGTATGTCTCTACGTATAGTGTTTTTGGATACATTAAAAACATCAGTTAAGGTATCTAAGGTTACAGTATTTTTATTTAATACATATTCCTCTATCTGATTTATTCTCTTTGATTTCATAATACCATACCTTTCAAAAATCTAAATTTAATATGTTAATAGTAAAACATTATACAGCATTAGTAAGTTTTACAGGGAATATATTCATATTCTAAATATAATTATATATAAAAATTATTAAAAGTAAATAATTGAGAGGATGTTATTTGTAAGTTAAGCAGAATAAACTTAGTTATGAATAAATAAAAAGGATATTATGGGAAAATATTGACTAAGTTATAAGAAAAGTGATAACATTTAATCAAAAGATACTCAATATATAACAAATAAATTACCATTACAAAAATGATAGGAGAGATGATTTAAAATGGTACAAACTTCTAATATACAAAAATCAAGGTTTTTGAAAAAAATATCTATTATATCAACATTCGGAGGACTTTTATTTGGGTATGATACAGGAGTTATAAATGGTTCACTTACTTTTATGTCAAGAAAAGATCAATTGAATTTAACAGCTGTTACTCAAGGTGCTGTTACAAGTTCTCTAACCTTAGGAGCAGCTTTAGGAGCAGTGTTTACAGGACGTTTATCTGACAAATATGGAAGAAGAAAACTGCTTAGGACACTTGCACTGATTTTTTTCTTTGCAACTTTAGGATGTGCACTTTCGCCAACTGCATCAGTTATTATTATTTGTAGATTTATACTGGGATTAGCAGTAGGTGGAGCATCAGCTATTGTACCAACATTTTTATCAGAAATGGCTCCTTCAAGCATTAGAGGAAGTATTGTTTCTCAAGATCAGTTTATGATTGTATTAGGACAGCTGCTAGCTTACATATTTAATGCTATTTTAGGAAGTATTTCTGGGAATCCTGGAATATGGAGATATATGATAGCAATAGCTACTATTCCAGCAGTTATCTTATGGTTTGGAATGTTATTTGTTCCAGAAACACCAAGATGGCTTGCTGCAAAAGGAAGAACTGCTAAAGCACTTGAAGTTTTAAAAATGATACGTGATGAAATGGAAGCACAAAAAGAACTTAAAGTAATACAGAGTAACATAAATACAGAGGAAAATTTGAAACAAGTAACTTTTAAGGATTTAGGCATTCCGTGGATTCGTCGTCTTGTATTAATTGGCATTGGCATAGGTATAGCACAGCAGATTGCTGGAGTAAATATAGTTATGTATTATGGTACAACAATTTTAGAAAAGGCTGGATTTGGAGTTAAAGCAGCTTTAATTGCCAATATAGGGAATGGAATAGTGTCTGTTATTTCAGCATTGGTTTATATGAAATTTTTGGCAAATAGGTTTAATCGTAGGACTATGTTATTATTAGGATATACTGCTACTACTTTATCAATGGCTGCATTGTCTATAGTTACGTTTAAGTTAACAGGATCGGCATTACTTCCTTTCTTAGTTATTGCTTTAACTATGATTTTTTTGGCTTTCTTTCAAGGAACCATTGGCCCTGTAACCTGGCTGGAGATGTCTGAAATTTTCCCACTAAAAGTAAGAGGCTTAGGTATGGGAATTGCAACATTCTTTTTATGGATAGGTACGTTTTGTGTTGGTTTTATGTATCCTATATTATTGAAGACAGTTGGATTAACTTGTTCATTTATTGTATTTGTAGTATTTGGTATTATTGATATATTGTTTACTTATAAATTTGTACCAGAAACGCGTAATAAATCTTTGGAAGAATTAGAAAAATCCTTTAGAAACTATAATATGAAAAATTGTAAGGAGGCGTATGTACAAAGTTAATGAATTATACGAGAATAAATTTAGATTATTTTTAAGCTGCATTCCTATAGTTGATAGGGGTGCAGCTTTATTATGTCTTAAATATGCCAATATCTTATAAAGTAAATTTACGATTTTTTTAATTTAATTTTAACTTTAATCTGATAATATGAAAATTAAACCATACATATAGAAAGGTGGATTTTAAAATGATAACAAATACACATCTACTAATTTCTAAAATTATATATAATTATTGTGGGAAAAAATTAAATATTAAATTGAACAAATGGAGTTTTGCATATGGTAACATAAAGCCAGATTTCGTAAGAGATGATTCTAATTATTGTCATATTAATAATAAATGATATTTATCAAAAGTATAATAAAGAAAACAAATCTCTTACAAAAGATATAAATTATGCAATTTCAACAGCAATAATGGTTACAGAAACAATAGTAAGCTCAGACAGATTGAAATATAATTATGTCAAAAATAATAGTAAAGTATGTTAATATTTTGTTCTAATAAGAAGGATCGCAGATAACTATTTTAACATGGAGGTGGCAGCTTGGAGAATTTTAGAATTCTTTTAGTAGAAGATGAAAAGCAAATGTCAATGTTTATTCAAATGGAACTTACCCACGAAGGATATAAAATTGATGCAGCATATGATGGAAGGGAAGCTTTAGAAAAAGTGGAGGATAAAGAGTATGATTTAATTCTTCTTGATATTATGATACCAAATCTAAATGGAATTGAGGTTTGCAGAAGAATAAGGCAATTCTCTCATGTACCTATTATAATGCTGACTGCTAAAAGTGATATACCAGACAAGGTTTTAGGACTTGATGCAGGGGCTAATGATTATTTAGCTAAACCCTTTGCAATAGAGGAATTATTGGCAAGAATACGTGTATATGAAAGAGATAAAGCATTGAAAAATCAGACTGATCAAATTAAAGTAAAAAATATTGTCATGGATAATAAAACACATCAGGTCTTAAGAAATGGCAAAGAAATTGAACTTACCAAAACAGAATATAATCTTCTTAAAATGCTGTTAATTAATAAAAATATTGTACTTACAAGAGATAAATTAATTGAGGAAGTATGGGGATATGATTATTCAGGAGATACTAATGTGGTAGATGTATTTATAAGGTATTTAAGAAGTAAAATTGACAATGAATGTCAAGATAAGCTTATAACTACCATAAGAGGTGTAGGCTATGTTATCAAAGATAATTAATCGTATTTCAAAGATGTTAAATTACATTTTAAAGATTATTAAGGGTACAAAGATTTCTATAAAGATAACAATAGTATATGCTTTTATGTTTTCATTAGTACTGCTTTTATTAAATGCATCTATTTTATATGGTGTAAAGTATTATTTGTATAACCAGTCAAATAAGCAAATAGATGATATGCAAACCATAATATTAAATAATATTATGGCAAAAAATCAGCACTTGGATTTGTCAGATAAAGGAATCCTTTTAAATATTCCTCCTAAAGAAAATATATCTGTAAGAATAATACAAGAAAGTGGTAAAGTAATAAATTCATCTGAAAAATTTGATTATAAAATTAAACTTCCTCGTAACAATGATAAAAAGGTTCAGAATAGGGAAAGACACATGGAAGATAAAGATAGGCATTTGACATATAAAAATGTTAAATTTCAAAGCAAAAAATATGGTACTGTATATATTCAAATAGTAAAAGATATGAATAGTGAATATGATTTTATGGAAATATTATTTGGAGTTATGGCTGCAGCTGATTTTATAGGCATTATCGCCTCTATTATATTGGGTTATATCATAAGCAAGAGAATGTTAAAGCCCATTGATTATATAACTAAGACTGCTGAAAATATAAGTATTAACAATTTGAAAGAAAGAATAGAAGTAAAAGAACCTGAAGATGAGCTGGAGAGACTTGCCAGCACTTTTAATAAGATGATAGATAGACTTCAAGAAGCCTTTAATAAGCAGGCACAATTTGTATCAGATGCTTCACACGAACTTAGAACTCCTGTTGCTGTTATTCAGGGTTATGCCAATCTATTGGATAGATGGGGAAAAGATGATAGAGATGCTTTAGAAAAATCAATTTATGGAATTAAGTTAGAGGCTGCTAATATGGCTAATTTAATTGAAAAGTTATTGTTCCTTGCAAGAGGTGACAGCGGTACTCAGTTGATAGAAAAAAAGAAATTTTGGCTTAATGAATTAATTGATGAAGTAGTTAAAGAAAGCAGAATAATAGAACAAAATCATGTAATATCCAGTAGTAGAAATGACACTGTAAGAGTTTGTGCAGATTATAAGATGATAAAACAAATGCTAAGGGTATTTATTGATAACAGCATGAAATTTACTCCAGAACATGGAAAAATAGACATAACTTCAGAAGTACAGGGTAAGGTTGTAAAAATAACTGTTAGTGATACAGGCATTGGAATACCAAAAGAAGAAATTAAAAATATATTTAATAGATTTTATATTGTAGATAAATCAAGATCTAAAGAAAAAGGGGGAACAGGGCTTGGACTATCTATTGCTAAATGGATTATAGATATGCACCAGGGGGCTATAGATGTAGAAAGTGAAGAAGGAAAAGGTACAAAAATAACTGTTACGTTAAAATTAGATAAGTAATGTAATAATATTTAGATAAGGTGAAAGAAATTAAAAAATTCACCTTATTAATTTTTGTCATATTTTCTTAGGGTAAAAAGTAAAGATCATCTTTTAACATAAATCTAAGGACTTTTTAACCCAATTTTAATCTACTAAGTTGATAATATATAAGAGGATAAAAGCTATTAAATTTTAACTACGAGGGGAGAAAAATATGCATTTAAATATTTTAAGAAAAATAAATATGTTTGATAACTATATTTTATTTTCTATTAAGAAATATGTACAAAATAAATATTTAGATATGTTGATGCCTATAGTGACAGATATGGGCAACCTGGGCATTGTTTGGATTATTATAGCTATTATTTTAATATTAGATAAACCGTATAGGATGGTTGGAAGTGTAGTGATATTAACGTTAATTGTGAGTACAATTGCTGGAGAAGGAATAGTGAAACATATAGTGAGACGAACTAGGCCATGTAATCAACAAAATAGTTTGAATCTGTTGATTTCAAAGCCCATATCTTATTCTTTCCCTTCAGGACATACTTTGTCTTCTTTTGCTGCTGCAGAAGTGCTGTCCATGTATTTTACTGAGTATAAGTTGATATTTATAGGAATAGCATTTTTAATAGCTTTATCCAGAATGTATTTATATGTTCACTATCCAACAGATGTTATAGCAGGAGTTATACTTGGCATATTATGCTCAAAGCTAATTTTTATAATTTTACAAGAAGGATTTATGGAAAAGGTTGCAATGTTTTACCAAAATATATTATGAAAAATTGTTTTTAATACTTATTAAATATTTTTTATCTAAGGTGTATAAAAATCTTTGTCTTGCAATCCTGAATGCACCTGCTGCATATAATTATGCCAAATTTGTCCCGGATATGTTCCACCATATAAGTTATCAACATACTTTGGTATATCATATCCAACCCATACTACTGTAGTATAGTAAGCAGAATATCCGCATAACCAGCCATCCTTCTGGTTACTTGTTGTACCAGTCTTAGCAGCGCTGGTAATTCCATTAAGCCTTACATTATATGCAGTACCCCAGACATTTTCTAAAGTGCCTTTCAAAATATCCGACATTAAATAACTTGCATTATAGTTATATACTCTTCTTTTTCCTAAATTATTTTCGTAAATAGTTTGTCCCTGGCTATTTACAATACTACGTATGCATGTAGGAGCAATAAATTCTCCTCCTCTTGCAAGTGTTGAATAAGCAGATGCCATTTCTATTGGAGTTACTCCATAAGTTAAACCTCCTAATGCAGCAGATAGAGTGTAATCTTTTTTTACAATTTTATTGAAATCCATATCCCTTACGAAGGATAATCCATAAGTAGGCGTTATGTCATTAAATATTTGGTATGCAACACTATTTAATGACATTTGCACAGCTGTTCTTATAGGTATATCTCCCATATAAACATCACCGTCATTATGAGGACCTCCATCTATATAATGATCATTTATAATACTTGTGTCATCATATCCTTTTTCAAAGGCAGGGGTATAAACTGCCAAGGGTTTCAAAGATGAACCAGGCTGTCTAAAGCACTGAAATGCCCTATTCAAATAATCTTTCTCGGGACTTGTTCTACCACCAACTATTGCTATAACATATCCAGTTTTATTATCTATTGAAACGGATGAACCCTGCAGAGAATATATTCCTTTATTTTGCTCTGTAAAATCTAGGAGTCCATTATCTAAGGAATCTTGTAAAAGTTTTTGTTTATCCATATCTATAGAAGTATAAATTTTATATCCATTAGTACGGATGTCATTTATACACTCGTTATATACATTAGAATAATTTTTATCATAACTATCTATATCCTGCTGTGTATCGAATGTATTTTTAAATTGGAATCCATTTAGCTTCATAAGTACCCTTGCAGCACAATTAAGAGCATAGGATTCAATCCATACGTTTCCATCATATTTTTCTGGGTTTAATACAATCTTATAGTTAACTGCTGTAGTGTACTCATAATCTGTAATATAATTATTTTTCTTCATTGATGATAGAATAAAATCTCTACGTTTTAATGTATTGTTTATATTCTTTATAGGGTTATAATAAGTAGGATTATTGGGTATTGCAGCTAAAAAGCATATTTCTGATAAATTAAGTTCATTACAACTTTTGCTAAAATATCTCCTTGAAGCCGCCTCAATTCCATAAGCATTATTGGCAAAATTAATATTATTAATATAAAATTCTAGGATTTGCTGTTTAGTATATTTTTGATCTAATTTTATAGCAATTATTATTTCTTCTAATTTCCTTTTATAAGTTTTGTCAAAATTTAAAAACACAGTCCTTGCTAACTGCTGTGTAATTGTACTTCCACCCTGTGTAATTTTTCCCTTGCTTTTTATAATAGAATATAAAACTCTAAAATTTGCCTTTATACTAAAAGCACCATGATTAAAATAATCTTTGTCCTCTATAGATATAAAGGCATTTTTTACAGCTTGAGGTATGTAAAAAGATGTTAAATATATAGAATTTTTTGAACCATATAGTTTATTTAGTACAGTGTTCTTTGAATCGTACAAATAAGTTGTTTGATTTCCATGAAAAGTACTATATGATATAGAATTTATTTTAGTTGACGCATCATTATAGAGTGATACTGCTATAAATAAATACTTACTACAAAAGAGAAATATAACTATTATAAATACAGAAAAAACCGTGAGCAGATTATGCTTTTTTACTTTATGAGTTTTTTTGCTTTTTTGATTTTTTGGCAATTGGGTCACTTCCATTTTTAATTGTGTACTTATAATATCCCCAGTAAATTTTTTATATATACTTTATATTCGAGCTGCAATGTACCTAAAACATCTCCGTATTTTAATCAATTTATGCAATTGTAGTAGGATGGACTTTTATAGCTATTTACTTTTTAAGAATATAGCTATAAAATATCTTATTATAGAAAATTTTTATATAAAGTAGTGTAATGAAAAAATAGAATTTCTAACAAAAGGAGATTTTAAATGCCAAAGAAAAAGAGCAGTGGAGGTAGTTTATTAAAACATTTATTTTTAAGTATTTTGGTATTAGTTATTATTTTTAGTGGATTCATTTATCTTAAATATGGGCATACAGTTAGATCTCTATATGACGATGCAGTTATAAAAGTAAATAATTGTTCAGAGTATACTTTTAAAAATAGGGAAAAGTATTTAAATAACGGAAAATCTCTATATTTGGAATCTACACAAATTCCTAATAATGTGAAAAATGCTTTTGTTGCTATTGAAGATAAAAATTTTTATAAACATGAAGGAATTAGTACAGAGGCTGTTTTTAGAGCAGTATATTCTTTAGTTGTTAACAATGGAAAAATAACACAAGGAGGAAGTACTATTGCTCAACAATTAGCGAGAAATGTGTTCTTGAATTTTGATAAAAATTATCAAAGAAAATTAGAAGAGATGTTTATTGCTACAAAGCTAGAGCAAAAATTTACAAAAGATCAAGTATTAGAGTTTTATATTAACAATATTTATTTTAGCAACAATGCTTATGGTATTAATTCTGCTGCCAAAAAATTTTTTAATAAAGATTGTAGAGAACTGAATCTTTCAGAAATATGTTTATTAGTTGGTATACCTAATGATCCTCAATATTATGATCCAATAAAGCATTTAGATAATGCTTTGCAGCGAAGAAATTTAATATTAAAAAATATGAAAGAAAATAACTATATAACTGATACGGAATATGAGAATGCGATTAATTATAAAATAGTATTAAATCTGGATGAAAAATAGTAATGCGTTCTGTTAGTATTATAATACATTTCAATATTTCTTTTAGAGCTTGTTTAGGTGACTCATAATAATGGGCATCTTGAATAAGCTCCTTTTTGAGTTTTTAATCACACTAAAAATTTGAAACCATATACTAAAACGGAAAGAATAAAAAAGGGGACTATTATATGACACTAATTTTATCCGCATTATTGTTTAGTTTATCCTCTAACCTAGACAATGTAGTTGTAGGTATTGCTTACGGAATAAAGAAAATAAGGATAGGAATAATTCCTAACCTTGTAATAGCAGTTATAACTTGTACAGGAACATTTCTATCAATGTCACTTGGGGTGTATATATCAAAATTTTTACCTCACTCTATAGCAAATGCGTTAGGTTCTATAGCCATTGCTATATTGGGGGTATATTTTATAACACAAAGTATAATAAAACTTATAAATAATAAAAAATCAAATGGACTTGCTTTAAAAGACATTACTGATATGATTGAATATGCCGAAAAGTCAGATCTGGACAACTCTGGTGATATAAACATAAAAGAAGCTCTTCTTGTAGCATTTGGGTTAACCTTTAATAACTTAGGTACCGGCATAGCAGCTAGTATAACAGGAGTTAATATTAAATTTACAGTCATATTTACATTTATATTAAGTATTCTTACAATTATAATTGGTGAAGTCGTAGGTAATCATGTATTGGGTAAATTATTTGGTAAATATGCACCATTAATTTCAGGCATATTGTTAATAATACTTAGTATAATTGAATTCTTTAATTGATATTTTTTTAGTTATTTTGTCAATTGTGATGTAAAAGTAAATTAGAAGAAAAAGATGCTGTCTCAAAATACATTTTGAGGCAGCATCTTTTTATATACTAAAAGCCATATAATTAAAAAGCTGGTAGACATTTGTTTGATAAAAAATCATTTTTAAGATAAATCTAAGAGCTTTTTAATCTAATTTTAATCTCACATGTTGATAATGTATAACAGAGAAAGGATGAATTATATTAAAAACTGTTGAATTTATATAGAAAGGATAGTTAAAAATGAATATGGAGATTTTTAGATTAATAAATAATTTGGCAAATAAAAATAGTATTTTAGATAGTATAATGATTTTCTTTTCAAAGGATGTACCTTATATATTTATGGCAGTTGTTGCAGCAGTATTTATTTTAGGAATTGTAAAAACAAATTCTGATTATAGAAAGATTGCGTTTAGCACTTTTGTTATTACAGTAATCAACCTGATTTTAAGTTTTATTATTGGAGGCATTTACTATAAGGACAGGCCATTTGTTCATAATAAGGTAAATCTATTATTTACTCATGTGAAAGACGCATCTTTTCCAAGCGATCATGCAATGGGGACAATGAGTATAGCATTGGGACTTGGAAAGTATAATAACATACTTAGTTTAATGTTAACTATATTGTCGGTAATTGTAGGATTTTCAAGAGTATATGTTGGACAGCACTATCCTATGGATGTTATAGGTGCGTATATGATTGTTTGTGGAACAAGTTATATTTATAATCTGAAATTGAGGAGTAAAATTGAAAATTTGTATGAAATACTTGAAAAGAAATTGATAACATTATGGGCTGCAGAGTGTGCAGGGTATAAAGCTTCTAAGTAACATATTTTTAACATTATGATTGCTTAAAAAATATTTACAGCTGAGGAATATATGTATATAATAAATAATAGATTATTATTAATTGAAAATATAATTTAATAACATTGTTAGGTGAGATTACTGTACAAGACATACGCTACTGCCCAGAAATGTCGAGAGACGCCAATGGGTGAGCAGGTACTACCGGATTAAGGTTTTACTTAATGTAGCTGACAACATTTATAGAAATATGAATGCTTATGATCTAAGCTTTACAGAGTCAAAGCTCAACGAGTGAAGATGTGCTATTTTTTGTCTTGGAATTTATTAAGAATCCAATCTCTTCATTTTGTTGTGAAGAGATTTTTTTATTGGATAAATTACCAAGTTAAGGAGAGTGATGAATTTAATGGACGGTGACCCGTGTTATAAATGTAATGATATAAAGCTTAAAGATTTATTAGTAAAAATATAGTAGGGATGTACTTGCATTAAAAACTTTGCATTGTGCACCCTGAAAGCAAAGGAGTGTATGCAATGCAGTTTACAAGTGTTTATTTAAGTAGAATATTAGGTAATAAAATTTATACGACTAGTAAAGAAGTAATAGGAATTTTAAAGGATGCAGCTGTTGATGTGAATTTTCAAAATCCTAAAGTTACCATAGCTGTTGTTAAAACAAAAGAAGGAACAAGATTTATTGGCTTTGATAATATCAATGTTTCTAAAGAAAAAGGACAGTATGTTTTAATATGTAGTGAAGTTCAAGATAAAGATTTAGGTGACTGTATGTTACTGAAAAAGTATGTTTTGGACAAACAGATTGTTGATGTTAATGGAAGAAAGGTAGTTAGAGCTAACGATGTTAGATTAGTTATAGTACCATCAGGTATGTTCATTGCAGCAGTAGATATTGGTATGGATGGCCTATTAAGAAGGATTGGAATTGCTAAACCATTAAAGAGATTAGGATTTAAAATATCAAGTAAACTAATGTTATGGGATGATATTCAAACGGCTTTTACCTCAAACGACATTTTACTTTCAAAAAGTTATAATAAACTATCCACACTACATCCTTCAGACCTTGCAGATATAATTGAGGACTTTGATGTAAATACGGGTGCAATTATTTTTTGTAACTTAGATAATGCAAAAGCTGCAGATGTATTAGAAGAGCTAGAAGATGATGCACAGGTAAACTTGATAAGAACATTATCTACAGATAAGGCAGCTGATATTTTGGAAGAAATGCCAGCAGATGAAGCTGCAGATGTTTTAGATGGATTAAATGAAAATAAAGCAGAAGAATTGCTTAATAATATGGAAAAAGAAATTTCAGATGAAGTAAGAGAACTTATGAAATATGAGGAATACTTAGTGGGAAGTATTATGAATACTGATTTTATATCATGCCCCATTTATTATACAGTAGCTGATGTAGTAAGTGATATTTGTCAATCAAAAGAAGAAATCGATGAAGTTTATTATGTTTATGTTGTAAGTGATGAAAATAAGCTTGTAGGAATAGTATCTTTAAGAGATTTAATTATTTCCAAACAGGATAAAAAATTAGAAGATATTATGATTAAAGAAGTTATATATATGAAGGATACAGATGAAATAAGGGATTTAGTTAAAGCTGTATCAAAATATAACCTATTTTCTATACCCGTAATTGATGAACAAATGCATATCATAGGGATTGTTAATATAAATGATATTTTATATGAAATTACTAAGTCAAATAAGAGGTATAGATAATGGGGGTGTTAATGATGAATGCAAAGAGAAAAACATGGATGGCAAATCTATTGATATTTTTAAGTGTTTTAGGCCCTGGAATTATAACAGGTAGTGTAGATAATGATGCAGGTGGTATTACAACATATTCTGTAGCAGGTGCTACCTATGGTTACAAATTACTTTGGTCATTAATACCATGCTTTATTGTGCTTCTTGTAGTGCAGGAAATGAATGCTAGAATGGGTATAGTTACAGGTAAAGGATTGGCAGATTTAATTAGAGAAAATTTTGGTGTTAAGATAACTTTTTTTATATTTATTGGATTAATAATTGCAGATATAGGGAATACAGCTACTGAGTTTGCAGGTGTTGCAGGTAGTATGCAGATTTTTGGAGTAAGCAAATATATATCTGTGCCACTAGCTGCTATTGCAGTATGGATTCTAGTAGTAAAGGGTACTTATAAGACTACTGAGAAGTTATTTTTGGTTTTTAGCATATTTCTATTATCATATGTTGGTTCTGCATTTTTTGCCAAACCAGACTGGCATGAAATAGGACATGCATTAATTCATCCTGCTATTGAAACTAATTATGACTATATAAGTACAGTTATTGGCATGGTGGGAACTACTATTGCTCCCTGGATGCAGTTTTATATACAGTCAGCAGTTATAGAAAAAGGACTTAAGATGGAAGAATTTAAATACGAATTTTGGGATGTTGTTGTTGGAAGTATTATTACAGTAGTAGTTGCTTTCTTTATAATTGTAGCTTGTGGGGCAACCCTTCATAAAAGTGGAATTCAAATAAATGAGGCTAAAGATGCTGCATTAGCATTAAAGCCACTTGCTGGAGCTTTTGCTTCTCAAATTTTTGCTTTTGGATTATTTATAGCTTCTATTTTTTCGGCTACAATACTACCTTTAGCTACAGCATTTTATATTTGTGAAGCTTTTGGTTTTGAAGCTGGTATAAATAAAACATTAAAAGAAGCACCACAATTTTTTACACTGTTTACTATAATAATTATTATTGGAATTGGCATTATATTGATTCCAGGAGCACCTTTAATTCAGATAACATTATGGTCACAGGTTATAAATGGTGTGTTACTTCCTGTAGTTCTAATTTGTATGATGCTTATGGTAAATAATAAAGATATTATGGGCGAATATGTAAATGGTAGAACTAAAAATGTAATAGGATGGGTAACTATTATAGTGTTAGTTATATTAACAGCTATTTTAACTTTTGAACCTATCGTAACTGCTTTTATAACGCACAAGTAGGTACTTGTTTTACAACAATATAAAAATTTTATTCTATAATTATTATACTTATAAACTTTTGAAATTAAAAAGAAATAGATAAATCAAGTTATTTTTAAGCCACATTCCTATAGTTAATAGGGATGTGGCTCTATTTATAATGTTTTAATATATTCAACTAATTGTTTTTATTAAAATTTAATTTAAATATTGATTTATTATATCACTATGATATAATAAATAACATAATATATCATAGTGATATATAAAACAGAGGTGAAATTAAATTGTCAAAAGTAAATAAAACAAAATATGCTATTTTGGGAGTACTTAGCCATATATCAGGATCTGGATATGATATTAAAAAATTTTGTGATTCTTCTATAAACTATTTTTGGAATGAGAATTATGGACATATATATCCTGTACTAAAGAAAATGGAAGAAGAAAAACTTATAACAAAACAGGTTGAGCAGACAGAAGGAAGACCAAGTAAAAATGTTTATTCCATTACAGAAAAGGGCAGAAAAGAACTAAGAGAGTGGATTATGCTTCCTGTGGAAAGTATTCCTAACAGGTCAGAGCTTTTGCTGAAGATATCTCTTTCAGGAAATGTACCTACACAAAATGTCATTCAAAAAATTGAGAGCGTAAAAGAAAAGTGCGAAAAAGAATTTGAGGAATATTCGAAAATTGAAGATGCATTTAACACAGGAAAAATAAAATTGGATAAAAAAAATTTAGCTTTGTGGAAGTCCACTGTTAGGTTTGGAAAATATATTGAAGAGGCAAAATTAAAGTGGTGTGATGAAACACTGAAAAGTTTAGAAAATATAAAAGATTTATAGATTAAGGAGATGTATAAAATGAAAGTGTTAGCTTTAAATGGAAGTCCAAGGGGAAAACAGGGAAATACAGAGGTTATTTTAGAAAATTTCCTTAAAGGATGCTCGAAAGCAGGAGCAGACGTAGAAACTATATATCTTAAGGATAAAAAGATAAATCACTGTAGAGGCTGCTTTACATGTTGGACAAAGACTCCTGGAAAATGTGTTTATAAGGATGATATGAGTGAATTGCTAGACAAAATAAAAGGAGCAGATGTAATGGTATATGCAACTCCTCTATATTATTTTACTGTAACTGGAATAATGAAGGATTTTATGGATCGTATGCTGCCTATGAATAAGGGTGAAATAGTTAAAAAGGGTGAAAAATATTCTCATATCCGTCGATTTAAAAAGGAACCAGTAAAGACTGTTTTAATCTCAAATTGTGGTTTCCCCGGCAGATATAATTTTTCCGGTTTACTTGAAACTTTTAAAGTTATGACTAAGGGAAATCTTGCAGCGGCAATTTTAAGTGATAAAGGAGGGATACTTGCTGCTTCCAAAGATAACGATATGGTGAAAAAATTGTATGAACCTTTCTTTAAGGCAGTAGAAAAAGCTGGAGAAGAAGTTATAAAGTGTGGATATGTAAAAGATGATACACAAGCTATACTTGACAGGGATGTTATTGATACGGAAACGTATTTAAAGAATGCAAATAGAAATTGGAATGAATAAATTGGAGGTTAGCTATGGAAAAGTCATATGCCAATGGTGTGAAAAATAAAAGTTCAATATTGAGAAATATATTAAATAAGGATTTTGTTGTAAGTGCTATAATACCTGTTGTGATATTTTATGTTTTTGATAAATTTAAAATGACTCTTAGTGGAATCATATTTTCTGGTTTGTGGAGCATAGGTGTTGTTATAGCAAATTTTATTAAAACAAGAGAACTTAATGCTTTGGCAGTAATGGCTGCAGCTTTCTCAGGAATTGGTTTGGTGGGAAGTGTTATTTCTAAAAATGCTACCTTTTATTTTGTATCTCCTCTGGTTGGAAACGCCTTAGTTTCTTTACTCTTCTTTTTGTCTTTATTGTCTAGGAAATCTTTGATTGAAGTAATAGTGGAACAAAGCTATTTAAAAAATGCTCCAGAAAAGATGAAAAATGATAAAGACCATAAATTTGTTTGGAGGTTTCTTACTGCGATATGGGGATTTGGCAATTTTAGTCAAGCAATTTTGGGCATTGTACTTCTTAAAGTTGTATCCATGAGTTTATACTATGCTGTAATTAATATATATGGAAATATTTTAAGTATTTTGCTCCTGGCATTTTCCATCACATTCCCAAAAATATATTTGAAAAAGAAGATACAAAAGATTTAAAAATTAGTATTGACAACGGGGAAAAAAAGCCTTAATATATAAAACAAGTTAGTAATATAAAACCTGTGAAAAGAAATAGTAAATATGGAAATTTAGTTTAAGCGAATTTGGGGTAGTGTAAGCCAAGTACTGTAGTCTGTATTGAATGGGTCTTGGAGGTGTAATGCAAAATTAGAGTAGCAAAAACCGGTAGTCTACCGTTAAAAGGACAGGGTATCGAGTAAATCTGTACCTGGAAAAGATAGTTTGTATTTAGGTGGCATAACGAAATTTAACATTTCGTCCTTTAAGGATGAGATGTTTTTTATTTAAAAAAAATTCACCATAAATAGAGGCTAATTTGGGTGGCAACGCGGTCATTTCGTCCCAGTTTAAGGATGAAATGGCCTTTTTTGTATAAATTTAAATCAAAGAGGTGGTATTTTGTGATCAATCTTAAAAAAGAAGAATTTTATTATTATAAAAATTTGAAAAAGACGTTCCCCTTATTTATAAAAATAAATGGAGATGAGATTACCCCTATAGGTATTTACTATAGCTTGGAAGGAAAAAATAAATTCTTATTTGAAAGTATATATTCTGAAAATGAAATAGGAAGATATTCTTTTGCAGGAATGAATCCCTATAGGAAGATAAAAAGCTGCGGAAATGAAATATGTGTAGAAGACGAAAGCGGAGTAAGAAATGTTCAGGGAAAAGTGTTGGATTATATAAAAAAATATTTAAATGTACCTTATGATAGCCTTGGAATTTCCATACCATTTACAGGAGGAGCTATAGGTTATGCAGGATATGATGTGATAAGGCAGTATGAAAAGCTGCCAGTGGAAAACGAAGATGCTTTAAAAACACCGGAAGCATATCTCATGTTTTATAGATCTTTTGTGTGTTATGACCATTTTAAACATGAAGTTTATTTTATTTACAATGTGGCAGAAGAGGATGAAAGTTCTTACGAAAGCATTGTAGACTCTCTGGAAAGTTTGAAAGACATGATATGTACAAGTAATGTGATTCATAAACTTTCAGAAGTTAGAGAATGTAAAAAATTTACATCAAATGTTTCAAAGGAAAAATACTGCAGCATGGTAGAAGAAGCAAAAGAATACATAAAAGCTGGGGATATATTTCAGGTAGTTTTGTCACAAAGGCTGAAATTTGAAAGTACTTCTGATCCCTTTGAAGTGTACAGAAGATTAAGAGCTAAAAATCCTTCACCTTATCTTTTTTATATAGATTTTGAAGAATTTAAAGTAGCAGGTTCCTCTCCAGAAAGCTTAGTAAGTGTAAAGAATGGACGGGTTATGACTAACCCTATAGCGGGTGCAAGACCTAGGGGGAAAACTTTGGAAGAGGATTTAAAATTAAAAAAAGAATTGTTAGAAGATGAAAAGGAAAGAGCTGAACACGTGATGTTAGTTGATCTTGGGAGAAATGACATAGGGAAAATAAGTGAGTTTGGAAGTGTAAAACTAGATAGATTTATGGATGTAGATTTTTATTCTCATGTTATGCATATAGTTTCCAAGGTTTCAGGAAATTTGAGAAAAGATTTAGGATACTTAGATGGATTAATATCTTGTTTGCCTGTAGGAACTGTATCTGGAGCACCTAAAATAAGGGCTATGGAGATAATTGATGAACTTGAAGACACTAAAAGAGGTATATATGCCGGTGCAGTTGGATACTTTTCACTTAATGGAAATATGGATACCTGCATTGCAATAAGAACCATACTCTTTAAAGATGGTCATGCATATGTTCAAGCTGGTGCAGGTATTGTGTATGACTCTGTTCCAGAAAGAGAATATCAGGAAACGTTAAATAAAGCTATGGCTATGATAGAGGTGATATAAAATGATACTTTTAATAGATAATTATGATTCATTTACTTATAATCTTTACCAATATATTGGTGAAATATATGAGAATATAAAAGTTTTTAGAAATGACAAAATATCACTGGATGAGATAGAGAGGTTAAATCCTGAAGGAATAATACTTTCCCCGGGACCAGGTATTCCTGAAAATGCAGGTATATGTATAGAGGTTGTAAAAAAATTCGGAGGTAAAATTCCTATTTTGGGAATATGCCTTGGACATCAGGCTATTGGATGTGCTTACGGTGGAAAAGTAGTGAGAGCAAACAATATAATGCATGGGAAGACATCAGAAATAGGCATAGTTCCAAATAAATTATTTAAAAATTTGGAAAATTCTATAAATGTTATGAGATATCACTCTCTCATAATAGAAAAAAACACTTTACCAGAAGAACTTGAGGTAACGGCAGAAAGTTTGGATGACAGAGAGATAATGGCTGTGAAGCACAAAGAACATGAAGTTTATGGACTTCAATTTCATCCGGAATCAATTCTTACAGAGAAGGGAAAGCAAATAATAAAAAATTTTTTGGGGGGGATTTGTAATGTTACAGCAGACAATAGAGAGAATCATATGTAAAAGTAATTTGGAGGAAAGTGAAGCCTATGAAGCTATGAATGAAATAATGCAGGGAAATGCAGAAGATTCCCAAATAGGAGCTTTTCTAGCAGCCTTGAGAATGAAAGGTGAAACTGCAGAAGAAATAACAGGATTTGCAAGGGCGATGAGGGATAATGCTGAGAATTTAAAACTAGAGTCAGAGTATGTTATTGATACTTGTGGAACAGGAGGGGATGGAGGAAGAACATTCAATATATCCACGGCAGTATCCTTTGTAGTTGCAGCTGCAGGAGTGAAAGTGGCAAAACACGGCAACAGAGCAGTATCAAGTAAAAGTGGAAGTGCAGATGTACTTGAAAAGTTAGGCTTTAATATAAATTTAGAACCAAAATATGCTTCCAATTGTATTGATAAAAACGGTATGGCATTCTTGTTTGCTCAAAAGTACCACCGTGCAATGAAAAATGTAGCCGGTCCAAGAAAGCAATTGGGTATAAGAACTGTATTTAATTTACTCGGTCCTCTTACGAATCCAGCTTTTGTAAAAGGCCAGGTACTTGGAGTATATGATAAGAATTTGACTCACACAGCTGCAAAAGTACTTTCAAATTTAGGTTGTGAAAGAGCTATGGTAGTTTGTGGGGAAGATGGACTTGATGAAATAACTACTACCTCTAATACCTATGTGAGTGAATTAAAAGATGGAAAAATATCAGATTATAAAATAAATCCAGAAGATTTTGAAATTAATGTATGCAGTATGGATGCCATAAAAGGATATACTGCTGAAGAAAATGCAGCACTTATACGTAAAATTTTTCAAGGAGAAAAAGGTGCTAGAAGAGATATTGTAGTTTTAAACAGTGCAGCAGCTTTATATGTTGGAAAAGCATGTGAAAGCATGGAAGAAGGAGTGAAGATGGCAGAAGGTATTATAGATTCTAAAAAAGCTTATGAAAAGATGAATGAACTCATAAAGTGCAGTAATAATTTTTAGGGGGCATGAAAAAATGATACTTGATGAAATAGTGAAAGCTAAAAGGCCTCAATTGGAACTTGAAAAACAAAATATGCCTCTTACTAAAATAATAGAAGGATGCAGTGGAAAGGTTACAAGAGATTTTAAAAAAGTACTTGGCAAAGAAGAAATATCTATTATTGCAGAGATAAAGAAAGCATCACCTTCAAAAGGTATTATTGTAGAAGATTTTGATCCTGTCAGCATAGCAAAAATATATGAAAGCATAGATATAGATGCAGTGTCTGTACTTACAGAAAAAAATTTTTTTAAGGGAAGTGATAAATACATAAGCAAAGTAAAAGGGGTAAATTCAAAGCCCATTTTAAGAAAGGATTTTATAATTGATACCTATCAAATATATCAATCCAAATTTATAGGTGCAGATGCTATTTTGCTTATAACAGCCATCTTGAAAGATAAATTAAAAGATTATTACAATTTAGCGCAAAGTATTGGACTTCAATGTCTGGTGGAAGTTCATGATGAAGAGGAACTTGAAATTGCACTTGAAGCTGGATGTTCCATTGTAGGAATTAATAATAGAAACTTAAAAGATTTTACAGAAGACTTGAAAAATACAGAAAGAATTATAAAGAAAATACCAGAGAAAGTTTTAGTAGTTTCTGAAAGTGCTATAAAGGCTCCAGAAGATATAAGATATCTAAACGGATTAGGTGTAAATGCAGTACTTATAGGAGAAACCTTTATGAGAAATATTAAAGATGAGTACAAATTAAGAGAGTTTATAAAACAGTCTAAGTTTTGAAAAGGGTGAATTTATGACTTTAGTAAAGATATGTGGTATAAGGCGAATTGAAGATGTAGAAATTTTAAACAAGCTCCTCCCAGATTATGCCGGATTTGTGTTTTGTGAAAGCAAAAGGCAGGTTACTTTAAAATTAGCAGAAGAGCTTATTAAAAATTTAGATAAAAAAATAAGGCCAGTGGGAGTTTTTCAAAACAATAGTTTGGAAGAAGTGAAAAATACAGCAGAAATGTTGAAGTTAGATGTAATCCAGCTTCATGGAAGGGAAGATGAGAGTTATATAAAAAACCTGTATCCATTTAAAATATGGAAAAGTGTAAGCATTGATGGAAAAGATATATTAGATAATGTAAAACACAAGATAGATAAAATATCAAATTATAATGTAGAAGCAGTGCTTGTAGATAGCAGTGTAGGAGGAAAGACTGGAGGAACGGGCATAAACTTTAATTGGAATGTATTGAAAAACTTAAATGTAAATAAGAAATTGGTACTGGCAGGAGGTCTTAATTCGGATAACATAAATACTGCTTTAGAAGTTGTAAAGCCCTATGCAGTAGATGTATCCAGCGGAGTCGAAGAAAATGGTGTAAAGAGTTTGAAAAAAATAAATGAATTTATGGAGAAAGTGAGGAATTTTTAATGGATGGAAGATTTGGAAAATTTGGAGGACAGTATGTACCAGAAACAATAATGAATGCAGTTATGCAGCTTGAAAAGGAGTTTAATAAAGCAATAAAAGATGAAAAATTTATAGAGGAATATAAGTACTATCTTAAAGATTATGTGGGAAGAGAAAATCCACTGTATTTTGCAAAGAATTTTACTGAAAAATTAGGTGGAGCAAAAATATATCTTAAAAGAGAAGACTTAAACCATACGGGAGCACATAAAATAAACAACGCACTAGGACAGGTGCTCCTTGCAAGGAGAATGGGTAAAAAAAGGGTTATAGCTGAAACAGGAGCTGGACAGCATGGGGTAGCTACAGCTACGGCAGCTGCTATCTTTGGAATGGAATGTGAAGTATTTATGGGTGAAGAAGACATAAGAAGACAAGCTCTTAATGTATTTAAGATGAAAATATTAGGTTCTAAAGTTACTTCTGTAACTTCGGGGACGGGAACACTTAAAGATGCTGTAAATGAAGCTATGAGAAATTGGGTATCGAATATAGAAGATACCTTTTATGTAATAGGCTCTGTAATGGGACCGCATCCTTATCCAACTATGGTTAGAGATTTTCAAAGAGTAATTGGAGATGAAGCTAGAAAGCAAATTCTGGGAAAGGAAGGGAGACTTCCTGATTATGTCATAGCTTGTGTAGGCGGTGGAAGCAATTCCATGGGAATTTTTTATCCCTTTGTAGAAGATACTTCTGTAAATTTGGTAGGAGTAGAGGCCGCAGGAAAAGGACTTGATACGGATGAACATGCAGCTACTATATCAAAGGGGTCTGTAGGAGTAATTCATGGTATGATGACTTATGTGCTTCAAGATGAGGATGGTCAAATACTTCCTGCGTATTCTATATCAGCAGGACTTGATTATCCGGGAATAGGACCTGAACACGCATATTATCATGATATAAAGAGAGCAACTTATGAATCAGCTACAGATAAGGAAGCAGTCAATGCATTTACTTACTTGTCACAGGTTGAGGGAATAATTCCAGCACTTGAAAGCTCTCATGCCCTAGCTTATGCAATGAAGCTTGCTCCAAAACTCAGTAAGGATAAAATAATCATTGTAAATTTATCTGGAAGAGGGGACAAAGATATAAATACTATAGCTAATATAATGGGGGTGGAACTATAATGAATAGAATAGATTTAAAGTTTTCAAAGCTAAAAGAAAGAGGAGAAAAAGCTCTAATACCGTTTATAACTTCCGGAGATCCAGATTTAGACACTACTTTCGAATTAGTAATTGCAATGGAAGAAGCAGGAGCAGATATAATAGAACTTGGAATACCCTATTCAGATCCTCTGGCAGATGGACCTACTATACAGGCATCTTCAAATAGATCCCTTAAAGGCGGAACGAAAATAGCAGGTATAATGGATACGGTGAAAAAGATAAGGGAAAAAACAGAAGTACCTCTTGTGTATCTTGTCTACTATAACTCCATATTCAAGTATGGTATGGAAAAGTTTATAAGAGAGTGCAGCCAGTGCGGCGTAGACGGAATTATAATACCAGATCTTCCTATAGAAGAGAGAAAGGACATTGCAGCCATTGGAAAAGAATATAATGTACACCTTATTCCACTAGTAGCACCTACTTCAAAGGAGAGAATAGAAAAGATAGTAAAAGATGCGGGGGGATTTATATATTGTGTCTCTGTAAATGGTGTTACAGGTACAAGAAGCAGCATAAATACTGATATTGAGGAATATATGAATATAATTTCAAGTTATACGAATGTTCCAAAGGCACTTGGATTTGGAATATCCTCAGCAGAAATGGCTGCAAAATTCAAGCCTTATTGTGAAGGGATAATTGTGGGAAGTGCAGTAATTAAAAAGATAGAAGCTGGAAAAAGTAAAGATGATATAATTAAAAATGTAAAAAAGTTTATTAAAGAATTAAAATTAGCTTAGAATGAAAAAGATGCTATTTTCACATTGTTAATAAATTTGACACTCAAATAACATATTTGTAATGTAAATTTAATTAGAATTAGATTATTCATATTTACTTGAAAGAAGGTTGGTATAGTGAATAAAAAAATTAAATTTACAAGAGAAAGCATTTTGTTATCATTAATTTTAATATTATCTGCAGTGTTGAATTTTGCTAATTTGGGTATAGAAGGAAATGCAAATACTTTTTATGCTGCAGGTGTAAAAAGTATGATGATGAATTTTAAAAATTTCTTTTTTGCATCTTTTGATCCAGCAGGTTTTGTAACCATTGATAAACCACCGTTAGGCTTTTGGATTCAAACTATATCTGCAAAAATATTTGGATTTAGTGGATGGAGCATAATTCTTCCACAGGCTCTTGCAGGAGTAATTTCTGTTGCAATTATATATTTTCTTGTTAAAAGATCTTTTGGAGCTTCGGCAGGACTTATTGCAGCACTGTGTCTTGCAGTAACACCAATATCTGTAGCAGCGGCTAGAAACAATACTATTGATAATTTGCTTGTTATGTTTTTATTGCTAGCATGTTTAGCTGCACAAATAGCTGCTGAAAGAGGTAAAATTGGTTATCTTATATTGAGTTTGGTTCTTATAGGCATAGGATTCAACATAAAAATGGTTGAAGCCTATATGGTAGCACCTGCTGTATATATAACATATCTTCTTGCTTCTACTATGAGTTTTAAGAAGAAAATAAAGGATCTTATCTTAGGTACAGTTGTACTTTTAGTAGTATCACTATCCTGGGCTATAGTTGTAGACTTGGTGCCAGCAAGTAATAGGCCTTACATAGGAAGCAGTACCAATAATACAGTTATGCAGTTGATAATAGGTCATAATGGATTGGAAAGAATTGGAATAAACGGAAGGAATGCTGGTAAAGGTCAAAAACAGCAAAGAACATTAAAAAATGAATTTAATAAAAACAATATTAAAAGAACAACAGGTTGGGGTGATTTTGGAAATAGGTCTAATGGATCAAACAAAAACAAGTCATATGTTAATAATGCACAAGGTGGTATGAGATCTAACTCAAAGTCCGGTATTTTTAGATTATTTGGTAATGGCAATATGTCAGATCAAATATCCTGGTTTTTATTATTTGCTGTGATTGGGTTTATTGCTGCAGCCATAAAGGAAAAGTTAAAGGCTCCCTTTGATAGTAAAAGAAAATTATCATTAATATTATGGGTTATGTGGTTATTGCCTGAATTTATATATTTTAGTTTTTCAAAAAATGTAACGCACACATACTATTTAACAACAATGGCACCGTCTATTGCAGCTTTGACTGGAATTGGATTATCAGCTATGTGGACATTTTATAAGGAAGGTGGCTTAAAATCCTGGGTTTTACCAATAGGACTTATTGCAAATGGTTGTGTTGAGATACTCATTTTATCTTATAATTATAATAGATCAAGTGGGTACAAGATTATAATTATAATAACAGGGATTTTATGTATTATATCTTCACTAATATTATGTATAATTAATTTAATTAGAAGTAAAGAGAAAAGTTCAGGTTTTAGTAATAATACAGCATTAAGTAAAACACTGGCTAGTATTGCTTTTATAGGAATTTTAGTTGCTCCTACAGTGTGGTCATTTACTCCAATGATTTACAAAATGAATGGAAGCAGTCCGTCAGCTGGATTGGAGCTTGAAAGGAGTAATCAGCAAAGAGATATGGGTAACACCAGTAACTCAAAACTCATAAAATTCTTAGAAAATAATAAAACAAATGAAAAGTACCTTGTTGTAGTGCCTTCAGCTAATTCTTATGGTTCGGATTTAATACTTAAAACTGGCCAACCTGTAATGGCACTTGGAGGATTTAGTGGATCAGATCCTATACTTACAGTAAACCAGTTCAAAAAATTAGTTAGTGATGGAGCTGTAAGGTATGCTTTGGTAAATGCAGGTAATGGCAGAGGCTTTATGGGGTTCGGGGGTCATGGGAGTAACTCGAATAATGATATTGATAATTGGATTAGGAAAAATGGAAAGGTTGTTCCAGATAGTAAATGGAATAATTCTAATACTTCGAGGAGCAATACTAAAAATCAGAGAATTAATGGCCTTACTGCATTTGGCAGAGAAAACAATTCTATGAAATTATATGATTTAAGTAAATGGCGCAAAATGGAGGCAGTGAAGTAAAATAAACAGAGTTCTTGGCATAAGATGGAGTTTTGACTCCATCTTATGCTTATTAAAATGAAAGTAAGCCTCATTTAAATTATAATATGGGTATCCTAAAATTTCCTTGTATCTTTCTTCGAATATAAGCTTCATTTTTTCACCCATTTAATTTATTTTTAATACAGCTTTAATAACTTTACCATTGTGAGAGTCTTCAAAAGCCTTGTTAATATCTTCAAAATCATAGAATTTAATTAATTTATCAAATGGAAATTTACCTTCTTTATAGTATTGAATTAATTGAGGAATAAATAACTTTGGAATAGAATCACCTTCCACAATCCCAATTAAAGATTTTGCTTCACCCATTAATTCTTCTTGTACATTAATGGTCAAATCTCCAGTTGCTCCCAAAACTACTGCAGTACCTAAGAAACGAACACAAGCAAGAGCTTTTTTTACAAAATCACCAACTCCAGTGGTATCGATTGCATAGTGGCATCCTCCATTTGTGATCTGCTTGATTTCACAAACTATATCATCAGTTTCTTTTCTGTTTATAGTATGAGTTGCTCCAAGCTCTTTTGCAAGTTCTAAACTACTTGGATTCCCTCCTACTGCAATAATTTTTGAACATCCTGTAATTTTAGCTGCCATAATAGCACTCATTCCTACAGTTCCACATCCAAATACCGCAATAGTAGAACCAAACTTTGGATTTAATCTATTTAATACAGCACCTGCACCTGTTTGGATGCCACAACCTAGAGGACCTACCAATGCAAGATCCATATCATCATCAACTTTTATTGCACTGTTTTGATTTACCACTGCATAAGTTGCAAAGGAGGATTGTCCAAAGAATGAAGATATTTCTTTTCCATTTTGTGAAAGTCTCTTTGTACCATCACTCATAACCCCACCAAAATTAATTGCATTAAAATTTTCACATGCATGTTGATGTGCACTTAGACAGTTTTCACAATGTCCACAAAATCCAAAGGAAAATCCAACACGGTCACCCTTTTTAAACTCAGTAACACTACTACCAACCTCTTCTACAATACCACAACCTTCATGTCCAAATACTGCTGGTAAAGGTACCGGAATCGCTTGTAGTTTTGCAACTTCATCAGTATGACAAACCCCACTTGATACTATTTTTACAAGTATTTCATCTGCCTTTGGTGGTGCTAATTCTACCTCTTCAATTTTAAAATCTTGTCCTTTTTCATGAACTACTGCCGCTTTTATTTTCATAATAATCCCCTTTCTTTAAATATCTAGTGCACGATAGTATCCGTTTGTAACTGCCTCAACAACACGACCTGGCTTAATACAGTCGCCTGTTTCAAATACACGTGGTGCTGCGTTATAGAAGCTTTCTGCAACTGCACGGTCAGCTTTCATACCTGCTGTTAACAAAATGCTGTCAGCCTCAAAAGTAACTTCACCATCGGTTGTTTCGCAGACAAGTCCTTCAGCTGTAACAGCCTTTGCCTTTGTATTTACATTAATCTTGATATTGCTGCCCCGCATTGCCCTTACCATTGCATTTTTGTGCATAAAATAAGAATCTGCTGCCCAGTCGTTTTTCATCTCAACGATTGTAACATCCTTTCCAAGGCTATCCAGATAAATTGCAGATTCGCATCCAACAAGACCTCCACCAAGAATAACAACCTTGTGTCCAAGTGCAGGAGCTTTTTGATGAAGAACTTCAAGACCAACAACTTTCTCATTATCGATTCCAGGGATTGGTGGAACAATCGGTTTAGCTCCAATAGCTGTAATTATGACATCAGCATTCTCTGCTGCAGCCTGCTCAGCAGTAAGCTCTGTATTCAAACAAACTTCAACGCCTGATTTCTTCAAACGTCTTTTTAATACGTTTACAAAATTGAACATATCCTTCTTAAAAGGAATATATTGTTCAAAAAGAAGCTGTCCGCCAAGTTCACTGCTTTTTTCATAAAGAGTAACAGAATGACCACGATCAGCTGCTGTAATAGCTGCTTCCATACCTCCTGGGCCACCACCAACTACGATAACTTTCTTTGGCGTTGTGACTGGGAATGCATGCTTGTTTTCCAGTTCATTGCCAATAACCGGATTAAATGCACAACAGAATGTTCTATTTGTTAAATAATTGAAGAAACAGGTATAGCAGCGGCAGCAGCGATTAATGTCATCTGCATTTCCTGAAAATGCTTTCTCTGGGAAATATGGATCAGCCAGTGATTGACGTGCAATTTGTATGATATCTGCTTTTCCTGAAGCAATAATTTCTTCCATCATGTCCGGATCATTTAGTCCACCTAATGTAGCAACCGGTGTCTTCACGTGCTTTTTAATCTCAGATGCAAGATATACATTATATCCATGTTCAATAAACATAGATGGGTGAGTAAGTGTAAATACCTCTGGGTCCTCATGAATACCGGCAGAAACATGGATAATATCAACCTTTCCATCCAGCATTTTGGCCATCTTGATGCCTTCTTCGATTGTGTATCCATCTTTCGTATACTCTGCTCCACTCATACGGAATTCAATTGGATAATTGGCTCCAACAGCTTCACGTACTTTTTCTATTACCAGTAGTGGAAAACGCATACGATTCTCCAGACTGCCTCCCCATTTATCTGTTCTGTGATTCATGGTTGGAGAGCTGAACTGACCAAGCAGCCATCCATGACCACCATGGATAAGTACCATGTCAAAGCCAGCCTCTTTCACTAGCTTTGCACCTTTAGCAAAACAATCCGCAACTCTATAGATATCCTCATCTGTCATGCTGCGAACCTGAAGTCCTTCTGGATTTATTTCATCATTGGGCCCAATTAATGTACCATCAGCATTGCCATGACTACGGGCATTGCCGTATTTTCCACCATGGGCAAGCTCCATTACTGCATTACAATTGTGACGATGCATGGCGTTTGCAGCTTCCTTAAGTGAAGGGAGAGACATTATGTCATAGAGCTTTATTTCCTTTGTGTGTGTACGACCAATAGCATCTACAATACCAAGACCAATGGCTACACTGGCAAGACCACCACGTGCACGATTTTCATGGAATGCGATTTCTTCTTTCCTCATATTACAGTCTGCGTCTAATTCCGGGTTGGACATAGGCGCACCAAAAATTCTGTTTTTAAAAGTAACTCCATTAATCTTAATAGGACTGGCAAGATGTGGATAATATTTGTTCTTCATATCCTTTTACTCCTTTTTTATCTAAGTTTGATAATTTCTTGACACCTTAAGTATATATGATAAAATTAAGACAAAAAAGAAGAAAAATTATTGTATATCTACAACCAAAAGGTTGCATGCAGAAGACTGTTTCATGAACATTTTCAATTTTTAATTATAGTTGTGCTATTTTCTATAAGAAATTTATTATACAATGTGTGATAATTTACTATATTTAAAAAGCTATAAAGGGGGATGAGTTATGACATTCAGACAAATGGAAGTCTTTATAGAAGTATGCGAGTGCAAAAGTATCAATAAGGCATCTGCGGTATATCATGTGTCTCAGCAAGGCATATCCAAAATAGTCCGAGAACTGGAAAAAGAGCTGGGATGCCAACTACTTTACAGAAATAGCAATGGAGTATCTCCCACAAAATATGGTGCGTATTTTCTGGATGAATGTCGTATTATTCTAGAGCGAAAAAGATATATGTATTCCCATATTTCTCAGATAAAAGATGTGCCTCAGGAAACCATTTTTCTTGGTATGGCCTTTGGCGTAATTTCTGTAATGCCTTATAAACTGATTACAGATTTCGAGAATACACATCCACATGTGAATATTGAATATTCGGATCATGCAGACTTTTATCTGGAAGAACTTTTAAAAAAAGACGAATATGATTTCTGTATTACAACTGGCGTTATAGACACAGATCGCTTTTCTGCTGAATGTCTAATTCAAGAACATATATATTTGTGTATTCCTTGGACACATCAATTATACCGCAAAAAACATATCAAAGTAGATGATTTGAACTGTCAACGATATGCCATGTTCAACACACAATTTCACATACGCCACAATTTCGTTGCGACTTGTCGAAATGCAGGATTTAACCCAATTATTGATATATCTTCTGGTGATTTCAACTCCTTAAGAGAAATTGCACAACATAACAACCTTCTATTTGTTGTTCCGGAACATACCATACGTTCGGATGATTCCAAGCTCAGATATTATAAATTCCCGGATGATAACTTTAGCTGGGACGTATATTTCGTAAAGAAAAAAAACAAAGTGCTAACTGAAAATATGTTGGCATTTTATCGATATATAAAGCAACAACTTCCTAAACTCAACAATCGTCAGAGTAGAATAGCTTTCCATGATCTCAATGAATAGCAAGTTCAACCTTTTAAATATCCTTGCACCATAAGAGGTATAAGAGGGGATAGTGGTTTTGCAGTTCCAGAGTTATATGATTTAGGTAAATGATGCAAAATGGAAGAAGTAAAGTAAATTACATTGTTAGATAGAGTCTATATAGTATAAAATAGGTGCAGCTGTGTAAAATAGCTGCACTTATTTTTCAATTATTTTAGGAGAAATTTTTATTTGTAAAATAATTTTTACAAATAGTAAAACCGTTTAGTGATTTTTGTTGTCTAATAAATGTATAATACAAATTACGCGTAATTTAAATATTGAAGGAGATAGAATATGATTTTGGAAGAGCAGGTTAAGTTAGCAATTAACCAAGATGAAAAAGCTTTTGAGTATCTTATGAACACAAGTAAAGAAGGGCTTTATAGAATAGCATTTGCCTATACAAAAAATGAACAAGATGCCCTGGACATACTACAAGAAACAGTATATAAAGCTTATATTTCTATATATAAATTGAAGGAACCTAAGCATTTTAAGACATGGATAAGTAAAATTTTAATAAATAATGCAATAGATTTTATTAATAAAAAAAAGAAGATTAACTATTTAACAGAGAGTTTATCTGATGAATCACATTATTATAAAGAAAATCATATTGAAGAAAAACTTGATATTTTGAGTTACATAGATAAATTGGAAGATAAATATAAAAATATTATATTCTTAAAATATTTTCAAGATCTTACAATAGCTGAGATTTCTCAAGTCATGGATTGCCCAATAGGTACTGTAAAAACTCATCTTAATAAAGCTTTAAGTAGCTTAAGAATATTTATGGGAAAGGATATATGTTAATATGTTTAATTTAGATAATTTGAAAGACGAGATAAAGATTCCAAAAGATATAGACTTAGCAATAAAGAAGGGCATTGAAAGAGGTAGAAAGGAATGTAAAATGAAAAGTCCTCAAAAAAGGTATAAAAAATTTGCTGCTTTAGCTGCAGTAATAGCTATTACAATTACTGTGGGAATTTTTAATCCTGGCATAGTAAAGGCACTTCCTGGTATAAAATCAATCTTCAAGTTGATTAATTATAATAATGTAGGTGAGAGTTTTGATAAATTTGAAGCATTTTCAACTAGTGTTAATAAGACAGTGACAAAAGATGGAATAACAGTAACTATAGATAAAATTGTTATTGATGACAATACTTTTGCAGTTACCTCAATAATTCAAGGCAAGAATATTAAGGCAAATCAAGGAGATATGGGACATATAAAATTGAATGGGAAATCTTTATCCGCATACGGTAGTACAGACAAAAAAATAGATGACAATAGGATTGTTAGGGTAACCAGTAGTAATATTTCGGATATGAAACTGTCAAATGATGTAAATGTAGACTTGAATATTGTCTGGATTGGCAATGTAAAAGGACCTTGGAATTTCAAATTTAAAGTTTCTAAATCAGAGAAACCAACAAATTCAAGGTGTATTTCTCTGAACAATAAAATTAAACTGCCGGATAGCACTCTTAAAATTAAAAACTTGGTAATAAGTCCTCTTGGAAATTCAATAAATTATTCTGGTGTATATGATAAGTTAAATGAAAATATGATAAATTCAATTTTTGATTTTATTGTTATGGATGACAAAGGAAAAGTGCTGGAAACTGATTTGGGATCAGGAACTAATGGTAAGAAAGATTATAATGGAACAATAGAAGTACTTAATGATCTATCTAATGTAAAAAGCTTAACTGTGATTCCAATATTAAAAAGGTGGGGAGTCAAAACAAAAGAGATTAACAAATTTCCCTATTCCGTATTACAAACTACGATAAATAGTACTAATTTCAATATTCCTCAGGAAATCATGACTAAAAGTAGACCTGTAACAGCAAAGGAAAAATCTGATGGATATGCTTTTGACAATGTTATTCACGTATTTAACATAGATAAAGATAGACAATTTTCTACCATAGACAAATTGGTTAATCAGGTAATAAAAGTAGGACAAAATAGTAGTGCTGTTATCACTAAGATTGAAACGACAGCTAAATATACTAAAGTTACATTTAAACTTCAAGGTAATGGTGTATATCCTTACAAAAATATAAATGATACAGTGATTGTAGATGAAAATTATAAAGACATAGAGCGTGCTGAGGATGGACCTATTGCCATACTTGAGAATGTAGAAGAAAGGATTGTATCAATTAAGCTGCCACCTATAGATAAATCAAAAAAATATAAGATTGCACTTCCTATTATTGATGAACCTAAAATTGAAAATCAATATAAAATCAACATTGATTTAGATAAGCAATAAGCATTATCAATGAATCTTACTTAGTTGGAGTGTTACAGTAGGTAGCTATCTGATAAAATTTTTACAAATAAAAAGATACAGGCTTTTATTGGCTGTATTTTTTTGAAAAAGTACTTGATAATATTTAGTAGTATGTCTTATAATATAGTTAAGAACTATATTATATTATTACGTACTTTGTAAGATGTACTAGTTTAGTTAGGAGTGCTGTTCTAATGGAATTTGAAAAGGAATTACTAAAAGGATATATTGATATAATCGTTTTATCAGTTTTAAAACATAAAAATATGTATGGTTATGAAATTGGAAAAACAATAAAACAGGCAAATAAAAACTTTCAAATAAAGGAAGCAACTTTATATGTATCCTTAAAAAGAATGGAAAAAAGGAATTACCTGGAAGGATACTGGAATGACGATGAAAATACTGGCGGTGGAAGAAGACGTTATTACAGGATTACACAAGAAGGCTTGAATTTTTTCAGAGAAAAAGTTCAGGAGTGGATGGCTCTTAGGGAATTATTAGATCATTTTTTGGGGGTGAATATTAATGAATAAAATTGATTTGTATGTAAAACGTATTTGCAGCAAATTCAATGGATCTGACAAGGATATCCAAATACTTAAGGAGGAGCTGACGTCAAATCTGAATGATGAGGTGTCAGAGCTCCAAAATCAAGGTTTTAGTGAAGAAGAAAGTATACAAATTGCTTTAAAAAATTTTGGTGAAGAAAACAATGTTATTTTAGAAATGAACAGCATATGGACAAGAAAAAGTGAGGTTACTTTGAAGATAATAAAAACAGCAATTGCTATTTTTATTATTGGCTGTGTTTTTCTTGCCATTCACATCATTTTTAATAATGGCAGTTTGAATTTTCAAAACTTTATTTCTTTGCTTTTTAGCATTTCTTGGATTGTTGGGTGCATTGCTTTTTACCAATATATTAATATTGAGAACAAAAGCGGATTTTTAATTTTAATAGTCTTATGCGATATCATTTTTAGCGGATTCTTTGTTTGTTGTATACTTTTTCCAAATCACATAAAAGAAACCTTAATCATTATATTCGGTATTGTATTAATTACAGTTTTAGTTATGAAGCTATATTTCATTAAGAATAAACTTCAAAATCTAAATTAAAAGTATGCTAAAATAATAAAATTTAATTTTTATGGGGAGGTTTAATTATGTCTAACTTAAATCCTTTTAAAATTTTATCAAATCTTGAAAATCAAAAATCAGAGGCTAAAAAGCTGAGTATTACAGATGCAGTAGTTGCTGCAATTTCGTATATTCTGATATCATGGTTTACTTTAGGAATCGGCTTCAGTGTGATTCGTTCATTCAGTAATAGTATATTACAATTGTTACTATCTATTTTTGCAGTAGGAGTTACTTTTTTTGCAGTCACTGCAGTATTCTATGCATATTACATTACTAATCTTGGTAAAGATAAAATCAAAATAAGACTGGTAAAAAAATTTACTTTAATTAATGCATTACTTTTAGTACTGATTGTTTTAGGTTATCTTATGTTCTTTGATTCACTTCTGATGCCAATAGATAAAATTCTTCCAGGATTTATTTCAGTTACAGAAAGCATACAGCTTATTAATAAGAATTCTATATTTTTTATTGGATATTTGTGTATCATTGGACCTTTATTAACAGAGTTTGTATTTAGAGGGATTATTATCGGTGGACTTTCAAAAAAATATTCTAGCCTAAAAACAATACTGGTATCCTCATTGTTGTTTGGAATATCTACCTTTAATCCTGCAGGATTTATATGCGCTTTTTTACTTGGAATCTTATTAGGTTACCTTTATATAAAAACTCATTCATTATATTTGTGCATAATTGGAGATATACTTTATAGTGCAACTACAAGCATTTTGCTTCAATACTATCCACAGTTTTTATTGCTAATTAGTTCAAATACTCTTATTATAGTCCTACTAACTATCATTGGACTTTTGATAATATATTTTGGTATGAAAAAACTTTCCTCAAATATTGAAAATCAATATAAAACCAATATAGATTTAAATAGGAGATAGCCATTGCAAAAATTTTACAAATAGAAAGATACAGACTTTTATTAGCTGTATCTTTTTTAATGGAATATTTCAATATTAAAAAAATGTAACTTTAAATGGTAAAATGTAAGCTAACTTCATGGCAAAATATATAAAAATGAACTAATATAAGTATATGAATACAGTTATAAAAACAAAAAACTAAAAAATGTTCAAATTCTTTGATATATAGGGGGATATTTGTGAAATTAAAGAAAAGAAAATTAGTGGTTATACTAGTAATAGCAGCTATTATAATTGCTGCAGCAGGAATATTTGCTTACAACTTATTTAATAGAAAAATAAGTTCACCTGTACTCAATAATGCAAGTAGAAATGAAAAGTGGACGGCGGATTTAAAGTTTGTAAAAAATGAATTGCCTAAAAAACATAAAAATCTGTTCTTTTCAAAAAGTAAGGTCGAATTTGACAGGGATATGGATTCACTTATAAATAAAGTTGACAAATACAATGATATGCAAATTAAATGGGAACTCACAAAAATAATAAGTTCTATAAATGACAGCCACACATCTGTTGTTATACAATCCAAATCAGCGTATCCAGTAAGCTTTTTCCAATTTGAAGATGGAATTTACCTGATAAATTCATCTTTAGCATATAAAGATTTCTGGGGTAAGAAATTAGTAGCGGTAAATGGGTACTCCATAGAACAATTACACTCAAAACTGGATCCTATTATATCTAAAGATAATAAAGCTATTTTGAAAAATGAATTTTCCAGTTTGCTTAGGTTTCCGGATGTGCTTAAATTTGCAGGAATAGTGAAAAATGATGACGTAGTTTTTACTTTTGAGGGATCACCAAATACTAGTGTTACTGTAAAGCCTTTAAATAAAGAAGAATTTGATAAAACTAAATTTTTATCTGACGATCCTAAGTATATAAATAATATTCCACTTTCAAAGCAAAACTCAGATAAAAATTATTGGTTTAAGTACATTGAAAAAAGCAGTACCATCTATGTGAAATACAATAGTTGTTCGAATATGAAGAATTATTCTTTCTCAAGTTTTACAAAGGATGTATTTAAAACTCTTGACAGCAAAAAAGCTAAAACGTTGGTTATAGATTTACGTGACAATGGTGGTGGAAATTCTAAGATGTTTGATTCTTTTCTAGATGAAATAAAAAAGAGAAGTAATATAAATAAAAAAGGAAATTTATTTGTCATCATAGGCAGAAAGACATTTTCCTCTGCAATATTGAATACTATGGATTTAAAAAACAATACAAATGCCTTGCTTATTGGGGAACCAACCGGAGGCAAGCCAAATCATTTTGGTGAGGTTAAGGTAATACATTTATCAAATACCAATGTAGATATACAGTATTCTAGTAAGTATTTTAAAACAACAAGTAAAGATACGGATTCCATTTATCCTGACGTAAATATTATTTTAAAAGCATCGTCTTATTTTAATGGTAAGGATGACTTTTTAAATTATATTTTAGATAGACAAAGTATTAAGTAAAAAAAGTGTACCTTTTATTAAGAACAATAAAAAAAGAGCTATATTAAATTAGAAAGATGATTTCTGTATTGTACCGGAGTCATCTTTTTTAGTATCTTGACAAATATAGACTAATAACATAAAATATAGTTAGAATTCTTACTTTAAGTATTCTAACTATATGAAAGGTGATGTTTATGGCAAAAGATGAATTTCGAGAACTGCACGAGTTATTATTTAAAATTATGGGCTTATTCCATGCAAAATTTATCCGTAAATTTTGCACGGAAAGCCCAAATCATCCAGAACTAAAAAAAAATCATACTGCAATCATTGGGTTCCTTTATCAATATAAGGTTCTTACTGCAACAGAAATTTCAAAGATGCTTAATATGGAAAAAGGTAGCTTAACTACATTGATTGATCAATTAGAAAGATTAGGTCTTGTTATTCGCTGCAATGATGCTAATGACCGACGAAAAGTACTTATATCCCTTACAGATACTGGGATAAAGGAAATGGAAAGTATCATGAATATCTCCATTTACCGTATGAGCGAAATTCTAAGTACTGCAAATCCTAATGAACTAGCAAAATTTACTGACAGTCTCAAATATGCTGTAGAATTTATGCAAAAATTTTAAGAAGGTGAATTAAAAATGGATAACACAAATGAACTTAGAAATGGGAAAATTGGTACTCTATTATGGAAGTTTTCATGGCCAGCTGTTATAGCTATGTTGGTAAACTCTATGTATAACATTATTGATCGTATATTTGTAGGTCGTGGCGTTGGCTCACTTGCCATTGCAGCCGCAACTGTAGCCTTTCCAATTATGCTTACTCTTCTGGCAGTATCCGCATTAATTGGAGTTGGTGCTACATCACTTATTTCCATTCGATTAGGTGAAAAAAAGCCAGAAGAAGCTGATAAAATAGCTGGAAATGCTGTAGTATTGTTGGTTTTACTACCTCTTTGTATTAGCATTATTTATTTTCTCTTTAGCACTCCTATTTTAACTTTTTTTGGTGCAAGCGCTGAGGTTTTGCCTTATGCTAAAGCTTTTACCAATATTATAATGATGGCATCATCTTTAGGCTCTATAAGCATGGGAATGGTTAATTTTATTAGAGCTGAAGGTAATCCTAGGATGTCCATGTATACTCAAGTAATCGGAACTGTTATCAATATAATCTTAAATTACATTTTCGTTATGAAATTAGGTTTTGGAATTAGAGGATCTGCTCTTGCAACTGTCTGTGGTCAGATATTTTCATCTATTTGGGTGTTAACTTATTTTCTATTTGGCCCTAGTGTTCTAAAAATAAAGTTAAAAAATCTCAAGTTGCAGAAAAACTTAGTTATTAGCATTATGTCTATTGGTTTCGCTCCTTTTGCAATGCAATTAGCTAACAGTCTTCAAAATACTATCTTGAATAAAGCATTAATGAATTGTGGAGGAGATATGGCATTATCCGCTATGGGTATTGTTGGAAGTATATCCACATTAATGTTTATGCCTATTCTTGGTATTAGCCAAGGTGCTCAGCCAATCATTGGCTTTAATTATGGTGCCAAGGAATTTACTAGAGTAAAAGAAGCACTGAAAAAAGCAGTTATTGTTGGTACAATTATAGCAGTATTCAGTACTGCAGTAGTTCATTTATGGCCTACTCAAATTGCTAATATGTTCATTAATAATAATCCTAAGCTGACTCAATTAACTGCTCACGCAATGTGTATCTTCTTTTTTATGTTTCCTGTGGCTGGTTTTCAAATTGTCTCTTCCCAGTACTTTCAGGCAGTTGGCAAACCAATTCAATCCACAATTCTGGGGTTATCCAGACAATTGTTCTTATTGGTTCCACTATTATTGATATTACCACGCTTTTGGGGTATTGAAGGTGTTTGGAGAACTCCACCTATAGCAGATATTTTGGCTGCTCTTATAACTGCAAGCGTTGTGTTTTTTGAAATGAAACATATAAAAGAGAAAGAGAATGAACAGCTCCAAAGCAGTACCTTTGATGGAGTTGTTGTTGAGAAATAAGTTTTTTTACACTGGAAATATACTCAAAGTTATTTGAAAATAAATATCTAAAAAAGGAGTGGATTACACCATATATTGGTTTGTAATCCACTCTTTGTTTTTTGATTAAAGTTAAATAATATGTAATTAGATTATTATACCTTCAAAATGATCCATTTCATGTTGAATTATTTGTGCTGTAAATCCAGTAAACACTTGCTTTTGGTTCTTAAAATTTCTATCAAGATACTCTACCTCTATCATTTCATATCTTTTTGTTTTTCTAACGCCAATTAAAGATAAACAACTCTCTTCTGTTTCATAAGGCTTTTCCTTCTTTAATATAACTGGATTTATCATAGGCACAATAAGGTTACCTACAGTAAATACCAATATACGCTTTCTTACTCCAATCATATTACCAGCCAATCCAACACAATTCTGTAAGTTTGCTCTTAATGTATCCATTAAATCATCAGCTACTGCCATATCCTTTTTAGTTGCCTCTTCTGATTTTTGTCCTAAAAACAATACATCTTTTACAATTGGTTTTATCATATTTACACCTCAACTATATATTTTCAATTTTTATTGTTACTCCTATTATTTCTTTTGATTTCGCATCATTTCAAGTCTTAAATTTATTTTCGCTACCATAAAGTTATTACCGGTTACACAATATATCTTCTTTGCTATTTCTATTTCATCTAAATAACTAATATTTTTTACACTTTTTCGGTGGGGAAAAAAGTTTCCCTTTTTTGAGGGATTTTTATTGACAATAACAATTAAGACAGAAATAATTTTTTACATAGCTGTCTTTCCAAAATATCATAGAAAGCTAATTTACAGAAAAAGTCCGCACCCCCCTCTCAAAAAAGCAGCAACTGGATTAACTTCAGTTACTGCCTTTACTTTTGCTGGCTATATGCAATAAATGTAGATTTCTTTTTTAAGCACTGTGAGCATAAACCTTCAAAAGTTATGCTTTGCTCTGTAATATAAAATCCATAGTTATTGCTTATTCTATCATTGAAAATACTTATAAAATCATCGTTTATATCTATAATAGCTCCACACTCTTTACATATAAAATGATGCTTATGTTCGCTTTTGTTTAAAACCATCTCATAGCGAGTTACATTATCACCAAAGGTTAATTTTCTCACTATTCCAAATTGATATAGTAATTCTAAAGTCCTATAAACTGTAGCCACACCAGTATCCGGATTTTTTATTCTAACATAATGATAAAGCTCTTCAACACTTAAGTGATTATCTTTATTCTCAAATAAAACTTGTAGTATAATCTTACGTTGATAAGTAAGAGTAATATCTGCTGCTTTTAATTGTTCATATATGCTATCTAAATAATCATTCACAACATCATCTCCTATATGATTTCATGAATCCATTATAAATCTTCCTTGCATTTAATTCTCCTTAATCAGTCATTTGTTTTAATTCACCAAACTTGGTAAGTACAATATCCATTTCATTACTTACTTTAGAAAAGTTACTTCTAGCTTGTTGCACATTATTTAATCTATTCTTTAATTTTTCCATTTCAATACTTGCTTCCTCTGTCAAAGAATATATCTTTTTCAGTGTATCATTCATGCTCAAGACTAATTCTTTTGTTCCAATAGAAAGTTTTTTAACTTCATCTGCAACTACTGAAAAACCTCTGCCGGCATCGCCTGCTCTTGCAGCTTCTATTGATGCATTAAGTGCCAACAAATTAGTTCTAGATGCAACATCATTTATTTCCGATGAGATATTTTCTATGTATTTTGTATGAGTTAAAAGCCCTTCAAAAGTTGCAATAAAACTGGTCATTTCATTTCTTCTGCTAGTTACCTCCTCTGAAAAACTTATATTTCCTTTTATTTCATTTAATAAATTAGATATAGTTTCAATACATTCTTTAACCTGTGTTTCTCCATTATTTATTGTGCTGTTATTCTCTTGAATCATCGTATTCCCCTCCTTAAATTTCACTTATTAAATCATCTATAAAACTATTTATAATGTTTAATCCTTCTTTATCATATTTACTTAATATTTTAATAAATTTTTCATGTTTAACTTTATGGAGCATTTCGTGTATTTTAAATACTTCTTTTCCTTGTGCTGTCAGTGCATAATAAATTTCTTTTTTATTATTTTCCAAATGATTTCCTTTTATTAACTCTTTCCTTAACAGCTTATTAGTAATTTTAGATATGGCACCTTTCGTCATGTTTAATTCCTTTGCTATAGATGTTGCATTAATCAATTGAGTCTTTCCAATACAATCAATTACATGAATTTCTGAAAACATTAATCCCATATCATAAAGCTCTTTGTGTTTGTATTTGATTAGCAAGTCCTTTATTTCATCATCATGACTATTCAATGAATTATTTATATGTTCAAAGGCTGCCATAAACTTATTTATTATTAAATCTATCTCAAATTTTGTATTTTCTGTTTTCATGATCACAATCCTCTTTTTAAATTAATTTCTATGGAAACAATTATATTATACCTTATATCACTAGCTTATTCAATATATTTTTTAAAAAATAGTTTACAAGGAAATAATATTGTAATATTATGATATTGCTTCTGGGAAAATTAAATAATTACACTGGAGGTTAAAATGAAATTTGATTTAAGTTTCAAGCAAGCTTAATCTTTCAGGTTTCGCAACCATCCCTGGCAGGTTCTACTATCATTTGACGCTGTATATATTTAGCTTGATTTTCTTTAATTTTACTATTAACAATTTCAGCAATATCATCAGCTTTAATACGTGTTATTGTTCTACCTTTAATTGCTGTTAATTTAATAGTAACTTGACAAAAGCGTATGGCAGCCATATACTATTGTCATGAATAAATTTGTAAATAACAAACATCAAATTGCGGATAATTCTTTGAAGTTAGCACTTGCCTTGGTTGATCTGGATAAAAAGACTCGCAACTACAAAACAGATGTGCCGATTTTTTACTCTGAAATACATGTAATAATGACTATTGCCGAGCATCCTGGCATTCATGTGGGTGGTCTAGCTGATATTCTAGGAGTAACAAAAGGGTCTGTTTCCGAAGTTCTCAAAAAGCTAGAGAGAAAGGGTCTGGTTATAAAGGAAGTAGATGATCTTAATCTATCTAGATATTCATTGAGTCTTACTGAAAAAGGTAAAAAAGCTCATAACAACCATATGCATTACCATGCTGTTGTAAACAGTATGGTTGAAGATGAGCTACAAAACGCCTCCGAACATGAATTAGAATTTTTGTCAAACTTTTTGTCGTCTTTGATGAACAAGGTTAAATTTTTCAGCGAAAATTTTGATGAATCAAGTGATTCTTAGACTCAGGTGGAGTTTGCTTGTGAGGAATATCTCTCTCTATCTGAGTCTTAGAAGAACTTATCCAGGCGCGTAGCAGTGCTTATCTTCCAGTTAAGTAGAGAGCCAAAATCTATGATTTTGTGCGAATCACTTATTCCTTGGACAATAGGAGAAGGAGTTTCATATAAAAAGATGGGAGTATTAGCAATGGTAGCGATCGGATAAAATTTTTAAGCAAGAGTATGGCAACCATACACTTTTTATCTATAATTAAGTTAGGAGGTGCTAACATGAAAAAGAAAAAATCATCAAAGTTATATATGGTTTCTGATAATAGTGAAGTGAATGAGAGGGGGTATAAACAAGCACTTGAAGCTAATAAAAGGACTTTGTTGGCTATTTATAATTCTTTAGCCTCATACGTTCCCTTTGGCTTTTATCCATATGAATTCCAAATATTTGAGCAAGTCAATCCTTCCAATAATAAGTTGGAAAGAAATAAAATTGATAAGCTATTAAAAAAACAAGATGAATAAACAATTGTATCCAAGAGTATGGTAACCATACACTTTTGCTTATGATTAATGTAAGGAGGGACTATACGAATGAATCAATTAAGCAACAAACATGAAAAGAGCCTAGATTTATATTCAAAAAGAGCTACATCAATAATGCTGATAATCGGAATTACATTTATTGCAGCGAATTTGCGGGCACCTTTAACAGCGGTTGGCCCATTGGTCGATCAAATTCGTGGCAGCTTGCATATTTCAAATACATTGGCGGGGATGATTACAACCCTTCCGTTATTCGCTTTTGCAGGATTTTCACCTTTCGCTCCAAGATTGGCGCGAAAATTTGGCACTGAATTGGTGCTGCTTTGGTCACTTATCTTTCTGACGTTTGGAATTATATTACGCTCATTGTTTGGGGGGGTTGGACTATTTATTGGGACAGCAATACTTGGATTGTCCATTTCTGTTGGTAATGTGCTGATACCCAGCCTATTCAAACAGAAATTCCCCGAACGAATCGGTGTGATGACGGGCATCTATAATGTTTCTATGGGCCTTTTTGGGGCGATAGCATCCGGTATTAGTGTCCCCGTTGCGGCAGAATCAGGATTGGGGTGGGGTGGAGCGCTAAGTATTTGGACTGTACTTAGTTTCTTATCCATTATCTTCTGGATACCTCAAATAACACGGAGAAGGCAAGAAACGTCTATTGCTACGAGAACGGTCGGTAGTAACATTAAAGCAAAATCCAAAGACTTACACGAAGAAAAAAATGAAATAGAGAGTGTTAAGGGAGAAGTCATTAATAAATCTAATCTATGGAAATCTCCTTTGGCATGGCAGGTAACGGTATATATGGGATTACAGTCGATGGTGCTCTATTGCATGGTTGCATGGTTGCCGACTATTTTGATCCAGCAGGGTATGGATTCAGGCAGAGCAGGATTTATGCTCTCTCTTTATCAACTAGCATCGCTCCCCATAGCGTTTGTGGGTTCTGTCCTTGCTGGGCGTAAATCCAATCAACGTCCATTAGTTATCATTGCTTCTCTATGTGTTTTGGTTGGACTTTTAGGGATATTCTTCGGAGGGACAGGGCTTACATTCCTATGGGTGATTATGATTGGCAGTGGCGGAGCACTTACTTTTTGCTTAGCTATTATATTTTTCAGTTTTCGTACGAGAAATGTAGATGAAGCGGCAAGGCTGTCCGGCATGGCACAATCAATCGGATACCTACTTGCTGCTTTTGGACCGATGCTTTTTGGGTTTCTACATGATGCGTCTAATAACTGGGCATTGCCGCTCATTATCCTAATTGGACTTGTCGTTTTATGCTTGTTTGTTGGGCTGGGTGCATCACGTGATTTATATGTTAGTACTGCTATGGACAATGAATCAATATCTAAATTTGCTACTTCTAATAAGGATTAAATTACAAAAAGTATCAAAGTAAAATGATACTGATGACCTTTTAAAACATACTTTACATAAACAAAGTATTAAGTAAAAAAAGTGTACCTGCATTTGGAAAAAATACGGGTACACTCTTTTTTAACTATTTAAGTCAAGCAAATTTACATTAAGTTTATTAAACAAGTTACTATTGTAGCTTTTAGCAGCTTGTTTTTGTAAACTTGCTTTCTTAATATCCTCTTCAGCTACTTGTGAGAGCATTCTATTTTCTGCTTTTCTCTGTTCCTTCAGCCTCTTTAACCTTTTTTCTAATAATTCATCAAACTGAGTCATAAGTGATGTGCTGCTTTTTGAAGATGAATTATCAGTTGCAATGCCGCCAGCACTGCACATATCACCATTTGCATCATAATAGCTGCCAAGACTTGTTACTTTGTTACCATCCATTTTGGCTGCATTTTTCAGCCAATTTAAAGCCATAGGTTCATCCCCAAGGTTTTTCTCAAGTTCTGCTGCAACTTTTGGATCGTTTGCTGCTTTTTTTAGATAAGCTGGATCAATTGTAATGGGTGCATGATCTATGTTGGCACTTGTTGGTATCATTGCTCCCTTTGAAAAATGACCAACTATGATGTTTAAGTTTGGAAATTTAGCACAAAGCCCTTTATAATATTCGTCTACAGAATTACTTGTAGTTTTAGATGTTGAGTTAGACTCAGTGACTGATTTTGAAGCATCAGTTTTTGTATTAATATTTGATTGATTGTAATTATTTAAAGCATAATTAGTATATAGTCCTAAAGACATAAAAATTCCACCTTTCTAAAATATATCTTTAAAGTTTTTTTAACATTACTGTCAGGTTAAATACTTTATTTTCTATTTCAATATCGATGTCACCAAAGTATTTTCGGGCTACTGTTTGTACATTTTTTAGACCAATACCGTGAATCGATTTATCTGATTTACTTGAAACTGGAAGCTTTGTAGTATTGTCAAATTTAATTTGTGATTCAAAGCTATTTTTTACATCTATAAAAAATAAGTTTTTCTTTTTACTTGAGGTTATAATAATAAAAGGTTTTGATTCCAATGACTGTTTTTTACAAGCATCTAAGGCATTTTCCAGTATATTGCTTAAGATAATGCTTATATCAAATACATCCAATCTAAAGCTTGAGGGAAAGGTAAAATCTGATTCAAATAAAATATTATTTTTCAAAGCTTTTCTGTAGAAATCATTTATTATTACATCTGTTACGGAGTTACCAGTCCCAAATTTAAAATCAAGCTTATTTACAGTATTTGAAATATCATTAAAGTATTTTTCCATTTCATTATATTTACCTTCTGTAACTAACCATTTTAAATTGTTTATATGATTTCTCATGTCATGTTTTATGCCGCGAATACCATTGTACATTTGTTGTATCTGATTAGTATAATTTTGGAGGTCATATACCTGATGCTCTAAAATTATTTTATTTCTCTTTTCTTCATTCAAACTTATCATATTTTGAAATAGTATCGTTGTACCAGCAATTCCCATAAGAGATACTATACCTATAGCAGGAATTAAAAAAATAAAAGAAGGATATTTATCATAAAGAAAATCTTTTGAATTATTATTAAATGTAGTAAGTATTATTTTAAATATCATAAAACTTATGAGCTGTGCTGATAAAGCAGGCATAATCAAAAACAAAGTTTCTTTTGTATTAAAATCATAGTTTTTATATATAAATTTTTTAGTTATGTAAACTATTGAAGTATACATTAATATAAAAAATATTAGTAAAAATATAATTCCTATTATAATCTGAATGTACTCCATTAAGACAGGGTAGTGTTTAATTAGTAAAGGATGGTTTTGTAAGTAATCTACACTAATAAGCTTAAAAGAGTTTTTCTGTAAAAAATAAAATATACTGTAGGAGGTTAAAAGACACAATTCTTTAATTGCATAAAATGTAGCAATTAAAAATACTTTTATTGGAACATTAGTATCATATACTATTGAGATGATGGCAAATGCTAGGATTATACCAAGTAAATCCATAAGTATATTGTCTGTGCTAGGATACATCCAAAAAAATATAATACAGTATATAAAGTAAACAATAGGAATAATAATATCAGTTTGCCTTCTAATTTTATCTTTTAAAAAGTTGTGTAGAAAATAATATAGAAAAATTGCACTAATTAAATATTTTACATTACTTAAAAATTCAAGTATTATTTTTAATGAAAATTGGTTCAAAGGTATATCACCTCTGTTTTTAAATAACGAAGATAGTTTTTTACAAAATCGTTATATTTATGTTTTGCTATTATAAGTTTAATTCCATTTTCAAGTGTAATGGTTGAAGTATCATATTCTGTAATATAAGCCATATTTACAATATATCCACGATGGCATCGAAAGAAGGTACTGCCAAGTTGAGATTCTACGTCATCCATTTTAGCATAATATTCTTGAGTGCCACTTTGGGTATACAAAATCACTTTTCGTCTATTACTTTCTACATAGTAAATTTCCTTGAGAAAAACTTTTTTATAGGTGGTTCCAATTTTTATAAGTATGTATTTATTAGATTTTTCATTTAATTTTTTATACTCTAATACTGCATTTTTAAATACTTCAATAAATTTGCTGTTGTCTATTGGCTTTAGCAGATAATGAAATGCATGTACATCAAAAGCATCATATACATACCTATCAAATCCAGTTACAAATATTAATATAGATCTGCACAATTCATTTTCACTGTTTCTAATTTTTTTTGCAGTAGTTATACCATCTAAATTGTCCATTTCAATATCTAGAAATATTATGTCATGTCTTATTTTTGATTTAAATAGATCTTTACCTGAAATATATTCTCTAACATCACAGGAAATTTTCTGTGATAGTATTAATGATTTTATGTAATCTCTTGTGCTTTTTTCATCATCACAAATTGCTATATTTAACATTGTTTTTCATGCACTCCTCTAGTGAACTATCGAAGCAAAAAATATATACTTTAACAAGATGTAACAAATGAACGTTTTTTTGTAATGAAATTCTTGATGAAGTGAAAAGTTACTACCCACCAATGTTATCCCAGTGCTCATAGGCTTCATTGAGCTCCATAAATGCATTTGCTTTGTTTCTTGTGGCAATTGCACCCTGCAGTCGTGCTACATTCATGGTAAATGAATCAATCTCATCTTTTTCTGCACTAAATTGCACTCTAGTGACTACTTTCTTCCATGCATTTGACAACTGATCACTTTTCTTGTATGCATCATCCCATTTATTATTTTTTACATCTTCCATAACTAGCTGAATACACTTAGGTACGTTATCATTTTTGGTTAAAGGCTTTTTTAAAAAATTATCGCTAATCATCACTAATACAAATAAAGTTAATGTTACTATAGGAATGGTTTTAACTAAAAAATTTCTCATATAATAGCTCCTCCTTAATAAGGCCCTTTATAATCGCCAATATCGGTTATCTTGACCATATGATCATCATATTTATCTACATAAAGAGATCCAGCAGGATTTAAAGTGGCTAGAAAAACATCGGAAATATTATTGATTTTTTGCAATTTTAATTGGTGCATAAGCCATTGCTTGGTTTTATTTAGTTGTTTAAGATTTTGTTCAATGAGTATTCCATCATAAATGAGTTCTGTGCTTATACCTGATGCTTTTTTAGAAATATTCATGTCTTTGGCTGTTACAGGTTCACATTCAGGTTTTTTAAGTACAGAAAGTTGTCCGTTAGGTTCAAGAATGGCAAAATCCACATCTGATAAATCAAATACATCTTTATTTCTTAAAAGCTCCATAAGATCAGATACTGTATATTTCATTTGCCTCAAAGTATCTTCCATTATCTTACCACTCATTATAACTATAGTGGGTTCACCGCCTATATATTTTGCCGCATATCGCCATTTTATTGTTATATACTCCATTAAATAACTTAAAGCTGCCCAGCAAAATAAACCTACCCAATGAGGCCAAGCTCTGCTTGATAGATCTGTAGTGAGGCTTGCAGCAATAGATCCTATTGTAATACCTACTACATAATCAAAAAACGTTAACTGACTTATTTGCTGTTTACCTAATATCTTTGCAAAGATAAGTAAAGTAAAAAAAGCAATAATAGAACGTACTAAAACAACTAATCCTTCATTCACTGTTATTTTCCTCCTGTGTTACTATTCTTTATACAGTAGTTATTATCCGATATAAGTTGAATTTTATTCTGTTTCTGTGGAAAAAGATTTATTGTATTTTAGATATAGTTGTACCCCTAATTATTAGATTAATTGTTTATTAGTTGACTTTTTTCAATAATTATCATATTATATACATAATAACTAACAATTAATAATTAAACTTAATTTTCAGTTAATGAGATGATTTTATGTATATGGAAAATACAGTATATGTAGTGGGTAATGCTAAAACTAATGAGGATAATGCCATTACCATTAGATTTAATTCTTTTTACATAGGTTTTGTAGTGGATTTAAGTACAGATAAAGTAATTGATTTAAATTCATCTTCTACTTTAAGAACTACGGATGAATTTATAAGATCTCTTTTAATAGGTAGAAACCTTAGGATATTTGATGATAAACTAAAAGAAGAAGTTATAAAAAGATACCACGGTTCATCTCAAAAAGCCATTATTGTAGCTTACAGAGATGGAGTTAAGAAATATAATGAAGTGAAAAAAAAATATTTTTAAATTACTGTTTTGTTTATGATAAATAAGTTACCCTTATTTTAAAGTGAATGAAAGCCAGTAAAAGCAATTTTAATATGCTTTTGCGGGCTTTTTTTGTATTAATTTCAAGGAGGTTCTAAATGAAAATAAGAGATATAAAAATAAAAAGAATATCCGTTCCGCTGAAGACACCATTTAAAACAGCACTTCGTACTGTGGAAAGGGTAGAGGATATTATAGTTGAAATATACACAGATACAGGAAATATTGGCTTTGGAGAAGCCCCACCTACTGGAGTCATAACAGGAGATACAATTGGATCTATAATAGGGGCCATAGAAGACCACATAAAAAAGTCTATTATAGGCATGAATATGGAGAATTTTGAGTCCATAATACAAAAATTGAATGGGTGTATTGTAAAAAACACTAGTGCAAAAGCTGCAGTGGACATAGCACTTTATGATTTATATGGTCAGTTATATAAAGCGCCACTGTACAAGCTTTTGGGTGGTTTTAGAAAAGAAATAACAACAGATATAACTATAAGTGTAAATGAACCTGAAGAAATGGTAAAAGACAGTATAGATGCTATAAAAAGAGGATATAAAACTTTAAAAATAAAGGTAGGTAAAGATTTTAAAAAAGATCTGGAAAGAATGAAAGCTATAAGACAGGCTATAGGGTATGATATTGACCTTAGAATAGATGCAAATCAAGGATGGAAGCCTAAAGAAGCAGTAAAAGTGCTAAGAGAAATGGAAGATGCAGGACTTGACATTGATTTTGTGGAACAGCCTGTTATAGCACATGATATAGATGGATTAAAGTTTGTTACAGACAACGTAGCCATACCAGTTTTAGCAGATGAGAGTATATTTTCACCAATGGATGCCTTAAATGTTCTAGAGAGAAGGGCAGCAGATTTAATAAATATAAAACTCATGAAAACAGGCGGAATATACAATGCATTAAAAATATGTTCTTTAGCAGAAATACATGGAGTTGAGTGTATGATAGGGTGCATGTTGGAGGCAAAAGTAAGTGTAACAGCTGCAGTTCACCTAGCTTGTGCAAAGAGTATCATAACTAAAATCGATTTGGATGGTCCTGTTTTATGCAGTGAAGACCCAATTAATGGAGGAGCAGTATTTAATGAGAGCAAAATAACACTTACAGATAAACCTGGACTTGGAATAGAGTCTATCAATTATTAATAAGTTAAAATGAAGCCCTTAGATTAAATTTCTAGGAACTTCTATATTAATATTATATTTTAATAAATTTAGGAGGGGAAAAATGGGTACAAATAATTTAAAAAAACTGTCGCTTGTAGCACTAATTTTAATGATTTTTACCGAAGTGTTTGGCTTTGCTAACATGCCAAGAGCATTTCTCCTTATGGGATATTCATCTATTCCATGGTATATAATATCAGGAATAGCATTCTTTATTCCATATGCATTTATGATGGCTGAATTTGGTTCTGCATTTAAGGATGAAAAAGGTGGAATTTATTCATGGATGAATAGATCTGTAGGACCTAAATATGCTTTTGAAGCAACATTTATGTGGTATGCTTCATATGTTGTTTTAATAGTTGATATGTGCTCTCTTATATGGATTCCACTTTCAAATCTAATATTTGGAAAAGATGTAACAGCTAGTTGGGGATTTTGGGGACTTAAATCTACCCAAGTTATAGGAATTTTTAGTATTATTTTTATAGTAGCCATAACATTTATAGCTACTAAGGGATTGAAAGACATTTCAAAGGTTACCTCAATTGGAGGTACTGCAGTTATGTTGTTGAATGTTTTTTTGATTATAGGAGCTGTAATTGTGCTCATGGCAAGCCATGGACATCTTGCACAGCCTCTTAGTTTTACAGTATCTCCTAATCCCAAATACGGTAGTTCTCTTTCAATTTTATCATTTATAGTATTTGCTATATTTGCTTATGGTGGAATTGAAGTTGTAGCGGGACTTGTAGATCAGACTGAAAAACCTGAAAAAAATTTTGCAAAAGGAATGGCTATATCTGCAATAGTCATAACACTAGGATATTCTATAGGCATATTTATGTGTGGTATATTTACTAATTGGAAACAGGTACTTTCAAACCCAGATGTTCATTTAGCTAATGTTGCATATGTTATAATGCAAAATCTGGGGTATCAGCTAGGAGTTAGTTTTAATTTAAGTCAATCTGCAGCACTTACATTAGGTGCATGGATAGCAAGATTTGTTGGACTATCAATGTTTCTTGCACTGACAGGAAGTATCATAACCGTACTGTATGGACCGCTCAAACAGATAATAGAAGGCACTCCAAAAGGATTATTTCCTGAAAAACTTACAGCAATAAAAGATGGTATGCCTAAAAATGCAATGTGGGCACAGTGTATTATTATCGTTTTGTTTTTAGTACTACTTACAATTGGTGGAGAAGGAGCATCCAAGTTCTTTAATATAGTTGTAAGTATGACAAACGTAGCATTGACAATTCCCTATATGTTTATAGCAGGAGCTTTTGTTCCGTTTAAGAAGAAAAAGGAAATTAACAAGCCGTTTATAATCTTTAAAGGATACAAATCTTCATTGATCTGGGAAATAGTTGTTGTATTTACTATAGGCTTTGCAAATTTGTTTACAATAATTGCTCCAGCATTTCAAGGTGACATGCAAAGCACCATATGGATGGTTGTAGGCCCTATATTTTTTTCAATTGTAGCATTTGTAATGTACTCTAATTATGAAAAAAAGAATAAAGTTTCAAAACAAAAAGTAGAAAATTAGGAGGCATAAAATATGCTGTATGAAAAAATATTAGATGTAATAGATTTAAAAAAATTGAATTGTGCTTTTGTGATAAAAAATCTTAAAACAGGAGAAAAAATTGCTTATAATGAAAATGTGGTGGTGCCTTCTGCAAGTCTTATAAAAATACCTATAATGATGGAAATATTAAATCAAGTTAAAGAAGAAAAACTTTCACTTAAACAGAGAATAACAGTAGAGGACAATGTAAAAGTACCTTTTAGCATACTTAATCTTTTGGAAAGTGGAAACAGCTATACGCTAAAAGATGTAATAACCTTGATGATAATTCAAAGTGATAATACGGCTGCAAACATACTGATGGATCTTGCAGGGATGGACAATGTAAATAATTATATTAAAGATTTAGAAATAAAAAATACAGTACTTCAGAGAAAGATGCTGGATTCAAAGGCAAGAAAAGAAGGCAGGGAAAATAAAACTACTGCTGCTGATATGGCAAAATTCTTTGAAATTATCTATAAAGGTGAAAGGGCTAAGGAATGCTACAGTGTTATTATGAAGAACATATTGACTAGCCAGCTGGATAATAGTGTTATGAGACTAAACATTCCCGATGATATACGTATTGCACATAAGACGGGGGATTTGAATGGAATAAGCCACGATGCAGGTATAGTATATCTTCCTAATGTTGATTATATTTTTTGTGGACTTACCTGGGATGCTGTTACAAATAATTTTGCGAGAGAAACAATTGGAAAGATTTCTAAAGTAGCTTATGATTATTTTATATCCTTGTAATAGATATTAAATTCAGGTGGGCTGCCTGGTGAAGGCAGTCTATTTGAATTTTAAGATAATTAACTTTTAATTTATGGTTGATTACTGTAACATTCCAACTAAGTAAGATACGTTTATAATTATGGTATTTTAGATTAAGCACCTAATTTCCTAATCCAGGATATAATCAATGATATAGAAGGAAATAAAACTATAAATGGAATAACATATATAGGATATATAGAAGATGCTATATACGCATGCTCTACTGGTGAATCAAACATAGTAATTGAAAATATAAGGCTTATAATTCCAACAGGAACAACTAGTGGTTTATAGGTGCGCAATTTGAAAAATTGAGCAATGGACAATATTACAGCATAATAAAAGATACATATTTTTACAAATTCATTAAATAATAATACCAGTGCAATTAATATTTCCATTCTTGTAATGACTTCACCTACATTTATTAATTTTGCTACTTGATATGATGGAAAAAAATTAATGGAAATTAAATTTCCAAGCACTGCTATGTTTTCTAAAATGGAACTTAAAAAAAATATACCTCCTACAATTAAACCTTCAAAGGCGTATTTTTTTACTTTATTTGTATCATTAACATAAGGAAAAATCATTAAAAATACAACTATTTCACCGAAAGGAATGGATATCATAAGGTTAGTTCCTTGAATAAATTCTTTTGAACTTATTTGAAAAAGTGGTAAAAGGTTTGATAAATGTATGTCTTTAATAATGAGTATTGAAATTAATATAAATACGAAAATTGACAATATACTTAAAATAAGAGAAGCCCTAGCGATGATTTCCAATCCTTTTTTTAGAGTATATATACAAACTATTGTAAATATTATTATAAATACGCTAATATCTACTTCTGTAAAAAGGTATGTAGAAAAGAAGTCTGCAGTAAATCTGAAATTAGCAGAAACTATGTACCAAAAGAAACAAGTGTACAATATGGATATTATTTTCCCTAAATAGCGTCCATAGATTGTTTCGTTTATTTCTATCAAATTTTTATTAGGAAATTTTTTATTTAGAGATGTATAAATTAATAATAGAGGTAAGATGATGATAAAACCTGCCAATAATACTATCCAGGTATTTATTTTTGTTATTCCGGTTATGAAAGCTGCTGTAAGTGTAGAAGCTTGAAGTAAACCAATAATTAAAAATATTAATTGAGGACCTGATATTACACCTTTTTCAATCTTCATGGATAGTCACTACCTTTATATGTAAAAATTAATTTTAATTGTAATTTAAATGCAATAAATTTTTTACCACAAATTCTATTCCTTTTACAGGATTAGGTATATGTATATTTAGAACATAGAATAAGCTTAGAATAAAGGATATAATTATAAATATAGAATATACTTTTAATTCATGCCAGTATTTATTTTTAATCATTTCAGGAACTTCAAATGATAATATACATATAAAGATTATTATCAATAGAAATATCATTTTTTATACCTCATTATACTTAATAGTTTATTATTGTGAGATAGTAGTTTTTAAGTACTTAAATTTCTAATCCAGGTTATAATGAGTGAAATAGAAGGAAACAAAATTACAAAAATAATAGCATAAATAGAGTATGTACTTGCAAAATTTGATTCTTCTGCAGGTGAACTATACATGGTAATTGAAAATATGATACTTATGATTCCAAGTGGAATTACCAGAGAATTATAGGATTGCAATTTAAAAAATTGTGCTATAGACAGTACTGTGGCATAATAAAAAATACAAATTTTTAGAAACACATTAAATAGTAGCATTACTCCGAACAATATTTCCATTCGCGTAATAACTTCTCCTATATTTATAAGTCTTGCTACCTGATATGATGGAAGAACATGAATATAACCTATATTTCCAAGTACAGCTGTGTTTCTTAAAATAATAATTAGAAATTGAACAGTTCCTATGATCAAACCCCAAAATGAAAATCTTTTTACTTTACCTTTGTCGTTAACATATGGAAAAATCATTAAAAATGTGATTAACTCACCAAAGGGAATAGATACCATAATATTAGTACCTTGAATAAATTTTTTGAAATCTATTTGAAAAAGAGGCAAAAAATTTGACAAATGCATATCATTTAAAATAAGAACTGTAATAATCACAGTTACAATAATTATCAATATGGTTAAAATAGAGCCAATTCTAGCTATAACTTCTATACCCTTTTTTATTGTGTACATACAAGTTAATATAATTACAACTACAAATATAGTAAGATCTGTTTGAGGAAAAAGATATGTGGAATAAATATCTGATATACCTCTTACATTTGATGGAATTAAGAACCAAAAGAAAAAAATGTATAATATAGATATTATTTTCCCTAAATAACGTCCATATACAATAGTATTTATTTCTATTAGGTTTTTGTCAGGGTATCTTTTGTTTAATGATGTATAAACTAGCATCATAAATGAAATTACAATAAAGCTTGTTAACAGAGAAATCCAGGTATTTGATTTTGTTATTCCACTTACGAAAGCTACAGTAATTGATGCTGATTGAAGTAAACCAATAATTAGAAATGTCAATTGTGTATTTGATATTATACCTTTTTCAATTTTCATAAATACTTTTACCTCTGCACATAAGTTTATTTTAATTGTAATTTAAATGTAATAAATTATTTACTACAAATTCTATGCCTTTTACGGGATTAGGTATAGGTATGTCTAGGATATAAAATAAGCTTAGTATAAAAGCTATAATTAAAAATATAGAAAATATTTTTAATTCATGTAAATGTTTATTTTTAATCATATCTGGAGTTTCATACAATATTATACCTATAAAAGTTACTATCAATATAAATATCATTCTTCATACCTCAGTATAGTTGGCATTAGTTATCTCTGGACATAATTGATTTAGTAATTCTACCTGTTCTCCTTATTTTTGCATTTACATTTATATTTACAGGAATATTTTGAAAAGTTTCTTCCCAGTTTTTTTCAATCTTAGACCACTGCTTAGGGTAATGCTGATATATGGCATCTCCAAAACCAAATATATCTGCATTTAATTTTTTGGACTTTTTTAATGCAAGCATTATTTCCTTTTTTATAGTATCCTCCTCACGTTTTTCAAGAATTGAAAAAGATTTTGAATTTGATAAATCCTCAGAAGAAAGTTGTTCTTGTAAATCTCCTTCTTGCTTAATTTTTATTTGTATACTTACTTTGCCATCTTTTATTTGTGGAATTATTTTACTTGATGTATGAGTTGTTGCTATGCTTACTTTACTATTGCTGTCTTTATTTGATGTATCTACACTTACAATTCCATCCTTCATTTTATTAGTACACCATAGAAGTCCGCGACTTTCCTTTTCATTAAGGCTTCCAACCATCTTTCCTCTCTTAAATACTGCTGTTTTTGAAAGGTATACTATTTTTTTATTATTGTCATTTGAAATTTCAACTATAGGTGCAATAGGTGACGTGGTCTTACTTATCAATTTAGATGAAAAATCTTTTAAATTTACAGCTGGTACCTGAGATACCTCTTGTTGGTTTTTAATCAATTCTCCTATATTTCTTCCAGAAGTAGTTTCAAGTTCTGGTTTTGCATTTAATATTTCACTAGCAGGCTGTTTGGATATTAAAATCCATGTTAAGATACGAGTTTCACGATATCGCAAGAAAAAATCCATATACTTTTCGATTCCTTCTTCCGCCATATTTTTCCCAAATATAACTACCTGATTATGTGAAAAAAATAAATGACGATTTAGTTTACGGTTAAAAGCTTTTGTTGCATCAGAAATGCTTTTTCCTTTTTCTCTTAAATTTAAGTAACCAGTGTTTCTTGATGCATTGTCTTTACTTTTTGACATATCTTTGATACCAGATGCATTAGCCACTTGGACAGTCATTTCTATGGGATAATCATCTTCTTTTCCTTTGTCTAATCCAACTCCTACTACTATGGCTAACTTATTTAATTCATGGGAACCCAAACAGGAAGTTAAATTTAAAGCTACTAAAATACATACAACTATTTTTATTGCTAAATTTATGTATTTTTTCATTAGATTCACCTCGTAAAAATGCACTGGTATTTTAATTGTTATTTTCTTTTAATGGTGGCTCCGGTTTCGCAGAGGAATCCTGTCTTTTTAAATTGTGCCATCCTATAGTTCTAGGTCTAGTAAACATACTCCACAAATGAATTCTTACAAAACTATCTTTTAAATCTTCTGTGCTTAAAGGAGAAAATGGAGCAAAATATGGAGTACCAAAAGATCTTAAGGATACAATATGAACAAGTACAATTAATAATCCAATTCCAATTCCAAATATGCCCAATATTCCGGCTAATATAAGAAACACCATTCGTAAAATGGAAATTACATCTGTATATACAGGAATTACAAAACTGGAAACAGCTGTCAGTGCTATTACAATAACCATAAGTCCTGATACCAATCCTGCTGTTACGGCAGCTTCACCTATTACTAAAGCTCCTACAATGCTTACCGCCTGACCTACTGGGCGAGGCAATCTAACACCTGCTTCTCGTAGGATTTCAAAGGTTATTATCATGAGACCAGCTTCTATAACTGCAGGAAATGGGACACCTTCTCGACCTGCTGCCATGGTAAACAATAGAGTAGTAGGTATTAATTCTTGATGAAAAGTAGATAGCATCACGTAAGTAGCTGGAGAGAATACACTTATAAAAAAGCATAGAAACCTTAAAAATCTTAAAATACTTGCAAAGTAAGGTCTAGAATAATAGTCTTCTGAACTTTGAAAACCTTCAATAAAGAGCATTGGCATAGTAAGTATAAAAGGAGTACCATCAACTAAAATAGCAGCTCTTCCTTCTAATATTTTAGCAGCTGCTGTATCTGGCTTTTCTGAATTACCTATAGTAGGGAAAATAGAATAGGGGGCATCTTCTATAAACTGTTCAATATAGCCTGATTCCAGAATAGAGTCTGTATTAATTTTATTTAGCCTATGTTTTATTTCTTTTATGAGTTTAGGATTAACGACTCCTTTTAAATAAACAATGCATATATTGGTGTTTGTTTGAGTGCCAATTTTCATCGTTTCAAAGGTTAAATTTGGATTTTGAATTTTACGTCTTAAAAGTGTCATATTTGTGGCCATAGTTTCACAAAAGCCTTCTCTAGGTCCCCTTACTACAGCTTCAGTTTTAGGTTCTTCTACACCCCGAGTTTCCCATCCCTTTGAATGGATAATTAAAGCTTCTTTGCAGCCATCTACAAGAAATATGGTATCGCCAGATAAACATCCATCTATTATTTGATTTACTAATGCAACTTGTTTAACATTTCCAACAGAAAGCATACAGTTTTTTATAACGCTCATACTGTCTAGCTCTAATTTATTTTCTAAATTGCACAGCTTGCTGTCGTACATAAAAGGTTTAATTATAAGTTCATTTATAGTTGCTTTTTCTGTCATACCTTCTAAAAATATAATTGCAGCATTTATTTGAAGCTTAGAACCAAAGGAAAATTGACGGTAAATTATATCACTGCTTGAACCTAAAATATTTTTTAAAACATTTAGGTTATCTTCAAGGCTAGTAGAAAGTTTTGGTTGTGGAATTTTCCCTTTTGAATTTTCACTGCTTGCATTAGTATTTTTAAGCTGCGTGAATTTAAACTTTTTATATATATAATTAAACACTTTATTTACCTCTATTTTTATTTTATAGCATTAGTATTTGTTTACTGACAGTACATTATTCATTGTTCCTTTTTCTTTTCAGATGTCTCTTTTCTGAAGGCATCATTATTGTATTTTATTCCTAATAGGTAGAGAAAAAGCTGGCAAAGTAATATTCCTAAATATAAAACTGCTTTTGATGTAGTTTTTCGTACAGAACTTTTATCATTAAAATAATGCCAATACATTAAGAAGATAAAGATTTCTCCAAAGGGGAACATTACTACGCTAGGTAGTGTTTGCAAAATAGGTTTAATGTCATTTCCTAAAACTGGTGTTAATTTTTTAAAATCTACATCTCTTGATATATAAATCAATATGTATATACTTAGCATAAATATTATAAGAATAGGAAATTAAAATGACAATCCATTTTTAAATTAAGTGAACTGAACCTATATTATAAGTCCAGTTCACTTAATTTAAATCTATGCAATAGTTAAATTATAGAGGTTTCTCCCACCAGCCTAAAGCAACATCAGTTTTAATGTGCTGGTTGCCAGGAGAGTGTAGATATACGATAAGAGAGCCTCCTGGAGGGATAATGATTTTACCATAATAATTTCCCACTACTGTGGAATTTGCTTCTGCAATTCTGTTAAATAAACTTATACCGCTGGAAGGTGAGTGTTTTACATGCTGCGCAAAACTCAATAAAATATTCGAAGTTGGTAAAGGATATATGGTAGTATTTGCAGGGGATACATAGGGAGATATAGAAGTTCTACCAATAGGTTCAGAATTTAGCCATAGCTCTGATCTAAAAGCTGTACTAGACGTATTTGATACTGTAAAGGTATTTATATATAACTTAACTCCTGAATCCTCTGGGTTTATCAAGCCTCCCCAAGCATTTAAATTACGTTCTAGAATTAGAAAGGGGGTATGACCCATAAAATATTTTCCTTTAAAAGATTCATATACACGATAGGGTAGGTTTACTACTTTAGTTGGTTTATCATGATGACTTACGGTATCGGAATTTAAAATGTTTTGATTTTCCATAAATATGACCTCCTAGTATTTAGTATTATTTTATGTAAATATATATGTAGAAGTGTACCATTTGTGCAAGATTTCAATAAAGGGTGTATTTTACCTATTTTTTTTAGTATAAAAAATGCAAAAAATATGAACAAAAGCAGAGTTCCTATGTATTAAATTGTAAAATATCCACTAAAAAAATAAAATTATAATAAAAAATACAAAAAAATAATTGACAATATATAAATAATTATGCATAATTATATCATGATAACAATTAGTTAAGCATAATTACATATATATGAACATAATATGACATCTTAGAAGCATATCTTTCGTTAGTAATAATATAATTTCCTTTAGAAGAAAATGATTTATTTAAAATAAATAGTGTAATGTTTTTTATAATTTCAAAAAGTTCCCCAATTTAGCATACTAGGCATGATAAAAATAGCTTGAATAAGTGCTTGCTATTATTTATTGATACATAGAGAATTTCACTCTTTGCATTTTATCTAACATCAAGGGGTTTATTTGTCACAAATTATGTAAAAATAAAACAAAGATGTAAGAAAATCCTATGATATAAATTTTGTAAACATAATAAATTAGCTTTGATAAGATTGGAAGAATGATAGTTACTACTTAGAACTGCTAAAAATTAGGAAAGAGGTGTCGCTAATTAATGAAAGTTACAAACGTAGAAGAACTAATGAAAAGACTAGAAGAAATAAAGGATGCTCAAAAGAAATTTGCTACATATACTCAAGAACAAGTGGATGAAATTTTTAGACAAGCAGCTATGGCAGCTAATAGTGCTAGAATAGAACTAGCTAAAATGGCAGTAGAAGAAAGCGGAATGGGAATTGTAGAAGACAAGGTTATTAAAAATCACTTTGCTTCAGAATATATATATAACAAATATAAGGATGAAAAAACCTGTGGAGTTTTAGAGAGAGATGCAGGCTTTGGTATAGTTAGAATTGCGGAACCTGTAGGAGTTATTGCAGCAGTAGTTCCAACAACTAATCCAACATCTACAGCAATATTTAAATCACTAATAGCTTTAAAAACTAGAAATGGTATAATTTTTTCACCCCATCCAAGGGCAAAGAAATCAACTATTGCAGCAGCTAAAATAGTACTTGACGCTGCAGTTAAAGCTGGTGCTCCTGAAGGAATTATAGGATGGATAGATGAACCTTCCATTGAACTTTCACAGGTGGTAATGGGAGAAGCAAATTTAATTCTTGCAACTGGTGGTCCGGGTATGGTTAAGGCTGCCTATTCTTCAGGCAAACCTGCTGTGGGAGTTGGTCCAGGTAACACACCTGCTGTAATTGATGAAAGTGCCGACATTAAAATGGCAGTAAATTCAATATTACTATCAAAAACTTTTGATAATGGTATGATTTGTGCCTCAGAGCAGTCAGTAATAGTTTTAGACTCAATATATGAGGAAGTTAAAAAAGAATTTGCTTATAGGGGTGCTTATATATTAAGTAAGGATGAAACAGATAAGGTTGGAAAAATAATTTTAAAAAATGGAGCCTTAAATGCAGGTATTGTAGGACAACCTGCTTTTAAAATAGCACAGCTGGCAGGAGTGGATGTACCAGAAAAAGCTAAAGTACTTATAGGAGAGGTAGAATCGGTAGAACTTGAAGAACCATTTTCTCATGAAAAGTTATCTCCAGTTTTAGCTATGTACAGGGCAAGAAATTTTGAGGATGCCATTGCAAAAACTGATAAACTGGTTAGGGCAGGTGGATTTGGACATACATCTTCATTGTATATAAATCCAATGACAGAAAAAGCAAAAGTAGAAAAATTTAGTACTATGATGAAAACATCAAGAACTATAATTAACACACCTTCATCCCAAGGTGGTATAGGTGATATATATAACTTTAAACTAGCTCCTTCTTTGACATTAGGCTGCGGTTCCTGGGGGGGAAATTCTGTATCCGAAAATGTTGGGCCTAAACATTTATTAAACATAAAAAGTGTTGCTGAGAGGAGAGAAAATATGCTTTGGTTTAGAGTACCTGAAAAGGTTTATTTCAAATATGGTAGTCTTGGAGTTGCATTAAAAGAGTTAAAAGTTATGAATAAGAAGAAAGTATTTATAGTAACAGATAAAGTTCTTTATCAATTAGGTTATGTGGACAAAGTTACAAAAGTTCTTGAGGAACTAAAAATTTCCTATAAGGTATTTACAGATGTAGAACCAGATCCAACCCTTGCTACAGCTAAAAAAGGTGCAGCAGAACTGCTTTCCTATGAACCGGATACAATTATATCAGTTGGTGGTGGTTCAGCAATGGATGCAGCTAAGATCATGTGGGTAATGTATGAGCATCCAGAAGTAAAATTTGAAGATTTAGCTATGAGATTTATGGATATAAGAAAGAGAGTATATGTTTTCCCTAAGATGGGAGAAAAGGCAATGATGATTTCAGTAGCAACATCCGCAGGAACAGGGTCGGAAGTTACTCCATTTGCAGTAATCACTGATGAAAAAACAGGAGCTAAATATCCATTAGCTGATTATGAACTAACTCCAGACATGGCTATAGTTGATGCAGAACTTATGATGGGAATGCCAAGAGGACTTACAGCAGCTTCGGGTATAGATGCATTAACCCATGCACTGGAGGCGTATGTGTCAATAATGGCTACAGAATTTACCAATGGATTAGCCCTTGAAGCAGTAAAGTTGATATTTGAATATTTACCAAAAGCTTATACAGAAGGTACAACTAATGTAAAGGCAAGAGAAAAGATGGCTCATGCTTCATGTATTGCAGGTATGGCCTTTGCAAATGCATTTTTAGGGGTATGCCACTCTATGGCACATAAATTGGGAGCACAGCATCACATACCACATGGAATTGCCAATGCACTTATGATAGATGAAGTTATAAAATTCAATGCTGTAGATGATCCAATAAAACAAGCTGCATTTCCCCAATACGAGTATCCAAATGCTAGGTATAGATATGCTCAGATAGCTGATTGTCTGAACTTGGGAGGAAATACAGAAGAGGAAAAGGTACAACTATTAATAAATGCTATAGATGATTTAAAAGCTAAGTTAAATATTCCAGAAACTATAAAAGAAGCAGGAGTTTCAGAAGATAAATTCTATGCTACTTTAGATAAAATGTCAGAATTAGCTTTTGATGATCAGTGTACAGGAGCTAATCCAAGATATCCACTGATAAGTGAAATAAAACAAATGTATATAAATGTTTTTGATAAAACCGAACCAATTGTAGAAGATGAAGAAAAGTAATTATTAAATAAAAATGGTGTTCAAATAAAATTTGAACACCATTTTTATTTTTAAGGAGTAAATATGAATAATAATAACATAGAAACAAACAATAAAAATGAGAAATTTGTTTATATTTAACAGCATAAAAAATAAGAAAGAGGTGTCATTAATGAAGGTAACTAAGGTAACTAACGTTGAAGAATTAATGAAAAAGTTAGATGAAGTAACGGCTGCTCAAAAGAAATTTTCTAGCTATACTCAAGAACAAGTGGATGAAATTTTCAGGCAGGCAGCTATGGCAGCCAATAGTGCTAGAATAGACTTAGCTAAAATGGCAGTGGAAGAAAGCGGAATGGGAATTGTAGAAGACAAGGTCATTAAAAATCATTTTGTTGCAGAATATATATATAACAAATATAAGGGTGAAAAGACCTGCGGAGTTCTGGAACAAGATGAAGGCTTTGGTATGGTTAGAATTGCAGAACCTGTAGGAGTTATTGCAGCAGTAGTTCCAACAACTAATCCAACATCTACAGCAATATTTAAATCACTAATAGCTTTAAAAACTAGAAATGGTATAGTTTTTTCACCACATCCAAGGGCAAAAAAATCAACTATTGCAGCAGCTAAGATAGTACTTGATGCAGCAGTTAAAGCTGGTGCCCCTGAAGGAATTATAGGCTGGATAGATGAACCTTCTATTGAACTTTCACAGGTGGTAATGAAAGAAGCAGATCTAATTCTTGCAACTGGTGGACCAGGTATGGTTAAGGCTGCCTATTCTTCAGGAAAGCCTGCTATAGGAGTTGGTCCAGGTAATACACCTGCTGTAATTGATGAAAGTGCCGACATTAAAATGGCAGTAAATTCAATACTACTTTCAAAAACTTTTGATAATGGTATGATTTGTGCTTCAGAGCAGTCAGTAATAGTTGCAAGCTCAATATACGATGAAGTCAAGAAAGAGTTTGCAGATAGAGGAGCATATATATTAAGTAAGGATGAAACAGATAAGGTTGGAAAAACAATCATGATTAATGGAGCTTTAAATGCTGGAATTGTAGGGCAAAGTGCCTTTAAAATAGCTCAGATGGCGGGAGTCAGTGTACCGGAAGATGCTAAAATACTTATAGGAGAAGTTAAATCGGTAGAACCTGAAGAAGAGCCCTTTGCTCATGAAAAGCTGTCTCCAGTTCTAGCCATGTACAAAGCAAAAGATTTTGATGAAGCACTTCTAAAGGCTGGAAGATTAGTTGAACGAGGTGGAATAGGGCATACATCTGTATTGTATGTAAATTCGATGACGGAAAAAGTAAAAGTAGAAAAGTTCAGAGAAACTATGAAGACCGGTAGAACATTGATAAATATGCCTTCAGCGCAAGGCGCTATAGGAGATATATATAACTTTAAACTAGCTCCTTCTTTGACATTAGGCTGTGGTTCCTGGGGAGGAAACTCTGTATCAGAAAATGTTGGACCTAAACATTTGTTAAACATAAAGAGTGTTGCTGAGAGGAGAGAAAATATGCTTTGGTTTAGAGTACCTGAAAAGGTTTATTTCAAATATGGCAGCCTTGGAGTTGCACTAAAAGAACTGAGAATTATGGAGAAGAAAAAGGCGTTTATAGTAACGGATAAAGTTCTTTATCAATTAGGTTATGTAGATAAAATTACAAAGAACCTCGATGAATTAAGAGTTTCATATAAAATATTTACAGATGTAGAACCAGATCCAACCCTTGCTACAGCTAAAAAAGGTGCAGCAGAACTGCTTTCCTATGAACCAGATACAATTATAGCAGTTGGTGGTGGTTCGGCAATGGATGCTGCCAAGATCATGTGGGTAATGTATGAGCATCCAGAAGTAAGATTTGAAGATTTGGCCATGAGATTTATGGATATAAGAAAGAGAGTATATGTTTTTCCTAAGATGGGAGAAAAGGCAATGATGATTTCAGTAGCAACATCCGCAGGAACAGGGTCAGAAGTTACTCCATTTGCAGTAATTACGGACGAAAGAACAGGAGCTAAATATCCTCTGGCTGATTATGAATTAACTCCAAACATGGCTATAGTTGATGCAGAACTTATGATGGGAATGCCAAAGGGGCTAACAGCAGCTTCAGGTATAGATGCGTTGACTCATGCACTGGAGGCCTATGTGTCAATAATGGCTTCAGAATATACCAACGGATTGGCTCTTGAAGCAACAAGATTAGTATTCAAATATTTGCCAATAGCTTATACAGAAGGTACAATTAATGTAAAGGCAAGAGAAAAAATGGCTCATGCTTCATGTATTGCAGGTATGGCCTTTGCCAATGCATTTTTAGGGGTATGCCACTCTATGGCACATAAATTGGGAGCACAGCACCACATACCACATGGAATTGCCAATGCACTTATGATAGATGAAGTTATAAAATTCAATGCTGTAGAGGCTCCAAGGAAACAAGCGGCATTTCCACAATATAAATATCCAAATGTTAAAAGAAGATATGCTAGAATAGCTGATTACCTAAATTTAGGTGGAAGTACAGATGATGAAAAAGTACAATTGCTAATAAATGCTATAGATGACTTAAAAACTAAGTTAAATATTCCAAAGACTATTAAAGAAGCAGGAGTTTCAGAAGATAAATTCTATGCTACTTTAGATACAATGTCAGAACTGGCTTTTGATGATCAATGTACAGGAGCTAATCCACGATATCCACTAATAGGAGAAATAAAACAAATGTATATAAATGCATTTGATACACCAAAGGCAACTGTGGAGAAGAAAACAAGAAAGAAAAAGTAAATATATAATAAATTGAATATAGTAAACAAAAAGGGACATATTTATAGTTAAATAAGTCCTTTTTATTTTACTATTGTTTAGGTGGTTAAATTATGAATCTGGAAGTGTTAAAAACAGAGTTTAAGTATTTAAGAGATAAAATAATTGAAAAGCAATATGAACATCTTGATCCTATGCAAAGAAAAGCAGTTTTAAATGGTGAAAATAATTGCATTGTCATTGCTTGCCCTGGAGCAGGAAAGACTCAGACTATTATTAATAGAGTGGACTACTTATGTAGATTCGGTCCTATATACAATACAGATTATGTACCTAATTGTCTAAAGACCGATGATTTACAGATAATGAAGAAATATTTAAATGATAATTCTTTTAAAGATGTGACTGCAGTAAATAAAATTGAGCATTTGTTAAATAGCAATAAAATAAATCCACAGAACATAGTTGTTATAACTTTTACTAGAGCAGCTGCTCTCAATATGAAAAACAGATACATATCTATAGGAAATAAAGAAAAGTCACCTTTTTTTGGAACATTCCACTCCCTATTTTATAATATATTGAAAAAGCATAATAAAGAAATAAATATTATAGATCCTTATAAGGCACATGAGATAGTTAAAAATACACTTATGTATTATCTGGACTTTATAGGAGAAGAGAGAGTAAAGGAAGTTCTAAATGACATATCTCTTTTAAAAAATAGTGAAACTAACATAGATTTATTTAAAAGTAAAATTGACAAAAGTGTATTTTTAAAATGTTTTAATGAATATGAAAATTATAAAGCTAGAAATAAGCTTATGGATTTTGATGATTTACAATTAAAAGTTAAAGATATGTTTCTAAATCAGAAATCTATTCTAGATAGTTATCAGAATTTGTTCAAGTATATTTTAGTTGATGAGTTTCAGGATTCAGATAACCTCCAAATAGAGCTTTTACAACTAATAGGAAGTAAGGGGGTTATATTTGCAGTAGGAGATGAGGATCAATGCATATATTCTTTTAGGGGATCTAAGCCAGAGTGCATGGTGAATTTTGATAACTATTTTAAAGATGGAAGAAAAATTTATTTAAAAATAAATTACAGAAGTGTTAAAAATGTAGTTGAATTGTCCAAAAAGATTATATGTAATAATAAAAATAGAAATGTAAAACTTATTGAAAATAACAGAAAAAATGATGGAAATATATACTTCAAGGTATTTGAAAGAGAAAAAGAGCAGGCCTTTTTTGTATCAAATTCAATCAAAGAAATTATAAATAAGGGAAAATACAAATATAGTCACATAGCTGTATTTTATAGAACAAACCTGGAATCAAGAAGTATAATAGATGCTTTTTTAAAATACAATATAAAGTTTAAACTTTTGGACGGTCAGTATAATTTTTATGAACATTTTATATGCAAGGATTTAATAGCATATCTTAAATTGGCTGTAAATATGTGCGATAAGAATAGTTTTATGAGAATAATAAATAAGCCTTTTAGGTATATTGGAAAAGTAAATATAAAAAAAGTTATAGATAATAGAATAAGGGAAAATTGCTTTGATATTTTAAGGCAAGTAGGTGATTTACCTATTTTTCAGCTTAAAAACATAACTGTGCTTGAAAAAAATATTAGAAAATTAAATAGAATGAAGAAGCAGGATAGAATAAATTATATATTGGATAAATTAGATTATATGGATTATTTAAAAAATTACTGCATGAAATTAAATAGGGATATGGATGAACTTCAAGATATTATAGGAGAGTTTAGGGAAGCTTGCGGAGAATTCGATAGTATAGAATCATTTTTGGATAATGTTGGAAAAGTGGAGCAGACTTTAGAGAAAGGTAAGAAAGAAGGTAATACAGTTACTTTAAGTACTATTCACGGCGTGAAAGGTATGGAGTTTGAGAATGTGTTCATAATAAACTGCAGCGAAGGATTAATTCCCCATGCAAATAGCATACAAAATAATCTGGAAGAAGAAAGGCGGCTTTTTTATGTAGGGGTTACAAGAGCCATAGATAATTTGACTTTGTGTTATTCAAGTACTATTAGGAAAAAAGCAGTAGATGTATCCAGGTTTATAGAGGAATGTGATTTGCTAAATTCGGGAGAGCTTATGAAAAATTGCGGCTTAGAGACAGGAGATTATGTAGTTCACAAAGTATTTGGAAGTGGAAAAATAATAGATAAGGGAGATAATTGCTTAAAAGTATTATTTTCAGATAATAGAGAGATAGGATTTGATTTATCGGTTCTTTATAATGGACAGCTGATGAAGGATGCTGCTAGAAAATGTTTGTGATTAAAGGTAAATGTGTCAAATAATTCGTTCCATACACGTAACTACTAAAAAAATGGTTGGGGGTATGGAATAAAAATGGCTAAATTAAAGTTAAAAAACATTAAAAAAACAACAAATAAAAATATAAGGGAAATATATAAAGATTATTTAGAATATTGCATAAGTATAGGTCAAAGGGAAATGACAATCAAATCTAAACAAAGATATGGAACATATGTACTAAATAAAGTTGTTAATTTAGAAGATAAAATAGAAACATTAACAAAAGATAAAATAGAAAATTATGTGAATAAAATGCGTAGAGAAGGATATAAAGGGAATACTTATCAATCTTTTGTAATAAAAACGAGAGCTTTTTTAACTTATTGTTTTAATCAGAATTATTTAAAAAAATTTGATGTTAAAATACCAAATATTTTATTAGAAAAAAAGCAAATTTATATGGAAGAAGAAATATTAAAATTATTAAAAAAACCTAATATAAATGATTGCTTAGTAGGGGATTTTAGGTCATGGGCTGAAATAAGCTTTCTATTAGGTACAGGATGCAGGGCAGAGACTTTATTAAATGTACATGTAGAAGATATAGATTTTAACACAGATAGTATATTATTTAGGCATATGAAAACAAAAAGGCAAATCACAGTACCATTGTCTAATACTTTAAAAGTAACGTTAATAGAATATATACAGAGAACAGGGTTAAAAAAAGAAGATTACTTATTTCCTCTATTAAATGGGGAAAAAATGAGCTATGATACTTGTCATCAAAATTTGCTTAATTACTTTAAACATAGAAAAATAAAATTTCATGGTGTTAATACATTTAGGAATACCTTTGCTACTATGTTCATTAAGAACGGCGGCGATATCTACCGATTAAAAATTATATTAGGTCATTCTGAGATAAAAACCACAGAAAGATATATAAACTTGTTACCACTACAAGTAAAAAACGATATACAAAAGTTCAATCCTCTTGATGTTCTTTCTAAGAAAAACATAAGAATGTCTGTTAAAAGGGGAGGTAGACGATAATGATTAATTATACTATTATAGATAATTCTACTATCACTTACAATATTTCCGATAATGCTTATAGAATTTATAATTTTCTTTTATCTATGTGCTACAATAAAGATCATTGTTATCCTAGTCAAAAATATATATCTGAAAGGCTCTGTAAAAGCGTTAGAACGGTACAGAGAGGTATACAAGAATGCTTTAAAGCAGGATTAATTTTACGAATAAAAAGAAGAGGAAGTATATCTAACGTATATACGTTACTAAAAACATCGACGTCTAATGTTGTAAATACAGTAAAAACTACTATAGATAAGGTTAAGAAAAGCTATACTAAAAAGAAAAGCCTATTCAATGATTTTCCTCAACGTAAGTATGATTATAAAGAACTAGAACAACAATTGCTAGGAAATGCAGTATATGATCCTAAAAAATTAGAATAAATCAAAAAAGTAAAAGTCCCTTAAATATCATAGCAGGATATTCAAAGAACTAATACTAAAAAAACGAAAATCAAATATTTATCATGTTACTTATATTATAAACTATTTTTTTGAAAATATCAAAATTTTGGTTTATTAAATTCGCACTTTTTTTAATCTTAAAGAATAAGATTTATTTGTGCTACCTAAAATTATTAATAAAAATTACTATTTGTAATATGCAATTATATTTTTATAATTATTAATTGTAAATTAGAGATAGTAATTTTATTTTTTGTAAAAATTAGTATATAATTATGTTAATACGACAGTATTGTAGTTTTAAATATGAAATATGTAATATAACAGATACGCAACCGTTCCTATACAAAGAAATAAAGCTTAAGAATTAATAACTTAATATATAATATGATGGAGTAGAAATTATGGTTAAAAATAGATTAAAAGAAATTAGAATGAAAGAATATATGATGAATCAGAAAGAATTTTGTGAAAAAGTATTAAATATAAGTAGATATACGTATAATCCTATAGAAGGAAATAAGGTTCAAGGAAATATTGAAACAGCAATGAATATAGCTAAAGCTTTAAAAAGAAAAGTTGAAGATATTTGGTATTTTGATAATGAGGCTAAGTAAAGCCTTATTTTTTTATATTTTTGTGTGTATATGGAAACTTTGTTTTTATATGAAAATTTTGTGTGTGGACATGCAATATTTAAAATATCCCACATATACTTATATTGTAGAGTAAGAAAGGTATATGTAGGAGGTATAAAAAATGGTACAAAAGATTATTAGACTATTATTAACAAAGGTTATTCCTTCACCAACAGGTAGTAGGTATGTTGAGGATATTCTGTATAACCAAAGGGTTTATCCTATTTATTCAGAAGTCCAACAAAGACTTACTTATTGCTTAAAAAACAAACTAATCAATCGTGATGAATTAATGACTTTTAAGTATATGCTAAATAAGTATATTAGAAATTCTTATGCCTATAAGGATAAGAAGTGGAAAAATGATGCTCATGAAATATTTACAAAACTTAAAAGTCATTATATCAAAACAAAAGAAATGAAAAGGCTATTGAAATATGTTAATCAATTTTATATTGATATTCCAGAGCCAATACAGAAATTTAAAACAGTATCTTATTTAAAAGTAATTAAGTAAGCATATCAAAGCTTATAATCCATGAGGAAGAACATTAATTTATATATTGCTTACCATAGCTTTATTTTGTTCTTTCTCAAAATCTCTACATAGTATAAACAATTTCAGGGAGGTTTATTCGATGCTAGAAATTTTAGATTATTATTTATTTTATTCAGATCGATTATTAATTAATTTTCTTATACAGCATATATCAGCACAACAATTTTTTATGGGAACATTATTTGTTTCATTAGCAATGGATTGTACTTTAGAAAATAGTAATAAAAAGAAGAAGGTAAGTAAATAATGTTTGTAGAAATGGGTTTAATTGGTGGAGGTTGGTATTGTTACGATAGGATAAAAAATAAAGATATATATTATGTAAAAAGTAAAATTAAAAAAATGTTTGAAAAGAATAATATTGATTATTACCCTATTTATAAAGTTAATCGTAAATTACCTTGGGGATATGAAGTGCTAATAACATTAGGTGAACATGGATTTAATAAATTAAATAATTTACAAGATGAAATACAAACTTCTATAGGCTATCCAATTACTATAGAACAAAGTTTAAATTATGAGTTAGGAATTATAAAAGTAATTGTAAATCCACCTAACACAGAGACAATATTTGCACCAGTTAAAGTAAAACCTTATGAAATATTTGTATCTTTGAATAATACTAATCAAAATCTTATCGTTAATCTACAAAAATTCCCTCATGTCTTGGTTAGTGGGCAAACTGGTTGTGGCAAAACCGAAGAAATTAGATCTATTCTTACTAATTCAATTTATTTTCATACTGCAAGAGATTTAAATTTATATTTTGCAGATTTAAGTGATATGTGTGATTTTGATATATTTAAGAATTGCAAGCAGACAAAAGCTTATGTAAAGAATATTGAAGATTCAACCAAATTATTTGAATATTTAATGCACATATATACTAAAAGACTTCAAATATTCGAGAAAAATAATTGTAAAAATATACAAGAATATAATAGTAGATTTTATGGTAAAAGAATGGCTTATAATTTTATCGTACTAGATGAATTTGCAGATTACTTTCCAACGACAAAGTTAGATAAGAATTATAAACAGAAGGTATTGTGTTACAACTATTTAAAGGAATTTGCACGTAAGTTTAGGAAAGTAGGTAGCTTTCTAATTTGTGGAATACAAAGACCAGATACAACAGTTCTTGATCCAAATTTAAGAAGCTGCTTATGTACAAAAATAGGATTCTCACAAAATTCAGATGCTTCAAGTTTAACTGTATGTGACACCGCAGAATTAACCAATATAGAGAATAGAAAAGGTTTATTAATGTATGGTAATAAGAGAGAATGGTTTTATAGTTTAGCTATAGATGATAATTTAATAAAAGAAAATATTAAAAATAGCATACTTGAGAATAGAGGCTCTTATACAGATTACAATAAATTTTTAAATACAAATAATAATGCAGTACCAATGAAAACCAAAAAATGTGAAAAGGATGATAATCCAGGTATTAAGAAAGATAGACCTAAAACTAAAACAAAGTTAAAGGTGAAAAAGAATGTTAAGTAAGCATAAAAGGGAAATATTAAATTTTATACAAGAGGAAGGAAGCATAACTATTCGCCAATGTGCTAAAATTATATATCATGGACGGAAATATGGCTATGATATGTCAAGGAAAACACTAAGAAGTTTATATCAAGATAAAGCAATTGCCCGTTATAGATATAATATGACCGCAGAAACAATTTATTATATTAACCAACGTTAGGTATTCACGCACTCAAATTACTTGATGTATATGCAGAATTTATTGATTTAGGTTGTACAATTGAAACTTTTAAAAAGAAATATAGAATTTATACTAATGGTAAAAAATATAGAGAAATTGATGCACTATTAGAATTAAATTATCAGGAATATTTTATACCACTAATTATTGAAATAGATTATTCGCACATGACTTCAATTCAAAAATTACAAGAGATATATGAGAGCAATCACTTCCAACAATTATATTTGAAAAAGTTGGGTGAGGAAATATATCCAATAGTTATAATTGTTAGACCAGTTACAACTAATTCGTTAGTTGAAGATCATACTTTTTCAATTTTATACTCAGATTTTGAGTTATCCAATTTGGCAAAAGTTTTAAATAATTAAGTTGCCACAAGTTCGGGTTGTCACTCTCACTATTACACTTCATTTCATTATTCTATTGTCTTGTAAGAATCCCATAAAATCAATAAGTTAAAGTATAAGAAAGTACCTATATAGTAGTAATTACTAAGGTACTTTTTTTAGGTATTATATTTAGTATAAAATAAATAGAATTTACCCATAATGTTTAATAAGAGGTGGTAAAATGTTTTTAGTAGATATATTATTTTTTATTATAGATAACTTTACTTTAATATTGATTGGTATTGGATTAATAATAATAATATATAGTTGGATTACCATATTTGTAAATAAGGATTATGAGTTTATAGCAGATTACAGTAGAAAGTATAAAAATAGAGTTTTAACTATAAAGGATTTAGATAAAATTAAACATGAAATTGAATATATGGAAGGTAGACAATTTGAGAGATTTTCTGAATGGCTATTTAAAAATATAGGCAAATATAAAAAGGTTACTCTAACGCCAGCAGCGAATGATGAAGGCAGAGATTTAATTTTAATTGATGATGACGATAACACTATATTTGTTGAGTGCAAAAGGTATACAGAAAATGCAACAGTTACAGAAGATTTTATGATTGGTAGAGAGATATGCCAAAAGTTAGTTGGAGCAATGGTTGCAGATACTATAAAGCGAGGAATTATAATTACTACAGGAAATATACATCAAAATGCATGGGATTATATAGTTAAATTAGAGAAGAATAGTGATATTAGAATAGAAATTATAACGTTAGATGATATTATGAGAATGATTAAAAAAATAAACAGTCCAGAAGTTTTAAATGTTGTTGGGGCTTGAATATTAAATTAATAGTAGAAAGACTAGGAAACTAAATTCTGGTCTTTTTTTATTAATCAAAGTCTTCGTGGTGATCAATGACTCAAAAAGTAGAAGAAGGTTCAACACGTGATATAATAGCAGACAAAGCATAACTATATTTTTACCAATTTTTATAATCAAATCATAAATCCTAAATAATAATATACATTATATAACTAAAACATACAAATTATGTTGAGAAAAATGTTAAAATGTATTACAATCATTTATAAATATATTTTAAATTGTAGGCAATACAAAATACGGAGGATGTAATATAAATGGAAAATTCTCAAAAAGAACTAATGAAAGATTTTGTGATAAAAAATAAATTTTCATGTTATAACGATGATATAAAAGATATGGCAATCAGAAAATTACAAAACGAAATGAAAAAGGAATTTTTTGATGATATTATTGATTATAAAATACACAATATAAAAGATATAATGACAATATTTTTCAAATTTAATAATAATTTAGGTGTAAATTTACATTGTAATAGAATAATATATGATACATTAAGAACACATATCACATTTAGATATGAAATTGTATGCTATTGCGATAAAAAAAATCCTATATATAGTGAAGTTATAAGAACTTTTGAATATATGAAAATAGAAAGGATAAATGAAATATTTGAATTTATTAAAAGTTTACGAATATATTTTTTTGATATCGATCATCGTAAGTATAAGTATGATGGTTATGGTCATTTTGAAAGAAAGAAAAAGGATATGGTTAAATACATTGATAAATCTATAGAAGAAATTCTTATGTATGGGGTAGTAAAAAAATATTAACTAAAGATAAGAAAAGGAATTAAATATGTTTAATGATAAGATGAGGTTAATTAACGAGACTGTTTTTATAGATACTATTAAAAAAACTAGTATGTGTCTAAAGAAATCTAATGATATTTTAGAAAACTTAAAAGATGGAGTTACTAATAATGAGTATTATAATGCTTTATATATTTTAGATAAAACATGTAAAATTTTAGAAAATTTATCAGAAATGAATTTTAAAGAAGCAAAGCTGTATACTAAATTGATGTTACATAAAAGTGGAAATGAAGAGATTGAAAACAAAGTTGAAGACGATAATATTAAACAATTTTCTAAAGAATGAATTGAAGAAAACGCAGCAGGATTATCATTAGTCCTCTGCCTTTTTTGTCTAAAGTGAATAAATTTTTATAATAATTCAAATTATTTAGTATTTAATAGAGGAATTTCCTTCTACATTGTAGAATATTTACAAAAGAAGGGAGATGTTATCTATGATAATTAATCTAAAAAATATATCAGAGAAAAATATAAAAAATCTGTTGATTAATGGAGATAAAATTGTTAGAAATATAAACCGAATTAGTAAAAATACAAAAAATATTATTAAATTAAATGGAGCAACCTATGCTAAATTAAATATAGATATAAAATCATATGGATCTATATTTAATTTTTTAAATCAAAATTATAAAATGAATGAATATTATACTGATGAATTTATAAAGTATTTTATAAAATTTATGTTTGTAAATTTTAATGATGTATATTATGTAGTTTATGGCAATATAAGTGATCCAATAGATATTAAAGAATCAAAATTAATGCTAACTGGTATGTACTTAAACAAGTTATATTTAACTCTAACAGGACATGTATTTATTGAAGAACCAGACTTTGATATGAAAGTAATTTTAACTTATACTGATAATAAACTTTTAATAGATAAATTTGACAACTGGGGTATAAACCTTATTGATTAAACTAAGAAAAAGGTAGAAGAATATTTATTCTTTTACCTTTTCTTCATTATCTTTAATTATTTCCATTACATCTGAAAGATCACATTTTAAAACTTCACATATTATCTCAAGTAGAGAAAATTTTATGGAATCAGTGTTATTTGCAGCAAGTTTTTTTAAATTAGCATAATTGCATTTGCATTCCTTACTTAACCAATAGATTGTTTTCCCTTGTTTTTTTAGCTGTTCATTTATTTTAATATGTATCATAATAATTGCTCCCGTAAGTAGTATTTCTAACTGTATTATATACCTTTGAGCAATAGTGGTCAAGAAAAATAAAAAAAGTATATTTTTCAAATATAGTGCTTGACCGATAGTGCTTGAGGCAGTATAATAAGATTATAGAAAACAAACATAATTAAAACAAAGTTTTCTATTAATGTAATTTATAGCTTATACAAGGGTGGCAACCTAATAATTGGATGGGGGGATAATTATGGTATACTATCATTTTACACCAATTGATAACTTACCAAGTATTTTAAAATCTAGAACATTAGTTAATAAAAGTAATGGAGTGTTTGTGTGTGATAGTTTCGAGGACTTATGTAAATTTGTAACAATTTATCGTAATCTTAATGGATATAAACTAGATGATTTGGCATATATTAGCTTTGAAACGGATATGGAACTAGAGGAAAGTTTTGATCATGACAAAGAATTTTTTAATGGTGCTAGAGCCTATTATAGTTTGGATGATATAGAAATGGAAAATATATGCGTAAGTTTGTTTTCATAGAAATGAAATATAAAAAAAGCACCTAACAACCCACAAGGAAAATGTTAAGCACTAACTCCAATTAGATTATAACATAATCCTTATGGAAATCAAATAGTAGGAGGCTAAAACATGAGCAACGTATTAGAAATTAAGCAGCAACAATTACAGGAGAAAATAGGACAAATAGTTCCTTGGGATTATGTGCCTAAAGAAAATATTGAGCACGTATTTACAGTGTATATAAGTGGCAATATGCCTATAAAAATTAAATCGTCACTAACTTACAAACAATTTTGTAAAATATGTTAATTAAAAATTAAGAGGAGGATTTTATTATGGAAATGACAAATATAAAAAATTATAGTTCAGAGGATGAGGAAAGACAGATTTTTAATAGTATAGTAAAAAATGCAGTTGAAAGAAACTTAGGTGAAATTAAGGGACAAGATGTAATACTTCATTACAGTGGCGATATGGATTGTATCTTAAATATAGAGAATACACACGTTGCTACAGTTGCTTGTAAAGATAGAAAGATACATTATATCAGACTTTATGGAGATAACGAACAAGAGGTTGACATAGATGTTGATAAGATCAATTCTATTCAGAACGAAATTGACATGATAGATTTTTATATGCAAAATAACAATTTGATAACTATTGAGTTACAATAAAAGTATAATTTTATCTACAATTTTTAGACAACACAAATAAGGCTATAATAATGTAAAAAAACTAGCATTTATTACCTATAACCATATAATTTAAAATATTAGCAAAATATGATAAAAAATGAATTTGTATGAATTTTAAAAACTTGCTATTATATAAGGTACAGGAAGAACTCAACTCTTTTTGTACCTGATAGTAATTAAAAAAAATGTTCTTTGATAATTCAATATAAAATATATTTTTTATTTACAAATATTATTATAATCTTTAATTTTTTAAAAGTCAACAAGTTCGCATAAATTTTTATTTAACGAACTTGTTAAGTAAAATTACCACTTTACCGTCGTTTTTTGATTTTATAAAATAGCTACAATTGTTGATACATCTATGATTACAGGTTTCACTATCTTGGGATATATGGAGAGTAAAAAATAAAAATAGGGGGAATTTTATGATTAAGTATGTAAATAGGACAAGCAAAAAATTAAGACAAAAGGTATTAGATAAGGCACTAAAGGAAGAAATGGAATATTTAAGAAAGAGGTGTTTTCCTTGGCAAAAACAACCGTTCTTATATAATCCAGTAGTAGTTCATGAAAAAGTATTTTTACCAGACAAAGAAGAAGGTAACACATTAGGCTTATATAAATACAATGAGAAGGAAAATAAGCATTATGTTTATGTAGATAAAGCACATGTTTGGGGAGTACATAAAATGCCTGTAAGTTATTTAAGACAGTATTATTACAAAGAAGTTAGAGGAATTTTAAGACATGAATTAATCCATTGCTTTTGTCAGGAAAACTGGAATTATAAGTACATATCTTTTATTAAAAATATGGAACGAGACGCATCACCAATATTTCTTGCAATATTATATTTTTGTGATGGATATACAGGGCATAATTGTACAAAAGGATGGATGCAAACAGAGTTATATAAGAAGATAAAACAAAAGTATTTTAAAAATTATAAACAATTAGAAAAATATCTGGAAGATATGTTATGGAAATTTGCAATTCAGATTAATAAAATAAAAGAATTTACAAACGAGAAAAATTTTAAACTTGGTTTAGATGCTAATTATACAAAAATTTCTAATGAATTTGAGTTTGCACCTAGGAATAATGGACTAACTAAATTTTCTGAAATTAATTTTCAAGATATATTTTTTTCAAAATATAATAAAGATTTAAAAAATAGAAGAACAATTAAAAATGTAAGTAGGATATGGGAAATTGGTTGCAATGTAGATCCAAATAGACTCATAGAACTTTACAATAGAAAGCAATATTGTGAAGCTACATATTATAATACTAAAAAACGTCTAATAGTTCCAAATGCACAGATAACAAAACCAGAAAAGATTATAAATATAAAAGAAAATAAAAATTTTTAAGGGGGGAGTGATGATTATTTGAACATAAAAAGTATAAAAGTTGGACAAGTGATAAAAAATTATAAAGAGTTGTGTTTACTTATGGAAGAAAAAGTTTCTGCTGGAGATACGAAAAAGAAACAACTAAAAGAATGGGCTAGATATTTTAAGTGGCATAAAGAAGGTCAGAAATTTATTATTGATGAAATCTACAAAGATCCTTTACCTAAACAAGATAGAAGAAAAAATAATAGCCATAGCAAGTACATAGAAGAAATTAAGGATATTTTAACATACTATATACATGGACAAATACAAAGAACTGGAAATAATGTTGTGACATTATCTATTAGCGAACTAATTAATATATGTGGCTTTGCTAATAATACATACTCATTAAGTACATATAAAAAGAAAGAATTAAGTGACATATTACATATTGAATTAGTAGCAATATATAATTTTTATTCTTCTACTAGGACAGAATTTAAAAGAATTATAGAACGTGCATTAAAAAATTTGAAAAGTAGAAGTGTATTAATATATCAAGATACTTTCATAGTTGCCAATGTAGACAAAGGACATAATAAAGTAGATAAAAGACCTGCGACAGATGAAGAATATAATCTGATATTAGATACTCAAAATGAAATGCTAAAACATTACAACATGGAAAGCTTTAAAGATTTATTTTTGGCTGGTAAAAAAGTATATAAAAGTTTTATGAATGATGTAAATAAAGAATTAGAATGGGATTTTTATTATCCTGCATATAAGATAATATGTGGTAAAAATGCAGTAAAAAGAGAATACAAAAAAATAATAGATAAGAAAAAACAGTTGAATGATAAATCTATAGAAAGATGTAAAAATTTATTTAAAATAGTAGATGATAATTCCAATGAAAATAAATTGATAAATAATCTCATTTCATTTAAAAACTATAATCCTAATATTGATGATTTAATTCAAATCCAATACCAAAAAAATAAACATGAATATTTTAAAAAGTTAAATGAAGAAAATTATAGGATAAGTAAAATTGAAGAGGATTATAAAAATAAAGATGATGTTTCTTTATCTGATTTAAGTAAATATAAATATAAAACTAAAAGACATAACGATCATGAAGAATATTGGAGTTATCTACTAAATGAAATTGATACATATAATATCCAAAATTAAAAAGTTGAATGTTTTCAAACGCTAATTAAAAGGGTATTTAATATACCGTCAATCTTATTCAACTTTTCAATACAACATATATACATAAAAAATCTAATAACCATTAATTATGATTGGATTTGCGACCCGTAGGGGAAAAGCAAATACATATCATAATTATGAGGGACTTTTAAATTGTGTAGTGTAACGGAACAATTTAATAAGTACCGAACCTCTTATATATTAAGTTTAATTATAATAGTAAATTTGTTGTCAAAGACATTTTCAATTTATTAAATTTGTTCCGTTCCCTTTTGGGTCACTCACAAATATTAATAAATTGAGAGTTGGATTTTTAAAATATAAAAAATAAAATTGGGGGAATAAAATTATGTTAAATAAACAAGTAAGAATGTATTGTGTAAAATTAAATTTAGTTAGAACTGAAGAAGAGAAATATATGTGTTTGCAGAGAATAAGAATGGAACAAATACGATTTTTCTTGAAAAAACACATGTCTAATATTGTAAGAAGAGAATTAGAAGTTAAAAACTGGACGGAAGAATGTAGTAAATTATTTAAAGAAAAAATAAATGAAAATAAATATTATACATATATAGAATCTAAATTACGTGAAATTAAAAAAGATATACATAAATTATATGTAGCTAATAAAGATTTAGATAGAAGTGTTAAAAGTAAAGATATAAAAACAAAAGATATAATTGCAATAGGTGATAATAATCTTGTACGAGTGTTAGGACTTAATTTAGGAAGCTTTACAGATCAAATTATTACAGTTAAAGTTGGCGATATGGATAATATCATTGTAGAAAAAATAGTTAAAGATGGTTTAACTATAGATAAACAACATTATATTTTCTTTACAGCAGGAGCAGGACAAACAAGACAGAAAAAATTTATGATGATAAAAAATGATGAGGCTCTAAAAGATGTAATGTTAACTTTAATGAATGGACTTACTATAGAAGAAATTAATAAAAAGGGTGGAATGAATATATCAAAATTTCTAGCATATTTGAGTTTAAATAATTCTGGTTCTACTGTATGGGAAAATTTTGATATAGATAGATGTATAGTTGTTGCAGATTTTGAGACAATGGTGTCTGCTAAAGTAGATTATATTAGTAGGAAAACAGAGAAAGTAGAATATAGAGATAAGCTAGATAGAAAAAGAACTAAAGATGTTGCTAACTGGACAATAGATAAAAATAAGACAATGGATGTTCCAATACCACATTTTGATGGATTGGGTATTATGTTACCAAGTATAGCACAAAAAAATACCCAAGTTAGATTACCCTGGATAAAAGGATTGCTTACACCATTTAATTATATTGAATATATTAAAGAAAAAAGCTATGATACAAAAATTACAGATATTTATGGACAAGAGTATGACATTATAGAAGATAATATACAGATTATTTTTACAAAGAGCCAGTTCAAACTTACAAAGTATTATAACGATTGGCAGGAATATAAAGATAATTTTCACAAATATAATTGTACAGCTAATATTTGTATGCAAGATGAAGAAAAATCTGATAAATATAAAGATATGCAAATTAACTACCAAATGTTGCAGCAATTAATCAATATATCAGATAAACAAATAGAATTATTATGTAAAGACTTTAAAAGTTTAATTAGAAAGGTACATACTGATAGAAAATCTCAATTAGAATTTTTAAGTGCAACAAAGAAGAACGAACATAGAAATTATTTTCAAGAAGCATTAAGAATATATCCAGAAATGTTAAAATCTGCTTATGTTAATAAAAAAATAAGTAAGACAATTACAAAAGCTAAAAATGATGCTTGTTGTGGTAAGATAAAGATTAAAAATAGTAAGAGAATATTTATACTTAGTGATCCTATAGCATTTGTAGATTGGTTATTCGGGCATATAGAAGTTCCAGAAGGCTACCTAAAAGATGGAGAAGTGTATTGTAACTTGTATAAAAATGATGTTAAATTAGATGTTTTAAGAAGTCCAAGTTTGAGTTTTGAACATGTTATAAGAAAAAATGTAAGAGCAACTAAAGGAAAATATAAATGGTTTATCACCAATGGAATTTATACAAGTACCCATGATGTTATCTCAAAAACTTTGGCTTTTGATTGTGATGGAGACGAAGCTTTGGTTCTTAGTACGGATTGGATCATTTCTTTAGCTGAAGAAATGATTGATATTTATGATATACATCCTATATATTTTGAAATGGGTAAAGCTCCAGCAACACAGATTAATAAAGACAATATAGTTAAAAGTTTAATATTTGTATATAAAAAAAGTAATATAGGTAAGATTAGTAATACATTGACGAGAATGTGGAATTCTGAAAATCCAATGGATGATTATGAGATAATGCAAAAGCTATGTGCTTATAATAATGATATTATAGATTCCGCAAAAACTTTGTTTCTTCCGAAATTACCATCAGATGTTAATGAATTTATTAAAAATGATAAGTATCCGTATTTCTTCCAATATGCAAAAAATAAAAAAGAATTACAGTGTAAACCTATGAGTAATAGTGTAATGGATAGAATTTGTAAGAATATAGAAAACATAGAAAATACAAAATTTGATTATTCAAAAGGATTTGGAATATTTAGAGTAAAAACATTAATGTTTAATCAGGATAACATCGAAGTTAATAAGGATGTAATTATTAAATATTTAGAGATAGAAAAAGATACGACTGATAAAATTGATGAATATTCTAAAGAATTTACTAATGAAGATGAAGAAGACATGAAGAAAACAGATTTTAAAGAAATATTTTATGGTTATGCAAGAAAAGAATTTGAAACTTGGGGAAAAGAAAACAATATAGATATACTAAATATAGTAGATACTTTAATTAAATATACTTACAAAACGAATGATTTAAAAATGAGTTTTCTTTGGAATGTTTTTGGACAAGAGATTCTCAATAATATAAATATAAATATTAATAAACCTTTAGATAATGGATATTTAATGTGTGAGGACTGCGGAAAAAGGGTAAAAAGAGAAACAAATAATCAGAAAAGATGTCCTAAATGTGCTAAACAGAAAAGTCATAAAAAAGTTAAAGGGGATTCTAAACAAGTCTCTTAATCCTTATAAATACAACGTTTAAAGGTAATTAATAACAAAAAATATTTTTATATAAATTGCTATAAATGGGATAAATACTAGGATTAGAGCATATTTACAAATTCCTAAGATGGAATAGAGATAGAGTGAGAACTCGTAATAAATCAGTAAGGGAATGAACTTACACTAGGGTAGAATAATATAATTCTACCCTTAAAAATATGCTATAGTTTGTAATGTAGTAAGTATACAAATACACGTCCCATCCCAAAGGAAATGTTCATATAGGGAGCTGGTTACTCCCTATTATATTATTTTTTAATGCTTAAAAATATGTATACATAATTATTATATCATATATATGATAATTTGTAAATATAAAAATAAAAATTGGAGGAGAAATATGCTTAAACTTAAAAAAAAAAAAAGAAAATTGAAGTTAAAAGAAAGTGCGGATTAATTGGGAGAAGCCCACACGATCCTGACGATTTATTTTGGGATGAATATGGAGTATATAAAAAAGTATATGTAAATAAATTTGATAAAAATAGGGGGAATGAATAATGACTAATTGCAAAAAAATGTCAAATTTAAATGAGTATATAATTAGAAATTTACATATGGAAGTAATGGATTCAAATATTGTTCCTGTAAAGGATGAGATTGCAGCATGGAAAGACGCTAAACAGGATGAAAATGTAATTAAAAATTTGGAAAAGTATATAGGATATAATTGCTTATATGCTATAGATACATTAAACGGACTTTTCAAACAAGGATGTGTAATTATAGATGATGATATGAAATATATTGGATTTGTAGAAACTGTTTAATTTTTTTATTTAAAAATGGTTAACTTTTTACAAATACAATATAACATATAAAAAAATTAATGTCAATAAAAAATTTTAAAATATGATGATTCTTTTTTAAAGAAAACAGAAAAAATGAAAAACATCACATAATTTAATTAAGTAAATAAAAAATTGGAGGAGTTAATATATGTTAATAAAGCAAGGTAAAATAAATAAATGTGGAATCTATGGAATTAAGACAAACCAAGGCAAAATTTTATATGTGGGTGGAGCTAAAGAATGTAATGATGCTTATAGTAGACATAGGACTAATTTAATAAATGGTGCATATTGTGAAACCAATAAGGATGAACTACAAACAATTTTTAATACTGAACAAGATGATTTAATATTCTATGTTATTGAAGAATGTAAAGAAAATGAATTAGATAAAGAAGAAACTAAATATATAGAATTATATTCTAAGACTATCATAAATTCAGATATGAAGGGTAAAAGAAGGAAAAATAAATCCACACCAGAGGAAACAAAACATAGGAGACAAGCCAATGAGGGGGAAAATAATCCTCACAATACAAAACTATCTGAAGAAGATGTTTTTGATATATTGGATATGCTTAAAAATGGTGTGAATAGAGATATAATTGAAAACAAATATGATATTTGCAAGGGATATACATATAGAATTGGTTGTGACCGATGGGTAAAAACATATAACAAATGGAAAATAAAAAAAGAAGCATCTACTGCAATAGATACTTCAAATATTTGTACATCTGCAAATGTACAATTCGTTTCTTATAACTAATCATAATTATAACATATAACAAATGAAGATATACATAAGGGAGCAATTTTTTATTGCTCCCTACTTGATTTTTTTGTAATAGGAGGATTTAAAAAGATGGAAGAAGATAGGAAGAAGCATATAAGAACTAAGTCTCTAAATGCAATTACATATATTTTATATAAAAATCCATTACAAGACTTAGAATTTTGGAAAGATGAAAGCAACGGACAAATATTATTTCAAGTTTCAAATAGTCCAGAAAATTTGAGTGCTTATTTAGATTATAAGAAAGCTGTAAGATATGATTATATTCTCAAAGTAGATTTAATACTATATAACAATATTTTGCGAAGTGTGAAATATGCCACAAAAGAATATAGAAATAATTAAACTGAGAGGAAATGTTTTAATGTTTATTTTAATTTTTTATACAAAAATGTTGACAAAATTATATGATAGTTATAATATAAGTATACATAAAGATATATATTAACGTAGAGTTACTATATATCTTTATGTAGAAAATCAAGAGCCGACTAATTTCTTGATTAAAATTAATTAATATATTAAAGTTGTTAAAATTATATAAGTTATTATACTGAAAATTATATATGAATTTATAATTTCTGTGGAAGAGAAATTATAAATTATTGTAATATTATTACAGCAACTATTTTATTATAAATGTGATAATTGTTAAGATAGCTACTATAATTGTTAAGATATTGGCAATTATAGTTAAGTTTATTTTTTTCATACTATCATCACCTTTCTATAAGAAAATGTTCCAGTATGAATGCTTATTAATTTTAACAACAATTATGTTATACTATATTTTCTAAAAAATCAAGTTACGTTAATATTTATATTTTAGTAATCATATTAATCTTTCTAGTATTAATATATTGTGGAACTTATAAAACTATAGGTTCTTTTTTTATGAGTAATTATATTTTTAATATACCAGTACTATCCTTAGGTATTATTCTATAATATGCTTAACAAAGAAAAATATTTTCTATTAATTAGGAGTTTAATTCCTAAGTTTTATTATTGAATTGTCTCCTGAAAAATATTCTATTTAATATCTTTTAAATGCTATTCCTCAAATTAATGCACTATATGCATTGTTCTCATTTATAATTATATTATAACCTATCTCAAAGATGTATCTCAATTAATTTAGCTTTATGATAGCATATATACTATTATTAATCAATTTACGATAATTAATATATTTTAATATATTTTGCGATTAAAATATATTAATTATAATATAACGATGTTTTTCAATAAATACAAAAAATAATATAATTATTAAGATTTGTAGTATAATAAAGACATATAAGAGAGATAATGGAGATGGTTATATGGGATTTAGATTTAGAAAATCAATTAAGATTTTACCTGGAGTTAAATTAAATATTGGTAAAAAGGGCATAAACTCTGTTTCTGTAGGTGGACATGGATTTACTAAAAATATAAGTAAAAATGGAACTAGAACTACTGTAGGAATACCTGGTAGTGGAATTAGTTATACAGACTATAAAAAGAAAGATACTAAAAAACAACCCAAAAAGAAAGATGGACTAGATTTTTCTCAAAAAGTAGCAGGAAAAATAGTTAATGCTGAATTGAATTTTCAAGAAGTGCCTTTTGAAATGGAAAAGATACCATTCTTTAGTAAAGCAATGAAGGTTGAATTAGCAGCAACTATATTATTTTGCTTACTTGGAATTGTTCAAATTGCTATGATTGTTTTTGCAATGCCATTTTTATTAGCATTATTGTTTAGCATGATATTTAATAAGAGAGCTAAAGCAAATACAGCACAGTTTTATGGTATCAAGAATTATAAGCTTAGTAAATGGCAGGAATGCGTAGATTATTGTAATAAAAGCCTAAAATTAGTTTATAATGAGAGTACAGAAAAACTTAGAAATTTAGCACAAGAAAAGATTGACACTGGATTCAAAAATAAGCAATTTAGTGATAAAGAAATAAAAGATATATTAGATAAGGCTTAAATAGTAGCCTTATTTTTTTTATGTAAAAGTAGGTGATTATATGATATGGATTAATATTTGGTTTACAATATGGCTTTTATATTTAGTTTATCAAAATAGGAATTTTTATATTGAATTAATAAATAACTGTTGTAAAAGACATGGTTATAGTAATTTAATAGATTTTATTTTAGGACGAAAAAGTCCATATTTAATATTTAATAAGAAGAATAGAAAATGAGTAGATCACTTGATTCAAACAAATTAAAAAATAGAAAATTTATATCAATTTCTTCAAAAGAAGCATTAAAAGAAGTAATCCCTATAGATTGGAGTGAAGATGTATTAACTGGTAAGAAAAAAGTTATTGTAAACAAATTAGAAGGAATGGTGATTAATGATGAATATAAATGATTTAGAAAGAGTTAGTTATAAAATAAAGGATTATAATGATTTACTTGAATATTATAAAAATATGGGTGAGTTTATTAATACACATGGAAATATATTTACAATAGAGGAACAGATTAATTTCTTAAAAGATTACAATAAATTTGTAGATGAATTTAATAAGTTTACTAAAGATTATCAACTGGAATTATATGTAATGTATTTAATTGGAGGGATGATTTAAATGGAAATAAAAATAAATATTGATGCTGGAGAAGTATTGGAAGTGTTGGAGAATATAAAGAATGAAATTAAAAGTTTGGAAGATATGAAAGTAGAAACTAAAAAGAATGATGACTTAGATTATACATGTAATATAAAGATGGATGCTATTAATCCAAATGAATTATTAGCGCCAATAGGAAGAGAACTGACTAAGAAAATTTTAAAAGAACTGAATGAATAGATATGGCATTGAAGAAACTATGCAGTGGATGTGGTAAGATCATAGACTACAATCTTAAAAGATGTGAGGAATGTGAGAAGAAATACAAAGTAGATAAGGCAGAGAAGAACAGGACATATGATAAGAATGTAAGGCAATTAAGAGATAGGAAGTATACATCATTCTATCATTCAAAGGAATGGATTAAGACAGTAGATATAGTTAAAAGTAAGTGTAAAGGACTAGATATATATAGTTACTATATACTTAATAAGATCGAGTATGGTAACATATGTCATCATATAAGACCATTAAAGATAGATGGTTGGGATGATAGATGTAATGTATGTAGGATAGTGTATCTTACTTATAGTAACCATAAGTTAGTACATGGTATGCTGAATGATAACTATGAAGATACAGTACATATGATGATTGGTTTGGTAGATAGATGGAAGAGAGAATATGAAGGTATATTAAGGGATACTGGTATATAGTCTTAATATTAATACTAGTTTTATTGTATTAATATATGCTATATATTTTTTTTACAAAGGTTAAAGAAGTCAAAGTATATATGGTAGGGGTATGAGAAAAGTTTCGACAAATTTCACATTGACCGCATCCCAACTTTCCGTCAAACAAATTTCCGAAATGACAAGTTAAAATCAAATAACAATCATTATCAATTAGAAAGAGGAGGTGTTTATAATGGCATTATCTGCAAAACCTGTAGATTTACAAAGGTCACATTTAACAAAACAAGAAATTACAGAGAGAAAAGAAGAGGAGCAAAAATTAAAAGGTAATAATAATAAAGTTTATAAAGCACCTTCTTATCTTTCTAAGGAAGAAAAGAAATTATATAAATTCATAGTAAAAGAATTAGAAGCCAGTAATATATTAAATAATTTAGATATAACTATTTTAGAAACAACAGTAGATGCAATAGTAAAGATGAAAGAATGTAAAAAAATATTAGATGAGCATGGACTAGTGACACCTAAAGAAGATGGCACGTTGAGTAGAAATCCTGCAAGTTTAATTTACAAAGATTATGTGAATATATTTAATAAGTGTTGCAATGAGTTAGGTCTTTCTCCATCTTCAAGGGCAAAATTAAGCGTAATAAATGTTAATGCAAAATCTACAAAAGAAGATCCAGTTTTACAAGCTCTAAGAGATGATGATAAATGATTCTATTAGATAAAGCCTTACAATATTGTAAAGATGTAATGGAAGGTAAAGAAATTACAACATGGGAAGTTAAAAGACAATGTGAAATATTCTTAGAAGATTATAATACTAATCAATATAGAGAAGATTTTAAATATTATGCAGATGAAAAACAACTTAAAAAAATAAATAATTTATTGAAATTATTGAATTACGCTACGGGATTTGTAGCTGGAAAACAAGTATTAAAATATTTAGTTGGTTTCCAATGCTTTTTAGTATGTGGTGTATTTTTGTTCAGATATAAAGATAATCCACATAAATTTATGCATAATGACATAACTCTCTTCATGAGTCGTAAAAATGCAAAAACAAATTTGGTGGCTATTATATTTATATTGCTTATGCTAACAGAACAAAACTATTCAGAATTTTATTCTATATGTTTAACAAGGGAACTTGCAGCAGAATTAAGAAAGGCAATGGTACAAGTATTAGAAGCAAGTCCTTTAATATTAAAACATTTTACAATTAGTAAAACATTCACTGGAAAAATAGAATGTAAATTAACACATAACTTTTTTCAGCCGAGAACTTCAGAACCAGGTAAGAACAATTCTGTACGACCTTCAGCAATGGTAGGAGATGAATTTGCTAATTTTCAGAATGCAGATAATTTTAACGCATTGCGAGGTGGAATGAAGAATGTTATCAATCCTGTAGTTTTCCGTACCACAACAGCATATGCAATAACTAATTCTATTATGGAAGAAGAAATTGATTATATTAGAAAAGTATTTAATGGTGTTGTAGATGATGAAAGACAATTTGCACTGCTATATTATGCAGAAGAAAAACATTTATGGGATGATACGGGTATATATCAGAGTAATCCACTAAGGATTAAAGAAAATTATAATATTATTAGAGATAATAGGAAGAAAGCATTATTAAAACCAACAGAAAAGATTGAATATATAACTAAAGATATGAATAATTTTCTACAAAATGCTAGTGAACATACATATTTAGACGTGAAAGAATGGAAAAAACATTCTGTTCCTAAGATAGATTTGAAGGGTAAAGAGGTTGTTGTAGGTGGAGATTTTGCAATTTCATTAGATTTAAATGGTATATCTATAATGTATAAGGAAAATGGTAAGTATTATTTAATGTCTAAAGGATTTTTACCCAAAGATACATTACCTGAACGTAGAGAAAAAATTGATTATGTACAGTATGAACAAGATGGATATTGTGAATTAATGGAAGGTAGAATTGCTGATTATAACAGAATAGAGGAATATATAAGAAACATTGAGCCTATGTATAATTGTAAAATTAAATGCATAGTATCTGATCCTTATAATGCCTTGCAGATGATGAACAATCTAGCAAAAAATTATGATGTAATTTTATTAAAACAATCTTTTAGTGCTTTAAGTCCAAGCATCAAAAATTTTAGAGATAGTGTTTATAATGGGGAAATAGTTTATCAGGAAAATAAGTTGTTAGATTATTGTGTCAGTAATGCTGTAGAGCATAGAGCAAAAATTACAGAAGATATTTTGCTCGCAAAAGAAGATAAAAATAAAAACAGAATAGATTTACTTATGAGTTCAATTTTTGCTTATAGTCAATTATGGATGGTAGAAGATAAAATAGAACTTACAGATGAGTATATTAAAAGTTTTTATTCTTAAAGTGGGGAGTGAATATGAAATATATAGCTATAATAAATAGAATTAAAGCAAAAAAAGCAACAATAAACAACTATATACATAATAAATTTAATAAAATAAAGCAGTTTATAAGCCAAAATATAGAAGATATATTAATATTTTTAGGCTTATTTTTTATTTTATATGCTACTTTTCTAATAAATTATATAGCATTTTTATATATTTTAGGCTTTATTTTATTAGGAATTGGTGTATTTTTAATAAAATTTCCTAAGAAATGATAGAGGAGGGAGGTGAAAATATAGAATATGGGATTATTTAAAAGTAGATTACAGAGTAAAGATATAAAAGATACAACATATGGTTTATCTGATCCTGGATTATTAAGTTTATTGGGAATAGATAGTGCTACAATAAATTCAGACAAGTTGGGAGAGATAGTATTCTTTACATGCCTACAAACTCTATCTAATTCTGTTAGTAAATTACCAATATATTTATATTCTTATAATGCTATAAAAGGAAAAGAGAGAATTATAGATAATAATTTAAATTACATTTTAAATATAGAACCAAATGAATACATGAGTGCAAGTACATTCTGGTCTTGTGTAGAATTAAACCGTAATTTTTATGGCAATTGTTATGTGTATGTTAACAGAGATAATAAAGGTAATATAAATTTTTTATGGATACTTGATACCGAAAATGTAACTGTTTGGAGAGATAGTGCAGGATTATTTGGACAGCAAAATGCCATGTGGTATGTTTGGTATGATAAAAATAATAGTGGTAAAAAGTATCTTTTTAGTGCAGATGAAATATTACATTATAAAACAGCCATAACATGGGATGGAATAATAGGAATGGCTGTAAAAGACATATTATCACAGCAAATAGACACACAAAAATATGGAGAAGGATATATTAATAACCTTTATAAGAACAATATGTTTGGGGATAAAGTTTTACTCCAATATACAGGAGATTTAGGAACAAAAGCTAAAGATACTTTAGTGAAGGAGACAGAAAAATATTGTAATTCTAATGGAACAAGGTTTTTGCCAATTCCTGCAACTATAGAAGCAAAGACATTATCAATGAAATTATCAGAAGCTGAATTCTCTACTATAAATAACACAAATGCTTTAAGAATTGCAGCAGCGTTTGGATTAAATCCAAATACCATCAATGATTATGGTAAGTCTTCCTATGCTAATTCCGTTAGTCAGCAAACAGATTTTTATGTTAATACATTATCTCCTATTTTAAATATGTATAAGCAAGAGAATACCAGAAAATTATTATTATTTAAAGATAAAATGAATGGAAATTTTCTTGAACATTACACTAAGGAAATATTTAAATTAGATCCAACAGCACAAATGGATTATTTAACAAAAGGTGTAAACAACATGATTATCAGACCAAATGAAGCTAGAGAAGAATTAGGTTATAGTTGGGCAGACAATGGTGACACATTAATAGGCAATGGAAACTTGGTTACATTGGATAATATAATAAGTGGTAAAACTAATACTCAACCAAGTAATGATACCAATATAGATAATAATTCCAATGATGATGGAGGTGAACAAAATAATAATGAGAAATAAAAAATTTTATGAATTTAAAAATGTAGGAAATGAAAGTTTAGACATTATGGTATATGGAGAAATAGTTTCTGGTGGACAAGATAGTAAATGGGATAGTACAGATGTATGTTTCCAAGATTTTAAGGATACTTTAGATAATTTAGGTAATACAAAAACTGTAAATTTATATATTAATAGCGTAGGGGGAAGTGTAATAACTACACAGGGAATTATTGCTATGTTACAAAGAGTAAAAGACAAAGGTGTGGTAGTTAATAGTTATATAGATGGACTTGGAGCCTCTTGTGCAAGTTTTCTTCCAATGATTTCTGATAATATATATGCTTATAATTCTAGTATTCTCATGATACATAAACCGATGAATATTGTAATGGGAAACGCTGATGATATGCAATCTCAAATTGATATACTAAATAAATTTGAAGATTCTGTAATGTTGCCTTTATATATGAGCAAAGCCAAAGATGGAGTTACAGATGAACAAATAAAAGATATGTTAAGCAAAGAAACATGGATGGATGCAACAGAAATGAGTAACATATTTGATATTACTATCTTAGAAGATGACAAAGACTTGACAGCCTGTATAAATGATGAAAGTATCCTTGATAATTATAAAAATATACCTAAATCTCTAAAAGATATATTAATGAAAGAATCTAAAGTAATTGAAAAAGTAAAAGATAAAGCTGAAGAGGAGAGACTAAAACAAATACAAGATAATAAAGATAAAGAAAAACAGGAGCTAGAATTATTAAAAGCAAAATTGTTATTAGAACTAGAGTGATAGTTCTTTTTTATGTCCAAAAATAAAAAATAAAATTAAAAGCGAGGTAAATTATATATGAAAAAATCAGACGAATTGAAAAAAGAATTACAAGAATTAAAGGATTCCGCAGAAAAATTAACTGTAGCAAAGGAAATAACAGATAAAATTGAAGAAATTAAAGCAGTAAAAGCTAAGATAACTTTAGCAGAAATGGAAGAAGCTGAAGCTAAAGCAGAAGCAGAAAGTAAGACTAAGGATGTTGAAGATAAAACTAAAAAAACTGAATTGAAAGATAAAAATTTAGGATTAATAGTTGCCAAGGCTATTGCAGGAAAAGAAATGACAGATGCAGAAGCTAAAGCATTTAAAGAAATTAGAAATACTGTAATCGAGGGAGATAGAACAAAGGGTGGAGTAGTAATTACACCAGATGTTTCTACAAAAATAATAGAATATCAGGATGCCACTAGAAATTTTGACATAAGACCATACATAAATGTAGAGCCAGTTGGAACTATGACAGGAACTAGACCAATAGCTAATAATATTCCACAAGCAGCAGGTTTTCCATCTTTAGATGAAGATGCAGAAATACAAGAAATGTATGAGCCAACATTTGAAGATATGAGTTATACAGTTCGTAAATATGGTGGATTTATACCTTTGACTTCAGAATTATTGGAGGATTCCGCAGAAAACATTCTAGCATTTATAACAAAATGGTTAGGTGAAAATGAGTTAAATACATATGCATACCAGATATTTAATGGAACAGGTGTAAAATCTGCACAAGGAATTATGACAGAAGCAAAAGTAGGTGGAGCATTAGAGAGTAGATTAGAAAGTATAAATACAGCACCAGATATTAAGAAATTCAAACATATATTTAATGTAGATTTAGAAAGTGTCAGCAATGATAATTTAGTGATATTTACAAATTGTGAAGGTTACGATTATTTAGATTCATTGGAAGATGCACAAGGACATAGTTATTTACAGCCAGATGCAACAAAACAATCTGGATTTACTTTTCTTGGTAGGGAAATTGTAAAAGTTCCTAAGAAATTCCTTGCAGATGTAGTAACAGGTACAGGAGAAACAGCAGTAACACAAGTACCATTTATTATGGGATCTTTAACGGATTTATATACTATGTTTGATAGAAAAGTAATGTCTTTAGAATCATCTAATGTAGGTGGAGATGCTTGGAGAAAAGATAGAACAGAAGTTAAAGGTGTATTCAGATTTGATGGTAAACTTCTTAATAAAAATGCAATTAAAGTATTATTAGCTAAATTAGCTTAAAAAACTTTAATAAATAAGGGTAATTTATAAGACTTAATAGGTCTTTTTTTATTGCTCTTATTTATTTAGGAATAAAAAGGATGGTGATGTAATTGATAGTAAGTTTAGCAGAAGCAAAAGAATGGCTAACAGTAGATTATGATGATAAAGACAACGATATACAGCTATTATGTGATTCCGCAGAAGCTTATTTATTTAATGCAACTGGAATAACTTTCGATAATACTAATCCTTTAGCAAAATTATATTGTAGAGTACTTATAACAGACTGGTTCGATAATAATGGACTAATGACAGATAAAGTTAGCGAAAAAGCTAGATTTTCATTACAATCTATTATGCTACAATTGCAATACTCTTATACCGTAGATACTACTACCACTACTACGGGGGTATAACATGAGCAATTTAACAAGTAAATTAAAAAATAAACTAGATTTATATGGTAAAACAGGTACTAGAGATAAATTAGGAGCTAAAGTACCTACATATGGCAAGATTAAACCTATATTTTGCCAAATAATACCTGCTAGTTTAACAGGAAATACGCAAAGAACAGTGGCAGATACAGAGTATGCAAATGTAACTCATACATTAAGATGTAGAAAATTAAGCATAAAAAATTTATCTATAGATATGTATTTTAAAGATAAAGATGGTTTGAGATATAATATTTTATATTTTCAACCAGATTATCAAGATAACCAGTTTTGGGAAGTAATGTTGGAAATTAAGTATGAATAAGAGGTGATATTGTATGGAAGATGGTTTTGACACACATGAATTAGATGAATTTAGTAAATCTTTACTTGATTTAGCTGAACAAAAACTACCTAAAGAGTCAAAAAAATACCTAAAAAAAGAAGCCAATAAATTAAAAACAAAGATGAAAAAGAAAGCAAAAGAAGTTGGTATACCCGATAAAGGTAATACAAATTTTTATAATAAATTTAAAGCTGGAAAAGTTTATAACTATCAGGGTGAAATGAGCGTAAGGGCATTTAATTCTAGTCCAATAGCACACCTTTTGGAGAATGGACATAAGCAAATAGGACATAAGCCAGATAAAAAGGATACTGGGAAATTTGTAAAAGGTTATGCTTATACAGAAAAAGCTTATCAAGATTTTAAAGAATCTTACTATTCTGACACAGAGGACTGGATAGATAAGATGTTAAAGGAAAAGGGATTATGATTACAGTTGCAGACGTGGTAACACAAATAAATACAATGCTTACAACAAAATTTCCTAGCACAAATATAACTTTTACAGATAATCCAGATGGACACGAAAGAGCTGCTTTTTATACAACAATTTTAAGTAATGCAAGTAACCAGCTATCAGATAGAAGGACACAAAAGAAAATAGGAATAAAAATATATTATTTTCCAAGTGATGAATATGATTATTTAGAAGAATTATGTAATATACAAAATGATATTGATGAATTATTTTGTCAGGGGTTTCCGTTACAAGACATTTATATAAATCTTGATGAGGACGGGATTGATTACAATATTACAGATGGAATATTACAAATATTATTTTATGTAAATTATTATATCGAAAGAGATACAGAAGAGGATAATTTGGATTATATCGAAAATATCGAAGATGAAGAAAATTATAAATAGAAAGGATTTGATATAGATGGCAATAACAAAGCCAGTTATAGATATACAATTTAAGGTATTAGCAAATACTTTTGTCGAAAGAAGTTCAAACAAAAAAGTTATTTTGATAATAAAAGATGATACAAATAAAGCTTTTAGTAAAAAAATATATACACAATTATCTGATGTAATAGCAGATAATGCATTATACACCATAGATAATTTAAACGCTCTTAAAGATTGCTTTAAGAAAAATATAAATCAGTTAACAGTAATAAGAATAGATGATGATGGAGCAATTGCAGACGCATTAGCAATAGCAGGAAGTTGTGAAACACAAAGTTATATAGGAGTGTATTCTAGTACAGCAGCAGATCACACCGCCTTGTCTGCATGGATAAAAACACAAGAAGCATCTAAGAAATATTACAATGCAATATGTTACAATTTAACAACCTCCGCAGATAGTAGGCATGTGATTAATTTTATAAATTCTAAAGTGAAATTTCTAGATTCTACAAGAGGAGAAGTAACAGGAGATAAATATATTCCAAGTTTATTGAGTTCAATAGCTGGAAGGAATGTAGAAACAGATGGTGTAACCTATGATATAATGGACGATTTGGAAAGTGTTACAGAAGTTGCAGATGTAGATACAGCAACAACTAATGGACAACTTGTATTATTCAATGATGGTGATAAAGTTAGAATATTAGTTGGTATAAATAATAAAACTACAGTTGGGACAGATGAAATAGAAGATATGAAACTTATTGAATATTCTGAAGCAATGGATATGATTTATTATGATGTTTACAATACATATAAAGATTTTTATCTATCTAAGTTTAAAAACTCCAATGATAATAGAGAAATTTTTGTAGATGCTGTTAATACTTATTATGGAGATTTAGAGGATTTAGACATTTTGAATCCTGATTTTGATAATATATGTACACAAAATGTAGGTACAATGAGGAATTATTTGAAACAAAATACTTCTTTAATTGTAGATAATATGACAGATGCACAAGTTAAACAGCAAAATTTTAGAAGAAATATATTTACAAGCTCTAATTTAGAAATATTAGAAAGTATGACAAATTTGTCGATGGAAAATATACTTAACTAAAGGTAGAAAACATCTACCTTTTATTATTTTTTTGAAAAAGAAAGGATTTGATATAGATGGCAGGAAATTTACATGTTTTAAGTGGAAGCAACGGAAAGATTTGGTGTAATGGTGATAGAGTCCCAGGAGTAACTAAATGGTCTTGCAAAATTCAAGCAAAAACAGACGATGTCGTTGAGTGTGGCGAATGGGGGACAGGTACGAATATTACTGGAATGTCCGTAAGTGGAACACTTACACTTGATAAAAAGAATAGTTATTTAATAAAAGAAGCTTATCAAGGTATCTCAGGAGGTGCAATACCAGATATAAAATTAATTTCTGGTGCGTATGATGAGGTAACTAAGCAAACCGAACGTTGGAGTATAACTGGTATAGTATTTACAGAAATAGACAATAACTTTGAGTCACAAAAAAATACAAGTCAAGAATTTCCATTTAATGCTTTAATGGCAAAACCAATAGAAACTATAGACTAAATAATAATAATTATTAACTAGGAGGATTTGTTATATATGAAAAAAGAAAATAAAGAAAGTAAAACAGCAGTAAAAAATAAAAAGTTGACTATAAAGGATTTAATAGCTAAAAAAATAGCTAAAAAGAATAATCAACACAAAGTAGTTGAAATTGAAGTAGGTGAAGGTGAAGTTATGGAATTTATAACACCTACTCAAAAAGAAGTTTTTGATTATTTGGACGAACTAGATAAGATGAACGCAGATAATTCGGTATCTACAAATGATGTAGTAGAAGTATATGCAGACTTAATTTATAAGCAATGTCCATCTTTCCATGATAAAGAATTAATTGAAAGTGTAAAGGAAGAAATGGAAGGACATCCAGAGTCAGATATTGTCCTTTTAACTTTTGAAAGACTTGATATTACTAAAATAGGTGATAAACTCATTGCAACTAGTGGAATAGACATGAAGAAATTACAAAATGAAGTAAAAAACTAATAGAGGAAAGTGATTATTTAAAAACAGTTACTTTCCTAGTTGCTAGAGGTCATGATCTTGATAAATTATTAAATGTAGATAGTTATGACAAAATGTTTTACATAGAATGTGAGAATAGATATTGGAAAGATTTAGGACAATTCTTAAAAATACTATTTGACGGAAAAGATAATTAATAATTCTTATCTTTTCTTTTTTTTATATGAGGAGGTGAGAATTATAAGTAGAGTTATAGGTACAATACTAAATTTAAAAGATATGTTTAGTCCAAAGATGAAAGAGCCAGTAGAAGCAACAAAGTCATTTAGTAGAGAACTAAAGCACGCTCAAAATGATGTAGGTGCTTTTAGAAATAAAGTTACAAGTGGTTTTTCTGGCTTAAAATCTTCTATTGCTGGATTTGCAGGTGGTTTATTTGCAGGTTTCAATATGAAATCTGCTATAGCAGGAGCACAAGGGGCACAGAAAGCAACGCAACAAATGGCTAGTGTTTTGAAAAGTACAGGTGGGGCAGCAGGATTAAGTCAAAAACAATTATTGGATTACGCAACAGCAGAGTCCAAACTAACAACCTTCACAAAAGGGACGAACATTGCAACAGAAAATATGCTTTTGACATTCACCAACATAAAAGGTGGCATAATGAAAGATGCATTAAGTACTGTTAACAACATGTCAACTGCACTTGGAACAGATACAAAAGCAAGTGCTATGCAATTAGGAAAAGCTTTAAATGATCCAATTAAGGGTGTTACAGCTTTAACTAAAGTTGGTGTTACATTTACAGATAGTCAAAAGAAAACTATAAAAAGTCTAGTTAGTACAGGGCAAACAGCGAAAGCACAACAAATGATTCTAAGTGAATTAAATAGAGAATTTGGTGGTAGTGCCAAGGCAGCAGGTGCAACCTATGAAGGTACACTTATAAGAATTAAAAACACAATAAATGGACTAGCTGGAAGTATAGGAAGTATGCTTGTTCCCTATATGTCTAAATTTGCTACAGGATTAAGTAACGCAACACCTATTATTTCTAGTATTATTGGTGTAGTAGTTGGAACTGTACAACCAATTTTGGCAAACATTATAAAAGATGTAGGTAAAATTGCAACTAATATAATGCCATCTTTAGGTGGAAGTACAAAAGATGTAACAAAAACTATACAAAAATTATTGAATGATGCACTTTATCCAGTTAAAACAGTATTTGATTGGTTAGCACAACATGGAGGAGCTGTAAGATTAGCTATAGTTGGTATAGGTACAGCATTTGCAGGATGGAAAGTTGCAACCACAATAAATACTGTTGTAAAAGGAATAAAAGATTTTAAAAAAGGATTAGATAGTTTATCGACTGTAGGAAAAGGCGGTAAATTATTAGAAACTATATTTAAATTGCCACCACAATATGTAATAGTTATTGCAGCAATAACAGCATTTGCTTTAATTGCATATGAAGTAATCACACATTGGACACAAGTTAAAACTTTCTTTAGTGGTTTATGGGCATGGATAAAAATGAAATTTACCAATACAATGGAATGGTTTAGTGGTTTACCTGCTAAATGGGCAAAATATGGCTCTGATATGTTTACTAGTTTTAAAACTGGAGCATGGAACATTATATCTGGTATTGGTACATGGATATCAGAAAAATTTACTAATTTTATAAATTTCTTTAAAAATTTACCTACTACGGCTTTACAATGGGGTAAAGATATTGTAAATCAATTAAAAGCAGGAATTCAAGCTAAAATTGACGATGTAGTTTCAGTAGCTAAAGATCTCGGAACAAAAATCCTTAAAGGAATAAAGAATATTTTTGGTATTGCTTCACCAAGTAAGGAAATGACGAAAATTGGAAACTACTTGATACAAGGATTATATAATGGAATTTTTAAAGGAAAAGATAGCTTAAAAACTGTTATCAGTAAAGTATTTGGAGGTGCTATGGATTTTGCACATGGGATTTTTACTGGTGGAGATGTAAGCGGATGGATTACTACAGCTCTAGCGATTACTGGAAGTCCTATGTCTTGGTTGACTAAATTATTAGATATAACAAGCAGAGAAAGTGGAGATCCAGGGAAACTTGGTACAGGAAATCCTAATCTAGTTAATAGTGTTGGAGTTAATGGAGAATATGCAACTGGATTAATGCAAATGCTACCTTCAACTTTTCGTGAATTTGCGATATCTGGATTAGGAGGTATAACCAATCCAATAGCAAATGCAGTAGCAGCAATAAGATATATAAAAAGTAGATATGGTTCACCAGAAAATATTGCCACAGGTGCAGGATATAAAGGTTATTGGACAGGTACGACTAGTGCACGAGAAGGTGTAGCAGACGTAGCAGAAAATACAGCGGAGTTGGTAATAGGTAGACAAAGAATGAGGATGCATGGTGGAGAACAGGTTATAAATGGACAAGATACAAAGAAAATATTAAGTGGAAATAATAAGCAAGATATAAATTTGAATATAAATATTGACACTTTTATTGGTACAGAAGCATTTGCGGATCAAATAGGTAGTCATATTTGGAATTCATTAAAAACAGAAATGCAAACAGCATAAGAGGTTGTTACAAAATGTAGCACCTCTTATTTTTATGGAGGTGTTAGATTGGATATATATTTTTCAGATCAAAAACGTACTTTTGTTTATCAACTACCAGTTATTCCAGAAGATATGCCAGAACTTGATACAGGTAATGCAACTACAGATACTTTTACTGGAAGTGATGGAACAACATATATAATACCACAAGGAACAGATATAGGTAGTTTTTCTATAGAATGTTTTTTGCCACCAGAAAATGCACAAAGAGGATATGTTATAAAAAGTAATATAAATCCAATGGAACTGATTAATTTTTGGAATAATAATAAAAAAACTAAAACTGCAATTAAATGTATACAAACCAGAGAAGATAACAGCGAAATAATTAATTGGCTCGTAATAGTAGATAGTTTAACATGGCAATATAAAAATAATGGGGATATAAAATATAAAGTATCCTTTAAACAATACAATAATCCAGCAGATGCTTTTGTAATAGCTCCAGCTAAAACAGCCTTAATTAATGCTATAGATGCATTAAAGAAGGTGAACATATGATAGGAAAATGGAGATTTCTTACGAATTATTTGGTTGGTTATAATTTTAAAGATTATGTGGATGTAACAAGTTTGTGTGATAATTTTTCTTGGTCATATGATAAAGATAATATAGGTGGAAATTTGACCTTTGATTCGATGATGGATTTTGCTGAAGGAAGAAGTCACATTGCTTTAAAGGTGGATGATACGACGGTATTTACTGGAGTTGTCACACAAAAACAACAGGATAAAGGAAAAGGTAGTTATACAGTACAAGATTATAGTTTCTTTCTTAATCAAGATCAAATTAAAGTATATCAATTTAATGGTGAAGATGCTAAAAGTTGTATTTATAAAATTTTAACTGATAATTATATCGGTGGAGCTTGTATGGCTCTAAGTACAAAAATAAATAACTTATATTGGGGCAAAAAATATATAGATATAATTAAAGATATTTTGGATAAGTGTAAAAGTGAAACAGGAGACGATATATTTGCAGAGATAAGGGGAACAGTCCTCTGGATAGATAAAATTAGTAATATTAAAAAGCTAGATAGTAGTAATTGTAAATATATAATGGCAGATGATTATAATGTAACTAGAAATATGGAAAACATGTGTGACTATGTAATAGTGTCTAATAATTCTACATCTACAGAAAGTAATACAGATAATGCAACTACATCTATAGAAACTACAGTACCACCAACTATATTAGCGACAAAAACTGATGATAATAATATACAAATATTTGGGCGTATGAGTAAAATACTACAAGTAAATGGACAAAATGAAGCACAAGCGAGAACCACAGCACAGAATTATCTCAATGCTTTTGACGCAACTAATAGGGAAGTTACAGTAACACTTTTGGATGTTGAAAATGGTGAAAATATAAGGCCTAACAGACAGATATATATAGATATAAGTAGATATGGCGTAAAAGGATATTATAAAATAAAATCCGCACAACATACATTAAATGGTAATGTACATAAAATACAAATTACTGTAGATTTTAGTGGTGCTACATTTGTAGATACTACAGATTATGGTACAGAAAAATCTACTAGTGGAAGTTCTACTAGTAATGGAAATAATAAAGCAGATCAAATAATTGCATATGCAAAACAATTTTTAGGTGTACCTTATGTTTGGGGCGGTAAAACTCCAAGTGGTTTTGATTGTTCTGGATTTGTAGCATATGTATTTAATCATTTTGGCTACAATTTAGCTGCTTATACATATGATATGGTAAATCAAGGGACTAGAGTAAGTATGAATGATATACAGCCAGCAGATATAGTATTTTTCTTTAATACTGGACACGTTGGAATGTATATAGGTAACGACCAATTTATACAAGCACCTCATACTGGAGATGTAGTTAAAATATCTACGTTTTCTGGATATTATGCACAAAATTGTAATGCAGCAATAAGGGTTTTATAGGAGGTTAAAATATGTACAATGCTAGATGGGCAAACGAATGGAAACAAGAATATGATAAAAGAAATAATCCACAATTATTAGGGCATGTATTAGGAATAGTAGTTGAAATAGATCCTATAAAAGTAAGCGTATTAGATGGACAGGCTTTTTTTTATGGAAAAAATTTAATTGTAGGGGATAAATTAAAAGGTTATACAGAAACAGTTACAATGAGTATTGATGGTGGTGAAAATATAAGTGCTACTATTACACATATAGGATTACAAATTAGTGATAAAGTTATATGTCAATTTACAAATGATAATCAAACATTGATTGTAATTGATAAGGTTAGTTAGGAGGTGGATATTATGGCAGCAACTAATATGCTACCACTTATTCCAGATATACAACAACAAATAGACAATATACCTTCTATAACAACAATAGATCCACTTGGTAGAGTTTATAAATTTGATTTTAATAGTAATACATTTGTTATAGAAGGTGGAAAATTAGTTGAATTAACTACAGATATAGAAAAGATAGAACAATGGATACATTTAATTTTACTTACATATCAAGATAAATTTGATATATATAAGGATACAGAATTTTATTGTAACATAGAAGATTTTTATGGTAAAAAGTTTCTAAAAATGAAAGGATATTACCAGTCTGAATTAATAAACGAGATAAAAACGGCTTTATTGAAGCATAGATATATACAAAGTGTAGACACTTTTGAATTAACACATATAGAAAAAACGAAATGGAAAGTAAGTTACAAAGTTACTTTAATTGATGGAGTAATAGAAAAACAGGAGGTGGTATAGTGGCTTATTATACAGATAAGACAACAGATAATATACAGCAAGAATTATTGGATAATGTAGATAACTCATATGAGAAAACTATAGGCTATCCGATGTATGATACATTAAAATCTTTTGCTATAGCATTGGCAGATGTTTATAAAGAATTATCTGATACTAGAGATAATATGGAAAATGTAGATAATTTAAGTGGTGCGGACTTGGAAAGATTTGTTGAACAACGTACTGGAATACAAAGAAAATTAGGTACATACGCTACTACTAATTTAACTGTAAATGGAAATGGAACAGTACATATGGGAGATAAGTTCGAGACAAAAAGTGGAATTGAATATGCTTGTACAATAGATACTATAATAAATGGCACTGGTCTTGTACCAATACAAGCTTTACAAATAGGTACTTATGGCAATACACCAGCAAATACAATTATACAAATACCAGTTACTTTAAACGGAATAGTTAGTATTACTAATTTAAATGTAGTGTCAAATGGAATAGATAATGAAAACGATGATTTTTTAAGAGAAAGATATTATACATATTTAAGAAATCCAATTACAAGCAATAATGAAAATGCGTTTATAAATTGGGCAGAAAGTATAGATGGAGTGGGACGAGCAAAAGCATTTGGATGTTGGCAAGGTAAAAACAGTGTATTAGTTGTTATTTGTAATAGTAATATGCAAGTAGCAGACCAAACATTAATAGATAATGCACAAAATATTATAGATCCTAAAGGAATACAAGATAGTGATGGAAATTGGTCAACCTGGGGTATGGGTAAAGGATTAGCTGGTGCTGGTAGTTATACTACAATACAAAGTGCTGTAGCTAAAAATATAAATATATCTGCTACGATAGTTTTAGCTACAAATTATACGAAAGATATTGTTCAATCAAATTTTGAATTATCTGTAACAAGTTATTTGAAAACCATAGCACTTAAAGAAGATACACCTTCTGTTTCCTATGCAAAGATAGGAAATTTATTATATGAAACAGAAGGAATCAATGATTATTCTAATTTACAAGTAAATGGTGGAAACTCTAATGTACCATTATCTTTAGTAGCCTCTTTATGCGAAATACCAGAAACAGGGACGGTGACATTGAATGTCTAGTAAAGATGATCTAATACAACACCTTCATAAATTATACAGGAATGATCCTTATATATATCAACTATATAACAGCATTGGACTTGAGATAGATAAAATTAAAGAAATAATAGATATTCTAAGTGGACAAATTTATTTTGACGAACTGACAGAAGACATTGGAATACCATTGATGGAAAAAGTATTGAATTTTAAAACTGATCCAAATTCCAGTTTAGAGGATAGAAGAAGCCAATTAGAAGCAAGAAGGAAAAGTTACGGTAATTTTTCTATAGATTTAATTCAAGCTGTATGTAATAGTTGGCATAATGGGGATATTAAGTCGCAATTAATAGATGGAGATATAAATATAAAATTTATTGGAGAATATGGAGTACCTATAGATTTAGATAATTTAAAGAAAGCTATAAATATTATAAAACCAGCTCAATTAATAGTTTTATATAGTTTTAGATACTTACTTATAAGCGAAATAGATGGAGTGATGACATTAGATCAATTACAGCAACAACCACTCAGTAAATTCGCATTTTAATTTTTTAGTTAGGAAGTGTAATAAAATGGCAACAACAACAGAATCCTTACAATTGTATAAAGCAGAGAACATAGATGGAAGTAATACATTTAATATAAAAACAATATTAAATGATAACTGGGATAAATTAGATGCAGATAGTAAATTAAAAAATGAAAACATAAGTGGAATAAATACTTCTGTTAATAAAATAACACGTTTTGTCGAACCCTCAGATATTGATACGGTACAAGATATAATTGATAATATGACTGTTAATGGAGGGGGAACTATAATATTCTCACCTGGAATTTATTTTTTAAGTAAAGGCTTAAATATGAAAAGTGATGTACATCTTAAATTATCTCAAGGAGCTATTCTAAAAGTAAAAGATCAATTTAAAACTACACTAACAGTAGCGCATACAGCTCATACATATACTTTGACAGTAGCAGATGTATCAGGCTTTAAAATGGGACAACAAATTTGCTATGGTACAGGAGCTACTGGTTATTTACCAGGAATAGCCGCGACTATATCAAGTATATCAGGTAATGTATTAACTGTGACTAGAACTAATTCTGTGGAAACTAATTATGAAAAAGATATTCCTGTAGAAAACAGTTATGTAGTAGTAGCAACGTCAGCTATTTATTGTCATCAAGTAACTAATAGTTCTATTACTGGTGGTGAGATAGACGGTAATAAAGCAAAAGTACCTATTTATACAATAGATATGGACACAGGTTTTAATGGAATTATATTAGATTATACCAATAATTTCACTATAGAAGATGTATATGTACATGATTTTAATTTTCAAGGAATACATCCTTGTGGTAGTAATGAGAATTTAATATTAAATAGAGTAAGAGCAGAGTATTGTTTATCTTCTGGTATATGCGTAGATTCTTGTTTGGATGGAACTATAATAAAAAATAGTAGTGCTAACTATAATTCTGTAGGAGTACAAATTATTTCAAGTGATAATTTTAGATTAGAAAATGTTAAATGTATATCTAATAATTACTCTGGCGTAGAATTATCAAATTCTTATGCTAATCATAATTTTGTAATTGAACAATTAGATAGTGAACAAAATAATCAATATGGAATTAGATTAAGTAATGCAATAAACGGCACAGTAAAAGGTTTAACATTAAAATCTAATAAAGTAGCTGGTATTCATGTTGAAAATACAAATACATGTTTAGTTGATGGTGGTATTATAGAGGATTCTCCTATTGGCATAGAAGAAACTGCAAATTGCGATAGTAATAGATATAATAATATTAAGTTTTCTTCAATTGCTAATAAAGAACTTGATTTATTAGGTACTAATACATCCATAGATGGTAGTTTGGAACAAAAACAAGATATAACTGTAGGAAAAGAAACTATTACCATTGGTTCTAATATTGTGGAATCTCCATTAGCTATTAATGCTAAAGGTAGATACTTAAAGAATTTATTAGGAAATTTAGGCAATATAACTACACATCAATCTGAATATTCTACAGCAGGAATGTATGGTGGAATGTTTAGTATTTGGTTAAATTCACTTGTAAAAACAGTAGATGGTTTTGCATGCTTAGATGGATATTTCAGTGATTTTACAGATCCATTAAATGCTCCTAGATGTTCTTATATCAGATTCACGGGTACGGCAGATTATTATTATTTAATAATGTGCAAAGCAAAAGGTCATATACAGTTGACACAAAAGAATGTATCTGCTAATTCAACTATAAAAACTACTGGAGATGTAACTGAAAGCTCTTGGACTAATGTAGGACTTTTAATGGATGGTAGTGCTTTAGATATGTACTGCAATTTTTGTTCAGGTTATGTAACTTATAATAATGGATATTATAAAGACATAATGGTAATTCCTATATTAAAATCTAATGTAGAAGGATTAACTGAACAACAAATAATAAATAAGTATATTAACAGCAGTTACTTTGATTATAATACGAGTTCTAGTGAGACTACAGTAAGAAGAACAAGTAATGGAGAACAGATTGATTATACAATTCCTTGTTTAAATTGTCTAGAAAATAATCAAGTATATGATGAAATTATATACCCTTGGCAATTAATCCAAAGAATAGGAAAACACACTATATCAGGAACAGATTTTGATCATTTAGAATCAGGTACAAATGTTGATTATATTATTATACCTAGTACAGTTTTTGAAGGGGTTAGAACATTTCCTAATGTATCTGGAAATACAGTAGATATTATTGGAATGACTAGATGTATGGCTACAAGTAAAGATGATGTATCTAACATAGGTCAATATTATGAAAGAAATGACAACACAATTGCTTTAATAATTAAAAAATCTTCATTTTCTGATATAAGTTCTGTTAGAACATCTTATGGTTCATTGACTTCTCAATTTGTCTTAAAAAGTGAAATTGAATCAACTATCAATGCAGTAGAAGGTTTTATAAAACCTAATGATACATTACAATTAGTTTCTAGTGAATCTATCCCTAATGTTATAGTAACTTTACCATTAAATAATTCTGCTGCTGCATCATTAATTACTAACTATTTAGATTATATTCGTTCATCAACAGCAACTAATACAGATAAAATAGATAATCACATAGCAGATAATACAAAACAAATACCACACTTAGGAACTACCACTAACAGTGGTGATGCTTATAGTATTGAAACATCAGAAGTTATTAATACAAACGAAAAATTCACTATAACATTCAATAATCCAAGTACTACAGCACCTACTTTAAGTATAAATGGTGGAACAGCACACGCAATTAAAAAACAAAATGGAAATAATGCTAAATTATACGCAAGTAATTATATGCTATTTTGGAATGGCTCAAATTTTCAATTATTGGGTGAAGGAGGTGATTATGGAACAGCAACCTCTGGAGATGTATTAGAAACAAAAACTTTTGGCACAGAAGATGGCATAAAACAAGGAAGTATTCCTATATGTGGAGCTGGTATAGATGCACAAGCAATAGCCAAAATAGTGTCTAATGGAAAGGCATATATGCACCCACCAGAAGGAACTTATTTTAATGGTGGAAGTGTGTATACCTCAGAACCAGATTTAAGTTCAGACAACATCAAGGCAGGAAAAAAAGTATTTGGTATAGATGGTAAATCTAGTGTAGTAGATACTGCAGATGCAACAGCAACCGCAACACAAATAAGAAATGGTCAAACAGCTTATGTAAATGGAAATAAAGTAACAGGTTCTTGCCCAGTACAGGCTACATCCGCACAGACTGTTACACCGGGAACAAGTGATATTGTAAAACCTGCTGGAATATATGATGATAATATTACTATAAAAGGTGATAGCAATTTATCTAGTAATAATATTATATCTGGTAAATCTATATTTGGAATATCAGGAAGTGCTACTATAGAAAGTTTAGGTGGATTACCTTATGAATATCATCAAATAGATGGAACATATTATAATACTAGTCATACTTATACTTTTACAACTTCTTTCTCAAAAATAATTTTTATAATATTCAGATATATTGATATAAATAATTACTATCGAATATTAGCAGGAGGGTATTGGTGGACATCAGCACAGCTTTACAATCAGAGTACTGATTATTGGATGTCTACTACAGATCCTATTTTCACCTTATCTCAACCAAATAACGGAAGTTTTACATTAACAAAAAATAGTTCACAAGCATTTAATATAATTGGATGGGTATTTGGAAAATAAAAATCAAATATCTAGGTAATAAATTTAGGCTATATAAATATGTAGTCTTTTTTTATTACCTATTTTTAAAGTTTTGGAGGTGAAAAGATGAATAACGAAACAATGGAAATGAAAGTATCAGAACATGATGAAACTTTAAAAGATCATGGTAATAGAATAGGAATCCTTGAAAAATCCGACACAAAGCAAGAATCACAAATTGAAATGTTATGCGAAAAAATAGATAAATTAATAGATAATAACAATAAATGGCTTTATTTTGCAATTACTACAATGGTAGCGTTATTAATAAAGATATTATTCTTTTAGAGGAGATGAGTTAATGAAAGGTATAGACATAAGTAACAATGATGGTTCTGTAAATTTTCAAGCTGTAAAAGATGCAGGATATGAAATTTGTTATATTAAAAGTACTGAAGGCTTAACATATAATGATTCAATGATGAGAACATTCTATAATGGTTGTAAAGATGTAGGATTGAAGGTTGGTTTCTATCATTTCTTGAGAAAGAATGATCCTAAACAGGAAGCAATTCATTTTCTAAATTGTATAAGTGGTTTAGCATATGATTGTATTCCAATGATAGATGTTGAACATGATAGTCTTAAAGATGGTTCAGCATTAGGAAGGACACAATCTTTTGCAAATTACTGTGAATCTCAGGGAGTAAAGGTTGGATTATATACATATACAAGTTTTCTAAAAGAAAGTATGAATAATGATTCTTTAGGTCTAAGCTTGTGGATTGCAGAATATGGTGTAAATAGTCCTCATACTGATAAAGAATATGTTGGTTTCCAATATTCAGAAACAGGAAAAGTTCCTGGCGTATCAACAAATTGTGATTTAGATGATTTTAATGAAAAAATATTTGTTAGTGGAGGTATAAAGAAAGTGAAAAATATAGTATGTATTAATAATAGTGTAGATGAAAGAGCAGCAGGATATTTAGCTGATTTTTTACAATGTCCAATTATAGATAATTCTCTAGTAAAGTTTGATTATAGCTGTGTAGAGAATATTTATTGTGTAGGTGGTGGACAATTTACAGAACATGCTACAAAGATAATTAAAGGACAAACCAGATACGACACATGCCAAGCTGTATTAGATTTCATTAAGAATGGGGGTAAATAATTATGACAACTTTATTAACAACAATCATACCAGATTTAGGATATATAGTAATTGCTAGTTTATTTGCATTAATAAGTTATTATGTTAAAGATTTTAGAAAGAAACATGCTAATTTTATAGAAGAACAAGAAAAAGCATTAAAAGAAAAAATAGGTGTAGATCAATATAATATGGATAAATCTATTGCTACAGATATAATATTAAGGATAGAGGAAGAAGCAAAGGGTTTTAATTGGGATTCAGAAGTTAAACATAGTAAAGCTACAGAGCTGATTTCAAAGAAAACAGGTTTAGATGCAGAAAGTATATATAATTTAATAAAGGCAACTGTAACAAAGATAAAGATGGGACAAGTAAAATCAGAAGATAAAAAAGTAGCTTAATTAGTTTAATTAATATTGCGTTCATAACCGTTAATTTCTAGCTTCAGAGTGTAGTTTTTAGCTTCACTTTCTTTTTTCTATGTGCTATAATAAAAGAAAATTATCCAATAGTTTATAAACTTATCCAATAGTTTATAAAATTATCCAATAGTTTATCTTGAATGTATTCCCATAAATTGTATAATAAAATTAGATATAATTTACAATTTATGGGAGATGTATAATAATATGAATAGAAAATTTAAATGGTATAAACATAAAAAGGTAAAATTAAAAAAATGGAAAGGTAAGGAGGAAGATGGTATGAGTAGATCACTTAATTTAAACAAATTAAAAAACAGAGATTTTATATCATTATCTTCAAAAGAAGCATTAAAAGAAGTAGTTCCTATAGATTGGAGTGAAGAAGTTTTAACTGGTAAGAAAAAAGTTATTGTTTATAGTCCTAAAAACAAATAGATTTAAGGTGATAAAGTTGTGTAAAGTACGAGATATAATTTTAGTAAAAAATTATAAAAGTCAAGGAAAAGAAATAAATAAACATTCTTTTGTTGTTTTAAGTGATGAACATGGAAAAATTCATGGATTAAACTATGATATAATTTGTAGTGTAATGTCTTCATTTAAAAATGATGAACAAAGAAAAAAGAAGTTAGAATATCCAGGTAATTTCCCTATTGCTCATAATGATTCAATTATTGAAAACAATGATGGTATTGATGGATATATAAAAGCAGAACAGTTTTATTATTTTAACAAAGATAAATTAGATTATATTGTTATGGGTGAATTAAAAGAAGATGTTTTTAATTTAGTATTGGATTTTATTGAAGACGAAATGGATTGCCCTATAGAACAGATTACAGATAATTTGTAGAACTTATGTACAAGCCCTTGATGAATAATCAGGAGCTATTTTTTTATATAAAAATTAAAAATAAAAAATATTATTACATACTGAATTAATTAAATGGAAGTAGTATAATATTATTATGTGAATGGAACGAATTATGAAATTTAATAATGAAATCACAGATACTAGCTAATTAAAACATATCAAATTTTCATATTCACGGCGTGAAAGGTATGGAGTTTGAGAATGTGTTTATAATAAACTGCAGCGAAGGGTTAATTCCCCATGCAAATAGCATACAAAATAATCTGGAAGAAGAAAGGCGGCTTTTTTATGTAGGGGTTACAAGAGCCATAGATAATTTGACTTTATGTTATTCAAGTACTATTAGGAAAAAGGCAGTAAATGTATCCAGGTTTATAGAAGAATGTGACTTGTTAAATTCGGGAGAGCTTATGAAAAATTGCGATTTAGAAATAGGGGATTATGTAGTTCACAAAGTATTTGGAAGTGGAAAAATAATAGATAAGAGAGATAATTGCTTAAAAGTATTATTTTCAGGTAATAGAGAGATAGGATTTGATTTATCGGTTCTTTATAATGGACAGCTGATGAAGGATGCTGCTAGAAAATGTTTGTGATTAAAGGTAAATGTATACCGATTTACAAGTGAGGTTCCATTAACTTGATGTATAACCAGTAATAAATACTGGATGAAATAATTTAAATATTATATATTTGTTATGTAAGAAATATACATCAGATATATGCTGTTTTAATAACAGCAACCCATTTAATCAAATGAGGTCAGTATGAAAATACTGACCTCATTTCACTTCTAAAATAAAAAAATAAATTCAAGTTATTATAAATCAACAGGTTAGTTGGGTAATCCAATTACCCTTGATGAATTGGTGTGAAAAATATGATATAATTAACCAAATAAAATAAGAATATTTATAATAATAAAGAGGTGTTTTATTATGTTATTTACCAGTTATTTAATTGGATTAGTTGTATTGGCTGTTGGAGTTGGACTTAAAATTTGCCCACCAGAGAATATAAGTAATGTTTATGGATATAGAACGCCATTTGCTATGCTGAATAAAGATGTATGGGATGAAGCAAATTATTTTTGTAGTAATATGTTAATATATGTTGGTATTATATGCTTAATAATATCAGCACTGTGTAATATAATTTACAAAAACAATATTGATATTGCAAGCAAGATTTCAACAATAATATCTGTAACAATAATTGTATGCTCCGTTCCTAGCACAGAAATTCATTTAAGAAAAACATTTGACAAATATGGAAATAAAAGAATGTAATTTTGGCTATGATTATATTTAAGATAGTTAAAAAAGCGAATAATTTATTAGAATACCACATAATTCAAAATAATTGAATTATGTGGTGTTTTTAAATTGATTACTTAATAGTTTTCTATATGTTTAATATAATTATAGATCTATTTAATTATCCTTAATTTTAAGATGTTATTAGTTGTGGTATAATTAGTCAACAAACAATAGTTACGTTCTAGAGGAGGATGTGATTTTGAATATAAAATCATGGAAATTATGGTTATTTTCAAGTATTTGTTTTTTATTTGTAGGAATAATGAATTTGATTGATAAAAAATATTCCATAGGAATTATCTTTGAACTTTTAGGAGTGTCTTATATTTTTTTAAGCATGAGTCATTATAAAGAAGATAAATAATAGTAAATTTTGGTGAAGGAGTGAAAGATTATGGGTGGTACGATTATATTATTATTGGTACTTATGTTGTTTATTATCTTGGGAGTGGTTTTTTCTTTAGGTAAAGGTGCTTTCTTAATATCAGGTTACAATATGTTGAGTAAAGAAGAGAAAGCAGAATATGATGAAAAGGCATTATGTAAGTTTATGGGAAAATCAATGTTTGCAATTGCTTTTAGTGTTTTTTTATGGGAACTTAGTAGTTTAATTAAACAGCATATTTTATTTGTCATTGGATTAATCTTATTGTTGGGAACAGTTATATTTATCCTAGTTTACTCAAATACGAAAAATAGATTTAAGAAATGCTGACACACAAATAGTAAAATATATGTTTTAAATATTGGGTTGGAGGTCTATTTTATGGTTAAAGTAAAAAAGTTAACCATACTAAATTTTTTAGGATTTGTAATCACATCCATATTAGTGATGTGCAATTATACAAAAAAATTTGATAATGCATTCGCAAATTTTATGAAAATATATAAAAATCATTTATTGAAAAAATCAGCAAATATACTAGCGGTTATTGCATCTCCTAAAAAAATTTTACTTATTTCACTTATATTAATAAGTTTCATATCTATTATATTATTAATTTTTAATAAATGGAATAAAATAAATAATATTTCAGATAATTTAAAATTGCTACTATTTACGATCTTAATAGCCTATTTCTCAAATGATGTTCTAAAAAATTTATTTAAAAGAGCAAGGCCTTCAGTAAAAGTTATTTCAAAAGTGGACAAATATTCATTTCCAAGTGATCATTCTATGATGGCCTTTGCATTTTTTATTACTATAGCTTACATACTTTGCCAGTATATTCAGTCAAAATCAATTAAATTTATTATATGTTTTTTATCTATTTTTATGACAATCTTAATTGGCTTAAGTCGTGTATATTTGGGAAAACATTTCATGACTGATATAATTGGAGGATATTTTTTAAGTGGATTTATTCTGTGCTTTCTTATATGGATTATTTGTAGCATTTCAAAATATTCAATAAATGAACAAAAAATATAATGTTCTATGATATTTTGATCTTATCATAGAACGCCGTGTTTTATATGCTTTTTTATGGAATCACATCAAACGGATTATTTACACAAGAGTATCTAAAGTATTATTTGAAGATTGTGATAAAGAATTAATAGTATTATAAATATTGCCTGGGTTTGAGGAAAAGATACTTGAACAAGCATCCTGATAAGTTCCATTTTCTATTGCATTGTATTGGTATAGAACATCCTCATCCATATTGTCTGTTGTAGTATTGTTACTTTGAAGAAGAGATACAATATTTGATTCAGAAGGAGATAAACCATCACTAGGGGGAGTAATATTTGTAGGTATAGATAAATCACCTGATGAACTATAAGTTAATGGTGTACCATAAGTTGGTTCGACTTGTTTATAAATATCTTGAAGTTCATTGCTAGTAGTATTTCCAAAATAGTTGGATGCAGTATAATTTCCTTGTACAGTTGAGTCAATGTTATTTACTAATGGAACAGAAGAACTTGTTGAGGTAAAATCTAGGGTATTATATAGGGAATTCATATAATAAGTATTCATAACACTATTTACATCCATTAGAATTCATCTCCATAAACAAAGTTTTTGGCATCAGATGGAGTTTTGACTCCACCTGATGCTTATTAACAGGCTTCTTAGTGTCTTTAGCACTTAGAAGGCGTTATCCTTTAGGGAAAATCGTTATCCAGGGACGTAACTGCTCTTTACTCCCACTTGGAGAAGTGGAAGTATTAGAACAGGTAGTCATCGGATAAAATTATTTAAACAATTATCGTGTTAATATATAAAATCTTTAGTATAAATTATCAAAAATTTAAAAAGTCATATGTACTTATCTAGTAGAGTTATTTATTATAAATTCGATTACATTTAACTAAAGTGAAAAATGTTAAATTAAAATATTGTAATCATATTTTAAATTACTATAATTAAAAGTAGGGGTGAATTGAAAAATGAACTTTTTGCTTGTATTTTAAGAATTTAATTTTAAATATCCCGTTTTTTAATTCAAAAGTATTTTTGATGTAAAGATGAAAAAATAAGCGTTAAGAATAATACTCATAAAAGGATTAAATGGACAAGACCCAATGTTTAATAAGGAGATGTGTATTATGGAAGTTAATCGAAGAACATTAATAAAGGATATTGTTAATATGGGTCCTAGGGCAATAGAAATATTAAAGAATTTTGGTATGGGCTGCATTGAATGTCCATCATCTCAAAATGAGAGTATAGAAGATGCTGCAGCAGTTCATGGAGTCGATGTAGAGACTTTAATTCAAAGTTTGAACAAAATTCCATTAAGAGAGAAAATAAAATGGAAAATAGAAAAGAAGATTGAGGATGTTATGAAGGCACGATACAATATTAAATAAGGTAATTTTGAAGATTAGTTATTTTAGATTTTTGATATCTTCTATAAGCTAAAACTAACACTTTAGGCCAATATCATAAACTTAAGGAAACGTGATCAACATTTTTGTTTATCACGTTTCCTTAAGTTTATGTATGGATTAAAATAAGAGAAAGGATGTATGATACGATTACATCCATTGATTTATACTATAGTAATTTTTTATAGGTTAGTAAAATATATACTTTTTATGTAAAGATTGTTGAATTTTTCACGATAATAATATTATTATGCTTTTGATTGTGGGGAGGATTTTGATAGCGTTGATAGTAAAGGCTCTGATATGAGTAGTTATTATTGTATGATTCTTGATATGATGAAAAGACAAGGAATTGATACATCTTCTTTTTCTTTAGGAAGTTCTTCTTTTGTTGATGCAGTAAAAGAATTTGAGAAGAAAGTAGATATAGAAAAACCTGGTGTATTTCCATCGAATTTTTCAGATTTTTGTGATGCATATAAACAGAAACTTATACAGTGCGGATTATAATTTAATATTAAATAACATAGGGAGGTTATTTATATTGTTAAATATAAATAATTTAAATAATAATTATGATTATATCAATAAAGCGATTACTGACAAAGATACTAATTATATGAATGAAGTACAAGCAATAAAAGTGATGGATTATCTATAGATTATGATGAAGATGAAAGACTTGAAAAAATAATAGAAAGCTTAAAATAATTTAGAATACTAATAGTGATTGTTAGAGAAATAAAGTCGCTGCTAAAAAATTTATATGAATAGCGACTTTTTTCTGCTTTTGCTGAATAAATTGTAATGGTAAGAATTGATGAAATTGAGATAGATAGGATTGCGGAACTAACCCAGCTAATGTCTAGCACATAAGATTAAGTTATTTTATGGTACAATTGTAATATACTTTTACATTTATTATATAAAAGTATTAATAATGGAGGGAGTAAAATGTTTAAAAACAAATTAATATTTGTATTGTGTGCTATAGGTATATCTTTTTTTATGTCATCTAAAGTAATGGCTGCAGATTATGCTTCATATGTTCAGCGTATCTGTGGAGATGATAGATATGCTACTGCTATCGAAGTTTCTAAAAATGGTTGGGCTAATGGTTCAGAATATGCTGTATTAGCTAACGGGCAAAACTTTCCAGATGCTCTCAGTGCAGCTCCCCTTGCTAAAAAATATAATGCACCTATTCTACTAAATCCAGACTCAGATTTAGATAGTAGAGTTGAAAATGAGTTACAAAGATTAGGGGTAAAACAAGTATTTATTATTGGAGGTCCATCAGTAATATCTGATACCATTAAAAATAAACTTGAAAGACTTAATATTAAAACTACACGACTTTGGGGACAAAATAGATATGAAACGTCAATTAAAATTGCAGAACAATTAAATTTTAATGGACAAGTTGTAGTAGTAAATGGTGAAAATTTTGCTGATGCTTTATCTATAGCACCTATTGCGGCTGAAAAATCTATGCCAGTTATACTTACGCTGCCAAATACTTTGCCTGAGTCTGTAGCTAATTATATAAAGAATAACAAAATAACAAAAACATATGTTATAGGAGAAAAGGATGTAGTAAGCGGCAGTATTGCAAATAGTTTTCCTAACAGCGAGAGAATATGGAATAGCAATAAATTTTATAATGGCAGTAGCAGATATGATACTAATATTGCAGTATTAAATAAGTTTAGAAATGATCTAAACCTTAGTAATATTTACTTAGCAAGTGGTGAAAATTTTCCTGATGCTTTGGCAGGTTCAGCTTTGGCTGCTAAAAATTCTTCTGCTATTGCATTGGTAAATGGTTCTTTGGAAGCACTTACTATTTATAATGGTGATATTTTAGATATTGAGAATTACGATAATATTGTACCTACTCTTGACTTTTTATGCTTAAGTAAGTCTTTTAGTGTATTAGGTGGTACTGGTTCTATAAATGATACTATTATAGGCAGCCTTGAAATTAGTCGATTTGAAAAGGATAATAACACTACTGGTTACGCAGATAATGTAACTAGTGTTGTTGTAGATGGAGATTGGTTATATTACTATAAAACATATAGCATGAGTGTTGGAGATGAATGGGACACAAAAGAATCATTTTTATGCAAAATAAAAAAGGACTTGACCGGGTATACTGTCTTAGTAGATACAACAAAATATAAGCAAGGTTGTCTTCCTGTTGGTATACAATATAATATAACTAAAATAGAAAATGGTTGGATATATTATGGCAATGAAAGCGTATCCTTTAAGGTAAGAATTGATGGTACCGAAAACACTTGTTTAAGTGGTAACCCTGATTATAGTTAATAATTTTTACAATACTTAAAGGTTTTTGAATAACTCTCTTGTCATTTTTTATGCTTTAAACTTTTCTGTTTAATTTATCAAATTCACGTTAAATTATGTAATTACTTGAAAATTTTTATATGAATTTTAGCTAATAAATGGTATACTAATAGTAAAGTATTTTTATTGAAGAGAATGGAAATGGCACAATTAAATCAAATCTATAAGTGTAATTTATGTAAAAATATGTATAAAAAGTATGATGTAATATTCGTGGATTATGAAAAGCAAATTAACATGTAATTGTATTCCCAAAACAAAAATAAATTAAATAAAGTATAATAATTGGACTTGCTTATATGTAGAGTCCCTAAGAAAATAAATTTAATCAATTAAATCAAAATATTTAAATTAGAGGTGTGTAAAATGGAATTAAAGGGAAGCAAAACAGAAAAAAATTTGTTATCTGCATTTGCAGGTGAATCTCAAGCAAGAAACAAGTATACATATTTTTCTTCAGCTGCTAAAAAAGAGGGATATGAACAGATTGGTGAAATATTTCAACTTACAGCTGATAATGAAAAAGAGCATGCAAAAATTTGGTTTAAACTTTTAAATGGTATAGGTAATACTTCAGAAAATCTGAAATCTGCAGCTGGTGGAGAGAATTATGAATGGACTGAAATGTATAAAAAATTTGCAGAAGAAGCTAAGCAAGAGGGCTTTGATGATATCTCTAGATTATTTAGTATGGTAGCAGAAATTGAGAAACATCATGAAGAAAGATATAATGAACTTTTAAAGAATATAGAAGAAAACAAGGTTTTTAGTAAAAATGCAAAAAAGGTTTGGATATGTCGTAACTGTGGATATGTTTACATTGGCGAAAATGCACCTGAAAAATGTCCTGTATGCTCACATCCTAAATCGTATTTTGAACTAGAAAGCAAAAATTGGTAGTAGTATAGTATTAAAAAACATCGTATTATTCAACTGAATTTTACGGTGTTTTTATATTTGTAAAACGATTTAAATATTAAAATATTTTCTCATACTTATATTTAAAACTAGGGCTAATGAGATAAAATTAGCTAAACTAGAACTTCCTCCATAACTTACAAAGGGAAGAGTTATTCCTGCAATAGGCATAATTCCAATAGTCATACTGATATTTTGAAATACAGAGAAAATGAGGGAAGCTGCTATACCTATACATATAAATCTTCCTAGAGAATCTTTTGAATCTTTTGCTGACTTTATGATTCTATATATTAATATGCCGTATGCTGCTAAAAGTATTGTAGATCCAATGAGTCCCCATTCCTCTCCAATGACAGAGAATATAAAATCTGTGTGTACTTCGGGAATGTATCCACCAGATACTTGAGCACCTTTTAAAAATCCTGCTCCATGTAATCCTCCAGAACCTACTGCTATTAAGGATTGTGTAAGCTGGAAACTAACATCCTGTTGGTATGCTCCAGGGTTGATAAAAGAGGTTATTCTCTGCTTTTGATATTCTTTTAGAATTCCGCTAAACCAAATAATAAGGCATAAGGGTATTGAAGAAGCAATTCCTATTATTATAGACTTTAAGTTTAGACCAGCAATGAAAAAGATACAAAAAACTATAAATAAGTATATTAGTGCCATACCTAAGTTAGGTTGTATTATTATTAAGAAAATTGGTATAAAAGCGTAAAAACACAGTATTAAAAAATTTTTTAAGTTATTTATATTGCAATCCATTTCTTCTAATTTTTTAGCAATAATTAATATTAATCCTATTTTTACAAATTCAGCCGGTTCTAGTGCTCTATTTCCGATCCTTATCCATGAAGAAGCACCTTTTATTGCTTTACTGGTTACATCATTAAATAATAGGACTCCCACACCACTCCAGTATATTAAATTGGCATATTGAACTATAATTCTATAATCAATAAGCAAAATTAGGAAGATTATTATTGTACTTAATATAACCCATAATAACTGTAGTTTGGCATAATAATAATTAGACTGATTATGTGTAGCACTATAAATGTTCATTATGCCAAAAAAGGATATTGCGATTGCAACTAGCAGCGTAGTTACATCTAAATTTCTATATATTTTTTTATTTATTAAAAGCTTGTACATTTTATCACCCGTAAAGTATTACATAAATTTTCAACAAAAACAATATTATTCTAACATATAATTGTTAAAATAAGATGTAATAATCATTATATTTTAATGAAGGAAAAGCTTTGAACATTTAGTAAAATAGGGATATGCATTTTGATATTTCCATTGGCTTTTATTATGGACACATTTTTTAGCCGCTATCTGTGTTTATGGAGAGATAGTTATCAGTGGATCTTATTTAGTGGAAAAAGCAGATATACCAAATCTTTGATTTGGTGATAGTTGCTTTCGCTGTGTGCGTAGTAGGTATCCATCAGATAAAAACATAATGTGCTTTAGTAGATAATTGGCGTTATAATTAGTGCATAAGTTGTACTATGAATAGGAGAGATTATTATGAGTACAAATATTGAGGCAATTTTATTTGATTCTGGTCGTGTGTTAAATTATCCTCGATCTGGCAATTGGTTTATCACACCTAATTTTTTCAAATATGTTGATAAAAACGTATTTAACAGCATTTCAAAGGATAGAAAGAAACTCTCGTTTAAAAAAGCATATGATTATATAAATTCGTGCAAGTTAATTAAAACGCAAGAAGAAGAATATAGGCATTTTGTTGAATATTATAATATATTTTTTAAAGGATTTCCTGAATTAAGTTTAAGCACGGATAATGTGGAAAATGTTGCTAAAGATTTAGTATACAACCCCAAAAAGTATGTATTCTTTGAGGAAGTAGCAGGTGTAATTAGTATGCTGAGAAAAAAATATAAATTAGGAGTAGTATCTGATGCATGGCCATCTTTAAATAGTGTATTTGAAGCAGTAAAATTGCGAAAGTATTTTTCTACATTTATTATTTCGTCAGTGCTAGGAGTTACTAAACCTGATAGTATTATGTATCAAACTGCGTTGGATGAATTAGGTGTGCTGCCTCAAAATGCAATATTTGTTGATGATAATTTAAAAAACTGTATTGGTGCAAATAAACTTGGTATTTATTCAGTTTTGTTATGTAGGAATAAGCATAAGTATATTTTAAATAAGTTATTAAGTATAGGAAAAAAATACGATGTCGTAAATAACCTTCAGCAACTAGACACACTAAAAGATATGAAAAAAAATGGTTATTTATAGGCTGTAAAGGATAAATTTTATGCATGAATTTTTAATAAATCAATTTGGTAAGAATTTAGGTAATAAGATTTATAGTATGCAACAGAAAAAAATACAAACAATAATTGGTTTAGCTATAGGAAAAAGTAACAATCAGTTAAAAACTCTTGAAAAGACAACTATTTTAATAAATTGATTTTAAAAATATGATATAATTACTATTGAATAATTTAGAATTGCAAAATTTTATGAATTAACGGAGATTAATATGGTGGATGTAACTAGGGTTTAATTTTTATCTATAAATAAAGTCCCATCACTTTGAATTTCAGCATAGAAAACATCCTCTATAGAGGCAATATTTTGTTGTTTAAGTTGTTTCTTTAACCAGTTTTTATTTAAATTCAGTTCTTCTAAGTTATGGTTTATTATTTTACCATCAACAATTATCTCAGAAGGAATATATTTACTAGTAGAATAAGGAATTTTCATATCTGATTTTGTTACTTGTTGTTGTGATTGTTTTTTCATTACGCTTAAGTTTCCATCTGGCTCCAATATTGCGTATTCAACTTCTGTAATAGAGAATATATTTTGTTTTCTAAGCAGCATTGATAAATCATCCATATTAAGACGACTTGAGGATAGAGATTGTTTCATGATTTCTCCTCTTTTTATTAGAATAGTTGGCTGGCCGTCAATGATACTTCTTATATTTCCTGACTTTAGGTTTATATATCCAGTTAAGGCAGTTAGTATACACCACCAAGTTAGACCAATAAGATCGTTTATGAATGGTTTATTGCCTATACTAATGATATTTGCGGCAATAGAACCTATTGTAATACCAGTAATATAGTTAAAAAACGTTAAATGACTCATTTGTTTATTTCCTAGTATTCTTGCTAGGGTTAATAGCACTATGAACGTTACTGTTGTTTTAAGTAGTAATTGAAATACATTTATAATTCCAAGAGTCATCGGCGGTACCTCCTTAACACTAACTCTATATAAAAGTAGAGAGCTTATATAATCAATGAAAAATATAATATCAATTTTATATTTTCCCAATATATCTGGCTTATTCATATTAGAGAAAGGAAAATAGTGTATAAAAGGATAAGTTATATATTAAAAATAGATATTGATTACATTTCTGAAAAATAAGACGATAATTAATTATGGTGATAGTTTTTTTGATACTAATCGAATTATAAAATGTGAAGGAGTTTAATATGAATGATGATTATATATTGAGAATAATAGAATCTATAGGGGAGTTTGCTGGAAAAGTATTGTTCAATAAACAGAGTAAGGAATTTAAAAATATAGACGTACAATCAATGACTATACAAGATGTGTTACCAATATTACTAAAAAAACTTATTTTTCAAGGTAAATATAATGAAGCAGAAAATTTGCTATTTGAAGAACTGAAAAAGAATCCTTCAGATGATTTAATTAAAATAGGAAAAGATTTTTATAATATGTTACTTTTAAAAAGTGATGAAGATCTTACCAAAGCAAATTTTTCGAGAGAGGAAATATTTCAAGGATTAAATGATATGAAAAAATTTACTTGAGAGCTTATTCAGGTGACTAACAATTCGCATCTTGAGTAAGCTCTTTGTAATATATTATAGATACGTTAAATAAATGTGTTAAACATTGATTTACAATTTACATTTAGAAGTACTTATAGATTATGATGATATGAAAACCTGCTGCCGTGCAGTTCTTTCCAGACTTCATCACATTGCGAAAGGATTTCATTAGAGAGCGGCCCCTTTTCTAAATATGCTAAATTTTGTTTCAAGTGCTCCAGGCGGCTTACTCCAATAATTACACTGTTCACGTAGCTATAAGAAATACACCAGCGCAATGCAAGTTCAAGCAGCTTCATGCCATGGCTTTGTGCAATCTGAGTTAGCTTTTCCATTGCTTGAAAACTGTCATCATTCCAATATCTTTGATAATATCCACCTAAATCGGAAAAACGTGAATTTTCAACAGGATGATCTTTGCTGTGCTTGCCCGAAAGTAATCCGCCTGCTATTGGATTATATATAACCAGGCCTACCTTGTTTTGCTTAATACAAGGTACTAGCTCGGACTCTATGCCCCTTGTAATTGAGTTATAAACGTTTTCTGTTACACTTGGCGTTATCAAGTTACGCTTGTCGCAAGTCCATAAGGCATCCATTAGTTGCCATGCAGCAAAGTTGCTGATTCCAATATAACGAACCTTCCCTGATTTAACAAGAGAAGTCATTGCTTCCATTGTTTCTTCAAATGGCGTTAGAGGATCAGGTGCATGCATATAATAAATATCTAGGTAGTCTGTATTTAATCGTTTTAAGCTATTTTCCACAGACGAAATAATATGTTTTCTGCTGAGACCTTTGTCGTTTGGCCCTGAACCCGATGGTCCTCCAACCTTACTTGCTAGAATTACATTTTCCCTGCAGCCTTTAATACCTTTACCTGTAATTATTTCACTTTGTCCACCATTATAAATGTCTGCAGTGTCTATAAAGTTGATTCCATTATCCAATGCATACTTAATAACTTTAATGCTATCCTGCTCGTTTAACTGCCCACTAAATGTCATTGTTCCAAGACAAACTCTTGATACATTTAAACCTGTCCCTGCTAAATTTGTATATTCCATATACAAAACCTCCTAGTATATGTTTAATTTCATATTTTAATCTTCTTCATGAGGAAGATATTAGCAATATAATGATTAGAAATCTAACAATTAGGTTTCTGACATTAATAGTATACTTTGCTAAATTTAATGTCAACTCAAATTATTATTTAACGTCTTATTAAAATGGTAGTCATTGGATAAAGATAGTTTCCATAGGCTTCATATTTATCCAACGACAAGCACTAGACGGAATGATTTATATGGTATACATTTATATTATAGAAGTATATATTAAAGTACCATATTATTTTTTAATGGCGATAAACCCATTTAATTATTTGAAGTTAGTATTCCCCAATATTGACTTCTTTTTTTATTAGAAAAGTTGGTTAATATACATCTCGGTGCCATATTAGAAAACAAAAGGTCAATTTTCACTATATAGTGAATTAATTGGCCTTTTATTTTTTATCAAGTGGTAGTCGCTTTCATTGTGTGGTGGGAGTGTTATAGATGGTATACAGCTAATAAAATTATTGTCTATATTGTCTTGGGTGAATGCGGCTGCTATTATCTCTTAAAATAGATCTTGGAAAATTATCCAACCTTTGTCTAGAAGTTAAGCTTAAATTTGTTGTTGTTGTAAATGACCCGCCATCTGTTCCAATTGTAGAAGGATAAATTACAACATTTTCATTACTTGATTCCATTGCAACAGGATTAACCTTGTTACTTGAAGCATTCAATAAATCACCGTTTACCATAGCTGACTGGTATTTTACCGTACCCATATCTGCTAAAGGATATAGCTGATTGTTATCATTAGAAGGATCCTCACTGATCCATTCTGCTGATGTTCCAATTCCTTGTTCATAGGAAGAATCTAGCGTTGTGGATATAGTTTTAGTTTGTGTCCGGCCGTTAGGTTCAGTTACAGCAAATGTCAAATTCCATGTTGAATTGGATGATTTAGATATACTAACATTAATAGTTGAATTAATTGGAACACTAATTATGTTCTGAGAAACATCAGGCAGCTTTTCCCAAAAAATTTCTGCCACAGCTTGTCCGTTTTCTACTTCTTCTAAGGTTCCCATTTGGAGAAGATCTGAAGAACTTGCTCCACCTAAACCAATCCACTGTGCAGCTACTGCATTTTGCTTATTTGTTGGAATATTAGGGATTGTCCAACTACCAGAAATACTAGTATAGCTGCTACTTTTAGAAGTAGGTGTATCTATGTATCCTGCCCAATTACTAGACTTTTCAGTATTAGCAGGAAGATTTATTGTAGATACACTATTTTTCAGCTGCTGAATTGGTAGTTGCTGCTGAGTTGGCAGAGAATGGACTAAATTCCGTCTGGAAAAATAATTAGATAGAACATATTTATTATTGGTGGCATTTTGAGGGCCATTTCCAATTATAGTGGAGCCGGTTCCGAATCCAACTAATAGTGTTAATAATATAAGTGGAATTTTTTTAAATATAGTTTTCACTTTTCTTTCCTCCTTCCATAACATCTTAAAGATACATTTATGTTTTTTGATATTATAGAAATTTATTCTATAATATACTAATTTCTCATTTGTATGTGATGGGTATGTGATGAAATAATTACAATAGTATTAATAAAATATAAATTTACTGTAAACTAAAAAATATAACTAGCATACTGACTGGCTATTTCTTTGAAAATGCCTTATATAGAACTAATTAGGACAAACAAATCGTATAAGTTGGCATTTTTCATAATATCCTTAAAATATAAAAGCTAATTAGTGATTAACTTTAAAAGTGATGTCAATAATATAGACAAGTATAAACTTTTATAAAAGTTCACGAAATAAGAAGTAGAGAGTCTGAATTGGAGGTAGTGATGGTATGGGATACAATATTATAGATATAATTAATAAGTCAATAAATATTGCAGTTAGAAGAAAAGCTGAATATGAGGACATAGGAAAAAGGTGCAATAAACAATCTATAAAAATAATGTCAGTTGTTTTAGTGAAACAATTAGATAAAAGTATTCAATATTACGAGAAGCTAAAAAAAGTAATAAGTGGTATGGAATTTGAAGAAATTGATTTTGTAATATATGATAAAATGTCTTTTTTAATAGATGAGTTTAACAGGAAAGTATATAAACCTGAGATAAATAATGTTAGAGACTATTTGAAGTCTTTTCTTGACTTAGAGAAAGATGTGTATTCTTTACTTGTTGATGTACAAGGTAGATTTGTGAAAAATACAAGTGATGTAAGTACAAAAACATATACAATATTGTCCCATATTATTAATAATGAGGCTAGCCATATTTCAACTCTTGAAAAAATGCTAAAATAAAATTTATATATAAAATATATTTCCTTATCTTATGGATGCCTATGGTAATACTCACTTCCACTAAGCAGGTAGTTATCGGATAAACATAATGCATCAGGTGTTGTTTAGAAAACTTCACCCAATGCATTTTAAAATATATTTATTTAATAGGAGGATCATCATTGATGATTCTATTTGCCTCTTCCTCCGAAAGGTCATAATTTAAAAACGTTTTATAAAAATTTCTAGTTTCTTTAACTATATCTATGTTAGAAAATTTATCAGGGTGTATGATTTTTGCTGCCCATTGTATTTGTAATGCTTCTTCTGCACTGTACCTATCCCAGTAAAAAGCTCCATCTGGATTAAAGTATACTTTTGAATTCTTAACAGCATTTACTTTTTGCCAGGAAGGATCATTTAATAAATTGTTTATATTTTTTTTGCCATTGCTTACTTTCATTAATGTATTGCTGCTTAATATTACAATATCCGGATTCCATTTTAATATTTGTTCCATGGATACTTGTTTATTATTTCCTTTTACTTCTGAAGCTGCATTTACTCCACCAGCTGCTTCTATCCAGGAATTAATTATTGTATTGTTTCCATCTACAGTTATTGGTGAAAGTGAAGTTACATGGAGAACTTTAGGCCTTTGTTCCTTAGGTATTTTAGACGTTATACTAGTTATAGTGTTGAGTTTTCCATCTAAATAGGATACATATTCATCTGCCTTTTTCTTTGAGCCTTGTCCTAAAATATCACCTGTAAGTTTAACACATTTTTTTAAACTATTAAAATCAGTAAAATTTAATTCTACAGTTGGAATTCCTGAATCTGATATTTTATTTACGCTTTTATCATTTAGTGGTGTAAATACAATGTCAGGTTTTGCTTTTATAAGTTCTTCTGTATTCACACCGTCTGAAGTAAATGCTGTCACTGCATTTTTCATTTGAGGATTTACTTTGTAGAGCCAGGGCCTTCCTTTTTCTGTGAGAATAGTGGCAACAATTTTATTTCCTTGGCCTAAAATACACAGAACCTCATTATGAGCTTGCCAGGAATCTCCTATCTTTTTAATATTTAAAGGCACGTCCACTTTTCGTCCAGCAGTATCGGTAATCGTTTTCGTCTGCGTGCTTTTTTCACTTGTTTTTTTTGATGTATCACCATTATTACATCCAGTTATTAAAAAAATAATTGCAAAAACAGTGATGAGTATAAATTTTAGTTTTTTCATGATTTAACACATCCTTTTAGGTTTATTTAACTATAGCTAAATGCTATAAAAATCCATCATAATATGTATTTATTGACATAATATAGTTGATTTTGGGGTAAAATATGAACTTAATGGTACAATAATCTGCTACATTTATTATAATATAATAATTTATATTACACAATTGATTTTAAACCTAAACAGTATAAAAAGTGACATAATATGCTTAAAACAAAATATAAAATATACTTTATATTATATTTTGTTATGTTTTATTGAAAACATAACAAGGATAGAATATAATATAAATATCTTAAAATTGTAATAAATGTTATTACGTAATTGGTAAAATAGAAATTCACCACAGGGAGTGTAGCATTAAGTTAAGACAGAGCCGAGTGCTTGGGCTATAGAATGTCTGGGTACTTTTGTTTATAAAATACTTACATAAATTATGATAGTAATGGGGGAATGGCAAGTAATGAAAAGAGAAAATGAGGAACACATATCGCTGCCTAGAAATGAGGCTCTAAAGAGAATAATGGAAAGATGTGATTTAAAATCACGAATAGAAACAATACCTCTAATTCATGGACTAGGAAGAGTGTGCGCTTACGACATTGTATCTATGAATACGCTTCCTAATAGTCTTACTAGTAGGTTAGACGGTATAGCTGTATATTACCATGATTTTGAGAATGGAACACCTGATACTTCTAGTTGGAAAAGAGGAGTACAATATGACTTTGCAAATACTGGAATTGCTATTAAAAAGGATTATGATACCGTTATCAAAATAGAAGAAGTTGAAGTAGACAAATTAGATAACATAAAAATACTAAAGGCACCTTCAGCAAAAGGAGAACTCACTCAGCCTGTAGGACAAAAAATGAAAAAAGGTGATGTACTTGTAAAGTCCCATACGTTACTTACACCATCTCATCTTGAAATACTTGCTATGGGGGGAATTGATAAGATTGACGTGCTGCAAAAACCTGTAGTAGCTATTATACCTACAGGTAATGAATTGGTTCCTGTAGGAACACCCTTACCCTTGGGAAAAAATGTTGAGTCTAATAGTATAATGATGAGAACAAAAGTTGTTCTTTGGGGAGGACAGCCGCTAGTTTATGATATCGTTCCAGATGATCCTAAAAAAATTATAAATACACTTCTTGATGCTTTAAAAAAGGCGGATATTGTAATAATCAATGGAGGATCATCAAAAGGTACTGAAGACTATAATATAAAAATGTTAGGAGAAGTAGGAGAAGTACTAGCTCATGAAGTAGAACATGGACCAGGTAAACATACGTCATTTACCGTGGCTTATGGAAAGCCTGTAATTGGAATCGTAGGCCCACCAATTGGAGCTGAATATACGGTAGATTGGTATATTATGCCTCTTATCAATAAATATCTTTTTCAACCAACCATAAAGCCGCAAAGGTTACAAGTAGTTCTTACAAAGCCAATTGTATCAAAGCGCCCATTCGATTTTTATGTACGTATTATTGTAAAATATGAGGATGGTCAGTATAAAGGTACGCCAGTAATTGGTCGTGACAGGCCTGTTATTGAAGGCTTGATTTATGCAAATGCTCATTTATGCATACCAGGAAGTGTTGATGGATATGAAGCAGGAGCTAAGGTTGAAGTTGAACTGCGCTGTCCTATCGAGCTTATAACAAGAAATGGAGGGGAAACAGAGTGAAATGTAAAGCGCTTAGTAAAAAAAGTATAACAGCTATTATTGCTATGGTATTTGTTGCTTCTACATTTATTGGATGTGATGGTAAAAGCAGTAGTGAATCGACTAAAAAAAATACAATTAAAATAGTTGACATGACTCATAGAAATGTTAAGGTACCTGCCGATATTAAGAGTGTTTTATCAATCAGTCCTCCAGCTACAATGCTAACATATATGCTTGCGCCAGACAAACTTATGGGATGGAATTTGAAAATGACAGGTAAGTACATACCTGATAAATACAAGAAATTACCTGTTGTGGGAGGATGGTATGGTACAACCAAAGGTAATTATGAAAAATATATGTCGCTGAAACCTGATTTGATAATTGATGAAGGACATAATGCTGTCCAAGCTGATGCAGTAAAAAAGGACACAGAAGAAGACCAGAAGAACCTGGGAAATATCCCGGTTGTAGGTGTAACAGATACTGTTACTCTGGCAAATTTTCCGAATTATATAAGATTTGTGGGTAAGATGCTCAATGAGAGCCAGCAGGCCGAAAAACTAGTGGCCTTCTATAATAAAGTAATAAATCAAGCTAAAAGCGTAGCAGCTACTATTCCAGATAATCAAAAAGTAAAGGTATATTATGCAGAAGGCTCAAATGGTCTTCAGACTGCCCCGGCTAAATCTATACACACACAGCCTATAGATATTTGTGGTGGAATCAATGTAGCACAGGTAGCATTAGATAAAATGGGTATGGTTGATGTATCTCCAGAACAGGTACTAAACTGGAACCCAGATGTGATTATAGCTACTGATGCTAATTTTTATAAAGGAATTTATTCCAATCCTGTATGGAAAGGGATTAAAGCTGTTAAAAATCATAAGGTATATCTTGTGCCAAGCGATCCTTTTAATTGGTACGACAGGTCTCCTAGTGTAAACATAATCCTTGGGGTGCCATGGACTGCTAAAATACTGTATCCAGATAAATTTCAGAATATGGATTTAAATAGCCTTATCAAGGAATTTTATACTGATTTTTATCATTATAATCTTACAGACAGTGATGTTAATAAATTATTAAACACCAAACAATAAAAGACAACTTTTGTAAGGTGATTAATTAGAGTTTAAAAGGAGGACAAGTATATGCTAGAAGAAATGAAACTGGCTAATTCGTCTGAAAAATCTATGTCAAAATCAAAAACAACTTATATTATGATACTTATTGCCTTGTTACCAATACTTTCTTTTTTCATTTCCTTAGCTTTAGGTAGATATCCTATATCAGTATCACAATTTTTTAATGTTATATTATCAAATGTTTCAGGGATGGATAATTCAAAATATGCAACTATTAGCACAGTTTTATTTAATGTCAGGATTCCTAGAATTTTGTCTGCATTACTAGTTGGGGCAGGTTTAGCTATAGCTGGTTCTGCATATCAGGGCTTATTTAAAAATCCAATGGTATCTCCAGATATACTTGGAGCTTCTTCTGGTGCGGGATTTGGTGCAGCGTTTGGAATACTTTTATCATTTAACAGCTTTGGTGTGCAGATTTCAGCATTTCTATTTGGACTTGCAGCAGTTAGTATAACCTATTTAATAAGTTTAATCATAGGAAGAGGTAATAATGCTACATTAGTACTTGTGCTTACAGGTATGGTTGTTTCGGCTTTATTCTCTTCTTTTATTTCTATAACAAAATATGTGGCTGATCCCTATGACAAACTCCCGGCTATAACCTTCTATTTGATGGGAGGATTATCTTCTGTCACTATGAAAGATATCAAAATATTATCGTTACCATTTATAATAGGAATTGTACCGCTAATTTTATTGAGGTGGAAACTTAATGTACTTTCTTTTGGTGATGAGGAATCAAAGTCTTTAGGCGTAGATACTTCAAAGTTAAGAATAGTTATAATACTTTGTTCAACTTTAATTACTGCTGGAGCCGTATCAATCAGTGGTATTATTGGCTGGATAGGGCTTGTAATACCTCATATAGCAAGAATGTTTGTGGGACCTAATTTTAAAGTTTTATTGCCTGCTTCCTTATTGATTGGAGGTACATTCCTTTTGTTAGTTGATGACATAGCTAGATGTGCTTTTTCTGTGGAGATTCCATTAGGAATTCTCACGTCATTAATTGGAGCACCATTTTTTATTTATCTTTTGATTAAAGGAAGAAGAGGATGGATATGAAAAAAATTTTTTTTACTGGTGAGAAGGGGATTGGTAAATCTAAATTATTAGAAAAAGTTATTAAAAATATAGATTGCTCTATAGGCGGATTTATTCAAGAAAAAGAGTTTACAGAAGGAGTGAAAATTTTTAAAGTTATTTCACTTTATAACTCGGATGATAATTATATTATTGGAAGATATGATATAAAAAAAGAAAAAATGTATATAGATATGGATATATTCAATGTTATAGCTAATGATGTACTTTTAAAAAGCCTATATAACAGAGATTTAGTAGTACTTGATGAATTAGGATTTATGGAGGAAAATGTATCATTATTCAAAGATACCATTTTTAAAATACTTAATAGTGATAAGCCTGTTATAGGAGTGTTAAGAGAATGTGATGGGGATTTCGTACAGAAAATAGCAAAGAGAGAAGATGTACAGGTAATTAGAATTGATGAAAATAATAGAAATTTTATGGAAGGTAAAATTCTTCGAACTTTACAAGAAAATAATGTAAGGTTGAAGAAAAATATAAGTTAAAAAAATCAATGGGGGAAGAAAAAATGAAAAAAATATCTAAAATTTTAATTCTATTATTAATAGTGTGTATCTTTGGAGCTTGTGGAAAAAGCACGACTTCTACAAGTACAACTACTGCAGATAGCAATAAAAAAATTACTGTTACTGATGGATTAGGAAGAAAAATAGAGTTATCCAAGCCAGCTAAAAAGGTGCTAACTAATTATGCTGTAGCAACACAGATATTGTGTGCCTTAGGGGAACAAAATAATATTTTAGGTATAGATGGAAAGGTTATGAAAAATCCATTAGGTTCTTCACCAAAAGCAGGTGCAAGTAAATCGTCTGCTACTAAAGATGCTAATGAGTTAAATGTGGAACAAGTAGCAGCTGCTAAACCAGATCTTGTTATTATACAAAAAAAGAACAAACAGGTTGTACCAAGCCTTGAAAAAGCTAATATTAAAGTTTTTGTTGTGAATGCAGAGGGTCTTGATGAATTAAAAGCTACTGTGAAAAATTTAGGAATAGTTACTGGTAAAGAAAAAAAGGCAGATGAATTTATAGATTATTATACAAAAAAGTTAGATTCTATTAATAATAAACTTAAAGGTATAGATCAAAAAAATAAGCCTAAAGTATATATGGCAGGAGGAAGTATGTATTTAACTCCAGGAAAGAATATGTTTCAAAACTCATTTATTGAATTAGGCGGTGGAATAAATGTGGCAGGTCCTTTAAGTAAAAGTGCTAAGTGGAGTGAAATATCTGCAGAGCAGTTAATTAGCTGGAACCCTGATATAATAATTCTTACACAATATTCTGCAGTAAAACCTCAGGATGTACTTAATAATGATGGTTTAAAAGATGTAAATGCTGTGAAAAATAAAAAAGTTTATTTGATACCTTCAAAAATGAGTTCATGGGATATGCCTTGCCCGCAGACGATTTTAGGAATAATGTGGTTAAATACAAAAACAAATCCTGAAGTATTTAAAGATACAAACATAACAAAAGAAGTAGATGATTTTTATCAAAAATTTTATGGAACTACTTATACAAAGCTTGGTGGTACTTTAGATTAAAATAGAAACGTCCTAAATGTCATAATCTGATAAAAGGAGGAGAGGGCGGATATGAAGTTAGAAATAAAAAATGTTAGTTGTGGTTATAGTACAAAAGTGGTTGTAAAAGATATATCCATGAGTGTGAGTTCAGGAGAAATATTGTGCCTATTGGGACCAAACGGTGTAGGTAAAACTACTTTTTTTAAGACTATATTGGGTTTTTTAAAGCTTAAAGGTGGAGAAATACTCTTGGATGGAGAAAATATACATAACTGGTCTAGAAAACAGCTGGCTAAAAATATTGGGTATGTACCACAGGCTCATACACCTCCTTTTCCCTACAAAGTTTTTGATGTAGTATTGATGGGCAGAACTGCCCATCTTTCAATGTTTTCTTCTCCTACAAAAGAGGACAAAGATATTGCTGAGGAGGCTATAGATATCTTAAATATATCCTATTTAAAAGACAAGATATATACGGAAATAAGCGGTGGGGAAAGACAAATGGTCTTAATTGCCAGGGCACTTGCACAATCTCCTAAAATGCTTATAATGGATGAACCAACTTCTAATTTGGACTTCGGAAATCAAATTAGAGTATTGAATCAAATAAAAAAGCTTTCTAAAAGAGGACTAGCAGTTGTTATGACGTCACATTATCCTAATCATGCATTTATATGCTCTACGAAAGTAGCGTTTATGCAAAGAAACAATGTATTTACAGTAGGTAATGTAGATGAAGTTGTTACAGAAGATATGCTTAAAGAAGCATATGGTATTGATGTAAAGATTATTAGCGTACCTAATTCAAATGGAGAAGAGATTAAAGCTTGTGTACCCGTGATCAATTAAGACGTATGATAGAATAATTAAATGAAAGTTAACAAGATATAAGTAAATATAAAATAACTAAAACAATATATTTTATATTTTTTTAATATGTTATGTTATGTTTTGTTGCAAATTTAACAAAAATATAATATAATATAAACATGTTATATATGTAATAGTATTTATTACACAACTGGCGATAATAGAATTGACCAGAAATAATGTGATAGTAATTTGAAACAAACAAGAGCGCCTGGACCATATAACGTCTAGGTGCTTTTGTTATATCAAAATGCTTATATAAATTATGATAAAAATAGGTTGATACATCGCTGCGAGAATGTTTAAATCTCTAAAATATTCAAAATTAAATTTTTTGAATGCAGAAAGGAGGAAGTACACATGTTGGAAGAAGACGTATCCATAAGAAAAACTAATTTTTTAGCTCATATTGTATGTCCTATGCAGCAAATCTTCAGAAGAAACTTTCAAATGAAACTTAACGAATATAAAAGATTAACAGGCAAAACATTCAAGTGCCATATAGCTGTTGGATGTGGTGGAAGTGATAAGTATGATGATATCTGGAAGGTAAAAAGTATAGAAGACTTTCCTGACATTGTAGCTTCTGTTACATTTGGAAACTTTTTTAGAAAGGATTTCATAGAGAAATTTGTTTACAAGGGATATTTTAAATCAGTAATAGAAAAAAATGCAAATGAGGACTTTGTAAGAGCAGGACTAGAAGACCCTGATGGTAATTATTCAGTTTATTCTGTATTTCCGCTTGTAATGCTTGTAGACAAGAACAAATTGGGTAACCTTCCAATGCCGAAAAAATGGAGTGATCTTTTAAAGCCTATATATAAAAATAACATAATTGTTTCAGGATCACAAAAAGGTATAGGAGAGCTCCTTCCTCTGTACATATATAAAGATTATGCTGAAAAAGGACTTCAAATGTTGGCAGCTAACATAAAGGAAGGGTGGCATGCTTCAAAAATGTCTAAAGTAGCAGGAACTTTAAATAATGAAGGGGCTGCAATATATGTGCTTTCATGGTTTTTTGCTAAAGTGTGTCCAAGAAAGGAGTATGTTTCTGTAGTTTGGCCTGAAGATGGAGCAATTGCAGAGCCTATATATATGCTTGTAAAAAAGTCAAAAATTAATGAACTGAAGGAAATAATAAATTTTATTACAGGGAGTGAATATGGGCAAAAATGCGCTTCATATTATTTTCCTTCGGCAAATGCTGCAATAGATAATAATTTACCCCAGAATGCGTCTTTTAAGTGGTTAGGGTGGGAGTATATTAAGCGCAATGACATTTATGAGGTAAAAGAACATGTAAGAGATAAAATTATGCAGTACTACAAATTAAAAAATAGGGTTGAGGGGGGATTTAAAAATGAAACGTAGGATAAGTAAAAGAGCTATAGTAGTTGTTATGGCTATAGTATTTGTCCTAATTATGTTTTTTGGATGTGGAAATAAAAAAAGTTCTGCAGTCAGTGAAACAGAAAAAGTAAGTATTACAGATATGGCAGAAAGAAACGTTAAAATTCCAGCTAATATAAACAAGGTACTGTCAGTATCTCCTGCTACTACAACAGCAGTATACATGCTTGCTCCTGAAAAGTTGGTAGGCTGGAATATGAAATTTTCACCAGATAATGCAAAATACATACTCAAAAAATATCAAAAACTTCCTATGGTAGGTTCTTGGTCTGGGAAAAATGATATCAATTATGAGACATATATATCCATGAAGCCAGATATAGTTATGGATAACTCTGAAAATAATTCTATAACTAAGGTGAGGCAGCAAAAACTTGGAAACATACCTGTGGTAGTTGTACATGATTTGGATACTCAAAATTTTGTCCCATACATTACATTTATGGGAAAGGTTTTAGGAGCAAAGCAAAAGGCAGACAAATTGATATCTTTTTATAACAATGTAAAGAAAGAAGTAGAGAGTAAAGTTTCAAATATACCAGATGAACAGAAAGTAAAGGTCTATTATGCTGAAGGACCTAAAGGCTTACAAACTGATTATGATTCAGGACCATCAGCTTTTAAAACCAATTATGCTAGTTTAAAAAACAATCAACACACTCAACTTATATATCTTTGTGGAGGACTAAATATTGCAAGGGGCACTGGAATTAATAACACCTCAGAAGTTTCAATAGAAAAGGTACTCCAGTGGAATCCAGACGTTATTATAACAAATAATCCTCAATTTTATAAAAGTGTTTACTCTGACAGTTCCTGGCAAAATGTAAAAGCTGTAAAGGAACATAGAATATATTTAACACCTACAAAACCTTTTAATTGGGTTGACAGACCACCAGGAATTAATACAATAATAGGAATACCATGGACAGCTAAAATGTTGTATCCTGATAAATTCAAGGATATGGATTTAAATAAACTTACCAAAGAATTTTATTCAGAATTTTATCATGTGAACCTTACTGATAGTGATATTAATGTTTTGCTTAATAATCAACAATAAATTTATGGAGGTAGGTGTTTTAGAAATTGTCCGAATCAGAAAAACCCAAGGTTTATTATGTGAGAGGACCTGATGCACTTACAAGTCATGGACGTAATTCCTATACAGAATGGTATGTGGAAATGGCAGGAGGAACACTTGTAACTTTTAGAATATGTGGATTTAATTTAAATAATCAAGATGATTTGCTAAATAAGTTTGGAGAAAGGACTATGCTCCAGACAGTCTTAAAAGTTAGAAAATTAAACATAAAGTCATATTGATTACAGGAAAAGAATTTGGAGGCGAATGTGCAGAAGGCTGCTGTCTGTCACTAAATCCTTGTGTAGATAACGAACTCCCTAAAAATGCAAAATTCAAGTGGATTGGTTGGAATTATATTAAATCCAATGATATGTGTAAACTAAAGAATTATTTAAATTCTATTTTTATTAACAGCATAAATTCAAATACCCTTTAAGAAATGAAAAGTAAGTATTTGACTATTAGGAGAGAAGGATATAAATATGTTTAAAAAATTAAAAACAAACAATTTAATTATATTATTAGTTGTTTTATGCATGATTTTAGTTACAGGTATTACGGGTTGTGAAAATAAGAGTTCGTCTTCAAGTGTAAACTCAAATAAACAATCACAAAGCACTAAAACTATTGTAGACATGGATGGAAATTCAGTTAAGGTTCCTGTGAAGGTTACTAAAGTGGCAACTTCTTGGCCTGGATTTTGTAATGCACTTTTTACAGTTAGTGGCAGAAATAATAAAATAGTTGCAACATCTCCTGCTATTAAGAAAAGCTATCCTTGGGCCATTAAATTGTATCCACAACTTAAGAATATATCTTACCCATTTAATGGAGAAACAACTAATATTGAACAATTGGTAAAGTCTAAACCAGATATAGCATTTTTACGTAAAGGCGACAGTGTACAAAAAGTTAAAGAAGCAGGTATACCTGTAGTTATGATTGATTATAAACATAATAGCATAGAAGACATAATAAATAGTGTCGTTATAACAGGTAAAGTGCTAGGAGAAAATGAATATAAGAAAGCAGAACAGTATAAAGATTATTTTAACAAAAATATAAGTAGAGTATCTTCTATAACGTCTAAAATACCTGAAAATGAAAGACCTAAGGTAATTTATCTATCTGTGCAAAATCAAAGTATTTCAGTATGGGGGAGAAACATGCCTCAAAATGAAACTATAAATATGGTAGGAGCAATAAATGAAGCAGCGAATGAAGTAGATGGATATAAAGAAGTTTCCATGGAGCAAATGCTTAAGTGGGATCCAGATGAGATAATAGTAGATGGGAATCTTAAAAAAAGTAAAGTAGCAAAAAATCCTTCATGGAGCCAATTAAAGGCAGTAAAAGACAATAAAGTATTTGTAAGTCCTAGTGGTGTCTTTTCATGGGCAAGACTTGGAACAGAATCAGCACTGCAATTATTATGGATGGCTAAGAACATATATCCCCAAAAATTTCAAGATATTGATATTGGAAAAGAAACAAAATATTTTTATAAAAATTTCTTTGAATATGAATTAAAGGATAATGAGGTTAAAGAAATACTAAATTGTGAAAATCCAATTTAAACAAGTATTAAAAAGTATATTTATGGAGTAGGTGAAAAAAATGAGATTAATTACCGTTTCAGGTCCACCTTCATCTGGAAAGACATCCGTAATTTTAAAAACTATACAGTATTTGAAGTTAAAAAAGCTAAATGTAGGTGTAATAAAATTTGATTGTCTTTCTACATTTGATGATATTTTATATAAAAAAGCAGATATTCCAGTGAAAGTAGGACTCTCTGGAAATTTATGTCCTGATCACTTCTATATAAGTAATATTAATGATTGTGTAAGTTGGGGATGTAAAAACAATTTGGATTTATTAATTAGCGAAAGTGCAGGATTATGTAACAGATGTTCGCCTCATATAAAAGGTGTCCTTGCCATATGTGTAATAGATAATCTCTCTGGAATAAATACACCTAAAAAAGTGGGCCCTATGCTAAAATTAGCTGACATTATAGTTATAACTAAAGGAGATATTGTATCTCAAGCAGAAAGAGAGGTGTTTTATTTTAAGGTAAAGCAATCTAATCCAAAAGCTTCAATTTTTTGTGTGAATGGTATAACGGGACAGGGAGCTTATGACTTAAGTGAAAGTTTAAAAAATGCTTCAGAAGTAAATAACTTAGAAGGAGAAATGTTAAGGTTCACTATGCCCTCCGCACTTTGTCCTTATTGTGTAGGTGAAAGGAAGATAGGCAAGGATTATGAAAAGGGAAATGTAAAAAAAATGAATTTGGGGGATGCCATATAATGAAGGATAAAGTTATATCAATTCCTATAAAACACTTAATAAAAGAAGACTCATATATAGAAGACTTTTTTACATCAATTGGAATTAAAAATTATAACAATGAGTGCACATTAGAACAAATAGTAGAAACACTTACAGATGAATTTATTGATGACTGCGGACTTGATAGAGAAGAGATATTAAACCATTTTCAATTGTTTGTTGAGAAAATGGAAGAGTTAAAATTAAAATCAGAAAGTCACATTGAATATATAACTATTATAGGAGGACATGACAAGTCAGGAAAAAATGAAAATATAAATATCACAGTAAAGCCTGGCGAAATCATATCTTTAGTTGGACCTACAGGAGCTGGTAAAAGCAGACTGTTAGCGGATATTGAATGTATTGCACAGAAGGATACTCAAACGGGTAGGCAGGTACTTATAAATGGGAAAGTACCTGAAATAGATAAAAGATTTTCTATGGACAATAAGCTAGTGGTACAGCTTTCTCAAAATATGAATTTTGTAATGGATTTAACGGTTAAGGAATTCATTACAATGCATGCAGAAAGCAGGATGATACATAAAGTAGAAGATACGGTTAAAGCAATAATTGAATGTGCCAATGAACTTGCCGGTGAAAAGTTTTCTTATGATGTACCTGTTACACAATTGAGCGGAGGTCAATCAAGGTCACTGATGGTTGCGGATACAGCACTATTAAGTATATCTCCTATAGTTTTAATTGACGAAATAGAAAACGCAGGTATTGATAGGGGAAAAGCAATAGAATTACTAGTGAAAAAGGAAAAAATAGTTTTTATGTCTACTCATGATCCTATATTAGCTCTTATGGGCAATAAGAGAATTGTTATAAAAAATGGAGGAATAAATAAAATAATTGAAACTAATTATGCTGAACGAAAAAATCTTCAGTTGCTTAAAAAATTTGATATAAAAATGACAAAACTTAGAAATACAATACGCAGCGGAGAGGTTATTGATTTTGATGTAAATGAATATTTATGTGATTTATAAATTAAAAATGGGGGAGCAATTATGTGGGAGATATATGATGAGTTAATAGAATTAATACCTAAGGATTTAGTTATAAAAGATTTTGTAGCAGGATTAAACTGGTTTTTAGTGGAATCTATTGGAACAGGTATGGCAATGACACCTAAAGAGGGAAATTCTTATTTGCAGATAGCGGGTAATGTGGTTGGAATGAAAGTCTGTGAGGTAGCAAAATTTATAAAATCTTGGAGTAATTATGAAGCGGCTTTAGGGTTAGCAGCAATTAATTCTGTAATTAATACTCCTTACAATGTAGAAACATTTAGTGGCATTAAGATAAGTGAACAGCCTAATATTAATGACTTTGAATACATGAAAGATAAAATAAAGGGAAAAAAGGTAGCCGTTATAGGACATTTTCCAGATCTTGAACCTTTAGCTGAGATATGTGAACTTTCTATACTTGAAAGAATTCCACAAAAGGGAGATTTCCCAGATCCATCCTGTGAATATTTATTACCCCAGCAGGAATTTGTGTTTATAACAGGAACTACTTTAATAAATAAAACCTTACCGAGACTTCTTCAGCTTAGTAAAAATGCTTACGTTACTGTTGTAGGACCTAGTACACCTATGACTAAGTGCTTATATAAGTATGGTATTAATATGCTTGCAGGGACTGTAGTTACAGAACGTAATAAAGTATGGAATTTAATCAGAGAAGGCGGTAGACATGAATTTTTTAATAATGGGGCGCTCATGGTTAAAATACCTAAAGACAAAGTAAAATAAAATAAAACAAGGAAGTTGACAGTAAAAATGGGGGAGCAATTATGTGGGAGATATATAATAACCTTATTTCAAGAATACCAGAAAATATAGAAATAAAAAGATGTTTAATGGGAGTAAATTGGTTTTTAGTGGAGTCCGAGGGAATTGGCATGGCAATGAGACCTTTAGAAGTGTATGGTAAGGTAAGTATTCCTGAACATATAGCAGGAATGAAGGTTTGTGAAATAGCTAGGTATGTAAAGTCCTGGAATAATTACGAGGCTGCACTTGGATTGGCAGCAATAAATTCGGTAATAAATACTGAAAGTAATGTTTCTAAAATTTATCCCGGTGATTTAAATGGACAACCTAATGAATCTTCATTTATATCGTTAAAGGAAGAAATAATAGGAAAGAATGTCACAGTAATAGGGCATTTCCCGAGAGTAGAAGCACTTAGAAGAATATGTAAACTGTCAATATTAGAGAGAAAACCTGATGGGGGAGATTACCCTGATCCAGCCTGTGAGTATATTTTACCTTATCAGGATTATGTTTTTATAACAGGAACGACTATTATAAATAAAACTCTTCCAAGGCTTCTTGAATTGAGTAAAAATGCAAATGTAATATTAATTGGACCAAGTGTTCCTATAACTGAAATGTTGTTTAGTTATGGGGTTGATGTATTAGCTGGTACAGTTATTCTTGAAAAGGAAAGAGCCTGGGATGTTATACAAGAAGGCAACCCAACAAAGTTTTTTAAACGTGGTGCCAGAAGAGTTAACATAAGTTTTGAAGATTATAAAAATGTACAATGGAGAGATGAAGTTCGATTAAGTAGGAAAGATATTTAAAAGATAATCAAATTAAGTTATTTGAAACAGGCAAAGCTGTTTAATTGATATAAAAAATTAAGATAGGATGTGAAAGTATAATGAAAAAAATAAGAAGAGTTAGAAATTTAATTGCAATTATTTTTGCAGCTGTGTTTTTGCTAGCAGGATGTGGACAAAGTAGCACAGATTCTACAAAGAGTAGTGAAAAATCGCAGCAAAAAGTTATAACTGATGCTGCAGGGCAGAAAGTGAAAGTTCCTGCCAAAATTGATAAAATAGCCGATGCATGGCCGGCACATAATGAAATGGTAACTATGCTTGGAGCTGGAAATAAGATAGTTTCAACAATTTCTACTCCGCAATCTGTTCCGTGGCTTTATAAAGTAAATCCACAGATGAAAAGTGCAGTTACTGATTTTACAAATGAAAGTGTAAATACAGAAGAAGTTTTAAAGACAAAACCTGATATATTGTTTATGCCGATAAATTCTAAGACAGCAGGAAAGGTAAAGGAACTTGGAATTCCTACAGTACAATTAAATTTTACTGACTTTGACAGCATGAAAAAGACTGTTAAATTAACAGGAGAAATTCTTGGAGGGGATTCAGTAAAGAGAGCAGACAAATATGTTTCTTATTTAGATAGCAAATTGAAAATGGTAACAGATGTAACATCCAAGATACCTGATTCACAAAAACCAAAAGTACTACATATAATATCTTTTTCACCACTTACGGTAGATGGAAAGAATACTATAATTGATTCATGGATAAAAGCAGCGGGTGGAATAAATGCAGCATCTGAAATAACTGGTAATATGAAAGTAACTTCTACAGAGCAAATACTCAAATGGAATCCAGATGTTATAATACTTGGAAGTAATACTTTAACTGATGCCAAAAGTGCTATAAAGAATATAGACCAGTTAACTCAAAATTCAACTTGGAGCCAGATAAATGCTGTTAAGAATAGGAAGGTTTATATAAATCCAACAGGAGCATTTTTGTGGGACAGGTATGGTGCAGAAGAAGCATTACAGATACAATGGGCAGCAAAGACACTTCACCCTGATAAATTTAAAAATTTGGATATAGTTAAAGAAACTAGAAACTTTTATAAGACATTTCTGAATTATGATCTTACAGAGGAAGAGGCAAGCAAAATTATAAATGATAAAAATCCTGATTAATTAATATATTATTTTATTAGACGCTGGATAAATGGATAAAATCATTTGAATCATTAAGTTGGCGAGGAGCAGAAGATAAATCTACTCCTCACAAAATCTAAATAATTTAAACCACTTTTGTTTCTTTTGTTTCTTTCTCTCCTTTCGGCTAATATATTCAGATTGATTATTTTGAATTTGTTCAACTAATTCTTTAGTATTTGTAATAGAATCAAATAGGGAATTTTTATCATTTAATATCTTAGATAAATTATCATTGATTAGAGAACTGCTTTTTTCAATATCACTTTTAATGATATTTGTATTGTTTTGCATAATATCTGAAACAGATTGTCTAATAATAGTTTCTATTTCAGGTTTTATCAAATTGGATATTGCTTGTGCTGCAAATTCTAAATCTTTTTGATTACTAAATAGGGAAGAATCATTATCTAAGAAATATTGTTTAATTTGTTGTGTTGTATAATGCTTTTCCTTGGATAAGTATTGAATCATCTTTAATTTGTTAATATCATCTTCAGTAAAATTTCTATATTTGCAGTGATGATTGGAGTTTAAATAGTCTTTGAAAGTAAGACAGTAATTTCTAATTGTTTGAGTGCTGGTGTTTAATAATTTTGCAACATCTTTTGTCTTGTAAGTATTTATTTTGAAATCGCTTATGTTTATTGATTTGTTTTCCATAGTTATCACTCCTTTTACAATATTATACAATTAATTGGAAATATTATCAAGACGATTTTTATATAAAATCATTAATATAAATAAAGTTCTTGACTAGGGAAAACTCTGTAAGGTTATTTTATTTAATTGCTCTATAATATAATATTTTAAGGATATTTTTTACTTAACTACAATATTTTATATTAGAGAGTAATTATATTTAAAAATTGATTTTTTAATGTTGGTACATAGAGATTTTCTCATTTTTATTGATATATACTTTGATAATTTTATTTGGTGCCAAAAATTTTGTTTATCAATGGATCTTACTTAGTGGGAGTGTTACAGTAGGCAGTTATCAGATAAAAAGTGAGGAAGTCCTATCATATAAATTTTAGTCCTTATGGGACTAGAAAAATAAAATCCTTAGAATTATGTTAAAGTCTAAAATAACTTATAAGGGGGTAATTGAATATGAAACTTAACTCTTTTGTAATAGCTGATGCCCATAAATGTATAGGGTGTAAAGCTTGCGAACTTGCCTGTGCTGCTTCACATTCTGATAATGACGGGAAGACAGTGGGAACAGTAGAAACTCCAATTATGCCGCGGCTTTTTCTTGTTAAAACAGCTGAAGTAACTGTGCCTATTCAATGTCGACAGTGTGAAGATGCTCCTTGTGCCAATGTTTGTCCGGTAAGGGCTATTAGTCAGCTTGACAATAAGATTGTGGTTGATACCGAAGCTTGTATAGGATGTAAAACTTGTATAATGGCTTGTCCGTTTGGTGCAATGGATCTTGTACCTAAGTATAAAGATGGTCAACTAGTTACTCAGAATGTGCTTATGTCTGAAACGGATAATGGTTTAGTAAAAAAAGAAGTAATTGTGGCACATAAATGTGATTTGTGTATTGATCAGCCTGATGGTCCAGCTTGTGTTAGGGCATGTCCAGAGAAAGCGTTGGAACTTATTGTACCAAAACAAGTAAAAAAGAAACGAAATATAGAGGCAGTTGATAATCTTTGGGATGCAGTAAAAGGTGTTTTTGATTAGAAATTTAATCTAAAATAAGCTAGGAGGCGATTGTTTTGACAGTTAAAAGTGAAGGTATTGTCAAAATTGATAAAGAGTTGTGTACAGGATGTAGACGATGTGCAGATATTTGTCCTGTAGATGCTATAGAAGGTGAGAAGGGACAACCTCAAACAATTAATACTGAACGCTGTGTTTTGTGTGGTCAGTGTGTACAAATTTGCAGTGCTTATGCATCTGCATTTGATGAAGATATTACTCCTCATAAGGAAAAGATAAAAGAGCGTAATATGCTTCCATCTGTTAAAGAGCCCTTATTTGCATCCTACTATAGAGGAGATGCTCCAGCAGTAAAAGAGGCCTTAGCAAATTCTAAACTTTTTACTATGGTTCAATGCGCACCAGCAGTACGTGTGGCTATTGCCGAAGAATTTGGTATGCCACTTGGAAGTTTAACACCAGGGAAAATGGCAGCTGCGCTAAGAGAGTTAGGTTTTGATCGAATTTATGATACTAATTTTGCTGCTGATCTAACTATTATGGAGGAAGGCAGTGAACTTATTAAAAGGGTTACTGAAGGTGGAGTACTGCCAATGTTCACTTCATGTTGTCCTGCTTGGGTAAAATTTATTGAGCAGGATTATCCGGAACTTATTCCACATCTGTCTTCTTGTAAATCTCCGCAGCAAATGGAAGGTGCTCTGCTTAAAACATATGGTGCACAGGTTGATGGTGTAGATGCTGGCAAGATTTATAGTGTTTCAGTTATGCCTTGTATTTGCAAAAAATTTGAATGTGAACGTCCTGAAATGAAAGACAGTGGATATCAGGATGTAGATGCTGTAATTACCACACGGGAACTTGCACAATTAATCAAGGATGATGGCATTGATTTTAATGGTTTACCTGAAAAAGAATTTGACAAGCCACTTGGAACTTATTCTGGTGCAGGCACTATTTTCTGTGCTACTGGTGGTGTTATGGAAGCTGCCCTGCGTACGGCATATAAATTGATTACTAAAGAAGAGATTCCAGATGTCGATCTCAAATTCATAAGAGGAGGCGAAGGCGCAAGAAGTTCAGAAATTAAAGTAGGAGATTTAACACTAAAAGTAGCAGTAGTTGCTGGTCTGAAAAATGTTGTACCAGTTTTGGAAGCAATTAAAACTGGGAAAGCAGATTTCCATTTCATTGAAGTGATGACCTGTCCAGTTGGATGTGTTAGCGGGGGCGGACAACCTAAGGTATTGATACCTGATGAAAAAGCTGATTCGTATACTAATCGTACATGCAGTACGTATGTACATGATGAAAATATGGAATATAGAAAATCACATGATAATCCTGAAATACAGAAAATTTATAAAGAATTCTTGGTAGAAGATAATATTCATCATTTGCTTCATACTACGTATACGCCAAGGAGGTAAGTATATTAAATACCTTATTGTATGGGGAATTTTTTAGTTTGTTACAAAACATAATTAAGATTATACTATTAATAAGTAACTCAATTTTCGCAGTTAAAAAACTTGCGAAGCAAAGCTTTTGAAAATAACAAAGTTCAAATAACAAAGAATAGATAAAGATGATTTTCTTCGTAACTCAGGAAATCTATAATTTTAATATTTTCTGACATTAGGAAGAAAGTTATCCTTATTTGATATTTGAACTTTGAACTTTGTTCTTTAAGAAAATTGCTTCGCAATATTTTTATATTAAGTCAAAATTTTATATGTGCGTAAATTGAGTAAATAGCTATATCAGAAGAGGAGAAGTAAAATGGAAACTAAAAAATATAATGTCCCCAATATGATTTTAATTGGTTCAACTGCTAGAAACAGTGGAAAAACTACTCTTGCTGTTTCAATAATAAATAAATATAAATTAAGTAGACCGGTGGTAGCACTAAAAGTGACAACTATCCAGGACAAAAATGGGAAATGCATACGCGGAGGAGAAGGTTGTGGGGCATGTTCAAGCTTAAAAGGAAACTTTGAGATAACGAAAGAGTTAAATTCAGACAATAATAAGGATACATCTTTACTATTAGCTGCTGGTGCAGAGAATGTTTACTGGCTAAAAGCATTAAAGAATAATATATACGAAGGGTTTAATGCATTTATTGCTAAAATGCCTGAAAATGCTCTTATAATATGTGAATCAAATAGCTTACGAAAAGTTGTTAATCCAGGCGTCTTTATTATGATAAAAAATTCAAAAGATAGTCAAATGAAAAAGTCAGCAAGTGAAGTTATAGATCAAGCTGACATAACTATAGAAAATAGTTTTAATAATGATTTTGAAAAAGTAATAAAAGAAATAGAGAATATAATTAATTGATCAAATTTAATTACATAAAAAATTCTATGTAACTGATTTCTAATGAAATTCTAATCTTTAACTAATTGTCTTCTAATTATTCCCCAGTAGTATATAGGCATAGAGAAAATTCATTATTAAAAAATAGTTATAGGGAGGAATTAAGATGACAATTTCAATTGAACAAATTGATTCATTAAGAAAAAGAGCAAATGTAAGCTATAAGGAGGCCAAAGAGGCACTTGAAAAATGTAATGGTGATTTGCTGGAAGCACTTTTGTATTTAGAGGAACAGAATAAAATCAAACCGGAGCATGAAAGCATAAAGGGATCACCTTTTATTAAAAAAATTAAAAATATTATTTTAAAGGCTAACAAGGTAAGATTTGTAATATCTAAAGATGATAAAACAATTTTAAATTTGCCTTCTACTCTGGCAGTTTTACTTTGTATATTTGCATTTCCTGTTGCAATAGCTGTTGTAGTAATTGCTTTAATTACAAGTTGTAAGATAAGATTTCATAAAGAAAGTGGAGAAGAATGCAGTATTAATAGTAAAATAGATAAAGTTACTGAAGCTATGAACAATGCCAAATATAAAATAACAGAAGAGATTAAGAATGCATAAAATGAAACCTGCTTATGATTTTTCATAAAGCAGGTTCTATTTTTGCATAGAATTTAGCTTATTATAAGGATTGTGAGTAATAAAAAAGGTATAATAAAATTAAAAAAGTACAGGAGGATAATATGGCTGGTGAAAAAATTCTTATTGTAGAAGATGAAGTGAAAATTGCAAGGTTTGTTGAGTTGGAACTTCAACATGAAGGATATATTGTAGATAAAGCTGTAGATGGAAGAGATGGACTGGAAAAAGCTTTAAATGAAAACTTTGATCTTATAATACTTGATGTAATGCTTCCTTCATTAAATGGAATGGAAGTACTAAGGAGGTTAAGGCAGAACTCTGAAGTTCCTGTCATCATGCTTACTGCAAAAGATGAAATAATGGATAAAGTAATGGGACTTGATATTGGTGCAGATGATTACATTACAAAACCATTTGCTATAGAAGAACTTCTTGCACGTATTCGTGTTACATTTAAGCATAAAAGGGTTACACCAGATAAATCTGGTATTATAGAAATAGGTAAATTGAAACTTAATGTGAGTAAATATCTTACTACATATGATGATGAAGTAGTAGAACTGACAAAAACAGAATTTGATCTATTAAAATATTTAATGGTAAACAAAAATATAGTACTTTCAAGGGAAAACATTCTTGAAAAAGTATGGGGATATGATTATACAGGGGATACTAATGTAGTAGACGTCTATATTCGTTATTTGAGAAGTAAAATAGATGATAGATTTAATCACAAATTTATTTATACCGTTCGAGGAGTGGGGTATCAATTAAAGGATGAGTAAGATTAAGCTTATATTTAGAATAATAGTTAAAATTATAAAGATTTTGTTTTTACTATTAGAGCGTGCTTTGAAGATTTTACCTAAATATTTAAGCAGGGCAGTTGAAAGTATAGAAAACAAACTTAGATTTTCCATTAGCTTTAAGATAACAGTAACCTATGTATTCACCTTTGTGATAATTTTTTTCTTCATTACTTTAGGTATAATTGGAAGCTTTAACTACTATATGCAAAATAGTAGAAAGGATAATTATATAGTAGTTCTTTTAGAAATTTTAGCAGTATGGAATATTATAGGATTAATTATAATCATAATAATTGGTTCAAAGGCCAGTAAAAAATTTTTATCTCCTGTGTATACTATGGCAGATACAGTGAAAAAGATATCAATTAACGCCCTGGATAAAAGACTTGATATTAAGGGATCAAAAAATGAACTTAAGGATTTAGCAAAAACTTTTAATGATATGATGGACAGAATTCAAAGTTCTATAGAGAAACAAAATCAATTTGTTTCTGACGCATCACATGAACTGAGAACACCTATTTCAGTAATCCAAGGATATGCTAATATGTTAGACCGCTGGGGAAAAGATGATAAAGATGTACTTGAAGAATCCATTGATGCTATAAAAAGTGAATCTAAAAGCATGAAAGACTTGATAGAGAAACTTTTATTTCTTGCAAGAGGAGATAAAAATACTCAAAAAGTTGAGAAAGAAAATTTCATGATGAATGAGCTGATAGATGAAATAGTAAAAGAGACAAAATTAATTGATGATGTCCATAAAATAGAAAATGAGCATAATGATGAATTTAGCATCAATGCTGACAAAAAGCTCATAAAGGAAGCTATAAGAATTTTCATAGACAACAGTATCAAATATACCGAGAAAGGTGAAGGCATAAAAATTGATTCTTATAAAAGAGAAAAGGAAGCTATAATAACCATTGCAGATAATGGTACAGGAATTTCAAAGGAAGACTTGCCTCATATATTTGATAGATTTTATAGAGCTGATAAATCTAGAACTAAAAGTAGTGGAGGTACAGGCTTAGGTCTTTCAATTTCAAAGTGGATAATAGATAAACATAATGGCAAAATTCATGTTTGGAGTGAAATAAACATAGGTACTATAGTAAAAATCACTTTGCCAATATAAATTGAATGTTTTGTCGTATTGTTATATAATTTTATTAGGCTCATATTTTGGGAATATGGGCCTTTAGATTACAGAAAAAGAGGTAAATATTATGGAGATTACTAACTTTAATCCGCAGGATGTAATATTTGCACTAGATATAGGTACAAGAACCGTAATAGGTACTGCTGGAATAGTGAAGGATAAAAAATTTAATATAGTATCAGAACATTGCGTGGAGCATGAGGAAAGAGCAATGATTGATGGGCAGATACATGATGTAGGTCTTGTGGCAAATGCAGTAAATGCTATAAAGAAAAAAATAGAAGAAGACCTAAACATGAAATTGGAAAATGCAGCAATAGCAGCAGCAGGAAGATTTTTAAGAACTGTATCTGTAAAAGAGGATATGAACATTGATTATGATAAGGAAATAGATAGGGATACCATAAGGAGTCTTGAGTTAACTGCGGTGAAGTCTGCGGAAAAGCAGGTAACTAAAAATACAAAGGGAAGATTGTATTGTGTAGGGTATAGTGTGAAAAGCTATTATCTAAATGGTTATCTTATAAGTAATCTATTGGCACATAAAGGAGAAAATATATCGGTAGAAGCTATAGCAACCTTTCTTCCAAGGTCTGTAGTAGACAGTTTGTATTCTGTTATGGAAAAAGTAGGCCTTCAGGTAGTAAGCTTGACTTTAGAGCCTATTGCAGCTATGGAAGCTGCAGTCCCACAAAATCTAAGGCTCTTAAATTTAGCACTAGTTGATGTAGGAGCAGGAACTTCGGATATAGCAATAAGTAGTAAGGATACTATAAGTGCTTATGGTATGGTATCCCAGGCAGGGGATGAAGTTACCGAAGTTATAGCACAAAATTATTTAGTCGATTTTAACACTGCAGAAAAGATAAAAAAACAGTGTAATGAAAATGAAACTATAAAGTATACAGATGTTTTAGGCATAGAAAGTAAAATATCTTCTGAAGAAGTTATAAAGCTCATAAATCCTGTTGTTAATAAGATAGCAGATGAAATTGGAAATAAAATAGTTGAGTTAAATGGAGATAAACCGCCTAATGCAATTTTTCTTGTGGGTGGAGGAGCTCATACTCCGGAACTGAAGGAATTCTTAGCTAAAAAGTTGAACATGCCTCTCCAAAGAATTGCCATAAAGGGAAGAGAAGCGGTTACGGATTGTGTATGTCTTGACAATTCTCTTGGAAGTACAGGGGTTACTGTTTTAGGTATTGCACTTATTTCCATAAGAAGACTAGGACATGGATTTATTGATGTAATGTTAAATGGAAATGTAATAAGTCTTTTTAATTCTCATGGACATACTGTAATGGATGTAATGCTGCAAGCAGGAATAAATCCTAAATCATTAATAGGCAAAAACGGTAAAAATATAAGATTTACAGTAAATGGTATAAAAAGAGTAGCTTTTGGTACTTTAGCTTCCAATACCAAAATAACTGTAAATGGAATTGAAAAAAGCATGGATGAGGAAATTAAAGAGGGAGACGACATAGAAATAAAGTATGCAATTAATGGAAAAAATGCTGTACCTAAAGTAATAGACTACATACAAAAATCCTATTCTGTGAGCTTTTTTATAAATGATTTAATAGAAAATTTAGAACCTGCAGCATATATAAATGGAAATAGAGTAAAATTGGATAGTACCATAAATGAAGGAGATAATGTAAATATAATCTTACCAGAAACCATTTCTGACTATGAAAAATATTTTTCGACTGACAGTGGAGAGGAATTTGTATATTATTTAGATGGAAACAAATTAGACAAAAAATATATTATAAATGAAGGGGACAGAATTTATAGAATAACTAAAGTAGAAGATGGAAAAGAAAAGAATTCTAAAGAAGAAAGACAGGAAAATTTAAGTTCAGAAGAAGTGGCTTTGGAAACGGCGCCAAAGGAAGAAGATATAAGAAAAGATAAAGAGGATGAATTACACAAATCTACTTTGGATGAAAAAAGTAAGGATACAAATGAAATAACTGTAGTTGCAAATGGAAAAACTGTAGTACTTACGGGGAAAAAGGATTATATATTTGTGGACATATTTAATCACATAGAATTTGATCTAACAAAAATTAAAGGAAAGCTGTATTTGCATTTAAATGGAAACAATGCAGGTTATTATGATAAGTTGTCTGAAGGAGACATAATAGAATTAGGGTGGGAATAAGTATTGATACTAATATTGGAGGAACAAATATGCAGAGAAACTTTTTGAAAATGGCAGAATCTATGAAACAAGAATTGATTGAAACGAGAAGGGATTTTCATAGGCATCCAGAACTTGGATATGATTTAGAAAGAACTTCTGGCAAAGTAAAACAATTTTTAAATAAATGGGGCATAGAGCATAAGGACACGGCCCGTACAGGAATATGTGCAATAATAAGAGGAAAAGGTACTAAAACTATAGGAATAAGAGCTGATATGGATGCACTTCCTTTAGAAGATAAAAAAGTTTGTGACTATTCTTCAGAGGTTAAGGGAAAAATGCATGCCTGTGGCCATGACGCACACACAACTATACTTCTTGGAGCTGCTAAAATCCTAAACTCTATAAAAGATGAATTAAGGGGAAATGTAAAATTGTTTTTTGAACCTGCAGAAGAAACTACAGGTGGAGCTAAGTTGATGATAGAAGATGGAGTACTTGAAGATCCAAAGGTTGATAGAGTAATAGGACTCCATGTAGAGGAAAATATAGAAGTGGGGAATATAGGACTTAAACTTGGAGTAGTGAATGCGGCTTCTAATCCTTTTGACATAAAAATTAAAGGAGTTGGATCTCATGGAGCAAGACCTCATATGGGAATTGATCCCGTTGTAATAGCAAGCCATGTAGTAATAGCACTTCAGGAAATTGTAAGTAGGGAACTTCCTCCTACAGATGCAGGAGTAATAACTATAGGATCAATTCATGGAGGTACGGCCCAAAATATAATACCAGATGAAGTCACAATATCAGGTATTATAAGAACTATGAAGACAGAGCATAGGGAATACGTAAAGAAAAGGCTTTGTGAAATAACAAATGGAGTAGTTAATTCTTTTAGGGGAAAATGTGAAATAGACATACAGGAGAGTTATCCTTGCCTTTATAATGACAATAGGGCAGCACAGGATATTTTAAATGCAGCATATGATGTTATAGGTAAAGATAAAGTAAAGATACTTGAGAAGCCAAGCATGGGCGTAGAAAGTTTTGCTTATTTTTCTATGGAAAGACCTTCTGCCTTTTATTATTTAGGATGCAGAAATGAAGAAAAACAAATAATACATCCTGCCCATGGAAATTTATTTGACGTAGATGAAGATTGTCTTCCTATCGGAGTTGCCATACAGTGCAAGGCAGCTTATGATTTTTTAAGATAGTACAGTATTTAAATGTACTTAGAGTTTTTATTGTAATGGGTATAAACTTTAAGTATATTTTTTATGTAGAAAAACAAGTATAAGTATGTAAGGTATTTTCTTTCAAATACCTAAGTTAAAAATTATATTTCTATTTATTGATTTAGTTAATAATAGTAGTATATAATTAGGTGTTGTCCAGATTAAATTGTAAATAATACAATTTGATAAATAGCAAAGAACTTTAAACTTTTTAAAAACTTTGCAATATAGAAATTTTAAATTACTAATTGCAGATATATAAGAGAGTTGTTAATTTTAAGACTTAGGAGAGATTGATATGAAATTGGAGATAGGAAAGAACGAAGCTGGTCAAAGATTAGATAAATTTTCAAGAAAATGGCTTCGGGATGTGCCACTTAGTGGTATATATAGAGCTATAAGAAAAGGTGATATTAAAGTAAATGGAAAAAAGGCTAAAGAAAAATATTTCCTTTTGGAAGGAGATATAGTAAATGCAGAATACATAACTTCTAAGGAAACGAAATCTAAATTTGAAAGAATAGACAACGCTTTCTTAAAGATAATTTATGAAGACAAAAATATGCTTTTGGTAGAAAAATGGCCTGGGGTTTTGGTGCATTCAGATAAAAATTCCAAGGATGCTACTTTAACTGATTATGTACTTTCACATTTGTATGATAGGGGAGAGTTTAATCCAGAAGAAGAGGTTACTTTTACTCCATCACCTTGTAATAGATTAGACAGGAATACTTCTGGTATAGTTATTTATGGAAAAAATTATGAATCATTGAAGTTATTGAATGAGATGATAAGGGAAAGAAGCATAAAGAAGTATTATATAGCTCTTGTAATTGGAAAAATAAAAGATGGAGTTTATGAAGGTTACATAAAAAAAGATAGAACAAATAACAAATCCAGTGTAAGCAATACACCGGAAAAAGATTCAAAAAAGATATCTATGAGAGTAAAAAATGTTAACACCTGCGGCATATATTCACTGATACAACTTGAGCTAATTACGGGTAGAAGTCATCAGTTGAGGGCTCACCTAGCATATTTAGGAAATGCAATAGTAGGAGACAGTAAATATGGTGTTTCAAATATAAATAGTTTTTTCTATAATAAATATGGTTTGGATTATCAATACTTATATGCATATAAGTTAAACTTTAGGAGCTGTCCTGAAGAACTTAATTATATGGAAAACAAGACCATAACAGAGGGACTTCCACCTATATTAAAGAAGATAAAAAAGGATATATTTAATAAATTCTAATATTTTAGGATATTAATAGTTTTTGATAGGGAGTTTTAAATTATGAAAGAGCAGTCAACAACTAAAGGTTTTGCCATACTTTCTATGGCAGGGATGGCCGTAAAAATATTATCTGTTATATATATACCACTTATGATGAAAATAATAGGTGAAGAGGGTTATGGATTGTATGGTGCATCTTATCAGGTATATGCCTTTGTTTTCGTACTTACGAATGCAGGTATACCTGTAGCTATATCAAAGCTTATATCTGAATTGAATGCAGTAGGTAATTATAGAGATGCAGTAAGGGGATTTAAAATAGCTAGATTTATTCTGGTCATTTTGGGAATAGTAATGGCATCTTTTCTAATTATATTTTCAGGGCCTTTAGCTAGTATAACAAAATATAACAAGGCGTATTTATCGCTTTTAACTTTGGCACCAGCTATATTTTTCACTTCCATTGCTTCTGCCTATAGGGGATATTTTCAAGGAAGGGCAAACATGACACCTACAGCAGTATCACAGGTTATAGAACAAATAGTAAATACCATATTTGCACTTGTATTTGCAGCCTATTTAATGAGATATGGAGTAGAAGTAGGTTGTACTGGAGGACCTATTGGAACTTCTTTTGGAGCTCTCGCTTCTGCTACATTTTTGATATACTGTTATGAAAAAAATAAAAAAATAAAGCTTCCTCAAAATTATGTGGAAGTAAGTAGGACAAGACTCACCACATCACAGCTTGTGAAAAAAATTATAAAATATGGAGTTCCTATAACTTTATGTGTAGGAATGACCTATGCTGGAAGTATAGTGGATTTAACCAATACTAAAACAAGGCTTATGGTTGGAGGAATAAGTGATACCAATGCTACTATACTTTATGGATATTTAAACAAATATCAGCAGCTTTTGAATGTTCCTATTGCTATAATATCTTCGCTTTCCGCAGCAATACTTCCAGCAATATCAGCAGCTTTTGCAGTTAAGGATAGAAAAAGGGTAAAAGATAAGATAAACTACTCTTTCAGACTTTGTTTCTTAATTGCGATACCTTGTGCAGTTGGATTTTCTGTTTTAAGTGGCCATATATACGAGCTTTTAAAGTTTGGAAAAGCATATTATATTATGGAATGTGGTTCTATAGTGCTTGTACTTATGTCAATAATGCAAATACAAACAACCATTTTGCAAAGTGTTGGAAAGCTGTTTACTGCTACATTTTATTCTGTAATAGGTATAGTAGTCAAAATATGTATAAATTATGTTCTTATTGCAATCCCTAATATAAATATATTAGGGGCAATAGTAGGAAGTATAGTGGGATTTGTCATACCTATAATATTAAACCATATAATTATTAGGAAATCTTTAAATGCAAAAGTTAGTCTTATAAGACATGCTGTTAAACCAGCAATTGCTTCTGTAATGATGGGAATAGTTGTATTTGCTTCTTCGTTTGCCATGGATTTTATATTTGGATTTATAAAGATTGCGTATATCCCAAATGCTATTTCTACAATAGTATCTGTTTTAGTAGGAATAATTACATATGTTTTTACTATGGCACTAATTGGCGGCATAAGAAAAAGGGATATGGAATTGCTGCCTGGTACAGTACGAAAATTAATACCAGGCTTTATATTGAGAAAAGTAAAATAAGATAGTATAAATAGAAAATTGAAATATTTTTTTAAAAAACTTGCATTACAAAATAAAATATGATAAAATTAGTCTTATTAAAATGCTAATAACTTATAACATGATTAGTATTTTACAGCAATATATCAAGTTTGATAATTAAATAACTATAATTCAAGGAAATTTTAAAATGCATTTCTGGGGGTCAGGGAAATGCATTTTTATTCAAAAAAATTTAGACGGGGGCTGAAAACATGAAATATAATTTAGGATTCCCTTCAAAACAAGGATTATATGATCCTGATTATGAAAAGGATTCTTGTGGGGTAGGATTTATAGCCAGTATAAAAGGTGAAAAAACTCATGATATTGTAAAAAAAGGTGTTAAAATTTTAGTTAACTTAACTCACAGAGGAGCAGTAGGAGCTGATACTAAAACAGGAGATGGTGCAGGTATACTTGTCCAAATTCCAGATGAATTTTTTAGAATAAATTGTGACAATTTAGGAATAGAATTACCTGAACCAGGTGAATATGCTGTAGGTATGGTGTTTTTTCCAAAAGAAACTGCAATAAGGCTGCAGTGTGAGGGAATACTCGAAAGGGCAGCAGAAGAAGAAGGACAGAAAATTTTAGGCTGGAGAGATGTACCTACAGATAATAGAAGTATTGGTGAAACAGCTAAGGGTACTGAACCTATTATAAGACAGATATTTATAGGTAAAAATGCACAAAATCAAACTGATTTTGAAAGAAAACTTTATATAATCAGAAAAAAAGTTGAAAATGAAGTTAAAAAAACTCTTGAAAGTGCAGCAAAGTCTTTTTATGTATGCAGCCTTTCAAGTAAAACTATAGTTTATAAAGGATTATTATTGGCAGATCAAATAAAGAAATTTTATATTGATTTAAATGATATAAACTTTAAAAGTGCCATTGCACTAGTACATCAAAGGTACAGCACAAATACTTTCCCAACTTGGGATTTAGCACAACCTTTTAGGTTTCTTGGACATAATGGTGAGATAAATACTATAAGAGGAAATAGAAACTGGATGAGATCACGTGAAGGCGTACTGAAATCTGAGGCTTTCGGAAAGGATATTAAGAAGCTCTTCCCAATAATAAGTGAAGGTGGAAGTGACTCTGCATCTCTTGATAATGTATTGGAGCTATTATATGAAGATGGAAAATCCCTACCACATGCACTTATGCTTCTCATACCAGAAGCGTGGGAAGGAAATAAATATATGGAAGAATACAAAAGGGCTTTTTATGAGTACCACGGTTCTCTTGTAGAACCTTGGGATGGACCTGCTGCGGTTGCATTTTCTGATGGTGTACAAGTTGGTGCTACCCTTGATAGAAATGGATTAAGGCCTTTAAGATATATGATAACTAAAAATGGTCTTGTAGTACTTGCATCAGAAACAGGAGTGTTAGAATTTAAAGATGAAGATATAGAGGAAAAGGGAAAACTAAAACCAGGCAAAATGTTCTTGGTTGATACTGCCCAGGGAAGAATAATAGATGATGAAGAATTAAAAAGAGATATATGCAAGAGTAAGCCTTATGAAGAAATGCTTCCTAAATTAAAATTTACTCTTGATATGTTTAATGCAGTTAGGACGAGAGAAGAAATACCACCTGTAGTATTAAAAGAAAAACAACAGGCTTTTGGTTACTCTCTTGAAGATTTGAGCAAAATAATAGGACCTATGGCAAGGGATGGTAAAGAGCCTGTGGGGTCTATGGGAAATGATACCCCTCTTGCAGTGCTTTCAAATAAAAATCAATTACTTTTTGCGTATTTCAAACAACTTTTTGCCCAGGTAACCAATCCACCTATAGATTCTATAAGAGAAAGATTAGTAATGTCTCTTGCAAATTATATAGGTTCTACTCAGGCTAATATATTAAATGGTAAAGATGGGGAAATCTCAAATGATCCTTTTATAGAGATAAAGAGTCCTACATTGACTAATGAAGAAATATCAAAAATCAAAAGCTTGAGAGATAAAAATTTTAAAACTACTACTATTCCTATTACATTTAAATGTGATACGGGAGTAGAAGGTTTTAAGGAAGCTCTTGAAAAAATTTGTGAGAGGGCTTCAAAGAGAATAAAAGAAGGATACAATATATTAGTTTTAAGTGATAAAAATGTTGATTCTTATGAGGCTGCAATACCAAGTTTACTTGCTGTTTCAGCAGTTCAGCACCATTTAATTAGAGAAAAAACACGTACAAAGGTTTCAATTATTGTAGAGACTGGAGAAGCAAGAGAAACTACACATTTTGCACTTTTAATAAGCTATGGTGCTTCTGCAGTTAACCCTTATCTTGTATATCAAACTATAGATGAAATGATAAAGGAAAAGGATATAGTTGGGATTAAACCAGAAGAAGCAAAGAAAAATTATATTAAAGCTATAAATCAAGGAATACTTAAAATACTTTCTAAAATGGGTATATCCACGCTGCAAAGTTATCATGGTGCGCAAATATTTGAAGCAATAGGTCTTGATTCAGAATTTGTGAATAAATATTTTGAGGGTACGTCATCTAGAATAGGCGGTATAGGTATTGATGTAGTTGCAAAGGAAGTACTTGCAAGACATAAAAATGCTTTTAATAAAATAAGAAAACCTATTTCTGAGCTCAATGTAGGTGGTAACTATTCCTGGAGAAAAGGAGGAGAGTTTCATCTCTTTAATCCTGAAACTATATACAAACTTCAAGTTGCAGCAAGAACTAATGACTATGGTATGTATAAGCAGTATGCTAAAGTAATAAATGAACAAGATAAAAATTTATGTACAATAAGAGGCTTGTTTCAATTTAAAAAGGGAAATGAAATACCTATAGAAGAAGTTGAACCAGTAAGTGAAATTCTTAAAAGATTCTGTACAGGAGCTATGTCCTTTGGTTCTATAAGCAAAGAAGCTCATGAAACTATAGCTATAGCTATGAATAGAATAGGTGGAAGGAGTAATACTGGAGAAGGTGGAGAAGATCCTGATAGATATGTACTAGATCCAAATGGTGACTCCAGAAGAAGTGCCATAAAACAGGTGGCATCAGCACGTTTTGGTGTAACTACAGAATATTTGGCAAATGCAGATGAAATTCAGATAAAGATAGCACAAGGTGCAAAACCAGGAGAAGGTGGACAACTTCCAGGTAGGAAGGTTAATAAGTATATTGCTAAAATAAGGTATTCAACACCAGGCATAGACCTTATCTCACCACCACCTCACCATGATATATATTCAATAGAGGATTTAGCTCAATTAATATATGATTTAAAAAATGTAAATCCTAGTGCAGCTATAAGTGTAAAACTTGTGTCTGAAGTAGGAGTAGGAACAATTGCTGCTGGAGTTGCAAAGGCTCATGCAGATTTAATACTTATAAGTGGTCATGATGGAGGTACAGGGGCATCACCTATGTCATCTGTAAAAAATGCAGGAATACCTTGGGAACTTGGATTGTCTGAGACACAACAAGTACTACTGTTAAATGACCTGCGAAGCAGAGTTAGAATTCAAACAGATGGACAGCTAAAGACAGGTAGAGATGTTGCAATTGCAGCACTTCTTGGAGCTGAAGAATTTGGTTTTGCAACTACTGCTCTTGTAGTAATGGGATGTACTATGCTTAGAAAATGTCATTTAAATACTTGTGATATGGGAATAGCTACCCAGGATCCTGAATTAAGAAAGAATTTTAAAGGAAAACCAGAGCATATAATAAATTTCCTTACTTTTATCGCGCAGGAAGTTAGAGAATATATGGCAAAACTTGGTTTTAAAACAATGAATGAAATGGTTGGAAGAGTAGATATGCTTGAGACAAAAAAGGCTATTACTCATTGGAAAGCTAAAGGTTTGGATTTGTCTGCTATACTTTATAAACCATATATGCCAAAGAGAATCAAATCCTACTGTGTAATACCGCAGGATCATGGACTTGATAAGGCAATAGATTATAAACTCATCCAAATGACACAAAAGGCAGTACAGGATAAGATAAAAGTTACTGCAAATTTAGAGATAAAAAATGTAAATCGTTCTGTGGGAACAATGCTAAGTGGAACAATTGCAAAGAAATATGGTGCCAAGGGACTTCCAGAAGATACTATAGTGTTAAATTTTAAGGGATCAGCAGGACAGAGTTTTGGAGCCTTTGGAATAAATGGACTTACTCTACTTCTTGAAGGAGATGCCAATGATTATGTTGGAAAAGGTCTCTCTGGTGCTAAAATAGTTATAAAAACTCCTGAGAAGGCAACCTTTGTTGCAGAAAAGAATATCATAGCAGGTAATACTATTTTATATGGAGCTACATCAGGAAAGGTATTTGTAAATGGTACTGTAGGAGAAAGATTTGCAGTAAGAAACAGTGGTGCTATAGCTGTAGCTGAAGGTGTAGGAGACCACTGCTGTGAATATATGACTGGCGGAAGAGTAGTTATTATAGGACAAACAGGAAGAAACTTTGCAGCTGGTATGAGCGGCGGTATAGCTTATGTACTTGATGAAGATGATTCTTTTGATAGAAAATGCAACATGGAAATGGTTGAAATTGCACAAATGGCAGATGAGGATGATGTAAATACAGTATATAGTTTAATACAGGAACATTATAAATATACAGATAGTGCAAAAGCTAAAAAAATTCTTGAAAAATGGGATGTATATAAAACCAAGTTTAAGAGGGTAATACCTACTGCGTATAAACTTATACTGGAACAAACCAAATTAGAAGCAGCTGCTGCTTCTAATATGTAGGAGGTATCACTATGGGAAAAATAACTGGTTTTAAAGAATATAAAAGAGAAAATCCAAAAGAACGTCCGGTAGAGGAAAGAATCAAAGATTATAAGGAAGTATACTATAAACTTCCTAAGGATAAATTGAATGTACAGGCAGCAAGATGCATGAATTGTGGAACTCCTTTTTGTAATTGGGGATGTCCTCTTGAAAATCTAATTCCGGATTGGAATGATTTTGTATATAAGAATGAATGGCACAAGGCGTTTGAAAGACTTTCATTAACTAACACTTTCCCTGAATTTACAGGAAGAATATGTCCTGCTCTCTGTGAAGGCTCTTGTACACTTGGAGTAAATAGAGAACCTGTTTCTGTAAGGCAGCTAGAACTTAATATAATCGAAAAGGCTTTTGAAGAAGGATGGATAAAACCTAATCCACCAAAAGTTAGAACTGGAAAAAGGGTAGCTATAGTAGGTTCAGGACCATCTGGACTTTCAACTGCTGCAGAGCTCAATTCTGTAGGTCATACTGTTACTGTTTTTGAAAGAGCAGATGAAGTTGGTGGACTTTTAAGATATGGTATTCCTGATTTTAAACTTGAAAAACATGTAGTTGACAGAAGAGTAAATATTATGAAAGAAGAAGGAATAATATTTAAAACAAACATAAATGTAGGAGTAAATTACGATGTAAATGAACTTTTAGGTAATTTTGATGCTGTTGTTTTAACAGGAGGTTCTACTATTCCAAGAGACCTTAAAGTGGAAGGAAGAGAACTTAAAGGCACTTATTTTGCAGTAGATTTTCTAAGGCAGCAAAATAAAAGAGTTTCTGGTAAGAAAATTACAGAAGAAGAGATAAATGCCAAAGGAAAGATAGTCGTTGTTATCGGTGGAGGAGATACAGGTTCCGATTGTATTGGTACTTCTATAAGGCAGGGAGCTAAAAAGGTTTATCAATATGAGGTTATGCCAAAGCCACCTGAAAATCGTGATAAAACAATGCCGTGGCCTGTTTTCCCAAAAACTTTGAAAACTACTACTTCCCATGAAGAGGGATGTATACGTGAATGGTGTATAAACACCAAAAAGCTTGTAGGAGAAAAAGGTGTATTGAAATCACTTAAAGGTGTAAAGGTTAAGTGGGAAGATAACAATGGTAAGAGACAAATGGTAGAAGTACCAGGTACAGAATTTGAACAACCAGTTGATTTGATACTTTTAGCTATGGGATTTTTGCATCCTCAGCATGAAGGATTGCTTGACAGCCTAGGTGTAGAATATGATGCTAGAGGTAATGTGGTAACGGATGTGAATTATATGACTGCAAAAGAAGGGGTATTTGCAGCAGGAGATATGAGACGTGGACAATCTCTTGTAGTTTGGTCACTAAATGATGGTAGAAGAGTGGCAAAGAATGTTGATAAATATTTAATGGGAGAAACATCTCTCAGAGGATAATTTTAATAATTGAAAATTAAGAGTTAAGAATTAATAGTTATGATGAATTTTTTCCCGTTAACACTTAAGAAAATCTAGTGCAGAGTGCTATTGAAGCAAAACTTCAATAGCACTCTTTAAATTTTTCATTATTGTAAAAATATTTGAAGTATAAGTTTATTTTTATGTTAGAAAGCCTATGAGATGATTCTAATTGAAATTTGCCATTATATGATTTGGTGTATTTAAATAACTTGTAAAAATAAAAGTTTTGCCCGACAATTGAATAAAATTGGGCACTTGAAATAAGAACATCCAATAAATAATTCACATGTATTGAAAAAGGATGGAAAACGGTATACAATAATCATATTAGATAGGTTGTGTTAAAAAAATAAATAGTATAATATAATATTTGTATATTTAAAATATTGAAATTGAGAAATTTAGATTACTCTCTATAAAGGGGGTTATTAAAGATAGCAGTCATTTAACTGACTATAAATTTATTATACGAGGAGGAATACAGATGGAACTTAACAAAAAAGTTGATGAAATGAAAAAAGAGTTGATTAAGGCAACTCAAGAGGTAGTTAGAATTAAAAGTACTCTAGATGAAGAAAAGCCAGGTATGCCTTTTGGTGAAGGCCCAGCAAAAGCACTTGAAAAGGCTCTTGAAATTGCAGCTGAACTTGGATTTCATACATATAAAGAAGAAGAAGGATATTACGGATATGCAGAATACGGTGAAGGGGAAGATTATGTAGCAGTTCTGGGACATATGGATGTAGTGCCAGAAGGAGATAATTGGATTTATCCACCTTATGGAGCAGAAATACATGAAGATAAGATTTTTGGCAGAGGTACATTGGATGATAAAGGAGCAACAATGGCAGCACTCTTTGGATTAAAGGCTATAAAGGATCTTAAAATGCCGCTTTCAAAAAAAGTAAGGGTTATTTTTGGAACAAATGAAGAGACGGGAAGCTCTGAAATGCATGTTTATAATAAGAAAGAAAAGGCTCCAGTATCTGGATTTACACCAGATGCCATGTATCCACTTATAAATGCTGAAAAGGGTATAAGAAGATTTCATGTTGTTAAAAAATTGACTTCTTGCAATTGTGGAATTGCAATTAAATCATTAAAAGGTGGAATAAGACCTAACATGGTTCCTGATAAATGTGAAACTGTAATATCTATAAAAAATACAGAAGATATGGTTAAAGCAGTAAAGGAATTTGCAGATAAAAAGGGATATAATATGAAAACTGAAATTGTAAATGGAGATGTAGTTTTACACACATTTGGAGTAGGAGCTCATGGAAGTATGCCTGAATTGGGTAAAAATGCTGTAATGCAGACTTTTGACTTTTTAGGAACTATTGCAAAAGGATCTTGTCCTCTTGCAGACTATATAAATTTCTTTAATAAATATGTTGGATTTGAAACAGAAGGTACTTCACTTGGAATAGCCTGTGAGGATAAACCATCAGGAAAATTATCATTAAATGTAGGGGTTGCTGAAATCAATGAAGAGACGGCTGATTTGTGGTTAGATATGAGATATCCTGTTACAAAGAAAGGTGAAGAAATCATGGATACCCTTTCTAAGAAATTTGCAGAGTGTGGTGCCAAAATAGAAAGAGTAGAAGCTGATGAACCTCTTTATTTCGCAGAAGATAGTGAGTTAGTTAAAACTCTTCTTAAAGTTTATAATGATGAGACTGGCCAGGAGGGAAAAGCTTATGGAATAGGCGGAGGAACTTATGCTAAGGAGCTTCCGAATATAATTGGATTTGGACCAATATTCCCTGGAAAACCAGACCTTGATCATCAGGCTAATGAATATATTGAAATTGGGGATCTAGTAATGAATGCTAAAATATATGCCCATGCAATATATGAACTTGCAAAATAATTTTACAATTTATAAGATGAAATAGCACGAGTAATTCGTGCTATTTTTATGATATAATACATGTTAATATTTAGAAGTGGAGAAAAGTATGAATCTAACAATAATTACTGTAGGAAAATTGAAAGAAAAGTACCTAAAAGATGCAGTAGAGGAGTATTCGAAAAGACTGTCTAGGTATTGCAAAATCAATATAGTGGAAGTTCAGGATGAAAAGACTCCAGAAAATGCTTCTAAAAAGGATGAAGATATTATAAGGGAAAAAGAAGGAGCAAGAATATCAAAGTATATAAATGATAGTATGTATGTAGTGGCAATGGATCTAAAGGGAAATACTATGACTTCTGAGCAGTTTTCTGATTTTATTGGAAATTTAGGACTTCAGGGCAGGAGCAATATTGCTTTTATAATAGGTGGTTCTCTAGGTATTTCCAGGGAAATTTTACAAAGAGCTGATTACAAGCTGTGTTTTTCCAAGATGACTTTTCCACATCAGCTCTTTAGGGTAATGCTTTTGGAGCAGATATACAGGGGATTTAAGATAATGAAAGGTGAACCTTACCACAAATGACCTAGATTTTTTGTGGAAAATGCTGATATAAGCGGGTTAAGAGAGTACATATACAAAATATAATTAAAATAATTATTACTATAGGGTAGATTTTAGAAGAGGATTATAATTAATTTTATAGAATACTATAAATTATACGCAATTAATGGAGTACAAAAGGAAATGGATGCTAATGTTTTTATTATTTTATTAAAGTATATGGCAATAAGTGTTTTGTTTTTTATTATCATAGTCCTTGTAGTAATCAATTTATATCCACTTTTATTTTATAAGTCTCCTGAAACAAAATTGAAAAGGGATAGATATGATGTGATAATTATTTTAGGATTTCCTGCATTACAGGACGGGAAACCTTCCCCTATAATGAGAGAGAGAGTTATAAAAGCAGTTGAATTATTTAATAAGGGATACGCTAATAACATTATATGTTCGGGTGGAGGAGTTTATAATAAATATATTGAAGCAGATATTATGGCTAATTTCGCAGAATCATTAGGTATTCCCAATAGTTGTTTGATTAGAGAGGATAAATCAAGAAACACATATCAAAATATACAAAATTCAATAAAGATAATGGAAGATAAAAAATGGTCATCAGCAATGATAGTAACTTCTCCCTGGCATTTAAGACGTTCTAACTATTTTTTATCAAAATTCAATATTACATATCAAATGGAGAAGTCTGACTATCCAAGAGAATTCTCTTATATTTATATTATTGCTATGTATATGTGGGAAAATTATGTAATGATCAAAACTAAAATAAAAAGGCACTAATACTATACTATTCCTAAGATTCTTATATTGTAAATTAAGAATTATTTGTATAGTATAAAGAAATGATTATGGAAGCTAATAAAGGAAATGATTTTAGAACATTTAATAACATTCGAGATGCTGAGAGTTGGATTTCAAAGTTATCTGATGACTGCCATTTGTAACATTTCATAAGCTGGTCATTCTAATGTTAATGATGTAAATAAGATAATAGTATGGTTAAATTTGAATAGTTAGTGATGTATAATTAGTATAGTTTAATATAAATGATAATTTAATAATATAACTAAGTAATGGAGGAGAAACAAGCCCAGATTGATATGGAGGAGAATCTCCTTTTTATTTTGTTTTAATTAAGAAATCTGAGAATAAATCCTTTAAAAATTTATATATGGATATCAATTATACAGAATATAAAAAGCAAATAATTATAGTATTTATATAAGCATTAGGAGATTAAATAAAATTTAATGTAAAGAATATTGACATGGAAGAAATAATATTATATTATAATATTACTTCCAAGGAAGAAATATTGAGGGGGGAAATTAATATGGATATTGTTGATGAGATCATATTTTTACTAAAAAAATTGCAAGAGAATAATGAGGTAACTATTCCTAATATTAAAAATAAACTTACTTTTTCACAAATTCATTGCATTGCGGCTATAGAATATATCGAAGATGCAAATATAACTAAGTTAGCACAAGAACTAGGAATGACAACAGGTGCTATAACTAAAATGTGCAGAAAGCTATTAAACGAAGGCTATGTTTCGAAATATCAAAAAGAAGGAAATAATAAAGAAATATATTATGATTTAACTGAATTGGGGTTAGATGTATCCAGGGTTCATAAAAAAGTTCATGAAAAATCATATAATAAGAAAAAAGACATTATAGCTCAATATAATAATGAGGAGAAAGTTGCTATATTAAGGTTTTTAAATGACATGAATTCAATAATAAAAGATACATTTTCAGAAGTTATAGAAAATTATACTAGAAGTGATGATTAAATCTAATAGAATATGGGGAGGATTTTATGAGTAATATTAATATAGTTAGTTATATTTGGAGTATATTTTGGATTTATTGGATATTAGCAGCGATAAAAACTAGATCCAATGTAAAAAAAGAATCAAGTGGTCAAATGAAAATAGAAAGATCAGTACATGTAATATTAGTAATAATTGCTTATGTCATTACCTTTTTTCAATTTAAAAATACATTCTTATGGAATAGAATAATACCTAATTATGGATATGCTCAATATATAGGAATTACAATTTTAGTCTTGTCTCTTTTATTTGCAATATGGGCGAGAATAGTATTAGGAAGAAATTGGAGTGGAGCGATTCAAAAAGTAGAGGGGCAAAGATTAGTTTGTAGTGGACCGTATAAATATATAAGAAATCCTATTTATACAGCAATGGTATGTGGATTTTTTGGAACTTTTATTACATTTGGAAGTTTAACTTCTTTTATAGGATTTTGTATCATTCTAATTACTTATATTATAAAAATAAATAGAGAACAAAGATTTTTAATAATAGAATTTGGTGACGAATATGAGAAATATATAAAAAGATCATGGGCGTTAATTCCTTATATATTCTAAATTTATAGTATTTATGAGGTTGTTACACTATAAAATTTTCATAATTAAAAAATAAGTTGAAATACATTTTAAATCATTATATGATGGATTCAGACATCGATGTAATCTATTAAAAAGGAAGGTAAATTTATGAATGTTAATGTTGAAATGATACCATCATATAAAATTGCTTATATACGAAGAACGGGTCCTTATGGTTCAGAAAACATTCAAATAATGGAACAATTAAAAAGTTGGGCTAGAGAAAAAAATTTATTTAATGAAAGTTCAATCATATTAGGAATAGCCCAAGATAACCCTCAATTCACAGAACCTAAAGATTGCCGTTATGATACATGTTTAGTTGTTTCGGATGAATTTAAAGTAGATAATAAGTATATTAAATTTGGAAAAACTATTGGTGGTAAATATTGCGTATTTAAAATAAATCATACAGTAGATGCTGTGAAAAAAGCATGGACGGAGATATTTTCAGAGTTATCAAAAAGAAATTATAAATTTGATTACAGAAGACCTATTCTTGAACGTTATGCTATGCAGATGATAAATAAGCATTATTGCGAAATTTGCACACCAATATTATAGAAAATGTTAAAACAGATTCTAATTTAGCTGCATGACCCTTAATGCAGCTTTAAATTTGCAGTATAATATATAGAAAATATAAATCCTATAAAAATAAAATGGAGTGTAGAGAAAAATGGGAAAGTACAAGCAAATTACAAAGAGAGGATTAATTTCATCAATAGTAGGCTACTCAATATTTACACTAGTATATTGGATTGCATTTTACGAGTTATATACTTTATGTAAATTTGGACGATTTAAAAATAATATAACTGTATTATTGGGATGTATGGTATTCTTTTTGGCTTGGTTTATAATTCTAATAATTAGAATTACGAAAAAACCAGCAGTTGCGGCTGACCAGAATGTAGATAGATATAAGTTCTATTCGCGTTGCAAAACTATATGGACTTGTACAATTATAATAGTTATAGTTCTTATAACATGTTTTTATGGAGTGAAAATATACCATAGTGCAATAAATTACAATGGAAAACTGTCATGGTTCTTAAGAGATTTAAAAAATAAAAGAACTGTAAAGCTTGAACATAATAATATATATGAAAGCGGTATAGAAGGGATATTTGCAGATGTTAACAAAAAAGTTCATATGCCACAAAAATTATATGTTGTAAATAACTTTAGTCTAAAATTTGATTCTAATGGACAAATTACATCTTTTGATACATTTCTTTATGGAAAAAATGCTAAAGGTGAGTTAGAAAGCTATTTAATTAGTTACAACAGCAAAAATTCAGGGAATATAACTATATATTTAAATGGTTATGTAAATGCAAATTATAATGATGACAAACTATTAGAACCATTAATTAAGACAATGAAAGTAATTCCACTTAAGAAAACAGTGAGAAACTGGCCTGAAAAGCAGTATGGTATTCTTTATTCTGGTAAACGAAGTTTTGGATATAATACAGATGGTATTGTTTATATTGATTCAAAAGGTAATACAAATTCAGCTGTTAATGCCTATTCTGAAATAGTAGGATATATTGTTTCTGTATTTGTACCGGGCAAAGAAAGTAAATATACTCCTGTTAGATACAATTTAACAGATTATTTAAATAATATTAAAACATCAGGACCTTCAAAGGACAATAAAGAGAGTTATAATCAATCAAATAATGCTGAAGATCAATTTTATTTATCAAAGCAAGTTGGGTATCGTTTAGAAGTAACGGCAGCTGCGGCGGGTAGTAGATCTTATTCATTAACTGGTACTACCGATGGTGGGCAAACATGGAAGACGATAAATGAAGATCCGTTTTCCGGGTCCCTTGGATCAGCAGTAGGAATAACATTTTTGAATAATAAGCTTGGATTTTTATGTTTATCTTATAGTGGTGGAAGCAAGGGTCAATTATACCGCACAGAAGATGGAGGAAAATCTTATAAAAAGGTAAATTTCCCAGAAACGAAAGTAGCATTAGATGGTGGCAAAACGTATAATCCTTTTGATTTACCTGGAATGCCTTATGAGAAAGGTGGAAATCTCAATGTTTTGGTTGGACAAGGATCTGATGGGGATTATAATGGAGGCTGTAAAGCTTTGTACCAATCAAAAGATAATGGAGTAACATGGCAGTATTTAGAAGAGAAAATGAATTAGGATTTTTGGAAAATGTGTCAAAACGAATTAATAATTTTATTTTTCATTTGAACGTATAAAATTTGATAACTGCATTTTACTATTAACATTTAATTTTTTATAAATATTTTGTATATGATTATCAACGGTCTTAGGGGATATAAAAAGTTTTTCAGCAATTTGTTTATATGTTACTCCTTCCATGATAAGTTCTATAATCTCACCTTGCTTTTCTGTAATGTCATATTTTTGCTTAAAGTAATCTGTAAGTTTATTATTAGCAATAAATGCTGGAGCGTTAAAATATTTTAAAACCAGTTTAAGATTAAAAATATTAATTGCAAGGAAATAAGAAGGAAGTGCTGCTATTTTTAAAATATCCATATTTTTAATGAAATGAATGTAAGAACTATATGATTCGAATATTATTAAAGGCAGAAATACTATAGTTAATAAAATAAAAGATTTTATTGCTTGTCTTAAATCTTTATTCACAACCTGTTTATAAGTTGTTAGTCCAATAAATAATTCGTATACAATTACAGCAATAATAGAAGCTCGTACTACAAACTTAAAAATATAGTAGGCGCTAAATAAGTAGTATATTGTTATTCCTACAAATTGAAATACAAAAATAGAAATGAATAATGTTTTTTTAAAATTTGTTATTTCTATGCCAAAAAGATAATTTATTAAGAACAATCCTGATAAAGAACTAAATGATGTGCCAACAATATCTAAAAACTTAGATAAGCATGGAATAAATGAACTTACTTGAATTACATATTTTGAGTATAGTCCTAATGTTATTGAATTTTGAACAGCAAAAAAAGAAAAATTCAAGACTATGAAAAATTTTAGAGACTTTTTTTTATTACTATTGTAGATAAAATAGGAAATTGAAATAGATGATACACCTGTGAATAATGAAATAATACAAAATAGTAAATGAATATCTTTCATAAAAAAGATGTCCTTTCGTTACATTTTACTTTGAGAAAAGATTTAATGGAGTAAATCTTTTCTCAAATGCAATATATAGTATAGAACAGATGATTTTAGAATTCAAGGGATTTAGACATAATGATTATTAGTCAAGAGTGTAAAAACTGTGTAAATTTAGGAATAGGGAGTATTCCCTATCCTTATTTTTTATGCAATAAAGGGTTTTTTGCCTATTGTTACTTGCTTATTTTTGATGTTTTAATGATTTATGAAAGCACGTGCTATTCTAAATAAGCTTTTGTATGATTAAAAAAATTATAAGTGAGGTATACATATGAAATTAAGAAAGAAAATCAGTTTTTTATCCTTTTTTTTGTTACCAATTACGTTAAATTATTTTTCACCAGTTCTTATAGTACAAGGAAGTTTTGAAAAAACATTTACAAGTATGCACATTATATTTGGATTAATGATTTTACTTGCAGTTTTCTTTGGAGGAGCATGGTGTAGTTATATATGCCCTTTTGGTGCGTTACAAGATTTGTTGCCTAATACTAGTTCCAAAGGTAAGTTGCCTAATTTGAAATTATTAACAGGAGGCGTTTTCCTAGTTTTAATAGTAGCACCCATAGTAATGGGTGGTTTTCAAAAAATAATATTGCCTTACCATATGCAAAACACTAAAATGTCTATAAGCAGCGTACATGACTTGATTCGATACTATATAATAACCATATCTATTATTTTGATAACAATAGCAGCAGGCAAAAGGACATGGTGCCGATACATCTGTCCAATGTATATATTTAATTATGTTGGAATTAAGATAGGAAGATTTTTTAAGTTACCTACCTTGAAAATAGTAAGTGAAAGTGATAAATGTACTCAATGCAGAAAATGTACTGAGCACTGTTTGATGGGTCTTGATGTAGCTAATATGGTTAAAAATAATAAATGGAATACTAATGAGTGTATCAAATGTGGGGAATGTTTAAATCAATGTAAATGTGATGCGTTGAAAATAAAGTGGACAAAGTAGGTAAGCAACAAAGTGATATTTGAAAATTGTTATGGTGTTATATTAAACAGTTTAATTTTATTTTTAGGCTATGTTTTAATATGATGTTGAAATATAGCCTAAAAAAATTATAGGTGGGATTGTCCACCTATAATTTTAAGTATAAGAAGAATATGGCTTTAATGCATTGATATATGAATGTGTTACATTGGTTTGTAATTTAAGTGGGAGTGTTATATTAGGTAATCACCAGATAAAGCTACTTAAATTAACAAAAGACAGAATATTGACTAGACTTTAGTGTTATGTTAATATTTAGACAGCATTATGTCTAAATGAAAGGAGATATCTATGAACAATCACAATGCATTATTCTTAATGCAACAAATTTATATAACAATTTTTTCGCTCACTAATAAACTTCAAGTAAAAGGTGATGGATATTATGAACATTTAACAAGTAGACAGGTTATGGCTTTAGTAGCAATTCTCCATTTGCCAGAAAATGAAACAACCATTAATAATATTGCTAGAATATTAGGAACAACCAAACAGAGTATGAAGCGAGTGCTATCTATTATAGAGAACAAAGGTTATATTATTTCTGTGCCTAGTCAGCTGGATAAGCGTGCAGTTAATCTTAAAATTACAAGATCCGGAAAACAGATTCTCAAAAACTGTGGTGAAAATTCAATAAGATTTCTTGCTGATATTTCCCAAAACCTTTCAATCGAAGAAATGGAAATGTTATGGGCTTTATTAAAGAAATTATATAGTTTTGATGGGGAAGAACAGAATGGTTTTGAAGAAGAAGTTGACTATAAAATTGGTGAATTTAGAAATGATTCCAAAATAAGAACATTAAATGAATTTGAAAGATTAAGAAACAAGACTGAATAGAGATTAATAATTTTCTTAAATAATAAAGGGAGATTTAAAATTATGAAAAATAAATCTAACAGATTAATTTATTTTGAAGAATATGTACATATAAATGGTATAGATCAATATTTGTTTCATGCTGGTACAAAATATGATAACCCAGTAATGTTGTTTTTACATGGTGGGCCAGGTTTTGCAGAATCAACACTTTCTTATATTTTTCAGGAAAAATGGGAGAGAATTTTTACAATAGTCCACTGGGATCAACGTGGTGCTGGAAAAACATTTACTAAAAATCCGGATAAATGCCCTACAATTGATTTAATGCTAAAGGATTTATTTGAAATTGTTCAATACTTAAAAATAAAATATAATAAACAAAAAATAATTTTATTTGGGCATTCCTGGGGAACTATTTTAGGAAGTATATTTATAAAAAAATATCCAGATGAAGTAGCTTATTATATTGCAGTTGGGCAAGTTATTAGTATGTTTCAAAATGAGCGTGTTGGCTATGAAAAAGTTAAAGAATTAGCTTTGCAGTCCAATGATAAAAAATCTCTAAAAGAGCTTGAAGCTTTAGGTGATTATCCAGGAAACAATTATGGTATTAATTTTAAGAAAGAATCTGAAAAACTACGTAAAGTTCAAGCCAAATATGGTTTAGCTGTTAACAGCAACTTTTCTGCAATTATGGGCCTAATTAGAAGTCCTATTTTTAGATTGTCAGATATTTCTGCATTGATGAAAATGGATAAAGTAAATAAAGAAATAGTGGAATTTTGGAGTAAATTTGATATAAGATCAGAATCATCAGAATATAAAGTGCCAATTTATTATATTTTAGGTAAAAATGATTGGCAAACCCCTTATATTATTGCTGAAGAATACTTTAAAAAAATTAATGCCCCATATAAAAAATTATATTTAATACCTGGTGCTGGACATATGACAATGGTAGATGAACCCAATTTATTTTTTGATGCTTTGGCAGATATTCGTATTGTAGAGAATGTTGTAAATTAAAAATTATTTATACAATTTCTGTGAGGGAATTACATTGTGAGGTATAAGTCTACTCAACTGTTATGGTGATTAATTTATAAAAGATGGTATGTAAGTGAAAAGTATATATGATATAAAATTGTTCGTGAATCTATATGATTGTTTTGGGTATAGATTTGGCTTTTACATAAATCTATACCCATTCCCAAAATAGAAAACTTATTTTACCTTTGCAATGTCTGCCATAGTTTGGGCACTTGCAGTAATTTCTTCTAATGTGGAGGTTATTTCTTCAGTGGTGGCTGCTTGTCCTTCTGAAATAGACTGAGCTTCATTTATTGTTTTAAAAGTTTGTTCTATGTTTTTACTTATTTTTGACAATACCCTAGAAACTTTTTGTGAAGATTCACTACTTAATTGTGCTAACTTCCTCATTTCACTTGCAACAACTGTAAAACCTTTGCCTTGGTCACCTGACCTGGCTGCTTCTATAGCTGCATTAAGTCCCAACAAGTTAGATTGCGAAGCTATATTTTGTATCATGTTAATAATTTCATTACTTTCTTTTATATTATTTTCTGTTTGTTTTGCAGTTTTTACTATATCTTCTATAACATTGTTTAATTTTTCTGATTCAGCACTAATTTCTTCAATACTTGCGCTGGTTTCTTCAAGGGAAGAAAATAAGCTGTCTGCTGATTCTTCAACTTTAAATTGTTGGTCTAAACTTTTTCCTATACCAACACCACCTACAACATTTCCTTCAGAATCTTTAATTGGATATGTAACTGCTTTAAATGGAACTCCATGTATTTCTTTAGAAATTATTGTACTGTATATCCTACCATCCTTCATTGTCTTATGTAATGGATCACCAATTGGTATATTGTCGCCTTTATTAATTCTTAAATCTAGTGTATCACTAGGTCTATAATATAAATACGTTGTTTTATCTACAACTGTTACCCCTATATCTTCTTGTAACACATCTTTAAGTACAGGCATGACTTGTAAAAATGCTTCTAAAATATCCTTTTTCATTGTAATACCCCCCTCTACATTGAACTATTTTTTATATTTGTTAAGTTACACTTTATTTTATCATACTTTTTATAAATTAACTTATCATAGAAAACTAAAAATACAGTTTTTTTGTCGATAACAGTTTGAAATTATTATATTGAAAAGGGTGGGTGTATTGGAGGTAAACTAAAAAATTTCATTTATATTTTTTGTTATTTACGTTTTAAATATTGTATGAATAGTTTAACTTGAGGCAGCATGCAATAAAAATTTTTACATAAAATATAGGTGCTGCGAGAAAATGGAACTCCATCTGAAAAATATAAATCTTTAATATAACCGTCAAAGTTTTCTAAGCAAATTTTTGGAAGAATACCCCATCCTAGCCCGTGTTTAGCCATTTCTAAACAAGTATCAATATTGTCAACCCAAAGTTTGGTATTGTTAATAGATATGTTATTTTCAAAAAGCCAAGTCTGAATTTTCCCTTGTGAAATGGGATCGGTAGTTCTGCCAATGTATGAATAAGAATTAAGAGAGAGATTTGCATTTTCCTTACTGCATACGAGGCACATCGGTTCAGTACCTAATAGTATGGTAACTTCATCCCACTTGTATTCTCCGCGTATGATAACTATAGAAAATTCATCGTTTTTAAGTCTATTATATAAATTTTTGCTATGATCAGTAGCTATATTGACATCAACATTTGGAAATGCTTCTGTATAACTTTTTAAAACTTTAGGAAGGCGATATCGTGCATAATTTAATGAAACTCCAACAGTTAAATTTCCACCTATAAAGTTATGGTTGGAGGATACATGTTCACGCATTTGCTTTAGAGTATTTACTACAGTTTTAATATAGGGGATGATGCTTTCGCCTAAAGGGGTAAACAATACTCCTTTTTTTGAACGAATAAGTAAATCGGTACCTAAATCTTTTTCTATTTTTTTAATTCTCTTTGTCAGGGCAGGTTGAGTAATAAATAATTTTTCAGAGGTCTTTGTAATATTTTTTAATTTATATAATGTCAAAATTAGTTTGTAATCTTTTTCATCCATAGTTATTAATCCTTTATCCATTACTTTTAGTTATGACTATTTATAAAATAGTATCATTATACATTGTACATTATAACATATATACTGAAATTAAAAGATTAAAGAAAAATTTTTAGATTAAAAGGAGATAAAATGATTAGTACAAATAAATTTAAATCAGATACTTTTACAATTACCAAACTATTTTTTACATGGTTACAAATTGGTTTTACATCATTTGGTGGTGGCGCAACTACCCAATATCTTATTCAAGAACAATTTATTTATAAGCATAAATGGATAACAGATGAGGAATATGCTAATATTATTGGAATGTGTCAAATAACACCTGGTATGAATATTATTGCATATACGATACTTATAGGAAAAAAGTTGGCTGGAGGGATAGGAATATTTATATCCCTGGTGGGACTTATTTTGCCTAGTGCAGCAGTTACAATTGTATTAACTACGATTTATACTTCCATTAGCAAGTCATCAAAAGTACATTCTGCACTTCATGCTGTATTTGCTGCTATTTTTGGTATAGCTTTAGCTACAAATTGGAGAAATGTACAACCTATTATTATAAAAAATTATAAAAGGGGATCTATGATTTTTGGGGTAACAATTGCAATAATGATAGGCAGTGGTGCTATTTATATATTTTTGAATCCATCTGTAATTTTATTATATGTTTTAGGTGGATTATGTGGTGCTGCTGCTTATTGGTATATTTCTAAAAAAGAGGTGAGGGTTAATAAATGAGCTGGGTTATATTTTTTTGGACTTTACTTAAATCGGTTTTATTTTCTTCAGGAGGTTACGGCCCCTTACCTAGTTTGCACTCTGATTTTATAAATTATGGATGGGCAGGACAGAAACAATTTACTGAATCTTTGGCAATTGGACAAATTACTCCTGGACCTAATGGACTTTGGGTTGTCAGTTTGTGCTATTTGGTTGCTGGATTACGTGGAGCACTATTAGCATGTATTGCATTACTTCTGCCGCCATTATTGATTCTAATCGTTCAGCGTTGCTATACTCGTATTGCAAAGTACCCAGCAACACAAGGACTACTTGATGGAGTAGTAATTGTTATAGCTAGCTTTAGTGTAATAGTTGTATTTAAAATATTTGTAAGTAATGGTATTGATGTAGAGACGATTGCCATTGCATCTATAAGTTCTATCTTGGCGATATCAAGGCGTGTATCTACAAATGTTATACTACTAGTTTCAGTTTTAGTAGGTGTAGTACCTTAATTGTATGGGGCAATGCGGTTTGAATAAGATAGAAAATAATGTTATCTTATTCAAATAGAGTTTGTGAACTATGAATACTTGTGACAAGGGAGTGTTGAATAAATGAATATTAATATTATACTATTTAATAATTTTGAGACTCTAGATATATTTGGACCAATAGAAATACTAGGACAAATAAAAGACTATCAGATACACTATTATTCAGAAGCTGGAGGTGTTATTACTAATGCACAAAATCTTAAAGTTGTAACTGATCCTATTAGTTCAGCAGATGAAAGTGGTATATTAGTTATTCCAGGAGGAATGGGTACAAGAGAATTAATTAATAATACACTTTTTTTAAATAAATTAAAGTCAATTGCAGAGAAATCTACATATTGTTTATCTATATGCACCGGTTCAGCAGTATTAGCAAGGTGTGGAGTTTTAAAGAATAAAAAAGCTACATCTAATAAACAAGCTTTAAAATGGGTAAAATCAGTAAGTGACCAAGTAAACTGGGTGAAAAAAGCGCGTTGGGTTGCTGACGGAAAGTATTATACATCATCAGGTATTTCAGCTGGAATTGATATGACATTGGGTTTCATTTCGGATAGATTTGGTAAAGATAAAGCTATAAAAATTGCTAATGATATTGAATATATATGGAATGATGATTGTACAAATGATATATTTGCAGGATAAATTTTCAGTTTGTAAAGTTGCAAAGCAAGTGTTAGTATGCTATTATTGTAAAACATTAATTGAGTTTTTATCCCGGTGAAGAAAAATTTAAGATTTAATGTAACCAATTTTAGGAGGAGTGAAAGTTGAAAAAGTTAGTAGTTTATGAATCTATACATCATGGTAACACTGAAAAAATAGGTAAAGTGGTAGCAGAGTGCTTAAATGCTGATTTGGTAAAAGCTGATGATGTAAATATAAATATTATAAATGACTATGATTTAATTGGTTTTGGTTCTGGAATATATTATGGGAAGTTTCATAAAAATATTGTTGAACTAATTGATAAGTTGCCAACTTTGTCTGGTAAAAAAGCATTTACTTTTTCTACGAGTGGACAAGGCAAGAATAAATACAATAACATTATTGAACAAAAATTGAAAGAAAAAGGTTTTGAGGTTGTTGGAAACTTTGCGTGTAAAGGCTACGATACCTTTGGACCATTTAAGATATTTGGAGGAATTGCAAAAGGCAGGCCAAATAATGAAGATTTTCAAAATGCAAAAGAATTTGCTCAGGACTTATTTGTTAAATAAAACTACATTATATTGATGATGTATATAAGAATGTAAAAAACTATTGACATTTACTTTTTCTAATTGTTAAAATGTAAATGTCAATAGTTTTTTACATTTTTGACTTTTGTATTAAATTTAAGTGAGGTGCAATTATTGTGAGAAAAATGGATGAAATGGAAATGAGTATTAGTTTGAAAGCGATAAAGTGTGCTTGGAGTTATACAATTATATTTTTAACGATTTGGGTTATATACAATTTTATTCATACTAAAGAAATTGGATTAGCTGGGTTCCTTTTGATAACACAAAATCTTGTTATGATATTAGTTGAATATTTTTTGAAATGGAAGCTTGGTAAAGATGAAAAATAATATAAAGGTTTTACGAAAACAGCTTGGACTTAGACAGGAAGATGTGGCAAATGCTTTAAATGTAACAAGACAAACTATAAATGCAATTGAAAATAGTAAATATAATCCTACGTTAGAGTTAGCAATGAGGTTAGCTAAATTATTAAATACTACAGTAGATGAATTATTTATACTTTGTGATTAAATTTTGAAAAGTGATAAATAATGGTGAATTTGTAAGTTTTGAGAAACAGAAAAAATTAATCTATCAGTGATAATGAGCATTATGATATAATGAAAATACATTTTAAATTTAGGTTGAATGGGGAAATTATGGATTGGATTGATTAAATGAAATTTTTATATAAAGTTATATTAGTGCTTGGAATTTTAATTGCTTTAAGTTGTTTTGTTCAATTTGTAGTGTTTAATAAATTTTTTATTGCTAATACTAATTCTTTATTATTGAGTACTAATGAAAAAGCCTCAGAAAATGTTAGTATGCAGCTTGTAGAAAATTTTAACAAAATACAGAATTTTGTAAAGACAGTTGCTGCAAATGAGGAAATTAGAGAAAATCAGGAACTTCTTAATAAATTTAATGCAATCATACCTGAAGTAGACGTAGTAACAATTTTTAATTCTAGAGGAGATATTTTACACATATCTGGTAACGCGCATATACCAAATGTTTCAAACTTGGCATATAGAGATTATTTTCAGCAAGCAGTTCATGGTAAAACTTATATTAGTAATGTTTTTACAAGCACCAGTGGAGTTAAGGTAGTTGTAATATCAGTTCCAATTGTGAAAGATGGCAGCATTGATGGTGTAGTTGTTGGGGCTGTTAAATTACAAGGAACTTATTTAGCATCCATGTTTGATAATAAGAAATTTGGAAGAAATGGTTATATTTCTATTTTAGACAGCAAAGGTTATGTTGTTTATCATCCTAATAAAGAACTAATAGGTAAGAAATCTGTAACTTTTGATAAATTGCAGGGAAAATCAAGGTCAAAGATAATGAAAGACTATTCGGGGAAGGAGCAGTTTGTTGGGTTTAGTAAAGTTCCAAATTTGAACTGGTATGTACTTGTCATTACCCCTACTGCCGACATAATGACAAGTAGGAATATTGTAGTTTATGAAACATTCCTGGGGTCAGTTGTAGTTGGTATTTTGATTATTTTACTTGGTATATATACAATAAAACGATACAGTAAGCCATTGAATAATCTAATCTTTTCATTTAACGCTTTGAAAGATGGAAAATATAAAAAGATTGAACCGCATAATTATGGCGAAGAGTTTCAGGAAATGGTTATAGTTTATAACAATACAATTGAAAGATTGAAAAAAGAGTATAATGACCTTGAAGAAGCTGCTGACATTGATTCTTTGACAGGTGCTTATAATAGACGTGCCTTTAATAAATTTTTAAGTACTTTGAAACAGGAAATGAGTAATTGTGGTTTGGGGAGAGTAGGAGCCCTTTTACTAGATATTGACAATTTTAAAAAATTGAATGATACATCAGGGCATTTAGCTGGAGATAATGTACTTAAAAACCTTGCTGAAATAATGAAATCCTCTGCTGGAGATAGGTCTGTATTTCGTTTTGGTGGAGATGAATTTGCTGTTGTAATTCGCAATATTTCAGATGAAAGATTGTTATCCATTGCAGAAGCAATTCGATTAAAATGTGAAGAAACTTTAAATGGTTGTACTGTTAGTATTGGTGCAGCTAAATTTCCCAAAGATACTTATTCTATAGATAAGTTGATAGATTTTGCGGATAAGGCTCTTTATATAAGCAAAAAAAGTAGAAATAAGGTAACTATTTTTGTGAAATAAACTTAAATTCTAAATTTGAAAAGGAGAAGCTGCAATGGAATTATGGGATGTATATGATAGTGAAAGAAATAAAACAAATAGGACAATGGTTCGGGGAAGGGATTTTAATGAAGGCGATTACCATATGGTTGTTCACATTTGCATATTTAATTCGAAGGGTGAGATGTTAATTCAACAAAGACAGCCATTTAAAGAAGGTTGGTCCAATATGTGGGATATTACAGTTGGGGGAAGTGCAATTGAAGGTGAGACAAGTCAAATGGCTGCAAAAAGAGAACTGATGGAGGAATTAGGAATCAAAATTAATCTGCAGGATATAAGACCACATCTTACAATTAATTTTGATAATGGATTTGATGATGTATATTTAATTCAGAAGGATATAGATATTGTTGATTTAACTTTACAATATGAAGAAGTTAAATGTGTAAAATGGGCTTCAAAAGAAGAGATTTTTTCTATGATAGATAGTGGAGAATTTATTTCATATTATAAAAGTTTAATACAATTATTTTTTGATAGTAAAAATCAATATGGATGTCATCAAACAATATAAAAAGTAATTGGAGGAAATGTTATGTTTCAATCAAGATGTGGAGTGTGTTGTAATGAATGTGAGAGAAAAGAAAAAGTAAATTGTACAGGGTGTATTAATATGGAAAAGCCATTCTGGGGTGGAGAATGTGGTGTAAAAAAATGTTGTGAAGGTAAGGGCTTAAATCACTGTGGAGAATGTTCAGAATTTCCATGTGAGATGCTTTCTACTATGGGGGCTGCAGAGGGTTTTGATCCAGAACCCAAAATTCAACAATGTAGAAAATGGGCTAATGAATAAAATCAAAATAATGTTAGTACATTAAAATATTTAGAAATAGTTTATTTGTGAAAAACAATCATAGTAATTATTATGGTTGTTCTTTTTATGGTAAAAAATGATTGACAAGTTACTTTGCAAGATGTATTATTCATGTAAGGTATAGTACTATGATGGTACTATGCTAGAGAAGGAAAATACAAATAATAAATAATTTAAATTAAGGGAGAAGGAAGAAATGAGCAAGTCAAATAAAAAGCAAATCGAAGAATTTAGTGAACTTTGGCACCAAATTATTAAAAAATCTAATTTTAGAAAGATAGAAGATCAATTTCAGCGGTTAAATGGATTAACAACTATTGAGATTAGTATAATTAATATTGTTTCAAAAAATCCTGATGTAATTTTGGGTGAAATAGTTCTAGCCTTAGATATACCAAAAAGTACGCTGACAAATGCTATTAATAGACTTGAAAAGCGAAATTATATAAATAGAATTATTAGCAAAAGAGATAGAAGATCTTATGGACTAAAACTTACTGAAGAAGGTCATCTTGCTCAAAAAGAACATTTGGATTTTGAACATACGGTATATGGAAGACTATTGGATGCCCTTGATACTGATGAAGAAAAACAAGAATTATTTAAATTATTTAGGAAGATGATTAATAATTTAGAAGAGTAAAAGGATTTGATTAATATTTTTAGGACAAATATTAAAATTTGGAGGATGAATTTATTATGGATATGGTTACATTTTATAGAACTTCAGGAGTATTTATTATTTTAGTTGCATTAGGATTTACTATTAGTCAAACAGGTATAACTAAGTTATTTAATTATCCTCAAATACTAAGATCTCCTGTTGATGTTATTTTGTCAAAATATTATAAGGGAGGAGCAAAATTAAAATTTTTTTGGACCTGTTTTGCATTGAGCTCATTAATGCTAATTCCAATGTCTGCAATATTTTATAAAGTTTTAAATAGAAATGATACTCCTTATTTAATAATTGGAGCAGCATTTGGGATGGTATCTGGAGTTTTTTATGTTTTAGGACTTATGAGATGGACATTTTTAGCAGATAATTTATCAAGTAAGTATATAAATGAAGTTGATAATACCAATATGAAAGAAACAATTGAAATAATTTTTCAATCTTTTCATGTGTATTGTGGAAATTCAATTGGTGAAACAATGGGATTCTTATGCATGGGTATATGGATTAGTATATCAGGAATATCAATGATTGGTTCAAAAATATTGCCTTCATTCATAGGTTTAGGATTTATTGTTTGTGGTATAGGAATATTTTTAGGCCCTTTAGAGTGGGTAGGTGTTAAATTTGCCAACAAAGTAAATAAGTTATCTATGAAAATATTAATGTTGCTTCTTGTGTATATGGGAATAAAATTAATTATTTGTTGAACATATCAATATTAAATAAATTTATAGTTATTATTTTATATAAAAAAGGAAGGTAATAAAATGAAGTATGGATTTTTTCCAAGGATGATGTGGTTTGCTTTTCACGGTTCATTTGAGAAACAGTTACATATTATGACAGGTGATGATCCAAAGATAGTGATGAAGAAAGCAAAAATTGTTTATCAAAGAATTTTAGAAGAGATTCCTGAGTTTGATAAAAATGATAAATTCATTGCAAATATTTTAAACGCAGCTATGTTAGCCGCTGTATATATGAGTCTTAAAGAAAAAACAAAGCTTGATGATATTACAACGTATTATCATAAGGCGATGAATGAAAGTGTGATAATGAAACATTTCATGAAAAATCAAAACAAATATTCCAATGAAGCACAAACAAAATTAGCACAACAGGCAAAAGTAAGTCAAAGTAAAACTAATCCTTGTACGTGGAAATTTCGTTATGAAGCTGGATCTGATATAAATAGTTTTTATATGTATTTTGATACTTGTGGAATATGTTATCTGTTTCAAAAGCTTGGCATATCAGAAATAACACCTGCAATGTGTTCCTATGATTATGATATGGCCAAGCGAGGAGGTTCAGTGCTTACGCGGCAGTATACTTTAGCGAAAGGTGGAACCTGCTGTGATTTTCATTATCAGAAAAAACATTAGAATAGTTTTTATAATTAAAAATCGAGTTTAAATATAACAGTAAGTTATTATCATTATATAAAAGATCCAGTTAATATAAGTTGTATAAAAATTCTATTTGGTAACAACTATGGATGGGGTATTATCGGGTATGATAAGTAATATCCCAGAAAAAACTTTGAATAGTTAGAGAAAAAACTTGGATTGTTTTGAAGAAAACTTAATTAAAGAATAAAGTCTACGATAAAATGAATACATCAAAGCTAACACAATACAAAATATAAACTACTAAAACTTAAAAAAACCAAAGCAAAGGGAACTGCTTATTTAGTAGTTCCCCTCTCTATATCCTTTCTCAAATAAAATTAATATCTTTAATAAAAATGACATAAATACTTATATGGTTATATTTGATAAATAGTAAATTTATTTTATAATATAGATATGAAAAAGTACTTAATATTTATTAAGATAATAAATAGGATTGTTCTAATGCATGTATCTGATCTACAAGCATTTCATTATAAGGAGTATCAATACAGTAGGTTTGTCCGAGATTGGCAACTACACCATTAATTTTATCAATTTCTGTACGGCGTTTATGCTGACGGTCTTGATACATACTGGCATAACCGGCAGCATCGCTTATGCATACATGTTGCACAGTTTCAAGAGCTTCTGCTTGGTTAAAGCATGTGCCATCAGCTTTAGCTACAAGGACACATTCGTGAACTACTTTTGTACAGATTTCCCAGAGATAAGGATTGGAATGAATTTTGCCTAGATTACACTCCATTATTGCGGATAGGGCATTTACACCGCAGTTTACAAATAATTTTCCCCATAGCACTTTTTGAATATTATCGATGATGTTGACGGTTAGATTGCACTGGCACATGGCTTGTGCTACGATTTTCACTGCCTTTTGTGATTCATCGCAGGGAAAGTCAGGACCAATATTGGTAGGGCCACAGCCTGAGTGAAAAAATTTGCCTAGCCCAAGGCTAACACTGTTATGGCTACTAGTACCAACGATAATATGTTCCTTTTTAACAAAGTTTGCAATGTCGTGATTGTTACCAGCACCATTTTGTAACGTCATGACAATGGTTTTTGGGCCGATTATAGCTTGATTTTCTTTGACTGCATCAAAAGTGTTGATACTTTTTACAAATACAATCAATAAATCCTGAATTCCGATATCAGTTCCACTTATTGAAGCTTTAATGGTATAATTTGATTCAGTATTGTCTTTTTCAACCTTGGTTAGACCATTTGTATTGATGGCATCTACTTGGGGCTTATAACTATCCAGCAGTGTTACTTCATGGATACAGGAAAGATAGGTAGCATATAGACTCCCCATAGCGCCAGCTCCTAAGATTGCAATTTTCATAGTCTTACCTCCTGTAACATAAAAATGTAATTTAAATTTCAAATTACACTTTAGCATATCGAAATAGTAAAATAAAATGCAGATTATTCAATGGAATCATGATGAAATTTCATGTAATATATTAAGTTATGATGAAAAGGGGAGAGTATTTGTGGACATAAATAAATATGCACTTTTTGTAAAAGCAGCTGAAATTGGAAATTTGACAAGAGCTGCCATGCAATTAAGCTATAGCCAGACTGCGGCCAGTCATATGATTTCTTCTTTAGAAGATGAGCTAGGGGTTAAACTTTTGTATCGTGGAAGAAATGGAGTTTCTGTAACAGAAGAGGGGGAACAGATTTTAAGTTTGGCAAAAGAAATTGTGATAAATGATGAGAGGATACATCAAATTATTGGTCAGGAAGGAGTATACAGAGGGAATGTACGAATTGGAGTCATTACTAGTGTGGCGGTACAATGGATGCCTAAAATAATTAGAAAATTTCGCAAAGAATATCCACTGGTAGAGCTGCAGATAAATGATGCCATTAATTATGAATGGATTAAAGACTGGTTTTCTAAAGATGAAATTGATTGTGCTTTTACTGCAGAAAATGGAATGAGTAATGGTAATGATATTCCACTAATATCTGACCCTTATTATGTAATAATGTCTAAGCACCATCCCCTTTGTAGATATGAGAAGATTACGAAAGAACTACTGGCAGGGGAAACTTTTGTTATTCCAAGTGAAGGAACTAACTATTCTATTGGGAAAATTTTACGGCAAGCAAAGGGCAGGTTACTAGAACATACTAGATTTTTAAGCGATCAATCAACTATTGCTTTAGTTCGGAGTGAATGTGGTATCAGTATTCTGCCGGAACTGGTGTTAAATTCTTATTCTTGTGAGGGACTAGTTAGGAGAAGATTGGAACCTGAGGTGAGTAGAACCATTTGCCTTTGCCTCCCGAACAGAAAATATATAAGCCCTAGTACAAAAGCTTTTGTGGCATTTATACAAAAATGGGTTCAGAAAGAATAGTTTAGCATTAAAAGATTTCAAAGAAAAGTTAATATATAGCATGATTTCAGCAAGTGGGAGATGAAAGTTAAAAAGTTTAAAAGTAGTACTCTTTTATAAACAAATAGCATAATTTATATCTGAATATTATGATTTATTTAATAAAAGTAGGAAAAAATTAAAAAAGTGTTGACAAAGGCATGTACACAGTTTAAAATTAAATTCATCAAAGAAAAGTGATGATGGAGATAAGTAAAAAAAATATTTCACCAACAGTGAACTGGAGATAGTGTGAATCCAGTGGCAGAGTTTTTTTGAATAACACTCCGGAGTTGCAAACTGAAATATTTGTAAACTGTACCTTAAACTAAATGTTTGAGATAGGTTCAAATTAAAGTAGGAGCGTCGTATTCCATGCGTTATTTGGATACCAGTAGTAGCTGGAAGGAGACCATTATTATATGGTAAATTAGGTGGCACCGCGGATAAGCATCAATTCGTCCTATTGTTTTATTTAGGATAAATTGATGCTGTTTTTATAACCAAGGAGGAATATTAATATGTGTACAATTATGTGCTATACAGGAACGGATATGAAACATGAAAAATTTGCAGAGGCATTGCAGAGAACTGAGTCCAGAGGACCGGATATGACGGAAATTCTTACTTTGCCATCTGGTATTTTGGGTTTTCAAAGACTTTCTATTATGGATTTAAGTTTTAGCGGAATGCAGCCATTCACAAGAAAAACAGATGCAGCTATCTGTAATGGTGAAATTTATGGCTTTCGCAAAATTAAAGAAGAACTAATAAAAAAAGGGCATAAGTTTATTTCTGACAGTGATTGTGAAATATTACTTCCTATGTACTATGAATATGGACTAGATATGTTTTCAAAGCTAGATGCAGAATTTGCAACTATTATATATGATGGAAAAAAGGACAGATATATTGCAGCACGAGATCCAATTGGAATTCGTCCTTTATTTTATGGCTATTCTTCATCAGGTAAGATCATGTTTGCAAGTGAAGCTAAAAACTTGGTTGGTCTTACATATAAAATTATGTCATTTCCACCAGGACATTACTATGCTGATGGTAAATTTACGTGTTATTGTGATATAGCAGCAACAGAAAGTGATTACTGCAAGGATGATTTAGAAACTATTTGCAGCAATATTCATGATAAATTGGTAGCAGGTGTAGAAAAACGTATGGATGCTGATGCTCCTGTAGGATTCTTGTTAAGCGGTGGTTTAGATAGTTCACTCGTATGTGCAATTGCTCAGAAAATGAATCCTGAAAAACCAATTAAAACATTTGCTATAGGTATGACTGAAGATGCAATTGATTTAAAATATGCAAAAGAAGTTGCAGATTACATTCATAGTGATCATACTGTTGTTTATATGACAAAAGAAGAAGTAATTGAATCACTTGATGAGGTTATTAAAATTCTTGGAACATACGATATTACCACAATAAGAGCAAGTATGGGAATGTATTTGATTTGCAAGAAAATACATGAGATTTCTGATGTCAGAGTGCTTCTCACTGGTGAAATTTCTGATGAATTATTTGGCTATAAATATACTGATTTTGCTCCAAATGCAGAAGAATTTCAAAAGGAATCACAGAAGAGAATTCGAGAGCTTTATATGTACGATGTACTTCGTGCAGACCGTTGTATAAGCTCAAATTCTTTAGAAGCAAGAGTACCATTTGGTGATTTGGATTTTGTAAAATATGTTATGTCCATTGACCCAGAAAAGAAATTAAACAAATACAACATGGGTAAGTACCTTTTGAGACATTCATTTGAAGGCGATTACTTGCCACATGATATTTTGTATCGTGAAAAAGCAGCATTTAGTGATGCTGTAGGGCATTCTATGGTAGATTATTTAAAGGAATATGCAGAAACATATTATTCTGATGAAGAATTTGAAAAGCTATGTAAAAAATATGAATATCATGTTGAACCATTTACAAAAGAATCATTGCTATATAGAGAAATTTTTGAAAAATATTATCCAGGACAAGCAGATATGATAGTAGACTTTTGGATGCCAAACAAAGAATGGGAAGGCTGTAACGTAAACGACCCTAGTGCTAGAGTATTATCAAATTATGGTGCTAGTGGTAAATAATTAAGAAAATACTCTTACCTTAAAAATATAGGTAAGAGTATTTTTATTATGAGATTTAGCTTGTTTTGTACGCATAGCGTGTAAAATAATAAATCATCTTTTTACTTAGTTGAACTTTCAACTAATATATCATATAATTGTTAAAAGTTCAACTCCAAATAGGGGACATACTTGCTTTATTAGGTGTTGCAATTATTACTGTGTACTTCCTCATAGGGCAGCATATGAGAAAAAGAATATTTTTTATTTATGGTATATTAAAAAGTGGTTTGTCTATGCTTTAAAAGTTTGCAAAAAGTGCTTAGCTGCAGAAGATAGATATTGATCTTTCATCCATACTATAGTAGTATTCGTATCCAATGATGGTTCATTAATTTCCTTATAATTTAAATTTGTATTTGGAATAAGCTCAATCCAATCTTTTGGTACAATGCCAATTCCCATTCCTGTATCTGCTAGTAATAATATTGATCTAGTATCCTCAATTTTACAAAGTATTCTTGGATTAAATCCTGTTTGTTTGCATAATTCTATTATCATTTTTTCATATCTGCGATGTACTAACAGAGGCTTACCTGCAAGTTCGTTTAGACATATCTTTCCTTTATTGTTCCAATAGAAACTGTTACTGCTTGCAGCCACCATTGGTTCAATAGGTAAGTTTATTGATTCGTAAATTTCTGAGTTCAAAGGAGTACGTATAATTCCAATTTCAATTACGCCGCTTTTTAACAATTCTAAGATTTCATTTGTGCTGCATTCTTGTATCTCAAAATTTATTTTTGGATATTTTTTATTAAAACTATATATTCGCTGAGGTAAAAGGATATCTCCTGCAGAAGATATGGTACCGATGGATAGAGTTCCTTCCATTCCTTCATTAAAGTCCTTTAGCTCTTTAACTGTTGATTCCATTAATTCTATTATTTGCTTAGATCTATGCCATAATCTTTTACCTGCGTCAGTTACCTGAAATTTTCGAGTAGTTCTTTCTATCAATTTAACATTTAATTCTTCTTCTAGAAGTTTCAATTGCTGACTGAGATGTGGTTGAGCTATATGTAATTTTTCAGATGCTTTAGTTATGCTTTTTTCTTCAGCAATTGTAAGAAAATAAGTAAGCTGCTTAATATCCATAAAAGTAGTCACTCCATGTATTAGATTTATACGTATTTTTGTATAAGTATAATAGTTTATACGTATTTTTAGTATATATGTTTATTTGTTATAATAGTAAGTGAAATAATAAATAAAGTCAAGTGAGGTATAAAAAATTTGCTTTAGATCTAGGAAATTCAGGAATTTTAATTATTATATTTATCCCATAGAATATAGATACATTAGTATCTACATCAACTATGAATTTAAGCACGATAGGGGTAGTACTGTCTTATACATTTTATCTTTATGTATTACCTATTATATTTTCATACATCTTAAATATTCCAGTGGAACTAAAATTAAATGTGAGTGCAATATTAGCTATAAATGATATGTTAAGAGGTGATTATCATAAAATTTCTTATTGTTAGTGAAGACCAATCTATTAGTTCTATTTTATCTAAAATTATTCAAGACCACAATCTTGGAGAAACAATTGAATATAGCTGTTCTCAATTTATTTCAGAAAGTTATCTGTTAAATATAAAAGCTATTGATATCCTTATTGTAAGTTTACCAATAGCTATTGTTAATAAATTAATTTCTAAATTTGATGGAAAAATTATAGTAGTTTCTGACATAAGTGATAAAACAATTATTGCCCAAGCTTACTTATTAGGAGTTGAATATTATATTACTAAACCAATTAATGAACTTGAGATTGTAGAAGTTATTAAAAAAGTAGTAAAACTTATAAAACTACAAAAATACATGTATAATATTAAAAATATATTAAATATGACAGGAACAAAAACTTAACTATAAGTTAGTTACTAGCTTTTTTCCCACGAATAATCCAAATAATTAATCCTATAAAAAAGCCACAGAATGCTGGTAATAACCATCCAAACCCATAATCAAAACCAGGTAAATACAAATGAGCAAAGTTAACAAGTTGTGTTACTATATAACTTTTTACAAATGGATCAGGCAGCGCCTTACAAAAGTCAAAAAATGCTGCAATACCTGTTAGCACAGTTGTCCATCTATAAATATCATTTTGTTTATGTATAAATGGAGTTAATAGTGACAATACAATTAAAGTAATTGCTAATGGATATAAAAACATAAGTACTGGTAAGGATAACTTAATTATGCTATTTAATCCAAAATTGGCAATTGCAAAGGAACAAACTGTAAATAAAACTGCATATTTTTTATAAGGAATGGATTTTGGAAACATTTCACTAAACATTTCAGAACAAGAGGTAATTAATCCAATAGCTGTTTTTACACATGCAATTGCTACGATAGCTGCTAATAACACTTTGCCAACAAAGCCAAAATAATGATTACTTACCATAGATAAAATACTTCCGCCATTATCAGCACGCTTTATACTGCCTAAGCTTGTAGCTCCCATATAAGCTAATGATCCATAGATAACAGCCATACCAACAACACTAACTAAACCCGATTTACATGTTTCAACAGCAATTAAATTTGGATTTTTAATACCTAACTTTCGTATATTAGAAATAATGATAATTGCAAAAGCTAAGGATGCTAAGGCATCCATAGTATTATATCCATCTAATAAGCCAGTAAATAATGGCTGAGTAACATACTTCCCTTGAGCTGCATATTGACTAACTTGTCCCATTGGCTTTACAAAGGTAGCAATTAATAGAACAGATAGAAGTACTAAAAAAATAGGAGTAAGATATTTACCTATCCAATCTAAAATTTGTCCTGGCCTTAATGAAAAATAAATGGTAAAGACAAAAAATATTAGTGAGAAAATAAATAATCCAAGTTTCAAATCTCCACTAGAAATAAAAGGATGAATTCCTACCTCAAATGCAACTGTGGCAGTACGAGGAATTGCAAACAGTGGACCAATTGTTAAATATAATAAGCAGGTAAATATTTTTGAATAACGTGAACTAATTGGACCTGCCATATCAAGCAAACTTTCACTTTTTGAAAGTGCTGATGCAACAATTCCTAAAATAGGCAATCCTACACCTGTAATTAAAAACCCAATAGTTGCTGTTAAAGTATGATTTCCGGCTTCTTGTCCCATTTGCACCGGAAAGATTAAGTTACCTGCACCAAAAAATAGTCCAAATAGTAATGAACCTATTAATAAATTTTGATTAAAACGTAGCTTTTCTTTCATAAATAGCCCTCCTCAAATGTTTAAATAATACCTTATTCAATTAGAAGCAATACATATGTAATTGATTTCTAAATATATGTAAGCAGCGTAATGCACACGAGAATGATAGCATAATTAGAATATAAATGCAATATATTACATTTTAGCTGGTAATTAGAGTATGCTAAAATAAATAACTTAAAATATATAGTATAAAAAGAAAAAGTTTTGGATACTTTCAGACGCTTAAATTAAAGAAAGCATAAGAATAGCAGCTATCAATTGGCGATAGCTGCTTATTTTTCATAAAGTGTATATTATTTTACTGTGTTAGTTACCTGAACTCTGAGTTGTTTGTCCAGATGATGTTCCTGAATTTGAACCTCCAGTTGTTTGTACAGATGAAGGCTTTGAATCCGAATTTCCAGTCGTTTGTCCAGATGAGGCTTTTGAATCTGAACCTCCAGTTGTTTGTCCAGGCGATGTTTTTGAGCCTGGATTTTGAGTTGTTTGTCCAGATGAAACTTTTGAGCTTGGATTTTCGGTTGTTTGTCCAGATGAAGCTTTTGAACCTGGATTTTCGGTTGTTTGTCCAGATGAAGCTTTTGGGCCTGGATTTTCGGTTGTTTGTCCAGATGAAGCTTTTGAACCTGAATTTCTAGTTGTTTGTCCAGATGAAGCTTTTGAATTTGAATTTTTAGTTGTTCCTTTTGATGAATTTGTAACATCAGTGGATTGATTTGGAACGACAGTTTCTACATCGGGGGTTTGCGTATTAGCAGATGCCCCTTTCAAATAAGATTTTCCTAAGACTCCAGCAAATACAAGCAAAATAATTGATACAACAATTATCAGTGCCTTTTTAGTATTACCAGGGTTCTTATTTCCATAACGTACTTTCCTATTTCTTCTATTTGTTGTTTCTTCAGTGCCTAACGGCTTCCTCATAACTTTTGTAAAGTCATCCTTTTCATCAGAAACTATTGCTTCAGGTTTTTTAACTGTATTTGAGATTGTCTCACTTATACTTTTGGGTATATTAAACAATAAAGCTAAAATTCCATTTTGTCTTAAAGAATCTATCTGCTTAAAATTTTCAGGTGATCTGAGTACAATGGCAGGCTTATTGCGCATTGCATATTGATCATCTCCATATACTGTAACTGAAAATTTATCATTCTTACTTAAAAAAGGAATGTAGACATCCAAAATGTTATCTTTTAGTGAAGAATCAAATTTTAATCCTCTTGTTATTTTTGCATCTGTAATATTTAAGTGAGTTTGTTGACTTTGTATATTTAGGGTTAACTTATTAATTGTTTTACTAGATATATTACTAACGGTAATAATGTATGCACGAATTCTTTTATTATCTTTTATAGGCATAGCACTTCTTATATTACATAATAGCCTAGGTGCTAAATTTTTGTAATAATCTAATAGTAACCCTGATATAAAAGATATCACTATAGTTACAATTGCAGTTTTAATAATATTTATCATATTAATCTTCGCTTCCTTATCCTTTCCAAATTACGTAATTAAATTATAAGGTAGATATATATAAGTGTCAAACTTAAAAATTAATTATAATTAGCCCCAAAATTCAGATAAAAAGTGTTTGCTTTTGATGGGAGCTGAGTTGATAAACAAAATTCTTTGTATCAGAAGTTTAAGCAAAATATGTTAAAAAATTATGAATTCATATATTTTTTACCCCAAAGGCATAGTTCAGTTAAGATGTTTTCTAAGGATTTTCCTCTATCTGTAGGTATATACTCTACCTTAGGTGGTATTGTTGTATAAGCAATTCTTTCAATAAGACCATCCATCTCCAAGGACTTTAATTCTTGAGATAGTACTTTATGACTTATATTAGGAATAGATTTTTTAAGCTCCCCATATCTTATAGGATCATTTTTCAATATATGCCATAATATTATTGCTCTCCACTTACTTCCAATTACAGTCATGGCAAATCCTATGGAACATTTAAAATCCTTTTGTCTTTTTCTTTGATTTGGAAATTTTTCAATTATGTCTCTATTCATACCCTATCCTTCTTTCCAAATGGTAAGTATCTGATTAAAAAGTGCGTACTTGTATGTGTACTCCAACAAAACTATTATAGTATACATAGATATTAATTGCTATGGATTAATAAAATAGTGTTTAATACATTAATGTATAATATATTTAGGAGATAAAAATCATGACAAGAAAGTATAATTTATACCAAATTGATTCATTTACAAAAGAAAAGTTCACAGGAAATCCAGCAGGAGTAATAACAAATGCAGATGGATTAACTGATTATGAGATGCAAAAAATTGCTAGAGAACTCAATAATTCTGAGACAGCTTTTATCTTTTCTTCAAATAGCAGAGAATATGATGCTCATATACGTTTTTTCACTCCAACAAATGAAGTGCCAATTTGTGGCCATGCTACTATTGCTGCTCATTATGCCCGTGCTGTAGAAAATGGACTTGATACGTCAAGAGTTTATCATAAGACGGGTGCCGGAATTTTACCTGTTGATATAGTAAAGAAAAATGAGGATTATAAAATTGTTATGACGCAGGGCAAAATTGAATTTGGTACCATTATTGACGGTATGAGTAGAAAAGAACTTTTAGCAGCACTTAATATAAAAAATAGTGATCTACTGGAAAACTATAAAATTCAAATTGTGTCTACAGGTCATTCTAAAGTTATGATTGGTATAAAGAGTATTGAAATTTTAAATGCACTGGAGCCGAATTATGATGCACTTTCTAAGCTAAGCAAGGTTATTAAATGTAATGGATATTATGTTTTTACAACTGATTTACAAAATAGTGATATTTTAATACATGGTAGAATGTTTGCACCTGCAATAGGTATTAATGAGGATCCTGTTACAGGCAATGCAAATGGCCCTTTGGGTGCATATCTTGTCCATCATAACCTTATTCACCACAATAATTCTTTATTTAAATTTAAGGCTGTGCAGGGCGAAGCTATAAGAAGGCCAGGAATTATTGAAGTTGAGGTAAATATAGAAGATAAAGAGCCGGTAGAAGTTAAAATTTCTGGAGACGCTGTAATAACATTTAAAACTGAATTATTATTAAATGATTAAAGAAAAAATCTATATTTTTAGATTATACTTATTTATGACTAATTTTAACAATTAGCGCCAGGTATTGACTATATGAGCATTGTTTAATATTATATTCTCATGAATGAGAATTAGAAAGAAGGTCTTTATCATAAAGAATATAATATTTGATGTTGACGGTACATTATGGGATACAACAGAAATTGTAGCAAAAGCCTGGAACAGGGCAATTTCAGAAGTAGGGAAAGCAGCTCCACTTATAACATCCTCTGTGTTAAAAAAAGAGTTTGGAAAAACTATGGATGTAATAGCAGATGATTTGTTCTATGATGCTAGTGAGAGTAAAAGAAAGTTGATAATTAATAGATGTTGTAAATATGAGCAGGATGCCTTGAGAGAAAATACAAATAACCTGCTGTTTCCCGATGTAAAAGAAACCATTAGGAAATTATCAGAAAAATGTCATTTGTTTATTGTGAGTAATTGTCAGTGCGGCTATATTGAATTATTTATGAAGAAGGCAGGAATTGAAAAGTACATTACAGACTTTGAATGCTTTGGAAATACAGGTAAGGGCAAAGGAGAAAATATAAAGCTTGTTATAAAAAGAAACAATTTGAATGATGTAGCATATGTTGGAGATACCCAGGGAGATTATGAGGCAACGATACTTGCTGAAATTCCTTTTATATTTGCAAAGTACGGTTTTGGTAGTGTTGAAAATTACTATTTAGCTATTAATGAAATAAAAGAATTGTTGAATTTGTGCTAGAAGGGAAAAATATTCTTAATGTAGGAAGAGGAAGTGCAGAATATATGGAATGAAAGTGATATTAAGAAGCATACAGATAACACTATAGGTGACTTTACCAAATTAAAATAGAATTTGAGAGAAATTAAATTGAAAATAAGCATAAATTTGTTTTTTAAGCAAATTTATGCTTATTTTTTAATTTTTTACATTTAAGAAATAGGATTAATACTGCAAATTTATTTCGGTAAATATTTTCTCCCTCTTACATATCTTCTTATGGATTCCCCTGCTTCAGCAAGTTGAAAAGCATCAACTAATATTCCCTCTTTATTTTTAACCTTGAGTTTTTCAGCATTAAAAAAATAAAAAGAATCCTTAACTAATCCATCTTTTACAGAATCCAAAGAACAATATAAGATCTTTGTACATTCTTTATTAAGCTGGACAGTATACCTATTATAGCCATCCCAATCACAAAAATAAGGTATAAAATATTTAAAATCAAAACTATCCAAGAATTTTTTGCAATCTTCTCTGTTATTAAAATAATTTAAACTATTAATTTTTAGTCATCTCCTTCTTACATAAGTTTAGGATTGCCTAACTCATTGATTATATTATACTTGCTACTTGTCTTGTTGCCAATATATATTTTTTAATATTATAAGTAATAGAAAAATTTAAAATGGTAAGACATGACTAGAATTAAGAAAAAATATGGGGACATAATAAAAATGCAACTAATCTATTTTAGGCATTTGAAAAAATGGGCTAGCATACTGACTAGTTATTTTTTGAAAATGCCTTATGGGAGGGTAATAAAATGAAAAAAATTGATGAGGCAATTGATAGAATTAGGACGCTTGAATGCCCAACGGGAGACTTAGAAAATAGAGTTACAGAAATACTAGAAGACTATGGGGTTGCAGATAGAAGCAAAATAAATGTTAATAGAGATGAATATTTTGATAAGGATGAAGCACAGGCATATCGAGTTCAAATACTGAATCAGGAGCATCCTATTATGGTACTAGCTAAATCAGGATATGATGACTATGTTGCGAAGGTTACAGATGTTTATTAAAGTAGAAAATCTAAAGTTTAACTCTAAGTCTAAGATAAGGTAACATTAAACTTTATGCAGGCTACGGCATTCCTTCTTAAGGTCATAGATGAAGGATGCGTAGGCTGTAGTAGTAAAAAATGATATAGCTCTTTACGTATAGTTAGTGGTTACAGCACGAACTTTTCTAAAACGTTAGCTACTCCATTTTCTTCATTTGTTAAAGTGACATAGTCAGCAGTATGCTTTATTTCATCTGAAGCATTTCCCATGGCTACAGGGAGTCCTGCGCATTTAAGCATGTCCAAATCATTTGGAGAGTCTCCAATACAAATGACTTCCTTAGTAGGTATGTCCAAGTATTGGCACAGTTTTTTTACACCAGTACCTTTATTAGTATTTTTGCTCAATACTTCAAAGGTATAAGTACATGTTTTAAGTACTGAAAAATTTTCATAAAAATGTTGCGGTAAACTATCGCCTAGCAGCAAATTTTTATCATAGGTACTTCTAAATTTAAAATCACTGTAAGGGGACATGTCAAATCCAAAATGATGTACATAGTGCTTTAAAACATCTGAGTTTTCATTTATTAGGTTTACCTTTAGTATGTTGTTACGTTTTATTAAGTTTTTGAATTCAGTTATCTCATATTTTGTATTGTTTGCAACAGATTCTAATTTACCATATAAGTTGTTCTTATAAACTGAGTACGTACCATCATTATAAAAACATAAGTCTAGGTTTAAGTCTTCTGCCATGTTATATAAATATTCTAGATCCTTGCTGTTAAAAGGTGACTGAAAAATAATTTTATCCTCAGTATTGTTTTGTACATTAGCGCCAGTACAAGTTACGCTGTATTGATTATTTGCTATTAAATTCAGATCAGAAAGATTATGTTTAATTCCATCTATTGGTCTTCCAGTACAAAGAACAATTTTAACATCTTTTTCTGTAGCTGCTTTAATAGCTCGTTTATTTTCATTGGATATTGACTTGTCGTCTTTAAGTAAAGTTCCATCCATATCTATAAAAACAATTTTATACATTAAAATATTACCTCCTCTAATATTCTATGAACTAATAATACATTTGTAATTTTAGATTTTACTTTATATAAACAGAGTTTTTGGCATCAGATGAAGTACTATTAAATTATACAATAGGAATAAATACAAGACAATAATGAGAGATAGTTTTAACATATAGGTGGCAATTCAAGGAACGCTTAAAAAAGTATGCCAAAGACATACTTTTTTAAGTAGTACTATTTTTTTAATGCATCTGGATTAGCATAAACTTCATCCGGTTCGGAACCTGTCCTTATTCCTTTATCAAGCTGCTGAATTTTAGCCATGTCATCTTTACTTATTTCAAAATCAAATATGTCTGTATTTTCTTTTATTCTTGATGGAGTAGTTGATTTTGGAATAGTTACAACTCCCATTTGTAAATCCCATCTAAGCACGATTTGAGATACTGTTTTTTTATATTTTTTTGCAAGCTCTTTTAGAAGGGGAATTTCAAATACTTTACCCCTCATTAAGGGAGACCATGCTTCTAATTGTATACTATTTTTTTGGCAGAACTCTCTTAGATCGTTTTGAACTAGCAGAGGGTGAAATTCTACTTGATTCACCATTGGCATAATTTCAGCATTTGACATTAAGTCTTTCAAATGACCAGCGGTAAAATTGCTAACACCTATTGCTCGTACATATCCTTCTTTATAAAGCTTTTCTAAAGCTCTCCATGTTTCATTATGCAGTGGATTAGGCCAATGAATTAAATATAGATCAAGGTAATCTGTTTTTAGTTTTTTAATAGAAGTTTCAAAAGCTTTTAAAGTTTTTTCATAACCTTCATCGGAAATCCAAACTTTACTTGTTAAAAAGATTTTTTCTCTAGGTACTTTACTTTCCTTTATCCCAGTACCAACTCCATCTTCGTTTTTATAGAAAGCAGCAGTATCTATATGACCATAACCAACTTTGAGAGCTTCTTTTACTGAGTTAATAACAGAAGGACCATCAGCTTTATAAGTACCGAAGCCTATCCAGGGCATTTTTACTCCATTATTTAAAATTGTGCAGCTCTTTATATCTTGCATTTTAATCATCCTCCCAATTATAGTAAATACAAAATAGCATTTATATATTACCAATATACTTTTAGAAAATCAACATATTTTATTTATTATGTCAAAGTATGCCTTTATTTTATATAGTATATCTAACACAATTAGAAGTATATAGAATAATATGTAGTGCAAAGAAACTATTAAAGTAGACTAAATGGGAGGATTATTTATGAAAGCAGGATTTAGAGAATTTTGCAAGCATGTTGATATAGTTAATTCTCAAAAAATTATAGATATCCTATCGAGTTTTGGAGATGATAAAGCTACTGGAAATCGTTCTGCAGGGTCGAAAGCAAGTACTGAAGCTGCAAATTATCTTTATAGAGAGTTTGAAAGGATTGGGTTGAAAAACCTAAATAGGGACAAGTTTTACAGTTGGGGTTGGACTTATAAAGGTGCTAATATTTCATATAAAGATGAAGATGGACAAGAACAGAAGATTGTTTTAGGAGGTTATGCTACAAGTATAGAAGCAAAGGATGACTTTTTTAAAGTTGTAGATGGTGGAAGTGGAACAATAAGTGACTATAAATCTTTGGGAGATGTTACAAATAAATTAGTGTTAATTAGTATTGATCCATTCAATGACTTTTGGATATCGCAACCAGCATATCAGGCTTATTTAAAAAGAGCAAAGGCTGTTCTTGTTGTTACAAAATATAAAGTACAGCATAAAGATTACCTTATATCTCAGCCAGTAGAAGGACCATCTTATGCTCATGTTCTTGCTATTAGTAAAAGAGATTCTGATATATTAAAAAACCTTATAAATAAATCTGCGGATAGGGAAATAACAGTTAAATTAGATGCACATTCCTATGTTGAGTTAGAAAAAGCTTCTTACAATATATGGGGAGAAATACCTGGAAAAACTGATGAAGTTATATATTTAATGGCTCATTATGATGGATATTATCATTCTTACTTTGATGATGCCTCTGGAGTTTCCACGATATTAGGTATAGCAAAGGCAATAATAGATAGTGGATATAAACCTAACAAAACTATACGAATTATTACTCATGGTGCTGAGGAATGGGGAAAAGAAAATTCAGATTATGACTGGGCAATGGGAGCCTATGAGGAAATTACTCATATTCATCCAGAATGGTCAAAAAAAGCATTTGCTGTTATTAATATTGATGGAAATTTTCCTGTGCCTAATGAAAGAAATTTTCAGATAATGGTATCCGATGAATTACTAAAATATACTAAAAAGAGTGTAAAACCCATTTTGCATCATACAGCCTATAAATTTGAATTTATATCACCAACTTCTACTGGCAGTGAAGAGTTTTGTTATACTAAGACAGGTATTCCTTGTATTACAGCAAGGGATTCTATGACATCTAGTATATATTATACTAATATTTATCATAGTTCCATGGATAATAAAGCTTTTGGATTTGACACTAAAACCTATAAGTTAAATCATATATTATATGCAAAAATATTGTTTGATTTAGATGCTGTGCCTATTAGACCAATGGATTTTTATGAGCGTTTCTTTAAAATGAAAGAAACTATAGATTCTAATATTGTAGAAAAATCTTTGGTAAAAACTATTAAAAAGGCTTCCCATTATGCACAAGAATTATCTTCAAAAATAGAAAAATTAAATTTTAGAAATGCTAGCATGACAGGTGAAAATACTGATTGTATTAAGCTTAATTTAAAACTTTTTCAATTGTACAAAATGATGCAGAACAGTTTTATAAGATTAAATTGGGAAGTAAATGTTGTATTTCCTCATGAAAACTATGAAAAAAATGTTGATTTATTAAAAAAGTCAATTAAAGCGTTAAAAAATAGAAGAGAGAGCCTAGAAGAAATTGTTAACAAATATATAAAGTCTATCGATTTTAATAAATATGTCTATGATTTTGATAGAATAACCTATGAGTTTTTTTCAAGGCGTGTAACACATGGAAATAGTAATACTTGGGGTTATAATTTAGTAGAAAAACCAAATGAAGATTTATATGAAGTGGCACAATCTTTAAGAAGTAAGTTCAACGAAAAGAATCCAGATGTAGATGCAGAAATATCGGCATTGAGAAAAGCACTTAAAAGACAAGCTATGTATTTAAAAGAAATAGTTTTTAGGGAAAAAACTGATATTAAAAGAATAATAGTTAAAATGAAAAAGATTAGTTCTATAATTTAAGTTCACTTTGCATCCATAGGTTTTTACAAATCTATGGATGTGAAATGAACCTTAAACAATATTGCTTATATAATGATTATTTTTCTAAAGAATATGCCAATGCTGCTTTACAGTAAAGTTTGATCATTTGCTTTTTATATAGAAAAATTTATTGTCTATAGCCCTCATTGTAGCCAGTATGCCATCAAGATGATCGTATTCATGTTGTATTAATTCTGATAGATCTCCTTTGAACTTCAGTGTTTTATCTGCAAAATTTATATCTTTGTATATTATAGAGCATTCTTTATAGCGTTTAACTTTTACTAAAAGATTTGGAAAGGACATACAGTCATCCATTACGTCCATCATTTCTTTGTTATCAAATTTAAGTACTGGATTAATAAAAACTATAGGCTTGTCAATATACATATATATCAATCTTTTAAATACCCCAATTTGTGGAGCGGCAATTGCTCTGCCTGCATTGTATTTTTTACGAAAGTCAATTAAGGTATCATGTAAATCTAAAACAGTTTCCTTTATTGAATCCATGTCTTCTTTTTCTACAGGTAAACTTTTTTTGTATAAAGCATCATTTCCAAGTAATAGTATTTCTTTTATCATAAAATAGCCTCCTTGTTGTACATTTGATAAAATAGTACTATATAATTGTAACTATAAAAAGGTATGATTTTTATAAAAATTAAGGGGATGATTTTATGGAGATACCAATATTTATTAAGAGGCACAGTGAAAAACCACTGTATATTCAGATATATGAATGTTACAAAAAAGCAATATTAGAAGGTACACTTAAAAGAGGGGATAGGCTAGAGTCTATAATGCAGCTTAAAAATAGACTTTGTGTTAGCAGAAATACGGTTCAAGGGGCATATGATCAACTACTATGTGAAGGTTATATATATAGCAAAAATGGAAGTGGCTATTATGTGGAATATATAGAAGATCAAATAAAAACCGCCCAAAAAGAAAATATACCCTTAAAACTTAAACCCTTAAAAAGCATTCATATAGATGATAAAGTATATCCTTATAATTTCAAACCTGGTTCAGTGGATCGTAAAAGTTTTCCATTTGAAAATTGGAGGAAAATTGAGCAAAGCCTTATGAAAAAAGAAAATATAGATATATTAACCTATTCAGATCCTAGAGGTGAATTTGAATTAAGAAGTCAAATTGCAAGTTATGTTAAAAGTTCAAGAGGAGTAATTTGTTCTCCTGACCAGATAATTATAGGTGCAGGAACGCAGACTTTGATGGCTGTATTATGTGACTTGTTTAGTGAATCTTGTAATAAAAATATTGCTTTTGAGGAACCTGGATTTTCTGCTGTAAGAAAGGTTTTTGAATGGTATGGATATAACATAGAGCCAATTGAATTGACACAAGTGGGAATGAATATAGAAAAGCTTGAAAGCCTTAAAGTGGCTCCTGAGTTTATATATGTAACCCCATCCAACCAGCATCCTTTGGGAATGTCCATGCCTGTTTCAAATCGTATAAAACTTCTTAATTTTATTAGTAAGGGTAGGGGATATATTATTGAAGACGACTACGACAGTGAATTTAGATATAACGTAAATCCTATACCTTCACTTCAAAGTTTGGATAGTGAAGATAGAGTGATTTACCTTGGAACTTTTTCAAAAACTCTTTTTCCAGGAATGCATGTTGGCTATATGATTTTACCTGAAAATATAATGAATCTTTTTATTGAAAAGGGAAACTTTATAAATCAAACTGCATCAAAAATTCATCAGCTGACAATTGCAGAATTTATGAAAGAAGATTTATTTGAAGCACATCTTAGAAAAATGAGAAATATATATGCTAAAAAGCAGCAATTTCTTATAGACTGTATAAAACAGCAACTTGGAGAAGATGTTGTGATTTATGGGGAGAGAGCAGGAGTTAATATTGCACTTCAGGTAAAAAATAATCTAAATGAATTGGAATTGATAAATAGGGCTTTAGAAAATGGAATTAAAGTCTATCCCATATCATTTTATTATTTTGATCAAGGTAATTATAAAGAAGGTAATATGGTTTTCATGGGATATGGACATTTAAGCTTTGATGATATGGAAAATGGAATAAAACTTTTGAAAAAAGCCTGGTTTTAAATTTACAAAACTGGGCATCAATTATACTGCCTACCTTAGTGAAAAGATAAACATATGGCGTGGAAAATACTTCTCTGGTAGAACGAAATTGGATGGAGTATTGAATAAAAATTGTAATAAAAGATAAGCTATAAATGATTTTACATTTATCATCTACAGCTTATTTTTATATCAATTGTACTTCATTTTTCATATAGAAACGACTTAATTATTTTTTCATTTCTTTAAATATGTTTTTGACTTGCTTATTAAGAGCATAAGTTTTAATATTGGATTTTAATTTTGATATAAACAACTGTTCATTTATAGGTTTAGTTATAAAATCATCAGCCCCAGAATTTAAAATAGATGCAAGGGTTTTAGGATTATCTAGGGATGTAACAGCTATTATAGAAGCTTTTAGATTGGCTTTCCTTATATCCCTGATTAAATTTTGGCCAAACTCATTTTCTAATATAATATCAACTAAATATATATCATATTTTTTATTGCTGTTCAGTAAGTCCTTACTAGATTTATAGGAATCCACATTATTTATATTATACTTTTTAAATAGATCTTTTTCGATTAAAGAGTCGAAACTACTGTCGTCTATAATTGCAATTTTTGCTTCCCTTAAATCTTCCATATATTTATCTGATTGAAATATAGAATCTATACGTTGAATAATTTGTTCATTTAAATCCTTTTTTAAAATATAATCGGTTACACCTAAGTTCAGAAGCTTTTTTTTTGTTTCATCAATTGCATTACTAGTTACAACAAATATAGGGATATCTTTTTTACTGCTGTAATTTATATCCTTAAGAAAATTTTCTATAGAACCTCCTTTTGCATAAAGAGATGTTATAATGATATCTATATCGGAATCCTGTAGTATTTTATAAGCTTCATTGAAATTATCAGCGGATATATAGGAATAGTTACCTTGTACTAAGGTATTTTTTACAATGTTACAAAAAAATTCACTTTCTTCAATATGTAAAACAGTATGCATATACTTCACCCCTTGGAGAATATTTATCTGATGTCTACCTACTAGAACACTCCCATGTACGTTGTGAAAGCAATTCACTTTAAATCAAAGATTTAAGTTCTCGGCTTGCACACAACGAAAGCGACTATCACCAAATCAAAGATTTGGGATATATGCTTTTCCCACTAAGTAAGATTCATTGATAATTACGTTATTAGATATATTATCGTAGATATATAGGAAATAATTAATATGTTTTACATAGTTTTTAAAAATACTTATAATAAAGTTATATTATTAAAGAGAAAAAAAAATAGGGAGGAAGCGGCATGAATAATGGATTTTATTATGAAACGAAAATTGGTAAAATAGGTATTGTTGAAAATGGAAAGGCCATTACTCATATAACTTTTGGAAAAATGAATTTTCAAGATATATGTATAAATGAAACATCTTTATTGAAAAATGCAGGCAATCAGCTCCAAGAATATTTGGAGGGAAAAAGAAAAAAGTTTGATTTGCCTCTGGAACCGCAGGGTACGGAATTTCAAAAAAAAGTATGGGATGCACTGCAGGATATTCCCTATGGCAAAACATTTAGTTATAAAGATGTGGCCCAAAATATAGGAAATATAAAGGCTTGTCGTGCTGTTGGCATGGCAAACAACAAGAACCCTATTCCTATATGTATTCCATGCCATCGTGTTATAGGTTCAAATGGCAAATTAGTTGGCTATGCAGGTGGTTTACATATAAAAGAAAAACTTTTAGAAATAGAGAAGCAAAATGCAGATAGTTAAGGTTGAAGTTCTTTAACTGTGAAATTGTATGAACTTCTGCAAGTTATTTTTCTATTAATGGGGGAAATTAGTATGAGTGAAAATGATTTGTATAAAAGAATGATAAGAGAAAAAATTTTTGAATTGGCGGATGATGAATATAAAAAATTTCAAGAAAATTTGTGTCCCGACAATGATAATATTGTAGGAGTAAGACTTCCGCTTTTAAGAGATCTTGCCAGAGAAATAGCTAAAGGAGATTGGCGTACTTATATAAAAACCGCACAGGATGAATATTATGAAGAAATTATGCTTCAGGGAATGGTAATTGGATGTGTGAGAACTGATGTTGAAGAAAGGTTAAGGTATATTACAAATTTTGTTCCTAAAATTGATAATTGGGGTGTTTGTGACAGCTTTTGTAGTGGATTAAAGTTTACAAAGTCCAACATGCAGCGTGTATGGGAGTATTTACAGTCTTATGCATTTTCTGAAAAAGAATTTGAAGTCCGTTTCTTTGTTGTAATGCTTCTTGATTTTTATATAAAGGAGAATTATGTTGATAAGGTGCTAAAATCATTAGATAAAATAAAGCACAAAGGTTATTATGTTAAAATGGCTGTTGCCTGGGCCGTTTCAACTTGTTATATTAAATTTCCAGAAAAAACAATGGAATATCTGAAAAATAATACATTAGATAATTTTACATATAATAAGGCACTGCAAAAAATAGTTGAGTCCTTGAGAGTTGGAGAAGATGCAAAAGTGATTATTCGAAGCATGAAACGTAAATGAAATAAAAAGACACCAATTTTTGTTAATAGGTGTCTTTTTCATATAGGATTCAAATTTTTAACTAGAGCTTACACATTTATCTTTTGCTAATACAATTGTACAAATTAGTATAAGAGCACTTCCAACCAATATTGCAAGAGACATTTGCTCATTGAGAAACAGTACACCTAAAAATACACTAACTATAGGTTCGAAAGTTCCTAGTATGGATGAAGATGATACTCCTATTAGTTCTATAGCTTTTAGAAGTAAAATTATTGATAATATAGTTGAAACTACAGAAATTCCTAAATAGCAAACTACAATTTTAAAATTAAAGTTTAAAGCTACGGTTTTGTTAAACAGCCCACATAGAGCTGTACCTATTGTTGAACCTAGACAAAGATACATAGTAGTAACCCTATTATCTAAAGACCGGATGGATTTTAAATTAAGGGCGATTAGTGTGAGTCCATAGGAAAAACCTGAAAATAGAGCTAAGGAAATTCCTAAAATATCTATAGTATTATTTTTAAAACCAACTAATGTGTAAATACCAGCTGCAGCAAGTAATAGGGATATAATTTTTTTAGTACTCATTTTATCTTTATAAAATATAAAACCTGCTATGCAAACTACAACTGGATATATAAAATGCAAAGTAGTTGCAAGGCCCCCACCTAAATAATTATAAGATATAAATAAAGCTTGAGTTGTTATAGTATATCCAGTAATACCAATGGATATAAGTAACAGCACCTGTTCCTTTTTTAAGTTAATATTAATGTGGCTAAAGTTTAAGTACAAAAATAATATTAATGTTGAAATCAAAAATCTAAATAGTAATACGGTGGTTGGATTAGAACCATTGAAATATGCAATTCTAGCCAAAATAGGCATAATCCCAAATGCTGTTGATGATAAAAGTGCATAAGCTATTCCTTTGTAATTATTCAAAACTTGTCCTCCTTTTGGATGTCAATAAAAAGCCTAAAAAAGCCATACATATTATAGCATAAATTTGAAACTGTTATAACAGAAATAATATATTTTGCTCATTTATTACAACAGCTTTTTCATATTTTATACCAAATACTTTCACTGAATAAATTGTTTGACATTTTATACATCTGATACATTCATCGTAGTGAACTTTTACATTGTGATCTTTTTGCACAATATCCGTGCTTTTACATACTCAGGCAATAAATTATTAACGAAGTAAACTGCTCTTATAACAGAAACGCCATGACTTGATAAGGCAACTTTAGGCATCTAAAGCCATATATATGTGTCACATTTCTGTAAGCCTTGGAGATGGAAATATACATATTGTAATAGCATAGTAAGTGGTAGAATATAGAAATTATAGAATTTTGACAAATTAAAAAAAATTGTGACAAATTAAAAAAAAGCATAAAACTATGATAAAATATTGTTTGTAGAATAATAAACAAGTGTTATTAAAAAAGGACTAATCTATTAGTAGACATTTTTGAAGGGGGATATTTCAAGTGGAAGAAAAAGAATTAACACGTGGTCTAAAAGCTCGTCATATTGAATTGATTGCTTTAGGTGGCACAATTGGCGTAGGCTTATTCATGGGATCAGCTAGTACGATTAAATGGGCCGGGCCATCGGTACTGTTGGCTTATGGAGTAGCCGGCATTGCTATGTATATAGTTATGAGAATTATGGGAGAAATGCTTTACCTTGAACCATTGACAGGTTCTTTTGCAAATTATGCAAATAAATATATATGTCCTTGGGCTGGATATATGACAGCATGGTGTTATTGGTTTATGTGGATAGCTGTTGGTATGTCGGAAGTTACTGCTTTAGGTATTTATATGCATTATTGGTTCCCAGCTTTACCAGCCTGGATTCCAGCTTTAATCGGTGTGGCTATTCTTGCTGCTGCTAATCTGACTTCAGTTAAGTTTTATGGTGAATTTGAGTTTTGGTTTTCCTTAATTAAGATTGTCACGATTATAGCTATGCTTATAATCGGATTTGGATTGATTTTCTTTGGTTTTGGTAACCACGGTCAAGCTATTGGTTTAGCAAATCTTACAGCAAATGGAGGCTTCTTTGCCGGCGGTTGGAAAGGTTGGTTATTTGCCTTATGCTTGGTAACAGCATCTTATCAGGGCGTAGAACTTATCGGCATTACAGCAGGAGAAGCGCAGGACCCAAAAAACACATTAAGAAAAGCAACGAAAAATATCATTTGGCGTATATTGATTTTTTATATCGGTGCTATATTTGTAATTGTAACTATTTATCCATGGAATAAAATCAGTGCTCTTGGCAGCCCATTCGTTTTAACTTTTGCTAAAATTGGGATTTCCGCTGCTGCTGGAATCGTCAATTTTGTAGTACTGACAGCCGCAATGTCTGGCTGCAACAGTGGAATTTATAGCTGTGGTCGTATGCTTTATACCTTGTCAAAAAACGGACAGGCTCCTAAATTTCTTGGTAAAGTAACCAAAGATGGTGTACCAGCCAATGCTATTAAAGTAACTTTAGCTTGTTTGCTTGCTTGTGTGGCTTTAAATTATATCTGTCCAAATTCTAAATTATTTGTTTATATCTATAGTGCCAGTGTTCTTCCGGGCATGGTTCCATGGATTGTTTTATGCATTAGTCAAATAAAATTTCGAAAAGAACATGCATCCGAAATGGCAGGGCATCCTTTTAAATCAAAGCTTTTCCCATACGCCAACTATATTGTAGTAGGGTATCTTTTCTTAGTTCTAATTGGCATGTGCTTTAACTCTGATACTCAGATGTCTTTACTTGTTGGTGCGGTGTTCTGTGTCATCGTTACTATCGGCTATTTTGCTTTTGGCATTAACAAGCGGGGTGCTCTGAAAGCAGAAGAATTTGAAGATGAAAAATTAGAAAGTAAATAAATAAAATAATGCAAGCACCATTATGAGTCTTATTACCCATGATGGTGTTTTTGTTATGTATAAATATCTTTTTACTAGAAAAACTATAAAAGATAAGATATGGAATATTGTATAATATCCATCAGCATAATCTAAAAAAGTACAAAATATTAAAATAGGAGGAGCTTTATATGAGTCAAACTACACTAGAAAAAAATGAAACTATACGAGAAAGAACAGAAGGGCGAGTTAGCTATCACGATTCTGTAGAGGAAATGCTTAAAAGAATCAGAGAAGATGGTATGTCAAATGTATTTGACAGATGGTCCTCTCAAGAAAAAATTAGATGTAAGTTTTGCCTAGAAGGATTGAGCTGTCAATTGTGTTCTCAAGGCCCCTGCAGAATTAATCTTAAAGGAGAACAGAAAAAAGGTGTTTGTGGAATTGGCCCAGATGCTATGGCAATGCGAAATATGTTACTTAAAAACATAATGGGAGCTGGTACATATAGCCATCATGCATATGAAGCCTTTAGAACATTAAGAGAAACTGGGGAAGGCAAGACTCCATTTACAATTAAAGACTTGGATAAACTCAAATGGATGTGCCAGAAAGTTGGAATTGATACAAGTGGAGATACTAATAAAATGGCAGTGGATCTGGCAAACTTTTTGGAAGCTGAAATGGGTAAAGATGTAGAGGAACCCAGTGTTATGGTAGATGTGTTTTCACCAAGGAAGAGAAAAAAAGTTTGGAAAGATCTTGGAATTTATCCTTCAGGAGTAGTTCACGAAGAGCAAAATGCAGTAGCAAGTTGCTTAACAAATGTTGATGGAGATTATGTATCATTAGCTAAAAAAGCGCTGCGGTTAGGCCTATCAACTATTTATACAGCACAAATAGGACTTGAAATGGTACAGGATATACTTTTTGGCACGCCTACACCCCATGAGGTAAATGTGGACTTAGGAATTATGGATCCAGAGTATATAAATATTGTATTTAATGGACATCAACCTTGGGCTGGTGTTGCTACCATTCAAAAGGCAAAGATGCAGCAGATACAGGAAAGAGCAAAGGCAGTTGGTGCAAAAGGGCTTAGAATAGTTGGGTCAATTGAAACAGGGCAGGAGCTATTACAAAGATTTGAAGTAGATGATGTATTTGTAGGTTTAATGGGAGATTGGCTATCTATAGAACCACTTCTTGCTACAGGTACAGTTGATGTTCTTGCAATGGAAGAAAACTGTTCTCCACCTGCAATAGATCATTATGCTGAAAAGTATCAGGTAACTTTAGTAGGGGTAAGTACTATTATAGGTATTCCGGGATTAAATCATATGATTCCATATAATCCTGAAAAAGTGGGTGAAATGGCTGACAAATTGATTGATTTGGCCATTGAAAATTTTAAAAAGAGAAAGGATAACATTACACCAAAGGTTCCTAAAATAACACAGAAAGCAATAGCAGGTTTTTCTACTGAAGCAGTTTTAAAAGCTTTAGGAAATAAGCTTGATCCACTTGTTGATGTTATTAAGGCAGGAAAGATTAAAGGAATTGTGGCTTTGGCAAATTGTTCAACTCTAAGAAATGGTCCTCAAGATTGGAATACAGTTAATCTGGTAAAGGAATTGATTAAAAAGGATATTTTAGTTGTGGCTGGTGGGTGCGGCAATCATGCTCTTGAAGTAGCAGGGCTGTGCAACCTAGATGCAATAAACATGGCTGGCCAAGGATTAGAAGAAGTATGCAATATGCTAAAGATTCCTCCAGTTCTAAGCTTTGGAACTTGTACAGATACGGGAAGAATATCCATGCTTGTTACAGAACTTGCTAATCACCTTGATGTAGATATACCAGATCTTCCTATTGCAGTAACGGCCCCCGAGTGGATGGAACAAAAAGCTACTATAGATGGTTTATTTGCAGTAGCCTATGGGGCATATACACATTTATCTCCGACCCCATTTCTAACAGGTGCAGAACAGCTTGTAAAGCTTCTTACTGAGGATGTAGAGAATTTAACAGGAGGTAAAGTTGCATTAGGAGACAATCCCAAAGAGGCAGCTGATAATATTGAAGCACATATATTAAGTAAAAGAGAGGGTTTGGGGTTATAAGATATAAGGCATTTTCAAAGAAATAATTAGTCAGTATGCTAGCCTATTTTTTATCATACTGCGTCGGTAGAAACCTTAGATAGGATTCACTATTTGCGGAACCTGCCTCCTTGTCTGATAAACAAAGTTCTTGGCATCAGATGAGGTTTTAAACTTCATCTGATGCTTAGAAATTGTTATCCAGGGGCGTAGCCACTCTTTGCTCACACTTGGAAAAGTGTAAGCATTAGAGTGGGTAGTCATCGGATAAAAAATATTCGTCGCATCTTTGACTTGTTATTTTCTTTTAAATGCCTTATTAAATGGACGGCTAAAAATAATAGCCGTCCATTTTTAACCCTAAATCTTAGCTTCAGGAACTTAAAAAACAAAAATATGTTTGTGTGTGTATGTATTAAATAGAAAGGGAGTTCATTTAAATTTATGAAAATGACTTTTTATTGAGCTGTAAATTGAGCTATAAAATCATCCTCATTATCCCAGGGTAAAACGTCTCCATCTTCCCGAAGATAATCTAAAATTTTCCATACTCCTTTTTTTGTATAAGAACTTATGCGGAAAATTGTTTTACATCCAGCAAGTTTTAACCATTCCTCTGCTCGATCTGGATTAGCATTAGGTCGGTCTATTTGCGTTACTATACCTATAACTTCACGGTTTACAAGAGGTCTAATATTAGGGGGATATATGGAATAAGGTTCTATAGCACTAAGCAACAGACCTACTACATCTGCTTCATAAGAATATATAGCAAGAGCACTTGCTAACGATCTATTTTCTGCATATTCCCCTGGGGTGTCAATAATTACATCAAAATTATTAATATATTGGGTTTTGTGGTAAGAGATTTCTTGCCCTCTTAAAGTTTGGGTTAAAGTAGTTTTTCCGCATTCGCTTCTGCCAAACAAAATTAATTTTTTCATGTATGATCACCTACGTTCTTGTCATTTCACATGTTGTAAAGCCAAGAAATTCCTTACAATAGTCAATAATTGATTTTACAGCAGACTCAACTTCAGAAATTCCGCCTGTTATAATTAAGGTGCCACTAAATCTGTCTACAAATCCTAAATCTAGGTTGCCAGTTTTAGTAGCTATATCTGCCGCAATAATTGCAGTTTCACTAGGAGTCATAGTCATGATTCCAATAGCGGCTTTTCCATAATCAATATTAGGATTTAGCCCCAACTTTTTATATATAATATTGTCAGGACCAGCAATTATATGTGCAAGAGTAATTTGTTTACCTGGAACAGTTTCTTGTATAATTCTCATTTTACCTTCATGCTCTATCATATTTTGTAAATCCATGTAATAACCTCCTTTTCGACGTATTTTGCTACTAAATTCGACCTATTTTGATATAACATTTTAATAATAAAGCATTGATGTACAATTGTCAACCAGGCATTTTTAGGCTATACATGGCATATGCATTACAGCGGGAGAAAGTATATTTTAATTAATAGTTAATAATGAAGAATTAATAGTTAATGTGGATTTTTGCGATAGTTAAAAATCAATCTTCACTATTAACTTTTCATTATTAATTCTTAACTTGTGAAGCTTTTCTTCCCAATGTTTTTAAACTGTGAAAGTTAAATATTTGATAAATTTATAGAAATATAAAAAATTAAAGTACGTTCAAAAAACGATCAATAGTCAAAAAACGAACACTATTTTTTGACTATTTTGATCTAAAAATGAACACAATATAATAAGTGACATAAAAAAACTACCTAATTTGGATACTTTGGGCAGTGGCATACATATTGCTTGTAATAAACAATAACATTAAATATTTCACCATTATTAAGACATCTGTAATTCTCAGTATGAATATAATTGAAATTGGGAATTGCAGATGTAGTTACAAAGGGATGTAAACGTATTTTGCTATTAAAAATTTTTTTAGATAGAAGGTGAAAAAATGTTTGAAGACATATATAAACAATTAGTAAATGAAGTAGACAAGGGACATCAATGTGTAACATTAACTTATATTGATTTACTTAGTACAGAAGAAGGTTCTATTATAAAGAAAGTTATTCTAACTAAAGAAGATATAGAAAAAAAATCCTTTCCAGTTGATGATAATATTTATGAAAAAATATGCAGTTCTTTAGAAAGTGGCAAACTTGAAATGGTTGAGATAGGGGAAAATAAGAATGTTTTAATTGAACCATTTGTTCCCAAACCACGTCTAGTTGTTTTTGGTGGTGGACACATAGCAAAGCCCGTGACAGAATTTGCATCAAGAGTGGGATTTTCTGTTACAGTTATAGATGATAGGCCTTTCTTTGCAAATAAACCAAGATTTCCTGAAGCAGAAAAAGTCATTTGTGAAAGCTTCGAGAAATCCTTCGATTTAATTAATTTGGAAAAATCTGATTATATAGTTATTGTAACAAGAGGTCATAGATATGATGGAGTTGTTTTACGTAAAGTCTTAAAGTATGATCTTAGTTACGTTGGAATGATAGGCTCAAGGCGTAGAGTAACTGCTATGAAAAAGGAGCTATTGGAAGAGGGATTCCCTAAAGAAAAGTTGGAATTAGTTAATGCTCCAATTGGCATAGATATAAACGCTATTACTCCAGATGAAATAGCTATTTCTATAATAGCACAGCTTATAAATTTTAAAAATAAAGAAACTATGAGCAAATTTGGTAAAAATTTTGCTATTCCTGAATTTGACAAAGAAGTACTAAAAAATGCATCTGAAAAATCACCAAAACCTAAAGCATGTATAACTATACTCTCCTCTAAAGGATCAGTTCCTAGAAAAGCAGGAGCCAAAATGATCACTTATCCTGATGGTATGAGCATTGGAACTATAGGTGGAGGATGCAGTGAATCCTCTGTGCTGCAAAAGGCAAGAGAAATGATGAGGAAAACTGCAGGAGAAAGGAGTTCTTTCATAGAGCATGTAGATATGACCGGAGATGTTGCTGAATCTGAAGGAATGGTTTGTGGGGGAACTATGGAGGTATTAATAGAGGTAATTTAGAGAGGAGTTGAATTACAATGAAAAAGATTAAAACTAAAGAAGCTGTAGGTCATGTACTTTGTCATGATATTACACAAATTATTAAAGGAGTAAAAAAGGGTGTTGCATTTAAAAAGGGACATATTGTTACTGAAGAAGATATTCATGTTCTATTATCAATAGGAAAAGAGAACCTCTATATATGGGAAAAACGAGAAGGCATGCTTCACGAAAATGAAGCAGCAAAAATTCTTTATAATATTTGTAAAAATGACTATATGTGTCCTTCTGAAATTAAGGAAGGAAAAATTGAGTTAATTGCTGAAGAAGATGGTGTACTTAAAGTTGACATTGAAAGGCTTTGTAAAGTCAATTCACTTGGAGAAATGATGATTGCTACCCGTCATAATAATTTTCCTGTGAAAAAAGGGGATAAATTAGCGGGTACACGTATTATCCCTCTTGTAATTGAACAAGAGAAAATGGATAAGGCTGTTGAAGTTGCAGGGGATAAGCCACTTATAAAAATTATGCCATTTAAAAATAAAAAAGTAGGTATTGTAACTACAGGCAGTGAAGTCTTTTATGGAAGAATAAAGGATACCTTTGGCCCAGTTATCAGAGAAAAACTTGCGGAATATGATACGGAGGTTTTAGGACAAAAGATTTTAAATGATAACCCAAATGAAATTACTCAAGCTATCAAGGACTTTATTAATGAGGGAGCAGAATTAATAATATGCACAGGTGGAATGAGTGTTGATCCTGATGATACAACACCAAGTGCAATAAAAGATACAGGTGCAAAAATTGTTTCTTATGGTGCTCCTGTGCTTCCTGGTGCAATGTTCTTGCTAGCATATTATAAAAACACAATTCCAATTTTAGGATTGCCAGGTTGTGTAATGTATGCTAAACGTACCATTTTTGATCTAGTTCTTCCAAGAGTTATGGCAGATGATAAGATAACTCTAGAAGACCTTGCAAGCCTCGGACATGGTGGCTTATGCCTTTCATGTGATGTTTGTTCATTCCCTAATTGTGGATTTGGAAAATAGATGTTATAGACAGTAAATTAAATTACTCAGCTTTCGTATGTGCGAAAGTTAAGTTAAATTATTATATAATGGAAATAATATCACAGTAAGTGCTGTATGGAAAAATATTATGTAGAAATATTTTAAAGAGAATATATAATTTATATATATTATTTAGTATAATAAAAATATATAGTATATATTTTATATGGATTTAAAGTAGGCGATAATAAGTTAGTTGGCCCTTTTCCATAAGGAGGGTAGTGCTGTGAAACAATATCAATTAAAATATGAGAATTTTGAAAAAATGCAGCATTTTATTTACGGCAATAATATCAATAATAGTGATAATATTTTGATTCAGATTTTTACAGCAGTAGTAGAAATGAAATTTATTAAGGACCTCACAGATAAAATAACATCCATGTTGCCTAGAGCAGAAATTATAGGTGCAACAACTGCTGGAGAAATATATGAAGGAAACGTGCTTAGTAAAACTACAATAATATCGTTTTCTATTTTTGAAAAAGTAAGAATTAAAGCAAAGCTTTTAAGTGATAAGAATGAGTATAAGATAGGAGTAAATATTGTTAAAGAATTAAGTGAAGATGATACAAAAGTCATTATATTATTTTGTGACGGATTGATCACAAATGGGTATGAGATTATTAAAGGTATAGAATCAGCAAATAATAAGCTTATTGTTTGTGGTGGCAAAGCTGGTGACAATGGATATTTAAAGAAAACCTTTGTATTTACAAAGGAAGGCATTACAGAAAATGGTGTGGCTGCAGCTTCACTTACTGGAAAAAGTTTAAATGTTACAACAGAACGTAGTTTTTCGTGGTCACCTATTGGAAAATTAATGACTATTACTAAAGCATTAAATAATAGAATTTTTACAATAGATAATATTAAGGCAATTGATGTTTACAGAAAATATCTTGGAGATGAAGTGGCCAAAGATTTGCCTATGTCTGCAACTGAATTTCCATTAATAATTAAGAGAAATGGTACCTACGTAGCAAGAGTGGCTTTTGGATGCCATAATGATGGATCTTTGAGTTTTCTTGGAGATGTTAAAGTTAATGATAAGGTTCAGTTTGGTTATGGAAATGTAAATATGATAACATCTCAAGCCTTAGAAATGACGCATAGGTTAAAAAATAAAAATATTGAAGCAATTTTTATTTATTCTTGCTCAGTGAGAAGAAATTTTATGCAAAATAAAATTGGCATTGAAACATCTGCTGTAAATAGTATTGCCCCAACTTTTGGATTTTTTACTTATGGTGAATTTTTTACTTTTAACCGTTCAAATGAACTTTTAAATACAACAATGACAATACTGGGAATATCTGAAGGCAACCAAACTTTTTATAAAAATGAACCTACGCCTAATAGTGAAAATGAAAACTCTTCAAAAAGCTTTTTTGAGGGAAAAGACGTTGGTGTAATTAAAGTGTTTACTAATCTTGTAAATCAAGTCACAAAGGAATTACAGGAGGCTAATAATGTGTTAGAAAAACAAAAATATAAAGTGGAGCAGATGAATAATGCTACAAAAGCTATTATGGAAATAAACAGCCACATGTTGTCTTCCTGTGAAATTGATAGTTTATTTGAAATGATACTTTGTAAGGCATTAGACGTAATTCCAAGTGGCACTATGGGAAGCATTTTATTTATGAAAGATGATGAATTAGTTTATAAGGCTACGAAAGGATATTTTCCTGATAAAATAAAAGAAATAGGATATAAATTGAAGAATTTGTACCAATATAAAGTTCACGATATGAATATTAAAGAATTACGTAATCCTATAGTAATAAGTAACCTAGAAAAAAATCTGTTTAATGAAAAAGATAAATATAACTCATGGAAAAAATTATTTATAAAAGATCCTTATCAGCTTTTAACTTGTGGTATATGTATTGATGGATGTGTTAAGGGATTTATTGATATATTTAATACAGATGAGAAAGAAAGTTTCAATGAGGATGATAAAAAGCTGCTGAAGTATTTGTCCTATGATATTGCCATAGCTTTTAAAAATGCTCAATTGTTAGAAAATATTTTATATATGTCTAGATACGATAGCTTAACTAAAGTGTATAACAGGAGCTATTTTAATAAGTTGTTGGATGAAACTTTGAATAAAGCAAGACTTTCAGGCAGTATTTTTGTTATATGTATAATAGACCTAAATAATCTTAAAGTTATTAATGATACCTATGGTCACATTGTAGGTGATGAAGTTCTGGTGAAATTTGCAAATATATTAAAAAAAGAAATTTGCGAAGAGGATATTTTTGCGAGAATTGGCGGAGATGAGTTCGCAGTAGTATTTGTAAATAAGGATAAGAATAGCGTTATTAATATTATAAGTAGGGTTTCAAAGATATTTAAAGATTATCCTTTTAATTTAAATGGAGACAAGAAAGAGATTAGTTTTGCTTATGGGCTTTCTCAGTTTAAAGACGATTCAGATGATGTTAATGAACTTTTAAAAATAGCTGACAAAAGAATGTATGAAAAAAAGAAGAAAATGAAGGATAGAAGAAAAATATGATGTATAATTTAAGTTATACATCATATTTTTAGGTATTATTTTTTATTTATTGGGAAATACACTTCTGTTACAAATTCATTGTGACTGCATTTAGAATCAGGGCCTTTGATGTATTCATCATGAGGAGGTCCAGCTATTTTATAGGAATTTTTATTTATCCAGTCAAGGAGTTCAGCATAAGCTTCACCGATTTCACTATAAGGACCTATAAAAGTTGTGTGTACATATAGACCGCCTTTTAAAACTTTAGTTGATACAGTATCTGTTTTTAGCTGTCTGTTTACTGGAATGCAAACTTCTATATCTGCATTATTGTGATCAAAGTCACTGTCAGAATTTTGATCAAAATCCTGGTCGTAGTAAATAGTTCTTATGTTTCCCAAGGGTGAAAGACCACTTTTGTAAATATTTTCAAAAACTTTACCTATTAAGTTGCCTATATTGTCCATTGAAATTGTGTCTCTTATGCTTAAAACTGTTGTATCTTTTAAAGTATCAATTAAAATATGGAAACTTCTTTTAGAATTCATTATATCCTCACCTTTCTGTAATTGATCCATTGAATGTTTAAGATGAAGTAAAATATTGTTGCTTTGTTGTATTTCAGTTTCGAATAAACTTATCTGCTTTGATAAGAATTTTTCTAAAGTACTGTTACTTTTATCCTTAATAATTTGTTTTATTTCATCCAATGAAAATTTATATTTTTTAAGTCTATTTATTTTTAGAATGTCTTGTACTTGATGCTTTTCATAATATCTATACTGATTTTCTGGATTAACAAAAGTTGGTTTTATCAATCCAATTTTGTCATAATGTCTGAGCATTTTGGTTGAAACATTTCCAATTTTCGAAAATTGTCCTATAGTGTACATAAAAACCTCCTAATATTTATTTCCTTCGAAGTGATTAATTATATTTTAAACTTTACCATAATGTCAAAGTCAATAGTTATAGAGTCAAAAATTGAATTATGGCATTTACTGGGTAAGTTATGCTATAATTTCTAGTAGAATAAAAAATTTAATTTATTGCTGGAGGTTTATTCTATGAAAAAAGTTTATTTTAAGGCTATTAATTCATACTCTAAAACGGAAGAGATAAGTGATGCTGCTGGTAAACTCTTAAAAAAAGTAGTGGAAGAGGAGCATATAAGTCTTGAAAAATTCATACCTCTTAAGGTTCATTTTGGAGAAAAGGGTAATAATACTTTCATACAATCGAAAAATTTTACTGGTATAATAAATTATTTAAAGGAAAATAACATAGATAGTGCATTTATAGAGACGAATGTTCTCTATAGAGGTGAAAGAACTACAAGGGAAAAGCATTTGAAACTTGCAAAAGATCATGGGTTTACTGAGCTCCCTATAATAATAGCTGATGGTGAACACGGAGAAGATTTTGAGGAGGTTGAAATTAATAAAAAGAATTTTAGCAAATGTAAGGTAGGAAAAGAAGTCGCAAACAAAAAACAGCTTATTGTCCTAAGTCACTTTAAAGGTCATATACTTGCTGGTTTTGGAGGTGCTATAAAACAACTTGGAATGGGATGTGCATCAAGAGGAGGAAAACTTGCCCAACATGCAAATTCTGTACCTAAAATTAATTTCTTTAAATGTAAGGGATGTAGCGCTTGTGCAAAAAAGTGTCCTCAAAATGCCATAATCGTAAACAGAAAGGCAAGGATCAATAAAGACAAATGTGTTGGTTGTGCTTCTTGTATGGCAATATGCCCACAGGGAGCTATTTATCACAGCTGGCTTGGATCTATGACCAAATCTTTTAATGAAAGGCTTGCAGAATATGCTTATGCTGCAGCAAAAGGTAAGAATCATATTTACATAACCTTTGCTTTTAATATAACTAAAAATTGTGACTGCGAAGGGCATGATATGAAACCAATAGCAAAGGATATTGGAGTTTTTGCTTCAACAGATCCTGTAGCTATTGATAAGGCTTGTCTTGATATTCTTGATAAAAATAGTGGCAGAGTTGTATTTAAAAGGGGAAGATATACTCTTGATTATGGGGAAAAAATAGGTTTAGGTAGTAAAGAATATGAACTTGTTGAAATAGATTAATTGATATCCATAAAAATTATATATTTGGCATTTATAAAAGCATTAAAAAGCTAAATAGGTGTAATGGAATAAATGGCGTTTTTTTAGTTAAAATATATGTATGCTGAAATATAATTGAGAGGTGTAAATAATTATGGATGAGAAGTTATTACAAAGGTTTAAAGATAAATTGAAATCAGAAAGAGATGCAGCTTCTGATTTGTTGGAACAAATGGAAAAGAATGAAACTATAAAATCCAATGCAGAACTATCTAGGGAATTGTCTTTTTATGATAACCACCCAGCAGACAACGCTAGCAACATATTTGATAAGGAAAGAGGGCTGGCTTTTCAAAAAAACGAACAAATTGTTATAGAAAAAGTAGACAATGCTCTAAAAAAAATAGAAGAAGGTACTTATGGCATATGTGAAGTCTGTGGTAAGGAAATAGATATAAATAGATTAGAATTTCTTCCATATGCAGAGCGCTGTATTGACTGCCAGCAAAGTATGGATAATTCAAAACCTGATGAAATGAATAACAGACCTCCAGAAGAGGATGTTCTTAAGGACACTTGGAATAGAGGATACCGTGGGGATGATGATCAGGTTGGATTTGATATGGAAGACAGTTACCAATCAGTTAACAAATTTAATAGAAGAAAAAATATAGTTGAAGAATATGTGGATGAGGATGAAACATATGTTGATCCTATAGAGAGAATAAGTAACCAAGAGTATAAAAATCAATTACCTTAAGAAAATCAACAGTTTAAACTTTGGGCATTTTCAAGTTATAGGTATGGACTATACCTAATTTATCTATGTAAGTAAAATATAGAGGTTAAGATAAATAGGGTTCTTGGCATCAGATGGAGTTTTGACTCTACCTGATGCTTAGAACTTTGTTTATTTGAAGTATTATTTTATAGTATTGATTTTTATAGTTTGTTTTAATTCTTTTTCTTTGGTCAGTGGCTCTGTGGGATAGCCTAATGCAATGCCAGAAACGGGTACAAAGCCTTCTGGTAAATTAAGTTCTTTTAATAATTCTTTCTCTTTCGAAAATGAAGCCAAAAATGCCCATAAATACACACTACCTAAACCAATATCAGTAGCAGCAAGAGCCATATTTTCGATAACACAAGCAGCATTAGCTATTTCAACGTGAGGTGCTTTATCATTTGCTTTACCAGAAACAACAATTAAAGTAGGAGCACCATAAAAAGGTTTCATATTTGGGCTGCCAAATGCATTTGCCGTTGCTTTTGTAATTTTATCTAGTAAGCTAGAATTTTGAATTACTGTTAAATGAACTGAATCATAAGCACCCATTCCTACAGGTGCAGCACAACCTGCATTAAGTACAATATTTAAGGAATCATCACTAATTTGCTCGCTTTTGTAATTACGAGTAGATTTACGCACTGCTATTGCTTTCATCATTTCCATGGTTAAAATCTCCTTTATATGATATTTACTCAGGTTAGTAAACCTGGTATAATTATTATACTTACTATTAGCTAAGCAAACAAGTACTAAGAATTTTATGACTAGGTATTCTTTTTTATACTATGGAGGATTTTATATGGCTACAGAGCAGGAATTAAAACAGTACTTAAAATTAATTAAGGAATCGTACAATACAAAAGAATGTCCTGTGAAATATACTCTGGATATTATAGGTGGGAAGTGGAAATTGCGCATATTAGTGCAGTTGATAAAAATGGAAGTAGTGCGTTTTAATGAATTAAAACATGCAATATCAGGGATAACAAATACCATGTTGTCAAATTCTTTACATGAACTGGAAGATGATGGCTTAATTACTAGAAAACAATATAATGAGATGCCTTTAAGAGTAGAATATTCATTGACTGACAGGGGGAAAAGTTTATTACCTTTACTTTATGAATTATCTACTTGGGGAAGTAATCAGATAGAGAAATAATTTGCCACACAGAAAATTTTTCTATGAACGAAAAAGATTGCAATCAAGTTACATAAAGTAAAACTTGTGCAATCTTTTTTGTCCGATGACTACCTACTCTAATACTCCCACTTTTCCAAGCGGGAGTAAAGAGCAGCTACGTCCCTGGATAACGATTTCTAAGCATAGGTGGAGTCAAAACTCCATCTGATGCCAAGAACTCTGTTTATTATTGAATATAGGTTAAATATTTTGAAGAAGACCATCCTTCAATTCCATTTATACGGATCTTGTACCAGCTGCCATCTGAAGTTTGACCAATTTTCTGTGCATATTGTCCTTGAGAGAGCACCCCAACTATTTGTGCTGTAGACGATGAAGTTGCTCTTATATTTAACTGGTATACACCACTAATAGTTACGTACTGATTTGCTGGTACTGTACCAAGGGTGTTTCCCCAGATCCATCCTGTCTGTCCGTTGTAGGTAACTTGATACCATCCATTTGAGTAATTCATTAAGTTTAAAATAGTACCTTTTGGAACATTGGTTAAAATAGTATCATCTGTTGATGGATTTGCTCTTAAATTTGCGTAACTTGTTACATTGGCAACCTGTGCATATCCTCCAACTTTAAATTTAGGAGTGGATGGTGTTGTATCTTCAACTATATTTATATAACGAGCAGGTATATATCCTTGGTTAATTGTGTTCATGCTTATAAAATATCTTTTAGTACCCTGTATTCCACCATAAGTTTGATCAGGTGTTGATTCATAGGTAAAAGCACCTTGTACTCCATTTAAAGTTCCCCATTTATCAAAGATAACTACATGATCACCTGGCTTGTCTAGGATATCCATGTGTTGTAGACTGTTTAAATCAATTTTTTTAAAATAGTTGTTTAATAAGGTGCTTGTTGATTGTTTGTAGTCTGCAATATTAAAAGAAGCTTGTACAAAACCAGAGCAATCTATTCCTGCAGTTCCAGGTATATATCCTAGTCCACCATCTGTATTTACGTTTCCTGTGAAGGCACCTTTGTTAACTGCATCAAGGAAGCTTGTCCACGGAGCGTTGTAGGAATTGGTATTAATTCCGTCAATACCGCCCCAATCATAAGGTATACCTTTAAAAGTAGCTGTTGTTATACCTTTAAACTGGCTTGGGAGTGTAACACTTGATGCATATTGAGAAGATATATTGCTATTTTTATTTGCAGAGTATGTCCAAGTTAAATCCATTAGACTTGCTGCCCTTTGCTCAACTTGAGTTCTTGATATTGGAGTTTGTGCAGCTGCACTTACTTTGTAAAAAGGCACACTCATTACTGAGGTAAATGCAATCAATGGAACCAAAATTTTAGCTAAGCTTTTTTTCATTTTTTCCATCCTTTCAAGAATATTTTGAAAACGTTCAATATTAGAACCTAATTAAATTATAATAATACAATCCTATGTTATCAATCATCAAAAGTTGGAATGATCTAATACCAAAATGTATTTAAGGTGTAATATACCAAAGCCCAGACACTATACCCGTTGTTTTTTTAATCTGTATTTGTTATAATACATATATAACAAATATAAGAATTATAACAAATATAGTATATAAAAGAGGGGGAGCATTATGCTAAATAGAAATACTAAATTGAGTGTTGTGCTAGCTTTAGCAACTTGTACTTTTTTATCTTATCCTGCTTATGCAGACGACAACTTTAGTGTACAAAGATTATATGGTAGTGACAGATATGAGACTTGTAGCAATATAGCTAACTATTTTCAGCAAGGACAATTGGACAGTGTAATAGTTGCAAGTGGAGAACAATTTGCAGATGCACTTTCAGCTGGATGTCTACAGGAATTAGGAAATTCTCCTATAATGCTTGTAGGTAAAAATATAAAAAGTAGTGATAAAACATTAGGTTATATTGAAAATCATTTAAAAAAAGAAGGAACTATATATATTTTAGGAGGGGAAGCTTCTGTAAATAGTGAATTTGAAAGGTATTTTAAAGAAAAAGGATTTAATAAAATAATAAGATTAGGTGGAAAAGACAGATATGAAACCAATGTAAAAGCAGTAAGCAAAGCAGATGTAAAGGAAGGAACTCCAGTAATTGTAGCAAATGGTGACAATTTTCCCGATGCTTTAAGTATAGCAAGCATAGCTTCCTATAAAGGATATCCTGTTTTTATAACTCCTTCTGGAAACCTGCCAAATGAGATAGAAGAAAAAATTAAGGAAATAAAACCTTCTAATATGTATGTGATAGGAGGAATCAGCTCTGTAAGCAGCAATATAGAGAGTAAATTGAAAGAAGTATCACAAAATGTAGTGAGAATAGAAGGTAAAGATAGATATGAAACTTCTATAAATATATGCAAATATTTCAATAAGGATTTGAAAAACTTAGTAGTTGCAAGTGGAAAAAACTTTCCAGATGCACTTTCTGGTATTGCTCTTTCAGCTAAATTTAAGGCACCTATAGTAATAACTGATGAAGGTAATGTAGAGGAGCTTAAATCTTATGTACAGAATCAAAAGGTGAATAAGATTGTAATACTTGGAGGAGAAAATATGATTTCTAAAAATGTAGAGGATATTTTGAATCCCCTGAGCTTAAAATCTAAAGCTGAGGATTTTATGACATGTTTACTAAATAAAAAAATAGATGAGGCTATGGAAGGATTAAGCACTGATTTAAAATCAGGATATGGAGAAAGCATAATGAAAAGTTCTTTTTCCAGTATGAGCTTTAAAGGAATGGATACAAAACCTCTAGATATAAAGCAGGAAAAGCTGCCTCTTGGCAATATGGTTACATTAACCTATAAAGTAGAAGGGCTTCCTACAAATTTAGATATAAAAATAAAATATGACAATGATGGAAAAGTATATGATTTCACATCTGAAGCTGCCCCAGTGGAAAGTAATTACAAACTTCCAACTTATGTAAATATAGATAATTTTACTGAAAAAAATGTGGCTATAGGAGATGAAAAGTATAAACTTCCAGGAGTATTGAGCATACCTAAAGGGAAGGGACCATTCCCGGCAGTAGTGCTTGTCCACGGAAGCGGCGCTAATGATATGGACGAGACCTATGGGGACACGAAGGTATTTAAGGATATATCTGCAGGACTTGCTTCAAAGGGAATTGCAGTGCTTCGCTATAATAAGAGGTCAAATGAATATCCATCCTTAACTGCAATAGATACAAAACTTGATTTGAATAAGGAAACAGTAAATGATGCAGTAGATGCAGTGAAGTTATTAAAGAAAACTAAAGAAATTGATTCCAGCAAGGTCTTTGTTTTAGGACACAGTCAGGGGGCAATGCTTACACCAACTATATTAAAAGATTGTGGCAATAGCGGTGCAGCTGGTGGAATAATGATGGCAGGACCGGTAGATTTTTTAGACACTCTTTTAGAGCAAAGTAAATATTTGAATTCAATAGGATATATGGATGAAGATAATCTAAAGTATATACAAAACTTATATGACTTAGTAAAAAACAATAAAGATTTTCCTAAAAATATATCTGAAAATACTATAATCTTTCATGCATATCCTTATTATTGGTTGAGTGTTAAAAATTCAACTCAAGCACAGGATGCAGTAGACATAAAAAATCCCCTTCTTATTCTTCAAGGAAAGAGGGATTATCAAGTAGCTGCTTCTAATTTAGAAAAGTGGAAGAATATATTGAAGGATAAACAAAATGTTGAGTATAATTCTTATGATAAGTTAAATCACTTTTTTATAGAAGGGGAAGGAAAGATGACTCCTGAGGAGTATGGAAAGGGGAATGTACCAAAGTATGTTATAGATGATATAGTAAGCTGGATTAGTAAATATTCTAAATAAGGAAAATATCTTATTTTAAAACGACTTTCCTCATATTAATCTTCAAATTGTGTTGTCTTAATAAAGAAATTGCAATAGTTAATATTATATAAATGTATAAATAGTTGATTTAATTGTAGAAATTGTTATAATATACTTATTATTATAATGATAAATTTTAATATATATTTTTAAAATTAAGGCAAAAATATTCGCTTAGTTATATTAAATCTGTAATTATAGGAGGATTGATTATGGGGAAAATTGTTTTTTTTATTTTAATGATCTTATTTGCCGATCTATTTTTTAATCTATTTTTATATGAGAAAATAAAATATAATAAAATTGTCAAATACTATGATGATGTACTTGATAAAATACTGTCCGGTAACTTTACATATAATTTTCAAAGAAAAGATTCCATATCGAATAAAATTGATAGGCTATGTAAAGATATGTTAGTATGGATATATAAAACTTTGAATTCATCTATAACTATGGGCGATGATTTGGAATATATATCAAATTCCTGCAGTATGTCTAAAAAGGGACTTTTAAAAATTAAAGGATATATAAATGAATTTAATAAAAATGCAAATGCTATATGTGATAAAATATCTGAATGTTCAAATTTATCTGCGAATATGGCAAATTCAGAAGTAGAAATGCGCAAATTTTCAGATAGTGTTACAGGCAGTGGCAAAAAAGCAGATGAATATATTACACGCAGCAGTGAATCCGTAGAGAAATCTGTAACTATTCTTGAGAATATGAATTCCAGTATGGAGCTTCTGTCAAATAATATAAGTAATCTCTCTAATATAACAGATAAAATTGAGAATATGGCAGAATTGATAAATAAATTAACTGCAAATATAAACCTATTGTCATTAAATGCTTCTATTGAAGCTGCAAGAGCTGGCGAAAATGGAAAAGGATTTGCAATTGTAGCTTTAGAAATAGGAAAATTGGCTGATGAAAGTGCAGTCTATTCTAAAAATATAAAATCACAAGTAGATGAAATAAAGGGACATACTGTTGATACTGTAAAGTCTATTGAAGACTTGATAGAGAAAAGCTCACAAGGAAAAGACTCTATAAAATCTATTAAAAATTATTTTAGTGAGTTTAGCAGTGAAATTCATAATATAAATAATAATTTAGCCTTTCTTTCACAAAAAATTGTAGAACAAACTGAACACACACAGTATGTTGCGGCTTTTAACCAAAATTTAGCAGCTTTCTTTGCTGATTTTAAAAGGGATGTTTCTGTAATTGTGGTTGAGACAGAAAATCAATCTGCTTTGGAGGATGAGAATATAGAGTGTTCTCAAAAAATGCATTTTTCTATGGAAAAACTCACTGATTTTACAAAAGAATTTGAAAAAATAATAGAATCTAAACTTATAGAGTACTGCAACGATATTGCAGAAAAAATATGCAAAGATAATTTTACTATTGAAAAACTTTGCGAATATGTTGGTAAAACTAACATATCTAGTTTTTATATAACAGACGGGGATGGAGTGATTGTAATGACAAATGATTCTGAAACCATGGGATTTAGATTTGAGGATAATCCTTCATCTCAGACATTTCAGTTTAGAAAAATATTGTCTAATAGGGACTTAGTAGTGGTACAAGATTTTGTGAAAAGAGATTTGGATGGTAAATACTATAAGTTTGCTGGAATTTCACGTAGAGATAAAAAGGGAATTGTACAGGCAAGTATTTCTATGGACGATATAGTTAATTTGAGAAATTGTTGTGCATGAGATGCTTGTGAATAATTTAAAATTAAATAATCTTTTAAATAGAGATTTTTAACGGGCCACCCATTTTAAGGGTGGTCATAAATTAGGATTAAAGATATGACTCAGTAAAATGGTTTAATTTTTAAATTTGAGAACTAAGTACTTCATTGTCTAGATTGTCAATGTATTCATGAAGTATTTTTTTTAGATTTAATACGTCTTTCATTTCGTAGTATCCAGATTTTTTATAAATGTAGTTTACTGCATTAAGAGCTCCTAGTGAAAAAGCTTTTTTTGAAAAAGATTCATGGCTTATTTCTATTCTATCCTCATCACCAATTATAAGAACTTTATGTTTTCCTACTACCCCTCCAGCACGTACAGAGCTTATAGGAATAGGTTTATTTTGTACACCAGATATTTGAAGACCATGTTCTATTTCATCTGATAGTTTTAATGCAGTCCCTGAAGGGGAGTCTTTTTTGTTTTTATAGTGCATTTCTATAATTTGAAAATCATAATTATTTAATATAGTAGCTGCAATATTGCTTAGCAGCATTATTACGTTTACTCCTAAAGTGATGTTTGGGGCGTAAACTATGCCGTTTTTAAACTTATAGGATATAGTTTGAAGCTTGTCAATATCTTCTTTGGAGAAACCTGTTGTGCCTATTACCATATTTACTTTCATTTTTGATAGTATGACGGCATTTTTTATGGTTGCTTGTGGATTTGAGAAGTCTACCACAACATCTGGTTTGGTTTTAAAAATAGTAGCTTGGAGTTCATCAGAAGTAGTTATTTTTACTTTTGTTTTAAAATTACCAAGTAACTCTCCTAAATTCATTCCCTTTTTTTTACTATTAGGGCTGCAGATTGCAGCTACCATTTCCATGTTATCTTGTTGTAAAATACCTTCTGCAATATATTTTCCTGTCTTACCTAAACCTATTAGACCTACTTTGATCAAATCAATTACCTCCTTTTTGACGCTTACAAGAAAAATTTCAAGTATTGACATCATTTTTTGTTATTTATCCCTATTTTAAAATTAGTGACAACTTAATTCTATCATATAAGTTGCTACTTGTCATTAATAGTTAATGTATATTTATAATTTATACATAAATTCAATTAATTCTATTTTAATATAGATCAAGGGCTTATATGAAATTTTAATTAGTAATTCCAACAAATTGTTAAATTATTATTTACATAGTATAAATAATAATTTATACTTAATATTGATTTATCCAATCGCTACCATTTCTAACCCCCCATCGCACTCTGCGAAAGCGACTATCATCAAATCGAAGATTTGAGATATCTTCTTTTCTATCAAAGTGGGGGGATAAGCAATGCTACGCGCTTGGATAACGATTTCTAAGTTTTAGATGGAGAAAAAACTCCATCTGAAACCAAGAACTCTGTTTATAAGGATTTTATTGGAAGGAGGCTTTACTTCAAGTTATCAGAATAACTTAAAGTAAAATTTAAAATGTCATCGCAAAATGTTACAAAACCTGTATACCAGAAGATAGCAATTGATATAGCTAATAGAATATTAGACGGTGATTTTTCCATAGGGGATAAACTTCATGGAAGATCATCTCTTTCAAGTCATTATAATGTTTCTCCTGAAACTGTAAGAAGAGCTATTATGCTTTTAAATGAAGTGGATATTGTAGAAGTGATAAAGGGCAGTGGGATTATTGTTAAATCCGTGGATAATTGTTTGAAATTTATAAATAAATTTAAGGACATAGGTTCCATGAATAAATCTAAAAATCAAATTTTGGGCTTATTAAATGAGAGAAATGAAATTGAAAAAAAAATTGGAGAAAGAATAAATGAACTCCTAGATTACTCAAATAGATTTGTAAACATTAATCCATTCATGCCTTTTGAATTTAAAATATATAAGGGACTCAGCATTGTAGGGAAAACTATATGTGAGAGTAAGTTCTGGCAAAATACAAATGCTACTATAATAGGTATACGTAGAGAAGGAAATTTAATACTTTCTCCAGGACCTTATGCTGTATTTAAAGAGGAAGATATTTTTTTAGCAATAGGCGAAGAAGATGTGTACCATAAAATCAAAAAATTTCTTTATGGAGATAATAATTAGTAATATTAAAAAAATTTAGTTTTTAAGGCTTTTGAGGAAAGAAAAAAGAAAGTTTAAATCAGTTAAATAAAAATAAATTAATCAAAATATTAGAATGAAAAAGTCAGATAATGTAATCTGACTTTTTTTAATAGGAAAGTTGATTTTTATATATACACAAAAAAATAATAGGTTAAAGCTATTATTATACCTGTTGACACTCATATCATTTAATGATATAGTCTATTTAATGATATGTCATTAAATGATATATGTGAGGTAAAAATGGCTAGAAATAATGCTTACTGTTTAAATGAATACATTGATTTTTATGTTTATACTGTATATAATGTATATATACAGTATAGATATATTTTGGCAAGTAAAACGTAAAAGAAAATTATTTAAAAGTAGGAGGGGAAGTTAAATGTCAGAAGAAAATTCAGAAGAAAGAAAAGATGGAATTTTAAAAAATATTATTGGTGCTATAGTTTCGCCAAGAGAAACAATGGAAAGAGTCAATAAAAATCCTAAAATATGGAGATATTTAATACCTGTAACATTAATCCAGTTAATTATTTATATAATAGAAATACCCAAACTTACAAGTTTTGCTGTTTTACAAGCTCAGCAAGTGCCAAACTTTTCTCAAGCTGCAATTCCAATTATAAAAACTGGAGCTATAATTTTTACGGTAATTAGTGCATTAATTACGCCGGCATTATTTGCATTAATAATTAGTGCTGTTATTAAACTTATAGCTTCTATTTCAAAAGAAACAGGAAATTTTAAAAATTTATATTGTATAAACATATTAGCTTATGTTCCAGTTTTAATAGGTGGAATCTTAACTGCAATAATAATGCTTTTTACAGAGCCACAAAATATAAAAAACATTTCAACTAGCCTTACATTGGTTTTAAGTTCATCAACAGATATGAAAAGTACAATTTATAAGTTGTTCTCATGTATAGATTTTTTCTATATATGGAGTGCAGTGATATCAACAATTGGTACTTCTATTGTGTTTAAAATGAAGACAAAAAAAGCAGCAATTATAGTTTTTGTGATTTACGCTGCTGCAGTATATGTTTTTAAAGTTTTAATTTAAAAACATTGTTGAAATTGAATAGTACTTTGTGAGCTAGACAAGCTGGCATTGTTTTTGTACAGTGTCAGTTTTATCTTTATATCAATAGTTTGGAAAAAGGTTTATAATTTTTAGTAAGATTGTAGAAAAAATGGGGAGGAAAATAAATGAAACTTAAATTGAATTTTGCAAAAAACAAAAAAAAATTAGCAATTATAGTAGCCGTTATATTTATAATTACAGCTATAGGAATATCTTCTTATGTAAAGTCGAGGAAATCACAAGGTAAGAAAGTAACTATATCTAAGGTAATTAAAAGAAATATAGTTCAAAGTACTACGGTTTCAGGAAGCATAGAACCGAAATATAGCAATGATATAACTTTAAATAATACCCAGAAGGTATCAAAGGTTTTAGTAACTGAAGGGCAACAGGTTACAAAGGGAGATATTTTAGTTCAAATGGATACATCTGACTATGACAGTGAACTAAAAAAGCTAAAGATTGATTTAAAGAATGCTCAAAATGCAGTATCACAGTCACAAGCACAAGCGGTACCAGGGACTAGCAAAGATAATGCAGGAAATCAAACAGATTCTATTAAAGCTGAAATAGACAATTTAAATGCAAAGATAGAACAAAGTAATATAAGATCTAATGTAGATGGAAGAGTAATGAGAGTTGACGCTAAGGAAAATCAAGTCCCTAAAGCAGGAGATATGATTATTGTAGATGATATTTCACAATACAAAGTTTCTATAGATATGAGTCAATATGATGCTATGAAAGTTGCAAAAGGACAAAAGGCTATTGTTAAAATAAAAGGTAATGATCAAAAAAAGTATACTGGTTCCGTTACAGATGTAGGACAAATAGCTCAAGTTAAGGCTGATGCTAAAGCCACCAATCAGGAAGCTAAAGTAAATGTGATAGTAACTCTAGATAATGCAGATGATAGTATAAAAGTAGGTTATGAAGCAGATGCAGAAATTGTATTTAATGAAAAAAGAAATGTAGTTTGTATGGGCTTTGATAGTGTGAAAGAAGAAAAAGGTACAAAGAAGAAATATGTTTACATAGTGAATAGCAAAAATAAGATTTCAAAAAGATATATAAGCACAGGCATAGAGACAGATGATTATATGGAAGTTATAGATGGTCTTAATGAAGGAGAAAAATATGTATCAAATCCTCCGGATACTCTTAAAGATGGAGATATTGTAGAGACTCAAGCAGGAGGGAACAATAAGTGATAATTAAATTGGAGAATTTAGTTAAGATATATGATACTGGTGCTGTAAAACTTAAGGCTTTAAAGGAAATTAATTTAGAAATTGAAAAGACAGAATATGTAGCTATAATGGGGGCATCAGGATCAGGTAAGTCTACTCTTATGAATGTACTTGGTTGTTTAGATAAACTTACAGATGGAAAATATTATTTAGATGGTGTAGATATATCATCATTAGATGATAACAGTCTAGCTGATATAAGAAACAAGAAAATAGGTTTTGTATTTCAAGCATTTAACTTACTTCCCAAACTTACAGCTATAGCTAATGTGGAATTGCCCATGATGTATGCAGGAGTATCTAAAAAAGAGAGAGAGAAAAAAGCTAAATGGGCTCTAGATAGAGTTGGATTATCTCATAGACTTCATCATAAACCTAATGAAATGTCTGGTGGACAAAAACAGAGGGTAGCTATTGCAAGAGCTTTAGTAAATGATCCATCTATAATACTTGCAGATGAACCTACAGGAAACTTGGATAGTATTTCTAGTGAAGAAATAATGGAGATTTTTCAGCAATTAAATGATGAAGGAGTAACTATTGTTATGGTTACACATGAACCTGACATAGCCATGCATACAAAAAGAACCATAGTTTTTAAGGATGGAGCTATAATTTCAGATAATCCAGTAGAAAGAAGAACTATAGTTGGGGGGAAGAAGTAATATGAATGTTGAAGAAAGCTTTCAATCTGCACTACAAAGTATAAAATCAAATAAATTAAGATCCTTTTTAACTATGCTGGGAATAATAATTGGAATATCCTCTGTAATTACTATAGTGTCTATGGGTGCTGGAGCAAAACAATATATTACAGGACAATTTCAGGGCATGGGTAGTAACGTAATCAATCTCCAGCTTAATCAGTCTTCAGATAGTGCTATAGAAAAAAGAGATTATTTTACTATGGATGATATAGACCTTATAAAGGAGAAAATACCTGAAGTTACATCAGTTGTTCCTACGCTCGGAGGAGATGGAAATTTGAAGCTTGAAAATAAATCCAAGCGTGTCCAAATTGTGGCATCAACAGAAGGTTACGATAAACTTTCAAATATAAAAATGGTTAATGGAAGGTTTTTAAAAGAACATGATGTAGATATAAGGTCAACTGCAGCAGTTATAGATGAAAAAACAGCTGCAAAATTATTTCACAATACAAATGATGCTCTTGGAGAAAGTATTGAATTAAGTTCAGATGACCAAGATATAGATTTAAATATAGTTGGAGTATGTAAAGATCCAAATGGTAATCTCGGGTCCATGTCAGATAATGCTCCCGGTTCAATATTTATACCTATAACTATTGCAGATAGAATACTTACAAATACCGATATTGGTTATATGTCAGTGATGTTGTCTGACATGAGTAAGGCTGAAGAAATAAGTTCCAAAATGGTAAAAATTCTTGAAAATAAACATCAAAACAAAAACAAGTACACAGCTCAAACTGGATTTAAAGAGCTTGAAAATCTAAATAAATCATTATCTGTTATAACAGGTGTATTGGGTGCTATTGCAGCTATATCACTTTTAGTTGGTGGTATAGGTGTTATGAATATAATGCTTGTATCTGTGACAGAGAGAACTAGAGAAATAGGCATAAGAAAAGCTATTGGAGCAAAAACTAGAGACATAAAAGTACAATTTTTAATGGAGTCTATAATACTGTGCCTTATAGGTGGAACTATTGGAACTATATTAGGTATAACAATAGGTAAAATTGCAGGATCTTTCTTAAAGATGCCCGTACCAGTGTCATTTAAAATAATATTTATAGCATTTTCATTTTCATCAGCAATAGGTATATTCTTTGGGCTGTACCCGGCAAGCAAGGCAGCAAAATTAGATCCTATTGAAGCTTTAAGATATGAATAAAAATTTTTTGATTTGTTTTAAAAAGGCTATATAATATGATTAGAAGAAAGTTAAAGTACAGGGAGTGAATTTATGGACAGCGAAAAGCAGCAATTGAGTATTGAAGCAGCAAGGTTATATTATAAGTCAGATTATAGTCAACAGCAAATTGCATCCCAACTTGGAATATCAAGGCCTACTGTATCTAGGCTTTTGCAATATGCTAAAGAAAAGGGATTTGTAAAGATTGATATTGTAGATCCTTTTGATGATTTAGATAATATGTCACATCAATTAAAGGAAAAATATAGATTAAGAGATGTTCGCGTTGCTTTTTCGCCAAAGGATGATTATGAACTTATAAGAGAGTATATTGGCAAAGAGGCAGCAGAATATTTAAGTGAAATTTTAAAAAATGGTGATATGCTTGGAGTAAGTTGGGGAACTACTATGTATGAAGTTGCAAAGAATCTTGAGCCTAAAAATCTTAAGGGAATAGAAGTGATTCAGCTAAAAGGGGGTATTAGTTATTCAGAAGTAAATACATATGCTTTTGAAACTATTGAACTATTTGCAGAAGCATTTCATACGATACCAAGGTATTTGCCTTTGCCTGTGATTTTTGACAATTCAACTATAAAGGAAATGGTTGAGCATGATAGGAATATTAACAGTATTATAGAAATGGGAGCAAATGCCAATATAGCAATTTTTACAGTTGGTACTGTAAGGGATGAGGCATTACTATTTCAACTAGGATATCTAAATGATTCAGAGAAAAAGAAGTTAAAACAAGAAGGTGTAGGAGATATTTGTTCGAGATTCTTTGACGAAAACGGTAAGATTTGTGATGAAGACATAAATAATCGTACTATAAGGGATATCACTAGAAAATTTAAAGAAAAAGGAAAAGGCAATCTTAGTTGCAGGGGGATCACATAAAGTTGAGGCAATTAAAGGAGCCTTAAAAGGAAAAAATGCTAATATATTGATTACAGATAAATATACTGCCAGGAAACTTTTAAAATAGGTATATGAACTAAATTTCATATACCTATTTACAAATGTTCAAAAAAGATTTATTATGTATGTGTAATAGAAATTGAGGGGAGGATACAAATTTGATGGATTATAAAAATTTAGTTTCTAAGGCTTTTGAAGGAAGAAAAAATGCTTATGCTCCTTATTCCAACTTTAAAGTTGGAGCAGCTGTACTTGCCGAAGATGGAAAGGTTTATACAGGTTGTAATATAGAAAATGCTTCATATGGTGCAACAAATTGTGCAGAAAGAACTGCAATATTTAAAGCTATATCGGAAGGAAATAGAGCTATAAAAGCGATTGCCATTGTAGGAGTAGAAAACGATTATACATATCCTTGTGGAGTTTGCAGACAGGTTATAGCAGAGTTTGCTTCAAAGGATGCAGAGATAATACTTGGAAAAGGTGAAAGTGAATATATAGTTAAGACATTAGATGAATTATTACCAGGAGCCTTTACCAAAGAAGATTTAAATAAATAGTATAAACTATAAAGGTGTTCTTTTATTTTGAAATCAAGCTAAAAAGAATACTTTTAATTTGAAAACGTATGAACAAAATTTCATAATAAGCTTTACAAATGCTAAAATTTATTATGAATTACTGTATGAAAGGAAGATTTATTATGAATATTGCTAAAATGATTGACCATACATTGTTAAAACCGGAAACAACGAAAAGTCAGATAATTAAATTGACGGAAGAAGCAAAGAAGTATGACTTTGCTTCAGTTTGTGTAAATCCGACATGGGTTAAACTAGCAAGTGAGAAGTTACATGGTAGTGAAGTTAAGGTATGTACGGTTATTGGATTTCCTCTTGGGGCTAATACAACTGAAACAAAAGTGTTTGAAGCAAAAGATGCAATCAAAAATGGTGCGCAGGAAGTTGATATGGTCATTAATATTGGAGAATTAAAGGATAAAAATGATGTGTATATAGAAAATGATATAAAGTCTGTTGTAGAAGCTGCAAAAGGAAAGGCATTAGTAAAAGTTATTATAGAAACTTGCCTTTTAACACAAGAAGAGAAAGTTAGAGCTTGTAAGATAGCTAAAAAAGCAGGAGCAGATTTTGTAAAAACATCAACGGGGTTCTCAAAGTATGGAGCTAAAGTAGAAGATGTTAAACTCATGCGTGAAACAGTAGGAAAAGATATGGGAGTTAAGGCATCTGGTGGTATCCATACTAAACAAGAGGCTTTAGATATGATTGAAGCAGGAGCAAGTCGTATAGGTGCAAGTGCAGGTATTACTATTGTATCTGAATAAATATTTGTATGGACTCTATTAGTAGAAGCTATGCTTATATATTAATAACTCAACTTTCACATATACAAAATGTAGACTTAATATAAGCAAAATACAAAGTTCAAATAACAAAGAACAGATAAAGATGATTTCCCTCATACCTCAGGAAATCTATAATTCTAATATTTTCTGACGTTAGGAAGAAAATTATCCTTATTTGATATTTGAACTTTGAACTTTGTTCTTTAAGAAAATTGTTTCGCAATTTTTTTAAATTGCGTAAGTTACTAAATTACTATCAATTTAAAAAATTATATTTATAAATGTAATCGTTATTTGAAGATTTGGACATTTTAGTTAAAAGTATTTAAGGAGGGATACACAAAATGAAATTTATTATTGGAATTATTGGACTAGCCATTGTAGCTGGACTTGCGCTACTTGGCAGCAATGATAGGAAAAGTGTAAAGATAAAGCCTATAATTATAATGGTTGTCTTACAATTTATTTTTGGATTTATTTTGTTAAATACTGAAATAGGTAATATTTTAGTAGGTGGAGTAGCAAATGGTTTTGGAGCACTTCTTAAATGTGCGTCAGAAGGTGTAAACTTTGTATTTGGTGGCATGGTAAATAAAGGAGTAACCTCAGTATTTTTTATAAATGTTCTTATGCCAATCGTGTTTATTTCAGCTTTAATTGGTATACTACAATATTGTAAGATACTACCTTTTATAATTAAGTATGTTGGATTAGCATTGAGTAAAGTAAACGGTATGGGCCAATTGGAATCTTATAATGGAATAGCATCAGCAATTCTTGGACAATCAGAGGTATTTATTTCAGTAAAGAAGCAGCTTGGTTTATTGCCTAAAAATCGTCTATATACTCTTTGTGCATCAGCTATGTCAACAGTATCGGCTTCTGTTGTTGGTTCTTATATGCTTCTTATAAAACCTAGGTATGTAGTAACAGCACTTATATTAAATTTATTTGGTGGATTCATTATAGCTTCAATTATAAATCCATATACTGTAAAACCGGAAGATGACATTTTAGAGGTTGAAGAGAAGGAAAAACAGTCATTCTTTGAAATGCTCGGTGAATACATCATGGATGGATTTAAAGTTGCTATTACAGTTGGAGCAATGTTAATTGGATTTGTCTCAATAATTGCATTAATTAATGCAATATTTAAAGGAATATGTGGTATTTCATTCCAGGATATTCTTGGATACATTTTCTCTCCATTTGCATTTTTTATGGGTGTACCATTTAATGAAGCAGTAAAAGCAGGGGGTATAATGGCAATAAAACTTGTATCAAATGAGTTTGTTGCAATGACTACACTTGCACAGGGAAATCTTGGCTTATCCTATAGAGCAACAGCTATAGTATCTGTATTTCTAGTTTCATTTGCAAATTTCTCATCAATTGGAATTATAGCAGGTGCAGTTAAAGGATTGAATGAAAAACAAGGCAATGTAGCTGCACGTTTTGGATTAAAATTATTATATGGAGCAACACTAGTAAGTGTACTTACAGCAACTATTGTTGGATTAATTGTATAATATATATGTAAGGAGTGATTTTGATGAATGAATTTAAGAGAATACATGTAATAGTTATGGACTCTGTTGGCATTGGCGAGGCACCAGATTCAGAAAAATTTGGTGATGTTGGCGTTAATACATTAGCGCACATTGCGGAAAAAAAGAACGGATTAAATATACCTAACATGGAAGCTATGGGATTATCTAATATATATGAAATCAAGGGAGTAAAAAGGGCTGCTCATCCAAAAGCTTATTTTACAAAAATGCAGGAATCTTCACGTGGAAAAGATACTATGACAGGGCATTGGGAAATGATGGGGCTGTATATTGATAAGCCATTTAGAGTTTTCCCTAATGGTTTTCCAGATGAATTAATTAAGAAGATTGAGGATTTCTCTGGAAGAAAAGTTATAGCAAATAAGCCAGCTAGTGGAACGGAAATTATAAAAGAACTTGGAGAAAGACAGCTTAAGACCGGAGAGCTTATAGTATATACATCTGCAGATTCTGTACTTCAAATTGCAGCACATGAAGAAGTTATACCACTGGATGAGTTATATAAAATATGTCAATATTGCCGTGATATAACACTAGATGAACCATATAAATTAGGAAGAATAATTGCTAGACCGTATGTTGGAAAAACAGCGGATACATTTAAGAGAACTTCAAATAGACATGATTATGCATTAAAACCTTTTGGTGAAACAGTAATGGATTATATAAAGAATGCAGGTTTGGATTCAATTGCTATTGGAAAAATTCGAGATATATTTGATGGTGAAGGAGTCACAAAAGCAATTAGAACTAAATCAAACATGGATGGTATGGATAAGTTTATTTCTGTACTTGATGAAGATTTTCATGGCCTCAGCTTTACTAATTTAGTTGATTTTGATGCAGTTTATGGACATAGACGTAATCCAATAGGATATGGAGATGCTATAGAAGCATTTGATAAAAGACTCACTGAAGTATTTGAAAAGTTAAGGGAAGATGATTTACTTATAGTTACAGCAGATCATGGTAATGATCCAACATATACTGGAACAGATCATACTCGGGAATTTGTACCTTTACTTGTTTATTCAAAGAGATTTGAAGAAGGTAAAGATCTAGGAATACGTAGAACTTTTTCAGATATAGGTGCAACAATTACAGATAACTTTAAAGTTAAGATGCCTAAATATGGCGAAAGCTTTTTACAAAAATTAATATAAAGGTGGTATGTAAAAATGAGAATGGTAGACATAATTGAAAAGAAACGTGAAGGAGGAGAATTAACTACAGAAGAGATTAAATTTTTTATAGAAGGTTATACTAAAGGCTCAATTCCTGATTACCAGGCAAGTGCACTTGCAATGGCAATTTACTTTCAGGATATGACTGATCGTGAGAGAGCAGATCTTACTATGGCAATGGTTCATTCTGGAGAAACTATTGATCTTTCAGCAATTGAGGGTGTAAAAGTTGATAAACATTCAACAGGTGGAGTAGGAGATACAACAACACTTGTTCTTGCACCTATGGTTGCATCTCTAGGCGTACCTGTTGCAAAGATGTCAGGACGTGGACTTGGACATACAGGTGGAACTATTGATAAACTTGAATCAGTAAAAGGATTCCATGTTGAACTTACAAAAGAACAATTTATTGATTTTGTTAACAACAGTAAAGTTGCAGTTATGGGCCAAACTGGTAATTTAACTCCAGCAGATAAAAAGTTATATGCTCTTCGTGATGTAACTGGAACTGTAAATTCAATTCCACTAATTGCAAGTTCAATAATGAGCAAGAAGATTGCAGCAGGAGCAGATGCAATAGTACTTGATGTTAAAACTGGTGCAGGAGCTTTCATGAAGACGGAAGAAGATTCAGAAAAACTTGCACATGCTATGGTTAAAATAGGCAATAATGTAGGTAGAAAGACTATGGCAATAATTTCTGATATGTCTCAACCTTTGGGATTTGCAATTGGAAATGCTCTTGAAGTAAAAGAAGCTATTGATACATTAAAAGGAGAAGGACCAGAAGATTTAACAGAGCTTGTTTTAACTCTTGGAAGCCAGATGGTTGTACTTGGTAAAAAGGCAAAGACGTTAGAAGAAGCAAGAGAGAAATTACTCGAAGCAATAAAGAGTGGTAAAGCACTAGAAAAATTCAAGGAATTCCTTAAAAATCAAGGTGGAGATCCATCAGTTGTGGACAATCCTGAAAAATTACCTCAAGCAAAATATAAAATACCTGTTCCTGCAAAGGAAGGAGGATATGTTTCAAATATGGTAGCTGACCAAATTGGTATAGCAGCAATGCTTTTAGGTGCGGGAAGAGCTACAAAAGAAGATAAAATTGATTTAGCTGTAGGAATAGTTCTTAATAAAAAAGTTGGAGATAAGGTAGAAAAAGGTGAATCACTTATGACTATTTATTCAGACCGTGAAGATGTAGAAGATGTAAAAGCTAAGATTTACGAGAATATCACTATCAGTGCTCATGCAGAAAAACCAGTTCTGATCCACAAGATTATAACAGAATAATAATAGAGTTTCTAGTTTGAAAGTTGACTTATGCTAGCCACATACTGACAAATTTCATCACACTAAAAACTTTTAATAAGTCTAAAGTTCAGTATTTTAAAAATCTAAAGGAGCTTATATAAACTCGTACCTCAGACATATATAAGCCCCTAAGATTTTCTAAAATACCTCACTAAGACTTATGGAAAAGTTTTTAAATGTGATTTCAATTTTGTCAGTATATTTTATGCATAAGTTCAAATTTCAAGCAGAAACCCTCGTATAGCTCGTATAGATAGTTACTTCACAATTAAACTTTACGATCTATATATGAACATTCTAACTAAAAAATCAACTTATACGCAGGCATATTTTTACAATAATGAAGCTCTTTTAAATATTTTGTATATAAGGCTTAGAAAAAAATCTTTTAAAAATTTAGAACTTTTGAATTGTTTGAGGTACGAGTTTTCAAAAGTTCTCAGTATTTTTTAAATTTTTTCCTTAGCCTTATCAAAGTATTTAATCGAGCTGAAGGTTGTAGAAAATATCCGGAGTATAAGTTGATTTTTCGTTTATAAACTCTATATAGTTTTTTTATTTTCTACTATTTGGAGAATTTATGTGGTATAATATGGTTAAAATTGTTTTTAGGTTGAAGGGAGAAAACTAAGTTGAAGTTGTATGGTGTAGTAACAATGGATATTGTTGATTCTAGAAATATACCAAATCGTGAGATGTTGCAGCAAAAGTTAAAAAAGTATTTTGGCGTGATACATCAAAAGTACTATGATAGCTTAGTTTCTCAAATAAATTTTACCCTTGGGGACGAGTGGCAGCTTATTACAAGTAAGCCTGAAAACTGCTACGATATTATTCATGATTTTCAAAGATTGCTTTGGCAAGATAATGTAAAGTTTTATTCAGGAATTGGAATAGGTGAACTGAAAACAGATATTTATGAAGATACCCGCAGGATGGATGGCTCATGCTTTATAATGGCCCGGGAGGCTATAAATATAGCCAAACAATCGTCTAAAAAAAGGACAAAATATATTTATAGTAAAACGAATAAGGTTTTTTTTAAATCTATAATGAGTTACGTATCAGTACAAAATCATTTTCTTAAAACAAAAGGGAACATTCCATTTAATGAAGAAGTTGCAGTGGATGTAGTAGATTGTAATGAATTAATTTCTTTAGATGATATAATAAACGTTGTTATAGAAAATAATGAAATTCTAAAAAGTAGGCTGACACGGAAGCAAAAGATAATATATATTGAATATATGAAGCATAAATCTTATAGAAAAATAATAGAAAAAAATGCAGATAAATTAAATGAGACTATAGGAGGAATAAGTCAAAAGTTAAATAGTGCTGAATATTTTACTATTCAACGAAACCATGGAATGGTAAAGCTATTAATAAATTTATTGACTTCTATTTAATAAGTAATAAAATGGAATAGATTATGAATATGCATTTACTACAATAGGCAGGTTTTGCTTCTTGGCATCTATAAGAGCATCTCTAGCTAGGTAAAATGATGGACCATCTAATTGATTTACAGTTAATTGAAAATTCTTAATAGAAACAGGTCCTATGCCGATACCACAATAAAAGTCAATTGATTTTAATTCCTTATGAAAAAAATCTAAGATTTTCATGTAATTACAATCGTAATTTAACAACCCTTCCCATTCATCACCTATAGTAATAATAAAAGGAACAACTATTATTGATTGAAATATTTCATTAGTTTCTTTTAACATGTCAATTAACTGATACTGAACTTTTTCTCGATTTACAAGCTTTCTTGACTTCCTTAAATCACAAATCATAGTTAAATAGTTCAATATATCACTCCTAGAATGCAACCATACTTACATTGCATTATTTTTGTTACATAGTTATCTTGTGAAATAAAATTATACGCGTTTAGGTTTTAATCAAAACACATACAATGTTTAGTTAAAAATCAAAACACGTTTTCAAGTGATATTTACACAAATTATCTTTTGTGATATTTTATGATTTGTAAGTAAAATTGGTGAGAAAAAATATTTAACTATTTATTGATTATATATTTCAGTAAAATTCCACCTAAGATGCCAAGAGACGTACTAAATAGAGTACCTACTAGGTAATATTGAGCAAAAAATTTTTCTTCTAATTCACGGAACCTTGCTATTGACTTTGCTGTGAATATAAATGCTATTGCCTGATATGCTCCATTGATAACTAAAGTGATTATAATAAATCTTTCAAATATTCCTATATAGTCACTGTCGGAGGTCTTTTTTAAGGGGGATATGATTTGAAGATTCATTGCTTTATTTTTATATGGTTGAAGATAAAGTTCAGATATAACAACGTTTATAAAGAATCTTCCACCAAAACATACATACAGGTATATAATTAAATAACTTAGAATATCTATAGTAGAAGTTCTATTGAGGTAGACACAGTTGATAATGTTTTCGCTACTCTGTATGCTAGTTTGTCCCCAAATAAAAGCGATAACTGCTACATGTAGAATTTGATCTATAATAAAAATTAAGGAATTAATCCATCGGAATAGGGGACTTAAAATAATATAAAGGAAAGATGTTTTTTGATGACAAATAGGTCTATCATGGATAGATTTTATCTTTAGAGAAAGTAAATTTTTAATTAAGTCAATAGTAAAATGAAAAAGCCCTATTAGAAGTGAATAAGCCAATGTTGTTTTAAATTTATATCCAACAATTAGAAAGGTAAATAATATACTAAATACGATTATGGCATGGATGATATTACCTTTTAAACACTTCTTTAAATTAGAACTTTTTCTTAATTGTACAATATCATTACTTTGAAATATAAAATCTGCTAAGCAGTGGGATAAAATAGCTAATTGTAAAAAGACCACTTATTTTAACCTCCATATATCTCAGTATATAGAAAATCTAAGTGAGTACTATAATGACTAAGTAGTAGGTTAATTATATCACGCGGGCCAATATTTGTCATTTTAATTTCTGTTTATCAGTACTAAACCTATAATACAGAATATTATTCCAAATAGCTTATTTAATTCAAAATTTTCTTTAAAAATGAATATCCCAATGGGAATGAGCAGAACTGCAAGAATGCTGTTTGCTACTAGAGGGCATACACTTATGCTCCAGCCAGACCTGTAGGCCATGATATATCCAAATTCAAGTCCTACTATACAAAAAGCGAGGACTACGCTAGTCCAATTTAAATCTTTAATTGATCCCAAAAATCCTTTATCTGTTTTAGAAAAGTGAAATAAAATTAAAGTTACTATTGATGCTATTGCATAGGTGGCAAACAATGCTATAAATGGGTTTGCTTTTTGTGGTGTTGCTTTTTGACATATGTTATAAAAGATATTTGCTGCAATTATAAGTACAACTGAAAATACATACATAAACATAATTTTAACCTTGCCTTTACTTATAAATTTTGTTAAAAATATAAAAGCCCGGAAATAGATTACTTTCCGGGCTTATCTTTCCGCTAATACATTAAATTGTGTAGCACATTTTTTACATTTAATTAATAAACGATATATGAATTATATCAAAAGTTGTCAACAAATTCAATATAAATTAATAACTCCAATAAGTAATATGAAAATATGTTATATATTATAATAATCTAAAGTATTGTTTGCAAACATATTTTGCAAACGTAAAATCTAACATTTAATAACATCTCTTATTATTTGTTAAAAAATAGAAAATATATATTTCCCTCAGACCCCTTGATTTTAAATACTTTATAGCGTATAATAAATTGAGAAAAATCGCATAAGACAGTTCGGAACCATCCTGTCTATAAATAAAACTAGGGATTAGCTATTTAGATAGTTTATTTTGTAATTAAAAGGTGGAAAATATCTCTGCCTTTTTTTCACGTCCAGGATAGTTCCATTTCTTATATGCATGTTTTCAAATTCAAGGAGGACAAGTTAAATGAATTGTTTACCAAAGTTAAAAAGATATGGACAGGTTACTAAAAGGCTGCCTAGGGAAGTAGTGCTTCTAAGGGGAAGCGGATGCTTTTGGGGAAACTGTATATTTTGTGATTACCATCTGGATGAGGATTACAATGCCTTTAGAAATCACAAATTGAATCATAAAGTACTTGAAAAAGTTACGGGAAAATATGGTGTACTTCAGATAATGAATTCTGGAAGTGCCAGTGAATTAGATGCTGCCACTGTATTTGAGCTTATTAAATTATGCAGGGACAAAAATATAAGACAGTTGATTATGGAAAGTCATGTTAAATATGAAAATGATATAAAACTATTTAGAGAACAATTTAGACCTACAGAATTAAAATTTATAGTAGGAGCAGAGAGCTTTGATATAAGTTACAGAGAAAATGTGCTAAATAAAGGAATAGGGGATAGAAAAGCATTTGAATTTAAGAATTTTGATTGGGTTAACTTACTTTTTGGTATGGTTGGACAAAACATTAAGGAATTACAAAGAGATGTAGAATTGGCACTAAAATATTTTGAAAGAGTTACAATAAATATATTTTGTGAAAATACTACAAAAGTAAAGAGAGATAATGAGCTCATAGAGGAGTTTTACCATAGCCATTTGTTCCAATCTCTTCAGACTAACTATTATGATAGAGTAGAGATATTAGATGATATAGATGCCAGATGTGGTGCGGATTTAGATGGAGTTGGAGGTAAAATGAATGAGTAGAACTAATAAATTAGTAAAAATAGCTATAGTAGCTGCAATATACATAGTTTCAACTATTGCACTAGGGCAGCTTTCTTATTGGGGTCCAATAGGACTTAGAGTTAGTGAAATGCTTAATTTCCTTGCTTTTATAGATCCATTTTATATAATTTCACTGACTGTAGGATGTGCCGTTGCAAATTTTTATAGCTTTAGTATAGTGGATGTGTTTGTTGGAAGCTTTGCTACTCTTTTGGCAACTTATGCAATGTGGAAAACGAAAAATATGCTTGTTTCAGTTATATGGCCTGTTTTAGGAAGTGCAATTATAGCAGAGGAACTTCATGTACTTTATAAAGTACCTTTTTTCTACACATTTTTTACTCAGGCATTAGGAGAACTTATAGTAATGGTTTTGGGGTATTTTGTATTTAAAAAGATTTTCAAAAATACTGCATTTTTAGATAGGATGAAGATAAAATTTCCTAATAAGAAAATAGATAATATAAAATTTAATTAGTAATATTAGACCTTAAAAAGGTAGCTTTATTGAGTATAAAGCTACCTTTTTACTGCATTTAAGACTAATAACATAGCACATATATAAAATATAAAGGAAATATGTTAATAAAATAACTTTATAAAGGCACTTGAAAAAGTTTTAATAAGGTGCTATACTAGATTCAACAATAAAATAAGGAGTGATTGTGATGAAAGAGTACTTTAATAATGTATCTAAAATAAATTATGAAGGACCGGATTCGAAAAATCCTTACTCGTTTAAATATTATAATCCTGATGAAGTAATTGGCGGAAAAAAGATGAGAGATCATTTAAGATTTTCAATGTCTTACTGGCATACATTAACTGCTAATGGAACTGATCAGTTTGGATCAGGAACAATGGTTAGGCCATGGGATAATGTAAACGATAAAATGGAACTTGCTAAAGCAAGAATGGAAGCAGCATTTGAATTTATGAACAAGCTAGATATAGATTATTTTTGCTTTCATGATAGAGATATAGCACCTGAAGGAAAAGACCTTGCAGAAACAAATAAAAATTTAGATGAAATAGTAGCAATGTGTAAGGACTTAATGAAAAAGAACAATAAAAAATTATTATGGGGTACGGCTAACTTATTTAATAATCCAAGATTTGTACATGGTGCTGGAACTACATGTAATGCGAATGTTTATGCTTATTCAGCAGCACAGCTAAAAAAAGCAATAGAAGTTACAAATGAATTAGGTGGAGAAAACTATGTATTTTGGGGTGGAAGAGAAGGATATGAAACACTTCTAAATACTGACATGGGATTTGAAATGGACAACTTTGCTAGAATACTACAAATGGCAGTAGATTATGCAAAGAAAATAGGATTTAAAGGACAATTTCTTATAGAACCAAAGCCAAAGGAACCTACAAAACATCAGTATGATTTTGATGTAGCAACTGTTTTAGGATTTTTAAGAAAGTACAAGCTAGAAGATTACTTCAAGATAAATATTGAAGCAAATCATGCTACTTTAGCAGGACATACTTTCCAGCATGAAATATGCCTAGCAAGAAATAATAATGCGCTTGGAAGCTTAGATGCAAACCAGGGAGATCCACATCTTGGATGGGATACAGATCAATTTCCTACAAATGTATACGATACAACATTATCAATGTACGAAGTACTTAAAAATGGCGGTATAGCACCAGGAGGATTGAACTTTGATGCAAAGGTAAGAAGAGCATCTTTTGAACCAGAAGATTTATTCTTAGCATATATAGCAGGAATGGATAGTTTCGCTAAAGGACTTAGAGTTGCATATAAATTATTACAAGATGCTCCTATTGAAAACTTTATTAAAGAAAGATATTCAAGCTTTTCTACAGGAATAGGTAAAGACATAGTAGATGGCAAAGTAGGATTTGATGAATTAGAAAAATATGCTTTAGAAAATAATGTTATAAATAATAAATCAGGAAGACAAGAATATTTAGAATCAGTAGTAAATCAATATATACTTGAGGATAAATAGAATTTAAAACATGTAGGGGTGGTTTTAAACTGCCTCTACTGAAATACCAATAATTTCATGAAAGAAGAGATTACTGTGAATTTTTTAGGAATTGATTTAGGAACTTCTTCTGTAAAGCTTATCATAATGAATGAAAAAGGTGAACTTTTAACTAGTGTATCTAAAGACTATGGTATAAGTTATCCTCAGGTCGGATGGGCAGAACAAAACCCTGATGATTGGTGGAATAGTACTAAAGATGGAATTAGAGAACTTATAAATAATCATAATATAAAACCGGAAACTATTAGAGGCATAAGTTTTAGTGGACAAATGCATGGACTTGTAATTCTTGACAATAAAAATAAGGTTTTAATGCCGGCCATATTGTGGTGTGATCAAAGGACACAAAAACAGTGTGATTACTTAAATAAAGAATTTGGCCAAGATAAACTTTCAAAGTATACTGGTAACATGGCCTTAACTGGTTTTACACTTCCCAAAGTACTTTGGGTTAAAGAAAATAAACCAGATATATATGCTAAAATAGCACATATGATGCTTCCTAAAGATTATATAAGTTTTAAACTTACCGGGAAATTTGCATCTGATGTGTCCGATGCTTCTGGAACAGTAATGTTTGATGTAAAAAATAGAAAATGGTCTAATGAAGTATTAGATTTACTTGAGATAAAAGAAGATGTTTTACCTAAAGTTTATGAATCCTATGAAGTTGTAGGTAATGTCTCAGAAGAAGTATCAAGTGAAACTGGACTATCAACATCTACAAAAGTAATAGCTGGAGCAGGTGACCAGGCAGCTGGAGCTATAGGTACTGGAACAGTTGATTCTGGAGTATTATCTGTAGCACTTGGAACATCTGGTGTTGTCTTTGCATCAAGTGAAAAGTTTTATGTAGATAAGGAAAACAGGCTTCATTCATTTTGCCACGCCAATGGCAAGTGGCATCAAATGGGTGTAATACTATCTGCAGCATCAAGCCTTAAATGGTGGGTTGATAATGCTAATTCAGATATAGGTGGAGATGTATTTGATAAATTACTTTCAGAAGCAGAAAGTTCTCCTGTAGGAAGTAATAAGTTATTTTTTTTACCCTATTTAATAGGAGAGAGAACGCCTTATAACGATCCTTGTGCAAAGGGAAGCTTTATTGGATTAAATGTAACACATAAAAGAGGAGATATGACAAGATCCATTTTGGAAGGAGTATCTTTTGCTCTTAGAGATTCACTTGAAATACTTAAAAACTTAAATGTTGATATGAAGGAAGTAAGAATAAGTGGTGGAGGTTCTAAGAGTAAGCTTTGGAGACAGATAATTGCAGATGTTTTCAACTTAAATGTAAGTATTATAAATTCAAAGGAAGGTCCAGCTTATGGTGCAGCAATACTTGCGGCAGTTGGATGCAAACTTTTTAATTCAGTAGATGAAGCATGTAAAGCTTTGATAAAGACAACGGATAAAATACAGCCTATAAGAGAAAATGTTGAAAAGTATGATAAACTATATAAAGTTTATTCATCTTTATATAGCTGTTTAAAAGATAAGTTTAAAGAAATAGATAACTTATCCATATAAGGAGATCTTACTATTATGGGGATTATGAAAGAAGTTTTTGGAAAAGTATCTAAAGACAAAGAAGCATATATATTTACATTGTCTAATGAGAATAGTATGAGTGTTAAAATTTCAAATTATGGTGGAAGATTGATTTCTCTTACGGTGCCGGATAAAGAAGGCAAGCTTGATGATATTGTACTAGGATATAAGAATTTAGAGGGATATATAAAAGGAAAGTTTTTCTTTGGAGCAATTATAGGACGTAATGCAAATAGAATAAAAGGTGCAGAAATTAAGATAGATGATAAAGTATATAATTTGACTAAAAATGAAGGAGAAAATCAGCTGCATGGAGGAATATCAGGATTTGATAAAGTTTTATGGACACCAAGGACATATGTAGATGATGATGGAAATGAATGCCTTGAATTATCATACACGAGTAAAGATGGAGAAGAAGGATATCCAGGTAACCTTAATGTTAAAGTTGTGTATACGATTAAAAGAGATAATGAACTCAGAATTGATTATTTTGCAGTTTCAGATAAGGATACGGTGGTTAATCTTACAAACCATTCATACTTTAATTTGTCAGGGCATCTGTCTAAAAGCATATTGGATCATCAAGTAATGATAAATTCAGATAAATTTACAGCTAATGATAGAGAAAGCGTTCCTACAGGTGAAATAAGGTTTGTAGAGAATACACCTATGGATTTTATGAAGTTGACTACGATAGGTAAAAATATATCAAATAAATATGATCAAATAATTTATGGAAATGGATATGACCATAATTGGATATTAAATAAAAAAGGAAAAAATTTAGAAATGGCAGCAGAGGTTCTTGATCCTCGTAGTGGAAGAGTTATGAAAGTGTATACGACTAAACCAGGAGTACAATTTTATACGGGAAATTATTTAAATGAATTTGAAAATTGTAAGGGAGATACTTGCTACACTAAAAATAGTGGATTGTGTCTTGAAACTCAATATTTTCCTGATGCGTTAAATCATAATAATTTTCCATCACCTGTATTAAAGGTAGGAGAAAATTATAGGCATACGACAATATATAAATTTTTGACTATATAAATTAAAAGAGGAGATGGGTTTAATGAATGTAAAAATTAATAGTGCGATGGTATATGTTTTTGGTGCACTTGGCGGTCTTTTATTTGGTTATGATACAGGAGTTATTTCAGGAGCAATCTTATTTATCCAAAAACAAATGAGTCTTGATTCATGGCAGCAAGGGTGGGTTGTTAGTGCTGTATTAGTAGGAGCTGTTCTTGGAGCTGCAATTATTGGACCAATGTCAGATAGGTATGGACGTAGAAAGTTGATTTTGTTATCAGCAGTTATTTTCTTTATTGGAGCAATTGGATCAGCATTTTCAACAGGATTTAGTACACTTATTATATCACGTATTATTCTTGGAATGGCAGTTGGTTCTGCATCAGCATTAATTCCAACATACTTAGCAGAATTATCACCTGCTGAAAAACGTGGATCTATGTCAAGTTTATTTCAATTAATGGTTATGAGTGGAATCTTATTAGCTTATATTACTAACTACAGTTTCTCAGGTTTATATACTGGTTGGCGTTGGATGCTTGGTTTTGCCGCTATTCCATCTGCAATACTTTTCTTAGGTGCTCTTGTATTACCAGAAAGTCCACGTTATTTAGTTAAAGATGGAAAGCTTGATGAAGCTAAAGAAGTTTTGGATCAGATGAATGAACATAATCAAAAAGCTGTTGATGATGAACTTGTTGAGATTAAGAAACAAGCTGAAATTAAAAGTGGTGGACTTAGCGAGTTATTCAGTAAATTTGTTCATCCAGCATTGGTTATTGCTGTTGGCTTAGCTATTTTTCAACAAGTTATGGGTTGTAATACAGTTCTCTACTATGCACCAACTATTTTTACTGCTGTTGGTTTTGGTGTTCAAGCAGCTTTACTTGCTCACATCGGAATTGGAATTTTTAATGTTATTGTTACAGCTGTAGCTGTTGCTATTATGGATAAAATTGATCGTAAAAAGATGTTGATTTACGGTGGCCTTGGAATGGGTGTCTCTTTATTAATTATGAGCTTCTCAATGAAATTGTCTAATGGCTCATTTATTGGTTCAATTATTTGTGTTATTGCATTAACCGTTTACATTGCTTTCTTCTCAGCTACCTGGGGACCTGTAATGTGGGTTATGATTGGTGAAGTATTCCCATTAAACATTCGTGGATTAGGTAATTCATTTGGCAGTGTAGTTAACTGGGCTTCTAATGCGGTAGTGTCATTAACATTTCCAACATTATTAAGTTTCTTTGGCACTGGCAATTTATTCATAGGTTATGGTGTTATTTGTTTTGCGGCAATTTGGTTTGTTCATTACAAAGTGTTTGAAACACGTAATCGATCACTTGAAGAAATTGAAACTACTCTTAGAGTACGTGCTGGTGAACAAGGAAAGAAAGTTAGTTAAAAAGATTATTTAAAATGTTTATTAACTACAATTTTAGGTGTTGATGTGTAAAATCATCAACACCCATTTTATATAAAGAAAAATCCACGAATTTATCCTTGTTTACAATGTTTACTTAAAAATTACATACAGTAATGATATAATTAAATTATTATAGATATAATTTCAAATTTGATTGGTGGTACTAAGATGAGTAGATTAAAATCAGTAGATCAAGAAACAATAAGAATATTAAATCAGAAAAAAATATTAAACTTGTTATATAGAAATAATAAACTTACAAAGCAGGAAATATCCCAAAAACTTAATATAAGCATTCCAACAGTTATAAGTAACAGCAATGAACTTATAGAACAGGGTTTTTTGGAGGAAGCTGGAGTTGCAGAGTCAACTGGCGGCAGGAAGCCTACGATTCTCAAATTCCTGCCGGACAGCAGATATTCTTTTGGAGTGTGGATTACAAAAGATAAGGTGAAAATTATACTTACAAATTTGAATTTTAAAATAATACATGAAATAGACTTTAGTATGCCAGAAAAATTATATGATTTTACTGATGTGATTTCTAAAACGGCAGAGGCTATTGAATATTTGGTGAATAATTTTAATATTTCACCGGATAAAATACTGGGAATAGGATTTTCCCTACCTGGTACGGTAAATGAAAAAGAACTCCTATTAAAAAATGTACCTAATTTGGGCTTTAAAAATGTATCTTTTAAAAAATTTGAGAGGTATTTCAAATTTCCCATTTTTATAGAAAACGAAGCAAATGCATCAGCTTATGCAGAGACATTTATTAATTTTAATGATGCAAAAAATAGTCTTGTTTTTATATCTATTACAGAAGGTATTGGAACAGGTGTAGTTATAGCAAATAACGTATATAAGGGATTTAATAAACGTGCAGGTGAATTTGGACATATGGCTATCGTAAAAGATGGAAAAAGGTGCAATTGTGGAAGAAAAGGGTGTTGGGAGTTATATGCTTCTAAAAAGGCACTACTTGGTGCATACAGGGAAGCATTTAATGATGTAAATGGAAACTTGGACGATTTTTTAAAGAAAAGTGAAATGGATTTAAAAGCAAAAACAGTATTGAATACATATGTTGATTTTTTAGCTGAAGGTATTAAAAATATAATATTGACATTAGATCCTAAAAATATACTTATAGGTGGTGAAATATTTCCCTATAAGGATTTCATAGAAAAAGAACTAATTAAAAAGATATTTACGGATAACAGTTTTTATGATGAGAGTCAGTGTAATGTGATGTTTTCAAATCTTGGGGAAAATGCAGCTGTATATGGGGCAGCACTTTTGCCTATGGAAAATATATTTTTCCTAAATGACAATGTATTATGATATATTAAAGAGACACATTTTATAATTTGTGTTTCTTTTTTTACTTATTAAGTTTGCTTAAGAATTATTAAGTATTTATGTAAAGCAGATAAGATGATATAATTTTCGTAAAAATAAATATTTTATGGAGGAAAATATATGTATCTAGGAAATATTCGTCATAATATTGATGTTTCAAATGAATATTATATGCTAGCCAAAAAAGATGAGGAAGTTGGAAATATTTTAATGGAAAGATGCGAATATAGACATGCCATTTATTTTTTTATACAAGCAATGGAAAAATATATTCGTGCCAAAATCTTCAGATTAGTTGATCCAAAACTTGATTACTTTAGAAAGAGAAATCAAACTCATTCAATTGAAAGTGCTATTGAATTCTTAATAGATATTATAAGTCCTGATAAAAATATTCAGCAACAAATAAAAGAACAATTGAATAAATATGTCCTTCAAAATATTAAATTTCAACAGTTGCATAATAATCTAAGATATCCTTATTATAGTTCAAAGTATAATTCTTATTCTGTGGTCGATTTTGGTAGTCTTGACTGTAGTGGGATATATATAAAGTTACATGATTTAAAAGATTATTTACAAGAGTTAAACAGACTATAAAGTAAAAAATTTAAATTTCATGTTGACAAAGTATTTTAAAAGTTATATCATATGTATAAATTAATTGAATAACTTCTTATCGAGAGAGACGGAGGGACTGGCCCTATGATGTCCGGCAACCTGAATATTTTATATTCAATGGTGCTAATTCCAGCAGGGATAACCTGAAAGATGAGAAACATGAGAATGTAACTTCCTGTGGTTTCTCCATAGGAAGTTTTTTAATAGGTAAATTTAATATTTTAGTTGGCTGACTAGAAAAACTAGAGGTCAAGTTTCATTTGAACTGGAAAACACTTTTTCGTTTTTAGTGGATTTTCTAAGTTTGTTGAAGCTTGGCTTTTTTGTTATTACTTATTACCAAATTAGTAATAAGTATAGTTCAATTAATAACCATAAAGTTTAAGTAAGGAGGATTTGAATATGGAAACTGATATTAATAGAGATGATACTAAAACAATCAAGTATAAAAAGAATGGACATACTAAATTGACAAAAGAAATTATTAATTATCTATTATTTCCTATTTTAATTTTAGTTACATGGGAATTGATTAGTAGATTACAAATAGTTTCATCTATATTACTTCCATCTATTGAAGATGTAATAAAATCATTTATTTCACAGATAAAAAGTGGACAATTAATAAATGATTTGGCTACAAGCTTGTTTAGAGTATTTAAAGGATATTTTATTGCAGTTACATTGGGTATAAGTATGGGAATAATTATGGGAATTTCAGAGAAAACAAATAAATTTTTTACTATAGTTTTTAATGGAATAAGGCAAATACCACCATTGGCATGGATACCATTGTTTATACTTTGGTTTGGAATAGGTGAAACTTCAAAAGTTATTATGATAGCAATGGGAGCTTTTTTCTCTATATTACTAAATACTATAAATGGTATTCAAAATACCCCAAAGCAGTATCTTGAAGTAGCAAGATTATATAAGATAAAGAAAGTAGATTTGTTTAAAAAGGTATATCTTCCATCTGCGATTCCATCTATATTTGTTGGGTTGAGACTTGGAGCAGGAGCTTCATGGATGTCAGTAGTGGCAGCTGAGATGATAGCTTCAAGTTCAGGTATAGGTTATAGAATAAATGATGCAAGAAGCTTAATGCAGTCTGATGTTGTAATAGTTGGAATTATAGTAATAGGTGTAGTTGGAGTTTTGATGGATACTATTCTTAGAAAAATAGCACATTTTGCATCTAGATGGGAAAGACTCTAATAATTAATAGGAGGTGTACACTTTGGAAGAAAATGATAGAGATTTAATTATAAAAAATTTAGATAAGAGTTATACGGTTAATTATAAAGAAATAGAAATTCTTAAAAATATAAATATACATATTGGAAAAGGAGAATTTATAAGTATTGTTGGGCATAGTGGGTGTGGGAAGAGTACATTGCTTAAAATTATAGCAGGACTTGTTGAGCATAATATTGGGTCTGTAACTTTAAATGGCGGAGAAATAAGTGAACCTGGTACAAAAGTTGGAATGGTCTTTCAGGATCACAGGCTTCTGCCATGGCTTACGATTAAAGACAATATATCTTTTGGACTATATGATGTTTCTAATGATGAGAAAGAAAAGCTTGTGCTGGACCATATTGAACTAGTTGGATTAAAGGGATTTGAAAATGCATATCCTCATCAACTATCTGGAGGAATGGCACAGAGAGCCGCTATTGCAAGGGCGTTGGTTCATAAACCTGAAGTTTTACTTTTAGATGAACCCTTTGGTGCATTAGATGCACTTACAAGGATACAAATGCAAAGAGAAATCTTAAAGATTTGGGAAAAAGAAAAAACTACTATGATATTGGTTACTCACGACATTGATGAAGCTATATATTTAGGTGATAGGATTGTGATAATGTCTTCAAGACCTGGAAAAATAAAAAAAGTCTTACCTGTTGAAATTACGAGACCTAGAGATAGAAATAGTCATAATTTTTCTGTACTTAGGAAACATGTATTTAGTGAATTTTTTGTAGAAAATAACGTTGTATCGGATTATGTAATTTAGTATAGTTAAAATTTATATAAATTGGAGGATAAATAAATGAAAAGAAAACTATTATCAGTAATTTTTGCAGGGATCTTTATATTTACACTTACAGCATGTTCTAAAGGTGGAGTCAGTTCAAGTAATTCAACAAATGATAGTGAAAAGAAAGTTGTTAGAATAGGATATCCTGGAAGTCAATATTCTTTAGGTGGAGCAGCTGCTATAGCACAGCAAAAAAAGTTTTTTGAGGAACAATTAAAAAAAATAGGTTATACAGTAGAATATAATCCTTTTTCAGGACAAGGCCCTGCAGTAAATGAAGCACTTACTAGTAATAAAATAGATATTGCAGTATATGCAGATTTTCCTGGAGTTGTGTTAAAGTCAAAAGGAGTGCAAACAGATTTAATTGGAATAAGTCAAAATAAAATTTATTCTACTATTGTTGTACAAAATAATTCTAAAATAAAGACAGTAGAAGATCTTAAAGGTAAAAAAATAGGATTTGCAAAGGGAACATATGCTCAGAAATTTTTATTAGAAATATTAAGTAAAAGTGGACTTTCAGATAAAGACGTACAGCTTGTAAATGTTACTACAGATGCAGAATCTTCACTTATTTCAGGAAATTTAGATGCACTTGTATTAACAGATGATTCAGCACTTCAATTAACTGCTGTTAAAAAAGTAGCAAGGAATATTGTAAGTTCAAGACAGTATCCAGAAATGAGTGCTCAGAGTATTGTAGTTGCTAGAGATAGTTATATTAAGCAAAATTCCAAAGTACCTGTTGCTATAGACAAAGCGTTGATTGAAGCAAGAAACTACTTTAAATCAAATCCAGAGGAGAGTTATAAATTGTTAACTAAAGCTGGCTTAAGTTTGGAGGCTGTAAAACAACAATACAGTGGTGAATCACCTAATTTTAATGTATTACAAACGGAGATAAATCAAGATACAATAAAAAGATTAGATGAAACGCAAAAGTTCTTGTTAGATCATAACTTAATAACAAACAAGTTTAATACTGTTAGTTGGGCAGATAAGTCATATTATCAAGAAGCTATAAAATAATTATAAATATGAATGGAGAGGATAGTTATGGGATATCCAAGTGTTTATCCAACAGGAGTTACAATATACAATCCTGAAAAATGTTGGAATGGTTATACTATTTTTCAAGCAAAAGATATAGGAGCATTATTAATCGATATGAATGGTCAGGAGGTTCAACTTTGGAAGAATCTTCATGGATTTCCTAATAAAATACTACCAGGTGGATATGTTATAGGAAGTACAGGAGAAAGGGATTCAAGATATGGATTTCAGGATATGACTGACCTTGTACAGGTGGATTGGGATGGAAATATAGTTTGGAAATTTAATAGGCATGAATATATAGAAGATCCCGGACAAAAGCCAAAGTGGATGGCAAGGCAGCATCATGATTATCAAAGAGAGGGAAATCCAGTAGGATACTATGTTCCTGGTATGAAACCAAAAGTTGATAAAGGGAATACTCTCATTTTATGTCATGAAAATGTAAAAAATGATAGAATATCTGATAAAATATTGCTGGATGACAAAATTATTGAAGTTAACTGGGATGGAAATATAATATGGAAGTGGAATGCCAGTGATCATTTTGATGAATTTGGCTTTGATGAAGCAGCTAAAAATATATTATATCGTAATCCAAACCTGAGGACAGCAGGCGGCGGCATAGGAGATTGGCTTCACATAAATTCTATATCGTTAATAGGACCTAACAAATGGTTTGATGGTGGAGATGAAAGATTTAATCCAGATAATATTATTTTAGACAGCAGAGAAGCCAATATTTTAGCTATTATAGATAAGAAAACAGGAAAAATTGTCTGGAAGATAGGACCTCGTTATGATACAAGTGAGGAGCTCATTAATCTAGGTTGGATAATAGGACAACATAATGTACATATGATACCTAGGGGCCTTCCAGGAGAAGGAAATATACTTGTATTTGATAATGGTGGATGGGGAGGTTATGGTATTCCAAATCCAGGTTCTGTAAGTGGAAATAGGAATGCTTTAAGAGATTATTCCAGAGTTATCGAATTTGATCCCATAACTTTGAAAATAATATGGCAGTATACTCCAGAAGAAGCTGGTTTTATAAATCCACTGGATGCTGCAAGATTTTATAGCCCATTTATAAGTAATGCTCAACGTTTGCCAAATGGAAATACACTTATAACAGAAGGTTCAGATGGACGTATTATAGAAGTTACAGAGGATCATGAAATAGTATGGGAATATATAAGCCCATATGATGGAAAAGGTTCTACTAAGATGAATATGGTCTATAGATCATATAGAGTACCCTATAGTTGGATACCTCAACTTGATAAACCTGTAGAGAAACCGATAGAAAAGCTTGATAAAAATCAATTTAGGGTACCAGGGGCTGCCGGTCCAGGACGCAAAAAAGAAACGATTGTAGATCAAACTGAAGAATATGAAGGAAGTGATTCAAACTTTTGTGTTATAACTTACGATGAATTGAAAAAAGAAAATAAGCTAGATTAAAATATAATGGTTAATAGTATCTAAAATTTTTACAAGGAATTGCTGAGCGCAGTAAAAGTTCAACAGTTCCTTTTTATTATATGTTCTAAATATATATTTGTTTTTTAAGCAGCTTATTAAAATTAATAAAATATTAAATTCCACCAATTGATATTGATATATACTATAAATTTACTCATAATAAAGTATATATCATATAACTCGTAAAAAGAAGGTATAAAGATGAGAGATGAAATATTGTTACTGGACAATGTTACAAAAACAATAAAGGGTAGGCAGATAATTAAAGAAATAAGTTTTTCAATGAAGCAGGGAGAAGTAATGGGATTTTTAGGCCCTAATGGAGCAGGAAAATCAACGACAATTCGTATGATTGTAGGACTGTCAAAGCCTACTTCCGGAAAAATTGATATATGTGGATACTCTATAACTAAAAATTATGTAAAAGCTATGTCAAATGTGGGATGTATTATAGAAGGACCTGATTTATATAACTATATGAGTGGAATTGATAATTTAAAGATGTTAGCATCCATGAGTAGAGATGTTACAGAAAAGGATATAATAAATGTAGTAGATTTGGTAGGCTTGAAAAATAGAATTAAAGACAAGGTAAGTACATATTCTCTTGGAATGAAACAGAGGCTTGGAATTGCACAGGCTTTAATGCATAATCCCAAACTTCTCATTTTAGATGAACCAACTAATGGACTTGATCCATCTGGAATAAGTGAACTTAGAAACTTAGTAAAGCTATTGGCAAGTGAAAAAAATATTTCTGTACTTGTATCAAGTCATATTATTTCTGAAATAGAACTTATGTGTGACAAAGTAACTATAATTAAAAACGGGGAAACAGTTTTAAAAAGTGCAGATGTAGATAAATTATTAAATAATCAGGGGGTATTCTGGGTTTTAAGTGACAATGAAAAGGGAAGAAAAATTTTAGAAAAAAATTGGAAGGTTAAAGGCAATGTGGTTGAAGAAAGGCTTGAAGCAAATGTCTCGTTAGAAAAGCTTCAAGAGATAAATTCCTGCTTTGTAGAACGAGGACTTATGATAAAGTATGTTGACAACAAAAACAAGACACTAGAGGATTTGTTTTTGAATCTGACAGAGGGAAATCAAATTATTTAATTGGGGGGCATAAAATTTGATAAGATTAATTGAAAATGAAGTACTTAAGATGCTTTCAAAAAAGAAATTAGTTCTTATTTCTGTAATTTTACTTGTACTTGTATCCCTTTTTTGTTATGGAGAAAATGCATCATATAAACATACGATAATGAGATTTTCAGGTACACCGGGACAAACTCAAAATTATAATTGGAAGTCAATGGTGAATCAGCAGATATTATATTTGAAAAATACTATGAATAGCCAATATATAAAAGAGGACAGAAAAAATTCAATAAACATTCAGATTGAACAGCTGCAGTATTATATAAATCACAACATAAATCCAATAACTCCAACTAGTGCAAAATTTACTATTGATTTTATGGATGAGGCAATTTATTTGTTTTTACCGCTGCTTATAATTATATTAGCAGGAGATGCTGTTTCTGGAGAATTCTCATCCAAAACAATAAAGGTATTGTTAACTAGGGCTGTTCCAAGGTGGAAGATATTACTTAGCAAGTACATTGGGGTTTTGATTTTATCATGTATAGTAATTTTAGAGTCAGCACTTATGTGTGTAATAATATCAAGCTTTGCATTTCACAGCGGTGGATGGAATGAACCTATGGCAACGGGATTTAAAGTTATAGGAAATAAGCTGGATTCCTCAAATGTAATAAGAATTTACCAGTGGCAGTATGCTATCTTAGTATATTCACTTGGATGGTTTGTTTCTGTAAATATTGCAACTTTATCTTTTATGGTTTCTGTAATAGTGAGAAATACTGTCACATCTGTGGGCATAATGCTGGCAACTTTAATAGGAGGGGGATTTCTCCAGATGTTTTTGCAGGATTGGCCGATGATTAAATATTTCTTTGCTGTAAATTTGGATTTAACACAATATTTAACGGCATCTTATCAACCTGTTTCTGGAATGAGCCTTTCTTTTTCTGCATTAGTACTGTGTTTATGGTCGATTGCAGCTTTAGTCATAAGTTTCAGCGTATTTCAAAAACAAGATGTATTGGTTTAGACAGTATGATAAAAATAGGATAGTATACTGACTCGTTATTTGTTTGAAAATGACTTATGAGTAGGGGGAAAAAGTGTAATGAATAAAAAATCAAGATTTACAATTTTATCTATTGCTGCATGTATATTTACAATAGTATTTGCAGCAGGATTTGCATATTCTATTAGTATTACTAATGCATCTGGCAGCACCAGTAGTAAAGTTACAAATAAGGGAAGTGAGAATAAAGCTGTGGATACTAAAATAAAGAAATTAAACAGTAATTCCTATAATATTTTAGTTATGGGTGATTCACTGGCAAGAGGAACCGGGGATGAAACTAATAGTGGATTTGCAAATGATTTTTCTAAACTTTGGAAAAGTAAAACTAAAAAATCTATAGAAGTTACCAACATTGCTGTTAATGGTGATGTATCTTCTGGACTTTTAAATATAGTAAAAAGTAAACAGACCTTACAGTATGTACAGGATTCAAATATGATTTTTATTTCTATTGGAGGAAATGAAATAAAGAATTTTAAAAATTCAAGTACAGTTCCCTCTGCTGTTCAGACAGATAGTTTGAAGACAGTTGAAAATAAGTACATGAAAAATCTATCAGATGTTTTTAAATTAATAAGAAGTAGAAATCAAAATAGTATAATTGTGTTTATTGGATTGTATAATCCTTTTGGAAGCGAGTTAACTGAAGATAAATTGGAACTTTTAAACGAGTGGAACTATAAAACAGACCAACTTGTATCATCAGATGACAATGCTATATATATTCCTACATATGACCTTTTTAAATATAATTCAGGAAATTATTTTGCTGCAGATAATTTTCACCCCAATTCTATAGGTTATGATGCTATTTCAAAAAGAATGTTTGAGGCATTGAAAAATTATCAATAGTTATAAATTGTTAACAATATTGACACCCAAATGAAACAATAATTTAGTAATATAAGCTAATAGAACAATATGTTACAAAAAAATTAAATAACGGTAAATTTATAATATAATCGTTAAAGACAGAATTGGAGATAAATTATTATGAAAGTTAAAGATAAAACTGAATTAAAGAAATCAAAAAAGATTTCTGTTTCAAAAACTTTGAATGCTGTTGCTTTAGTTGTAGCAGTCCTTGGAATTGCATCATTGGCTAATAATATTTATTTGTTTAGGCAAGCTGTTAATCAATATGTAGCTCAAGGATATTCTGCTGCTACTGTTACTAAACAACTGCTTTCATCACAATTGCTTCCAGGAATATTTGAGCCAATTGCACTATATGGAGGTATTTCAATTGTTTTATTAGCTGTTAGTATGATAAATAGAAAAGTTTCAAAATGCTTAGAATTATTAACCCCAGCTGAAGTTTGCCATGAAAATATAAGTAATGACATTAATGCTGCCAGTAATGATGTTGAAACTGGCGATCATAATATTCATACTGATGATAAGGAAAGCAGTGATGATGAAGAGAAACATAATCAATTACAAGCCTCAGAAGAACCTAGTAAAGCTTGATTAAAATAAATTTGATATTATTTATGCCCTATAAAGTAGACTTTTAAAAAGTTTGCTTATAGGGCATATTTGTTCATGCCAATTAAAATATAGTAAATGAAACAAATTTTTATATATTTAAAAAAAGTAGTTAACATTATAGGAAAATAATAATATAATTGTATCATTAAGTTATAAAATAGGAGGATATATAAATGGTTGTTTTACAAAAATATTTGGGAGCTAAGGTTAATATATATATATACGCTAGTGTAGAATCTTATAATAATGAACAGGAAGATACGTCATTAAAGGGTGTAACTGTTACAGAGGTGACAGATGATTTTATAGAAATAGAAGATGAAAGAGGACTTTCTCATTGTATAAACTTAAAAAAGTGTTTTTCTGTTGTAGTTGAAAGGGAAAGGAGCCTTGGATATTGATAGATGAAGCTATTAAAGAGTATTATTATAACATATATAAGAAATTTTATTTGAATGCAGGGGTGATGTCCTGCTTTATAAAGTCTCTTGTTTTTACATCTGTTGTAAATTTAGAAAATCTAGATATCGAAAATAACGTACAATTGGATATGACTAAAATTAAATCTGTTGGAAGTGGGGAAAGTTTAATTATACTCGATATACCAGGAGGCAGAGGACTTGAATATGGATATAAGTATAGAGATAAATATACTATAGTGCCAGATTTTAATATGGTGTGCCACGATTTTGGAGTAGTTAAAAGTAATTCTATATTAAAAAAGCTTGCTTTATTTTCAAACACACGTTTAAAAAATTATGATAAATACATGATTATACTTGATAGTAATCGATATGTGGATGTTGAAATAAACAATGTAAATCAATATAATAATCAATATGAGATAACAGAAGAGGATTTGCCGGAAGCTGAAATGTTCAATTTCTTAAAAATCCATAGTGTGCTATATGTATGTGATAAAAATATAAAAGAAGATGCAAAGGAATATTTGAATTACTTAAAAGCTAACAATATTGGAGTTAATGTGAGTAAGTTAAAGGAAAAGAGGAATTGAAGTTAGATGAATAAGAAAAAAGCAGCATTAGGATTAATTATATCAGCCTTGGTTGGAAGCTCAATATATACATACAATCAAAATTATATAACTGATCAGGATCAGGAGAATGCAGCACAGCAGCAGTCTGGCTGCACTTCACCTTTTGTATACTATCCTAATAGTTTTTTTGAAGGATATAAGGTATCAGATGAAGGTAAATCTAATGTGGATTTTTATGGGTGGCACAGTTGGACAAATTCTACTAGTGGAGTTGTAAGCCCATATACAAGCTCTAATTTAAGCAGTATTAAGACTAGCAATGGAGGAGTTACATCTTCTTCAGATCATATAAGTACTTCTGGTTATAGTGGTGTACATGCTGGTAGTGTGGCTGGATAGACTATATACTGTAGTAAAAATTGGCTAAAAATAGGACAGCAAGTAGGAGACTTATAATAAGGAGTTTAGCAGGATGAAATATAACAATGTGGTAGATGAGTTACTTTTTGAATATTATTCAATACACTGTAGAAGAAAAGGAGATGTTTATTCTCCATATCCTTTTTATTTAACAGAAATTGAATACAATAAAATAAATAATTACACTAATATAATTAATAGAGTGTCCTTAGATGTGTTAAATAACTTCAATACTAAATACAATGATTATGAGAGCATGATTCCTGATTTTCCTCTTAAAGATGAAATAATGAATTTAAATAGAGAAATTCCAGATATTTTTTGGACAAGATATGATTGCTTTCTTCAGTATGATGGCAACATATTTTTTAGTGAAGGCAACTATGACAAGCCCTGTGCCCAAAGGGAACTTGCAATAGGTGAATACTTTAATTGCAATAACAATGTAAATAGAGGCTTTTCTGAAAATTTTAGAGAAAAATTTAATTCAATAATTCACAAGTATTATGGCAGCAAAAAAATCAATGTATTAGTTCTGGCGGATCCATGTCATTATGAAGAAGTCCATTTATCAATGCTCTATAGAAAATGGCTTGAAGATGATAGGATAAATGTAATTTTGGGAGGAAGTAATAATATATACATTAAAAATGAAGAAGTATATTGTTTTAATAGACACGTAGATGTTATTTTGAGACAATTTCCATGTGAAAATTTATATGAGGTTAATGATATTAAACTTCTTTTAAATTTATATGAAAAAAATAAGGTGCTTATATTAAATGATCCTAGAGTAATAATTCTTCAAAGTAAAAGTATATTTGCTTATTTTCACAAATTATTGAGAGAAAATAGGTTAGATGAAGGTACTGCAAGTGTCGTAAGAGAATGTATCCCATATACAGAGTTATTAAGTGATACGAATTTTGATGAGGCTAGATATAATAAGGATAAATATGTAATAAAGCCTATACTTGGACGTTATAGCGAAGATGTATTTATAGGAAAGCTGTATTCAAAAGAAGAATGGAAAAGTATTTTAGATGACATTAAAGAGTATAGGAATCATTACGTTATTCAAGAGTTTAAGGAGATAAGAAAAGACAATATAGTTGAATTAAGAGTGGGATATCCTCATACTGTTGATGCCTTTTGCAATTTGGGAGTTTATCTTACATGTAATGAAATAAGGGGAATATGCTCTAGATGGAACTATGACTATCTTACAAATAATGAAACCACATTTATAACTCCAATAGGAATAAGAAATCCTAAACTAAATCTAAAATATAATAAGAATATAGAAGATAGACATGATGAATTTAAAAAGGTAAATTTAGATCTCGTAAAGCTAGGATTTACCGGTGCCTATAATAATGCAAGGGAGTACATATCTTTAGATGAAGTCATCTTAAGTATTGATAAATTTGAAGAGTTAAAAAATGCTTCCTGTGAAGTCTTGAACATATTTAGGAAGGTTTCTGAATTTGTATATAAAAATAAGGGATGGTTTGATGAAATTTTAGGAACGTCAAATGTAAGTGAAAGTATATATTCATCAAAAGATTTTAAGTACTTGAGTATTTTAGGAAGAATGGATTGGGCTCTGGATACGGATAACAATTTGAAACTTATGGAGCTAAATAATGAAACCCCTGCTGGACTATATGAAAGTACTATTGTAAATGACTATCTTGTAAATAGATATAAACGTAATGTGCAAAATCCAAATAAGAATTTCAAAAACATTTTAAGTGAAAATATTGAAGAATATATAATGAGATATTCTCCAAAGACTATAGGAATATTTAGTACATGTTATTATGAAGATTACTATAATATAGATATTGTATATAACATAATAAAAAAAATAGGTGACAAATACGGAATTAGAGTGATAAGAGGTAATGTGTATAATCTAAGAGTCGAAAATGGTAAGTTATACTATTTTCATGATAGAATTGATATGATTTATAGATATTTTCCACTAAATTGGTTTGAAAAATTCAATATGCAGGATGTCGGAAAGTGGATAAATAATAAAAATTGTATAAATCAACCAGTAACTATGATAGGGCAAAGTAAATCCATTTTTGCTGTGGTATATGAAATGCTTGGGACAGATTTTTTTACACAGCGTGAAAAAAGTATAATACTGAAATACATTCCCTATACTGATTTTAGTAATAAATCTATGAAAACCATAGATTATATCTGTAAACCCATATTAGAAAGGGAAGGAGAGGGAATATACACTAGGGGACAGCTATCTTGTCAGGATATAAACAATCTGGATAACTATATTTTTCAAGAGAGAATTAATATAAAAACTTTAAACTATATATGCAGATCAACATTTGGTGAAGAGAGAAAAAATTTATTTCCGATACTTGGATGTTTCTATAGTGAAAGTGAATTTGTTGGAATGTACTGCAGGCTAGGAGATTTAATTACTAGAGAAAACTGCATATATATGCCTGTATATATTGATAGGGTGGTATAAAGATGAATAAGAAAAAAAAGAATAAGAAAAGAATAAATAACAAAAATGAAAATAGAAAATATATAGATGAAGAAAGTAAAAATAAAAAATGTAGAAAAAAAAGAGTTATAATTTGTATTTCTCTCATAATATTAGTTTTTTTTATTGTTATACATGTGAAAAATTATGAAAAACTTGTAAGTAAATCTTATGTTGGAACTTATCAGCTGCATGAAGTTGATGGATATTATCTGGGTAAAGGAACTAATGATGATGACAAGATGGAGTATGTATTTCAAGTAGAACCTATAGATGAATCTAAAACCTTATCAGACAATGTAGATATTACAGAAGGAGTAACTATAAAGGAAAGTTATACTGAGGGAGAAAAAGAATCAATATTAAAAATTGCAAATAAATCAATTGCAAAAAAATCCATGGATGTCTTTAAAAATAACTTAGGGGAAAATGATACAGTTTCTGTTTTTGCGGCTTCATATAAAAACTGGAGTGGTAAAGTCAATACAAAGTATGAGTATGAAATTTTGATTAACAAAAGTGATATAAAGGACTTTGATGATTAAAAAGGAGTAAAACATACTCCTTTTTAAATATTCAACATAAAGTGTATAGAGCTTAATATTCGCCTCTTCCTTGGGTATCCACTTTAACTTTTACATTAACCTGTATATCAGACTTGCTTATTACTTCATTCCAATCTGTGCCTGTTTCCCTGCCGTATTTAGCAGCAGCAACTCTTCCAAGATCCAAAATATCAACTTTATATTTGTTTTTTATTTGGCTTATGGTTTTGTTACACATTTCTACCACTAATTTTTCAGTATTTTGTTCAAATTCTTGTATATCTTTTGGGCTTTTGTACATATTTTTATATAATTCATTACTTATTATATCACCTTTTAAATCCAAATTTATTATAAATTTGTAGTTTCCATTTTCCCTATAGCATTTGACTTTTCTCTTAGATGTTGCGTAAAAGTCTATATATTTTTTTGAATTTTGTTGTAATGTTAAAATACCTTTTACATTATTTTCTTTTAGAAGATTTATGATTTTAGCTTCTTTCACATCTGTTTTTGCAATCATTTTATCCTTATTAAATATGGCAACACCTGTAGTTTTAATTAGGGTACCTTCTCCACCACTATTTTCATCACCTGCAATTTCTACATAGGGGAGCAATGTATTTCTACCTTCTGCATCTATCCTTACTATAATATCCATTATGGTATACTGTGAAGGAAAAAAATTAAATTGATTTAAATTTTTTACCATTTCATAAATATATTCCGCAGAACTAGCATAACCTTTTACGTTATATTTAAATATATCTTCAACTTTACCTTTACATACTACAGAAAGTGCCCTGTCATTTGTATTTGCATTATTAAGAATTATATCTATAAAATTTTTTATGCCATTTCTAGAAGCTTCTTCACTGAAAATATATATTCTATTAATACCTAGTAAAAACTTTTTACTGGACTTTAGCTGCCTGCTTTCTCTGGTTTTACCTACAGTTGAGCCCTCTCCTGTGAGTACATTGCTTACTATTTTATTACCAGATTCAAATGAGTGCATAAGAATTGGTACAATATAAGTAGTAGATGAAGAAGTTTTTTCTATATCACATCCAACTCCCACAGGTATTTGTAGGTTTTCAACGAGTTCTCCTTTTGTGCCCATAAAGGATATTACAAAAATTAATATAATTAAAATTGGTATAAAAAATTTATTTTTTTTCAAAATTACCACCTTTTTTAAAAGTTATTAAAATTACTATTAGTGAAATATAAATTAAGTTGTATATTAAATAAAATGACATTATCATGTCTGTATAATTTCTCCTTCTAGTAGGAGTTCCATATAAGCTTGATAAAAATAAAATTATAGGGCATAAAATCAAGGCAAATGTTTGAGGGGAGGTTTTATTTATAAGTCTATTCATGCCATAGCAAGATGAAAAATAATAAATAGATATGCATCTCAATACTACCAATGCCCACAATGATATAAATATATACCTAAAACTATTGATAATAGGTATATTTATACTATCAGCTAATGTTAATATTGGCCATAAGAACTTAGGTGAAATTTCAATACCTAAATAATATATAGCTAAAAAAGTAAACCATGTATAAACAGACATAGTAATTACAGTGCTTGTTAATCCACATTTTAGTAACTTGCTCTTATCTTGAAGGAAGGGGTAAATAAAAAAAGCAACTTCAGCACCGCAGTAAAAAAAAGCTGTTTCTTTTGAAGACATTAATATATTTTTAAAACCTGAACCAAATACAGGCATCAAGTTTAAATAAGTTCCGTATTTTAAAGTTGCAACAGGTAGAAAAAGTAGAATTAGTGCTAAATAAAAAATTAATTTACATAACCTTCCTAAGGGTTTCATACCTTTATAAGCTGTGTAAGCTGCAATAGTTAGTAGAGGTAAAAATATTTGGTAATCTTTTAAAAATGGTGTGGCATATATTTTAAATACATTAGCTAAGCCTGTTAGTTCAGTAGAGGTTACAAATATGAAAAATGTTATAAATATAAGATTCAAAATATTACCTAAGATTTTACCAAGAGATTTTTTACTAAGGCCGAATATGTCATCATCTGGGAATTTGTTACAGGTGTAATTTGCTAATATTAATATATATAAGGGATATACTGCACCTATTATGCAGCCTATCCATCCGTCTTGTTTTGCATCTTTTATGACAGAGTTAGGTAAATACAAAATTCCAATACCAATAAAAGATGAAAGTAAAAAAAATGTAAATTCACTTGATGTTATAAATGTATTTTGAGTTTTATTCATTTATTTTTCCCCCTAAAATGCTGCCTTATAGGATTTGTATTAGGTATAATTTTAGGTCGTTTAATCATATTTTTAATGGGGACTCTTATAAAAGTATCTTTCATATCGCTTTTATTGAATTCAAAATAAGGTACTCCAAAGTTTTCAAGGGAACAGAGATAAGATAATATAAAAAACCATCCTATAATTATTCCAAGCACACCAAGCCAATTCGAAAGTATAAGCATGGGATAGGCAAGGAATCTTATTGCAATAGACATTTGATAATTTGATATTACAAAGGAGGATACAGTAGAAATACCAGCAACAAATAGCGTAGCCGAACTTACTATTTTAGCTTTAATAGCAGCGTCTCCGATAATAATACCACCAACTACACTAAGAGTTTGACCAATTTTACCAGGAAGCCTTAGACCACCTTCTCTTAAAAACTCTATAGTTAAATTCATAGCTAAAAGTGACATAAAAGGAGTTAGAGCTATTCCCTTTCTAGATTCCACAAGTGACTCTATAAACTCAACAGGTATGAGTTCGGTGTTGAATTTAATAAAAGTTATATAAATTGCAGGAACAGTTATTACTATAAAAGCAGCTATAAATCTTATTATTCTTATAAAAAATGCTTGAACTGTTCTTCCATAATAATCTTCTGGTGTTTGAAAAAATTCTATAAATGTAGTTGGATAAGTTGTAACGTAGGGGGTTCCTTCTAATAAAAAGGCAATTCTGCCTTCCATTAGCGCGGCTTCTATTATATCTGGCCTTTCAGATCCTATAGTTTGAGGAAAAACGCTGTAGGTATGTTCTTCTATGAGCTGTTCAATTGTACTATTTGCGGATACAAAATCTTTATCTATTTGACTTATTTTTTCCTCTATACTCTGCAAAAAGTCTTTATCTACTATGTCTTCGATAAACGCTATGACAAAATTACTTTGACTTCGTCTTCCTAATTTAAATTTATGCAAAGTTAGCTTTTTATCTTTTATTCTTCTTCGTAGTATGCTTATATTTGTGTCAAGATTTTCTATAAAGCCTTCTCTTGGGCCTCTTAATGACACGTCACTAACTGGTTCGGAAATTTGCCTGTAAGTACCACCTGAAGTATCTATTACAATAAAATTTGAAATACCATTAAGCACTATTACAGTTTTACCGCTATTTATACTATATGGAAGCATATTTATATCAGTTTCTATACTTGTATTACTTGCAGCAATATACTTTTTGCATAAATAGTCATCCACATTTTGGATAGTTGATATATCTTCATGTACATGAAGCATTAGTGGATTTAGTATATCCCTATCTATAATATTTTTATCTGCTTGAGCATTCAAATATATAACAGCAGCTGTTAAACTATTTTTATCCCCAATAAATATGTATTTTATTACTAATTCAGATTTGTTACCAACTAAATTTTTTATATTATCAATGTTAGAATCAATTGCGGTTTCTGTGTTCTGCACATTTATCCACCTCCCCATTAATAATATAATTAGTATGCTCTTTTTTAAAATATTTATCCGATGACTACTTATGAGGATACCCCTAAAAAAATTGTACAAAAAAACTGGAAGCCTTTAAGCTTCCGGTTTTTATAGAAAAAAGTAGATTAAAAATCAACCTTTTTACCATAATAGATGTATTCTAACAATTTTTTCATTTCAGCATCATTTATACTTCTAGGATTTGATCCAGTGCAGGCATCTAATACGGCATTATGAGCTATAAAATCTTCATTATCTTTAAATTCTTTTTCATCTACTCCGTAATCTTTTAATGTCAAAGGAATATCCATACTCTTGTTCATATCTTTAATCATGTTAGTTAATGAATCTACTAATTCATCATCAGTATTTCCTGGAAGTTTAAGACTCCTAGCTATATCAGCATATCTTGGTGTACAAGCTTTTTTATTGAAATCTATAACATAGGGAAGATATATTGCATTGGCACATCCATGAGGAATATGGAATACTGCACCTGTTTTATGTGCTAAACTGTGAGTTATTCCAAGAAGTGCATTTGAAAATGCCATTCCAGCTAAACATTGAGCTAAATGCATTTGGTTTCTAGCTTCTTTATCTTCATTGTAAGATTTAATTAAATACTGATTTACCATAACTATAGCTTGAATAGCAAGAGGATCTGAGAAAACTGAATGAAGTCCTGCAACATATGCTTCAATAGCATGGGTAAGTGCATCCATTCCAGTATGTGCAGTTAATTTAGGTGGCATTGTTTGAGCTAATGCTGGATCAATTATAGCTATATCTGGTGTTAAATTGAAGTCAGCTAAAGGATATTTAATTTTAGCTTTATAGTCTGTTATTACAGAAAATGCCGTTACTTCTGTTGCAGTACCACTTGTAGAAGGTATAGCTATAAATGTTGCTTTTTGTCTTAATTTAGGAAGACCAAAAGGAACCACAGCCTCTTTAAAAGTAAACTCAGGGTATTCATAGAATATCCACATAGCTTTTGCTGCGTCAATTGGTGAACCTCCACCTATTGATACTATTAAATCTGGTTCATATTCTCTCATTAGTTTAGCGCCATTCATAACAGTTTCTACAGATGGATCTGGTTCAACTCCTTCTATTAATTTTGATTCAATACCTGCTTCTTTTAAGTAGTTTACTACCTTATCAAGGAATCCAAATCGTTTCATGGATCCACCACCTACGACAATAACAGCTTTTTTTCCATCTAGGTCTTTCAAGGTTTCTAATGAATTTTCTCCAAAATAAATGTCTCTTGGTAAAGTAAATCTTGCCATTTTTATCCTCCTTGTAAATACATAAAGTATTTTTTAAAAAGATTGTTAAAATATTATCTAACTGATTATACTATACTTATATGGATTATGCAAATCAGTTTTGGTAATATTTTGTTATGTTTTAGAACGTATATCTTTGTAAATATTAAACTATTGATAAGTATATTTCTATTATGTGAAGTAGAAAATAAAAATATACCGTATTATGAAGTAAAACGGTATATCTTTAGATTAGTATTTTTTCATATAGTAGTTGGAAAAGATGAGATTCAATATAACTTTTAAAAGCACAATAGCTGAAAGTGTAATACAAATTGTTCTAAATCCTAAAAGTCCAGTTACAATAATAACTGCTGATTCAAGGTAAATCATTATAGTGTAAACAAAAGATTTTGTCTTTGCTTTTATGAATTGTGTACGCTCTTCTGTTTGTGCCATTTCAATTTTTGCTGCTTTTTTAGGATCCTTTAACAACTTTAGGCTGGTGGCAATGCCAATAACTCCAGCGATTGTAAAAGAGATGCCAATTCCTGAAAGTATATCTTTACTGTGATTGTTTGCAAAATCTCCAAATATAAAAAATAACAGTGCAATAATACCGAAAATAGTTTGAAATATAAAATATATAAGATTTCTTTTAGCATGATACATAAAACTATTCCTCCTCTTCAAAAATAAATACTTGTTCAATCGTCATGTTAAATATCTTTGCTATCTTATAAGCAAGAAAAATGGATGGATTATATTTACCATTTTCTAGTGATATTATTGTTTGTCTTGTTACATTGCAGAAATCTGCTAATTCTTCTTGTGTGATTTTTCTTTCTTTCCGAAGTTCCCTAATTTTATTTTTCATATTTTGAAGATTCATCTCCTAAATGTATAGTACACTTTACAATTATAGTATAGTACACTTTACATTTGGTATCAAGCTAATTTTACAATTATGTATATGTTTATGAAGTTTTTAACTAAAAAATAAACTTATGAGTAGAAATATTTAACTGTATAATACATATAAGTAACTTTGTATTAAATTTAGGATGGAGTTAGGCAAAATTTTATACAAATTGGACAAGTATCGAATAAAGTATATAAAAATGTAATATTATGATATATAATGATATTAAATTTTGAAAAGGAGAATGTAATATGATTTCTATAAATGGAGTAAAATATGTAAAAGATATGTGCCAAACGCAAGCAGATATGATACCAGGTGGTGTTATATATTTAACCAGTGATGGAACTACTTATACTTGGAGAAAAGCGTCTAAGGAATTTGATTTAAATATATTTCAAGTTGGTGAAAAGTTGAATTCAAATAGTATAACTGGTAAAGCTATGAGTCAAAATAAAATGATTATAGAAAATGTCCCACGTTCTTTATATGGAATGAGACTGAAGATTGTGTCGGAACCAATAGTGAATGATGAAGGACAAACTGTAGGAGTGTTTTCTACTGTATTTCCAGTGCAGCATCCATTAATGAAGGCATTTGATGATTTTGCACCAATATTATCTGAAATGTTTTCTGATGGTGCTATTATTTTTACTACAGACTTAAATAAATTTATAAGCATACAAGATTCAAAAGATTTTAAGCTGTCTCAATTAAAGGTTGGAGATAATTTTAAGAAAGATACTACAGTTGCTGAAGCTGTGAAAACTAGAAAACCAGTGTCTGTAGAGCATGATGATTCAATGTATGGTGTACCAGTTTTATCAGTTTGCTATCCTTTATTTAGTGATGATACAGGTGAATTAATTGGAACTTTTGGTCTTATGATTCCTAAAGTTGAAGCAAATAATTTGAAAGAAATGTCCAGGAGTTTAGAAGATAGTCTTGCCCAAATAACTTCTACTATTGAAGAATTAGCAGCATCGGCATCTACTATACATGAAAATGAGCAGAATCTTAATAATAGTATTAATGAAATAACAGATTTATCACAAGAAATAAATGGTGTAGCTTCACTTATAAAGGGCATAGCAGATCAAACTAAGATGCTTGGATTAAATGCCTCAATTGAAGCAGCTAGGGCCGGAGATGCTGGAAAAGGTTTTGGAGTAGTTGCTCAGGAAATTAGAAAATTATCGGAACAGTCAAGAAGCACAGTGCCTAAAATTGCAAAGTTAACGGATAATATTAAGGAAAAGGTTGAGTCTTCTAGCAAGATGAGTCAAGATTCATTAACGTCAAGTCAAGAACAGGCAGCTGCTGCACAGGAAATCACAGCTAGTATAGAAGAAGTTACTTCTATGTCAGAAAAATTAAATGAAATTTCACTTAAACTATAATATAGAATTTTAAATAAAAGTATTGATATTAAAGGGTGGACAGTAGTTTTTACTATAGCCCTTTTTATTATCTTGTCATTGAATATAATTTTAAGACGATCTAAAGATGTAATGGATACATTTTTAAATATAATATTTTATGTTTGAAAAATATTTGTATGCTTATAAAAAAATAAACTTATGCGTAGAAATGTTTTACAATAAACAAGTATATTTAACCGTACTTGTGGTTGTAAAGTATTTGAAGCATAAGTTTATTTTTTGTTCAGAAGCCTACTTAGAGCTATTAAACTAATTTTTTATTAAATATATTTGAAAGACCAGTATTTTTAATTCTATTTTGTATTTCTTCTCTGTCTATGGAATATAGACCTTTTTCTTTCATTCTGTTAAAAAATTCTGCACCAGCAAAAGTATATCTATTTTTTCTTCCTTCTTTAGTGTGTATTTTGGAAGTTGCATAGCTTATGATATCTCCAATAGCTGTATTAGTTGGAAGTGTTAGAGTAGGAATATTGAGTGCACATTTTACGGCATTATGACCGGCAAGAGATCCTGTACATATAGCTTCTGTGTGACCTACAAAGAGACCACTTTTTTCTCCACCGCAAAATAAGTTATCTATGCCATTTACTTTTAAGTCCACAGAAACGGGTGCGATGGAAAGATATCTTATGGAATTTCCCTTACCTCCAGAATACGGATCTATGAATTTGACATTTTCTAGACCTTGTATTTTACGCAACTTTTCTAAAGGATAATAAGATGTCATTAACTTTACATGGCCTGTATCTAAAAGTATTACATTTTGTGCAAATTCTTTTAAAGCATACTGCTGGCATACCTTAGCCTTTAACTTATCCATATTTACATCTTCTTCTGGAACTTTAAGTACTACTGCACCTTTTTCTTCAATTTCATGTAAGAGATTTTTATCTATAGTATCTTTAGCAAGTTTACAGGAACCGCTGAAAGCTCCGTAAGTTCCATCTAATCTCTCGCCGTGAAGATCTTCTACTCCAGCACATTTGCTTATGCTTATTCTAGGTCCGAAGGAAGGACATCTAAGTATGCACATGGAACAGCCGTTACCATATTTTATACAGTTTCCCATAGGACCTGTGGAACCTGTAGTCTCAACAAAGGCATCTGCTTCTTCATAATCTCCATTTGAGGTATATATGCCTTTTATTTTAGTCCCTTCCATTTTTACATCCACTACTCTTGATATTAGCTTTAGTTTTATGCCTTTACTTAAAATATATTTTCTAACAGCTGGTTCGATTTTATTTACATCATAGAGCCAAGCATGAACATGATTTATGGTATTGCAGCAGATTTAGGGAATACTAGGATGAAACTTGTGTACTTTTTCACTTCCCCATAAGTAAACATCAATATCACCTGTATTACCATTCCAACAGATTTTGTCAATTATGTTTTCTAATATGTGCCTTTTAATTGACACATCTTTTATTAGGGCAAAGGATGAATTGAAGTTTTCTAAGGCTTTTTCCATTATATCTAGATCTACATTTTCTTCTTCAATATTTTTAGACTTGTCTAATTTCAAATTTAAATCCTTTATTGTTTTTGCTAAGTTTTCTATTTTATTTAGAATAAATTCAGAAGCAGGGGAGGCATCTGAATTTATATTCGATAATTGTTGCAATAATGTGTTCATTTGGTTACTTTTATCTTCAATTTCTCTTTTTAGCATTTCAACAAAATTATTTTTAATAGAAGAAGTTGATTCATTTTTACGATATTGTAGTTCTTTTAAAAGCTTATTTATATTTAGTTTTTTAATATTTTCAGCAATAGCTTTTTCAATTTTTGGACCGTTGGCATTAGGGTTAGCACATCTGTTTTTTCCAGAATGGGCTTTCATTGTACACACATAATAGTAAGTTCTTTTATTTTCATTTTTTTTAGATCTTCCATAAGAGACACGCATGGGTGAACCGCACAAAGCACATTTTAATATTCCAGATAATAAAGATTTTTTAGATGTTCCCTGTCTTGGACTAGATTTCCTTTTATTTTTATCTAATTGAAATTGCACTTCTAGCCAGGTAGTACTTTCAATAATTCCTTTATGCTTGGCAACAGCAGCAATCCACTCACTTGTACTTCTAGTTATATATTTTGAATTGCGTTTATTATATGTAATGATTCCATTGCCATTAGGTATGCCGCAGGTAGTTATACCTAAGTCTTTTAAATATTTAAAAACTAAATCGTTTGACTTTACATAAACAGGATTTCTAAGAGTATCATTTATTGACATAGATGAGAAGTCTCCACCATTTTTGCCTTTTATGTTATTAGTAAGTAGATATTTAAGAACTAGGGATATAGAACCAAATTCCATGTATTTACCATATATCAATTTAACTTTATCCAATTCCTTTTGTATAGGAGAAAGTTTATGCATAAATTTTTGTTTCATTTCAGAGTTATAATAAGTTACTTTCTTAGAGTTGAAACCAAGGGGAGTTTGACCTCCCAGCCAGCGTCCGGATTTTGCAAGTTCTAACATATTATCTCGAACACGTTCTGCAATAGTTTCGCGCTCTAACTGTGCAAATACAGAAGCTATATATACCATGGCTTTACCCATAGGGGTACTTGTATCAAATTGTTCTTTTACACTTACAAAAGATATATTATGTTTCTGTAATAATTCTAATGTAGTAGAAAAATCAGCAACATTTCTACTAATCCTGTCTAACCTGTAGCATATTAAAAAATTAAATTTTTCTTTTCTAGCATCTTTTAAAAGTTCTTGAAATCTAGGTCTATTTGTATTGCCGCCAGAAAAACCTTCATCTTCATATATTATAAAACTGCTTATTTTCAAATTATTCTTTGCATATTCTTTACATATTTGTACCTGACTTTCTATAGACTCACCTTTGCATGTAAACTTGGATTTTCTGCTGTATACAGCTGCTATCATTTTTTAAAATCACATCCTCAAAAATTAATATAGTCCTATATTAAATTACATGGCCTTAATTAACTTTTTATTCCTTTTTAAATTAAAAATTTTCATCACACAATAAGTTGAGGTGCATATAATATTGTAGGTAAATATGCTTAAAAAATAGCTGGGAGATGTTATTTTATGGCCAAGCTAATAAAAGTAAGAATGCATTATTCAAAAGACCCTAAAATAATGGATGAACTGGAAACAAGAATGGCAAGAGTTTTTGCAAGAGCACTTATAAGCGAATTACGTGTTGAACAAATAGATGAACTCATAAAAACATTAAAAGAAAGACAAACATGGAAGAAATAAATAAGTATAGACATATTGAAAACCATTCAAACTAAAATTAAGAATATGAAAAAAGTGAGTGTACCTTCAGAGGAGGTATAAGATGGAAAACAAAACTAAAATGAGATTTGAAAATATAGAACAGAGAGATAAGCAGTTAAAAGAGTTTAGAACTATAAAATATATTATAGATAAGAAAAATCCTTTAATAGTATGGATATATATTTAAAAAGTAGTAGGGGAGGAATGAGTTTGAGTAAACTATATGAGATTTCAGAGAGATACAGAAATTTGGAAGATTTATTGGACAATCCGGAGTTAGAAAATGCCAAAAGTGATATAGAAAGATCCTTAGATTCAATTAACGAGGAATTTAATGTAAAAGCTGAAAATATTGCTAAAATAATTAAATCGAAAGGTACGGACATTAAAGGTTTGGAGGAGGAAATTAAAAGACTTCAAGATAGAAAAAAAGTAACAGAAAATAAAGTCTTAAATTTAAAAAGTTATTTATTTGACCATATGAAGATATTAAAGAAAGAAAAAATAAATGGTAAACTATTTACTCTTTCAATAAGAAAAAATCCACCTTCTGTTAATGTAATAGATGAAGATGCTATTCCACAAAGGTATAAGATTCCTCAACCATATAAACTGGATAAAACGGCTATATTAGAAGACTCAAAACAAGAAATAAAGATAGATGGTGTGGAAATTAAACAATCCACAAGTTTAAGTATTAGATAGAGGAGGTGAAGCAATATGAATAAGGAGGTACGGCTTTTAAAAGCAGATGAAATTGAAATAAGGGTACAGAGCTTAAAGAAAACTCCAAATGGTGTAGGGTGTGTTTTGCTCTTATATAAAGATGCAAGAGTTGATATGAAAATACTTGATGAAACCTTTGGAATGACAGGGTGGAAAAGAACCCATGAACTTATAAATGGAAGACTATTTTGTAATATAGATATTTGGGATGATGAAAAGAAACAGTGGATTAGAAAGCAAGATGTGGGAGTGGAAAGTTATACGGAAAAAGAAAAAGGTCAAGCTAGTGATAGTTTTAAAAGGGCAGGATTTAATATTGGAATAGGAAGAGAACTTTATACAGCTCCTTTTATATGGATCGGTTTACAGCAGGGAGAATTTGCTGAAAAAGATGGTAAAGTTACTCTGTCGCCAAGGGTACATTTTCAAGTTAAGTCAATAGGATACAATAAGAATAGGGAAATTAATCAGTTGGAAATTCAAGATAATTATTATAGATTAAGATATTCTTTAGGAAAAGCTGCTGGTGACCAGAGTAAAACAGTTACTATAGACAACAAAGACGTAATAAATAAAAATGAACTTCACTGTGAAAAGTGTGGAAACATCATATCGGAAAAAGTAGCAGATTATAGCAATAAAAAATTTGGAAAAATGTTATGTATGAATTGTCAGGTAAATATCAAAGGTGCCCGAATTTTAAGTACGGCAAAATAAACAGAGTTCTTGAAACCATATGGATACTTATTATAGACATGTCAAAACATCCTAGAAGGATGACCTTTTGACATGTTGCTTTTATTTGAATTTTAATAAGATCGCAATACTGTAAGTGGAGCATGCTTATGACCGGGAAAATCTAAATTTTTGTGTCTAGTAAGGCTGTCTGTGATGCTTATTAGATCTCCTGCTCCAAGTGCAGTGATTTCTTCTGCAGCAGTGTATCTGCCGTTATTTCTCATTATTCCTCCTACATTTCCTAGGCCAAGTACCATGTCGGTTTTTTCATATATAACTACATCAGCACCTGCTTTTTTAGCAGATAAAGCTGCGGCACATCCAGACCATCCTGAACCAATTACTATTATTTTCATAAAAAATACCCCCTATAATAATCTTCTACCTTTAAATAAATCTCTTGGATCCATTTGCACCTTACATAGTCTTCTAACTATGTCACCATCATAGTGTTTGGTGCAGCTTGCACATATTCCTTCACCGCAGCTCATTTTGGAATTATTGCAGCAGGAAAAATTTATGGATTTGTTTTTTGAATTGTTCATTTTATCTATAAAATCTATAATTTCATAACTCATTATATCCGGGCCCCCACAGTGAACTAAATTTATGGAATTTTCCCGCAGAATTTTTTTAAGCATTAATTTGAATTTCTCAGAGAGATTTCCCTCGTCTAATATAGTGCAATCTAACACTTTTGATTTGCATTCTTTAAAATAATCCTCATAAAAATTTTCTTTAAATTGTGTGTCAATAATAGATATAACCTTGTTCTTATTGGAATATAATTTTTTCATAACTGGAATAGAAGGAGCAATTCCTATACCTCGGGCTATAATTAATGATGTACCATCTTTAGCATTAGAAATATTTGAAAGTCCCATTATTCCATTTGAAAACGGTCCTCTAAGAAGTATTTTATCGCCTTTATTTAATTTAAAAAGAGCTTTAGTTTTTGTGCCGCTTGATTTTATTGCAACATCTAGGGTATTATTCGTATTATCTGCATTTATAATAGAAATTGGTACGTCGTAATAATTTACACTTTCTTTATTTCTTAAAAATACGAAGCTTCCAGCATTGGATAATTCTCTTACTAGGTTTTCTGGTGCTTCTAAAGTAAACATGCAAAGAGAATCTTCAGCTACTTTTTTGTCTAATATAGGACAATCATAAGTTTTTCTTAAATTTTTTGCTTTTTTACCATTGGAAATATATTGTTCATATATACAAACTCCACACCAGTCTTTGCATTGGCAAAACTCTTCACCGGAAAGTTGAGAGCATAATATACAGTCAAGAGTCTCTGCCAGGTGGCATGGACAATAGTCACTTCCTGCATCAATACAATACATGTAAATAACCTCCGTTGATATTATTATAAAACTATGTACAATATTAGATTATTTTTCAGAATGATTTTTGTTACTTTAAAATGAAAAACTATGTTAGAATAAAAACATTGACTGCTAAATTTAATTACTTAGATAGGGGTGTTTTGTTGAAAAAAGGATACATATATTCCACATTGTCTGCTATATTATTTGGAACTTGCGGAATCATAATAAAAATTGCTTTCTCGGAAGGGGCAAATTCTATAAATATATTGACACTTCAATATATGATGTCAATTCCAATTATGTTTCTAGGCATACTTATAATAGATAGTAAGGCTTTAAAAATAGGGAAAAAGGATTTATACCACACAGCAGTTCTTGGTATAGTGGGTAATACTTTCATGACTATTTTCTATTATATGGCTTTTAATTATCTTGATGTTTCAATGGTTACCATACTGCTTTATACATATCCCGCTATGGTTTTTATTTATTCAGTAGTATTTCAAAAAATGCAGGTAAGTTTTAATAAGATTTTTGCTCTTATTGCAACTTTTATAGGCTGTTTTTTAGCTTTGGGTCTTAACCAGAGCATAAAGACATTTTCAACAAAAGGTTTTATGTATGGAATTCTGGCAGCAGTATTTTATGCCTTTATGAATATATATACGGAGAAAAAAATGGACAAATTAAATCCACTTGCAGTTAACTTTTACTCCATTATATTTTCATTTTTATCATTAATAATTTTTAAGTTTCCAGTGGACGTGTTTAGACAGGATTTGAATGGAAAATTAATTGTTTGCATTATAATATTAGGAGTGTTTTGTGAGATAATACCTTTAACTTTGCTTTACGCGGCAATTAAACATATTGGATCTTTAAAAGTTTCAATAATAGGTAATTTAGAAATACCAACAGCTATGTTTCTTTCATTTCTTATTTTAAAGGAACCTTTATCACTACTTCAAGTTTTTGGAGCAGCACTTGTTATTTATGCTATTTATAGTATAAAAAAAATGGATTGAGTTTTATCTAGTTATCACAGTCATATTAGGTGACTATGATAACTATTTCAGACTGAAAATTGAGATTCATGCATTAATAGACAAAGTATATTAATGGAAGAGAATATTTAGATATGAAAATTACTTTAAAGATTTTTGCTTTTTGCTGTAAGAACAAGCTTTCTTTTCTATAGTATCTAGGGATTCACTTAGACATTCTTCAATAACATCAGGTGTTATTAATATATTTTCCTTTTTCAAATTACCGCCTCCTTTTACTTAATAGACTTAATTATATTCTAGTAAACGGAATATGTCAACTAAATTGTAAAAAAACACATCCTTTTACTGGAACAATATATAGTATATAGTTATATAGCCTAAAATATGACTACGATATAACTAATAATTAAATATTCTGCTGTAATTTTTTTAATATGTAAATACTATAAATAGTAATATATTAAAAATAGGGGGGATATTAGTGAAGAAAACCATAGCTTTCATAATTTCAATAGTTATATCAACATGTGGAGGAGAATTTGTATATGCTAAAACTGCTTATGGTGTAAGTAGAATAAGTGGGGCAAATAGATATGAAACATCTGTAAATATAGCAAATAATTTTAGCAGTGATAAATTGAAAAATGTAATTATTGTAAGTGGAAGTAATTTTCCAGATGCATTAGCAGGCTCTGTGCTTTCAAAAAAAGAGAATGCTCCTATATTGTTAGTAGGAAAAGACGTAAATTCCAGTGGAGATGCTATTAACTTTATAAAAAATAAGTTAAGTAGAGAGGGAACTATCTACATATTAGGAGGAGAATCGGCTGTAAGTGAAAATTTTGAGAGTTATTTTAATTCATTAGGATACAGCAGCATTAAAAGATTAGGGGGAGGAGATAGATTTGGCACAAATTTTATAATTGACAGATACTTAATGACAGCAAAAGCTACTCCAGTAGTTATAGTAAATGCTTTTGGATTTGCAGATGCTTTAAGTGTTTCAAGCATTGCTGCGTCAAAAGGATATCCTATTATCATGACTAATTCATTTAACTTACCTGATGAAACAAAAGAAACACTGAAAAATATAGAGCCATCTAAAGTATTTATTATTGGTGGAGAATCATCAGTAGCAGGTAATATAGTAAGTCAGTTAAAGGAAACTGTCCCATCACTCAATAGTAATGACATAATAAGGATAGGGGGCATGAACAGATATGATACATCCTTAAATGTATGTAAATACTTTAATCAAACTTCAAATGAAGCTGTCATTGCAAGTGGTGAGAATTTTCCTGATGCGTTATCTGCAGGTGCACTGGCTGCAAAAAACAATGCACCAATAATATTAACAGATGGAGCTAATATATCAGATCAAAAACAATATTTGGATGGATCCAAATGTGAAAAGGTTATTTTAGTAGGTGGCACTGGAGCTGTAAGTGAAGATGTACAGGATGCTTTAGAGGGCAAAGCTGTTATTTCAAATGGGGATGCTAAAAAATTGCTGCTTCAGGGTGACGATGCTTTTAAGAAAGTATTAAAAATTAATGTGGATGGAAACTCCTATATGGATGTATCAGGCATAAGCTATGCTCCCGTAACAGATAACATAGGGGAATACAGTTCTATAAGTGAATATTTAAATGAAAACTATGGATTGAACAATTATTATACGAAGGATTTTGTAAGTGCTCTAATAAGTTTTGTATTTAAGGATATTGATGGTAAAGTTTATATGAGATATGGAAATCCTGAACCTGAACTTACTGTTGAAAATTCTGAAGTAGTTTCTAAGAAATATGATGGTAATAAAGCGGATATTACATTAAAGGGTTATTATTATGGAGAGTTATCCTATGCCAATGCCACTTTAGTTTACGATGGAAATAGGTGGCTCATAGATAAGTTTGATAACTGGGGAGTAGAGTAATTTACCTTGCAATAAAAGAAGACTATGAATTTTTTAAATTTATAATCTTCTTTTTATTACAAACTTTAGACAAAATAATCTCTTGAATAAGATGAAAAAGATGTTTATTTATACTATTTTACTTTTATATTTCGGTCAATATCATGTTGAAGACTAGGTATAATAGGGCATACTAGAGCTGTTATATTTATATTATGGTACCTGTATTGATTTTTGATATAGAGAATACTATAATAGCAACTATAGGCAGTTTGGGACGGAAGGTGCTATATTTATGGTGAGTACTTTAGAAAAAGAGCTATTTTCCATAATTGAAAATTTGAAAATTGCAGGATATGTTTCTTTTTATAGTAGATATAAAACAGTATTTTTTATTGCAGTAACCATAGTTGCAGTACTATTATCATTTGTAATTATATTTTATATAAATATAAAAAAAAGAAATTTAATGGAGCAAAGATATAAATTAGCTGCAGAAAGTTCTAACATTGCTATTTGGGAATATGACATAGAGAAAAATAATTTTTTTGCTTCAGATAAGTGGAAAGAAATTACTGGGTACAAAGTTAGTAAAAATGATAATCTTAAGATCATATTAGAAAAATTGTTACCAGATGAAAATAAAAAGATAATGCTAAATTATTTGGAGAATCACCTAGCAGGGATAACTCCTTTTTATGAATGCGAGTTTAAATTAACAACTAAAGGTGGAAAGAAAAAATGGATTTTTATTAGAGCAAAGGCACTTAGGAATGCAAAAGGAAAAGCTTTAAAAATAGCAGGCTATGTTACTGATATTACAGAACAAAAGCTTATACAGGATAAAAATAAATATCTAGGCTATTATGATAGCTTAACAGATCTTCCTAATAGAAAAATGTTTCAAGATAAGCTAAATAAGGTATTGAAAAGCTCTAGTGAAAATGATAAAAAAGGGGCATTACTTTTTATAGATGTAGATAATTTTAAAAGGGTAAATGATACTTTAGGTCATCAATGTGGAGACAAGCTTCTTCAATATGTGGCAAATACATTAAAAAATATTATGGAAGAAGATAATACTGTATTTAGATTAGGCGGAGATGAATTCTTGATAATACAGCATGATATAAAGGATAAGAATGATATTGTAAAAGTTTGTAATAAAATAATATTTGCATTTAAAGCACCATTTAAAATAAACGAAAATTTAATTCATATTAGTGCTAGTATAGGCATCTCCATGTATCCTCAGGATGGGACTACAGCTGATTCTTTACTGAAAAATTCAGATATAGCTATGTATAAAGCAAAAGATTCATGTAAAGGCATATATAAATTTTATAATAGAAGGATGTCTTATGAGGTTTCGAGAAAAGCGGAACTAGAAGAGGGGCTTAGAACTGCTTTAGAAAATAATCAATTTCAGTTATATTATCAGCCTGAAATTGACTGTAAAACTGGAAAAATCAAGGCTATGGAAGCTCTATTAAGGTGGAAAGTTGGGGAAAATGAATTCGTTTCTCCAATTGAATTTATTCCCGTAGCTAAAGACACATCATTAATAGTTCCTATTGGTAAGTGGGTACTGGAAACTGCTTGTAAGCAGCATAAACAATGGTTAGATAAAGGGTATGATTTTGGTATTATATCAATAAATGTCTCAAAGGTTCAATTACAGCATCCCAGTTTTTTTAAAATGGTAAAAACAGTTTTACATGAAAGTAATCTTCCACCAGAGCTTTTGGAAATTGAAATTACAGAAAGTGAAGTTATGCAATCTTTACAGTCTAATATAGCTGCCTTAGAAAAATTAAGAAGACTTGGAATAAGCATTGCTCTAGATGATTTTGGGACAGGCTATTCTTCATTAAATTATTTAAGATTACTTCCTATAAATACTCTGAAAATTGATAAGTTTTTCATTAATCGAATTCATCTTAATTCCAGAGATTGTTCTGTGGTAGATGGCATAATAAATCTATCTCACAAGATGAATATAAGTGTAGTTGCTGAAGGAGTGGAGTTTGTAAAACAATTTCAAATACTTCGATCTATGAACTGCAATAAAGTTGAAGGATACCTGTTTAGTAAGCCTATGCCTGTAGAAAATATTGAAAGTGTGGTTTATTCAATAGGTAAGTTTAATAATATGTTGGTATAAGTTGAATATGATTGTATTTAAATACATTATATTGTTATACAAAAATAAGGACTGTCACACTGAGAATAAATTTTACAACATATTGTATTAGCAAGTAAATTACAAAATAATATGTTGTATGTAAATTTCTTAGTGTAACAACCCTTTTTTTAATAAATTTATTAATGTTTCCCTGTCAATTCCTGTTCTCTCTTAGGATTTGCAAAGCTAGGTTCTGTAGGATTAGGGTCTCCATAGTATCTACCTGGTGTTGAAAGGTCAAAATACAATTTGGAATCTTGGGTTACACCAAAATCCTTATTTGAACCTGTAGACTTAACGTTATTTAAGGCCTCTCTAAATAATGCATTGTGAGCTTCTTCACGATTTAGTAAGAAATCTATTGTCTCACGTACATATTTATCGTTGATTTGGCGATATAGGTATTCATATACTACTTTTGCTCTTTGCTCGGATGCTATATTTGAAAGCAAGTCTGCAACAAGATCTCCTGTAACGGTTACATAATTTGCAGTCCATGGTTCGCCAGAAGAGTTCATTAATACTGGTGCTAATCCACCTAATACATGAGTTTCAATTTCTCCACTACCTACTGAATTGAAATCAACTGAATGACCGTTCAACAAATTTACAGTCTGAGCAACCATTTCCATATGGCTGAGTTCTTCTGAACCAATATCTAAAAATAAATCTTTTATTGCAGGATCATTTACTCTAAAACTCTGTGATAAGTACTGCATGGCAGCCTTGAGTTCGCCATTTCCACCACCTAATTGTTCTTGCATTAGTACTGCATACTGTGGATTAGGTTTTTCTACCTTAACTTCTTTTAAAAGTGGTTTCTCATGTTTAAACATTAGTATATCAACCTCTCCTTCATTTTGTAATTTATATTCATAAATCTAATTTAGTTTTTACAAAATGAACAGATATAATACATCTCATAGTTGATGTAATTTCAATATATAAAAAACTAAAGGAGAAGATTGAATAAAAACGTTATTGGCATTTTTAATTAATATGTTAGGAATTGTATTTAAAAGTTTATCTTATTTGCTGTCTTAAATTTTTAAATAGCTCAAGCATAAAGGCTTGTTCATTAATTATGTGTCTAACTAGTTCCTGCCAAGCTTTATTTGCTTTTGCGAAAGTAAGCAATTGAGGATAAAAAGATAGGGCACGGGTATCGTAATATATAAATTCATCAATTAATTTTTTTATATGCATAGTATATTGAGCAGGATTGGTGCTTGTAGATTTTTTCAGCTGAACTGCATTGTTATATAATTTTAAAAATGCATTGTGAATATTATTTAATCCATCTACTATAGGCTTTGGTAGTTTAATATTAGAAAGGGAAGCCACAGTTTTGAGAAAAATTGGATGGTCACTTGAAATATGAGACCACAGTTGAAGTTCGTTGAAAACGCAAGTAAATTGATTCATGTAAGTGTAACAATACATGAGTTACCTCCTGATAAAATTATACATAATAATATAATATGCAGGTTATTACAAAAAGGTTACTGTAATAAAATTATTTTTAAACAGGCACATTAAGTTTTTTTAAGCATCAGGTGGAGTCAAAACTCAACCTGATACTTAGAAATCTGATTATAATATTTTCTTTAATAAATTAATGTCTGTTATAGGTTTTTTGCAGGTAAAGTTTTCACAAATGTATGTGGTAGTTTTGTTATTGATGTCTATATAGTTTTCTATAATAGGGGAAATAGTGCTCAAATCTTTATTTAAATTGCAGTACAAAATTGAAATTGTAAAAGGATTAAATTTCTCATTTATCATATGAACTACTTGCTTACCTTCCTCAATGTTGCTTCCTGCAGATACAATAATTTGCCTTATAGGTGATTTTGAAAATAAAAGTGATATAAGAGAAAATGAGCATGCTCTTGGAAAGCTATTTATTTCTCTTGAAAAAGCGTCAAATAGCTGTTTAGCTTTATCTTCAAAATCATAACTGCTTGTTAAATGGGACAATCGCAGCAAATTTAATGTGGCTACGGAATTACCAGAGGGAATGGCACTATCATATATTTCCTTTGGCCTTGTAATTAACTTCTCACCGTCATTTCCATATAGGAAGAAGCCTCCATTTTCTTTATCCCAGAAAAGTTTTAATAAATCTTCATTGAGTTCCAGTGCTTTTTTTAGGTAATCTGTGCTGTAGGTTGTTTCATATAATTCTATAAGTCCCCATATTAAAAAGGAGTAATCATCTAGGTAGCCTAAAAAAGAAGCTTCTCCATCACGATATCTTGCAAGGAGACGGCCGTCTGATTTAACTAAGTTTTTATAAACAAAGTCTACAGCTTTTTTGGCAGCTTTAGTGTATTTGGAGTTGTTTAAAACTCTGCCAGCTATTGACATAGCACCAATCATAAGACCATTCCAGGAGGTTAAAATTTTATCATCTTTATAAGGATGTATTCTTTTTTCCCTTTCAGCAAATAATTTCTCTCTGCAGTTTTCTATAAATTGCATATCATCTTCTGGAATAGAACTATTTATTAGATTCAAAATATTTTTGCCTTCGAAATTTCCGCCTTTTGTTACATTAAAATAAGAACAAAATTTGCCACTATCTTCTTCTTGAAGTATATCTTTTATTTCTTCCTCTGACCAGACATAAAATTTACCTTCTTCGCCTTCAGAATCAGCATCTTCTGCAGAGTAAAAACCACCTTCATTTGAAGTCATGTCCCTTAGTACATAACTCAGTATTTCTTCTGATGTTTTACAGTATTTTTTATTACCTGTAGCTTGAAAGGTTTCAATATAGGCTATAATTAAGAGCGCATTGTCATATAGCATTTTTTCAAAATGTGGAACAAGCCATTTTCTATCTACAGAATAGCGGCTGAAGCCAAAACCTATATGGTCATATATTCCACCTTTTCTCATGCAGTCCAATGTTTTTTCAACCATTTCTAAAGCAGAGGAATCTTTGGTTTTGTAAAAATATCTGAGCAGAAAAAGCAAGTTATGTGCTGAAGGAAATTTGGGAAAGTCTCCAAAGCCTCCATATGTAGGGTCAAAATCATATTTGAAATTTAAAAAAGTTTTTTGAAAGATATCTTCATTAATGGTTTCATTAGAGGTTTCATTTGAATTTTTTAGGGAATCTAATATTTGTGTGCTGGCATTTAAAAGTTCACTTCTATTATTTTTCCATGCCTTTTTAATGTAGTCTAAAATAGACATCAACCCCATGAGCCCATCTCTATTATTTTTGGGGAAATAGGTACCTGCAAAAAAAGGTTTTTGATCAGGTGTCATGATAATTGTAAGGGGCCATCCGCCGCTTCCAGTGATGGACTGACATACATTCATATATATACTGTCTATATCAGGCCTTTCTTCTCTGTCCACTTTTATGGAGATGAAGCTGTCGTTTAGCATTTCAGCTACTTCTGTGTCTTCAAAACTCTCCTTTTCCATAACATGGCACCAATGACATGTACTGTATCCTATGGATAAGAATATAGGCTTATCTTCTGACTTAGCCTTTGTAAATGCTTCCTCTCCCCAGGGATACCAGTTTACTGGATTGTGTGCGTGTTGTAATAGGTATGGGGATTTTTCATTTATTAATTTATTGGGTGTATTTGTTAGATTCATAGAATCACCTCCTAAAATTTAATAATAGGATTAGTATACCCAGTAAAATTGCTTTAAGTCCCTAAAAATTAAAAAAAGTAAAAAAGAGAGTAGAGGACTTCTCCCGCTCTCATGCTTTTTTATGTCTTTTCTCAACTTGTATCTATCATGTATAGCATATTAATGCTTTTCATAGCAAACTAAAGAAGTAGATGGACAAGTTTCATATTAACTCGTTTTTAAAGACTCCAATTTTTTTAAATGTTTTTTTGTAGAAAACTGTGAGAAATTGTGAATCTTTAAACTCGTCAGTATAAAATTCTGCAATTTCTTACTTGAAGCTTATTTCACACTATAAACCTACCATTCCAAGAATTTTAAATTCATAATTTTATCTTATATAATCTATAAGTTAAAGTTATGAATTTAAATTTAATTATTACAAATACTTATAATAAATTTAAGAAAGGATGTGTTTAATTATGGAAGCTGCTGTAAGAAATAAGTTATTTGGTAAGGTTGAAGAAATAAAAGCTGATGCTGTTATGGCTCAAATAAAAATGTCTGTTGATGGATGAGCCAACCCTCCTGTCGTTACGTCTGTAATGACAAAAGAAAGTTTAGAGGATGCTGCATTTAAACAAGGTGATAAAGTTGAAGCTTTAATTAAGGCTATTAACGTTGTTTTCGTCAAACAATAACTAATAAAGTCTCGCTCTAAAAAGTATAGTGTAGTTTTTTTGTCCAAAATACCTATTTGTTATATTGCATCACCTTTTTTTAAAATAACGTGAGTTCGAAGAATAAAGATGATAGGAATGAAACTGTTCTTGAAAATTTAACAAACTCACGTTAGTATAATTTTAAATAAGTTATGTAAAAATGTATTCTTATTCAAAGTGACTATGCAATTGGAATTGTTGTAAGTGATGAGAAATTTTTGAATTAGGAGTGCACATTTTAGCAGAAACCTTATACAATTTAGTAATATTATAATAATTACCATCAATGAAAAACTCGCTAAATTGTATCAATATTTAAGTTATTAGATATATGTAATATAATATTGATACAATAGCAAGTCCTTGATTTCAAGGGCTTTTAGTGCTTTTGAGGACTTAATGCAAATCCATATCTTTAATGAATTAAATAGAGTTGAAGACGGTGAATTATATAACATTCGTAAAGACTATAAGGATTTAATAGACCTTGAACAATACCTTAATACTTACTTATTATGCTATAAGGTTGAGAAAAAGAAAATAGTTCTTGATTTTGCCATATTTGATATATATTCCTCGTTGGATGAAAGGGGAATTATAAGAGCTATTAAAGAAATAAATGATTTCTTGGATAAGATTACAGGGATGGACATGCTTGTTAATAGAGTATTTGAAATTAATATCAAAGTTTATGTCTGTAATAAGGATAGAGAGGGTATGTTAAATAAGATGTTAGAGAACATGGAGAATAGATTGTTAGTATTGGTAACTTATGTTATCGTATATCAGATTTTCTCAATATAGGGCAGTTAGAAATAAAGAATCTGAATATTGATAGATTTTTTTGTTAACTATTTGATACAGGTTATATTGGCATAATACCAGAAAAATAAGGGATATAAAAGTTAAAATGTTATAAATTTATTAGAAGAAAGGTACGGAAATATTTCATGAACAATAATGGAGGAGAATCCTCTGACTATGGGGGTTCTTTTTTTAGTTTGTTCACAATTAAAATATAGGATATTAAGGCTATAATAAAAAATTGGAGTTTGTTTGGTGTAATTCAACATCATTACAATAAAACTTTGAAGTAATTTAGCTGATATGTTACACTACAGATATCACAGAAAATACATATAATTTGTATTCAAAGCAGACAAGAAAGGAGAAGGACTTTATGAGAAGATATATTATCTATGCTTAGCAGAGGCTATTCCATAAATATTGATGATTAAAAAATATCAAATAGCCTTTGCTCAATCCTATGAAGACATTGGATTTAGGAGGAGCATAATGAGCTATATTAAAGCAATTGATGTATTGCCAGAAGAATTATTGGAATTAATTCAAAACTATATAGATGGTGAATATATTTATATTCCAAGAAAAGAATGTAATAGAAGGGCCTGGGGAGAAACTACCGAAAGTAAAAGGAAAATTTCAATTAGAAACTCAGAGATTTATAATAAGTACAAAGAGGGTATATCTGTAAGAGTTCTTTCTGAAATGTACTATTTGTCTCCCAAAAGCATTCAAAGAATTATATCAAATATGAATAGTGAAAATTAATAATAAAATGCGTCATTAAGTTTTTATCTTATGGCGTATTTTTATTTCAGAAAAATGTTTTGGATAGATTAATTATTGTATGAAATGATATTATTTGAATTATAATAAAGGTTTTATGGAGGGATTAAATTTGGAAAAAAAACTTATTATAATTAACGGGACTATGGGTGTAGGAAAAACAGCTACAAGTAGGGAACTTAATAAAAAACTCAACAATTCAGTGTGGCTTGATGGTGATTGGTGCTGGATGATGAATCCTTTTACTGTGAATGATGAAAATAAAAATATGGTTATAAAAAATATAACTTATTTATTGAGGAACTTTCTTATTAATTCATCCTTTGAATATGTTATTTTCAACTGGGTTATACATTATGAAGATATTTTTAATCTTCTACTTCAACCATTAAGCGATTTGGAATTTGAGATTATAAAAGTTACTCTTCTTTGTTCAGAAGAAACACTTAAGGAGAGGATTTTAAATGATGTGAAACTTAACTTAAGAGATGGCGAAGAATTAAGCACAAGTCTTCAGCGTCTTGAGCTATATAAAAATATGAACACAGTAAAAATTGATACAACCAATATTTCTATAAATGAAACTGTTGATAAGATAATAAAAATCACATGCAAGTAACTACCTGTTATCTTATAAAGATAGAATTTGCTTCATAAATATAATTCACAATATTTTTATATTGTTGAACAATGTAGGATAGTATGAACCATAAATTAATTATATTAATCAAGGAAGACAAGCAATTGAAAATAGAAAAAATGAGTGATTTTTTCACTACTCGTGTAGATGGATATGATGAACATATGCTTAAAGATGTAGAAGGGTGTAAAGATGCTTATATTAAGATGGTAGAATTATTACCAAAAGACATTGCTGAATTATTAGATTTAGGTTGTGGGACTGGATTAGAACTTGATGAAATATTTAAGAATAAGCCTTTTATTAATGTAACAGGTATAAATTTAACACAGGCAATGCTTGATAAACTAAAGCAGAAACATCCTGACAAAAAAATGTCATTAATAAATGCAAGTTATTTTGATTATGATTTTGGAACTTGTAAATATGATGTAGCAATATCTTTCCAAACTATGCATCATTTTTTACATGAAGATAAAATTAAACTGTATTCAAAGATTTTTGATGCATTAAAAGCTGGTGGTCAAAAATTCTTTGGTATAAACAAAACAGTTAAGGAATTAGGACCAACAGAATTAGTAGTTTTAGAAACTAAAAATATGTTTATGGACTACACTTTCCTAATGGAAGATGACACTTTTATACATTTTGAGTTCCAGACGACTAATGAAGGAAAAGCAGATTTAAGAAGGTTTAGAGCCTATAAATCAATGCTGAGTCATTAGACTGGAAAAGATGTGTTTACATATGTTGTTTATTCAGGCAGCATAAAAAATCCAGTATGGAGATTACAAAGCAGGATATAATATCTTTAACATTTACTCCTATTATGGGTGGAAAGATAGGTACAGTAGACAAGATAATTAATGCTATAAACGTAGTAAAAGATATAAACAATGACTATAAGTATGACGTAGAATCAATACTATATGCTTTTGCAAGTAAATTTTTAAGCGGAAAAGATTTAGAGAGAGTAAAGGAAGAATTGAGAATGACTGAACTCGGTAAAAGCTTAATAAATGAAGGAATTGAAAAAGGCAAAGAAGAAGGAAAAACTGAACTTCTAATTAAAATGTTGATGAAAAAATTCAAAAAAATACCTAATGAATATAAAGAGAAAATAGAGACACTTCCAGAAGAAACAATAGAGTTGATTGCAACGGATATATTTGAATTGAATTCAATAGAAGAGCTAGAACAATATTTCTAGAATAAAATAGATAAATATAAAATTAGCTTATTATGGTTATAGTAAGCTAGTTTTTTTTATTACTCCAAATTAAATAGAAGGGAGGTAATAGAAATGATATGCATCTATGATAAGAAAACTACTAAGGAAACTTTGATGACAACGGTCTTGGAATCTTAAGTGAAGCTATAAGTTGTTATATTACAGAAGAACTAAATGGAGATTATTCCTTAGAGTTAGAGTATCCTGCTAATTATAAAAAACTAAAGTATCTGGTTGAATGGAATATTATCAAGGCAGAAGATCAGCTTTTTAGAATATATAAGGTAGAGAAAAGCAGCGATGATAAAAATGTGATTAAGGTATGGGCAAAGCATATCTTCTATGACCTTTCTTATTATTTTATAGAAAGCATGAAAGCAGAAAACTGCAGTGTGAAAACATCTTTGGAGAAATCTTTAGTAGGAGATTTAATAACCATATATACAGCAGATAGTGATATTATAACTGCAAATACAATTGGTGTTGAAGAAAAGAATCCTGTGAAGCCATATTTTCAATAATTAATATATGGGGCTGTGGTGAGCTAAAAAGAGATAACTCTGATATTAAAATATTGAAAGCCATAGGAAAAGATGCTGGAGATGAAGTTACTTTAAGAGCACTTGCAAAAGAAGTTGCTAGCGTAATAGGTTTAAGCAGGGTAAATATTGATGTGGATTTTATAGAATTCAGCAAAACAAAAGAATATGAAAATATAAGCATCTTCAAACAGTTAATATAGGAGATTCAGTTATAGTAAGGCATAAAGATTTTAATATTGATGTAAAGGTACCTGTAATTAAGGTAAAGAAGGACATTTTAAATTGTGTAAATATTAAAGTTGAACTTGGACAGCCAAAAGACAGTATATTAAAACAGCATTGCCTACAGCAAATACTTAATAAAATGATTTAATTTACTTAAATTTTATGACATAAGATAAGTGGCATTATTGATATAAAATGGTTATACTGGTTATAGTAGGGGGAATCAACATGAAAAAAAAATTATCAGGAATTATTTTTACTGCAGCTATATTTTGTGGGATGTTTCTCACATCAAATGTTGTAAGTGCAGCAACACTACAAGATAGATTATGTGGTAATAATAGATATGAAACTAATTCTAAAATTGTAGACTCAGGTTGGACATCATCAGAATATGTTGTAATAGCAAGTGGAGAAGGCTTTGCAGATGCACTATGTGCGGCACCTTTAGCTGAGAAAAATAAAGCACCTATACTTTTAACTGGCAGGGATGCTTTAAGTTCAGAGGCTAAAGAACAATTAACAAGACTTAAAGTAAAAAGAGTATTTATTGTTGGTGGAACAGCATCCGTATCTGATAATGTAAAATCTGAAATAACAAATATGAATATTGAAACTACTAGAATATATGGACAAAACAGATTTGAGACATCATTAGCGGTAGCTAAGGCTTTAGGAAACATTAATGGTGTGGTAGTAACAAATGGATTTGGATTTGCAGATGCTTTATCTATAGCACCTATAGCAGCAAAAAAGGGAATGCCAATATTACTTACTGACAAGGATGATTTATCAACACCAATTAAGGAGTTTTTGCATAATAGTTCTTATAATGAAAGTTATATAGTTGGTGGAACTGGAGTTATAAGTGACAAAGTATCCTCACAGTTGAACAATGTTACAAGGCTTGGAGGAAATAGTAGATATGACACAAATTCAGCTATATTAAATCATTTTGCTAATGATTTTAGTTATGATAAAGTTTATATTGCGTCAGGAGAAAATTATCCAGATGCATTATCTGGCAGTGTATTAGCAGCTTCAAGTAGCTCACCTTTAATTTTAGTAGGATCTTACGTTGATCCTTCAGTAGAATCTTCAATAAAAGCTCAACACGAAAAATATAATAATGTAGTAGCTTTAGGAGGTACTGGAGTAGTCACAGATTCAGTAATAAATAGTATTGTCAGTGGGGTTTTTATACCAGGCATAAGCGATGATGAAATAAAAAATTTAATATATAATGCAGATCAAGCATATATTCAGATTCATTCACTTGGATCATATGATGAGAATGACAGTATACCTACTGAACGAGAAGGAGAAACTTATTATAAACTAAAAGACAATGTAAATACCTATGATAAGCTATTTAATTATTATAATAAATATTTTTCAGAAAAAAAATCAAATTACTTTATAAATACAGATTTATTTATAAAGTCAAATAATATTTTTTATATTCTTGGTTGTAATCCTGGAACAAGACCTTTATTTTTACAATCTAAAATAGAAAATAAAACCGTAGATAATAATAAAATAAATGTAACTTTAAATTGTTATCATGAGGACGATAATACTGAAGAGGAAAGTCCTTCTGATTGTACTTTTACTTTAATTTATGAAAATGGATGTTGGTTAGTAGATGACGCAACTAGTGGTATGGATTGGAATGATTTCAAGTATAGAGATAACCAGAACTAGGATTACAAGAGAACAAGCAATTGAAATACAATAGAGTTATTATTGTAGGGAAGAAGATACATAGTTAACTTCTCCCTTTAATAATAGTTTTTACCTAAAATGACACGGTTTATATCTTATTTTTTATGGTAATTAAAGATATATTTATTAGCTTACAAAATAACTTATGAATCTTAAAAATTGAATAGTATTTGACAATAAAAAGAATATGAATTTTTCAAATCTTGCATTTTACAAAAAATGAAAGAAAATTCAGGAAAATGACATATTTGCGTTGACAAAGACAAATATCAACATTATAATTTTAAATAACAACATAAGTATCCACTTACTTTGGTTAAAATATATTGAGTATTCTTAAGCATTTCTTTAGGCTCATGCATTTTAAAATTTTAATTGTCTGAATTTATTGAATATAAGAAATACAACAAAAAGATGAAATGTAAAAACTTAGAGAAAGAAGGAAGCTGGTATTATGAATAAAAAGGTTATTGGAATAAAGGCAAGGATTTTAGTATCTTCAATGGTAGTTCTCTTGATAACTTTAGTAAGTATTAGTAGTATTATAATTTATCAAATTAATAAAAAGGCTTATGAAGATTATTTTACTAATTCTAACGAGCAAATGAAAATCGTTTCTCAAGCAATTAACATTTTTTATGATCAAATTGACAAAAATATTGATATGTTAGCAAAAAATCCTGTGATAATGACAGCTGATAATAGTGTTACGACTTATAAAAATACAACTCAAGATACTCCAATGAAACCTTCAGCTAAGGCAGGAATTGAACAGGAAATTTATAAAGTATTCGAGCAATATGCAAATAGCCACAAAGGTACAAGCTATGTATATTTAGGAACAGAAGATGGAGGATATATACAATGGCCAGAAGAGAATATACCAGCAGGATTCGATCCTTCAAAAAGACCTTGGTTTAATGATGCAATGAATAAAAAGGAAAGTGTTATTAGAACAGCTCCATACAGTTATAAGTCTCAACTGCTTACAAGTAATGCTCGTACATTTACTGATAAAAATGGCAAAATTATAGGTGCCATAGGAGTGGATGTACAGCAAACTAATATTAGCGATATGTTAAATAAAATGAAAATTGGTAAAACAGGGTATTCAATGATTGTGCATAGTAACGGACTTATAATGGCAGATGGAAAAAATTCTAAAAACAATTTTAAAAAGGTTGGAGAAGTTGGTATTAATGGATTAGATAAGCTTTTAGCTAAAGACCCAAAATCATTTGATGTTGTTGTTAATGGTGAAAAGTATATTGTTAATCCCTATAAAGTTGAAGGAACTGATTGGATATTAGCATCATTTATGACAGAAAAAGAGTTAGGAGCCAGTGCAAAAGCAATAGTAAATATAGTGATAGTTTCTGCAGTGGTCATGTTAATATTGGCAATTATTTTATTTAATTTTCTTTCGAGCAGTATAACAAAGCCTATCTTAGCAGTGACAAAAAAAGTACAAGATTTTGCTAATTTGGATTTTTCAGTATGTGAAGAGTCAGATGAACTAAAATACTTAAACAGAAAAGATGAAGCAGGAGATATGGTGAGAGCCTTTGTAAGTATGAGAAAGAATGTATCAGAATTCATCATGAAAACTGCGGATTCAACAGAAAAAGTTGCAGCTTCATCGGAAGAGTTAACTGCTACTTCTGAACAAGCAGCTACTGCATCAAATGAAGTAAGTAAGGCTATTGAGGAAATTGCGAAAGGAGCTACTGATCAAGCTAAAGATACTCAAATGGCAGCTCATAATGTAGAGGATTTAGGTAATTTATTAAAAAAAGATTTAAATTATATTGAGGAATTGAATGTTGCAGCAGTTGAAATAGAAAGGCAAAAATCAGAAGGTTTTTCAATTTTGAAAGAACTTGTTGAAAAAACTCAGAAAAATAATGATTCTGCAAATAGTGTTTATCATATTATAATGAGTAATAATGAAAGTGCAGAAAAAATTCAAAATGCTAGCACTATGATTCAAAGTATTGCAGACCAGACAAATCTTTTAGCTTTAAATGCTGCAATAGAAGCTGCAAGAGCAGGAGAAGCAGGTAAAGGCTTTGCAGTTGTTGCTGATGAAATAAGAAATCTTGCAGAACAATCAAATAATTTTACAAATGACATTAAAACAGTAATAACTGAATTAAAGGTAAAATCACAAAATGCAGTTGATTTGATGCAACAAACTAAGCAGATAATTGAGGAACAAGCTTCTAGTGTTGGAGAAACTGAAGGAAAATTTGAAGGAATAGCAGAGGCGATAGATTCTATAAAAACTGTAGTTAATAAACTTAATACTTCTGCCAATAAGATGACAGAAAATAAAGACAAAATCATTGAGGTAACTCAAAATTTATCTGCAATTTCTGAAGAGAATGCTGCTGGAACAGAACAAGCATCATCATCTGTGCAAGAACAAGTCACTACAATTGAGGAAATTGCCAAAGCAGGAGAGAGCTTAGCTACAATTTCAGAAGAATTAAGAGTGTTAGTAGACAGATTTAAGGTCTAGAAAAAAACTCTATACCAATTATATTTAAATCAAATTTTTTAAATTTAATGCACAAAAGGGGATGAAAGTTAGAAAATATAACTTCCCTTTTGTGCATTAAGTTATATTTTTGACAAATAGTACTATATATAGGTAATTGAGAAACCAACTGATAATAAATTTACTAGAATGTTAAGTAAGAAAATTATGATAAAACAACAACACAGTTCCTTCCTTTGTAAATATGTTAATAACAGTAATTACGCAACACAAAAAGAACATTGAAAATTTGTTACTTTGGCCGATAAGTAAAAAATTGTTTATATAAGTGATGTATTAGTCTATAATATAATAAAAGTATTATTTGTTGGAGGAATTATTTTTGAAGGCGTCTTTTCCGAACGAAAAAATAATGACATACAGCCATCAATTAGTGATATTTATTATAATTTAGATGAATTGAGAGAATGCATTGAGAAAATACGATATTTGATATAGTATATGATTAAAGGATTAGGTAACAGAATCCCATATTTAACATTGCCACAGCATTGAATTCTGTTATCATTTTCTATAACATATTTCTATTATTGTTTTTTCTTTTTTCTAAATAAAATTGCCCGGCTCCAGATAACATCAAAGATAGCTGGGGCAACATTTGTTTCCGGGTTTGCATAAATCCTGAAGCCTACATAAGCGTCCTCATTGTTATCAACACCATATGCTGATCCAGAGGGGTTACCGGTACTGTAGGGTATTATAACTTCGTTACCTTCCTCAACTTTTCTTGCCATCTTTACTGCATAATAGCATTTCGAGTTTTTATAATCTTTAGGAAAATACTCGGTAGCAGGATACTTTAACTCATCTGTAATATTGGCTCCTGCAACGCCGTTCCAGTATTCTTCGCCGTAAAAACTTATGTTGAAAAATGTTGCAAATTCAGCTTGTACGTGATCAACGCCATATAGTATCACAAAATCTTCATCGGTTTCTAATTGGAAATTGTCTGTTCTTATATAGAGCCCATCTCTGTTGTCATAATACACAGGAACATCCTGTAATATTCCCTCATAACCATCAAGTATCCAGAGTTTTGAATCCAGATCCACAGGTTTATATTCTTCATTTTGATATTTCTTAATTATCTCATTTCGCAGGTAATTAAGTTCATTTCTTGCATAAGGAACTACCTGGAATTCAGTGGTACCAGTTTCATGCATTTTAAGGTTCGGTATTGGCCAGAGATTTGTATAGGAATAAGGAGTTTTTGGAGTAATACGTAATACCTTCACATAGTTTTTAAGGTTATTGATATAATTCCAGCCAGCATCATGATCTAACCAAATTGCAGCTCTCATTATAAACGAGAAAGTATCTTTTCCCTTTTCAAGCCCAATGTTCGTAAGTCCCATAGGAATGTTGTCGTCATTCATAATACCGGGATTAAATCCTGATTTAATTAGAGCATCACGCATTTGCTCGTTAATGCCTTTGTCTGCAGTTGTAATGATGATGGTAGAGCTGTTAAACGGATCTCCAGGGGAACCATAAGGTGTATTATCAGTCCAGATATTATGGTTATTGATTTGATCACCCATGCTGGCACCGATGTTGTGATAAAAACCAGTATAGTCATTGCCTACCGTAATAGTATTACTGTAATCTTTTGACGGTTCGTTTTCTATAAATCCAAGGTAGCTTTTGTAACTAAAGTTATATGCGGTTGGAGGGGTCTTTCCAATTAATACAATAGCTTCATCAGCACGCAGCTTATAGTCTAAACCAGGTGCTGCGTATTCTATATTAGCTGGATAATTATTAGGATTATTAGGATTATAGCTTTTTGGAGGTTTCTGAGCCGGAGATGGATCTTGGTTTGGTGCCGGTGGAAGGAGATAGGTTGCATATGGAGCACCTGTATTGTTTGCAAATGCGGTGTCAATTATACCTTCACTGACTAGCTTTAGTATATCAAAATACTTCAGTTTACCCTCCTGAACAATAAAACCTCTGTCTTCTAATGTAGAGATAAAACCTGTTATCTTTGTATCCTCAGCATTTGTATAATTAGAGAATTGTCTCGAGAAGTTTCGGTTATACATTGGGGTATTAACGCAGTAAGGGCATGAATACGTTTTGCAATTATTACACATGGTGGAAGAACTATACGATGGAGTATTAAAGTAGTAAGAATGTGTCTTATGCATATTATAAATTCCTTTCAAAGACTTTTTATCATCTTATGTTAAGTGAGTAAAATATGTGCACTAATATGTATAAATGATACGTTCTTGTGGTTATATCCAAAATGAGGAAAAAACTTGAAATAAAACTTGAAATAATGTATTATCAAATAGTCATCGGATAAAAGTAGACAAAAATTGAAATAAAAAAAGTGAAGAAGATATAGAAGAAAATCTTAAGCAAAGAGCTTGAAAAAATCAATAGATTTTTTTATTGTATAAGAACATATTATAGACAAAAGTTAGTAATACGAATGGTTTGAAGCCCTTGAATGTATATACATTCGAGGGCCTTCGTATGTGAAAGAGGACAGCAAGAGGATTTGAATTGAATCTTTAAGAAGATTAATTAGAGGGGGATACATTATGAAAATTTCAAAGAAAGATGCACTAAAATGGTTTGAATTTTTTTCGATATTACCAGAGGATGAAGAAGTTATGACAAAACAACAAGAAATCATTTACGCTACCTTTGCACAAATTGAAGCAGCAATTGATCATAGAAATGATACATTAATGTCGGAAATTAGAGGTTTGAAAACTTTAAAGAATAGAACTTTTTTTGTGGGAAGTGAAAGCAAATTTCCCAAAGGATGTCGTTCTTGTTTGCTTGGAACTGGTTTGAGTGCAATTAGGAAAACGAACAAATGTAATTTAAAGTGTAAGTTCTGTTATGATTATGGAGAGATAGAAGATATGCCTCCAATTGGTGAAGGTATGTGGGAAATTGGAGGAACAAAATTTTATGAGAAGAATATAGATTTACTTCTTTCCATCCACCAGAAACCTACAGGCATTTCTTACGTTTATTTAGAGCCATTTATGGAAATTGAAAAATACTATTCTATAATAAAGAAATTTAGTGATGCAGGGATTTATCAACATCTATATACAAATGGTACTTTAGCTTCGGAAGAGACATTGAAAGCATTAGGTGAAGCTGGTCTTGATGAGATACGTTTTAACCTGGGTGCCACTAATTGTTCAGACAAAGTTATTGAAAATATTGCAATAGCAAAAAAATATATTAAAAATGTGGGTATTGAAACTCCAATGACTCCTGAGTTTTTCAAAGCTTTTTTTGAGAAAAAGCAAGCAATCTTAGATACAAAACTTGATTTTATAAATTGTGCAGAATTACATTTAAATGAGAATAACATAGACAATTATTATGGGGAAAACATGTATATTGCAAGGCAGGGCTATATATCTCCAATTTGGAGTAGGAAATTAACTTTGAAATTTATGAAAATAGCCGATGAAGAAAACTGGGATTTAGCAGTTCATGACTGCTCAAATCATACAAAGTTTGCCAGAGGCTTAAACTTGAGCAGCAAAGAGGGCAAGTGGTTTGGAGCTAGTGACTATGCCTGTGAGTTTCCTAGGATACCATACAAGATATTTTTACCAATACTACGTGATGACAATTTTAAATTTTTAAGTGAAGAAGAATTGCCTGAGGGCTATAAACCAGGAGAGTTGATTTTTTAGAAGAGAAAATATAGATAGGGAGAGTTTTTGAGTGTTAGTGATGCACTTGAGAGCTTTTTTTATGTTTAAATATGCTTTTTAGTTTAGGCATTACCACGTAAAAATATGCTATAATTTCCTTAGATATAAAAAATATATATAAATGGGGATGTTTATCATGAAATTGCAGAAAGAAAATTTAAGTAGTGAAATCTTGAAGTTATACGAAGAAGTAACAAAGAGTTTAGAAGGGAGAACGCTGCAAGTAGTAATGCAAAGACCTCCTATTGGTAACAGTGAAGCTCAATATATTCATAATGATAAAGGCAATTTTGAAATATATATTACTCCAGAATTATATTCAGATTATATCTTCTCTCATGAATTATTACATGTTTATATTGCAGCTAATGGCACCTTACCTATATTAACTTCTTTTGATAAAAATGCTGATGAGACAAGTAAGTCTTTGGTATTATTGTTAAATGGTATAACTCAGCATAAGTGGATAATGAATGAGCAAAGGCGTAGAAATATATTGGGTGAAAAAGAATTTTTTAAATCTAAGCTTACTAATTTAATGGATATGTCATACAATGAGTCAAGCATAGCAAGTGAAAATTTTAATATAATAAATACTATATATGAATTCATTAATAACTATTATGAACATATTAATACCATTGAAGAAAGTTTAGGCAAAAAGTATCCTTTATCATTAGCCTATGCAAAAGAATTATTTGAGGAGCAATCAAATTATGACTTAAGTTCTCCATTTTATGCTAGAAGGTATATTGTTAGAATTATTAATAAATGGATTGAGTGGTTTGCTAAAGATGGCCAACAGCATGATTTTTTAAAAAGGGAAATTGTTGTAAAACCAGTTTTTAGTGAAAGACAACTAAACACAGTAGCAGAAGCTGTATTAGGCATGGACAGACGAAATGATGGTGCTTATTGTTTTTATACTAAAGTTGATAATCAAAAATGTTGTCCAAATTTCAAACCTAATATTAATTCATTGGATCAGGGAAAGAAAATACTTAATGTAAATGTTTTAAGTCTATTATTAGACAAATTGGAATTACCATATTATATAGATGATAGAAAAGGTAATTGGATCCGAAAGAATTGCCGAGTATTAGCTTATTAGACTATTGCATTATATATAGGGATGGCTAATTAGCTGTCCCTATATTTAACAGCAAGCAGGTTTAACTGCTCAAAGTCAGGCAGAACTTGCACAGAAACTTAATGAATTGGTGATGAAGTTGCCTCCTAAAAAAACATTTTCTGAATCCAGTAGAATAACAAATATAAAGTAAACAGTACTGTAGCAGGGACTACTACAATTGTTACATTTATATATTCTCTCCATGGAACCCTAATATCATTTTTCTTTAGTATAAACATCCACATTAGAGAAGCTAATGTTCCAATTGGAAGAAGCAATGATCCTATATCACTGCCAATAATATTAGCTAAATAAATTGTTTTTAGTGTAATTGGATTTAGTCCCATATTGGTTAATGTCATAGTACCAATCAGTAATGCTGGGTGGTTATTAAAAATATTAGATAGAATAGAAATTAATCCACCCATTAAAAAACTTGCATGAAAAAGACTTTTACTCACAATTGGTTCACAAAATTTTACGAGATAGGCTGTCAATCCAATATTATTCAAACCATAAATAATCACATACATTGAAAAAGCAAATAATAATACATGCCAAGGGGTTTTCCTTAAAATATCCTTTGGATTTGTTCTTAAATAGTACCATCTCCATATTAGTAATATAATTGATCCTGATGCTGCAACAATTTCTATTGGAATTCCAAAATAAGATGCAACAAATAATAGGCAGCGTATTATAAAAACAAAGGTTAATATTTTTAACATAAAACTTTTCCTTTTTTCTCTTGTATCAAGAGAAAAATTTCCTCTAAAGGAATGAAACTTCTCCGTAAAAAACATTTCATCAAGTTCTATTATTGGTTTTGGAAGAGTACGTGGTAATTTACTTTTTAATATTAAAAACATTAAACCAGACATAAACAGAAGCCCTAGTGTACCAGGAATAAACATCATCTTCGTATAATTATAAAGTGTCATATTTATCATATTTAATGAGATTAAATTTGTTATATTACTTACTCCTATTGGTGTACTTGACCCTGTCGCAATTAGTGCCCCACTCAGTAGATAAGGTATAAATTCATGTGGATATACAAATCCTAAATTTCGCAATAACAATATAAGGATAGGTGTAGTAATTAAAATACTGCCATCATTGTTAAAAAATAAAGTCATAACAAAACATAATAATTGTATATACCAATATAATCGATAACCTGATCCCTTTGCCAGTCTTGCAAGTGCAGCTGCAACCCAGTGAAAGAAACCAAAACTTTCTAGAATAATCGCCATAACAATGGTTGATATGATAGTAATAGAAGCCCCGCCCACTTTACTAGTAATATCCTGTAAATTACCATAGTTTACAACTCCAATTAGAAGTATAATTATTGCTCCTACAGAGGCAGGATATGCTTCATTTATATCTGCTGGCCTCAAAAAAATAATTATTATTGTCATAATAAATACAAAAATTGTTGCTATAGCTATATTAAAAGTAGATATAATTAAGCTTCCAGCTATTAATATAGAGAAAAGAGCAATCACATTAAAATCCTTCCATGGCTTCACTGGCTTTGGAGGAGGGGGCGGAGGAAGAACGCCTCTATTTTCATTATCCTGAGAAAATTGTCCGATATGATGTGGCATTTTCCAAAGTTCTCTGAGTGAAGATTTAGGTCCCTTATATATATTAAAAATATTATATTTGAAATTTCCTGATTTTTCTTCATACCTATAACACCAAATTGTAAACAACAGTATAAAAACTATTATTAGTGTGTTACTCATTTTTTTATCCTCCTGATTTTAATAGGAATCATAGTGCAAAAAAGTTATTCATAAGGCTAACTTTTACTATATACTATGATACATAAAGATAATTTGTACGTTTTTTAACAGGGGTTCAATCCAGTAAGTCAGATAAACGCAAAAAGGATATGGATTTAATTCCATACCCCATAATTACAAGAGAATTTGATAATGAGCAACTTAAACTGTTTGAATTCAAATTAAATTTTGTTTCATATTCTTTATTAATGCCATATTAATTTTAAGCATATCTTTTTATATCAACAGTCAGTTCAATTAAGGCTTTATTAACAAATCCTTTTATAAATTTCTGTTTTTCTTCACCACGCATTATAGAAACAGTTGTTTCCTCATCATAGTCATTTTCATCTTCATAAATTGAATTTATAGGCATTGATTTTAAGTCATCTAAAACAGCTGAAGATGTAACAGAGCATACATCTCCTTCTCGAACACCTTGGGCAGGTATAAATGATTTAAATGGTATCCAAACAGTAGTATGTCTTACAACACCATCTAAAGCAATGCTGCTATCTACAACACCGCAGCTTGGTTTAGGTTCTTCTTTATTTTTATTACTTTCTTTGTTTTTATTGTTTTCATTACTTTTATTATTTTGCATGTTTACATAGCCAGGACTTTCAGATTTGTTTGAGTTTTCGCTGCTTTTTTCTTGGTTACTATTTTCCACTGGTGGTCTTTTCATAGTAGTATACATAATACAACTATTTAAGTAACCACTTACTAAAATAGTGTCACTAGTTACTTTTATATCTTTTATTTCAACTTCATCTTGGACATTAATTATTTTTAACACCGCGTCTTTCTTAGGAGCATCAAAGATAATTTTCCTTTCGATTAGTTCCTTACGTGTTACATTTCCAATTGCTTTAAGCTCAACATTTTTAGATACATTATTGTTACTTGCCCCCTGTGGGTTTAAGTTTGTTTCCATATGTCAGCCTCCCTCTATAATCTTATTAGCGTAAAGTTTTTCACACTACTTATAATTCGATTATTACTTTACGTTGCACTTACTTAATTTAAAAATTTAATCCTAATTATAATATATTTTTAAATTTTTAAAATGTTCATTGCTAATTAAAGAAATTTTTATGTTCGTTAATAAAGCTATAAAATTTATACTACATAATATTTAAATAAAAATCTAACTTTTTTCAAATGTGTGACATATTATCTTATTTTTATTAATATAAATAACTTTATTTTTATTATCTTTAACTATGAGATGTTCACAGGTCTCTCCTAAAAATATTCCATTAATATATGAATGTCTATGACCATATTCAATCATTACTGAGACATATTTTCCTTTACAATCTATTTCTTTGTCAGTACCTTCATCAAAATGTTCTGACATGGATTTTTCCCCCTTTCTTGTATAATTAGTGATCTGGGTTTAATACATTATACTAATATAATCAATAAAATGTTCAATTAAATTATTTTATCCCATGGTTGTTATTTAGAATTATGTAAGACTTGAAAATTTTTATAGTTGTAGGAAAATTCGTAACATTATTGACTAAAAATTAATAATATATAGTGAAGTAGTTAATCTTTACAATTAAATTTATGTAGATAATAAATAAGCATATTAAGGAAGAGACTTTAAAGATTTTAAGGAGGATATTTATATGAATGTCAAAATGGTAGAGGAAACTTATATGGGAACAAATATGACAATTGTAACAAAGAGCGGCAACAAAATACAAGGTGAACTTTTAAAAGCTGGTGAAGGTGCTGATTTCTTAAAGCTTAAGACTCAGAATGGAATAATAATGGTTAGTATTAATGCAATTGAAAGCATGTATTAACCCTTTCAAAAATTTAGCGTAAATTAACTTTTTATAAATGCAGCGTTTCTGTAAGATTATGGTAATATTCGTAAGGGGAGGAAGAGTTGATGAATATTAATAAAATAAATGAAGGCCAACTTGGTTATAGTGTAACTATCGTTACAATGAGTGGTAATAAAATACAAGGAACTATCCTAAAATCTAGTGAAGATGAAGATACTGATATGTTAAAACTTAAAACTAAGGATGGTATAATAATGGTCAATTGTAATTCTATAGAAAGCATATACTAAAATGGTACATTCTAATCACAATGTTTTATGATTAGAAGTTTAAATAAATGTAAGTAAATTAGAGGCTACCTTATAATGGTACCTCTTTTACTTATAAATAATATTAATATTTTATTAGGAGGGCTTATATAATGTCTGATTACTATTTTAATGATTATGATAATTTTGTAGGAAAACATATTACTGTTATTTATGACTGTGGTTCTAAATGTAAAAAACTTCATTGTAAACTACTTAAATATTATGAAAAAGACTCAAAAGAAAAGTATATTATACTAAAAACACGTAATAAAATAATTTACTATATGAATTGTAATAAAATTATATACTGGATAGCAAATTATAAAGATATGCTTGCTGAGAATCAAGATGCTTATATGTCTACCACTGAAACTATGGAAACTAATGCAATTGCTGAGGGTGAAAATTTATTTTTAAAAGAAACACAGAACAAAGAAATTATACCCTTAATGACAAATGAAGATGCTACTCACGTAGAGTTACAAAATAATGATGTTATACTATCGGATAGTAAAAATGAAATAGACATACCAGTAGACACTAATAGTAATGTCCCAATTATTTCAGAAGAACATGATAGTAATCATATTATAAAAGATGTGAAATTTAATGATGATAAAATTACAGCGGAATATAATTCTAAAGATATCTATAAGAAGAATGTTTTAAGGTATCCCTTAGCAGCATTTATAAATTGTAATTTTCAAGGAGTATATTTAACAATTTATACTACATCTGCCCAAGCCATATCAGGAGAAGTTATTTTTAACTATGATTGCTTAATTGTTTTAAAATCTGATGAAAAAACCTATTATATTAATCCTGAACAGATTACGTACTTTTGCTAAATATTAAGTAAACATTTCAATATTTATTTCGTATTATAATAGTGGTTAAAAATATAAGGAGAATGTGTATGTTTTATTGTCCATATGCTCGCAGAATAAATAATTATTATAGGGCTAATCAAATGAATTCTTCTATTAGGGTATTTCATGCTGCACCTAATGCACCAGCTGTAGATGTTTATGCCAATGGAAAGCTTATCGTAAGAAATCTTTCATATAAGGAACTTTCACGGTATATTTCAGTTGCTCCTGGCAGCTACAATATTATGGTTTATCCTTCAGGACAAAAGACAAACCCTGTTATAAATGCAGATTTAAATATTCCTGCAAATACTGTATTTAATGTAGCTGTAATAGGAACTCTTCCTGATATTAGTTTATATCCTATACAAGAACCAACCACTGCTCAGAACTTTGGCAGGCCTTGTGTAAGATTTGTTCATCTTTCTCCAAATGCACCAGCTGTTGATATAAAGTTGTCTGATGGTACAAAAGTATTTACTGATGTTGGTTATAAAGGTATTACAGATTATGCCTGTGTTCCTACAGGAACGTATACTTTCACAGTTAGCCCTACTGGCAGGGAAAATGTAGTATTAACTGTTCCAAATGTTAAATTGGATCCAAATAGTTACTATACCTTGTATGCGGTTGGACTGGTTGGAAAATCTCCAACTTTAGAAGTTATGTTAGTGCCAGAACCAAGATAAAATAATTAGGAAGTGCATTATTACGAGTATAATAAGCAAGGTACTTTATAGAATTTCTATAGAAGGTGGAGGAATAGTTAAAAAAAGGTTTAATAGACAAACACAAAATTGTAGAAAGGTGAATGAAAAAGTACTGTTTAAAATATTAAAATCAAATGCTAAAAGTGAAATAGGGATTAAGTTTAATTTTAAAGATATTAAGTCCATAGATGATTTTAAAAAACAAGTTCCACTAACACAATATAGATATTATGAAAGCTATATTGAGCGAATGGCAAATGGTCAAAAGAATATTTTAACAAGGGACAATGTGGAATATTTTGGCCATACATCAGGAACTACAGGTAAACAAAAATTAATTCCTTGTACTAAGAGGAGTAGAAAAATTGCTTCAAAGTATATGGCACTTCTTATTAATAAATATTCTTATGATAACTTTAAGGAAAATTGGAATTATGGAAAAGGATTAATGATAGCTGATATAGTTATGACGACTTACACTAAAGGTGGGATTCCAATATGTTCTGCTACCTCTGGAGGAATGAAGGGTATAAAGTATATATTGCCATATTTATATACTTCGCCGCTAGAAGTTATGACAATAAGAGATAGGGGAGATGCCCTTTACCTTCATTTATTATTTGCGTTAGAAGAAGTTAAACTTTTATATATAAGTGGAGTTTTTATCTCCAATATTTTAGATTTATTTAGAATTTTGGAGAGTAAATATGAAAGTTTAGTAAGGGATATAAGAAGAGGACGTATAAGGAGCAGCTTAAATATTGATGAAGATACTAGAATAAATTTAAATAAACATCTTTCACCTAATGCTAGTAGGGCTGATCAATTAGAGAGTGAATTTAAGAAAGGATTTAAGGGGATAAGCGTTAGAATATGGCCTAATATGGCCTATATTGCTACAGTGACTGGAGCAAACTTTTCAATATATGATGATAAAGTTAACTACTATACTAATTCGCTCCCAATCTATTCTCCAGGTTATGCCGCTACGGAAGCTATGATTGGAATTAATCCTTATGCAAATAAGATAAGATATGTAATTATTCCTGACACTGTTTTTTATGAGTTTATTCCTATTAAAGAGGAAAATAAGAAAAGTGAGGATACATTTTGCTTAGATGAATTAAGAATAGGAGAAAAATATGAAATAGTTGTCACTAATTATGCAGGCCTTTATAGATACAGAATAGGTGATGTTATTAAGGTAGTGGATTTTTATAATAATTGTCCAGAAATTGAATTTGTATATAGGAAAAATCAAGTACTTAATATGGCAGCGGAAAAGACTAATGAAGAACAATTGACTAATGCTATAAGAAATACAATGAAAAAATTAAACTTAAATCTAGTAGATTATACTACGATACCAGATAACTCAATTACACCTGGAAGTTACAGTTTTTATTTTGAATTTAAAAATAATATACCTAATTATAAAGTTAAGTTATTAGAAGAGACATTGGATTGTGAAATAAGAAAATCAAACCTGGCCTATGATAGAGCTAGGAATAATAAGAGATTAGGCAGAGTAAAAGTAATGCTTTTGGCACCAAACACTTTTAACTTAGTAAAGGAATCCTTGTTTAATAAAGGAGTATCAAAAAATCAAATTAAGATTCCGAGAGTTTTAATTAATAATAGAAATATATTAAATATTGTTAATAAATCAAAAATACTGTAGTTTTAAGTAACTGCAGTATTTTTGGTTAAATATTAAATTTGACAAATAACAACAACTTTATAAGGTGTTGTTTGAGCTGGTATGCTTTTTGTAGAAGCTCCGTAGATTACGATTAAATTTCGATTTGCAGGATTTTCAGTAAAAATTTGATCATTTTCAAGAACTATTTCAGTATCTGGACCAATGTTTAATTTTAACTTATTGTCACTGCTCACTAATTTACTATTGAAATAGTCTACCTTTACATTTTGGTATTCAACATCTCTTGCTATAACAATTGCTCTAAATTGTGGTGGAAAAATAAGAGGAACAGCTGCATTTGCGTTATAAAAACCAGTTATTGTATCTCCAACTGACACTGTTACATGATCTACAAAATAAGTTGATGGTCCTACAATAAAATTTACCAAATCGCCCAGCCTGTTTTCTACAGATATTAATTTATAACATCCTGCACTTTCTTCACGATTATTTATGAAAAAGTCATTAATCATGGTAATTACACCATGGAAAGGTTGAAATTTTTTCATTTTATATATCTTCACTCCTATTTAAAAAATCTGTTTATCCGATGATAAGAAATCTGTTTATATATACTATGCATTTTGAAAACATTATGATCATTTCAAAAAAGAGATATGTAAATTATGTGACAATTAAATAAACAAGATATTATTACATATGATTTTGCAGGAGGAAATAAAAACATCCAATTTATTTCATGTAGAAATTAAGCATAAAAACATTTACAATGTTATGAAAATATGTGAAAATTGTGGTATAACTTTATATTATTTAATAAAAATTGTAATAGAGGTGATGTTGTGGAAATTTTATGTAATACATGTAATTTGCGTAATGACATAGAAAAATATAGAATTATGTTGAATAACTTAATAGCTGAAAAAGATTATGAATTGCTTGATGAAGAAATTATTCATCTAAGTGAATATTTAGATGAATTAGTTTATAGGTGTGTATTTTGTAATAAAAGTTTAGAATATATTTCTAAACTAAATTTAAAAAACGTATTTGGAATACATTCAACTTTTTATTATTATGGATACCAGCATCTTTTTACCAGTCTGTATTTTTATATAACTGCAGGTATCAATAATAATGAACTTATATATGTTTATATGGAAAAAAGTATTTACAATAAATTATTGGATTTTTTGAAAGTTAATAAAGTCCCTGTTGAACATATTAAGTTTAATAGCGTAGAAGGACTAATTAAAGGAAATAAATATGGTGGTTTAATTGAATTAAAACATCAAATTAATGAAGCACTTTTAAGTAATGAAGTTAAGAAGTATAGCGGCATTAGATGGATTGGACAACCTTCTTGTGCTATTAAAAGCACTTCTCAAAATGATTTTTTAGCTTTTGAAACAAATCTAACTGAAGGTGTATATAATACTAAAGCATCTTTACTTTGTATATATGATGCTTATGATTATATGAATAAAGAAGAGTTTATAAATAAAACAGTAATAGAAAAATCTTTACTTACCCATTCTTATATTTTAAAAAATTCATTTTTAGAGAAGATAGGTTAGAAAAAAGAATAATAATCTATAATACCCCCATTTATTAAGTGGAATGTACAGTATAAAATTCCATTAATATGATGTGCAGGAATGAACATACTTCTTCAAATTATGCATATTATGTTCGATAACTTAATTGATATTTAATTGATATTGGGGGGAGATAAATTGAAAAAAATACATATTTTATTTAGTCTTTTATTTATAATATTTTTTATGGCAGTACAAGATGCAGCAGCAGCTCCATCCAATATCAGATTTGGTGGAATGAACAGATATGAAACTTCAGTAAATGTTTCACAAAATAATTTTCAAAAATCAGAGTATGTGGTTTTAGTTTCAGGAGAAAATTTTCCAGATGCTATTTCTGCAGCACCTCTTGCAAAAAAATATAATGCACCTATTTTAATAACAGAAGGCATTAATTTAAATTCTAATGTAGATGAAGAAATTAAAAGATTAGGAGCTAAAAATGTTTTTATAATAGGTGGTATAGGAGCAGTCTCTAAAACTATTGAAGAACAATTAATTACCCTTAATATTCAAGTTACACGTATAAGTGGACAAGATAGATATGAAACGAGTGCTAAGGTGGCAGAAAATATAGGTGCAGGTAATGGAGTAGTACTAGCTTCAGGAGAAAATTTTCCAGATGCTTTATCTATAGCTTCTATAGCAGCGGCAAAACAAATGCCAATACTTCTTACACCAGCTAAAATATTGCCTGATAGTGTTAAAGATTATATAAGTAATAATAGTATTTCTAAAAGTTATGTAGTTGGTGGTACTGATGTAATTAATGATAATGTTATTAAAGATTTACCTAATATGAAAAGACTTAGTGGAATAGATAGATATGAAACAAATTTAAATGTAATAAATGAATTTTTGGGGGATTTTAACTTTAACAATCTATATTTAGCATATGGGGGAGATTTTCCGGATGCTTTATGTGGTTCAGCTGCAGCAGCAAAAGATTTTGCTCCTATTGTTTTAGCTAGTAAAAGTTATACTAAGGCACAGTCCTTAATCAGATCAAAGATAGATTCAATATCTTCATTAAAGATATTAGGCGGTACATTTGCTATGCCAGATGCTTTAGTACAGTCTATTTTGTATCCAAGTAAAACTGTATTAGGGTATACTACTTATTATTATATAGGAGATAGTTCATCTTATAATTCTATAATAAATCATTCACAGGCAATTGATTCAATTGCTACAGATACTTATATTATGGATAGCACAGGTAATATAAAAGGTTCAGTACCATATAATCAGGTAAGCTATGCAAATGATAACAAAATTAAGACATATGCAATGGTATCAAATAGTTTTAATGGAGATATAGCAAAAGGTGTACTGGAAAATCCAACAAATAGGCAAAAACTTACAAATAATATATTACAAAGTCTAAAAGCAAACAATTATAAAGGTGTAAATATTGATATAGAGAATGTTTACTATTATGATAGAAGTTATTTTACGACATTTATGAGTGAACTATATAATACGCTGAATCCACAAGGATTTGAAGTGACAATAGCAGTTCCTGCTAAAACAAGTGATAGTATGTGGCAGAGCTGGATTGGAGCTTATGATTATGCTGAGATTGCAAAGGTTTCAGATAAGATTGTATTGATGACTTATGATGAACATTGGTCTGGCGGAGAACCTGGTGCCATAGCATCTATAGGATGGGTGCAAAATGTAATAAATTATGCAATTACAGTTATTCCTAGAGATAAAATACTATTGGGGTTAGCAGCCTATGCTTATGATTGGCCATCAAATGGAGCAAAAGCAAAATCTTATGGTATAAGTCAAGCATATAATATGGCCTCACAAAAAGGTGCTCAGGTTAAATGGGATTCTGCAGCTAAAAGTCCATACTTCAATTATACTGATAGTTCAGGCATATACCACACTGTATATTTTGAAAATAGTACAAGTATCTCATATAAACTTGATATTGTAAATAATTATGATTTAGGTGGAGTTTCTATATGGAGATTAGGATTGGAAAATTCTGATTACTGGGAAACTATTAGTAACAAATTTAATAAGTATTAATTAAACTTTGTAAATAAATATGGGACTGTTACACTAAGAAATTTACATACAACACATTGCTTTATCCGATTGCTAATATAATATGTTGTAGAATTTATTTTTAGTGTGACAGTCCTAAAAAACTAAATCCAATCTATTTTACACAAATCTATCTATATCTATCTATATAGTTTTTTGTTAAAAAAGTTTTTCAACTACATCAATATTTGTAATCGTCAACTTCAACTTTATCAACCTCTTGGTAAGGAGCAAGTGTGGATACCATCTTGATTGCAGAGTTAGAATTGTTCACGCAATAATGAACCTCTCCTGGTTCAATATGGATAAACTGGCCTTTCGTTAGGTGATTTACTTTTCCATCTACTACAATATCAATTTCACCATCAATGATGTAGAAATTTTCTTCCATAACATTATGGAAGTGAGCTTTAAAATCTTGTCCCGGTTGAAACTGAACTAGAGCAAAGTTCATTCTTGGACCTTTCATCAAGTATTTGGGACCATGGTCACCAAAACGATATTCTTTTTCTTTTTCGTCAATAACATACATAATCAAAATTCCTCCTTGTTTGTTAAAATCTTTTTAATTTTATAGGTACTATAGACCTGGTGCGATCCACATATTATTTGTAAGCTTCTGGTTACAAAGCTCTAATTGTGCAGCATACACCTTACGCCATTTTTTGTAAAGGTTTTCGTAAAGGGAATGATTTTTTATAGATGGTTCATAGGTCTTATCCCAATGTACAAGTTTTCTTGCTGTCTCTGAGATATTGCTATAAATTCCTACTCCATAACCTGCCAGAATGGCAGCACCAAGGCCAGTTGCTTCTTTTACTACTGGAACACGAACTGGTAGACCAAGAACATCAGATAAGATCTGGCACCATAATGGGCTCTTTGAAGCACCTCCTGCAAAGACAATGCTTTCTGGCATATTGCCAGTAACTTCTCGTACTAAGTCAAGATGGCCTTTAGTAACCATAGCTGTATTTTCTAGAATAGCATGATAAAAAGTGTAGCGATTAAATTTTTCAGAATCAAGTTGAAAGTTTGTGAAAGTAGGAGAAGCATGTTTCCAAGAAATAAAGTTCATGACATCGGAAAATGCACACATCATTCCGTAGCTCCCAGCTGGAATCTCAGAGGCTTTTTGATCCATTATATAATAAGGATCTTTACCTGTTTTTTCAGCTTCCTGTTTTTCAAGTTGACAGAATCCATCTCTAAACCAACGCATTACTAAACCAGGTTTGAAAGCTAGAGCTTCGTACTGCCAAATATCAGGTACTGCGTGACAATTAACACGAACACGGCAGTTTGAATCAGTTTTTACAGCATCTGTATTAAATTCGTATTGCCAAAAGCTCCCCCCAAATATGGCAGCTTCCTTTGATTTAACCACACCTACACCTATGCAACCAAGCTGTGCATCGCCACCACCTACTACAACGGTAGTACCTTCAGCAAGACCAGTGTCTTCAGCACCCTTTGCGTTAACTTTACCTATTATGGAACCACATTCCACAACATCAGGAAAGATAGTATCCTTTAGGCCGCATTTGCCAGCGATAGAAGAATCCCAAGCTCTTTTTTTTAGATCGAAGATGCCAGTTGTAGAACCATTACTTGGTTCAACAGCTAGTTTGCCTGTCATTTTAAAAATTAGCCAGTCATTAAACATACCTATATGTGCAATTTTTTTATATATTTCAGGCATTTTGTTTTTTACCCATAGAATACGTGGCAGTGCACCAAGAGCATAGGTTTGTCCAGATTCCATATATACTTCTTTTTCTAATTCTGGGTTCATGCGTATGAGTTCACCAACTTCGTCATTAGATCTAGCATCAACATTAGCACAAGCCCATATTTCTTTTTCGAATTTATCGTATAGTACAATTCCTTCACGCATACAGGTAGTAGATACAGCTGCAATTTCTTTTGAATTAATTTTTGCTTGCTCTATTACTCCATGAATACAGTGACATGCTAGTTCCCAGTTGTTATTCCAATCGAAATTCATGCTGCCAGGCCATTTAGGGTCCTCGTTGTGAATCCATTCCTGCTGAACACAGCCAATCTGATTACCTTCCAAATCAAATAAAATGGCACGAACGCTTCCAGTACCGGCATCAACAGCCATCAAATATTTTTGCATCAGTAAGACCTCCTTATAATAATTTGCTAAACTTATATATTTTCCTCAACTGTCACATAATAGAATCAGGCTGCATGTGAACAGTGAGTAATTATTGATTTACATTAATAAATGCATATATTGAATAATGTTTAGAAATTGGTATCAATGGGTACAACTGATTTTAGTAATATCTTGAAGAAAAGTATCAGTTTAATAATAATCGTTTTCATACAACCCTATAGAGTAATAAATTACATAGCAATTGTATAAATCGTATATACCAAAGGGGGATTTATAACATATATTATCTTATAAGATAATATATGTTATAAACATAATTAGTAAAAAATCTGACAATTTTTGAATTTTAATAACTGTAATATAAAGTAAAAATTAGTTTTCCAGATTTTGTGAAATATTTTCATTAGTATCTAATAGCTGCAATGCAGTAGATTCATCTGTAATTAGAATATCAATGTAACCACCATTTAAGACAGCTTTAATTGCACACACTTTATCATCACCTGCTGCAACTCCAATTACATTATTAAGTTTGAAAAGTGTAGAAAGCGGGGTTGTAATTAAGCGTTCTTCTATATATGTTTCTACTAATTTCCCATCTTTATCAATAAAATGACACAATATGTCTCCGACAGCACCTTTCATTTTTAAGTATAGAAAGTCGTTTTTAGTTAGAATCCCACTTTTTACAATAGTAGCATTATTGCTAATAGAACCAATTCCTACAACAGACATACAAGAAAGTTGTAACATACGTGAAATTTCATTAATAGATCCCTCATTTTGTAAGGCTTCTACTACTTCTTTAGAAGACACTAGAAGTGGTGATGGAATCAAATAAAGCTTAGCATTAAAGATTGTGGACATATTATTCGGTAAATAATAACTAACACCACCTGTCATTGATACTACAGAAAGGGGACGTTCGGCCATGGTTGCTAGATTATTCAAGATGCGACTTTGAGTATCGCCATATCCCATATTAATGAAATTGTTATTACCTAGGCGGTTATTTATATACATGGCAGCGGCTCGCGCAATATTTTCATTAATAGAAACTTCTTTTGGTGGTGAAGGTACAATAAAAGTATCTTTAAGATTATACACTTGGGATAATTTTTTTTCTATATGCAAGCGACTTGCTGGGTCATCACGCAGCTTAAATTGAATAATTCCAGTATTACGTGCCCTGTCTAATAGTTTTACTACACGCATACGTGAGATACCAAGAAGTTCTGAGATACGCTGCTGGGTCATGTTATCAAAATAGTAATACCATGATACTTTAATCATAAGTGCTTCTTCGTCATCCATTTGTTTTTCTCTCGCTTTCTATATTAATTTTATGTGATTATAAAATACTATGACTTAGTATAGATTATGGCTAAAAATAATATTTTTACATTTGAAAGTAGTAATTCTTATTTCAATTTTCAATAGAAGAGCATATAAGATTTAATATTAATCTTCAATTATTTAAATTTAGTGGGAAAACTACTCCAAAGACTTACTATCTTTTGTTTTAATGAAAAACAAATGATAACCTTATAAATAGTATAACAACATGGTTTTTTAATGTCAACATGGAAACTTGTTGTAGAAGAAATTTATTATTTTCAAATAAATTTGTGTAATATAATAGTTGTAGTACCTTATAATATGGCTAATATAAATACTTTAGCAATAAAATAATTTGTGTATAAAAGTAAAATTTATATAAAATTCTGATAATAAAACAAGCAACTTTATTGTAAACGGTTGACAAAGTTTTTAAAATGTTTTATGATTTTGTAAACAAACAAAATTAATGTGCATATAACAAATGTTAGGAATTCAATTATGGAGGCTAGGAGTATGGAAGAAAATATTTCAAAGAATTCAGAAATAAATACTGATAATACGCTCCTTTCTGTGCGAAATATTCATAAGTCATTTGCAAAAAATAAAGTTTTAAAAGGTATTAATCTAGATGTCAGTGCAGGTGAAGTATTAGCATTGATTGGGGGCAATGGTGCAGGCAAGAGCACTTTAATGAAAATTATTATGTGCATCTATCAGCAGGATATTGGTGATATTTATGTAGGTGGCAAAAAGGTTTTGAATTCTAAACCTTTAGATGCAATGAAACTTGGTATGTATCTTGTACCACAGGAACCTATGCTTTTTCCAAATATGAGTGTCGAAGAAAATATACTAATTGGATTTAATGAGAGTTCTAAAGAGTTAGATAAACGCCTTAGAAATTTATTGGAACAGATTGGTTGGAATTTGGATTTAAACAGAAAAGCTATGACTTTATCTATTGCTGAACAGCAATTGGTAGAACTTCTTCGCGGGTTACTAAGAAACGCAAAATTATTAATTTTGGACGAGCCTACTAGCGCGTTAACTTTTGATGAAGTAGAATCCCTTTTTAAAATTATTGAAGATCTTAAAAAGAAAAACATCGGTATCATCTATATTACCCATAGACTTGCTGAGGTGTTTACTATAGCTACGCATGTTGCAATTATGAGAGATGGTATTATAACACTTAATGGAGAAGTTAAAGATTTTACTCGAGAGATGCTTGTACAAGGATTACTTCCTACAGATATAGAAAAGAAAGAACTTAATTTTAATAGTACGGTACCAGATTATAAAAATCTGAAACCAATATTCAGTTTAAAAAACTTTAGTGGATATGGATTCAAGGATGTGACTTTTGATGTGTATCCTGGTGAAATTTTAGGCTTGGCGGGTGTAGTAGGTGCTGGACGTACCGAACTTGCAACTACAATTTTTGGTAAAGATGCAGTACTTGGTGGAAAGGTTTATCTTGAAGGGACAGATATTACTGGAATGTCAACTGCTCAAGTGATGGAAAAGGGCATAAGTTATATTCCAGAAGATAGACGACAAGATGGAATTTTTAAGATTGGTGATATAAGGATGAATACTACATGTGGATGTTTAAATCATCTTTCTAAGTTTTTTATAAATTCTAAGAAAGAAAGGGAGTTAACTGATAAATCTATAAGTGATTTTCGCATTAAGGTAACTGGACAGGATCAGTTACTTGGCAGTCTTTCAGGCGGAAACCAGCAGAAGGTTGTAATTGCTAGAACACTTTTAACACATCCAAAGCTGATTATATTAGATGAACCTACTCGTGGAATTGATGCTTCAGCCCGTGGTGATGTATATTCAATTATGAATAAATTAAAAGAGAAAGGGTTTTCTTTTTTACTCATATCATCAGATATGGAAGAGATTATTGAGCTCTCAGATAGGGCAGTTACTATGTTTCAAGGAAGAATAAATCATATATTTAATAAAGCGGATATAAATCAGAATAACTTAATGAGTGCTGCATTTGGTGTTTATGAAGAAGAAAAGGAGGGTGTATAGAGTATGGAAGGTATGAGTTTTATGAAAAAGATAACAAAAAGAAGAGAATTTTCATCCATAATTTTCCTCCTCGCTTTGTTTGGAATTGCAGGAGTTGTAAATCCGGCATTTTGGAAATTAGACAATATTATGCTTTGCTTAAATGGTTCTACGGTTTATACAATCTGTGCTATTGGTATGGCATTTGTTATTTTTACAGGAGAGATTGATGCATCTATAGGTGGTACATTAGGGTTATCAGCTGCAGTGGCAGCTACTATGATAAGAAATGGTAATTCAAGTATGATGGCATTATTGGTAGCTATTTTGATTGGAATAGTTATAGGTACTGTTAATGGATTTGGCGTAGCAGTTCTTGGAGTTCCATCAATTATTATGACTATAGGTGTAAACGGTATCGTAAGAGGCTTTTCTTATGTTTATACTGGTGGTGCTTGGGTTGAAAATATTCCCCGTAATTTTAAGGAAATTTCGCAGATGGGTATGTTTGGATTATCATGGTTTTATATAGGTACTATTATAATAATGATTCTTATACATTTTTGTGTAACGAAAAAAAGATGTGGACGATATTTTCAAGCAGTAGGTGATAATGAGGATGGAGCCATACATATAGGTCTTCCCGTTACTGCAACTAAGATGATCAGCTTTATAATTTGTGCAGTTTGTGCATCCTTGGCTTCTGTAATATTTGTTAGTCGTATTGGGTTTGTAACGCCTATGTCTGGTAATGGTTATGAGATGAAAGCTATTGCCGCATGTGTTATTGGTGGAATAAGTCTTTCTGGTGGTATTGGAAATATGATTGGAGCAACTTTTGGTGCATTAATTATGGCATCTATCAGTCGTATTTTGGTCTTCGTAGGATTATCATCCAATTACGATAACACAATTACTGGAATTTTGTTAATTACTATTGTTGTTATAGATGCAGTAATTCAGAAGCATAATATTGAAAAGTCAAGAAGAGAACGTTTGGCAGCGAGAACTGCAGAAGTTATTGAATACAAAGTAGAAGGAGGAAATAAAGTATGCAACAGAAACTAAAAGGAATATATACAAAATTGAAGTTTCGATGGGAATATTTCCTAATAATATTGCTTATTGCAGAAGTAATTATATTTGGTAATTTAAATCCTAGATTTTTAAAACCTCAAGTTCTATTTGGCAGTGTAAACGATTTTATTTCTATTTGTATTATTGCAATTTTTACATGCTTTGTGTTTATTACAGGTGGTATTGATTTGCAGGCTGGTTCTATAGTGGGTTTAACCTCTATAGTTATTGGAGTAATGTGGAAAAGTGCAGGAGTTAACATTATAGCAGCATGCCTAATAGCTCTTATTGTTGGTGGCCTATGTGGTGCCTTAAGTGGCTTTTTTATAGGGTTTACTGGTGTTCAGCCAATGGTAGTTACATTAGGTGGATCATTTCTATATTCTGGGCTTGCTATTGCGGTATCAAATATATCAAAGACTGCTGCTTATCTTGGCATTAGTGGTTTTCCACAGTACTTTACAAGTTTTACTAAGAAACGTTTTTTTGGTGTTATTCCATCACAGTTTCTTATTTTTATAGCACTTTCAGCTATTGCTTATATTATTTTACACAGTACAAAATATGGAAGAAAAGTTTTTCTTTGTGGAATTAATCAAAACGCAGCAGGATTTACTGGTATTAATTCAAAGCTTATCATTATGAGTACATATATTTTCTCAGGTATGGCAGCTGCTATTGCAGGTATCATTATGACAAGTTATCTTGGATCTTCAAAATCTGATTTTGGAAGTGATTTAACTATGCCAATAATTACAGCTGTAGTACTTGGTGGAACATCCACTTTAGGAGGTAAAGGTGGAGTAATTGGTTCAGCACTTGCGGCAGTTGTAATTGGAATCATGAGATTTGGTCTTTCAATGAATGGCATGCCAAATCAGTACTTAGATATTCCAGTAGGCATTATGTTAGTCCTTGTAGTTGCAGGAAGCTGTATTTCTAAAAATCAAAAGATTTCTACAGTTTTACGCCATTATGTATCCATCAAAAATTAGCCATAAATAAATTTTATTTAGTGTTATTAGGTATATATAGACGAATATTTACGTCTGCATATAAAAACAAAAAAACAGGGGGGTTTTATAATGAAAAAAGTTTTTGCTTTGACATTAACTGTTGTTATGGCTCTTACAGCATTTACGGGATGTGGTTCATCCAGTAAATCATCAAGTGATTCTGCAGAGAAAAGTACTTCTAACAAAAATAGTAGCATTACGGTAACTTTTATTCCAAAGGTTACAGGCAATGCATTCTTTGAATCTGCTAATAAGGGTGCTCAAAAATATGCTAAAAAGTGGGGATTTAAAGTTGACTACGAAGGTGATGCTAGTGCATCTGCATCTGCTCAGGTATCTGTAATTAACAAAGCAGTTCAACAAGGTACAAATGCAATTTGTATGTCATCTGTTGATGCTGCTGGCGTTAAGGATGCTTTAAAAGCTGCAGCAGCAGCAGGTGTTAAAGTTACTACATGGGATTCTGATGTAGATCCATCTGTTCGTAAAATTATGGTTTCTCAAGGTACACCTAAGCAATTAGGAGAAATGCTAGTTAAGATGAGTTACGATTCATTAAAAGAACGTGGCAAAAACCCAGATAAGGATCCTATCAAATATTGCTGGCATTATTCAAATGCAAGTGTTACTGACCAAAACTCTTGGAGAGTAGAGGGAGAAAAATACATTAAGCAAAAATATCCTAACTGGCAAAATGTTGCACCAGATAACTATTATTCAAACCAAGATGCCGAACAAGCTATTTCAGTTGGTGAATCTATATTATCAGCACATAAGGATATTGATTTAATTATCTGCAATGACTCTACTGCACTTCCTGGACAATGTCAGGCAGCTCAGAACAAAGGTAAAAAAGCTAAAGATATTACCATTACTGGGTTTGCTTCACCTAATTCTATAAAACAGTATTGTAAAGAAGGTATTATTACACGTTGGGGATTATGGGATTGCGGAATCCAAGGTGCTATGGGTTGCTATATGGCATACTATCTTGCTGCAGGTAATAAAGTAAAAGTTGGTGATAAGATTAAAATTCCTGATATTGGTACTGTAGAAGTTATGCCTAATAATGTACTTAATGATTCAGCAAGTACTTCTGATCCTTCTTCGGGAGTTGTATTACTACCTGAGAGAACTGTATTTACTAAAAGTAATATGAATAATTTTGATTTTTAATGTATAACTTATTTATTTGATTTCAAATGATAAATGTATAAATTATAAGGAGGATTTTAATTATGCCAGATATGGAAGGCTTTAAAGTAGCAAAAGATTATCATATAGATACTGAATTTGCAAATAATTCTAAAGGCTTTTATGTTAAAGGAGCTAATAATTTAGATTGGGGAATGAAAAAGCATCTTGCAAATATTTTTGATAAAAATAGTGGCAATACTGTAATGTTTGCGTTTGATCATGGATATTTTATGGGGTCTGTATCAGGTTTGGAAAGGCTTGATTTGTTGATTCCCAAACTTATGGATTATGTTGATGTTTTGATGTGTACAAGAGGTGCACTTCGTACTTGTGTTCCACCAGTTGGACAAAAATCAATCGCACTACGTGTTTCATCTGGTTCATCTATGCTAAATGATGATTTATCCCATGAGGTAGTTGCTGTTGATATTCAAGATACAATCCGCTGCAATGCAGATTGTATGGCTGTTCAAGGATTTATTGGTGCAGATGGCCAACTTCAAAGTATAAATAATTTATCGAAGGTTATAAATGAAGGTATACGTTATAGCATTCCAACTATGGGCGTTGTAGCAGTAGGAAAGGATATGGAACGTACAGATCGTTACTTTAAACTTGCTACACGTATCTTAGCAGAAATTGGTGTTAACATTGTTAAGACCTATTATTGTGAGAACTTTGAAGAAGTTGCAGCAGCATGTCCAGTTCCTATTGTTGTAGCAGGTGGAAAAAAGTTACCTGAAAATGAAGCTCTTACAATGGCATATCATGCAATAAGTGAAGGTGCACATGGACTAGATATGGGACGTAATATTTTCCAAAGTCTTCATCCAGTAGAAATGGCTGAAGCGATAGGAAAGATTGTTCATGAGAAAGCAACTGATAAGCAAGCTTATGAATTTTATCAGGATGCTATTCATAAATAATGAGTTATTGGGTGAAAAAACAGGTAGTCATTGGATAAAATTAAGATTTAGAAATGCAGCTAATTATAGATGAGTCATGATTAGCTGCATTTTTACTATATAAAAATTTTCTGTTTTTGCACAAAAAAATTATATTATGAGATATTGAAAATAAATGATTATTAAGCTTGAGAAAAATGTTACAAGTGAAAAGTGTAATTATATTTTATCATTTTTAAATATTTTCTTTAAAAGAGAACTATTTGCTTTTGATTTATACAAATTTAGCTGGGAAATAACAGCTTTTAGTTGAAGTTTTAGATTAATAATAGCATCTTCTTTTTCAATAGTGGCATTTTCTAGTTCGTTAATTTTATTTTCCTTTTCAATTAAACTTTTTTGAATAAAGTTAATATTTTCATTTAGCAAATCCTTTGTTTTATTGAAATTGTCATATTCCTCATTTATATTATAGCATCTGCTTTTGTATGAGAGATATTTGGTTTTTTCTTGCTTTAATAAATATTTAAGCTGGAGAATTAAGTTATTTTTTTGATTAAGCATTTTTTGGTATGCAGAGATTTTTTTCCAAATTTCATCCATAAAATAAGTCATATAAGGGTTGACTTTATAATCATTAATGTTAGGAAATATTTGAGATATAATCAAATACTCTAAAGGATTTTTATTTATCATATAAAGTTCATTGAAATAAAAAGTATCTAGATAACTTTGCTTATTTGAGCTATAAATACATTTTGTAATGTCCAGGAAAGTTAATGAATTCTTAAAGGGAGCATTACTAAAACTCCTACCACCATCTATGGAAAAGCTGCTGTAAATTTTATTATCTTGTGTCCAGGAGCACCATATTTGATTGTATCCTATGAAAAAATAACAGAAGTCTATATTTACACTTTGTGACAATTTATTATATTTAAAGTCTGTACCAATACCACTAGCATAGATTAAACTGTTTCTATTTTGGCTATTTTTTATATATAGTATATGAATTGTATTTTTACTTTTAAGTATAGAATAATATTTATAAGGGAAAGTACTTGAATCTATACTATAGAAGTTGGACCAATTTTTACTTTCATGATTGAATATCTTGTAGCCGAGCTCATGCCTATTATTTAATGACTTTTGATATAAAATAAATATTTTTTTATCTTTTGAAGTGTGAAGGGAAAAAGCTATATCATAATTAAATTTTAGTGTATCTATTATTTTAGAAGAAGATAGGTCATTTTTTTTATCTAAAATTTGGTGCCAGATAGTTGTAATGCCTGCTTTTTTATTTAAAACACTGTAGATTATATGGATCTCATTTTGGTTTAGGAAAGCTTGAAAGTAAACATCATTCATTTTTCCTCTATTGTTTTTAATGATTTGTTGTTCATTCCATCTTGTTTCATCTTCTGTAAGCAAATTTATATTTCCATTCATATCCTGATATAAAACATATATTATGTCATTTGGAAGTAATATAGCTGAAAGATTTTGAGAAATATTGCTTGTAATCAAATTATAAGTATGCAAGGCATCTTCTTTAAATATTCTATATACAATTTCTCTATTTTCATTATAAGATATGTTCCATATGGCTCCATTAGAGCGTTTTAAAATATAAGATTTTTTGTCTTTAGATCTCATTAAACTAACTCCTCTTGGAGAATTATTCTTTATATATAAAATATGCTTGAGGACTTCAATATTATAACAAAAAATATTTTAAATTGTAACAATTAAAAATTTGCTACGTAAAATGTTAGTGTAGAAGTACTTTGAAAAGGAGAGATAATAATTGAAGGACGTTCAAGAAATTATGATGGAAATAGATAGTATAACTAAGAATCAACTAGCAACGGATTTAAGTGAAGATGAAAAAAAGGAACTAGTGGGGTTAATTGAATCCGGTTCAGGAGAAGTTTTGCAGCAAAGCGTTTCTGATCCTTGTTGTAATTGTGATCCAACAACACCACCAACTCCATGTCCATCCTGCACTGCGGGAACTTTTTGCTGTTTAATTAGTGTTCCCACTGATTTTACATTTATACCTGGACATGTGCATGCTGGCGTTTCTAAACGTACTGAATTTACTGTTACTCAGGGAAGTGGCAAATGTACGGCAACACTTACAAATGGATGTACTATAGCACTCAATAGAGCAAAAGTTACTGGAAGTGTTAAGGTATTTGCAAGTTTGGGATTTAAAGATCCAAGTGGAAATTGTGCCTTCCTATGCTGCACAGATGTTGTATGTTTCTGTGATTCGGATGTAGTTTGCTGTGGAACTATAGATCCAAATACTATAAAATTTTTAGTCAGCGATTTAAGCTTTAAAAATCTTGGAACTGTAGGTTCCTCATGTCCTAAAGTAAATATATATGAGGTTACAGGTAAAATTACACCTACATGTTAGCATTTACTTTACATTAAAAAGGTTATCTCAAAAATATTTCGCAAGAAGTGTTTTGAGATAACCTTTATTTTTTAAAATGAAATCATGAATTTTTCAAAGAAAAAATCGTCATCATGTATACGCTCCTTAAAATATTTTTCTCTTTGGGCAAATATTAAGTCTAAGTTGGATTTAATATTTGAAACTACATCAGGAAAATAGGAATAGCCATTTATAAGACTTATGGTCTTAAGTATACGTTGTTTCTTAAAGTGAGAATATGCCATACAAAGCATATTGTAAGCAACATTAGATGAAGTGACTTTATAGGGATGTTTTGTTCTGAAAAGATGTCTTACTTTTACTTCTGGGTTAACCACAAGCTTATATCCGTAAAGCCAGGCTTTAAAACAAAGCTCTTCATCTTCTTTTCCCCATACTTGAAATAAGTTGTCAAACCCATTTATTTTTTGAAAAGCCTTTTTGGTTATACAAAAAGCACATCCGCAGGCAATGGGAATCTCATAGATAATGCCAGGATTACGTACAATCCAGGTAACATTAAGTTTATTATCCCAGGTTTGTCCATATCCAGCTCCTAAATTATTATGCATATCTAAAATACAGGGTGCTGCTATATTGGCATTAGAAACTTTTAGGGTATTCACTAGATTGTCTAGTAAGTGGTCAGAAACTTTTACATGGGCATCGCAGAAAAATAAATATTTTCCTCTAGCTATTTTTGCGCCGGCATTTCTTGTACGGGCAGCCCCTATATTATCTGTTTTAACTAAAACGATATCTTTATAGATAGACTTGTTTAAATCTGACTTTAAAAATTGGGTACTTGAGTCAATGGAATCATCATCTACTACTATGATTTCGAAGCTAAGAAAATTTTTAGATTTCATAATGGAGTCCAATGTCCATTTCAAGTTATTTGCTTCATTTTTGCAGGGGATGATTATGGAAACATCTACTTTATCTTTATATGAAGTTTTTTCTTCCACTAAATGTACACTCCTTCCAAATATATAGATTTTTAAGAAATGATTGAAAATTAAATTTATCAAAATATTTACTTGATATTATATATAGATATTTTTCATCAAATATAAATAAACCACCTTTTATACCATATTCAATTAAAAGTAGGAGTGATACACGAATCATGCAAAGAGCATAGTATAAACTGGGGTGATAAAATGAATAAAAAAAGTTTAATAGGTCATGTTAACTTTATAGTTCATGGCAATCGTGAATCTAAACAAATTGCGTTAACCTATGACTGTGATGATTATGATTATATGGCTGTTCCACAAATTTTATATATTTTAAGAAAGAATTCAGTAAAGGCCACTTTTTTTTTGACAGGTATGTGGGTAGAAAAATTCCCAACACTAGCAATGCAGATTGTTATCGAAGGCCATCAAATTGGAAATCATTCCTATGAACATTGCCATCCAGAGGAAATGTATTATGATGAAAGTAAGAAAGATATTGAAAAAGCAGAGAAAGTAATAGAAAAAATTACAGGAGTAAATCCTAAGCCATTTTTTAGAGCTCCTTATGGCGAGTGGAGTCAATATATATTAAAGGCATCTAATGATTGTGGTTATATGTATAATGTTTGCTGGAGCATAGATCCTTCCGATTGGAAAAGTCCACCAACCAAAACTATAGTGGAACGTGTATTTAAAAAACTAAAAGGTGGCGACATTGTATTAATGCATGGACATGGAAAAAACACCGCAGCTGCTTCAGATTTTATTATAAGCACACTTAAAAGCAGAAAATTTGAATTCAAAAAAATAAGTGAGTTAATATAATTTAAAGTTTTAAGGGGTTGATACTTCTAATTAGTAGTGCCCCTTAAAACTTTAAAATTTATCTACAATTATAAATAGGCTGCCTACCCATTGAAATATAATCAAAAGGCTTTCCTAACATATATTTTAAACTATACATATTTCTACCGTCAAATATGACTTTATCTTTTAGATTTGAATTTATAATATTAAAGTCTGCTTCTTTAAATTCATCCCATTCAGTTAATATCAAAAGTGCATCTGCATTTTTTAGTATAGAATATTTATCCTTACTATAACATATTTTATTTCCAAACACATTGTAAGCTTTTTTCATAGCTTTTGGATCATAGCAGAAAATTTTAACTCCACTTTTTAAAAGTTCCTTTATTATAATTATTGCCGGCGATTCTCTAATATCATCTGTATCATTTTTAAAAGCTGCACCCCATACTGCAAAAGTTTTCCCGGCTAAATTTTTACTAAAAGTACCGAAATTAAAATACTTTAATATTTTTTTTATAAAAATATTTGTCTGATTTTTGTTTATTTCTTCTACAGCTTTTAACAAAATCATCTGATAGTTATTTTTATTACCTATTTCTATAAGTGACTTTATATCTTTAGGAAAACAGGAACCTCCATATCCTATACCGCAGTTTAAAAATAGAGGGCCTATTCTTTTGTCACGTCCCATACCAAGCTTAACATCTTCTATATTTACTCCTAAGATATCACATAAATTGGATATATCATTCACAAAAGATATTCTTGCTGCCAGCATAGCATTGGAAGCATATTTTGTCATTTCAGCAGCAGCATTGGACATACATATTATCCTATTCCTTGAAACTATATTTGAATATAAATCTTTAATTACACATTTTGCTTTATCGCTTGAAGATCCTATTATTACCCTATCTGGATTTATAAAATCATTTATCCCACTACCTTCTCTTAAAAATTCAGGATTGGATACTACGTCAAAGTCCAGTTTAATATTTCTAAGTGTTATTTCATCTTTTATTATTTTTTTTATTTTAGAGAATGTTCCCACAGGAACTGTAGATTTATTCACGATAATTTTATAATCTTCCATATATTTGCCTATATCTTTTACAGCTGAAAATATACTACTTAAATCAGTACTGTTATCATTTGCAGATGGAGTCCCTACAGCTATAAATATAATGTCTGAATTTTTTACAGCAAATTTAATATCCGTTGTGAATTTTAAATTATCATTATGCATGTTATCTAAAATTATTTTATTCAAACCTGGTTCATAGATGGAAATATTGCCTTCCTTTAGAACTTGGATTTTTTCTTTATCAATATCAACGCAAATAACAGAGTTACTCTTACTGGAAAAACAGGCTCCAGTTACTAGTCCAACATAACCGGTACCTATAACGGATATTTTCATAACTAATTCCTCCAGAACAACTTTAATTTAAAGTTACCTTAATATTAAAATATGCATAAGAATTGAATTAGTTAGTAAAAGTTCTGCACTATAGCCATATAATTGAATATAGTATATTAGAAATTTAATTCTATAGCAAAAGGAAAAGTGTAGTTGGGCATATAGTTAAAAAGGGCTTTACTTGAAAAATTATGATTACTAAAAATTTTATTTCTTTTATTACAGTATAATTAAAACTCAGAAGGGATATTTTAATATGTTTGATGAAAGAATCTCTGTTTTAATTCCATATAAATCAGATGGGGGATACAGGGATAGAAATTGGAAATGGATCAAGAAAAGATATAAAGCTTTAATGCCAGGCGCTGAAATATGTATAGGAGTTTATGACAAAGAGCCTTTTTGTAAATCCGCAGCAGTAAATACTGCGGCTAAAATAGCCACAAGGGATATATTTATAATTGCAGATGCGGACATTATTTTTGATATAGATCAGATAGCAAAAGCTATACTTGGACTAACTTATTGCAGCTGGATAATACCATTTAATTCAATAGACTATTTAACAGCAAAGCAATCAAGAAAGTTACGAAAAATGCATCCAGATATTGATGTTAAATATATTGACTTTAAAGGCTGCTCAAGACTTAATTGTAATGAGATATATGGAGGGATCAATGTAGTTCCCCGTAAATATTTTGAAAAAGTCGGAGGATTTGACGAAGCTTTTAAAGGTTGGGGAGAGGAAGACGATGCTTTCCAAAGAGCAATGGATGCTATATGTGGACCTTATGGAAGAATAGCAACTAATATGTGGCATATGTATCATGATGTAAGTCCTTATAAATTTCACCATAAAAAAAATTTAAAGCTGCTTGACAAATTTTATGGTAATAAGGATGCTATAATAAGCCGTTTGAATAAAAAGAACATTTTGTATAATGTCTAGATTGTTTAGGAGGCATGTATGTTAGAAAAAATAACGGCAGAAAAGAAATTGGTAAGAAAAATTAGAGAGAAGTGCATTAAAACTTCAAATCCAGGAGTGTCCATTATAACTGCTACCAATAAATATAAGTATATGGATAATATATTTATGAATTATAAAGCATTTAATTATCCATGTAAACAACTTATAATTGTTTTAAATAATAATAATTTGGATATAAAAAATTATGAGATAAGGGCTAGAAATTTAAGCAATGTAGAAATATTTCAATTAGATGAAAATGTTACTTTAGGTGAATGTTTAAATTTTGCTGCAGAAATATCAAAATATCAATATATTTCTAAAATGGATGATGATGATTATTATGGAAGTAACTATCTTATAGATTTGATGAATGCATTTAAATATACGGATGCACAGGTTATTGGTAAAGCTTCTCGTTTTATATATTTTAAAGATAGCAATAGGCTTGGAGTTTTTTCGCCTGGGCATGAGAATAAGTATGTATATGAAGCTATAGCAGGAGGTACTATAACTTTTAAAAAAGAAATACTAAAAAAGGTTAAGTTTAAAAATTTCAATAATTCAGAAGATATTACTTTTTTAAGAGAATGTAATTCTTGTGGAATAAGGATGTTTTCTTCGGATAAGTTTAATTATGTTTATATTAAACATGAAAATTTGAATGAACACACTTGGAAAATAAGTTCAAATGAAATTAGAAAGTACTGTAGTGAGTATTTTTTATTTACTAAAGATTTTACTAAATTTGTAACAATATAAAGGGCAAGACCTATAAACAACCAAGTTATAGGTCTTGCTCTTTAGGCTTAAAATTTAATGTTAAATTTTCGAAAAAAACAATCATCTTCATATTTACGCTCTTCAAAATATAATTTTCTATATGCGTAAATTAAGTCCATGTTTAATTTTATGTTTTCTGAGGCACTATGAAAATAGTAGTTATTTTTTAAAAGTTCGATTGTCTTAATAATTCTTTCTTTTTTAAAATGAAAATAGGAAAGACACAGCATATTATAAATTAAATTTGAGTAGGTTATTTTGTAGGAATGTTTTTGCTTAAAAAGGTGTCTAACTTTAATATTTGGATTAATTGTAAGTTTATAACCATAAAGCCATGCTTTTAAACATATTTCAAAATCTTCACTACCGTAAATTTCAAAAATTTTGTTAAATCCGTGAATTTTATTAAATGTTTTTTTAGTAATAATAAAAGCACAGCCACAGGCAAAAGGAATTTCAGTTATAAAATTTGGATTTGATTCTAACCATTTAGGTTTAAGATTATTGTCCCAGGTCATGCCATAACTTACTGCTAAACTGTTGTACATATCTAAAATACAAGGTGCTGCTAGATCAGAATTGGAAATCTTTAGGGTACTCACTAGATTATCTAATAAGTGGTCACAAATTTTTATATGTGCATCACAGAAAAATAAATATTTTCCCTTAGCTATTTTTGCACCAGCATTTCTTGCACGGGAGACTCCCACGTTATCTGTTTTAATTAAAATAATATCTTTATAGATTGATTTATTTAAGTCTGAGTTTAAAAATTGAGTACTTGAATCACTAGAAGCATCATCTACTACTATAATTTCAAAATTAAGCAAGTTTTTGGACTTCATAATAGAGTCTAGCGTCCATTTTAAATTATTTACTTCATTTTTACAAGGGATAATTATAGAAACATCTATTTTATCGTTATATGAAATTTTTTCTTTCACTAAATTTGTACACTCCTTTTATAAAGCAATCACTACTTTAAAGCTTCCACTATTAAATTATGCATGAAAATTGAATTAGTTAGCAAAAGTTTTGCACTATAGGTATGTTATTGAATATATTATATTAGAAATTTGATTTTATAAAAGGAGCAAAGTGCAGAGTGGAGAAAATATTCGAAAATAGAGCTTGGGTTAAAAATATTAGAAAAAAATATAGTGAAGACTCTAAAGAAGGAGTCTCTATTATTGTAGTTACTAATAAACTCCAATGTAAGAATAATATATTTTCTAATTATAGAAGACTTAAGTACCCATGTATGGAGTTAATAATAATATTAAATGACAATAAGTTAAAAAAAGATAACTATAAAATTAAATTTTGGCGTTTAAATAATGTACGGGTATTCCAATTGGATGAAAGCTGTACTCTTGGAGAATGTTTGAATTTTGGAATAGAGCAGTCAAAGTATGATTATATATCTAAAATGGATGATGACGATTATTATGGAATTAATTATCTTACAGATCTTATGAATGTATTTCAATATACAGACACCCAGGTTACAGGAAAATTTTCGCGTTTTATATACTTTAAAGAAAGCAGCTTGTTAGCTACTTTTTCGCCGCACTTTGAAAATAAGTATGTGCCTGGTGTAGCAGGGGGTACTATAACTTTGAAAAAAGAAATATTTAGTAAAATTAAATTTAGATGCTTGTATGGTGCTGGAACAGATATTTCTTTTTTCGAAGATTGCAATAACGCTGGTATAAAGATATTTTCTGCTGACAAATATAATTATGTCTATATTAGAAATAAGAGCTTAGATGAACATACTTGGAAAATAGGCGATGAGGAGATCATGGAATCTTACTGCGAAAAAGTCATTAATACTAAATATTATATTCCCTTCATTATAGCATAGAGTTAGATAACTCGTATAAACATAATTATGTGCATAAATATATTATTTTTATACAAATTTGAATTTTTTATTGGAGGTAAATATGTTGCAAAAAATAGTAAGGGAAAAAATATTAGTTAAGTCTATTAGAAAAAAGTATAGTAAAACTCTACAGCCTGGTGTTTCTATTATTACGCCTACAAATAAATTTCAGCATATAGATAATATATTTCTTAATTATGGAAGACTTGATTATAAGAACAAGGAATTAATAATAATTTTAAATAACAACAATTTAGATATAAAAGATTATGAAGCAAAATCTAGAACTTTAAAAGGAGTAAAAATATTTAAATTAGATGATAACTGTACCTTGGGGGAATGTTTAAATTTTGGAATAGGACAATCAAAATATGATTATATATCTAAAATGGATGATGACGATTATTATGGAGTTAATTACCTTACAGATCTTATGAATGTGTTTAAGTATACAGATGCTCAAATTACGGGAAAATGTTCCCGTTTCATATATTTTAAAGAAAATAATGAATTAGGTATTTTTTTACCGAACTTTGAAAACCAGTTTACACGTACTGTGGCAGGAGGGACTATATTATTTAAAAAGGAGATATTTGAAAAAGTAAAATTTAAAAAAGTAACTGTTGGAGAAGATAATTTCTTTTTAGATGATTGTCTTAAGGCAGGTATAAAAATGTTTTCTTCTGATAAGTATAATTATGTTTATATGAGAAATAGAAATCTAAATGATCATACGTGGAGAATAAGCCAACAAGATTTATTTGCAGAGTATGTTAAAAGGTTTTTAAATACCCCTAATTTTATTAGAATTGTAACAGTGTAAAAGTGAAAAGGCGCCAATAATATTCAAAAAATATTACTTGTTTTATTAAAATATGCAAGGAGAATATGTGATGAAAATATTAGTTTCAGAGGATGGACCTTTTTTAAAATATGGATTTACAGAAGCTCTACAAAATTGTGGTGTAGATGTTAGACATACTGAGCTGTATAAAAGTATTAATGAAGGTTCTATGCTGCCATTCATAGAGGAAATTAAGGAATATAAACCGGATTTGTTTTTAAATCCTGGGACAACCATTAAAAAGAACTTTAACAAAGTAATTTTTTGTTTAAACAAACTTAATATTCCTTATGTATATTGGGCTATAGATGATCCTATTGAATTTTTCACTTATTCAATAGAGAATGGGAAAAATGCAGCATTATTGCTTACACCTGCTGTGGAATGTATACCTTTCTATAAAAAGCTAGAAATAAATGTATCTTTTGTTCCTTTTGCTTGTAATAAAAGATACCATTACAAAGGAAAGTATAATCCTAAATACGACTATGACATCATATTTATAGGTAATAATTATAAATATGATCAGCGTACTAAAGGAATTTATAAGATTTTAAATCCACTAATAGAGAGAAACTATAATATAAAGGTATTTGGCTGCAACTGGTTTGAGGAAGGATATCCTTATGTACTGCCGGATGAGAAATTTTATGGAGGATACTGCTATTATAATGAGGTACCAGATGCTTGTGCCACTGCTAAAATTGTACTGGGAATTCACTCTGTAACAAATTCAAAAACTATGATGAGTATGCGTACTTTTGAAGTGCTTGGTTGTCAGGGATTTTATCTTTCTCAATATACAAAAGCGTTGGAATACAATTTTACAAATGGAGTGCATCTAGTATGGAGCGATGATGCTGAAACTACTTTAAGATTAGTAGATACCTATTTAAAGGATGCAGAATCAAGAGATAAAATAGCTAAACTTGGACAGAAACGATGCTATGCTAATTATAATTACGATAACATGGTTGATCGCTTTGTAAAAGAATTATATAAGTATAAAGTGGTAAGATGACTTTATACTGTAAGATATTAAAAAAGATGATTTCTGGATACAGAAGTCTCTTTTTTAGTGCTGTTTACGTCTATAGTTGTTGTATTATACTATATAGTAATTCATGTAATCTAGATAGCATGCTTTCTTTTTCTTCTATTATTTTTAACAAGGAGTTGATTTTTTTATTCATTTCTTTATGCAAAGTATCTTTTTCACATCTTAAGTTACTTATTTCTTTTTCATAATCGTAAATAATTTTGAATTGTTCTTGTCTTACTGAGATTTGGTTGATTTTAAGAGCATGGATCTTATTTTCATATTTATAAATAGAGTTTTGTAGTTTGCTTACTTTATCAGCTAAATTTGAATTTACTTCCTCAGTATATGAAATAAGGTTATTTTTTGATTTTATTTCATTTATTAAAGATTGTATGTAGCTATCTTTGATTTTAGTAAGGTTAATGTAATCTACATAGCTTTTTATAGGAATATTATCAGTTAAGGCAAGTAAATCTAGAAAATTAATAGCATGAGTTTTTTTATTACAATACATAAAATTTCCTACTTTAGATATAATTTATTTACTTTATTTATATAGCGTCCTAGGTAATATTATGACAGTTTATATTAATTTACTCAACTTTTACACATATAAAATTTTGATTAGTTGAAAGTTGATAGTGGACAATTGACAGTGAAGGATGATTTTTAGATATCCCAAAAAATCCACATTAACTATTAATTCTTAATTTTTAACTATTAACTAAAAAAGTTGAGTTAATTATTTGCAGGAGAAATAAAATGAGAAAAGAAAGGTAAAAGTTGAATTGAAAATTTATTATATAAAGATTATTCATTCCGTAATTATATGTAGTAAGGATAAACCTTGTATAGTCTATTCTATTTTTAAAATAAAAATAGAATAGGGTATACAAAGTTATTTCACTTGTTTTTTACTTTTATTATGTGATGCAGTTTCTTTTTCAATAATATCTAGAGATTCAGATAAACATTCTTCAATAACATCAGAAGTTATTAATATCGGTTCCTTATCTTTTAGTTTATTCAAAGTTACCAACCCCTTTCGTTTTTATTATTATATACTCATAAAAAGAAAATGTCAATTAAAATTATGGTTAAAATTAAAAGTTTTTTTTATCGTAAAATTAAAATTCAGAATTTAATGAATTTTCACATTAAATGTACAAGCTACTATATTTTAAAGAGATTTGGGATAAAAGCTCTATTTTTCTATTGGAGAATACAAATAAATTTGCAAAAAAAGTAGTATATAAAATTTATTTATATGAATTTTTATAAAATTTCGTGTAAGATTAAATATGAATAAATTAGTATAAGTAAATTGAACAGATATGAAAAATTTTTTGAAAACACTACAAAAAATATGTTAATATAATTGTAAGTAAGTCGATTATCTAAAGTGTAGAAAATAAAGGAATAATATTTAAATTAAGAAAGTTGGTGGAATTATGAAAGATATTAAAGTAGTAGTTGTGGATGATTCACCTTTTTCAATTGCATTACTCAGGGATATGCTTACTGATAATGGATTTGATGTCGTTGGTGAAGCTACTTCTCTTGAAGAGACCATTGAAGTGGTAGGTAAATTAAGGCCAAATATTGTAACCATGGATATGACTATACCCGGTACAGATGGTATTGAATGTACTAAAGCAATTCATTCCATAGATCCAAACATAAATGTTATAATAGTAAGTTCCATGATGGATGATGAAATAGTGAAAAAAGCTAAAAAAAATCATGCTTGTGGATATATCCAAAAACCTGTTGATCCTGAAGAACTTACTTTATTGATAAATAGAATAATGGCAGATGATGAGTTGTTTAACAATCTTGATGAAGTTTATTACAAGGTTTATAAAGAGTCATTTATGGATGTTTTTAATAAATTAATGAAAACAGTACCAAAGTTTGGCGAAGAAAGTAACTCAGATGTAGAGCTAGTATCCAGGGGAATATCAGTTGTTATGGGCATTATAGGTAAGTATTCAGGAAGAATGTTACTAGATATGTCTTATGATACTGCGGAGAAACTTTCTGAATTTGCATTAAGAAGAAAGCCTAAAAATGCAGAGGAAATGTTAAACATCATGGGAGAAATTTGTAACATGGTAGCAGGAAATGCGTCCTCTGTACTCAATAGAAAAAATAAATTGTTAGGACTGCGCGTAGCACCTCCAAGTATATTCTATGGAAATTCCATAAATATATCTAAAGCAGAATTAGATACAACTACATCTTCTGTAGCTAATACTGAATTTGGTGAAATCTATGTAAATGTAGGATTTCAAAGGAGGTCTGGAGAATGGATGTCAAATATATAAATCCATTTTTTGAGGCATTTTTAAATGTTATGCCTGAACTTGGAATGAATGATATAAAAAAAGGTGCGATTAGTCTTAGAGGAAAGACTATAGAAAGCATGGGAGTTTTAATTATCATTGGAATTGTAGGTGATTTGAAAGGCAACATCATATATGAAACTACTATAGAAAATGCAAAAGCTATAGCTTCTAAGATGATGATGGGAGCTCCAGTTAAAGAATTAGATGAAATGGCCCAAAGTGCAATTGAAGAACTTACAAATATGCTTACTGCCAATGCATCTACATCATTTTCAAATGAAGGTATTAAAATAGATATATCAACTCCTACATTGATGTATGGAAATTTTAAAGCTTCATCAAATGCAGATAAGACTATATGTGTGGAAATGATTATAGATGGACTTTCATTTCGAGTAAATGTTGCAATAGAAAAATGTAAGTAGAGGACTATTTATTATTTGGATATATGGAAAGTGGAGAATAAGGCATTTGAAAGAAAATAACCAGTCAAAGGTGCGATGGATATTTCTTTGAAAATGCCTAAGCTTATTCTCCACTTTTATCTATGTATTGATATATTATATTTAATATTTAAAAATATTTTAAATATTTTGGAATGTAATATAAAATGGGGTTTCATTGGACCAAAGTATTTGAAGCCTGCTAAAATTATTACAACTCCTGAAAAAATTATTATCGAGCTTAAAATTTTATCTATAAATTTTACATTTTTTACATTAAGCTTATTATTAAATTTACCCATGGTAAATACTAATAGAATCCACCACAGCATGCTTCCTATAAATACTCCTATTATTAAAAGTAATTTATGATCTGGTTCTTGTCCGATATGTGCCAAGCGCAGCCCTGTAAATACAGCTATAAAAGAAAAAATTGTTGCTGGGTTTGCTAGTGCAATAAAAAACGTTGAGATAAAAGCTTTAAACATAGAACCGCTAGGTGAATAAGATTTTATATTTCCTGTTTTATCTACATCTTTGCCCGGACTTTTTTTAACAAAAGAATAGATACCAAAACAAATTAATATAATCCCTCCTATTATATGAAAATATACTTTATGAATAAGAATGAATTTTTCTATTAACATAAAACCTAGAGCTGCAACTGTTGCATAAATACTATCCGCAACTGCTGAACCAAGACCGGAAATCAGACCACATTTACGCCCAAAAGTAATAGTGTTTTTAAGGCAAACTGCGCCGATAGGGCCTAAGGGCATACCTGTTATTAATCCTATAAGTATTCCTCTAAACAAATTTATTAACATATAGTTTCTCACTTTCGATATAGTATTTAAAATTTAGTCTAATGAAAATATTTTATTCATACCTTATTATTTTATCCTTAACTAGATGCATATTCAACATAATATGTACCATTTCTATAAATTTTCTAGTATAAATTTATTGTACCGTAAAATATGACAATAATTAACATGGAATTTAAATAATATAGGAATAAATGCCATAACAATCAAGTGATTAAAAATATGGTTGTTAAGTATAAATGAGACATTACGCAATAAAACTTTCATAATTTAAATTATTTATAGATTTTTTTTACGAATAATGTTATTATTAACAATAATATTAGCGATAATGTCAACAATTATGTATAGATATATGCATTACTGTTAATGATTATGACTACGAATAAAGGAGAGTGACATTTATGGTAAAAAAAATTTCATTACAGCATAAATTGGTGGGAATATTGATACTTTTTGTTATAGTTCCATTATTAGTAATATCATTTTTATCTTTTTATATGGAAACAAAACTTGTAAGTAACAAGGCCTATCAATTAACTAGTCAAATAGCAAGGGAAAAAGCTTCGTTTATTGATTTGCATAATAATTCCTTAAAACAGAATATACAGTCTTTATCAATTAACAATAATATAATAAGTGAAAATAAAGCTGATGTAATGAATGCTCTTAGGAGCATAAATGAGAGTAATAAAGATATAATGCAGTGCTATGTAGCAGATGAAACAAAACAGATGTTAGTATATCCTGAAAGTGTTAAGCTGCCGGAAGGTTATGATCCAACTAGTAGACAGTGGTATAAAGATACCATGGCCGCAGATGGACAAGTATTTGTAACTAAGCCTTATAAAGATGCATTTACTGGTAAGATTATTATAACTATTGCAAAAAAAGTAACTTTTAGTAATGGAAAACAAGGTGCTGTGGGCGCAGATGTTGACTTATCTGCTTTGCAGAAAAAGCTAACGGAAACTAAAGTGGGGGAAACTGGATATGCAATACTTGCTTTAGATGATGGGACAATAATTGCAGATTCCAATAATAGTAATATAATGCACAGTATAAAAAATGAAGTTGTGGGCGGACAGAAAATTATAGATGAGAAAAATGGTAATTTTAAATGTGGCTTAGGGAAAAAAGCTCAAGTAATTGGATTTAGCCAATCCAAAGCAACAGGATGGATAATTGTGACCATTCTTCCACAAAGTGATTATGCCCAGGATTTAAATGAGAGTGAATTCATAAGTTTTATAGTTCTTATAATTATGTTAGCAGCTGCAGTGATTTGTGGAATATTTATTGCAAAATACATTTGCAAACCACTTTTTAAAATACAGGTATTTGCTAAAAGGTTATCTGTATGTGATTTTACTACTCCTATAAAAATAGACAGACATGATGAATTTGCAGATACTGCTAATTCCTTAAACAAAGCTCAGGAAAATGTAAAGTCACTAGTTAAAGTAATAGTTGCAAATTTTAAAAATATTAATGCTTCAAGTCAGCAGCTTTCTGCAACGGTTCAGGAAATGACATCAAAATTTGAAAATATAAATAATTCCATAAATCGTATAGCAGATGGATCTCAGGAAACAACCGCTTCTGTGGAAGAAATTACTGCATCCATAGAAGAGATAGATTCCGGTACAGTACAGCTTGCAAATAAGACTGAAGATCAAAATAAAACCGCAAGTAAATCTCAACAAAATGCGCTCTCTGTTCAACAAAATGCTCAAAGTGCCATAAACGAATGTAAAAATATATATAAGGATGAGGAGAAAAAGATATTAAAAGCTATAGATGATGGAAAAGTAGTTTTACAAATAAAAGAAATGGCGAATGTAATAGAAAGTATTGCAGATCAAACTAACTTATTAGCATTAAATGCAGCTATTGAAGCACAGAGGGCTGGTGAGCAGGGAAAAGGATTTGCTGTAGTTGCTGAAGAAGTGAGAAGTCTAGCAGAACAGTCTTCTGAAACAGTTTCTACAATTAAGAGTACGGTATTAAAGGTTCAGCAAGTTTTTGAGAATCTTTCAAAAACTAGTCATAATTTGCTGCAATTTATTGATAAAAGTGTAAATGTACAATTGGATAACTATTTGAGTACAGGACAACAATATTATGAAAACTCTAAGCTTACAGCTAATGATATAGAACAAGTAGCTTCTATGACTGAAGAAATAGCAGCTACAATAAATGAGATTACAAAGGCTGTTGGTGGCATGTCTGAAGTTGTGCAAAAATCTTCGGAAAGTACCAATGAGATTCGAAATGATATAAATGACGCAGCAGAGAAAATGGCTCAAGTTGGTAAAAGCATGCAAAGTCAAGCAGAATTAGCTGAGACTTTAAGTAATACAATTAAAAAATTTAAAATTTAAAACTTAAAATAAAACCTCCTTGTATTTTAATGGCTTTGTCCAGGAACCAAATACAAGGGGGTTTTATTTATGCACAATAGTATGTAGGTTTGAATTTTTTGCATACAGCAGATTTTATTCGGAAATTGATCTTCAAAAAACAAGCAGCTCAATTTAAAATTACTTTTTCACAAAAATAGAAAGCTGCTTAATTTCTGAAACAAATTATGGAATGAAACAGTCGTAGTCAATTAGGTTTATCACATTCATTATTGTTTTTTTCATGTAGTTCTTTATGATATCTTTTATGAGTTCCTTTATGGTGCCTTTTATGGTGTTTTCTGCAGTGTTTACATGATTCACAGCAGTAATTGTTTATAATAATTTCTATAGGTCCATTTTTACCAAAATCACAGGATGGAGTTAATGGAATAACGTATTTTTTTGAATCACACATTTCACTACTCATTTCGTTTTTCCCCCTAGCTAGGTATAGTATTACATTACTAATATATGTATATGGAATTTTGCTGCTTTTGGTTACTTATAATAAGTTACTCAACATATAGATTGTAATGTGTCAAAACTTTAAAATCTAACATAACTATATATTAGTGAAGATATAGTTAAGGATAAATTTTAATAGAGTTATTCACATAAGTTGAACGGAGCATATCAGCTCTAAAGTATTGCCTGTAACCTTTGATAATAAAAAAATGTACTGAGGAGGTCAAATTTATGGGACATTGTGAAGTAATAAAAGCTAAAGTAATATTTGCTGATGAAATATTTAATTTTGAAGATATGAGAACAGTTGACACTGGAATAGATTTAACTAACGCAACTTTTGATACTAATAATGCACGTATTAAAATTTGTGTGTTAGAATGTGGTGATTTTGAATGTGTGGAAGATCCTTGTGGAACTAAAAAGCATAAGTTAAAAGGGAAAATTACTTTTGCAATATGCGAAGATTTTAAAATAAATGTAGGATGTAAACAAAAACCTATGGAACATTTCTTTAGGGTAACCAAAGAGTTTACTTTCAATAAACCTTTTTGTGAAGATCTAAAAAATATAGATCCAAATTGCCCAGGACTAAGAATTGATAAAGATTCATTGGAATGTCAAATTGAAAAAATTAGCGGAACTAATATTATAGAAATAAAAGATAAAACGAAATTTACCCAAAATCTTAAAATTGAAGTAAAGATTATTGCTGAAATAGAAAGATTATTATGCGTTAGTCTTTGTCAAAACATCGGAAATATTCGTCTTGTTAGGGATTGTTAAAGATTGTTTTACAAGGACTGATACACTTATACTATAATGCTCAATTATTATGTTAAGTTTGGCGATAAATTAATAGTTGAAGTATAATTCGTGGCTGCCGCATTAGTATATTTTTTTACTAGTGTGACAGCCCTTTTTTACTTTAATTTAATCCTAAAATTGAACCAATAATAATTTCTTGTATCATACATATATTTTTGAAAAGTAGAATCAAAAATTTTTTTGTTAACAATAATGTAATAAAAAAGATGTTGATATAAAAAAGCATTAGTAGTAAAATATTTTACACATAAAGGTTCGCATACGAAAGATTTGAATAGAAAATATTATGGAAAGTTTAATTAAAAATGTAAGAGAGGTGAGTACATGGATGATAATAAAAGTATTGTAATAATGAGGGAAATGAAAACAATACTATGTTCTTTAAAAAAGAACATGAAAAATAGTTTTAATAATTTTAATCTTACTGCACCTCAAGGAATGCTTATTGAAATATTACGCAGATATGGTGAGATGAAAATAAGTGATTTAAGTAAAAAAATGGGACTATCAAACAGCACTGTGTCCGGGATTGTAGATAGACTAGAAAAGCAAGATTTAATAAAAAGAACTAGAAGTGATGAGGATAGGAGAGTAGTTTATGTAAATGTAACTGATAAATTTAAAAATGGATTCCAGGAAAATTTTAAAAAAGTTGAACAAGAATTTGAGGATATAATGAGTAAAGCTTCTCCTGAAGAAATTGATAGTATACTTAATGGACTCAATATATTAAAAAATTTATTTAGTAAGAAGGAGTAATTTAAAATAAAATTATAGTATTTATGTAAGGAGAATATACAATAATATGATTAAATTAATGAAGTATTTAAAACCTTTTGTAGGATTGATTGTTGCAGCTGTAATGCTTTTGTTCGTACAGGCTATGTGTGATCTTGCACTTCCAGATTATACATCTAATATTGTGAATAAAGGTATACAGCAAGGTGGTATTGTAAGTTCTGTACCTCAGGCAATAAGAGAAAGTCAAATGAAAAAGATAAAAATATTTATGAATAAAAGCGATTTAGAGGAAGTTTCTAAAAGTTATGTTCCTGTTGATAAATCAAATGCAGACTATACTAGGTATTTAAAGAAGTATCCAAATCTCAAAAATGAACCTATTTTTGTACTTAAGGATGTTGATAAAAATAAAATGAACAAATTAAGTTCTATAATGGGAAGATCCATAATAGATGCTTCAGGTGTTGAACAGATTAAGTCCAGTGCGAAAAATGGGATAATTTCATTTAATGGCATGAAAATACCGGCTAGTGCAGATTTATTTGATATGATTTCTAAAATGCCAGATAAGCAGCGTTTAAGAATAATTGAAGACATAAACAAGAAAGCATCTAGTTTGGATGATAATATGGTTATCCAATTGACTGCCTCTAAAATTAAAGCAGAATACAAGGCACTTGGAATGAATACGGATAAAATCCAAAGCAAATATATAATAAATGTTGGAGTAACTATGCTTTTTATATCACTTCTTGGAGGTGTGTGTACCGTTGCAGTTGGATTTTTAGCAGCAAGAACTGCAGCAGGACTTGCCAGAAATTTACGTAAAAATGTATTTGAAAAGGTTGAGAACTTTTCAAATGCGGAATTTGATAAATTTTCAACTGCATCTCTTATAACAAGGAGTACAAATGACATTACGCAAATACAAATGCTCATGGTTATTATGATAAGAATGGTATTTTATGCACCAATTATGGGAATTGGTGGTGTAATAAGAGCTATGGGAAAAAGTAAATCCATGTCATGGATTATTGCACTTGCAGTTATAGTGCTTTTAGGGTTGATACTTGTAGTATTTGCAGTAGCTTTTCCAAAGTTTAAAATTATACAAAAGCTAATAGATAAACTAAACCTTGTAACTCGTGAAAATCTTTCTGGAATGATGGTAATAAGGGCTTTTAATACACAAAAATTTGAAGAAGAGCGTTTTGACAAGGCAAATAAAGATGTGACAAAGACAAATTTGTTTGTAAATCGTGTGATGGTGTCCATGATGCCTGTAATGATGTTTGTAATGAATGGAATTACACTGCTCATAATATGGGTTGGTTCCCATGAAGTTGCAAATTCAAATATGCAGGTAGGAGACATGATGGCATTTATGCAATATGCAATGCAGATAATTATGGCATTTTTAATGCTTGCTATGATGTTTATTTTAATACCAAGAGCATCGGTTTCTGCAGGGCGTATTGAAGAAGTTTTAGAAACAGATATTTCAATCGTAGATCCAGAAGATAGGGCACATTTTCAAGACAATATACAGGGACTTGTTGAATTTAATAATGTATCTTTCAGATATCCTGGAGCAGGTGAAGATGCCTTAAAAAATGTAAGTTTTAAAGCCCTTCTTGGAAAAACAACGGCATTTATAGGTTCTACAGGTTCTGGAAAGACAACTCTTGTAAATTTGATTATGCGTTTTTATGATGCAACAAGTGGTGAAGTGCTTGTAGATGGAGTGAATGTAAAGAAAATAACTCAACATGAACTTCGGGATAAAATTGGATATGTACCACAGAAAGGGTACTTATTTAGTGGCACAATTGAATCCAACCTTAAATATGGAGATAAAAAAGTAGGTTATGATGGTATAAATCATGCTATAGAAGTTTCTCAGTCCGAAGGATTTATAAATGAAAAAACTAAGGGAATTAAAAGTGAAATTTCTGAGGGAGGCTCAAATGTATCTGGAGGTCAGAAACAGAGACTTTCTATTGCCCGTGCCCTTGTAAAGAAACCTGAAATTTATGTATTTGATGATAGTTTTTCTGCTCTTGATTTTAAAACGGATGCTGCTCTTAGAAAGGCACTTAGAAAAGAGACTACTTCAAGTACATTCCTTATTGTGGCACAGCGTATTTCTACAATTATGGATGCAGATCAAATAATAGTTCTTGATGATGGTAATGTAGTAGGAATAGGTACTCATGAGGAGCTTATGAAAAATTGTGAAACTTATAGGGAGATTGCTCTTTCACAGCTTTCAAAGGAGGAATTGGCATGAGTGATAAATATAAAATAAAAAGACAAAAAGTACATCAGCATGGACCTGGTGGTATGATACATGGTGGTGAAAAGGCAAATAACTTTAAAGGTACTATGAAAAAACTCATGTCATATATGAATGAATATAAATTAGCTGTTATTATAGTATTTATATTTGCAGCTGCAAGTTCTGTGTTTTCCATAGTAGGACCTAAGATATTGGGCAAGGCTACAACTAAGCTCTTTGAGGGAATTATGGGTAAAATTTCAGGATCAGGCTCTGGAATAGACTTTGATTATATAGCTAGGATATTAATAATACTTGCAGGATTATATGCATTAAGTACACTTTTTAGTTATATTCAAGGATGGCTTATGTCTGGGGTTTCCATGAAAGTAAGCTACAAGATGCGAAAGGAAATTTCAAAAAAAATAAACAAATTACCTCTTAAATATTTTGATGGAACAAATCAAGGGGAGGTACTATCTCGTGTTACCAATGATGTGGATACGGTAAGTCAGACTCTAAATCAGAGTTTGACTCAGATAATTACTTCCATTACTACTGTAGTAGGGGTACTTGTGATGATGCTGAGCATAAGCTTTACTATGACTTTAGTAGCACTTTGCATAATTCCACTATCTATGGGAATTATGATGTTCATAATCAAACAATCCCAGAAATATTTTAAAGAGCAGCAGGACTACTTGGGACACGTAAATGGGCACGTAGAGGAAATGTATGGTGGTCATATAGTTATGAGAGCTTTTAATGGTGAAGAAGATAGCATTGAAAAGTTTGATGGACTAAATAATACACTGTATAAATCTGCATGGAAATCACAGTTTTTATCAGGCATGATAATGCCAATCATGAATTTTGTCAGCAATCTTGGTTATGTAGGTGTATGCGTGCTTGGAGGATGGCTTGCCATAAAAAAGACTATTGAAGTTGGAGATATTCAAGCTTTCATACAGTACGTAAGATTCTTTACCCAACCAATTACTCAAATAGCAAATATATCAAACATACTTCAGCAGACTGCTGCTTCAGCAGAGCGTGTATTTGAATTTTTAGAAGAGGAAGAAGCAGTACCTGAGACTTGCAATCCTGTAAAACTTGAAAAGGTTGAAGGATATGTAGAATTTAAAAATGTTCGTTTTGGATATAATCCTGATAAAGTTGTTATAAATGATTTTTCAGCTAAAATAAAGCCAGGTGAAAAAGTTGCAATTGTAGGACCAACAGGTGCAGGAAAAACTACTATGGTGAAACTTTTAATGAGATTTTATGATATAAATAGTGGATCTATTTTAGTAGACGGACATGATATAAGAGATTTTAGGCGAAATGACTTGAGATCTATATTTGGTATGGTGCTCCAAGATACGTGGCTTTATAATGGAAGTATAATGGAAAATATAAGGTATGGGAGACTTAATGCTTCTGATGAAGAGGTCAAAATTGCAGCAAAGGCAGCTCATGTGGATAGCTTTGTGAGAACCTTGCCAGGTGGATACGATATGATTTTAAATGAAGAAGCCTCCAATGTATCTCAAGGACAAAAGCAGCTTTTAACAATTGCAAGGGCTATACTTGCAGATCCTAAAGTTCTTATTTTGGATGAGGCAACCAGTTCTGTAGATACTCGTACAGAAGTTAGAATAAAAAAGGCAATGGATAATCTTATGAGAGATCGTACTAGTTTCATTATTGCACACAGGTTGTCTACAGTGCGTGATGCAGATTTAATTCTTGTAATGAATAATGGTGATATTGTAGAACAGGGAAATCATGAAGAACTTTTGAAAAAGAAAGGATTTTACGCTAACCTTTATAATAGTCAGTTTGAAGATTCTCTGGCTGCTGAATAAACAGAGTAAGTTTGTTATAGGATAGATAGTTAAATACTATTTATCCTATATTTTTTTATGAAAGTATAAAATTTGCTTGACAAATAGAGACTACAAATGTAGTATGATATTAAAGACTACAAATGTAGTACAGAAGGAGGTGAAAAAATTGAACAAAATACCTAAAATATCGGATTCAGAATGGGAAGTGATGAAAGTTTTATGGAAAAAATCGCCCCTTACTTCCAGCGAAATTATTGAGATTTTAAAGGAGCATAGTTCTTGGAATCCCAAAACTATTCATACTCTTATTAGCAGACTGGTAACTAAAGATGCTATCAATGTAAAAAAAGATGAACCTTTTTATTTATATTCCCCTAATATATCCGAGAAAGAATGTAAAAAAGTGGAGACAAAATCTTTTATTAAAAAGGTTTATGACGGCTCAATCAATTTGTTGATTTCCAATTTTATAAAAGATGAAAAATTATCGAAGAAGGAAATAGAAGAATTAAAACAAATATTAGATGAAAAAAAGAAGTAGGGGGCAATTTTTATGCAGCTTTCTTATATATTTAAAATGGTTGTGTTATCGTCAGTTGTAGGTAGTATAGTTACAATTATAATTCTTGTATTAAAAAATTTATTAAAAAATAAACTTAATGCCTCTTGGCAATATTTTATATGGTTTTTGCTTATCATTAGGTTGATTATACCTACTGAATTCGATACCCCGCTAAGTAAGTTTAATGTATTTGCAAATGCCACTCAGAGAATTCAGACATCTCAAAGTATAGTTAGAAATACTAACTATGAAGAAAATAATATTAAGAGTGACAGCCAAATTCCAAAAGCTGGTTTAGAAAAAAACAATGACTTCAAAGAAACAAAAGTTAAGGATTTTAATTACTATTTTAACGTAGCAAGTGTAATATGGGCATTAGGTGTTATCCTAATTTTATCTATTATATTATCTATGAATGGAATATTCTTTTTAAAGGTAAGAAAGCAGTCTCATTGCGAAGATACAGATACAATTACAATTTTAAAAAAATCCAAAGCTATTATGAATATTTCTAGATCTATACCTATTATTTATGATAAATATGTAAAGACTCCTTCACTTTTTGGAGTTATTAATCCTAAGATTTTAATTGATTCGGATTTAGTGCAGAAACTTTCTCTTGAGGAAAAAAAGTGTATCTTTTTGCATGAACTTTCTCATTTTAAGAGAAAAGATATTTTTGTAAACTGGATAATATTGCTTTTAGAAACAATTAATTGGTTTAATCCTGTAATATGGTTTGCTTTTAGCAAGATGAGAGAAGATTCCGAATTAGCCTGTGATGCTCATGTATTGTCCTATTTAGAGGAAGAAGAGCAAAACAAATACGGTGAAACTATTATAAAACTTGCCCAATTTATTTCAGGTATTAAGTGGATTCCTGGAACTAGTGGAATAATTAAAAGAGGGTCAAATATAAAGAGGAGGGTAATTATGATAAAAAATTTTAAGAAACATCCGTTTAAATGGATAGGAGTACCTGTTTCAATTTTAGCTGCTGTGTGCATGATTGGTATAACTAATATACCTGCCCAAGCTATGGGACTAAAAACTAATGATGAAGTATTAAAACCAAAAGAGAGTAAAATAAATTATCCCAATATAGCTAAGGAAGTTTCAACTGGAAGTTCACAAACTACGACATCCAGTAATAAAAAAGAAACTAAAAGTGGATCATTAGAAACAGATCAAAGTAAAACAAATTATGTAAATATAGTAAAAAGTTTTTTGCCTAAAAATGCACAAATTGTAACTTGGGGTAATACCAAAGAAGAGGATAATGTTTTTTTAAAGGATCTGGATGGGGATGGCACGAATGAAATTATTACTTCATATAAGTTAAATGAAGAAAATGAAAAAATAAATGTAATGGCCTTAAAAAAAGTAGGGGGAAATTGGACTAAAGTTTTGGATGAACCTGTAGAAGGTTTTAAAATAGATTTTGTACAGACAGCAGATATAGATGGTGATGGAGAAGATGAAGTGCTTCTGGGCAGAAGAATTGGTGGAACTACAGGACAACTTTCCGTTTATAAGTGGAATAATAAGGCATTAGGTAAAATATCAAATGAAGATATATATTATTCTAAACTAGACATAGTAGATATCCCAGGAAAAAATATGAAGGCAATAGCTACATGGAACCATGATACTGGCAATGCCTATATGGTTGATGTATTAAAGTGGAATGGAAAAGCTTTTAAATCAGCAGAAGAACTCTATCCTAATTACTTTAAGCAGACAGTGGTTCCTTATTATGAGCAGAAAGTAAAAGAAATGCCAAAGGTAGGATTTTACTGGTATGATCTAGCAGATTCACAAATAAAAGCAGGAGATAAAAAATCAGCACTAAAATCCATAGAAGAAGGTTTGAATTTAAATACAGGTTATCCGTCCCAAGAAGAATTTAACAAGCTTAAAGAAAAAGCTTCTAAATAGATACTAAGTGAAAAGTTAATATATATTCGGGAATAAGAGGGTACATTTTCGAGTATATATTAACTTTTATTAAAAGTAAGTTTGAGCTTTAGGAGGATTCATAGTAGTAAATGGTAGAAAGTATAGACAGAGAAGAAAGATTAATAAAAAAACAAAAATTAAAAATTAATAAAAAGAAAGCAGTAAGGTCTATTTGTATATTAGTTTTATTTATATATGCTTTACATGTAATTTGGGTACATTTTTTAGTTAATAGATATAATAAGCTCATATATCCAGGAGTTAAAGTTGAAGGTATAAAATTAAGCGGAAAAACACAAGAAGAAGCGGTAAGTACTTTAAGGAATAAGTACATAAATGAGATATTAAAGAAGAATATAGTGATTAAAATTGACAATAAGATGTATACAATAAATTATTCAAAGTTAAATATAAGTTATAACCTAGAAGATACAATAAAAAATGCTTTTGACTATGGTAAAAGTGGAGATATGTCTTACAAATATAAGATCATAAGCAGTGGCAAAGAAAAAAATTTTTCTCTAGAATACAGTTATGATAAAAAAGAAATTCAAAAAACTATATCAAAAATTCAAGGTGAATGTGATAAAAAACCAGTAAATGCAAGTATGACTAAAGATAAAAACGATAAATTTCAAATTACTAAAGAAAAAGTAGGATATGAAGTTAATAAGGACAAGCTTCTTAGGGATATTGATAGGGAAATAGGAAATAGGGATATTAAGGATATTATAGTTGATGTTAAAATAAAAAAAGTTGAGCCTGCTATAAAAAAAGTAGATTTGCAGAAAATAGATACGAAAATATCCAGTTTTGCTACGGATTTTTCTTCTTCTACAGCAAACAGAGCTAATAACATACAGGTAGCTTCTAAAGCACTGAATGGAACTGTTGTTATGCCAAATGAAACCTTTAGCTTTAACAAAGTAGTAGGAGAGAGAACTTCAGAAAGAGGATATGAATCTGCACATGTTATTGTGGGCGATAAAGTAGAATCTGGATTAGGAGGAGGAGTATGTCAGGTATCGAGTACTCTTCATAATGCTGTAGTAGGAGCAGGCATAGTGCCTACAGAAAGAGATCACCACAATATGCCTGTGAGTTATGTAGGTATTGGAATGGATGCTACTGTGGATTATGGAAACATAGATTATAAATTTAAAAATACACTGGGATATCCTATATATATAGAATGTACAACTGATGATAAGAAACTTACATTTAATATTTATTCAAATTCTAAGTTGACTAAAAAGACCTATAAGCTTGTAAATAGTGTGAAAACAGTAAATAGATCTGGCAAGGCGGTATGTGAGGCAAAAGCTTATAAAGTTACTTATGAAGATGGAAAAGAGGTTTCAAGAGATGAGATAAACAGTGATTGTTATGTGAAATGAGACAGGTTGATATATTATTCTAAATATAGTAATATATAAGATATATTATAGAAAGGGCAAGGTATGTAATTAATGAAGATTAACTAATTCAGCGTTTTTTAAAATCAATTGAGATTTATTTTTAAGGCTTTTTATGTCTTTATTTTTGCTGGGTTAGTTTAAATGAAATAATAATTACTATAGACGTTTATGCTTTTTTGGCATAGCTATATACTTATGGATTCATTTATCTTTCCGGCGTTTGCAAAGGAGAGATTTTTTTGTATCTAGAATACTGGCCATTTAAAAAAATAGCCAGTATTAATTATATTTTACTCTATCCTATAATATTCAAAGCTTTAGTATTTGCAGTAACACTTGTGATATTAGTAGCACTAGTAAGTGTAAGCCGAATATCATAAGTGTGGGAACCTGCTGTAGGAGTTTGAGTCCATGTCAAATTAGGAATTTCTGTGTGTGATTCTAAATTTGAATTACCAACACCTGCATTACTAATTATTTCTGAAGCGATAGTAGCTCCATCCTCACGTAATTCATATAAAATTGAATAATTATAAAAAGCACCCATTGTAGTTACTATTATATTCAATTCTACCATAGAATCCAATTTTAATTCCTGTCCAGTCGTAGATATTGTCTGAGAAAGAAGTACGGTTGGGGCAGCAGTGACTGCGTTAGCTGCACTATTTTCTAAAGAAGACAATATAGTTGCTCCGGTTGGGCCTGTTGGTCCCGTTACTCCAGTTGCACCTGTTACTCCAGTTGGTCCAGTTGGGCCAGTTGGACCAGTCTCTCCAGTTGGACCCGTTACTCCAGTTGGTCCGGTTGCACCTGTTACTCCAGTTGGGCCGGTTACTCCAGTTGGACCGGTTACTCCAGTTGCGCCAGTCTCTCCGGTTGGACCGGTTACTCCAGTTGGACCCGTTACTCCAGTTGCGCCAGTCTCTCCAGTTGGACCGGTTACTCCGGTTGCACCTGTTACTCCAGTTGGACCGGTTACTCCAGTTGGACCCGTTACTCCAGTTGCGCCAGTCTCTCCGGTTGGACCCGTTACTCCAGTTGGACCGGTTACTCCAGTTGCGCCAGTCTCTCCGGTTGGACCGGTTACTCCGGTTGGACCAGTCTCTCCAGTTGGACCCGTTACTCCGGTTGCACCGGTTACTCCAGTTGGACCGGTTACTCCAGTTGGGCCGGTTACTCCAGTTGGACCGGTTACTCCAGTTGCGCCAGTCTCTCCGGTTGGACCGGTTACTCCAGTTGCGCCAGTCTCTCCGGTTGGACCCGTTACTCCAGTTGGACCGGTTACTCCAGTTGCGCCAGTCTCTCCGGTTGGACCGGTTACTCCGGTTGGACCAGTCTCTCCAGTTGGACCCGTTACTCCGGTTGCACCGGTTACTCCAGTTGGACCGGTTACTCCAGCTGGGCCGGTTACTCCAGTTGGACCGGTTACTCCAGTTGCGCCAGTCTCTCCGGTTGGACCGGTTACTCCAGTTGCGCCAGTCTCTCCGGTTGGACCCGTTACTCCGGTTGCGCCAGTTACTCCAGTTGGACCGGTTACTCCAGTTGGACCCGTTACTCCGGTTGGACCTGTCTCACCTGTTGGACCGGTTGGGCCTGTTACTCCAGTTGGGCCAGTTTCTCCGGTTACTCCAGTTGGACCCGTTACTCCAGTTGGACCCGTTACTCCAGTTGGGCCAGTCTCTCCGGTTGGACCCGTTACTCCAGTTGGACCAGTCTCTCCAGTTGGACCCGTTACTCCGGTTGCACCGGTTACTCCAGTTGGACCGGTTACTCCAGTTGGGCCGGTTACTCCAGTTGGACCGGTTACTCCAGTTGGGCCAGTCTCTCCGGTTGGACCCGTTACTCCGGTTGGGCCAGTCTCTCCAGTTGGACCCGTTACTCCGGTTGCACCTGTTACTCCAGTTGGGCCAGTCTCTCCGGTTGGACCGGTTACTCCAGTTGGGCCGGTTACTCCAGTTGGACCCGTTACTCCAGTTGGGCCAGTCTCTCCGGTTGGACCCGTTACTCCGGTTGGACCAGTCTCTCCAGTTGGACCGGTTACTCCTGTTGCACCTGTTACTCCAGTTGGACCCGTTGCGCCAGTTGGTCCCGTTACTCCGGTAGGGCCTGTCTCACCTGTTGGACCGGTTGGGCCTGTTACTCCAGTTGCTCCTGTAGGAACTACTTCAGTATATTCTATATTTAAGAATGGAATTTGATTTAAAACAACCCACTCTTTTGAAAAATAGCCTATTATAGAATCAATAACATTTTCTATTCCAGTTAAAGTAATTCCATTATTCGGGATTAAACCATTAACCCACCCAGCTACTATTTGAGTTATATCAATGCTTACAAAATTACCAACATCAGCATCTGTTATATTTACAAAGTATGATGTTGGATTTATTGCGGGTGCATTATTCCACGTAACCGTATTTTCAGAAAAGTCACTTGCGTTCGTAAATACACTAACAGTTTGTGGTGACAATACTGCATCTGGTAAATCTTTTCTGAAAACAAATAATTCTAACGAAGCTTGTAATACATTACTTACTAAAGGAATAGCAGATAAGTCAAATTTTAATAAACTTCTAAATATATCATTTGGTTGAACAAATCTCCCTGTAAATAAAAGACTTGACGTTCCAAAATTTGTATTAGGATTCAGCATAGATATATATGCATCATCACTAGGATTAACTTGTATAAATGTCATAAATTCGTCTCCTCCTCTTATTCTCTTTTGTCATTATGCTGTTTTATAATTATGCTATTACAATATATGTTTCTGTACTAAAATAGGATACAAAAAAGCATTAAGTTTATAAGATTTATAATTATTACCTAAAAAATTATATGCAAAAAGTCTCAAATTTGGTATGCTTATATTGCCTAAAAACAAATAAACAAATTTGAAACTTTCTACAATGAATAGTTTATATGAAAAAGAATTATAGAAATCGTTATCCAGGGACGTACCCACTCTTTACCCCACTTGAAGAAGTTTGAGTATTAGTGTGGTTAGTTATCGGATAAAAAACAAAAAGAAAGAAACCCCTGTAAGAACTCTCTCAAACATAGTAGAAGATGTATGTCTTATACTTAAAAATTGGTCTTCTCATGCTGATGAACTGCTTGCAGTATGTACCAGTTGCACTAACGATAAAATACTTTCCATTGGTGCCCATTACGATTTTATTTCCAGATTGGGGCTATCTGATTTATCATCTGATAGAAATAAACTCAAATTTGTACGCTCTTATAAGAAAAAGCCATCCAAAATAAAAACTCCTGGCAAGAATAACAAATTTCCTAATAAAAAGCTTGGTTCTGTAAAAAGAATATGCAACTTTTTTGAAAATAATCATTCATTCTCTCTTAGAGCTAAAAAATTACTTCAAAAAATTTTCTCTCTTGTTGCTGTTAAACCCTCATTTAACTTAAACTTAATCCAACAAAAAAATCTTACAGTTGCTGGTGATGGTACCTGTGTTCACTATTATTCTTCTTACTATGGTCATAAAAAATAGAAAGGGTGTTCCATATGCATAGGTAACCATGAAATGGTTTATGATGATTTTGAAAAAGCCGTTAGCGCCTTAAATGGCTTTGCCCTATAGCTTGTGTGAAAATTGAAAGTTGCTCTTGCTCTAAACATTGTTCGCCTTTACCATATGATAAGGTAATCCACACTAAACCTGTATTGGAGTTACGATTATTTACAAAAATACCGCGCGTCTCAAAACAGTGGAAAAAAATTTATAAAACTAGAACTTGTTCAGAACATATAAATAATCGTATCCTTAACGACTATAGAATTCATTCTTTAAAAATATGCGGAAAAAAGCTATTGCATTCGCTATACTAATATATGCAAATTTAAAATAAACTTTCTCAATTGAGATTTAAAAGATGTTTTTTTCATTTCCTGATGCAAATGGAATAATGGAGCTATTGCCAATAAGTTCAACAACTCCTTGAATTCCTTATGCACCATTAGTACAAGTTTACAGCACATTCATGATATTTGCATTTATATATAGGGTAAATTGCTAGTTCTACTGTATCCAAATCATAATATTAGCTATATCTTCATCCCGATTAAAGTTATTACATTATTTTCTTAATAATAATCTGAAACAATATAAGCCGCCTAATAATTTAGAATATACAGCATTAGGATATATTTTATAATCAACTGAATCTACAAATTCAAATCCTGCAGTTTTTAAATTGTTAACTAATAAATTTAAATCCGCAGTTGGATAATCAACAGTTAATACAAGTAAGCCATCTTTTTTTAATACTCTGTAAAACTCCTTAATAGCTTCTCCTTTATCTACATTTGAAAGATGCTCAAGTACTGAAATACAATAAACTTTATCAAATTTATTATCCTCATAGGGAAGACTTGTCAAACTGCTATTTGAAAAGTTTATTTTATCTATATATTTTGAAGCCTCTTTAACATCTTCTTCATCAAAATATTGACTAACCCTTGATAAAGTTCTATTTTTATCTAAAATGTCAGTATCAATATCACATGCATATACATTTTTACATATGCTGGCTAAATAAAATTTGAAAGGGTGAGGAGCACCACAAGCTGCATCTAAACAGGTATCATTTTTTTCTAAAAAGTTTGATGCCCAGGCATATTCATAACATCTGCTCCACCAGTCACTAGGAATTTTTAATAAGCATTTTGTCTTTTTCTCATCTGTAGTAACTATAAATCTTGAAGATTTTTTGTCTATAGGAATTTTTGTTTTAGAGCTGTTTTTTTCAATATACATATTATACTTCTTATATATATCTGGATTTATTATAGATTTACGATATTCATCTATGAAAAAATCATTGTTTGGATAAATTCTACTTAATTCTTTTAATCCATATGCTCCATACTGTGATTTTAATCCTAAATAATTTTTATTAAAGGATTCGGATACATTTTGGAGTTTAAATCTTTGAAATAATGTCTTGTGGTAAACATAGGATTTATGACAAATTTTAGGCGCCCATTTTTTATTGGTACCCATATAATAATTATATCCTAATAAAATACTATCATCTTCATAACCTTGGGTACCTGTTAAAAAACCAACGTCATATGGACATATTTCTTTTAATACGCTTAATTTATGAATAACAGGATGCACAAATCCATTAGTAATTTTATTTTCTCCCATTGTAGACAAATATTTAATTTTATCTTCTAGAGTAGTATTTTTATTTGGAAAAGCGCTATCTGAAAAATTAGTTATTATTGCAGGAGATATCATTGGTTCTTCAGATGAATTCAAATATTGTATTAATGGTTCTTGCCAATTAGGAGGAAAAATCATATCAATATGAGCTTCTATAACATAATTAATATTAGAATAATTTTCTATAATATATCTAAGTCCTATATATCTGGATAATGTAATTCCTACATTTTCACCAATACCAATTATTTTATAGTTAAAATTGAATTTCTTCAAAATTTCTTCCAGCTCTTTATTGGACAAGCATCCCTGATTAAAAATCAACATATTAACATCTTTAGAATAGGATAAACTTTTCAAACATTGGGATGCCATAGTTATTTCTTCACCATAATTTTCTTTATTTATTAAAAACGGTAGCATATAAATATTCATTACAATCGACCCCTTATCTATATAAATTCTAACTACATTATATGAAGTTGTAATAATTTTAGTTAAGTTTTATATACAATTAACTTTTAATCATAAATTATTTATCAATAAATCTATAGTATTGAATCATATCGACTTTTATTTATAGGCAAAATTGAAGTTTATGAATAATATATAAATGAAAATAATTTAGTAAGTAATGACCCTATAAATTTATAGTGAAATTATATAGGAGGAAATTTAATGGATAAAAATAGACAGATTCTAATTGGAAGTCCTATAAGACAATCATGTGATATATTAGTTAATTTTATAAGCTTTTTAAAAAATATAGTAAAGAAAAACCTTTCAATAAACTACTTTTTTATAGATGATAATGATGATGTTAATTCAAGTAATTTGCTAAAAAATTTCTCTTTGGAATCAAATGACAAAGTTATAATTGAAAAAGGAGATAAAATAGACAATTATATTCGTACTGACAATATGCACTATTGGAAAGAAAATTTAATTTGGAAAATTGCAGAATATAAAAATAGAATTATAGATTATACTAAAAAAAATCATTATGATTATTTATTTTTAATAGATTCAGATATAATGGTGCATCCCAAAACATTATTAAGTTTAATCAATAGTAATAAAGATATAATATCTGAAATATTTTGGACTAGGTGGCAAAAAGATTCCGGTGAATTACCACAAGTTTGGGTGTGTGACGAATACTCTTTTGTTAATAAAGAACGAAATGAAATATTATCTCAAGATGAATTTAATAAAAAATATACAGACTTTATAGAAAAACTAAAAAAGCCAGGTGTATACGAAGTAGGTGGTTTAGGCGCCTGTACTTTGATAAGCAAAGAAGCTATTGAGAAGGGAGTTAACTTTAACAAAATCTATAATTTATCATTTTGGGGAGAAGATAGACATTTTTGCATAAGAGCAGCAGCTTTAGGTCTAAAATTATATGTTGACACCACTTATCCAGCCTATCATATATATAGAAAAGATAATTTAGAAAAAATCGAAGAATTTAAAAATAAATGTATATGTGATATTAACAAATCTTTGTATATAGATAATTTTACAAGAAATTTTTTAAAAAATTTTTATTCATATGATTATAACAATATTAATAAATTTGATGTAAATAAATATTTATGTTCTGCCTATGCAGATAAATTTAATAAGGACAAAAATAATATTATAAAGTATATATTAGAGAAAAAGCTTATTTGTAATATAAATATACTCGATATTAATACTGATAAAATCAATATTAACGAAAACAAAATAAATATAATATGTAAATTTCAATTAGAAAATAAAAGTATCACAGAAGATTCTACAAAAATTTTTATTTGCAATTTACAATTAAATAATCAAACTATGCTAATAGAAAATATAAATTTTACAAATAACGATAACAAACCTCTCTTTGGATACAATATTTTAGATTTATTAGAGGAACGGATAAGAATAAATAAAGATAAAAAAAATAAGATAACACTTGCCATGCTTATAAGAAATGAAAGTGGAAAATTTTTAGAAAGAGTTTTAACACATGCAGCTAAATATGTAGATAATGTTGTAATTTTAGATGATGCTAGTGAAGACAATTCGGTTGAAATATGTAAAAAAGTATTTGAAAATATGGCTCTAACGTTGGTGCAAAATAAAAAACATGGATTTAATAATGAAGTCATTTTAAGAAAACAATTGTGGGAAATAACAGCAAGTACAAATCCAGACTGGATATTATTTTTAGATGCTGATGAAATTTTTGAAGATAGAATATGTAAAGTTATTAGAGAATTAATTAATCAACCAAATTTTGATTATTATGCTTTTAGGCTATACGATATGTGGGATGAGAATCATTATAGAGAAGATTTTTATTGGAAATCACATAAGTATTATAGACCGTTTTTAATAAGATATCAGCCTAATTTTAATTATAATTGGCAGGAAAAACCTCTTCATTGTGGAAGGATTCCTGAAAATATATTTAGCTTGCCTGGATGTATATGTTATGTAAAATTAAAGCATTTGGGTTGGTCAACCAAAGAATTAAGGCAATCTAAATATATTAGATATCTAAAAGCAGATCCTGAAGGCAAGTATGGAATTTTAGAACAATATAAATCTATCCTAGATGAAAATCCAAGATTAATAAAGTGGGAATAGCTTCTATAGTTTTGTTTATACAATAATAAAGCAGTTTTCTATGGTATTTTGATTTATCATAGAAAACTATACTTACAGACTTTTTTCACCGTGGTTTATTTTTTAAATATACCAATTTAGAGAAAAAAGTAAATTATCATTTTAATCCTATACTTTTAAAATACTTTCTATTATAAAGTATTTTTTTATTATTAGGTATAAATTTACTAGCCATTTCATTGTGATCATAAGCCAATTTATGATTACCTATTCTGTCATAGCAAACACATAATTGTAAATGCGGAATCCATGTCCAACAGGCATCATTAAAAAACCCTAAACTATCTTTTGGTTTTTTTAGGTTTGCAGCTGTTTCATACCAAAATATTGCTTGATTAATCTTGTTTTCTTGTAAAAATGAAAATCCAAGTCTACAACATATTTCGGCTCTTGGAGCATCATATTCAAAGCTTTTAAATGCATATTTACGAGCTTCCTCACCATTATTAATTGATTGATAATAATCACATATATTTCCACAAACATAAATGTTATCCTCATACCATCCTTTTTTTGAATCTAAAAAACTATTATAATATTTTAAAGCTTCTTCAAATATTTCATGTTCGTATAATTCATTTCCATAGTATAATATATCTCTAGGAGTAAACTCTACACCTTCTTTTAATTTATTTCGAAAAATCTCAAGATTACGGTTAGGAGAATAGTTTATTTTCTTATGAGTTATGCTAATTTCGCTATTAATTATATTTCCATACACTTCTAAATATTCATGGACAAATCCAATCCATTTAAAATTTTTTTCCCTTTTGACTAATCTATTACGTCGATAGCTTGTAGTTATATTCCCATATTCATCAAAGCCTATATTGTATTTCATTGTTACAGAGTCTATGGAGGTATCTAAATTTTTCTTTAAGAATTTAAACTTTTTTATATCTTCAGGAAGTAGTATATCATCGGCATCTAACCAGAAAATATAATCTTTAGTTGCTTTACTAAATGCAAAATTTCTTGCAGCTGAAAAATCATCAATCCATTTAAAATCATAAATATTATTAGTATATTTTTTTATCATATTTTTAGTATTATCAGAAGATCCTGTATCTACTATTACGAATTCATCTACTACCTCTTTTACAGAATCCAGACATCTTCCTATAGTATCTTCCTCATTTTTTACTATCATACATAAACTTACAGTTATCATATAATCACTTCCTCAAAATTTAGTACGCTATATAATATGAAAACAAAAAAAAGATGATACAAGCTTTATGTCATTAATCAGCACCCGTTTTACGGGTGGTGCTGATTTAAAAATACGAAGAGGAGATAAAATTGGCATTGTAGGAGAAAACGGTGCAGGTAAAACTACACTTTTGAATATCTTATCAGGAGAGACAGATGCAGATACAGGTGTTATTAGAAGGTATTGTTCTACAGCGTATATAAAACAATTTTCAGATGAAAATGTGAATACGCAAGGTAAGCTTTTTAAAGAATTTGGGTACATTTTTTAGTTAATAGATATGTTGTTATGCCAAATGAAACCTTTAGCTTTAACAAAGTAGTAGGAGAGAGAACTTCAGAAAGAGGATATGAAGCTGTACATGTTATTGTAGGTGATAAAGTGGAATCTGGATTAGGAGGAGGAGTGTGTCAGGTATCAAGTACCCCTCATAATGCTGTAGTAGGAGCAGGTATAGTGCCTACAGAAAGAGATCACCACAATATGACCGTGAGTTATGTAGGTATTGGAATGGATGCTACTGTGGATTATGGAAACATAGATTATAAATTTAAAAATACACTGGGGTATCCCATATATATAGAATGTACAACTGATGATAAGAAACTTACATTTAATATTTATTCAAATTCTAAGTTGACTAAAAAGACCTATAAGCTTGTAAATAGTGTGAAAACAGTAAATAGATCTGGCAAGGCGGTATGTGAGGCAAAAGCTTATAAAGTTACTTATGAAGATGGAAAAGAGGTTTCAAGAGATGAGATAAACAGTGATTGTTATGTGAAATGAGACAGGTTGATATATTATTCTAAATATAGTAATATATAAGATATATTATAGAAAGGGCAAGGTATGTAATTAATGAAGATTAACTAATTCAGCGTTTTTTAAAATCAATTGAGATTTATTTTTAAGGCTTTTTATGTCTTTATTTTTGCTGGGTTAGTTTAAATGAAATAATAATTACTATAGACGTTTATGCTTTTTTGGCATAGCTATATACTTATGGATTCATTTATCTTTCCAGCGTTTGCAAAGGAGAGATTTTTTTTATGCTTATTTTAGAAGCTGTGAATTTGAAAAAATATTATGGAGATAGATTAATCATATCTACTAATGATTTAAAAATACGAAGAGGAGATAAAATTGGTATTGTAGGAGAAAACGGTGCAGGTAAAACTACACTTTTGAATATCTTATCAGGAGAGACAGATGCAGATACAGGTGTTATTAGAAGGTATTGTTCTACAGCGTATATAAAACAATTTTCAGATGAAAATGTGAATACGCAAGGTAAGCTTTTTAAAGAATTTGGAGTCAATGATAAGATTGATTGTCAGAAGGCAAGTGGAGGTGAACGAGCTAAGCTTAGTATTGCAGCTGAGTTAAGTAAAAACAGTTCCTTGCTTTTAGCAGATGAACCTACATCCAATTTAGATTATAAAAGCATTAAAGTACTGAAAGAAAAGTTCAGTAAGGTAGAAACTATTGTGTTAATAAGCCATGATAGAGATTTTATGGATACCCTATGTAATAAAATTATTGAAATAAGAAATGGCAAACTTTTCTTTTACGAAGGAAACTATTCTTTTTACAAAAAGCAAAAAGATTTAAAAATAAAAAAACAGAAGATGGAATATGAAGAATATATAGAGGAGAAAGTAAGGCTTGAAAAAACAACAAGAGATGTACAGAGTAAATCAAAATCCATGAAAAAAACTCCAAAGAGAATGGGGAATTCTGAAGCAAGACTTCACAAACGTGCAGTCAATGAAAGAAAGAAAAAATTGGATAGTGCAGTAAAGGGCATAAAGTCACGTATTGAAAAGCTGCAAGTTAAGGAAAAACCCGATAAAATTTTAAAAGTAAAAATTGATTTTTCTTTGACCAATCCTCCACAAAATAAAATTATTATGGTTAGTTCTAATTTTTGTTTTAAATATAATAAAAATGAGATTTTTCGTAATGCTAAATTTAAGGTTTACAATGGAATGAAGACAGCAGTTGTAGGAGATAATGGCTCTGGAAAAACTACACTATTAAATCTTATAAATATGCAGGATGAGCAAATTTATACTGTTCCAAAAGCGGTTATTGGATATTTTCATCAGAACTTTGAAGATCTTGATTTTGATAAAACTGTACTCCAAAATGTTATGGTTAGTAGCATTCAAAGTGAAAGCTGTGTTCGAACAATTTTGGCAAGATTATTGATTTTTGGTGATGCAGTGAGTAAAAAAGTTGGAGTTTTAAGCGGCGGAGAGAAAATAAAGGTTTCTTTTGCAAAGCTTTTTGCATCAAAGGCTAATGTATTGCTTCTTGATGAGCCTACAAACTATCTTGATATGCAGTCTATTGTGGCACTGGAAGATTTCCTAAAAGTTTATGAAGGAACTGTACTTTTTGTATCTCATGATAGAGCTTTTATAAATTCTGTAGCAGATAGACTGTTTATACTTGAAAATGAAAAAATAACGGAATTTGAAGGAAATTTGGAACAATTTGAAAAAAGTAAAAACGTACCAAAAAATCAAGAAAATATATATATAGAAAAATCAATTTTGCAGATGAAGCTTACTGAAATTGTTTCTAGAATGTCCTTAAAAGATTGTGATAAAGAAGCATTGGATAAAGAATATCAATGTATTGCGAAGCAATTAAATAAGATGTAAGGTTGATGGGGAGTATTAGAGAAGGTAGTCATCGGATAAGGGATAGAGGAATATATTGACATAAGTTTTATACTGCTGTATTATGACTTTAATAATATGTGTAATATGTTACTTTCATTTCATATTAGTATTATAGAGGGTGGATATTATGAATTTTAATGCCTTATACAATCCTTTTAGCTCAGCAAGAAGCACAGCCTATGGGAGAAGAGGAATGGTGGCTACATCTCAACCTTTTGCAGCAGAAGCTGGATTTGAAATTCTAAAAAAGGGTGGCAATGCAGTAGATGCTGCTATTGCAACAGCTGCCTGCTTGACTGTATGTGAGCCAACATCAAATGGAATTGGTGGTGATGCTTTTGCTACAGTATGGTTTAATGGTAAATTGCATGGATTAAATTCAAGTGGACCATCGCCAAAAGGAATTTCTATACCGATTTTGAAAAAAGCAGGATATAATCAAATACCACAGTTTGGATGGGAACCTGTTAATGTTCCAGGGATTCCTGCAGCATGGGCATCACTTTCGGAAAAATTTGGAAAACTGCCTTTTGAAAAGCTGTTAGAGCCTGCTGTAAGGTATGCAGAGGAAGGTTTCCCTGTAACCCCAACAGTAGGAAAATTTTGGAGAAGAGCTTATGAGTTATACAAAAGAAACTTAACTGATGAAAAATTTAAATACTGGTTTGATACTTTTGCACCAGAGGGAAGGGCTCCAAGAATAGGGGAAATGTTTACCTTAAAGGATCATGCAAAAACATTAAAAATTATAGCTGAGACTAAAAGTGAAGCATTTTATAGAGGAGAACTGGCTGAAAAAATAGATGATTTTTCAAAGAAAACTGGTGGATATATAAGAAAAGAGGATTTAGAAAAATACCATGCTGAATGGGTAAAACCTATAAGTATTAATTACAGAGGTTATGATGTGTGTGAGATTCCTCCAAATGGACAGGGTATCACCGCACTCATAGCTCTTAATATATTAAAGGGTTTTGAATTCAATGAAAAAAATTCTGTAGATACTTATCACAAGCAAATGGAAGCAGTGAAATTGGCTTTTGAAGATACTTTAAGGTATGTAACAGATAGAAATAAAATGACAATTAAAATAGAGGACTTGCTGTCTGATGCTTATGCTGATGAAAAAAGGAAGAGAATAAAAGAAACTGCTTTTAAGCCTGAATTTAGTAAAAATCCGAAAGGTGGAACTGTTTATCTTGCTACTGCTGATGGATATGGGAATATGGTATCATACATACAGAGTAATTATATGGACTTTGGTTCAGGACTAGTGATACCTGGAACAGGTATTGCTCTGCATAACAGAGGAAAAAATTTCTCCTTTGATCCAAATCATGCCAATGCACTGGAACCTGAAAAAAAGCCATATCACACAATAATTCCTGGATTTTTAATGAAAAATGGCAAAGCTGTAGGACCTTTTGGAATTATGGGAGCCTTTATGCAGCCTCAAGCCCATGTACAAGTATTGATGAACTGTATTGATTTTAATTTAAATCCACAAGCAGCACTGGATGCTCCAAGGTGGATGTGGAATGAGGAAAAAAATATTAGTATTGAGCATGCTTTCCCTCAGTATTTGGCAAAAGCTTTGTACGATAAAGGGCACAAAATAAGTTATGCTATTGATGAGACTGATTTTGGAAGAGGTCAGATAATTTGGAGAGATGAAAATGGAGTTTTATCAGGAGGAACTGATTGGAGGACTGATGGAACTATATATTCATGGTAAAATTATATTTATTATATTAATAAGATATGCTATAATTTTAAAGAGTTGGTATTTCATAAGGAAACCAAACTCTAATCTATGTTTAATCCTTTATCAATTTATAGAAGTCTTCCGACTTATATCCATAAAGGAATAAGAATGGAGGTTACTATTATGAAAGAAATAACATTAGTAAAGAGAAAATTTTCTACAGCACAGATTACTGTAATTGGAGCTCTATTTGGAATTACAATTGTGCTTGGTGTAACAGGCTTAGGATTTATTCCTATACCACCTTTTAAAACAACTATTATGCATATCCCAGTAATTATTGGAGGGATAGTCGAGGGTCCTGTAGTTGGTGCTATGATTGGGCTTTTTTTTGGTGTTTTTAGTATTTTTCAAGCAATTAATACTCCTTCACCAGTTTCGTTTATATTTATGAACCCGATTATAGCGGTGCTTCCGAGGATGATGATTGGAATTACTGCATATTACGGATATAAATTAATTAGGACAAGATCTAGAAGCATGAATATTGCTATAGGTGCAGTAATTGGCTCCTTCACTAATACCTTAGGTGTCTTAGGACTTATTTACATAATATATATAGATGCTTATATGAAGGCTCTTCATGTAAGTTATAGTATTGCAGTAAAAAGTCTTTTAGTCCTGGCATTAAATGGGTTAATTTCAGCAGGCGCAGCAGTTGCTATTACTGTTCCTGTTGTGATTGCAGTAGGTTATCTAAGAAAATAAATTTTACAGTTAACGATGTAAGTGAGGGAGTATTCTATACTAATCGGTATATAGGGGGATTTTTCATAGAATTAAATTGACTGAACTAAAAAACGAACAATTTTGAAGAACACCGTATTATTCAAAATTGGCATGCTCTCCTTGAGTCAGGCAGATTAAAAAATTAAAAATCTGTTACTGGAAAGGAGGGCATTTTTATTTGATTTTAACAAGCATATAAAAATTAATTTCTTTGGCATTAACTCCTCTAATATAATTATTATTTTATCGTATAATTCATAATTTTATTCAACAGTATTGTAAAAGCAATAGTGTAGCAATATGAAGTGAAAATCTTTATAATTAAAGTAAAATGTAGGAAAACTAATTTTGAAAATTCCTAAATATTATTTTTATAGAAAAGGAGTAGAATTTTATATGGTACAGACAAAAAGAAGAGATGAAATATTAAAAGAAGATAAATGGAAGGTAGAGAAAATATATAAAGATATAGAAAGCTGGAAAAAGGATTTTGAAAAGTTAAAATCCATGGCACCAAAATTAAGTGAATACGCTGGTAAATTATTTGAAGGCAAGAAGCTTTTAGAATATTTTAAACTGGATGAAGAAGTTTCAAGATTGGCAGGAAAACTAGCTATTTTTGCACACATGAAAAATGATGAAGATACTGCTAATCCTACTTTTCAAGTTTTAAGAGATAAAATATATGCATATAGTGCTGAAATAAAAAGCATGGAAGCATTTTTTATTCCTGAAATATTGAGTTTGCCAGAAGGAACTATAGATAAATTTATGAAGGCTGTTCCCGAATTAAATATGTATAAGTTTTTATTAGAAAGAATTTTGAAAAAGAAACCTCATATTTTAAGTGTGGAACAGGAGGAACTTATAGCTTCAGTATCAGATTGCTTAAATGCCCCAGAGAAAGTGTACAGTATGTTATCTAATGCAGATATGACTTTCCCAAAAATAAAGGATGAGAGGGGAAAAAGAGTTGAACTTACTGATGTAAATTATTCAGGTTTTATAAGGTCTAAAAAAAGATCTGTTAGAAAAGAAGCCTTTAAATCACTATTTAACACTTATAAAAAGTATAAAAATACTTTAGCTGCATCACTTACCTCAAATATTAAAAATTTTATTTTTATATCAAAAACTAGAAAGTATAAAAGTTCAATGGAATGTTCATTAAAACCTAATGATATTTCTTTAGATGTTTATAATAATACGATTGATACTGTAAATAATAATTTAAAGTCTCTGCACAGATATGTAAGCATTAAAAAGAAACTTTTAGGACTTCATGAAATGCATATGTACGATTTGTATGTTCCACTAATAGATACTGTAGAAGAACATATAGAATTTGATGAAGCAGTAAAAATAGTAAAAGAAGGATTAAAGCCTTTGGGAAAAGAGTATTTAGATATATTTGATGAAGGAATAAAAAATGGATGGGTAGATATATATCCAAACAAAGGCAAAAGAGGAGGAGCTTATTCCACAGGGGATTATGATACTATGCCTTATGTACTTTTAAATTATAACTATAAGCTTACAGATGTTTCTACTTTAGCGCATGAAATGGGTCATTCCATACATTCTTATTATTCGAGAAAAGATCAACCTTATATATATTCAGATTATTCTCTTTTTTGTGCAGAAGTGGCTTCAACTACTAATGAAAGCTTATTAATACATTATTTAATTGACAATGAGACGGATAAAAAAAGAAAACTTTATCTCATAAACCAAGAATTAGAGCAAATTAGGACTACTGTATTTAGACAGGTCATGTTTGCCGAATTTGAAAAAGTAACTCATGAAAAAATAGAAAATGAAACACCACTTACAGGAGAAGATTTATGTAAAATTTGGCGAGAATTAAATGTAAAATATTTTGGAGAGAATATGGTTGTGGATGAAGAAATAGATATGGAGTGGTCGAGAATTCCTCATTTTTATTGGGACTTTTATGTATATCAGTATGCTACAGGCTATGCAGCAGCACATTCTTTTGCCAATGCAATACTAGAGAATGGAGAAAAAGCTGTAGAATCTTATAAGGAATTTTTGAAAAGTGGGTCCAGTGATTATCCAATAAATGTATTGAAAAAAGCAGGAGTGGATATGACTTCACCTAAGCCGTTAGAGGATACTATAAAGAGATTTGATGAATTATTAGATATGTTAGAAACTGTGTAAAGTAAAAAGAGGCGGATGATATGTCAAGAAAAAGTACAAATAAATGAGAAAATACCTAGATGTGATTTATATATACCTATTTTCATAACTAAATTTATTATATTCTACGATTATTTTTTAAGGAGAGACTCTTTAAATATTGAGAGCCTCTCCTTAAAAATAATTTTATTGCTTTAAATCTATACGATTTCTTTACTATTAGAATTAGTTTCCTTAGTATTGCAGCAACTTCCTTTTTTATTGATACCCATCATCATGGGTATCATAAAGATCATCATTATTGGACATAAAAAAGGTGTTATTCTTTCAATTACACTACCAGCGCTAGGGTTTAGTTTCGTTATAATTGGTAATAATCCTATGATAATTATAGGTAATCCACAGCAGATAGCCATATGCAGCGTATGCTTTAATGAACTATGATTATGAGTTCCTTGTTTTTCTTTCTTATTTCCATGAGAATTCATAGTATATCCCTCCAAAGTAATTTTAATAATTTTTATCGTAATTGAATTATACAGTGTACATATAAAGAAGTTATGAAGAAATTCAGAAGTTATAAAAATTAATTATTGAAGGATTTTCTTACATAGCAGTGCTAACTAGACTTTCAGTTGGAACTTTGTTTAGATCATTGGTACAGTCCTCACAGTATGAAGTGAAAACTTGAATCAGATGGAGTTTAGAACTCAACATGATTTTTAGTTAAACGAATCCAGTGACGTAGTTACTCTTTACCTCCGATTTGAAAAAGAGGAGAGTATTACAGCGGGTAGTCATTTGATAAATACATTTAATAGATATAATATTACATAATAGTTGTGTAGAAGTTATGAAGATGTATATTTTGATTTTAAATGAGGAGGAGATATTAAAGAAAAAGATAAGGAAAAAGCCTTAGTGAGTGGGGCGTTAAAACAAAGTTTTCTTTATTATATTTATAAAAGAAAATATAGATAAATATCATGTTTACTATTTTATTTTTTGTGATTAATGTAAAATGTGTATTTGGTTTATAATAATTTGAGGAATAGTTATATAATTAAGATGCAATAAAGTAAATTTATAAACCTCATAAGATATAAAAATATAGTATTTGAATAATTAAATAGACTAGGCGGAGGAAAACGCATGAAGAAGAATTCATCACAAAAGGAATTTAAAAAATTGAAGAGTCAGATTAATCACATTGAAGAGATCGTATATTATTCAAAACCAGGGGCACTTATAGAACACGAAAGTGCCGTAAGAAAAAAGCTTGTTAAACTTAAAGAGATGAAAAATGAAGGATTAAAAGATTTTGAATATGTATATGAAACCTATGAAGAATTACTGAAAAATGTATCAAAGAGAATACTTGATAATTACAATAAGAAGAATAATACATGCTTTGATTTTTATGAAATTATAAAAGAAAGTTATAATGCTTTTTTAAATTCAGGGATAATGACAGTGCTTACTAAAAATCATATACCTAAATTAATTGCTGAAGAGTTTGAAAAAACATTTCCTGATAATCCTAAGGATGAATATATTGAGACTAGACACATGAAGAGAAAATTCTATATTCATTTAGGGGATACGAATACAGGTAAAACTTATAATGCTGTAGAACGCCTCAAAACGGCAAAGAAAGGAGTATATTTATCACCACTTAGAATTCTTGCTTTGGAGAATTTCGAAAAGTTAAATAAAGAAGGCATAATTTGTGATTTATTAACTGGTGAAGAAGAAGTATTAAAGATAGGTTCAACCCATACTTCCTGTACAATAGAAAAGCTTAACTTAAAGGAACACTATGATATAGCTGTTATTGATGAAATTCAAATGATTAGTGATAAACAAAGGGGAATGGCATGGAGCAGGGCTTTATTAGGGCTAAAATGTGATGAAATTCATATATGTGGAGCTCTTAATGCTAAAGACATACTAGAAACAATTATAAATGATTGTGAAGATGAGTATGAGGTAAAAGAATATAAAAGAATTATTCCTCTAGAAGTTGAAAATAAGAAATTTAATTATGATGACATCAGGGAAGGTGACGCTGTTGTAGTTTTTTCTAAAAAAAGAGTGCTGGAGATAGCACAGAAATATTCAAGTAAAGGCATTAAAGCCAGCATAATATATGGAGATTTGCCTCCGGAAGTTAGAAAAATGCAGTATGAGCAATTTACAAATAAGGAGACAAAAGTGCTAGTTACTACTGATGCAATAGGGATGGGAGTCAATTTGCCTATTAGAAGAATTATTTTTATCAATATAAAAAAGTTTGATGGCGAAGAAGTACGGGAACTTACATCACAGGAAGTAAAACAGGTAAGTGGACGTGCGGGACGAATAGGTATTTATGATATAGGTTATGTAGCTAGTGCTGGAGATACTCAAGATTTTATTAAATCCAAATTAGAAGCTGAAGATAAAAATATAAAGAGAGCAGTTATTGGTCCATCAGATGCAATATTAAAGATTAAAAGTTTACCTTTAAATGAAAAATTAGCTTTATGGGGGACTAGAGAAGAAAAATTAGATTATTATACAAAGATGGACATTAGTGAATATATATTGATTTTAGATAAAATAAAGAAATATAAGCTAAAAGAAGAAGATCAGTGGGATTTATTGAAGGTTCCCTTTGATGTTTCAAGAGAAGATTTAATGAATGAGTTTTTGGAATACGTAGATGAATTATTTGTTAATAAACAAGATAGTGTATTTAAACCACAATGTTTTGAGGGTAATTTAGATGATTTGGAAATATATTACCAAAAGATAAATATGTATTATTCATTTTCTAAAATATTTAATTTGAAATTTGATGTTGACTGGGTTTATAGTGAAAGAATAAAAGTGAGTGAGGAAATAAATGAAATATTAGTTAGAATATGATTTCAGCGAAAATGCTTAGGCATACAATAGAATTTTACAGAAACTTATTTAGATAAAATCAAGATATTATAAGTACTTGATCTATTTTAACAAATGCAATTCGTAATCTGAAATTAAATAAAAAATATTACATTTTTTATAAAAGGTACATTATGAATTGCAGTTTAACAAGTCATGAACTCTTTTAAAGGCAGCAAGTAACATAAATTGAGAATGGCGATATTGGGATTTTTAATATGCATATAAATTTAAAAGTGTAAAACTATAATTTTCCTATAAATATAGTTTATAAATGTGTGACAAACAATAATTAATAATGATTAGACCAATAGTATTTTAAATGTTAGAATGATTCAGTAAATGTGAATAAATAGTATAGAGTTGTCTACAAAGTTACATGATATAAAAAGATTACTCAACAGCTGTTAATTTTTTTAAACTATAAAAGTTAAAAATATTATAAATCCATTTTTAAACAAAATTGTCAATTGTTTAACACGTAAATAAAAGTGTTTACGAAGGAGGTTTGCATTGAGTATTAATGTAAATATTATTTCTGGATTTTTAGGAGCTGGAAAAACTACATTTTTAAAAAAAATCCTTCCTAATATGAAAGGTAAAATTGCTTTAATTGAGAATGAATTTGGTGATATTGGCATTGATGGAGACTTAATTAATGACAAACTACCTATTAAAGAAATCTATGCCGGTTGTATTTGTTGTAGTTTAGTAAAAAACTTTAAAGATAGCATAGAGGAATTAGCGTTAGAATATAAACCTGAACATATATTTATAGAACCATCTGGTGTAGGAAATTTATCAGATATCGTAAGGGTTTGTGGGAAAATTTCTGAAAATTCAAATTGTGATATAAGAATAAATCATCTTATAACTATTGTAGATATAAGTGCATTTGATGATTATTTAGAGAATTTTGGTGGATTTTATTTAGATCAAATTCAAAATGCCAATATTATCTTTTTAACTCATATGGATAGTATAGATGACGAAAAAGTGGAAGAAGTAATTTCCAAAATAAAATTAAATAATGAAAAAGCATATATCCTTAAGGATAATTGGTATTCTTATGAGAGTGAAAAAATAATTGAAATATTAGATACAATTGAAGATTTTGAAATTGATTTAAAAGAAGAAACTGTATCAACACCTGCAGATAAAGTGTTCAGTACTTTATCTATAGACAGGCCCAAAACTTTTCTAGAGAAGGATATAGATAAAATCTTAGCTTCTCTAAAGAGCAAGGAATATGGTTATATTTTGAGAGCTAAAGGAATTTTAGAGCTTGATACAAAAAGATTTATTTATTTTGATTTCACTCCACATCATTTTAAGTGGAACTATGTGGAAGAATTTAAAGAGGCTAAAGTGGCTTTTATTGGAAATGAACTAAAAAAACAAAAAATATTACAATGTTTTACAAGTAGGCATGTATCTAAAGTTTTAAGCAGATATCCAAAATTTTAAACAGGTATATTTAATCTATAATTTTTATCCGAATAAGCAAATTCTATCTGAACTTAAGAATCACTTGATATAAAATGCTAAGTTTTGGTCATTTACTAACTTAATAAGGAGGGATTAACATGAGTAAAATTATTGACTTTAATTGTACGTATGATAATTCTGTAGGAATTAATGAAGAGGTTACAGAAAAAACAGGCTTACATTTCCCAGAAGCATATAAGCATTGGGATAGCATGGCTATGTTGGCAGAAGAATTAAAGAAATATGATAACACAAATTTTTGTGGATTACCATTCTGTCATACCGTTGAGGGAGAAGCTATGGGTGGCATAATTAATCTTGGAAATGAAAAAACAGGTCCAAGAGCAAAAGATTATATTTGCACAAAAGCAGAAGAGATATTAAATCTACCTGAAATCGATTACTCGAAAGGCCGTATATCAGAGGTTCTAAAAGCTTGTAAATATTTAAGAGACAAAGGAGAAAATGTTCTTTTATATATTTCAGGACCATTTACAATTATGAATGTTTTAATTGATCCGCGTCATGTTTTTAAGCTATTTAGAAAAGAACCAGATACTATGAAGGCTATTTTCGATAAATTCCAAAAGGAAATATTACGCTTTGTTGAAGAAGCTAAAAAAGCAGGAGTTAACATGATTAGTTATGCTGATTCTTCTGGCGGATTAAATATTTTAGGACCCAAATATGCTGAGCAGACTGTAGAAATGTTTACTTATCCGTTATTAAAAAACATTGAAAAAGTTATTGATGATGAAATGATAGTAATGCTTTGTCCTAAGACTACTTTTGCACTATTAGGAACAGATAAAGCTGTGTGGAAGGATATTAATCTAGGAGAATCTATAAAATATTCCGAAGCTTGTGTAAAAGTCATGGGACAAGCAAAATTTGTTGGACAAATGTGCATTAAAAATAAAGATTTTGAATTAAAAGATGGAACAATCAAAACAATTGCTTTACTTTAATTATTAATATAAATAAATTTAAAAGTGTGGAGGGTAAAACACATGCACAAGAATGATAAAATGACGCCAAATGAAAGATTAGCTGCATTTATGACAGGAAAACCAATGGACAGAATTTTAGCTATGCCAGTTGCTTGTTCTATGTCTGGGCTAGCACTTGGAATGACTCATAAGGAAAAAAGAAGTAGTGCTTTAAATGAAGCAAAAGCACAGATTGCCTGCTATGAAAGATTTGGCAATGATTTAACTATTGTTGAATATGGACTACATGGTGTAGGTGCAGCTTTAGGTAGTCAGATGAGTGACCCAGAAGATTCAGTACCAGCAATTATGAAATATGCTTTAGAGGATTTGAATGATGTTGATAAGCTAGATATGTCAAAATTAGAACTAAAAAATGATAAAGCATTTCAATTACATTTAGAAGCTGCACGTATCATAATGGAGAAAATAGGAAATGAAGTTCCAACTGGAGTATTAATATCTGGACCTTTTACTGCTGCTGCAAGTATTTATAAAACAGAAAACTTGCTCAGAGCAACTAGAAAAAATCCTGAAAAGCTTCATCAACTAATTAAATTCTGTAATGATGCATTAAAAATGATTTGCAGAGAGTTTATAAAAGCAGGTGTTCTTATTTTATTATGTGATCCTATTGCATCAGGAACTATTCTTAATAAGAAGCAATATTTAGAGTTTGTTTTACCATATACACAAGAATTAATGAAAGAGATTCATGAGGCAAAGGGAATGGTTTGTTATCATATTTGTGGAGATACAACATCAATTGTAGGAGAAATGGTTAAATCAGGCTGCGATATGATGAGTATAGATAATAGAGTAGATTTAGCATATACAAAACAAGTAGTAGGAGACAAAGTACCTATACTTGGTAATGTAGACCCAGTGGAAGTATTGATTCTAGGAAACACCAATGATGTAGACTCAGCAGTAAAAAATTGTATGCAAAAGGCTTATGACAGTCCTTGTGGATATATTTTGGCATCAGGCTGCGACCTTTCAGGTGCAGTTCCACTAGAAAATATTGATCAGTTTATGGCTTCTGCTAGAAAATATGGAAAGTGGCCACTAGATCCAAAAAATTTCTCTTAGAAGATAAATCGATAATTTAGGAAAAAATGGAGGGAAAACAATGGCATTATCAAAAGAAGAATTATTAAAAAGATTATCTGATGGTGTATTTGAAATGGAAGAGGAAGATACAATTGAAGCAGCTAAGGAATATGTAGAAGCAGGATATGATATACTTGATGGTATTATGGAAGGTCTTGTAGATGGTATGAATCATGCAAGTAAATTGTATGAGGAAGAAGAATATTTTGTTACGGATTTATTATTATGTTCAGATGCAATGTATGAAGGTTTAGCAATTTTAAGACCTCACCTTCCAGCAGATGAAGTGGATAGAGAAAAACCAAAGGGAGTAATTGGAGTTGTAGAAGGAGATACTCACGATATAGGAAAAAATTTAGTAAAAATCATGTTAGAAACAGCTGGATTTGATATGATTGACTTGGGTAGAGATGTTCCACTTCAGAGTTTTGTAGATAAAGCTAAGGAAGTTAATGCTTCATTTGTTTGTATGTCAACCTTGATGACAACAACAATGAATGGAATGAAAACTGTTATAGAGTTATTAAAGGAAGCTGGAATAAGAGAAAATCTTAAAGTTGTTATAGGAGGAGGTCCTATTTCAAAGAAGTTTTCTGATTTGATTGGAGCAGATGGGTATTCTGCTAATGCAACTGAGGCTGTTAAATTAGTAAAAGGATTACTTAATATAGCATAGAAAGAGGTGAAGGCTGTGTTGTCACCAAAAGAGCGCTTAGACAAAGTTTTTAGTGGAGAAAAGGTTGATAGACCACCATGTATTTGTCCTGGAGGCATGATGAATATGGTCACAACAGAGTTAATAGAAGAAGTAGGAATAAAGTTTCCTGAAGCACATATGAGTGCACAAATGATGGCTGGTTTATCAGAAGCAGTGTATGAAAGAGGCTGCTTTGAGAATTATGGAGTTCCATTTTGTATGACCATTGAGGCAGAAAATTTTGGAGCAAAGGTTGACATGGGAACAAAGATTTATGAGCCTCATGTTGTAGAATATTCAATTGATTCTGTTAAGGAATGGAAGAAGATTTCTCAAATTAATTTTACAGAAGGAAGAGCAAAGGTAGTTATTGAGGCAATTAAATTATTGAAATCAAAAGGTACTGATGTTCCTATCATAGGTAATTTAACTGGACCTATTAGTACAGCAAGTTCTATAATGGAACCTTCTACCTTTTATAAAGAATTAAAAAAGAGCAATAAGGAAGCACATGAATTTCTTAATTTTGTTACAGATGAATTAATTACATTTGCAAAAAAACAAATAGAAGCAGGTGCCGATATAATAGCTATTTCTGATCCTAGTGGTACAGGGGAAATTTTAGGACCAAAATTATTTGAAGAATTTGCTGTTAAATATATTAATAAAATTATTGAAAGTGTACAAAAACAGAATAAAAGTACAATTGTGCACATATGTGGACAAATGAAGAGGGTATATTCAGAAGTAAATAAGGTAAAAAGTAATGCTTTAAGTTTTGATTCTATAGTCAACATGAGTGATGCTAGAAAAAATTTAAAAGATAGAGTGTTAATGGGCAATGTAAGTACTTATGCAATTGAGTTTGGTGAAGCAAAGAAAATTGCAGAACTAACTGAAAAGTGTGTAAAGGATGGGTCAAATATTATATCTCCAGCTTGTGGACTTGGAATGAAATCTCCTTTAAAAAATGTGAAAGCAATGCTAGAATATTTATCAAAAGGGGATGGAGATACTAATGCCTAAAATTTCTATTAAGTCACAGAATAAAAGCTTTGAATATACACCTGATAAAAATTTGCTGCAAATTTTACTTGAAAATGATGTTTTTGTGGATAATCCGTGTAATGGAAAAGGGTCCTGTGGAAAATGTAAAATCAAACTTTTAGAAGGAAATTTACCTGATATCGGAGAGACAGAAGAGAAACTTTTAAAAAAGGAAGAAATTGATTCAGGTATAAGACTTTCTTGCTTTGTAGTACCACAAGAGGATATTGTAATTGAAATTTTACAAAAAGAAGGAAAACATGACATACTTACAACAGGTTATACACCTGATTTTGAGTTTGATCCTTTAATTCATAAAGAGGTTTTTAAAATAGAAAAACCTACATTAGAAAATCAAGGTTCTTTTGAAGAACTTATATGTAAAACATTTGATGTTGAAAAATTTGATTGGAGATTACTTCAGCAGCATGAATTTATAACTGGAAAAGTTACAGGAGTTTTTAATGGAAGAGAATTAATTGCAATTGAGTGTGGCGATACTACAGATATTCTCTACGGAGTTGCAGTTGATATTGGAACTACAACTGTTGTAACAGCATTAATTGACATGAAGACAGGTGAAGAATTAGCTACAGCTTCAATGATTAATGCTCAAAAGAACTTTGGATTGGATGTTTTAACTAGAATAACTTATGAAGTGGAGCATCCTGAAGATGGAAAAGAAAAATTGCAATATGCAATTGTAAATTCTATTAATGAGATGATTGGAGATATATGCAATAAATCAAAAGTAGATAGAAAAAACATTTATGAGATTTCTATTGCAGCAAACTGTACAATGATGCATCTTCTGTTAGGGATTGATGCTACATCTATAGGAATGTCTCCGTATTCACCAATATTTACAAAGTCAAAAAATATATTGGCAAAAGACATTGGATTAAAGGCAGCACCAGGTGCTAGACTATACTGTCTTCCATCAGTTTCAGCTTATATAGGTGCAGATATTGTAGCAGGAGCATATGTTTGTCAGCTGCATAAAGCAAAGGAAAATGTTCTATTTATAGATATTGGAACTAATGGAGAAATTGTTTTATCCAATCATGGAAAGCTGTTATCATGTTCTTGTGCAGCAGGCCCAGCTTTAGAAGGAATGAATATTAGTTCTGGCATGAGAGCGGCAGAAGGCGCAATTGAGGATGTAAGAATTACTGAAAGTGGAGTTGAAGTTCAGGTTATCGGAGATAAAAGGCCAATAGGAATATGCGGAAGTGGCATATTAGCTGTTGTAAAAGAGCTGCTTCGTACAGAACTTGTAAAAAAGGATGGAGCATTTATAAAGAAAGAAAAGTTAGAGGAATCAGATTATCGATATGATATGATTCAACTGGATGGCAGGAAACGACAGTTTATTTTAGAAAGTAGTCCAGACCAAATACTAATTACACAAGGAGATATTCGTCAAGTGCAATTAGCAAAAGGAGCTATTCTTTCAGGTTTTTATGCTTTATTAAGAAAGGCTAACATTGATATGGATAATCTTGATAAAGTTATTGTAGCAGGACAATTTGGAGCTCACTTATCAGCTGACAGTTTGGTAGGAATAGGAATTTTACCAGAAAAGGTTGAAGATAAGCTAGTATATGTAGGAAATTCATCTAAAACAGGTGCATATATGGCGCTTATGTCTGCTAATGTAAAAGAAGAAATTGAACAATTAGCTCATCAAATAGATTATATGGAATTAGGTGCATCCGAAGGTTATGAAAAACTTTTTGCTGCATGCCTTATATTCCCTGGTTAGAATGTAAATATAAGTCCTCTCAAACTAAAAATTTGGGAGAACTATTTTTTATATGTTAATGTAATAGCCCCTTTAATTATTGGGTGGGCTAATTTTGAAAATAGAAATTCTATAATTTTATTGTATTATATGAGAAAAATATCTTTTAGGGATATATCCTTTTTTAATTCCTTCTGTTACAAGCAAGTAGGTGGCTGTAGTATCAAACCTGGCATCATGAAAATTTCCAGTACCATTAAAGTATTTTTTACTTACAGCATTTATGTATGGATTTTCTATATGAAGAAATCTTACAACCTCTTCAAGTCGTGGAGCCTTGCATTTATTGTATCTGTTTTTAAGGTTGCATATATTTTTATAGTAATTCATAGTGCAAAAGGTATGTTTGATGTTTAATATTTCATTGCAATTTTTAAATTCAGAAGATAGAAATTTAATATCAAAGTTTACATTATGGCCTATTAAAATATCTGCATTTTGAAAGTCATTTAAAAATTCATCTAAATGATCTTTAAAGTTCATACCGCTGCTTAGCTTGTACAAGGTTTCCACAGTAAAACCGTGTACTTTTTCTGCACTAGGCTCTATATAATCAACAGCAAAGAAAATATTTTTACCTATGGTTTTGGTTGGCTTTTCGCTGGTGTCAACAAGAATGTAGCTTAGTTGGCATATGTTTCCTGGCCTTAAACCAGTTGTTTCTGTGTCAAAAAATATCATGTTCATTCAAAGACGTCCTCCTAAATTTAAGCTATATCCATTATAACATTATAGTGAGTTATACTTGCGCAATTAATAAAATTAATGGTAAAATTATTATAGGGCAAAAGAAAATAATGCATATGGAGGGGTACTATGAGAAAAAAACATAATAGAAGAGCTTCTATTGCAATAAGAATATTGTTAATGTTAGTGGGAGCGTGCTTGGATGCAGTAGGATTGAAGTTCTTTTTGATACCAAATGATGTTATTGATGGAGGAATAAGTGGTATATCCATTATGGTAAGTCACTTTACATCAATACCTCTTGGAGTATTTATACTATTATTTAATATTCCTTTTATCATTATAGGATACAAAAATATTGGCAAAGATTTTACAATTGCCACATTTTTTTCAGTAATTTCACTTTCAGTTATGACATCAGTATTTAATCCTAAAATAGGGGTAACAAATGACCCACTTCTTGCAGCTATATTTGGGGGTATAATACTTGGAATAGGTGTAGGACTTATGATAAGAAGTGGAGGGTCATCGGATGGAACGGAAATTGTAGCTATATTTTTAGATAAAAAAAGTGGTTTTTCTGTTGGTGAAATAGTAATGTGTTTTAATGTATTTATACTTGGGAGTGCAGGTTTTGCATTTGGATGGGACAGAGCAATGTACTCATTAGTAGCTTATTTTATAGCATCTAAAGCTATAGATGTAACTTCTCAAGGAATTGATGAGTCAAGGTCAGTTATGATAATTTCAGACGAACATGAGGAAATAAAAGATAGGATTTTAAAAGAGTCAGGACGAGGAATAACTCTTATAAAAGGAGAAGGGGGCTATTCTAATCTCCCTACTAATGTGATTTTTGTAATAGTGTCACGACTTGAGATATCACGCTTGAAGTCCATAGTAAATGACATAGATGATGATGCCCTTATAGTAATGCAAAGTGTGGAGGTTTCAGGAAAGAATTTTCAAAAATAAGTACCAATTTGTTTTAAGTATGTAGTTTCACATAGTTAAAACAAATTTATAAAGATTAGAGGGATTGGCTAATACATTTGACCGATCCCTTTTTGTGATTAAAATCATTTAATACAATCTAGTGCTTGTGAAATATCAGAAATTAAATCTTCCTTGTCTTCAATGCCGTAGCTTATATGGATTAACTCTGCTGGAACACCATGTGTATGAGCAGTATTTGCAAATTTCTCGATATCTAGTACGGTAAGAGCAGGATTAGTAATGGTTTTACCAATGCCTGGTCTGTAGCCTGCCTGTACACATTTTGTATTCATTCTATAATTAGTCATTTTATTACATCTTTTCTTGAAGATAATAATATAAATATTATAATTTTAATATTCTATCACTTCAAGTGAAAATTGGTATAAGAGTTTTCAAAAGTAAATATGGAGTTTTTAAATGAAAAATAAACTTATACTTCGAATATTTTTACAATCACAAGTACGGCTAAATATTTTGATAAGTCTAAACAGAATAAATAGAAAATTTAAGAAAACCTAAGGCTTTTTGAAAACTCGTACCTCAGATAATTCAAAAGACCTAAGTTTTTCTACAAATTTTCTGTCAAGACTTATATACAAAATATTTAAATGTACTTGTTTATTGTAAAATATTTCTATGCATAAGTTTATTTTCAAGTTAAAAACTCCATAGGAAAAACAACTTAATGCTATTTGTACTCTGTATGGGTAGAAGGTTCATTTTTTCCATAAGGGCTGCTTTTTATGGCTTTATTTTTTACATTTTTAGTATAATTTTTAGATGTAGGAGATTGTGTATTACTGTAATTTTTACTAGAAGAATTTTTCTTACTCATAATATTACCTCCATCATATAATAAGTTTGTGGTCAGCTAAATGATTCTCATAAACTTGTTTATCTTTACATTTTAGTATAGATAATAAAGTATTTGTGCTATTTGTTATGAGATAATTTTGATCTTTTTGTATATTTTTTGCCATTTGAATGAGATCCTATCTTTTTACCGTGTTCAATACCTATTTCAGATCCTGCTTCAGAGTGCATTTTTCTCATCTCAGCATTAGACTTAGGCCTATCTTTCATCCTATTTTTATTGTTATCCATACAAGTCCCTCCTATAAATGATAAGCTTAAATATATAAAAAATAAAAAAGCAAATACTATGATATGCTCCCTTTATGGTAGACAGTTAAAATAATAAAACTGTTTCCATAAAGGGGGTATATTTTTATGGGTAGAAAAGAAAAAGTTACAGTTGATAGGAAGATAGCAGCTGTTAAGGATTACCTCATAGGTAAAAAAAGTTGCATGCAAATTTGTTTTGAATTAGAAATTACTAAAGGTTCATTTAGACAATGGGTTAGAAAATATCAATTAAATGGAGAACTAGGGCTGCAATGTTATAAGAAAAATACCTATTATCCTGAATCCCTTAAATTGCAGGCTGTCTCTGATTATGAAAGAGGAGCAGGATCGTTAAATAATTTATGCAACAAATACAATATTTCTAGTCATGGTATTCTCCAACGATGGATAAAAAAGTATAATGATCATAATAGAGTTAAGTCTCATAACTCAAAAGGAGATAGTACTATGATCATTGGAAGAAAAACAAACTATGAAGAAAGAATTGAAATAGTATCATTCTGCATTAAAAATAACGATAATTATCAACTAGCATCAGAGAAATTTAATGTTTCGTATCAGCAAGTTTATGCTTGGACATCTAAGTATAAAGAAGGTGGTGTAGAAGCCCTTGTTGATCGACGTGGAAAAAGAAAAAGTCTGGAGCAACTAACAGAAACTGAAAAACTTGCTGCTCAAATTAAATTGCTTGAGGCTGAAAACAAACGATTAGAAATAGAAAATAGCTTCTTAAAAAAATTAGACGAGGTGGAAAGGAGGCGAGATGGGAAGACAAATACATAGCTATTAGAGAATATAGTGAAGAAAATAAAATTTCGATATCTCAACTATGTGAAATTGTAGGCGTAGCCCGTTGTTCATACTATAAATGGTTGAAGCGCATAGAAAGTATGTCAGATAAAGAAAATGCTACAATAATTAAAATTATGATTGAAATCTACTCTGAAGTTCAAGGTATATATGGGTATAGAAGAATGAATTTGAATATAAATAGGATACTTAAAAAGAAGTATAATCATAAGCGAATTTATAGATTAATGAAGTCTATTAACATGAAATCTGTAATTCGCAGGAAGAAAAAAAACTACGTTCCCAGCACTCCTCAAGTCACTGCCGAGAATATACTGGATAGAGAATTTCATGCTGATAAGCCAAATAAAAAATGGCTTACTGATGTAACCGAATTTAAGTTAACTGATGGAACAAAAGCTTACTTGAGTGCTATACTTGACCTGCACGATAATAGCATTGTTTCCTATGTTCTTGGACATTCAAATAATAACCATCTTGTTTTTCAAACACTTGATAAAGCTATTGAAGCTAACCCTAATGCTAGTCCACTCTTTCATAGTGATAGAGGCTTTCAATATACTAGTAAATCTTTTAAGAAAAAATTAGATAATATCGGGGCCGTTCAAAGCATGTCTCGTGTTAGTAAATGTATTGATAATGGTCCTATGGAAGGATTTTGGGGAATTATAAAAGCAGAGATGTACTATCTAACAAAGTTTCATAACTTTGATGAATTACAATACTCAATCGATAAGTATATAAATTTTTATAATACAGAAAGGCTACAAGAAAAACTTAAAGGTCTGACACCAATAGAATATCGGAATCAGACCCTAGTCTGTTAATTTTTGTTTTTTTACCTGTCTACTTGACAGGGAGCAGTTCACTATAAAGGTTATTGCTTTCCTTATAGTATTTACTTAAGTTAAGTATTTTATTAATATTAAAATTTAAAACTTATATATTATTTACTTAATTTTTGCAGTTTAAGAACATTGCAAAGCAAAACTTCGCAAGTTAAGAATTAATAATGAAAAGTTAATCAAGGATTTTTTGTAGTGTAACGGAAAAAATTCACATTAACTATTAATTCTTCATTCTTAACTATTAATTAAAATTCTATGCGTGCGAAAATTGAGTTATTTATTATTTTTCCTACCATAAGGGCATATATACACACACATGCCGCAGACAGGTACTTGTTTGTTATGCTCCATTTCATTAAAATAGCTGTCACATTTTTTTACATCAAATCTTTTTTCACGATCTTCACCTTCTATATAATTTTTACCATAGAATGCTTTCTGCGGACATATTTTCACGCAGGCCATACATTCACCGCACTTTTGTTCTATTTCTTTACCTGTAGGGTTTAATGGTAAATCAGTTAATATACTTACCCATCTTACTCTCGGACCATGTTTTGGGGTAATCAGTAAACAGCTTTTGCCTATCCATCCAAGTCCTGCTAATCTTGCTGCAAGTTTATGTGAAAAGGCTGCATTTATATAATCACTATTTACTCTTTCTGCTGCAGATATAGGCAAAGCACTATAACCCTTTCTTATTATATAAGAACTTATTATAGAGGCTATATTATCTAACCTAGCATTTATAGTTTTATAACAATTTTCATATTCTAATTTTGCAATATCGTTGGAGTCATCATTTAAATGATCTACAATAGTAGATGGAAACACAATACCTAATGAAATAGCTCTTGGATAACCTTTTACAAGAGATCCCCCATATTTTACAAGTTCATTTTCATATTTACTTATATCTGCAACTCCATAATAATCTATCATAAAATTATTCAATATTTTTTGTATATTATATTCCAACATAAGTATGTCCTCCTTTATAATATGGTACTTTTAACCTATTATTTATCTCTTAATAATATCATAATTTTTATGATAGAATGTAAAATTCATAAAATTAAATTTATCCGATGGCTAGCTACTGGATAATTCATCTAAACTTAGTGGAAGAAATAAAACTTCCACTAAGTAAGATTCATTGATAATTGCAGAACTATTTTGCTAAATTATCAAAAAATATATGCGCTTTTTAGAAAAGCGTGGTATAATATGAAGAAAAAATTATTAATTTAGGAGGTAATTGATGGATAACAAGGAAACAAATGAAAAAGTACATAAGGAATATGCTGCCCTTGAAACTGTACCACAGAGTGAAAGAACAATAAGTTTTTTGGACATGCTCACAACCTGGATTGGTGCCAATGCAAACAACGGAACCTGGTATGTTGGAGGAGTTGTAGCAGGGGCTACTTTTGGTGGAGCTGTGCTGGTAACTTTGGTTTCAAATCCTATTGCCTATATAATAATGGCTTTAATAGGGTTTATAGGCTACAAAGTTGGAACATCTACCATGGCACTTACAAGACCATCTTTTGGTGTTAGAGGAAGCTTTCTACCATCTGTCCTCAACATAACTCAATTTATTGGCTGGACAGCTGTAAATACTTTTATAGCTGCAATTTCTATAAGCTTTATATTAAAAGATATATTTGGGCTTCCTGCTTATGGCTCAAATGGAAGTGAAAAGACGATGCTTATAGGAATTGCTGTAATGAGCATACTTCATCTTATATCTATTGCTACAGGGCATAAGTCTGTAAAAATGGTAGAAAAAATAGGAGTTATATTTATATTAATTTTAGGAGTATGGGAAACGGTAGTTGTTTTAAAACAGGTTCCTTTAAGTAAAATTATAGCTTGGAGACCTCCTTCTGGAAAGGTTATGGACATTGGTTCTGCTTTTGATGCTATGGCTGCTTTTAGTTTAGGATGGGTTCCTGCTATTGCAGATTTTACAAGATATAGTAAGAGTAAAAAAGCATCTACAGTAGCTCCTATAATTGGAGCAAATGTTGGATTATTTTGGTTTGCTTTTGTAGGCATAATTGGAGCAATAGGTACAGCAGTTACAACAGGAGTATATGATCCTAACAATTCTGATCCAAGCACTATTGTAAGCAAGCTTGGCCTTGGAGTTATAGCACTTTTAGTTATTATATTGACGAGTACTACAGCAAATGCAATAAATCTTATGGGAGCAGGAATTTCTGTTACAAATTTAAATAAAAAAATAAAATCACAAACAGCTCTTTTTGGAGTAACGATACTTGCAGCTTTGTTAACTATTGTTCCAATTTATGCTTCTAGTTTTTTGGACTCCTTTGAAATGTTCCTTGATTATATAGGCATGGTATTTGGACCTATTTTTGGAATTATGATAACAGATTACTATTTGGTTAGAAAAAAACAGTATGCTGTAGAACAATTTGATGATGAAAAAGGTAAGTATTGGTATAAATCTGGATTTAACCTTGTTACCATTAGTGTGTGGATAATTTCTGTCATTATATTTTTATTTATGAAGAATTTACCTATGTTTACCAAAACCATAGGAGCCATTTATCCTATAATTATAATTTCGGCAATTTTGTATTTTATAAGTAGCAAAATATTTTTAAAGAACAAATAATATAGGAAGGAAGCACAGCATGTTAATAAAAAATGTAAGACTTAGAAATAAAGATGGAATATATGATATTTTAATTGAAGATGGAGTTATAAAGGAAATTTCTAAAAATATAGCAAAAGAAGACAAAAACATAATTGAGGGGAATGGAAATTTAGCACTTCCACCTTTTGTTGAACCCCATGTTCACCTTGATACTACTCTCACTGCAGGAGAGCCAAAATGGAATATAAGTGGAACTCTTTTTGAAGGAATAGAAACCTGGGCACTTAGAAAGAAAATGCTTACGGAAGAAGATGTTATAAAAAGAGCTACAACTGCGCTTAAATGGCAGATAGCAAATGGAATACAGTATGTAAGAACACATGTAGATGTTACAGATCCAGAGCTTACAGCATTAAAAGCTTTAATTAAAGTAAGAGAAGCAATGAAAGAATTTGTAGATATACAGATAGTCGCTTTTCCACAGGAGGGCATAAATTCTTTTCCCTGCGGATTAAAACTTTTGGAGGAAGCATTAAAGCTTGGTGCAGATGTAGTAGGGGCTATTCCACATTTTGAATTTACAAGAGAATATGGCGTGGATTCTGTAAAAAAAGCATTGGAGCTTGCAGTAAAATATGATAAACTGGTTGATGTCCACTGTGATGAAATTGATGATGAGCAGTCTAGATTTGTGGAAGTAGTTGCAGCAGAGGCATATAAGTACGGAATAGGAGAAAAGGTTACGGCAAGTCATACTACTGCTATGCATTCTTATAATAATGCATATGCTTATAAACTCTTTAGGCTTTTAAAGATGTCAAATATAAATTTCATATCTAATCCTATAGTAAACACCCACCTTCAAGGAAGATTTGATACTTATCCTAAGAGGAGGGGAATTACAAGAGTTAAAGAGATGATAGATGCAGACATTAATGTATGTTTTGGACACGATGATATATGTGATCCATGGTATCCAATGGGAACAGGTAATATGCTTCAGGTACTTCAAATGGGTATACACGTATGTCAACTCATGGGTTACGATCAGATTGTAAATTCTATTGATCTCATAACGAAAAATAGTGCAAAGACAATGCATATTGAAGATGATTATGGAATAAAAGAAGGAAATACTGCTAATCTCATTATACTCAATGGAAAAGATGAATATGATGTTATAAGAAAACAATCAGAGGTGCTGTATTCCATAAGAAAGGGAAAAATACTCTCAAAAACTGAACCTAAAAAGACAGATATTTATGTGGATGGGGAAGAGAGAATTACCTTTGATATAAATAAGTAGTATTATTTTTTAAATAAATATAGTGTTATTTCAAAAGTAAAAGAACCTAATAAAAGTATAAATTAGGTTCTTCTACTTAATTGTGTGTAAGATAAGTTATTTTCCTTTATTCCTATGATAAAATAGAGGTATATTTAGAAATGTAAAGGAGAAGTCTTAATGGAGTATGAAGGAATAGTATCTATATGGCTGGCAAAATGTGAAGATATTAAAGATTTACAGCATTATCTTCAAGTGAATTATTCTAATTTTGGTGACTATTTAAATTCTAAGTTTGAAAAAAATTTTAACGTTGAGTGTTTTGATGAGGAACTAAAGGAAATAAACTTTATTGAAAGAGATTCGGATTTGTTTTCTGATATAATGAAAGATCAATCTTTTTCACAAAATATTATTTCAGATTATAGCAAAAAGTTTTCAGATAAACTGGATAGAAAGTATAACTCAATTATATTATTATATAATTTTAATTATGATGGTTCTATAGGAGAAGATCAGGACAACAGTGTATATGTAAAATTTATTGGAAGTTTTAAATATAGAACATAGAAATATAAAGGTGTTATTCATAAGAAAAATTTTCTACAATTGTTTGATTTATTTAATGGATTGCTTGGATAGTATTTATGTTTTAGGTCATACTATATATATAACTTAAATATATAATATATATATTGAAAGGGGAATTTAATTATGGATGCACCAAAAATGGAAGTTAAATGTGGCGTTGATTGTTGTCACTATTGGAAAAATAACTGCTGTAATGCTAAGTCTTTGGAAGTTAACCCAATGCAAGGTAAAGACCCCGACACTAGTGATGATACTTGCTGTACAACATTCAAGCCGTCTAAGTGAGAATTT